>JACKOV010000001.1 GCA_024234075.1 Nevskiaceae bacterium
CCGTCCAGCGTGTCTTAGGTCCAGGTCAGGCCATCGACGTGCATGCGCCGCATGCCCGGCGAATAACGGAATCCGTCGATGGCGCCGGCACCCCGGTCGAAGATGCGGTTCAACTGCGGGCCGACCGCATCCACCGCGTCCGCGCCGATCTGGTGGCAGAAGGCGCCGTCGCGCCGGAAGATGGCGAGGCCGCGCTCGGGATCGCCGAGGGATTCGGCGAGCGACGGCGCGGCCTGCGGAAGGGCCGGGGCCGCGAGGGCCCCGGAAAGAAGGACGGCAAGGGCGAAACCGCGCGATGCCTGTTTCGCGATGTTACTCGGGATGCGCTTGCAGGTAGGCGATGATCGCCGCGCGGTCGCCCGCGTCGCCGAGCCCCCGGAAGCTCATCCGCGTGCCGCGCATGTAGCCGCGCGGGTCGGCAAGGAAGGCGTCCAGTTCCTCGGGCGTCCAGACCAGACCGCCGGCGCCGGCTTCCTGCATCGGGTTCGAGTAGCGGAAGCCTTCGACGGCGCCCGCATGGCGACCGACAACGCCGGTCAGCATCGGGCCGGTCGCGTTGCGCGCGCCTTCGCCGATCTGGTGGCAGCTGCGGCACTGACGCCACAGGCCTTCGCCCTGCGCGACCAGCGCCGGATCGGGCGCGGCGGTCTCGGGTTCGGCGGCCGCTTCCTGAACCGGTGCCTCGGTCGGGGCAGAGGGCGACGCCGCCGGGGCTGCACCTTCGCCTCCCTCGGGCGCGCCGGCGTTGTCGGCGACCCCGCTGGGGCGATCCGGCGCAAAGACGGTGACGGCGCCTTCGGGCGTCGACTGCAGGTCGGTCGCACGCCGGGTGATGTGTACCGCGGGGCCGCAATCGGTCATGCAGGCCTCGTGCGTGAACATCGGTACTTCGGCCTCGTCCCGGTCGTCGACGTAGAACCCGTCGGCGTTGGGCATCACCACCTCGGTGAAGTTCTCGTTCGACAGTTCGAAATCGTCCTCGACGATGCCGTTCGAGTAGAGGATGTAGGCGACCAGCGAATAGGTGTCGTCGGCGCTGAGGATCTGCGCGTTGCCGAAGGGCATCGAGCGATGAACATAGTCGAACACCGTCGACAGGTACGGCCAGTAGCTGCCCACCGTCTTGACCGGGCGGCGGTCACGCAGGGTGCCTTCACCGCCGGCGATCACCGGATAGGCACCGGCACCCTCGCCGAAATCGCCGTGGCACATGGCGCAGTTCTCGACCCACAGATCTTCGCCCGTGAAGACGTCGCCGGAACCGACCGGCAGGCCGGTCCCGTCGGGTTCGACCGCCACGTCCCAGGCGGCGATTTCCTCGGGCAGCGCGGCGCGGCCCAGGTTGTAGGTTTGGCCGGACGCCGGCAGGGCAGCGGGCAGGACAAGGGTGATCGCGGTGGCCGCGAGGAGGTTACGAGCCGACTTCGACATTTTCCACCGCTCCGTTTTCGTACACGGCCCAGGTCTGGATGCCGTTGTTGTGGTAGACCGAGTTGAGGCCGCGGATGTCGCGCAACGCGTCCTTGGTCGGCTGCACATAGCCCGTGTCGTCGGTCGCGCGCGATTGCAGCAGCAGGGGCGAGCCGTCCCAGTCGATTTCAAGGTAGAAGCGCGACAGCGCGTACTTGCCGCCCTGGGTGCCGATCCGGGCCTCTTGCCAGTTGACGCCACCGTCCAGCGAGACGTCGACGCGCTCGATGGCACCGCGGCCCGACCAGGCGAGGCCGGTGATGACCAGGGGGCCTGTGCCGTGGGTGATGGGCTTCTGCGGCGAGGGCGACGTGATGACCGACTTCGCGTCCATCACCCAGGTCCACTTGCGCGCGCGACCGTCAGGCATCAGGTCGGTGTATTTCGAGGTCTCCTCACGGGCCTCGACGGCGGAATGGGTGACGCCGATGCGCCGCACCCACTTGACCCACATGTTCCCTTCCCAGCCCGGAACCACGAGGCGCACGGGATAGCCGTGCTCCTTGCGCAGCGCCTCGCCGTTGGCGGTCATCGCGACCAGAACGTCGTCCATCGCCTTTTCGATCGGCATCGAGCGGCCGTTGGACGAGGCGTCGGCACCCTCGACAAAGACCCAGCGACCGTTGGCCTGCACGCCGGCTTCTTCCAGCAGCACCCGCAGCGGAATGCCGGAGTATTCCATGTTGTGGATCATGCCGTGGGTGAACTGGGCGCCATTCAACTGCGCGCCGCCCCATTCCATGCCGGAATTGGCCGCGCATTCGCAGAAATAGACGTGGTTCTCGCGGGGGAAGCGCTGCAGGTCTTCCCAGGTGAAAACCAGCGGCCGGTCAACGAGACCGGTGATCATCAGCCGGTAGTCGTCCTTGCTGAGTTCGATGGCGCCCGAATGGTGCCGCTCGAAGGCGCAGCCGGCAGGGGTGATGGTGCCGTCCAGCGCGTGGATCGGCGTGAAGTTGATCGAGCTGATCGGGTCGGCGGTCAGCCACGAGACGGTGCGGCGCACCACGTCCCCCTCAAAGCGGATCGGCAGGCCGTAGGGCGTGGCGTCCACGCCCTCGCCGGTGGCCGAGGCCCAGTCCTGCACCTCGGTAATCAGCGGGTCGGGGGTTTCCTGCGCGGCGGCGGCTCCGCCCAGCGCAGCCCCGCCCGCGGCGAGGCCCGCCGTGCGCAGGAAGTTGCGGCGGCTGACGTCGAAGGCCGCGCCCGGGCCAATCTGCGCGTCGTCCTGCGCGTCGTCGTCGATCCTGTCGGTCATGACGGATGCTCCTTCGTTGAACTCAGATGCCGGTCACGGTGACCGAACCGTTCGGTTCGGCGCTGACGTGACCCAGCTTGCGGATATGGGCTTCGACCACGTCCCAGATCATCGGCCCGTCGGTGCCCTCGTTGACCGAGGCCCAGCCGCCGACCGTGTAGCTGCGGGCAGGGTCCAGCGCCTCGCCCGTGCGCAGCAGGGTCAGGCCGGTGATGCGCTCGCCGATGGGTTTCGAGATGTCGATCGAATAGCCGAGGCCGCCGAGGCGCACCATGTCGCCCCCCTGCTGATAGTAGGGGTCGGTGTTGAACAGGTTGTCGGCCACGTCTTCCAGGATCGTGTGGATGAATTCGCCCGTCATTTCCGTGCGATAGACCTGGCCGTAGGTCATGGTGCAGACGTTGTGGATGTCCTCGCGGGTGATGTCCTGGCCCGGCATGACGCTGGCCCCCCAGCGCACGCCCGGGGACATAGCGATCTCGGTGTCGCGTTCGGACATGACCGCATCGCAGATCAGGTTGTCCCAGGTGCCGGCGAAATTGCCGCGCCGGTACAGCAGGCTGTCCGAGGTGCCGACGACCTCTTCCATCTGCTCCTTGTAGGGCGCGCGTTCGGTCTCGATGGCGGCGGCCATCTCGGCATCCGCCTCGATCACGTCCGAGAAGATCGGGATCAGCTTGTGGCGGAAACCCATCATCTGCCCGTCGCGCACATCGAGGTCGAGCCGCGTCACGAACTTGCCGTGCGAGCCCGAGGCGATCAGCAGGGTGTTTTCGACCATCACCGGCTCAGGCAGGGCGTCGTGGGTGTGCCCGGTCAGGATCACGTCGATCCCCTGGACGCGGCTGGCCATCTTGCGGTCGACGTCGAAGCCGTTGTGCGACAGCACGACGACCAGATCGGCACCCTCGGCCTTCACTTCGTCCACCATTTCCTGCATGCGCTCGTCGCGGATGCCGAAGCTGAATTCGGGGAACATCCAGCGCGGGTTGGCGATGGGGGTATAGGGGAACGCCTGCCCGATCACCGCGACCTTCGCGCCACCGCGGTCGAAGAAGGTGTACGAGGGGATATCCTCGTAGTGCTCGTCCCATTCGGCGTCGAAGATGTTCTGCCCGAGGAAGGGGAAGTTCAGCTGTTCCATCAGCTCCAGCACCCGGTCGGTGCCGAAGGTCCATTCCCAGTGCGAGGTCATCGCCTCGGTACCGAGCAGGTTCATCAGGTTGACCATGTCCTGACCGCGCGAGAGGTAGGACGACATCGAGCCGTGCCAGGTGTCGCCGCCGTCCAGAAGGATCGCCTCGGGCCGGTCGGCGCGGATCGCCTTGACCACGGTGGCGATGCGGTCGAGGCCGCCCATCTTGCCGTAGGTCCGGCCAAGCGCCGCGAAGTCCTCGTAGGTCAGCGCGTAGGCGTCGCGCGAACCCGGGGTCAGGTTGTAGCGGTTCAGGAAGTCCTGCCCGGTGACATGCGGGGGCTGGCCACGCACGTCGCCGACGCCGAAGTTGAACTCGGGCTCGCGGAACCAGATCGGCTTGATCTGCGCATGGATGTCGGTGACGTGGATCAGCGAGACGTTGCCGAAGGCGTCGAAGCGCAGCAGGTCATCCTGGGTCAGGGCCTGCTGGGCGGCCAGTTTCGACCAGTTGCCGAAACCCGAGGCGCCGTAGAGGGCGGACGCGGCCACCGAGGCCTGAAGGAACTCGCGCCGGGATATCATGGGATGCTCCTTGGAAGCAGTCGGGAGAGGAAGCGGCAGGCCGGGAGGAAGACATGCCAATCTTCGAAGAATTGAATATAGATAAAGGGCCGCAATCCCGGCCCATCATCCGGGGAGGGTAGGGGGCGCGACAGGCGCGCCCCCGGTGTTCATTACGGGCGCACCGAGACGCCTTCGATCCCGAGACCCATGCCGCGCGAGGCGACGTAGAGTTCGAGCGCGCGGAACTCGTCCGAACCTTCGGCGAAGGTTTCGGCGCGCGTGTCGCGGATGCAGCCGCGGAAGCGGTTGTGGATCGACACGATGCCCGCATTCTTCAGCCGGTAGGTCGGGAAGCCCGAAATCTGGCCCTGGCTGAGGTGGTCGGCGCGGATCATCAGCCCCGCGCTGTCCTCGTGGCAGTTGGCGCAGCTGAGTTCCAGCTGACCGTAGCGGGTGTAGTACATGTCGCGACCCTGCTCCCAGTAGGGGGCGGCATCGCCGTCGATCTGCACCGCGACCGGCATGCCGCGCGACTGGACCGAGATGAACGAAGTCATCGAGGTCATCTGGTCGCCCGACCAGCGCCAGGCTTCGGCGCCCATCCGTTCGGTACGGCAGTTGTTGACGTAGTCTTCCATCGACCACAGCACGCCGTTGGCGTTCAGATGCGGCATCATCGCCCGGACGCCCCGCATGCTTTCCTCGGCATCGCCGTGGCAATCCTGGCAGGACTGGCCGGCAGTGCCGTCGACCGTGGTCCACAGCTCGGCGCCGTTTTCGACCGCGATCATGGCGGGGTTCTCGAAGTCGTCCATTTCCATGGCGCGGGTGTCTTCGCTGCGGAACAACCAGCCCGAATAGCGCTCGGGCAGGTTGGGCGTGATATCGTCACTCGGCGCGCGGGTGGCGATGTGCAATTCGCCGTCGATGACCAGATCCGCCGACAGATCGGGATCGGCCATCGCCGCCCCGGTCCACAGCGCGGCCACGCAGGCCGAGGCCAGCGCAAGCGATTTTGCAGGCTTCAGGTGCTGCATAGTGTCTCCTCCCAGACTTTATGTTGCGCCGGTTTGCTCAGCTGACTTCGAACGATTCGGTGGCGGTGTAGACTTCGCCGTTATCGTCGTACCACGTGAAGACGAACTCGCCGGATTCGGGCACCAGCGCTTCGAACTCCATATAGGGGTTCGCGGAAATCGCCGGCTCCAGCGCGACGTCGATCACCATCACCCCGTTGAATTCGCAGGTGAAGCGGTTGATGATTTCGCGCGGAATGGTCTCGCCGGCCGAGTTGCGGCGCTGGCCGGTTTCCATGTCGTGGTTGATCAGCGTCTTGACGGTGATCGAATCGCCGGCCGAGGCCGAGCGGGGAAGGCGGATGCGGGGTCTGACGTCGGTCATGATGTGCTCCTGATGTGTCGAGGGGGCGGATCCGGCGAAGGATCAGCCGCCGCAGCCGCCGATGGTGACCT
>JACKOV010000002.1:0-880000 GCA_024234075.1 Nevskiaceae bacterium
GGCCTCGGAGTCATGCGCGGGAATTCGGTCGCCTGCCCCTACCACGGCTGGCAGTTCGGCGGCGACGGACGCTGCACCAAAATCCCCTCGCTTGGTGAGAATGCCAAGCTGCCGGCACGCGCCAAGGTCGACGGCTATCCAGTACAGGAAAAGTACGGACTGATCTTCGCGTTCCTCGGTGATCTGCCGGAGGCCGAGCGCCCACCGGTCTACGAGATCGAGGAGTGGGGCTCGCCCCAATGGCGAGCACAGACTTTCGTGCTCGACCTGAACGCGTATTACGAGCGTTCCATCGAAAACGGCCTCGACCCGATCCACAACGAATTCGTGCACGCAACGCAGGGCGCGCCGTCGCTCTCACCCGAACAGCAGCGCACGCCGATGACGATCGAGCAGATTCCCTGGGGCAGCAAGCACTACCAGAAGTTCGGCGGCAGCAAGAACGAGGACACCGCTCTCGCCAATGCCCGCGCCGGCGCGCGCCTCGGCGCGGCGGGCTCCTGGCACCAGGGCCCGAACCAGCTGGTCACCTATATCGACCTGACCGCCACGAACTCCTTCCACCAATACATGTTCGAGGCGCCCATCGACGAGTCGCACACCCGGATCTACCTCCTGAGCCTGCGCAACTGGCTGTTGGAGGACATGCACGAAGCACGCATGTCCGAGGTCACGATGCGCGTCGTCAAGGAAGACATGGCGATCGTCGAGAACCTCAACCCGGTCCGCACACCCGATTCCAACACCCGCGAGGTCCTGGTGCCCGGCGACACCGCAATCGCCGCCTATCGCGAGTGGCTGAAGAAATGGGATGCCCGCGGCTGGAAGATCGACGTCAAGGCGCTGAACGCCAAGCTCGGCGACGTCGCGATCGCGATCCCCTGCCCGGCGCGGCGTACCGAGTCCAACTGGGTGCAGGAAGCCGTGCCGCTGGTACCAGGCACGGTGTAACGCCTGCCGGCGACGGTGGAGGCGGTCAGACAGATCTGTCGCACTCCACCGCCCTCCGCCGGGACCGCGGCAGATCGCACCGCGCTAAACTGCCCGCATGGCCGACACCCGCCTGAGATGGACCCTGACAGCGATCGCCGCGGCAACGCTGGGCGGACTGGCCGCCATGGCCTGGCTGCAGCAGGTCCGCACGCGATCGGTCAGCCCGGCCGCCGCATCGGCATCGACTACTGCCCTACCAACCACGCCGCGCGCAACAGGTCCCGGCACCGCCCACGTCACCTGGGCGAGACCCGAGCCGCAAACCCCTGACGCCCCCTCGTCGCCGCCCGACGACCCCATCGCCGGTTTCCGGATCTACGCCGGCCCCACACCCGATTCGCTGCAACTCGAAGCCACCGTTGCCGACCCGGCAGCAGCCGACTACGTGGTAAAGGATCTTCCGCAAGGCACCTGGTACTTCTCCGTCACCAGCTACACCCAGCGCGGCATCGAAAGCGAACGACCGCCACCGATCGCCAAAACGATTCGTTAGACAGCCGATTCCAACTCCCAGGTAATCAGCGGCGCACCTCGCCGGATCCAGAAGCCGGCGCCGATATGGCGGAACTTCTTCCGCAGCCGTTCCCGGTACCACTCGCCGCTGCGGTAGTGCACGTCGGGATCGGTACGCGTGCGATCGGCGTTGTGTTTCCAGTCGTACGTGGTGAGCGCGCTGAAAAACAGCACGCCGCGACACAGCCGCCCGAAATTCGCCAGCGCACGGCTCGCATCGCGGTCGTCGAGATACTGCATGACGTCGTAGCAGATCACGAGATCGAACGGCGTGCTCGGGCGGTAGTCGGCGATCGTGCCCTGCACCCAGCCATGCTGCTTGCACATGTATTCGCTGACCTCGAGGCCGGTGTACTTCGCCTTGGGCAGTGCGCGCAGCAGCGGCGCGCGCAGCAGCCCGATGCCGCAGCCGGCATCGAGGATACGCTTGACCGGCAGCCCGACGTGGTCGCAATAGGCCGCAATCAGCAACGCGCGCGCGCGCATCTCCTCGGCGGAGACAGCGGCGGTCTTCGAGTCGAGGTAGTATTTTCGGTAGTAACCCCGGTCGAACCGCGCGCTCAAACGACACCTGCGAGCTTTTTCGCGATCGCCGCCACCGCAGCCGGATCGGCCTTCGACACTTCGGGATATTCGGTGAAACGCTCGGGGATCTTGATGGTCGCGTCGATGCCCATCTGCTCGGAGCGGAACGCGCCGAACTGCGCGGACTTTTCGCAGGAGGGATCGAGCACCATCGGTGGGCCGGAGGGGTTGACCAGCGAATCCTTGACCGGCTGCCAGCGGGTCATGATCGCCCACTCGACGCTGTCCATGTCGTAGGGATCGACGTCCGGGCCGACCACGACCACCAGCTTGGCGGTGCGGCCCCAGCGGCCGGCCGAGCCCCAGACGGCGTGGATCACGTATTTGCCGAACTCATTGTGCGGCTTGGCGGCGCCGTCGACCGACAGTTGCACGACGTAGCACATGTTCGGCGTGACCGCGACGTCGTGGACTTCGGGGATCTTGCGGCGCAGGTCGGCCAGCACCTCGGCTTCGACCGGCAGCAGGCCGATGTAGTTGTGGTCGAACGGCGGCACCATCTCCATGGTCGCGTGCCACAGCGGATTGCGGCGATGCGTGATGCACTTGACGCGCACCATCGGGAACACCTGCACGCGGTCGTAGTAGCCGACCGGGTTGGAGTGCCAGCCGATGGCCTCGGTCTCCTCGTAGATCACCTCGCCTTCGAGCACCCATTCGGCCGTCGCCGGCACCTGCAGATCGACGGTCTCGCACTGGACCATTTCGAGCGCCTCGCCGCGCAGGCCGCCGGCGAGTGCCGCCTCGTCAGCGCCATAGGCGCAGCCGGTAGCCGCAGCCAGGTGCATCGCTGGCTCGCAGACGCCGGCGATCGCGACCTCGAGATGCTTGCCCATCTGCGAAGCCTTGAAGGTGTGGCGGCCGATGTCGGAAAAAGGCGGGTTCCACCAGTAGAACGCCGCCAGGTCGCGCTTGGCGCGCTCGGGCGGGTAGCTGCCGCCGAGCGGATGGGTCGCATCGCGGAACTGGGTGAAGCGATACCAGCCGGCATTGCGACCGCCGTTCTCCGGGTCCTTGGAGAAGGTGATCGCGTTGGTGATGTAAGCCGGCCCTTCCTTGCCGAACCAGACATGCGGCAGCTGCTGATCGAGCGCGATGTTCTCGGCGCCCTTGATCATGACCTCCTTGCAGGGGGCCTGAGCCCGATCGACCAGCTTCGGCGGGATCCAGCGCGACGGATCGCCGAGCACCGCGGCATGGTGCAGCTTGGCTTCGCGCCAGTCGCGATGGCCGATGGTCAGCGCGGTGCGCTCACGGGTCCCGAAGGGGTTGAAGACGATCGGCACGCCCTGGGTGTTGTAGCCGGAGACGTTGTTCAGGATCAGCGCCGGGCCGTTCTTGCTGCAGACGTAGTTCATCAGCGACTGCAGTTCGTTGCTGCCGCGCCGGCCGTCGATGGGCACGTCGACGTGCTTGAGCTGGCCTTCCTTTTCCAGCAGCGCCAGGAAAGCGCGCATGTCCTTGTAAGCCATCTGTCAGATACCCCCGAAACGACTGGTATGCCAGCCTAACCGCGGCCCCGGTACGAGACCAGTAGCGCTGCGCCGCAAGGTCGGCTCTGACCTTATTTTGGTCGCAAAGCCGCCTGCGGTCGCACAGAGCGGACCGGAACCGTCATCATCCATGACCATTGCGCACTCACCCGATCGACTGCATCCGCAAGCAAGCCAGACTGGAGCACCCCGATGACCCTTCCTCAGACTGCCGCCTCGACCCGCAAGGTCGCGATCGTGACCGGTTCCGCCACCGGTGTCGGCGCCGCCGCCGCGATCATGCTGGCCCAGCGCCAGTGCAACGTCGTGATCAACTACACCCGCAGCAAGGCCGAGGCCGAGGAGACGGCGCGGGTCTGCGAATCCCACGGCGCCGAGACCGTCGTGTTCCAGGGCGACGTCGCCGACGACACGGCCTGCCAGAGCATGGCGCAGACAGCGATCGACAAGTGGCAGCGGATCGACTACCTGATCAACAACGCCGCCAAGACCAAGTTCAATCCGTACGAAAACCTCGACGGGCTGAGTGCCGACGACTTCCTGGCAATCTACAAGGTGAACGTCGCCGGCGCCTACCAGATGGTGCGCGCGGTGGTGCCGCAGATGCGCAAACAGGGCAAGGGCGCGATCGTCAATAACTCCTCGATCGGCGGCATCACCGGCATCGCGTCTTCGATGGCCTATGCCGCCAGCAAGGCCGCGCTGAACATGCTGACCCAGTCGCTGTCGCTGGTGCTCGGCCCCGAGATCCGCATCAATGCGGTCGCGCCGGGTGCGATCCAGACCCGCTGGCTGCAGGGCGGCATGACGCCCGAGCAGTACCAGACTTTCCTGCTGCAGGCCGCGGACATGGTGCCGCTGAAATGCGTGCCGACGGCGGAGCAGATCGCCGAAGCGCTTGTCTGGTTCCTCGAGGGCGCGAGCGTGGTCACCGGCGAAGTGCTGATGGTCGACGCCGGCCTGCACAGCGGCCGACTGCCGCCCTCCTCGAGCAGCAAGGCGACCTGGGACGGAATCAAGAAGTAATCCACCGCGGAAACCTCACCCATGACCCAACGGATCTCCCGCAGAAATCTGGTTGGCAGCCTCGCCGCATTGCCACTCGCCGGCCGGGCCGCGGCACAGTCCGGCGGCGCGAACCCGAGACGGGCAGCGCCGCTCGATGCCGATGTCATCGTGATCGGCGCCGGTCTGTCCGGGCTGTATGCCGCACAACTGCTCGAGGATGCGGGGCTCACCGTGGTCGTGCTCGAGGCGGATACGCGCGTCGGTGGCCGCGTGCGCACCCTGCTCGATCTGCCGGAGCGCCCTGAAGCCGGCGGCTCCGAGGTCGGCGCCTACTACGCGCGGGTGCGCGAACAGATCCGCCGCTTCGATCTGAAAACCCGGCCGCTGGAGTTCAGCCGGCTCGATTTCGCATTGCATGTCGATGGCCGGCTGCTGCGTGCCAGCGACTGGCCGGACAGCCCGTCGAACACCTTGCCGAATGCCCTGCGGCGCACGAGCCCCAATTCGCTCGAGCGCGTCTATCAACCACAGGACACCGGCCTCGCCGAGCTCGACAGCTGGCTGACCACGGCACGCCATGCACCGGACCCGTCGCTGGCGCAGCAATACCGCGAACTCGGCGCGAACGATCAGGCGCTGCGCTATTTGCAGCTCGCAGCGCAGGGCGACGATCTCGAAACCGAGTCGTGGCTCTGGAACCTGCGCAAGAAGAAAGTCACCGACTGGGGTCGGCAGACCGACGGCGGAAGTTTCGTCCAGGTGGTCGGCGGCATGAGCCAGTTGCCGATCGCCATGGCCGCGGCCTTGCAACGCCCGCCCGTGCTGGGCGCGGTCGTCACGGCGCTCGAAACCCGTGGCGATGCCGGCGTGATCGTGCGGACACGCGGCGGACGCCGTTGGCGGGCGCGCTTCGCGCTCTGCACCATGCCCCTGACGGTGCTGCGCGAGACGCGGATCGCCCCGGCACTGCCACCGCTGCAAGCCGAAGCGGTCGCCAGGATCCCCTATGGCCAGGTGACCAGCGTATTCCTGCGGATACGCGAACCTTTCTGGGAAGTCGATGGTCTTGGCAGCTCGCTGTGGTCGACGGACGGCGCCGGCAAGGCCTACGACTGGTCGACCCCTAACGGCCGCTACATCTGGTCCTTGTTCTCAGGTCTCACCAACCGGCCGCTGCGCCGCCTCGACGATGCGGCGGTGATGCGCTACGCCGATCGTGTGCTGGCGGAAGCCCGGCCCAGCATGCGCGGACGGGTGCAGCCCGTCGGTGTCATGAACTGGAGCCGGCATCCCTGGGCACGCGGCAACTTCGCATATCGCAACGCCGGCCAGATCGCGCGCTATGGCAACATCGCCGCCGAGCCGCACGGCAACATTCACTTCGCCGGCGAGCATACGGCCGTGCTGATGCAGGGCCTGGAAGGTGCGATGGAATCAGGTGAACGCGCGGCGCTCGAGATCCTCGCCCGCCAAAGCTAGCGCGGCGGCGCGGTGGGCGCTCCCGCGGCGCGGCCCGAGCGCATCAGCACCAGACCGGCCAGTGTCATCGCCAGCGTGAGGCCGAGCGCAAGGCTTGGACCCAGCCAGTTGTCGACGAACAGATCGATGCGCGCCCGGGCCGGATCCGCACGACGGTAGATCACGGGAACCGTCGTGCCCAACGGGAACCGCGGCATGCTGGAGCTGAGCTGGCCACTGAACTCGTGACGGCTGCCGTCGGCGGCGACGAACGCGACCCGCGGCGTGAACATGCTGCGCCCCTGGCCCTGGGGCGATTCGCGCTGCGCGATCACCTGGCCTTCGACCCGCAACGCATCGTCGGCGAGGGCGTGCGTGGCGCGCAGCAGCCAGAGCCCCAGCAGGCCGGACACGACGGCCATCGCCAGCAGGACCCGGCCTGCGATGCCGACTATGCGGTTTGCAAGCTGCATAGCGAGCGGAGCGGCAACGGCAGGGTTCGAGGCGGCGTCATCCCGGCAGCATAGTGCGCACCGGGCGCCGTGAAAACAAAACGCCCGGGTCGGCACCTGCCTTGAGGCAGGTGCCGACCCGGGCGTCGGGAGCGAGCCGTCAGTTGAAGCGGTAGGTCGCCGTCAGGCCGTAAGTCGCCAGCTCACCCTGCGACACGTTCGGGGTGAAACCCGTCGCCAGCGGCTGATTGAAATGCGGCTGGAAGATCACCGCCGTCACATACTCCTCGTCGAGAATGTTGCGGCCCCACAGCGCCAGCTCCAGATTGGAGCCGCGGCGCACGCCGAGACGGGCGTTGACGATGGTCCGATCCGGGATGGTCGCGACGTTCCAGGTCATGGTGTAGGCCTTGGAGGTGTAGCTCGCATCGGCACGGCCGAACAGCGACCAGTCACCAGTGAGCGGCGTCTCGAACGCGCCGTAGAGCGAGGCAGTCATCTCCGGTGCACGCGGCAGCGACTGGCCGCCGACATCCGGCTGCACCACGCCGCGGAACAGCATGGTATTGCAGAAGCCGGGGTTCAGGCCCTGCGCGGTCAGCGTGGCCTGACCACCGCAGTAGCGCACGATGCTCGGCTCGACGGACTGCTGGCCGAACTCGGTCGGCGAATAGCCGTAGGTGGCGCCAACGCGGAATCGGTCGTTGATTACCCAATTCACCGCCGCTTCGAAACCACGCACGTTCACCTTGCCCAGGTTCTGCACGATGGCGGTGACCGCTGGCGGCGGCGGCGGCGCATTGATCTGCAAGCCGGTGTAGTTGACGTAGAACGCCGTCAGCTCGGTGCTGAGGCGGCGGTTCAACCACTCGGCCTTCCAGCCGATCTCGTAGGTGGTATTTTCCGCCGGACCGTAGCTCTGCAGATCGAGCGGCAACGGCTGGCGCGTCGCAGCATCGACCGTCGCGTTGAAGAACCCCGAAATCACACCCTTGGCAGCCGAGAGATACACCTTCTGGCTTGGCCCGAGGCGGAAGTCGACGTGGCCACGCCAGGTGTTGTACTCGAACTCCTTGCGCTGCAGCGACGACGGACCGACCGTCAGGTTGGTCTGCTGGCGATCCTCGGTGTCATGACGCGCTTCGATGCCGAGCGTCACGTTGTCGAACGCGTCGAACTCGAGCCCGCCGAAGTAGGCCCGCTGGTAGTCGGTGCGGTCGAGAAAGGTACTGATGAACATGTCACGCGGGTTGGTGGTGACGAGGTTCGGACTGTTGAGCGTGAACAGCAGCTGGTCGCGGATCCGCTCGTCGGCCGCGAGACCGGTGCCATCCAGCGACGAGGCCGTGATCGCTTCCGCTTCATTCTTGTAATAGAACAGGCCAACTGAACCGCGCAACCGTTTCTGCTGGTCGGACTCGAGCCGGAATTCCTGGCTGAAGGACTTGAAGTCCGCCGGCGGGTTGCCGGTGTAATGAACCACGCGCTGCGTGCGTACCACCGGCGCAGTCAGCCAGGCGGTGGTCAGCGGCACGCCCATCGCCACCGCCGCGTTGACGTCGGACTGACGGATGATCTGGAACAGATCTCCGATACCGTTCGCCGAGTACTCGGTGAACACCTCGACAGTCGCATCGTACTGCGCTGTCTGGCTGATGAAGGTGAAGGATCCGAGCTTGTAGCTGATGTCCAGCGCACCGAGCCGGACCTCGCGATCGACGCCTTCGGCCAGCGGGCTGGAGGCGAGATCCTTGCGGTACTCGATTTCGCCGCAGGTCGCGGTCAGCAACATCGGATTCGGACCGCAGTTGTTGGACGGGTAGAACCACAGGTAGCCCGGATCACGATGGTCGTCGGTATAGAAACCGAACAGCTTCACCTCGAGATCGTCGGTGATCGCGAAATCGAGCGAACCGGAGGCATTCTTGGTCTCGTAGCCACCGAGATTGTCGTTCGGCGCAGCATTGTTCCGGTAGGTACCGTCGAAAGTGTTGTAGCTCGCCGCAAAGCGACCGCGGATGCGGTCGGTCAGCGGGCCGGAAACCACCAGCTTGCCTTCGTAGCGCTCGTCGGAACCGATGGTCGCTTCAACCTTGGAGAAAAACCGGTCGGTCGGCGCAGCCGGCACGAAGTTGATCGCGCCGTTGAAGGCATTTCGGCCGTACAGTGCCGATTGCGGTCCCTTGACCACTTCGACGCGATCGACGTCGAGGATCTCGAGGTTCGCGCCACTGGTGCTGGAGAGATACACCCCGCCGAAGAAAATCGCCACGTTGCGATCGGGGCTCTGCAGATTGGTCTGGGAAATGCCGCGAATGACCGGCGTGCCAAGCTGGTTCTGGATCGAGTCGAAATAGGTCAGCCCAGGCGTGAACAGCGCCACGTCGTTGAGATTCTCGATACCCCGCTGGTCGATGTCGTCGGCCGTCAGCGCGGTCACCGCAACCGGTACCTCGAGCAGGGTCTCGGCGCGCTTGCGCGCGGTGACCACCACTTCCTCGAGCGTGAATGTCTCGCCGGCGGACACCTCTGGTTCGGACTGGGCCATGACGGGCGCGGCGAGACCGGCCAAACCGGTCGCGCAACCTGCCAGGAAAGCAATGTGTGCCGTACGCAACATCAAATTAGCTCCTGCGTGAATTCCGATTCAAGACCGGTAACTTTAACAGAACACCCGGATTTGGGCAATCGCTGATTTCTGGCAAATACCGCGTACCGGCCACGAAAGCCGCTGCCGAACCGGCAGTCGAACTCGGTCGATTATTGCTGTTGCAAAAAACCAACTACACGGGTACGGAAGCAGGGTTGTAGCCGAACAGGCCGAGCGCTTCGTCGACTGGCACCTCGTGGTGAAAGCTGTCGGGATCGTCTGAATGGAAACGCGGCACCTGCAACGACGAGCGTTCGACCACGAAGCGAGCACGCCCGACCCGTGCCCCTTCGTAGCGGGCCAGCGCTTCGGGGACATCGGCGGCCTGCTGGAATGCCCGGCCGAGCACGACGGCATCCTCGATCGCCAGTACGGCGCCCTGCCCGAGGTAGGGCAGCAGCGGATGCGCGGCATCGCCGAGCACCGCAGCCCGACCCCGCACCCAGCGCATCAGCGCACTGCGTGCGCACAGCGCCCATTTGAACAGATCGCGCTCGGGCACGGCCGCGATGATCTGCCGGATCCACGGATGCCAGTCGGCAAATTCCGCGGCTAGTTCCGCGACCTGCGCCGGGATGCTCCAGCCTTCGTCCTCCCAACCGGAGCGCTCGGCAAAAGCGACAAAGTTCAGCAGCTTGCCGCCGCGCACCGGATAGCGGTTGATCATGTGGCCTGGCCCGATCCACACCTGGCAAAGTGGATCGAGCGCCTCCGAAGGCACCTGGTCCATCGGTACCAGACCGCGCCAGGCAACGAAACCCGTGAAGCGGACCTGCTCCGCGCCGAACAGCGTCGAGCGGACCCGTGAACGCACGCCGTCGGCACCGATCATCGCCTCAGCTCGTTTCCACTCACCGTTGTCGAACCGCACCGACACTCCCGAGCCATCCTGCTGCAGATCGGCAAAGCGGTGCCCGGTCACGATCGCGGCCGGATCGTTGGCGAGCACGGCGGTGGCGAGCACCTGGTGAAGATCGGCGCGGTGGATGACGTAGTAGCGCTCGCCGTAACTGTCTTCGAGACGCGCGCCCCGCGGCACGGTCGCAAGCACGCGGCCGGTCTTGAAATGGCGCACACACTGCTCGTCCGGGGCATAGGCCAGCTTGCGAAACTCGGCAAACACACCGAGGGATTTCAGCCCCAATGCACCATTGGGACTGATCGACAGCCCAGCGCCGACCTCCCCCAGCGCGGCGGCCTGCTCATAGACGCGCACCTGCACGCCGGCTCGTTGCAGCGCGAGCGCAGCTGCGAGACCGCCGATACCGGCACCGATGACGATGACCTCTGAGCACTCCATGAACTCTCCCGGGGACACACTACCGCCGCTCCGACCGCGAACACGGCCTGCGGCGTCATGGCAGGCAGGGTTACCCGACGGCCGGGCGCGGAACATTCGGACAAACCGCAGCGCCCCAGCGGCCGGCACCGCTTGGAAAGCCTGTCACGGATCACGAGGCTGTTGCTGTTATCTGTCGCCCCGGCACGCCTGCCGCCTTCACCTCAGCTCGCGGGGCACTTCCGGGCTGCCGTGAGCCGGTATGCCGAGTCAGGCCGCCTGCGGATCCTGCAGCCGGCACCTTCACGCCCACCCGATCACACCGCTGACATGGGCGCCGATCATAGACGGAGGGATGAAGCGCCCCTGTGAAAGCCCGCTAAATGCGCCTTAACTCCTTGAATACATCCTCGATGAAACGCGCACGTTCCACCTTGATCTCAGCTGCGCGCATGGCGTCGGGGCGGTATTGCTCGATCGCTTCGGTGGCCAGAATGCCGCGTTCGGCGAGCAGGGTTTCGAGTACCAGGCGGCGCTCGCGCTCGACCCAGAGCTGGGCGGCCAGCTCGGTGACCATGCGTACGGTGGCATCGAGCACGGGGTTGTCGAGGTAGACGGGATCGGGGCCGGCGAGCGGTACGCCGTCTTCGGGCGTCTGCTCCGGATACTGCGGCAGCCGGCGTGGATCAGTCACGGGTCGCGAACCAGTGTTTCATGTAGCCGACTCCGCCCGAGCGCTGCGAGGCCGCCGGTTCGGCCGCGAGCCTGAAGCCGTTGCGGGCGAGGATCGCGTCGAAATCGCAGTCGCAGAAGGCCTGCGAATAGGGCTCGCCGTTGTGGGCGGCATCGAAGTCGCGATGATAGATCTGGAACGGCGACATCGCCTTGGTCGGGCTGAAGTCGTAGACCGCGAACAGACCGCCTGGCCGCGTCACGCGCGCCGCCTCGCGCACGGTCGCCTGGGTGATGCGCTGCGGCAGCTCGTGGAACAGGATGAATGCGAACGTGATGTCGAAGTGCGCGTCCGGGTAGCGCGTGTCCTCGACCAGACGCTGGGAGAACGTCACTTCGTCGCCGAGCATCGCCGCCCGGCGGTGCGCCGCGCGCAGCATCGGCGCCGAATGATCGATGCCGACGACCTCGGCCCGCGGATAGCGCCGCTTGAACGCCGTCGCACTCTGACCGATCGAGCAGGCCAGATCGAGGACACGACTCACCTTGCCGTCGGCCGGCGCCGGCACTTTGCCGACGAGCTTGTCATGCAATTCGTCGTGGTCGTTGTCGCCACGGAAAAAGATCTTGGTGCCGTAGTGGTAAAGAAAGCCCGAGAGCTCGTCGTGGTAGTAACCCCCCGGCTGCAGATGGAAATTCACATTCAGATACGACGGCGCCACGAACCCGGGATCGAGTTCGAGCCGGCCCGGGCCGCGCGTGTCCCAGCGGGCGAGTTCGTCACGCAGCGCCTCGCGCTGCTGATCGAGCGAGCGCCAGATCGTATGCCACTTCATCTCCTGCTGGGTGCGCGCCAGCCGGTCGCGCAACTGGCCCAGGGGCAGGCTGCGCAGAAACTCGCGCACCTGTCGGGAGTCGCGCAGCGGTGCCTGGCGGCGCTCGCCCTCGGCCACCAGTGCCGCATTCAGCCGCGACTCGAAATCGGCGCCCTGGCCGAGGATGTACTCGCGAAAGCCCTCGACGAAATCGAGATAGGCGGTATCGCTGCGACAGGCCAGCCTGGGCATAGGGTCGTCGGACACCGAAGCCCAGGGAACGGCACGGGTCGGTACGGCGTTCATACTGATCTCACTGTATGCAAATACAGCCCGCCAGGGGCCAGAACTCGAATCTATGTGAGTCGCGCCGCCTCCGCCAGCGGCGGAACCGGCGATCTCGGGCATGTTGCACACCGCGAGCGTCACCACCCGACAACCAGTACGGGTTGCGACCCCCGAAAGCGGCAAGTAGTCTCGCGCCAGCTCCAATACAGGCGATGCCATGCAATTGCTCGAACTCCTCCAGGCGCAACTCTCCGACAAGCGTCTCGACCAGCTCGCGTCGATCGTTGCCGAAAGCGGTGGCGCGACACGCCAAGCGGTTGGTGCGATGGCGTTGCCGGCCCTGCTCGCCGGGCTGTCGGGAGAATTCGCCGGCGAAGCAGGCGCAGAACGGCTGCTCGAGCTGCTGCGGGCCGGCGGTCACGACGGCTCGCTGCTCACGAATCTCGACGGCGTGCTCGGCGGTGGCGCCCAGACCGATGCACTGCTGAATCTCGGCAAGGGCCAGCTCGGCGCGGTCCTCGGCGATCGGATCGATGCGGTCACTGACCTGATGGTCGCCGCGACCGGCATCCGCCGTAACTCCGCCAGCACCTTGCTGGGGTTGCTGTTGCCGATCGTCCTCGCGGTCCTGGGCCGGCAGCAGCAACAGGCGGGCGGCGGCTCCGCGCAACTTGCCGGCTTGCTGGCCGGAATACGCCCCGCGCTCGCACCGATGGCGGCACCCGGCCTGGCCGCGGCGCTCGGCGTGACCGACCTGGCCGCAGCGCCGGCCGCGCACCCACCGCCGGCCGCGCGCGGCTCGTTCTGGTCCTGGCTGATCGTGCCCGCCTGTGCACTGGCGATGTTCTTCGCATTGCGCAGTTGCCAGCAGGGTTCGATAAACGCCGCCGCGACCGTCGCACCGCCCGCCTCACCGGCGGTTCCAGCGTCCTCGCATTGAGCCAACGACTCGGCTCGCGAGCCGACACCAAATCCATGTCGCGCAAAGATCCGAAAGTCGGTTTCGTCAGCCTCGGCTGCCCGAAGGCACTGGTCGATTCCGAACGCATCCTCACGCAGTTGCGTGCCGAGGGGTATCAGATCGCGCCCGACTATGACGCGGCCGATGTCGTCGTCGTCAACACTTGCGGATTCATCGATGCCGCGGTCGACGAATCGCTCGACGCCATCGGCGAGGCGCTGGCGCAGAACGGCAAGGTGATCGTCACCGGCTGCCTCGGTGCCCGGCCCGAGCGCATCCTCGAACGCCACCCGCGCGTGCTGAAAATCACCGGCCCACATGCCTATGAGGACGTGCTCACGGCGGTGCATCAGCATCTGCCGCCCAAGCACGATCCGTTCACCGACCTCGTGCCGGCACAGGGTGTCCGCCTGACGCCGCGCCACTATGCGTATCTGAAGATTTCCGAGGGCTGCAACAACAAGTGCAGCTTCTGCATCATCCCGTCGATGCGCGGCCGGCTCGCGAGCCGCCCCATCGACCAGGTGCTGCGCGAGGCCGAAAGCCTGGCACGCGCCGGCGTGCGCGAAATCCTGGTGATCTCGCAGGACACCAGTGCCTACGGCGCGGATCTGCGCTACCGGCGGGCGAAGTGGCACGACACCGAGTACGCCACCCGCTTCCTCGACCTGGCGCGCGCGCTCGGCGAACTTGGCATCTGGGTGCGGATGCACTATGTCTATCCCTATCCGCACGTCGACGAAGTGATCCCGCTGATGGCCGAGGGCAAGCTGCTGCCCTATCTCGACGTACCGTTCCAGCACGGCAGCGCGAGCGTGCTGAAACGCATGCGCCGCCCGGCGCAGGCCGAGGACACGCTGGAGCGGATCCGCACCTGGCGCAGCATCTGTCCGCAACTCACGCTGCGCAGCACGTTCATCGTGGGCTTTCCCGGCGAAACCGAGGCGGAGTTCGAGGAACTGCTCGACTGGCTCGACGAGGCGCAGCTCGACCGGGTCGGCGCGTTCAAATATTCACCGGTCGAAGGTGCGACGGCGAACTCGATCGCGCCGCACGTCGCTCCTGAAGTGCAGGAAGAACGACTGGCGCGTTTCATGGAACGCGCCCAGCAGATCAGCGCGGCACGGCTCGCGACCCGGATCGGTGGCGAGGAAACCGTACTGGTCGACACCGTCGAGGGCACGCGGGCGATCGCGCGCAGCCGTGGCGACGCGCCGGAGATCGATGGGCTGGTGCGGATTTCGCGCGCCGGCAAACTGCGCGCCGGGGAATTCGCGCGCGTACAGATCACGGGCGCGGACGATTACGACCTGAAGGCGACGCCCATCGCCTGACGGCGGCGCGGGCAGCGACCGATAACCAGCGGAACCGGGCCTTCGGCAGAGCACCGCCCCGCGTTGCGGCATATCGCGCGCAACGCGGGGCGTGCCGGAGAACTGGCGACTCAGCCGCCGATCTTCATGCCCAGGGCAGCCATGACCTCGGCACCCTTCGCACGCACGGACTCGGCCTTGCTCATCGCCTCGACGAAGTCACCCGAGGTCGCGGCGGTGGTCGCTTCGCCCCACGACGACTTCATGGTGTCGAAGTTGGCGACGGCCGAATCCAGAGTCGCCTGGTCCAGGCCCTTCGGCAGCTTCTTCGACTTGGTCAGGATGTCGAGGCGGCTCTGGATCGCGCCGACCATCTTCGGCAAGTCGGACGAAGCCGTTGCCCACTGACCCCGGGCCGCTTCCAGCACCTCGGCCTTCTTGTCCGCGACGGTCTGACGCAGCGCTTCGACCTGGCCCTGCAGCGCCGGAGCGCCGGACAGGATCGCCTTGTAGTCACCCTTCTCTAAGTTCGCCTTGAGCGAATCCAGTGCCGAGTCGACCGACTGCAGCTCGGTCGCGGCATATTGCGAGGCTTCGTCGCGCAGCGTGGACAGCGCGGCATCAACATCGGCGATGGCCTTGGTGGCCGGCTCCTTCTGGTTGGCACAGCCGACGGCAAGCAGCGCCGCCGCAAAGCCCGCAACGAGCAGGGAGGTTCGGGTGATTCTCATGGTCATGGACTCCTCAAAACGGATGTAACGGGCGAGCTCAGGGGATCCGAAGCTTCTGGCCCGGCTTGATCTTGTTCGGATCTTTCAGAATGTCGGTGTTCGCTTCGAAGATCTTCGGATACAGCATCTTGTCGCCGTAGAACTCCTCGGCGATCTTCGAGAGCGTGTCGCCCTTCTGAACGACATAGTACTGCGCATACGGATCGTCGTCCGACGATGCGGGTGGATCGTTGATATCGACCATAGCGGCTCCTCTCGGGTCAGCCAGTGGGTGGCGAGGAGCCTAGCAGAACCGACGCTGCAGGTCGTGGCTGATTGCGAGAGACAGCGGGCGCGAGCCCTGGCGAAGCGGCCAGGACCGAGGGACCCGATGAGCAGGGTTCGACCCCACCGCGATCGTGTCGGCGGCTATCCGCCGGCGGTATCGATAGTCATCCCGAGCATGCTCATGGCCTCCGCACCTTTGGTGGCGGCCATCTCGCCATGACCCACCGCCTCGACGACCTCGCCGGCCGCCACCGCGGCCGTAGCCTCGAGCCACAGCGACTTCATCTGCTCGAACCTGACGCGCACCGCATCGAATTGCGTCCGGTCGAGATCTGCCGGCAGACGCCTCGACTTCGCCAGCACATCGATGCGGCTCTGCAACGCCTGGATCATCTTCGGCACATCCTCGGCCAGCGTCGTCCAGGCGACTCGGGCCGCGATGTTGGCCTGCGCGTGCGCCGCACGCCGCTCGACTGTCGTGGCATACAGCGCCTCGATCTGCATGGACAGGTCCGGCGCGGCATCGACCATCGCGCCATAGTCGCCATTCTGCAGATGCGCCTCGAGATCGCCCAGCACAGCATCGACCTGCTGCAGCTCGCTGGCGGCGAACTGCTCCGCCTGATCACGAAAGGTCGCGAGCGCCGCCTTGGCATCGGCCACGGCCCGGACCGCCGGCGCCTCGCGGTTGGCGCAGCCGCCGATCGCCAACGATACGGCGACGAGCGCCGCTGGCAAGACATGCCTCCAGTTGCGGTTCATGGCAGGCACGCCCTCCCTGCCGACCGATTCCGATCGGGCGGCAACGCCCAGCGGCGCCGACCGCGCGTCACTCGACCGTGACGCTCTTGGCCAGATTGCGCGGCTGGTCGACGTCCGTGCCCTTGAGGATCGCGACGTGATACGACAGCAACTGCAGCGGCACGGTGTAGATGATCGGCGCCTGGAAATAGCTGACGTGTTTCGGCAAGTGGATCACCGTGACGCCTTCGCTCGCCTCGATGCCGGACTCCGGATCGGCGAACACGATCAACTCGCCGCCACGGGCCCGCACTTCCATCAGGTTCGACTTCAGCTTCTCCAGCAGGTCGTTGTTCGGCGCCACCGCGATCACCGGCATGTCGGCGTCGACCAGCGCAAGCGGGCCGTGCTTGAGCTCGCCGGCGGCATAGGCCTCGGCGTGGATGTAGGAAATCTCCTTGAGCTTCAGCGAGCCTTCCATCGCGATCGGATGCAGTGCACCGCGGCCGAGGAACAATGCGTGATGCTTGTCGGCGAAACGCAGCGCGAGATTCTGGATCACGGGATCCAGCGTCAGCGTCCTTTCCACCAGACCGGGCAGCTCGATCAGCCGCTGCACCAGGCCACGCTCGCGCTCGCCGTCAGCGCCGTGATGTTTGGCGATCGCGATCACCAGCATCGACAGGGCGGCTAGCTGGGTGGTGAACGCCTTGGTCGAGGCGACGCCGATCTCCGGACCGGCGCGCGTCAGCATCACCAGCTCGGATTCGCGCACCAGCGAGCTCTCGGGCACGTTGCAGATGGCGAGCGAGGACAGGTAACCGGCCTGCCGCGCAAGACGCAGCGCCGCCAGCGTGTCGGCGGTCTCGCCGGACTGCGAGATCGTCACGAACAGCGAGTTCTTCGGCACCACCGGGTTGCGGTAGCGGTACTCGCTGGCGATCTCGACCGTGCACGGGATCTTGCAGATCTGCTCGATCATGTAGCGGGCGACACTGCCGGCGTGATAGCTGGTGCCGCAGGCCACGATATGGACATGCTCGGCGCGCTTGAAGACTTCGGTCGCCGCCGGACCGAACGCGGCCTCGAGCAACCGGCCGTTGGCGACCCGCTCCTGCAGGGTGTTGGCGATCGCCCGCGGCTGCTCGTGGATCTCCTTGAGCATGAAATGTTTGTACTGGCCCTTCTCGGCGGCGTCGGCCGACAGCTCGCTGTCGCGCGCGGCACGCTCGACGGAATTGCCGTCGCGATCGAGCACCTTGATGGAGGTGCGGCGCACTTCGGCGACGTCGCCCTCCTCGAGGAACATGAAACGGCGGGTCACCGGCAGCAGCGCCGAAACGTCGGACGCGACGAAGTTCTCTTCGACGCCGAGACCAATCACCACCGGGCAACCTTCGCGCGCCAGGATCAGCCGATCGGGCTCGCGCTCGCTGAGCACGACCAGCGCATAGGCGCCTTCGAGTTCGGCGACCGTGGCGCGCACCGCCTTGAACAAGTCGCCGAGCAGGCCGAGGTGATGATGGACGCGATGCGCGATCACCTCGGTGTCCGTCTCGGAAGTGAAGCTGTAGCCGAGCCGGGTGAGCTCGGCGCGCAGCTCGGCGTAGTTCTCGATGATGCCGTTGTGGACGATCGCGAGACCATCCTTCGAAATATGCGGATGCGCATTTCGCTCGGACGGCACGCCATGGGTAGCCCAGCGCGTATGCGCGATGCCGAGCTGGCCGTGGGTCGGCGACTGGTCGATCGCGTCCTGCAAGGCCTGGACCTTGCCGACGGTACGCAGGCGCTTGAGGTGCTCGGTGCCGTTCAGGACCGCGAGACCCGCAGAATCGTAGCCCCGATACTCGAGCCTGCGCAGGCCCTCCATCAAGATCGGAACGATATTGCGCTCGGCGACGGCTGCGACGATTCCACACATGCGACGGCGACCTCCTAAGGAGCACTAGTTTGCCTGAACCGCACACGGCACAGCTCCCCCGCCCATCGAATCGTGACCCCGCTCTCAGGGGGAGGGGCCTGCCAGGCGTGCAGATTCAGGGCCTTGAGGCTGCTCACGCTGCGGCCGGAGAGACCCGGGGGCCGCCCACGCAAAGCGTCGCAACCGAGCCCATGGGCTCCGTCACACCCGACATGGGGGGTAGCGTCCTGGAAAGCGCGCTGGCACGCATCGATGCCGCCGGCGCGGCAGGATCGGCCGCGACCCCGGACACTCCCGCGCCGGGGCAGGTCGACGCCGCCCACGCCCTGAGCCGGCAACGGTCGGTGTCAGTCCTCGGGCAGGGCCGGTAGCTGCGCACTCAAGCGGCGCAGCTGCCGTTCCAGTCCTTCGATCCGCTCCAGCAACGCAAGCGCCACCGACACGCCGTGCGTATCGAGTTCGAGATCTTCGCGCAGGCGCCGAACCGTCCGTATCGTCACCAGGCATTGCGCCGCGAACCGCGGCTCCGCCGCCGGATCGGCCACCGCACTCGGCGGCGTGAGGGGCTGGAGCACCCCGAGCTCGACCAGTTCGTGCAGCTCCTGCTCCGGCAACCGGGCGGCCTCGGCGAGCTCGCGCAACGAATATGCCGACTGTTCCTCGATCCAGTGCACCTCGGTGTACTCGAGCTTCATCACGATGACCTCCCGGTGCTGCCGAAATGGCTGCGCGGGTCGAAATGCGAAGCGGCCGCGAGCTGTTCGAACAGCTCTTTTTCCCGTGCATCGAGCACGGTCGGCATCGCCACCTGGACGATCGCGTAGAGATCGCCGGCGCCGCCTCGCGGCGTCGGCAGGCCACGCCCGGCGAGTCGCAGGCGGCGGCCTGCGTGGGCCCCCGGCGGGACCCTGAGTTTCACCGGGCCAGCCAGCGTCGGCACCTCGACCGAAGCGCCCAGCGCCGCTTCCCAGGGCGCGACCGGCAGGTCGAAATACAGATCATGGCCGTCGGCGCGAAACAAGGGATGCGGCCGCAGCGTGATGTGGAGATACAGGTCGCCGTCCGGTCCACCGTTCCAGCCTTTGCCGCCCTTGCCCGGCAATCGCAGGCGCTGCCCGTCGGTCGCTCCCTTGGGGATGCGCGCCTTGAAGGAACGTGAGCGGCGAAGCATGCGACCGTCGGCGCCATACTCCGGAATCGCCAGATCGAGCTCGACCAGCGCGCCCGCGAAGGCATCCTCCAGCGAGATCTGCGCGCTGACCTCGTAGTCTTCGCCGCGGATCGGACGGCTGCCGCCACCACCCTGGCCCGCTCCGGCAGCGCGGCCGCGCGCCAGGTCGGCGAACAGGTCGCTGAGATCGATGTCCTCGAACGACGGGCCGCCTCCACCCCTGCCGGCATCGCCATGACGAGAGCCCCAGCCCGGCGGCGGCTGGAATTCCTCGCCGGCGCGGTGCACGCCCAGCTGATCGTAGGCCGCGCGCTTCTCGGGATCGCGCAGCGTCGCCCAGGCCTCGGCGACTTCCTTGAACTTCCGCTCGCCCTCCGGATCCTTGGAAACGTCCGGATGATACTGACGCGCCAGGCGCCGATAGGCTTTCTTGATGTCTTCCTCGGGCGCATCGCGCGGCACACCGAGGACGGCGTAGTAGTCGGTGTATTTCATCGCGCCTCCATGCGACTCCGGCTCCCGCGACGCTCTCGACGCCCGCAGCTCAGGGTGCAACGACCGGGAAGGTCGCCGCGATCAGCCAAGCGAAGGCTGCTGCGCCGGCGCATGCCCCGACCCACGGGTGGTCGGTGCTCAGGAACACCCAGCGAGCGAGCAATCCATAGATCACGAAGGCGGCAAGTATCACCGACATGGCGATGGCAAGGAAGTACAGCCGCCCGGGATTCCGCGCGATCACAAACCCCAGCGACACCAGGAACATCAGCTTGGTGAACGCGTAACCGCCGCGATCTCGAAGCCGCGTCGTGCAGTTGCTATTCCGCCGCGCGGCCGGGTGGCTGAGCCCACGCTCGCCGGCGCGGCCGTCCATCCGCAAGCAGTCGTTCCGGCAGAGCCGCCATGTCGGTGAAGGTGTCCGACGCACCCGCATCGCGCAGCCGTGCCGCCGGAGTGTGGCGCGCGAAGCCCAGCACCGTCATCCCGGCGGCCACCGCCGCAGCGACACCGATCGGTGTGTCCTCGATCACGACACAGTCTGCCGGCGGAATACCCATCGAACCGGCGGCATGGAGATAGACGTCCGGCGCGGGCTTCGGCCGGGCAACGTCGACGACACTGAAAACCCGTCCTTCGAACCGGGACCCGAGCCCGGTGAGACCGAGTGTCAGGCGCAGCTTGGCGTGATCGCCGCTGGAGGCCACGCAGACCGGCATCACCGGCTCGATGGCATCGAGCGCCGCGATCACACCTTCGACCGGTTCGAGCCGGCAGCGGAACGCCTCGAAAGTGCGACGCTGCAAATCCTCAAGGAAGCCGGCCGGTGGCTCATGACCGAGCATCTCCCGGACCTGCAACATGCAGTGGGCCATGCTGTGGCCGACGAAGCGCTCGAACATGTCCTCGAGGCTCACGTCGAGGCCGAGCTCGCGCAAGCAGGCGGCAAACACCTCGTTCGCGATCCGCTCGCTGTCGACGAGCACGCCGTCGCAATCGAATATGGCCAGCGCGTAGCGCGGCAGGGCTCGCCGCGCCTCGCCGCCGCTCAACGCTCCTCCTTCGGCTTCTTGACTGGCCGCCGCCAGTTGTCGAGCGTAACCTGCTTGGCGCGCGCCACAGTGAGCTTGCCGGCCGGCACCGCCCGCGTGACCGTCGAGCCCGCGCCGACGGTCGCACCCGGACCGACGTCGATCGGCGCGACCAGCACCGAGTTCGAACCGGTATGCGCATCGTCGCCGATGATCGTCCGGTGCTTGTTGGCACCGTCGTAATTGGCGACGATCGTGCCGGCGCCGATGTTGACCCGCGCACCCACGGTCGCGTCGCCGACATAGGCCAGATGGTTCGCCTTGGCGCCCGGCCCCAGCCGTGAATTCTTGACCTCGACGAAATTGCCGATATGCACCTCGTCGGCGAGCGTCACCTGCGGGCGGGTGCGGGCGAACGGCCCGATGTTGCAGTTCGCACCGATGGTGGCGCTCTCGATCACGCAGCACGGCAGCACCTGGGTATCGGCCCCGAGGCTCGCATCGCGGATCACGCAGTTGGGACCGATGCGCACCCGGTCGCCGAGCCGCACCTCGCCTTCGAACACCACGTTGACGTCGATGAATACATCGCGCCCCGTCACCAGTGTGCCGCGCACATCGACTCGCGCCGGATCGGCCAGCGTCACGCCGGCCTGCAGCAGTTCGCGGGCACGCAGACGCCGGTATTCGGCCTCGACCTCGGCAAGCTGCAGCCGATCGTTGATGCCGAGCACTTCGGGCACGGTGGGCGCAACCAGCGGCCGCACTTCGACCTGCTCCGCGACCGCCATCTCGACGATGTCGGTCAGGTAGTACTCGCCCTGCGCATTGGCATTGCGCAACTGCCCGAGCCAGCGGCGCAGCAACCGGGCCGGCACCGCCATCACGCCGGTATTGCCTTCCCGAATGGCGCACTGCTGCGGGGTCGCGTCCTTCTGTTCGACGATCTTCAAAACTCGTGCCGCAGCGTCGCGCACGATGCGGCCATAGCCGGTCGGATCGGGCAGCTCGACCGTCAGCAGACTCATCGCGTCCGGACCCGCGAGCGCGACCAATGCCGCGAGCGTCTCGCGGCGGATCAGCGGCACGTCGCCATAGAGCACCAGCACCAGTTGATCGTCGGCGATCGCTGGCATGGCCTGCATCAGCGCATGGCCGGTGCCGAGTTGCTCGGCCTGCAGTGCCCAGCCGAGCGGCTCGCCGGCAAAGGCCGCACGGACCTGATCGCCGCCATGGCCGTAGACCACTTCGATGCGGGTCGGCTCGAGCGATCTCGCGGTCGCGATCACATGGCCCAGCAACGGCCGGCCTGCCAGCGGCTGCAGCACCTTCGGCCGGTCGGAGTTCATCCGCTTTCCCTGGCCCGCGGCAAGGATGACGATCGATAGTTGCACGCGCTTGCGGCTCCGCTCCGCTGATGAAGGGCGGGAATTCTAGCTGCTGGCAAGGCATCGCGATCCGCACCAGATCGCAACCCTGCCATGGGTCCGGCGGGTCGGCGTCGGCCGCAAGGGCCGGTAGGCGCAGCGGAGACGTCGCAGGATGCCTGCAAACACGCTGCCTTCCCGGCTGCGGGCGGCACTGTCGCACGGCTACCGCACGCGCATCGCCGAGCCGCCACAACCTACTGTATCTAAAAAGATATTTGGCGCATTCGAGGCATTTTTGTGGCGCATCGACACGGCTTTGTCATGTGCAGTACCTCACATTGCCGCGTGGCCGCAGACGCCAGCAGGTTGCGGGCGATTTCGCGGTGGGCGAAAAGCATGTCGAGGCGTTCGTCGCCGCGCAGGCAGTTCGCCGCGTCGGCACCGCGGTGGATACAGCGATAGCCGAGCTTCGAGAGCAGGGCATCAATCGCGGTGGCGTCCTCGGCGCGAACCAGCAGACCGACATCAGTCGTCGCACGGACCACGCGGTGCGCCGCCAGCGCAAGGCCGCCGATCAGGGCGAGTGGCAGTCGTGCCCGACCGAGCTCATCGATCACCTGCGCGATCTGTTGCCCGAGCCGGCTCGGCGGACTGGACACTTGGCCCTACTGCCGGCACCACGGAAACTGCCGGTCGGGAACATTCTGCAGCCAGAAACGGCCGCAGGTAAACGGCGCGCGTGTGCAACAGTCTGCTCAGCGCCGGATCTTGCGCAGCTTCTCCAGCATCTTGAGCTGCGCCGCGGCGCGCGTCAGCTCGGCCAGCGCTTCGGCCTGCTCGAGCTTGTCGATCTTGCCCTTGAGGGCTTCCTCGGCGCGCTGCTTGGCCGCGAGCGCCGCGGCCTCATCGACATCCTTGGCACGCAGTGCGGTATCGGCGAGCACGGTCACCTTGCGTGGCTGGATCTCGAGCGCACCGCCGCCGACGAAGAAGTATTGCTCCTGGCCGTCCGGCGTCTGCACGCGAACTTCGCCGGACTTCAGCATGGTCAGCAGCGGCGCGTGTCGCGGCGCAATGCCGATCTCGCCCTGCGAGGCCGGAACGAACACCATCCTCGCCGGACCGGAGAAGATCTCGCCCTCGGCGCTGACGATGTCGACGTGGATCGTGGATTCGGCCATGGCTGTGTCCTTGCGGCCGCGTTACTGCAGCGTCTTGGCTTTCTCGACGGCCTCGTCGATCGAGCCGACCATGTAGAAGGCCTGCTCGGGCAGGCTGTCGTAGTCGCCCGCGAGGATGCCCTTGAAGCCGCGGATCGTGTCCTTCAGCGGCACGATCTTGCCATCCTGGCCGGTGAAGACCTTGGCGACGTTGAACGGCTGCGACAGGAAACGCTGGATCTTGCGGGCGCGGAACACGGTCATCTTGTCGGTCTCGCTCAGCTCGTCCATGCCGAGGATCGCGATGATGTCCTGCAGCTCCTTGTAGCGCTGCAGCACCGCCTGCACGCCGCGTGCAACCTGGTAGTGCTCCTCGCCGACGACCAGCGGATCGAGCTGGCGCGAGGTCGAATCGAGCGGATCGACCGCCGGATAGATGCCGAGCGCCGCGATCTGGCGCGACAGCACGACCGTGGCGTCGAGGTGGGCGAAGGTCGTGGCCGGCGACGGGTCGGTCAGGTCGTCCGCAGGCACGTACACGGCCTGGATCGAGGTGATCGAACCGGTCTTGGTCGAGGTGATGCGCTCCTGCAGCACGCCCATCTCTTCGGCCAGCGTCGGCTGGTAACCGACCGCCGAAGGCATACGGCCGAGCAGCGCCGACACCTCGGTGCCCGCGAGCGTGTAGCGGTAGATGTTGTCGACGAAGAACAGCACGTCGCGGCCCTTGACGCCGTCCTCGCGGACTTCGTCGCGGAAATACTCGGCCATGGTCAGGCCGGTCAGCGCCACGCGCAGACGGTTGCCCGGCGGCTCGTTCATCTGGCCGTAGACCATCGCGACCTTGGAGTTGTCGAGCTTCTCGAGGTCGATGACGCCCGACTCGGCCATCTCGTGGTAGAAGTCGTTGCCCTCGCGGGTACGCTCGCCGACGCCGGCGAACACCGACAGACCGCTGTACTGCTTGGCGATGTTGTTGATCAGCTCGAGCATGTTGACGGTCTTGCCGACGCCGGCACCGCCGAACAGGCCGACCTTGCCGCCCTTGGCAAACGGCACCAGCAGGTCGATGACCTTGATGCCCGTGACCAGCAAATCGCGGCCCGAGGACTGCTCGTCATAGGACGGCGCCGGTCGGTGGATCGACCACTTTTCCTTCGACTCGACGGGACCGCGGTTGTCCTGCGGCGTGCCGAGCACGTCCATGATGCGGCCCAGCGTGGCCTTGCCGACCGGCACCGAAATCGGCGCACCGGTGGACTCGACCGCGAGACCGCGCTTGAGACCTTCGGAGGCGCCCATCGCGATCGCACGCACGACACCGTCACCGAGCTGCTGCTGCACCTCGAGCGTCAGATCCGCATCGACGAGCTTCAGCGCCTCGTACACCCTCGGGATCGACTCGCGCGGGAACTCCACGTCGATGACGGCGCCGATGATCTGAGTGATCTTGCCAGTAGCCATGGTCAGTTTCCTCTAATGTCCTTGTCTCTCGCGCTATCAGCAGCGAGTCAGAGAAGAGTCAGCCGAATCGACGCTGGTCGAGTCGTGCAGGGGTCTTTGCGGGAGCGTCACGGCAACCCCGCCGGGCTCACGAATGCTTCCGATTGCCGCCTCATGGTCACACCGCCGCCGCGCCGCCGACGATTTCGGCCAGCTCTTTGGTGATGGCCGCCTGCCGAGCCTTGTTGTAGACCAGCTGCAACTCGCCGATCAGGTTGCCGGCGTTGTCCGAGGCGGCCTTCATCGCGACCATGCGGGCCGCCATCTCGCAGGCGACGCTTTCGACCGCACCGCGATAGACCTGCGACTCGATGTAGCGCATCAGCACGCCGTCGAGGATCTCGATTGCGCTCGGCTCGTAGATGTAGTCCCAGCGCTCTTGCAGATCGCCGGCGTCGAGGGTCTCGACCGGCAGCAGCTGCTGCGCTTCGGGCTTTTGCGTCATGGTGTTGACGAAGGTCGCGTTGACCAGGAACACGCGGTCGAGCTGGCCGTCGCGGTAGGCGTCGAGCATCACCTTGATCGTGCCAAGCAGATCCTTGACGTGCGGGTGGTCGCCGAGTCCGGTGACACTGGCGAGGATCGGCAGGCCGAGGCGGCGGAAGAACGCCAGCCCCTTGCTGCCGATCAGGCAGAGGCTGACGTTCGCGCCCTTCCCCTGCCACTCCTTCATCAGACCCAGCGTGCTCTTGAACACGTTGGTGTTCAGCGCACCGCACAGGCCACGGTCGCTCGAGACGACGATGATGCCGACGTTCTTCGGCTCGCGGGTCACCAGGAACGGATGCTTGTACTCCGGGTTCACGGCGTTCAGATGCCCGATCACCGTGCGGATCTTCTCGGCGTAGGGCCGCGCGAGCTTCATGCGATCCTGGGCGCGGCGCATCTTGCTGGCCGCGACCATTTCCATCGCCTTGGTGATCTTCTGCGTCGATTTGACGCTGGCGATCTTGCTGCGGATTTCCTTGGTGCCTGGCATCTCGGTTCGAGGCCTCGCGCGCTCAGTAGGTGCCGGTGGCGAGGAAGGCCTCGCAGATCTTCTTCAGCGTGCCTTCGTGCGCCTTCAGCGTCGGGTTGGCGTTGATCGCGGCCAGGTCGTCCTTGTGGGCCGACTTGGCGAAGGTCTGCAGGGCCGCTTCGAAATCGACGATCTTGTCCTTCTCGACCTTGTCCATGTAGCCGCTGTTGACCGCGTAGATCGACAGCGCCATTTCGGCCACCGACATCGGCGCGTACTGCTTCTGCTTCATGACCTCGGTGACGCGCTGGCCACGCTCGAGCTGCTTGCGGGTCGCCTCGTCGAGATCGGAGGCGAACTGCGAGAACGCCGCCAGCTCGCGGTACTGCGCGAGCGCGAGGCGGATGCCGCCGCCTAGCTTCTTGATGATGTCGGTCTGGGCCGCACCACCGACGCGCGACACCGAGATGCCGGCGTTCATGGCCGGGCGGATGCCGGCGTTGAACAGGTCGGTCTCGAGGAAGATCTGGCCGTCGGTGATCGAGATCACGTTGGTCGGCACGAACGCAGTCACGTCGCCGGCCTGGGTCTCGATGATCGGCAGGCCGGTCAGCGAGCCGGTCTTGCCCTTGACGCGGCCCTGGGTCGCCTGCTCGACGTACTCTTCGTTGACGCGCGCCGAACGCTCCAGCAGACGGCTGTGGAGATAGAACACGTCGCCGGGGAAGGCTTCACGGCCCGGCGGGCGGCGCAGCAGCAGCGAGATCTGGCGATAGGCGACCGCCTGCTTGGACAGGTCGTCGTAGATGATCAGCGCGTCTTCGCCGTTGTCCATGAAGTACTCGCCCATGGTCACGCCGGAGTACGCCGACAGGTACTGCAGCGCGGCCGGGGTCGAGGCCGAGGCCGCGACGATGATGGTGTGGGCCATCGCGTCGTGCTCCTCGAGCTTGCGCACCACGTTGGCGATCGACGACTGCTTCTGGCCGATCGCGACGTAGATGCACTTCACGCCCGAAGACTTCTGGTTGATGATCGTGTCGACGGCCAGTGCGGTCTTGCCGGTCTGGCGGTCGCCGATGATCAGCTCGCGCTGGCCGCGGCCGACCGGCACCATCGAGTCGACGGCCTTGTAGCCGGTCTGCACCGGCTGCGACACCGACTTGCGGTAGATCACGCCGGGCGCGACGCGTTCGATCGGCATCATCTTGCTGGCCTTGATCGGGCCCTTGCCGTCGATCGGTGCGCCGAGCGCATCGACGACGCGGCCGAGCAGCTCGGGACCCACCGGCACCTCGAGGATGCGGCCCGTGGTCTTGACCGTCTGGCCTTCGGCGAGTGCCTTGTAGTCGCCCAGCACGACCGCGCCGACCGAGTCCTGCTCGAGGTTCAGTGCCAGGCCGAAGACGTTGCCCGGAAACTCGATCATCTCGCCGTAACGGACATCGGCCAGGCCATGGATGCGGCAGATGCCGTCCGTGACCGAGACGATCGTGCCGACGTTGCGCGCCTCGGCAGCCGACTGGAACTTGTCGATGCGCTGCTTGATGAGATCGCTGATCTCGGATGCCTTGATGGACATGGTGTGATCCTGTCGTTCGATTCGGTTACGGGAGGCGCGGAGTTCAGGCGCCAGCCATGAGGTTGCCCAGCCGTTCGACGCGCCCGCGCAGCGAGCCGTCGACGACGAAATCGCCCGCGCGTACGACCGCGCCGCCGACCAGGGCGGGATCGACCTCGGCGTGCAGACGGATGCTGCGGCCGAGGCGCTTGGTCAGCGCGGCCACCAGCTTCGCCGACTGCTCCGGCGTCAGCGGCAAGGCCGAGGTCACCGTCACGTCGGCGACGTTCTCGACGTCGGCGCGCAAGGCCGCGAACTGCCCGGCGATCTCCGGCAGCAGGGCCAGCCGACCGTTGTCGGCCAGCAGCTGCACGAAGTTGCGCAGCTTTTGGTCGCCGCCGACGCCGGACACTTCGGCCAGCAGACCGACGAGATCGGCCTTCTGCACGTGCGGGTTGCCGAGCAGCGCGGCGACACGCGGATCGGCGACCACCAGGCCGGCGGCCTGCAGCACGTCGTCCCAGCGCGCCAGCTGCCCGGCGCCATGGGCCGCTTCAAAGGCGGCCTGCGCGTAGGGGCGAGCGACGGTGGCCAGCTCAGCCACGGCCGATCTCGCTGGCGAGCTGGTCGAGCAGCTGTTCGTGGGTGCGCGGATCGATCTCGCGCTCGAGCAGCCGCGAGGCACCGGCGACCACCAGCCGCCCATACTCGCGGCGCAGCTCTTCACGGGCCCGGCCGGTCTCGGTCGCGGCTTCGTCGCGCGCCGATTGGACGATGCGCGCACCCTCGGCCTGCGCATCCTGCTTGGCGGCCTCGATGGTTTCGCTGGAACGGCGGGCGGCGAGATCCTCGATCTGCTTGGCGCGCTCGCGCGCCTCGCGAATGATCGCGTCGGCACGGCTGGTCGCCTCGGCGAGATCCTTCTGACCCCGGTCGGCGGCCGCGAGGCCGTCGGCGATCTTCTTGGCGCGCTCGGCCAGCGCCTGCGAAACCACCGGCGTCACGAACTTCGCGATGAACCAGAGGAGGATCAGGAAGACGATGATCTGCCCGATGAAAGTGGCGTTGATCGTCATGGCCTATGTCTCATTTCCAATACCTGCACGCTGCGCAATGCACGACGCGCTCGACCCGGGGGTGTGCAGCCACACCCCCGCATGACGGCGCCGTCTCAGCCCGCGGACAGCGGGGCGAGCAGCGGATTCGCGAACGCGAACAGCATCGCGAGGCCGACGCCGATCAGGAACGCCGCGTCGATCAGGCCGGCGAGCAGGAACATGCGACCCTGCAGCATCGGGGTCAGCTCGGGCTGACGGGCAGCCGACTCGAGGAACTTCGAGCCCATGATGCCGATGCCGATGCACGCGCCGATGGCGCCCAGGCCGATGATGATGCCGATGCCGAGGGCGGTGTAGGCCTGGACGGTTGCGATCACTTCCATTTTCGAGGACTCCTGGTCAGGTCGAGGTCGATAGGTGGGGGATGAAAGTCGTGATCAGCCGGCTGCTCAGTGATGCTCTTCCGCCATCGAGATGTACACGATGGGCAGCACCATGAAGATGTAGGCCTGCAGCAGGATGATCAAGATGTGGAAGATCGCCCAGGCAGCGCCGAAGACGATCTGGCCGAGGAACAGGGAAATACCGCCGATGGTGAAGGCCGCGGCGAAGCCGAGCAGCGCGATCAGCATGAACAGCAGCTCGCCGGCGTACATGTTGCCGAACAACCGCATCGACAGCGACACCGGCTTGGCGAGCAGCTCGACGATGTTCAGCATCAGGTTCGGGATCCACAGCAGCGGATTCGAACCGAAAGGCGCTGCGATCCATTCATGGGCGTAGCCGCCGACACCCTTGGCGCGGATCGCAAAGCCGATGATCAGCGCCAGGATCACGACCGCCATCGCGACCGGGCCGTTCAGATCGGCGGTCGGCAGCACGCGCCAGTAGCCCGCGCCGAACAGGCCGGCAACCGAACCGGGCAGGTCGATGGGCAGCAGGTCCATCGTGTTCATCGCGACGACCCAGGTGAACAGCGAAAGGGCAAGCGCCACCAGGAACGCCCGATTGCCGTGATAGATGTCGGCAACCTGGCCATCGATGAACTCGTAGATCGCCTCGACGACGTTGCCGAGACCGGCAGGCGCCTTGCCGGATGCGGCCGCGATCCGGCGCGCACCGGCATACAGCATCCAGGCGGTCAGCGCCGCCAGCAGCGCCGACATGAACAGGGTGTCGACGTGCCACGTCCAGAAACCTTCGCCCACCTTGAAATGAGTCAGGTGGTGGACGATGTAGTCGGTGGGCGATTCGCCGTGTCCGTGCTCGCTGGCCATTTGCGTCGCTGTCTCTCGCAATCCCGTTGCCAACAAATCAGTTCCGCGCGTCGTCGTCTGCCGGCTGCGGCCTGGACCGCGGCGGCAGCTTCGGTGCTGCGATCGCCGGCAGGGCCCAGAACACCACCAGTGTCGCGATGTAGCCGACGATCACCGCCGGCCAGACCGCATCGCCGCGGCGCGCCACCACGACGAACAACACCACTGTCAGCGCCACCTTCACGAACTGGCCGGTCATCAACCGGCGCAGCGCGAGCCCCGCCTGACCGCCGGCGCTGCGCAGCGCGGTGAGGGTCATGTACAGGTTCGCAACCGTGCCGATCGCACCACCAGCCGCGACCCACAGGCCCGCGCGTGCTCCGAAGAACAGCGCGCCGAGCAGCGCCAGCACGATCGTGGCGAGCACCTGCCAGGCGAGGATCCGGCGAGCGAGCCGGTGGATGTCCGGATCGCGCACCGCAGTCACCGAGGCCACTCCCCAGGCCCGCAGTTCAGGCCCTTGTGCTGAATGTTTCTCAAAACCAAAGCTCAGGCCACGCTTCGGGCGTACTGCACACCGCCAGAATGGCTTCGCTTTTACTTTGTATCGCGACCACTTACGAGGCCGGGCTGCGAAGGCGCGCGATTATAGGCGCGGGTTCCGCCAGCTTCAACAAATCATTTTGCGTTGCACAATTAAGTCACTTGGGCACGGCTTCCGAAGCCCGGGCCCAGGTCCGGAACGGCCCCCGGGCCAACCGCTCAACTAACTGATATGTGCCAGGATGCCATCGAGCTCGTCGAGGGAGTTGTAGCTGACCACCACCCGACCCTTGCCGCTGCGACCGGAGTGCTCGATCGCAACCCGGGCACCCAGGGTGTCGGCCAGCCGGGCCTCCAGCTGGGCGACATTCGGATCGCGGGCCGATGGGAGCTCGTTCGTCGCCGAAGGCGCTGGATTGATCAACCGGCGAACCAATGCCTCGGTTTCACGTACAGACAAACGCTTTTTGGCAACCAATCCGCCAACCTCAACCTGCTGCCGCCGGGTCGGCAGACCCAGCAGGGCCCGGGCATGGCCCATCTCCAGCTCGCGCTGCTCGACCAAGGCCGCCACTTCCGGCGCGAGGTCCAGCAGGCGCAGCAGGTTGCTGACCGCAGCCCGCGACCGGCCGACCGCATCGGCAGCCTGCTGGTGGGTGACGCCGAACTCGCGGATCAGGCGATCAAGCGCCCGCGCTTCCTCCAGCGGATTCAGGTCCTCGCGCTGGATGTTCTCGATCAGCGCCATCGCAATGGCCGCTTCGTCGGGCACCCGGCGGATCACCGCCGGGATGGTCGCCAGGCCCGCGATCTGCGCCGCCCGCCAGCGACGCTCGCCGGCAATGATTTCGTAGCGCTCGCTGGCCGCACTGCCGCCGGCCACCCCGAGCGGACGAACCACGATCGGCTGGATCACGCCCTGGGTGCGGATGGAGTTGGCCAGGTCCTCCAGGGTCTCCTGGCGCATGTCGACACGCGGCTGATAGCGGCCGCGTTGCAGCAGATCGAGCGGCAGGCGGGCGAGTTCGTCGCCGCGCGGGGCGGCAGTAACAGCCGCCGATGCTGCGGAGCTTCCCGAGTTCGGTGCGGCGCTGGCTGCCGTGCTCTCGGCGGCGCCGGCAGCGGGCGTGTTCGCAGCAGGCGGAGGTACGCCACCGCCGGGGACAGCGCCCACCGCAGCACCGCCCGAAGCGCCAGCTCCGCCGGGCACTCCCGGACTCGCTGGCGTGATCGGGCCGGTCGGGGGCTCGATCGGCACGGCGGCCGGCACGCCACCGGCGGCATTGCGGTTGGCCGAGATCTGGCCGAGCAGGGCATCGAGACCGCGACCAAGACTGGGCTTCTTCTGGCTCATGTCCGAAATCATAGCGGACTCGGCTCGCGCCAAGCGGCCCACGGCCACCCAGGTCGTCGGCGCCGTCAGGGCGAAGGCGCGGTCACAGCTTCGCCGCCGCGTTCGACCAGGCGGTTGTCGCGGATGCCGAGAAAGATCTCGCGGAAGCCTACATAGGTGACGGCACCGAGAAAGCAGTAAAGCACGGGTACCAGTATCGGCAGCAACAGCACCGACAGCACCGGCAACAGGATGAACATCAGGCCGACTGCCAGCACGGCCGGCAGGTTGCGCACCTGGCCCATCGCGCCCAGGCGGTAGGCATCGCGGAACGGCAGGCCGAGCAGCGTCGTGCAGGGAAACTGGAAGAACGAGGTGAGGCCGGGAATGTTCAGGCCGAAATACAGCAGGCCGAGGGCGTACGCCGCATAAACGAAGATTTGCCGCAGCGCCACGAACCAGTTGTCCGAGAGCACCTCGACCGATGCGTGCCGGGTATAGAAGACCGCATACCAGGGCACCTCGGGCCGTGCCAGCAGGACTATCCAGATCAGTGCGCCGGCCACCGCAATGATGGTCGCGAACACCAGGATCTCGAACGCGTGCGCACGCAGCATCTTCAGCACGTCGGACAGGCTGGTGCGCTCGGGCCGATCGAGCCGGGCGGCGATCAGGATGCTGGCGAAGAACATGGCCAGCGCCAGCATGCCGTCGATCAGCGGCAAGCGCTGGCCGGCGAACATCCACAGGCAGGCGAGCAACACCAGGCCGAGCCAGAAACTGAAGCCGCGGGCGATCAGGTACAGTGCGAGCCTGCTCCAGCGGCGCAACGCGCCGGGTTCTGCCTGGCGCGGCTCGATGATCATGCCGGCGTCCGCGCCTCACCGGATGCTGGCGTGGACCCGGATTCGGACTCCGGCGCCGATGCAGGCCCGGGCTGGAGCGGCGCCGCCGCAGCCGGCTGGAGCTCTGACGCCGGCGCGTCATCCGCAGCGGCGGACTCAGTCGCGACCGTGCCGGCCGTCTCTGCGGACGACGGTGATGCCGGTGTCGGTACTGACGCTGGGGGCGGCGACGGTAGCGGCGCAGCGGCAAAGTCGGCCACTGCCCCATCCGCTGTTGCAGCAACCACTGGCGCAACCGCCGCTGTCGCCGCGGCAGCGGCAGCGGCAACCTGCTGCGCCTCGTCCTCTTCGCGGCGAATCATCTCGCCAGCCAATGCGAGATAGGCCAGCGCGCCGCGCGAGTCCTTGTCGTGCAGCAGCGCCGGCTTGCCGAAGGACGGCGCCTCGGCGAGACGCACGTTGCGCGGGATGATGGTGCGGAACACCTTGTCGCCGAAGTGGGTCAGCAACTGCGAACTGACCTCGTTGGACAGGTTGTTGCGCGGGTCGAACATGGTGCGCAGCACGCCTTCGATCTCGAGGTCCGGATTCACGCTGGCACGAATCTGCTCGATCGTGCCCACCAGGGCCGAGAGACCTTCGAGCGCGTAGTACTCGCATTGCATCGGCACCAGCACACTGTCGGCCGCGACCAATGCATTGACCGTCAGCATGTTCAGCGCCGGCGGGCAATCGATCAGGATCACGTCGTACTGGTCGCGAACCGGCTTCAGCGCCTGCCGCAGCCGCATCTCGCGACCGACCGTCATGGTCAGCAACTGTACTTCGGCGGCGGTCAGGTCCTGATTCGCGGGCAGCAATGCCATGCCCAGCGTCGGCAGCGGCACGATCGCCTCGGTCGCACTGCAGTTGCCGACCAGGACATCGCCGACCCCGCGCTCCAGCTGGTATTTCTCGACGCCGCAACCCATGGTCGCGTTGCCTTGCGGATCGAGATCGATCAGCAGGACGCGGCGACGGGTCGCCGCCAGCGAGGCGGCGAGATTGACGGCAGTAGTGGTTTTGCCGACGCCACCTTTCTGGTTGGCGACAGCGATCAGGCGTTTCATGGCCGGAAATGCTGGTCAGCGAGCGCCCGCGAGGGCCTGGAGTTCGAGTCTACCCCACGATCCGGCCAGGCGTCGGTGCAGCCTGGCGGCCCGACCCATCAGCCCTGCGGCGGCCGCAGCACGATCAACTGGCGCGTCTCGCCGAGTCCGGGCACGTCGAGCGGCTCGACGCGCTCGATCGACCAGTGCAGCGGCAAGGCATCAAGCTCGGCCGGGTCCGGCCGGCCTTTCATCGCCAGCACCCGGGTCTGCGGACCGCACAGCGGCGCCACCGACTCCGCCAGCGTCTCGAGCGCCGCAAAAGCGCGCGCCACCACGGTATCGAAGGGCTGCAAGGGCGTGAACCGCTCGGCCCGCACGTGCACCGCATCGACGTTCTGCAGACCGAGCACCCGGGCCGCGTGGGTCACGAAGCGGATCTTCTTGCCGTTCGAATCCAGCAGCGTGAAATGCCGCTGCGGATCGACCACCGCCAGCGGCAAGCCGGGAAAGCCGGCACCGGTACCGACATCGGCGACATGCCTGCCGTACAGCGCCGGATAGACGCTGAGACTGTCGAGCAGATGGTGCGTCAGCATCTGCTGCCGGTCGCGGATCGCCGTGAGATTGTAAGCCACGTTCCAGCGCTCGAGCTCGTCGAGCAGCCGCAGCAAGCGGCGCGCGCCTTCGACCGTGAGCGGTGCACCCAGCTGCGCGGCCCCTGCGGTGAGCCGTCGGACGGCCTCGCTGTCGGCATCGGCGGTCATGGCGTTCAGTTGCACACCAGGCGGGCGATGCAGGCATCGACGCCGAGGTCGGCGAGCCGCGATGGATCGTCGAACAGCGCCAGCAGCGGACGCACGCGTCGCTCCGGCAACGCCGCCCGCACCGCCGCGGCAAATTCTGCATTGAGCGCAGCGGCGGCAGGCTGGAGTGCACGGCGGGCCGTGGTGCCGACTGCCGGCGCGGTGGGCGCGGCCTCGCCACAGGCGACCCGGGCATGACGAACCGCCCGTGCCGCATTCTCGCCGGCGGCACGGCGGCAAACGGCGGCCGACGCATCGTCGAGTGCCGCACAGCGCACGGCATCGCGCCACTGCGACTCGTCGGCCCCGAGCAGCAATGCGGCAGCCCATGTCCCGGCGACGCGCGACGCCAGCCACGGATCGGTGCCGCAGCGCGGGTCCTGGGCTAGCGCGACATGCAACGCCGCAGCGCGCTCCAGCACTCCGCACAGATCCGCGATCCGCGGCGCCTCGTAACCTTCGTACGGCGCGCGCCGTGCCAAGTGGTCGGCAACGGCGAGTGCCGGCGCCACGACATCAACTGCCGCCGGCCGATCGACATGCATCAGCATACCGAGCCAGGCGGCCGCACTCGCCGGCTGCAGTTCGCAGGACGTGCCGGGGATGCGCGCACCGAAAGCCAGGGCCGCATCCGGCGGCGGCCGGGTGGCCAGCACCGGGTCGCGCAGGCCGCGCAGCACGCGCGTCAGCCCCTCGAGCAGCAGATCCAGGTTCGCGGCCCGCGGCAGCACGGCGGGCACACCGCCGGCAGCGACTTCGACGACCCGTAGCTGGACGGCAGCAAGCACGCGATGGATGCCGGTGCAGCTCAGTCACCGCCGATGCGCACGACCGTGCGACCGGTGACACCGCCCTGCAGATAAGCCGCGAACGCCTCGGGCAGGGCGTCGAACGCAATGGTGCGGGACGCGATCCGCTGCAGATGGCGCGGCGCGAGATCGGTCGCGATCCGCTGCCAGACGACCAGCCGCGTATCTCGCAGCTGCGCCGCGGAATTGATGCCGATGAGATTGATGCCACGCAGGATGAAGGGCATCACGGTGGTATGCAGCTCGGCGCCGCCGGCCAGGCCGATGCTCGCGATATTGCCCCAGGTGTCGACGGTGCGGGTCAGCCAGGCGAGCGTCTCGCCGCCGACGTTGTCGATCGCGCCGCCGAAACGTGCGGCTTCGAGCGGTCGCTTGCCGTAGTTGGTCTCGCCGCGCAGCAGCACCTGGCTGGCGCCGAGCGATTTCAGCCAGTCGGTCGACTGGGGCTTGCCGCTGAGCGCGACGACTTCGTAACCGCGACCCGCGAGCATGTCGATCGCCACCGAGCCGACGCCGCCGGTTGCACCGGTGACCACTACCGGGCCACGCGCCGGCGACTGGCCGTTGTGCTCCATCTTGTGGATCGCCAGCGCCGCGGTGAACCCCGCGGTGCCGAGCGCCATGGCGTCGAACAGCGTCAGGCCTTCGGGCAGCGGGATCACCCATTCGCCCTTGACCCGCGCGTACTGCGCATAGCCGCCGTCGTGCGTCTCCGACAGGCCGCAGCCGGTGACCAGCACGCGATCGCCCGGCCGGTAGCGCGGATCCTCCGAACTCTCGACCACACCGGAAAGATCGACACCACCCACCAGCGGGAAACGACGCAGGATCTTGCCGGCACCGGTCGCAGCCAGCGCGTCCTTGTAGTTGATGTCGGAATAGGCGACGCGGATCACCACCTCGCCGGGCGCGAGCTGATCGAGACACAACGTCTCGAAACGCGCCTGCACCTGCTTGTCGACTTCGTGGATGCGAAACGCCTTGAATTCGCCTGTTGCGGCCATGCTCATCGCCCCGGCTTCTGCTCGAGCACGTCCTTCCACTTCTCTTCGAAAGCCCAGACGTCCTCGAACCCCACCATACGGCAGAAGGCATCGAACGAAAACAGCGGCACCTCGGGCGAGACGCTGGTGCCGTTCGCCTTGAGATGGTGCAGGGCGCGCTCCATCGCGGCACAGGCCGCGAGCGCGTTCATCGCCGGATAGATCGCCAGCTGATAGCCGAGCGCGCCGAGTTCCCGCGCGGAGCGGATCGGGGTTTTGCCGCCATCGGACATGTTGGCCATCATCGGCGCGGCGATAGCGGCACAGGCCTGGCGCATCTCGTCCTCCGAGTGCAGCGCCTCGACGAACACGATGTCGGCACCCGCCTCGGCATAGGCCTGACCGCGGCGCACCGCTTCCTCGAAACCGTGACCGCCACGCGCATCGGTACGCGCGATCACCAGGAAATCGCGGCTGCTGCGCGCATCCACCGCCACTTTGATCTTCGCGACCATGTCCGCCATCGGCACCACGCGCCGGTACGGCGTGTGGCCGCACTTCTTCGGGAACTCCTGGTCTTCGATCTGGATCGCACTGACACCGACGCGCTCGTAACCTTTGACAGTGTGGTGCACGTTCAGCAGCCCGCCGAAACCGGTGTCGGCATCGGCGATCACCGGCACGTCCGCCTTCTCGACCACCTTGGTGATGCGCGCCAGCATGTCGGTGTAGGTGGCGATGCCGGCGTCGGGAATGCCGAGATAAGACGCCGTCAGCCAATAGCCCGAGGCATAGATCGCGTCGAAGCCGACACGCACCGCCAGCATCGTCGACATCATGTCGAACACCCCGGGGGCGACGATGAACTCCTTGCGTTCGAGTTTCTGCCGGAGCCGGGGATCTGCCATGAGGACACCGTTCGCGATTGGAGACCGAAGCTGAGGTGCGGCAACATAGCAGACATGCACAGTCCCATCATCGCCCGCCCCCTGCACGCCCTCCTCACGGTCCTGTTGGCGACGACCGCGGCCTTCGCCGCCGGCGCCGCGCCCGCCGCCGAAGCAGCCGGCACGCCGACCCGGGTCGAACGCGGCAACCTCATCCTCGACGGCGTGCCAGACCCCGACCCGGTGCTCGCCGCCAAACTCGATGACTGGCTGGCCGGCCGTGGCGCGACGTTCCGCGACTTCCTGCCGGACGGCGGCCTGCTGATCAGCACCCGCTTCGGCGATGTCGAGCAGCTGCATCGCGTCGCGACCCCGCTCGGCGCGCGTGAACAACTGACCTTCTTCGCCGAGCCGGTGGGCTCGGCGCGGGTCGCGCCCGGCGGCGAGGCCGCGATCGCCTTCCTCAAGGACCGTGGCGGCGACGAGAACGCCCAGGTCCATCTCTACCGTCCGGCCGATCGCCGCGTGCTGCGCCTCAGCGACGGCCGCTCGCTGCACGGCGGCCTTGCTTGGTCACCCGACGGCCGCCGACTGGCGTTCCACGGCAACGCCCGCAACGGCGTCGATTACGACATCTACGTCGCCGACGTCGCTGCGGCGGGCGCCGCAGCCACAAGCCCCGGCCCCGACGCGGCCAGCACGGTCACCCCACTGTTGGCGATCGCCGCCCTGAACCGTCAGCTGCGACCGATCGAGTGGTCGCCGGACGGCACCCGCCTGCTGCTGCGCCAGGACATCTCGGTCAACGACAGTCATCTGTTCGTCGCCGATCCGGCCGGCGGTACGCTGACCCAGCTGCCGACCAACACCGGGCCCGACGGGCGGCCGAGCCGCGACAGCGTCGCGATCGGCGCAGCGCATTTTTCCGCCGACGGCAGCGGCATCTGGTTCGTCTCGGATCTCGGCGGCGAATTCGCGCGCATCCTGTACCTCGACCTGGCAAGCGGGACGTCGCGCGAGCCGTTCACCGGCGCGGCACAATGGGACGTCGAGGATCTGCAGGTTTCGGCTGACGGCCGCTGGCTCGCCTGGGTCACGAACGTCGACGGCCTCAGCCAGCTCACGCTCTACGATCTCGGCGCGCGCCGCGAGCTGCGCCCTACCGGTCTGCCACAGGGCGTGATCTCGAACCTGCGCTTCGATCGCAGCGGCCGGCGCCTCGGCATGACGATCGATGGTCCGCAAGCGCCGCGCGATGCGTTCGTCTTCGAGCTCGAACGCAGCGAGCTGGTCCGCTGGACCCACAGCGAGGCCGGCCCGCTCGATCCCGCGCGTTTCGTGCCCGTCCAGCTGGTGCGTTATCCCACCTGGGACCACAGCGGCGGACAGGCGCGGCAGATCCCGGCCTGGGTCTGGCGCCCGCGCACTCCGGGTCCGCATCCGGTGCTGATCGATATCCATGGCGGGCCCGAAGCTCAGGCGAGACCGACCTTCAGCGCCTTCACTCAGTTCCTGGTCAACGAGCTCGGCTACGCGGTCGTGCAGCCGAACGTGCGCGGCTCGACCGGATACGGCCGCAGCTACACCCGTCTCGACAACGGCGCGCTGCGCGGCGACGCGGTGCGCGACATCGGCTCGCTGCTGGTCTGGATCGCGGCGCAGCGCGACTTCGATTCGCAGCGGGTGGTGGTCGCGGGCGGTTCCTACGGCGGCTTCATGTCGCTGGCGTCGATGGTCAACTACGGCGACCGGCTGCGCGGCGGCGTCAGCGTCGTCGGCATCAGTAATTTCGTCAGCTTCCTGCAGAACACGTCGGCTTATCGCCGCGACCTGCGGCGCGCCGAATACGGCGACGAACGCGAACCACGGATGCGCGCACAACTGCAGCGCATCTCGCCGCTGACCAATGCCGCCATGATCCGCAAGCCGCTGCTGGTGGTGCAGGGCCTAAACGACCCGCGCGTGCCGGCCTCGGAAAGCGAGCAGATCGTGCAGAAACTGCGCACCAACCGCGGCGAGGCCTGGTATCTCGCGGCCCGGGATGAAGGCCACGGCTTCCGCAAGAAGCCGAATCGCGATTTCTACCTGAAGACCTTCGCGACCTTCCTGGCCCGTCTCAAGGAATGAGCGGAATGCGCGCCGTGACGGCGCGCCGGTTCAGCGCTTGGCCGGCGTAACGATGTCGAGCGCCGGACGCTGCTGCGCGTAGTACGCGGCCAGCGCCTTGATGTCGGCCTCGGAGAGCTGTGCGGCAAACGGTTCCATGACCGGATTCTTGCGGCCGCCTTTCTTGTAGTCGTGCAGCGCGCGCTCGAGGTAGCTCTCGTGCTGGCCCGACAGCGTCGGGTACATCGGCGCGATGCCGACGCCGTCGTTGCCGTGGCAGGCGACGCAGACCTGCGCCGCTTCCGGCGGCGTACCGACGGGGTTCGCGACCGGCTGCAGCGGCGCGCCGGCGAGATAGGCCGCCATGTCGGCGATGTCCTCGTCGGACAGCGAGGTCGCATTGGCGTGCATCGTGCCGTGCGAACGCTCGCCGGCGCGATAGGCCTGCAGGGCGAGCACGAGGTACTCGGCATGCTGGCCGCGCAGCCGCGGCACGTTGTAGACCGGTGCCGCGTTCTTGTAGTTGGGAATGCCGTGGCAGCCGAAGCAGGTGTAGACGAGCTGCGCGCCGCGGGCAGCGTCGCCGCCGGCAGCGTCCTGCGCCTGGGCTTCGAGGCCATGACCCGCGAACGCCGTCGCGGCAAGCAATCCCATGGTCCAAGAACGGAAAACGCGCCACGTACGCACGGTCGACCTCATGACTGCTCCAACTCAACCCTGTGAAAACAGGTGAAAAAACGCCGCGGTATCCTACGGACTCGGGCGTTGAAATGCCACTCGCGACCACCCTTCGGCCAGTGTCGCTGAGACCACGACCTGCGCTGCGCATCGTCCGGTCGGCTGTAAAGTGTCTGCATGATAGCCCTGATCCAGCGTGTCTCCAGCGCTCGCGTCGAGGTCGACGGCGAGACGGTCGGCCGCATCGACACCGGCCTGCTGGCCCTGATCGGCATTCGGCTGGACGACGACCAGGCGAGTGCTGCGCGCTTGCTCGAACGGCTGCTGACCTACCGCGTGTTCTCTGACGACGCCGGGCGGATGAACCGCTCGCTGCTCGATCTCGGAGGAGGAGGCCTGCTGCTGGTGCCGCAATTCACGCTGGCCGCCGAGACGCGCCGCGGCACCCGTCCCGGCTTCAGCACCGCGGCACCGCCTGCCCAGGCCACCGCATTGTTCGATGCGCTGGTAGCGATGGCGCGCGAACGCCATGCCGTGGTCGCCACCGGGCGCTTCGGCGCGAACATGCAGGTCTCGCTGGTCAACGACGGGCCGGTGACGTTCTGGCTGGAATCCTGAGGGCGCGCCCGCCGCGGAAACGGCAACAAAAATGCTGCTGTAACAATGACATCCGTTCGCCCGGCTCGGCCATCGAGGCCGCCGGCCAGACGAACTTTCCCGGCTGCGGCAGGTCTTTTTGGCCTATGATGCGGGGTTCCACCACCCGTTCGTTTCAGCAATACACCGAGGGTCATCATGGGTATCGGAATGCGCGAGCTGCTCATCATCCTGCTGGTGGTCCTGCTCGTCTTCGGAGCGAAGAAGCTACGCACGATCGGCTCGGATCTCGGTGCCGCAGTGCGCGGCTTCAAGAAGTCCATGGACGACGGCGACGCCGAGGAAAACGTTCGCCAGATCAAGCAGGACGCCGCCGACGCCGATTTCCCCGAGGTTGCGGCGGGCAAGACCCGCAACACCCAGAAATCGTCCGATCGCAGCGCCTGATCCGGTCCGGCCGGATCGCCCCGTCGGTCGATGTTCGAGGTCGGCTTCAGCGAGCTGCTGCTGATCATGGCCCTCGCACTGATCGTGCTGGGGCCGGAAAAGCTGCCCAAGGTCGCCTCCCAGGTGGGGCGCTGGATGGGACGTGCGCGTGCCATGGCGCGCCAGTTCCGCGAAACCCTCGAGGAAGAAGTCCAGCTCGGGGAAACCACCCAGCGCCAGGGCAACAAACCTAAGACCACCAGTAGCGGCGGTGGCGGCACAGCTGCCGCGACACCGGCGTCCGACTCCGCAGCCAGCACTGCTGCCGCTGCCGGCGGGCTGGCCGCGGCAGCAGACTCAGCCGGCACCGCGGCCGATGCACCTTGGCCAGGTGATGACAACCACACGGGACAAGACGATCCCGACACACGCCACAACGACTATGCCGGCGCCGCTTGGGAACCACCGGATCGCGTCGATGGCCCGGCTGAGTCGCTCCCTTCGGTAGAAAACGACTCGCCGGTTGCCGCACCAACCTCGACCGAGGCCCGGCCCGACCCGCAGACCACCGCTGATACGCATGAGCAGCGAGGAACCTGAAGAGAAGCTCGCCGAAGGCACGCTGATCTCGCATCTGCTCGAGTTGCGCGATCGCGTGCTGCGCGCGTTCCTGGCGGTGCTGATCGCCTTCCTGCCCTGCGCGTTCTTTGCCAACGAGTTGTTCTCGTTGATGGCGCAGCCACTGATCGCGAAGCTGCCGCAGGACTCCTCGCTGATCGCAACCAGCGTGATCTCGCCGTTCATGACGCCGTTCAAGCTGTCGTTCTTCGTCGGCCTGTTCGTGGCGATGCCAGTGGTTCTCTACCAGGTCTGGGCCTTTGTCGCACCCGGGCTGTACCGCCACGAAAAGCGCTTTGCGGTGCCGCTGCTGCTGTCGTCCGTGGTGCTGTTCTACGTCGGCGTCGCGTTTGCCTATTTCTTCGTGTTCCCGGTGATGTTCGAATTCTTCGCGCAGACGACCCCGAGCGGCGTGCGGATGATGACCGACATCAGCAGCTACATGGACTTCGTGCTGACGATATTCCTGTGTTTCGGTATCGCGTTCGAAGTACCGGTGGTGGTCGTGCTGCTGGTCCTGACCGGGATCGTGCAGATCGAGAAACTCGCCGCCGCACGTGGCTACGTGCTGATCGGCATGTTCGTGGTTGCGGCGATACTGACGCCGCCGGATGCCATATCGCAAACCATCATGGCCGTACCGATGTACTTGCTGTACGAGGGCGGCCTGGTGATGGCGCGCCTATTGAACCGTTCGCGACGCACCGCCGCAGCCGCCGCAGGCGAAACCGACGACCTCGACGCCCAGGCCTGAGCTCCGCGCCATCCCGCCCCGGCCACCGACCTACCGGCCCGGTAGCCCACGCGCTACGGCGCAACGCAGCGGCGGATCCGCGGCGATTGCCGAGCCGCCGCGGAATCACTCAAACTGGCGGCCATACGAAAACACGGGTCGACGCCGCACGACGGCCCAGGCCCAGACCAGGGGAGTCTTCGCGATGAACCAGTCGACCCACGGTGCGACCCCGGCCGGCGCGCCGCCGCCCTCCGAACGCCGTTTTTTCGGTCACCCACGCGGCCTCGCGACGCTGTTCATGACCGAGTTCTTCGAGCGCTTCACCTATTACGGCATGCGCGCGCTGCTGGTGCTGTTCCTGGTCGCCGCCACCGATGCCGCCAACCCCGGCTTCGGCATCGATCGCGAAACCGCCGGTGCGGTCTACGGTCTCTATACCGGCGCGGTATTCCTCGGCTCGCTGCCCGGCGGCTGGATCGCCGACCGGCTGATCGGCCAGCGCCGCGCGGTGTTCTGGGGCGGCATCATCATCGCGATCGGCAACTTCATTCTCGCGATCCCGGCGACGCCGCCGGTGTTCTATCTCGGTCTCGCAATCATCGTCGTCGGTGTCGGCCTGCTGAAGCCGAACATCTCGGCGATTGTCGGCGCGCTCTACGAAGGCCAGCCGGGCGCACGCCGCGATGCCGGTTTTTCGATCTTCTACATGGGCATCAACCTCGGCGCGCTGCTGGCGCCGCTGGTCGCCGGCACGATCGGCGAAGCCTGGAACTGGCGCAGCGGCTTCTTCGTCGCCGGCCTCGCCATGCTGATCGGCGTGGCCCAGTACAAAGCCACCGAGAAATATCTCGGTGAAGCCGGTGCACCGCCGCAGGGCGTCTCCGCGGCCGAGCAGCGCAGCGGCTGGCGCATGGTCTGGATCGGCTGCGCGATCGTCGTCGTGCTCGGCGCACTGGTCTTCAGCGGCGTGATTCCGGTGACCATCACCGGTCTCGCCCAGGCCTTCGCCACCGGCATGCTGGTGCTCGGCTTCGTGTTCTTCGCCTACGTGTTGCTGATCGCCAAGCTGCAGCCCGGCGAACGCGGACGGGTCGCGACAATCGCGGTGTTCTTCCTGTGTGCGGCGCTGTTCTGGGCCGGCTTCGAACAGGCTGCAACCTCGTTTAACCTGTTCGCGCAGGACTTCACCGACCGCTCGCTGCTCGGCGGCATGTTCCCCGAAGGCGTGCATCCGGCATCGTGGTACCAGTCGGCCAACCCGATATTCGTCGTGCTGTTCGCGCCGTTCTTCGCCTGGGTCTGGGTGTCGCTCGGTGCGCGCAACCTCGACCCTTCCGCACCGGTCAAGTTCGGCCTGGCCTTGCTGCTGCTGGCCGCAGGCTTCGGCGTGATCATGTGGGCCGCGCAACTGGTCGCGAACTCCGGCAGCCAGGTTGCACCGACCTGGCTGCTGCTGACCTACCTGCTGCACACCTTCGGCGAACTCTGCCTCTCGCCGGTCGGTCTCTCGAACGTCACCAAGCTCGCGCCGAAACGCTTCGTCGGCCAGATGATGGGCACCTGGTTCCTCGGCGCCGCGGTCGGCAACACCATTGCCGGCCTGATCGGCGGCCACGTCAGCGCCTCCGATGCCAGCGCACTGCCCGGACAGTTCCTGCAGATGATCATGATCGCCGGCGCCGCCGCCGTACTGCTGCTGTTGCTCTCGCCGATCATCCGTAAGTGGATGGGTGACGCCCGGTGAGCACCGCCGCCGTGCCGCAGCTGACGATCCGCGCGATCGTGCTGGCGATCGTGCTGGCGATGATCCTCGCGGCCGCCAACACCTATCTCGGCCTGTTCGCCGGCATGACGATCGCTTCGGCGATCCCGGCCGCGGTCGTCTCCATGGCCGTGCTGCGACTGTTTGGCGGCGGCACCGGCAAGGCCGGTATGCTCGAGAACAACATCGTCGCCACCGGTGCCTCGGCCGGCTCGTCGATTGCCTCGGGCGTGATCTTCACGATCCCGGCGCTGGTGATCCTCGGCTACTGGAGCGACTTCCGCTTCAGCTGGGTGCTGGCGATCGCCGGCTTGGGCGGCATCCTCGGCGTGCTGTTCTCGGTGCCGCTGCGTCGTTCGCTGATCGTCGAACAGAAACTCACCTTTCCCGAAGGCCAGGCCGCGGCCGAAGTGCTGCGCACCGGCGAGAACCCGGCCCAGGGCCTGAAGATCCTCGGCGCCAGCGCACTCGGTGGCGGTCTCGCCAAGCTCGCCGCCGGCAGCGGGCTGCGTCTGATCCCGGATACCGCCGCCGCCGCCAGCTGGCTGCCCGGCGGCGCGATCGCCTATTTCGGCACCAACCTCTCGCCGGCGCTGCTCGGCGTCGGCTACATCGTCGGCCTGAACGTCGGCGTGCTGGTGCTGATCGGCGGCATGATTTCCTGGAACATCGCGATCCCGCTCTATGCCGCCTACGTGCTGCCCGGCAACGCCGAGTTCGCCGCGGCATTGGCGGGCCTGCCGGCGGAGGATGTCGCGGGCGCGATCTGGTCGCGGCAGATCCGCTATCTCGGCGTCGGTGCGATGCTGGTCGGCGGCATCTGGGCGCTGATCAGCCTGCGCAGTTCGCTGCTGTCGGGCGTGCGCAGTGGGCTGGCCGCGGCGCGCGCCGGTGCGGGCACGGGCGCCGTGCCGGACACCGAACGCGATCTGCCGATGAAATGGGTACTGGCCGGCATCGTGCTGTTCACGCTACCCCTCTGGGCGCTGTACCAGACCATCACCGGCTCGCTCGGCGTCAGCGGTCCGATGACCCTGATCATGGTCGTCGCCGGTTTCCTGTTCTGCTCGGTGTCGGCCTACATGGCCGGCCTGGTCGGCTCATCGAACAACCCCGTCTCCGGCATCACCATCGCCACCATCCTGTTCGCGGCCGTGGTGCTGCTCGGCCTGATGGGCCGCGACGCGGCACTCGGCCCGGTGGCGGCCATCATGATCGGCGCCGTGGTCTGCTGCGCGGCCTGCATCAGCGGCGACAACCTGCAGGATCTGAAGTGCGGTCACCTGATCGGCGCGACGCCGTGGCGACAGCAGGTGATGCTGGCAATCGGCGCGGCCACCAGTGCGCTGGTGATGGCCCCGGTGCTGAACCTGCTCGCCAGGGCCTACGGCATCGGCGTGCCCACCGCCAGCCATCCCGATCCGCTGCTCGCCCCGCAAGCCACCCTGATGGCCTCGGTGTCCAAGGGATTGTTCGGCGGCTCGCTGCCCTGGAACATGATCGCGATCGGCGCAGTGATCGGCATCGCGATCATCGTCGTCGACCAGATCCTCAAGGCACGCGGCTCGAGCTTTCGCGCGCCGGTGCTGGCAGTCGCGGTCGGCATCTACCTGCCGCTCGAACTATCGGTGCCGATTTTCCTTGGCGGCTTGCTGTCGCATCTCGCACTGCGCGTGCTGCGCGCCCAAACAACTGGCACTGCCGACGACGAGGCCTCATCCGAACGCCTGAACCGCAACGGCATGCTGTTCGCCGCCGGCATGATCACCGGCGAGGCCCTGATGGGCATCATGATCGCGATCCCGATCGTCAGCTCCGGTCGCGCCGACGTACTCGCCTTGCCCGGGTCGCTACAGTTCGGCGGCTGGCTCGGCCTGCTGATACTCGGCGCGCTGGCGGCCTGGCTGTATCGCATCGCGACCGGTCAGCGCACCACGACCTGAAAATCCGTCCCGTCCCCCTGCAGATCCTCAGCATCGCGACCATACTCGTCGGCGCCTGATCGGGCACCCACCCTTGCACCGGAAGCGAAGCAGCGATGATCCGCGGCCTCAGTCGACGCACCAAGCTGGTGCTCTGCCTGGCGATCCTCTATCTCGTCTGGGGCGGCAGCTATCTCGTGACCTCGGTCGGCGTGCACATGCTGCCGCCGTTTCTGATGAGCGCCGTGCGCTTCACGGTCAGCGGCCTCGCGCTCTACGGCATCGCACGGCTGCTCGGCGAAGGCCGCGCACCGCTCACGCCGGTCGAATGGCGCCACCTGACCATCACCGGCTTCTGCACCGTGCTGGTATCGAACGGCTTCAACGTCTGGGGACTGCAATGGCTGCCGTCGAACCAGGCCGCGCTGCTGAACGTCTCCTCAGCGTTCTGGATCACCCTCCTCGGCACACTCGGCCCGCGCGGTCACCCGATCACCCGGCTGGTCGCGATCGGACTCGCGATCGGTGCCATCGGCGTCGCCATGATCCTGCTGCCCGGCGGCGAGCGGCTGGCCACGCCCGGAGCCGCAGCCCTGGTCGGTGCCGAGATGCCGCCCTATCCACTCGGCTCCTCGTTCGTGCCACAGCTCGGCGTGCTGCTCGGCTGCTTCGGCTGGGCGGTCGGCACCGCCTACATCCGCAACGCCCGGACCCACCTCGACCTGCTGTCGTTCACCGGCCTGCAGATGTTCCTCGGCGGCCTGATGTTGTTTTTACCCGCGGCGCTCGGCGGCGAGTTCGCACGCTGGCATTGGTCCGGCGCCGGCCTCGCCGCGCTCGCCTACCTGATGGTGTTCAACTCGCTGATCGCCTACACCGCCTACGCCTGGCTGTCGAAACACGCCACGCCCGGCCAGACCGGCACCTACGGCCTCGTGAATCCCGCAGTCGCGACCCTGCTCGGCTGGCTGGTGCTCGACGAGCGGCTGACCACGGCCCAGTGGATCGGCACCTTGGTGATCCTCGGTGGCGTGCTGCTGGTGAACTGGCCGCAACCCGCGTCACGGCCCGCAGCGCCAGCCCCGACGCCGCCGACCGAGTCGCCGCAGTAAACACGCATCGGCGTTGCGCTCATCCGATCGAATCCACAGCTCGGAGCCAGCCTTCTCCGTCCTATTCAGTCACTTGGATCGCGATCGCGAATGGATCGACGACCTAAGTATGCGCCATTGGCCCTAACGACCCTTGATCTGCTCGACGCCTTTCGAGCCGATGAACCAGGAGCCAATCCAGCCGGTCAGGCCCACGACCAGCGCGCCGAGCAGCGCGGCCCAGAATCCGAGGATGTGAAAGCCCGGCAGCATCCAGGCCACCAGCGCCACCATCCCGGCATTGATGACCAGCAGGAACAGTCCGAGCGTCACGATGGTGATGGGGAACGTCAGCACGATCGCGATCGGGCGGACGATTGCGTTGACCACGCCGAGCAGCACCGCCGCGATCAGCAAGGTGGTGGAATCGTCGATCCGGAAACCGTCGATCAGATAGGTCGCGAGCCACAGGCCGAAAGCTGCGATCACCGCGCGCAACAGAAATCCGGTCATGTCACAGTCCCCTTGGCGGTTGGCCCACCATCCATGTTTTTCTCGAGATAAACCTTAAGCCGTGCGATCGACAGGCGCCAGCCGGCATAGTGGCGCTGGAACAGTCTGTCCCAGGGCGGTGCCGACGGAAAGCCCGAACCGAGCACACGTACCAGCGTGCCGGGGGCACGGGCCTCGAGCAGCACGTCGTCGATCCCCGCACTGTCGGCCGGTGGCAGCGACGGCGACGGCAGGTGGATCAGCCGCAATCGGCGGCCGGGAAGGAACACATCGATGTGCGCCAGCATCTCGATCTCGCGATCGACGCTGCCGCGGAAGGAGCCCCCTTCGCGCGCCACGACCTGCGCATTGCTCGACAGCCAGCGTGCCAGCTTCGCATCTTCGGTCAATGCCGCCCAGACGCGTGCCGGGTCCGCTTCGATATCGATGCGCAGCGCGTAACTCAACGTCCTCCCAGTCATGTCACCATTGTGCCACCACGCTATGCTGGGTGCGGTCACCGATGACTCACGACTGAAGAGAGGGCACCGCTGATGAACTCCATGGCACCGGTCTATCTCGTGATGATGCTCGCCGTACTGGAGCTGTTTGCCTTCAGCATCGCGGTCGGTGCGGCACGCGGCCGCTACAAGATCAAGGCGCCGGCAGTCACTGGTCACCCGGACTTCGAACGCTACTACCGGATCCAGATGAACACCCTCGAGCAGCTGGTGGTGTTCCTGCCCAGTTTGTGGGCATTCGCGTGGTTCATCAGCGCCAGCTGGGCCACCGGCCTCGGCCTGCTGTTCGTGATCGGCCGGATCCTCTATTTCCTCGGCTACGCGAAGGCCGCGGAAAAACGCGGCGCCGGCTTCCTGCTCGGCATCGTGCCGACCATGATCCTGCTGGGTGGCGGGCTGATCGGCGCCGCCCGCGCCGTCTTCCGCCCCTGATCTGCCGGCGCAGGTCCGCGGCGTTCTAGTGCGCCGCGACCGCAGCCGCGACCAGGCGGGGATGGGCACCCGGCAGACCGGTCTTCAGGATCTGCAGCGCCCGATGCACCTCCGCATCCGCCGCCACGCTGGCCGGCAGCTCGTCGGGCCCTTCGATCACGATGTCGGGATCGATACCGCGCTGGTCGATCTTCGCGCCCGAGGGCGTGGTGTAGTGCGAAGTAGTGAGCTTCAGGGCGCGACCATCCGCGAGCGGAATCACGGTCTGCACCGAACCCTTGCCGTAGCTGCGCCGCCCCACCAGCACGGCGCGGCCGTTGTCCTTGAGCGCACCGGCGAGAATCTCGGCCGCCGAAGCCGAACCGCCGTTGATCAATACCGCGAGACGCGTGCCGGCCAGCAGCTCGCCCGGCGCCGCATCCATCCGGAAACGCGCATCGGGCGTGCGGCCGTCGGCGGTCACGATGATCCCCGAACTCAGGAACGCATCGGCGACCTCGACGGCCGAGTCGAGCACTCCGCCGGGGTTGTTGCGCAGGTCGATGATCAGGCCTTCGAGGCGTGAGCCCCGCCGTGCCGCGAGCAGTCGGGTGACGGCGCGCGTGACATCCTGCGCCGTCGTATCGCTGAAGCTGGTGATCCGCAGATAGCCATAGCCGGGCTCGAGCGGCTCGACCGCCACGCTGTGCACCTCGACCTGCGCGCGCTCGAGCGCGAGATTGACGAGCTGCTCTGTGCCCGAGCGACGCACGCTGAGTTTGACCAGAGTGCCGGCAGGACCGCGCATCTGGTCGATCGCCGCATCGACATCCGACAGCACCGGCGCATCGTCGATCCGCACGATCACGTCGCCGCTGCGCAAGCCGGCCCGCTCGGCCGGAGAATCGGCGATCGGCCGCAGCACCTTGATGCCGTCTACCTCCGGTGCCACCTCGACACCGATGCCGGGATAGCTGCCCGAGGTGCTGACGCGGATCTCGTCGTACTCCTCGCGATCGAGGTAGGCGGAGTAGGGATCGAGACCGGACACGAGGCCGCGCACCGCGTTCTCGATCAGCACGTGATTGTCGACCTCGTTGACGTACTCGAGCTTGACCCGCTCGAGGATCTCGCTGAGACGGCTGGCATCCTCCCAGGACAGGCCGTCGACCGGCGGCTGCTCCTGGTGCACCGCCGCCGCACGGCTGGCCACCAGCTCGGCACGATGGGTCGGCTCGCGATCCGCCAGCACGGTACCGGTCATCGTCACCGCCACGCCGAGGCCGATGCCGCCGAGCAGGGCGAGGGTAGTGCGCGAACGAATCGTCATGGGAAACCTGCCGATCGATCCTGCATCGAGGGGGTACCTGCCGATGTTACCGCCGGCTCCGCGCGCGGGCTATCAGCGCCGGATACCCGAAGCGACCCGCTCCTGCTCCTCGCCGACGGCATGGCCGGCCTCGAGGCGGAGGCGGCGCATGTTGGCCGACACATCGGGCGGCAATACCGTGGCACTGCAGAGCAGCGGTAGCTCCTCGAGTAAACTCGTCAGGGGTTGAGGGCGGCCGACCGCGAAACCCTGCGCATAGTCCACCCCCAGTGAGACCAGGCGCGCCTGGATCTCCGGCGTCTCGACATATTCCGCCACCGTGGCGAGCTGCATGGTCCGCGACAGCTGGGCGATCGCCTGCACCATCGACTCGGCGCGCGGGTCCTTGAGGATGTCGCGTACGAAACTGCCGTCGATCTTCAGCAGCGTGACCGGCAGCGCCCGCAGGTAGGACAGGGACGACAGGCCGGTACCGAAATCGTCCAGCGCGACACCGCAGCCGAGCTTGCGCAGCCGGCGCATCAGGCCTTCGGCCTTGCCGATGTTGGCGATCGCGTCGCTCTCGGTCAGTTCGAAGCAGAACACCCTGGGGTCGAGCGCACAGTGCTCGAGTCGTTCGAACAGGAAATCCTGGAAAGCCTCGTCGTTCAGCGACTGGCCGGAGAAGTTCACGCTGAACACCACCGGTCGGTCCTTGAGCCAGCCGGCGACGGCCGAAAGCTGCGAGATCGCCTGCTCGATCACCCAGCGATCGATCGTCGGCATCATCTGGTAGCGCTGCGCGGCCGACAGGAATCGATCCGGTCCGACCGTTTCGCCCAGCGGGTCGATCATCCGCAGCAGCAATTCATAATGTGGCACCGCGTGCTGGCCCGGCGCGCCGATCGGCTGGATCAGCTGCGCATCGAGGCGCATGCGGTTCTCGGCGATCGCGGTCCGCAGGTCGCCGGCCGTGGTGATGTCGGTGAAGCGCCGGATGATGCTGACATCGGCCTCCTCGTAGACCTCCACGCGGTTGCGGCCACGGTCCTTGCCGGCCTTGCAGGCCGACTCGGCGGCCGCCAGCGCGTGCGCGAACGCATCGCTGCCCTGCTCGAGCTGCGCGACACCGATGGTCACCGAAAAATGCAGGCGCGCATTGGGCGAGAGCATGCCGAGCTGCTCGGCACCAGCCCGCAACTGATCGGCGAACTCGGTCGATTCCTCGCGACGCAACGGCAACATCAGCGCGAAGCGGTCGCCCGAAATACGCGAGCCGAGGCCACCCGGCGGCAGGCGATTGCGGATCAGCTCGCCGAGCTGGGCCAGCACCTGATCGCCGACGTGCATGCCGAAGTTCTCGTTGGCCACATGCAGCTGGTCGCAGTCGAGGTAGAGCGCGCACCAGGTACGCCGATTCGCATCCTCGGCCAGCGCCGCCACGGTCCGCTGCTCGAGCGCGGGCCGGGTCAACAAACCACTGAGCGAGTCGTAGCTGGCCTCGATGCTCGCCGAGGCCCGGCGCGCCAGCATCTCGACCAGGCGCGCATCGCGCGCCTGGAATTCGGCGGCGTTGCTGTCCCGGTACAACGCCAGCATGCCGCCGACCCGGCCGCTCGGCAGCTTGACCGGGCTGCAGAGGATGCGGTGCGCCGACGCATTGCCACCGGTCTCGCCGACGCGGTTGATCACCACCGACTCGCGTCGCGTGGTCATGAGCTGCAGCAGCTGGCGATGGGTGCGTGCCACCAGCGAACCGTCGACCTGCCGATCCTTGCCGGGCCGCATCATCGCGATGTTCTTGTCCGGCACGATCAGCGCGACCAGCGTGCACGACATGTGGTCGGCGGCGTTCTGCAGCAGCACCTTGAGTTCGTCGATCTTGTCGCCACCGGCCTGATGCGAGGTGTCGGTGACCCTCAGCAGCAGCTCCACATCCTTGTCGCGCGCCGACAGCGAGGCGTGCATCGACAGCAGCGCACCCTGTGCCGCGAGCTCGCGGCGCAGACACTCCATCGCCGGCCGGACCATCTGGTTGACGAATTCGAAGCTCGAGCTGTCACCCTCGACCGCCTTGCGGGTCGAGATCGCAACGACGGCAATGAACTGGCCGTCGTCGTTGCGCAGCCACCAGACATAGTAGGGAAACTCGTCGCCATCGATCTGCAGCCGCTGCCCGGCCTCGTGCGGACGCTGATGCGCGCCCTCCAGCAGGCTCTGGATCGCGTTCGGCAGGTCGGGCCCGAGCGTCGACTCGGTGGTCCAGCACAAAGAGCCTTCGGCGTCGAACACGCTGACCGAATCGGCGCGCGGCAACAGCGAGCTCACAAGCTGGGCATAGGGCTCGAGCTTCTTCCAGATTTCCTTTTCGGCAGGCGAATTCAGCGGCATTTCGGCAGACTCGGCAAACGCTCCACGGGCTGGCAATCGGTTCGATGTCGTACCGGGCAAGTCTGGTCGTCCCGGTGTCCCGGCTACCTTGACCCAGTCCGCGTTTACAGATTGCAGCGCAGCCGGAACGAGACTTGCGTCACGGCCACGGCAAGAAAGTTGGCTGGCAGTCCGGTGAACGGTTTGCGACAGGGGCTCAGGGCCGCGGATTGCGGAACCAGGGCCGGGGGTCGATGGCCCGGCCCCCGCGCCGCAGCGCGAAGTACAGCTCGGGCTGCGAGCGGCCGCCACTGTCGCCGGCAGCGGCGAGCGGATCGCCCGCCGTGACGCGCTCGCCGACCTTGCGGTAGAGCTCGTCGTTGTGGCCATAAAGGCTGAGATAGCCGTCGCCGTGATCGACGATCACCAGCAGACCGAGGCCTGCGAGCCAGTCGGCGTAGACGACACGGCCGTGATAGATCGCGCGTACCGGCGCACCGCGCTCGACCGCGAACAACATGCCGTCCCAGCGCAGGCCGCCGGCGCGCGTCTCACCGTAGCGCGCGATCACGCGACCCTCGGCGGGCCAGGCGAGCTTGCCACGCAGCTGGGCGAACGCACTCTTCGAATCGCTGGGGAATTTCTCGATCGTGCGCTGCAGTTCGCGCAGCAGCTTCTCGAGCGAAGCCTGCTGGCGCTGCAACCGCTGCAGCTGCGCACTGCGCGAGCGCGATTCGGTATCGAGTTTGTCCAGCACCTGGCCGCGCTCGGCCCGCGCCTGTTCGAGTTTCTCGAGCTCGGCGGTGCGTGCCCGCTCGAGTTCGGCCAGGCGCGCCTCTTCGCCGGCCAGCTCGGCATCGAGCTCGCCCAGCCGCGCAACATGGGCTTCGATCCGGCTGATCTGCGCCGCGCGAGCGCGGCCGAAATAGCTGTAGTAGGCGAACATGCGCCCCGCCCTGGCCGGATCGCGCTGATTCAGCAGCAGCCGCAGAGGCTCCTCCCGACCGATCCGGTGTGCCGCTCGCAGCTGCGTTCCCAGCGCCTCGCGCTCCCCGGCCAGGTCCGCCTCGCGTGTCGCGCGCTCCTTTGCGAGTTCGGCCCGGCGGCGGTTGCGCGCCTCGCGCTCGCGCCGCAACCGTGACATCTCGCTGCGCACGCTGCTGACCGACTGTTCGGTGCGGCGCAGATCGCGCTGCAGCCGGTCGCGCTCGGCGGCATTGCGGCTCACCTGGCCGCGGATGCGTTCGATCTCCTTCTGGATCTGGCGCAGCTCGGCCTCGGTCTGGGCCCGTGCCTGCCCGCTGCGCGCCTGGCCGCCGCTTTGTGCCGGCACAGCCGAGGGCAGGCCGGCCAGCCCGAGGCAGACCAGCAGCACGAGCAGCCAGGGCCGGATTGAACGAGATGATGCGCGCAAGCCGCGAAGTGTAGCGCGCTCCGTCACGGGCCCGGCCCCTGCGCCGGCGAACCCGATATAATGAGACCTGACCTGCCGCAACGGATCTGCTCTTCCCGTCCCATGGAACGCCTGATCGACTATGCCGGGAACCACCCCTGGCTGCTCAGTTTCGCGGTCGTCGCCGCGATCCTGCTGTTCGTTTACGAGCTCCGAGTCCGGCAGCAGGAATTTTCTGCGGTGTCGCCGCAGGAAGCCATCCGGCTGATGAACCAGGGTGCCCTGGTGCTCGACCTGCGCAAGCCCGAAGAGTTCGCCACCGGCCATCTCAACGGTGCCCGCCACATGGATTCGGCCGAGATCCTCAAAGCCGGCGAATCCCTGAAGAAATACAAGGAAAAACCGCTGCTGGTCTACTGTTACAGCGGTTCGCTCGGCGCCTCCGCCGCGCGCATCCTCGCCGGCCAGGGCTTCAGCAAGGCCGTGAATCTGCGCGGCGGGCTCGCGGGCTGGCATCGCGAAGGCCTGCCGCTGAGCAAAGCGGCTGCGGGCAAGACCGCTCGCGAGAAGGAGCGGGCCAAATGAACGCACCGGCTGTCGGCGGCAACCCGCCGCAAGTCGTGATGTACGCGACCGACTGGTGCCCCTATTGCGCCCGCGCCCGGCAGCTGCTCGAGTCCCGGCAGGTCGTTTTCCAGGAAATCGACATCGAGGCTGCGCCGGAGGCGCGCGCCGAAATGCAGCGCCGCAGCGGCCGTACCAGCGTGCCGCAGATCTTCATCGGCGACGTACACGTCGGCGGCTGCGACGATCTGCACGCGCTCGAGGCCCGCGGCGGTCTCGAACCCTTGCTCGGCCGGCCGCCGGCGAGCAACCGACGCGGCTGAGCCGCACATCTTCTTTTCCAGATCCGCTTTCACCGAGGACTGACCGACCATGGCCGATTCCGATGCACCTGCCGCCGGCGCGGCGCCTGCCGCCGATCCGCAAGCTCCCGAATTCTCGCTGCAGTCGGTTTATCTGAAAGACTGCTCCTACGAAGCGCCGAAGGGTCCGCGGCTCGACGGTCAATGGAATCCGCAGATCGCGCTCGATCTGAACACCGCGGCCGAGACGCTCTCGCCCGAACTGCGCGAGATCGTGCTGACGATCAACGTCACCGCCAAGGTCGGCGAGACGACCGCGTTTCTGGTCGAGGTGAAGCAGGCCGGGGTATTCGGCGTACGCAACCTCGGCGAAGACGACTACCGTCGTGCCGTCGCTAGCGTCGCGCCGAGCGTGCTGTTTCCGTATGCCCGCGCGGTCGTCTCGCAGCTCGTCTCGCTCGGCGGCTTTCCGCAGATGCTGCTGCCGCCGGTCAATTTCGACGCGCTGTACGCCCGCTCGCTCGCCGAATCGCAGCAGAAAGCCCTGAACAGCTAAACGGAGCAATAGCTGAACGGAACAGCCGAACCGCGCATGAGCCGCGCCGCCTCGACAGCGCCATCGGAGCTGGTCCCCGAACCGGCCTCGGGCGCGTCGCCGGGGCTGTTGCCGGTGGCGGTGCTCGGGGCAGGCTCCTGGGGCACGGCATTGGCGATCCAGTTCGCGCGCGCCGGCCATCCGACCCGGCTGTGGGGCCGGGACCCGGCGCAGCGGCAGCAAATGGAGCGGGAACGCTGCAATGCCCGCTATCTGCCCGATGCGGCCTTTCCAGAAGCATTGCGAGTGGCCGATACGCTCGATGCAGCCCTCGAAGGTGCGCGCGACCTGCTGATCGCGGTGCCCAGTCATGCCCTGCGTGCCATGCTCACCGAGCTGCGGCCGCGGTTGGCGCCCCGGCTGCGTCTCGCCTGGGCCACCAAGGGTTTCGAGCTCGATACCGGGCTGCTGCCGCACCAGGTCGCACGGGCCGTGCTCGGTGCGGACGTGCCGATCGCGGTGTTGTCGGGGCCGACTTTCGCACGCGAGGTCGGTGCCGGGCTGCCGACCGCGATGGTCGTCGCCTCGCCCGATCCGGAGTTCGCCACGGCACTCGCCACCAGCCTGTCGTCGTCCAACTTCCGCGCCTACACCTCCACCGACATCGTCGGCGTCGAAGTCGGCGGGGCGGTCAAGAACGTGATGGCAGTCGGCGCCGGACTATCCGACGGCCTGGGCTTCGGCGCCAACACGCGCATCGCGCTGATCACTCGCGGGCTGGTCGAGATGACACGCCTCGGCAGCGCACTCGGAGCAAGCCGCGAAACCTTCATGGGGCTCGCCGGCCTCGGCGATCTGGTGCTGACCTGCACCGACGATCAATCGCGCAACCGCCGCTTCGGGCTGGCACTGGCACGCGGCCAGGACGTGGCCACGACACTCGCCGCGATCGGCCAGGTGGTCGAGGGCCATCTCGCCGCAAGGGCGGTGCGCGCCGTGGCGGCACGTCACGGCGTATCGATGCCTATCGTCGAGGGCATTCACCGCACGCTGTTCGAGGGCGTGCCGGCGCGTGACGTGGTCCACGAACTGATGACCCGGCCCATCAAGTCGGAGTTCGACTGAGCCCCGCCGCAGCCGGCATCGGGCTGCGCAGGATCCGCGTCAGCGCATCGAGATCGGCCGCTGTCACGGCGGCGACGGGACGATGGCGGGCCGGGGTCACGGCTTCTGCCTGCAGACAATCACCGGGCATCGCGATCTCCGATCCGGCCGGCACGTTCGTATCAGCGAGGCTCCGCCGCCTCGAACCCGTTCTGCCGCCAGGCCTCGTACACGACCAGCGCCACGGCGTTCGACAGATTCAGGCTGCGGTTGCCCACCTGCATCGGGATGCTGGCGAGCGCCGCGGCACCGACCCGTGCGATCACCTCGGGCGGCAACCCACGTTGCTCCGAACCGAACAGCAACACATCGCCCTGCCTATAGCAGACCTCGTCGTAACGCCGCGTACCTCCGGTCTCGATCGCCCACCAGCGCAGCGGTGCACCGGCCTCGCGCAACGCCAGCTCACAGGCGTCGAAGTCCGCATGCACCTGCACCCGCGCCATCCAATGATAGTCGAGCCCCGCTCGCCGCAACGACCGCCGATCGAGATCGAACCCCAGAGGCCTCACCAGATGCAGTTCGGCGCCGGTGTTGGCGCACAGCCGGATCACGTTGCCGGTATTCGGCGGAATCTCGGGCTGGAACAGGACGATGCGGAACATGCCGCGATGCTAGCAATGAAGTGCTTCCCTGCGGCGAAGATGAAACTCGCCAATCCGCCCCGAAACCCGGCCTTCGGGCGCCGGGCGCCTTTGCGGCGATGCCGGTGTGGCAGTGCCGAATCGGGACGAAGACGACATATATGCCGCCCGAGCCGCATCCCCGGCACGGATACGATGCTTGCACAGCCTGCTGCCACGCTTCCCATCGACCGATTGCCGTAGTTGCGCCATGATGTCCTTGCACCCCCTGTATGATGCGCTGGTCGGAATCAACGTCCCGGCCGACCAAGCCCGGGCCGTGGTCGAAGTCCTGGAACGAGACATGCTCACCCAGCTGGCGATGAAATCAGATCTGGAAGCCTTGCGACGCGAGCTGCGATCGGAGTTCGCACTCGTCCGCCAGGAATCGAGATCCGACATCGCGCTGTTGCGCCACGAAGTCGAGACCGGGCTGTCCTCGCTGCACAAGGACATGGATGTCCGCTTCGAAGCCTCGCGCAAAGACTTGGACATCGGCCTCGGCGCGCTGCGCAAGGATATGGACGCCGGCTTCGAAGCCTCGCGCAAAGATTTGGATACCAGCCTCGGCGCGCTGCGCAAGGATATGGACGCCGGCTTCGAAGCCTCGCGCAAAGATTTGGATACCGGCCTCGGCGCGCTGCGCAAGGATATGGACGCCGGCTTCGAAGCCTCGCGCAAAGACTTGGATACCAGCCTCGGCGCGCTGCGCAAGGATATGGACGCCGGCTTCGAAGCCTCGCGCAAAGACATGGACCACGCCCTGACATCCCTTCGCAAGGATCTGACAATCTGGCTCGGCTCCGCGCAGATCATCGGCATGGGCTTGCTCTTCGCGGCACTGAAACTGATCTGATCACACCTGTGGCGCCGCCCCTTGCGGCCATTCCACCCGGAACAGGCGACGGGCGGGCTGCGCTGCGGGATAATCCCCCCATGGCCGCCGTCATCGACCCCGTCGCCCCCCCCCTCCGCTACCGCTTCCTCGGCATGGACTTCGCCTCGCCGATCGTGCTGCTCTCGGGCTGCGTCGGCTTCGGCGAGGAATACACCCGCGTCGAAGGCTTCTCGAACCACGATGCCGGGGCGGTCGTGCTCAAGGGCACTACACTCGAGCCACGGCTCGGCAACCCGCCTCACCGGGTCTACGAGACGCCGTCGGGGATGCTGAACGCGATCGGCCTGCAGAACCCCGGCACCGACCACGTGGTGCGCCGGATTCTGCCGACACTCGATTTCACCGAGACCCGCTTCATCGCCAACGTCTCCGGCTCGACCATCGAGGAGTACGCCGAGGTCACGCGCCGCTTCGACGATTCGCCGATCGATGCGATCGAAATCAACATCTCCTGCCCGAACGTCAAGGAAGGCGGCGTCGCTTTCGGCAACTACCCCGAGATGTCGGCCCGCGTCGTCGCAGCCTGCCGCGCCATGACCCGCAAGCCGCTGATCACCAAACTCTCGCCGAACCAGACCGACATCCGCGAGAACGCGCGCCTGTGCATCGAGGCCGGCAGCGATGGTCTATCGGTGATCAACACCCTGATGGGCATGGCCATCGACGCCCGGACCCGTCGTCCCGTGATCGGCAACGTTCAGGGCGGTCTCTCGGGCCCAGCGATCAAGCCGATCGCGCTGCTCAAGGTGCATCAGGTTTACGACGTCGCCAAGAAACACGGTGTGCCGATCATCGGCCAGGGTGGCATCACCACCGCCACCGACGCGATCGAGTTCATGATCGCCGGCGCCTCCGCCGTCGGCATCGGCACCTCGCTGTTCTACGACCCGCTGTGCTGCCGCAGGATCAATGCCGGCATTGCCGAGTATCTGCAGGCGAACGGCATGCGGAGCGTCACCGAGCTGGTGGGCACGTTGCGGCTCGGCTGAACCATCCTTGGCCGAGGATGCTGCCGGACACCGCCTACATGCCGTTCTCGCCTGCGCCGGTAGTTTCGTCGACACCGCCGAGGCCGAGCGCATCGCCGGAGCCGTCAACGGTGTCAAATCGGTCGAAAACCGGCTCGACGTGAAGTGAACCGGATCGGCACACAGCCGTCGGCTGTTTCGATCGCGGGCAAGCGCGATGTGCTCGCCGGAAAGATCCAGGAAACCTACGGGCTCGCACGGAACGAGGCGGAACGCCAGATCAAGGATTGGGAATCCTCGCTGCGCGCCGACGACTTCGGCGACCGCCCTCGGTCCTGAAAGCTCCCGGCGGAGCGAAACCGCAGCCGCACTACGCCCGCAGCGGCACGGTGCGGGCCGCATTGGCAAACGCCACACCGGCCTCGGCAAGCGCCGCATGGATGCGGCGATTGACGAGGTCGGTGATCTGCCGGAAACGGCCACCGCCCGGCTGCGGGACGAAATAGCAGGTCTCGAACAGCAGTGCGGTTTCGGACAGTGCCTTGAGCGTGCAGAACTCGAAGCGCGCTTCGGGCACACCGGCGATCGCTTCGCGAATCAGTGCCGTGACGTCGCCTATCTTGGCCGGCGGGGTGTCGTAGGAAATCGCGAGCGTGAACAGTGCGCGCTGCTCGAACATCCGCCCCATGTTGCGGATCCGGCTCCGGAGCAGATCGGCATTGGCAACGATCACCTGTTCGCCCGAGACGCTGCGCAGCCGCGTACTCTTGACGCCGATCCTCTCGACCCGGCCTTCGATGTCGTCGAGCTTCAGGAAATCTCCCGGGACGAAGGGCTTGTCGAGCGTGATCGACAACGAGGCAAACAGATCGCCGAGAATGGTCTGCACGGCCAGGGCAATCGCGATGCCGCCGATGCCGAGACCGGCGATCAATGCGGTGATGTTGACGTCGAGGTTGTCGAGCGCCAGCAGGATCGCCAGCGCGAAAATCACCAGATTGGCGACGAACGACACGATACTGATCGAGCCTCGGAACCGTGGATCGCCGGCCGCGTCGTGTTTCTGCTGCTCGCGCTCCAGCGCGTAGCGCACCGCGGTGACGCCCCAGAGTGCCGCCTGGAACCAGAAGACGACCACGATCAGCAGTTTCGAGAGCTGCTCGAGGCGCGGCGACAAAGCGAGGAAATGTCCCGCCCAGAACAGGGCGACGACCCACAGGAACAACCGGCTGGTGCGACCGATCAGCTGCAGCAGGAGCGCCATCCGCCCCGCGCCACCTTCGGACGCCTGCCGCTTCGCGGCGCGCGCCAGCACGAAACTGCGCGCCAGCGGCAGCACCGTGAAAATGATCAGGAAAGCGGCCAGCGCCAGTAGCCAGTCCTGGACGCTGTTGCCCAACCAGACCCGGTCCAGCAGCTCGCGCATCGAAAACACCGTCGCCTGGGCGGTGGATAGAATGCCGGATTATATGGGCGACGCAGGGAGCACAACACACATGAAGATCCAGGATTCCGTGGCACTCGTGACCGGCGCCAACCGCGGCATCGGCGCCGGCTTCGTAACCGGCCTGCTGGAACGCGGCGCCCGGCGCGTCTACGCCACGGCACGCGACCCGGCCACGCTCGCCGCCGCCGTCGCCGCCGACCCGGCGCGCGTGATCGCGCTTGAGCTCGATGTGACCGATGCCGCGGAAATCGCCGCGGCAGCAGCCCGCTGTCGCGACCTGACGCTGCTGGTCAACAATGGCGGCGCGGCGGCGATGAGCCGCTTCCTCGCGCCGTCGCTCAACGGTGCGAGGCTCGAAATGGAGGTGAACTTCTGGGGCCAGCTGGCGATGATCCGGGCCTTCGCGCCCGTGCTCGCCGCCCAGGGCGGCGGCGCGATCCTGCAGATCCTGTCGATCGGTGCCATGACCGTATTCCCGCAGGTCGGCACTTATTGCGCCAGCAAATACGCCGCGAATGCCATGTGCAAGGGGCTGCGCGCCGAACTCGCCCCGCAGGGCACCCAGGTGATGAGCGTGTTCTCCGGAGCCATCGAGTCCGACATGTCGAAGAACACGCCCGGGCCGAAGATTTCCGCCTTGACCCATGCGCACAACTGCCTGGCCGCCCTCGAGGACGGCCAGGAGGAATTCTGGCCCGACTTCAAGTCGCAGCGGGTCCGCGATGCCTGGCGCAAGGACCCGGAAGCGTTCGAACGCGCGTTACGCGACCGCAGCTGACCCGGCCGGAGTCATTCGCTCGCGTCGTCCTCGCCGGGCTCGGCGGCGATCCCCAGTTCCTTGAGCTTGCGCGTCAGCGTGTTGCGACCCCAGCCGAGCAGCCTGGCCGACTCCTGCCGATGGTCCTGCGTGCGCTTCAAGGCCACGCGGATCAGCGCGCGCTCGAACTCGGGCAAGGCCGTGTCCAGCAGCGGCGGCGCGCCCACCCGCGCCGCTTCGCCTTCGGCCCACTGCGCCAGCGCGGCGGTCCAGGCCGTCCCGGCATTCGCCGCGGACACACCGACGACATCGGCCGGCAGATCCTCGGCATGCACCTCGCTGCCGGGCGCCAGTACCGACAACCGGCGGCAGAGATTCACGAGCTCGCGGACATTGCCCGGCCAGTCGTAGGCCTCGAGGGCCGCGCGCGCATCCGCCGCCAGCGACTTGCGCTCGATGCCGAGTTCCGCCGCGGCCACGCCGAGATAGTGCTCGAGCAGGCCGCCGATATCCTCGCGCCGCCTGCGCAGCGGCGGCAGCTCGATCCGGATCACGTTGAGGCGATGGAACAGATCCTCGCGGAACAAGCCGCGGGCGACGCGCTCCTCGAGCTTCTGGTGAGTGGCGGCGATCACGCGCACGTCGACCTTGATCGGGGTCTGGCCGCCGACGCGATAGAACTCGCCCTCGGCGAGCACCCGCAGCAAGCGGGTCTGCAGCGCCGTCGGCATGTCGCCGATTTCGTCGAGGAACAGGCTGCCGCCATCGGCCTGTTCGAACCGGCCGCGCCGCAGGCTGTCGGCGCCGGTGAACGCGCCTTTCTCGTGGCCGAACAGCTCCGATTCGAGCAGCTCCGACGGTATCGCGGAGCTGTTCAGCGCGATGAACGGCCGCGCCGCCCGGGGGCTGTGTTCATGCAGGGCGCGCGCCACGAGCTCCTTGCCGGTACCCGACTCGCCAGTGATCAGCACCGTCACGCTGGAGCGCGACAGGCGCCCGATCGCGCGGAACACCTGCTGCATCGCCGGCGCATGTCCGAGCAGCTCCGGGATGCCGGTCGGTGCCACCGCATCGTTCGCGACGCGGATACCCGACTGGGCGGCACGGCGTACCAGTTCGACCACCTGGTCGATGTCGAACGGCTTGGGCAGATACTCGAACGCACCGCTTTCGTAGGCCGAGACCGCGTTGCCAAGATCGGCATGTGCGGTCATCACGATCACCGGCAACTGCGGCCGGCTGATGTGGACCTTGCGCAGCATCTCCAGGCCCGATTGGCCAGGCATGCGGATGTCGGTGAGCAGCACATCCGGCGCATCGCTGCGCAGGGCATCGAGTGCCGGCTCGGCCGCATCGAAGACCTTGGGCAACATGCCGCCGTTCTTCAGTGCACGCTCGAGTACCCAGCGAATCGACGCGTCGTCGTCGACCAGCCAGACGCGGAGCGGTCGTGCATTCATGACTCGGACTCCCGGGTTTCGAGCGGCAGGAGGATCGCGAACACCGTGTGCCCGGGCTCGCTCTGGAACTCGATCGCGCCGCCGTTGCGGGTGACGATCTCCTGGGCGATGGCCAGCCCGAGGCCCGTGCCGTCCGAACGGCCGGTCACCAGCGGATAGAACAGGCTGTCGCGAATCGCCTCCGGAACGCCCGGACCGTCGTCCTCGACCTCGATCCTCACGGCCAGCCGGTGACGGTCGAGGCCGATCGAGGTATTGCCGACGATGCGGGTGCGCAGCACGATCCGGCCGCGCTCGCCGACCGCCTGCAGGGCGTTGCGCGCCAGATTCAGCAGCGCCTGCACCAGCTGGTTCCGGTCGAAGTCGCCTTCGGGCACGCTCGGATCGTAATCGCGCTCCACCTGCACCGTCGCACGGGCCTCGCCGCGCAGCAGGTGGAAGACGTGTTCGCAGAGCTCGTGGACGTTGAGCTGCTGTTTCTGGGGCAGCAGCTTCGGCCCGGCCATCGAATCGACCAGTGCCGTGAGACGATCGGCCTCGCCGATGATCACCTGGGTGTATTCGCGCAAACCCGGCGTCGCCAGCTCGCGCTCGAGCAACTGCGCCGCGCCGCGCAAACCGCCGAGCGGGTTGCGGATCTCGTGGGCAAGCTGCCGGGTCATCATCCGGCTGCCGTCGAGCCGGGCTCGCAGCTCGCTCTCGCGCGTCAGGCGTGTGCGCTGGGTCTCGTCGGACAGCTCGAGCAGCAGCTGCGGGCCGGTCATGCCGTCCAGCGGCGTCATGGTGATGTCGAGCACGCGGGTCTCGCGCGGCATGGCGGTCGGCCGCACGGTGACTTCGCGCTCGGAATAGATGTCGCCGGTATCGCGGGCACGCACCAGCGTGGCGAGCATGCCGTTGAACTCCGCGAACAGATCGGCAAACGGCCGGCCGCGCGCCTGATTGAAGCTCATCGCCAGCAGGTTCTGCGCGGCGACGTTGGCGTAGACGACGCAGAGCTGGGTATCGAGCACGACGATGCCGGTCGCCAGCGCATCGAGCAGGTCGGCCGGGTCGTAGCTCGCCAGCGGCGAGGGAGCATGGCGCTCAGGGGCCATGCGGGAGACTCCGCCGGGCAGCAATGCGCGCCGCTGCGCCGGGCAGCGCCATGCGGCGGCTCAGTTCGCCGGCCGGGGATTCGGCTACTGGCGACGATTCATCTGCTGACGGACCGGGCTGAGCAGGGAAGCCTGGCGCACATGGAAAGTCACCGGTGCCGTCACGCAGGGCGCGACACCCGGCGCACCGCTGATCGACACCCGCGCGGTATAGGTGCCGCGCGGCACGGGGGTAATGGTGAAAGGCTGGCCGGCCGACGTGCTGCGCGTTTCGTTCAGCGTGCCGGAGAGCTGCAGCTCGGCCGTGCCGCCCTGCGGGCCGCGATAGCTGATCTCCAGCGACTCGATGTTCGGGAAGACCTGCTCGGGTATCGGCGCGGTGATCTCGCAGGCCGGACCGGCCGGCGGCGTCGCGCGGGTCTCGGCGGCGGCAGGCGTTGCCGGCGCCTGCACCACCGGACGCGGCGGCGCCGAATAGGTCTGCGGAGCCTCCACTGCGACGGCTTCGGCGCCCGGCTGGGGCCGATCGGAGTAGTGCACGGTATTGTTCCGATCGACCCAGCGATACATCTTGCCGCCGGGGGCCGTCGGGCCGGTCGGTGCCGCGGGCGCCGCCGATGCCTCGGCGGCCGGATCGGGCGGCGGCGCCTGTTGCGCGCGCGTCGCGCCAGCCATGGTCGCCACCGCGACCATCGCCGCGATCGGGACAATCAAGTGAAGCACTCTTGCCGACATCGTGTCCCAGCATACCCCCGAGCTCCCGGTGCAGAAAGAGGACCCGGTAGCGGTTTCCCGCTACCGGAAGCCTCTCGATCGCCTGTCGCAGGCGGGACACGGCTGCGACGCTGCGACGCCTTCAGCAGCTGTAGTACATGTCAAACTCGACCGGGTGCGCGCTCATCCGGAACCGCGTGACTTCCTGCATCTTGAGATTGATGTAGGCATCGATCACGTCGTTGGTGAACACCCCGCCGCGGGTCAGGAACTCGCGGTCCTTGTCGAGGTGCTCGAGCGCCATGTCGAGCGAGTGACATACCGTCGGGATGTGCTTCGCCTCCTCGGGCTCGAGGTCGTACAGATCCTTGTCGGCCGGATCGCCGGGGTGGATCTTGTTCTGGATGCCGTCGAGGCCGGCCATCATCATGGCCGTGAACGCGAAGTACGGGTTCGCGATCGAATCCGGGAAGCGCACCTCGATGCGCCGTGCCTTCGGATTGGCGACGAACGGGATGCGGATCGACGCGGAGCGGTTGCGGGCCGAGTAGGCCAGCATCACCGGCGCCTCGAAACCCGGCACCAGGCGCTTGTAGCTGTTGGTACCTGGGTTGGTGAAGGCGTTCAGCGCCTTGGCGTGCTTGATGATGCCGCCGATGTAGTACAGCGCCAGCTCGGAGAGGCCGCCGTACTTGTCGCCGGCGAACAGCGCCTTGCCGTCCTTCTGCAGCGACTGGTGGACGTGCATGCCCGAACCGTTGTCGCCCACCAGCGGCTTCGGCATGAAGGTCGCCGTCTTGCCATAGCCGTGCGCGACGTTGTGCACCGCATATTTCAGGATCTGCACTTCGTCGGCCTTCTTGACCAGGCCGCCGGCGCCGACGCCGATCTCGCACTGGCCGCCGGTGGCGACTTCGTGGTGATGCACCTCGACCACCAGGCCGAGTTCCTCGCAGGCCGAGCACATCGCGTTGCGGATGTCCTGGAAGGCATCGACCGGCGGCACGGGGAAATAGCCACCCTTGATGCCAGGGCGATGACCCTTGTTGCCCTCCGGATATTCGGTGTTGCTGTTCCAGGAGCCCTGCACCGAGTCGATCTCGTACGAGCTGCCGCGCATCTCGTTCTTCCAGCGGATGCTGTCGAAGATGAAGAACTCGTTCTCGGGGCCGAAGGTCGCGCCGTCGGCGATGCCGGTGCTCTTCAGGTAGGCCTCGGCACGCTTGGCGATCGAACGCGGGTCGCGCTCGTAGCCCTGCATGGTCGCCGGCTCGACCACGTCGCAACGGATGTTGATCGTCGGATCGTCGAAGAACGGATCGAGAACGGCCGTGCCTGCTTCCGGCATCAGGATCATGTCGGACTCGTTGATGCCCTTCCAGCCGGCGATCGACGAGCCGTCGAACATCTTGCCGTCACGGAACAGACCTTCGTCGACCACCTTGGCCGGGATGGTCACGTGCTGCTCCTTGCCGCGCGTGTCGGTGAAGCGAAGGTCGGCCCACTTCACTTCCTGGTCCTTGATCAGCTTGATGACGTCGGTCGGGGTCATGTTGGCTCCGTTTGGAAGGCGAGGTCCTGCACGCCTGGCGCGGTCGCCCGCCCGCGCCAGAGTGATGCTGTTGGCCGGGAGAGTGCAGGAACCGTGCCGCTGCACCTTTTTGCTGCAGAATCCATGACTTGCAACAATCGCCCAGCATCGCCGGCCGAGTTATTGCACCACTATAGGGCAAAAAGACGCCCTTCGCACTGATCAGGTGCGGCCGGCGCTCGATCCAGCCCTCAGGGCTGGGCGCTGTCCGCGGCCGCGTCGGCGGCCGCAGGCGGCACCGGGAACTTGGCAAACAGGCCGGCAATGCTCGCATCGACCGTCGCCTGCACGTTGTCGAGCGTTGCCTGCGTGGCCCGGCCGACGGCAACCCCTTCCCAGATCAGCTGCTTGCGGGCGACATCGACGATGTCGACATTCAGCGTGCCCTCCTTGTACTGCTCGACCTGGGTCTCGTACGCATACAGCGGCCAGGTGCCGTAGAGACCGCTGCGATAGCGGTAGTAGCCGCGACCACCGAACATGCCGGCGGTCGGCGTGGGCATCTCGCTGACCCGCAGCCGCTCGTCGAGCTTGGCACCGAAATTCACCAGCAGCTGCGGCGCGGTCTCGTCGTAGCGGAACCCGCGGGCCTCGAGCTCCCGCCGCGTCGCCGCCTTGAGGTAGGTCGAGATCACGGACTGGTAGCCCTCCTTGTCCGTGCCGAGCGGCGAAAAGAAACCGAAGGTCTGGTACTGGCGCAGATCGGCCGTCCGGTCGTACTCGGCGCGGATCGTCGGGCCGGGCGAGGCGCAGCCGGCCAGGGTCAGGGCGACGCCCGCCAGGGCGGCGGCAAACAGGCCACGGAAGACAAGCGAGGCTCGAAGAGACATGACGGTACTCCTGCAACGGGGCCGGCATGCGCCGGTAGCGGGTGGGCCAGATCGATACGGCGGCCTGGGCATTGGACTCTGGGCAGGGCCAGATGGTTGCAGCCGCGCAGCTACGGTACGGACCGGTCGATATCTCGCCCACTCTGAAGAATCGTTCGATTAATGGAACAGTCTCAAAGTCCAAAGCTCGTAAAAGCCGCTCGGGCGAATCAATCTGCAGTGCCACCGACACTTCTTACCCAGGGTCGCCAGTACCCATCCCTCATTCGGCGCGGGCGAAATCCCCGGCGAGCGCCTTGTAGAGCGCCGCGAGCGCCGTGGCCCGGGCGACCGAACCGCGCACGAAGCGATCCTCGAAATCGAGCACGCTGCGCTCGGCATCGAGCACGGCCAGGTAGTCGCTGGCCCCGGCATCGTAGCGGGCCCGGGAGATCTCCACGGCAGTCCGGGCGGCCTCGAGGCCCGACTCGTTGGCGGCCAGCGATTCGGTCGCGGCGCGATAACCGGCCAGCGCGTTCTCGGTCTCTTCGAGCGCCCGCAGCAAGGTCTCGTCGTAAGCGGCGAGCGCTTCGCGCTGCTGGGCGCGCGCCTGCAGCACACGCTGGCGTACCCGGCCGACGTCGAGGAACGCCCAGCTCAGCGACGGCCCGTAGCTGTGCCTCTCGGTCTGCGACTTGAACAGCTCGCTGCGCAGTTGCGAGGTGTAGCCGAAGCTGCCGTTCAAGGTCAGCCGCGGGAAGTAGTCCGCCTGCTGCACGCCGATGCGCGCCGTCGCCGCCGCAAGACGGCGGTCGGCGGCCCGCACATCCGGCCGGCGTCGCAGCCACTGCTCCGGCGTTCCGACGGCTACCAATGACGGCGGCTTGGGCAGGGTCTTCGAAGCCGCGAGCCAGCGGCCGCGCAGCTCGGCGACCGGCAGCACCGTCAGCAGCGCCAGCCGCTGCTCCTGGCGGGCCAGCTCGGCCTCGGTTTCCGGCAACTGTGCCGCGACCGTCGCCACCAGCGTGCGCTGGCGGGCGGTGTCGAGCTCGGTGCCGCGACCAGCCTGGAGGCGCCGCTCCAGAATGTCCAGATCCTCACGCAGGTTGTCGAGATTGCGACGCTGGATCGCGAGTCGCTCCTCGGCGCCGCGCAACGCGAACCAGGTCTGTGCCACCTCGGCCGTGACCGCCAGCCGCGCCAGCGCAGCCTCGGCGATGCTCGCATCGAGATCGCCGCGGGCCGCTTCGGTGGCGCGACGCGACCGGCCGAACAGATCGATCTCCCAGGACGCGTCGAGCCCGGCGCGATACACCGTCGTCTCGCCCTGGCCCGGCGGCATGAACGGATCGCTGCGGCTGGCTTCGCTGCGCTCGCGCTGGCCGGCGGCCGTGACGGAAGGCAGCAAGCCCCAAAACGTCAGGCCGCGCAGGGCACGGGCCTGCTCCAGCCGTGCCCGCGCCTGGGCGATGCCGCGATTCTCCTGCTGCGCGCGGGCGATCAAGGCATCGAGTTCCGGCTCGCCGAAACTCTTCCAGACCTCGGCCGCTACCGGCGCCGAGGAATCGACCGTCTCCCCCCGCGCCTGCACGAAGCCGTCGGGCAACGGCGCCGGCGCTTGCGGCGGGCGATAGTCGGGACCGAGCGCGCAGCCCGCGAGCAGCAGCGCCGACATCAGGGCAGCCGTACGCTCAACCATGGGACGACTCCGACGCCAGGCGGGCCGCGCGTCGCTGCTTGCGGGTCGCCAGCCGGCGCATCAGCACGTAGAACACCGGCGTCAGGAACAGGCCGAAGAACGTGACCCCGAGCATGCCGAGGAACACCGTCACGCCCATCACGTAGCGGACTTCGGCACCGGCGCCACTGGCGAACACCAGCGGCAGCACGCCCATGATGAACGCGAAGCTGGTCATCAGGATCGGTCGCAAGCGCAACCGGCAGGCTTCGAGCGCCGCCTCGATGATGTCGCGGCCTTCGTGCTCGAGCTCGCGCGCGAACTCCACGATCAGGATCGCGTTCTTGCAGGCGAGACCCATCAGCACGACCAGGCCGATCTGCGTGAAGATGTTGTTGTCGAGGAAGGTCGGTGGCGTGTCGGCACCGAACACCGCCAGCCACAACCCGTGCACCAGGTTGATCAACCAGGTGCCGCCGATCGCGGACAACAGGCACAACGGTACGATCAGGATCACGGCCAGCGGCAACGCCCAGCTCTCGTACAAGGCCGCCAGTACCAGGAACACAAACAGCACGCACAGCGGATAGACGAACAGGGCGGCATTGCCCTGGTTGACCTGCTGGTAGGACAGCCCCGACCACTGGAACGACATGCCGCTCGGCAGGGTCTCGGTCGCCAGCCGCGCCGCGGTCTGGATCGCCTCGGCCGAAGACATCATCGCCGGGTTCGCACCGCCGGACACGTCCGCCGCCGGGTAACCGTTGAAGCGCACCACCGGATCGGGACCAAAAGACTGCTTGACCGTCACCAGCCCACCGAGCGGTACCATCTCACCGGTGGCATTGCGGACCTTCAGGCGCTGGATATCGGCGACCTCATCACGGAACTGGGCATCGGCTTGCGCGTACACCATGTAGGTGCGGCCCAGCAGGTTGAAATCGTTGACGTAGGTCGAACCCAGATATACCTGCAACGTCTCGAACAAGTCGCTGAGCAGTACGCCCTGCTGCTTGGCCTTGGTGCGATCGACGATCACCTCGAGCTGCGGCACGTTCGGCTGATAGGAACTCAGGATCGAGAACGGATCGAAGCCCGGCGTCTCGCGCAGGCGGCCGGTGAGCCCCTGTACCGCCGAGTTCAACTCGGCGAAACCGAGATTGCCGCGGTCCTGGACATACATTTCGAAACCCGCGGCGTTGCCGATCGTGATCACCGGCGGTGGCATCAGTACGAAGGCCAGCCCTTCCTTGATGACGCTGTAAGCCATGTTCAGGCGCTGCACTATCTCCACAGCCGTCAACTCACGCTCATTCGGCGGCGCCAGTCCGATGAACACCGTCGCGGAATTCGGCGTGTTGGCGAACTGCAAGGCGTTGAAACCTGGCAATGCGACGATGCTGCTCACCCCCGGGATCTGCTGCGCGATCTCCGTCATCTGCTGGGTAACCACCTCGGTACGATCCAGCGAAGCGCCTTCAGGCAGCAACGTGCCGGCGAACAGATACTGTTTGTCCTGGGTGGGAATGAACCCCGCCGGCACGGCGCGGAATGCAAACACAGCCAGCACCAGCGCCACGGCGTAGCCGGTGATCGCATAGCGCCGATGCCCGACCAGCGTGGCGACACGCGCGGCATAGGTATCGCCGGCGCGGTGGAAGACGCGGTTGAACGGCCGGAACAGCCAGCCGAAGGCGCGATCGATCCACTGCGACAGCCGATCCTTGGGCGCATCGTGACCGCGCAGCAGAACGGCCGCCAGGGCCGGCGACAGCGTCAGCGAGTTGATCATCGAGATGATCGTCGAGATCGCGATGGTCGCGGCGAACTGCCGGTAGAACTGCCCGGTGACGCCGCCGAGGAAGGCGATCGGCACGAACACCGCGGTCAGCACCAGGCCGATCGCGATGATCGGCCCCGAGACCTCGCTCATCGCCCGATGCGCCGCTTCGCGCGGCGAAAAGCCGGCCTCGATGTTGCGCTCGACGTTCTCGACCACGACGATCGCGTCGTCGACCACGATGCCGATGGCCAGCACCAGCCCGAACAGCGTCAGGGTATTGATCGAAAACCCGAGCAGCAGCAGGACCGCAAAGGTGCCGACGATCGACACCGGCACCGCCAGCAGCGGAATGATCGATGCGCGCCAGGTCTGCAGGAACAGCACGACCACGAACACGACCAGCAGGACCGCCTCGAGCAGGGTCGTGACCACCGACTCGATCGAATGGCGCACGAACACCGTCGGGTCGTAGTCGACCGACCAGGTGACCCCCGGCGGGAAGTCGGCGGCAAGACGCTCCATGGTCTTGCGCACATCCGCGGACATCTGCAGCGAGTTCGCACCCGGCGCCTCGAATACCGGGATCGCCACCGCGCGCTGGCCGTCGCTGAGCGAGCGCAGCGAATACTCGGAGGCGCCGAGCTCAACGCGGGCGATATCGCCGATCCGGGTCAGCTCGCCGCGCGGGCCGGTCTTGACTACGACGGCGGCGAACTCTTCGACGGTCTGCAGTCGTCCCTGCGCATTGATCGCGATCTGCAGGTCGGACTTGCCCGGCTGCGGCGGCGCACCGATCGAGCCGGCTGACACCTGCACGTTCTGTTCACGCAGGCTGCGCACCACGTCGCCGGCCGAGATGCCGCGCGCCGCGGCCTTCTCGGGATCGAGCCAGATGCGCATCGCATAGTCGCCGCCGCCGAACAGGAACACCTGGCCGACGCCCTCAACGCGGTTCAGCTCGTCGCGGATGTTCAGCAGGATGTAGTTGCGCAGATACAGCTGATCGTAGCGCCCGTCGGTCGATTTCAGGAACACGACCATGGTCAGATTCGGCGACGACTTGGTGGTCGAGACGCCGAGCTGGCGCACCGCCTCCGGCAAACGCGGCAGGGCCTGCGACACACGGTTCTGTACCTGCACCTGTGCCTTGTCGACGTCGGTACCGGTTTCGAACACGATATCGAGCGCCAGCACACCGTCGGACGCCGCGACCGACTTCATGTAGATCATGTCGTCGACGCCGTTGATCGCCTCCTCGAGCGGCGCGGCGACGGTCTGCGACAGGGTGGTCGGATTGGCACCCGGATAGACGGCGCGCACCTGCACCGTCGGCGGTGCGACATCCGGATACTCGCTCAGCGGCAGCACCGGGATCGCGAGCAGGCCCGCGACGAAAATCACGATCGAGAGTACGGCCGCGAAAATCGGCCGGTCGATGAAGAATCGGGAAGCGTCGAGTTTCACGCCAGACTCCGCGGGCGCGTCAGTGACTGCCGGCCGAGGCGGGTGCTGCCGCATCCGCCGGCGGTGTCGTCACCAGATCGGGCTGATCCATCGGCACCACGACCGGCTTGACCGGCATGCCCGGAAAGAAAATCTTGCGGATGCCGTTGATGACCACCCGATCGCCGGGCTGAAGACCTTCGCGCACGATCCGCAGACCCTCGGCCTCGCCGCCGAGCTGCAGGTCGCGGCGCATCGCCCGGCCGTCGTCGCCGACGACATAGACGTAGCGGCGATCCTGGTCGGTGACCAGTGCCCGCTCGTTGACCAGGATCGCGTCGTGCTGGCCGCTGCCGACCAGTTGTACGCGCGCGAACATGCCCGGCGTGAAGTGGCGATCCGTGTTCGGCAGCACGGCGCGCGCGCGGATCGTGCCGGTCCGCGGGTCGAGGGCATTGTCGATGAACACCATCTCACCCTCATGCGGATAACCCTGCTCGTCGGCCAGTGCGACCCGCACCGGATTGCGCGCATCGCGCGAGCTCGGCCGCTCGCCGTTGCGCGACATCGCCTGGTACTTGAGGTACATGCGCTCGTCGCCTTCGAACTCCACGTAGACCGGATCCGCCGAAACGAGGGTCGTCAGCAGCGTCTGACCGGCGGTGACGAGATTGCCCGGCCGCACCGCCGCCAGGCTGGCCTGGCCGGCGATCGGTGCACGGATCCGCGTGAACTCCACGTTCAGCTCGGCCTGGCGCTCCTGGGCCTGCGCCGCCTTGAGATCGGCCTCGGCCTGCAGTTGCTCGCCGCGGCGGGTTTCGAGTTCTTCCGCGGAAACCGCCCGCGCGGCCTTGAGCTGTTCGGCGCGCTGATATTCCGTGCGCGCGACCTGCAGCCGCGTCGCGGCGCGTGCAGTATTGGCTTGCGCACTCGCCAGTGCGGCGCGGTACTCGCGATCGTCGACCGTGAACAGCAGCGCGCCCTTGGCCACCTCGCCGCCCTCGCGGAAATGCACACCGGCGAGATAGCCCGTGACCCGCGGCCGCAACTCGACGGTCTCGATGGCGGCGATCCGCCCGTCATAGGTATCCCACTCGACGATCGGCCGGGCTTCCACCACTGCGACGTTGACCTCGGGCGGCGGCATCTCGGGCGGACCGCCCGGAGCGCAGCCGGAAAGCGCACCCACGAGCAGGAGCATCGGCGCGGCCACGACCGCGGTCGCGCGGAACTGGGAGACGACAATCTTGGACATGATCTAAATCCGCAGTGAACAGCGATACCCCGGCATCGGCTCCAGCGGGACAGGAGCAAGGATCGATTGCGGGGAAGTCACAGGACGTATGACAGTCCTGCAAGCCGACATAGTCTAGCCGCTCGAATGCATTCTGTCCTGTGGGGGCGTGAAGACTCATCGGCCCGAAACACGGGAGCCAACACCGGCGTCAACGGATTCCGACAGACCACCTGCGGCAGTCGCGCTCGTGGGCGGCCAGGCCATCGCTGCCCATGGATTCAAACGCGTTTCCAAAGACAAGTAGCCGACAGATCACCGCACCCGCTCACAGCAGTCCTTCGATCGGCAACAACCCCAGCAGCAGCACCAGCAGCTTGCGGCCCGCCGAGGCGTTGGGCTCGCGGTCGTAGCGCTGTTCCTTGCCATCCGCACGGCGTTCCATCCACTCGAGACGTTCGCGCGCATCGAGCTGCACGCGGTACGACACTTCGGGAACGCGCCGCTCGAAGGTCCGCTGCAGCGATCGCGCCCACTCCGGTGAATCGATCACGATGCCAAGCTCGGTGTTGTGCAATGCCGAGCGCAGATCGAAATTGAACGAGCCGATGAACAGACGTTTGCCGTCGACCGCGAAGGTCTTGGCATGCAGGCTGGCATCGGAACTGCCCAACCTGCCCGAGCCGCCCACATTCCCTGCGAGCACGCTGCTCTCCGATCCGTTGCGCGCAACGTTCTCCGGCGGGGCGGACGTATCACGACCCGCAGCCGATCGACGCTCCTGCGGCGCCGCGGGTCGCGGCGCCGTAGCCGACCGGCGCCCGGCGCCACGCGGCCCGATGCGGAGATTGCCGACTTGGCGGCGCAGCTCCCAGAGTTCGACGCCGGCTTTCAGCAAGGCACGCCGGCGCTTCGCATAGCCGGAGTGCACGGCAGCCACGTCGGTCGATTCCAGCGCATTGGTCAGCACTTTGACCGTGGCGCCACCCTGCGTCATCGCGGCCAGCGCCTGCGTCCCTTCGCGGCCCGGCACGAAATACGGCGAGACCAGCAACAACTCGCTGTGCACCGGCCCAGCAAAGACTTCCTCCAGACGAGACGTCAACAGCTCGTCGCGTCTGGCCCGGCCGAGGCCCTTGGCCGGATCGTCGACGACCAGCTGCGCGGTCGCCCATTCGAACGACAGTTCGTCGGCCATCACGTCGCGCATCACTCGCGTGCCGCGGACGCGTTCGAGATAGCGCTGCGCCTCTGGCAGACTGTCGAGCTCCTCGCCGAGCCGGGCGACCGCCTCGAGCTGCGCCGGTGGCGGCGGCGGCAGCAAACGATCGACCGGATAGGCCGAGTCGCTGCGCCAGTATTCGTCGAAGGAACGCGCGACCTCAGCGACGATCGGGCCTACGGCGACGACGTCGAGATCGATGAAACCCAGACTGTCGCCGGCGTCGAAGTACTCGTTGCCGATGTTGCGCCCGCCGACCAGGGTCGCCGCGCCATCGACGGTCAGCGACTTGTTGTGCATCCGCCGGTTGAGGCGCGCGAAATCGGTCAGGAAACCGAGCGGCCGCCAGCGGCGATGCCGGAACGGATTGAACAGCCGGATCTCGATGTTCGGCTGCGCCGCGAGCGCCGCCAGCAGCGGGTCGAGGCCCTGGGTGTTGTTGTCGTCGAGCAGCAGCCGCACCTGCACGCCCCGCGCGGCCGCGCGCCGCAGCGCGTCGAACATCAACCGGCCGGTCACATCGGCACGCCAGATGTAGTATTGGGCATCGAGGCTGCGCACGGCGGCATCGATCATCACGATCCGCGCCGCAAACGCATCCTCGCCATCGGGCAGCGAGTAGAAACCGGAAAGCCCCGGATGGGCCGTCAGGCCAGGCTGCAACGCCTCGTGCAGCGGCGAGCCGGGAACGCTGGCCACCGCCGTCGATTCGCTGCGCCCGTCCAGCGACGGCAGGCTGGCGCAGCCACCGAGCAGCAGCAGGGTCGCCAGCAGCCAGAGCGTGTGCAGGCTCGGTCGCGACGGGCCTCGGATCATCGGCGCTCCTCGTCGGTGAGGTGGCGGGATGCTAACCACTCGCGTCCATCGGGTCGATTGTCCGGCGAGCCGGGGCCGGCGAGGCGGCCGCGCCGGCCGGCGCGGTCGGCAGCCGTTATACTTGCGTGCTGCGAGTCGCAACCCCGCGACCGATCGACCACAACATGCCCAAGACCTTCCAGGAACTGATCTTCGCGCTGCAGAAATACTGGTCCGACCAGGGTTGCGTGATCCTCCAGCCTTACGACATGGAGATGGGTGCAGGAACCTTCCACACCGCAACGTTCCTGCGCTCGATCGGCCCGGAGCCCTGGAGCGCGGCCTATGTGCAGCCCTCGCGCCGCCCGACCGATGGCCGCTACGGCGACAATCCGTTCCGCCTGCAGCGCTACTACCAGTTCCAGGTCGTCATCAAACCCTCGCCGCTCGACATCCTCGACCGCTACATCGGTTCGCTAAAAATGCTCGGCTTCGACCCGCTGGTGAACGACATCCGCTTCGTCGAGGACAACTGGGAATCGCCGACACTCGGCGCCTGGGGTCTCGGCTGGGAAGTCTGGCTCAACGGCATGGAGGTCACGCAGTTCACCTATTTCCAGCAGGTCGGCGGCCTCGACTGCCGGCCCGTGACCGCCGAGATCACTTACGGCCTCGAGCGCCTGGCCATGTATCTGCAGGGCGTCGACAGCGTGTTCGACCTGGTCTGGACCGACGGACCGCTCGGCCGCGTCACCTATCGCGACGTCTATCATCAGAACGAAGTCGAGCAGTCGGCCTACAACTTCGAACACGCCGACGTGCCGGTGCTGCTGCGTCATTTCGACGAGCACGAAGCCGCCTGCCAGAAGCTGCTCGAGGCGAAGCTCGCCTTGCCGGCCTACGAGCAGGTGCTGAAGGCTTCGCATACCTTCAACCTGCTCGACGCCCGCCGGGCGATTTCCGTCACCGAGCGCCAGCGTTACATCCTGCGCGTGCGCACCCTGGCACGCGGTGTCGCCCAGGCCTACTACGACAGCCGCGAGGCGCTGGGTTTCCCGATGGTCGCGAGCGTCGCGGCTGCGGCCACGGCCAACCAGGCGAAGGTGGCGAAATGAGTGCCGCAGCACCTGCCAAGGCACAGGACTTCCTGGTCGAGCTCGGCACCGAAGAACTGCCGCCGCTCGCACTGCCCGAGCTCGAGCGCGCCTTCGCCGCCGGCATCGACAAGGGTCTCGCCGACGCCGGCCTCGCGCACGGCGGCCTGAAATCCTTTGCCTCGCCGCGTCGCCTCGCGGTGCTGGTCCGCGAGCTCTCGGCACAGCAACCGGATCAGCAGATACGGCGCCGCGGGCCGCCGCTGAACGCGGCGTTCGATGCCGCCGGCCAGCCGACGCGGGCCGCACTGGCCTTCGCCGAAAGCGTCGGTGTCGCAGTCGAGGCGCTGGGACGCGTCCGCGAAGGCAAGGGCGAATTCCTGTTCCACGAAGGCAGTCGCGCCGGTGCGCCGACGCCCACGCTGCTGCCCGCCATCGTGCAGGCCTCGCTCGAGGCACTGCCGATCCCCAAGCGCATGCGCTGGGGTGCCGGCGAAGCCGAGTTCGTGCGGCCCGTGCACTGGCTGGTGATGCTGTTCGGCAGCGCGGTCGTGCCCGCCAGGATCCTCGACACCGAGGCCGGCAAGACCACCCGCGGCCATCGCTTCCATGCCCCGGCGCCGCTGCCGCTGATTGCACCGGCGGACTATGCCGCCAGTCTGCGCGAGCGCGGCCGTGTGCTCGCCGACTTCGGCGAACGCCGCGAGCGGATCCGTTCGCAGGTGCTCGCGCGCGCCCAGACGTTGGGCGGCCGCGCGGTCATCGACGAGGCCCTGCTCGACGAAGTCACGGCGCTGGTCGAGTGGCCGGTCGCGGTCGAAGGCCGTTTCGAGGATCGCTTCCTGCAGCTGCCACGCGAGGTGCTGGTCTCGACACTGCAGGAACACCAGCGCTACTTCGCGGTCGAGGATGCGAACGGCGCACTCACGCCGTGGTTCATCACGGTCAGCAACATCGAAAGCCGCGAACCGGTACGGGTGCGCGAGGGCAACGAGCGCGTGGTGCGCCCGCGGCTGTCCGATGCCGCGTTCTTCTACGAACAGGACCGCAAGCGGCCGCTCGAAGACTTTGCCGCAGGCCTCGACACGGTCACCTTCCAGACCAGACTCGGTTCGGTCGGCGACAAGGTTCGCCGCACGGCCCAGCTCGCGGCCCGGCTCGCCGGTCCGGTCGGCGCCGATCCGGTGCAGGTCGCGCGTGCCGCGCAGCTCGCCAAATGCGATCTGCAGAGCGCGATGGTCGGCGAGTTTCCGGAACTGCAGGGCATCATGGGCGCGTACTACGCGGCGGCCGACGGCGAACCCGCCGAAGTCGCCAGCGCCTTGCGCGAGCACTACCAGCCTCGCGGCGCTGGCGATGCCCTGCCGCAGACCCGCTGCGGCATCACGGTCGCGCTGGCCGACAAGCTCGACACGCTCGCCGGCATTTTCGCGATCGGCCAGAAGCCGACCGGCACCAAGGACCCTTACGGCCTGCGTCGCGCGGCGATCGGCTGCCTGCGCATCATTCTCGAGCAGCGGCTCGATCTGGACCTGCGGCCCTACATCGTCGCAGCGCTGGACGCCCAGCCGGTCGAGAACCCGGCCGCAGCCGGCGAACTGCTCGGCTTCATGATGGAGCGCCTGCGCGCCTGGTATCTCGGCGAAGGCCAGCAGCGTGACGACGGTACCGTCAGCTTCACCACCGAGATGTTCGACGCGGTGCTGGCGGCGCAGCCCTCGGCACCGTTCGACTTCGATGCGCGGCTGCGCGCCCTGGCGGCATTCCAGCAGCGTCCCGAGGCGGCGAGCCTCGCGGCGGCCAACAAGCGCATCGCCAACATCCTGCGCAAATCCACCGGCGATGCGCCCGCTGTGGTCGAGCCGGCCGCACTGGTGGCACCGGCCGAGCAGGCGCTGCACGCCGCCGTCGCGGCACTGGCCGACGAAGTCGCCAGCGCGGTCGCGGCGCGCGACTACGACGGCGCACTGGCGCGCCTCGCATCACTGCGGCCGCCGATCGACGCATTCTTCGAACAGGTCATGGTCAACGATCCCGACGCCCGGCTGCGCACCAACCGCCTGGCGCTGGTGGCGCAGATCCGCAAACTGTTCGGCGGCGTCGCCGATCTGTCCCGTCTGCCCGGCTAGCAGGAGCGCACAGCGATGCAATGGCTGCGATCGCTGGTTTTCACCGTGTTCATGTTCGCCTGGACACTGGTGTACGCGGTGTTCTTCGTGCTGGTATCGTGGCTGTTTCCGGTGTCGACCCGCTACCGTCTCGCAGCCTGGTACGCGGCACGCCTGCTGGATGTCCTGCGCCTGGTCTGCCGGCTGGACTACGAAGTCACGGGACTCGAGAACATCCCGGCAGAACCGCACGTCGTGCTGTGGAAACATTCCTCGGCCTGGGAAACCTTCGCGCAGTTCCTGGTCGGGCCGCCGAAGGTGCTGGTGCTCAAGCGCGAGCTGATGTTCATTCCTTTCTTCGGCTGGGGGCTCGCCCAGCTGCACTCGATCGCCATCGATCGCAAGGCCGGCGCCTCGGCCGTGTCGCAGGTGCTCGGCCAGGGCAGCGCACGCCTCGCCGAAGGCCTCAGCATCCTGGTCTATCCCGAAGGCACGCGCGTACCCGCCGGCGAGACCCGCAAGTTCGGCATCAGCGGCGCACTGCTCGCCAGTCGCACCGGCTGCCTGGTGGTACCGGTGACCCATGATGCCGGCTACTACTGGCCGCGCCGCGGGCTGCTGAAGAAACCCGGCACCATCCGCGTGGTCATCGGCCCACCGATCCAGGCCGCCGGCCGCGAGCCGCGCGAGATCAATGCCGAAGCGCAGGACATCATCACCACGACACTGGCTGAGATCCGGCGTCCCGCCGGCTAGAATGGCCCGGTGCTGCGTACCATCGCCGATCTCTTCGATGCCCTGAAGCCCGCGCGCCGCGATGCCGATCCGGCGACGCAGGAGCATGCGCTGCAGCTCGCGACCGCGGTGTTGCTGGTCGAAGTGATGCGCGCCGACGCCGAACTGCGCGACACCGAAAAGCCGGCGGTGCTGGCCGCGCTGCGCGAAAAGTTCGCGCTCGCCGACGACGAGCTGGCGCGGCTCTATGAACTGGCCGAGGCGCGCTCGATCGAGGCGCACGACCTGCACAGCTTCACTGCAAGGCTGAACGCGGCCTTCGACGAGCCGCAGCGGGTACGCATGCTCGAACTGCTGTGGCGCGTCGCCTGGGCCGACGGACACGTCGATGCGCACGAGGACCATCTGCTGCGACGCCTGGCCGACCTGCTGCACGTGCGCCGTGCCGATGCCATCGGCGCCAAGCTGCGGGCGGAGCGCGACGCCGGTAGCGTGGATCCGGCGCAGGATACGGATCGAGAGCCGCGTCGATCGCCATGACCCTGCCCAGGATCAGGCGCGATATCGTGCAGCTCGGCGAACGCCGTGTGCACTATCGCGTCGCCGGCGAAGGACCGCCGGTCGTCCTGCTGCATCAGTCACCGCGCAACTCCGCGGAACTGCTGCCGCTGATGCAGGTGCTGGCGCCGCACTTCCTGGTCATCGCCCCGGATACGCCCGGCTATGGCCAGTCGGATCCGGTGGCACCCGCCGGCACCGAGCCGGACATCGATATCTTCGCCGATGCACTGATCGGCCTGCTCGATGCACTCGGCCTCGAGCGCGTCGCCCTGTTCGGCTCGCACACCGGCGCCATCGTCGCGGTGCGAATCGCCAGCCGTTATCCGCAGCGTATCGCCGCGCTGGTCGCCAACGGCATCCTGATGACCACCCCCGAAGAGCGCAGCGACAAGGCCGATCGTTACCTGCCGCCGCTGGTGCCGCAATGGGACGGCAGCCACCTCGCCTGGCTGTGGAGCCGGCTGCGCGACCAGCTGGTGTTCTATCCCTGGTATCGCCACGATCCGGCGTACCGGATCCAGTGGTCGCAATCGCTCGCGGAGATCGATGCCGGCGCGCTCGACCTGCTCGAATCAGGTGACGACTATCGCGGTGCCTACGGCGCGGTGCTTCGTTACGACATCACCGAGGACCTGCCGGCACTCGAGCTGCCGACGCTGCTGGTGGTTGCGAAACCGGATGCCCTGTCGCGCTTCGTCGAGGCCTATCCGCCGCTGCCGGCCTGTGTCGAGGTCGGCGTCGTGGCGGATTTCCCCGACGTGGCGCCCGCGACCCGCGATTTTCTGCGCCGGCAAACGCTCGCTCCCGCAGTCCTGCGTCCGCCCGGCTCCACAACGGATCACCGGCTGCGCGCGGAGTTCATCGACCTCGCCGGCGGGCAACTGCGAGTGCTGCGCGCCTCGGCCGATGGCGGGCGCCGGCTGCTGGTGCTGCACGATCTCGGCAGCTCCGCCACGGCGCTCGAGCCCATGCTGCGCGGTATCGCCGGACGACGCCCGCTGCTCGCACCCGATCTGCCGGGCCACGGCGAGAGCGCGCTGCAGGCTGCCATTTCGCCCGACGAGCTGGCGCAGGTCTTGATTCAGGCGCTGGCCGCACTCGGCGTCCGGGAGTTCGACCTGGTGGCGATCGGTGCCGCGGCCGCGATCGCACAATCGCTGCGCCGCAGCTGCGGTGCGCGAATCGTGCAGATGGCGTTGCTGGAACCCGTTCCCGTGCCGCCGGGGCAAGAGGCCCGCTCGTTCGCCCGGGCCCTGCTGCCCGATCTGACTCCCGACAGTGCCGGTTCGCACCTGCTGCGCGGCTGGATGCATCTGCGCGATCGCAGCCTGTATTTCCCTTGGCACGATCGCTCGACTGCCGCACAGCTCGCCGAGGGTCGCCCGCCGCGACCGGTGCAACAGCAGCGGGCCTTGATCGACCTGCTGAAATCGCGTGCCTGCCATGCTGCGCAGCTCGAAGCCGCACTCCTGGCACTCGATCTGTCGGGGCCGGAGCTGCACGATGCGCTGCGACTCGCACGGCCCGGCGCCGCGATCCGCCGCTTCGACGCCGGCGTGCTCGATCTGCCCGAAGAGCAATACCAGTGGGGCGCACGCCTGCTGCGCGCACTCGAGCGCGCACGGCCCGCCTCCTCAGGCCGCTAGCCCATGCCGCCGACGTTTCACCCCGAATCCACCCACCCGCCGCAGCATGAGCCGCTGCCGGCCTCGGTCGTGGCCGCGGCATTGCCCGAATCCGAGCACGAGTTCTACGCCCGCGACGTCTATCGGCAAGGTGCATCGCCGCGTGCCGTGGTCCGCCCGCGCAGTCGCGACGAACTGCGGACCCTCGTCGTCGATGCCGCCCGCGCCGGCCTGGCGCTGATCATCCGTGGCGGTGGCGCGTCGTATACCGACGCGCATTTGCCGGCCACGACCGCCTCGATCCTGATCGACACCGCGGCACTGAATCGCGTGCTGTCGATCGACGAGCAGGACATGACCGTCCAGGTCGAACCCGGCGTCACCTGGGCGGCGCTCGATGCGGCGCTCGCCGCGCGCGGCCTGAAAGTGCCCTTCGTCGGCACCTTCTCCGGGCTCGCCGCCACCGTCGGCGGCACGCTCAGCCAGAACGCCAACGGCCATGGCAGCAATGCCGCCGGCATTTCCGCCGACAGCGTGATCGCGGTCGAGGTGTTGACGCCGCGCGGCGAGTTGCTGCACACCGCCACCGCCGGCAGCAGCGCGGCCCCGGGCCTGTTCCGCAACCATGGCCCCGACCTCACCGGGCTTTTTCTCGGTGATGCCGGCGCACTCGGCATCAAGACCCGCATCGTGCTCAAGCTGCTGCGCCGCAAACCGGTATTCGAAGCGGCTTCGTTCGCCTTTGCCGATTTCCGCTCGCTGCATGGCTGCATGTCGCGGCTCGCCGCCGAACGGCTCGACGACAAGAGCTTCGGCCTCGACCAGGCATTGCAGCAGGGCCAGATCGCGCGTCAGGATGCCGGTACGATCTGGAGCATCGCGCGCAGCATCTGGAGCTCCTCGCCGAATGCGACCACTGCGGCGACCAGCCTGCTGCGGATGGCCGTGGCCGGCACCCGCGGTCTCGCGAAGGCGCCCTATGCGGCGCATTACATCGTAGATGGTCACCAGCGCCTCGAAGCGCGCTCGAAGATCGCGACACTGCGTCGCATCGCCACCGGCTTCGGGCGCGAAATCGCCAACTCCGTGCCCACGGTGGTGCGCGCGAATCCGTTCCAGCCCTTGCACAACATGCTCGGCCCGGCCGGCGAGCGCTGGGTGCCGCTGCACGGCCTGCTGCCGCATTCGCGGGTTCCCGCCTTCCACGAAGAGCTGACGAGCTTCGTCGCCTCGCATCGCACCGCGATGACCCGTCACCACGTGCATGTCGGCGCGATGTTCTCCTGCATCGGCGCTTCGACTTTCCTCTACGAGCCGGCGCTCTACTGGCAGGATCAGCGCACCGTGTTCCACGAGCGCATGATGGATCCGGACTACCTCGCCCGGCTGCCGACCTACGCCGCCAACCCCGCAGGCGCTGAACTGGTCGAAACGCTGCGGACCGGCCTGATCCGGTTGATGCACACCCACGGCGCGGCGCATTTCCAGATCGGCAAGCTGTATCCCTATCTGGACGGTCGCGACACCGCCACGCTGCACCTGTTGCGTGCCATCAAGCAGGAACTGGATCCGGACGGACGGTTGAACCCGGGCGCGCTGGGCCTGTAGTTCCTCGCCGGTGAACGGGGGGGGCCAATCCATCGCGCAGCCGACGCCCGCACCGACTGACCGCAGTCCGGTACCTGCCGCGCTCACCGCGGCGCTAAGCTGCGGACCGTCGCCCCGACACACCGGCACAGAGACCTCTGCATGAATGCCCCAGCCGCGCCTTCCATCGATTCGCTTCATGCCCAGCTGGTCGCCGCAGTCGGCGCCGATGCCGTACGCGACGATGCAGCCACCCTGGAGCTCATGGGCACCGACGTCTATCGCGTCAGTGGCCGGCCGGCCGCCGTGGTGAGGCCGAAGACCGTTCCGGCCTTGCAGGCGGCCGTGAAGGTCTGTGCCGCCGCCGGCGTGGCCATGGTGCCGCGCAGCGGCGGCGCGTCGTATACCGACGGCTACATGCATGCGCCCGGCGGCCATGTCCTGTTCGACTGCACCGGTCTCGACCAGATCGAAGTCGATCTGCCGAATGCCGTCGTCACGGTCGGCCCCGGCGTCACCTGGGCCGCATTGCGGACCCGGCTGGCGGAGATCGGTCTGCGCACGCCGTTCTGGGGGCCGTTCTCGGGATTGGTCGCGACGGTCGGCGGCAGTATCAGCCAGCATGCGATCAGCCATGGCAGCGGCCAGTACGGTCCATCGGCCCCCTCGGTACTCGGCATGGACATCGTGCTCGCCAACGGCGAGCGGCTATGCACTTCCGGCTCGGCCGCCACGCGCTTCTACGGCCCCGATCTGACCGGCTTGTTCACCGGCGACTGCGGCGTGCTCGGCATCAAGGCTGCGATCCGGCTGCCGTTGATCCAGCGCCGTGCGGCCTTCGAGGCGCTGTCGTTCGCCTTCGACGATTTCGCGAACTACCACGCCGCGGTGCGAGCCACGGCGATCGAGGCCATCGACGAAGAGAATTTCGGCATCGATCTCGCGCTGTCGCAAGGACAGATCGCCCGCCAGGAAGGCCTGTCGCAGAAAGCCAAGGTGGCAGCCGAAGTGCTGCGCGCGGCGCCCAGCAAACTCGCGGGTCTGAAGCAGCTCGCCGGCATGGCGGTCGCCGGCGAAAGCGCGATGCGCTCCGGTGAATGGATGCATCACTACCTGATCGAAGGTGTCGATGCCGCGGAGGCTGCCGCCAAGCTCAAGCGGCTGCGGGAGATCCTCTCCAGGCATGGTCGCGAGATCCCGAACAGCGTGCCGAGCTTCGTGCATACGCTGCCGTTCGCGCCGTTGAACAACGCCCTCGGCCCGCGGGGCGAGCGCTGGGTGCCGGTGCACGGCGTGCTGCGCCACCAGGACGTGGTGCCGTTCCACGAAGCCCTGATGGCGTTCTATGCCGAGCGTGCCAGCGACATGACACGCCTCGGCATCTGGACCGGCGGCATGTACGAAGCCGTCGGCTCTGCCGGTTTCCTCTACGAGATCGCGATGTACTGGCCCGACGAGCGGCATGCGTTCCATCGCCGGATGATCGATCCCGAAGTGCTCGCCAGGCTGCCCGAGTATCCCGCGAACCTCGAAGCGCGCGCCTATATCGACCGGTTCAAGCAGGATCTGGTCGCGCTCTACCAGAAATTCGGCGCGGCCCATTTCCAGCTCGGCCGCCATTATCCCTATCGCAACCGGCTGGATGCCCACGCCGGCGCGTTGATCACAGCGATCAAGCAGCAGCTCGATCCGCGCGGCTTGATGAATCCGGGCGCACTCGGATTCTGAGCGCGTTCCGGAGTCGCCCGGCCCCGGGCAAGCGGACCGCGGACGGTGCTGTCATTCAGGCCGCTGCGCCGCCATCGACCGCCAGCAGCACGCCGCTGATGAACGCGGCCTGGTCCGAGCACAGGAACAGCGCCACGCCGGCGATGTCGTCCGGTGTCGCGAGCCGTCCCAGGGGATGATAGGGCCGCAGGCTCGCGTACAGCTCCTCGTCGCTTTGCCCGGGCAGCTTGTTGCCGCGCAGCATGTCGGTTGGCGTGGCGCCCGGCATGATGCCGTTGACGCGCAGACCCTGCGGACCGCCCGCTTTGGCCGCGATCCGCGTCAGCATCGCCAGGGCCGCCTTCGAGGCCGAGTAGGCCGCGCCATTGAGAAAACCGTTGATCGCCGCCGTCGAAGCGATGTTCAGCACCACGCCGTCGCATCCCTTCATCCGCCGCAGCGCTTCGCGACAACCGAGGAACGGTCCGTCGGCATTGATCGCGAAATGCTTCTGCCACAGCGCGAGTTCCATCTGCTCGAGCGGCACGTTGGGCCGATAGAAACCGGCGTTGTTGACCAGTATCCGCACCGGGCCGACATCACGCTCGAGAGCATCCCAGGTCGCGAGCCACTCCGCTTCGCAGGTCACGTCGAGGCGACGGAAGCCGGCCCCGGGCAGCTCGGCCGCCAGGGCACGCCCGGCGGCTTCGTCGAGATCGGCGATCACGACGCGTGCACCGGCCGCCGCGAAGCGGCGGGCCATCTGCGCACCGAGCCCTCTGGCTGCGCCGGTGATCAGGGCGATACGACCCTCGAGCTCCGGCGTCGCCATGATCGACACCTCAGACGTCGAGATTGGCGACCGTCAGCGCGTTGCGCTCGATGAACTCGCGGCGCGGCTCGACGGCATCGCCCATCAGCGTGGTGAAGATCTCGTCGGCGGCGACGGCGTCCTCGATGCGCACCTGCATCAGGCGGCGCGTGTCGGGATTGATGGTCGTGTCCCAGAGCTGATCCGGGTTCATCTCGCCGAGACCTTTGTAGCGCTGGATCTGCTGGCCCCGCTTGGCCTGTTCGAACAGCCAGTCGATCGCCGCCTTGAAGGAGGCGATCTCCTGTCGCAAGTCGCCACGGATCACGAATGCCCCCTCGCCGATGAATCCCGCCAGGGTGCGGGACAGATCGGCGATACGCCGGTATTCCGCCGAATCGAAAAACTCGCGGGTCAGGTATTTGTCGGTCGTCGAGCCATGCTCGCGCTTCTGCACATGGATGCGGGCGCCATGCCCGTCGGCCGCCTCGTGCAGCGCCAACCGATAGCTGCGGGTGCCGTCATCACGCGCTGCGAGCTGCTGCTCGAGATCGTGGACCCAGCCACGCAGCCAGTCCGGCCGCTCGAAGTCGGCCGGAGCCACCACCGACATGTGCACCAGCTGCTCCAGCAACCGACCGTCGTAACGCCTGGACCAGCGGGCGATGATCGACTGCACTTCCATGTAGCTGCGAGCCAGCGTTTCGAGGCCCGAGCCGCGCAGCGGCGGCGCTTCGGCATTGACATGCAACGCAGCCTCGTCGAGCGCCGCGGTCAGCAGCATCGCATTCAGCTCGGCCTCGTCCTTGACGTAGACCTCCTGCTTGCCGCGCTTGAGCTTGTAGAGCGGCGGCTGCGCGATGTAGATGTGGCCGCGTTCGATCAGCAGCGGGATCTGCCGGTAGAAGAACGTCAGCAAGAGCGTGCGGATGTGCGAACCGTCAACGTCCGCGTCGGTGTTGTGGCAGCACAGGCCGCCCATGCCGGCGACGAAGTTCTCGTCACCATCGACCGAGAAGTCGTAGACCCAGCCGTTGCTCGGGGCGACTTCTTCGACGGCGGTGACCGGCAGGCTCATGAGATCGCCATCCAGCAGCTGGAAACGGCGGCGACCGCCTGCGGACTCACCCCTCTCGGCGATCCGCTGATGGACGCTCGCGGCGCCGGCATGATCGGCCCAGACAGGCTCGATCCCGCTGAGATCGTCGGCGGCCGCCACGGTGATCGTCCAGTAGCGGTGCCGAGTCGTGCAAGGCTGGCCACGAATCTCCCGCACGATGCCATCGGGCTGATGTTCGCTGAGAGAAGCCACGACGCCGAAAGAGGCCAGCAGATACATCAGGCCGCTGGCGAGATCATAGGACGAGGTCGCAAACGCAACCCGGCCATTGGCGGCGGTGCCGTTGCCCAGCAAGTAGCCCCGCAGGAACGCGAGGCGCAGCGGCTCGGCCACATTGAAGACGAGATCCGGGATGCGCTTGGTCGTCGACCCGCAGCCACGGAAGCCGAAAGCCGATTGCCACGCCAGCGCGGCCACACGGTTCACGAGCTTGAGCTCGGCGGCGCGGTCTGTGGAGGTGTAGAGCACCGGAATCAGCTTGAACAGCGATTCGATACGGCGCGCCATCTCCGGTGCAAACCGGCGGTTGCCCTCGCCGATGCTCAGACGCAGACCATCGCGATCGGAGCAGCTCCCCTCGGCAACGAAGAACCCCAGAAGGGTCAACAGGTCTTCATCGACCGCGAGAAAGCGGGGAATACCATGGTCGGCATAGTGCTCCGGTGTCAGCTCGAGATCGTCACGCCGCGCGAACCAGTCGAGATCGGTCGCCGTCAACGACGACAGGCAAACGTAGTCGCGGACCGCGTCGCGTCCGGAGTTGCGGTACTGGGCCGTCGAGGTTGGTTCGAGTCGGCTGGGTTGGAGCTGGACCTCGGGCAGGATTGCGGCAGCGTCGGCACCGACCGCCTTCAGGCAGGCGTGGAAATGCTCGGCCGTCGGCCGCTGTTGGCCTTTTTCCCAGGCATAGAACGTGACCGGCGGAACACGCTGGCGATACCACTCCTCTACCGCAGGACCGCGCACCCAGACTTGTGAGGCGGCTTCTCCATCGGCGTGCAGGATGCGCAGCAGATCGAGCTGCCCGGGAGCCTCTTCGGGCAATCGCAAGCGGCGCGGCGCAACCAGTGCATCGCCGACCCGCAACTCGTCGCCCCGTTTCAGGCGTATCGCGCCGTTCTCGTGCACGAATACGCTATGGCTCGAGGTCACTCGGACGTTACGCCCATATGCCGTACGCACCGCGAACAGCTTGTCTTCGAGCGGGTGGCGGATCACGGCCTTGATCGGCTTGAAGCGAATGTGCCGATCGTCGACGCCGAAACACATCACTTCGCCCAGCGGGCGATGACGGAGTTTTTCGGCATGGCCGTCGCTTTCAACAGCGCCACTGGCGCGATGGGCATCGAGCGTGCGATCGATGAATTCGCCGATGCGCAGCATCCGCGCCGGCTGACCCGGTTGGCGAACAAAGACATGATCGTCGCCGTCGACGCTCATGATGATCACGCGGTGATAGCGCAGTTTCTCGATGTCGAAGTCTTCGCGGCCGATGCCGCAGCCCAGCGCGGTGATCAGCGTGCCGACCTCGGCCGAGGACAGCATCTTGTCGAAGCGCGCGCGCTCGACGTTCAGGATCTTGCCCTTGAGCGGCAGGATCGCCTGCGTGCGACGATCGCGGCCTTGTTTGGCCGAGCCGCCGGCGCTGTCGCCCTCGACGATGAAGATCTCCGACAGCGCCGGATCCTTCTCCTGGCAGTCGGCGAGCTTGCCGGGCAGGCCGGCGATGTCGAGCGCGCCCTTGCGCCGTGTCATCTCGCGCGCCTTGCGCGCCGCTTCGCGCGCACGCGCCGCTTCGATGATCTTGCCGGCGATGGCTTTCGCTTCCTGCGGATGTTCGAGCAGGAATTCCTGCAGCTTTTGTCCGACCGCCGTCTCGACCACGCCTTTTACCTCGGACGAGACCAGCTTGTCCTTGGTCTGCGAGGAGAATTTCGGATCGGGGAGTTTGACCGAGAGGATCGCGGTCAGACCTTCGCGCGCATCGTCGCCGGTGGTCGGCACTTTCTCGCGCTTCGCGACGCCTTCGCGTTCGATGTAGTCATTCAGCGTGCGCGTCAACGCGGCACGGAAGCCCGAGAGGTGCGTGCCGCCGTCTTTCTGCGGAATGTTGTTGGTGTAGCAGAACATCGACTCCTGGTAGGAATCGTTCCACTGCATCGCCACCTCGACGCCGATCGGACCTTCCTGTGTCCGGAACCAGAACACGGCAGGATGAATCGTCTGGCGCGTGCGGTTCAGATGCGCGACGAACGCCCGCAGGCCACCTTCGTGCTGGAAAGTGTCGGATTTGTTTTCGCGCTCGTCGACCAGGTCGATGCGCACGCCGGAGTTCAGGAACGACAGCTCGCGCAGACGCTTCGCCAGGACATCGTAGACGAAGGTGATGTTGGTGAAGATCTGCGGGCTCGGCTTGAAGCGCACGATCGTGCCGTGTTGCGTGGTCTCGCCGGCGATGGCCAGCGGCGCCTGCGGCTCGCCGAGGCGGTATTCCTGCTTGTGGACCTTGCCCTCGCGGTGGATCGTCAGCTGCAACACATCGGACAGCGCGTTGACCACCGATACACCGACCCCATGCAGGCCGCCGGAGACCTTGTAGGAGCTGTCGTCGAACTTACCGCCGGCATGCAGCACCGTCATGATGACTTCGGCTGCTGAACGCCCCTCTTCGGCGTGGATGTCGACCGGGATGCCACGGCCGTTGTCCTCGACGGTCACCGACTCGTCGGCATGGATAGTGACCACCACGCGGTCACAATGGCCCGCCAAGGCCTCGTCGATGGCGTTGTCGACGACCTCGAAAACCATGTGGTGCAGGCCAGTCCCGTCATCGGTATCACCGATGTACATGCCGGGGCGCTTGCGCACCGCGTCGAGACCCTTCAAAACCTTGATTTTTCTCGAATCGTAGACGTCTTTGTCGTCCATGGGCCAGGCCAGCAATGCGATCGCCCATTATAGCCGGCAGAACGCTTCTTTCCTACCCCTCCGGAGCCAAAAAATAGTTGTTTGATCAATGGGTTGTGTCGTCTGGCCGGCGCTGCATCAGCGGCTTTCGCCAGGCCTGCCGGGAGCGGCGGTTGCAGGCCGCTGGAATCGACGTTATCGATCCGTCTTTGGCCTCCGACGTAGCCGATACACCACGCTGAACTGCGGTCGGATCGGCAACCGTACGGCCACCGTACCGGCTCGTGCCGACATGGGATATCAGCCATGGAAGAACCGAAAAGGGCATCGCCCCGCTGGATCCATAGCTTTCCCGACTGGCTTACCGCCCTGATTCGAGAAGGCAGTACCTGGACAATCATCGGAGGCAGTTGAGCCTGGCTAAGAATCGAGCGCTGCAAGGTATCGAAGGCGCCATCGAAACCAGGAGACACGGACGAATGGCCACCATGGTCCACTCCAGCCCCGCTCCGCGACTCTCACAGCTCTACGTGAGCGTAAACAGCCCCTAGAGCGCCGCAACCCGCCCCTGTTCCACGTGGAACACCGCGTCAGGCGTACCGAACAAGTCGAAATCACGATCCAGCGCCGTAATGATCAGCTGTGTCTCGAGTGCCTTGATCCGGGCAATCAGCCGATCGAGTCGATCACGATCGAGCTCAGCCGAGGGATCATCCAGCAACAGGCTGGGCCGGATCCCATGTTCCTGCTTCAGGAATTCCAGCTGGCACAGTGTCAGCGCCACCGCGGCGAGCTTCTGCTGTCCCCGGGACAATACCTGTCGCACGGGCTTGCCGTGGATACGGATACCGATATCCGCACGATGCGGACCCACCGTGGTGGTCCTGCGCAACCGGTCCCGTGGCGCCGCAGCATTCAGTGCCTCCGCTAGCGAAGCGTCCCGATCCCAGCCCTGCTGGAAACTCAGCACCAGATCCTGGTCCAGCAAACTCTGACTGACATCGGCCCAATACGGCTGCAGCGCGGCCAACGCTCTTCCACGAGCCTCACTGATCCGCTGGCCATCCTTGACCAGCTCCGCATCCCAGATCTCCAGCTCGCCCTGCCCGGTACGCAATACGGCATTGCGCTGCTGCAAGGCGCGGTTGTAACGGGACCAGCTGGTCGTGAAGCCAGGTTCCACGTGGAACACCAGCCAATCCAGCCAGCGCCGACGCCGTGTCGAACTGTCTTCAATCAAACGGTGGGCATCCGGATCCAGGACCTGAACCGGAAAGCAGGTCGCCAAATCGACCAGACTCCGAACATTCTGGGCATCGACCCGCGCCCGGGTACCGCCGCCACGACTGACTTCCACGCCCAAGGTGTGCTGCAAAACCGCCGCGGTACTATGACCCACGACCCTGAGCTGGCTCTGGCCGTGGCGAATCAACCGTTCATTGAGCCGGGTCCGGAACGACCGACCCCGACCCAACAGGAAGATCGCTTCGAGCAGCGATGTCTTGCCGGCGCCGTTGGCGCCATGGATGAGATTGCTGCCGGGCTGAAACTTCAGCTCGGCGCTTTCGATACAGCGGAGATCCCGGAGACTGAGCTCCGCCAGCGCCATTCGTGGATCAGAGCCTCATCGGCATGACCACGTACTTCGCGGCGGTGGAACCCGGCGCCGTGATCAGACAGCTGCTGTTGGCATCGGTCAGGCCGATGTGAACACGATCGGAATCGATCGCCGCCAACGCATCCAGCAGGTAGTTCACATTGAAACCGATTTCGATTTCCTCGCCTTCGTAACCGGCCTCGATCTGGTCTTCCGCTTCTTCCTGCTCGGGATTGTGGGCCTGAAGCGTCAAGACACCCGGCTTGATGTTCAGGCGAATGCCGCGGTATTTCTCATTCGACAAAATCGCGGTTCGTTGCAAAGCATGCCGCAAAATGTCGCGATCTGCGTCGATAATTCGCGAAGCATTCGCCGGAACCACCCGGCCGTACTCCGGAAACCGGCCGTCAACAAGCTTCGAAGTGAACCGAATTGCGCCGATATGAGCACGAACATGGTTCGTACCGATCGCCAGCTCGATCTCGCCCTCCGTGCCGAGGATCCGCTGCAGCTCCAGCACACCTTTGCGCGGAACGATCACTTGCTGCTTCGATTTGGACGCGATCTCCAGCGAAGTCTCGCAAAGTGCGAGCCTGTGACCATCTGTCGCGACCGCTCGCAGTTGCCTGCCTTCGGCCTCGAGCAACATGCCGTTGAGGTAGTAGCGAACGTCTTGCTGAGCCATCGAAAAGTAGGTCTTGTCGACCAGCCGTCGGAACTCGGCCAGGGGCAGTCGCAAGGTCTGCTGCGCGTTGATCTCGTCGATCAGCGGAAACTCGCCAGCCGGCAAGGTCGCCAACGTGAAACGGCTGCGACCTGCCTTGATCACGAGCCGATCTCCGTCGGTCGTGATGGTAACTTCCACGCCCTCAGGCAGGGCCTTGAGGATGTCCAGAAACTTGCGTCCCGGCACCGTGATCTCGCCGGCCTGCTGAACCTCCAGTTCCCGGGTGCTGACCAGCTCCACCTCCAGATCGGTGCCCGTCAGATTCAGCCGGTTGTTGCGGGCCGTCAGCAGCACATTCGACAGGATCGGCATGGTTTGCCGGCGTTCGACGACCCCCGTGACGTTCTGCAGCGGGGCTAGGATCTCTTCGCGCGGAGCAGTGAGTTTCATATCGGACTCTTAAATTCTTAAGGTTTTAAGCTTGAAGAAGTCTGTTGTTGTTATTGGCCCTGTTGGCATCTGGATAATCGCGAAATCAGCAAATAATTCAAAGCATTGCACCCTGGGCTCCGGCTGGAACAGTGGCGCATCGGCAGTGGAGACGCTGTCGAGCGATTGTGGGTAACCCAGCCGCTGAAAACAGATCCCAAATTATCCACATCATCCCGTCAGAGTTCTCAACAAGTTCATATAGTCCTCGCTGATCCGCAGCTCGGAATCGCGCAGTTCCTTGATGCGGCGGCAAGCGTGGATCACGGTCGTATGGTCGCGGCCGCCGAAAGCTTCGCCGATTTCCGGCAGGCTGTGACTGGTCAACTCCTTGGCCAGCGCCATTGCGACCTGGCGCGGCCGTGCGATCGAACGATTGCGACGCTCCGACAGCAGATCCGAAACCCGCACCTTGAAATAGTCGGCGACGGTCTTCTGGATGTTCTCGATGGTGATGAGCTTGGCCTGCAGCGACAGCAGATCGCGCAGTGCGTCCTTGGCGAAATCCACGGTGATCGGCTGGCCCGTGAAACGCGAATTGGCGATCACGCGGCGCAATGCGCCCTCGAGTTCACGCACGTTGCTGCGGATCCGCTTGGCGATGAAGAACGCGACCTCTTCCGGTATCGCTACCCCTGCCGCGTCGGCTTTGCTGATCAGGATTGCTGCGCAAGTCTCGAGCTCGGGCGGTTCGATCGCGACCGTGAGACCCCAGCCGAAGCGGGATTTCAGCCGTTCTTCCAGGCCTTCCACTTCCTTCGGATAGCGATCGCACGTCAGGATGACCTGCTGCTGCCCTTCGAGCAGCGCGTTGAACGTGTGGAAGAACTCTTCCTGCGAGCGCTCCTTGCCGGCAAAAAACTGGATATCGTCGATCAGCAGTGCATCGAGTGACCGATAGGCCGTCTTGAACTCGTTCATGCTGTTGTGCTGCAACGCCTTGACCATGTCACCGACGAAACGCTCGCTGTGCACATAGGCGATGCGCGCTTGCGGATTGCGTGACTTGATCGCATGGCCGACGGCGTGCATCAGATGGGTCTTGCCCAGACCGACGCCACCGTAGATGAATAGCGGGTTGTAGGCCTTGCCCGGATTCTCGCCGACCTGCTGCGCGGCAGCTTTGGCGAGCTGGTTGCTCTTGCCGACCACGAAGTTCTCGAACGTCGAGTCCGCGTTCAGCCGCCCGCCGATCACCAGCCCTTCGGCCCGGTCACCGCGGCGGCCCGGGCCGGCTACTCCGCCTGGCGAGGCGACTCCCGTCACCGCAGCAGCGCCGGCAGAGGCCCCCCGACCCGGATCCAGGCTGCCGTTGGCCGCAGCATCGGTCACCGGCCGCGAGCCGACCTCGACCGTGACCACCGGCGGGTCGCCCTGGATGGTCTGGCTCAGGAGTTCCCCGACCCGGGGCAGCAGGTGGCTGTTGACCCAATCGACGACGTGCTGGTTGGGTGCCAGCAGTTTCAGCGTGCCGACCCCTTCGATGGCCTGCAGCGGGCGGACCCAGGTGTTGTACTGCGGCTCTGGCAACTCGTCTTCAAGTGCACGAACACAGTGCGACCACAGTGACGCTTCCACAGCGTGAGTTTTCCTGGGGTTGGGCGGTGAGCCGTCGGGGAGAGGGCCGGGAAGTCTATACCCAGCCGACAGGCGCCAGAAGAGAGTTTTCCACAGGGGGGCAGGCGCCCTCTATTGACACCCCAGGCACCGCTGCTTACCCTCTGCGACCTTTTTTTCGACGCTTTACCCCGAGTTAGGGCGGAAACATCACCATGAAGCGCACCTATCAACCGAGCAAAGTCAAGCGCGCTCGTACGCATGGCTTCCGCGCCCGCATGCAGACCGCCGACGGTCGCAAGATCATTGCGCGTCGTCGGGCCAAGGGCCGCAAGAAGCTGGTCCCCTGAACGTCTCCGCTGCGCTGCTCGCCGATCCGCCGCCGCGGGTGCTGACGTGCCCGCCGACCGCGCCCCGCTACAGCGCCTGACGTTCCCGCCGGACCGGCGAGTACGTCGCAAGCTCGACTTCGAAAGCGCCTACAAGCGCGGCAGACGTTTCTCGGATGGCCTCTTCACCATGACCGTGCGTGCCAACGGGCTCGCCGGCCCGCGGCTCGGTCTGGCCATCGCAGCGCGTACCATCGGCAACGCCGTGGCCCGCAACCGCCTGCGCCGGCTCATCCGCGAGTCGTTCCGGCATGCCCAACACCGGCTGCCCGCAGCGGATATCATCGTCGGCGCCAAGATCGGTGCCCGCAACGCACCGGACCCCATGCGTCGACAGAGCCTTTCCGCGCTGTGGAAAAAAATCGCGTCACAATGCGCTCCGTCCTCCGCATCCTGATCCGCGGCTACCAGCTGATCGTCAGCCCGTGGCTGGGGCCGCGCTGCCGTTTTCATCCGACCTGTTCGAACTACGCGCTCGAGGCCGTCGACCGGCATGGCGGGCTGCGCGGTGGCTGGCTGGCGCTGCGACGGATCGGGCGCTGCCATCCCTTTCATCCCGGCGGTTTCGACCCGGTGCCGGACCGTCCTGCGTCGGCGATGGACCTGGCGCCATCGACCGATCCACACAAAGGATTATCGTGAGCTCATCAGTCAACGCACGTGTCTTCCTCTGGCTCGGGCTGGTGCTCGCGCTGTGGCTCAACTACGACGCGTGGATGCGTGACTACGGGCCGAAACCCGGCGAGGTCGTGCAGAGCGCGGCGGACGCAGGTCCGGTCAGCAACACCTCCACGCTCGAGGCGAACATTCCGACGGCCAGTGCGCCGTCGCCCGCCGCGCCGGCAGTCGCGCCTGCACCGGCACCGCTGGATGCGACGCCGATACCTGCAGCCGTAGCCGGTGCGGAGGGCGAAGCATCACCGGCCGCCGCCGTTGCCGCCACGCCGGCGGTGGCCGCTGCGTCGACACCGATCTCCGCCACGATCGATGTCCGCACCGACGTGCTCGATCTCGAGATCGGCCTCGCCGGCGGCGAGCTGCGCCGCGCCGATCTGCTGCGCTATCCGCTGGTCAAGGGCCAGGAGCGCCCCGTACGCCTGTTCAACCGCGAGGTAGAAGCGTTCTACGTGATGCAGACAGGTCTCGCCGGCGCGGGCCCCGGCAATTACCCGACACATCTCGCGAACTTCAGCGCCGCGCAGCAGCGCTATGCGCTGGCCGACGGCGCGAACGAGCTGCGCGTACCGCTGACCTGGTCCGACCCCGCCACGGGCGTGACCGTGACCAAGACCTATGTCTTGCGCCGCGGCCAGTACGCGATCGATCTCGAGTACAGCATCGAGAATGCCGGCAGCGCACCTTGGGCAGCGGCCTCATATGCGCAGATCCTGCGCGACGACATTCCCAAAGAGCGCTCGATGTTCAACGTCGAGACTTATGCCTTCAAGGGCCCCGCGTTCTACGACGGCAACAAGTATCACAAGATCAGCCTCAAGGATGCCGCGGACGTCAGCGGCCAGATCAAGGGCGGCTGGATCGCCGGCATGCAGCACCACTTCGTCGCCGCGGTGGTGCCCTCCGACACGGCCGAGTATCGCTATTCGATGAAGGTCGACGGCCGGCAGTACCTGCTGTCGACCGCCGGGCCACTGCAGCAGGTGGCGCCCGGTACGACCGCGACACTGCAGGAGAAGCTGTTCGTCGGACCCAAGCTGCAGGCCCAGCTCGAGCGCACCGGCCCGCGGCTCGACCTGGTCGCCGATTACGGCATGCTGACGCTGCTCGCCAAGCCGCTGTTCTGGCTGCTCGAACAGGCCCACAAGCTGACCGGCAACTGGGGCTGGGCGATCATCCTGATCACCGCACTGCTGAAGCTGGTGTTCTACCCGCTGTCCGAAGCCTCGGGCAAATCCATGGCGAAGATGCGCGTGCTGGCCCCGCGCATCAAGAACCTGCAGGAAACCTACAAGGACGATCGCGAAAAGCTCGGCAAGGCGATGATGGAGATGTACCAGCGCGAGAAGATCAATCCGCTGGCCGGCTGTTTGCCGATCCTGGTACAGATGCCCGTGTTCTTCGCGTTCTACTGGGTGCTGCTCGAGAGCGTCGAGATGCGCCAGGCACCCTTCATGGGCTGGATCCAGGATCTCTCGGCCAAGGATCCCCTGTTTGTGCTGCCGATCATCATGGCCGTGGCCATGTTCGTGCAGTACAAACTGAACCCCGCGCCGCCGGACCCGATCCAGGCCAAGGTGTTCATGATCCTGCCGCTGGTGATGTCGGTGACCTTCGCGTTTTTCCCCGCGGGCCTGGTGCTCTACTGGGTGACCAACACCATCCTGTCGATCGCGCAGCAGTGGAATATCAACCGCCGCATCGAAGCGGCGGCGAAGAAGGGCAAGGCGGCGGCGGCTTGATGCTTTAGGGCCCCCGGTATCGCTCCGTCAGGCCGCCGGTGCCGAAAGCCGGCAAGCTGAAAGACCGCGGTTCATTGGCGGCGCGGGCCTTCAGCGCAAGGCGCAGACCTTCGTGACAATCGGCCAGCTTGCGGGAGCGTGCCGGCAGAATGCCACGCTTTGTGGTGCGAACCCCCGGCGCCAGAGTTAGGCTTCATCCATGGCGCATGCCGACACGATCGTCGCAGCCGCAACCCCACCGGGGCGTGGGGGCGTCGGCATCGTGCGCGTCTCCGGGCCGAAGGTGCCCGAGTACGCCGCCGTGCTGCTCGGCGAATTGCCGCAACCGCGACGCGCCACCATCGCAGCCTTCCGCGATGCTGCCGGTGAACCGATCGATGTCGGCCTGGCGCTGTTCTTCCCCGGCCCCAAGTCCTATACCGGCGAGCACGTGCTCGAGCTGCACGGTCACGGCGGCCCGGTGGTCGTCGAGGCACTGGTCGCAAGGGTGGTCGAGCTCGGTGCCCGCCGTGCACGGCCCGGCGAATTCACCCAGCGCGCTTTCCTCAACGACAAGATCGACCTCGCTCAGGCCGAAGCGGTCGCCGACCTGATCGACGCCGGCTCGACCCAGGCCGCGCGCGCCGCCATGCGTTCGCTGCAGGGCGAGTTCTCAGCGATGGTGCAGGGCCTCAACGAAGCGGTCATCGATCTGCGCGCCTTCGTCGAAGCCGCGATCGATTTCCCGGAAGAAGAGATCGACTTCCTCGCCGACGAGGAACTGACCCGCCGACTCGAGTTGGTGCGCACGCATTTCGACGCGGTCGAGAAGAGCGCCCGCCAGGGCCGCGTGCTGCGCGACGGCATGACCGTGGTGATCGCCGGCCGCCCGAACGCCGGCAAGTCCAGCCTGTTGAACCGCCTCGCCGGCTACGACGCCGCGATCGTCACGCCGGTCGCCGGCACCACCCGCGATGTGGTCCGCGAACGCATCGACATCGACGGCATGCCGCTGCATGTGCTCGATACCGCCGGCCTGCGCGAGCGCGCCGCCGATGCCGTGGAGGAGGAGGGCATGCGCCGTGCCCGCTCCGAGATCGCCCGTGCCGACCGTGTGCTATTCGTGATCGATGGCGCGGCGGACCCGCAAGCCCGCGCCTATCACGAGGAACGCGACACCTTGCCAGCCGACGTGCCCGTCACACTGGTGCTGAACAAATGCGATCTGGCAACCGGTGTGCCGCTGGCCGACACCGTCACCCTCGCGGGCCCGAAGTGGATTCCGGTCTCTGCGCATACCGGCGATGGCCTGCAGTTGCTGCGCGATCATCTCAAACAAAGCATGGGCTATGTCGCACCGGAGGCGGGTACCGTCTCGGCGCGTGCCCGCCACCTCGATGCGCTGGCGCTGGCACGCCGCCATGTCGAGGAAGCCGCGCGTCAGCTCATCGAGGCCCGTGCCGGCGAACTGGTCGCCGAAGAGCTGCGGCTTGCGCAGCGGGCGCTCGATGAAATTACCGGAACGTTCAGCAGCGATGATTTACTGGGGCGGATATTCGGGAGTTTCTGCATCGGAAAATAGCGAGGCGTCCGGAGTCATCCGGAGGCATCCACAAACAGCTGCCGAAGTGCTGAGGTTCTTGGCGTTTTCGTCCACTAACGTCGATTGCCCTCCGGGGGCAGCCTTGCTAATGTGCCCCCATAGGTGCCCCCATAGGTGCCCCCATACGGAGGGTGTGCAGAACGCCGTGGGGCACCGGTCGATTTTCCATGGGGGCACGCATGGCGCTCACCGACACCAAACTGCAGCGATTGCAGCCTCGCGAGCGGCCCTATCAGTCCGCTGATGGCGGCGGGCTGTACGTCGAGGTGCAGCCAACGGGCAAGAAGGTCTGGCGCATGCAGTACCGACTCGGCGGTCGGGACGCGCGCAAGGAGCGGGTCACTCTCGGGGAATATCCCGCGCACACCATCGCCCAGGCACGCCTGTGGCGTGAGCAGTGTCGAGCGCTGATCGCCCACGGTCGATCGCCGGCCGCCGCGAAGCAGGCCGATAAGGAAGCCCGCGCCGCGCGCGCCACCGATTCCGTCGCCGCGTTCGCCGACCTCTGGTACGCCGACATCGTCAGCCGCACCAACAGCGAACCGCGAAACATCCGCCGCGTGCTCGACAAGGACGTGCTGCCCGCCATCGGCGAGAAGCCCGTGGCCGATGTCACCATCCAGGACGTTCTCGCGATCACGGATGCCGTGAAGGCCCGCGGCGCCGACCAGATGGCATTGCAGACCCGCAACGTCATCAAGCGCCTGTTCGCCTACGCCATCGCGCGCGGCAAGACCCGGTTCAATCCGGCCGCCGCCATCGAGGCGAGATTCATCGCGACCGCCCGCAGTCGCGACGTGGCACTGACACAGACAGAAATCGGCCAGCTACTGCGCGGTATCTACCAGTCGTCCATTCGCCGCCAACACAAGCTGGCCCTGCACCTGTTGGTCCTGTGCATGGTCCGCAAGGGCGAGTTGATCGGCGCGCGTTGGGACGAGATCGACTTCGACAAGTCGGAGTGGCTGATCCCGTCCGAGCGCATGAAGAAGGACAAGCCGCACCTGGTGCCGCTGTCGAAGCAGGCGATTGCGATGTTCGAGGAGCTGAAGGGCCTCGCGAGCAAGTCGCAGTGGGTGTTGCCGAGCCGGAACACGCTGAAGGAGCCCATCGCGCACAGCACGCTGAATCAGGCGATCCGCTCGCTGGATCTCGGCGTGCGCGACTTCGTGATCCACGACTTCCGCCGCACGGCCTCGACGCAGCTGCACGAGGCCGGCTTCAACTCCGACTGGATCGAGAAGGCCCTCGCCCATGAGCAGAAGGGCGTCCGCGGCGTCTACAACAAGGCCGAGTACCTGGCTCAGCGCCGGGAAATGCTCCAGTGGTGGGCCGACCTGGTCGACGCGCAGATCGAGGAGGGCCGGAAGGTCGTGATTGGGCGGTTCGGGAAGGCGTTCCAGGCGGCGTGAATCAGGTCGAGCAGCGCCGCCAGCCGCTCCCGCTCACTCACGGCGTCTCCATCTCCGCCGCCAGTTCCTTCACGTACTCGCGGTAGCTGAACACCCGTCCGCGCTGCCGGTTCGTGATCTCGCCCACGACCTCGATACGCTCCAGATGCGCCAGCGACTTGTTGACCGTCGCCGCCGTGAGTCCGGTGGCCTTCACCAGCGATGTCGCCGTCGCGATCGGCTGCCGCTGCAGCGCCTGATGCACCGCAAGCGCGGAGGGCGCCGCTCGCCCGAGCCTGGCGATCCGGTCGCGGTCCCCGTTCACCAGCGCGAGCAGAGTGTTTGCTGTCGCCACCGCCTGCGTCGCGCTCGCGTCGATGCCTTCGGCGAAGAAATCGAGCCAGCGCTCCCAGTCGCCGCGCAGCCGCACTTCGTTCAGCAGCTCGTAGTACAGCGCGCGGTGCTTCTTGAAGTAGAGGCTGGGATAGAGCATCGGCTCGCGCAGCACGCCGTCGGCAACCAGTTGCAGCACGATCAGCAGCCGACCGATGCGACCGTTGCCATCCAGAAACGGGTGGATGGTCTCGAACTGCACGTGCGCCAGCGCCGCCTTCAGCAGCGGCGGCACGGGCTCCGGCTTGTCGTTGAGGAACCGCTCCAGCGGCGCGAGGCATTTCGGCACCTCGTCGGCCGGCGGCGGAACGAACACCGCGTTGCCGGGCCGTGTGCCGCCGATCCACACCTGACTGCGACGCAGCTCGCCCGGCGCCTTGGCCTTGCCGCCTGGATGCGAGAGCAGCACCCGATGCATGTCGCACACCAGCCGCGTACACACCGGCAAGCCGCCGCGCAGCCCTTCGAGGCCCTGCTCCAGCGCGGCGACGCAGCGGCTCACCTCGCGCGCATCCTCGACTGGCACGCCCGGCACCTCGTCGATCTCGTAGAGCAGCAGGTCCGCGAGCGAGGACTGGGTGCCCTCGATCTGCGACGACAGCACCGCCTCCTTGCGCACGAAGCTGTAGAGCAGCAGCGCCGCATTCGGCAGCAGCGCGGTGACCGAGTCGAGCCGACCCAGGGCGACGAGGGCCGCGTCGAACCGGTGGCGCAGCGCTGCCGACCAGACGAGTGGCGGCTCGGGCGGCAGGGGTGCCGGGACGAAGGCCCGGAAGGCCTCGTCCGTCGTCGAGACCGTCACATAGTGGCCGGATTGGGGTCGATGCATCGGAGTCGCGAACCTAAAACAAGCAAGGCTCTTATTTTAGGTTTATCAGCGTAACTAAATCTACAAGCCATGGTTTGGTTGCGACTGCGTTAGAATTCTCTGGAATCTGATACCTTCAGCTGAGGTCCTGACCATCCGGGAGGCCGCCGCGCTCCTGAAACTCGCCGAAAAGACCGTCTACACGATGGCCCAGGCGGGGGAGATCCCGGCCTTCAAGATCCGCGGCCAGTGGCGCATCAAGCGCAGCGAGTTCGATCGCTGGCTCGACGCCCAGCCGCGCGGCGGCGAGGCCGGTGCCCGATGAGCACCGGTGCTACGAGCCTGGCGCTCGACATCTTCGCGCTTCGTGACTCGGTCATCGACAAGTACAAGCACTTCGCCACCTCGTTCACGACCATCCACGCACCCGACATCAAGGTGCAGGTCGAAGCCATCTACGCGGAGCGGCGCTGCTGACCCGAACCGCTCATCCAGATCAACCCAAGTTACAAGCGGACGACCGACATCCCGAGCCCCGTGGCTCGAGGCGCCGGCACTTCGGCGACCATGGCGAGCGAGGGCTCACTCGAGGACAAGATCAGCGACAAGCAGGCTACAGAATGGGCCAGGCAGATCGCCGAAGTATACGGCGCGCTCAAGAAAGATCAGCCACTGGAAATCGAACAGCTCGTGCACGTCGCGCCAGAGGAATGCTCCACTCTCGATGCGTAGGTGGAAAAACTGCTACGAGAAAAGCGAGCTCCCGATCAGACAGGACTGGATGAACTGCTGCATGAGCAAGCAGCTGTGGACATCGCAATGTTCGGCCGGATGCTGGCATCGAAACCAACGCACAATAGTAACGCTGCAGCGCAGGTGGCACATGCTCTCGGAGTGCACGGCTCTGTTATCGAGGACGACTACGCGTGGCTCATTGGGGAGAAACGTTCCCCGCATACGCGGGGATGCACCGCGCGCTGCGTTTCAGTTTCTCGTCGAATGCCTCGCGCTCGATCCACACCGACATCGATGGCTACTCGGTCGAGAACCTGCGCCTCGGCTATCGCTCCGACGCCGGCTGGGAGCTGCATGGCTGGGTCCGAAACCTGCGCGATACCGAGTACTGCGAGCTGCTGGCGACGATCCCGGGCGATACCGGCCTGATCGCCAGCCAGCTCGGCGACCCGTGGAGGAATGGCATTACGGTGCGGGTAGCGCGCAGAGGTTCAACGGCGTCGTGGCCGACTCGCCACGGCATGGTCGGAGCGACATCCACCTGGCGCAAACGCTTGGTGAATCCCGCTAGCATGAGCGCATGCAACGTGATCTTCCCATAGCAATCGCCGGGGCTGGCCTCGGCGGCCTGGTAACGGCGCTCGCGCTCGCCCGCGAGGGTTTCTCGCGCATCGATGTCTATGAGCGCAGCCCGGTGCTGGCCGAGGTGGGCGCCGGGCTTACCGTCGGTCCGAACTCGAGTCGCCCGCTGATCGACCTGGGCCTTGGTCCGGGGCTGGCGGCGCGGGCCGATGCGCCGTCCGCCGGCATGACGCGGCATTGGCGGACCGCAAGGGTGCTGATGAACAGCCTGCGTGGCCGGGCGCTGCTCGATAAGTACGGTGCACCCTACTACTTGATCCACCGTGCCGATCTGCTCGACTTGCTGGTCGAAGGCTGTGCCGCCCAGCCGGCCGTGCACATCCATACCGGCCATGCGCTGCAGTCGGTTGCCCAGGATGGGGATGGCGTCACACTCGGGTTCGAGCATGGCGTGACCGCGCGGGCCGCCGTGCTGATCGGTTGCGACGGCGTCAAGTCGGTGGTGCGCCGCGAGGCTTTCGTCGGCGATGCACCGCAATTCAGTGGCTACATTGCCTGGCGTGCGCTGCTGCCCGTCGAGCGGCCCGAGCACAAGCTCGACCCGCCGGCGCAGCTGTTCATCGGCACCGATCACATGTTCATGCGCTACCACGTGCGGCATGGCGCGTTGACCAACGTGGTGGCGATCGCGCGTGCACGCGACGCGGCCTGGACCGAGGAAGGCTGGACGATTCCCTCGACCGTCGCCGAACTGGCCTCGCATTACACCGGCTGGCATGAGGACATCATCGCCGCGATCCAGCGAATTCCCGAGTCGCAATGCTTCAAGTGGGCGATCCACGTGCGCCCGCCACTGCCGACCTGGTGCGCCGGACGGATCGCGCTGGCCGGCGATGCCGCCCATCCGATGACCCCGTTCATGGGCATGGGCGCGGCGATGGCGATCGAGGATGGCGTGGTGCTGGCGCGCTCGCTGGCCTTGCGGCCGACGCTCGACGATGCGCTCGCGACCTACCAGTCGCTGCGCAAGCCGCGTGCCGACTTCGTGCAGACCGAGTCGGCCAAGCGCGGCCTGCGGCTGATGGGCAGCGATCCGGACTCCTACGGCCAGAGTCGCGAGGTCAGCGAGGATACGCTGGGCTTGTTCGCCTATGACGCGATGAACGTGGTGCCGACGGGCTGATGGGTCGCAGGGTCCCGCTGCCGCCCGAGGTACGCCGGACACTGCATCGTCTGTTCGGCGACGGCGTCGATCGGGTCGAGATCATCGAGCATTCCTGGTGGATGAGGTTGCACGGTCGCGCGCAGGCGACGACCCGCCGGCGGCGGATCTACCTGCGCGGCAGCGCCGCGGATTTTTTCGAGAACCCGGTGCTGCTGCTGCACGAATACTTCCACGTGCTGCGGCAATGGGAGCCGCGCCAGCTCTCGGTCTGGCGCTATCTGCTCGAGTGGTTCCGCCGCGGCTACTGGGACAACCGCTTCGAAGTCGAGGCGCGTGAATTCACCGAAGATCATCTGTATCGGTTCCGTGCGTGGCTGGCGCAGGATCGCGGTCAACCACCGGAATCGCGCGACGTCTGATTTTCAGCCGACAGCGAGGCGAGGTCTGCAGCATGCGCTCAGTGCTTCGGCCGTACGTGCCGATGCCGCTCGCCGCCATGGCGATGCTCGCCTCCCTCCTCGACCGGCACCAGGTTCATTTGACCATGGCGCACGCCGCGCTCGGCGATCAGCGTCTCGCCGAAGCGGCGGACGGCTTCGAGCGGCCCTTTGAGGATCAGGGTCTCGAGGCATTGCTCGTGGTCGAGGTGGGCATGCATGCCCGACACCACCAGGTCGTGGTGATCGTGCTGCATGGCCGTCAGGCGCTCGCCCAGCTCGCGTTCGTGGTGGCTGTAGACGAAGGACAGGGTGGCGACGCAGGCGCCGGCCTGGGGCACGCGTCGCACGCGGGTGCGTAGCTGCTCGCGCAGCAGGTCGCGCATGGCTTCGCTGCGGTTGGCGTAGCCGCGCTCGTGGATCAGCTCGTCGAACTCGCGGACCAGCTCGGTGTCGAGCGAAATCGTGATGCGTTCCATCTTCGGAGCTCCTGCGAAGCCGTCGCCGCTATGCGCGATGAACGGTCCGCTCAAGGGTTCGACTATTCAGCCAAGGATCGACTCGCGTTCGTACAGCCGGCCGGCCAGCCAGGCGAGCAGCAGGCCGAGGGCCAGGCTCGCGCCGGCCGACAGGGCCAATGATGCCGTGTCCACACCTTCGCCGCGCAGCAGCTGGGTCATCAGGAAGTGCTGGCCGAGTGTGGGTACGGCCATCAGCGACAGGCTCGGCTGCAGGCCGAGCGGCCCGATGAACGCCAGCGGCAGGGTCGGCAGCATGATCGCGAAGCCGAGATAGCTCTGGGCCTCGCGATAGCTGCGGGTGAACGAGGCGACCACGGTCAGCAGCGCGGCGCCGGGCAGCGCCAGCGGCGCGACCACGCCGATGATGCCGAGCACGGTCGCGGGGCCGAGATTCGCGGTCATGCCGAAGTCCTCGAGGCGCACGAAGCGCACGGCGACGGCGCAGGCGACCACGGTCAGCACGAGCGAAGCGAGCATGTACACGGCGGTTGCGGCGATCTTGCCGTAGATGAGGTGGGTGCGTGGCACCGGGGTCGTCAGCAGCGATTCGAGCGAGCCGCGTTCGCGCTCGCCGGCGGTGGCGTCGATGGCCAGATACATGCCGCCGGCCAGCATCGCGAAAATCACCAGGAAGCTCATCAGGCCCAGGGCCACGACGGCACGGCTGGCCGGGGTTGCGACGTCGATGTCCTGCACGGCGATCGGTACGATCGAGGTCGGGTCGACGCCGCGGGCCAGCAGCCGCAACTGGGCGAGGGTCTGGGTGTGGTGGGCCAGCAGGCCGCGCAGGCGCTCGACGTAGCTGCCGTTGAACATGTCCGAGGCATCGGCATAGACGAGCAGTGGTGCCGGCTGGGCGGCTGCCAATCGAGCGCCGAAATCTTCGGGCACGAACACCACGGCCTTGTGCGACTTGTCGAGCACCGCGGCGCGGGACTGCGTTTCGTCATAGCCGACCCGCTCGACTGTGACGGCATGCTGCTCCAGAAACGCGACCAGGTTCGGCGCGCGCTCGGCATGGGCCACGGCGACGGTCATCGGGGCATCGGCGCGCGTGGCGCCGCGATCGACCATCAGCTGCAGGGTCGCAGCCAGCAGCAGGGGCCCGAACAACGGCCCGAAGACCAGGGCTGCAAAGATCGTGCGCCGGTCGCGCAGGTTCTCCAGCACCTCCTTGCGGAACACGGTCAGCAGGCCGCGCATCAGCCCAGGCCCTCCGGGCTGCCGATCAAGCGTACGAAGGCCTCTTCGAGACCGCTCGCGCCGGAGCGTTCGAGCAAGGCGGCCGGCGTGCCGGCGGCGACCACGGCGCCTTGCGCGATCACCACCACCTCGTCACAGAGTGCCGCGACTTCCTGCATCACGTGGCTCGAGAACAGCACGCAATGGCCGGCGTCGCGCAACCGGGCCAGCAACTGCCGCAGGCTGCGCACCGCCATCACGTCCAGTCCGTTGGTCGGCTCGTCGAGCACCAGGTTGCGCGGCCGGTGGACCAGCGCGCGGGCCAGTGCGGTCTTGAGTCGCTGGCCTTGCGAGAATCCCTTGGCCTGCCGCGTCGCGCAGTCGGCCATCTCGAGCATCTCGATCAATTCGTCGGCGCGCTGTTCGCGTTCGGCGCGTGCCAGGCCATGCAGCTCCGCGAAATACAGGATGTTCTCGCGGCCGCTCAGGTGCGGGTACAGACCGGCGGCGTGCGACAGCACGCCGATCCGCCGTCGTGCGGCGAGCGGTTGCTGCACGGCGTCGAGCTCGTCGATCAGCGCCGTGCCGGCATCGGGCCGGAGCACGGTGGAGATCATCCGCAGGCTCGTCGATTTGCCGGCGCCGTTCGGGCCGAGCAGGCCGGTGATGCGGCCGTCGGCGGCGGTGAAGCTGACTGCGCGCACCGCCTGCACGGCACCGAAGCGCTTGGCGAGTTCTCGCGCCTCGATCATGGCGGCGGTCCCGCCGGGCTGGTGAAAAACGGTGCCGGCCGCGATCGGGCGAGACAGCCTGCGTCGAGCCGCGCCGGATCGGTGTCGCGGATGAACTCCGCCACGATCCGGTCCATGCAGGTGACGCCGATCTGCCCGTGGCCCTTGCCCGGTATCACCAGATGCCGGGCGCGGGTGAGTCCCTGCATGGCCGCGACCGCGCCGGCCGGCGGCGTGACCGGGTCGTCGGCACCGGAGAGCAGCAGCACCGGTACATCGCTCGCCAGCGGCTCGCGGAAATCGGCATCGAGCGGGCCGCGCGGCCAGGCGGTGCACAGCGCCTGCAGGCCATCGAGCATGCCGACGCCGAGATAGGTGGCCGCGAGCCGCGTCCGGTCGACCCGGCGAGCGTCGATGAACGGCACGTCTTCGGTGCAGACCACGGTGTTGTGCATGCCGAAGGCGAGCTGGCCGCGCAGGCCGCCGGCGCTGACCAGGAACAGGCCTGCGAGCGGCGTGAAATTGTGGTTCGTCTGTGCCTCGTGCAGGGCCATCGGCAGCAGCGAGGCCTGCAGGTCGGCGTAGCTCGACAGCCGCAGCACCGCGCCGAGGTGTTGGGCGGTGAAGTGCAAGGCGCGGGGCGTGCCGGTCGCCGGGTCGGGCAGGGTCAGGTCGAGCGGTGCGGCGTCGAGGCTGGCGCGCAGCGCCCGATAGTGCTGCGCCGGATCGCCGAAAGCGGCGTGGCAGGCCGGGTCCGCGGTGCAGCGCGCGAGGAGCCGCTCGAGTGCGGCTTCGGCGTCGAGTGCCAGCTCCGGCCCGAGCGCGAGACCGGGCGGTACCACGCCGTCGAGGATCACGCTGCGGGTGTGCTGCGGGAAGCGACGCAGGTAGTGCTGGGCGACCCGCGAGCCATACGAGGTGCCGTACAGGTTGATCTGCGCGTAACCGAGAGCGACGCGCACCCGGTCGAGATCCTGCACGGCGACGCTGGTGGTGTACGGCCGGACATCGCGGCCGGCTTGCTGCAGTGAATCGAGGCAGCGCTGCGCCAGTGCCGGCACCATCGATGGATCATTGCCAGCGAGATCTTCTTCGTCGAGCTCGCATTGCAGTGCTGCCGACCGACCGGTGCCGCGCTGGTCGAGCAGCACGATGTCGCGGTCGCGGCCGATGCGCGTGAACGCCGCAGCAACCAGTGGATACATGGCCTGGGTGCCGCCGCCCGGGCCGCCGGCGATCAGGAACAGCGGGTCGGCGGCCTTGCGACGGCTGATCGCCGGGACGCGGGCGATAGACAGTTCGATGCTTCGGCCATCGGCCTGACCGGGATTCTCCGGGACACGCAGCGTTGTGCATTCGGCCGCGAACGCGACGATCCGGCTGGGGTGTTCGATACGGCAGGGTTGGAAGCTCGGCGGCACGGCGTCAGCTGTGGTGCCGGTGCGGGTGTCGACCACTGTGCTGGCCGCGAGCGCGATCGAGCCGCCCGCGGCGGCGAGACTGATCGACAGCCGCAGCACAGCGGTGACGGCGAAGGATCTGCAGCGGGCGATGGGCATGGGGCGCCCGCGAGTCTACAATACGCGCCCCCTTACAAACCCCTGACATTTCAGGGTTTATTGTCGGCCTGGAACCATGCGCTTTGCCCGACGGTACGACGTGATCGTGGTGGGTGGCGGCCATGCCGGCACCGAGGCGGCGCTCGCCTGCGCGCGCATGGGCTGCGACACCCTGTTGCTGACCCAGAGCATCGAGACGCTCGGCCAGATGAGCTGCAATCCGGCTTTCGGCGGCATCGGCAAGGGGCACCTGGTACGCGAGATCGACGCGCTCGGCGGGGCGATGGCGCGGGCCGCCGACCGGGCCGGCATCCAGTTCCGCACCCTGAATGCGAGCAAGGGCCCCGCGGTGCGGGCCACCCGGGCCCAGGCCGATCGGCGGCTCTACAAGCACGCCATCCGCCAACTGCTCGAAGACCAGCCGAACCTGCAGCTGTTCCAGCAGGAGGTGGCCGACCTGATCGTCGAGGACGGCCGGGTCGGCGGCGTGGTCACGCTGACCGGCATCGCGTTCGAGGCCGCGAGCGTCGTGCTGACGGTCGGCACTTTCCTCGGCGGCCGGATCCACGTCGGCCTCGAGCAGCACGCCGGCGGCCGGGCCGGCGATCCGCCGTCCAATCGTCTGGCGGCCCGCCTGCGTGAGCTGGCGCCGCGCGTCGGCCGGCTCAAGACCGGCACGCCACCGCGAATCGATGGTCGCAGCGTCGATTTCACGGTCATGGCGCCACAGTATTCGGACGACCCTTTGCCGGTGTTTTCGTATCTGGGACGAGTCAGTGATCATCCAAGACAGGTGCCTTGTTTCATTACTGCGACGAACGAGCGTACCCACGAGATCATCCGCGCCGGTTGCGACCGCTCGCCGATGTATACCGGCCGGATTGAGGGCGTCGGCCCGCGCTACTGCCCGTCGGTCGAGGACAAGATCCAGCGCTTCGCCGGCAAGAGCTCCCACCAGATTTTCGTCGAGCCCGAGGGGTTGGATACCCAGGAGCTCTATCCCAACGGCATCTCGACCAGTCTGCCGTTCGACGTGCAGCTGGAGTTCGTGCGGACCATCCGCGGTTTCGAGCACGCCCACCTGACCCGGCCCGGCTATGCGATCGAATACGATTTCTTCGACCCGCGGGACCTGCGGCCGAGCCTCGAGACCGGCATCGGCGGGCTGTTCTTCGCCGGCCAGATCAACGGCACGACCGGCTACGAGGAGGCCGGCGCCCAGGGCATCGTCGCCGGCATCAATGCCGCGCTGCAGGTCCGGGACCGCGAGCCCTGGGTCCCGTCGCGGGCCGAGTCCTACCTCGGCGTGCTGATCGACGATCTGGTGACCCAGGGGACCCGCGAGCCCTATCGCATGTTCACCAGTCGCGCCGAGCATCGCCTGCTGCTGCGCGAGGACAATGCCGACCTGCGGCTGACGCCGGTCGGGCGTCGGCTGGGGCTGGTCGACGACGAGCGCTGGACCTTGTTCGAGCACAAGCGCGAAGCCGCGGAAGCCGAGGTCCGGCGGCTCGAAGACCATTGGGTCCGCGCCACCGAGGTGCAGGACTGGGCCACGCGCGTGACCGGCGCGCCGCTGTCGCGCGATGTCAGTGCCATGGATCTGCTGCGCCGTCCCGACGTCGATTACGACGATCTGGTCGCGCTCGGCGAGGAGGCGCTGCCGGTACTCGCCGCCGGCAATCCGCTGTCGGCGCTGGCGCAGCTCGACGACCGTCTGCCCGAGGCGGTGCGGCTGCAGGTCGAGGTGCGCGCCAAGTATTCCGGCTACATCGAGCGCCAGCAGCAGGATATCGAGCGGGCGCGCCGGCACGAGTCGTTGGCGTTGCCCGAAGATCTCGACTATGCCGGCCTGGGTGGGTTGTCGAACGAGGCCCGGCAGAATCTCGCCGCGGTACGGCCGGCGACGCTCGGCCAGGCCTCACGCGTGCCGGGTATCACGCCGGCTGCGGTTTCGATCCTGCTGATCCATCTGAAGAAGCGCGCCGGCTGAGCGTCGCTCCGCGGCACTGAACCCGGCTCCGCCGACCAGCTGCCGGTTTCGGCAGCGCTTGATGCGCCGCTGTCACGCGCGCGGCATCGGCACCAGCATCACCGGGAGGGTCACCCGCTGCAGCACGGCCTCGGCCTGCGAACCAAGCAACGCCTTGGCGAGGCCCGTGCGACCGTGGGTGCTCATGCAGATCGCGTCGGCACCGACGCGCGCGGCCGCCTGCGCGACCCCCGTGGCGATGTCGTCGGCAGTGGCAACCTCGGTCGTGACCCGCACCAGTTGATCGTCGGCGCCGGCCGGAATCGCGGCCTGCAGCGCTTGCGTCGCTTCATTCTGCGGCGGTGAGCGCCCGGGGTCGAGCACGTGCAGCAGATGCAGACGCCCGCCGCCCGGCAGCATCGCCATCGCCTGCTGCACGGCACGGTTCGACAGCGGCGAGAAGTCGATCGGCACCAGCAGCGTATGCAGCTCCGGCGCAGTCTCCGGCAGCGGCGCTCTGACGGTTTCCGGCACGACGAACACGTTGGTGTCGGCGCGTTGCACCACGCCGCTCGAGATCGAACCGCGCAACAGTCGCATCCAGGCGTTGCGTCGATGGCTGCCGACCACGATGGCGTTGGTGCCCTCGATGCTGGCGAGCATCGCGACGTTGGAATCGGTGCGGCTCCAGGCCGGCGCCAGCACCAGTCGCGCCTGGGCGATCTTCGGCATGTCGGCAGCCCATTTGCGGAAATCTTCTTCCAGTCGTCGCTCGACCGCCGGCTCGAGCTGGCCGGTTGCCCTGGGCTTGGGAAGACCGAGCCGTGCATGCTCGGCAGCCGGCGAGACCACCTGCGCCACGATCAGCTCCGTGCCGCCGGGCGCCTCGAGTCCGGCGGCCCAGTGCAAGGCGGTCCGCGCGCTCTCGCCCTGGTCGATCGCGGCCAGTATCCGCAGGCGGCGCTGACCGCCCGCCCATTCGATCAGGCTGTTCGCGTCGCGCACCAGCAGCACGGGGACCTCGCTCGTACGCAGCAGGCGCTTGGCGGCGCTGCCGATCAGCCAGCGCACGGCAGCGTTCTGCCCGACGGCCGAGACCACGATCAGGCGCGCGCCGGTTTCGGTGGCGAGCCGGGGCAGCTCGACATCGACCAGGCCGCGCACGACCTGGCACTCGATGGTCGCGCCGGTCGTGCCGCGCAGCGTTTTCGCCAGTGCCTCGATCTCCTGCGTCCGCTGCTCCAGCAGTTGCTGCAACGCGCGCGGCGGCAGGCTGTCGCCTTCGAACAGGTCGAGCACATGGATCAGGCGCAGGGTTTCGCCCCAGGCCTTGGCGAGTGCAGCCGCGGCCTCCGCGGCGGCGGTCGCCTGTGCCGAAAAATCCGTTCCGCAGAGAATGCTCATGCGGCCATTATCCTCGCTGCGGCGACCGAGGCATATGGGTCGGTGACTAGGCGTTCTACCTACGTACGCGATCCAACCCGGCGCGCCCCAGCGCCGGCCGGCCGGCCCTTGCGGGTACCGGAGCCTGCGGGAACAATCGCCGCGGTGAGTCCTGCATCGTTTCCCGGGCGCGCAGCGCAGCGCGGCATTTTGCTGCTGCCGCTACCGTTGCTGCTGTCGGCCCTGTTGCTGCTGCCGCTCGCGGCCTGCTCGTCCCGTGATGCCGCGGCGCCGCAAGCCGACGCGGATGCCGCAACGACCAGCCGCTCCGCCTCCCGGCTGGTGCGCGGCAACGGCCCGGAACCCGATTCGCTCGATCCGCAGCGTGCCCGCAACGTCGAGTCGGCCAACGTGCTGCGCGATCTCTACGAAGGGTTGACGATCGTCGGCCGCGACGGTGCGCCGGCACCCGGCGTTGCGACGGCCTGGTCGGTCAGTGCCGATGGCCTGCGCTGGACCTTCACGCTGCGGCCGGACGCGCGCTGGTCCAACGGCGATCCGGTCGTGGCCGCGGATTTCGTCGCGGCGCTGCGCCGCCTGGTCGATCCGGCGACGGGTTCGCAGTACGCGCAGGTGGTCGAAGCCATCCGCAACGCACCCGACGTGATCGCGGGCCGACTGCCGACGACGGCGCTCGGCGTTGCCGCGCCGGATCCGGCGACCGTGGTCGTCGACCTCGCCAGCCCCACGCCCTATCTCCCGGGCCTGATGTCGCATTGGTCGACCATGCCGGTGCACGGCCCGAGCCTGGCCCGCCACGGCGCCGCCTTCGTCAAGCCGGGCAATCTGGTCGGCAATGGCGCCTTTCGCCTGGTGGCCTGGGTGCAGGGTGCGCAACTCGATCTCGAACGCAATCGTCACTACTGGAACGATGCGGCGACGCGCCTCGAGGCGGTGCGCTTTGTGACTCAGGCCGACGAGAATGCCGAGTACAAGCGCTGGCGCAGCGGCGAGCTGCACGTGACCATGACCGTGCCGCGCGGCCAGTTCGACCAGATCCGGCGCGAGCATGCCGCGGAGCTGAAGATCGGCCCGCAGCTCGGCACCTACTTCTTCGGCATCAACCTCGACCGCGAGCCGTTTCGCAGCCAGCCTGGCCTGCGCCGCGCGCTGTCGCTGGCGCTGGATCGTGAGCGCATCGTTGCCTCGGTGACCCGGGTCGGCGAGCTGCCGGCGAACGGCTGGGTCCCGCCCGGCACCTTCGACTACGATAGCCAGTCGTTCGATTACGCCGGCCGGCCGATGGCCGAGCGCCTCGCCGAGGCGAAACGCCTCTATGCCGAAGCCGGCTACTCGGCCGCGCGGCCGCTGCGTTTCGAGCTGCGCTACAACACTGGCGATGTCCACAACCGCATCGCCGTCGCCGCGGCGGCCATGTGGCAGCAGGCGCTCGGCGCCGAGGTCGAGCTGGTGGTGCGCGAGTTCAAGGTGCTGCAGCAGGACGTCGATGCGCGCCAGGTCGATCTGTTCCGCAGCTCATGGATCGGCGACTACAACGACGCCTACACCTTCCTGCAGCTCTTCAAAGGCGACTTCGGCATCAACACGCCGCATTTCCGCGACGCCGGGTACGACGCCTTGCTGGTCGATGCCGCCCGGGAGGTCGATCCGGCTCGACGGCGCGCGACGCTCGAGCAGGCCGAGCGCCTGCTGCTGGCCGCGCATCCGGTCATCCCGGTGCATTTCTATGTCAACAAGCACCTGGTCAGCCCGCGGGTGCAGGGGTGGTACGACAACGTCATGAATGTCGTCTATTCCAAGGACCTCGGGCTCGGGCCCTGAATCGGGCCAGGTTCTGCGCGGAACCACCGCACTTCGAGTAGCGTGAATCCTCAGTCGAGCCGCCTGCCCGTGAGGATCGAGGCTATAGGGCGATTGGCTCTTTACTGAGTCAATTCATGGAATAGGATATTTATTGAATCGATTATTGCCTGATTCAGGCGAGTACGGTGGTCATCTATGCCGCTCGGAACCCTCGGAATCGCCGGCTTCCGATTCACCTGCTGGCAGCGATGGCGCGTCGAGCGGCCGCCACTCGGCCCAGTCCTCGCCCAGCAACTCCATCGGATGCTGGGTGCGATCGGACCCGTTCCCGCAGGCCAGATCGTCGGCCGGGCAGTACTTGTCGCAGCCCCAGCAGATGCGCTCGGGGTGTTTGGGATGTAGCGGAAACTTCTTGGCCATGGCGGTCGGACTGTCCCGCTCGCGGCCGCCATCATGGTGCGATGCCGGCCCCGGGATCCCCCGACACTACCCGATCCGGGGCCGCGGGCCGTCAGCGTTTGCCGCAATCCGGCACGTTGGTCAGAGCCGGCGCAGCTGCCCCATCGCCGGCCGGAAACCGACCGTAATCGCCGCACCGGCCTCGCCGTCGGACTGCACCACCAGCACGCCGCTGTCCTCGATGGCGTGGGTCACCGAGTGCAGCACGCCGCGCCCGATCGGCTGCAGCAGGCCGTCTTCGCCGTAGTGGGTGATCAGTCGCGCCTGCCAGTTCCTGGCGGCCGGCGCCGTGACCCGCAGCGTGCCGAGGCAGCTGTCGAGCAGCATCAGGTCGGCGGCCAGCGTCTCGTCCGAGGCCTCGGTCCGGCCGAGCGCAGTCGGGATGATCCGCAAGTGCACCATCCCTCCCGCTTCCTCGACCGCGTCGTAGAGACAGACGATGATCGAGCCGTCCATTTTGGCGCGCAGGATGCCGTCATCCTTGAGCACCTCGAAGTGGTCTACCGCGACGTCGTGGATCGGAGGCGCGGCGCTGGTGGGTGGAACGGCTTTGGACATGCGCGGATGTTGAGGGGGTGAGGGGCGGCACACTTTGACGCCGATCACAACGATCGCGACGCGTCATGCGGGGATGGCCTTGCCGGTGGTGGGCCGTCCGCGGCGCCCTGGGCGGCTACCAGGCGGGGTTGCGGGCTACTCCATCCAATTGTCGTAACATGTCACTGATGTTCCAGTGACTTGTCCTTTACGAAGATCCCTTTGGCCTGCGCCCCCAAAGCACTAGGCACCCACCGCCTGGGACCGGATACTGGGCAGACCGGGTCGGACCCACCCGGCTCTGTTCCGACCGCTGCCCGAGGAGAACGAGAATGGACTTTGGTTTCTACGGCACGCTGCTTTTCGTCGTCGCCTTGCTGGTCGTGGCCTCCAAGGCCTTCCTGACCGTGCCGCAGGGCTATCAGTACACCAAGGAGCGTTTCGGCAAGTTCCGCGACACCATGGGGCCGGGCTTTCACATCATGGTGCCGTTCATCGATGCGGTCGGGCGCAAGATGAACATGATGGAGCAGGTGCTCGACGTGCCGCGTCAGGAGGTCATCACCAAGGACAACGCGATGGTGTCGATCGACGCCGTGGTGTTCTACCAGGTGCTCGATGCACCGAAAGCCGCCTACGAGGTCGACAACCTGCGGCTCGCGATCATCAACCTGACGATGACCAACATACGCACCGTGGTCGGCTCGATGGACCTCGACGAGACGCTGTCCAAGCGCGACGAGATCAACCACCGCCTGCTGCAGGTCGTCGACGATGCGACCATGCCCTGGGGCGTGAAGTGCACCCGCATCGAGATCAAGGACATCAGCCCGCCGAGCGACCTGGTCGAATCGATGGGTCGGCAGATGAAGGCCGAGCGCGACAAGCGCGCCAACATCCTCGACGCGGAGGGCTTCCGCCAGGCCGCGATCCTCAAGGCGGAGGGCGAGAAGCAGTCGGCGGTGCTGAAGGCCGAGGGTGAAAAGGAAGCCGCGTTCCGCGAGGCCGAGGCCCGCGAGCGCCTGGCACAGGCCGAGGCGCGGGCCACCGCGATGGTGTCGCAGGCCATTGCCCAGGGCGACATCCAGGCCATCAACTACTTCGTCGCGCAGAAATACGTCGAGGCGCTGCAGGCGCTCGCGGCCGCGCCGAACCAGAAAGTGTTCCTGATGCCGATGGAGGCGACCGGCGTCCTCGGTGCGCTCGGCGGCGTCGCTGAGCTCGCGCGGGACGCGATGGCCCGCCAGCCCTCGCAGCAGCCCGATGCCGGACGTTTGCCGCCGCGCAATCCGCCGCGCCCGCCGTCGGCCGGCTGAGGAGCCTGCAATGATCGAGTTCCTGCAAGGACTGAACTGGTGGCAATGGATCGTCTTTGCACTGGTGCTCGGTGCGCTCGAGACCTTCATGCCCGGTGCGGTCGCGATCTGGTTCGCGGCCTCGGCGGCGATCATCGGCCTGCTGCTGGTCGTGGTGCCGCTGCCCTGGCAATGGCAGTGGGTGCTGTGGGCGGTGCTCGGCGTCGTCGCGATGCTCTGGTACCGCAACTACAAGAAAGCCAATCCCGACGAGGAGCCGGCACCGACGCTGAACCGGCGTGCCGAGCAGTACGTCGGCCAGCTGTTTACCCTGGTCGAGCCGATCGAGCACGGCTTCGGCAAGGTCCGCCTCGGTGATGGTGTCTGGAAAGTCTCCGGCGGCGATACACCCGCCGGCGCGACGGTGCGCGTCATCGGGGTGGACGGGGCCGTACTGAAGGTGGAACGTTCATGACCTAGGTATTTCAGGGGAGATTCGCGATGCCGACTGCCGAAAGCCTGCTCAGCCGCAAAAGCGGCACTCTCTATGCGATCGGTCCCGATGAGCCCGTGCTCGAGGCGATCCGGTTGATGGCCGAGCGTTCGATCGGAGCCGTGCTGGTGATGCGCGGCGAGGAACTGGTCGGCATCCTTTCCGAGCGCGACTACGCCCGCAAAGTCGTGCTGCTGGGCCGCTCCTCGAGCGACACGCCGGTCGGCCAGATCATGAGTTCACCGGTCATCACCGTATCGCCGACGGAATCGATCGATGACTGCATGCGGGTCATGACCGAGCGTCGTATCCGTCATCTGCCGGTGAGTCAGGATGGGCGGGTCATCGGCATCCTGTCGATCGGCGATCTGGTCAAGGCGGTCATCGATCAGCAGCGGCGCACCATCGAAGAGCTGGAGCACTATATTCATTCCTGAGCTGGCCACTCCCGAGCCGGCCGCCGGCGGCCCGCGGGCGGGCCTGGCTCACCTGCGCCAGAACACCGGCGTGAACAGCACCAGCACGCTGAAGATCTCGAGCCGTCCCAGCAGCATTGCCACGCTGCAGATCCAGGTCTGCACGTCGGTGAGCACTCCGTAGGTGCCGGTAGCCCCGGTGGGACCCAGGCCGGGACCCATGTTGTTGACGCAGGCGACGATCGAGCTCAGCGCGGGGCCGAAGTCCATGCCGGTCAGCAGCAGCGCGAAAGTCAGGATCGCGATGGTCTGGAAATAAAGGAAAATGAACGCGAGTACCGACTGCGCCACGCGGTCGGGTATCACCTGTCCGCCGATACGGATCGGCACGATCGCCGACGGGTGAACCAGCAGCTTCATCTCGCGGGTGGCCTGTCGGGCCAGCAGCAAGGTGCGGAACATCTTGATGCCGCCGCCGGTCGATCCGGTCGCGCAGACGATGCCGCTGAGGAACAGCAGCCAGAACGGTGCGAAGATCGGCCAGAGCTCGTAGTTCGCGGTGACGAAACCCGAGGTCGTGGCGATCGAGACCACGGTGAAGGTGGCATGGCGAAGCGAGGTGCTGAAATCAGGATAACTGCGCGACGTGAACAGCAGCCAGGTGACCAGCACGATGCTGGCCAGCAGGATCGCCACGATGGCCTTGGCTTCGGAGTCGTTGCGGTACGGCTGCAGCGACATTCTGCGGAAGGCCACGAAATGCCGGGCGAAGCTCAGCGACGACACCAGCATGAAACCGACCAGGGCCAGCTCGATGCCGAGCGAATCGAACCAGCCGATGCTGCGATCGTGGGTCGAAAAGCCGCCGAGGGCGACCACCGAGAAGCCGTGGCAGATCGCGTCGAACCAGCTCATGCCGAGCAGCTTCAGTGCCGCGATCGCCAGCGCCGTGATGCCGGCATAGGTGAACCACAATGCCTTGGCCGTCTCGGTGATCCGCGGCGTCAGCTTCTGGTCCTTGACGGCGCCGGGCGCCTCGGCGCGATACAGCTGCATGCCGCCGACACCGAGCAGCGGCAGCACGGCGACCGCCAGCACGATGAGGCCGATGCCACCGAACCAGTGCATGACGTGGCGCCAGAAATTGATCGACGGCGGCAACTGGTCGAGGCCGGTGAGTACCGTGGAGCCGGTCGTCGTCAGACCGGAAACCGCCTCGAAATAGGCATCGGTGAACGATAGCCCGGGCAGCGCGATCAGCAGCGGGATCGCGGCCGAGGCCGACATCAGCGTCCACGACAGCGTGACCAGCAGAAAGCCGTCGCGCGGTTTCAGCTCGCGTTTGTAGTGTCGCGTCGCGGCGGCCAGGCCCAGTCCGCCGACCACGTTGATCGCAGCGGCGATGACGAAATCGATGAACATGCCGTCCTGGAGGATCAGCGAGCAGGTCATCGGCAACAGAAAAGTGGTCGCGAAGAACGCCAGCATCAAGCCGAGGATATGGGCGACCGCGAGCATGGGATGTCGTGTGGTGTATGGAGTGCGCGGACCGCTGCAGCGCCGGGCTGGCTCTGCTCAGCGGCGCCCGAGCGTCTCGCCGAGGAACAGGCGTTCGACCTGTTCGACGTGGCGTCGATCGATGATGAACAGGATCACGTGGTCGTCCGCCTGCAGGATGGTGTCGTGGTGGGCGATGATCACCTGGTCGCCGCGGACGATGCAGCCGATCGACGTCCCCTCCGGCAGCTTGATGTCCTCGATGCGTTTGCCGACCACGCGCGAACTGCGGTGATCGCCGTGGATGATGGCCTCGAGGGCTTCCGCCGCGCCGCGGCGCAGCGAGTGCACCCGCACCACGTCGCCACGGCGCACATGGGCCAGCAGCGAGCCGATGGTGATCGTCTGCGGCGAGATCGCGATATCGATGTTGCCGCTTTCCATCAGCTCGGCGTAGGATGGCTTGTTGATCAGCGCCATCACCTTGGCGGCGCCGAGCCGCTTGGCGAGCATGGCCGAGAGGATGTTCGCTTCCTCGGCGTTGGTCAGGGCCGCGAATACGTCGCAGGAGTCGACGTTCTCCTCGATCAGCAGCGCCTCGTCGGTTGCGTCGCCTTCGAGCACGATGGCGCTTTCGAGCAGCTCCGAGATCCGCCGCGCCCGCGCCGGATTGCGCTCGATGACCTTGACCTGGTTCTGCTTCTCCAGTTGTCTGGCGAGCTGGAAACCGATGTGGCCGCCGCCGGCGATCACGATGCGGCGCACGGGGCTTTCTTCCTTGCGCAGCTCCGCCATGATCTGCCCGATGTTGTCGCGGGTGGCGAGGAAGAACACCTCGTCGCCGTCCTCGATGACCGTGTCGCCGTCGGGCGCCACGCTGCGCCCGGCGCGGTAGATCGCGACCACGCGGGCTTCGACGTTCGGGATGTGCTCGCGCAGCGTGCGCAGCGCCTGGCCGACCAACGGTCCGCCTTTGCGGGCGCGCAGGCTGACCAGCCTGACCCGCCCGTCGGCGAAGTCGAGCACCTGCAGCGAGCCCGGATGGTGGATCAGCCGCTCGATATATTCGGTGACGAGTTTTTCGGGGCTGATCCAGACGTCGACCGACAGCGCTTCGTCGCTGAACAGCTGCGGGTGGCGGATGTAGTCGGACGAGCGGATGCGGGCGATCTTGGTCGGCGTGCGAAACAGCGTGTACGCGACTTCGCAGGCCATCATGTTGACTTCGTCGGAGCTGGTCAGCGCGATGAGGATCTCGGCATCGGCCGTGCCGGCGGACTCGAGCACGCTGGGGAACGAAGCATTGCCGACGACCGTGCGGATATCGAGCCGATCCTGCAGATCGCGCAGCACCTCCTCGTTGGTGTCGACGACCGTGATTTCGTTCGCCTCTTCGCGGGCGAGCTGGTGAGCGGCGGTGCGACCGACCTGGCCGGCGCCGAGGATCACGATCTTCATGGCGGGCGCAAGCTTAAACCTCGCCGCCCCGGCTGGGTACTTGCGCTTCGGTTGCCATGGCCGCTACCGATCGCTGCTGCCCATGGGGACCGCCGGTGGCGAGGGTTCACCCCGCACCCCGCCAGGGTCTATGCTGGCAGGAATGACTACCCCAACGTCGTCCGCCCGACCGCCGGGCGAGTTCCGCCGCGGTTGGCGCGTCCTGCTGGCTGCCCTGCTCGGCACCGCTTTCGGTGCTTCGCCGCTGCCGTTCCAGACCACCGGCTTCATGTTGGGGCCGATCCACGAGGAAACCGGCTGGTCGCTGAGCCAGATCAGCCTCGGGGTCACGATCTACGGCGTGCTGGCCGCTTTTCTTGCACCGCTGTTCGGTGCGATGTCGGACCGCTGGGGTGTGCGCCGGGTGGCCCTGGCCTCGACTTTGGCGTTCGGCCTGGTGTTCGCCTCGTTCTCGCTGCTGCCGCCGTCACTCGTCTGGTTCTACGCCCTCTGGACGCTGGTTGGCCTGGTCGGCATCGGTTCGACCCCGATCACCTGGTCGCGGGCGGTCAATCTCTGGTTCTTCCGCAACCGGGGTCTCGCGCTCGGCCTGACGCTGGTCGGCACCAGCATCGCGGCGATGATCCTGCCGACGCTGACCGTAACGTTGATCCACTCGGTCGGCTGGCGCGGCGCCTATGCGGGGCTGGCATTGTTGCCGCTGGCGATCGCGCTGCCGGTGGCGATCGCCTTCTTCCGCGAGCCGCGGCCCGAGGAACGGCCGTCGGAACTGAACACGGTCGACGCCAGCGGCAAGGTTGCGCTGGGCGGGCTGACGCTGCGGGAGTGCCTCGCCGGACGGCGCTTCTGGATCCTGGTGGTGTCGATCTTCTGCATCGCCTTCGCCTACGGTGGTTCGCTGGTGCACATGCCGCAGATGCTGAAGGCGCAGGGCTTCGTCGATACGCAGGCGGCGATCGTCGTCAGCCTGTTCGGGGTCTCGATCTTCGCGGGGCGGATCATCACCGGGCTGCTGCTCGACCGGTTCTGGGCGCCGCTGGTGACGCTGCCGATCCTCTGCCTGCCGGCGCTGTCCTGCCTGCTGCTGGCGAGTGACAACCTCAGCTTCGCGACGGCGGTGTTTGCGGCGTTCCTGCTGGGTTTTTCCTCGGGCGCCGAAACCGATCTGATCGCCTATCTCGCCGGCCGCTATTTCGGCATGGCGAACTATGGCCGGATCTACGGTTCGCTCTACATGGTGTTCGGCATCGCCTCGGCGCTGTCGCCGCTGGCCTATGGCAATGTGCGCGATCGCACCGGCAGCTACGACCTGATCCTGTACGTCGCCGCGGCGATGTTCGTGGTCGGTGCGCTTTTGCTGCTGACGCTCGGACGCTATCCGACGGCTGCGGACCTCGTGTCGCGGCTCGCCGCCGGGCGGGGGTCGGCGGCTACCACTGCAACCAACCCATCTGCCAGCTGAGCAGGATCACGCCGCCGACGAGGATCCGGTACCAGGCGAACATCGCGAACGAGTGGTTGCTGATGAAGCGCAGCAGGAAGCGAATGGCTGCGAGCGCGCTGGCGAATGCCACCACGCTGCTGAGTGCGAGGATCTCGGCCTCGTCCATCGACATGGATTCGCGCGCGCCCCAGAGCTTGTAGACGGTGGCCGCCAGCAGCGTCGGGATCGCGATGAAGAACGAGAACTCGGCGGCCGTGCGCCGGTTGAGGCCGGTCAGCAAGCCGCCGAGGATCGTCGCGGCGGAGCGGCTGGTGCCGGGAATCAGCGCCAGCGCCTGGAACAGGCCGACCGTCAGCGCGTCGCGCCAGGTCAGTTCGTCGACCGAAGTCACGCGCTCGACATGCTGGCGCTTCTCGGCCCAGAGGATCAGCAGACCACCGGCCACCAGCGCGATCGCGACCGGAATTGGCGAGAACAGCACGGCTTCGATCCGCTCCTCGAGCAGCAGGCCGAGGATCGCCAGCGGCAGGAAGGCGATGAACAGGTTCAGCACGAACAGGCGCGACCTGGTTTCGCGACCGATCGACAACGCGGTATGCCAGAGCCGTTCACGGTATTCCCAGCAGACTGCGAGGATGGCCGCGCCCTGGATCACGATCAGCAGGCGATCGATCGCGTCGCCTTCCAGACCGAGCCACGACTTGGTCAGGATCAGGTGACCCGTGCTCGAGATCGGAAGGAATTCGGTGATGCCCTCGACCAGGCCGAGGATGATTGCGTCCAGCCAGCTCATCGGTTCATGGTCTCCTGAAGCACCCCGGGGGTGTTGCGCGCGACGTCACAGTTCGGGGCCGGTTGCGGCGCCGACGGTGCCGGTACAAGGCCTGTGTCCGGTGCGACGGGTCGATACGGGTGAGTGGCGGACTCAGCTGCGGCGGGCGAGATTGATTTCGTCGCGCAGCTGCCGGGCGGCACGGCGCGCGGCTTCGGCGAAGCCTTCGTCCTTGCCGGCGTAGAGGATCCCGCGCGAGGAGCTGATGATCAGCCCGTCGCCTTCCCGCGTGCGGCCGTTCTGCACCGCCTGGGCGACATCGCCACCCTGTGCGCCGACGCCCGGCACCAGGAACGGCAGGTCGCCGACCCGCGCACGGATTTCGGCGAGTTCGGCTGGGTAGGTGGCGCCGACCACCAGCAGGCAATTGCCATGGCGGTTCCATTCGTGGGCGACGCGCTCGGCGACGGCATGGTAGAGCTTGCGGCCGCCGCCGACGTCGAGATCCTGGAAGTCGCGGGCGCCGGGGTTCGACGTGCGGCAGAGGATCACGACGCCTTTGTGCTGCCAGTCGAGGAACGGCTGCACGGCGTCGCCGCCGAGATACGGGTTCACCGTCACCGCGTCGGCGCCGTAGCGCTCGAAGGCTTCCTGGGCGTATTTGCTGGCGGTATTGCCGATGTCGCCGCGCTTGGAATCGAGGATCACCGGCACGCCGGGCGCGCGCGTGTTGATGTAGCGGATGGTCTGCTCGAGCTGGTCCTCGGCATGCAGCGCGGCGTAGTGCGCGAACTGCGGCTTGTAGCAGCAGACCAGGTCGGCGGTGGCGTCGACGATGGCCTTGTTGAATTCGAAGATCGACTCCGCCCGGCCGCGCAGCGGCGGCGGAAACTTCTCCGGCTCGGGGTCGAGCCCGACGCAGACCAGTGAATCGTGGTCGGCAACGGCGCGGGCCAGCAGTTGTTTGAAATCGCGTGCGGACACGGGCGCGCAGTCTACCTGACCGGTTCGAGATTGGCGTACTGCAGCATCAGCCACTTCGAACCCTGGCTTTCGAAATTGACCTGCACCCGGGCATGTGCGCCCTGACCTTCGATGTTCAGCACGACACCTTCGCCGAATTTGCCGTGACGCACTCGCGAGCCGAGCTTCATGCCGGGTGCGGCCGGCTCGGTGAGGCGGTTGCCCGCATGGCCGCCGGCACCTCGGCCACCCTGGCCGCTGCCAGCGTATCCATTACCAGTGCCGAAACCGTGCGCACCCAACCCGACGCGACCGCCGCTGCCCGGGCCATCCCAGCCGCCGCGCTGGTTCCAGACCGGCGCACCGGGCCGGCCCGCATGGATGCGGGGTCGCACTTCCTCGACCAGTTCCGCAGGAATCTCGGCGATGAACCGGGATGCCATGCCGTAGCTGTCGATACCGTGCAGCCGGCGCTGTTCGGCATAGGTCAGGTAGAGCTGCTGCATCGCGCGGGTCGTGCCGACATAGGCCAGCCGACGCTCTTCCTCGAGGCTGCCGAGATCGTTCAGCGAGCGCTGGTGCGGGAACAGTCCGTCCTCGAGCCCGGCGAGAAACACCACCGGGAACTCGAGGCCCTTGGCGGTGTGCAAGGTCATCATCTGGATGCAGTCTTCCCAGGCATCCGCCTGCCCTTCGCCCGATTCGAGCACGGCGTGCGCGAGAAAGGCTTCGAGCGGCTTCATCGGCACCTGACCGGGTTCGAGTGCGGCCTCGTCGGGCTCGAAACCGCGCGCTGCGGAGACCAGCTCGAGCAGGTTCTCGACCCGCGCCTCGCCGCGATCGGCTTTTTCCTTCTTGTGATGGTCGAGCAGGCCGCTGGTGTTCAGCACCTGGTCGACGGTCTCGTGCAGCGCCAGATCGGCGGTGTCGATCGCGAGCCGGTCGATCATCTGCAGGAAGCCCTGCACGGCGCTTGTGGCCTTGGGCCCGAGGTTGCCGGATTCGCCTGCGCCGGATGGGGCGATGCAGGCCTGGGCGGCCTGCCACAGCGAGCTGCCATCGCTTCGGGCGCGCTCGCGCACGATGTCGAGACTCTTGGCGCCGATGCCGCGGGTCGGCAGATTGACGACGCGCTCGAACGAGGTGTCGTCATTGCGGTTCGCGACCAGCCGCAGGTAGGCGAGCGCATCCTTGATCTCGGCGCGCTCGAAGAACCGCAGGCCGCCGTAGACCTTGTACGGCACCCGGGCCGACAGAAATACTTCTTCGAACACGCGCGACTGGGCGTTCGAGCGGTACAGGATCGCGATGTCGCGGCGGGCGCCGCCGTGCCCGACCCAGTCCTTGATCCGCTGCAGCACGAACTCCGCCTCGTCGCGTTCGTTGAACGCGGCGTAGACGCGGATCGGCTCGCCCTCGGCACCGCTGGTCCAGAGGTTCTTGCCGAGCCGGCCACTGTTGTGGGCGATCAATGCATTGGCGGCGTTGAGGATCGTGCCAGTCGAGCGGTAATTCTGTTCGAGGCGGCAGAGCATCGCGGCCGGGAAGTCGCGGCGGAACTGCTGCAGGTTCTCGACCCGTGCGCCGCGCCAGCGATAGATCGACTGGTCGTCGTCGCCGACTGCGAACGGCGCACCTTCGGAGCCCGTCAGCAGCTTCAGCCAGGCGTACTGGATCGCGTTCGTGTCCTGGAATTCGTCGACCAGCACGTGCCGGAAGCGACGCCGGTAATGCACGACCAGTTCGGGGTGATCGCGCCACAACTCGAAAGCGCGCAGCAGCAGCTCGGCGAAATCGACGACACCGGCGCGCTTGCAGGCATCTTCGTAATCGGCATACAGGCGGATCAGCTGGCGGCGCGTCGGGTCGTTGCCGTCCTTCAGCGCTGCGGGCCGATGGCCTTCGTCCTTGTTGCCGTTGATGAAGTACTGGATCTCGCGCGGCACCCAGCGCGCATCGTCGAGGCCCTGGGCCTTGAGGATCTTCTTGATGATCCGCAGCTGGTCGTCGCTGTCGAGGATCTGGAACGACTGCGGCAGGCCGGCTTCGCGCCAGTGCAGTCGCAGCAGGCGGTGGGCGATGCCGTGGAAAGTGCCGATCCACAGTGCCGCGCCCGGTACGCCGAGCAGCGCCTCGATGCGCGCGCGCATCTCGCCGGCGGCCTTGTTGGTGAAAGTGACCGCGAGAATGCTGTGCGGCGAGGCGCCCTCGGCCTGCACCAACCAGGCGACCCGATGGGTCAGCACGCGCGTCTTGCCGCTGCCGGCGCCGGCGAGCACCAGCACCGGGCCGACCGGCGCGGTGACTGCAGCACGTTGGGCGTCGTTCAGCGGCGAGAGGATCGGCGACAGGTCCATCGGGCAGGCGGGTGTCCGTGCGATTGCGGGTTGGGCGGGCGCGGCAGAACGGGCCGCGAGGCGGCGCATTCTATCAGCGTGGGTCCGGTCAGCGGGCGTCGGGCTCGGGCGGTGGCGGGGCCGGCGCGCCCTGCGCTGCAGGCGGCGCGTTCACTGCGTTTGCCGGCACGGTCGTGGCGCCCGGCAGCGGCGTCGTGTCGATATAGCCGAGCAGCGAGACGACCAGTGTCAACAGCACCGGACCGAGTATCACGCCGATGGTGCCGAAGGCCGCCACGCCACCGACCACGCCGACGAACACCGCCAGGGTCGAGACTTCGGCATGCGTGCGGATCGCGATCGGGCGGATCAGGTTGTCCGAAACGGACACGATCGCGCCCCAGACCAGCATGAAGATGCCCCAGCCCCATTCGCCGGTCACGAACAACCAGATGGCCCCGGGCGCCCAGACCAGTGCCGCACCGCCGGCGGGCAGCAGTGCGCAGATCGCGGCCAGCACTCCGAACACGACCGACGAGGGCAGCCCCGCGATCGCGAAGCCCACGCCGACCAGAGCGCCCTGCGCCAGCGCGGTCAGCCCCGTGCCGTAGACGACTGCGCGTGTGGTGTTGCCGATCAGCGCCAGGATTTCGTCGCGGCGTGCCGGTTCGATCGGGATCAGGCGGATCGCCGCCACGCTCAGCCGCCGGCCGTCGCGCAGCAGGAAGAACAGGATGAACAACATCACGAAAAAACCGAAGACCGTGCCGACCGCACCCAGCACGACTCCACCACCGGCCGACGCCAGGCCTTTGAGTGCGGACTGCGCGGCCTCGGCGGCCGAGGCCATCAGCTCGTCGCTGCCGATCGCCAGGTTCTCGCGCAGCCAGTGCACGCCGGTACCGATCATCGGCAACCGCTCGAGTTGCTCCAGGGGAGAGTTCTGCAACAGCGGCGGGAGGTTGCGCAGACGCTCGACCAGCGCATTGACCTGGCGGATGAACATCACGGCGAGCGAGGTCAGCGGCAACAACAGCACGATCGGCGTCAACAGCGTGATCAGTCCGGCGGCGGCACCGTTGCGGCCGCCGAAACGGCGCACCAGCGAGCGCTGCAATGGAGCCAGCAGAAATGCGAGAGTGAGCGCCCAGGCGATCGGCCCGGCGAGCGGGGCCAGCATCCGGAACAGCGCGAAGCCGAGGGCGGCGACCGCGAGCAGCAGAAAGCCACGGGCATAGGAGGAAGAGGTCATGGCGCATTTTGCCGCGCATCGGGCCTTGATCGATACTGTCCGCATGACATCGACGAAGTACCGTTTGACGATGCTCGCGGCCGCCTGCGGCCTGTGGCTGACGGCCTGCGCCGGCGGACCCGGGGCTGCACCGGAATCCGCGGATGCGCGAGCTTCCGGCACCCATGCCGGTACCGAGCGTACCCGTCCGGGCCGGGCCGTCTCTTCGCCACGCCCCCAACAGGAGGTTCCGCTCGTGCCACCGCTCGCTGCCAACCCGCTCGTCTTCAGTTATGCCGTGATCAGCGTTGCGGATCTCGAGCAGGCGCTCGCGCTGTGGCAGGCGCGCTTCGGCATGGAGCTGGTCGCGCGTCGCGAGGGTACCGATCCGGGCCTGGCGCAGGCCTGGGGCGTGGGCCCCGGCGAGATCATCGATCAAGCCTTGCTGCGCACGCCCGGCATGGAGCAGGGCGGCGTGCATCTGGTGCGCTTTCGCGTGCCGGGTCCGGCCGTGCGCGAGACGGCCGCGCCGACCGATCTCGTGCCCAAGAGCGTCGACATCGCCACCCGCGACCTGCCGGCGCGCCATGCCGAGCTGGTCGCAGCCGGCTACAAGTTCCGCTCGCCGATCGGCAAGTTCGTGACCGACAAGGTCGTCGTTCACGAAGTGCATCTGCGCGGCCCCGATGCCGTGAATCTGGTGTTCCTCGAGCAGGAAGGGCATCCGGAGCCCGTCAGCCCGCAAGGCTATGGCGTGATGCCGCAGATCGTCGCCATTTCACCCGACAACCGGCTCGAAAAAGCGTTCTTCGAAGGCGTGCTTGGACTGAAGGAAACGTCCTACAACCGCTTCGGTGGCCCCGAGGTCGAGAAGACCGTCGGCCTGCCGAAAGGCGCCAATCTCGACATCCGCATTTTCGGCGATCCGGCCTACGACTACGGCCGGCTCGAGATCGTGCAGTACGAAGGCGTGGACGGCGCCGATCTCTATCCGCGTGCGGTCGCACCGGCTCGCGGCCTGTTGTCGGTCACCTATTTCGTGCCCGACGTCGCGGCGATTCTGGCGCGCGCGACCGCGGCCGATGCGCCACGGATGCGCGCAGCGCCGGTCGATCATGGCGTGGTCGCGTCGATCTTCGGCCAATCGCGCATGGCGACGCTGACCAGCCCGGCGGGGCTGCGGATCGATTTGATCGAGCGGCGCTGAGCGGGAGCGGGGCGTCGTTTGTCACGTGGCGATCAACCCCGTTTGCCGTCAGCCCGCGGCGCGAGCAGCAGCGGGCCATAGATCCGGAGAAACAGACCGAAGCCCGCCGTCCACAGCGCCGCGCTCATGGCGATGAGCGCGGGATAGCTGATCCAGGGCAGCGCCGTGCCGAAGACGCGCAGCAGCGCGGCCGCGGTCAGCAAGCCGTAGGCCAGCGGGGTCCGCGGCAGGGCCTGCAAGCGGTGGCCGGTGTGGCCGAGCGTCACGCGCGTCATCACACCGAGAATCATCGTCGCGATGGCGCCGATGGTCAGTGCATGCAGCCAGTGGGTCGCTGCAGCTACACCGGTCAGCAGCGCCAGGGCTTTCAACAAGAGCCCGATCGGCAGCCAGACGTAGGCGAGGTGCAGTACCCAGACCAATGGGTGCCGCAGCACGCGATAACCCTGCCATTGCGCGATGCGCAGGCCCTGGGCGATGGCAGCGGCGAGCGCAATCCCGCCGGCAATGAGGCCGTTCGGCCGTATCAAGTCGACGACCGCGACCGCGATCATGAAGGTCACGGCCGATGGCGTCAGGCTGCGTGAGGGGCGTACGACCTGATTCGTGCCTTGCTGGCGCAAGGCCGCCGTGGTGACCGGCGGCAGCATGCGTCCGGCGACGACGGTCACCAGGATCAGCACGAGATTGATTCCCGCCAGCAGCGTCTGCCTGCTCAGCAGCGCGTCGCCGCGCCACAGGCCGAGGTGAAAGCCCGCGTTGCACAGCCACAGCAGCAGTAGCACTGCCAACAAGGGTGTATTGCGGTTGCGCTCGCGGAGCAGTGGCGGTGCGAGGAACAGCGCCAGCACGGCGAGGAAGGCCAGGTCCGCGACCGCTACCGCAACGAACGGCCAGACTGCCGAACTACCGACGAGCAGGCGGCCGAGCAGCCAGACGGCCGCCATCAGCATCAGCGGGGCGCCGCCGAAGCCCTTCTGCCCCGTCCAGCTCGGCACGGCGGTCAGCAGGAAACCGGCGATGGCTGCGCAGACGAAGCCGAACAGCATTTCGTGCCCGTGCCAGGCCGCGGGTGGCCAGTCGGTGTTCAGGGGCCACTGGAACCCAAAGCCGATCGCCCACAGCGGTATGAGTATCAGCGCGCTCAGGCCAGCGGCGACGAAGAATGTCCGGAAGCCATAGGTGAACAGTGGCAGCTGGCCGGTGCCCGCCATCGTCGTCACCAACGATTGCGTAGTTCGCGCAGCCGGGTGAATACCGTCCGCGGATCGGGCTGCTGCGGCAAATCCGGGAATTTCTCGCGCAGGCCGGCAATCACCCGGGGGTTGCCCAGGCGGAAGAACGTGTTGATCCGCATTTCGTCGGCCAGGGTCGTCACGGGCGCCATCGCCGGCTCGAGCGTGGCGATGTCGGCGGCCAGTTTCTCGGCATCGGAATTGCCGGGTTCGCGATCGAGCGTGAACGCGAGATTGCGCCCGAGGTATTCGTGACCGGGATGGATGCGGGTCGCGGGCGGCAGTTTCGCGAGCTGTTCGACGAAGGTGTCGTAGAGCTTGTCGGGCGAGCCGCCGTTGTGGCAGTTGCCGGCACCGGCATTGAACAGCGTGTCGCCGCAGAACAGCGCCGGCTCCGGTGCGTGCGCGAACAGGCAGACGTGTGCCAGCGTATGCCCCGGCGTATCGAGGCATTCGAGTTCGGCGCTGCGACCGACGCGGATCACGTCGCCGCGCGCGAGGCCCCGATCGACGCCGCCGATGCGGCTCGCGGCGCCGGCATGCGCCAGCAGCTTCGCGCCGGTCGCGGCCCGCAGGCTCTCGTTGCCGCCGGTGTGATCGTGATGTTCGTGCGTGTTCAGGATCTGCGTGATGGTCCAGCCGCGCGCCTGCGCGGTGCGCAGACACAGCGACCAATCGAGCGGATCGATCGCCAGCGCCTCGCCGGTTTCGCCGCAGGCGATCAGGTAGTGGAAATTGCGGTAGGAATTACCGGGCCAGAGACGCTCGACGATCATGTGATCTCCTGCAGCATCGTGAGAATTACGTACAGCCCCACATGATGCCGATAGTCATGCTTCGGCCCGCCGATCCAGCGAGTCGCAGGCGTAGTGAGGTCGGAGATCTGGCCACAAAGAGGCAGGGTCCCGGAAAAGATTGCTGCGAAAGCCGGATCGAGCCTGGACCCGCAACCCTGTACTCCACGTGGTCCGGAATGGCAAGCGGATCACGGCGCGCGCTTGATGCATGACAGAGTCGCGATGCGCTGCATCGCGGTAGACTCTCGACGACCGAAATACGAAGCTGCGAAGGCCCAGCATGGCAAAGCGTGCCGAGATCTCGGAATGGGAAGTTGATGATCCGGCATTCTGGGCTGCGACGGGGCGCAGCATCGCGACGCGCAATCTGTGGATTTCGATTCCGGCGCTGCTGCTGGCGTTTGCGGTCTGGATGCTGTTTTCAGTCGTGGCCGTCAAGCTCAACCAGGCGGGCTTCGATTTCACGACCGACCAGCTGTTCTGGCTGACGGCCCTGCCTGCGTTGTCAGGGGCGACGCTGCGCATTTTCTACTCGTTCATGGTGCCGATCTTCGGCGGTCGCCGCTGGACGGCAGTCTCGACGGCCCTGTTGCTGATGCCCGCGGTCTGGCTCGGTTTCGCCGTGCAGGATCCGGCTACACCCTACTGGCACTTCGTTGCAATCGCGATCCTGTGCGGTCTGGGCGGCGGCAATTTCGCCTCTTCGATGGCAAACATTTCCTTCTTCTATCCGAAGTCGATGCAAGGCTATGCGCTCGGGATGAATGCCGGGCTCGGAAATCTCGGCGTTTCGGCCGTGCAGTTCCTGGTGCCGGCCGCGATCACTGCCGGCGTGTTCGGTGCGCTGGCCGGCGCGCCACAGTCGAGTGCCGACGGCCTGCCCCTGTATCTGCAGAATGCGGGCTTCGTGTGGGTACCGCTGCTGGCCGTGGTAGCCATCGTCGCGTGGTTCGGCATGGACGACCTTGCATGTGCGCGGTCGTCGTTCAACGAACAGGCAACGATTTTCTGGCGCAAGCACAACTGGCTGATGTGCTGGCTCTATGTCGGCACCTTCGGCTCGTTCATCGGCTTCTCGGCAGCGTTCCCGATGCTGGTGAAAACCCAGTTCCCGACAGTGAATCCGCTTGCCTATGCATTTCTCGGTCCGCTGGTCGGTGCGCTCGCCCGACCCGTCGGCGGCTGGCTGGCCGACCGGATCGGTGGTGCCGCGCTCACGTTCTGGGTTTTCGCACTGCTGGTCGCCGGCATCGTTCTCAAGATGTACTTCATGCCGCACGGCGACAGTGCCGGCAATTTCGCCGGCTTCCTGGCAACGTCGATTGCCTTGTTCGTGGTGACCGGCGTGGGCAACGGCTCGACTTTCCGGATGATCCCGGTGATTTTCCGCAAGGTGCACGAGCGTCTGTCGGAGGGAGCGGATGCGGCGGGCAAGGCAGCGGCGCAGCGTCAGGCCGGCATCGAGTCGGCCGCGGTGGTCGGCTTCAGTTCCGCGATCGGTGCGTACGGTGGTTTCTTCATCCCGAAGAGCTACGGCAGTTCGATTGCGATCACGGGTGGTCCCGAGATGGCGTTTTATGGCTTCATCGCGTTTTATGTGAGCTGTCTCGCGATCACGTGGTGGTGGTATCTGCGGCGCGGTGCCGAAGCGCCGTGCTGAGGAGGGCGGGACGATGAGCTATTTCCTGGATCGATTGCGATTCTTCGAGCGACGTGCGGAGCCGTTCGCGGACGGTCACGGGATCACTAAGCAGGAGAATCGCGACTGGGAGAACGGCTATCGCGCACGCTGGCAGTACGACAAGATCGTGCGCTCGACGCACGGCGTGAACTGCACCGGTTCGTGCAGCTGGAAGATCTACGTCAAGAACGGGCTGGTCACCTGGGAGACGCAGCAGACCGACTACCCGCGCACCCGCCCCGATCTGCCGAACCACGAGCCGCGCGGCTGTCCGCGCGGCGCAAGCTATTCCTGGTATCTCTACAGCGCCAACCGCCTCAAGTATCCCCTGGTGCGTGGCGAGCTGCTGCGCCAATGGCGCGCGGCCCGCAAGGCGCTCGATCCGGTCGAGGCCTGGGCGAGCATCGTCGGCGATCCGGCGAAAGCACGCGCCTACAAGGCCCGCCGCGGGCTCGGCGGATTCGTGCGCGCATCGTGGGACGAGGCCAACGAGATCATTGCCGCCTCGAACCTGCACACGGCGAAGCAGCATGGTCCGGATCGCGTGATCGGCTTCTCGCCGATCCCGGCGATGTCGATGATCAGCTACGCCGCGGGGGCGCGCTACCTGTCGTTGCTCGGCGGTGTCTGCCTGTCGTTCTACGACTGGTACTGCGATCTGCCGCCTTCATCGCCGCAGGTCTGGGGCGAACAGACCGACGTGCCCGAGTCGGCCGACTGGTACAACAGCCGCTATATCATCGCCTGGGGTTCGAATGTGCCCCAGACGCGCACGCCGGACGCCCACTTCTTCACCGAGGCCCGTTACAACGGCACCAAGACGGTGGCGATCACACCGGATTATTCGGAGGTCGCCAAGCTGACCGATCACTGGCTGCATCCGAAGCAGGGCACCGATGCGGCACTCGCGTTCGCGTTCGGGCACGTGATCCTGAAGGAATTCCACGTCGACCAGCCGTCCGAGTATTTCACCGACTATTGCCGCCGCTACACCGACATGCCGCTGGCCGTGCGGCTCGAGCGCCGCGCGGACGGCCGCCTCGTCCCGGAGCGCTTCCTGCGTGCGAGCGACCTCGGCGGTCTCGGCGAGGCCAACAATCCGGAGTGGAAGACGCTTGCCTGGGATGAAACCAGCGGTGAACTGACGGTTCCGAACGGTTCGGTCGGATTTCGCTGGGGCGAGAAGGGCAAGTGGAACATCGAGGCGAAGGACAGCGCCGGCCGCGCCACGCAGCTGCGGCTGTCGCTTGCCGCGGCGAATGACGGCATCGAAGCGGTCAGCTTCCCCTATTTCGGCGGCATCCGCCACGAACGCTGGACGGCTGCGCCGCATGCCGACGTGCTCGAGCGCAATGTGCCGGTGCGCCGGCTGACGCTGGCCGACGGCCGGGAGTGGGCGATCGCCACCGTCTACGATCTCCTGCTCGCGCAGTACGGCGTCGATCGCGGTTTCGGTGGCGGCAATGTCACGGCGGACTACGATGCGGACGTGCCCGGCACGCCGGCCTGGCAGGAACGCATCACCGGCGTGCCGCGTGCCGAAGTGATCGAGATCGCGCGCGAGTTCGCGCACACCGCGGACAAGACCCGTGGACGCAGCATGATCATCGTCGGTGCGGGCATGAACCACTGGTTCCACAACGACATGAACTATCGCGGCCTCATCAACATGCTGATGATGTGCGGCTGCGTCGGCCAGACCGGTGGTGGCTGGGCCCACTACGTCGGGCAGGAGAAGCTCCGTCCGCAGACCGGCTGGCAGCCTCTGGCGTTTGCGCTCGACTGGAGTCGTCCGCCACGTCAGATGAACGGTACGTCGTTCTTCTACTTCAATTCGGACCAGTGGCGCTACGAGAAATTGGTCGCACAGGATCTGCTGTCGCCGCTGGCGGACCCGGCGAAGTATCCGGGCAGTCTGGTCGATTTCAATCTGCGTGCGGTGCGCATGGGCTGGTTGCCGAGCGCACCGCAGCTCAATCGCAATCCGCTCGAGATCACGCGCGCGGCGGCCGAAGCCGGCGCGGAGCCGGCCGCCTGGGCGCTCGAGCAACTGAAGAGCGGTCAGCTCGATTTTGCCTACGCCGATCCCGACGCACCGCAGAACTTTCCGCGCGTGATGTTCATCTGGCGTTCGAACCTGCTCGGTTCCTCGGGCAAAGGCCACGAATACATGCTGCGGCACATGCTCGGCACGCGCCATGGCCTGCAGGGCAAGGATCTCGGCGAAATCGGCGCCGTGAAGCCGCAGGACGTGGCGTGGCGCGACCAAGCCCCGGAAGGCAAGCTCGATCTTCTCGTAACGCTCGACTTCCGCATGTGCACGACCGCGCTCTACTCCGACATCGTGCTGCCAACCGCCACCTGGTACGAGAAGGACGACCTCAACACCTCGGACATGCATCCGTTCATCCACCCGCTGTCGAAGGCGGTGGATCCCGCCTGGGAATCCCGCAGCGACTGGGAGATCTTCAAGGAGATCGCGCGCACGGTCAGCGCGCTCGCGCCGGGTGTGCTCGGCATCGAGCGGGATCTCGTGCTTACCCCGACCCAGCACGACACGCCCGGCGAGCTCGCGATGCCGTTCGGCACGCCCGACTGGAAGAAGGGCGAGTGCGAGCCGGTGCCGGGGCGCACCATGCCAGCCATGACGGTCGTCGAACGCGATTACCCGAATCTTCACCGGAAGTTCACTTCACTCGGACCGCTGCTCGACCAGCTCGGCAACGGTGGCAAGGGCATCAACTGGAACACGCAGGACGAGATCGCTTTCCTCGGCGGGCTTAACCGGCGTGTGACCGAACCCGGCATCGGCGAGGGCCGGCCACGCATCGACAGCGCGATCGACGCCTGTGAAGTCGTGTTGAGTCTCGCACCGGAAACGAACGGGCATGTTGCCGTCAAGGCCTGGGCTGCGCTCGGTGCGCTGACGGGGCGCAGCCATGCGCACCTCGCCGAGGGCAAGGAGCACGAGGCCATCCGCTTCCGCGACATCCAGGCACAGCCGCGCAAGATCATTTCCTCGCCGACCTGGTCGGGCCTGGAGGACGAACACGTCAGCTACAACGCAGGCTATACCAATGTCCACGAGCTGATTCCGTGGCGCACGATCACCGGCCGTCAGCAGTTCTACCAGGACCACGACTGGATGGTCGCCTTCGGCGAGGGCTTCATGAGCTATCGGCCGCCGGTGGACACCAAGACCGTGGCCTCCCTGCTCGGCAAACGCGGCAACGGCAATCGCGAGATCGTCCTCAACTGGATCACGCCGCACCAGAAATGGGGCATCCACAGCACCTACAGCGACAACCTGATCATGCAGACCTTGTCGCGTGGCGGCCCCATCGTGTGGATCAGCGAGACCGATGCACGCGAAGCGGGGATCGCCGACAACGACTGGATCGATCTGTACAACGTCAACGGCGCGATCGCCGCGCGCGCGGTGGTGAGTCAGCGGGTGATGCCGGGCATGGCGATGATGTACCACGCGCAGGAGCGCATCATCAACGTGCCCGGGTCGGAGATCAGCGGCACCCGCGGCGGCATCCACAATTCCGTGACCCGCGTGGTCGTCAAGCCCACCCACATGATCGGCGGCTATGCGCAGCTCGCCTATGGCTTCAACTACTACGGCACGACCGGCACCAACCGGGACGAGTTCGTGATCGTGCGCAAGATGAGGACGGTCGACTGGCTCGATGACGAGCCCGTGGCGGCATCCGGGGAGGTGCGGCGATGAAAGTACGTGCACAGATCGCGATGGTGCTGAACCTCGACAAGTGCATCGGCTGCCATACCTGCTCGATCACCTGCAAGAACGTATGGACGTCGCGCGAAGGCGTCGAGTACGCCTGGTTCAACAATGTCGAGACCAAGCCCGGCATCGGCTATCCGAAGGAATGGGAGAACCAGGACAAGTGGAACGGCGGCTGGGTGCGCACGCGCGCCGGCAAGCTCGTGCCGCGCGCCGGCGGCCGCTGGCGGCTGCTGTCGAAGATTTTCGCGAACCCCGATCTGCCGCAGATCGACGACTACTACGAACCGTTCGATTTCGACTACGGGCATCTGCACACAGCGCCGGACGTCGCCCACCAGCCGACGGCGCGGCCGCGTTCGCTGGTGAGCGGCGAGCGCATGCAGAAGATCGAGTGGGGCCCGAACTGGGAGGAGATCCTCGGCACGGAGTTCGCGAAGCGCTCGGTCGACCGGAATTTCGACGCGATCCAGAAGGAGATCTACGGCGCGTTCGAGAAGACCTTCATGATGTACCTGCCGCGGTTGTGCGAGCACTGCCTGAACCCGGCCTGTGTCTCGGCCTGCCCGTCGGGCGCCATCTACAAGCGCGAGGAGGACGGCATCGTCCTGATCGACCAGGACAAGTGCCGCGGCTGGCGCATGTGCGTATCGGCCTGCCCGTACAAGAAGATCTACTACAACTGGAAGAGCGGCAAATCGGAAAAGTGCATTTTCTGCTATCCGCGCATCGAGATGGGCGAGCCGACCGTCTGCTCCGAGACCTGCGTCGGTCGCATCCGCTATCTCGGCGTGATGCTGTACGACGCCGATCGCATCGAGGCCGCCGCGTCGGTCCCGGCCGAGAAAGACCTGTACGAAGCGCACCTCGACCTGTTCCTAGATCCGTTCGATCCGCAGGTGATCGAGGCGGCCCGCAAGGAGGGCATTCCCGACAGCTGGCTCGAAGCCGCGAAAGCTTCGCCGGTCTACAAGCTCGCGATCGACTGGCGGCTGGCGCTGCCGCTGCACCCGGAGTACCGCACGCTGCCGATGGTCTGGTATGTGCCGCCGCTGTCGCCGATCCAGTCCGCGGCCGAACGCGGCCGCGTGGGCATGAACGGCGAGCTGCCCGACGTCGCCTCGCTGCGCATTCCGGTGCGCTATCTCGCCAACATGCTGACGGCGGGCGACGAGGCGCCGGTCGTGCGGGCGCTGGAGCGGATGATGGCGATGCGCGCCTGGCGGCGGGCGCGCAACGTCGACGGCATCGAGGACCATGCGGTGCTGCAGCAGGCCGGTCTCACGGTCGCACAGGCCGAGGACATGTACCGCTATCTCGCGATCGCGAACTACGAGGATCGCTTCGTGATCCCGAGCGGACACCGCGAGTACGCAAATGATGCCTACGGCGAGCGCGGCGGCTGCGGATTCACGTTCGGCAACGGCTGCAGCGGAGACAGCCCGGCCGATCTCTTCACGACCCGCCGGACCACCGGCTACGTGGTGCCGCGATGAGGCTGCTCGGCCTGCTGAGTGTTCTGCTCGACTACCCGCATGACGAATTGTGGGCCCATCGCGACGAACTGCTGGCCGCGGCGGAAGAGCTGGCGCCCGACGCGAAGCAGCGCGCCGCACTCGTGGCTTTCACGCGCGATCTGCTGGATGCCGATCCGCTCGAGGCACAGGAACGGTGGCTCGCGCTGTTCGATCGCGGCCGCTCGATGAGTCTCCTGCTGTTCGAACACATCCACGGCGAGTCCCGCGATCGCGGTCAGGCAATGGTCGACCTGCTCGAGGCCTATCGCAGGCACGGCTACGAGCTTGCCGCGAAAGAACTGCCCGATTATCTGCCGCTGCTGCTCGAATTCCTCGCGCGGCGGCCGGCGACCGAATCCATCGACTGGCTGCAGCACGTCGGGCACATCATCGCGCTGCTCGGAGCGCGCGCGGCTGCGCGGCAGAGCCCGTATGCCGTGCCGTTCTCGATCCTTGAACGGATCTGTGCCGGGAAGCTCGACGTTCGCGTGCTGCGCGACCGCGCCAACGCGGAGCCGCGTGACGATACGCCCGAGGAAATGGATCGTCTGTGGGAAGAGGAAGCCGTGCGCTTCGGCACGGAAGCGCCCGACCGGGACTGCGCGCCATCGTCGCGTCCCGCACCGCACAGTGAGGCATTCCGATGAGCTACCTGCACCAGTTCGCGTTCCAGATCTACCCGTACATTGCGCTGGCCGTGTTCTTCATCGGCAGCTGGGCGCGTTTCGACTACGCCATGTATAGCTGGCGTACGGGATCGAGCCAGCTGCTGTCGGGACGGGGCATGCGCCTCGGCAGCAACCTGTTCCACATCGGCATCCTCGCGATCCTTGGCGGCCACCTGGTTGGCCTGCTCACGCCGCATTCGGTGTACTCCGCGCTGATCACTGCCCCGCAGAAGCAGCTGCTGGCGATGTGGCTCGGCGGGCTTGCGGGCGCGATGTGTTTTGTCGGCATCGTGATCCTGCTGGCGCGGCGTATGTTCGATCCGCGCGTGCGAGCATCCGGTTCGGTGGGCGACCTGCTGGTGCTGTTGCTGCTGTTCGCCCAGCTCGTGCTCGGCATGGTCAGCATTCCGGTGTCCGCGACCCATCTCGATGGCGGCGTGATGATCCTGCTCAGCGAGTGGGCGCAGCACATCGCGACCTTCCGCGCCGGCGCCGCCGATTTCATGGTCAGCGTGCATTGGGTCTACAAGGCGCATGTCCTGCTCGGCATGACGCTGTTCCTGATCGCGCCGTTCACGCGTCTGGTGCACGTATGGAGCATTCCGCTCAGCTACCTCTGGCGACCTTACCAGGTCGTCCGCAAGCGGCCGGCCACTCTCGACTACGGGCGTCGGAGTCGGGCATGAGCGCCACTGCGCACCGGCACGCGCACGATTCCGGCGGAGAGGCCCGCACTTTCGGGCAGCCGGCGCCTTGCGTGCTGTATGTCGGCGACACGCCGATCGATGAGGCGGAGATCGCGCGGGAAATGCAGCATCACCGCTCGGCCCGGCCTGCGGAATCGCGTGCCGCCGCCGCCCGTGCGCTGGTCGTGCGTGAACTGCTGCGGCGGGAGATCGACCGTCTCGGGCTGGCGGTGGCGCCGCAGTCGCAGGGCGCCGAAGCGCACGAGGAGGCGGGCATTCGCATGCTGCTCGAACGCGAACTCGTGGACCGCGTGCCGACCGAGGAAGATTGCCGGCGCTACTACGACAACAATCCCGATCGCTTCCGTTCGCCGGATCGGCTGCGTGTCCGGCACATCCTGCGTGCCGCGCCCGCCGACGACATCCACGGTCGGCTGCGCGCGCGCAGCGAGGCCGAGGCGCTGATCGCTCAGCTCCAGATGAATCCGGTGCTGTTCGCCGACCTCGCATTGCGCCACTCGGATTGCCCGTCGAAGAACGAGGGAGGCGAGCTCGGCTGGTTGCAGCGCGGGCAGACGACACCGGAATTCGACCGGCAGGTATTCCGCTTGCGACAGGGGCTCGCTGCCTACCCGGTCGAATCGCGCTGGGGCCATCATGTCGTGAGCGTCGATGCGATCGAGGTCGGCACACACCTGCCTTTCGAGGCCGTGCGTGGACGCATCGCCGACTATCTCGAACTGCAGGTACGCCAGCGCGAATTGCAGCATTACCTCGAGTCGCTGCAGGAGCGTTACGGCGTTCGCGGCCTCGCGGAAATCGAGGCGCTGGCCGCCGAAGGGAAGCCCGCATGAACGATTCGGCAGTGGTGTCCGGTGGTCCGGCGAATCGCGCGATGTGGCTCAGCACGTTCGCGTTCACCGTGTGCTTTGCCGCCTGGACCATTTTCTCGATCATCGGCATCCGGATCCAGCAGGACCTCGGGCTCTCCGGCACCCAGTTCGGCCTGCTGGTCGCGACTCCGATCCTGAGCGGCTCGCTGATCCGCATGTTCCTCGGCATCTGGGCCGACCAGTACGGCGGGCGCCTCGTGCTGACGCTGGTGATGCTGGTGGCGGCGGTTGCGACCTGGGCGCTGACCCTGGCTTCGACCTATCCCGGTTTCCTGCTTGCGGCCTTGTTCGTCGGTGTCGCAGGTGGCGCGTTTTCGGTCGGCGTGACCTATGTGTCGCAGTGGTTTCCGCCGGAGAAGCAGGGCACGGCGCTCGGCGTGTTCGGTGCGGGCAACGTCGGGTCCGCCGTGACCAAGCTGCTCGCGCCGCTGGTGATGGTGGCCGCAGGCTGGAAGATGGTCGCAACGGTCTGGGCGCTTGCGCTTGCGGTGACCGGCGTGCTGTTCTGGCTGCTGGCGTCCGACGATCCGCAGCTGGCCGAAAGGCGCGCCTCGGGTGCGAAGCCGATGCCGTTTCGCGAGCAGGTGGCGCCGCTGGCCAACCTGCAGGTATGGCGTTTCTCGCTCTACTACTTCTTCGTGTTCGGCGGCTTTGTCGCGCTGGCGCTGTGGCTTCCCCGTTACCTGATCGGCGCGTACGGCCTGGACATCAAGACGGCCGGCATGATCGCGGCGAGCTACTCGATCCCCGCGAGTGTCTTCCGGATCGTCGGCGGGCAGTTGTCGGACCGCATCGGCGCACGCAGCGTGATGTATTGGACCTTCGGCATATCGGCGATCTGTACCTTTCTGCTGTCCTACCCCGACACGCAATACGTCGTGAAGGGCATCGATGGCGATATCCGTTTCGGGCTCGCGATCGGCCTCGTGCCGTTCACCATCCTCGTGTTCGTGCTCGGCTTTTTCATGTCGCTCGGCAAGGCCGCGGTCTACAAGCACATCCCGGTCTACTATCCGCGGCACGTGGGCTCGGTCGGCGGTGTCGTCGGCATGATCGGCGGGCTCGGAGGCTTCCTGCTGCCGATCGCGTTCGGTGCGCTCGCCGACTACACGAACGTCTGGTCGAGCTGCTTCATGCTGCTGTTCGTGCTCGTGTCCATTGCGCTCACCTGGATGCACTTCGCGATCCGGCGCATGGATCTCAGGCGATTCCCGAAACTCGGTTACGAGCATGATCTGCCGGAGATTGCGGCAGCGCGGGCCGAGGAGGAGCGGCGCGCAGCCCGTTCACGGGCATCGTGAGCCACGATGCCGGTCAAGGCGGCCGGCGGGACTTCAGATCGGCAGGCTGACCCGCCCGACGTGCCCGAGCAGCAGGAAACCGCTGACCAGCACCGCATTGAGTGCCCAGGCCACGGTCAGGGCACGTGCCATGTGCCCGTAGACCTGGTTGCCGACATTGAAGGCATTGCGCCAGACGGTGCGCATGATCCACGCCGTGTAGAGGACGAAGGCCAGCAACACCGCGGCGAGCAGCGGTGTGCTGATACTGCGGAACAGCAGCAGGATGGCGCCGAACATCAGATGGCTCGCGACGACACCGTAGATCCAGAACACGATCCACAGCGGCGTGCTGCCCGGTTTGTCATCCAGGAACCATGTGGTGACCATGTGCTTTCCTGTACTCCGTCCGTACGTTCTACAGCATACGCCGACCCGCCGTACTAGGCGAACGGTGGTCAGCCGGGTTCGAGGCGCACGAGTTCGCCGTCGTGGTCGATGGTCAGGAAGTTCGAGATCCGCCCCGCCCGGATCGATTCCAGCATCATCCGCAGCGGCGCCGCTGCCTCGTCGCTGTTCGGGGCAATGCCTGCGCGGCCGTCGAGCGCGGCGACGAACAGGATGTCCCAGTGCGGTATAGAAGCCCGGGATTCCGTGCGCAAGGCCTCGAAAGACACCACTTCCGTTGCGAGCTTGTCGACGCAGACGCGCGGCGTGAGCGCCACCCGTCCGCTGCCGACCTCACCAGGCGGAGGCTCCGCTACCGCGAACACGAACAGCAGGCGCTGCGGCTCCGGCTGCATGCGGGCGGCCGCCAGCAGGCCGGCAAAGGTACGAATCGTCGTCTCGTCCATCGAAAGCGGCTTCCCGGGCATCTGCCGGATGATGGTCGCCGCAATGGCATCGGCGAATCACACCGGCGGCATGGTAAGTCATAATGTACCCAATCATGCAGATCGCCGTCGTTCCCGTTACGCCGTTCCAGCAGAATTGTTCCGTGCTTTGGTGCGAGCGGACGCGGCAGGCGGCGATCGTCGATCCGGGCGGCGATCTCGATCGAGTATTGCCGGTGCTCGAGCGTGAGGGTCTGACCCTGGAGCGCATCCTGCTGACCCACGGCCATCTCGATCACGCTGCGGCGACCGCCGAGCTCGCGCGCCGCACCGGCGTGCCCATCGAAGGGCCGCACGAAGGCGATCGCTTCTGGATCGAGCAGCTGCCGCAACAGGCACAGATGTTCGGGTTCGGCGTCGGCGAGCGTTTCGAGCCGACCCGCTGGCTGGTCGATGGCGATGAAGTCCATGTGGGCGAGCTGGTGCTGGCGGTCCGCCACTGCCCGGGCCACACGCCGGGACATGTGGTGTTCTTCCACGCCCCCAGCCAGATCGCTATCGTCGGCGACGTGTTGTTCGCCGGCTCGATCGGCCGCACCGATTTTCCGGGAGGCAATCACGCCCAGCTGATCGCCTCGATCCGCGAGCGCCTGTTTCCGCTGGGCGACGAGGTGACCTTCCTGCCGGGGCATGGGCCGACTTCGACTTTCGGCGCAGAGCGCCGCACCAACCCCTTTGTCGCCGACGAGCTGTTTCGCGGCTGAGCCGCGTGCGTCAGCGCGCCTGCACCAGCAACTGCGTCGTCGGCAGGTAGTGATCGACCAGCAGCGCGATGAACAGCCACATCAGGTAGTGCACCGAGAACTTGAACACGCGCATCGGCAGTTCGGTGCGGGTCGTGAACTTCATCGCCAGCGCGTAGTACAGGAACATGCCGTTCAATATCAATGTAGCGGCGAGATAGATCAGGCCGCTCATGCCGGTCAGGAACGGCATGAAGGTCACCAGCACCAGCAGCACGGTGTACAGCAGCACCTGCAGCCGGGTGTAGGGGATGCCGTGGGTCACGGGCAGCATCGGGATGCCGGCGCGCGCGTATTCGTCGCGGCGGGCGATCGCCAGCGCCCAGAAATGCGGTGGCGTCCAGATGAAGATGATCAGGAACAGCAGCAGCGCGTTCGGATCGACCGAGTTGGTGACCGCGGCCCAGCCGAGTACCGGCGGTGCGGCGCCGGCGGCGCCGCCGATCACGATGTTCTGCGAGGTCGCGCGCTTCAGCCAGGCGGTGTAGATCACCGCGTAGCCGATCAGCGAGAGGAAGGTCAGCACCGCGGTCAGCGGGTTGACCAGGAACCACAGCAGCAGCATCGACGCGACGCCGAGTGTCGCCGCAAAGGCCAGTGCCTGGGTGGTGTTCACCGAGCCGGTCGGCAGCGGCCGGTAGCGCGTGCGGGCCATCTTTTCGTCGATCTTCTGATCGAGAACGTGATTGATCGCGGCGGCGCAGCCCGCCGCCAGCGCGATCCCGAGATTGCCCCAGAGCAATGCGCCGAGCGGCGGCATGCCGGGCGTGGCGAGCAGCGTGCCGACGATCGAGGTGAACACGATCAGCACCACGACCCGCGGCTTGGTCAGCTCGTAATAGTGCCGCCAGCTGGCGCGCACGGTCGCAGCAGTGTCGGCGGGTGAACTGGCCACGCGCTCAGGCCTCTCTCAGACGGCGGTTCAGCATCAGCATCGCCAGCAGCAGCAAGGCTGCTCCGCCGTTGTGGCCCGTGGCCAGTGCCAGCGGGAAAGCCTCGAGCACCATGAAGATGCCCACCAGCAGCTGCAGCGCGAGCGTGCCGATCGCCCACCAGGCGCCGTTGCGAACCAGGGTCGTGGGCGCCGTGCGCAGCGCGAGCCAGGCGGCCAGCAACACCGCGAGGGTGGCGGCGAGCGCGCCGAGCCGGTGGGTGTAGTGGATGGCGACGCGGGCCGGGTGTTCGAGCACGCCGCCGGTGTAGTTGATGTCGAGGCCGCGCCACAGCACGAAAGCGTCGGCATAGTCCATGCCTGCCGGGATCCACTGTGCCTGGCACTGCGGGAAGTCAGGGCAGGAAATGGCGGCGTAGTTGCTGCTGGTCCAGCCGCCGAGCGCGATCTGCACCGCGACGACGACTGTTGCGACCACGGCGGCGCGGCGTGCGCCGTCCAGCGTCGCGCTGCGGGTGGTGCCGGGCACCGGCCGGACGATGCCGGTGCGCCGCCGCATGTCGAGCCACAGCCAGAACAGCAGCGACAGCGTGGTCAGGCCACCTATCAGGTGCAGGACCACGACCAGGGGTTTGACCAGCCACCAGACCGTGAATGCACCGAGCAGGCCCTGCAGTACCACGGTGATCAGCAACGCCAATGCGAACGGCAGGCTTACCGGTCTTTGCCGCCGGTAGACGATCGCCAGCGCGGTGATCAGCACGATCACCAGCCCGAGCGTGGTGGCGGCGTAGCGGTGGATCATCTCGCGCCAGGCCTTGCCCGAATCGAACGCCCAGCCGGGCGAGTAGGACTCGACCTGGCCGGGATTCTGCATCGCGCCCGAAGGTGTGACGTGGCCGTAGCAGGTAGGCCAGTCGGGGCAGCCCAGACCGGCGTCGGTAAGGCGTACCCAGGCGCCGAGTACGACGACCGTCAGGCACAGCGCGACGCCGAACAGCGCCAGGCGGCGGATGAGCGTGGCTGCGGGCAGTGCAGCCGGGACAAGGAGACTGGGAGTGGCGTTCATGGCGGCGTGGGCTCGGGCTTGGGCACGATGGGATGGAGAAACGGGGCGTCGGTCAGCCGATGTGCGACAGCTTCAGCAGCTTTTTCAGGTCGGACAGCAGGCCCTGCGGGTTCTCGCGTACGTCGAAGCGCATCATCAGGTTCCCGAGGGGGTCGACGATGTAGACGCTGTGCTGTGGATCGTCCGGCGGGAACTGCGCGAAGAAATCGCCTGTCGATGGATCGTCGGCCTGCACGATCTCGAGACCGGGATGCTCGGCCGACAGGAACTCCATGTTGCAGCAGTCGCCGCGGGCGATGAACACGCGCTGCACGCGGTCCATGTCGGCGGCGAGCAGCTGGCGTGTCTGGCGCATGGTCCAGAGCGCTTTCTGGCAATCCGCGTCGCAGGAACCGGCGCCGATGTAGAGCAGCGTCCACTTGCCCTCGAGCAGATCGGCACGCGCCGAAGTCGTGCCGTCGGGGAGCGTGAACGGCACTCTTTCGAGTGGGCGTGCCGGCGTGATCAGCTCGCTCTTGTTGGTCGAGCCCGCGGGGCGCCAGCCGCCGGCGTAGTACAGCCAGAACGACAGCGCCAGCGGCACGAAGAACAGTGCCGCGAGACCGAGCAAGGTCCGCCGTCCACGCGCCCGCACTGCAGGGTCGATGGCGTTGGCCGTCTGTGTCGTCATCCGATTCCTCTCGCGTTCCGTAGTCTGCGGCCGGGCCTGTGGTCAGCGGCGGTGCCCGTCATTCGGCTTGCGTCGCAGGTTGAGCCCCAGGTAAAGCCCCGCCACCACCACCGCGAAACTCCACCACTGGATCGCGTACGACCAGTTCCGCTCGGGGCCGAGGCCGCCGGGTTGCCAGGTGCGGACATGGCCTCGCGGCTCGGCGGCGTCGAGCAGCAGCGTACGCCGTTCCAGCCGCGGGCCCACACGCGGATTCCCCGTAATTGCGCCCGGGTCCGCGCCTTGGGCTTCGGCCAGATCGGCGCCGAGTGCGGCGGCGAGCTGCTCCGGCGCCGGGTACGACGTCAGCCGCGGCCAGGGCCCTTCCAGGGGCGGTGGTGCCCGTCCGCCCGCAAGCCCCGCGCTCGGCAGCTCGTCGAGCCGGCCGACGACCGATACCGGCGTGGCAGTATCGAGATCGGCAAACTCGGCGGCGATCTCGGGCAGCCGGTCCCGGTAGCCCGAAAACGGCACCCAACCTCGATTGACGATCACCAGCCGACCGTCCGCCAGTTCGAACGGCGTCAGTACCTCGTAGCCCGCCTGGCCGGCATGAGTGCGGTTGTCGAGCAGGAACTGGTATTGCGGCAGCCACCGGCCTTCGATTCGCACGCGGGTATACCGCGGCAGATCGGTCGTTGTCCGGGAGCCCAGCGCAACCGGTTGGGTCGCGCCCTGCTCGAACTGTTCCCAGAGCTCGTGTTTGACCTCATAGCGGCCCCACTGCCAGCGGCCGAGCATGACGAACAACACGCACAGCAGCACTGTCAGGCCCGTCATCGGCCATGAGGGTGCGAACACTCGCTGTCCTACGGCGATACGGATGGGCACCCGCCTATAATACCGGTCCCTGGCCCACCCCGCCCGCCTCTACCGGCACGCGGCCCGGCCTGCCGTTCACGAGCTGCCCATGGGACTGTTCAAGATCGTTGTCGTCTGTGCGCTGATCGGGATCGTCGCCAGTCTCGGCAGCGCCCTCTACCTGCTGGCGCGTGGCCAGGGTGACTCGCGCAGGATGGTCCGGGCCCTGGCGCTGCGCGTGGGGTTGTCGGTAGGGCTGTTCCTGTTGTTAATGGGGGCCTGGGCGATGGGCTGGATCGCGCCGCATGGAGTGCAACCCTAGCCGTATCCGGCACGGTTCTGCCGGCGCCTCAGCCGGATTCCGGCGTTTTCCGCCACCCCAAATGAAAAAGGCCGGAGCACGGCATCGTGCCCCGGCCTCTTCAATTGGCGCTGGTCTAGCTCAGACCCAGTAGACGAACACGAACAGTCCCAGCCAGACCACGTCGACGAAGTGCCAGTACCAGGCGACGGCCTCGAAGGCGAAGTGGCGCTGTGGCGTGAAGTGGCCGCTCATGGTGCGCAGCCAGATCACCAGCAGCATGATCGCGCCGACCGTGACGTGGAAACCGTGGAAACCGGTCAGCATGAAGAACGTCGAACCGTAGATGCCGGTGGACAGCTTCAGGCCGAGCTCGGTGTAGGCGTGGTGGTATTCCTCGATCTGCAGGGCGACGAACAGGAAGCCCAGCAGGAAAGTCGCCGCGAGGAAGATGTTCAGGATCTTGCGCTTGCCTTCGCGCAGGGCATGGTGGGCGATGGTGACGGTCACGCCCGAGAGCAGCAGGATCGCGGTGTTGATCGCCGGCAGGCCGAAAGCCGGAATGGTCTCGAACGAGCCGTCATCGCGCGGGCTGAGCTTGGCCGGGCCGTTGGTCGGCCAGGTGTTCTCGAAGCCCTGCCACAGCAGCAGCTTGTTGAAGATCCGGACGCCGTCGCCGCCGAGCCACGGCACCGAGAGCTGTCGGGCGTAGAACAACGCGCCGAAGAAGGCGGCGAAGAACATCACCTCGGAGAAAATGAACCACATCATGCCCATGCGGAAGGACTTGTCGACCTGCAGGTCGTACATGCCCTTCTGGTGCTCGCTGATCACGACGCCGAACCAGCCGGCGAACAGGCCGAACAGCATCGCCAGGCCGAGTGCGAACAGCCAGGGGCCGTACCAGTCGTTGAGCCAGCCGCAGAGGCCGATCATCAGCACGAACAGCGTCGCCGAGCCGTAGACCGGCCACGGGCTGTCGTGCGGAACGTAGTACTTGCCGCCGGTCGTCTGGGGCGTGCCGTCGTGGGCGTGTGCGGTCATGGTGGCCATCGTTTTGCGGGTCCCTGGGTCAGTTCAATGCGCCGATGCGCGTCGAGTTGTCGTAGAAAGTGTAGGAAAGCGTGATCCGGTCGAGATGCTTCGGCAGTGCCGGATCGACGATGAAACGCACCGGCATGGTGCGCTGCTCGTTGCGGGCGAACTTCTGCGGCGTGAAGCAGAAGCACTCGGTCTTGCGGAAAAAGGCCGTGGCATTGCCCGGCGAGACGTTCGGTATGGCCTGGGCGACGGTGTCGTGGCCGGTGAGGTTGTGAGCGATGAAATCCGCCTCGTACAACCGCCCCGGCGTGACCTGCATGGAACGCACCACCGGCTTGAATTCCCAGTTGCCGACGCTCGGCAACTCGGTGACGAATTCGACGGTGATGCTGCGTTCGGCGGCGGTGGCATCGCCGCCCGAGGCCGCGAGCGCCGCTGCCGGTTCGGCCGTGCGCTCGAGCAACAGCTTCTGGTTGCCGAAGCCCGTGGCCTCGCAGAGCACGTCGTAGAGCGGTACCAGCGCGAAGCCGAAGGCGAAGGCGCCGACGGCAAAGCCGACGAGCTTCAGGCTCAGGCTGCGGTTCTCGCGGCGCAGGTCGGTCACCCGCGCACCCCGCTCACCGACAGCAGGATGAAGGCCACGTAGAACGCGAACGCAACCAGGCCGAGGGCGATGGCGCCACGGCGCACGCGCCGCGCGCGTTCGCGCGCATCCATCGGCGGCTGGGTTGCGTTCGGTTCAGCCATGGCCGTGGCAGCTCAGTGTGTGACGCCCTGCGCGATCACGCTCGGCGGCGGCGGCTGGTCCCAGCTGTGGTACGGCACCGGCGTCGGCAGCTCCCATTCGAGGCCATGGGCACCTTCCCACGGGCGCTGTGGAGCCGTCACGCCGCCACGCACGGCCTTCCAGACCACGGCGACGAACAGCAACTGCGAGAAGCCGAAGATGAAGGCGCCGATCGACGAGACCATGTTCCAGTCGGCGAACTGGGTGGCGTAGTCGGGGATGCGGCGCGGCATGCCGGCGAGGCCGAGGAAGTGCTGCGGGAAGAACAGCAGGTTGACGCCGATGATCGACAGCCAGAAATGGAGCTTGCCGAGCTTCTCGTCGTACATGTGGCCGGTCCACTTCGGCAGCCAGTAGTAGACGCCGGCCATGATCGCGAACACGGCGCCCGGCACCAGCACGTAGTGGAAGTGCGCCACGACGAAGTAGGTGTCGTGGTACTGGAAGTCGGCCGGGACGATCGCGAGCATCAGCCCGGAAAAGCCGCCGATGGTGAACAGGAACAGGAAGGCGATCGAGAACAGCATCGGCGTCTCGAACGTCAACGAGCCTTTCCACATGGTCGCGCACCAGTTGAACACCTTCACGCCGGTCGGCACGGCGATCAGCATCGTCGAGAGCATGAAGAACAACTGGCCCGCCAGCGGCATGCCGACGGTGAACATGTGGTGAGCCCAGACGATGAACGACAGGAACGCGATCGAGGCCGAGGCGTACACCATGGTCTCGTAGCCGAACAGCGGCTTGCGGGCGAAGGTCGGGATGATCTCGGAGACAATGCCGAAGGCCGGCAGGATCAGGATGTAGACCTCGGGGTGGCCGAAGAACCAGAAGATGTGCTGGAACATCACCGGATCGCCGCCGCCGGCCGCGTTGAAGAAGCTGGTGCCGAAGAAGTGGTCGGTCAGCAGCATGGTCACCGCGCCCGCGAGCACCGGCATCACCGCGATCAGCAGGTAGGCGGTGATCAGCCAGGTCCAGCAGAACAGCGGCATGTTCAGCAGGCCCATGCCGGGGGCGCGCATGTTCATGACGGTGACGATCACGTTGATCGCGCCGAGGATCGACGACGCACCCATCAAGTGGACGGCGAAGATCATCAGCGGAAAGCCGTCGCCCATCTGCAGCACCAGCGGCGGATACATCGTCCAGCCGCTGGCCGGCCCGCCGCCGGGGACGAAGAACGACAGCAGCAGCAGCATGAACGCGAACGGCAGGATCCAGAAGCTGAAGTTGTTGAGACGCGGCAGCGCCATGTCGGGCGCGCCGATCTGCAGCGGAATCATCCAGTTGGCGAGGCCGGTCCAGGCCGGCATGACGGCGCCGAACAGCATCAGCAGCGCGTGCACGGTCGTCATCGAGTTGAAGAACTGCGGATCGACGAACTGCAGGCCGGGCTGGAACAGCTCGGCACGGATCACCAGCGCCATCGAGCCGCCCAGGAAGAACATCAGGCAGGCGAACACCAGGTACATCGTGCCGATGTCCTTGTGGTTGGTCGCGAACAGCCAGCGCTTCAGGCCGTGCGGCTTGTGGTCGTGGTGGTCGTGGGCGTGATCGGCGTGGGTGGTGTTGGCCATGGTCGTTCTGCTCTCGATGTGTTCTGTCGGCGGCGTCGCGCGCGGTGGCGCGGGCGCTGGCTCAGCCGCGGTTGGCGGCGGTGGTTACGGCGGCGCTGGCGACCGGCTGCGGCGCGACGGCGGCAGCGGCCTGGGCCGGTTCTTCGGCGTCGGATGTCGCCGGTTCGGCGGCGGCTTTCTGCCGGGCGACCCAGTCCTGGTAGTCCTGCTTGCTCAGGACCTCGACGACGATCGGCATGAAGCCGTGGTCGCGGCCGCAGAGCTCGGCGCACTGGCCGCGATAGGTGCCGGGCTTGTCGGCGTCGACCTTGAACCACAGCTCGTTGATGTAGCCCGGAACGGCGTCTTTCTTCATGCCGAAGTCCGGCACCCACCAGGCGTGGATCACGTCCTGTGCGGTCAGCAGCACGCGGATCTTGGTGTCGACCGGCACGACCAGCGGCTTGTCGACGTTCAGCAGGTAGTTCGGCACGGAGTTCGGATCGAGCCCGGAGCCGATCTGGCGGATCTTGTCGTGCTCGCGATCGAGCACGGAAAAGAACGAGATGCCTTCGTCGAGGTATTCGTATTGCCAGCGCCACTGGTAGCCGGTGACCTTGATCGTCATCTCGGTGTTGCGCATGTCCTCGATTTTGATCAGCCCGCGTGCGGCGGGGACTGCCATCACGACCAGGATCAGCACCGGAATCACCGTCCAGATGATTTCGACGCGCGTGCTGTGGGTGATCGAGGTGTCGGCCACGGCGCCGGCCGACTTACGGAACTTGACCAGCGCGTAGATCATGACGCCGAACACGGCGACGCCGATGGCTACGCACCACCAGAAGACGGCCATGTGCAGCGAATAGATCGTCTTGGAGAGCTCCGTGACCCCTTCGGGCATGTTGAGGAGGTTCCAGGCGGCGTCGGCCTGCGGCGCGCCGGCGAGTGCGACGGCGGCAAAGGCGAGTGCGGCGGGAAGGGTCTTTCGGACGGTGCTGATCATTGCATTTGGACCTTGGGGCATGAGCCCGGGCACCCTGCGGTGCAGACGGGATGTTGGCGTCGTTATCGATTCGTCGGCAGACTCGTGGCGGAAACCTGCGGCAGCAGCGGCGGCGATTCGTCGATGCGACCGATCAGAAGTCTGAGCCGCTGCGCGAGACCTGTCCTCTCCTGTTCATTCAGAAAACTGCCGACCTCGCAGCGCCGGCCGTGGGACTCGATCGTGAGCCGGCTCGGATGCAGGGGCGACAGACCACCGCGCATTCTAACTTGCGCCCAGTGGCGCGGAAACACGACCCGGCCTTGCCGCTCCGGCAGGTACTCCTCGATCTCGACCGATTCGGCGGTGACCGTGATCGTCTGCCGGTAGTGGCGCCGCTGCATGCTCAGTTTCAGCGCCCAGCCCAGTAAGGCCATTTCGAGGCCGGCAAACGGCAGCACCGGCCAGTAGCCCTGCAGCGCGACCAGGCCGGCCAGCGAAAACGAGGTGATACAGAGGCTGGCGAAGAATATCCAGGCGCCACGGGTCGTCAGTGAGCAGTGTGGTGATATTTCGATCCGGTCGATCATCGTAGTGGCCATGGGCACGACAGCGATCGCAAGCCGTTATTATCCATCTGCGGTTTCTTGTAGCAACTCAACAACTTACGATTGAAACAAAGTGGTTGGCTAAAGTTGTGCCAAACGCCGCAAGGCGGTCGCGAAAGCCTCCCGCTGGGCACTGGACGGAACGCGGCCCGAGGCCGACCAAGGCACCAATGCGAATGGTTCTCCGATGGCAGCGGTCAGCCAGGCGATGTTCTCGGCGCTGTGCGGCATCGCCGGATCGACCTGGTTGCCGATCCAGCCGGCGTAGCGCAAGCCGTCGGCGCGGATCGCGGCGTGGGTCAGCTGTGCGTGATTCAGGCAGCCGAGGCGCAGTCCGACCACCAGCAGCACCGGCAGTGCGAGTGTCTTGGCGACGTCGGCCATGGTCTGTCGCGGGCCGATCGGGGCGTACCAGCCGCCGGCGCCCTCGACCAGCATCCATTCGGCGTTCGCGGCCAACCGCCCAGCGGCTGCACCGAGTGCGGCGACGTCGATGCTCACTCCGGCCGCCGCCGCCGCGATATGGGGTGAAACCGGGTCGGGCAGGCAGTAGGGATTGACGTCCGCGTAGGCGGCGTCGGTGCCGGCGGCAGCCATCAGCGCGAGCGCGTCTTCGTTGCGCCAGCCCTCCGCCGTGCGTTCGGCACCGGCGGCGACCGGCTTCATCACGGCCACGCGCAGGCCCGCATCCACGGCCGCGGCAGCCAGGCCGGCACCGACGAACGTCTTGCCGATGCCGGTATCGGTGCCGGCGATGAACAGGCCACGGGCCGCGGGCGTCGGCACGGCTGGCGCGGGTGCGTCAGGGCCGGTGACCGGCTGGCTCGCGGCGTGGCGGGGTGTGTCGGGCCGGGTGTCGGTGTTCATGGCGCCTGTCCCGATCCCGGACCGCCATCGCGCCGTCGACGGCCGATCCGCGCCAGATCGATCGCGAATTCGGACGGGGATCCGTCCTCCGTGGGGTCCGCGGCATGCCGTGCCGGACCTTCGGCACGAAAGCAGGTGGCGTAGATCACTTCCCAGGTCGCGGTCACGCGGCCGTCGCTGCGGCCGTGCTGCCGGCGATACGCGGCCTGCATCGCTTCCAGGCGGCGGCGGCCGGTCAGGCCGCGCGGCCGGTCGCGGCGCGCGTTGCCCGCGCCGATCTGCTGCAGTTCGCGCATCAGCGCCAGCGGATCGGAGTGATCGTGTACATGCCGGTCGACGTCCAGCACCGGTTCGGCGAAGCCGGCGCGTACCAGGGCGGTGCCGAAATCGTGCATGTCGACGAACGGGTTGACGTGTGCGATCTGGTCGACCTCGGCCCACGCCTCGCGCAGTTCGCGCAGCGTGTCGGGGCCGAAAGTGCTGAAGGTCAGCAGCGCGCCCGGGGCGAGCACGCGGTGCAGCTCGCGCAGCGCGGTGTCGAGATCGTCGCTCCATTGCAGCATCAGGTTGCTGACGGCGAGCTGCACGCTGCCGCCGGCGAGCGGCAGGCGGTGCACGTCGCCGCAGAGCCGTGCGAAGCGCTGGCCGAAACGTCCGCCGCTGAGGCGGGCGCGCAGCCCGAGGTGGGCACCGGCCTGCACCAGCATGCCGTGGGCAAGGTCGAGCGCGATCACCGCGGCATCGGGAAACCGGCGGGCGAGTTGGGCACTGGTTGCGCCGGTGCCGGCGCCGGCGTCGAGCACGACGCGTGGTGTCAGCGCGAAGTGCCCGAGCCGGTCGAGCAATTCGGCGCGGACCTCGGTCTGCAGCCGCGCGGCGGCATCGTAGCCGGGGCCGGCACGGCCGAAGGCGCGCGCCACGGCGCGGCGATCGAGCTGGAAACGGTCCTGCATGTCGGGGTTCATCGGCGAGTCGTCGCGAGCGCCGTCCGGGCGGTGAAATCGCGCAGCAGGGCGCCGACTTCGGCTTCGTGGGTCAGGAACGGTGCGTGGCCGCAGCGTGTCAGTTCGTGGTGGCAGGCTCGCGGCAATGCCGCAGCGAGTGCGCGTGCCGCAGTCGGTGGCGTGACCCGGTCGTATTGTCCACCGATCACCAGGGCCGGCACGTCGATCGTCGGCAACGCGGCACGCAGGTCGGCGGTGCGCAGCAGTTCGAGCGAGCGGGCCAGCACGGCGGCCGGTGCGGCACCGTGTGCGAGCAGGGCTGCGTGCAGTGCCGCGAGCGTGGCGGCGGCGGCACGGCTGCCGCGTACCTGCAACTCGAGGAAGTCGTGCACCGTGGCTTGGTAGTCGCTGCCGAGGTGGGTCGCGAATTGTTCGAGTACCGTCGGCGCGATGCCATGTGGCCAATCCGGCGCGGCGACGAAACGCGGAGTGGTGGCTACCAGCGCCAGCGCCGCGACGCGCTCCGGTGCGATACGGGCGAGCTGCAGTGCGAGCTGTCCGCCGAGCGACCAGCCGAGCACCGTCGAGCCCGGCGGTACTTGCGGCGCCACGTGTGCGGCGAGCTGTTCGAGGGTCCAGCCGGCGTGTGCCAGTGCCGCCGGTTCGGCACTGCGGCCGTGGCCGGGCAGGTCGAGTGCGATCACCGTGAAGTCCTGTTCGAGCTGGGCGACGAGCCGATCGAAGACGCGCAGGTTCAATGCCCAGCCGTGCAGCAGCACGAGCGGAGTCGGGCCCTGGCCGCGGCGTTCGGCATGCAGCGAGATCGATGGCATCGCAGACGGGTTCGACATCGGTTCAGTGGCGGGCGGCGGTGCCGACGGCATCGCGGGCCTCGGCCAGGGCTGCGACCAGCGCATCGACATCGGCCTCGCGGTGGGCCGCGGACAGCGTGATGCGCAGCCGCGCCGTGCCGGCCGGCACGGTCGGCGGCCGGATCGCGCCGACCCAGAAGCCGGCGGCGTACAGCCGTGCGCTCACTGCCAGAGTCGTTGCCGCATCGCCGAACAGCACCGGCTGGATCGGGGTCGGAGAGTCCATCAGCGGCAGGCCGTGAGCACCGGCCCGCTCGCGGAAGCGCTGCACCAGGGTGTGCAGTGCGTCGCGCCGCCATGGCTCGGCCACGACTTGCCGCAGCGCGGCGCGGGTGGCGGCGGCGACCGGTTGCGGCAGCGCGGTGGTGTAGATGTAGGTCCGGGCGCGCTGCATCAGCCAGTCGATCAGGGTCGCGCTGCCGGCGACGAAGGCGCCGAAGCTGCCGAAGGCCTTGCCGAGCGTGCCGATCAGCACCGGCACGTCGTCGGCATCGAGCCCGAAGTGCTCGACGCTGCCTCGACCGTGGGCGCCGAGTACGCCGAGGCCGTGTGCGTCGTCGACGACCAGCCAGGCAGCGTGGGCGCGTGCGGCGGCAGCCAGTTGCGGCAGCGGCGCGAGATCGCCGTCCATGCTGAATACGCCGTCGGTCAGCAGTACGGCACCTGCCTGCGGCGCGCTGGCGGCATGGGTCGCGAGCGCTTCGCGGGCGGCGTCCGCATCGCCATGCGGGTAGCGCCGCGAATGGCGCGTGCGCGCCAGCATCGCGGCGTCGATCAGCGAGGCGTGGTTCAGGCGGTCGCCGAGTATCAGATCGTCGCGTCCGGCGAGTGCGACCGCGACGCCGAGATTCGCCATGTAACCGGTGGAGAACAGCAACGCACGTTCGCGGCCGGTGAACGCCGCGAGCTCCTGTTCCAGGGCTTCGTGCTCCGGCCCGTGGCCGCTGACCAGGTGCGAGGCGCCGGCCCCGGCGCCCTGCATGTGGGCGCACTCGGCCATGGCGGCTGCGAGCGCCGGATGGGTTGCGAGCCCGAGATAGTCGTTGCTGCAGAAGTCGACGACGTGACGACCGGCGACGACCCGCTGCGGCGGTGCCTGTTCCGCCGTGGCCGCCGCCGGCAGCGGCGCCGCGACGACCCGCCGCCGCCGCAACTGCCGCGCTTCGAGTTCCTGCAGCGCGGCGTTCAGTGCCTCAGGCGCGCGCCGCACCGGCGTCGTGTCCATGGCCGGCCGAGGCATGGCCGTTGTGTCCGTGCCCATGGTCGTGGCCACAGGCTTCGTCGGCGGTATCGTCGTGCTCGAGCACCACATCCTGGCCGTTGATGCCGAGGCGCTGCAGCAGCGCGCGGTCGCGCTCCACGTCCGGATTGCCGGTGGTCAGCAGCTTTTCGCCATAGAAGATCGAGTTGGCGCCGGCGAGGAAGGCGAGTGCCTGCAGCTCGTCGGACATCTGTTCGCGGCCGGCCGAGAGCCGCACCGTCGAGGCGGGCATGGTCAGCCGCGCAACCGCAATCGTGCGCACGAAATCGAACGGATCCACCTTGGCCGCATCGGCCAGCGGCGTGCCCGGCACGGCGACCAGCTGGTTGATCGGCACGCTCTCGGGGTGCTGCGGCAGGTTGGCCAGGGTCTGCAGCATCCGCGCGCGGTCGCGCACCGTCTCGCCCATGCCGACGATGCCGCCGCAGCAGGTCTTCAGACCCGCGTCGCGCACCGCCTCAAGGGTGTCGAGCCGGTCCTGGAAGTCGCGGGTGGTGATGATCTTGTCGTAGAACTCCGGCGAGGTGTCGATGTTGTGGTTGTAGTAGTCGAGGCCGGCATCCTTGAGCTGCTGCGCCTGCGGCGGCGTCAGCATGCCGAGGGTCGCGCAGGACTCCATGCCGAGTGCGCGCACTTCGCGGATCATCGCCGCGACCAGCTCCAGGTCGCGCGGCTTGGGCGAACGCCAGGCGGCGCCCATGCAGAAGCGAGTGGCACCGGCTGCCTTGGCCGCGGCTGCACGCTCGCGGACCTCGGTCACCGCCAGCAGCTGCTCGCGTTCGAGACCGGTGCTCCAGCGCACGCTCTGCGGACAGTAGGCACAGTCCTCCGGGCAGGCGCCGGTCTTGATCGACAGCAGGGTGCTCATCTGCACCGTGTTCGGCGCGTGGTGCAGGCGATGCACCTGCTGGGCCTGGAACAGCAGGTCGGAGAACGGCAGGGCGAACAGCGCCTCCACCTCGGCCGTGGTCCAGTCGTGGCGGACTTCGCCGAGCCGGGTCAGGGCTGGTGTGCTCGCACAGGCGGCTGTACTCGCGGCGGTTGCCGTGCGGGACGCGGCCGGGGCGGCGCTGCCCTGGGCGGCGGCGAGGGGGATATCGGCAACCGGGGTGCGGGTGGCGTTCATGGGTAGGTGTTTCCGGGCAATCAGGTGAATAAACCAGCCCCCATCCGGGGCGGCACGGCGGCAGTCTGTGTGTCGCATGGTCGAGTTCGCCCCAAGCTCTGTCAACTTCGAGGCTGTTTCCAGGTCGACAATGATCGGCTGGTTGCGGGCCCGCAGCCCGCTGCGGCCGGTCTGGCGAATCTGGTCGAAATGGCTGATCGCGCCCCGCTGCCTGTTCTGCAACCAGGCGGCGGATCTCGGGGATCTGGATCTGTGCAGCGATTGCCTGATCAGCTTGCCATGGGCTGAAAGTTTCAATGGAGAGTCAATAGCTGTCTTTAGAGCGGGTATAAAGTCTCTATCAATACAAGTACCGCTCTGGTATGCCCCACCCATCGATGCGGCACTGCGCGACCTGAAGTTCCATGGCGACCTGGCACCGGCACGGGTGTTCGGTGCAGTGCTGGCGGCGCGGGCGGCGATCGCCGGCGATCTGCCCGACCTGATCGTGCCGGTGCCGCTGCATCGCGGCCGCCTGCACGAGCGCGGCTACAACCAGGCGGCGCAGCTGGCGCGAAGCACGGCCGACTGGCTGGGCCGCCCCTGTGCGCCCCGATTGCTCGAACGCCGGCGGGCCACGGTGCCGCAGACCTCGCTCGATGCACCCGCCCGCCGTCGCAACCTGGTCGGGGCCTTCGTGCTCGGCGCGGATGCCGGCCGATGGCTTCGCGACCGTCCCGCGCTGGCGTTCCGTCGCCTGGCCTTGGTCGACGACGTGCTGACCACCGGAGCGACGCTCGCCGCCGCGGCCGAGGCCCTCGGTAGCCTCGGTTCGCTGTCGATCTGGGCCGTGGCACGCCCGATGTCGAGTTCCTTTACATCGCCGGTGACGCCGGGCTGACGCCCGTTGCGAGCCGCGTCACCGATTGCAGCGTTTCGATTGAACATCTTGCCGCCGCCCTGCAAGGCATCGACGCGGGTCCCGCGCCCGGGGCCACGAACGTCGATGGTATTTACGATTTCGGTTCCTTGCGGGCCTGCCTCAGCCGGTTGTCGTTTGCAGATCGTTGATTTTCCTGAAATCTTCGCTGCTGGCCCGGTTCCTGCTATGTCTACGGCGAGGCCGCCCTCGAGCAGGGCCGCCGCGATGAAGACGCAAGTCCAAAAAAAGCTAGGGGAAACACCGCGCGGGCCGCGAGCGATCGCCGCCCGCGCGCTTTTTTTCCGGGGCAGGACATGCTGCCGCCTTGCAAGCCCCGGTCGGTTACGCCGGCCTTCTCGGCAGCCAGTTCTGCGAGCGTACGATCTTGTCGAAGGACAAGGCGGCGATGCTGGTCAAGGGCACGGTGCCGAGGTCGGAGAATGCCGTCAGGCCCGACGATGCGATCCAAGGATTCCTAGGTACTGGAGTTCTTGAACCTCTCCATCCCCATGGTTGATATCGGTATCTTCACTGCAGAGTAACGATGGCTGCACCGGCGGCACACATGCCAATTGACACCTCGTGGATGGCCCGCTTGGGGCTGCGCCATCCGATCATCCAGGCCCCGATGGCGGGCACGGCCACTCCCCGATTGGCTGCGGCCGTCAGCAATGCCGGCGGTCTGGGCTCGCTGGGCCTTGGAGCCAGCACCATGGAGCAGGCCCGGCAGCAGATCGTCGAGACGCGCGCGCTTACGGCAGGCGCGTTCAACATCAATCTGTTCTGCCATCGGCCGGCGCAAACGGATCCCCAGCGGGAGGCGGCGTGGCTGGCTCGCCTCGCGCCTGAATTCGAGCGATTCGATGCGCAGGCCCCTGCCCGTGTCCGCGAAATTTACGTGACTGCGGTGGGAGATGCCGCGTTGCAGGCCATGGTGCTGGAGGAGCGTCCCGCCGCAGTGAGCTTCCATTTTGGCTTGCCCGAGCAGCCTTTCATCGATGCGCTGCGAGCAGCAGGCATCGTCACCCTGGCCTGCGCCACGACACTGGATGAAGCCTTGCAGATCGAACGAGCGGGGATCGATGTCGTCGTCGCTCAGGGCATCGAGGCCGGCGGCCATCGCGGCGTGTTCGAGCCATCGCAGGACCGCATGCTGGGTACTTTCGCCCTGGTGCAGCTATTGGCCCGCCATATCCGGCTGCCGGTGGTGGCGGCCGGCGGTGTCATGGACGGCGATGGGATTGCCGCGGCCTTGCAACTGGGCGCCTGCGCGGTACAGATGGGGACGGCTTTCATTCTTTGCCCCGAGTCCGCCGCCAGCCCTGCCTATCGCGCCGATCTGCAAAGCGAACGAGCCCAGCACACGGGCATAACGGCCGCCATTTCAGGTCGTCCCGCGCGCGGTATCGTCAACCGGATGCACGAGATTGGCCATGCCCATGGCCAGCCGCCGCCTGATTTCTCCAGAGCCTACGACGCCGGCAAAGCCCTGCATCAGGTGGCGGCGCGGCATGGTTGCGCAGACTACGCGGCCCACTGGGCCGGCCAGGGTGCGCCGCTGGCGCGAGAGATGCCTGCCGGCGAATTGGTACAGACCTTGGTTGACGAGCTGCATTCGACAAGCTGATGGCTGAAGCGGGCGAGTGAAGTCGGGATTCCGGCTCACGCCACGGGCCGCCGCCGAACCTCTCCGCCCGGCAGGCTTTCAGCCCGCCGCCGGCCGCAGGGCATAATCGGCCGCAATGCCGATGAAGATCGCCAGCCCGACGTAGTTGTTGTTCAGAAAGGCCTCGAAACAGCCGTCACGACCGCGGTCGCGCGCCAGCCATTGCTGCCAGGCGAACAGCAGCGCCGCGACCGCGAGGCCCGCCCAGTAGGGCCGGCCGAAACCCAGCCCCTGCCCGACCAGCGCCAGTCCGCCGAGCATGATCAGTTGCATCACGCCGATCGCGACCCGGTCCATGTCGCCGAACAGGATCGCGGTCGAGCGGATGCCGATCTGCTGGTCGTCGTCGCGATCGACCATGGCATACAGCGTGTCGTAGACGCCGGCCCAGATGATCGCCACCAGGAACACCAGCCAGCCGACCCGCGGTACCACGCCGAGCTGCGCCGCGAAGGCCATCGGCACGCCCCAGCCGAAAGCGATGCCGAGATACAGCTGGGGCGCAGGGAAGAAACGCTTGAAGAACGGGTAGGTGATGGCCAGCACGGCGCCGATCACCGACATCTGGATCGCCAGCGTATTGAGCTGCAGCACCAGCGCGAGCGCCACCAGCATCAGCACGACGAACAGCCCGAGCGCCTCGTAGGGCGAGACGCGCCGCGCGGCCAGCGGCCGGTCGCGGGTGCGGCGGACGTGCGGGTCGAAATCGCGGTCGGCGAAGTCGTTGATCACGCAGCCGGCCGAGCGCGTCACCAGCGTGCCCAGCACGAAGATCGTCAATATCCTGAAATCCGGCAGGCCGTCGGCGGCGATCCACAGCGCCCACAGCACCGGCCAGAGCAGCAGCAGGGCGCCGATCGGCCGCTGCATGCGCGTCAGCAGCAGGTACTCGCGCAGCCGCCGCTGCCAGGGCCGCAGCGCGAGCTGCCAGCGCGCAGGTGGTACGAAGGGCGCGGCCATGCTCACGGCCACGGCTTCGGCGCGCGACAGCCGCTTGACCACCCGGACGGCGGTGCCCTCTTCGGTGCTCATTCGTCGGTCGACCCGATCTGCGGCAGGAACACTTCCTGCAGGGTCAGGGGCTGGTCACCGATCTCGAAAGTCGAGCGCCGCACCCACAGGGGCTGGCGGGCGAGACCGGCGCGTTGCAGGGCGCGCTCGACTACCGGCACGTCGTCGTACAGCCGTGCGAAGTCGAACTCCGAACGGTGTATGCGGCCGTGCGCCTGCAAGGCCTCGCCGAGGGTGCCGGTACCGATGGTCGCCAGCCAGGGATGCAGGTCGAGGGTCGCCTGCGGCACCGTGGTCCGGGCGAACATCCAGACGACATCGCCACGCCCCATCTCGATCTCGCGGAGGTAACCACCGGGACCGTCGTCGCGGGTGGTGACCAGGGTCATGCGATATGCCGGGCCGGCGGCCTCGCGGATCCGCTGGGTCAGCAGCCCTGGGGTCCGTAACCAGCTGCGCAGCGCCGGGTTGCCCTCATAGCAGTCGAGCGCATGGCCAGGCAGCCACAGCTTTCCGTCATCCGACCCGTCCATATCGCTCGTCGGCTCCGATCCATCTGGCAGCAAGCGGCGCGATTCTATCCGGGTAGCGCGCCAGCATCAGTTCCGCGGCCTGGTGTACCCGTGGCAGCAACCCCGAATCGCGCGACAGGTCGGCGACCCGCATGCGGGCGAGACCGGTCTGGCGGGTGCCGAGCAGCTCGCCCGGGCCCCGTAGTTCGAGGTCGCGCTGGGCGATTTCGAAACCATCACTGGTATCCCGTATGGTATTGAGTCGTGCGCGAGACAATTGTCCCAAGGGATGCTGGTACAGCAACACACAGCTGCTCTCATGCGCGCCGCGGCCGATACGGCCGCGGAGCTGGTGCAACTGGGCGAGTCCCATGCGTTCGGCGTTCTCGATCACCATCACGGTCGCATTCGGCACGTCCACGCCGACCTCGATCACCGTGGTCGCGACCAGCAGCTGGATGTGGCCGGCCTTGAAGGCCAGCATCGCCTCGTCCTTTTTCCGGGGCGGCATCCGGCCATGCACCAGGCCGACCCGGATGTCCGGCAGGGCCTCGGCCAGTACCTGCGCCGTTTCCTCGGCGGCCTGGTAGCGCAGCTCCTCGCTTTCCTCGATCAGCGGGCAGACCCAGTAGGCCTGGCGCCCGGCCTGGCAGGCGGCGGCGATCCGCGCCACCACCTCGTCGCGCCGGCTCGCCGGCGCGACCACGGTGCGTACCGGGTTGCGGCCGGGCGGCAGCTGGTCGATGACCGAGACGTCGAGGTCGGCATAGGCGGTCATGGCCAGCGTCCGCGGGATCGGCGTCGCGGTCATGATCAGCTGATGCGGGTGCCGTCCCGTGCTGCGGCCCTTGTCGGTCAGTTGCATGCGCTGCTGCACGCCGAAGCGATGCTGCTCGTCGACGATCACCAGTGCGAGATCGTGGAAGGCCACCTCGTCCTGGAACAGCGCATGCGTGCCGACCACGATCTGCACCTCGCCCGAGGCGGCGGCTTCGAGCGCGCTGCGCCGGGTGCGCGCGGCCTGCGAGCCGGTCAGCAGGGCGACCGTGATCCCGAGCGGCCGGAACCAGCTGTCGAGATTGCGGAAATGCTGATCGGCCAGCAGCTCGGTCGGCGCCATCAGCGCCGCCTGCCGCCCGCTGCCGACCGCGCGCGCCGCGGCCGCGGCCGCGACCACGGTCTTGCCGCAACCGACGTCGCCCTGCACCAGCCGGACCATGGGCCGATCGCGCTGCAGATCGGCATCGACCTCGTCGAAGACCCGACGCTGCGCCTCGGTCAGCTCGAACGGCAGCGAGGCCATGAAGGCTTCGGCCCGCTTGCCGGGGTCCGGCAGCGGCCAGGCCGGATCGGTCTGCACCTGCTGGCGGATCAGCCGCAGCACCAGGTGGTGGGTCAGGATCTCCTCGAATGCCAGCCGCTGCTGTGCCGGATGCGCGCCGGCCTCGAGCACTTCGAGTTCGGCATCGACCGGCGGCCGATGCACGTACTCCAGCGCGTCGCGCAAGGACGGCAGCCGCAGGGTCTGCAGGATTTCGGGCGGCAGCCATTCGTGCACACCGGCGGTATCGAGCTCGCGCAGGGCCTGGCCGATGAGCATGCGCAATCGACCCTGCTGCACGCCCTCGGTGCTCGGGTAGATCGGCGTCAGCCGATCCTCGACCGGCGCCTGGGTGTCGAATACGCGCCGATACTCGGGATGGACCATTTCCATGCCGAGGGGCCCGCGCCGCGCTTCGCCGAAGCAGCGGATCCGCGTGCCGCGCGCCAGCCCCTGCTGCTGGGCCGCGGTGAAATAGAAGAAGCGCAGAGTCAGGAAGCCCGAGCCGTCGGCGATCCGGCAGAGCATCTGCCGGCGGCGCCGGTAGACGACCTCGGTCAGCTGTACCTCGCCTTCGACGACAGCGCGGCTGCCGGCCTGCAACGCGCCGATCGGCACCACCCGGGTTCGGTCTTCGTAGCGCGCCGGCAGCACGAACAGCAGGTCCTGGACCTGCCGCACGCCGAGCACCTCGAGCCGTGCCGCCAGCGCCGCGCCGACGCCCTTGAGCGCCGTGACCGGCCGCTGCTCGAGTGAGCCCGGAGTCAGGCTCCGAGATGCAGGATGCACTCGACCTCGACCCGGGCCCCGCGCGGCAGCTGCGAGACGCCGACCGCGGCACGCGCCGGCCAGGGCTGCGGCACGTATTGCGCCATGATCTCGTTGACCTGGGCGAAATGCGCGAGGTCGGTCAGGAACACGGTCACTTTGACCGCGTCCGCGAGCGAGCCGCCGGCGGCCTTGGCAACCGCCGCGAGATTGTCGAAAGCACGGCGGATCTCCTGCTCGATGTCGCCGCTGACCAGTGTGCCGGTCGCCGGGTCGAGCGGGATCTGGCCCGAGATGTAGACGGCGTCGCCGGCGCGCACCGCCTGCGAATAGACACCGATGGCCTTTGGCGCATCGTCGGTGTGGATGGTCTGTTTGCCCATGGTCGTCCCTCAATCGTCGCGCTTGTGTACGTCTTCCTTGCGTGTCGCCAGCGTGCGCTTGACCGTCAGCACTTCCGGCATGCGGCGGATCACCCGCAGGATGCGGGCGAGATGGCGACGGTCGCGCACCTTGACCTCGAATACCAGCACCGAGGTCTCGGTGTCGCGCTCCTCGAGTTCGACATGGTCGATATTGGTCTCGGTGCCGGCGATCGCGGCCGCCACCGCCGCCAGCACACCCATCTGGTTGCGCACCTCGACGTGCAGTTCCGAGCCGAACATCCGGCTCGGATTGGTTTCCCAGGTGACCGAGATCCAGTTCTCCGGATGCTTGCGATAGTCGTCGACATTCGCGCAGACCTCGCGGTGCACGACGATGCCGCGGCCGGCCGAGAGGAAGGCCAGGATCGGGTCGCCGGGGATCGGGAAGCAGCAGCGCGCGTAAGTGACCAGCAGGCCTTCCGTGCCGGCGATCGCCAGCGGCACGGCCGGTGTCGTGGGCGCGCCGGCCGCGGCCTCGGCACGCGCTGACGCATTGCCTGGCACGGGCGAGACGAGACGGCGCGCGACCAGCGGGGCGAGCCGCTCGCCGAGGCCGATTTTCTCGAACAGCTCGTCGCGCTCCTGCATGCCGAGTTCGCCGAGTGCGGCGGTGATCGCCGATTCGTCGATGTTCTTCAGCGACAGCTTGAAATCGCCCAGCGCCTGGTTGAGCAGCCGCTGCCCGAGATCGATGGCTTCGGAACGCCGCAAGCCCTTGAGATACTGGCGGATCGCGGTCCGCGCCTTGGCGGTGACGACGAAATTCACCCAGGCCGGGTTCGGAGTCGCGCCCTTGGCGGTCACGATCTCGACGGTCTGGCCGTTGCGCAGCACGGTACGCAGCGGCGACAGCCGCCGGTCGACCTTGGCCGCGACGCAGCGGTTGCCGACGCCGGTGTGCACCGCATAGGCGAAGTCCACCACGGTCGCGCCGCGCGGCAGCCGCAGGATCTGGCCCTTGGGCGTGAACACGTAGACCTTGTCGGGGAAGAGATCGACCTTGACGCTTTCCAGGAACTCTTCCGAGTTGCCGCCTTCCTGCATCGCGACCAGGTTGGTCAGCCATTCGCGGGCGCGTTCCTGCTCGGTGCGCTGGTCGGTGCTGCCGCCGGCCTTGTATTTCCAGTGCGCGGCAATGCCCGACTCGGCGATGCGGTGCATGTCGTCGGTGCGGATCTGCACCTCGATCGGCACGCCGTTCGGCCCGAACAGCGTGGTGTGCAGCGACTGATAGCCGTTGATCCGCGGGATCGCGATGTAATCCTTGAAGCGCCCCGGCATCGGCTTGTAGACCGCATGCACCGCGCCGAGCGCGCGGTAGCAGGTGTCGGGCGTGTCGGTGATCACGCGCAGGCCGTAGACATCGACGATCTCGTTGAGCGCCATCCGCTTGCGCAGCATCTTGCGGTAGATGCTGTAGAGATGTTTTTCGCGCGCCTCGACCCGGCCGGGAATGTCCTGCCGGGCGAGCTGCGTGCGGATCTGCTCGGCGATGTTGGAGAGAAACGCCTTCTGGTTGCCGCGTGCCCGCTTCAGCGTGCGCTCGAGCACCCGGTAGCGCTGCGGATAGAGGGCGCGAAAGCCGAGTTCCTCGAGCTCTATCTTGAGGCTGTACAGTCCGAGCCGTTCGGCGATCGGCGCATAGATGTCGAGCGTTTCCCGGGCGATCGCGCGCCGCCGCTGTGGCGGCATGCCGCCGATGGTGCGCATGTTGTGGGTGCGGTCGGCCAGCTTGACGAGGATGACGCGCAGGTCGCGCACCATCGCCAGCAGCATCTTGCGGAACGACTCCGCCTGCGCTTCTTCGCGGTTCTTGAACTTGATCTGGTCGAGCTTGGTGACCCCGTCGACGATCTCGGCCACGTTGTCGCCGAACTTGGCGGCGATCTCCGTCTTGGCGATCGGCGTGTCTTCGATGACGTCGTGCAGGATCGCCGCGACGATCGTGTCGGGGTCGAGCCGCAGCTCGGCGAGGATTTCGGCCGCGGCGACCGGATGGGAGATGTAGGGCTCGCCGGTCTTGCGCTTCTGGCCACGGTGGGCTTCGGCGCCGAACTCGGCTGCGACACGGATGCGCTCGACCTGGTCGGGCGGCAGATAGGCCTCTGCCGCGTGCAGTAGTCCCTTCAGTCCCGGGGTGCGCCGTGAGGCGCCGGGCAGGAGACCGAGGAGCGTCTGGGCATAGTCCATGGCGGCTACCGCGCCGGGCTGGGGCTGTGACGCTCCGTTGGCTTGGCTCGGGCGCTGATGGAGTGACTCAGTCTCCGAGGCCGAACTGCGGCGCGTGGAAGCCGGGCTCCGGCTCCATGATGTCGGGCAGCAGCGGCGCCGGCGGTTCCGGTTCGGGCTCCGGCTCCAGCAGCATTTCCGGCGTGATGTTGCCGGCGGCGATCTCGCGCAGCGCCAGCACCGTCGGCTTGTCGTTTTCCCAGGGCACGGTCGCCTCGGCACCATTGGCCAGGCGCCGGGCACGCTGCGAGGCGAGCAGCACCAGCTGGAAGATGTTGTCGACGTTCTGCAGGCAATCTTCGACGGTGATACGCGCCATGTCGGTCCCTTCGGGAGATCCCGGAAATGCTTTCAGCGGACAGGTCGACCAGTATAGGCCAGAACAGGGGTCCCCGCCCAGTCGGGTGGTGGTCAGCCGAGCAGCCGGGAGACCAGCGGACGCAGGGCGGCACGGTCCGGTCCGAGATCGGCCGCCGCCACGCCCGCCGGGCTGCGGGCCGCAGCGACGATCCGCTGCAGATCGCGGACGGCGGCGTCGAAATCGTCGTTGACGACCACGCAGTCGAACTCCACATGGTGCGCCATGTCGGTGACCGCATCGCGCAGCCGGCGGGCGATCACGTCCGGACTGTCCGTGCTGCGGCTGTGCAGGCGCTGTTCCAGCGCCTGCAGCGAGGGCGGCAGGACGAAGATCGAAATGCAGCCGGGCACCTTGGCACGCACCTGGCCGGCGCCCTGCCAGTCGATTTCGAGCACCACGTCGAAACCCGCGCCGAACGCGTTCTGCAGCGCGCCGAGGCTGGTGCCGTAGAAGTTGTCGAACACCGCGGCATGCTCGAGAAAGGCGTCGGCGTGCACCATCCGCTCGAAGCGCTCGCGGTCGACGAAGTGATAGTCGCGACCGTCGATCTCTTTCGGCCGCTGCGGGCGGGTGGTGTGCGAGACGCAGACCCGCAGCTTCGGCTCGCGTTCGAGCAGCGCCTTGACCAGGCTGGTCTTGCCGGCACCGGAGGGCGCCGCGATGACGAACAGCTGACGGTCGGGCATCAGCGCGAGCCCGAGTGGGCGTTCGGCCGCCGGGCGGCCATGGCGATGGGTCGAGTGCGGGGGCGCATGGTCACGAGCGTCGGGCGGTCCTGGCAGACGGTCCTGGTAGTGTTGTGATCGGGCAGGATTCTACCTTGCGCCCGTGCGGCGGCGCGTGATCGAAACTGCTGGCCAGGGCCGCTTTCCTGGAGCAACGTCACAACTTGCCAGCGCTGAAACCCGGGGCCGTTGCATGACCGTCATCACCCACATCGAGGATCTGCGCCGGCTCGCCCGCAAGCGGGTTCCGCGCATGTTCTACGATTACGCCGACTCAGGTTCCTGGACCGAAGCCACTTATCGCGCCAACGAGGCCGATTTCCAGCGGATCAAGCTGCGCCAGCGCGTGGCGGTGAACCTGGAGAACCGCAGTACCGCCACCACGATGGCCGGTCAGGCGGTGGCCATGCCCGTGGCGATCGCGCCCGTGGGCCTCACCGGCATGCAGCATGCCGATGGCGAGATCCTCGCGGCCCGCGCAGCCGAGAATTTCGGCATTCCGTTCACGCTCTCGACCATGAGCATCTGCTCGATCGAGGACGTCGCGCAGCACACCCGGGCGCCGTTCTGGTTCCAGCTCTACATGATGCGTGATCGTGAGGCGATGGCGCGGATGATCGGCCGCGCGCGCGCTGCCGGCTGCAGTGCGCTGGTGCTCACGCTGGATCTGCAGGTGATCGGCCAGCGTCACAAGGATCTGAAGAACGGCCTGACGGCACCGCCCCGGCCGACGCTGCGCAACATGCTCGACCTGATGACCAAGCCACGCTGGTGTCTCGGCATGGCGCGCACCAGACGACATACCTTCCGCAACCTGGTGGGGCATGTGCAGGGCGTGAGCGACGTTCGCTCGCTGTCGGCCTGGACCAACGAGCAGTTCGATCCCCGCCTGTCATGGGCCGATGTCGAATGGGTCAAGCGCCAGTGGGGCGGCAAGCTGATCCTCAAGGGCATCATGGTCGAGGAAGATGCGCGCCTTGCGGTCGAGGCCGGCGCCGACGCCATCGTGGTCAGCAACCACGGCGGGCGGCAGCTCGACGGTGCTCCCAGCAGCATCGCGGCGCTGCCGCCGATCGTCGATGCCGTCGGTCGCAAGCTCGAGGTCTGGATGGACGGCGGCATCCGCAGCGGCCAGGACGTGCTCAAGGCCTGGGCCCTGGGCGCGCGTGGCACCCTGATCGGCCGAGCGATGGTCTATGGCCTCGGTGCCCTCGGCGAGGCCGGTGTCGCCCGGGCGCTGCAGATCATCCACCACGAGCTGGACGTGACCATGGCCTTTTGCGGGCATACCGATATCCGCAACGTGGATCGCAGCATCCTGCTGCCGGGAACCTATCCGTAGGAGCAGAAAGCACATGGTGGGTGTCGCATCTTCCCTGACCGACGTGGCTCAGGCGATCCAGTTGGCCATCGCGCTGGTCGTGGGTCTGGCCTTCTTCCGGCGCGAAGTACCTCTCGCGGCCACCTCGATCCGCATCTCCGGGGAGTCGTTGCATGACCGAACTTGATTCACTCCGCGACGAGTTGCGGCGTTTTTCCGCCGAGCGGGATTGGGACCAATTTCATTCGCCGAAGAACTTGGCCGCGGCGCTCGCCGTTGAAGCGGCCGAGTTGCTCGAACCTTTCCAGTGGCTGAGCAGTGAGCAAAGCCGGCAGCTGTCTCCGCAAACGGCGGCGGCGGTCCGCAAGGAAATGGCGGATGTACTGCTGTACCTCGTGCGTCTGGCAGACCAGCTCGGAGTCGATCTGCTGGAGGCGGCCCGCTCCAAGATCGTCGAGAACGCCATCAAATACCCGGTGGAGAAGGCCAAAGGGTCCATGCGCAAATACACCGATCTGTAAACCCACCGCAAAGCATGCCGAGCGGATAGCCGCCCGGGTTGACGCCCACATCCGGCATCCGTGCCGCGTGTTTCGGCGATAATGCGAGCGACACTCGTATCGAGGTCAGTGTGGTGCGATGAGCTCTGGAGAGCGGTTTGTGGCAGGAGCGCTCGGAACGCTGCTGGCGAGCACGGGGATTTATGTCGCGATCTTCGGTGAGGTTCCGGCGGCCTGGCGGTACCTGGCAGCCACCGTGCTGGTTTCGCTGGGCGCCAACGCCATCTACGGCGCGCTCAGGAACAAGCGGCCCTGGGTCTCGAAGATCGGGCCGTTGCCGTGACAGCCGCGTGGAATTCACCATGGGTGGCGATTGGTCAGAGCGGCCGGAGATTCCCGGTCGCAATGGATTGCGCCACTGTGCACCGCCGTAACCACGCCGGTCCGAGCGTGCGAGCTTTGGAAAAGCGCTAAACTGGCCCCTCCTCCCGCGGAGCAATGACCATGTCCCACGAGAACCCGGAAGGCATCGATCGTCGCAAGCGAGACCTGGTCAAATCGGCCGGCGGACTGATGCTGGCCGCCGCGGCCGCGTTGCCGGCCTCGCGGCTTGCCTTCGCACAGGCTGCCCCCGCTGCCCCCGCTGCCCCCGCTGCCCCTGGGGCGGGTGTATCCGCATGGGGCGATCCGGCCACGCTGGTCTCCGCAATCGGCGCGGGCACCTTGGCGGTGGCCAGCCTTGCTGAGTCGACCGAGGCCTATCGCAAGGGATTCGGCTATGTCGAGCATTGGCGCGGACCGATTCCGAAGGCCGCAGCCGAATTCTGGGGCGCACCCGCGATGGCGGGGCGGAATGCGGCAGTGCTTGGTCCCAAGGGCGTCCAGCGTGGCATGCTGCGCATCGTCGAGCTCGGCAAGGACTTCCAGCAGGTGTCTTACCACGACACGCAGGGATGGCTCGCGCTCGAGATCCAGGTTGTCACTCCCGAGGCCGTGATCAGTCGGCTCAAGGGTCTGCCCTTCGTTCACACGGGTGGTCCGGGGCTCGCGATGGACCCGGCCGGCAAGCCACTCTATCGGGCCGTGCAGTTCACGGGGCCGTCGGGCGAGCCGCTGAACATGACGCAGCACATGTTGCTGAATACATTGGCGCCCCTGAAATCCAACGTGGTCGGTCCGTTGTTTTATCAGACCCTGGCGACGGCGCAGTACCCGGCGACCAAAGAGTTCTACCTGCAGACTCTCGGACTCAAAATGCGCCTGGAAATGGACAGCCGACGCACGAGCATTGTCGAGAAGCTGGGCCTGCCGAAGGATCAGCGCTTCAAACTGGCAGCGGTTCGGATGCCGGAGTTCTGCTCGATAGAGCTCGACGAATATCCACAAGGGACACCGCAGCGGCCGGCCTCGCCGGGGTGTTTTGCGGCCGGTGTCGCCATGTGCACGATGACCACGCAGAATCTCGACGCGGTGAAGGCGGCGCTGACAAAGGCCAGGATCAAGTTCGCCGAGACCGCCTCGAATGCATGCCCGCCGTTCCAGGGCTCACGCGCGATTTTCTGTCTGGGTCGTGCCGGCGAGCGGATCGAAGTGATCGAAGTCGCGAAGGCCTAGCGCGGATAGCGACAGGCCCGGGAGCTTCGCGCGGCGCATCAACGCGACGAGCGAAGCCTCAGATCTCTCCGCCGATGCGGATCAGTCCGCGACCGAGCAGCGTGCGCTCTTCCGATGCACGATGCAGGTCAGCAACCTTTTCGAGCGGCACCGCTTCCGCGATCGGGAACTTCCACTGACTGCTCCGCAGCTTGGGGAGGATTTCCTTCAGCTCCGCGCCCTGTGTCGTGGCGATTCCGTCGCCGACGACGAAGCCGCGCACGCCGAGGGAGCCGCGGATCAGTGTCGGGATGCTGATCTGTGGCGCCGCCCCACTCATCGCGCCGATGAAGATGACCTGGCCGAGCGGCGCGAGAGCATCGAAGTTCTTCAGTGCACCTTCGCCCTGGTTGCCGTCGAAGATGAACTGCGCGCCGCGTCCGCCGGTGGTGAACGCCTTGACTCTCTTCGGCCAGTCCGGATCGGCGCGATAGTCGAGCCATAGATCGGCTTGCACTTGTTCACGTCCCCAGGCGATCTTGGCAGGACTGCCGACGAGCGCAACCACCTTGCAGCCGAGCTCGCGGCCGATCTGCACCAGCATCAATCCGACCGAGCCTGCGGCAGCGTGCACGACGATGACATCGTCGGCTCGGACGCGCGCGACCGTGTGCAGCAGATGCCACGCGGTGACGGCAGGGCCGACGCCCACCGTGCCGAGCTTCCAGTCGAAGCCTTCTGGAATGGGCTTCGCCTGCGCGGCGTCACAGACGGCATAGTCAGCGTAGCCGCCGAAGCCGCTGCCGGTCACGCGCTCGCCGATGCGCTGCGGGTCGACACCCGCGCCAACCTTCGTGATCCGCCCGCTGTAGGTGCCGCCCATCACGAAGGGCAGGGGCGGGTGATAGGGAAACTGGCCGGAGCGGATCAGGGAGTCGGTCGGCGAGAGGCCGGCGTAGGCCACCTGGATCTGCACCTGACCGGCATTGGGGACGGGAATCGGGATTTGCGAGACCCTGAGGACGTCAGGGCCGCCATATTTCTCGAGTACGACCGCACGCATGGTGTTTCCTTCGGCGGCCGTGGTTCGCCCGCTGGCTGTGCCCGCGGCAATCATCAGCGTACCGAAGGCACGGCGTGTCATGGGTGAGTGGGTCATGGTGGCGGTCGCTACTTGTTTGGGAGGTGTTGGCCGGTACTGTGGAGAGCGGCGCGGTCATGCGCTGGTCAGTCGTCGCGCGGCAGGAGGCCGCGCAATTCCGCGGGCACTCCCGGGACGCTACTCGATGTTCGGCACCTGCTCGCGACGAGTGCTTGTAGTGTGTTGATTCATATCAGTTCCCGGTAGCTTCGGATTAACCTGGCTACATCGTTAGCTACATGGTCCGCGATGGCTCCGAGGGCCGATCTCGTGTCGTCCGCTTACTCGTTGCGTTGAGTAAATTTACTCAATGGCGTCGCCTACGGCGAGGCGATCAAGAGTTTCATTTAGCCGAGCCCTGACGTTGCAATCAGCCGTCAGCTGCCAAGCCCCAGGTAGAGCGTCATGGGTTCGTCGGAGAATGCGACGAACCCGTAGTGCTCATAGAACTGCCGGGCGTTCTCGTCCTTCGCATCCACGATCAACGCATAGGCTGCTACATCGGTCCGTGCTTTCAGGCAGCGATCGACGGCACAGGCGAGCAACAGCTTGCCGATGCCTTGCCCGTGCCGGTCCTTGCGGATCGCCAACCGGCCCATGCGGAAGCAAGGCACCGGGTAGCGAGGCAATTTCTTGCGGTCACTTTCCCGCAGTTCCGCGGCGTCCACCTGGGCTGCGCTCAGGCAGTAGTAACCCAGAATCTCCGTCGGCGCGTCGGTATCCACCAGCACGAACGGCGTGCTGACGCCTTTGCGCCGGTGCTGCTCGGCAAGGCGCTTCAGGTAATCGTTGAGTTCGGGAACCCCGCAATCGAAGCCGGCGCGGTCGTGCACAGCGACATCGAGCCCGCGCTCCTCAAGCACGACGGACTTTCCGTCGCGCCTCCTTCAGCGCCTGCGACAGGTGCGCGTTCGGCTCGAAAGGGCCGCTGACGGCCGCCGCGAACTGCGCAAAGTCGCGCTCGCTGAGCACGACGCGTGTTTCACGTTCGAGCAACGCCTGGGCCTTCTCCTTGGCAGCTGCGCGCACGAAGCCGGCCATCGTGGTCCCCATGAGCGCAGCAGCCCGCGCGACGATCTTCTTCTCGCCGGAATCCAGCTTGAGATCGAAGCGGGCGGTTGAGGTGGTCATGACTGGATCTCCTGAGCGTACGGTATTTTACCGTATCATGGCAATTGAGGGCAATCGGATCTTCATTTAGCGGATTGGCCGGTCCGACGATCAACAGCGAACAAATACATTTGCGATTCCGCAGGTTGCATATTCAAGGCTTTTCTTGGCGCGAGGCCCTTTGTGCCCCGCCAGGGAGCTTCCCGGGCGGGAGCGATCGGAGCCGCAAACATGGTCCGCTCGCTCGATACTGCTCTATTCGCCCCGCCAGCCAGCTCTGCACCTCCGCCTCCACCCACCCCACAGCCCGCGCACCAATCCGCACACGGCACGGAAACCGGCGTTCGGATTCCAGCTGGTAGATCATCGAGCGTCCCAGGCCAGTGGCTTTGCAGACTTGCGGTAGACGCAACATCTGTACGCACGGCATTGGCGAGCGGGAATTGTCGGGCAACTCACAGACCGGCGAGGTGGGGATCGCGAGGATCGGGATGGCGTCCATGCTCAGCGATGTCCACGGCCACGCGGCGCCCGCTCAAGGCGGCCGCGGGCGCGTTCAGCGATCCGCAGCACATCGAGGACGACGGCTTCGAGTGGGTCGCTGCGCAACGGTACCGTCACGCGATGGCATTCATGCGCTCAGTCGGCCAGCTGCAAAAGTAGCCCAGACAGGATTGGACGCCGGCGGGCGATTCTGGCCAAAAGAAGCTGAAACCCAGTGGGTTACGGTGCTTCGAGCGCAGGTTGGCGGACGCTTCCGAACCCTACTCGGTGTTCTGCACCTGCTCGCGCGCTGCGCTTGCATGTGTCTGATTCAAAATAGGACTCACGATCGTCCAACCTCGCTAGCTACATCTCCAGCTACACACCAACGTTTCGCAGTTTCCGCGTGACGGCAAGCGGTGCCTGCCCAGGTTTCATCTGGCCGAAGCCCAATCTTGCGATCAGCCGAGGCGGGTCTGCCGCCCAATCCCCCTGTCATTTCAACGAGAGTACAATACCCGCTAGCCTCCCCCGACGCATGGAGCACGGCTTTCGACGTGGCCAAGAAAGACGACATCCGCGACCAACCGGCCTATACCCTGGCCGAGGCAGCCCGTTACTTGAAAGTGGCGCCGGCAACGCTGCGCTCGTGGGTCATCGGTCGCCCTTACCAGACGGGTAAGGGACCGGCTCACTTCAAGCCGCTGATCCGTCCCGCCAGCAATCCTCCCCCCATGCTGTCGTTCTGGAACCTGATCGAGGCGCACGTGCTGCGTGCGCTGCGCACGGATCACGGGGTGAAGATGGATGCGCTGCGCACGGCCATCCAATACGCCCAGCGGTCGTTGGATGTCGACCGTCTGCTGCTGAGCCCGGAGCTACGAACCGACGCCGGCAAGCTGCTGCTTGCGCGCTATGGTGAACTGATCGAACTGTCGGCTTCCGGTCAGGTGGCCATGCGCAGAATGTTCAACGAACACCTGGCACGAGTCGAATGGGACAACTGGCAGTTCCCTGTGAAGCTCTACCCGGCCACCGCGGAAACCCTTTCTGCGGCACGCCCCATCGCCATCGATGCGCAGGTCGCCTTCGGTCGGCCGGTCATCGCGAAGCGCGGCATCACGACTGGAGCCATTGCCGATCGCATCGACGCTGGCGAGACCGTGGCTGACCTTGCCGCGGACTACGATCTTTCCGTCGATGAGATCGAGGAGGCCGTGCTCTACGAGCGGGCTGCGTGAGCCTGGTCTATTTCACGGATCGGGACCTCGGCAAGAAATTCCCCGAGATCCTTCGCGCCGCCGGCTTGACGGTGGAGCGGCACGCGGATCATTTTCAACACGATACGCCGGATGAAGTGTGGTTGCGTGAGATCGGCCGGAAAGGGTGGGTTGCCGTTACTCATGATGGCCGGATTCGTTACAAACCAAACGAGAAGAATGCAGTCGTCGAGAGCAGCGTCTCGCTACTGGTGATTGTGGGACACGCGCCTTTCCCGGAGTTGGCCACTTCGTTCGTGGCGACGGAGCCGAAAATCCGCGACTTCGTTGCTGCTCACAAGCCGCCCTACATCGCCAAGGTATACAGGCCGTCGGCAACCGCCGTGGCTGCAGACCCTTCTGCGCCCGGACGAATCGAAATGTGGTACCCGGCAGGCAAGTAGCCGCCGTTTCGCACAGCGCGTTTGCACAGGCGCGTCGATTCAGATCCCCAGTTCCTGATCGATCTGGGCGATCTCATTCAGTGCGGCACGGCGGCGCTTGCGATCTGCCTCGTCGAACTTGATCAGGTCATGGAACGCAACGCGCCTGCGCGTGCCGACGGTGCGCGCTGGAAGAGCGCCCGAGTCGATGAGTTTGACCACATAGGGGCGGGACACATTCAGGAAGTTGGCGACTTCCTGTGTGGTCAATTCCGCCTTCTTCGGGAGAATCGTCACGCCACGTCCCTGGCCCAGCTGGGTCAGCACATCGAGGAACAGGCGTACGGCTCCCGGCGGGATCGAAATCATCTCGTGCCGGTTGTTCTCCGTAACCAGGCCAAGCGGGTGCTGACCTTCAGGAAGCAGGCGCGCGAGTTGGCGACCAGCCTCCTTGGCCTGGGCGATTTCCTCCACGGTTGGGAACTGAGGAGGGCGCTGGTTGGTTGCAGACATGACGGCTCTCCCGACTACCTTGGAGAAGCATCTTAGCGCTTATTCGAAACGAACGAAATGAACGAATCTTGCGAACTGCGACGGAATCTGCAATCTCGGGAGACTTGGCGCTACTTAAGCGCCTGCTCGGGCAGGCAATCGGTACCAAACAAAAGCTGTTGTAAATCAACAGTCTGCTTATTCAAGGCTTTTCTTGGCCTAGAGCCCTTTGCGCCTCGACGGGGAGCCACTTGGGTGGGGGTGATCGGAGCCGCGACGCATGGTCCGCTCGCCCGATGCCGCTCGATTCGCCCCGCCAGCCAGCTCTGCACCTCCGCTTCCACCCAACCCACCGCCCGCGCTCCGATTCGCACACGGCACGGAAACCGGCGTTCGGATTCGAGTTGGTAGATCATCGAGCGTCCCAGACCAGTGGCTTTGCAGACCTGCGGCAGACGCAGGATCTGTACGCACGGCATTGGCGAACGGGAATTGTCGGCCATGTCTTCGATTCCGATGTGTGGCTGCCGCAGCACGCAGACAAGTTGTCACCTGAATCAATGCTACGCGTCGAGACACAACAATCACGAGGCCGGATTTGGCGGAGAAACTACCCAATACCTCGTGAGTGATCGGCAGTGGTCGCCGCAAGGATGCTGAGGTTTCGCCCTGATTTCCCGTGTTTTGCAGGATAGCTGCGCGCTTGCTCTTGGGCCACATTGTGGCCCATGAAGACGTTCAAGCTTCCGAAGGCAGAGCCGCTGCTCAACATCGCCAGCTACGCGCGCGGCGGATCGCGTGCGGCTGATCGGCTGACACCTGCGCAGATCGACCACATACGCCTCACGGTCAATCGTGCGCCGGAGGTCGTGGTGAAAGTGCTGTCGAAAGGCAGCAGCAACCTGAAGGCCGTCGGCCGTCACTTCGACTACATCGGCAGGCAGGGCGACCTGGCGCTCGAAAGCGATGACGGCTATGCGCTGACCGGACGTGTCGGGGAGGCGCTGATGGACGACTGGGGCCTGGACATCGACGAGTTGCGTCCACAGGCGAACCTCGCGGCCTTGCCGGCCCGCAAACCGATGAAGCTGGTCCACAAGCTCGTGTTCTCGATGCCGGCCGGCACGCCGCCGCAGAAGGTACTCTCCGCGGTCCGCAACTTTGCTCGGGAGGAGTTTCACGGGCAGCACCGCTACGCGATGGTGCTGCACACCGACGAGCCGCACCCGCACGTGCATCTGGTCCTCAGAGCGACCAGCGAGGACGGGCTGCGCCTCAACATCAGGAAGGCCACTTTGCGCCACTGGCGCTCGCAGTTCGCGCAGCAACTGCGGGACTTGGGCGTGCCCGCCAATGCCACCGAGCGCGCGGTACGGGGCGAGAGTCGGAAGTCCATGAAGGACGGTATCTATCGCGCGCGCCAGCGACGCGAATCCACACACACTCGGACGCGGGCCCAGGACGTGGCGACGGAGATGGTTGCCAGCCGCGGCCTGCCGCCGGAGCCAGGCAAGCGGACACTGCTCTCGACGCGTGCCGCAGTTCTGCGCGGTTGGCGAGCCGCTGCCGCCACCTTGATTCAACACGGTGACCGCAGTCTGGCCGCCGATGTAGTCAAGTTCACAGACAGCTTCGAGCAACCTCTGACCGATCGCGAGTGGATCGCGCGGAGTCTCTTGGCTCTCTCGAGGGCGCGACAGCGGGACGCGATGACGTTGTGACGGTCTCCGCATCCTTTGAGGATGCGGCGAGGGGACTTCTTGGAATGAACGGCTTGCTATGCCATATTGCTCATAAAGACAACAACTTAAGGTAGGAGGCCTCCACTCAATGAAGGGGCGTCCATAAAACTATGGCGCAGCAGACCAGCCCCTTCTTCGAGCAACCGATCCTCAATTCCCCTTATGAGGAGCCCACCCGGCACCACCCCTTGGATGCCGAGGGTCAGCCGCTCAACGAGCCGCCGCGCGACGGGCGGCGTCAGTCCGAGCTGATTACCCCGGTTCCCAAGCCGCGCAAGAAGAAGCGCCGGAACGCCGATCAGGCCAGCCTCGATCTGCGCGCCGACGATGGACTTTCGACCGAGGAGCAGGAATACAACCCGACGCCGATCATCAACGAGATACGCTTGCACGTGGGCGCCTGGCGAAAGCTGCCGCCCTCGTCCTGGGGTGTCACTCCCGCGACGGCGCGCCTCCTGACCTATTGGCGCAGCCATGAATTCCAGGGCGTAAGGCCCTTCTTCTGCCAGTTGGAGGCGGTCGAAACCATCATCTGGCTGACAGAAGTCGCCAGGAGCAGGAAGCAGCATTCCGCCATCTGGGAACATGTCCTCGGCGCCAACGAGCAGGCCAACCCCGAGCTCGTCCGTCTTGCGATGAAGATGGCGACCGGTGCCGGCAAGACGACTGTTATGGCAATGCTGATTGCCTGGCAGGCGATCAATGCGGTCCGCTCCCCTGCCAGCAATCACTTCTCGCGCGGCTTTCTCGTCATCGCGCCAGGCATCACCATCAAGGACCGCCTGCGGGTCTTGTTACCCAGTGACCTCGAAAGCTACTACCGCGCCCGCGAGCTGGTGCCCGGCGACATGCTCGACGACATCGCCAAGGCCAAGATCGTCATCACCAACTACCACGCGCTCGCCCTGCGGGACGTGCTGGAGGTGAACAAGGTCGGGCGCTCGCTCCTGCAGGGCCGTCACGCACCCATCGTGACCAAGGAAACCGAGGGCCAGATGATCCGGCGCGTGGCCGAGGAACTGATGGGCCTCAAGAACATCGTCGTGATCAACGACGAGGCGCACCACTGCTACCGCGAAAAGCCGGAAAACGAGGACATCGAAGACCTCAAGGGCGACGACAAGAAGGAAGCCCAGAGCGACAACGAGGCCGCGCGGCTCTGGATCAACGGCATCGAAATGTTCAAGCGAAAGCTGGGTGTCCGCGCCGTCTACGACCTCTCGGCGACGCCATTTTTTCTGCGCGGCTCCGGCTACGCGGAGGGCACTCTTTTCCCGTGGACGATCAGCGACTTTTCGCTGATGGATGCAATCGAGTGCGGCATCGTCAAACTCCCGCGCGTCCCGACCGCCGACAACATTCCCGAAGCGGAAGTACCGGTCTTCCGCGACCTGTGGGAACACATCCGCGACGACATGCCCAAGAAGGGGCGCGGCAAGGGCCAGGGCGAGCTCGACCCCAACTCGCTCCCCGCAAAGCTGCAAACCGCGCTGGTCGCGCTCTACAACCACTATCAGGAGACGTTCGAGAAATGGCGAACGGCAGGCATCGATTCGCCGCCGGTCTTCATCGTCGTCTGCAACAACACGTCCGCGTCGAAGCTCGTCTACGAGTGGATATCCGGGTGGCAGCGCCCCGTGGCCGAGGACAGTGAGGAGCTGCGCACCATCCATCACGGCCACCTTTCCCTTTTCAGCAATTTCGATGAACACGGCAACCGGCTCGCGCGACCGAATACCCTCCTGATCGACAGCAAGCAACTCGAATCCGGTGAGGCGCTCGACGAGGACTTCCGCCGCGCCGCTGCGCTCGAGATCGAGCAATACAAGCGCGAGATCGCCCAGCGTGAAGGCGCGGGCCAGGTCGGCGAGCTTTCCGACTCCGACCTCCTGCGCGAAGTCATGAACACCGTTGGCAAGAAGGGACGGCTCGGTGAGCAGGTGCGCTGCGTGGTGTCCGTCGCGATGCTGACAGAGGGGTGGGATACCAACACCGTTACCCACATCCTGGGCGTTCGCGCTTTCGGCACGCAGCTACTTTGCGAGCAGGTGGTCGGGCGCGGCCTGCGCCGCTATTCCTATGACCTGAACAATGACGGGCTGTTCAACGTCGAGTATGCCGACATCATGGGCATACCGTTCGACTTCACGGCCAAGCCGCAAGTTGCACCGGTCACTCCACCCAAGAAGTTGACGCGCGTGGCGGCCCAGCGCGACCGCGCCGCTCTCGAAATAATCTTTCCCCGCGTTGCCGGCTACCGGATCGACCTGCCGGAAGAAAGGCTCCAGGCCAATTTCAGCGACAATTCAAAACTCGTCCTGACTCCCCATATGACGGGCCCGGGAGAAACGTTGCTGGAGGGCATCGTGGGTCAGGGTGTGACGCTCAAAGTGGCCGACATGAAGGACATGCGGCCAAGCACCATATCGTTCGAATTGGCGAAATACCTTCTTTACACCTACTTCAGGGACGCCGACGGCGAACCGAAGCTCCACCTGTTCTATCAGCTTCAACGCATCGTCCGGCGTTGGCTCGACGAAGGCTATCTCGAATGCAAGGGCGGAACCGGCCCGTGGATGCTTCAGATCAGGGAAGTCGCCGCGCAGGCCGTCGAGCGCATCTACAACAGCATCGCTGCTGACATCGGCGATGAGAGCCGCATCCGCGCCGTGCTCGACCCGTACAACCCGAAAGGATCGACGCGCCACGTTGGGTTCATGACGAGCAAGGACCTCTACGAAACCGACCCGTCGAAGTGCCACGTCAACTACGTCGTCGCCGACAGCGGTTGGGAGGCGGAGTTCGCCCGCGCCGCGGAGGCGCATCCGCGCGTGCTGTCCTACGTGAAGAATCAGGGCCTCGGTCTGGAAGTGCCTTACAAGGACGGCGCGGTCGCGCGATTCTATCTGCCGGACTTCATCGTGAACATCGACGACGGTCGCGGGCCGGAAGACCCGCTCCACCTGATCGTCGAAGTAAAGGGCTACCGACGCGAGAACGTGAAGCTCAAGTCAGAGACGATGCGCCAGCAATGGATCAGGGGCGTGAACAATCTCGGCGTCTACGGGCGATGGACTTTCGAGGAATTCACGGACGTGTTCGAGATGCAGAAGGAATTTTCCGCCCTGATTGACCGCGCGGTTGGAGTGAGTGGCAAATGAGCAAGGGACGAAAGAAGACAGCCGGCGCGTCGAAGCAGGTTGAAACGCTGACGCACAAGGGGGCGAAGCGCAGGAACATACCGACCGCCGAACTGCAATCCGCAGCCCAGCGCGCCGAGGAGCTGCAACCGTTCGAGCCCGTTGTGTATCAGCGCCGTCACCCCCTGCCGCAAGGGGCGGAGCGTCCGCGCGACAAAGACTTCGACCCGCAGCTCGTGTGGAAGGGAACTCGCGTCCACCTGACCCCCGAACAGATCAAGGACGCCGCCGCCAAAGGCTATGTTGATATTTCTGACGCGCAACTCGTGTGGCGCGGCAAGGATCAACAGGACTGGTCGGATCTCGTCGTGACCGCGCCGCCGCTCTACATCCAGGAGAAGATTCACCCCAAGGCGATTATCGACGATCTCGCCCGCCGCACGAAGGACGCGCGCGAAGCCGGTGCAGGCGGCATGGCCGATCTGTTCCACGACTTCAATGGCATCGACCCGGAAGCCAAGACCGAGTTCTATGCCCATGACCAGAACTGGTCGAACCGATTCATCCTCGGCGACAGCCTGCAGATCATGGCGAGCCTCGCAGAGCGAGAGGGCCTTCGCGGACAGGTGCAGTGCATATATTTCGATCCTCCCTATGGAATGAAGTTCAAGTCGAACTGGCAAGTCTCGACGCGAGATCGCGAGATGAGCGATCAAGAAGAAATGGAAGAGATTACGAGGGAGCCGGAGCAAGTGCAGGCGTTCCGAGACACTTGGAAGGACGGAATCCACTCTTATCTGACGTACCTGCGAGATCGACTTTCCGCTGCACGGGATTTGCTGCGTGAATCTGGCTCACTCTTTCTTCAAATTGGTGATCTGAACGTTCATCGGGTTCGGGCACTTCTCGACGAAGTCTTTGGTCACGAAAATTTTGTGTCTCAGATATCTGTGAGGAAGACGGCGACGCCTAGCAGTTACCTAGACGACAACCACTACTTTGTTCTTTGGTACGCGCGCAACCACGAACAGATGAAGTTCAGGAAGCTCTATAGACCGAAGCCTATGGAGGAGTGGGTGTCGGAAACACGAGGTGGCTCTTGGGGTGTAACTCTTGATGACATGGATCGGCCGCTTACATCTGAAGAAAGGAGGGAGCCGTCGCTAATACCTCAGAACGGGTTGGTCTATGCGTTGTCGAAAACAACTTCTTCCGGGGCCGCGAAAGACCCCCAGCCATTCCCGTATCGCGGCGCAACATTCTTTCCCGCCGGCAATTCGCACTGGAAGACGACGCTTGACGGTATGAGGCGCGTGGATCGAGCCGGAAGACTGGAAGCTCGCGGCGGCCCGCCGTGGTTCAAGAAGTATCACGTGGATAGCCCGTTCAAGCGCATGACGAATGTGTGGGAAGACACGTCCGGCAAATCGACCACGAGAATCTACGTCGTTCAGACTGAGGAGCGCGTCGTTGAACGGTGCATCTTGATGACGAGCGATCCCGGAGATCTGGTTCTCGATCCGACATGTGGGTCAGGAACAACGGCCTTTGTCTCGGAGGAGTTGGGACGGAGATGGATAACAACGGACACATCTCGTGTCGCACTTGCGCTTGCGCGGTCCAGAGTTATGTCGGCTGTCTATCCATTCTATGTTCTTACGGACAGCAAGGAGGGTCGACTGAAGGAAGCGGATATCACGGGGAAAGCGCCAGTTGATAGCGTGACGGGTGGCGACATTCGTCAGGGCTTTGTCTACAACCGTGTGCCCTACGTCACACTCAAGTCCATCGCTAACAATGCTGAGATCGACGTTATTTGGGAAGATTTTCAAGCAACGCTAGAGCCGCTGCGCCATGACTTGAACGCCGCGCTCGGCAAGAAGTGGGAAGAATGGGGCGTCCCTCGCGAAGCAGTGTCTGCTTGGCCGGATAAGGCGAAGAAGGCGCACGCCACGTGGTGGGAACAGCGCATTGCGCGACAGAGGAAGATAGACGATTCCATTGCAAAGAAGGCCGATGTCGCACTTCTTTACGACAGACCCTATGAGGACAAGGGGCGCATCCGCGTCGCCGGACCGTTTACGGTTGAGAGCCTTTCCCCGCATCGCGTCGTGCCGTCGAGCGAGAGCAGTCACGTTGCTGACGCTGCCGGGAGCACGTTCAGGCTGCCCAAGGGCACGGAGCAGCTTGCCGACTTCACGACCATGATCCTGGACCACCTGAAGACATCGGGCGTGCAGCAGGCGAAGAAGGCCGACAGGATCGCATTTACCGCCATCTCTGGGTGGCCGGGCACCTGGGTTGCCGCTGAGGGGAAGTTCATCGAGGGTGAAGCCGAGAAGCGCGCTGCCATTTTTATCGGCCCTGAATTCGGCACTGTGAGCCGTGCAGACCTGACCGCAGCTGCGCGCGAGGCGCTGGATGCGCGTTTCGACGCGCTGATCGCCTGCGGCTTCAATTTCGAGGCGCACACTTCCGAACTTAACAAGATTGGGCCTTTGCCGATCTTGAAGGCGAAGATGAATCCCGAACTGCATATGTCAGACGAACTCAAGAACACTGGCGCGGGAAACTTGTTTGTCGTGTTCGGAGAGCCGGACATCAAATGGGATTTCAACGCTGACGGCGAGATCGTGGTCGAGGTCTTGGGCGTCGATGTATTCGACCCCAAGACCGGTGATGTCCGCGCCAGCGGCAAGGACGACATTGCCGCTTGGTTCATTGACACCGACTACAACGAAGAGAGCTTCTTCGTCCGGCACGCATATTTCATGGGCGCGAACGACCCCTACAAATCACTCAAGACTGCATTGAAGGCCGAGATCGACGAGGACGCATGGGCGACCCTCTACCGTGACAAGTCCCGGCCGTTCCCACGCCCGGAGACGGGCCGCTTTGCCGTCAAGGTCATCAATCACTTCGGCGACGAGGTGATGAAGGTGTTTGCGGTATAGCCTCCATGTCCGTCCCCTTCGACCTGACATGCTGGTATCTCAACGCTCGCCGGATCGCGGAGATCACAGGGGCCACTCCCGTTGCGCCGCCAGGCGCACCCGACCCACACACGTCGCGAACCGCACAACTCATTCAGTTGAAGAACGCTGCTGTCGCGTGGATGAAGGCGAACGGCGCGATGCCGCTGGAAGTCCTGTTGGCGGAGGGGAAGCTCGCGTCGGGGGCCATATTCACGCACCATTCCAACTTCTTCTTCTCGGGTCTCTCGAAGGTAGCGGAGGCCCAGCGGAAGGGCAAGCCCGTCAAGCGGCCAGCGACCGCGTACAGCAAGCTGGACGAATGGCGGCCGGGCGGCAGGCTCGAATTCGAGTTTCACGACGAGCATCTAGTATCGGATTCCTCATGGCACGAACTGGCGGGCCAGCAGCGGAAATTTGTCCTTGGACTTGTCACCGACATTCAGGGCGGCACGATAAAGTGCGCGCCCTATGTCATCGCCAACGTCGTGAACCCTCACTCGCGTATGCCAGGGGATGGCGGTCCCTGGTACAACCATCTTGAAGTACATGTCCCCCAGATCGACTCATTCGAGAAGGCGCAGACCATTCAGGATCGCCTTACGAAGGCGTCGTTAGGCCCGCTCAAGAACGTGGCGGAAGCGGACATCAAGGCGGCGTTCGCCGAGATAATCAACGAACCGATGGTCCCGAAGGATTGGGGCGGCGAGGCGTCGGACCTCTTTTCGAGCAGGGTCGTGCTTGACGGGCAGCGCATATCGACAGCGTTCCTGCTGAAGGGGCCAGCGAAGTTTCATCCGATGACTGCCGCTGATCTCGGGAAGAACGGCGATCAAATCGGGCGACTGTTCTCCGAACCTGCCGACCTGTTGATTCTCCAGCACTGCAATGAAGTGACCGTTGCGGTCCGAAAGCAGATGCGGGCCTACGCGCAGCAGATCGGGAATCCGCGCCGGTTCTGCATCATAGACGGCTACGATACGCTCCGCATTCTGACGGCATACGGGAAGTGCGGATTTTAGGTAAAGGATGCCGTGAAGAGCGCCACCTCGTGAAGTTCTGCATCGCCGATAGTTTTCAGTCCGCGCTCAGCCGCTTGCCCGCCCAGGAGCAGAAGGCGGTTAAGGAAACTGTCTTCGATTTGCAGATGAACCCAGCCGCGCCCGGGCTGCAATTCCACCGGATCGACAAGTCCAAAGACCCGAACTTCTGGTCGATGCGGGTCAGCAGCGACATTCGACTGGTCATCCACAAGACTAAAGACAGCTTCCTGCTCTGCTACGTCGATCATCACGACGACGCCTATTCGTGGGCCGAGCGCCGCCGAATTGAGGCGCACCCGACGACGGGAGCGGCGCAGATCGTGGAAGTGCGTGAGCGAGTTCAGGAAGTCATCATCCGGAAGCATGTGGAGGGGCCGGAGCCGGTAAGGAGTGTCCGCCCGGTTCAACAGCCGCTCTTCCCCGGAATCTCGGATCAGGAGCTCCTGTCCTACGGCGTGCCGTTGGACTGGATCGATGACGCCAAGGCGGCGACCGAGGACACCATCTTCGACATCGCTGAGCACCTGCCGCGAGAGGCTGCGGAAGCCTTGCTCGAGCTGGCCGTCGGTGCGAAGCCACAGATGCCGACTCCTGTTCTCGTGCCGGCAAACCCCTTCGAGCATCCCGACGCCCAGCGGCGCTTCCGTGTCATGGAGGACGTTGATGAGCTGAAGCGCGCGATTGAATTCCCCTGGGATCAGTGGACGGTGTTCCTGCATCCCTCTCAGCGGCAGGTGGTCGAGCAGTCCTTCAGCGGCCCGGCTCGCGTGTCCGGGTCCGCCGGAACCGGCAAGACCGTCGTGGCGCTGCATCGCGCGGCGAACATCCTGAAGCGAGCGCCACAGGCGCGGCTGCTGCTGACGACGTTTTCTCTTCCGCTTGCCAATGCGCTTGAAGGCAAGCTCCGCATTCTGACTGGCGCGGACAAGGGAATCGTTCCGCGCGTCACCGTCTTGCCGTTCAAGGGTGTCGCGTACGAACTCTTCACGCTGGCCTACGGTCATCACCCCAGGGCAGCGACCGAAGATCAGATACGCGGGGCGCTCAAGACTGCGGCGACGGAAGCATCCTTGACCGGATTCACACCGCGCTTCCTCGCCTCGGAATGGCTCAACATCGTGGATGCGTGGCAGCTTGCCAGCCTGGAAGCCTATCAGGGCGTTTCCCGCCTCGGGCGCAAGGCGCGCCTCGGCATCAAGCAGCGGGAGAAGCTCTGGCCCGTTTTTGTTCGAGCGCGGCAGATTATCGAAGCGCAGGGGCTTCTGACATGGCCCTCCATCTTTGGCAAAGTCACGGAACACTTCGCCCAGCGGGATAGCAAGCCGTTCACTCATGCGGTGGTAGACGAGGCCCAAGACCTTGCTGTGCCGGAACTGCGGATGCTTGCGGCCATCACGCCGGACGGTCCCGATGCGCTTTTCTTCGCTGGCGATCTTGGCCAGCGCATCTTCCAGGAACCGTTTTCGTGGAAAGCGTTGGGTGTCGATATCCGCGGGCGTTCGCGCACCCTCAAGGTGAACTATCGAACGTCGCACCAGATTAGGCAGGCGGCCGACGGACTCCTGCCGAAGGTCGTGCTCGACGTAGATCAGAATGAACAGGACCGGCGTGGCACTGTGTCGGTGTTCAACGGTCCAGACCCCGAGATCCAGACCTTTGCGGACGCTGGCCGGGAGACGAAAGGCGTTGCCGACTGGATCAAGGCGGCGGTAGCCCACGGGATCGCCCCGGCAGAAATCGGCATCTTCGTCAGATCGAACGACCAGCGCGCCAGGGCGCGGGCCGCCGTGAAGGCCGCCGGGCACACGCAGCTTGAACTCTCAGAGCGGCTTGAACAGCCGCAGGGTCGCATTGCTATCGGCACGATGCACCTCGCCAAGGGTCTTGAGTACAAGGCCGTGGTCGTCATGGCCTGTGACGACGACGTATTGCCATTGCAGGAGCGCATTGAGACCGTCGCTGACGAATCGGAACTCGACGAAGTGCACGAGACCGAGCGCAATTTGTTCTACGTCGCTTGCACCCGAGCGCGTGACAGGCTGCTGGTGTCTGGCGTTCAGCCCGCGTCGGAGTTCTTTGCAGACTTTGCTTCACGACAGACCTGATAAAGAGAGCTATCGCGCCATGAGAGTGAAGCAAGTTCAACTACGGAATTTCAGACGGTTCACAGATTTGACCGTCAGTGACATCCCAGAGTCTTCGAAGCTCGTTCTTGTCGTCGGACCGAACGGTTGCGGAAAGTCGTCACTTTTTGATGGGCTCTTGCTCTGGTATCGAAGCCAAGTTGGGTTCGGTCTGCATTCTGACGAGAGCTATTTCAGAAAGAGTCAGGAACAATTTCAGTGGAACAACATTGCAAGCGTTACGTTTCACGGTGCGACTACGCCAAAACGTGGTGATCTGTACGTTCGGACGGCTTATAGAAATGATCCTGAATTCAACGTCACGGGAATCAATCGCCAGAATCCGCCGTCAGAGGAACTGCGATTCAATAACCTAATTCAGAACGACCAGACGGTCTCGACCAACTACCAGCGCCTCGTCTACGAGACGACCGCCGCCGTGTACGATCCAGCCAATAATACAAAGACTGTAGAAACCCTGCGAGATGAGCTGATCGGTCAGATTCGCGCTTCTATGCGCCGTGTATTTGGCGATTTGCTCATGAACAACATTTCCGATCCACTCGGTGAAGGTGCGTTCTTTTTCGAGAAAGGGACGGCAAAGTCCTACCACTACAAGAATTTGTCGGGTGGGGAGAAGGCCGCCTTTGACCTCATTCTTGACCTGCACATGAAGAAGCGGTTTTACCTCGATGGAATCTACTGCATAGACGAAGCAGAAACTCACTTGCATACGCGGGTGCAGGGTGCACTTCTCAAAGAACTTGTCTCTATCGTCCCCGACGCCGGCCAGCTTTGGATAACAACGCATTCGCTTGGCGTGCTTCGCGCCGCGCAGGAGCTCGATGCAGCCAATCCTGGGTCGGTCAGCGTCATCGACTTTGATGGATTGAGCCCCGATGAGCAAACTGTATTAAGGCCATCGTCTCTCGGTCGCGTCACGTGGGACAAGATGATGTCGATTGCCATTGACGATCTCTCGACCCGGATTGCACCCAAGGCCATCGTCGTCTGCGAAGGGTCATCCGTCGGCACTAGGCGAAAGGATTTCGACGCCGAGGTGTATAACAAGATATTTGGAGCGCAAGTATCCGAAGTTGTTTTCGTATCCGGAGGATCATCCACGCAGGTCGCGCACACGGGTATCACGGTGGGCGGGGCGTTGAAGCAGATCGTTCCAAGCGCCACGGTCGTTGCGCTTGTAGATCGGGATGACAAGAGCCCGGAAGAGGTTCAGCAGTACGAGCGGGCGGGGGGCATCGTGCTTAGCGAGCGGAATTTGGAGACTTTCCTTCTTGCCGATGATGTTTTGGAAAAGCTCGTATCCCAGGAACAGAAGCCGGAATTTCTGGCGGATGTGCTCCAAATAAAGCGGGACAAGATCGCCGCAAGTATTCAGCGCGGAAATCAAGCCGACGATCTGAAATCGGCGGCTGGTGAGATGTATGTCGAGCTCAAGCGGAAGCTGTCACTCCAACGGTGCGGGAACACGGTTGACTCGTTCCTGCGAGACACGCTCGCGCCACTTGTGACGCCGGAACTCGAAACCTACCGCAAGCTTAAGGCCGCAATCATCGACAGAATACCAACCCAGTAGCCTCTACCTTGGCACTGTTTTGCGTGACGTCGGATTGGCATTGGTCCGCATCGGAACTACCTTCCGCTCCCCCCGTTCTGCCTGCGCAATGAGCTTCGTCCACTGTTCAAGCGCTGCCCGTCGTTCCTCGAAATAGTCATGGCGGTTGTACGTCCCCTCGACGCCACGAAGCTTGTGCCCCAGGCAGCGCTCCGCGACTTCCGAGCGAATGCCCAGCGCAGCAAGCTGGGTGCGTGCGGTGCGCCGCAGATCGTGCAGCGTGAAATGCGGCAGCCCGTGTTTGACGCGCGACATGGCGACGTTGAGCGTATCCGGGCCGACATGCGGCACACGGTTACGATGATCCTGCCGGCGCTTCGGGAGGACGTACCCATTCCCTGCGCCAACCACGTGCAGCACCTTCAGCCATTCGACCACTGCCGGAACCAGCGGGATGTTCAGCGGCTCGCCGGTCTTGGTGCGCGACGCCGGCAGATACCAGACGGGGCCGAGCTTGCCGCGCCCCTCCAGATCGAATTCCTCCCACCGGGCTCCGAACAGTTCTCCCTTGCGCACGCAGAGAGCGAGCAGGAGTTTCATGGCCAGGAGATTGTCGCCGCCGAAGGTTTCGGTCTCACGGATCTTCTGAAACAGGCCTGCCAACTCGTCCGTGCTGAGCGCGCGATTGCGCGGGCGCTCTGTTCCGCCGCCATCGAGCCGCGGTGAAAAATCCGCGGCCGGATTGCTCGGAACGATTCGCCGGCGGACGCCGAACGCGAAGATCCGGCGCACGAATCTCAGCAGATCATTTGCCGCTGCGGGTGCGCGGACTTTCACGGCGTCGATCACGCGCGCGATGTCTGACGGCGTGACATCCACGGCAGCCATGCGCCCGAGCTTGGGTGTCAGGTATTTGTCGAGATAGCGACGGGGCACGCCGGGATGTTTGATGCCGCGACCTTCGACCTCACAGCGAAACCAATCGTCACACAGTTCCTTGAACGATCCGCGTTGCCGCTCCTCGGCCTTCGCGGCCCGTCGCAGACGCATGGGGTCCTGCTGCTTGTCCAGCAGCACGCGCGCCTGCCGTGCTTCGATGCGGGCCGCCGCCAGCGACATGTCGGGGAAGTTGCCCAGCGTCAGCCAGCGCTGCTTGCCACCGTGGCGATATCGCAAGACCCAGGACGCGCTGTCACTGTTCTGCTTGCGCAGGTAAAGCCCGCCCCCATCACCCAGCAGCAAGCGCTTGCCAGAGCGGTGGGCGCGCTCGACTTCAAGAGCGGTCAGCTTTGCACGTTCCATGGCCGTCACCTCGTCGATCCGGGGTGTGTAGCTGGACGCGCAAAAACTTGCTCGTCGAGTCTCCAGCTACACGTTTAGCTACACATCAGCTACTCATTCAGCTGCAAAGGTAGCACTGGATCAGGTTGGACAACTATGGACGAATTCGGGGAAAAGCGTCAATAACTCAATCAGTTGCAACGACGTTGGCGAACGTCTCCGGAAGTGCCCGGACCCTATTCGATGTTCTGCACCTGCTCCCGCATTTGCTCGATCAACACCTTCATGTCGATCGCATAGCGCGTGCTGTCCAGATCCTGCGATTTCGAGGCCAGGGTGTTGGCTTCGCGGTTGAGTTCCTGCATCAGGAAGTCGAGGCGACGGCCGGCGGGTTCGTTGCCGCCGATCACGCGGCGGGTCTCTTCGATGTGGCCGGTCAGGCGGTCGAGCTCCTCGGCGACGTCGAGGCGCTGCAGCAGCAGCACGAGCTCCTGCTCCAGGCGGTCGCGGTCGGCGGCGGCGCCGAGTTCGGCGACGCGCTCCTCCAGACGCTGGCGGACCCGTCCCTGGATCTCGGGCAGGCGGGCGCGTACCTGGGTGAGCAGTTGTTCGAGACCGCTGCAGCGCTGCTCGATCAGCTCGCGCAGCCGCACGCCTTCACGCGCCCGACACTCGGACAGCTCACGCAGGGTGTCGGCGAACAGGCTGCGGGCCGCGGCCTGCAGGCTTTCGCCGTCGGTTTCGTTCTCGCGGACGATGCCGGGCCAGCGCAATATGTCCATGACGTCGACGGTCGGCTTGCCGGGGGCCGCCACCGAGATCTCACGTACGCGATCCAGCAGGTTGGCGAGGGCGCGATCGTCGATCAGCAGCTCTGCGGCGCCGTTCGCCGCGGCCCGCAGGTGTATGCTGCAATCGACCTTGCCGCGTCGCAGTTCGCGTGCCAGGGCCTGGCGCAGCTCGGTTTCGAGCGCGCGGAGCTCTTCGGGCAGGCGAAAGCCGGCTTCCAGGTAGCGGTGGTTGACGCTGCGCAGCTCGCAGGCGAGTTGCCCAAACGGGCCGTTGGCTTCGCGGCGGGCGAAGCCGGTCATGCTGGTGATCATTGGGCGTGCGCGGAATGCGGGACTCGGTGTATAAAGCCGCGCAGTTTAGCGGAATGCCGGTGTCGGTTTGCGTGTCGAGTACGCAGAAACGAGCTTGGTCGGTGGGCGTGACGACAATCAGGATCGTTGTGCCGTCGCCGTGTCCGAGCATGCGGCGCTGTTGGTGGTCATCGACGGCATGGGCGGGCATGCCGACGGGGCGCTGGCCGCCGAGACCGCACAGAAGCTGCTGGTCGAGACCTTCTGGCGCACGCCGCAACCGTTGTTCGATCCGCTCGGCTTCCTCCATCTCACCCTGGGCCGCGTCCACGAGGCCGTGGTCGAGCTCGGCGCCAGGCTGCCGCTCGAGCAGCGTCCGCGCGCCACCTGCGCGGTCTGCGTGGTGCAGGGCGATTCGGCCTACTGGGCGCACATCGGCGACAGCCGTATCTACCACGTGCGCCGTGGCCGGATCGTCGAGCGCACGCGTGATCACAGCCACGTCGAGTTCCTGATCCGTGAAGGCTTGATCAACGAGCAGCAGGCGCAGGCGCATCCGATGCGCAACTTCGTCGAATGCTGCGTCGGCGGCGAATCGCTGCTGCCCGAGATGACGATCACCGGGCGGCGCCAGCTCGAGCCGGGCGACGTGCTGCTGGTCTGCTCCGACGGGCTCTGGGGCGCGCTCGACGACCAGGCGATTGCACAACCCTGGACGAAACCGGGCGAGACGCTGACCGACGCGCTCAACGGTCTGGCCAGGCGGGCGATTGCCGCGGCCGGTCCGGGTGCCGACAACACCACCGGCGTCGTGCTGCGCTGGCTGGGGCCTGCATGAGCCTTTCCGTTCCCGCCGGCGCTGCCGGCCACCTGCTGCCAGCCGCGGATCACTAGACCATGCCATCACCCCGTCCCAGTGGTCGCGCGCCCGATGAGCTGCGCGCGGTCCGTTTCCAGCGCGCTTTCACCCGTCACGCCGAGGGTTCGGTACTGGTGGAATTCGGCGGCACGCGCGTGCTCTGCACCGCGAGCATCGAAGACGGCGTCCCCGGTTTCCTGCGCGGCAAGGGCCAGGGCTGGGTCACGGCCGAATACGGCATGCTGCCGCGCGCCACCCATACGCGTTCGCCGCGAGAGGCCGCCAAAGGCAAGCAAAGCGGCCGCACCCAGGAGATCCAGCGGTTGATCGGCCGCAGCCTGCGCGCGGTGATCGACCTGGCCGCGCTCGGCGAACGGACGGTCACGCTCGACTGCGACGTGCTGCAGGCCGACGGTGGCACGCGCACCGCGGCGATCACCGGCAGCTATGTCGCGCTCGCCGATGCCTGCGAGGCGCTGATCGCGCGTCGTGGCTTGCCGGCTTCGCCGCTGCATGGCCAGGTGGCGGCGGTGTCGGTCGGCATCTATGACGGCATGCCGGTGCTCGATCTGGACTACGCCGAGGATTCCTCCGCCGAAACCGACATGAATGTCGTGATGAAAGACGGTGGTGCGTTCGTCGAGGTGCAGGGCACGGCCGAGGGACATGCGTTCCGCCGTCACGAGCTCGATGCATTGCTCGATCTGGCAGCCAGCGGCATCGGCCAGTTGCTCGCCTTGCAGCGCCAGGCGCTGCAGGACTGAGGCGCGCCGCATGCGCGTCGTGCTGGCGACCGGCAATCTCGGCAAGCTGCGCGAGTTCGCCGATCTGCTGGGTCCGGCCGGTTTCGAGTTCGAGCCGCTGTCGGCTTTCGGTGTCGAGTCTGCGGCCGAGACCGGCCGGACCTTCGTCGACAACGCGCTGCTGAAGGCGCGGCATGCCGCGGCGCGCACCGGCCTGCCGGCTATGGCCGACGATTCCGGGCTGGAGGTCGATGCGCTCGATGGCGCGCCCGGCGTGTTCTCGGCGCGCTATGCCGCAGCGCCCGGCAGCGAGGCGGCGCCCGGCGACGCCGCGAACATCGCCAAGCTGCTGCAGGAAATGCAGGGGGTGGCGCCGGCAGCGCGCGGTGCGCGCTTTCGATGCGCGATCGTGCTGGTACGACACGCCGACGATCCGACGCCGCTGATCGGGGAAGGGGTCTGGCCGGGCCGGATCCTCGAACAACCCCGCGGCAGCGGCGGTTTCGGTTACGACCCGGTATTCGAAGACCCGGCCAGCGGGCGCAGCGCCGCCGAGCTCGCGCCGGCCGAGAAGCATGCCCGCAGCCATCGTGGCGCCGCGCTGCGGGCGCTGCTGGCGCGCTGGTCCGCTGCCGGCTCATGAGGGCGCAGTGCGAGCGGTGGTTCGCCACCCCCGCTACCCCCGCCGCCATGCACCAGGTCGGCTGCGCGGTTCGGTCATGACCCAGACGGCCGGGCTGCCGCCGCTGGCGCTCTACGTTCACTTTCCATGGTGCGTCAGCAAGTGCCCCTACTGCGACTTCAACTCGCATGCGGTGCGCGAGACCTTGCCGGAGGCGCGCTACATCGCAGCGCTGCTCGCCGATCTCGAGGCCGAGATCGCGGCCGATGCGCGGCTCGCCGCGGGATCGCGCGAAGTCGTCAGCGTTTTTCTTGGCGGCGGCACGCCCAGCCTGTTTTCACCCGAGGCGATCGCCACGCTGCTCGAGGGCGCGCGGCGACGCCTGCCGTTTGCCGCCGATGTCGAGGTGACCCTGGAGGCGAACCCCGGCACGATCGAGCGCGGCCGTTTTGCCGGCTATGCCGCCGCCGGCATCAACCGTGTCTCGCTCGGTGCGCAGAGCTTCGATGCTGCGGCGCTGCGCCGGCTTGGCCGCATCCACGATCCCGACGACACCCGCCGCGCGGCGCAGGAACTGCATGCCGCAGGCCTCGCGAACTTCAACCTCGATCTGATGTACGCGCTGCCCGGGCAGTCGGTCGCGCAGGCGCTGGCCGATATCGAACAGGCGCTGGCCTTGCAGCCGGCGCATCTGTCGCACTACCACCTGACGCTCGAAGCCGGCACGCCGTTTGCGGCACGGCCTCCCGCCGACCTGCCGCCCGACGATACGGTCGAATCGATGCTCGAAGCAGCGCTCGCACGGCTCGATGCCGCGGGTTTCGTGCGCTACGAGATCTCGGCCTGGGCACGCAGCGGCCGCCGCTGCCGCCACAACCTCAACTACTGGCGCTTCGGTGACTACCTCGGCATCGGCGCCGGCGCCCACGGCAAGCTCAGCAGCTTCGACGCCGCGACCGGCGGCGGTGCGCTGCAGATCCAGCGCAGCCTGCGGCTGCGTGAGCCGCGGCGTTACCTAAGTCAGCAGCCGGCTGCGGTGACGCGCACCGCGGTCACGCCGGCGCAGCGTCCGTTCGAGTTCATGCTCAATGCCCTGCGGCTGGTCGAGGGGGTCGAGACCGGGCTCTACGAACGCCGTGTCGGCTCGGGCCTGGAGGAGCTGGCTCCGTCGCTCCGGCGCCTGACGGAACGTGGCCTGCTGGTCGATCCGGCGACCGGAAGGCTTGGTGCGACCGCCGCCGGGCTGCGCTTCCTCAACGATCTTCTGGTCGAATTCCTGCCAGAAGAAACGGGGACTTAGCGATTTTCCAGCGCTCCCGACGCAAAGTATGCACAGTCGGGCGGGTCTGAGTCGCAAATGAGGGCATTACGTGGGGTATCGCCCGTGATGCGCGATAATTGTCACACAACTAACTGATAAATATCGACTTATTGGAATGGTCATAATTTGACCAATACCTCAGAAACTCAATGCTGACGCGGTTTTTTTGGCTTCGGCGCGCGGTATTCCACAGAGTTATCCACAGTTGATGTGGATAAGGATCCCGCCGTTTCGAACGACCTCGGGCCCGATCCGGGGGCGGCATCCGAATGGCTTGTACGCCGCGCCCAAGGCCGTTATGCTGCGCGCCCTTTTTCGACCGAGCCCGAAGGACAAGCCCATGAAGGCTGGCATTCATCCGGAATACCACGAGATCACGGTCACCTGCTCCTGCGGCAACTCGTTCCAGACCCGCTCCACGCTGGCCGACGCCCTGAACATCGAGGTCTGCTCGAGCTGCCACCCGTTCTACACGGGCAAGCAGAAGATCGTCGACACCGCTGGACGCGTCGACAAGTTCCGCAAGAAGTACGCAGCCGCAGGCGCTACCACCGCGCGCTGAGTGTTGCTCGGGGCGGCCAGGTGCCGCCCGCGCGCGCGCGGCAACCCGGTTCGCGCCGCGCCCCGCGTTCGCCTTCTCTGCTTTGGCCCGTGGCGATCGCGTGTGCGTCGCCTGCCCGGGCCGGCCGGAACTTCCACTGGCATCCGCGACTCGTATCTGCGAGGTTTCGTACATGCCCAGCACACCGCGCCGCATGCATCTGTCGTCGGTTTTCGCTGCCGCGCTGATCCTGTGCGCCGGCGTGCTGCCGTCGTCGCTGCTGGTCCGCGAGGCTGCCGCGCAGTCGTCCTCCCGCACGGCCAAGCCGATGAAGGAGAGTGAGACCTCCCGCCGTGCCCATGCCGAGATCATCAAGGCCTACGGGGTCTACGAAGACCAGGCCATCCAGGACTATGTCAGCGAGGTCGGCCAGCGCGTCGCGCGAGTCAGCGATCTGCCCGCCAACGAGTTCAAGTTCCTGGTGATCGACGACGAGTCGATCAATGCGTTCACGACCGGTTGCTGCTACGTCTATGTCCACCGCGGCCTGCTGCTGAACCTGAATTCCGAGGCCGAGCTCGCCTCGGTGCTCGGCCACGAAGTGGCGCATGTCACGGCCCGCCACCCGCAGAAGCGTCAGCGGCAGGGCATCCTCGCCACGGTGCTGGCCACCGGTGCGGCCATCGCCACCGGTTCGAGCGCCGTCGCGCAGCTCGCCAATATCGGCGCCGGCGCCTGGCTGCAGGGCTACGGCCGCGAGAACGAGCTCGAGGCCGACCGTCTCGGCCTGATCTACTCGGCCAAGGCGGGCTATCGCCCCGAGGCGATGGCCGAGACCTTCGAGATGTTCAAACGCGGCGAGAGCTTCGAGATCGCCAGGGCCCGTGCCGAAGGCCGTGAGCCGCGGATCTACCACGGCCTGTTCTCGTCGCATCCGGCGCCCAATGCACGCGTCATCCAGGCCGCGAAAGGCGCCGCCAAGCTCGAGCAGGGTCCGCCCGGGGGCTGGGTCGACCACCGCGACGAATACCTGCGCAAGCTCGATGGCATGGTCTACGGCTCGAGCCGGGCGCAGGGCATCGTTCGCGACAACCGGTTCTACCACGCCGACATGGGCATCACGCTCGCATTCCCGCGCGGCTGGACGGTCGAGAACCAGCGTGACCGCCTGCTCGCCTATACGGTCGCCAAGGACACGATCATGCAGCTCACGGTCCAGGGCGCGCCGCCCAACCAGAGCCCCCGCGAGTTCCTGCTGACCTTCCTGCGAGGCAGTGGCGGCAGCGTCGTCGGCGGCGAGCAGTTCAATTCGAACGGCTTGGACGGCTACACCGCGACCACCACCGGCGGCTCGCCGCTCGACGGCGGCACCGGGCCGGTGCGCTGGATCGTGCTTTATCGGGGCGGCAGCGCCTATATCTTCGCCGGCGCGAGCAAGTCGTCGCGCGGCTCGGTCCCGGAGGCCGATGGGCTGTTCCGCTCGGTTGCGCAGACCATGCGATCGCTGAAGCCCGCCGAATACCCCCTCGCCGAGCCGTATCGCATCCGGGTCCGGCAGGCCACCGAGACCACCGATCTGGCGACCTATGCCGATGCGGTGCCGGTCGAGAAATACCAGAAGGAGGAGCTCCTCCTGATAAACGGGCTGTATCCGGACAAGAAGGTGCAGCCCGGGATGCTCTACAAGGTGGTCGAGTAGTTCACGGTCTTGCACCGGCGACGTCTTCTGCCTTGATTTTGGCGCGCGCGGAGTGTCAACTTCTGCGGCTACTCACGGGACGCGGAAAACATGGCCAACAAGACGCTCGAACTCAGCGACCTCGCCTCAGGTAAGAAGACGGAACTGCAGCTCAAGTCCGGCACGATCGGCCCCGATGTCGTCGATATCGCGGCTGTGAACAAGGATCTCGGGGTTTTTACCTTCGATCCGGGGTTCATGGCCACGGCCAGTACCGAGTCGAAGATCACCTATATCGACGGCGACGCGGGTGTCCTGCTGTATCGCGGCTATCCCATCGAGCAGCTGGCCGAGCACAGCTCTTTTCTCGAGGTGGCCTATCTGCTGCTCAACGGCGAGCTGCCGAACGCCAAGCAGATCGCCAATTTCACGACCAACATCCAGCGGCACACGATGATCAACGAATCGTTGCTGCGGATGTACAACGGCTTTCATTACGACGCGCACCCGATGGCCATGGTCAGCGGCATCGTGGCGTCGATGTCCGCGTTCTATCACGACTCGATGGACATCTATAACCCGCGCCATCGCGAGATTTTCGCTCACCGCATCATCGCCAAGATTCCGACCATCGCCGCCGCGGCCTACAAGCACGCGATGGGCCAGCCGTTCATCTATCCGCGCAACGATCTCGACTACGCGTCGAACCTGCTGCACATGTTCTACGCGGTGCCCTGCGAGGCCTACCAGGTCGATCCGCTCGCGGCCGAGGCGCTCGACCTGCTGCTGATCCTGCACGCCGATCACGAGCAGAACGCCAGCACCTCGACCGTGCGTCTCGCCGGCTCGACCGGCGCCAACCCCTATGCCGCGATCTCTGCCGGTGTCTCGGCGCTCTGGGGCCCGGCCCACGGCGGCGCCAACGAGGCGGTGCTCGAGATGCTCGAGTCGATCGGCACGGTCGACAACATTCCGAAGTTCCTCGAGAAGGTGAAGGACAAGACCAGCAACGTGCGCCTGATGGGCTTCGGCCATCGCGTTTACAAGAACTTCGACCCGCGCGCCAAGATCATCCGCGAGATGTGCCACAAGGTGCTGGCGAAGATGGGGCGCGCCGACAATCCGCTGCTCGAGCTGGCGATGCGTCTCGAGGAGATCGCGCTGAAGGACGAATATTTCGTCGCCCGCAAGCTCTACCCGAACGTCGACTTCTACTCCGGCATCATCTACAGCGCGCTGAACATCCCGCGCTCGATGTTCACGGTGATGTTCGCGATTGCACGTACTGCCGGCTGGGTGTCGCACTGGCAGGAAATGATCGCCGATCCGCACATGAAGATCGGCCGTCCGCGCCAGCTCTATACCGGCCCGAAGCAGCGCGACTACGTCGCGATCGGCAAGCGCAGCTGAACCTCGGCGCGGCGCGCGGGTTTCGGCCCGCGCGCCCGACCCGGCCCCGGCGCCTTCAGGCGCCGGCCACCAGCGCCTCGACTTCCGCGAGATCGGCCCGCCGCATCGGCTTGCCGTCGACCGGGCTGACTGGTGCCTGGCGGATCCCGTCCACCGGAAACACCACCGCCACGACCGGCTGAGCGTCGATCTCGAAGTGCACCGACGGTTGCTGCAGCTGCCGCTCGGCATTCATCTTCACGCGCTTTTCGCCGATTTCATAAGACACGCCGCTGTCCATCAGCCTGAACGCGACGTTTTCGGCCGTGTCCGCGAACACGTGCAATTGCACGTCGCTGTGCTCGGTGGCCGTGCCGTTCAGCACCGGCCCGACCAGGCGCGGTTGAAAATCCTTGAGGTAGCGCATCGCCTCGATGGCCACCAGGCGCTGGGCGAGCAGCGACTCGACATGCTCCTCGCCGCCGAACAGGCGCTGATATTCCGCCAGCGCCGCCTCGATTTCGGTATTGCGCGGCAGGGCCGAACCGTCGACCACGCCGAACCGCTCGGCGGCCTTGCGCTTGGCGAACAGGAAATCGTGCACGCCATGCTCCGCCATCACGCGCGCCGCTTCCTGCGCGAGTGCGCGACGCAGGTTCTCGTCGGCGCGCGGCGGCAGCTTGCGACTCATCAGAACAGCGGTTCTGAACCGGCGGCGGCGCCGGCCGGATCGCCGGTCGCCGGCAGCATGCCGTCGCTGCCCGGCGAAGCCATCATGCCGGCGTCGTAGGCGTCCTCGCCGCCGCCGAGCACGCCACCCTGCGGCAGCCGGTCAGCCATGAAGGTCTCGAATATCGCTTCCGGGTCGTCGACGCTGGCGATCTGGCCCGTGTACGGCGAGATCCGCACCTGTACCAGACCTGCCGGCATCGGCCGGGACCGCTGCGGCACGCCACGCAGCGCCTCGCGCATGAAGTGCACCCAGATCGGCACGGCGGTACGGCCGCCTTCCTCGCCCGCGCCCAGCGAGCGTTCCTGGTCGAAGCCGACCCAGACGGAGGCGACCAGATCGCGCGTGAAGCCGTTGAACCAGGCGTCCTTGGCATCGTTGGTGGTGCCGGTCTTGCCGGCGATATCGCTGCGACCCAGCGCCAGCGCACGCCGTCCGGTACCGCGCGTGATCACGTCGGCGAGCATGCTGTCGATCAGCCAGGCGTTCTGGGCGCTGATCGCGCGCTCGGCGAGCTGCTCCGGCGGCACGAGGCAGCCACTGCCGCGGGTCGACATGCCGGCACGCAGTACCGAGGCCGCGGTGTCGGTCGAGAACGCCGGCGCGGCGGCTGGAGCGAATTCGAGACCCGAATCCGCTGTCGCGGACTCGCAGGCCGGTGCGGCGATTTTCGGGCGGGCATCGTAGACCACCTCGCCCTGCGGATCCTCGATGCGTTCGATGAAATACGGCGGCACGCGATAGCCGCCGTTGGCGAACACCGCGAACCCCGCGGCGACCTCGAGCGGCGTGGCCTGCAAGGTGCCGAGTGCCAGCGTCAGGTTGGCGGGCAGCGCGCTGCGCGGGAAGCCGAAGCGGGTCGCGTGATCGATCACCGGCCGGGTGCCGATCGCCTGCAGGATGCGGATCGATACCAGGTTGCGCGATTTGACCAGGGCCTCGCGAAAGCGGGTCGGGCCGTAGAACTGACGGCTGGAGTTCTCGGGCCGCCAGGCCTCTTCCATGCCCGGGCCGTCGATGATGAACGGCGAGTCCATGATCATCGACGAGGGTGTGAAGCCGTTCTCGAGCGCCGCCGAATACACGAAAGGCTTGAAGCCCGAACCCGGCTGACGCTTGGCCTGGGTGGCGCGATTGAACTTGCCGAAACCTTTGTCGAAGTAATCGAAGCCGCCGACCAGGGCGGCGATCGCGCCGTCGTTCGGATCGAGCGCGACCAGTGCCGCCTCGGCGTCGGGGACTTGCACCAGCTGCGCGAGACCGCCGCGTTCGACCACGTAGACCAGGTCGCCGCGCGACAGCACATCCGCCGCGGTCTTCGGCACGGGACCCAGGCGCAGTTCGTTCTCGCTGCGCCTCGCCCAGGACAGGCCGTTCCAGTCGATGCGCGCGAAACCCTTGCCCCGCACGAAGACTTTCGCGCTGCGCTCCGCCACCTCGACCACCAGTGCCGGGTCGAGCAGGCCGACCGTCGGGTACTCCTCGACGATCGCGGCGAGGCGCGTCTCGTCCTCGTCGCCCTTGAGGACCACCTTGTTCTGCGCCCCGCGCCAGCCGTGGCGGCGGTCGTATTCGACCAGGCCGAGCCGCAGGGCGCGGTTGGCGGCTGCCTGCAGCCGCGAGTCGATCGTCGTATAGACCTTGTAGCCCTTGTCCTGGGCCGTGGCCCCGAAACGCTTCACGACCTCGAGTCGCACCATCTCGGCGACGTACGGCGCATCGACCTCGAAGCTCTGCGAGTGGATGCTGGCCTTGACCTTCTCGGCCGCGGCCGCGCGCGCAGTCTCGGCGTCGATGAAGCCCAGCTCGGTCATCCGCCGCAGGACATAGCCGCGGCGTTGCGCTGCTGCTTCCGGGTCGGAAATCGGGTTGTAGCGCGACGGCGCCTGCGGCACCCGCGCGAGGGTCGCCGCCTCGGCGAGAGTCAGTTGATCGAGCGTCTTGCCGAAGTAGGTCTCGGCTGCGGCGGCCACGCCGTAGGCGCGTTTGCCGAAGCTGATGACGTTCAGATAGAGCCCGAGGATCTCCGCTTTGGAGAACTCGTGCTCGAGCCGGTACGTCAGGAACACTTCCTGAAGCTTGCGACGCCAGGTCCGGTCCTGGCTCAGGAACAGGTTACGGGCGGTCTGCATCGTGATCGTGCTGGCGCCCTGGGCGCGAGCCCCCTTGAGCACGTTCACGACCACGGAACGCAGGATGCCCTGATAGTCGAAGCCGTGATGCTTGAAGAACCGGTCGTCCTCGGCCGCGATGAACGCCTGCTTGATGGTGTCGGGAATCTGGTCGTAAGCGACCGGGATACGTCGCTGCTCGCCGATCTGCGCGATCAGCTGGCCGCTGCGCGAGTAGACCCGTAGCGGCACCTGCAGCTCGGCACTGCGCATCGCTTCGACGGTCGGCAGTGTCGGTTGCAGGTAAACATAAGTGGCTGATACGCCAAGGATTACGAAAATCGTGAGGCCGATCACGATCGCGCCCAGCCAAGTCAGCCAACGAAGATAGTTTTGATTCACGGCAGTCGAGGACCTTGCTTGCGCCCTCACGAGCGCCTGTGCATAGTACCGGCGGTCGTTTCGGCAAACCCATCGAAAGGTGGGGACGCAAAGCCTCCGGTCTAAGGGCTTCCCTGGTGAAGCCTAAGACAGCGGGGTTGCCGATCGGGGAGAATTTTCGCTCGCGCGGTCTGCGCGGCTCTTCCGGTCGCTTCGCGTCTCCCCTCTTCGCATGGCATGGCCATTGGCGGGGAATGGTGGAGCGTCGTTCATGCAAGCAGCCGGGGTAGACGATCGCCGCAGTCGTTGTTGTGCGGCCACAACGTTTGGGCGGGCCGATTCTCGCGAATGTGAGTCGACTCACATTCAATTTAACCTAGTCCTGTTATATAGTGCGACGGCTGCTCAGGGATTCCACCGGTTTCTCCCATAACCTACTGATAATAGGAAGAATTTGGTGTTCCTCTTCACGCGCAAGTATCAGCCCCTGCTCGGGCTCGACATCACGACCTCGTCGGTGAAGCTGATCGAGCTGGCGCTCGCGGGTGGTCAGTATCGCGTAGAGGCGTATGCCGCCGAGCCGATGCCGGTCAATTCGATCAACGAAAAACAGATCGTCGATGCCGAGGCGGTCGGCGAAGCGATCCGCCGCGCCGTCAAACGCTCCGGCGCCAAGAGCAAGGAGGCCGCGGTCGCCATCAGCGGCGATGCGGCGATCACCAAGGTGATCCAGATGCCGCGCAATCTGCGTGCGGCCGATCTCGAAGCCCAGGTCGAATTGCAGGCGGACCAGTACATCCCGTTCCCGATGGACGAAGTCAGTTACGACTTCGAAGTCATGGGACCGTCCGAGAAGGACAATGATTCCATCGACGTGCTGCTGGTGGCGACCCGCAGCGAGAACGTCGAGCAGCGCCAGGCGGCGGTTGCGGCCGCGGGCCTGACCGCGAAGATCGTCGACGTCGAAGCGTTTGCGCTCGAGAACGCCTGCAAGCTGATGACCCACCAGATGCCCGACGGCGGCATCGATCGCACCATCGCGGTGGTCGACTTCGGCGCGAGCAGCACCACGTTCAGCGTGCTGCGGGCGCTGAAGGTCGTCTATACCCGCGATTTCGCCTTCGGCGGCCAGCAGCTCACCGAGGAAATCATGCGCACCTACGGCCTCTCGATGGAGGAGGCCGGGCGCGCCAAGAAGGAAGGCGGCCTGCCCGGCAACTTCCAGGCCGAAGTGCTCGATCCTTTCATCGACGACATGACCCAGCAGGTCAGTCGTTCGTTGCAGTTCTACCTCGCCTCCGGCTCCGGCCGGGAGCAGCCGGAGAAGATCCTGATCTGCGGCGGCTGCGCCAATATCCCGGGCGTGGCCGACGTCATTTCAAGCCGCGTCGGCATCGCGGCCGAGCGCGGTGACCCGCTCGGCCAGATGAAGCTGTCGTCGCGCGCCAAGGCGCAGGCCGTCAACCGCGATGCGACGGCACTGCTCACGGCCTGCGGGCTGGCACTGCGGAGCTTCGACGACTGATATGCCGCGCATCAACCTACTTCCGTGGCGTGAAGCCCAACGCAAGGAGCGCAAGCTCGCGTTCCTCGTGTCACTCGGCATTGCCGGTGTCGCGGCGCTCGTCACGACGTTCATGTTCAATCTGTACTTCAACTCGAAGCTCGATGCGCAGGAAGCGCGCAACGAGCGGCTGCGCGACGAAATCCGCGTGCTCGACAAGCAGATCGAGAAGATCAACGACCTCGAGCAGCAGAAGCAGAACTTTATCGCCCGCATGGAAGTGATCGAGAAGCTGCAGCGCTCGCGTCCCGAGATCGTCCACGTGTTCGACGAACTGGTGCGCACGCTGCCCGACGGTGCCTACCTCACCGCCGTCACCCAGCAGAGCAGCCGCCTGAAGATCGAAGGTGTCGCGCAATCGAGCACCCGCGTCTCGACCTTCATGCGCAACATCGACGCCAGCCAGTGGCTGCGCAACCCCGAGCTCGACATCGTCGAGACCAAGGCCAATCAGCCGCTGGGCGCGAACTTCACCTTGTTTGCCGATCAGATCTCGATGCCTGCGGCAGATGCCAAGGACGATGACGGCAAGACCAAGGGCAAGACGCAGAATCAGCGTTCCCGCCAGGCCAGGGCCGAGGGCGGCAAGCCATGAACATCATCCAGGAAATCCAGCAACTCGATCCGCGCGATCCGGGCCGCTGGCCGCTGCCGGTACGGGTGGGCGCGGCTGCGCTGTGTTTCGTCGCCCTGGCGCTGCTGCTCGGCTACCTGCTCGTCTGGAAGGACAAGAGCCCGCAGCTCGATCAGAAGGTCGCCGAGGAGCGGACGCTGCGCGATACCTTCCGGACCAAGCACCTGAAGGCCGTGAATCTCGAGATCTACGAGCAGCAGCTCGGCGACATCGAGCGTTCCTTCGGCGCGTTGCTGCGCCAGCTTCCCGGCAGGACCGAAGTACCGAGCCTGCTGGTCGACATTTCCCAGACCGGTCTCGCCGCCGGCCTCGAGGAAAAGCTCTTCCAGCCTTCGGCCGAGGAAAAGAAGGACTTCTACGCGGAGCTGCCGATCAAGATCCGACTCTCCGGCAGCTACCACGACTTCGGCGAATTCGTCAGCGGCATCGCCGCACTGCCGCGGATCGTCACGCTGCACAACATCGAGATCAGGTCCGACAAGAGCAAGGGTGCGTCCTACGACCAGCTCACGCTCGACCTGGTGGCGCGCACCTACCGCTACCTCGACGACGAGGAGATCGCAGCGGCCGAGAATGCGCGGCGCGAGAAGGAAAAGAACGCCAAGAAGCGCGGCGGCAAAGCCGCGGCAGGCTGACGCAGGCAGCTCCCGGGTGGCATCCATGACCTTACATAGCAAGACCCTGCTCGCCGCGGCCACGCTCGCGCTGGTGCTGTCCGGCTGCTCCGGCCGCGACGACGAGCTCGATGCATTCATTGCCGCAACCAAGAAAGAGGGCGGCGGCGACGTTGCGCCGTTGCCCGAGGTCAAGCCGTATCAGAGCTTTACCTACGAGGCGCAGTCGCTGCGTTCGCCGTTCCTGCCGGGTTCGCCGGGTGGCGGCGCCGGTGCGCAGTCGGTGCGACCGGATTCCAAGCGCAACCGTGAGTTCCTCGAGCAGTTCTCGCTCGATACCTTGCGCATGGTCGGTACGCTGAAGCTCGGTGGCCACCAATACGGGCTCGTCAAGACCAAGGACGGGCTGGTGCATCGCGTATTGCCCGGCAATCACTTGGGGCAGAGCGAGGGCAAGATCGTCACGATCGAGCCGTCGCGGATTTCACTGGTCGAGATCGTTCCGGACGGGCTTGGCGGGTATATGGAGCGGCCCGCTTCGCTGGCTCTGAACGAGTGATCGACAGCAGGGAGACTTAAAGAAATGAACTTCGCAGGTACTTCCACGCTGCTCTCGCGGGCTGCGTTTGCGCTGTGGGCCGTGCTCGTGACGGCCGCCGGTCTCACGACGCCGCAAGCGCGGGCACAGGACGCGGTGAACAAGCTCGAGGCCGTCGATGTGCAGACGTTGCCCGGGCAGCAGATCCAGCTGACCCTGCGACTCTCCGGTCCCGCGCCGGAGCCGCTGGCTTTCACGATCGACAACCCCGCCCGCATTTCCCTGGACCTGCCGGGAACCGCGCTGGCGTTGCCATCGCGCCGTATCGACGTGCGCTCCGGCGGTCTCGACACGATCCTCGCCGCCGAAGCCAACGGGCGCACCCGCCTGGTGATGAACCTCGACCGCCTGTTGCCCTACCAGACGAAGGTCGCCGGCAACACAATCGTGATGAACATCGGCTCGGCGCTGGGCGCCGGCGCGGACAGTGCCGCGGCGCCACGGGCCACGGTCGCGTCCACGCGCAGCAACTCGGCGGCGCCGGCCGGGGTACGCGAGATCCGCAGCATCGATTTCCGTCGCGGCGGCGAGGGCATGGGCCGCCTGATCGTCAATCTTTCCGATCCGCGCACGCCGATCAATCTGCGCCAGCAGGGCAATCAGATCGTCGTCGACTTCGCCGGCACCGCGGTGCCGAACCGCCTCATCCGCCGCTTCGATGCACTCGACTTCGCGACCCCGGTGCAGAGTTTCGACGTGGTGCGGGCCGACGACGGTGCGCGCATCGTGCTGAGCGCCATGGGCGATTTCGAGCAGCTCGCCTACCAGAGCGACGATCAGTACGTGGTCGAGATCCAGCCGGCACGCAAGGCGGCCGCCCAGGCGGACGAGAAGCGCGAATACACCGGCGAGCGCCTGACCCTGAACTTCCAGAACATCGAGACCCGTGCCGTGCTGCAGCTGCTGGCCGATGCCAGCGGCCAGAACATCGTGGTCAGCGACTCGGTTTCCGGCAGCGTCACCCTGCGGTTGCAGAACGTGCCCTGGGACCAGGCGCTCGACATCGTGCTGCGCACCAAGGGTCTCGACATGCGCCGCACCGACAACGTCATCATCGTCGCGCCCTCCGACGAGCTTGCCTCGCGCGAGAAGGCCGAGCTGGCGGCCCGCAAGGACATTCAGGAGCTCGCACCGCTGCGCTCCGAGTACCTGCAGGTGAACTATGCCAAGGCCGCCGACCTTGCCGAACTGATCAAGTCGCAGGGCGGCTCGCTGATGTCCGCGCGCGGCAGCGTCGCGGTGGACGAGCGCACCAATACCTTGCTGCTGCAGGATACCGCCGACCGGCTCGCCGACATTCGCCGGCTGGTGGGCACGCTCGACATCCCGGTGCGGCAGGTGCTGATCGAGGCGCGCATCGTGATCGTCAACGACGACTTCACCCGCGAGCTCGGCGTGCGCGCCGGTGTCACCGGCGTACGGGAGAACGGCAACGACGGCGTGTTCGTCACCTCGGGCAGCCTCGAGTCGACCGACACTTCGCTGAGCTCGGCGCTCACCAACCTGCGCGGCGGCAACGGGACCCCGTATCCGATCGAGGTGCCGACCGGTGGCGCGGCGAATCAGCGCTACAACGTCAATCTGCCGGTCACCAGCCCGGCCGGTCGTCTGGCGTTCATGGTGCTCGGCTCCGATTACATCGTCGATCTCGAGCTTTCGGCAGCCCAGGCCGAAGGTCGTGGCGAGATCATTTCCTCGCCGCGGGTGATCACCGCGAACCAGAAGGAAGCGAGCATCGAGCAGGGCGTCGAGATTCCGTATCAGGAGTCCGCGTCCAGCGGCGCCACGACCATCCAGTTCAAGAAGGCCGTGCTGGCGCTGAAGGTCACGCCGCAGATCACCCCCGACAACCGGATCATTCTCGACCTCAACGTCAAGAAGGACAGCGTCGGGCGGATCGTGGTCGCGTCGGGCGGCATCAACGTGCCGTCGATCGATACGCGCGAGATCAACACCCAGGTGCTGGTCAACGACGGCCAGACCGTGGTGCTCGGCGGCATCCTCGAGACCGAGCGCCGCGAGACCGAACGAAAGGTTCCGTATCTCGGTGACATTCCGGGTCTCGGCATTCTCTTCAAGACCACGACCAAGACCAACGACAAGGATGAACTGCTGATCTTCGTCACGCCGAAGATCCTGCGTGAAGGGGTCAACGTTTACTGACCGGGGGCGGGAACGCCGGTTGGTCTGAAGTCAGGTGAATATGATGCGCAAGATTTCGTCTCTACTGCTGATCTGGGCTGCGGGCCTGTTGACCGCCTGCGGCGGCGGGTCCGACAACGACGTGTTCCGGCCGGGCACGCCCGGCGGGGCCGTGCCGCCGAACGTGGCCACGGTCACCGTCACCACCAGCAAGGCGTCGATACTCAGCGACGGCAGCGAGTCCGCCGTGATCATCGCCTACGTGCGCGATTCGTCGAATCGCCTGCTCACCGGCGTGCCGGTGACCTTCGCCTCCAGCTCCGGCGGCATTTCCCCGCCGAATGCCACCACGGGTGACGAAGGCACTGCCACCGCCACCCTGGTCACCGCCGGCGACAGCTCGTTGCGCACGATCACCGTGACTGCGAATGCGGGGAGCGCCAGTGGCACTGTCACGGTGCAGGTCGTTGCGGCACAGCCGCCGGTCACCGTCGGTTCGCTGACGTTGACGACCAGTACCCCGACCCTGCCATCCGATGGCTCGAATCCCGCGACCATCACGGCCTTGGTCCAGGACACCAGCAATCGCTATCTGGCAGGCGTACCGGTGGTATTCACGACCACTTCGGGCGGTTTGACCATCAACGAATCGAGCACCACGGCCAGTGGTATCGCGACCGCAACGCTCAGTACGCCGGGTAACAAGACCAATCGCACCATCACGGTTACTGCGGCCGCCGGCGGCCTCACGCGGACGGTTGACATCAATGTGGTCGGTTCGCAGCTGCTGTTCCAGGGTGCGGATGCACTGGTGCTCGGCGCGACCTCACCGTACACCGTCCGGCTGGTCGATTCCGCCAACAACGGCATTCCCAGCACCGCTCTGACGGTCAGTTCCGCGAATGGCAATACGCTGAGCGCCAGCTCGCTGACGACCGACGGCACGGGCACCGCGACTTTCAACGTCACGGTTACGGCAAACGGCAACGACACGCTCACCGTCTCGGGTCTCGGCCTGACGGCGAACCACCCGGTCAGTGTCAACTCGGATTCATTCGCGTTCGTCACACCTGCTGATCTTGCGGAAGTGCCGCTCAACACGCCGACGTCGATCACGGTGCGCTGGATGCAGGGCTCGAATCCGGTTTCGGGTCAGCAGGTAACCGTCAACTCTACTCGCGGCACGATCACCGGCTCGCCGGCAACCACCAATGGCAGCGGTGAAGCGACTGTCACGATCATTTCCACCAACGCCGGCATCGCCAACATCACGGCCAACGCCGGCAGTGCTTCGGCGCAGCGCAGCGTCGAGTTCGTGGCGATGGCCGCTGCTTCGATCGATGCGCAGGCGAGCACTGCAACCGTCGGTATCGGCGAGCAGTCGACCATCACCGCCGTGGTACGCGATGCGGCGGGCAACCTGGTCAAGAACAAGACCGTGAACTTCTCGCTGACCGATGTGAGCGGCGGTACGCTGTCGCTGGCATCGGCCACGACCAACAGCCAGGGTCGTGCCCAGACTGTCTACACCGCGGGTTCCTCGGTCAGTGGATTCGACGAGGTGCAGATTACGGCCAGCGTGGCGGACTCCCCCGGCGTCACGCCGAGCACCGTCCGCCTCACTGTGGCGCGCAAGGAGGTGTTCATCTCGCTCGGTACCGGCAACACCATCGAAGAGCCGAACGAAGCGCAGTACCGCATCCGGTTCCAGATCTCGGTGACCGATGCCAACGGCAACGGTGTAGCGAACGTGCCGGTGACCACCAGTGTGTTGACCGAGCGTTATCTCAAGGGGCGACGCCGGTTCGACAGTACCTGGGCGAACTACGAAGCGCCGGTCTACGTCTGCCAGGACGAGGACACACTGGTGCCGGCAAGTGCACGCAATGGCGTGCTCGATCCGGGCGAAGACGTCAACGGCAATGACAGGCTCGACGTCGGCAACATCGCGCTGGTCTCCCCGGCGCAGGCGATGACCAACGCTCAGGGCTTCGTGATCGTCGACGTGCTGTATCCGCAGGACACGGCCTACTGGGCCGATGTCACGCTCGAGGCGCGCGCCGGTGTGCAGGGCACCGAGTTCCGGCGCTCGTCGACGTTCCGGCTGCCAGGTTCGACGACGGACTTCAGCAGTGCCACCGTGGCACCTCCCGGTCCGGTCAGCCCCTTCGGCACCAACGACTGCACGACGCCCAACTAGCGAAACCGGTCCCCTCGCAGGACCGAGGCTGATTCCAGCGGCCGCCCGGATCTGTCCGGGCGGCCGCTGCATTTTCGGGTACGCTCCGCGCGCATGCTCGGCAATCGCAACATCTACCTGATCGGCCCGATGGGCTCCGGCAAGACCGCGGTGGGTCGGCAGCTCGCCGCGATCCTGCAGGTGCCTTTCCTCGATTCGGATGCCGAGATCGAAGTCCGCACCGGCGCCGAAATCGCGCTGATCTTCGACAAGGAAGGCGAAGCCGGCTTCCGCGAACGCGAGCATGAAGTGCTGGCTGACCTGGTGACCCAGGAGCCGGCCGTGCTCTCTACCGGTGGCGGCGCCATCCTGCGTGCCGACAATCGCGAGCTGCTGAAGGCGGGCGGTGCCGTCGTGTATCTCGAGACCTCGGTGGCCCAGCAAGCCAGCCGGGTGCGTTCCAGCCGGCAGCGCCCGCTGCTGACGGGCGTCGATCCCGCGCTGCGGCTGGCCGAGCTGATGGCCTTCCGGGCCCCCCTGTACGCCGAAATCGCCGACGTCACCGTTCGGACCGACGGCCGCAGGGTAAAGTCTGTTGCGGAGCAGGTGCTGCGCGAGCTGCGTGCACGCGGCTGGCAGTCGGTGGCCTGAACCCCGGCTCGACTCCTCTGGTCCGAGCCCGCCGCCCAAGACCGCATGCCCAGCCGAAACCGTATACTCGAAGGCCGCGTTCACGCAACTGCCTGCGCGGATTGCGGTCTATGTCCAACAAGGGTCTTCCGACTTGCAGAAGCTGACCGTAGAACTCGGAGCGCGTTCCTACCCGATCCTGATCGGCGAGGGTTTGCTCGCGCAGCCGTCGCTCGTGACACCGCTGATCGGCGAGCGCGACGTGGCGATCATCACCAACACCGTGGTCGCGCCGCTGTACCTCGATGCGCTGCGCGAAGCCATGGACCGCGCACTGCCGCGTCGCGTCGTCGAAATCGTCCTGCCGGACGGCGAGGTCCACAAGACACTCGACAGCATTTCACGGATTCTCGACGTTCTCGTCACCAACCGCCTCGGCCGCGATGCCACCGTGGTTGCCCTTGGCGGCGGCGTGGTCGGCGACATGGCCGGGTTCGCGGCCGCTTGCTATCAGCGTGGCGTCGAGTTCGTGCAGGTGCCGACGACCGTGCTTGCCCAGGTCGACTCTTCGGTCGGTGGCAAGACCGGTGTGAACCATGCCGGCGGCAAGAACCTGATCGGCGCGTTCCACCAGCCACGCGCCGTGATTACCGATACCCGGACGCTCCGGACCTTGCCCGATCGCGAGCTGCGCGCTGGCCTCGCCGAAGTGGTCAAGTGCAGCCTGATCTGCGACGCCGGTTTTTTCGGCTGGCTGGAACAGAACACTTCGCGCCTGCTCGATCGTGACCCCGAGGCGCTCGCCCACGCGATCCACCGCTCCTGCGAGATCAAGGCCGAGATCGTTGGTCGTGACGAACGCGAGCAGGGTGACCGCGCGCTGCTCAATCTCGGCCACACATTCGCCCATGCGATCGAGACCGCGACCGGCTACACCGACTGGTTGCACGGCGAGGCCGTCGGCGCCGGCCTGCTGATGGCCGCCACCATGTCGCAGCACGCCGGATGGATCGGCACCGACGATGTCACCCGCGTCGCGGCCCTGCTCCAGCGCATCGGCCTGCCGATCGCGGCACGCGAGATTTCCGGCGCGACGGCGCTCGACCTGATGCGCATCGACAAGAAGGTGAAGGCCGGACGGATGCGATTCGTGCTGCTGAAAGCGATCGGCCAGGCCGTCATCGCCGCCGACTACCCCGAGCCCGCACTGGCCGCAACGCTCGAGACACACTTCGCGTGAACAACATGACGGGCACTGGCGCCACCCCCGCTTCTACTGCGGCGACTACTGCGGTGGCAGGTGCAGGCGGACCGGTTGCGCTCGCACCTTACGCTGCCCACGACGCCACCAGCCGCGGTCGCCGCCATTGCGAAGCCGCGCCTGAGTATCGTGGCGAGTTCCAGCGGGATCGCGATCGCATCATTCATTCGAATGCGTTTCGCCGTCTCGTCTACAAGACCCAGGTATTCGTGAATCACGAGGGCGACCTCTATCGCACCCGAATTACGCATTCTCTCGAGGTCTCACAGATCGCCCGCACCATCGCGCGGGCACTCGGCCTGCACGAAACCCTGACCGAGGCGATCTGCCTGGCCCACGACCTCGGCCATACACCTTTCGGTCATGCCGGCCAGGATGCATTGAATGAATGCATGCGCGAATACGGCGGGTTCGAGCACAACCTGCAGTCGCTGCGAGTCGTCGACGAGCTCGAGGAACGCTACGCCGGGTTCCCCGGTTTGAACCTCACGTTCGAGACCCGCGAAGGCATTCTCAAGCATTGCTCCATACAGAACGCCCGCAAGCTCGGCGATGTGGGCGAGCGGTTCATCAAGCGCGAACAACCCGGACTCGAAGCCCAGCTCGCCAATCTCGCCGACGAGATCGCCTACAACAACCACGACGTCGATGACGGCTTGCGTGCCGCCATGATCCAGACCGACGACTTGTTGCAGGTGACACTCTTCGCCAGAGAGTACCAGGCCGTCACCGACAAATATCCCGACGCCACATTGCGCCGCAGGATCCATGAAACCATCCGCCGGATGATCGATCGAGTCGTGCAGGACGTGATTCGCACGACCAGTGCCAATCTACAGGCGGCAGCACCCAGAAGTATCGACGACATCCGACACCACGGCAGCCGCATGATCCTGATGAGCGACGAATTGCGTCGCGAGCATCTGGAGCTCAAGAATTTCCTGCGCGAGCATGTATACCGCCATTACCGTGTGCTACGGATGACCACGAAGGCACGTCGCGTCATCCACGAACTCTTTGAAGTCCTGATGAAGGACATCTCCCTGCTCCCCGCTGAACACCACGACGCTGCTCGGCGTGCGGAGGCCCGCGACGGCACCCACGGCCGTGCTCGAGTCGTCGCTGACTACATTGCGGGAATGACGGATAGATATGCGCTCCTGGAACACCGGCGGTTGTTTTATCCGGAAGCGCGGTCGTAAGTCGTTCCGATGCCGCCGAGCGCTTTGGTTCATAAAGCGCTTATAAAACAATTGGTTGCAAGATTTGTGAGTCGCTAGCGGTGCGCCAGCGATTCGCATAATTGTTTTGTTTGGCAATCTGCGCGAAGTACGTTGACATAACCTATTGATTCGACTTAATGTTTCCACAGGAAGGGAATATGTAAGGGCACTGTGAAAGACTCGGAAAGAGAAACCTTTCTGGTCGCTTTCCAAGAGGTGCTGAAGCCGTTTTTTCGAATAGCTCAGCACTTCGGGGTGCCTGGACATCAGATGCGAGATTCCTTCTCGCAGTCAGCTGTTGAGTTTTTTGCCGAAGAAATTAATGCCAAAGAACAACGGCCAGCCTCAGCAGCTCGCGTAGCTATGTACGCAGGCCTAAATCAATCTGAGGTTGTCGATCGCATTAGGGATCGAGAGTCGGCTGCGCAGAATCTTGCGCGTCGAGCGCAGCTTTTAAGTGAATTGCTAAATGCATGGCATACCGAGCCTGGTTATGCGGGCGTGTATGACATCGCGCGTGAGATCCCGTTTGAGGCCGATGAGGGTAAACCGTCTTTCTCAGCACTCTGCAGGAAAGTTGCTCCGCACGCTGATTCGGAAGAATTACTTGGCGATCTGACTGGCTCCAAGTGTGTTGAGCATTTGGATGGCGGATTTCTTCGCCCGCTAACGCGAGCATATGTGCTGTCTGGTGGGAACGTCGCTCGGCTAGATCGCATGGGTAAGGTTCTTCTGAACTTTACGAATTCTTACGCAAAAGGAATTGTTGGTGATCCTGAAGCATTTACTGCCTTTTCAGAGAGAACGCTTGTTTCCGACTTTGCGCTAAGTAGTCGTGGCGCGAAGTTGTTCAATGACGAAGTTCGTGAGCGCGGGACGAAGCTGCTAACCGATCTCGATACTTGGCTAACTGCTCACGCTGGAACAGTTTCAGTCGATGATGGTCGGCGATATGGCTGCGGTCTTTATGTTTTTGAAGATTCTGCATCTGTCGGGCGTGCGCCGATAGCTGTGGATGATTTGCCTGGTAGCCGAGAAGAGCTGGATAAAGTTGCTGACGCTCTTGCACCTGTCGTATTGGATGTACTTGAGAACTTTCCAAAGAATGGAAGGGGCTGGCGCAATGAATAACTTTTCGCTTCGTACTGTTGTTGTCACGTTAGTTGGGTTATGTGTCGCTGTCTCTGCTAGCGCAGAGGTTGGGCGCCTCACTGTGTACGGCTTATTGCAGGGGCCATCTGATGCGCGCATGCGTATGGTCGGTCTCCAGGGGGCTGTAATTGATCAGCCCATTCCTGCCGGTTCATTTGTCCGTGTCTCTGGACACCTGGATCAGGCTGGTGTGCTTATCGGAGACGAGGTTGCGATTATTCGATCCGTTGGGGTGAGTGCATCTATCACCGATATCCAAGCTCCCTTTGCTATTACGTACGCAAGTAGCAAGGGTTCCGCGTTCGCTGGCGTAACGGGCACGAATGTTCAAGGCGTCACCGGGACGAATATCGCTGGCGTAACGGGCACGAATGTTCAAGGCGTCACCGGGACGAATATCGCTGGCGTAACGGGCACGAATGTTCAAGGCGTCACCGGGACGAATATCGCTGGCGTAACGGGCACGAATGTTCAAGGCGTTACCGGGACGAATATCGCTGGCGTAACGGGCACGAATGTTCAAGGCGTTACCGGGACGAATATCGCTGGCGTAACGGGCACGAATGTTCAAGGCGTTACCGGGACGAATATCGCTGGCGTAACGGGCACGAATGTTCAAGGCGTTACCGGGACGAATATCGCTGGCGTAACGGGCACGAATGTTCAAGGCGTTACTGGGACGAATATCGCTGGTGTGACGGGCACCAACGTCCAGGGTGTTACCGGTACTAACGTGCTTGGTATCACCGGAACTAATTTTTGAATAGTACCCTCCAGTTCGGACGTGACGTATCCGGGCTGGGGTTTGGCAAGCGCATGTGTTCATGCGCCAATACTGATCCGCTTAGTATCAGTTAAGCATCTTTAATAATTGATGCTTTTGGCCAGATTTGCCCAAGAGGGTGGCCAGCTTCGCCCCATATTGTGATGCTCCGCCTCCGCTGGGCTATTTCTAGTTCGCTTCTTGATGGGTGATCTAGAGGGGCTTGAAGGCTGAAGTTGTGAGACGCGTGCAGAAATCTAAGTCGCCGCAAGAAGCATGCGTTGATCGTCCATCGAATACCTCTGCGACGCATGAATTGTTGCAGAATCTTTTTCTTGCCATTGCTCCAGTGCTTCTGGAGAGCGGAATTACAGCTCATCAGATCAATGAAATAGCGAAGGATGCGCTACTGCATGAGGCCGCCAATCTTTCTCGCATGGCGTCCGGCAGGGTGAATCATTCTAAAGTCGCTGCGCTAATTGGCATGACACGTGCCGATATTAGGCGGCGCCTTCATCCTTGTTTTAAGAAGACGATAACGCCTCTTCGAGCCCTCGATCGCAGCAGCCGAGTAGTTGCTGGATGGATCCGAGATCCAACATTTCACGATTCTCGCGGGAAGCCTAAGACTTTAGCCATACGTGGTACGTATCCCAGCTTTGCGGACCTTGTCCGTCGGCATAGTGGGGATGTGCCTCCGCGCGCGGTTCTTGAGACGCTCAAATCAAGGGGTATTGTAGTAGTCAAGAACGCCAGGGTTCAGCTAACGAAAGCACGAGTACGCCCTTCGGTGATTGGATCCTTAACCTTATTGGAGTCTGCGCCGTACGTAAATGAGCTACTCCGATCCGTCTCCATGCCTGGTTCAAAATTGAACTATGCACATCAGTTAAGTTTGTACCCCAGGGATGAAACTCGTGAGCTAATGCTTACTAATCAAGCAGCTTCAACGCTAGCGGCGGCCATATCTGCACTGTCATCCCTTCCAGAGGCTAAGGATGACCGGGGGGCAGATGGAGCCTCGCGCCGAATTGCTATTACCGTTACGCTTGTGTCAACTTCAAAGAAACATCATGGCTCAAAGAAAGAAAAAAACACTAAAGCCAAAGAATGATAGACCCCCAGTTTCCGTTCGCTCAAGGAAAGTTGATAAGAATCGCTATGAATTGGAGCTATTCGAGAAACTGGTGAAGTCTGTTGCTTTATTTCTAGTCAGCCAAGGGGCGAAAAAATCCGCGATATCCACATCCCTCAATCGAGCCTTGGTGCAGGCTGAAAAGCTATCCAAGAACGCTGAGTCACTGCAGAGTCTCTACGTGGAAATATCTAAGGTGCTTTATGCGTGGCATCAGCATCCGAGCTATATCGATACGGAGGCACGCCCGAGACCGTTGCGCCTTCGGGGAAGAGAACCATCGATTGAAACATTATTACAGCATGCGAGTACGCGCGCACCGCTTGAAAAAATAGTCGATTCTCTGAAATCTCAGAAGCTGATTCGCTTAAAGCGTCCCGGATACTTTCTGCCAACCGCATCTGTCGCGCGAATTCGCACAAATGGTCCAGAGCTAACTGGCTATATCGGGCAATCAGTTCTACAATTTATATCCACTCTCCAGGCAAATTATGGGAACGAGGCCGGCTATCCATTGCTCGAGAGGGCGGCGATTGTCCAAGATCTCCCTGCTCGAGAGATTCCGAGATTTCGTCAATATTCTGCAGAGCAAGGCGAGAGCCTTATTGCGAGCGCCAATAGTTGGCTAGAAACGCGAAGAAAACACGGGTCTCAGGCTGGCTCTAGGCCGGATGGCGTTGTGACTGCCGGCGTACATGTGTTTGCATTTGTAACGCCCTCACCTAGAGGCGCTAAGCACTAATCTCATCCCGCAACGCACGACGAAGAATCTTCCCAACATTCGTCTTCGGAAGTTCTTTCCGAAAATACACGTGCTTTGGAATCTTGTAGCCGGTGAGCTGGGATCGGCAGTACTCGATTAACTGTTGCTCCGTAAGGTTCGGGTCTTTGCGCACCACGAACAGGGCTACTGCTTCACCCGATTTCTGGTCAGGCTGTCCGACGGCTGCCACTTCAAGAACCCCTGGGTGGGCGGCAACGATGCTCTCGACCTCGTTGGGATAAACGTTGAAGCCGGACACGATGATCATGTCCTTCTTGCGATCTTCGATATATACGTAGCCGCGCTCGTCCATATGGCCGACGTCGCCGGTTCGCAGCCAACCGTCTGGCAGCATCACCTTGGCGGTTTCATCGGGCCGATTGTAGTACCCGAGCATTACCTGCGGTCCGCGGACGCAGATCTCGCCAATCTGGCCGATGGGCAGGGGGTTGCCAGCGTCATCGACGATAGAAATTTCGGTCGAGGCAATCGGCAACCCGATGGAGCCGTTGAAGTCTTCGCCCGGAATATTGATGCACGCAGCGGGCGAGGTCTCGGTAAGGCCCCATGCTTGTGTCAGTACATTGCCAGTAACCTGCTTCCAGCGCTCCGCAACGGCTGCCTGTACGGCCATACCGCCTCCCAGTGTGCAGCGCAGTGAGCTGAAGTCGATATCTTGGAAGTTGGGTGTGTTCAGCAGCCCATTAAACAAGGTGTTCACGCCCGCGAGGTACGTGATCGGGTTCTTCTTCATCTCCCGGACCAGTCCAGGTAGGTCACGCGGATTGCTGATCAGGATGTTGTGCCAGCCGAGGCGCAGGAAAAGCAGGCAGTTCGCCGTGAGCGCGAAGATGTGATACAGCGGCAGCACGGTCATGGTCGTCGCTCGCGGCGCGTTGCTGAAGGTATCCAGCATCCATGCGTCGGCCTGCAGCACATTAGCTACCATATTGCGGTGGCTCAGCATCGCGCCCTTGGAAACGCCGGTAGTGCCTCCGGTGTACTGCAGGAACGCGACGTCCTGATGCCCGAGAGCCACAGGCGTGAGCGCCATGCGACGGCCTTTCTGTACGGCATCCTTGAAGCGGATCGCACCGGATAGCTGGAAGGGGGGCACGCCTTTGCCGCGACGCCGGGCCACGTAGTTGACGATGGCGCCCTTCGGAAAGCCGAGCAGCTCGCCGATGCTGGTAATGACGACGTGGCGTATCTGAGTTCTCTCGATAACCTCCTGCAAGACATGTGCGAAGTTCTCGAGGATTACGATAGTCTCGGCGCCGGAATCCACGAGCTGATGCTCCAGCTCGCGGGCGGTATAGAGGGGGTTCGTGTTGACTACGGTACCGCCCGCGCGCAACACGCCAAACATGGCGATGGGATATTGCAGCGTGTTGGGCAGCATGAGTGCCACGCGCCCCCCGTGCTGCAAGGCGGCGTCTGCCTGCAACCAGGCGCCAAAGGCACGGGACAGCTCATCGACCTCGCGGTAAGTGATTTTCCGACCCATCTGCTCGTAGGCGATGCGGTCGGGGAAGGCCGCGAAACTCTCCTCAATCATCTCCTTCAGCGACGCATGGCGCGACGGGTCGATCGTCGTCGGCGCGCCGGGCGGATAGGATTTGAGCCAGATTTTCTCGTTGGCCACTGCCGTCCCCTCGTTGCGCTCTCGAACTAATCCTGCGCAGCGCAGGCCATCATACTGGCAGGGCGGCGTCGCGCAGGGAATTACTGTCCGCGCGTTGGTTGTATGCCCCGCCGTGCGCAACGCCCGCCGGCTTGATCCGGGATCAGCGCCGTAGCAGGTGGCGTTGCAGCGTCGGCCAGACGGATTCGAGCATCAGCGGTTGGGCTTGCACCGTGGGATGAATGCCGTCCGTCTGGATCATACCGGGCTTCAGGGCGACGTTTTCGAGGAAGAACGGTACGAACGCCAGCTTCTTCCGACCGGCAAGATCAGAAAACACCTGCTCGAAGCCCTGGGTGTAGCGGGCCCCGTAGTTGGGGGGCATCTTCATGCCGAGTAACAGAATGCGGGCGCCGGCCGCCTCGCCGAGCTGCACCATCCGGCTGAGGTTGTCGGCCGTGGCGGCTAGGGAGAGGCCTCGCAGTCCGTCGTTTCCGCCCAGCTCGAGAATCAGGATTTCGGGTTTGTGCAGTGCCAGAGCGCGTGGCAGGCGCTGCAGCCCGCCGGCAGTCGTTTCGCCGCTGACGCTGGCGTTGACGATGCGGTATCCGTACCCTTCGGCAGCGAGGCGCTTTTGCAGCAAGGCCACCCAGCCTTGTTCGAGGCTGATCCCATAACCGGCGCTCAGGCTGTCGCCGAGCACCATGATCGTACGGGTGGGCGCCGTGGATCCGGCGGCAAGCCCGGCCGTGCAGAATCCGAGCCACAGGACCCACGCGGCGCACGCACCAACGAAGGACCGTTTCGCCTTGAACGATACGATCGACACCGCTACCGACACCGTCCTTGCCGCTGAAGAGCTGACTCGGCAGGTTAACAGCCCGGAAGGTTCCCTGACCATCGTCGACCATGTCTCGCTGCGTATCCGCGAGGGGGAGTCGGTCGCTATCGTCGGCGCCTCCGGCGCCGGCAAGTCGACCCTGCTGGCGTTGCTGGCAGGTCTCGATTCGCCGACTTCCGGCAGAGTCATCCTGGCGGGGCAGGATCTGACTCGGCTCGATGAGGACGGGAGGGCCCGCCTGCGTGCCGAGCGTGTCGGTTTCGTGTTCCAGTCCTTTCACCTGGTTCCGGCGCTGACGGCGCTGGAAAACGTGATGTTGCCGCTGGAGCTCGCGGGTCGCCGCGATGCGCGCGAGGGCGCACTACAGGCTCTGGAACGTGTCGGGTTGCGGGATCGTGTCGGCCACTATCCGCGTCAGCTCTCGGGCGGCGAGCAGCAGCGGGTCGCGCTCGCGCGCGCCTTCGTGACGCGCCCCGCGGTGCTGTTCGCGGACGAGCCGACCGGCAACCTCGATACGGTCACGGGAGCGCGTGTCACGCAGCTCCTGTTCGATATGAATACCAGTGCCCGCACGACCATTGTCCTGGTCACTCACGACCGCGAGCTCGCTTCGCGCTGCGAGCGCGTGCTGGTGATGGAGGGTGGACGGCTCGCCTGAGGCGGCCGCCATCGTCACCGCGGCGCGGACCAGGGAGAGCGAGTGATCATGCGTGCACTGCAGCTGGCGATGCGGATGCTGGGTCGGGAGTGGAGATCCGGCGAGCTTGGCATCCTGCTGTTGGCGCTCACGGTGGCCGTTGCGGCGCTGACTGGCGTCGGCTTTCTTGCGAACCGGATCAGCCAGGCAGTGGATATGCAAGCCACCGAGGTATTGGCTGCGGACCTGCGGCTGGAGTCGCCGAGCCCGCTGTCCGACGATTATCTTGCCGAAGCGCGACGTCAGGGGTTGCGGACTGCAAGCGTCACGACGGTGCTGAGCGTGGTGTTTCGCGATGAGGTCAGCCAGCTGTCCAACATCCGTGCGGCCAGCGACGGCTATCCGCTGCGTGGCAAGGTCATGGTCGCAAGCGAGCCTTTCGGTATCGGGCAGCCGGTTGACGGCGGTCCCCCGGCGGGTGAAGCCTGGCCGGACTCCAGACTGGTCGCTGCGCTCGGCGCAAAACTGGGCGATCGGCTGTCGATCGGTGCCGGCAGCTTCCGCATCACTCGTGTGCTGATGGCGCGACCGGACCAGGGCGGGACCTTTGCGGATCTTGCCCCGAGCATCCTGATCAACGACGCGGATCTTGCGGCGACGCAATTGCTCGGCCCGGGCAGTCGAGCCCGGTTCGCGCAGCTGTTCGCCGGCGGGCGTGACGGGGTCGGGGCCTTCAAGGCCTGGCTGGAATCTTCGCGCCAGCGCAGTGAGCGCCTGCTGGATGTCTCCGACGCAAGTCCGCAGATCAAGAACGCGCTGGATCGTGCCGGCAGCTTTCTCAGTCTGGCCAGCCTGGTGGCGGTGCTGCTGTGCTCGATTGCGGTCGCGATGGCGGCACGGCGCTATGTGCAGCGGCACCTGGATTCGGTCGCGTTGCTGAAGACGCTCGGCGCGACCCGTGGCCTCACGCTGGCGGTGAGTCTGCTGCAGCTGCTGGTCGTGGCGATCGGGGCGGCATTGCTCGGATCGGTCATCGGTTTCGCCACTCACGAGTGGCTGCTGCGCGCGCTCAAGGAGCTGCTGCAGGCGCAGTTGCCTCCGGCAGACCTGGCTCCGGTCGGGCTCGGGTTCCTGGCGGCGATCGCGGTGCTCGGAGGATTCGCGCTGCCGCCGCTGCTGCAGCTCTCGCGAGTGCCGGCGATCCGCGTGTTGCGCCGCGACGTTGGGCCGCCGCCGCCGCTGGTCTGGCTGGCTTTCGGTCCGGCCGTCATCGCGGTGGTGCTGTTGATCTGGTGGGTGACGCGGGATCTGAAGATCTTCGCGGGATTCGTGGTGGGCCTTGCCGCCTTCATTGCGTTGTTGTCGTTCGCCGGCGTGTTGCTGGTGCGTGCCGCATCGGCTTTGCGCGGCACGGTCGGCGTGTCCTGGCGCTACGGCATCGCGAATCTGAGTCGTCGCCGTGGCGAGAGCGTCATCCAGATCGTTGCTTTCGGGCTGGGTATCATGGTGCTGCTGATGCTCGCGGTAGTACGCAACGATCTGCTCATGGATTGGCGCCGCAGCCTGCCGCCGGACCTGCCGAACGTCTTTTTCATCAACATCCCGCCGGCGGATCGAGATCCGTTCGTCGATTTCCTCCAGGACAGCGGGGCTCGCACGTCGCGGGTGCTGCCGATGATCCGGGCGAGACTCACGCAGCTCAACGGCGAGGCGGTCGATCAGATCGAGTTCGCGTCGCCGCGTGGCGAGGATTTCGCGCAACGCGAGCAGAACATCACCTGGCAAGACGATCTCGGCGACGACAATCGCGTGATCGCGGGTCGTTGGTGGAGCGTGGAGGATCGTGGCAAGGCGCTGGTTTCGGTATCGACCGAAGTGCAGGAAGCGCTCGGCCTGCAGATCGGCGACCGGTTGACCTTCGATGTGGCCGGCGAGCCTTACGAAGCGGCGGTCGCGAGCGTTCGCAAGGTCAAGTGGGACAGTTTCCAGCCGAATTTCTTTCTGGTGTTCGCCCCCGGTTTGCTCGACGACACGGTCGGAACCTGGATGACGAGTGCCTTTTTCGAACGGCAGGAAGGGAGGACGATCGCCGAGTTGGTGCGGCGCTTCCCGAGCGTATCGGTATTCGATCTCGACGAGCTGCTGACCCAGGTGCGCTCGATGATCGACAAGGCAGTGCTGGCCGTGCAGAGCGTGTTCCTGTTCACGCTGCTTGCCGGGCTCGTGGTGCTGCTGGCCGCTGTCCAGGCGACGCGCGACGAGCGTCGCTACGAAAGCGCAATGCTACGCACGCTGGGTGCGAGTCGCGCCACGGTGACGCGGGGCGTGCTGGCCGAGTTTGCGATGCTGGGTCTTCTGTCGGGTTTGCTGGCTGCGGCCGGCGCCTCGGTGGCCGGCTGGCTGCTGGCGCGCTTCGTTCTCGGAATCGAATACGGATTCGATCCACGGGTCTGGCTGCTTGGCCTGGTGGGTGGTGCAACGCTGGTTGCCGTGGCGGGTTGGGCGGCGACGCGCTCGGTGCTGCGCCAACCGCCGATTACGACCCTGCGGGCAGGCTGATGAGCGAGCCCGACACCTCCGGACCGGCGCCCGAATCGGCATCATCGGCAGCGCCACGTCCGGAGGCGGCGACGCCGGCGGCAATGGCCGGCAAGGCGGCGATGGCGGGGCTGCACGCGGGCCGCAAGCTGGTCGAAAACCTGCTGCCGTCGCGGCGTGCACGGATGGTCGGCTGGTACGACCCGAAGGTACTGACGCAGTCGGCCTGGCTCATGACGCTGGCGAACATCTTCGGCCGGCACTCCGACTCGCGATTGATCGAGGCGCTCGCCAGTCAGCCGCAACACGAGTTCGAGTTCGCGGCGGATCCGCAGACCGGTGAGTTCTGGTTCGACTATGTCTGCGACGTTGCCGATGGCTGGAATCCGACCTTCGCGGTGGCCAGTGCGGTCGCCGAATCTCGTCTGGAGCTCGCGACGCCCGGCGGCGAATCCGTCACGACCCATGGCGGGCAGCTGCTGGTGTTCGGCGGCGACGAGGTCTATCCGTATCCCTCGAGAGAGGCGTATGCAATGCGCACCGAAGCGCCTTACCGCGCGGCATTCGAAGGAGCGGGGCGCTGGCCGCAGGTGTTCGCCGTGCCGGGTAACCACGACTGGTACGACAGCCTGGTGGCGTTTTCGCGCACGTTCTGCCGTCCGGAGCGAGGCTTTGCCGGGTGTGCAACCCAGCAGACGCGCAGTTATTTCGGGTTGAAGCTGCCGCAGAACTGGTGGTTGCTGGCGATCGATCTACAGCTCGGCGCCGACCTCGATGAGCCGCAGGTGCGCTATTTCCGCGACGTGGTGTCGCGGATGCCGGACGATGCGCGGGTGATTCTCTGCGTGCCGGATCCGCAGTGGGCCTACGAGGTCGAGTATCCGGACCACGCCAGCTACTCGGATCATGCCCTGCGCTTTTTCGAGCGGCGGATCCTGCGGCGCAAGGTTGCGGTGTTTCTCACCGGCGATCTGCACTTCTACAAGCGTCACGAACGTGCCGACGGCGTACAGAAGATCATTTCCGGTGGTGGTGGCGCGTTTCTGCATCCGACTCATGCGCCGCCGACGGCGCAGTTGCGGGGCGGCTTCGTCGAGCGAGCCTGTTATCCGAGTGTCCAGACGTCGCGACGACTGACCTGGTGGAACCTGGCCTTTCCTTTCCTGAATCCGAAGGCCTTGGTGATCCCGGCGGTGCTCTACATGCTGTCCGCCTGGTTCGCTTCTGCAACCTTGAGTGCCGGTGACATCGGCAGTCTGCGCGATGCCTTTCACGCGGCCCTGGCGGGTGCGATTCGCGACCCGATCAACGGACTGTGGCTGATGCTGTTCGTCTCGGCGGTCGTGTTCTTCACCGACACACACGTGCGCTGGTACCGGGTGCTCGGCGGCATTGCGCACGCCGTGGCGCATCTCGGCGCCGCGTTTGCAGTGGGATGGCTGGCCTTGATCGTTACCACCCGTTGGTTCGGGCTGCCTTTCGGCGACATCGCTCAGATGCTGGTGTCTGCCGTGATCACGTTCGTCGGCGGGGGTATCGCGGGCTCGCTGGTGCTCGGGCTGTACCTGTTCGTGTCGTTGCGGATCTTCGGACGCCACTCGAATGAGGCGTTCTCGTCGCTGAAGATTCAGGACTTCAAACAGTGGTTACGCTTGCGGATCGATGCTGCCGGAGACTTGACGATCTTTTCGATCGGCATCGATCGCGTGCCGCGTTACTGGAGCGAGCCGCCGCGCGATGAGCATGGCCGTGGACGCATTCAGGCGGACGACCGGACAGCGACCCTTCCCCGGCTGATCGAAATGCTGACGCTGCGGTGGCGTGGCGAAGGGCGCTATGCGGTGGACGGGATCGACGAATGCGGTCGACGGTATGCGCGCGAGCCGCAAGCACCGTCCGATGCTTGACCGGAACGATCCGCTCAGCGCGGTGATCGGTGTGCGACGACCTCGAACGAGGCCCAGGCCGCCGGGCTCGGCTGGCCGCGCCAGTCGAGGCCTTCGATCGAAACGTTGTAAGTGCCGGGGCCGAAAGCGGTGCTGTTGAGGGCCATGCGCAGATTGCCGTTCGAGTCCTTGAGCACGTTGTGCAGCAGGGCGACCATGCCCTGATTGCTGCGCCCGATCTCCACGCGGAACGCCTTGGCCTTGGACCAGGAGAGATCGGTCTTGATCTCGACGAGCTCGGCGCCGTTGCTGCCCATGCTGAACATTGGTGCGGCCGGCGGACCGGTGCGACTCGGCACCACGGTCAGCACGCGACGGCTGCTGACCGGGTCGATGGGTCTTTCGAGGGCCACGCGCTCGAGCTTCTGGATCCGCGATTCCGCGTCCGACAGACGGCTGGAAAACACCGCGACGCCGATCAGTGCAATCAGCAGCGCGCCACCCAGCGTGGCCACGAACACCGGCTTCTCCCAGAGTCTCCGGGGCTTTTCGGCCCACAGTTCCGGCTGGCCGCTGACTTCGATCAGGCGCACGGCCCGATGGACCCTTTCCGACAGGCCCGTCTGGTCGATCAACGCCGGATTCTCGCGTATTACGCGCTCGAAATCGGCAACGCCACGCGGGGGCAGTTTGCCGAGCAGGTAGCGCTCGACGATCTGATGCTGGTCGATGAATTCGCGATCCATGGGCTCGTGCCCGACCGGCGCTGCCGCAGCAGTGGCTACGGCATTCATGGGGTGGGCGCCGGGTGGAGCATAGCGGCGATGGCCAGCGGCGACGAGCCGGCTGATCGGTGGCGACGATCCGGTGAGACGCGCAGTGAGCCGGGGCGGGTCGCAGCCTGGTCTGCGCTGCGATGAACCGTTGTCGCAGCAGCGGCCGCCACGCTGCGATACGAGCGCAGCGTTCGCTGGGTCAGGGTTCGGGTCAAATAGGCGGCACGCCATTCAGGCCGCGCTGGACGATCGCTCATGCCTGGTTCAGCCGCAGTTCAGGATGACGGCTTATCGTGCATCGCGACGCCTCGGAAGGGTGCGTCATGGCTCACATTTTCATCGGACACCGACCCTTTCGAGAGCCTTCGCGCGTTGAATCCCCCATCCGCAGTCAGTCAGACAGGTGTGACATGTCGAAGTCGAGTCGCAGATCGGTTCCCGGGCTCTCGGTCCCGACGCTCGGAGCCGCAATGATCATGAGCGCAGCCGCGGTCACCAGCGGTGCGGCCGACGATCCTGCCGGCGAGCGTGGTGCCGTGCGCGACGATACGGCGATCACGATCTACAGCTCGGCCCAGCCGGGTGCCATCTCACCCGAACTCTACCGGCCGGTGCCCGGTGCCGGCATGCCGAACGGCATGGCTGTGCCCGGCTATGCGATGGTGCGCCATGATCGTCCGATCCGGCTCGAAGCGGGGCGTTCGACCTTGCGCTTCACCGATGTTGCCGGCCTGATCGATCCCACCACGGTCACTTTCAGCTCCCTGACGGATCCTGCGACGCGAGTCCTGGAGCAGAACTTCCAGTTCGATCTGGTGAGCTCGGACAAGCTGCTGCAGAAGTTCATCGATCGTCCGGTGACGGTCGAGCGGACCGTTGGCAACCAGGCGTCGAGTGCGTCGGGCACCCTGCTGTCGTCGGTCGACGGCCTGGTGCTGCGCGGCGGCGACGGCTCGATCACGGCGCTGCGCGAGTATTCCGCGGTGAAGTTTCCGGAGCTGCCGGGCGGGCTGATCACCAAGCCGACGCTGGAGTGGCTGTTGTCCGCGCCGCGTGGCGGCGAGCAGAAAGCCCGCGTGACCTACCAGACCGGCGGCATCACCTGGTGGGCCGACTACAACCTGGTATTCAACCCCGGCAAGGATGCCAACAGCGGCCTGCTCGATCTCTCCGCCTGGGTCAGCATCATCAACCAGTCGGGCGTCGGCTATCCCGATGCAAAGCTGAAGCTGATCGCCGGCGACGTGCACCGTGCGCCGGCCGCGCCGGTTGCCATGCCGCGTGCGATGGCGATGGCTGCCAAGACGATGGAAGAGAGTGCTGCGGGCTTCGAGCAGAAGGCGTTTTTCGAATTCCATCTCTATACGCTCGGTCGTCGCGCAACCTTGCCGAACAATTCGACCAAGCAGATCGAGCTGTTCGATCAGGCCAGGCAGGTGCCTGCCAGGAAGGTGCTGGTCTACTCCGGTGTCGCCCGTGGCTATCGCTGGGATGCGCCGATGACGGAGCGCGAGCTCGGCCTGCCGATGAATCGCAAGGTCGACGTCTATCTCGAGTTCCGCAACGACAAGAGCGTCGGGCTCGGCGTGCCGCTGCCAGCGGGCCGGATCCGCGTCTCGCAACTCGACAACGCGGACGGCAGCCTGGAGTTCATCGGCGAGGACCGGATCGATCACACTCCCAAGGACGAGCAGGTGCGCGTCAAGCTCGGTTCGGCGTTCGACGTGGTCGGCGAGCGTCGCCAGGTCGATTTCTCGGTCGACACACGTGCTCGCTGGATGGAAGAGGAAATCGAGGTAAAGCTCCGTAATCACAAGGATCAGGCGGTCGAGGTCCTCGTCAAAGAAAACCTCTATCGTTGGGCCAATTGGAAAGTTATGACAAAAACCCATGACTTTGCCCGGGAAGACACGCGTACGATCCACTTTCCGGTACGTGTCGCGAAGGACGCCGAAGTCGTGGTGCGATACCGGGTGCGCTATAGCTGGTAGCGCACCAGCGGCCGACAGGAGTCGTCGCATCGGCAGTTGTGAGTGCCCCTCCCGGTCACACCGAGGTCCGCGATCCCGTGCTCCGGTTTTCTGACACCAATCGGTTGTCACCGCCCCGCTCGGCCTACGAGGCCGAGTTGGAGCGCGGGCTGGTTGCGCTGCGCTTCCCGGCCGCGCTGGAGCGCGAGTTCCGCAAGCTGCATCTCATGCGCGTCGCCTCGCGCGTACGTGCGTGGCAGGCAGTCCTGCTGGTGGTGGTGGTCGTCTCCAGCATCTATCGACTCGGCATGCTCGGCGGCTTCGGCCTGAATTTCGAGACCCTGCTGCGGTGTGGTGTGTTGCTGCCGGCTTGTGTGGCGATGTCCGCAGCCGCATGGAGCCAGAAGTACACCACGGTCTATATGCGTACGGCGCTGTTCGGCTCGATGGTGATGTCCGTGGCTGCGTCGGCACTGGTGGCCCAGCTCGTCGGCGAGGGCAGCGGCTCGGCGATCGCGTTTCTGACCACCATTGCGTTCGCGACGTTCTTCCTCGCGGGCCTGTTGTTCTTCGATGCCTTGCTGGTAGCCGTGCTCGGTGTCGTGGCCTTCATCGCCGCAGGTTCGTTCTACGGCATGGCGCCGATCGATCTGATCTATTGCAGCGCGCTGCTGGCGCTGGTGGCGGGAATGGGTACCTACATCGCCCACGGGGTCGAGCAAAGCAACCGGCGCTTCTTTCTGGAGCGTGGCCGCCTCGGGGATCTCGCCGAGCGAGACGGTTTGACGGGGCTGCGGAACCGGCGTGCGTTCGACGACCACCTGGTTCGCGTCTGGCAGCAGAGTCTGCGCGACCGTTCAGCGATCGCGGTGCTGATGATCGATCTCGATCACTTCAAGAGCTATAACGACAGCTATGGCCATCAGGCCGGCGATGCCTGTCTGCGCCATGTCGCGCAGCTGGTGCAGGGCTTCGCCCGCCGTCCGCTCGATGTCGCGGCCCGCTATGGCGGTGAAGAGCTGGCGATCGTCCTCTACCAGGTGACTACCGAGCACGCTATGGCAGTCGCCGAGCAGCTGCGTGCCAGCGTCGAAGCGTCGCGGATCGAGCATCGCGAGGCGCCGGTGCGCGGCCAGGTGACGGTCAGCGTCGGTGTTGCCTGGATGGAAGCTTCGCTGGAACGTTCGCCCGACGAGGCCGTGCAGCTCGCTGACCAGGCGCTTTATGGCGCGAAGCTCCGGGGTCGAAACCTGGTGCGCGTCGTCGGCAGCGACGAGGCGCCGGTGTTCGTCGGCGGGTTGCGGCGGTTGCCGGCCGGCTAGAGCCTGCGCGCCATACGCGGACCTGTGCTAGGGTCCGCGCCTCCGACCGGGCGAGAATCATGACCAACGAGCATCCCGGTGTTCCGGGTGCCGCAGCGGACCCCGTGGCCGTCCCGCCACCGGTTGCGCGTCACAATCCGCTACGTACCCGTGCCGACTGGCAGGCCGCGCGCGACGCGGCGATGCGCGATCCTGGCGTCTTTCATGGTGCGATCGCCCGCCGCGAGCTGCACTGGTTCGACCCGGCGCTCGGGCCGGGTGGTGCCTGGATCCGTTTCGAGCCCGACGCGGGGTGTTGGCAAGGATTCGACGGAGAAACTGGCACACCGGTGGAGGTGCCTTATGCGCCTGATCACGAGCCATGGACGCGGGCCTTCGACGATCGTGAGGCACCGTTCTATCGCTGGTTCGCAGGGGGCCTGACCAACGCCTGCTTCAACGAGATCGATCGACACGTGCTCGCCGGCCATGGTGCGGAGCCGGCGTTGCTGTTCGAAGGCGATCGCTGGGATCAATCGCTCGACGCTGGGCGCGGTGGACCGGTGGTGTCGTACGCGGTATCGCGCCGACAGTTGCTGCTGGAAGTCGCGAAGTGTGCGCTCGCGTTGCGGCGTCTCGGCTTGCAGCCGGGCGATCGCGTCGCGATCAACATGCCGAACATTCCCGAGCAACTGTACTGGACCGAGGCCTGCAAGCGCCTCGGCGTCGTGTATACGCCGGTGTTCGGCGGTTTCAGCGACAAGACCTTGTCCGACCGGATCCACGATGCCGGTGCCCGGGTCGTCGTCACCGCCGATGGCGGTTACCGCAACGCCCAGGTGGTGGCGTTCAAGGAGGCCTATACCGATCCGGCGCTCGATGGCTACGTGCCTGCGGAGATCGCGCTTGCGACGATCGAGCGGGCACTCGATGCGCTCGGCTCACTTGCGCCGGCCGTGCGTGCGGCGATCGTTGCCGGGTCGCAAGCCGCGGTGCGTGGCGAGATCACGCTCGAGCGCTCGGACTTGATGCGTGGCATCGGCCGCGCACTCGAATCGATGGTCGATCTCGATGCCGTGCAGGCCAGCCGGATCCGTATCGCGATCGCGTCGGCACTGGTCGCCACGCCGCCGCGGGTCGAGACGGTCGTCGTGGTACGCCATGCGGGAGCGGCGGACCTGTCGTGGCGTCCCGAGCGTGACCGTTGGGCGCATGAGCTGACCGACCAGGCGCTGCAGGAGCTCGTGGCTGCGGCGCAGGCGGCCGGACGGCTCACCACCGCGGTTGCGCTCGATGCGCCGGTCGCCGTGCTCGAACAGGCACTGCTGGCGTTGGACGATCGCGCGCTGGTCGCTGCCGTCTGGGCAGCGGTGCCGCCGCTGCCGGTCGACGCCGAGTTCCCGCTGTTTTTCATCTACACCTCCGGCTCTACCGGCAAACCGAAGGGCGTGGTGCATGCGCACGGTGGCTATGTTGCCGGCGTGGCGCACAGCATGCGCATCGTTTTCGATGCCGCACCCGGCGACGTGATCTACGTGGTGGCCGATCCGGGCTGGATCACCGGCCAGAGCTACATGATCTGTGCGGCGCTGGCGACGCGCGTCACCACGGTGATCACCGAAGGTGCGCCGGTGTTCCCGAGTGCCGGCCGCTTCGCCAGCATCATCGAGCGCTACGGTGTGCGGATCTTCAAGGCCGGCGTCACCTTCCTGAAGACCGTGATGAGCGATCCGCAGAGCACCACCGACGTCCGCGCCTGGGCGCGCGACTCGTTGCGCGTCGCGACTTTTTGCGCCGAGCCGGTGTCGCCGGCCGTGCAGCTGTTTGGCATGGAACTGCTCACGCCCTGGTACGTCAACTCGTACTGGGCCACCGAGCACGGTGGCATCGTCTGGACGCATTTCTACGGCAACGGAGACTTTCCGCTGCGCGCCGATGCGCACACTTATCCGCTGCCCTGGATCATGGGCGACGTCTGGGTCGCCGACGGCGAGCCCGATCCGCTGACGGGCCGCGTCGCGGCGCGACCTGCGTCGAGTGGCGAGAAGGGCGAGATTGTCGTCACCGCGCCCTATCCGTATCTCTGCCGGACGATTTGGGGCGATGCGGCCGGTTTTCGCGTCGTCGCCGGGACGCGCATCGATCCGGCCTGGAAGGGCGACTTCGGCCGCTATACACGTACTTACTGGTGCCGCTGGCAGCAGCGCCTCGCCTATACCCAGGGCGACTTTGCGATACGGCATGCCGACGGCAGCTTTTCGCTGCATGGGCGTTCCGACGACGTGATCAATGTTTCAGGTCATCGTCTCGGCACCGAGGAGATCGAGGGCGCGATCCTGCGCGACCGGCAGGTGCATCCCGACTCGCCGGTGGGCAACGTCATCGTCGTAGGAGCGCCGCATGCGCAGAAAGGTCTGACGCCGCTCGCTTTCGTGAAGCCTGCGCCGGGCCGCCGGCTCGGTGCCGACGATCGGCGCCGCCTGATCGAGACGGTGCGGCAGGAAAAAGGCGCAGTGGCGGTGCCTGAGGATTTCATCGAGGTGACGCAGTTCCCGGAAACGCGCAGCGGCAAGTACATGCGCCGCATGGTGCGTGCGCTGGTCGAGGGCGGCGAGGTTGGTGACACCTCGACGCTACGCAATCCCGAGGCGATTTTGGAGCTGCGCCGCGCGATCGACGCCTGGCTCGCGCGCCAGCGCATCGCCGATACGCAGCGGCTGTTCGAGGACTACCGCTACTTCCGGATCGAGTATCACGCGTTGCCGGGATCTGCGGGAGCATCCGGCGCACGGCTGGCGCTGGTAACGGTCAACAACCCGCCGGTCAACGCGCTCAACGAGCGCGCACTCGATGAGCTGAACATCGTCGTCGATCACGTCGCGCGGCGCGAAGACGTGCGGGTGGTGATTTTCACCGGCCAGGGCACCGGCTCGTTCGTCGCCGGGGCCGACGTGAACCAGCTGCTCGAAGACGTGCACACGCTCGAGCAGGCTCTGCCGCTGCCGAACAATGCGCATCTGGCGTTCCGCCGGATCGAGACGATGGACAAGCCGGCGATCGCCGCGATCAACGGCGTCGCACTTGGCGGCGGCATGGAGTTCGCACTGGCTTGCCATCTGCGACTCGCTGAGCCGACTGCGAGTCTCGGTCAGCCGGAGGTGCGCCTGAACCTGCTGCCCGGCTACGGCGGTACGCAGCGGCTGCCGCGACTGCTCGAGGCCGCGGGGCACCCGGCACCGCTGGTGCGGGCGCTGGAGATCGTGCTCGGCGGACGTACGCTGTCGGCAGAAGAGGCTCGGAGCGATGGGCTGATCGATGCGATCGCGGCCGACGAGGAGGATGTGCTGAGCCTCGGCGTGCGCCTCGCGGCCGAGTATCTGCGCGAACCGCAGGGCGAGGGCCTGGTGGCGCGGGCGTTCCGCGCACGCCGCGCGGCGCAGCAGCACTGGCGCGAACCCGGCCGTGACGACTTCGCGGCCGCGCTGCGCGATATCGAGGTCCAGCGCCTGCTCGAACAGGCACGGATCGTCGGGCGCGAGGCGACCGCGGCACGCATCCTCGAGGCGCTGCGGACCGGTTGGACGCGTGGCATCGACATCGGGCTTGCGCACGAGGCGGGCCTGTTCGCTGCGGCGGTGGTCGATCCGCAAGGTGGCAAGGCGGGCATCCGTGCGTTTCTGGACCGGCAGAGTGCGCCGCTGCCGACCCGCCGCGCCTCCCGGCCGACACGGCAAGAGGCTGCGGTACTGGAAGCACGCGGCGAGCTGCTGCCGATCGGCAGCCCGTTCTTTCCTGGCGTCACGCCCTTGCCGCGCTGGCAGCATGGTCAGGCCGTGCTGCGCGACCCGCGCAGCGGAGCTGCCGCGCATGGCCTGCCGCGCGAGGCCGAGCAAGCGATCGTGCTGCCGGTGCCGCGCCCCGGTGCGAACGAGGCGCTGGTCTACGTGCTCGCCTCCGAAGTCAATTTCAACGACATCTGGGCGCTCACCGGCATTCCGGTTTCGCCTTTCGACAATCATGATCTCGACTACCAGGTCACCGGCTCGGGTGGAGTCGGCCTGGTCGCGGCGCTGGGCGGTGAGTTGCGGCGCGAGGCTCGCCTCAAAGTCGGCGACCTGGTGATGATCTACAGCGGCCAGAGCGAGTTGCTGTCACCGCTCGCCGGTCGCGATCCGATGTATGCCGGCTTCGCGATCCAGGGCTACGAGACCGACACCGGCAGCCATCAGCAGTTCTTGCTCGTGCAGGGGCCGCAGCTGCATGCCTTGCCGCCCGATCTGACACTCGAAGCCGCGGGCTCCTGCGTGCTGAATCTCGGCACGATCGTGCGGGCACTGTTCACCACTTTGCAGGTGCAGGCGGGTCGAACGATTTTCGTCGAGGGCGCAGCCACCGGCACGGGGCTCGAAGCGCTGAAATGCGCGACGCGCCACGGCCTAACCGCGGTCGGGCTGGTCTCGAGCCCGGCGCGCGCGCAGTTCGTGCGCTCGCAGGGCGCCGCCGGCGCCGTCGATCGTCGCGATCCACGCTGGGCCGCTGCCTTCGTGCCCGTGCCGGGAGGTGCGGCGCAGATCGCGGCCTGGGAAGCGGCGGGCGAGCCATTGTGTGCAGCGCTGCGCGCCGAGACCGGCGGCCGTCTCGCCGACTATGTGGTGTCGCATGCCGGTCAGGAGTCGTTCCCGCGTTCTTTCCAGTTGCTTGCCGATGGCGGCACGCTGGCGTTTTACGGTGCGACCAGTGGCTATGCGTTTTCGTTCGTCGGCAAGCGCGGTGCGGCCAGTCCCGAGGAAATGCTGCAGCGGGCGGCGTTGCGCGCCGGCGACGCGGTGCTGCTGTACTACGGGGTCGGCGGCGCGGCACTGCTCGATGCCGTCGGGCTGGAGGCGATCGAGGCGGTGCGCGCGCGTGGCGGCCGGCTGGTCGTCGCTACCGCGACCGATGCGCAGCGCGAGTTCGTGCAGTCGCTCGGTTTCGGCGATGCCGTCAAAGGTGTGGTGTCGTTCGAGGAGTTGCAGCGCCGCGAAGGTAGCGGATTCGACTGGCCGCAGTCACTGCCACCGCTGCCGGATGCGAAGCACGATACCGCGAAGTTCAAGGAGGCCGTGCGTCTCTATCAGGAACGGACCATCAAGCCTTTCGGTGCCGCGATCGGTCGTTACTTGCGTAGCGGCGACAATCCGCGCGGTGCTCCCGACCTGGTCGTCGAGCGCGCCGGGCACGATGCGCTGGCGGCCAGCAGCTCGCTGGTCAAGCCGTACACTGGTCGTGTCGTCTATTGCGAGGACATGGCGGGTCGCCGCTATACCTTCTACGCCCCGCAGGTCTGGATGCGTCAGCGACGGATCCTGATGCCACGCGCGACCATAGCCGGCACGCATCTCTGCAACGCCTGGGAAGTCACGCGGATGAACGAAATGATCGCCGCCGGCCAGCTCGAGGTGACGCCACCGACCATGGTGTCCTGGGAGGCGCTGCCGCAGGCCCACCAGGCGATGTGGGACAACACCCATGCCGGTGCGAACTATGTGCTCAATCACGCGTTGCCACGCGCCGGCCTGCGTTCGCGCGACGAGCTGTTTCAGGAATGGGTCGCGCGGAGCGGGGCGGCCTGATGGCCTGTTCTGGACACATGTATATGACATGGGTAATATACACGTGTCGATTGTGGGGTAAGGCTAGCCATGCGCGATCAGCTGTATGACTCCAAGGCGCCAAAGCAGACGGTGAGTCTCACGGTCAACTCCGACCTGTATTCCAGGGCGAAGCGCGTGGGTCTGAATATCTCGCAGGTAGCCGAACAGGCCGTGGCGGATGCTTACGCCAAAAAGTGTGCTGAAACGATCGCCTCCGAGATCCGTGAGGACCTGATGGCGGTGGCGGAATACGCAACGCTGCATGGCGACTTCGCAGAATTGGCACGCGCACACGATGAGCGTGACGATGGCGCAGTTTGACGTCCATCCGAACCCGATTCCTGGCGCGCGGCGCGCCTATCCCTGGGTGGTGGTACTGCAGTCGGAGCTCGCCGGATCGAGTGGCCGGCGTATCGTCGCGCCAATGGCTCCCCGGGCTGCGTTCTCGAAAAGCTCGGGGCGTCTCGTACCGTTCGTGCGCTTCGATGGTGGCGATTACGCCGTGCTGGTCCCGGCGCTGACCTCGATTGCGTCCAGCGAGCTGGTCGAGCCCGCTGGTTCGCTGGCCGATCTGCGATCGGCCTTGCTCGCCGCAGTCGATTACCTGTTCTTCGGCGTATGAGCTGAAGGGCTTGCAGCGGCCCCGCTTGAATCAATTGGATCCGGTTGCTATCGACACGGCGCTCGACGCCTGTCTGCGCTGCGACCAGTATCGTCTGCGTCGCGAGCGCGATCGCCTGCGCAGCGAACGCCAGCGTGGGCGGGACGTTACCGCGGCCGAGGCGAACCTCGCACGACGAATCGCTGCATCGGCTGCGGCCCGCGCCGCCCGGGCCGCGAGCCTGCCCGCGATTACCTACCCGCCAGAGCTGCCGGTCGCGGCTCAACGCGAGGACATCCGCCGCGCGATCGAACGACATCCGGTGGTCATCGTCTGCGGCGAGACCGGCTCGGGCAAGACCACGCAGCTGCCGAAGATCTGTCTCGAAGCCGGCCGAGGCATCGCCGGCGCGATCGGCCACACCCAGCCGCGGCGCATCGCAGCGCGCACGGTCGCGGCGCGGATTGCCGAAGAGCTGGGCACGCCGCTCGGTCAACTGGTCGGTTACAAGCTGCGCTTCCAGGACCGCACCCGGCCGGAAGGCCTGATCAAGCTGATGACCGACGGCATCCTGCTGGCCGAGACGCAGCGAGATCGTTTCCTCGATGCCTACGACACCCTGATCGTCGACGAGGCCCATGAGCGCTCGTTGAACATCGATTTTCTGCTCGGCTATCTGAAGTGGTTACTGCCGCGCCGACCTGACCTGAAGCTGGTGATCACCTCGGCAACGATCGATCCGGAACGTTTTTCGAGGCATTTCGGCGATGCGCCGATCGTCAACGTGTCCGGCCGCAGCTATCCGGTCGAAATCCGCTATCGATCGGTAGCGCTCGACGAGGAAGACGACGAGACGGCCGCCGATGAACAGGCTGCGATCCTGGCTGCCGTCGACGAGCTGTGGCGCGAGCAGGCGGGCGACATCCTGGTGTTTCTGAGCGGGGAGCGCGAAATTCGCGAGACCGCTGAGTCGCTGCGCAAGCACCACCCGCAGGGCTGCGAGGTATTGCCGCTGTATTCGCGGCTGTCGCAGGATGAACAGCAGCGCGTGTTTCGCCCCTCGGGGCAGCGCCGCATCGTACTCGCGACCAATGTCGCCGAAACCTCGTTGACCGTGCCGGGCATCCGCGCGGTCATCGATACGGGTGTGGCACGCTTCAGCCGCTACAGCCATCGCAGCCGGCTGCAGCGCCTGCCGATCGAGAAAATCTCGCAGGCATCGGCCAACCAGCGTGCCGGCCGCTGCGGCCGTGTCGGTCCGGGTATCGCGATCCGCCTCTATTCCGAGCAAGACTTCCTCGCGCGTCCCGAGTTCACCGAGCCCGAGATCCAGCGCACCAACCTCGCGGCCGTGATCCTGCAGATGCACGCGCTCAAGCTCGGTGAGGTCGAGGCTTTCCCGTTTGTCGAGCCCCCCGATGCTCGCTATGTCCGTGACGGCCAGCGCACGCTGCGCGAGCTCGGCGCGCTGTCGGATCAAGGGCAGCTGACCGAGACAGGCCGGCGGCTCGCCAAGCTGCCGCTCGATCCACGCCTCGGGCGGATCCTGCTCGCCGGCGCCACCGAGCATTGCCTCGAGGAAGTGGCGATCATCGCAGCGGCGCTGTCCGTGCCGGATCCGCGCAACCGACCGGCCGACCAGCAGACCCAGGCCGACCAGAAGCACGCGCCGCTGCGCGACGAGCGCTCGGATTTCCTGTCGCTGCTGAAGCTATGGCGCGTCTGGGCCGAGCAGCGCGGGCAGCTGTCGCGCGCCAAGCTGCGCAGCTGGTGCAAGGAAAATTTTCTTTCCTATCTGCGCCTGACCGAGTGGCAGGACGTGTATGGCCAGGTCATGGAGGTCGTCAAGGGCGAGTTCGCGCTGCAGCCGAATGCGCAGCCGGCGCAGTACGATGCGATCCATCGCGCCCTGCTCGCCGGCTTGCTGTCGCAGGTCGCGCAGCGTCGCGAGCAGGGTGAGTATCTCGGCGCCAACGGCACCAAGCTCTTCATTCATCCGGGCTCCGGCCAGTTCAAGGCCCGGCCGGCCTGGATCGTCAGCGCCGAACAGGTGCAGACGACCCGGGTCTACGCGCGCACGGTCGCACGGGTCGATCCGGCCTGGGTCGAGCAGGCCGGCGCGCACCTGGTTCGCCGCCAGCACTACGATCCGCATTGGGAGCGCCGCGCAGCACGCGCGGCGATCTACGAGCGTGTAACGCTGTTCGGGCTGACATTGTCGTCCGGGCGTCGCGTGCCCTACGAGCGCATCGATCCGCGGGCCGCGCGCGAGCTGTTCATCCGCCATGCACTGGTGCAGATGGAATACGACAGCCGAGCGCCGTTCCTGGCTCACAACCGCAAGCTGCTCGAGGACACCGAATACCTGCAGCAGAAGGGCCGACGCGTCGACCTGCTGGCCGACGAGGGCCGGCTCTACGATTTTTTCGATGCCCGCGTCCCGGACGGCATCTCGACCGGGGCGGCGTTCGAGCGCTGGCGCCGCGAGGCCGAGGCGAAGGAGCCGAAGTTGCTGTGGCTGACGGCGCGCGACATTGCGGCCAGCGATGCCACGCTCGAAGCCGAGCGCTTTCCCGATCATCTCGCGGCCGGCCCGCTGGCAGTGCAACTGCGCTACTGCTTCGATCCGGGCCACGAAGACGACGGCGTTTCGGCCCTCGTGCCTTTGCATGTACTCAATCAGCTGCCGGAAGAGCCCTTCGGCTGGTTGGTGCCGGGCTTGTTGGAGGAGAAAGTCACGGCGCTGCTGCGGTCGTTGCCCAAGAACCTGCGTGTGCATTTCGTGCCGGTGCCCGAGACCGTGGCACGCGTGCTGCCGCGGCTCGAGCCTGGCCGTGGCTCGCTGCACGCGCAATTCGCTGCGGCATTGTCGCAGACCGGCGGCGTACCGGTGGCACCCGATGCGTTCCGCGAGGACTCGCTGCCGCCGCACCTGCGGATGAATTTCCTGCTGCTCGACGATGCCGGCAAAGTGATCGCGCGTTCGCGCAGCCTCGCGGTCCTGCGCCGCAGTCATGCGGGTGCTTCCGAGCAGAACTATGCCCGCCAATCGCGATTGACCAGCGGCGCCCGCAGCTGGGTGTTCGGCGATATGCCGGAGCGCCAGGAGCTGGGGGCGCCTGGCCGTCGGCAGCTTGGCTATCCGGCGCTAGTCGACGAGGGCGACAGTGTCGGGTTGCGCGCGTTCGCGACCACGGTTGAGGCCGGCATCAATCATGAGCGTGGCTGCGCGCGCCTGATCCGGCTGGTGCTGGCGCGCGAGCTGAAATCCCTGCGCCGCGATCTCGCGGTCAACGTCCAGGCTGAGCTGGTCTATCGCGGGCTGACCGCACACCCGGTGCTGAGCGGATTCGCCGCGGGGCGCGACCTGCGCGACGATCTGCTCGACCGCATCGTCATGACCGTGTTCCTCGATGATCGTGCGCCGCTGCGCAGTGCGGCGGCGTTCGAGGCACGCGTCGAGTCGCTGCGCGGCAGCATTGGGCTGCCGGCGCAGGAGATCTCGCGACTGGTCCAGGCGTTGCTGGAGCGTCTCGGCCGCATCCAGGTCACGCTGACCAAGGCCCCGATGACCGCAGCGGCCGCCGTCGCCGACATCCGCGCGCAGCTCGCCTGGCTGGTTCCGGCCGGATTCCTGATCCTCACGCCCTGGCGCCGACTGCAGGAGCTCCCACGTTATCTGCAGGCCATCGAGCAGCGGCTCGACAAGCTCGGCCGCGACGCCCCGCGCGACCCACGGCTGGTCGCCGAAATCGCACCGCTCGAGGCCCGCTGGCGCGAGCGCGTCAAAGCCGAGCGCGGCCTGCGTGCCGTTGGTGAAGACGAGTTCCGTTGGCTGCTCGAGGAGTTCCGCGTTTCGCTGTTCGCGCAACAGCTCAAGACGCGCGTGCCGGTCTCGGCACGGCGGCTCGAGCAGGCCTGGCTCGAACGGGAGCGGCAGCCGCTGGTCTGAGCGGCCTGGTACTCGCGACCTGTCTGGCGTCCCCGTTTGCGCGCCGCGTGCCCGGCATGCTGGCGGCGAAGCCGCAAGGCGGGCAGGTCGCGCGGGTTTCAGTACCCGCGCGTCACGTCGACCACCGACAGCATCGCTTCGCCCGCAATGTAACGCCGGACATTCTCGGCGATCACGCGCCGTTGAAGCTCGATGCCGAGATCCGAGATGTTCGAGTTGTGCGGCGTGATCACGACGTTCGGCGCACGCCACAAGGGGTGATCCTGCGGCAGGGGTTCGGGATCGGTCACGTCCAGGCCGGCTCCGGCGAGCCGCCCGGCCTTGAGCGCGGCGACCAGGTCGTGGGTCACGACGGTGCCGCCGCGGCCGGTGTTCAGGAAGTAGGCCGAGGGTTGCATCCGCGCGAATACCTTGGCGTCGAAGAGTGCGCGCGTGGCGGAAGTCAGCGGCAGTGCATTGATCACCACATCGGCCTGGCCGAGCAGCTGGGGCAGTTCCTCGGACAGCCCGACGTACTCGACGTAAGGCGGGCGTTCGCGCGAGGAACCGCGGGTGGCTATCACCCGCATGCCGAGCGCATGCGCGCGTTTGGCGATTTCGCTGCCGATGCCGCCGAGACCGACCACCAGCAGGGTCTTGCCCTGCAGGGTCACGAGTTTCTGCGTGCCGAAGTCGTTCGACCAGGTGCCGGTGGCCTGCCGCGGGATCGATACGGTGAAGCCGCGGGTCAGCGCGAGCATCATGCCGATGGTGTGCTCGGCGATCATCGGCGCCGAGACGGCGCGCATATTGGTCAGCAGGTAGCGGCCGGAAGCGATCGCCGGCTGGTCGATGCAACGTTCGACGCCTGCGGTGACGACCTGGATCCAGCGCAGTGACTGGCCGGCCGCGAGTGTGGAGTCGGAGCAGGCGGTCGCGCTGCGGCCGATCGCGACGTCGGCCTGGGCCACCAGCCTGGTGAACTCCTCCGACGTCGTGGCTGCATCGACCGGGACATCGCCGGCGGCCTGTCGTACCGCGGCGACGAGACCTGTGATACCCGCGTCGACCACGATCCGTGGTGGCCGACGCCAGCCGTCACGCGCCGATGCGGGCGTCGGTGCGACGCGCAGGCCGTACTGGTCGATCAGGGCCTGGATGTCGTCCGGCGCAGCCGCGGCTTGCACGCTGCCGATGGATAGCGCGGCGGCGACAACGGCGAGGGCCAGCAATGACGGGAGGCGGAGGTTGGGCATGCTCGGATCCTTGTCAGCGGTCGATCGTCGCCAGCGAGCGCTCGGTGTAGCGTGCTCCCGAGGCCGGGCCTGCCGCATCGATGGTGGCGAAATCGGCTGCGTCCAGCAACAGCTCGGCAGCGGCCGCATTGATCTCCAGGTACGAGCGGCGCTTGGTGCCGGGGATCGGCACGATGTCCTCGCCCTGGTGCAGCAACCAGGCCAGCGCGACCTGCGCCGGCGTCGCCTGGTGTCGTGCCGCGACCGACTTGACCGCTTCGAGCAGGCGCTGGTTCTGGTCGTAGTTCGCGCCGACATAGCGTGGATCGTGGCGCCGGTAGTCGCTCTGGGGCAGTTCCTCGGCGCGGGCCACGGTGCCGGTGAGGAAGCCGCGGCCCAGCGGGCTGTATGGCACGATGCCGATGCCCAGCTCGCGGCAGACCTGCACCACGCTCGGTTTGCCGCCGGGCGAGGGCTGCTCGAGGTTGCGCTCCCAGAGCGAATACTCGCTCTGCACGGCGCTGATCGGATGCACGGCATGGGCGCGACGGATGGTGTCGACGCCGACTTCCGAGAGGCCGAGGTAACGGACCTTGCCGGCCTTGACCTGCTCGGCCATGACACCGACCGTTTCCTCGATCGGCACGCTGCGGTCCAGGCGATGCTGGTACCAGAGGTCGACATGGTCGGTGCCGAGGCGCTGCAGGCATCCTTCGAGCGCTGCGCGGACGTTTTCCGGCCGGCTGTCCTGGCCGGCGATCCGGCCGTCGACGATGCGGAAGCCGAACTTGGTGGCGATGATCGCCTCCTGCCGCCGGCCGGCAAGCGCCCGCCCGAGCAGGGCCTCGTTGCCGTACGGTCCGTAGACCTCGGCGGTATCGAAGAAATTGACGCCGAGTTCGAGCGCCCGATGGATCGTGGCGATGCCTTCGGCTTCGTCGGGCCTGCCGTACATTTCGGGCGAGCCGGCCACGCCGGTCATGCCCATCGTGCCGAGGCCGATCGCGGGGACGAGCAGTCCCTGCCGGCCGAGCTGGCGCTGCTTCATGGCCTGCTCCTCAGAGGCTGCCGAGGTAGTCCTGCTTGCCGATCTCGACGCCGATGTGGCGCAGCAGGGCGTAGGTGGTGGTCACGTGGAAGTAGAAATTGGGCAGCGTCCACTTCTGCAGCAGCGGCAGCCCGTCCATCTCCAGGGTGCGGGTCCGCAAGGGGATCACGACGTGGCGGGTTTCGGCGCCTTCGAACCGTGCCGCCGGAATGCCGGCCAGGAAATCGACCGTCTTGGCGATCCGGGCACGGAGGTCCGCGAGGCTCTTTTCGTCGTCCGCAAACTTCGGCGGCTCGATGCCGGCGAGGTGGGCGGCGCCGTTCTTGGCGAAGTCGCAGCTGAACTGCACCTGACGCGAGAACGGCAGCATGTCGGGGATCAGGCGCAGGTTCTCCAGGACGCCGGGCTGGATCTTCTTCGCGGTGACATGAGCCTCGGCTTTTTCGAGGATCCGGTCGAGGTTCTGCAGCATCGGCAGGAACAGGCCGACGGACATCGTGTGCATCGAAAGGGACATGGGAATGCTCTCCTGTGGCCGCCTGCGGCGGATGGGAATGGCGCAGGGGAGCGGCAGAATCACAGATCGATCCGGCGGGCGCAATTGAGCGGGACCCATGGTTTCGGCCGCGGAACCGCACCGCTGACCGTCGTCCGGGCCGCTGTGGCCGATAGCGGCGGTGTGGTGGGCTACGGCAATACTCTCGTCTCGTTTGATGCCACTGTGCAACAATAAGCAGGTGTAAACCGCGTCTGGTTACGATCATGGCACTAATCTGGTCTCCTGCTCATATGGCGACGTTCGCGAAGGTCGTCGATCTGAACGGCTTCACGGCCGCGGCCCGGGCGCTGAAAGTCCCCAAGGCGGCGGTCAGCCGGGCGATCGCCGAGCTCGAACGGGAGCTTGGGGTCAAGGTGCTGACCCGGACCACCCGGCGCATTCACCTGACACCGGCCGGCGAGCAGTTGCTGCCGCATTGCCGCACGATCCTGGAAGCGGCCGAGCAGGTCCGGCAGCGCTCGGCCGAGTTGACCGAGCAGCGCAGCGGGCCGCTGAAAGTGCTGGCCGAGACCACCTATGGGCGGGTGCTGCTGTCGCCGCTGGTGCCGCGGTTTCTGGAGCGCTTCCCGTCGATCCCGCTCGAGGTCGAACTCGGTGAGGCGACCGACGGCGACCCGGCCGCGGATTACGACGTCGTGGTCAAGGCCGGTGCCAGCCTGGATCCGGAGCGGATTTCCAGGGTGCTGGGTGCGCCGCCGGCGGTGCTGGTCGCGACTCCGGCTTATCTGCAGCGCCACCCCTTGCCGCTGCGTCCCGAAGAGCTCGAGACCCACGAGCTGCTGACTCCCGACAGCGATGCGGGACCGCTGTTCACCTTGCGGCTGTCGCAGGGGCTGCGGCGCGCCGAGGTCGCGGTGCGGCCGAAACTCGCCGTCAACGATCCGGCATTGCTGCATGCGGCGGCGGCAGCCGGTCTCGGCATCGCGCTGCTGCCGGAGTTCCTCTGTCGCCAGGGGCTGGCCACCCAGAAGCTGCGTCAGGTGCTGCCGGACTGGGAGCTGCCGGAGCAGGCCGCACTATGTGCAATCCATCCGGCCCGGCTGGCGCAGGACGCGCGCGTGAATGCGCTGGTCGATTTTCTGGCCGCGAACATCGTACCGGCGCTGGCTCGCCCGGGTGCAAGCTAGAATCGTCGTCGATTGTCATGCGAGACGAGAGGAACTGAAATGTATCGAGCACCGGTCAAGGACGTGCGCTTCGTATTCCGCGAGCTGGTCGACGAGTCGGCGCTGCAGGCCTGCAGTGCATTCGCCGATTACTCGCCCGATCTTGCCGATGCCGTGCTCGAGGAGGCCGCCAAGTTCGCCGACAACGTTCTCGAACCACTCTGTCGGTCCGGCGATCGCGAAGCGGCCAGATGGACGCCCGAGGGCGTGGTGACGCCGAGTGGCTTCAAGGCCGCTTACCAGCAGTACATCGACGGTGGCTGGTCGGCCCTGCGCGCCTCGGCCCACTACGGCGGCCAGGCTGCGCCGACCGTGCTGGGCACGGCGGTCGAGGAGTTCTGGGGTGGCGCGAATCTCGGCTTCAAGCTCTGCCCGATGCTGACCCAGGGCGCGGTCGAGGCGCTGGAGTACAAGGGCTCGGAGGCACAGAAGGATCTGTACCTGCCGAAGATGGTCAGCGGCGAGTGGACCGGCACGATGAATCTCACCGAACCGCAGGCCGGTTCGGATCTGGCGGCAATCCGTACCCGCGCCGTGCCCGATGGCGAGCACTACCGCATCTTCGGCCAGAAGATCTTCATCACCTACGGGGACCACGACTACACGCCGAACATCATCCACATGGTGCTGGCGCGGATCGACGGCGCGCCGCCCGGGGTCAAGGGCATCTCGCTGTTCATCGTGCCGAAGTTCATTCCCGATGCGGGCGGCGCACCGGGCGTGCGCAACGACGTGCACTGCCTGTCGATCGAGCACAAGCTCGGCATCCACGCCAGTCCGACCTGCGTGCTGGCTTTCGGCCAGAACGACGGCGCGATCGGCTATCTCGTCGGCGAGCCGAACCGCGGCCTCGAGTACATGTTCGTGATGATGAACGCGGCGCGCCTCTCGGTCGGGCTCGAAGGCTATGCGGTCGCGGAGCGTGCCTTCCAGCAGGCCGCCGAATGGGCCCGCACGCGCGTGCAGGGCAAGCCGCCGGTGGCGGCGGCGAGCGGCCCGCTGCCGATCATCCACCACCCCGACGTCAAACGGATGCTGCTGTCGATGAAATCGCAGGTCGAGGCGATGCGTGCACTCGGCCTGTACGCGGCTTTCCAGCTCGATCTCGGCGGTGCCCATCCGGACGCCGCGCAGCGGGCTGCGGCCCAGGCGCGCGGCGAACTGCTGATTCCGATCGTCAAAGGCTGGAGCACGGAGAACGGCATCGAAATCGCCTCGACCGGCATTCAGGTGCATGGCGGCATGGGCTACATCGAGGAGACCGGTGCCGCGCAAGCGCTGCGCGACGTGCGGATCACGGCCATCTACGAGGGCACGACCGGGATCCAGTCGAACGATCTGATCGGCCGCAAACTGGCGCGAGACCGCGGCGCTGCGATGGCCGCTCTGCTGGCCGACATGGAGCGCGAGCTTGCGGCCATCGATTCGTCGACCGATGCGGCGGTGCGCAGCGCGCAACAGGCGGCTCGCGAGGGCGTGGCGACCCTGCGCGCGGCGGTTGCGGTGATCCTCGAGGCGATGGCGACGGCACCGGAGCGTGCGTTCGCGGTGTCGGTGCCGTTCCTGAAGCTCTGCGGTACCGTCATCGGTGGCTGGCTGCTGGCCAAGGCGGCCGCGGCCGCGGCGCGCCGGCTCGCCGCCGGCGACGTGGACCGCGAATTCCTCGCCGGCAAGCTGGCGAGCGCGCGTTTCTATGCCGAGCAGGTGCTGCCGCAGGCCGCGGCGCTCGGCCGCGTGGTCACCCACGGTGCGGCCAGCGTGGTCGAGGTCGATGCGGCGCTGATCTGAGCCCGGCAGCAGCAACACGGAGAGTGCGATGAGCATGCAGCGGCGCGAAATTCTCAAGGCCGGCGTCACCGCCGCGGCAGCGGCGATGACGGGTGCCGCGGCCTGGTCGCAGGCCGCTGTGGCGCAGACCGGTCCTGCCGCCAAGGCCGGCGGCTTGCTTCGTCGCGCCATTCCGTCCTCGGGGGAGATGCTGCCGGTCATCGGCCTCGGTACTTCGGGACCGTTCGAGGTCGGGCCGGATCCGGTGGTCCGCGCCCCGCTGGCCGAGGTGCTGGAAGGCTTGTTTGCCGGTGGCGCGACCCTGATCGACACCTCGCCGATGTATTCCACCGCCGAGACCGTGCTCGGCGAGCTGCTGACTCCGGCGATGCAGCAGCGTGCCTTCGTCGCCACCAAGGTCTGGACCCGCGGCGAACAGGAAGGGCGCGCGCAGATCGCCCGCTCCGCGCAACTGATGCAGCGCAAGGTGCTCGATCTCGTGCAGGTGCACAACCTGCTCGATCTCGAGGTGCAGTTGAAGACGCTGCGGCGCCTGAAGGAAGAGGGCGTGGTGCGCTACATCGGCATCACCCATTACACGGTGCCGGCGCAGGCCGAGCTGGCGGCGATCGTGCAGCGCGAGCCGCTCGATTTCGTGCAGTTCAACTACTCGGCCACCACGCCCGAGGCCGAGCAGCGCCTGCTGCCGCTGTGCGCGGATCGCGGGGTCGCGACGCTGGTCAACCGCGCGTTCGACGACGGCAAGGTGTTCGCCCGCTTGAAGGGCCGGCCGCTGCCGCCCTGGGCGGCGGAGATCGACTGCAGCAGCTGGGCGCAACTGTTGCTGAAGTTCGTCATTTCCCACCCCGCCGTAACCTGCGTGATTCCGGCAACCGGCAAGCTCCGCAACCTGCAGGACAACCTCGCCGGCGGGCGCGGCCGTCTGCCCGATGCCGCCTTGCGCAAGGCGATCGTGGCCGCAGTGACGGCAGCCTGAACGGTCCGCCGGTGCCGGACCACCAGGACCGCGGTTTGCGGATGGCGCAGGAATCGCCGGCGGCATGATTTCCCTGCTGCGCGAGAAGCTGCTCGAAGTCCTGAAGGCGGTTGCGCCGCTGATCCTGACCGTGTGCCTGCTGCAGTTCACGCTGGTGCATGCGCCATTCGAACTGTTCGCCCGGTTCCTCGTCGGCTCGGTGCTGGCGATCGTCGGCATGTGGCTGCTGTTCGTCGGCATCGATCTGGGGGTGCTGCCGATGGGGCGCTACATCGGCGCGGCACTGCCGAAGAAAGGCTCGATCCTGCTGATCATGGGAGTCGCATTCGCGATCGGATTCGCGACCACGATTCCCGAGCCGGATGTGCTGGTGCTGTCGGACCAGGTCGATACGGCGTCGGGCGGCGGCATTTCCGGCACGACCGTGATGTATGCGATCGCGCTCGGGGTGGCGGCGATGACCGCCATCGCCATGGTGCGCATCGTTCTCGGCTGGCCCTTGCGCTATCTGCTTACGGCCAGCTACCTGCTCGCGCTGGCGCTGGCCGCGTTCGCACCGCCGCAGTTCGTGTCGCTGGCGTTCGACGGCGGCAGCGTGACGACCGGCGTATTGTCCGCGCCGGTCATCATCGCGATCGCGATCGGCGTCAGCTCGGTGCTGGCCGGCCGATCGGCGGTATCCGACGGTTTCGGGATCGTGGGGTTCGCGTCCATCGGCCCGATCATCGCGATCCTGGCGATGGGGCTGCTGCGGTGACCGATCCGTCGTGGCTGCAGGAGTTCATCACCGTCGGCCGCGGCGTCGTCATCGCGGTGACGCCGCTGGTGCTGCTGTTCCTGCTGTTCCAGATATTTTTGTTGCGACTGCCGTTGCAGCAGGTCGCGGATGTCCTGAAGGGCGTGTTGATCGCGGCAGCAGGGTTGTTCCTGTTCCTGGTCGGCGTCGGGATCGCCTTCCTGCCGTTCGGGCGCGCCGTGGGCGAGGCCCTGGGAAGGCTGGATCACGATCTCCTGTTCGTGGCCTTCGGGGCCTTGCTGGGCCTGCTCACCGCCTGGGGCGAGCCTGCGGTCCGGGTGCTGGCCGATCAGGTCGAGGAGGCGTCCAACGGTTCGATCCGGCGCAGCATGGTGCTGCCTGCCATCTGTATCGGCGTCGCGGTCTGGGTCGGGGTCGGCATGCTGCGGATCAGCCAGGGTATTCCGCTGCTCTGGCTGCTGGCCCCGGGCTATGGTCTGGTGATCGTGCTGATGTGGTTCTGCCGGCAGGAATTCGTCGCCATCGCCATCGATGCCGGCGGCGTCGCCACCGGTCCGCTCGCCAACTCCTTCCTGCTGGCGCTCGCCCTGGGCGCGTCGGCCGCGGTCGGCAATCAGGACCCGATTCTCAGCGGTTTCGGACTGGTGTCGCTGATCGCGCTGGCGCCCATCATGTCGGTCATAGTGCTCGGACTTCTGGTCGAGCTGAAAATGCGCAAACACCTGGAGCGATGAAATGCTCGACCCACGCTTGATCGTCAGCATCGTGCGCAAAGGATGGGGAGACTCCGTGCTGGAGGCCACCATGCAGGCCGGCGCCCACGGCGGCACGGTGCTGTGCGGGCGCGGCATCGGCCGCAACGAACAGCAGCGGGTGTTCGGTATCCAGATCGAGCCGGAGAAGGAAGTCGTGCTCAGCGTGGTGCCGGCGACGATCGCGACGGCCGTGCTGGCGGCGGCCGTGCGCGCTGCCGAACTGACCGTGCCGGGGCACGGCCTGGCGTTCGTGGTCGCACTCGAGCAGGTCGCCGGCATCGCCCATCTGGTCGAGCCGGCGGCCTCATGAGAAGCCCGCAGCCGGGCAACGCCGTGTAGCCGGGCAGCGCCGTGCAGCCGACAGGGGCTGCCGGGTCGTTCAGGCGTCGGGCTGTGCGGGACGCTTGCGTCTGACGCGTGTTCCGGTGGTCGATGGCGCTACGGCGGCTGTGGCCGGTGCCGCGGTCATCGCGGCTGCGGTGGTGGCCCGGGTGCGGCGCGCCCGCTTGGGTGCGGCTTGTGCTTGCGCCGGTGCCGTCACCGGCGTCAGCGCTGGCAAGGGCGCGACCTGCACGGCCACGACCTGCGCGGCGGCTTCGCGGCGCAGCTGGGCTTCGGCCTCGAACCAGTCCTGTTCGGCCGAGTCCTGCGGGCAGCCACGGCGTTGCCAGAGTTCGTAGGCACGGGCCGCGATGGCCGCGTGGCTCGGGGTGTTCAGGGGGCGGGGATGGTTCATTGCAGCATGCTCCGGTCAGTTCCCGCAGCCTTAAGCTGCGGATGTGTCGGGCCAATGTCGGTGGCCCGGAATCGCCGTTGTCGGACCCTGCCGACCCGCGTCGCGGTCGCCCCCCCCTCGGGACCGCGATCGCGCGTCGACGCAGGGTGCCCGCTTCAGGCTTCGTAATCGACTACACGTCGCTCGGTCGTCAGCGCACGGATCGTCAGCTTCACGGCTTCGTGTAGCGGATGATCCTGATAGCCCTGCAGGGCAGCGCGATCCACGAACTCGGAATACAACACCAGGTCGGAGGCGTTCGCGTCTTCGACGTAGTTGATGCCAACCTCGATTTTCAGCAGGCCCGGAATCCGGCCGGCCAGGTCCTCGAGCAGTGCCTTGATGTGCTCCGCGTTGGCGCGGACCGAGGGTTCCGTCCGCAGCCGCCAGGCGACGATATGCTTGATCATCGGCCGCTATCCTGAGGCCGTCGGCCCGATCGCGCAACGCCGGCCATGCGTTCCAGAGGCCCCGGATCGCTGAGCTTCTCGATGAACTCGAGCCGTGCGGGGGGTTCGAGCGCCGACCAGTCGAGCTTGTCTGCGAGAGTCGTGTACAGGTCGCGATCGCGCAGCGTGAAGCCTGCGCTGCGCGCACGGGGGCGGCCTTGTTGCAGGTGGTCGGTGCGGCCGTTGCGCAGCAGGTCGATCACGGCGTCGATGACCCGATCGTCGCGGGGCAGCAGCCCGTGCGTGATCGGTGCGACGTACAGCGCAGTGCCGTCGAGCCGGGCCGAGTCCAGCGGCACGGTGCCGTCGCCGTCACGACGGTAGCGATAGCTGAACTCGCGCGGGCGCAGGCTGGCACCGACCACGGTCGGTGTACCGATGCCGGCGATGCAGACGAAGCGCGCATCGCCGTCGACCAGCCGGGCTGCAAGGCCGCGCGCCGCGGCGAGCCGCGCCGGATCGGGGCGCGGTGCCTGCGTCGGCCAGCTGGCCGGGTCGTGATAGTCGCGGGGGATGGCGAGTGCGCCGCGCGGCAGCAGATCGTAGAGGCTGTCGAAGCTCGTGAACACGTCGCGACTCAGCGTCAGTGCATCGTGCCGGCGGTCGAGCATCGCGATGCGGCGCACCGCCGCGTAGCTGCCGCGCATGGCCTGCACCGCGGCGTATGAGCCCAGGTTCGGCGTGCCGAGCAACACGATGCGTTCGATCGGCGGCAGCCTCGTTCGACGCAGCGCCGCCCGCGCGACCAGGCCGCCGAGGCTGTGGGCGACGATCGTCGCGGGGCGTGCATCGGCCCGCAGCCGCGAGGCGAAGGCAGCACCGTTGGCGGCGACACTGCGCCGCCAGTCGTAGCCGAAGTATTCGGGTTCGAAGCCTGCCGCGACCAGCCGCAGCCACAGCTTGAGGTAGCTCTGGTCGATCACGCCCATCGCATACAGGCGATCCCGCGGTTGCTGTCGCAGCAGCGTTGCACGGCCCGCGACCAGATCGTCGGGATCGAACCAGAGCACGTCGGGCACCTGGCCGCGCCGTCGCCCGAGCCGCGTGCCGAGAATCCCGGGCAGCACCCAGGCCCGCGGCCGGTTCGATGGCGGCCGGCGCCGGCGCGAGGCTTGGGCCGCCCGCGCCAGCCGGCGCAGTTCGGCGCAGGTGGCCGGGCCGAACAGGCTGTGCAGCAGAGGTCGTTGCTGGTCGGCGGCGAACCAGGCCTCGAGTTGCGCTGGCTCGAGCAGGGCCGCGCGGTCATAGGGCGTGACCGCGGCAGCTGTAGCGGGCGGTGGCTTGCCGGGCATCGCTCAGCTGCGACCGCGCGGTTGCTGCAGGGCGTATTCGGCGATCACGTTCGCGACGGCCTCGATCGCCCGCTGCCGGGGATGGGTGCGCCGCCAGACCGCGCCGACCTGTCGCGTCGGCGCCGGTTTGACGAAGGGGCGCACCACCAGGCCGCGTGCGGTCGCATAGGGTCCGAGCGTCGAGAGCTCCGGCAGCAAGGTCACGCCGGCGCCGGAGGCCACCATCTGCCGCAACGTTTCCAGGCTGGTGGCGCGAAAATCCTGCTTCTCGTGCACGTCGATGCGGCTGCAGACGTCGAGCGCCTGGTCCCGCAGGCAGTGCCCGTCCTCGAGCAACAGCAGGGTCACGCCCTTGAGGTCATCGGTCTTCACCTGGCTTTTCTGCGCCAGAGGGTGATGGGTCGGCACGGTGAGCACGAAAGGCTCTTCGTACAGCGCACGCGACTCCAGGCCCTCGAGTTCGATCGGCAGCGCCAGGATGCCGACGTCGATGTCGCCGGCCCGCAGCCGCTCGAGCATCGGGCCGGTCTGGTATTCGTACAGCATCAGTTCCAGGCGCGGCAGGGCCTTGCGGATCCGCGGTGCGACGCTCGGCAGCAGGTAGGGCCCGATGGTCGGCAGCAGCGCGAGCCGCAGCCGCCCGGCCAGTGGGTCGCGATGTGAGCGGGCGATCTCCACGACTTCGTCGCTCGATTCCACGATCCGCCGTGCCCGCGCGACGATCGCCTCGCCCGCGGGCGTCAGCATGGCGTGCTTGGGCTGGCGCTCGACCAGCGTCACGCCGAGGTAGTCCTCGAGCTTCTTCAACTGGGCCGACAGGGTCGGCTGGCTGACGAAGCAGCGCTCGGCGGCTTTGCCGAAATGGCGGGTGTCGGCCAGCGCGACCAGGTAGCGCAGATCCTTGAGCTTGATGTCGGCCATTACTCGATCCGGGCGATATATATTGTCTATCGAAATAATCGCATTAATTGGTTATCTCCGCCAGCGCGAGCCCGGTTCGCGCAACAGCCTGCTAGGATCGATCCATGAGCCAGGTCTGCCATCCGGTGGGTTCGCCGCCGCCTGTTTGCCGCGGCGCCCGCCCGGGCGTCGTCGGTGATCCGCGCTGACACCGGCGCCGCACAGGATGCGACCCCAGGCCAAACCCGCTGCCCTTCTGTCCGCGGGCGTGGCCGTTGCGAGATGCGACGCCAGGGCGGGCTGGCTGTTCCTGCTGCTGCGGGTCTATCGCAGCTGGGATTTTCCGAAGGGCATGGTCGAGCCGGCCGAGGATCCGTTCGCCGCGGCGGTGCGCGAGGTGCGCGAAGAAAGCACCATTGCCGATCTCGAGTTTCCTTTCGGCCAGGATTTCGTCGAAACCGGTCCGTACGGCCGGAACAAGGTCGCGCGCTACTATCTCGGTGTCACCCGTACGGCCCAGGTCACGCTGCCGGTGGTGCCGGAACTCGGCAAGCCCGAGCACCATGAATGGCGCTGGGTCGATTTCGAACAAGCTGCCGGCATGGTCTCGCCGCGGGTGCTGCCGGTGGTCGAGTGGGCGCAGCAGCGGCTGGACACGGAGCGTTGCAGCGGCTGACGACGGGAGCGACAACCAAGGGGGCTTCGCAGGGATGACGGCACGGGTCTTCAACGAAATGCATGCCGACGATGCAGGCGTCCGTAGTCACTACCTGCCGTATGCGCGCTGGCTTGAATCGACCTCCGCGGCGCGCATCGCCGAGAAGCGCACCGAGGCCGATGCGCTGTTCCATCGCGCCGGCATCACCTTCGCGGTGGCCGGTGCCGAGGGCGGCACCGAGCGGCTGATCCCGTTCGACATCGTGCCGCGGATCATTCCGGTCGACGAATGGGCGATGCTGCAGCGCGGTTTGCGGCAGCGTGTCAGCGCGCTCAATGCCTTCATCCACGATGTCTATCACGGGCAGGACATCCTGCGCGCCGGCAAGATTCCCGCCGACCAGGTGTTCTGCAACGGCCAGTACCGCCCGGAAATGCAGGGCGTCGATGTGCCGATGGATGTCTACGCCCATATCGCCGGTATCGACCTGGTGCGCGCCGGAGCCGGCGAATACTACGTGCTCGAGGACAACCTGCGCGTGCCGTCGGGCGTCTCCTACATGCTCGAGAACCGCAAGGCGATGATGCGGCTTTTTCCGGAACTGTTCGCACGCTATCCGGTTGCGCCGGTGGAGCACTATCCCGACCTGCTGCTGGAAACGCTGCGCAGCGTGGCGCCGGCCGGCGTGCGCGACCCGACCGTGGTGCTGCTGACCGCCGGTGCCTACAACAGCGCTTACTTCGAACATGCATTTCTCGCGCAGCAGATGGGCATCGAGCTGGTCGAAGGCCAGGATCTCTATGTCGAAGACGAAAGCATCTACATGCGCACCACCCAGGGCCCGAGCCGGGTCGACGTGATCTACCGGCGCATCGACGACGATTTTCTCGATCCGCTGGCTTTCCGTCCCGACTCGCTGCTGGGCGTGCCGGGGCTGCTGGCAGCCGCTCGCGCCGGCCGGGTCGCGATCGCCAATGCCGTCGGCACCGGGGTCGCCGACGACAAGTCGACCTATCCGTACGTGCCGGACATGATCCGCTTCTATCTCGGCGAGGAGCCGATACTTTCCAACGTGCCGACCTGGATTCTGCGTCGACCGGAGGATTGCGCCTACGTGCTCGCGCACCTCGACGAGCTGGTGGTCAAGGAGGTGCATGGCGCGGGCGGCTACGGGATGCTGATCGGCCCACGTGCCAGCCGCGAGGAAATCGAACAGTTCCGCGCCCGCATCGTCGCCGACCCGTCGCGCTATATCGCGCAACCCACGCTGGCGCTGTCGGCTTGCCCGACATTCGTCGAGAGTGGCCTTGCGCCGCGGCACATCGATCTGCGCCCGTTCGTGCTGTCGGGGCGCGACATCGTGATGGTGCCGGGCGGGCTGACCCGGGTCGCGCTGCGCGAGGGCTCGCTGGTCGTGAACTCCTCGCAGGGCGGCGGCACGAAAGACACCTGGGTGCTGGAGCGTTGAGCATGCTGAGCCGCACGGCCGATCATCTCTACTGGATGGCGCGCTATACCGAGCGTGCCGAGAACCTGGCACGCATGATGGACGTCAACTACCGCATGTCCTTGCTGCGCCAGGACGAGGAGGGCGTCCGTCAGCGCTGGTCGACCATGCTGACCATCGTCGGGCAGTACGACTCCTATGCCGCGGCGCGTGGCGCGGTGAGCCAGAGCGCGGCGATCGAGTGGATCGCCTGGTCGCGCGACAATCCGGGCAGCATCCATGAATGCCTGCGCCGCGCGCGCGAGAACGCTCATGCCGTGCGCGGCACCTTGACCACCGAGACCTGGGAGACGCTGAACGCCACCTGGCTCGAGGTACAGCGCTTCGGGCCGACTCATCGACCCGACCAGGATCTGAGCAGCTTCTTCGAGTGGGTGAAGTTCCGCTCGCATCTCGCGCGTGGCGTGATCCAGGGCACGATGCTGCGCAACGAGGCGCTGAAGTTCACCTGGCTCGGAACCTATCTCGAGCGTGCCGACAATACCGCGCGCATCCTGGACGCCAAGTTCGAGCCGATGGGGAGTGCCGCGACCGACTGGGATGCGGCCGGCGACTACTACGAGTGGAGCGCGCTGCTGCGCTCGGTGTCCGCCTTCCAGATCTACCGCCGGGTCTACAGCGACCGGATCACGCCGCGCCGGGTCGCGGAGCTGCTGATCCTGCGCGACGCTATGCCGCGTTCGCTGTTGCGTTGTCTGACCCAGGTGCGCGATACGCTCGAGGTCGTCGCCAACGAGCAGTCCGGCGAGACCGAGAGGCGGGCCGGCGAAATCCACGCGAGCCTGCTCTACGGTCGCATCGACGACGTGCTGGAGGTCGGAATCCATGCCTGGTTGCTGCAGTTCCTCGACCGGATCGCCGATCTCGGGCAGCGAATCGCGCAGGACTTCCTCGTGCCGGCGACCACGCACTGAGGGCCGCAGGGGAGGGCAAACATGCAGCTGCATATCCGCCACGAGACCACTTATCGCTACGACCTGCCGGTGGAGCGCAGCATCCAGACCCTGCGATTGACCCCGCGCACCGAGTCCTGCCAGCGGGTGCTGTCCTGGACGATCTCGGCACCGGGGCGTCAGGCTCAGCAGGTCGATGCGCACGGCAACGTGATGCATCTGCTGACCATGGACGGGCCGCACGACGAGATTCGCATCGTTGTCGGCGGCACGGTCGAGACCGGCGATCCGGCGAATGGCCTGCTGGGCGACGACGGTCGGCTCTCGCCGCTGGCCTACGTGACCGAGACGACCTTGACCCACGCCGACGCGGCACTGCGCCGCTTCGCCGCCGACCACGGCCATCTCCGCCCGACTCGCGACCAGGTGCTGGCGCTGGCCGGAGCGGTGCGCGATGCGATGGAGTATGTGCCCGGTGCGACCGGCGTTGCCGACACCGCGGCGCACTCGTTCTCGCTGGGCCGCGGTGTCTGCCAGGATCATGCGCACGTGCTCCTGGCCTGCTGTCGCGTCTTGCGCGTGCCGGCGCGCTACGTCAGCGGCTACGTGCTGACCGACGATCGGGGTCACGTGGCGAGTCATGCCTGGGTCGATGTCTGGCTGGAAGCCGAGAACGGTTGGCTCGGCGTCGATGCGACCAATCGTACGCTCGCCGGCCAGCAGCATTGCCGCCTGGCTATCGGCCGGGACTATCTCGATGCCTGTCCGGTGCGCGGTGTGCGACGCGGCGGCGGTGCCGAAGCACTCAGCGCGAAAGTGCTGGTCTCGTCCACGCCCGATCGTGTGCCGGCCGAGCAACCGAAATCGCGGCAGATGCAGCGACATCAGGCGCAGCAGTAGAATGAGGGGATGACCTACTGCATTGCGGCCCTGCTCGATACGGGCCTCGTCTTCCTGTCCGACTCACGTACCAATGCCGGTATCGACCGGATCAGCACCTTCCGCAAGATGCACGTGTTCGAGAAGCCCGGCGAGCGGGCGCTGGTACTGATGACTTCCGGTAACCTGGCCATCTCGCAATCGACGCTGAAGCTGCTCCAGGACCAGATCAGCGGCCCGGACGGGCAGCCGAATATCTACAACGTCAGCAACCAGTTCGATGCGGCGGCACTGGTCGGCGAAGCGTTGCGCGAGGTGCATCGTCGCGATGCGACGGCGCTGCGCGAACACGGCATCGAGTTCAATGCCTCCTTCATCCTTGGCGGGCAGATCGTCGGCGAGCCACCGCGCCTGTTCAGCATCTACGCGGCCGGGAATTTCATCGAGGCCACGCTCGACACGCCCTATTTCCAGATCGGCGAGTCGAAGTACGGCAGGCCGATCATCGATCGGGTGATCACCCGCTCCTCGAGTCTGGCCGAAGCGGTGAAATGTGCGTTGATCTCGATGGATTCGACGATCCGTTCCAATCTCTCGGTCGGCCCTCCGCTCGATCTCGCCTGCATCCGGCGCGATGCGCTGAAGATACTGCTGCATCGGAGCATCACGGCCGAAGACGAGTATTTCCGCATGATCCGCTCCGGCTGGAGCGACAGCCTGCGGCACGCCTTTCACGCGCTGCCCAATCCCGACCTGTTGTCGCGCGACTCCTGAAGCCCGCACAGTTGCCGGGCGATGTGACGCCGCGCAGTGCAGTGCGGTTCGGTACGGGATTCAGTCGCGCTTGCGCTTTCCGGCGCTGTTGCGGTCTGCCGGAACATTCGTGCGGGGCCGGGTCGGGCGCGGTGCGTGTGGGGCGCCGGCAGCCGCTTCGCGTGCCAGCAGCTGCCGCTTGCGTTCGATGCCCCAGCGATAGCCGGAGAGGCTGCCGTCGCTGCACACGACCCGATGACAGGGGATCGCCACCGCCAGCGCGTTCGCTGCGCAGGCGCTCGCCACGGCGCGTGTCGCACGCGGTGAACCGATCCGCCGCGCGATTTCGGCATAGCTCGCGGTCGTGCCCGCAGGCAGTTTGCGCAGCACCTCCCAGACACGCCGCTGGAAAGCCGTGCCACGGATGTCGAGTGGCAGGTCGAGGCCGATCTGCGGTGCCTCGACGAAGGCGACAACCTGTGCGATCACTCGTTCGAAGTCGGCGTCGCCACCGATCAGCTCGGCTTCGCTGAAGCGTGCCTGCAGGTCCTGCAGCAACGCTTCCGGATCGTCGCCGAGCAGGATTGCGCACAGACCGCGGCCGCTGTGCGCGATCAGCAGCGCGCCCAGCGTGCATCGGGCGATCGCGAAGCGGATCCGCGTTGCGGCGCCGCCGGCACGCCAGGTCGATGGCGTCATGCCCAGGATGTCTGCGGCCTGGGCATAGGCCCGCGTGCTGGAGTTGAAACCGGCATCGTAGATCGCCTCGGTCACCGTACCGGAGCCCTGCCGCGGATCGAGCCGTGCGCGCAGTCTGCGCTCGCGATGCGCCATGGCATAGGCCCGCGGCGTGACGCCGGTCGCAGCCTTGAAGATCCGATGGAAATGGAACGGACTGATCCCGGCGGCCTGCGCCAGCGTTTGCAGTGACGGGATCGTGTCGCAACGCTCGATCTCGCGGCAAGCCCGGGCAACCAGCGCGACGTGCGGTGTCGATTGCGTGGCTGCCGCGGGATGGCAGCGGCGGCAGGGACGGAATCCGGCGCGCTCGGCCGCCGCAGCATCGGCGTGAAAGGTCACGTTCTCCGGACGCGGACGCCGCGCACTGCAGGATGGCCGGCAGTAGATGCCCGTGGTGCGCACTGCATAGACGAAGCGACCGTCGGCTTGCGTGTTGCGAGCGAGGACATCGGCCCAGCGTGGATCGCTTTGGGTACTGCCGGTCTTGTTTGCTCGCGGGCGCATGGCGTCGGAATTCGGAGATCGATGCATCGGTATGGACCGGGCAGCGGGACAGGTGCGTTATGTTCCGGCCCCGCAAGCGCGGCCGCCAGCCGCTTCTTGCGGTCGAATTCTGCGCCGCGGAGCAGGTTCATGCCTACGGAAATCATCCGACCTCTTTGCCATCATTCCTGCACTTCTTGGTAGGGCAGATCGAACCGGACCTGCCTCGCGCCGTAGGGGAGTCGCAGCGCATGAAGTCCGGAATCCAGCCAGGCAGCTGGCATGCTTGGATACTTGCGGGACCGCTGCTCAGCGGCCAGGAGGCCGCGCGCCAGCTGTGCAGCGAGGACTGGGGTCGTGCCTGCGTCGGGTTGCGGTGACCGGCTGGGGCCAGGAAGACGACCGGGCTCGCAGCCGCGAAGCGGGCTTCGACGAGCATCTGACCAAACCGGTGGACCCGAACGTGCTGATCGCCGCGATCCTGCGCGATACGCCCGAGGCGCAAGCCGCGCCGGCCGGGCGGTTGCTCTCCTAGGCGGCAGGCGGCGGGGTGCTGACCTGCGTTGTCTGCGTGGGTGTCGCCGTGCTGCCTGTGGCAGCGGCGCCGAGCAACCGGTCCACCAGTCGCGTCGTGTACTGGGTCGACTTGGTCCGCCGCGCGACCAACGAATAGACGGCCGGTACGACCAGCAGCGTCAGCAGTACCGACAGCATCGTGCCGTAGAAGACCACGACACCGATTGGCAGACGCTGTTCGGCGCCGGCGCCGCTGGCCAGCAGGAACGGGATCGCGCCGAAGGCGGTGCAGAGGCTGGTCATCAGCACCGGCCGCAGGCGGATCGCGGCCGCTTTGACGATCGCCTCGCCGAATTCGACGCCTCGATCGCGGAGCTGGTTGGCGAACTCGACGATCAGCACGCCGTTCTTGGCGGCGATGCCGATCAGCATGATCACGGCGATCTGGCTGAAGATGTTGATGCTGAGGCCCTGGATCTTCAGACCGAACACCGCACCGAGCAGCGCCAGCGGTACGGTGGTCATGATGATCGTGGGGTGCACGAAGCTCTCGAACTGCGCGGCCAGCACCAGGAACACGATCACGACCGCGAACAGGAACGTGAGGTAGAGCTGGCCGCTGCTGCGCACGTAGTCGCCGGAATCGCCGTCCCACATCAGGGTCGCTCCGGACGGCAGCTCGCGCTTCACCGTCTCTTCGAACCATTGCACGGCTTCGCCCATGGTGTAGCCGTCGGCCAGTCCGGCGTTGACCTCGACGGCGCGCAGCCGGTTGAAGCGGCTGAGCCGGGTGGCTCCGGCCATCTCGCGCAGTTCGACGATGCTGGCGAGCGGAATCAACTCGCCGGTGCGGTCCGAGCGGACCTGGATGTTGGTCAGGTCGGTGATCGTGGCGCGCTCGTCCTCCTTGCCCTGCAGGATGACGTTGTACTCGCGGCCCCGGTCGATGTAGGTCGTCACGATGCGCGAGCCGAGCACGGTTTCGAGCGTGCGGCCGACGGTCTGCAGCGACACACCGAGATCGGCGGCGCGGTCGCGGTCGATGGCGACGCGAATCTGCGGTTTGCGCGGCTTGTAGCTGTTCTCTATGGAGGTCAGGCCCGGGTTCTGCTCGGCGAGGTGGGTCAGTTTGGCCGACCACTCGGCGAGCTGTTCGTAATCGGGTCCGCCGATCACGGCCTGGACCGGCGAGCCCCAGCCGGCCCGCAGTCCGCCGGGCGCGGTGGTGAAGGCGCGCACGCCGGGCAGCTTGAGCAACTCGGCATTCAGCTCGCGGGCCAGATCCTGGGTCGAGCGCTGGCGTTCGTGCCAGTCGGTCATGCTGATGATCACGCGGGCGCTGTTGACCGATCCCGTGCCACTGATGGCGCCGGGCAGGCGCAGGGTCACGCGGCGGATGTCGCCTTTCTCGGCCTGGCGGGAGACGATGTCCTCGATCTTGCGGCCATAGGACTCCGTGTATTCGAAGCTGGCGCCTTCGGGTGCTTCCACCGAGATGAACAATCGGCCGATGTCGGCGCGGGGCGTGAATTCCGAGGGCAACGCGCGGAAGGTCAGCAGGCCCGCAAGGCTCAGTGCCAGCACCAGGCCGACGATCAGCCACGGCCGCCGGTTGACCTGGCGGAGCTTGGTTTCATAGGCCGACGACAGGCGGCCGAAGAAGTGCTCGACCGCGAGCGCGAAGCGGCTGGGCTGGGCCTCGCTCGCCGGCGGCAGCTTCGAGGCCATCATCGGCGTCAGCGTCAGGGCCACCAGTGCCGAGATCGCCACGGCCGCGGCGAGCGTCAGGCCGAATTCGCGGAACAGCCGGCCGACGTCCCCCGGCAGGAAGGAGATCGGCACGAACACCGCGATCAGGGTCAGCGTGGTGGCGATCACCGCGAAACCGATCTCGCGGCTGCCGTTGATCGCGGCGACGATCGAGGCTTCACCGAGTTCGGCCCGCCGGTGGATGTTCTCCAGCACCACGATCGCATCGTCGACCACCAGGCCGATCGCCAGCGCGATGCCGAGCAGGGTCAGCACGTTGATCGAATAGCCCATCAGGTACATCGCCATGCAGGCGGCGGTGATCGAGACGGGGATGGTCAGCGCCGGGATCAGCGTGCTGCGGATACTGCCGAGGAACACGAAAATCACCAACAGCACCGAGACGAACGCAAACGCGATCGCGATCAGCACTTCGCGCAGCGCAGCTTCGATGGAAATGCCGTTGTCGACGTTGATCATCAGCGAAGCGCCCGGCGGCAGGTCGTCCTGCATCCGGGCCACCTCGGCGCGCACACCGCGGACGATATCGAGCACGTTCGCCTTGGACTGCGCCTCGATGCCGATGCCGACACCCGGGCGGCCATTGGTACGCATCGTCGAGCGGGTGTTCTCGGCCGCCAGCTGCACGTCGGCGACTTCACCGAGACGCACCAGGTGTCCGTCGGCGCCGCGGCCGATCGTCAGATTGCGGAAGTCCTGCTCGGTGTCGAGGCCGACCTCGGTGCGCAGCGAGAATTCGCGGGTCTGCGACTCGAGCCGGCCGGCGGGCAGCTGCACGTTCTCGCGGCGCAGGGCGCTTTCGATGTCGCCGACCGTCAGTGCCCGGGCGGCGAGCGCCTGCCGGTCGATCCAGATGCGCATGGCGGCGCGACGACCGCCGCTCAGCGAGACACGGGCCACGCCCGGGATCGTCGAGAGACGGTCGACGATGTAGCGATCGGCGTAATCGGTGACCTCGAGCGCGGTCATCTTTTCGGAACTGAAGCTCAGGAACATCACCGATTCGGCCGAGGCATCGGCCTTGGTGATCTGCGGCGGATCCGCTTCCGGCGGCAGCTGGGCGATCACCCGCGAGATGCGATCGCGGACATCGTTGGCGGCAGCGTCGATGTCGCGCTCGACGTCGAATTCGATGCGGATGCTGGAACGCTCGTCCTCGCTGTCGGATTCGAGTTTGAGGATGCCCTCGATGCCGGCGACCCGGTCTTCGATGACCTGGGTGATCTTGTTCTCCACGACCACCGCCGAGGCACCGCCGTAAATGGTCGTGATCGAGACGACCGGGCGCGAGATGTCGGGATATTCGCGTACCGCCAGACGATCCAGCGCAATCAGCCCGAACAGCACCAGCAGCAGGCTCAGCACCGTCGCGAACACGGGCCGGCGAACGCAGACCTCGGAAATGTTCACGACGCGTCCGCCCCGACCTCGACCACCCGTGCGCCATCGCGGACACTCTGGGTGCCTTCGAGGATCACGCGCTCGCCCGCTTCCAGGCCGGCGAGCACCGCGACGCTGCCCGGAACCCGGCCACCGATCTGGATTTCGCGACGCATCACGCGACCGTCGTCGACCACGTAGACATAGGTCTTGCCCTGCTCGGGCACCAGGGCGCCTTCCGGCAGCATCAGGGTCGGGGTCTCGCGTCCGCGGGCGCGCACCGACATGAACATGCCCGGCCGCAGCAGGCCGTCGCGGTTCGGCAGCTCGGCGCGCACCGGGATCGAACGCGTGGCTGCATCGACACGCGAGCCGATCGCGGTGACCTTGCCGTCGAACACCCGCGACGGCAGCCCATCGGTGGTCGCCTGGATCGGCAGGCCGGGTACGAGCTCGTTGAGGAAGCCCTGCGGCACCGTGAACTCGAGCTTGATGATCGAGGTGTCGTCCAAGGTGGTGATCACCGCACCGGAGTTGACCAGGCCGCCGAGGCTGACGCGCCGGAACCCGGTGCGGCCGTCGAACGGCGCGCGGATCACGGTGTCGTTGACGCGGGCCCGGGCCGCCGCGACTCGGGCCTCACCGGTCTTGACTGCGGTTTCGAGTTGCTCGAGCTGCGCCTTGGACAGTGCCTGCGTCACCGACAGGTCGCGGCCGCGGTTGAACTGGCTGCGGGCCTCGGCCAGCGTGGCTTCGGCTTCGGCCAGATCGGCTGCCGCCGTGGCACGGTCGAGCTCGACGAGCACCGCGCCGCGGCGCACCGACTGGCCATCCGTGAAACGGATCGCGGTGATGGTGTTGGTGACTTTGGAGGTGATTTCCACCGACTCGTTGGCGAGTGCCGTGCCGACCGCTTCGATCTGCGGCCCGAACAAACGCCGCTCGGGCGTGGTCGTCACGACCGGTATCGCGGCCTGGCTGCGGCTCATGGGCCGATCGTTGGTCGCCGCGCCGTTGCCGACCAGTTGCTCGGGCGACTCGGAACAGGCGGTGGCGCCCAGCAGCGCGAGCAGGGCGGGGAGTAACAGGGTGCGGTGGCGAAGCGTCATCAGCAAGCCCGGCGAATATGGTCTTCTAGAATAGAGCGGATACCTGTCTCTTGTCTGGCCTGTGCGGCGGATGCCTGACATTTTTTACACTGGGTTTCGCTGCAGCGTCGTCTAGACGGCGCGTCCACGCTTGCCGCCACGCAGGAAATCCGCCGCATTGGCGGCGATTTCGTCGATGCAGCGCTGACGGGATTCCCGCGCCGCCCAGGCGACGTGCGGTGTGACGATCAGGTTGGGCAGGTCCGGCGCGAACAAGGGGCTGCCGTCGACCGGCGGTTCCTGCGGCAGCACGTCGATCGCGGCGCCGCCGATGCGGCGCGCCCGCAACGCGGCGGCGAGCGCCGCGAGATCGATCAAGGCACCCCGGGCCGTGTTGACGATCAGGGCGTCGTGCTTCATCAGCGCCAGCTCCGGTGCGCCGATCATGCCGCGGGTCTGGGCCGTCAGCGGGCAGTGCAGGGTCAGCACATCCACTTGCGGCAGGAGTTCGTGCAGCGCCACGCGATCCGGCTGGGGTGGCGCACCGACGCGGTTCGCGACCCGCACCTGCATGCCGAGCGCTGCCTCGCAGGCTCGCGCCGTGGCCTGGCCCAGCACTCCCCAGCCGATCACGCCGAGCACCCGGCCGCGCAGTTCGCGGATCGGCCAGTCGAGCACGGTGAACTGCGCGCTGCGGGCCCAGGTGCCGTTCACTGCCGCGCGCGAGTACTCGATCGTGCGATGCGTCAGCGCGAGGATGCTGCCGAGAACGTGCTGCGCCACCGAGGGCGTGCAGTAGTCGCGGATGTTGCAGACCGCGACCCCGTGCTCGCGGGCCGCTTCGAGGTCGACGTTGTTGGTCCCGGTGGCGGCGAGGGCGATCAGCCGCAGCGTCGGCGTTGCGGCGATCAGCGCGCGATCGATCTGCAGCTTGTTGAGGATCACGATCTCGTGGCCGGCGATCCGGGCCGCGACGTCTTCCTGCCGGGTCGCCGCCAGCAGTTGCAGCCCCGGAACCGCGCGCAGCAGCTGCGCCGGATCGAGGTCCCCGGCACTGACGGTCTCGTAGTCGAGAAAGACGGCTTTCATGGTGGCGGCACTCACTGCGGGCGTCGGCCCGCAAGACTACCAGTGCCGGTCGCGGTCCGGGGCGAGCCCTGGCAGAGGGGTCAGCTGGCCGCGAAGATCAGGCGGAAGATCGACTCGGCGACGCAGCCGGGTTTCGATTCGCCTTCGATTTCCACGGTGTAACGCTCGCTGACCTGCAGGACGTTCGGCGCCACGACGGTGGCGCCGAGCAGCACGAAGCGGCCGCGGATCCGGGCGCCCACGCGCACGGCATTGGGGAAGCGCAGCTTGTCGAGCCCGTAGTTGACGATGCCGACGACCCCGGGGGCATAGGGCCGCTCGGCGCTGACCAGGCCGCGCAGCAGGATGTGCAGCGACAAGGTGAGGTAGCCGTGGGCGATCGGTCCGCCGTATGGCGATTCGCGGCTCGCCCGCGCGGGATCGACGTGGATCCACTGATGATCCCCGGTAGCCTCGGCAAAGGCGTCGACCCGCTGTTGGGTGACCAGCAGCCAGTCGCTGACGTGAACTTCCTGACCGACCTGCGCCAGCAGGGCTGCGCAGGCGGTCGCGGTGGTGGCTGTCGTGGAGGCAGCTTGCGCCGCTATTCGCGTTCCTTCAGCCATCGGGCGATTGTCTCCGGCAACTGCTTCTGAGACTTGCCGCTAACGTACATCCCGATGTGACCGACGTCCATCTCGAACGCGGTGTAGTCCTTGGTGCCGACGCAGCGCTCGAGGGGAATCGAGGCCGACGGGGGCACCAGGTGGTCCTGGCGGCCGAAGACATTCAGCACCGGACGGGTAATCTTCTTCAGGTCCACCCGTTCGCCGCCGAGTTCGGCCGTGCCTTTCATCAGACTGTTGTCGATGTAGAACATCTGGGTGAACTGGCGGAAGGCTTCGCCGGCCTGGTCGGGGCTGTCGAAGATCCACTTTTCCATGCGCATGAAGTTCTCGACCTGGCGCGGATCCTTGAGGATGTCGACCAGGCTCACGTACTTCTGCTGCATCAACCGGAAGGGCATCAGCGAGACGTAGGCGAAGTTCAGCATCTCGCCCGAGACGTTACCGCCGGCGTTGACCATGGCGTTGACGTCCACGTCCTGGATCCACTTCGACAACAGGTTTTCCGGGGTCTGAAAGTCGACCGGAGTCACCATCGTGACCAGGTTCTTGATCCGCTCCGGATGCAGCGCGGTGTAGCAGAGGCTGAAGGTGCCGCCCTGGCAGACGCCGAGCAGGTTGGCCGCGTCGATGCCGTGCTGGTCGAGGACGTACTGCAGGCAGTTGTGCAGATAGCCGTTGATGTAGTCGTCGAGATCGAGGAAGCGGTCGGCACCGTCGGGATAGCCCCAGTCGATCAGGTAGATGTCCAGGCCTTGCTCGAGCAGCCGGCGGATCAGCGAGCGATCCTGCTGCAGGTCCATCATGTAGGGCCGGTTGACCAGTGCGTAGGAGATCAGCAGCGGCGTGACGCCGGCCGGCTTGGCGATCGGCTTGTAGCGGTACAGCGTGACCTTGTCTTCGCGGTACACGGCTTCCTTGTCGGAGCAGCCCACCTCGACACCGGCAGCGGCCTGCAGCGCCGGAATGCCCTGGGCAAACTTCTGGCTGAAGTCGATCAGCTCCTGCATCGCGACCTGGGGATCGACCGCAGTCTTGGTCCTGTCGTTCATTTACTTGCCCTTCTTGCTGGTGTTCGCCTTGCGGGAGGTCGACGCCCCGGCGCTGGCGCGTTGTGTGGCGTCGAGCTTGGCGTTGACGCGGCGCAGCTCCGCCTTGAGGTCACGCAGGCGGCGGTGGACGGTGTTCAGCTCTTCGCGGGTCGGCAGGTCGTAGATCTTGGCGACCGATTCGATGGCCACCCGCTGCTCGATGCGCAGCTTCGCCATGGTGTTGGCAAGCTCGGCCTGGGCCTTGGCGTAGGTCGGGTTGAACGCGGTCCTGGCGTAGGCTTCCTCGGCCGATTCGACCCACAGGTCGTAGAGCGTCCGGCTGGAGTCGATGGTTTCGCCGGCCGCGAGCTTGCGGCCGACGCGCTCGCCGAGCGCCTTGAGCGCGTCGCCGATGATTCCGCTCCAGATCTGCGCGAGCTGCGCCTGGGTCTGCAGCAGCTGCTGCGACAGCGACTGGATCCGTTGCAGCGACTCCTGCCGCTCGCGCGTCAGGCCGAGCGCCGGCAGTTCGGCCGCGTTGCCGCCCGAGGCTTTGGCGAGGCTCTGCAGCCAGTCGGTGCTGCCGGGGTGGGCGCCCCAGAGCTTCGACCACGACTGCAGCAGATCGTCGGCGCCGATCCCCGGCGTTGCGGACATGCCGAAAGGCGCCGTGGACTGCTGCCAGAACCGGGTGAAGGGCTGCTGCAGCGCCTGCATGCCGTCGACGAAGGCCTGGGCCCGGGCGCTCGGCTCGGCATGGGCCATGGCCTGGCTCAGCTGCTCCCACAGGGCGCGGCTCGAGGCGAGGTAAGGATCGTAGAAGCCGAAATAGCGCTTCGCCAGGTCGCCCGACGCGCCGGGGAAATAGGGCGCGAACATCGCGAACCAGTCGCGTCCGGTGGTGGCGCCGGCGTTGCCGCCGGTCGCCGCGTGCGCGGCGCTGTTGGCCATTTCGCTCCAGCGGCGGACGAAATCCTCCTGGCTCTTGAAGTAGACGTCGGTCCAGGTCGGCGTCTCTTTCGAGGTGTCACTCATCTGTCGACCGCTCCTCTGAAGTGTTGCGATACCCGCCATGTTGCGACGCAAGATAGAAATTCGCAATGGAACCGTGTGGCACAGCCCGATATTTTTGTATTGAAGATGTCAATCAATTGATTTTAAATGATATTTTATCTCGTATGGCAACAAGTCGGGAGATCTTCAAAATTCATGTTGCAGTGCATACAAAAGGCCGCTATAGTGGCGCCATTACCTGAGCGGAGAATTGCACCGATGACCACCAAGGCCAAGGACTTCACTTCCTACTTCGATTTCCAGAAGCGCGCGCTGGCGCCGCTGTTCGAGCTGAACGAGTTCGCGGTTCGCACCTTCGAGCGTGCGGCGCGCCACGGCTACGAGACCGCGGGCGAAGCACTCGACTACAGCATTGCGCAGACCCGCGCCGCCCTGACGGCCAAGGATCCGCAGCAGCTGGCCGCCCGCCAGGCGCAGCTGGCCACCGAGTTTGTCGGCCGCCAGACCGAGCGCACCAACGAGTGGCTGAAGATCGCCGCCCAGGCCCAGGCCGAGATGGGCAAGTGGGCCCAGGCTGCCAACGACGAGCTGGTCGCCACGGTCCGCAAGAGCGCCTGATCCGATCAAACGGCCCGGCAGCTTCGCTGCCGGCCGTACGTCCCCTCGCGAAGGGCGGCTTGCGCCCACCGCCCCCCCCCCAATCGGGTGCGGCCGTCCTTCGCTATTCATGCGCGTTTCTCAGGCTAGAATCCCTCCATGGCCAACGAACGCGTCATCAAGAAATATGCCAACCGGCGTCTCTACGACGCTGCGGACAGCCGCCACGTCACGCTCGAGGATCTGCGCAAGCTGATCGTGCAGGGCGAGAAGATCCGGGTGGTCGACGACAAATCTGGCGAAGACCTGACACGCTCGATCCTGCTGCAGATCATTGCTGATCAGGAGCAGTTCGGGCAGCCGATCCTGTCCACCTCGACGCTCGAATCCATCGTTCGCTTCTACGGCGATGCGATGCAGGGTTTCATGGGCCGCTACCTGGAGCAGTCCGTGGCATCGTTCGTCTCCCAGCAGCAGGCGCTGCAGGCGCAGATCTCCAAGATGGTGAGCGGTACACCGCTGGCTTCGATGGCCGAGCTGGCACAAACCAATTTCGCGATGTGGCAGCAGATGCAGGAAAACATCGCCTCGGCGCTCAAGCCCCGCGGGGCACCGTCCCCGCCGTCAGGGCCGGCGTCTTCGTCCGCCTCGTCGAACGAGTCCCCTGCCGAACCGGCGCCTGACGCCGTGAAACGCCCCCGCAGCGGAAAGCAATCCACCGGTGCCTGATCTCTGCAGGGCTGGGTCGGAGAGTCCTTAGCCGTCCCGACGGAAGTCCAGGCGCCGCTGGGGCTGTGCGGCGGGCCCCGCCCCACCATTTGCTGTCTGCGCCACCCGTCAGGGCTTGGCGGCATTCCCCATGTTGGGAATTCGCCACGATGGCAGTGAATCGGGGCGGGTGTTGGTCTCGGCTCCCGCGGGGGCCGTAGCGGCCTGCGCAACAGGCGGTCTTTCGGCCTTCCCAGCCGGGCTTCAGTAGCTCGCAAAAATGGGAGCTACGGCTGAAAACATGAGAAAAGCGCTCTTTCTATACGTATTCACCGTTTACATCCTCCCCAGTTGGTTTACGCTAACGGGCGACTTCGGCTGATTTTGCGTCGCATCTGCATATCGGCAGGTTTCGCACAGCCGTGGCGGGAAAACAAATAGCGACGTTTTCAGGCTAGAGGGGGTCTCAATGAACTTCACTGCTGACAAGTTCCGCATCTTGATAGTAGGGGCATCGGCCATGATGTCCGCGGTAGGCGGACAGGCCGCCTTGGCGCAGGACAAGGGCGCAGACGCGTTGTCCCTCGAGGAGATCGTCGTCACGGCGCGCCGCACGGAGGAAAAACTGCTCGACGTGCCGCTCGCGGTCACGGCGTTCAGCGCCGAGGACATCGAGGCGCGCGGTATCCGCAACCTCGACGACATCGCCGCGGCAACGCCTGGCGTCACCTTCTCCAACCTGCTCGGCGAATTCCTGCCGACGCCGATCATCCGCGGCGTCGCGCCGGTCAACGTGTTCGGCGAGAACAACGCCGCGATCTTCATCGACGGCGTCTACGTCTCGGGTCGTGAGGGCTTGAACTTCAGCCTGCTCGATCTCGAGTCCATCGACGTCGTCAAGGGACCGCAGTCGGCGCTCTTTGGCCGCAACGCCTTCTCGGGTGCGATCAACTACGTGACCGCCAAGCCGAGCCAGGAGCTGGTCCGCAAGGCCGAGGTGCAGGTCGGCAACCGCGGCAAGAAGATGCTGCAGGGCTCGATCAGTGGTTCGCTGAGCGATACGGTCGCCGCCCGCGTCGCCGTCGCCTACGACACTTGGGATGGTTCGTACGACAACCAGGTCGCGGGCGGACCGGACATCGGCGGCTATGAGTACAAGACCGCGCAGGCCAGCCTGCGGTTCACGCCAAGCGACTCGTTTGAGGGCTTGGTGTCGATTTACTACTCGGACGACGAGATCGATCCGTCGGCGATGAGCCAGGTACTGGCGAACTGCGAAGACCGTCTTCTCGCCAACGTTACTCCGATGCAAACCAGCTCAAAGTGGCTGAACTACTGCGGTGAGCTGCCGAGCGTCAACAAGGATTCGTTGTCGGTTCCGATCGGCACCGACGGCGAGGACCGCGAGCTGGTCCGCAGCCAGTTGCACCTGAAGTGGAACTTCGGCGCGGGTTCGCTGACCTCGCTGACCGGCTACTCCAAGGTGGAGCAGTTCTACCTGGTAGACGGCACGCGCGGTGAGGGAACGACGACCTTTGCCTATGCTACAGCGGCTCCGTCGGCATTCACGCCGCGCCCGATCCGCACCTTCGAATCGGTGCAGATCCAGAAGGGTATGGGCGACATTACAGAGGAGATCAGCCAGGAGCTTCGCTTCTCCAGCCCCGAGGATCGCTCGGTACGTTGGGCGGCCGGTGCCTACTTCTACAAGACCGACAAGGAAAGCTCGAACCGGGGCGTCATCTCGAGCCCGCTGCCAGCCGATTTCGGCGCGCTGTGTCCTTGCATCATCATCAACCCGATGGCCAATCTGGGCTTCCCGACGCCGGGTGCCTCGCTGGCCTCCGTTGCGGCATTCATGCCGTGGTTCCTGGATCCGGTGGACGGCGCGGCTTACCCTCGTGCGGTCGCGTCCGACATTCAGGCCTACTCGGCTTTCGGCTCGATCGACATCGATCTGACCGAGCGCCTGACCGCGCGTCTTGAAGCGCGCTGGACCGATGAGACCAAGGAAGTCCAGGGGTTCGATAGCACCGGGGTTCGGCAGATGAACTTCAAGGACAGCTGGTCGATCCCGAACTGGCGCGCCAATCTGCGCTTCAAGCCAAATCCGGACTGGACCGTGTACGGCTCGGTTGCCGGCGCGGAAAAGAGCGGTGACTTCGCCACGGCCGGGGTGAACTTTGTCGGTGACCCCCCCAACACGCCGCAGGTGCAGGTCGGTCGACCGTACGATCCGGAGAAGAACCTGTCGTATGAGCTCGGCGCCAAGGGGCGTCTGGCTGGCGGCCGCGTCCAGCTTGAGGCCGACGTGTACTACATCGACTGGTCCGATATCGTGATTCCGCAGATCTTCGAGGAAATCAACGGTCGGCAGCTCACCACGCCCACCAGCTTCGAAACCAATGGGGGCGATGCGACCCTCAAGGGCTTCGAGTTCTCGGTGCTGGCGCGGTTGACCAAGGGATTGACGGTCAATGCAGCCCTGTCGCTGGCTGATGGGACGTATGACAACGGCCTGGTCCAGACCTACGCCCTGTTCCCGTCGTTCCCGAACGGTGACATCTCCGGCAAGAAGTTGCTGCGTGCCTCGGACAAGCAGGCCTCGGTCGGCTTCACCTACGAGGCGCCGCTCGGTGAGCGTTTCGTTGGCTATGTACGCAGCGACTATGCGTATCGCGGCGAGCAGTACGCTGATTCGGTCAATCAGACGAGTCTCCCCGCACAGGGCCTGCTCAATGCCAGCATCGGTCTGCGTGGCGACAACTGGACGGTCGAGCTCTGGGGCCGCAACCTGACTCACGAAGATGCGCCGAGCGGTGCGTTCCGCGATGTCGTGTTCAGCAACTATGCCCCGAATCTGGCATTTGGCGGCGCAGCCTCGCTGTTCCCGTTCCGCTGGACCGTGACGCATCCGCGTCTGACGACCTACGGTCTGACGGCGCGCGTGAAGTTCTGATGACTGCGGTGGTCGCCAGTCGGCGCTGCGCCGGCTGGTGGACCACCGTCGACCTGGTGGGTGCGGCCCTGCCGCACCCACCGGTATCGCGACGCGGAGCATCGCCGGGGCTTCGCCGTCCTCCGACCAGCAGCGCTTCATCGACCACGGCATCCCGGGCGTGCAGTTGTTTGCGGGGGCTCACCTCGACTACCACCGCCCGAGCGATACGGCCGACAAGATCGATGTCGCGGGCCTGGTCAAGTTCGCGACCGTGGCGCGCGCAGCGATCGATAGTCTGGTGCAGCGGCCTGCGCCACTGACCGCAACCACATTCACCGGCTGCAAAGGCCGGATTCGTCGCCGGTGACCTGCTGCTCGAGCTCGATGGCCAGGCGATCGCCTCGCCGCGCAATCACCGTTCGCTGCGACTGCTGCGCAAACCGGGCTTCCCGTACGAGCGGGAGCTGTCGATGCGCAGCGAAGCGGAGCCGATGGCGCTGTTGCGTCGCGATGCCGACCTGTGAATCGGCACTGCGGGCGTGGTTGTGCGAAAATCCTGATCTCGATCCCGCTGCCGCGGAGAGCGCGATGGACGACAAGCGGCCGCTGCCCGTGCCCCAGGCCCCGCTGCAGGGCGCTTTCGATGCCGCCACACTGGCGCGCCGGTTTTCCGTGGATTCGTTGCGCGACAAGCTGCTGCGTTTCGCCCGTGCCGCCGGTCGCGAGGTCGTCGAAAAGGTGCTGTGGTTGTGGTTCGCGAGCCAGCGCCCCGATCTGCCCGCCTGGGCGCGCACCACCGTCTACGGGGCGCTCGCATATTTCGTACTGCCGGTCGATGTCATTCCCGACCTGCTGCCGGTGGCGGGCTACACCGACGATCTGGGGGTGCTGGCCTGGGCGCTGCTGACCATCGGCCGTTACGTCGACGCCGACGTCAGACGACGCACCGACGAAGTCCTGGCCAGGCTGTTTTCCGCCGGTTCCTCCGCGACGCCGAGCACCTGCCCGTAACGCAGGTCGCAGTCCGCGCAGCGACCGCGCGAGCTGCACCAGCGCAGGCTCTTGCCATCGAGGCGGCTCCAGAGCAGGCCGGCCGGGTCGGCATCGAATTCGCGCAGCAGCTCGACGAAGCTGTGGCTCGCCCGGCAGCGTGGATAGCGCCGCCAGCGGCCCTGCTCGTCGGCGTACCACAGCCGCCATTCGTTGGCCGTCGCGCGGTAGCGGAATTGCGCGAGCTCGAGCGGCCGGGCGGTGCCCGGAATCCCGCAGATCCGCTGCAGCTCGTGGACGCTCGCGCGGTCGCCATGACAGCGGAACCCGAGCAGCACCGCATGCCGCGCACTCGGCGGACAGATGCGGTTGCAATAGTTCTGCAGCAGCCGTTCGACCAGGCGCTGCGTATGCAGCGGCATGACGTTCACGGCCCTAGCCTAGCGCGACCTTGTCGGGGGCCGCTATTCTGCAAGAGTGATGCATGCCGTGATCGACCTTCCGGGCCCAGCCGGGTTCAGCTTCGACAGCGTCGCCAGCGAAGTCACGTACCCGCCGGCTGGCGGCTCTGCAGGCTGTCGCCTGCGCGGGCGCACGCCGGATGGACACTCGTTGCTGCTCGACTTCTTCGCCGGCACTGCCAACCCTCTGCTGCCTCCGCGACTGGATGCGGTGCACCTCACCCGAGATGCCGCCGATCCGTCGCATTGGCAGATCATCAGCACACAGGGCCGCTACGAGCTCGAGGCGGCCCGCCTGTTCGTGCACGAGGACATCATGACCCGTGCCGCAGCGGTGTTGCCGCCGCGCCCCGTGCCGCTGATCCGGCGTGCGTTCTGGCGCCTGATGTTTCTGGTCCTCGCCCTGCCTTTTGGCCGTCGCTGGCTCGAGCGCCGCGTGGCGAGATCCGCTTCCTCCTGACGAAGGCGGTCGGTGCCAGTTCGAACCATGCTCGCCTGCTGCCTGCCCCGGAACGGAGACGGTGGGAACAGGTCCCGGAAGCACCTGAATCCTGCTGAACTACACAGATTCAGTGGGCTACCAGACGGATGCAGGTTGTTATCATTGCAATGACTTGGGCTCCATAGGAGGCACCTGCGATGGCACAACTCGTGGTCAGGAACTTGTCCGACGAGCTCGTCCGGGCGCTCAAGCTACGCGCCGTGCGGCACAACCGAAGTGCTGAACAAGAGCACCGGGAAATCCTCCAGGCGGCATTACGGACGCCGCCGCGCCGACCGCTCGCCGAGGTCCTCCTTGCCATGCCGAATGTCGGTACGGACGAGGATTTCGCCCGACACAAGGTCACCTCCCGGCGTTGAGGTGTATCTCGTCGATACCGATGTCATCAGTGAAGCTCGCAAAGGTCTGCGAGCCCATCCGGGTGTGCGCGGATTCTTCGCTGATGCCGGGCGACGGGGCGACGCCATTTACCTATCCGCAGTAACCATGAGCGAACTGCGTCACGACGTCGAACGGGTCCGCTATCGTGGCGACGCGGTGCAGGCGCGGCATCTCGATCACTGGCTGGGCGAGGTGGCGATGCGATATGCCGAGTCCATCCTCCCCGTCGATGCCGATGTCGCGGAAGTCCGGGGGCGGCTGCGGGTGCCCAACGCCGACAATCCGCTCGACAAGCAGATTGCGGCGACCGCGCTCGTTTACGGTCTAGTCGTGGTTACCCGCAATGTGGCGCATTTCGCGCCGACTGGCGTGCCGGTGCGCGATCCCTGCGCCTGACGCGGCTCAGGCCGCCGGCGAGCCGTGCGCCGCGCAGTCGTTGCAGAGCCCCTTGATCTCGAGCGCACTCGGCTCGATCCGGAACCCCATCGAGCGCGACTTCTCGGCCAGCACGCGGTTCAACGTCGGGTCGTCGAGCTCGGCGACGCGGTGGCAGTTGCGGCAGACCAGGAACTGGGCGACGTGCGCATGGCCCGGCGCATCGCAGCCGAGAAAGGCATTGAGCGTGTCGATCCGGTGGACCAGACCGGCGCCCATCAGGAACTCGAGCGCGCGGTAGACCGTCGGGGGAGCCGCCTTGTCCCGCTCCTTGGCGAGCTCGGCGAGGATTTCGTAGGCGCCGATCGGCTCGTGTGCGCGCCAGACGATTTCCAGCACCCGTTTGCGGACGGGGGTCAGGTTGAGTCCGCGGGCGGCGCAGATTTCGAGGGCCGTGTTCACTGCCCGGTCGATGCAGGCGCTGTGGTCGTGCGGCCCGGTCTTGCGCGGTCGGGGCTTCGACATGGCGGCTACGTTATCATGTGGCTTCTATGGCCACCACGGATCGGGTCCCCGTCACCGTCCTGACGGGATTTCTGGGCTCCGGCAAAACCACGCTGCTCAATCGCATCCTTTCGGAGCACCACGGCAAACGGATCGCCGTGATCGAGAACGAGTTCGGTGAGGTCGGCGTCGACCACCAGCTCGTGATCGGCGCGGAAGAGGAGATCTTCGAAACCAACAACGGCTGCATCTGCTGCACGGTGCGGGGCGATCTGCTGCGCATCCTCGGCCAGTTGCTGAAGCGTCGCGACCGTTTCGACTATGTGATCGTCGAGACCACCGGCATGGCCGATCCCGGGCCGGTCGCGCAGACCTTCTTCCTCGACGACGATCTCAAGCAGCAGTTCGCGCTCGACGCGATCGTCACCGTGATCGACGCACTGCATTTCGAGCAGCATCTCGACGAGATGAAGGAGCCGGGCGAGCAGGTCGCGTTCGCCGACGTCGTCCTGCTCAACAAGGTCGATCTGGTGCCGGCGGATGCGCTCGAGCGCATCGAGCGCCGGGTCCGGGCGATCAATGCCACCGCGAAGATTTTCCGTACCCGGAACGCCGACGTGCCCATCGACAAAGTGCTGAACGTCGGCGCCTTCGATCTGGACCGCGCGCTGGCGGTGGATGCCGGCTTCCTCGAGCCGCAGTATCCGTTCGAGTGGGCGGGTGTCTATACGCTCGAGGCGGGCAGTCACGTGCTGCGCACCGGCGCCGAGGCGGCAGCGCAGCACGGCCACGATCACGCGCATGACCATGCGCACGGTACCGACGCCGGGCACGGGCAATCCCATGACCACGGTCATGACCATCGCGGCCACGACCACGATCATGCCGCCGCTCACGATGCCCACGACGATCACGCCGGCCACGATCATGGCGACGGCCTCGGCCTGGTCGTGTTGCCGGCTGCGGCGGCCACCGCCGAGGCGCTGGCGCAGCAGATCGAGCCTGCGGTGCGCGCGTTTGCGGCCGAGCCGCGTCGCATCGATTGCGAAGGCCGGATCGAACCCGGCGAACATTTCAATCGCATCGATGTCGCGCATGACGGCACGCATTTCACGCTGCAGGTGGCGAAGCCCGGTGCCTATGCGATCTTCTGCGAGCATGCGCCTGCGGAGTTCAATCTGCGCTTGCAGGGCGCCAAGGCGGCAGCCGAGCGGGCCTTCGCCTCGCACCATCACGACGAGGAGATCGGCTCGATCGGTCTTTCCGATCCGCGGCCGCTCGATCCGCAGAAGCTCAACGACTGGCTGAGCTATCTGCTGCAAAGCCGTGGAGCCGACATCTTCCGCATGAAAGGCGTGATCAACCTGCAGGGCGAGGATCGCCGCTATGTGTTCCACGGCGTGCACATGATGTTCGACGGGCGGCTGGAGCGTCCCTGGGGCAAGACCGAGCGGGGCAACACGCTGGTGTTCATCGGCCGCGATCTCGATCGCGCGGAGCTCGAGGCAGGGCTGCACTCCTGCTTCGCTACCGGCCGCGCAGCCGCATCGTGAAGGGCCCGGCTGCGATCCTCGAGCCGCACGCCAGTGCGATGCTCGACGACTATGTCGCCGATCTCGCCTGGTCGGGCGATGGCCGGCGTCTGGCCATCGCCGGTGGCGAGGGGCAGGTGTTCCTCGCTTCCCACGATCCGCAGGCCGCGGCATTGTCGGTGCGTGCAGTCGGCAGCCACATGATGGGCACGCTGGCGGTTGCCTGGCGGCCCGGGGCCGATGTTTTCGTCACCAGTGGCCAGGACAATGCGATCGCGTTCTGGGACGGCGCGAGCGGCGCCGAGCAGCGTCGCCTCCGTCCGGCGATGGCCTGGACCGAGCAGTTGGCCTGGTCGCCCGACGGTGCGCGGCTCGCGAGCGCGGCCGGCCGGCAATTGACGCTCTGGTCCCCCGACGGCGAGCTTCTGCACAAGTTTGCACCGCATGCCGGCGCGATCGCCGCTCTCGGTTGGGACAAGCCGGGCCGCGATCTGGCCGCGGCGACCAACGGGGCGATGGTGATCCATCGCGTCGAGCCGCCGCGTTACGACACGCGGCAGTTCAAATGGCCGGGAAGTTGTCTCACCGTATCCTTCAGCCCGAACGGCCGCGTGATCGCGACCGGCATGCAGGACGGTTCGCTGCATTTCTGGTACCTGTCGAGCGGCAAGGACTCGCAGATGCGTGGCTATCCGGGGAAGGTGCACCTGACCGCCTGGAGTGGCGACAGTCGCTGGCTGGCGAGCAATGCCGGCGATGCGCTGGTCTGCTGGGATTTCGGCGGCAAGGGGCCCGAGGGAACGCGGCCCGTACAGCTCACCGGTCACACGGATCGCATCGAGTGCCTGGCGTTCCAGCCGTCCGGTGGTCTGCTGGTTTCGGCGGGCCGCGACTGGCGCCTCTCGCTCTGGTGGCCCGGCAAGGCGAAGCAGGCGCTGGATGCGCATCTCACCGATTCGGAGCCGTCGTGCCTGCGCTGGTCGCCGGATGGCCGTTATCTGGCGGTCGGCGAGCGCAAGGGCCGGCTGTCGGTGTTCGAGCTCGTGAAGCTCGGCTGAAAGGCCCGCAGGCTACCGTTCCCGCCACCCCTCCATCCGGAACCACCATGATCGACCTGCAGCATCGACCTTCGAGCCGGCTGGAAGATCGTCGGGACGGCACGACAGCCGCTTCGCGGAACCGTCGGCGGGTCGCCATGGCGCTGCAAGCCATGGCCGTGCTGCTGCCGGGGATCGGTGTCGCGCCGGCGCCGGTTGCCGCGGCGGAACTGGATGCCGCACTGGCGGCGGCTTTGGCGCGCACGGAATCCAGGGTGATCGCCTGGCGGCGGGACATCCATCAGCATCCCGAACTGTCCAACCGCGAGTTCCGGACCTCGAAGCTGGTCGCGGATCATTTGCGCAGCCTCGGTCTCGAGGTGGAAACCGGTATTGCCAGGACCGGTGTCGTCGCGGTGGTGCGCGGCGCGCTGCCCGGGCCGACGATCGCGCTGCGCGCCGACATGGACGCCTTGCCGATCACCGAGGAGCTCGACCTGCCGTTCCGGTCGCGGGTGACCGCGACCTATCGCGGCGAGACCATCGGCGTGATGCACGCCTGCGGTCACGATGCGCACACCGCGATCCTGATGGGCATCGCCGAGGCGCTGGTGGCCGTGCGGGCGCAGTTGCCCGGTGCGGTGGTGCTGCTGTTCCAGCCCGCGGAGGAAGGGGCGCCCGACGGCGAGGAAGGCGGTGCCGCGCTGATGCTCAAGGAAGGCGTGTTCGAACGTTACCGTCCCGAAGCGGCGTTCGGCTTGCATGTTTCGCCGATCATGCGCACCGGCCAGATCGGCTACCGCGGCGGGTCGATGTTTGCCGCGTCCGATTCGTTCCGCATCCTGGTCCGCGGTCGCGGCACGCATGGCGCGCGGCCCTGGGGCGGTGTCGATCCGATCGTGACCGCGGCACAGATCGTCACGGCCTTGCAGACCATCGTCAGCCGCCAGATCGACATCACCGCGAATCCGGCCGTGATCACCATCGGCGCGATCAAGGGCGGCATTCGAAACAACGTCGTGCCGGACGAGGTCGAGATGATCGGCACGATCCGCACGTTCGATCTGCAGCAGCGCGCCGACGTATTCGCGCGGGTCAGGCGCACGGTCGAAGGTATCGCCGCCGCCCACGGCGCGAGCGCGGTGTTCGAGCCGGAAGCCGAGGGTACACCGGTGGTGGTCAACGACCCGGCGCTCACCCGCGAAGCCGTGGCGACCCTCGCCCGGGTCGTCGGCGAGCCGAATGTCCGGCAGGTGCCGTTGATCACCGGCGCCGAGGATTTCGGCTTTTTCGCGCAGCGCGTACCGGCGTTCTACTTCTATCTGGGCATCACCCCGCCGCAGGCCAACCTCGCGCAGGTGGCCATGAACCATACCTCGCGCTTCTATCTCGACGAGGCCGGCCTCGCGGTCGGCGCGCGGGCGTTGTCGGCGGTCGCGATCGACTACCTGCGGCGTGGTCGCTGAGTGCGTAGCGTGGGCGCCCCGGGAGGGGGCGGCCGGGTTGGCGCGGGAACCGGCTGCCCGCCGCGATTGAGATATACGTAGATCCCGCGTATTTGCTACGTTCAGTGCCGTTCCGGTAGCCGGCAATCGAGCGGATATCCTCGCCCATGAATCCAGCATCCCGTTTCCTTGGTTCTCTCTCTTTGGTCCTGCTGGCCGCCGTCGGTGCGGCCTGTGCCTCGACCGGCAATGGCGGCGGGGGCGGCGACAGCGGTGCGCCTCTGGTGCTGGTCGCCGGGGCCACCGGCGCGACCGGGCAGGAAGCCGTCCGGCAGGCGCTGACCAAGGGCTACGCCGTTCGCGCCCTGGTCCGCAACGAGGAGGCTGCACGGCAGCTGTTCGGCGAGCGGGTGCAATACGCGGTCGGCAATGTCCGCGACCCGGCGGCGGTGGCGCGAGCCGTCCGCGGTGCGACCTACCTGATATCGGCGCTGGGTTCCAGAAGCCAGCGCGATCCCGGCAACAAGCCCGAGTACATCGACTACGGCGGCGTGAAGAATCTGGTCGATGCCGCCCAGGCAGCCGGCGTGAAGCATTTCGCGCTGGTTTCGTCGATGGGCGTCACCCGCGAGGATCATCCGCTGAACAAGATGTTCGACAACATCCTGATCTGGAAACTCAAGGGCGAGGATGCGCTGCGCGCCAGCGGCGTGCCTTACACGATCGTGCGACCCTCGGGACTCAACGATGATCCTCCGGGTCGGGCCGGCCTCCAGGTCATGCAAGGCGATCCGCCGATCCAGGGCCACGTTTCCCGGGCCGACATCGCCGCGATCTGCGTCAACGCACTCGGCAACGAGGCCGCCCGGAGCAAGACGCTGGAAGTGATCGGCACCGCGGGTACGCCGCCGGCCGACTGGTCGGCGTTGTTCGCGGGACTGCGCGCCGATGGTGCCTGAGGCCAGGGCGGCCGGCGCCGTGCCGGCCAGTGCCCGTGCCGGTCAGCGCGCTGCAAAGTAGGCGGTATCCATCGCATAGCCATTTTCCGTAACTGACCCGGCGGTTATCCGCCTGGTCTCCCCGTGTGGCTCCCGGGCAGCCTCGTGGCAGTGACGGGCCCCATCCAGAGATATACAGAGAATCAGATGTCAAACGAGAACGGTCTGCAGGCGCGGGTCATCGGACTCTTCAACCTCCAGCGCGAAGAACTGAAACCCGTGCTGCTGTCGGGCGCGTTCTTCTTCTGCGTGCTGACCGCGTTGATGCTGCTGCGCCCGGCGCGGGATGCGCTGGGCATGCAACGCGGCATCGAAGCGGTACGCTGGCTGTTCATCGGCACCGCGCTGATCACGCTGCTGGCCAATCCGGCTTTCGGCTGGCTGGTCAGCCGCTTCCGGCGCGTCCCGTTCATCGCCTGCACCTATGTGTTTTTCGCGGCCAGCCTGGTGGGCTTTTTCCTGCTGCTGGTGCTGGCGCCCGCGGCCGTGGGTGTCACCAGCGGCCAGGTGTTCTACGTCTGGTTCAGCGTGTTCAACCTGTTTGCGACCATGCTGTTCTGGGCGCTGATGGCCGACCGGTTTTCCCTGGAACAAAGCAAACGTTTCTTTGCCTTGATCTCGGTCGGCGGCACCCTGGGCGCCATCTTTGGGCCATGGCTGGCTTCCGTGCTGGCGAAGCCGCTGGGCACGCCGGCCTTGCTGCTGGTGTCGGCCGGCTTCCTGATCCTCGCGCTGGTGCTGGCCTGGGCCGTGGCGCGCAGCCAGGGCAATGCCCGGGCGGTCGCCGGTGACGGCCAGCCGGCGCAGGAGAACCGCTCCATCATCGGCGGCAGCGCCTGGCAAGGCATCACGGCGGTGTTCCAGTCGCGCTACCTGCTGGGCATCGCCGGCTACGTGATCCTCATGAGCATCATGGCCACGCTGCTGTACTTCACCCGCTTGCAGATGGTGGCGGCCCTGGGCGACGACGTGGATATGCGCACCACGGTGTTCGCGCGCATCGATCTGATCACGCAGGTGACGACCTTGGTGCTGCAGGCGGTGTTTGCCGGCAAGCTGATGAAGCGCTTCGGTGTACACGTCACGCTGATGCTGCTGCCGCTGACCGTGGCCCTGGGCTTCATCGGGCTGGCGATCGTCGGCACCCTGGCCATGCTGATCGTGTTCCAGGCCGTGTTCAGCGCGATCCAGCGTGCCATCACCCGGCCGGCGCGCGAAACCCTCTACACGGTGGTCAGCCGCGAGGACAAGTACAAGTCCAAGGCGTTCATCGACACCTTCGGCTATCGCGGCGGCGACGTCGCCGGATCGCAGGTCGAGGGCTGGCTGGGGCGTCTCGGCATGGGTCTGGCCGGCCTCGCCAGCGTGGCCGTGCCGCTGGCGCTGGTATGGGCCGCGCTGGGTCTCTGGCTCGGACGTACGCAGCAACGCATCGTCCGGAAGACGCCGCCGGCGCGCTGATCGGTGCTGTCGCCGCCGATCAGGTGTCCCCGGCCACTCGCTGCGCAGCGGTGGTGGATGGAAGGCGGTGCCGCGTCCTACCAGGGAATCGGCGAGCCGTTGTAGTTCAGCGCCTTGCCGTTGGACTCCAGCGTCATGGTGTCGATGACCTTGCGCATGCCGGTGACGCTTTCCTCGGTCGTGATGCCGCGGCCGCGGAAGCCGGACGCGCGCAGCAGCGCGGTCTCGACCATGCCCGGCGCGATGATGCCGGCCATGATGCCCTCGCCGCGCCAGTCGGCGGCCAGCGCGCGAAAGCCGATGTTCAGCGCTGCCTTGCTCATCCGGTAGGCGTAGAAGCCGCCGAAGTTCGCGGTCATCTCGGAGGAACCGAGACCACTGGTCATGGCGAAGACCTTCTTCTGCTGGCCGGCGAGCAGGTTGGGCTTCAGCGTTTCCGAAAGCTTCAGGGCGCCGAAGGTGTTCGCCGCCATGACCTGCTCGAACTCGGCCTGATCCAGCGCGCCGATCGTCTGTTTCGGCACATCGCCGAGCGTGCCTGCGTTGTTGATCAGCACGTCGATCGGCCGGCCGCCGAGGCGCGCGGCGAGCGCCTCGATCAACGCCGGATCGGCGACGTCCAGCGTTTCGATCGACAGGTTCGCGTGCTTCGCGGCCAGGGCCTGCAGTTCCGTGGCCTTGGCGGGATTGCGGGCCGTGCCGATCACCGTCCAGCCGGCCTCCGCGTACTGGCGCACGAACTCCAGGCCGATGCCGCGGTTGGTGCCGGTGATCAGCACCGTGGCCGCCTGCGCCGGCACGGCCAGCAGGGTGGTGGCCGCGGCGAGCAGCGACAACGTCGAGCGGATGATGGGGGGCATGATGAGACTCCGTGGTGCAGGTCTGGTGCAGAGCCTAGCGCCGCGGCCGGGTGTTGCAGCGATTGCGGTGGTCTCGGGCCACGGCTTGGTCGTGCAGGTCCCGCAGCACGGGGCCGGGGTTCAGGTTCCCGCGAGCGCGTCGATCAGTTGACCGGCCGTGTCGTAGCGGTCGTTCGGCAGCTTGGCGAGCAGCTTGTCGAGAATCGGCTGGAAGCCGGCGAGTTCCGCCGGCAGCTGCGGTATCGGCCCGCCGACGTGCTGCTGCAGGATCTCGATCGCCGTCTCGCCGTGGTAGGGTTTGCGACGCATCAGCATCTCGTAGAACAGGACGCCGAGGCTGTAGAGATCGCCGCGACGGTCGACCGGCAGGCCCTGCGCCTGCTCGGGGTTCATGTAGTAGGGCGAGCCACGCAGTACGCCGGTGCGGGTCGAACCGATGGTGCCGTTGAGATCCTTCGACAGGCCGAAGTCGATCAGCACGACCTCGTCGTTGTCGCGCAGCATCACGTTCTGCGGTTTCAGATCGCGGTGCACCACGCCGGCGTCGTGCACCACCTGCAAAGCCGCGGCGATGCGCTGCACGTAGGCCACGGCTGCGGCGACCGACAACGGTTGCTCCATCCGCCGGCGCAGGTCGCCGCGCGGGAAATATTCCATCGCGAGATATTCGCGACCGTCGTGCACGCCGTAATCGTAGATGTCGACCACACAGGGCGCGTCGATCGCGGCAATCGTCTGATACTCGCGTGCCAGCATTTCGCGGGCGCGTTGCGCCGCTTCGCTGGTGCCTTCGACGACTTCGTCGGAGCTGACCTTCAGTGCGACGTTCTCGACCGAGCCGGCGGCCGTGGCCAGGTAGACGATCGAACTCGCCGAGCGCCCCAGTACGCGCAGGATCTCGTAGCGGGGAACGATCAGCGCTTGCGGCGCGCGAAGCGCCGTCTGGATCGCCGTGGTGAATGCGGCACCGGTGCCGGTGGCGAGCACGAATTCTTCGCCGCCGCCGTCACCGCCATCCGTCTGGCTTGCGGCGGTTGCGCCGGCATCGCTGGTTGCAGACTGGCCGGCTGCAGCGCTGCGGACAGCACCTGGCCTGCTGTCGCCCGCGCCGCCACCTGCGACGCCGGCGTCTGGCGATCCGCCGCCACCGCGCCGGGCGAAGGCTGTACGCCGCTCGGCCGCCTGGGTCGCGTGACGCAGCACCAGATCGAGGCGTTCCGGAGTCAGCAGCGCCCGCGGCAGATAGTCTTCGGCACCGCAGCGCAGCGCGGCAATCGCGGTCAGCTCGTTGCCCTGTTCCGCCACAGCAACGATCACCGGCCGCTCGGGAGCCGGCCGCAGCCGGCGCAGGATGGCCAGGCCTTCGCAGCCCGGATCCTCCGGCTCGCTGCCGAAATCCGCATGCAGCAGCAGGACGTCGCAGGCTGCACCGGGTGTGAAGGCTCCCGTTTCGTCCTGCAGTCGATCGATGGTCCAGGTGCGCAGCTCGGAATAGGGCCGCACGGTGCCGACGAAGCGCTCCAGCCAGGTGGCGAACTCCGGGTCGGCGCTTGCGATGGTGATGCGTTCGCCCATGGCCGGTTACTCGACCTGGAACCGCAGCCGCAGTTTGGCCCGCTGCTCCACCACCACGCCATCGCGGCGCGTCGGTTCGAAGCGCCACTTGCTGAGGGCGTCGACCGCGGCGACGTCGAACACGGCCGCAGGCTGCGAATCCGTGATCCTGATGTCGCCCACCGTGCCCTCGGGGGTCACCGTGAACTCGAGGTCGACCCAGCCGGAGATGTTCTTGTCCCGGGCATCGCGCGGATAGATGGGCTCCACCGTGCGCAAGCGTTTCAGCGTGCCTGCCGCGACGATCTCGTTGCGCTGCTGCAGCTGCTGGCGCGCGGCTGCGAGATCGGCGCTGGCCGCCGCGATTTCCGCCGGCGGCAGGCCGACGCCCTCGGCTTCGACGATCCAGCGCTGGGCCGCGGCGAAATCGTTGCGACCGATCGCATTGCGCGCCTCGCCGAGCATCGCGCGACCGAGCGGCTGGCGCAGCGAAGCGACGGTGGGGTTGTTCGCGTCGGCGGCCAGCAGCGTCGTGAAATGGCTCTTGGCGCTGTCGTCCGCCGGCTCCAGCAGCCGCCCCTGGTTGATGCGCTGCGCCACCAGCGCCGAGAGGCGGCTGATTTCGGCGTTGCGGCTGTTGGTCTGGGCGGCGGCCAGCTGCGCACGCAACGGCTCGAGTTCCGAACTCGGCACGCCGAGCTCGCCGGCGCTGCGCAGCCAGCGGTTGGCGGCGGTGGCGTCGCCGCGGGCCACGGCGGCACGGGCCTCGCTCATCGCGCGGCTGACGATCTGGTCCGCCAGCCGTGTCACCGCCGGATCGCGCGGTGCCAGCGCCCGCGCGCTCTCGAGGTAGAAGCGGGCATTGTTGCTGGCCGGTTCGGTCAGCGAGCCGCTGCGCAGCCGTTCGCCGGCCAGGCGCAGCATTTCGCGCACGCGCTCGTTGATCTGCTGCTGCTCGAGTGCCCGGCGGGTCTCGGCGACCAGCCCGGCATTGGCATTGCCGGCTTCAGCAGAGCCGTCGAGTACCGCCAGCGCCCGGTTCAGGTCGCCCGATGCAGCGGCTTGCCGCGCGCGGGTCAGCAGTACGCGTTCGTGTTCCTTGGCGAGCTGGGTCGAGAGGAAGGCGATGCGCACGTTGTCCGGCTGCAGAGTCCGGGCCGATTCGATGTCGCGCGCGGCATCGTCGAGCCGGCTTTCGAGAATCGCTTTTTCGGCCAGACCGAGCAGCGCATTGACGACCTTGTCCAGACCGGCCACCGCCTGCGGCAATTCCGGCGATTTCTTCAGCAGCTCATTGAACAGGTCGGCCGCACTGCTGCCCGCGGGTGTGATCAGCTCGCCGCGTGCGTAAGCCTTCTCGGCCTGGTCGAGCAAGGTCTGGGTGGCGGGATCCAGCGCCTCGGTCCGCGCGGTCGCCGCAGCGCCGGCGGCTGCCGGTGCGGTCGTGCCGACCTGCGGGGCCGCCGGCTCGGGATCGCGCAAGGCCCACCACAGCCCGCCGGCAATCGCCAGCCCACCGATGGCCGCGAGCACCGGCAGCGGCAGGCCGCTGCGACCCGGCGGTTCGGAATGCGCAACGCCCGGGGCGGCGGCCGGCGCGCTGTTGCCGTTGCCCGCGCCGACCGCGGCACCAGGGTTCGACTGGTTCCCCTGCAGCCTTGCGGTCGCGTGTTCTTCGTCGTGGCGCCGCAGCGCCGCTTCGATGAACAGCCGCACCCGCTGCGCCGAGACCGGCTTGTGCAGGAAGCGGTAGACATCGCCGCTGGTGATCTGCGCCGCGAGCCCGCCCTGGTGCTCGGCGCCGCCGGCGACCACCAGCACCAGGTCCGGGAACTGCTGCCGCAGACGTACGGTCAGCTCGGCGATCGGCCCCGGCACCGTGGCCGCATCGATCAGCGCGACGCCGCACTTGCCCGAGACCACGGCCTCCGCAAGTTCGGATTCGCCCGTGCAGATCGTGATGGCGTGATCCGCCGTGACGACCTCCTCGAGCGTATCGAGCAAGGGGTCGTCCTGCGACAGCACAGCGAGGCCGATACCCGCGCCGACTCCGGCACCGGGCATACTCGTGGCGGACGAAACTTCGTCAGGCGTGTAGGACAGACCGCGATTCTCCAAGGTTGGGACCTCGGTTGGCTCAGGTGGCACGCAAGCGGAGTGCCGGAAGAGCCCTTAGTCTAGGTCTTGTACCTGCTTGGCGACACCGATTCTGTGACCTGATGCCGATCTGCGCGGCCATGCCGTGCTCGCCAGGATTCCGTCAAAGCGCGACACTGCAGACACAGTCCCATGGCCTTCCAGCACTCATCCGGCCGCGGCAGAGCGTCGGCTCCACTGGGCCGCAATCGCAGCTTGCCGCAACGGATCGCAGGCCTCGTCGTGGCCACGGTCGTGCTCGGCTCGTTGCTGGCCAGCCTGCTGTCGCTCGCGGCCAGGCACTACTGGCTCGCCGATCTCGCCGTGCATTTTCGTCTGCAGTATGCCGTGGTCGGTGGTCTGGCCCTGCTGTACTACGGCTGGGGTCGGCGTGGGCTGCCGCTCATGGCGGCCGGCCTGGTGGTGGCGCTCAATGCCCCGGCGGTGTTCGAGCAGCTCATGCCGGGCGCGGGCATGGGTGCGGGTGCCGAGCGCAGCTGGCCGACCGCAGTCGCTGCGACGCCGGCCGCACGCGCTTCCACGGCCGTCGTGCCGGCGCCTTCAGCCCGTGTGGCCGATCCCCGCCCGCTGGTGGTGCCCGCGTCTCGAGCCGCAAGTTCTGCCGCGCCGTTGCGCCTCGCGGCCCTCAACCTGTTCTTCGCCAATCAGGCCCATGACCAGGCGATCGCCTGGGTGCGTCGCGCCCGGCCCGAGGTCGCCGTGTTCGTCGAGGCTTCACCCGCCTGGCAACTGGCGCTGCAGGCGCTCGAGGTCGATTATCCGCATCGCCTGGCGATCGCCAATGGCCCGCGCGACGGCTTGCTGGTGCTGTCGCGCTGGCCGTTGCGCGATCCACAGCTCGTACCGGGCCGTCGCGACCTGCTGTTCGTCACCGTCGACAAGCCGGGGCATCCGTTGCGGCTGGCGGCCGTGCACGCGTCCTGGCCCCTGCTGCCGCGCCATCAGGCCCAGCGGGCCGCCGATTTCGCCGCGATCGCCGCCGAGGCGCGCGCCGCAGCCCGCGCCGGCCTGCCGTATGCCGCCCTCGGCGACTACAACATCAGCCCGTTCTCGCCGCACTTCGCGCAGTTGCTGGAGGCGGGCGGCCTGCGCAGCGCCAGTGCCGGCCGCGGCTGGCAGCCCACCTGGCCGACTTTCCTGCCCCCGCTCGGGATCCAGATCGACCATGCCCTCGTGACCCCCGACCTGCAGGTCACCCGCTTCGAACGCGGCGCCGGCACCGGCTCCGATCACCGGCCGATCGTCGTCGATCTGATGATGCCGGCGCCGGCCGGTTGAACCACTGGCCATGGGGCAAGTCCTGGGGACAACATGGCATCGTCCGGCGCGCTGCCGCTGGATCATGGTCAAGTTTACAGATCAATAGATCATAAATAGTTCATTATTGAGTCTCTAATGAAACAAACATACCGTATCAGCTTGGCCGTGATGGTGCTGGCCCTGTTTGCGCTGCCGCCCCAGGCTCCCGCCGCTCAGGCCGCCGATCCGACTTCGGCACAGCGTCGCGCCGCGCTCGAGTACCTGAATGCCGCGGCCAGCGGTAGCGCCCAGGCGGTGGCGTTCGCGATCCATCCCGACGAACTCGATCGACTGCGTGCCAGCCTGGTCGAGCGCCTGCGCGAGGAGAGCAAGGCCGGCGGTTCCGCCCTGCGCGCCCGCCTGTTCGGCCCGGTCACGACCCTGCAGGACGTGGAGCGCATGACCAGCCTGACCTTCTTCCAGACCCTGATCCGCGGACGTCTCGCGCTGGGTCAGCATCGTCTCTATGAGCAGGTGAAGGGCCTGGCCGCGGTTGCGGACGGCAAGACCGTGGTGCAGGTCATGGTCAAGGGCGTCCAGCCCAAGGATCGCGGCACCGTCGACGTGGTCGAGGTCGTCTCGTTGATGCCCTACGGCAAGGACTGGAAAGCCACGATCCCGAACCACCTCCAGGCGCAGATCGACGATCTGGTCGCCGGTCGGGGGCCGGCCGCGGCGGATGCCGTCGGCGGCGCCGGGACGGCACTGGGTTCGGCCGACGGTTCCGATGGTGGTGCCGCCGGTGCCGGCACTGGCACGCCCGAAATCCTCGGCATGCTGTCCAACGCCGAGAAAGCGCTGCTCGACAACCGTTGCGACGACTACTACCGCGAGTACATGAGCCCGACCTTCCGCCGGACCCTCTCCAGCAAGGCTCTGACCGCGCTGGTCAACGGCTGCCGCAACGGCATCGCGCAGCGCGAAGTGCTGATCGCCGCCTTGCGGATCGTGAAGCAGCTGCCGCCGCGCTACGAGTACGAGAACACCCGCGCCGTCTACGACGTCAGCGGCCAGGGCCTGCCGTACGACCGGTTCACGCTCGAGCGACTCGACGGCCGCTGGTACATCGCCGAGTAAGCCGGCCGGAACAGAACGATCGCAGCGCGGCCGATTCACGGATCGCGGACAATGGCGCGCATGCTCTCCGCTCACTCCACCCCCTCCCGGGCCGGCTCCCGGGAATGGATCGGTCTGGCCGTGCTGACGCTGCCTTGTCTGGTCTACGCCATGGATCTGACGGTGCTGAATCTCGCGGTGCCGCAGCTCACCCAGCAGCTCAAGCCCAGCGCCGCCGAGCTGCTGTGGATGCTCGACATCTACGGTTTCCTGGTGGCCGGCGCGCTGGTGACCATGGGCACGCTCGGCGATCGCATCGGTCGGCGCCGCCTGCTGATGATCGGTGCGGCCGCTTTCGGCCTGGCTTCACTGGCGGCCGCGTTCGCCACCAGCGCGACCCAGCTGATCGTGGCGCGTGCAGTGCTCGGCCTCGCCGGCGCCACGCTCGCACCGTCGACGCTCTCCCTGATCCGCAACATGTTCCACGACGAGACCGAAAGGCGCAGCGCCATCGCCGTGTGGATCGCGAGCTTCTCCGCCGGCACCGCGCTGGGGCCGGTCCTCGGCGGCCTGCTGCTGGAACACTACTGGTGGGGCTCGGTGTTCCTGATCAACGTGCCGGTGATGGCCTTGTTGCTGGTACTCGGCCTGTGGCTGCTGCCCGAGTACCGCGATCCGGCTGCTGGCCGGCTCGACCTCGCAAGCACCGTGCTGTCGCTGAGCGCGGTGCTCGCCGTGATCTACGGCGTCAAGCAGGTCGCATCGACCGGCTTCAGCCCCGAGGCGCTGGCGGCCAGCCTGCTGGGCTTCGCGCTGGGCGTGGTGTTTCTGCGGCGCCAGCGCCAGCTCGTCCACCCTTTCGTCGATCTCGCCTTGTTCCGCCGGCCGGCGTTTCGCGCCGCACTGCTGGTGAACCTGTCGGGCGCGTTCTTCATCGCCGGCATCCACCTGTTCGTCGCGCAGTTCCTGCAGTTGGTGCTCGGCTTGTCACCCTTGACGGCGGCGCTGTGGCTGCTGCCGTCGGCGCTGGCATTCATCCTCGGTTCCGGCGTGGTGCCGGCGCTGGCTCACCGCTGGAGCCCGCGTCGGCTGATGACCGCCGGACTGCTGCTCGCGGCCCTGGGTTTCGTGGTGCTGCTGTTCGTGGGCGCCGGCGGATCACTGTGGGTGGTGGTGATTGCGCTGACGGTGTTTTCTTTCGGATTCACGCCGGTGGCGTCGCTGACCACTGATCTGGTAGTGACATCGGCACCCGCCGAACGCGCCGGTGCCGCGGCCGCCTTGTCGGAGACCGCGTTCGAATTCGGCGGTGCACTGGGTATCGCGCTGCTCGGCAGCCTGGGCGCCGTGCTCTACCGCGCGCGCGTGCTGGCTGCGCTGCCCGAAGGGCTCGACACCGAGGCGGCTGCAGCAGCGGTCGGTACCTTGGGCGGCGCCGTGGCCGTGGCCGCCGCCGTTCCCCGCCTGGCCGACGCCTTGCTGGCGACGGCGCGACAGGCGTTCATCGATGGAATGCTCGCCAGCGCAGCGCTCGGCGTGCTCTGCCTGCTGCTGCTCGCCTGGCATGTGTCGCGGGTGTTGCGCGAGCCGGACTGACGTACAGGTCCGAGGTGCTGATAGGCTTGGTCCATGAACCCGATTCAACACCGCTGCTTTCCGGCAGGCCGTATCCCGCTCGCTGCTGGGCTTTGTCTGGGGCTGTTCCTCGCTCTACCGGCTTGCACGCTGCCGCCCCGGTCGAGCGCGGATGCCGTAGCGCCGGCGCCAGCGGCCGTGGTTTCCGTGGCAGCCTCCGAGCTGCGACCCCGCTTGGCCACCTCCGCAGGCTCACCTCTGCTGCTCGATGTGCGTACCGCCGAGGAGTACGCCGCCGGCCATCTCCCCGGAGCATACAACCTGCCGCACGATCAGCTGCCGCAGCGCCTCGCCGAACTCGGCGAGGCCCGCGATCGGGAAGTCATCGTTTACTGCCGCAGCGGACGCCGCGCCGAGCTGGCGCTGGAAGTCTTGCAGCGTGCCGGCTTCCAGCGCCTCGGGCATCTGCAAGGCGACTATCTGGGCTGGACCGAGGAAGGATGGCCGGTCGAGGTATCGGACAGCGCCGACGGTCGGGTGCCAGCTACGTCGCTGCAGCGCTGATGTGACCCCGGAAGCCAGTACGGGCGAGTGCCACTCAATCCCGCCGTACTCTCGACACTGGCATCCTTGAGCTTGTCCGAGGTCGTCCGCTGAAAGTATCGCGTTGCAGCATCATCCGGCCCCGTCAGGATCGCGGTCGCATCCTGGATCGACATCTGCGTCACCGCGTCGATCAGCAGGACTGTAGCCTCGGGTACGGCCGCCTCCGCCGCGCGGTTCATTGCCGTGACCAGCTCGTCCGCCTGCTTGCCGAGGCCTAGGCCGCGCAGCAGCTTCTCGCTTTTCGCCAGCCGGCCCGGCAGCGGGATCTTCACGTCCGAGTTGCCCAAGAACCCGTCCACGACCCCGAGCTTGCCGACCGCCTGCGCGCCCTGGGTCAGCGCCGTCCGCAGGGCCGTGGTCATGTGCTGGGAGGACAGCGCGGCTACCGCCGCACCGACGTCCGCCGCCCGGGTCGGGTTCGAGGTGAGCAGCCCACCGGCAACAATCGCCACAGCCAGCGCCCCGGCGAGCAACTCTCCCTTTGCCGTCGCCCGACGCGTGTCCCGAACCACGCGCAAAGAAGAAGTATCCACGGCCTCTAGGCTACGCCGCTTGTCGACCCCGTGCAGCAGCCGTGGCTGGGAAGGTGGGACAGGGCGCATTCTGGGTCGAGCCTTCGCAGGGGTATAGGCATCGGCGCCGCTAGCTAGAATCTATCTCATATCCGGTCAAGTACTCTGGCACCGCTTCGATCGCACCTTGCTCGCGCAGGACATTTGCCAGTTCCCACTGCTGCTCGTCGGCCAGCTTCAGCACACATCAGTTTTACCCTTGAATTGCGCTGTTCAAACGGTCTTGAGATAGGTTCCAAGAAGCTAGTTATTTTGACTTAATGGGGCTAAAGGGGCGAATAATGTGCAAGACACAGTAGAATGCTGGCACGTTCGCGATATCGCCGCTTTGCCATCTGCGGTACTGTTCGCGGTAGTAGGGGATCAAGAGCTCTAAGCTCCGGTGATCGCAACCGAGCGATCAGCTGACGTGCGCATTCAACTTTTCGGACAACACATTCATTTTTCGATCATCGGTCTTGCTCTGGCTGAGGCGGTGGTCTGTCTCGGTGCGCCGTTTCTGGCGATTCATCTTCGGTTCCTGGACGAAGTCGATGCTGATACTTACGGCGACTTTCTATGGGGAGCGGTCGTGTTTTCGGTATCGATGCTGTTAAGCATGACTGCGATGGGGCTCTACTCGTCCCAACAGCGAGCCCGGACCGGTGGCACTGCTCTGCGCCTGACTGGTGCCGCGATCGTGGCCTTCCTCGTGCTTGCGGTCGTAGTTTATCTGTTCCCGAGCATCGCGTTCGGTCGAGGCGTGCTCGGTTGGACTGTCGTGGTTGCATTGGCAGGTTGTTTTTCTGTACGCATGCTGTTCATGCATACAATCAGCGAAGACGCGATGAAGCAGCGCGTGCTGATCTACGGAGCCGGCAAGCGAGCCGAGGCGTTCAACATGCTGCGCCGCCGCACCGATCGCCGCGGCTTTGTTGTTGTCGGCTTTGTCAGCGCCGGCGAAGAAGAGATTCTGGTGTCGAAGGACAAGGTGCTCAACCTCGACGGTCAGCCGCTTTATGATCTCGTTCGGGATTGTGGTGTTACTGAGGTTGTCATTGCAATCGATGATCGTCGCGGCTTTTTTCCGAGCGAGGATCTGCTGAACTGCCGGCTGCGTGGCATAAATGTCATCGATATCGTGTCTTTTCTGGAGCGCGAGACCGGGAAGGTTCGTATCGACATGCTCAGTCCAAGCTGGATCATTTTTTCAGAGGGGTTCCGCCGCAACCCGCTGCGCGAGGGCGCCGAGCGCGTATTCGATATTTTCGTTTCCATCGTTCTACTGGCGCTGACGTGGCCGATCGCGGCTGTGGTTTGGCTTGCGATAAAGCTAGAGGACGGTTGGAGCGCGCCGGTGCTGTATGTTCAGGAGCGTGTCGGCCTGGAGGGCAGGATATTCAAGCTGAAGAAATTCCGCAGCATGCGGGTAGATGCCGAGAAGCATGGCAAGGCTGCGTGGGCGAGCAAGAACGATCCGCGCGTTACGGCAGTCGGCCGGCTCATTCGCAGGACGCGAATTGATGAGCTGCCCCAGCTGCTGAACGTGCTCGCCGGCGACATGTGCTTCGTCGGGCCACGCCCCGAGCGTCCGCAGTTCGTGGACCAGTTCTGCGAGCGCATCCCCTATTACCGCGAGCGCCATTGGGTAAAGCCAGGCATCACCGGTTGGGCGCAGCTCTGCTATCCATACGGCGCATCGGAGCGCGATGCCAAGGAAAAGCTTCAGTACGACCTCTACTACGTTAAGCATCGCAATCTGATGTTTGACCTCTTTATTCTCCTCGAGACGGCTGAAGTGATCCTTTGGGGGCGTGGCGCGCGGTAGGCGGCTCACGGCCGACTGCGGGAGGACGGGGCAGTCACATCATGTTACCTTTGGATTCGGTCCGTCCTGCCAATACCCGCGTCTTTGACGCCAAACGGTACAGGGCGACTCGACATTGAATCCTTACTTCTTCGGTAGCACCAATCGCCGGCTCTTCGGAGTGCATCTTGTCGGTCGTGCGCATGGCAAGAGAGGGAATGCGCGCGCGGTCGTTCTCTGTCCGCCGTGGGGTCAGGAGTATCTGCGGGCCCACCGCTCCTTGCGACGGCTTGGTGATCTCATCGCCGCCGAAGGATGCGACGTGCTGCGCTTCGACTACTTCGGGACCGGGGACTCTGGTGGAGACGGATCGGACGCGAGTCTGAGGGGATGGGAGTCAGACATCGACACCGCAATCGATGAGCTCAAGGATATTGCGGGTGTCGGTCGGGTTGCCCTCGTCGGACTGAGGTTGGGTGCGACCCTCGCGGCTCGCGTGGCCGAACGGCGAAATCGCGAGGTTTCGGCGCTGGTGCTGTGGGACCCCATAGTGTCTGGCCAAGCTTATGTCGAAGAGTTGCTCGAAGCGGCCAGGATGAGGGAGCACGCCGCCGAGAGACCTATTCAACGGGAACTGCAGTCCGGTGGAGGCTATGAACTGCTGGGGTTCAGTTTGCCCGACGCGATGTTGCGAGAACTGGCGCAGCTTCGGCTGGCGCCATCCGATGTGGGTTGGGTCTGCAAAACCCATTGCGTGGTGTCTCAAGGGCCTGAGGCAGAAGCGCAGCTACGATCGCTGGCCGAGCATCCCAAGGCGGCGGCAACCTTCGCTGCGATTCCCGGTCGACCTCCGTGGATCGAAGCGGATCAGATCATGACTGGCGAGGTGCCGGTGGCGCTTCTGCATCACGTCGCCAAGGTGTTGGTCGATGGCACACATCGCTGAAAGCGTTGTTCTGCTTGGGCCACGCAGATCGCTGGTCGGTATCCATACTCATCCAGCGGGAGATTCTTCCGGCCGCGAAGATATCTGCGTGGTGATCATCAATGCCGGGATCATCCATCGCGTCGGCCCGAATCGCCTGCATGTCGAGTTGGCCCGTGCCCTGTCTGCGGCAGGCTTGTCCGCCGTTCGATTGGACTTGTCGGGCATTGGGGATAGCGACTCGCGGGCCGATTCGCTCAATCCACTCGACGGGGCGCTCGCGGATATCCGTGAAGCACTCGATACCTTGGTAGAATCCGGCAAGGTAAAGCGATTCATCCTGCTGGGGTTGTGCTCCGGCGCAAATCATGCGGCCATCAGGGCCGCAGATGACGAACGAATCATTGCGATCGGTTTGGTTGACCCATTTATTCCACGCACGCGTCGATACTACCTGAATCACTACTTCCGGCGAATGACCCGTGTTGGGAGCTGGAAAAATTTTTTCCGAGGCGACCATCCGGCTTGGCAGTGGCTGGAGGCGCAACTACTGCGTCGCAGGACGGACCGAACGTTGGAGCAGGGTGGTCCGGATCCTGCGGAGGTTCGGCGATACCTGGCGCGCATCTATGATGATGTCGTAAGGCGCGGTGTGCGGATTTTCGCTGCTTTCACCGGAGACCTCGAATCGCAGCACAACTATCGCGAACAGCTATTGGACGCGTTCCCCGATGTCGCGTTTGGCACGCTGCTGGATCTCTACTACTTTGGTGACGTCGACCATACGTTTTCATCGTCTAACGATAGGACGGCGCTGATTTCCCTGATTCTGAAATGGGCATCGAAGCTGTGACATCATCGATGCGGAATGCGTTCTCGGTAGACGTCGAGGACTATTTCCAAGTGCTCGCGTTCGAGTCGGTAATCCATCGTAGAGATTGGCCAGCCTATGAACTGCGGGTCCGCAGAAACGTGGACCTTGTGCTCGAACTAATGGAGTCGAACGGAATTCACGGCACATTCTTCATTCTCGCCTGGATCGCAGAGCGCGAGCCGCAGATGGTCCGGCAGATCGCCGATGCTGGCCACGAGATCGCCAGCCACGGCTGCATGCACGATCGTGTTACGACTCTGACGCCCGCCCAATTCGCTCAGGATATTCGTCATAGCAAGAGTCTTCTGGAAGATCTCTCCGGCCAACAGGTGATCGGTTATCGCGCGCCGAGTTACTCGATCAATCACACCAATCAATGGGCTTTCCCGGAGCTTCGGGAAGCGGGCTATCTGTACAGCTCCAGCATCTTCCCTGGTCGCCACGATCTGTATGGCATGCCCGGCGCACCCCGATTTCCATACCGACCGCTGGACGATGGGCTGCTGGAAATCCCCATCACCACCGTGGAAGTTGCAGGCCGTCGGTTGTCGTGCGGCGGGGGTGGTTTCTTCCGCCTTTGGCCTTATCCACTCTATCGTAGATTGCTCGAGAGAGTGAATGCACATGATGGGCGGCCGGCCATTTTCTATATGCATCCGTGGGAGGTCGATCCGGAGCAGCCGCGTATTAGTGAGGCATCGCTGCGTTCACGATTCCGACACTACCTGAACCTGAAACAGGTAGTGCCACGTTTGCAACGCCTGCTTACGGATTTCAGCTGGGACAGGATGGATCGAGTATTCGGATTGCGAGGCTGAGATGGACCTGGCGACGGATGCTCGTGATGCCCGACAGACGAGCTCTCCACGCTATGACTACATGGACTCGCTGCGCGCGGTTTTGATCGTCGGTGGCATCCTGTTCCACGCCGCGCTGCCGTATCGCGCGACAGGCGACTGGAACGTCAAGGAGGCTCACGGCAGCACGGCGTTCGACTATTTGAGCGCGGCTTTGTCTGCTTTCCGCATGCCCCTGTTCTTCTTCGTGGCAGGATATTTTTGTGCGATGACGTTTTCCAGCCGTCACGCCACGGCCAATTTGCGCCGACGCCTCAGGGTGTTCGGAATACCACTCGCCGTCTTCATCATCACCGTCCAGCCATTGCAACATGCACTACGTTGGTCAGCGAAGCATCCAGGTCCTCTGAATGCCGGTTTCGATGCGTCCGGCTTCTGGCATTCGTACGTGTCGACCGGCTCCTTCATCAGCCACCTGTGGTTTCTGGTAAACCTGATCGTCTACTACTGTATGGCCTATGCCGTGCTTATGCTCTTGGCGCAGCGGAAAACTCTGCAGCGACGATTGGAATGCGGGGCAATGGCATTGCCGATATGGCTCGTGCGCAGCAAAACCATGCTTGCGCTAGTCTGTGCCGTTCTCGTATTTCCGGCATACGGTCTTCTCGGGCGTATACCCAAGGTTCCCGGATTCTCGGTCGAAGATCTGGCGTTGTACCTGCCGTTCTTCTTGGCCGGGTACTTTTGTTATCCGGCCGGCGGCATGATGAATGAAATGTCCGAGGTGCAGGCCCTAGATGCTGTGATGCTCACTGCTGGCATCCTGCTGTTGCTCTCGAGTCGTATGACGAGCGAAGCGGCTGTCGGGTTTCTGAGTATCTGGTTGTTCTATCAAGCCGCGTGGACAATCGGCATGCTTGTCCTACAGGCATTTCGACGCTGGTTCGATATCGCGAACCCTGTCATGCGCGCCATCTCGGATGCGTCGTACACGATCTACCTCTTTCACCACGTCATCGTAATTCTTCTCGCCACCTTGCTGGTCGGGATATCGTTGCCTGGCGGGTTGTGGGCGAAGTATGGGTTTGTGGTAATCGTGACGTTTCTGGCTACTTTCATGCTGCATCATTTCGTGATTCGACGGCATGGGACGCTGTCCATGCTATTCAACGGGAGGTGATTCGAATTCCAGTCTGAAAGCGTAGACTATCTGGTTCCACCCAATGCAGGGTCTTGGTCGTGTTCGCCGTCAACCGTTCCTTTATGCGCGTGTCCCACCGGGTTCTCTGGTCAGCATCCCTTTCCATATTGCTGGCGGCGTGTGGAGGCGGGGAGGCTACCGTGCCCGTTACAGGTCCTTCGTCGCCGCCATCGAATCCCGGCGGAGGCGTGCCGCCGGCCGATACAGTCTCGCCCACCATCTCCATAACCTCGCCAACGACATCTGGCGGTTACGGCACGTCGAGCGCAACCATCACGGTCGGCGGAAATGCCAGCGACAACGTCGGTGTGCAGTCGATACAGTGGTCCAGTGATCGTGGCGGCTCAGGGACGGCGTCTGGCCTTTCCGCATGGAGTGCGAATGGCATCGCCCTGCAGACTGGCGCGAATGTTCTTACGTTTACTGCACGGGATGCGGCAGGCAATGCCGCGACTGCGACATTGACGGTGACTGTCACTGCTGCCGATACTGCGTCGCCCACGATTTCCATCACTTCTCCCACCTCCGCGAGCAGCTATTCGAGCACGTCGTCCGCACTCACCGTGGCGGGCGCTGCGTCTGACAACGTTGGTGTAACGCACGTTTCGTGGGTAAATGATCGCGGCGGCAGCGGAACGGCCTCGGGCTCGACGACCTGGTCTGCGGGCCCGATTGCACTGCAGGCCGGATCCAACCTCCTGACATTCACGGCGAGAGATGCGGCCGGGAACACGGCGCAGCGGACTCTGACCGTAACCCATGTCCGGTCCGGTGCCCAGACGTTCTATATTTCGCCGTCTGGGAGCAACGGGAACGACGGTGTAAGTGTGGGTAGCCCGCTGAAGTCATTTGCGCGGGCTTTTGCCACGATGCAGGCCGGAGACGAGTTGGTGTTGCTGGACGGGACGTACTCGGCGGCGTCGGGTACGGGAACGATCCACTGGGACAACGGCAGTGCCTCGGCGCAGATTCCCTCCGGCACGGCACAGCGCCCCACGGTGGTGCGTGCACAGAATCCGGGCTCGGTGCGGATCATCGGTCCGCTGTTCATCGGCCGCTCCAACCGCAAGGACTCCTACATCCGCATCCAGGGCCTCACCTTCGAGGGCGGCGGCTCGCTCTACAACAGCAGCTTCGTGACGCTCAAGGACGTCGGTTTCCACGGACCGTTCGACATCGGTACCAACGACCACCACCAGGGCAATACCGACAATCTGGTCGAGGACGTGTGGATCTGGAGCGCCGGCGCGCGAGTGATCGCGATCAACTACCGGGCGCATCGCAACGTCTGGCGGCGGGTGCTGGTGCGGGGCGATGGCTGCGGCACGAGTGCCTGCTCGGGCTCGGGCAATCCGAATGTCGGCTTTACCGTTTACGACTCGATGGACGTGTCGGTACAGAACGTAATGGTGATCGACCGGGTACTCGCCGGGTCGGACTCGCCGTATGCGGATTTCGCCTGCGCCCAGCACACGAGCGATCCGCGCTACTACTTCGGCCGCAACGAGTGGCTGGGTGTGCTCTCGCTCAACTCCCCAGACATCGGCTTCTATTGCGAACCGGATTCCGGCGGGACCGTGGATCCGACCGTCAGGGTTTCCAATGCGGCGATCTGGAATGCTGCCCAAGGTGCTTTGAACGTCGCCCGTGCAGGAACCAATAACAGAATAGAGAATCTGCTCGCGCACAGCCTCTCGAGTGACGGCATTCGTGTCGCGCCGGAGCTAGCAAGTCTTGGTGGTGTGCTCCGTAACCTGATCGTCCTAGGCAGCGGCCGATATGCCTTGAACTCTGCATACGTACCGGCATACGTCAGTCTGGGCGGAACGTGGAGCGGCGGCGCGACGAACCAGACAACGCCAACAAACGTCGTAGCTGGCGATCCTCGGTCGAGCGGCGCACTCAAGCATCCGGTCCGGACCGAACCGGGATCGAATCTGAAGGGCCAGGGTGCATCGGGGGCCGACATCGGCCCCAGCATTCTCGTTCGATACGGTACAGATGGCAGTCGGTACGGCGAGTCGGGCTACAACGCACCGACGACAGTGGCGTTATGGCCGTGGCCCAATGAGGCCCGGATCAAGGCCGAAATGTGCGCGGTTACTTCGCGCGGGTTTTGTTCCACGGGACGACGGCTGGACGGTATAAACCCAGTGACGTTGACATCGTACGTCTGGGAGCTCCTGGGAACGCCAATGCCGGCAAGTGTCGGTCCCTGAAGCGACCGGTACTCTTGGCGCGGTCAAGGTTTCCGCCGAGCCAGCAGCATCCGTTGATTTTTTCGAACATGGTATTGCTCGAGCAGGGATAGAAGAACATTCTTGATCCTGTCTGCTATCCGTCGCTCGACAATCAGGTGAACGATTGCGGCGGTGAGTACGACGATCGCGGTGATCACTAGTAGGCGGAGCAAGGCAGCCGTCGGCCGATCCATTGCGGCAAATAGCTCCTTGCCGATGCGATCGTGCAGCAGGTAGAGCGGATAGGTCAGGCCACCGAGGAAGCCGATCAGCGACCCTCGCCCATCTCCCGCCCTCAAAGACGCGCCCATGCCGAACACAAGAAACAATCCTCCCACCAGGCCGGCTGCGACCCATCTGTCCACATTCGTCACGTTACGTGTGAAAGTTTCGATGGCTTGGTACTCGTAGCTACTACTGAGCACCAGGCAGGCTGCCAGCATGCTCCAGTGAAACGGTTGCCAGCCCTCCCGGGTCGCACGAAATATGACGATTCCGGCGATGAACAGCGGCGAGTACTCGGGAGATATGAACCATCCAAGAAAATAAGGTTGGCCGAACAAACGGAAGGATATCGTTGCTGCGAGCCACGCCGGCAGCCATACGCGGTAGTGATCAAGCCAGCCCAGGCACATCAGTACGAAAACGCAGCAGTAGAATTTCAGCTCGATCAGTAGTGTCCAATATACGCCGTCGACGTAGGGTCGATCGAAGTACGGGCTCAGAAGCGTCAGGCTCGTGGCCCACTCGCTCACGCTCGGAATATCATCGCTACCCAGCAGCAGGCAGGTCACAGCCGTCAGCGATGCGCATGCCCAGAGCGTCGGATAAACGCGGAGAACGCGCGCTATAGCAAACTGCGAGGCGTCGCGACCGCTGGCAGACAGCAGGATCACGAAACCGCTGATCAGGAAGAATAGGTCGACGCCCAGGTATCCAAATTTCGTAACGGCATAGATGTCGGTACGCAGCGCAGAGCCAGCCGGAAGCGTGTCGACATAGACCGACTTGTAGTGGTACACCACGACTGCCGCAGCGGCGCAGAATCTCAGCAGATCCAGCCATGGGTAGCGATAGGCGGCCTGCCGTGCTGCGTTGCTCATGGCGCCGGTCGCCGGGTTGCCCCACACATCTCGAGTGGCGCAAGTGCTTGGCTCATCGGGCTAGGCACCGGTGCGGTCAATACCGGCCAGCCACCGCAAGCTGCTGCCGGCGAGCAGGTGCCAGGATTTTGCGGAGAGCGGCCACAGCGAGGCAGAGCGTAGTGCATAAGCGGCGCTCGACTTCCAGTCGCCACCGCCAAACGCTTCACCCGCGGCGTCGCTCAGGATCATGGCGTGTATGCGGCGGCGGGTCGCTGCACTTAGTCGGAGCGAAGGCTCTCGCTCGATCTTGCCAAGTACGGCCATCTGGTTGATTCGGAGTTTGGCGACACCGCGGAACGTACCGCCCCGATGGTCCCATATCTGCGACAGGGCCTCACGGACGTTCCTCACCGGGTACTTCGCGGCGATCCGCAGCCACATGTCCCAGTCCTCGGCGGCGCTGAGTGACTCATCGAAGCCGCCGACCTGCCGGAATGTCTCCACGGGAATCAAGGCACCAGAACCCGAGCCTCCGACCCAGCTGCGCCGCAATGCAATGCGGTGTACCCGATCATTGGCATCGCCTGCTGCATCTTCGAACAGGACCGTCCGGATCGGCCGCCCCTCCGCATCGACCACTTGAACTCCGCAGCCTATGGCTCCGCATTCCGGATGCCGGCGCCACAGCGCGATCTGCTGCTGTAACTTGTTTGGATGCCACGCATCGTCGCTGTCGAGCAATGCTATGAGCTCGCCCCGAGCGAGCCTGATTCCGGCGTTTCGGGCTGCAGGTAGACCTCGATTGGTCTGATGCACGACCTGGACCGGTTCACGGTAACGCGTCAGGACATCACGGGTGTCATCTGTCGAACCGTCATCGACGACAATGATCTCGGACGGAGCAAAGCTTTGAGCAAGCACGCTGTCGAGCGCACGAGGCAGGAATCTGCCGTAATTGTAGGTCGGTACGACGACGGAGACGGAAGGTGTTCCGGACTCCTGGAGAGCGGCTGACATGGGGATACCAACGCTCCGGCAAGTATCAATACATAATCGCGAAGGCTTTGATCAACGAAAAGTATCCGACCGATATCGCACCGATCACGATCAAATCTTTCCGGCCCGGAATATGCGGTTTGTTGGTCCATCTCGTTACAGCGGCCGACAAGGCGAGCAGGAAATACCAGGTTTCGTACTCGAGCGTGACGAACAGAGAGCTGACCAGATAGCCGAGGATTGCGATCCCAAGAGCAATGAGCAGCTCGCGCTCGCGCTTGTCATCAGTTTCCAGAAAGCGCGTGGCAATGTTGCATAGCCCGAGGTAGATGATTCCGACCCAGAGGAACAGGCCGACCATGCCCATTTCGCCCATGACCTCGATACCCGAGTTGTGGGCAATCAGGCGCCCGGTATACGGGCCGAAGTTTCCTTTGCCGATACCGAAAATCGGATTGAACTGGACCATCTCCAGCCCCTCGATCCACATGTTCACGCGGTTCTGCGCCGAACGGCTGCTATCCGTGGTGCTGGTTAGATAGGCAGGGCCCAGCACCATGAATACCGCGCCACCTATCCCCATTAGGAGAAGCTTGTTGAAGCTGATCTTGTAGCGACTGACTACCCAACTGCCACAGACGGCCAACGTGGCGAGAAAGCCGCCACGAGATCCCGTCGAGTAGATTGCATAGAGAAACAGTGGCGACAGGACAACCAACGACAGAAGTCGCTTCCACAGCGGATAGGCGCTCGCTAGATACTGCAGCACGAACGGCAGTGCAATGGTGAACATCACGCAGAAGACGCCCGGGCCATCGAAGATCCCGACCCATCTTGTTCGTGCATCGATACCCAACTCTTGGGCGCTCGGATCAACCCACGAGAACGACTGACCTGCCCAGCCGATGCCGAGTGGGCTGCGCATATGCTCTATGGCTTCGATTGCAACGAATCCGGCCACCAATATGACCGCAATTCCGACGTGCCGTAGAGCGGCTGCGGAGTCCACCGACGCCACCACGAGACGGAAAAGCACGAACCACTTGACGTAGTTGACAAGGATGACAGTTACGGTGGTCGGCGGAGAGTTTGTGACCCAGCTGAGAATCATCCAGAGGATCATCAGCAGAAAGAATTTATCCTGGAGTGATAGCTTGAATAACGTGCCCAGCTGACCGCGTATACCTATGACAAACAGCCAGAACGGATAGATGAACAGATCGACGGACCAGTTGAGAATCGCCTTGACCCACAGTTGTGGGGCGACGAACAGTGCGATAAGCCAAAGCCAGAGTGGGAGGAGGCGGAAGAGCATCGATGGTACTCAGGTCTCGATCCGGTCCGCTGCAGGCCGCAACCGGCGCCAGCGCTCGCGAATCCACTTCCGCTCCGGGGCGGTCAGTACGCCGGTCGAGTGTATGGCGAGCAGGAAGAGACAGATCAGCGCGACCTTGACCACGATCGCGACGCTATCCGTGAGCATAGCAGCAGGTAATGAGGCTCCGTAGAATACCATCGCCAGCAAGCCGAGCAGCCCCAGGCGCCGGAGGTCGTACTGTACAGCGAAGTAGCGCTGCGACATGCGGTGTGTCAAGACTAGACCGAGCACTGCGTCCAGCAGCGCGAGTGCGCAGATCCCGGCGAGCTCGAATCCGGCAATTGCCGGGTACGCAAGTACCGCGACAACAACTGTTCTGATGAGCGTTATGCGGAACAACGCATCAGATTTTTTTGCATAGAGTACTCCGGTCTGCGTGACATACGTCAGTACGCCCAGGCCGGCGGCGAGAGCGAGCGGCGGCACCAGAGTGGATGCGGGCAGGTAGGATGAGGCTGCCATGATGCGGATCACGTCGACAGCAAAGTAGGCGACGCCCATCGTGACGATAGCCAGGGCGACGGCGGCATATCGGAAGATCCGCGCCTGGATCGTGGCTGCATCGGATTGGTCCATGATCGTAAAGCGGAAAGATCCATAGGCCCGGTTGAACGGCTCGCCGATCAAGTCGGCAATGAGCTTTGCGAACTTCTGCGCCAAGGCATATAGCCCCACCGCTTCGATCGATATCAGTGAGTTGATCAGTAGCCGGTCGAGATTCGCTGAGAACAGCGCAAGAACGGTGATGTAAAGGAAGGGCAGGCTGTAGCGCAGCACCGGAGATACTTTGGCCATCTCGAATCGCAAGCCGCACTTCGAGATGGTGTAACAGGTGAGAATCAACCAGCCCAGCGCAACGGCCAGGAAGTTGCCGAACAGAATGCCTACGACTCCGGCATTGAACTGCGTCAGTGCGATGACGTTTGCGATGCACTGGATCAGGAGCTTGACAACGCTCAATACCACGAAGAACACCGAGAGCTCGCGGGCTCGCAAATAGGCGAGCGAGACTTGCGACGACAGCTCCAGAACGAGTGTGGCGAGCACAACGGGCATGGCCCATCGGGGCCCAGGAACGCCGAGGACCAGACTCGAAAGAGGCTCGGCGATCAGCAGCAACAGGCCAGCTCCGCAGCCGCTGATCAACAGGGATGCTATCAGATTGGTAGTAACAAGGGTGTTGCGCTCCCGCTGCTCGGGATAATCGAAGTAGAACCTAAGCGTCGCGTGGGCGATTCCGACGGATAGCAGACCGGATACGACTGAAGCGATTACATAATATAGCTCCAGCGTGCCGTACTCCCCGGTACTAAGCCGACTGGTATAGAGCGGCAACAGCAGGAAAGCGCCGGCACGGTTGACGATGCTACCGAGCGCATAGATGGTCGAGTGCCTGAAGAACCGGCCGACATCCGTTCGAGAAGACATGTTCAGCCGGCAAAACCCATTATCGGCAGAGGCTACGGCCAGCCCGGATGGCGCGGGCCACTATGGCACGCCCTGCCGATTTTGCAGCACATTTGTACGCGCCGCCAATTCACCAGGTCACGAACCGATTGATCCGTGCGTCCCAGGGTGGGGCGGTACGCCGACCTCAAGGATCTGCGAGGACGCTTGCGCCCAACCGGCGGGTTGAGGCCAATCCCGTATCACTGCCCATGACCAGGGTATGCGCCTCATAAACGGTGGATTAATGGAGCAGCGGTTCACGGTTTTCTCTTCCAACAAACGGAACAAAGTACCGTGGATATCGGTGTGCATGATATTCATCGTGCACCTCGTATCGTGACCATCGCCTCGATGCGATCTCGAGTCGCGACCTTGCGACGCGTTGCGGACCCGGGCCGGTAAGTCAACAATGAGGTCTATAGATGGTTTCGTTCTGCAACGGCAGAACCGAGCAACGCCGAGGATTCAGTCCATGATCGCGACCCGCCGAATGTCTTGCTTCGTGCCCCTGCGTGGAATCCTGCTGGTTTCGGCTGCGTGTCTTACGCTCATGGCGTGCCAGGGGGGCGATGAGGCTGCCGCATCATCGCCGAACCAGCAATCCCCTAATGCGGGCCCGACGATTTCCGGTTCTCCCCCACAGTCTGCGGAAGTCGGTGTGCGGTACCTTTTCCGTCCCATCGCCTCTGATGCGGATGGCGATACGCTGACATTCAGCGTGACAGGTCGGCCGAACTGGATGCAATTTGATGTGGCATCCGGCGAGTTGAGCGGAACGCCAACCATCGCCGATGTCGGCACTACGGGTGATCTGCTGATATCGGCATCGGATGGCAGGGCTACGGCAACGCTGCCGGCGTTCCGCATCACGGTGCAGGGTGCGACGACGACCAATCGCGCCCCGACTATCGGCGGTCAGCCTCCGTCGTCGGCAGTCGTAGGTAGCCCATACTCCTTTCAGATTGTTGCTGCCGATGCCGATGGGGACAGACTTACCTATAGCGCAACGGCGTTGCCGGAGTGGCTCACGCTCAATACGTCGACGGGTCGAGTGAGCGGTACGCCGGGAGCCGGGAACGTCGGTACCTTCTCCGGAATCGTGCTGAGTGTATCGGATGGAAAGGCTGCGGCATCGTTGCCTGCATTCACTTTGACAGTGACGTCGTCGCAGGCGGATACGACGCGCCCGGTCATTGCGTCCACCATCCCGAGCAGCGGTGCTACGGGAGTGGCGGCTGGCACCGCGATTGCCGTGACTTTCAGCGAAGCAATCCAGGCTTCGACGGTCACGGCGGCGACGTTTCTCATGTCTGGGGTCAATGGCAGCATCGTCGTGAGCGGCACAGCGGCCATATTCACTCCGTCAGTTTCGCTCACGAGTGGCACGACGTACACCGTAACCCTCAAGGGAGGGGCTGGTGGCATCGCCGATATGGCGGGCAACACGCTGGCGGCGGATGTGAGTTTCAGCTTCACCGTAGCCGGTGGTGCGGCACTGTCCTGTGGTGGCAAGGTCCGTTGCGTTGGCGCCGGACATTCGTATGCGACCATCCAACCTGCTGTCGATGCCGCCCAGCCCGGAGACACGGTGCTGGTCCACGACGGGCAGTATCGCGGCTTCGTCGTATCGCGGAGCGGAATCTCGGGTAACAGGATTACCGTCATGGCGGCTGGGGCCGGGACAGTCATCGATAGCACCAACTCCGCCGGTGAGGGGATTACGATCGATGATGCCGACTATGTGACGATTCAGGGCTTTACGGTGCAAGGGATGTCGGGATACGGCATTGCGACGCATGGCGCCACGGCGACCAGTCCAATGCGGGGGTTGGAGATCCGGAACAATATCGTCCGGGACTCCGGATCATCGAATATCTATCTTTCCCAGGTGGCTAACTCGATCATCGAGGGTAATGTCGCGACGGGATCGCGCACCAGCCATGGTATCTACCTGGCCAACGGAGGTTCGGACGATACTGTGTTGCGAGGGAATCGCTGTTCGACGAATGCCAAGAACGGCATTCATTTCAATGGCGATGCAAGTGTCGGCGGCGACGGCCTGCATTCGGGGCTCGTCATCGATGGGAACATTCTGTTTCAGAATGTCGCTAACGGTCTCGACATGGATGGTGTTCAGCGGTCCACCATACAGAACAACGTAATCTACGAAAATGGGCGCAATGCTGTGCGTGGATTTCAGATCGATGCTGCAGCGGGGCCCAAGACTCTGACGATCGTCAACAATACGCTGCTGGTTCCCGCCGGTGGTGGCTGGGCGATCAAGCTGACGGAAGACGATGGCGGACACATCCTGTTTAACAACATCGTGCTGGCCGCGAGCGGTGCGAGCGGAAGCATTGCCGTGAATAACACGACGTTCAGCAGCGACTACAATGTCGTATCCGACCGCTTCTCGTTGGATGGTGACACAACCACCATCAATCTTGCGGCCTGGCGAGGCTCCGGGCGCGATGCGGCATCGTTCAGTTCGACAACGAGCGAGTTGTTTCAGGGCCCTGCTGCGTCCGATTTCAGGCTGAAGCCGGGCGCGCCGGCGATCGACATCGGCAGAAATTCCTTCGGTAGTGCCAGCGCGCCTGCCTTGGATGCGCTGGGGTCCCCACGTCCAAAGGGTAATGCGCCGGATGCCGGAGCTTACGAGACTTTCTGAGTCATCGAATCTTGCCGGCCTGCCAAGCGCGATGCATGGCAGGCCACCATGTGAGAAAGACGTCGTTCCGCAGCAGTATCGGGATCGAGCGTGATGCGTCGACCGATATGGTGAGCGAAGAAAAGAGCGGTCAGCGCTGCATAATCTGTGGCTGGCACGCCCAATATGTCCATGTGCCGCGTCAGGAGAGCGCGCTCGTCCGTAGCAAGGCTCGACTCGTCGAGCATCGCATCAAGAGCGTCCAGCCATGGAGTTCCGCGCAGCGTACGGTTGTAGAACAGAAGATAGAGCGGATCTATCAGCGGTAGCGCAGCTATCGTAGCGTGTTCCCAGTCGATTACGCCCGTCATCAGACCATCGTCTGACGAGTACATGACGTTCTCGATCTTGAAATCTCCATGGGTGAGGACGGTTGGTAACGTGCGGCCGGCGAGCTGCTGCCGGACCTGTTCGCCAAGCGCGCGCAACTCGGCCGACACCGATGGATTTCGCCCGATTGCATCCTCGAAAATGGACGATACGTGTAGATCGAGAGCGGCGTCGTCGAGAGTCGTGGGCATCGCGGTTTCGACCTGAAGGCCCGTAAGGAAGTCCATAGCCTGTCGAGTCAACGGCGCGAGATGGTCGGAATCGGCGTCCAACGTGACTCCATCGAAAGCCGACATCATGAAGCACGTATAGCGCCCGATCCTGTGCTCACCAAGATGCCGTGGCACGCGACTCGCGATGTGTTCGGGCAGTCGGGAGAGGCGCTCAAGGATGTCGAGCTCGATCCTGCGGCCGCGGAATACGGCGGGATCCTCGGTGACTACAGCAACCACCGCCTCACTGTCGGGTTCCGGCGGTCGAAAGCAGAGAATGGCCTTGTCACCACGTGCCAGCCGAAACTGATCTATTGACAGTTTCTCAGGCCCGGATCCACTGATACGGCCAACGAGAGCCCGAATCTCCTCAAGAACGCTCGGCGGTGCTCCATCTCGAGTGACCACGTATCCAATCGCCGGTGTCAGCCAGCAGCTGCTTGTCGGCCCCAGGAGCCTTTCCTTGAGGCGCTCTCGCCACAAGTGACCATTGGTGGTGGCACGATAGGCGGGTACGAGGATGTCGAGGACTCGGCTCCCGTCCAGCAGGTAGGGGGTCTGGTGCAAGTTGTTGAAACCCTGAGCACTAATCTCCTCGATGACTCGTCGAGGTGACCAGAGCGGATGTGATCCTCGCGGAGCGCGCCTGTCGCGCGATGATCCGAACAGCGACAACCGTCGTTTGAGGCCAAGGTAGACGAAAGCATCGTCAGTCAGCAGTGCAGGCAGCGCGGCAGCGAGGCGGGATACTGCCGACTTGCTTGCCGAGTGAACGATGCGGGCCTGAGGGTCATGGATGACCAGGCCGTCGAATCGAGTTCTGTGTGCAACCATTCCCGCGACCAAATCATCGAAAGGGATCCAATCGATACGATCACGCTCAGAGGTCTGACGTCGGCCGGCTTCGTCCGCGCGGGATTCGCTCGTGTAGGCCACGGTGATCTGGGCGCAGCCGTGATGCATCAACCAACTGATCTCGGGCAGCGGATCGATGCAGAGTACGTGACGGGTTTCCAGCGGTGGCAGCAAGTAGATCCAGCCGGCGCTCTGGTCCGCCCACCAGAACACGCTGCTCGCCGTCAACTCCGCGCCCGTTTCCATCAGCCAAATATTCTGGGGAGAGTCAGCAGTGATTCGAACATCGCGCGATCCGTGTATCGCTCGATCGCCAACCGCCGCAGCTCGAAAGGTGACGACAAAGGCCATTTGTTGATGCCCGATTCATAGGAGACACCGACGCGATATCCGGCTGCCTTGCAGGCTGCGATCACGGAATCGCTGTACGCAAATCGTTTGCCGATCGGATAGGCGATGACATCCGCGGGTTGACCGGTATGAAGTTCGATGCTGCGACGCGAATCGCCCAGCTCGCGGGCCAACTGCGCCGGCTCGAGATTCGACAGGATTGGGTGCGAGACGGTGTGCGAGCCGAACTCGATACCACTCTGTGACATTTCAAGAACTTGAGACCAGCTGAGGGCGAACGGTTCGGAATCCTCGCTCCTGACGACATTCCGATCTAGCCGGGATTCGAGCTCGCGCAAGCTGGAAAGTCGATCAGACTCCGGTATGCGTTTGAGTCGTCCGAGAATGACTTCCGTGGCGCGGCGACGCGAGGCGATGTCGGACAGTTCGATCCGCATCTCGATGGTGCTCAAGTCCAGTCGACCCGGCGGTGCGCGGTACAGCAGCCGCGCGACTTGGTCGAACCAGAATGGCAGGCGCGTGTCGACGTAACCCGTCGACAGGAAGATCGTGGCAGGCATTCCGAGTGATTGCAGGATCGGGAATGCATGCAGGTAGTTGTCCAGGTGTCCATCATCGAAGGTGACGATCACGCTCCGCGCGGGAAGGGCGATTCCCCGTTCCAGGCAATCGATGGCTTGTCGGAACGTGATTGGACTGAAGTGGCGGCGCAGGAACCGCATTTGCCATTCGAAGTCCGCCACGGTAGCACTGACGAGCTCGGGATCTGCCGGAAAGGATTGCTCGTCGCCGATGTCCAGAACTCGATGATACGCGAGCACGACCAAGGCATTGCGCGATCCTGGACCAAGCTGCAGTAACGCGCGGGCCAGGCCCGTCCGTGAGCAGAGTTCAGCGAGCAACTGCTTCTTGCCGGGCATGCTTCGTCTTCAGCGATCGTCGGAAGACGATTCGGTGCGAAAATCTGATCCAGCCACATAGCTGGATATGGTGGTCCCGGCCGCGCAGAAGCCTCTTGATGTGGCAGCGCACATCTCGTTTCGGATCCGTGCGTCGTTTGGCCATGGCCATAGTGGCTTGCCGGACGGCGCGTCGAATCCCTCTTCTCCGTGTCGCGTACCGTCCCTGCCGTATCCGATGAGTGCAAGGCCGGGGAGTTCGTATCGTGGGTCCGGAATGGTCGAGTAGGAACATCGCTCGGCACAGCCTGCCTGGTTCACCGGCGCATTCCAGCGGCCACTGATCGCGGCCCCGGAGACGGCGACCGAAGAGTTCACGGCAAACCGTCCGTCGCCGTCAATGATGAGCTCGCCGATGCTGGCACCGCTGCTCTTGAGCGCGGGAGCGAATCGGAATCCGTCTCCACTGGACCTGATGCGCAGGTTGCGAATATGGTGGCGCTGGCCGGCACGCGCGATATTCACGCCACCTTGACGTGCGTTCCAGAATACCGAATCGATCAGCTTCAAAGTGGGTGTTTGATCGATGATTTCATCCGGTTCGCAATAGAAGCCGATGTCTGGGGAGTTGAGCGAGAGCACACCCAGCCACTCGTTGCGGCCGAAGTAGTAGCGCGGATCGCTCGTGTGCTGGGCGCAGGCGAAATCCGCATACGGCGAGTCCGACCCGGCGAGTACCCGGTCGATCACCATTACGTTCTGTACCGACACGTCCATCGAGTCGTAAACGGTAAAGCCGACATTCGGATTGCCCGAGCCCGAGCAGGCACTCGTGCCGCAGCCATCGCCCCGCACCAGCACCCGCCGCCAGACGTTGCGATGCGCCCGGTAGTTGATCGCGATCACTCGCGCGCCGGCGCTCCAGATCCACACGTCCTCGACCAGATTGTCGGTATTGCCCTGGTGGTGGTCGTTGGTACCGATGTCGAACGGTCCGTGGAAACCGACGTCCTTGAGCGTCACGAAGCTGCTGTTGTAGAGCGAGCCGCCGCCCTCGAAGGTGAGGCCCTGGATGCGGATGTAGGAGTCCTTGCGGTTGGAGCGGCCGATGAACAGCGGACCGATGATCCGCACCGAGCCCGGATTCTGTGCACGCACCACCGTGGGGCGCTGTGCCGTGCCGGAGGGAATCTGCGCCGAGGCACTGCCGTTGTCCCAGTGGATCGTTCCCGTACCCGACGCCGCCGAGTACGTCCCGTCCAGCAACACCAACTCGTCTCCGGCCTGCAACTTCGAGAATGCGCGCTCGAAGCTCCGCATCGGATGCTCCGGAGATCGGCCATCGGCGCTGTCACGTCCGCTCGGTGAGAGATAGAAGGTCGTGCTTTCGCGCTGCGAAGATGCGGCAACGCTGGCGCATACAGACATCACGACGACTGCGATCGCCATGCGGAGCGACATATTCGATACTAGAATCCTCGTCGCGATATCCATCGATTCAGCGCTTCGTACCGAAGTCATCGATTCTGGCGAAGCGCAGCCCATTGCTGGAAAGCCGCCCGAGGATAGTGGGTAGGGCTGCGACGGTATGCGCATAATCCTCATGAAACAACAGGATCTCGCCACCGGAGGGGCCTTTTCGAAGTACGTGCGCCGCGAGTGCATCGGAGTCGGTGACATACGAATCGTCACTGTCCATCGACCATAAGACGAACTGGTAGCCCCGCATCGACAGCATCGCAAACGCCAGTGTGCTGCAATCGCCGAATGGTGGTCGGAACGTCGGCGCTAGAGGTGCTCCAATAATATCTTCCAGCACTTGCTGAGCATGACGGACATTCGCGACATGGTGGATCGAACCCGAGTCGCGGACGCTGACGTGGTGAAAAGCGTGATTCCCGACTTGATGGCCGCGATCGTGTATGGCTCGTACGAGCGCTGGGTAACGTTTCGCCTGATCACCCTGTAGAAAGAATGTCGCGCGCGCCTCGGCGGTGTCGAGGATGTCGAGGATACGCAGAGTGTTCTCGGGATGTGGGCCATCGTCGAATGTCAGCGCAACGGGTGCGCTGGATACCATCGGGCCGCGTAGCAGCAGTCGTCGCGCCGGAATGCGCGTGGCGACTCGTCTCAACATTCTTCCTGTTATGCTCACGGCGTCCCCACGCGCCCCACCCGAGAAATGATATAGCGACGCTTGCCCGACTCCGAAACAGGAATCTCGTCCACGAGCTTGAGCCTCAAGCTCACACCTTCACCGACCAGCGTCTGCAGGGAGCCCATTACGTACCGCTCCACGCGGTCGCTATATTCGGCGCCACGCACGACCAGCACATCCAGCGCATCGATCGAGTCCTGACGGATCTGGTAGCCAAGAATTCCCGGAAAGTCGCTGAAGATCAGCGTGAAGTTCGGTGGAGACAGCACTCGATCCTTCAGCACGACGAGATCGGCGATCCGCCCCTCGACGGCTTGCAGGCGCGGCAACCGTATCCCGCACGGGCAGGGCGCATCCGATGCAAGGGATCCGACATCGCCGATTTCGTAGCGGATGAATGGAAACGCGTGGTTCGATAGGTCGGTCAGCAGAATCCGCCCGCGTACGCCGGGCATGCAAGGCTGCATGGAGTCGTCTACCACCTCGACGATCAGCACCTCGGAGTGAAGGTGATAGCCGTCATGCTGCCGGCATTCGGCACCGATGTACATCTCGCGGCTGCCGTAGTTGTCATGAACCCGGCCGGGCCCAAACACGGAGTCGATCAGGCGGCGCTGATCCGGGCGCAATGTTTCGGAGCTGGTAATGATCGCTCTGACGAAATCAAGCGGGGCACATGGATGTCGCCGCGCGACATGCTCGGCCATCGCAGCGATACCACTGGAATAGCCCCAAATGCTGGTTGGTCGGAACGCATTGAGTCGCTCGAAATAGCTCTCGAGGATCCCGTCTGTCAGTATCCCGACTGGCAGCTCCCGATAGCGTTGCAGAAAGCATACGAGCTTGTTCTGCAGCTTCTGCGACTGGGTGTAGTCGAAATGCGAGCCCGACATCTGAACCGTGCGTTCACCCAGTGCCACACCGGCCCATTCGGCGCTGCGGTAGACGCTGGCGCGATTCCAGTCCATGCCGCGCTTGTCCCAGAAGTACCTCATCGGCTCTCCAGTCGAGCCGCCGGTGCGACTGGCAACGAAGCGTCCGCGGTCGATGGTCCGACTTTGCAAGTCGGCGTGATTGGCGACGATGTCCCGCTTGGTCAGAGGTGGAAGCATTGCCAGCTCTTCGACCGACTCCAGCGGCAGCCGGATGTTCCGCAGCGTACGTGCATAGTACGTCGTGGAGGATCGCGCATGCTCCAGCAGCTCGTTCAGGCGAGCCAGCTGCCAGGCCTCGAGAGTGGTCGCGTCCCAAAACTGGGACTCTCGGAGGAACCCCAATCGCTCGATGGTGCGCCGTCCGCGGAGGATATCGAGGCTGCGGAAGAAGATGTCCTGATAGAAATTCATGCGGCTTCCCTGCAGCCATATACGTTAGCTAGCACGGGATAAACTTTGGGCCAGGTGAAATCGGCCGCACGGGTCTTGGCGTGGTCCGCCAGGCGACGCGCGAGCGCTGGATCCGACAACACGCGTATCACCAGGGCAGCGAGTGCGACATGATCATCGTCGGGCGCGAGCAGGCCGCATTCATCATGGGTCACGAGATCGCCGATACCACCAACGTCGGTGCTGACTACGATGGCTCCTGCGGAAAAGGCCTCCATGATGGATACCGGCTGATTGTCGGCTCGTGAGGTATTCAGGAGAATGTCGGCGTCAAGCATCATTCGTCGGAGCGTGACATTGTCTACGCTGCCGACGAATCGGCAGCGATCGCCGAGGCCCAATGCCTGCGCCAGATCCTGCAGGCTCGCTTTGTCTGGACCATCGCCTGCTACGATCAACTCTGCTTCTGGAATGCGATTCAGAACTTCGCGGAAAACCCGTAAGCCGCATGCGATGTTGTACACGCGCGAAAGATTTCGCGCCATCAGGATTCTCGGCGCGTGCGGTGCAGAGGGGCGGCGTGGCCCTTCAATGGTTTCGACCAGATTCGGTACGATGGTGGTTTGCAGGCCGTAAGCGGCAAAGGTTCGCGCCAGAAAGGCAGACGGTACCAACAGGGCCTGGGCACGTTGCAGCCACGGCACCACCAGGCTACCAGCACGGTGGAGGAACTGCGGGGCAGCGCCGCCATGATAATGCAGAATGACGAAGCACCCTTTGAGGCGACCGACCGCAATGGCAGATACGGCGAACAGAAAGAAACTGAGGCCGGAGTTCGCGAAAATATGCACGATGTCCGAGCCGCGAGTTCGTTTCAGCAATGAGGCGATGAACATTGCAAGATTGACGACGCCCCGCAGCAATGGGATTCGCCGAATTGGTGAACAGTGTGCCAAGGAATTGGTGGGGACATGCTTGACCTCATGACCCTCGGCACGCAATGCGTCGCTGAGCCGGACAGCCTGAATGGCCATTCCTCCCATGGGCGGCGGCAGTTCGGCGATCAGGCAGATCGACACGGGCCCGGATTTGGTCGTGCAGATCGCGGCGGTATGGCCCTGCGCTCCCGTGTACGCTGACGCCGGCTCGATGCCGGCCGTCTGCAGGATCTTCGCCGCGTTCTGGCGCCAGGAATGCCTCTCTTGGAGCCTGCGTCGCGCTTCGTAGGCAAGGTTACGTCGCAGTTCGGGAGAATCAACGACGGCTAGAATGGCGGCTTCCATTTGCGATTCGTCGAGCGGATCGAACAGCATCGCTGAAGATCCAGCATCGTGAACGTCCAGTATGGGGCCCAGCCGCGGCGCGACCACCGGAATACCGAGCCCCATGAACTCGAACATCACCACCGGTGAACCGAACTCGTTCGAGTTAGGTAGAATGGCCACATCGAGCAGGGATGCGTGATCCAGAACCCGGTTCCGTGGCACCGCGCCGGTAAAGATGATCTTTGACTCGAGCCCCAGTTGAGACGCGAGGGTCTTCAGCCCGGGGGTCACTGGACCGTCGCCCACAAGGAGAAGCCTGAGATGGGGGCGCAGGCGAGACAGCTTGCCGAATACCTTGATCAGCAGATCGAGGCGATCCCAATCATCGAACCAGCCCACGAAACCCAGGACGAGCGAATCGGACAGCCCATATTGCGAAGCAAGGCTAGAATCGCGAGCCACGCCAGCAATCCTTCGCATGTCAAAAGCATTCGGTACGACCAGCACTCGGCTCGGTGCCATGCCCTGCGCGACGATGCGATCGCGCAGATAGGACGATACCGCAAGGACTCCCGAGCAGCGACGCAGTACCGCGCGTTCGGCGACGCGGCATAGTCTCACCATCCGCTGTGCACGCGCCCGGTGAGGAATTCCGCTGACCTCGTTGGCTTCGAGTACGAAGGGCACTCGATGCTGGCGTGCAGCGATGGCACCACCAACCATGAAGAATGCGTAGCGTTCGTATATCAGATCATAAGTTCCGGAACGAAGCGCTCTTCTCACGCGCCACCACGCTGGGAGATTATAGGCCAGCTCGGCGACCTCGAAGAGAACTCCGCCGAGATTGCGACTGATCCACTTCCAGACGGATTGCAGACCCCGAGTACGAACCAAGGTCTTGTCGACGGGTATGTCGGAGTCCGTCGATAGGGGGTCGACGCCTGGGGGAGACAGTACCGTGACTTCATGGCCCATTTCCCGTAGGGCCTCCACGATGCTGCGGATATGCAGACCCTCGGCCCCGCGGCCCTGCGTTCTATGGTGATATAGAATGCGCAGGCTCATGCCGATATTCCTTGGCGACATTCTTCGAGATACAGGGCCTCGTATTGCTGCAGCATCGCGAAACGAGAGAACTCCCGTAGCTGGAATGCCCGTGCAGCCGTTCCCATCGTCCGTCGCCGAGGCTCCGACTCCGCGAGTTCGCGCATCGAGTTCGTGAAACCTCGCAGATCATTCGGTTCGGTCAGCAGGCCGGTTTCGCCGTCGATCACCGTTTCGGGGACGCCACCCACACGTGTCGCGACACAGGGAAGCCCGGAGCGCATCGCCTCGAGCAGCGCCATGGAGATACCTTCGTAGTGTGACGACAACAGGAATATATCGGCCTTTGCCAGAAGATCGTCGATGTCGTTCCGGAAGCCAAGGAAATCGACGCGTGAGTCAATACCAAGTTCGATAGCCAAGTGACGGAGGTTTTCTCGTTCTGGCCCGTCACCGACGAATATAAGGCGCGCTGTTTCGAAATGCCGACCCAATGACGAAAAGGCTCTGAGCATCAGCGCCTGGTTCTTGATCGTATCGAGTCGCCCGACAGTGATGAAGGACAATCGGCGGCTGGAAGGACGTTCCACCTCCGGTGCCGTATCGATACCATTGTGGATCGTTTGCAGACGTTCGCGGTCGATACCGATCGTAGACGGTATATAGGCGGCAATCGCCTCCGAGACGCATACGATTCGTCCGAGTCGCCTTGATGCACGTTGTTCTAGCCAGCGGCGTAAGATCCGTTTGGCCCGCCCAGAGATCGTAGACGGTGAGGCGGGATAGGGTCCATGCATCGTATGGATGCGGCAGGGCGTGCTTGTTATCGCTGCCGCCGTCGCTGTTTCGAGCAGGGCGCTCCAATTGTGCCCATGCACGACATCGTAGCGGCCGTCGCGGATCAGTCGCACGAGGTGCAGCAAGGATGCAGGGGAGTTGCCAGGACGTCGATTCAGAGAGAACGTACGAATGTGAGCGTCCAACTCGTCGGCCAGTGCGCCGAGCCGGCCGAGTGTGCATACGTCGACGTGATGCTTTGCTGCTGCGCCATTGGCGAGCGAAACCACGACTTTCTCGGCGCCGCCGTAGTCAAGAGTGTCGATGACGTGGAGGATGCGCATGTTTCGACGCCTGTCCGGCTATGAATCGAGCAGATCACCGGTGGCGATGCGACGGATGCGCTCCGCCATCTCCCACGCGCTCACATAATGCAGGCGACAGCCTGGACGGTCACGGTACTCCTGTTCGAGCAGGGTCCACAGCCGATCGAGCCCACCCTCGTCGAACAGCATGGTCAGCGATCGGTCGGTCGCACCATGCATATGCAATTTGACGAAGACATGTTCCGGAGCGCCGTCAATTGCCGGCGCCAATGTCCGCCAGAGCCTCACTCGTTCCTTGCTGGGGCGTGCATCGAAGGATATTTCACCTGTCTCGATGCGTGGTAGCACGCCCCATCTCCCATCGCGCCAGTTCAAGCCCAGGGGACCCTGGATCATCAGTATCTCACCCGGTCTTGCCCAATCTCCGACTCGGACGTCCCGGCCGAAATCGTGAGATTTCCGGCAGCCCGGCTTGCCTTTGGCGAAATAAACGGAGTTGATCTTGCGGGTCTGTGTATCGCTGGGGGCCGACGGCATCGTCATGTCGACGCGGCAGCCTGTATCGCTGAGGACCGAAAGCTCGTTGTCGACGCCACACCAGCGGCCATCGGGTCGCGAGTTGTCCAATGCCCAATTCCCATGGACGAAGCAATACAGGACCTGCCCGGTGGTCGCATCGCGTCGGAGCGCGCCATGCCTATCGTGAAGGATCGCGGTGAAATTCCGTAGCGTTCGATGCAGGTTCTCCGCATTGTCGCCGTCATGGTGCAGATGGACCTCCAGTTCGCCGAGACCATCGCGGCACAGTCCCGCGATCTGGTCGACGATCTCCGCCGCATATTCCTCGGCAGGATAAAAATACGTGTGGCGCGGAGGGCGGCCATCACTGTCGCGGTGGTTTGCGGCTGCCTCGCGATACCCGTCGCACCAGCGGCGAGTGCGGTGCAGTGCCAGCGCCAGATCCTGCGTGCCGCCGAACGGTTCATGATGGTCGGCTATACACACGTAGACGTGTCGCGGAAACTGCCGTGTTCGGCGGCGGCGGTCGCCGCAGCTCCTTAGGTAACCCCTGAGCCAATATTGCATGTTCCGCGAGCGGATCAGCCAAGTTGCCGCCAGGCAGGCACCGAGGACCGCAATCGGCGCAAGCAGCGCGAGTGCATTCATCGTGCCGCCTTTCGCCAGGTCGTGGTGCCCGACAGGCATCGATACAGCCCGAATAGCGCGGCGAGATTCATGGCGCAAAAGTAGAACGGAATGTAGAGAATCATTGGGATGCGTCCGGTCAGCCATCGCATGACCGCTCCGCCAAGGGCCATTGCGTAGAACACGCATTGCAGTGTGAACAGCGCCGCAAATTTCGGCTGATGTAGTTGGGTGGCGCAGCCGACGAACAGAACGATCAGTAGTTCAGGAGCAATCCATCGCAGAGTCTTGTGAAAGAAGAACTGCCAGGCGAACGGCTCCACCGGTGAGAACAGCAAACGCCAATTGCGACGCAGTGTCTGGAATCCGCCGCTGATCATGCGCACTTTTACATTGAAGTCGTCGGCTATCGTGATGGACGCATGCTCGAATGATCGTGCCGCTGGTTCATAGACGACGCGCTTTTTCGCCTGGATTATGGCGATGGTCAATGCAGCATCGTCGTTGATCAGCGAGGGATCCATTGGACGAAATAGATCTCGTCGGATGGCGAATATTTCGCCATCCGCGGCAGTGATGGACCCGAGTTCGCTCTCGGCCGTCTTTATGGCGGCTTCGTACTTCCAGTAAAGACCGTCGCCGACGCTGGACTCTCTGTCATCGTCGGCTCGAATCTGCTTTAGGCCGCTGACTCCTCCGATCTGCGGATCCGAGAAATTGGCCACGAGACGTGTAACCGCGTGAGGCTCGAAGGCGTTGTTCGCGTCCGAGAAAACGATGATGTCGCCACTGCTCGCCGCGACGGCCTCGTTGAGTGCCGCGGTCTTGCCGCGACGCTGAGGGTCATGGATGACGTAGACGCCTTGCGACTCGAAAGAACGTGCGATTCGCTCTGTCGCATCGGATGAGCCCTGGGCGGCAATGATGATCTGCAACTTCTCCCTGGGATAAGTCAACGCAAGCGTGTTGCGGATCTTGGCCTCGATGACCTTCTCTTCGTTATAGGCCGCAATGATGAAGCTGATGCTGGGGCATTCGCCGTTCGGCGTTGCGGATACCGCGAAACCCGGCGCGATTCGGTTCTTGCGGAATCGCGCCAGCAGAATCACGACGATCGGATAGCCCACATAGTGAACGACGAGCAGGAACAAACTCGCCTTTATCGAGATTTCGACCACCGTTCCCCCTTGCTGGCTATTCTTGCCCCGTGCGCTTCCATCGCGAGGAGCAACTGCTTGATCTAGACAAACTATTTATCGATTCGGACAAGCTGTTTGCCACAGTTGCCTTGTCGCGTGGAGTGATGAGAATCGCGGAACCCAGGAAGCTTTCTGCGGAGCCGGCGGAACTTCATGCATGTGCGGAAACCATGTCTCGTCCCGGCAACGCAGACATCCGTCTGGCGGGTCCGGCAAGACTCAACCACGTCACAAAACCACGATGCGCTGTACCGACGGGTGGGGCGCTCAGCTAAAATTCGTCTGCTAGGGGAGACAGGGCATTATGTCAGATATGGGTGATGTGCGGCGCTCCAGGGGTGCGATGAGAAAATTCTCGCGGGCCATCCGGGTAGTCTCGGTCGTCTGTGGGAGCCTCTTAGGCGTCCCGGCAGGCCAGCTTGCCTTCGCTCAATCACCATCCGAGCCGTCCGAGATCGCCCCATCGCTCCCGGGCCAGATCGATGCGGCCGCGGCTTCCGACGACTACGTGATTGGACCTGGGGATACCATTCGTGTGTTCGTACTGCGCAATCCGGAACTTGGGGCGGATGTGCCGGTTCGGCCCGACGGCAAGGTTACGACACCGTTGGTGCAGGATATGGTGGCGGTGGGCAAGACTCCGTCGCAACTCGGGCGTGATATCGAAATAGCGCTGGCGGAGTACGTGCGTTCTCCGCAGGTGAGCGTGATCGTCCTGCAACCCGCGAGTACGTTCAGCCAGATCCGCGTCGTCGGTCAGGCGGTTGCACCCCGCGCGATTCCGTACCGAAGTGGAATGACCGTCCTGGACGTCATCATCGCGGTCGGGGGGCTTTCGGAGTTCGCTGCCGGCAATCGAGCCAGACTCGTTCGTACATCGAAGGATGGTGCTACCCAGCGGATCAAGGTGCGCCTGAATGACCTGATATCGAAGGGAGACATGAAGCAGAACCTGCGCATGGAACCCGGTGACGTACTGATTATTCCGGAATCGGCGTTTTAGGGGCGTCGGGCTATGCAGGACATCGCCAACGAACTCCTCGAGCATCTACGGTCGGCGAGGCGATTCCGAGGATACGGCCTGGCCGCGGCAGCCGCATTGCTGGTGCTTGGATCGGGCCTGGTGCTTCTGATGCCAGATCGCTATGAAGCGCGGGCCCAGGTTTACGTGAATACCCAGTCGGTGCTGGCGCCGTTGCTGCAAGGCATCGCGGTAGCGCCCGATACCGGCAACCAGGCACAGCTCGTCCGTCGCGCGATGATCTCGAGGCCCGTGCTGGAGGCAGTTGCCGAAAAGATAGGGTTATTCGCGGCCGTCGATACGCCGCAGGAACGTGACTCGGTGTTGAGGTCGCTTGAAAAGGATATCGACATTTCCCTGGATCGCGAGCTCGGCTACTACACCATTTCCTATAGCAACAGTGATCCGAAAGCCGCATACGGCGTAGTAAAAGCGATGAGCGACACGCTGGTGGGAGGGTCGACTTCAGCGGACGAGTCCAACAGTGCGTCGGCTGAAGCCTTTCTCCAGCAGCAGGTCGATGAATACGCCAAGCGTCTCACCGAGTATGACGCGAGGCTTGCTGCGTTCAAGCAGCAGAACATCGCGCTGATGCCGGATACCCGTGGCGACAATTTCGCGCGGCTTCAACAAGAAAAGGCTGGGCTAGAGCGTTCGCTTTCTGATCTAGCGGTTGCTCGCAGCCAGCGAAACGAGCTACGGCGCAAGATCTCTGGAACTGGCAAGAGCGTCGCCGGAGGACCGGCGGAAATGCCAACTTACGCTCAGATGCAAGCGGCCAGCACCATCGATGCACAGATCGCGCAAACCACTCGTGATCTCGAGGCGGCACTTCTGCGCTTTACCGACAAGCATCCCGATGTGCTCGCGTTGAGAGAGACCATCGCGCGTCTGCAGGAACGCCGGCAGCAGGAGGTGGGAGGCGTTGGGCCAGTCTCCGTCGAAGGTCGGGATGGCAGTGCCTCGATCGACGGCGTCGTGCAGAATTTACAGATGCAGCTGAACTCGACCGATGTGCAGATCGCGGCACTCGAAGCGCAGGCGGCCGAAACGACCCGTCGCATAAGTACTCTGCAACAGGCAGTTGCCGCTGCGCCGGAAGTGGAGGCCGCGTTCAACAGCCTGACGCGCGACTATGACGTTACGCGCCAGCAGTACCAGCAACTGCTGCAGCGACTCGAAATCGCACGCGTCTCGCGGAATGTCGACAAGGACCCTGAGTCAAAGTTTAGAATCGTGGAGCCGCCGACGATTCCTAGCAAGCCCGTGGGTCTTGGGAGGCGCGTCCTGCTTTTAGCGATATCGATCGTCTCCGTTGGGGGCGGCTTCGGGGTGGCCTTGGCTCTGAGTCTCCTTGCTCCGGTTTTCGTAGCGAAGCGCCAGCTCCAGAAGACCCTGGACTTGCCGGTCATTGGCGCAATCCGCGAGATGCTGTCTGATGAGGAAGAAACGAAGAGACGCTTCCGGAATCGCCGATTTTTCGCTGTCGCCACCGCCCTTGCGTTGTTTACCATCGCGCTTATGATCGTGGCTGATCCTTTATCGCATCAGGTCCGCGCACTCATGGAGCGGAGCGCCTGAATGAGCATCATCGAGAAGGCAATTCGACGCACAGCGGAAATCGAAGCAGCGCGGACTGTGGTCACGGTTTCGTCGCCGCGGCCACCCGGGCAGTCGCTCTCATTTCTGGCACGCGGCAAGACCCAAGCGGACCTTAGAAGCGACGGCTTGCGATCTGCCGGACTGGTCATTGCGGATGACAAGGCCAGGATGCGTCGAAACGAGTTCCGGTCGATCAAGGCCCCGATCCTTGCGGCTGCCGCGACACATGCACAGGCGACGCCTGCGCAGCGTACCAGTATTGTGGCGGTGCTGAGTTCGCTGCCAGGCGAAGGCAAGAGCTACGTGAGCTTCAACCTGGCGTCGAGCCTGGCGATGGAGTACGAGGTTTCGACGGTCCTGATCGACGGTGATGTCGCGAGACATCAGCTTTCATCGCTATTGGGCGTCCATGACCAATTGGGGTTGTCGGACTTCCTGTCGAATGAGCAGGTATCTCTGGCGGATATTCTGCTACCCACGTCTGAACCATCGGTTTTCTTCATTCCATCGGGAAAGTGGCGCGAGGATATTTCGGAGCTGATAGCCAGCACGAGGATGCAGGCACTGTTCGAGAGTATTGGGCTGGCTTCGGGCCGGAGCATAGCCGTTCTCGATTGCCCGCCGCTGCTCGTTACCAGCGAGTCGGCAGCTCTGATGGGCGTGGCTGATCAGTTGCTATTCGTCGTTCGTGCCAACCACGCCCAGCAGCGGACAGTGGAGGACGCCGCGTCCAAGCTGGATCGCAGCAAGGTCATCCATGTCGTGCTGAACGCCTGGCGGCCGCTGTCAATTTCGGAGCGGGCCTATTACTCCAAGTATCAGGACTACTATGGCGTCCGTGATTGACCTCGGCACCGCGCATTTGCCGTCCCGATCTTCTGCAGTGGGACGGACGTGGGTGGCGGCCTGTTCGGTCTTGCTAGTGGGGATTTCCTTGCCCGCCGCCTCCGTCGAACTGGTGATGGAGGGCACGGTTGCTGGCATTCAGTCCGACAATGTCAGTCCTGGAAGTCCGGTGCGCGGCAATGCTTCGCTCGGAGTCGCGCGAATAGGAGCAGAGCTCCGCTCCGAGTCCCGTAGGCTATCGCTTGATGTGGATACGGATATCACGCATTACGAGTACTTCGAGGGTGATTTTGGTTCGGATACGTTGCCGCAGATATCCGGCGAGGCAACTTGGCAATTGTTGCCGGAGAGACTCATCTGGTTCTTTCGGGAAGAACTTGGCCAGGTAGGTGGGCAAAGTTTCGGAGAGCTTCGTCCGTTGGTGCGTGAAAACGTCAATTACTTCACGACTGGCCCAACACTGGTGCTCCCATTGGGAGGCCGGAATTCGCTCGAAGTGTCTGCTACATACTCGGCCGTCGATTATTCCGGCTTCGATCTGGACAGCACGCGCTACGAGGGTACGGCACAGCTGCGCCGCAGATTGTCCGAGCGGCGCTCTCTTTCCGGTGTTTACTCCTACACGAAGATTGACTACCGGAATCTACCGTCCTTTGATGGTTACGACCGGAACGTAGCATCGCTGCGGCTCGAGAGCACTGCCCGACGAGGGTCGTTGCTGATCGAGGGCGGGGTTTCGCAGGTATCTCGGCCAATGGGTGGCGAGGAGTCCGCACCGCTTTTCAACTTCGAGATCCAGCGGCAAATCGGTGCGCACAATACGCTCGGTTTCCAGGTATCGACCCAAAGTTCGGACGCTGCAGAAGCGTTCCGGGACGGCATCGGGACTTCAATTTCCCCGGGGGGAGAGGTAGCCAGCCCGCTTACCGCAGCGCCGTATGTTCTCGATTCGTCGGTGTTGGGGTGGTCCTATGACGCGACCCGACTGGCTGCCCAATTTCGCGCGGCATTCGAACGGGAACGCTACGACGATCAGGTCATCGCGGATCGAGATCGTGTCGGGGGTACATTCTCTGTACGCTATCGTTGGAACTCCCGTAGTGAGACGGCGGCGGCTGTAACTCATGAGCGCAATTCCTCCGACGACCCGGCGTACAACGACAAGAACTGGGCTTTCGATCTATCGTATAGCCATCGCATCGTTCGCGATCTATATGGAACGATTTCGTACACTCGATTCGAACGGGATCGCGATTTTGCGAGTGCGTCGGAGGCCGAGAACAGATGGATGCTGACGCTCGCCTTTCGGCCGGCTCCTTTTACGATCGGTCGCCCTCTCGGCAGCGGCGTTCGTTCCAGGCCTGGTGACATGCGTCGCCGCAGCATTGGCGGCGATCTCACGCCTGCGACGACTTCCGAGCCGGCTGCACAGCCTTGATGATGTTCTGTAATTGTTCGCGAGAACACATCGGCACTCAGTCGTTGTGCATCGGTTGAGGTGATCGCCGACCTCCGATGACGATAAAGGAATTGATACGTCTGGATGAGCGCCCGGGCTGGGCGCCGACTTGGTCGGCATTCCACGAAGCCGCGGGCGCCCCGTTCTTTACATCGCTCGCCTGGATCCAGAGCTGGGTGAATATGCTGCCGATCGGCAGCCCGGCTTGGCTGTTCGAATGCATGAATGCCGATGAAGTCCTGGCGCTGGGACTCCTTGTTCGCAGCTTTGATTGGCTCGGGGGTATCGTCCCAATCAGAAGATGGTGGTTGCATGCCACTGGCCGCTCACCGTTTGATGATCTCACGATCGAGTTCAATGGCCTCGTTTCGAGTCCAGCAGCTCGCGGGATCGGAGAACGGCAGCTATTGGATGCTCTTGATCAGAACCCGATGGCATGGGACCAATTGATGGTGCCGCACGCCATTGACCCGGAGCGCTGGGTTGACGCAGCACGATCACGCGGTTATCTGGTAACGCAGTCCTTTCACCCCTGCTACTTTGTTGACTTCGAACAGTTGCGGGCCGCGAGTCGGCAGTACGCGAGCGTGTTGACTAAGAAAACGCGCTATTTGATCCGCCGGGCTCGCAAGGAGATTGAGTCTGAACATGGGCCCATCGGGGTCAAGGTGGCGGAATCCGGGAGTTCAACCGAGGCCTATTTTGAAGCGATGCTCGCGCTCCATGAGCGTCATTGGCAGGAGAAAGGATTGCGGGGGGCGTTTGCGGATCCTGCGGTTCGAGCATTCCATCTGTCCTTGCAGCGAAACGCGGATGGTACGGCAGCGTGCCGGATGTATCGCGTACACGCGGGGAAGGTCGACGTGGGCTATCTGTATCTATTCGTCTGGAAAGGCGTCGCCTATTTCTACCAATCGGGTTTCAATTACGATGAAATCGGGCGATCGCGTTCTCCCGGTTACGTGACGATAGCAGCCGTATTGGAAGTCCTGGAGCGCAGTGATGCCAGCCGCTTCGAGTTCCTTGCAGGCGAGAATCTGTACAAATCACGGCTTGCCACAGGATCACGGCTGCTGTGTTCGCTGGAGATCCAGCGGCCCACACTACGCAATAAAGTTCTGAACTTTGCCCGAAGTATCCGCCGACGCTTGTTTGCCACAGCGTCCGAACCGAGAACCGGCGAGTGTTGAGACCGTATCCGGTGTGAGCAGCATGTTATCTGCGTGGCGGGCCCTCACCGGTAGCTACCGTAGTATCCTCGCGTGCCGATAGTCGCCCAGACACCAATGCGAAACGACAGATGGGCTACGAAACTCGCACGGCTGATCTGATGCTCGAACGCCCGGTGATTCTCGGGCTATGGGCAGGTGCATTGCGTGGACAGCTTTCCCGCGAGGATAAGCTTCGGATGCACTATGCCGATTGCCCGTGGGGGCAGCCGCTCGTGGAGATGCTCGAGAATGATGGGGTGCCTGTCGGCGTCGTGGCAATACAGCCCAGGCCTATGGAGCAGCACCAGCGGAGCATTTCGGCAGGTTTGCTGATGGACTTTGCCGTTGCTCCGTCGCATCGGTCGGTCGGCCCGGCTCTGAAACTGCAGCGCTCAATTTTGGCGCGCGGCGACGCCCGCTTCGATCTTGTGTACGGCATGCCGAACGACAGCGCCCGTGCACTGTCGGAGCGTGCTGGAATGCAACCAGTCGGGGCGATGACACGTTTCGTCAGGGTCGTCAACTATGGGCACTATTTCGAGCCGCATATGCCGCGGATGCTTGCCTCCACCCTCGGGCGGCTGGTCGACGCCGGGCTGAGTATCCTGCATCGCTCCCGCAATCTGTTCGGAGCTGGCAAGGCGGTCACTTGGATGGAGGAGCCTTGTGGTGAGATCGACGATCTATGGAAGACCTCGGACACGGGCTCATGCGTCCTGGCGGCGCGCGATTCGCGGCGTCTGCGGTGGCGATTCGCATCGGATGTTGCGCGACGCGTCAGGTACCTACTGATTCGCGATCGCGCGAAAGGGCAGCTGGAAGGCTGGTTTGCCTGCGATATGGCCCATGATGCGTTGCGGGTCGTCGACTATTGGACCCGTAATGCGACCCGGGGAACGCATCGCGCTCTGATCGATGCACTGGCTGCCGCGGCAGCGGCCATCGGGTGTGCGAGCGTCTCCATCGAACTGCTAGCTCCAGACGTGGTCCTGCAGTCCTGGCTAGTCGCTGGGTTCGTGGCGCGTGAATCGCGCCCAGTGCTCTGCCGCTGGCGTCGCGAGCTGTTTCCGCACTCGACCCGCCCAGAATTGATGCTCACGAGTGCCGACGAAGACGAGTGATCAGCGCTGAATGATCCGACGTATGTAGTCGGTCAGCAGGCGGCGCCCCGGATGCAGTCCCAGGGCCTTCTGTTCGCGGAACACCTGCTGCAATGCCGCGGTGGACAGCGGCGATCCGGGAACCTTGCCGAAATTGCTGTCTGCTTGTGAGACGGACTTCGTACCCAGTATCACCGTGGATACCTCGGGAAACGACAACGGATAGCGGGCGGCCGCCACTACCATTGAGCCCGTCTCGGCTTCGAGAAAGCGGAACCGCTCTGCATCCTGGACGAGCTGGGCGATCTGTTCTCGGGACAGCTTGCTACGCTGGTCGTTCGGATCGTCGAACTGGGTATCCTTGTGGAATTTGCCGGTCAGGAATCCTTCGCGAAGACTGGACCGGATAACGACGGCGGGCCGACTAGCTTTCAACCGCCCAAGCCGTGCGACGAAAGGATAGGGGTCCAGCAGGCTCAGCTTTACCTGGAAGCCATCGAGCTGGGTGTGATCGAGCACGCGGTCGATATCTTGCTCGTTCTTCAGTGAGACACCCACAGCTCGAACCTTGCCGGCTTTTTTTGCACGATATAACGCATCGTATAGATGCTCTTCGTCGCGACCCGGCGTCCAGTGAATCTGATAGAAATCCACGTAGTCAGTCTTAAGGCGCGTGAGTTGCTCTTCGAGCGTGCGTTCCAGATCAGGTTTCTGACCGGAGTACTTGGTCGCGACGATCCATCGGCTACGACGACCAGAGAGGAACTCCCCGAGAATCTGCTCCGCATCTCCATACACCATTGCCGTATCGACGAAGTTGCATCCGAGCTCTTCGGCGCGGGCGAGTGCCAACAGCGACTCTTGTCTGCTCACTTGCCCATAGGCTTCTCCACCGATGGCCCACGAGCCGAAGCCCACTTCCGAAACTGTCATGCCGGTGCGACCGAACTCGCGAAGTCTCATACCTGACTTCATCTGCGCTATAACCGGATCGTGCACTATCGTTGCTGCTCGTTCGACCTCGGCTTCGAGACGCCGAGTCATGGCCCAGGCCGACGCAGCCACGGCGCCCACCGCTCCCACGGAATACAGCACTCCACGACGATTTACCACGACGCGTCACCCTCTCGGTTATCGCCTGATTTCGGCGGCCAATTCTGCACTATTCCCGCCGGTCGGCTCACCATTCGATTCGGCCTGATCTGCCCACCGGGGATGCATCGGGTCTTCCGGCCGCCATGCATGGATTCGACATAGCGTAAACGGACTGTCTGTAGCAGGCGACGTCCCCATGGACGCAGATCTCAATAGCCAGAAAAGAGGGTATTTGTCGCAAAACGAGAACGGCAGAAAGGGTTCCATTCGATTACCGACTACGCAATGGTGAGCGTCCGAGCAATACCGCACACAATTCACCCGGAGAGCGCAGCCGATGCGAAAAGTTTGCCTCACTTCCCTGCTATTGGGACTTATAGCCCTCCCCGCCACGGCAGCGCCAAGCATCACGCTGAGTGCCAGTCCGCTGATAATCAAGCGCGGTGGTACCTCGGTCGTAAGCTGGTCGGCACGTGGTGCATCGTGGTGTGTCGCGAGTAACGAAGACCAGAGCGCTCCAGTCGGCACCAGCGGACGCCAGCGAACCCCGGCTCTGTATCAGAGCACGACGATCAAACTGTCCTGCAGTGACCGTCGAGGATCATCCAGCCGGTCGGTAACGATCACTGTTGCCAGCTCTGCCGCTACCTCGGGCTCGACCGGTAGCGCTGATTCCGCGGGCAACTCAGGGAGCGGTACGTCATCGTCTGGAACGCCATCTAGTTCGGGGACGACGTCCGGTTCCGGAGCGACATCCGGTTCAGGGGCGACGTCCGGCTCGGGCGGTACGGCGGGTTCGGCACCTGACACGACTACGACGCTGATTCCCGCGACGGCGCGATATGCCGCGCCCGGTGGCTCTGGAAACTGCGAAGAAGTGTCACCGTGTTCGCTGTCGCTTGCCCTCCAGTCGGGTGGGACCGTCATCCTCAAAGACGGCACCTATCCGGCAATCGGCTGGACCGGCTCCACCGAGTCGATCCGCATACCATCGGGAACACAGAGCTCTCCGACCGTGATTCGCGCGCAGAATCCGGGCCGTGCCATCATAAACGGCCTCTGGATCGGGCGTAGCACACGCAAGGATTCGGACATTCGCATCGAAGGGGTTCGTATCGAAGGCGGCGCGACGCTCTACAACACGTCACGCATTACACTGAAGAACGTCGGCGTGCATGGCCCGTTGGATGTTGGCACGAACGATCACAGCCAGGGCAATACCGACAACCTCATTGAGGACGTCTGGGTATGGGCGTCCGGCCAGCGCGTGATCGCCATCAATTATCGAGCCGACCGCAACGTCTGGCGGCGCGTGATCGTCCGTGGCGACGGCTGCGGCAAATCGGGCTGCTCGGGTTCTGGCAACCCGAATGTCGGTATCACTATCTACGATTCGTCGGGGGTCAGCTTCCAGAACGTCCTCGTGCTCGATCGTATCCTTGCCTCCGGCGATTCACCCTACGCAGACTTCGCGTGTGCTCAGCACACCTCGGGGCAGTATCTGTGGGGCAGGAACGAATGGCTTGGGATCATGTCGATCAATGCTCCGGATCAGTCGCTGTACTGTGAACCCGATTTCGTGCTTTCGGGAGTGGTCTCGGGAACCATTCGTGACGCCGTGTTCTGGAACGGCGGCGGATTGAACCTCGCTCGACAGGGTCGCTTCGACGTCGAACGAGTTTGGTCACGGACGCGGCAGGGCGATGCGTTCCGGGTCGCTCCGGAACTCGCGGGCAGTGGCAGCGTACTGCGTAATCTGGTAGCGACGGGTTCGGGTCGCTATGGCATCAATACCGCGGTCGGCGTGTCGGGCGCCAACGTCAACGGCAACTGGTCTCAGGGTGCGTATAACCAGACGGGCTGCGTTTCCGGCTGCTCCACGTCGCTTCCGGGATTCTCGCCGCTTTCGTACTTCGTTCGTTACGGTGTAGACGGAACCCGGTATGGCGAGACCGGATACAACGCCTCGCAGAACGTCAGCGCACTTCCGTGGCCGAACGAGGCGCGCATCAAGGCTGAAATGTGCGCGACGACGAGTCGTGGATTCTGCGCAACCAGTATTTCCGAATACATTGCCTCCCAATTGAAATGAGGTTTTGGCGTCGCGGTGCGGCTTTGGCTGTACCGCGACGGCAATCTTCAACTTTCCGGAGTGGGCAGGCTCGAAAGACGGGAAAGCCAGAATCAGAGCATCAGCGGCGATAAAACCTGGGACACCTCAAGGTTGACGTCGGCGATCGGCAAGACCGATAGACTACGTAAGATGTAAGATTTGGTGCGGCGGACGACACTGTCACGGACCATTATTGCGCGGGCTTTGGCTTCCAGAGTCAGATAGCGCAGGCGGCCGAGCAGACCCGGCCTCATGAGGTGTAGATCGCACGCGGGGTGAGGGTCGGCTCGCAATTGGCTCTTGTATGGTTCGTCGCCGCGGAGGAAGTCCACTGTACGAAAGCCGATTTCTGCTGCATTCATCAGGATACAAGCGTTGGCAAGATTTCCCGGCTCGAGATCCATCGCCTCCGGATCCATGCCGCTCTGATAACACAGCCATCGATCGCGAGCCCGAAAGCCGATATCTGCGACAATAGGCCGACCTTCGAACCAGATCGAAAAAGCCTGCAACTGCCCCAGATTCTGCAGGCGCCGGGCTGCGGTCTGCAGGAATGCCTCGAAGCGTGGATCGGAGAAACATCCAGCATCATGGAGCGCTCGACGTCGCTTCTGATGGAGTTCGACCAGTGTCGGGAAGAATGCTTCGAAGTCGCGTTCCCGCTCTACCCACCGGATATCCATCTTGTCGAGAGCGCGTACGCGTCGTCGAAAAGCCTTGCGTGCGTTGTGGGAGAGCCCTTGAATAAACTGCTCCCATCCGTCATGCAGGTCGATCCGCCACGTGTTCGAGCAGTTGCCGCGATGTAGCTGCGACCGCAAGGCACGCATCTCGAGAGCAAACGCTTCCATTGCCGGGTCATGGTTGTCGATGGCTTCGAGGTGCAGCGAGTCCCATTCATCCGACTGTTCGACATGGCGGAGGAGCTCTGCGGCAAATACCTTGGCCAAAGAGTCGTCACTGAAACGGGTGTCCAGCAGGACCGTGCAATAGTCGGTAGCAACGATGCCGTCGCCTAGGCATCGCAGCGTCCGGGCCGTTCGGTCGAGATACCAAGGGGCGAGTACCCGGATCATCATCTGTTCGTCCCTGAGGACTCCGATGAAGAGATCGCTCCGATCGGGCCGAAGATGCTCCCACCAGCTCATAAGCCACTCCGGCTGGCGGAATGCCACACCGTCCGCCAGTTCCCGCCACTGCTCCCAAATAGACTGGACGGCTGCCTGATCTCGTATGACCTCGAGATTCACGATTCGGGGCTCCGCGGCAGCCAGTAGTTGTCCGTCGTTGACCAATTCCTCAGCCGGTTTGGTATCTGCATCCAACTCAACGAATGTTCTCCTGTACATCCGTGCATCACAGGTTCGCAGCAATCGAGATCGGCCGGTCGCGCCGCGATATACAGCAATGAGATGTTGAGTAACGTGCCGGACGGACTGTCCGGACTAGTACTCCGCACCAAACTCCAAATATCTTACGTTTAACGACTCTGCGCGAGGACCTGCTGCTCATTGCAGATCGAGGTTCCGTGTCGCTGCAGAATATTATGGTCGACACTCGCGGGGCGGGCGAAGCCAGGCCCGAGCACATGAGGTCATCCGGCCCATGGAGCCGTTTTTCTGCCCCTCCCGTCCCTCGTTGTTGGCATGAGCGCTAGGGCCCACTGCTCGTCGCGGCGGCCGGATACGACATAAGACCTTGACATATCAGGCGAAATCCACGCCGCTGTTCCGTGTATGGCGACTAGGCAACGTCTCGCGGGTGTGAGGCCGTAGATATGCTTGATCCGGCTCGGATGAAATAATCAGTTTTTGTGTCCAGGTCGGGCGTCGCGACGGGTCTCGAAGTCGTCGCATGTCACCGGCCGGACACCGGTGTGTCGTCAAGAATCAGCAGAAGTCGGCTCGCTGCGCATTTTGGTAGTAGAGGCCGATCGTGAGGTCTCAAGGGAACCGCGGAGACGTTAGGTTGGTAACGGTAAGCTCAACTTGCCTGCGCAGATACATGCCCCGACCTACGGCCATGGCACGCGTGGTGTGCTTCCCGCATGCAGGCGCGAGCGCCGCCGTCTACCGGCCGTGGGCGCTGCAGATGAATCCGCGGATCGAGGTCCTCGCCGTGCAGCTTCCCGGGCGCGGCGATCGCCTGCGCGAGAAGCCTCTCGAGAAGATCGCGGATCTGGTGGAGCACATCCTGCCAGATGTCAGCACTCTGGTGGACCGGCCGCTGGCGTTGTTCGGTCACAGCATGGGCTCGACGCTGGCATTCGAGATCGCTGCGGCGTTGGCCGACACCATGCCCGGCTGTCCATCCCGGGTCATCGTTTCGGCGCGCCGCCCGGCCGATGTTCCCGATCCTCGGCCACCCATCGGCCACTTGCCGGATTCCGAATTCCTGATCGAGCTCGAAAAACGCTATGGCCCTATCCCGTCCGAGGTCCGTAACGAGCCGGAGGTCCTGGCCCTGTTCCTGCCGGTCCTGAAGGCGGATATTCGGGCGCTCGAGCATCATCAGCTGAACGCCGGATCCGGCCGCATCGATTGTCCAATACATGCGTGGGGCGGGCGGGAGGATCCGACGACGCCAGTCGCTCATCTCGAAGCCTGGGGAAGGCGGACGCGCACCGGCCATTCAGTCAAGTTGTTCGACGGAGGACACTTTTATCTTGATCCCGCGCGAGCCACCGTCTTGCGCGAAATGGAAGCGTTGATACTCGGGGGCCGCCTCGATGGCGTCCAGGCCGGCTAGATGAGTCGCGCATCGATAGCCATAGTCGGCATCGGGTGCCGCTTTCCGGGCGGCGCCGATGGGCCGGACAGGTTCTGGAGCTTGCTGCGTGAAGGTCGCGACGCGATCACCGAGATCCCAGCCGACCGCATCGATCTGGCACATTTCTATGATGCGCGCCCGGCTACACCCGGGCGAATCATGACCCGCTATGGCGGATTTCTCGAGCGCATCGAGCAGTTCGATGCCGAGTTCTTTGGCATTTCGCCACGCGAGGCGGAGCGGCTCGATCCGGCCCAGCGTCTCGTGCTCGAGACGGCTTGGGAAGGCCTCGAAGACGCCGGCGTGGACGTCACGCAGCTCGATGGCAGTGCTACAGGTGTATTCATTGGCCAATGGTTGAGCGACTTCGAAGGCCGGCTCTTCACCGATCCTGAGGCCGTCGATTTCTACATGACCACGGGCAGTGGCCGCTACTGCACTTCTGGGAGGCTGTCGTACCTGCTGGGATTGCGCGGTCCGAGCCTGACGCTCGACACGGCCTGCTCGTCGTCGCTGGTGGCGATCCATCTGGCGGTACGCAGCCTGCGCAGCGGAGAGTGCACGCTGGCTTTGGCAGGCGGTGTGAACATCATCCTGCAACCGCATATCAGTGTGGCCTATTCCCAAAGTCGCATGATGGCACCTGACGGCCGATGCAAGTTTGGGGATGCTTCGGGCGATGGCTATGTTCGCAGCGATGGTGCGGGCGTGGTGGTTCTCAAGCTTCTTGAACAGGCGCGAGCCGATGGTGATCGCATCTATGCGGTAATCCGCGGCAGTGCCGTCAACAACGATGGACACAGCAGCGGCTCGATGGGTACGCCCAGCCGGGAGGGTCAGGAGGCCTTGTTGCGTGCCGCGCTGACGGATGCGGACGTCGCGCCCGCTGCTGTCGGCTACGTCGAGGCACACGGCACCGGCACCCGTGCGGGAGATCCGGTCGAGCTTGGGGCGCTCGGCGCGATACTGGCCGAGGGCAGGACGCCGCTGCACCGCGCCCGAATCGGCTCGGTCAAGACCAACATTGGCCACACCGAAGGAGCGGCGGGTGCCGCCGGGCTCATCAAGGCAGCACTCTCTCTGTACCACGCACGAATCCCGGCCAGTCTGCACTGCCGCGAACTCAATCCGGCCATCGATTGGGCGCGCGTTCCATTCGAGATCGCCCGTCAATCCGTCGAGTGGCCGGGTGAGGGCCGCATCGCCGGCGTGAGCGCTTTCGGCATCGCTGGCACGAATGCCCATGTCGTGCTCGAGAGTGCTGACGTCCCCTCCGCCGCGCTGCCCGCCGCGGATTCCATTCCCGAGGGTCGGTCTGCACTGCTGGTGCTGTCGGCGCGCGATCCCGCAGCCTTGCGTGAGCTCGCGCGGCGTTATGCCGAGCACCTGGCTGATGCCGATCGGCTCCGGCTCGAGGCCATCTGCTGGAATGCCGCTACCCGCCGTACGGCGCTGGAGCATCGCGCCGCGTTCCTGGCCGACGACGCCCGGTCGATGGTCGATCGGCTGCTGGCCTACGCTGTCGGTGAACCTGCAGTCGCGGAAGGCACGGTGCATGCCGCAGCGGTGAAGGCACCGGTGTTCGTGGTCCCAGGACAGGGCGGTCAGTGGGTCGGCATGGCTCGTGATCTAATGGCCCGTGAGCCTGTATTCCGGACGGCACTGCGAGCGTGTGATACCGCCGCGCGCCCGTGGCTCGATGGCTCGCTGCTGACGCAGTTGATGCTCGAACCCGGCCAGGAAGGTTTCCATCTCGACCGCATCGAGTGGATCCAGCCTGCCCTGGTGGCGATAGCGATCTCCTATGGTCGCTGGCTCGGCTCGCTGGGTATCGAACCATCCGCCGTGGTCGGACACAGCATGGGCGAGGTCGGTGCGGCGCACCTCGCTGGCGTGCTCGATCTCGACCAAGCCATGCGCATCATTTGCCGGCGTAGTGCGTTGATGGGTCGTACCAGCGGTCGCGGCGGTATGGCCATGATCGAATTGCCGATGGCAGACATCGACCAGCGCCTGGTTGGCCGCGAGCACCTGCTCGCGGTCGCAGTGAGCAATGGTCCGCGCTCTTGCGTGGTATCCGGGGACCCCGCGGCCCTGCAGGCATTGGTGGGCGAGCTCGAGGCTGATGGCGTGTTCTGCCGTCTCGTCAAGGTCGATGTGGCCTCGCATAGCCCGCAAATGGACGAGCCGGCAGCAGCACTGAGGCAGGAACTGGCGGGTTTGCAGCCGCACTCGGAGATGATCCCGATCCACTCCACCGTGCTCGCGCGCGCGGCGGAGGGCCGCGAGCTCGACGCTGCCTACTGGGGCCGGAATCTGCGTCAGCCGGTACGCTTCGGTGCCTGTGTCGAGCAGTTGATCGATGCCGGCACGAGTGCCTTTGTCGAACTCGGGCCCCACCCCGTACTGACTGCCGCCATCTCCCAGACGGCACAACTCCGAGGCGCCAGCGTAGCCACGCTGGCTTGTGGCCGGCGCGACCAGTCCGAGGCCGCTACGGCGCTCGCCGTCGTAGGGAGTCTGTGGGCTGCCGGCCATCCGATCGACTGGTCGAAAGTGATGAGGCCCGCTGCGCCGATCGACCTGCCGTCGTATCCCTGGCAGCGTGAGCGGCATTGGGTGCGCGAAGCGGCGCCGGTTGATGCGAAGCGGCGTTCGGGCGCCAGGCCCGTCGCGATGGATGCAGCACATGCCGAATGGTTGCATGTGCTGCGTTGGGTCGAAGCTGGTGGATTGCCGGCGCCATCTGCGTCACAGCGGCCCGGCAAGGTACTGGTCGTGGGTGCCATGTCCGATTCCGGCATTGCTCGGGTGCACGAGGCGTTCGAAGCCGAAGTCGCCGGAATCCAGTGTTGCGCGACCGTTGCCGAAGCCGCTGTTCTGCTGTCGGCGGAAGAGCGCTGGCCGGACGCGATAGTGCTGCTGGCTGCAAGTCCTACCAGCCATCCGTTCCATGCACTTCAGTTGCTTCAGAATCTCATCACCCTCGAGGCACAGAGGGGTGCCGGCGCTCGCTTGTACATCGCAACCTGTGGAGCCCAGGCGGTCGATGGCCACGCGCGCGAGCGTGTCGCGATCGAGCAGGCGGCGTTCTGGGGTCTGGGTCGGGTACTGGCCGAGGAACATCCTGAGTTATGGGGTGGATTGGTCGATCTCGATCCACTGGCCGACAGCGCCGAGCGAGCCGCACAACTCGCGGCGCAAATTTGCCGTGGCTCCACTGATCGCCAGATTGCCTGGCGTGACGGAAAACGTTTTGCGCTGCGCTTCGTGGCGCTGGACATGGAGTCGGTCGAGTGTGCGATGCCCGCATGGCCTGTCGATGGCGCGTGGCTCATCACCGGCGGTCTAGGCGCCGTGGCGCTGCACCTGGCGCGGTCGATGGTGGCGCATGGCGTGCGTCGGCTGGTGCTGTTGGGTCGACATGGGCTGCCCCCGCGCGGTGACTGGCTGGAGACGCCGCCCGATTCACCCTCGGGGCGGCGCATTGCCGCGGTGCGTGCGCTCGAGGCCGCCGGTGCCAGTGTGCATCTGCTTGTCGCGGATGTGGGCGATCCACAATCTCTCGAGCGTGCGTTGCGCGAGTATTCCCGTGAAGCATGGCCGCCGATCATGGGCGTGCTGCACGCGGCCGGTGTACTCGAGACGCGCCTCGCTGTGCAGACGGACCGGGCAGCCTTCGAGCGCGTCTACCTGCCCAAAGTGGCGGGTGCGCTCGCGCTCGAGCGTCTGCTGCCCGAGGTGCAGCGTTTCGTGATGATTTCGTCGATCAGTGCAACGTTGGGTATCGCCGGCATGGCGGCCTACGCCGCGGCCAATGCGGCGCTGGATGCCTTGGCGCACGATCGCCGCACGCGTAGCCGTCACGGCCTGAGCATCCAGTCCGGCGGCTGGATCGATACCGGCATGCTCTCCGGCGACGCTGCCGAGACCAATATGGGCCAGTTGCGTGCGATGGGCATACGGGGCCACGAGCCGCAGCATGCGGTGGCTGTGTTCGATGTGCTGGTCGGCCGGCCGGAGGCCGCGATTACGGTCCTGCCGATCGATTGGGCCGCTTTTCTGGCCGCCAGGCGTGGGCGCGACCTGGCCATGTACAGCGATCGTGCACCGATCGGGACGGCGGCGGCCAGCTGCGGCGAATCACTCGCCGAACGCTTGGCGGCGCTGGTGGATGCGTCGGAGCGTCGCCGGCTGATGGAACCGGTGGTCCGTGCAGCGATTGCCCAGGTGCTCAAGCTGAATCCGGCACGAATCGATCCGCGCAAGCCCCTCGGCACCATGGGTTTGAATTCGCTGATGGCGATGGAGTTGCGCAATCGCCTGGAGGTGGTACTTGGCCGCGCCCTGTCAGCCACCCTGGCATGGAACTACCCGACGTTGGAAAGCCTGGTGGCCTTCCTGAGTGGCGAAATGTCCGCCCGAGATCCCGTGCCGGATACCCGCACTGCAGCCGCCACGCATTCGCAAGCCGCCCAGGATACGGCGCACGCGATCGGCGCGATCGCGCAACTCAGCAATGAAGATGCGGCGCGTCTGCTGCGCCGCAAGCGTTGAACCCATCATGCCCGAATCCACGCGCCAAGCCTCTCTCTCCGACCTGTCGCCATTGCAACTGGCGTTGCTGGCACAGGAGGTACGTGGGCGCAGCGAAGCGGCGCTGCGGGCCGACCCGATAGCCATCATCGGTATGGGTTGCCGACTGCCCGGCAACGTGACGCAACCTGAGGAGTTCTGGAAGCTGCTGTGCGATGGCGTCGACGCGGTGTGCGAGGTTCCGGCGGGCCGTTGGGACGCCGATGGATCGTACGACCCCGATCCTGCCGTACCGGGAAAATCGGCGACCAAGTGGGGCGGGTTTCTGGATGCCATCGACGGTTTCGATGCTGCGTTCTTCGGCATTCTGCCGCGTGAAGCCGAGCGGATGGACCCGCAGCAGCGGCTGTTTCTCGAGGTGGCCATCGAGGCACTCGACCATGCCGGCCTGGCGCGCGAGCGCCTGACGGGGTCACGAACCGGTGTGTTCGTGGCCAGCTATCACAACGATTACGCGCATCTCGAATACAGCGATCCCGAGGCGATCGACGCACGCACCCTGACCGGCACCGTGCACAGCGTGCTCGCCAACCGGTTGTCCTATCTGCTCGATCTGCGCGGGCCGAGTCTGTCGATCGATACCGCCTGTTCGTCGTCTCTGGTGGCGATCCACGTGGCTTGCCAGAGTCTGCGTCACGGCGAGAGCGACATTGCGCTGGCGGGCGGTGTTTCGCTGATGGTGTCCGACGGCCTGATGATCGCGCTGTCCAAAGTCGGTTTCATGGCACCGGATGGACGCTGCAAGACCTTCGACGCCACGGCTGACGGCTTCGGTCGTGGCGAAGGCTGCAGCGTCATCGTGCTCAAGCGTCTGGCCGATGCCATCGCCGACGGCGATCGCGTGCTCGCCGTGGTGCGCGGCTCGGCCGTCAACCAGGATGGCCACTCGACGGTACTGGCGGCGCCCAATGGTCTCGCGCAGCAAGCCCTGATCCGCGAGGCGCTGACCAATGCGCAGCTGGACGGGTCGCGCATCGGATACGTCGAAGCCCACGGCACCGGCACGGCCCTCGGTGATCCGATCGAGGTCGAGGCGCTTGCCGCCACGGTCGGGCAGCCGGCCCCCGGTGCAGGCACATGCTGGATGGGCGCAGCCAAGGCCAACATCGGGCACCTCGAAGCGGCCGCCGGAGTGACCGGTGTGGTCAAGTCAGTGCTGGTCCTGCAGCACGACGCCATTCCGCCGCAGGTGCATTTCACGGCTTTGAATCCGCACATCTCGCTGGCCGGTACGCGACTGGCGGTGCCGACGCAACTCACGCCCTGGAAGCCGGGTGCGTTGCCGCGTTGCATCGGTACCAGTGGATTCGGCGTTGGCGGGACCAATGCCCACGTGATACTCGAAGAAGCGCCTCACCTCGGCGGGACCGAGTCCGTCGAATGGGCTTCCGCGCCCTGGCTGTTGCCGCTGTCGGCGCAGAGTCCTGCGGCATTGCGTGCCGTGGCGTCGCGCTGGATCGATTTTCTCGGGACGTCTCCGGTGCCGTTGCCCGCGCTATGTGCGACGGCAGGGGAGCGGCGCTCGCACTACGACCATCGGCTGGCTGTCGTGGCCGGTTCGGTCGATGAGATGCGTATACGCCTGCAGGCCTTCGTTGACGGTGGGCACCCGACCGGCTTTGCCACCGGGCGGTGCCCGATTGCGGCGGCCGTACGAGTCGCTTTCGTGTTCAGCGGTCAGGGCCAGCAGTGGCTGGGCATGGGGCGCGAGTTGCTGCAGTGCGAGCCGGTATTTCGCGAGGCGTTGGCCGATGTCGATGCACGCTTGCGCCGACATGTGGAGTGGTCGCTGCTCGACGAACTGGCTGCACCGGAAGCGCGCTCGCGACTGGATGACACCGAGGTGGCTCAGCCCGCGATCTTTGCCGTCCAGTTCGCCTTGGTGGCGCTGTGGGCCTCGTGGGGCATTCGTCCGGACGGTGTCGTCGGCCACAGCATCGGCGATATCACGGCACTGCAGGTCGCTGGGATACTGTCGCTCGAGGAAGCCGTGCGCATCGTGGTGCAGCGCGCCCGTGCCATGCAGCGCGCGACCGGGAGGGGCCTGATGGCAGCGGTGGGCCTCACCGAGGCCGAGGCCGGTGAGCGTCTCCGGACTCTGGGAAAGAGCCTGTCGATTGCCGCCGTCAACGGCCCGCGCAGCGTGGTGCTGTCCGGCGACAGCGCCGCTCTCGCCGATGTGTTGCAGTCACTGGAAGCGGCGGGCGTGTCGCAGCGCAGGCTGCCCGTCAACTACGCTTTCCACAGTGCGCAGATGCAGCCGTTTGCCGATGAGCTGGTCGCGGCGCTCGGCCAGGTCGATTGCGGTCTGGCACGCCTGCCGGTGTATTCGACCGTCGAGGGCCGCGCCCTCGGAGACCAGCGGCTCGACGTCCACTACTTCGGTCGAAATGTGCGGGAAACGGTGCGCTTCGCATCTGCCATCGCCGCCATGATCGATGATGGCTTCACGGCCTTCGTCGAGATTGCGGCGCACCCGGTACTGGCCGGTTCGATCGCTGACTGTTCTGCGGGACACGAACACGTGGCCGCGCCGCTGGCATCGCTGCGTCGGGCGCGATCCGAACGCGAAACCCTGCTACTGGCTTGCGCCGGCCTCTATGCCATCGGCCGCATGCCGGAGTGGCAAGGTCTGCAGCGCGCGCCGGCCAATGTGATCGACCTCCCTCAATATCCCTGGCAGCGCGAGCGGTACTGGTTGCGCGAACGCCCCGCCGGTGCGATAGCGCACACCCAGCCCGTTGCCGGTGACGACGGGCTGCTCGGCCGTCGTGTGCCCACGGCGCTTGCCACGGTGTTCGAGTCGTCCTGGCCTGCGGCGGCCCCGGCCTGGCTGTCCGAGCACCGCATTGGCGGTCGATTGCTGATGCCCGGCATGGCGATGCTCGAAGCGCTGCGTATGGCTGCAACGCAAGTGCTCGGCGAGCCGCGCGTCGAGTTGATCGACCTGGTGCTGCATCACACCCTGGTACTCGATGAGCAGAGCGATGGTGCCGTGGCGCCGGGCAGTACCTGGCAGGTCGTGGTGCCCGCGCTGGCCCACGCAGCCGTAGCCGATGCCCCGATCGAGCTCAGTCTGCATCAGGTCACGACATGGAAAGACGGTGTACCGAGCCAGTGGCGCAAGGTGGCTTCGGCTCGTGCCCACCGCGCGCCGGCGTGTATCACCGCAGGTAGCGGTGAGGTTCAGGGATCCGACGCCGCCGACACCGCCACGCCGATCGACACCTCGCTTCTCTATGACGAGTTTGCCAGGATCGGTGCCGATTTCGGCCCGAGCTTTCGCACCATCACGCACCTGTCTTTGCGCCCCGGTGGCGCGACCGCCTGGTTGCAGCGGTCATCGTCGATTGCAGCCTGCCCGGATGAACCAACCGCGGGCGTTCATCCCACCGTGCTCGATGGCGCATTGCAGGCTTGTTTGGCGGCGATCGGCCAGGGATCACCGCAAGCGCTCTACCTGCCTTTCGCCGTGGACCGTTTCGAGGTGTGTGGGCCGGTACCGGAACGGCTGCGCGCCGAGCTGCGCTGGACGAGCGAACCTGCCAACGCCGGTTCGCTGGCTTTCGAGATCGCCTTGTGGAGCGCCGAGGGCTCGCTGGTTGCGCGGCTCGAGGACGTGCGCTGCATGCCGCCGCCGTCCGGTCTGTCGATGCGCGCCGATCCGTGGCTGCACGAGGTGCGCTGGAGCCCGGTGCCGGATACTCCCGCAACCGCGGCTACCTCCGGCGCCTGGCTGCTGCTGTGCGATGCAAGTGGCGTCGGCGATGCGCTCGCCGCGGCGCTCGAGGCGCGAGGCCAGCCTTGTCTTCGGGTGCATGCTGCCGCGGATCCGCAGCGATCCGGGCCTCATCATGTGACGGTCGACCCGACTCGGGTGGAGTCGCTGGAGCGTCTGCTGGCCGATACCCGCTGGCGGAAGGGCCAGCCTCTCGCCGGCATCGTTCATCTGTGGAGTCTCGATATCGCCACGACCGCCTGGTCGGTCGAAGATGCGCAGGCCCGCTGCCGGACGGAAGATATCCACGGTGCGATATCAGCGCTGACTGCGGTGCAGGCGGCCGCACGCAGTGGCGTCAGTGGCACGGCGGCACCACAGATGGTTTTCGTCACGTCCGGTGCGCAGCCTGCCGGCAGTGCGGTATCGCGCGTGGCGGCGGCGGGCTTGTGGGGGTTGTCCAGCGTCGTGGCGGTCGAGCATCCAGAACTGGCGGTGCGAGTGATCGACATGGACAGCGACCTGACATCCGTTGATGTCACAGCAGTGGCTGCCGAATTGCAGCGCGGCGCATCGGCGCCACGGCGACTTGCGCTGCGCGGTGCCAAACGCCAGATACCTCGATTTCGGCATCGCCCAATGCCGTCGGCGTCTGGCGGGCATCAGCTCGCGCTGGGCGCCACTCCGACGCTCGATGCACTGCATTGGGGGCCGCTCAGCTTGCCGCCTCCTGGATCGGCCGAGGTGCGTGTGAGGGTCGTGGCGGCGGGCGTCAACTTTCGTGATGTGCTCATGGCGTTGGGCATGATCCCGCATGAGTCGGCCTTTTTCGGTGCGGAGTGCGCTGGCGTGGTCACGGCTGTCGGCGCCGGGGTCGATGATCTGCAGCCCGGCGATGAGGTGTTTGGCTTTGCACCACACAGTCTGGCCAGTGAAGCCAATGTGCCGGCAGCTTTTCTAGTGCGCTGGCCGGCGGAACTCGGCTCGCTGGAGCTTGCGGCGTCCCTGCCCGCGGTCTATCTCACTGCCATGCTCGGCCTGGAGCGGCATGCGAGCCTGAAGGCGGGACAGCGCGTGCTGATCCACGCCGCCGCGGGTGGCGTAGGTCTGGCTGCGCTGCGCCTGGCACAGCGTGCCGGCGCCGAGGTATTCGCCACGGCGGGCTCACCGGCCAAGCGGGCCTTGCTGCAATCGCTCGGCGTGCGGCATGTCTACGATTCGCGCTCGCTCGATTTTGCGACCCAGATCCACGCCGCGACCGGTGGCGCTGGAGTCGACGTGGTACTCAATTCACTGGCGGGCGATTTCATCGCGGCGAGCGTCGAGTCGCTGGCGGCTGAGGGTTGTTTCCTCGAGCTCGGCAAGCGTGATGTCTGGAGCGACGAGCGGTTTCACCGCGTGCGTCCGCGAGCACGCTACCGTGTCTACGATCTTGGCCAGTCCGCGGCAGCCGACCCCGCCATCGTGCGGCCGATGCTGCAAGCGCTGATTGCCGGCCTGCGAGCCCGAAGCCTTGGACCACTTCCGCTGCGGGTTTTCGATTTTGTCGAGGTCGGCGATGCCTTCAGGCTGATGGCGCAGGCGCGACACATCGGCAAGCTGGTGTTACGCGCCCCGGTGCCTGCCCCGGATGGTGCATCGGTCCGGCCCTTGGTGCGCCCCGAAGCGAGCTACTGGATCACCGGCGGCCTGGGCGCGCTTGGCCTGCACACTGCGCGCTGGCTGGCGCAACAGGGCGCTCGCTACCTGGTGCTGACCAGCCGTCGTACGCCGGATGCGACGGCGCGCGAGGTCGTAAGCGCGCTGGAAGCCCAGGGCGTGACAGTGCTGGTGCGCCAAGCGGATGTTGGTGACGCCGAACAGGCGCGTGCCGTGTTCGACGAGATCACGCGGACGTTGCCGCCGTTGCGTGGCGTGATACATGCCGCGGGGACGGTCGACGACGGCGTGCTGCTGCAACAGGATCCTGCGCGCTTCGAGGGCGTGCTGCGCGGTAAGGCGCAGGGTGCACGGATACTGGACGTGCTCACGCGTGCAGTGGCGCTCGATTTCTTCGTCATGTACTCGGCTGTCGGCCTGCTGCTCGGTCCGGCCGGGCAAGGACCCTATGCAGCCGCGAATGCCGAGCTCGATGCCCTGGCGTTCGCACGCCGCGCGGCCGGCTTGCCGGCGTTGAGCGTTGCCTGGGGACTGTGGCGCGAGGGTGGTATGGCTGCGACGCTCGAGTCCGCGGGCAAGAACCCCTGGGTCAGCCGTGGTCTGGGCTGGATCGAATCTGTTCAGGGATTTGCCCGGCTCGAGCGCCTGATGCGCGAAGGCGCGGTACACGCGGCGGTACTGCCGATCGACTGGCCGTCGTTCCTGGCGCGTCTGCCGGAAGGTGTCGATCCAGACTTTTTCCGGGATCTGGCCGATGGGCCCGCGGCGGCGGCCGTCGGCAAGCCAAACGCGGACGGGACCGGGTCGAAGCTGGGGCAGGCTGCCGTCTGGCGCAGCCTGCCCGAAAGCCAGCGGCGCGCGGCCGTGGTAGCCCATGTCGCCGATCAGACTCTGCAGGTGCTGGGGTTGCCCGCAACGACGCAGCTCGATCCACGCACGCCATTGAGGGAAGCCGGCCTCGACTCGCTCATGGCGGTGGAGCTACGCAATGCGCTCACGCGCTCCATAGGCCAGGCTTTGCCGGCGACGCTGCTGTTCGACTACCCGTCTGTGGATGCTGTGACGAACTATCTTTTGCGTACTTTGAAGCTCGTCCAGGACGAATCGGGGTCCAGATCCGATAGTTCCGATGCCGTGCAGCAGGTTCGAGCCGAAATTGTCGGGTTGAGCGACGCAGAAGCCGAGGCGCAGCTGCTGGCCGAGCTCGACAACTCCGCCCCCCGTGCCCGCCCATGAGGCCGTCGTGAGCGAATCCGAACTGTCCCCGATCAAACGTGCGCTGCTCGAGATCCGCGAGCTTCGCGCGCGGGTCGCCGAGCTCGAGGCCACGGCGCAGCAGCCGATCGCCATCGTCGGCCTGGGCATTCGTGCGCCCGGCGGCGTGCATGACGCCGAGAGCTTTGCGAGGCTGCTGTGGGGTGGCACCGACGCCATCAGCGGCATTCCAGGTGACCGCTGGAAGCTCGAGGACTGGTACGACGATAGTCGGGAATCGCCGGCCAAGATGACCACCCGCTACGGTGGCTTTGTCGATGGCGTCGATCGCTTCGATGCCGAGTTTTTCGGCATCGCGCCGCTCGAAGCGTCCAGTATGGATCCGCAACAGCGTCTGGCGCTCGAGCTGGCCTGGCGGGCACTCGAGGATGCGGGTTGTGCACCGACGGACCTGATGGGTTCGCGGACCGGTGTGTATCTGGGGATTGCCAACTGCGACTACGGCCGGTCGATTTTTGCACGTACCGAGCTGATCGATCCGTATTTCAGTACCGGAAATTCCTACAGCGTGGCGTCGGGCCGCATCGCCTATCTGCTAGGACTGCAGGGACCGGCCATTTCAATCGATACCGCTTGTTCGTCGTCGCTCGTTGCGCTGCATCTGGCCTGCGAGAGTCTGCGTCGCGGTGAGTGCGACAGGGCTCTCGCCGGCGGGGTCAGCCTGATCCTGACGCCGGAGATGAACGTCAGCTTCTCCAAGGCCGGCATGATGGCTACGGATGGCCGGTGCAAAACTTTCGACGCGGCCGCTGATGGCTATGTGCGCGGCGAGGGTGGCGCAATGATCGTATTGCGACGCCTCGACGAAGCGCTCGCCGATGGCGACCGCGTTCTGGCGCTGGTACGTGGGAGTGCCATCAATCAGGATGGCCGCAGCAACGGTCTCACCGCACCCAACGGCCCGGCACAGGAAGCCGTGCTGCGGGCGGCCCTGGCTGCTGCCGGTGTGGCGCCGGCGCAGATCGGCTACGTAGAGGCGCACGGCACGGGTACACCGTTAGGTGACCCGATCGAGGTCAACGCACTCGCGGCCGTATTGAGCGAAGGACGAGATTCCGCGCAACGACTGCTTCTTGGGTCGGTGAAAACCAATATCGGCCACCTCGAAGCCGCTGCCGGTATCGTTGGCGTGGCCAAGACGGTGCTCGCCTTGCAGCGCCGCGAGATTCCGCCGCACCTGCACCTGAGATCACGCAATCCGCACATCGACTGGGACTCGATGCCGATCGCTATCGCGACCGAGATTCTCCCCTGGCCGGCGATCGACGGACGTCGACTGGCCGGCGTCAGCTCCTTCGGATTCAGCGGCACCAACGCCCATGTCGTGCTCGAAGAGGCGCCGGTCCTCGCGGCCAGCATGCCCGCGGCGGTCCGCCCGCTGCAGTTGCTGGCATTGTCGGCTCGCGACGAAACGGCGCTGGACACCTTGGTATCGGAGCTGCGTGCGCGGTTGTCCGTGCCCGATGCCGATGCTTCGCTCGGCGATCTGTGCTTCACCCTCAATGCCGGCCGCTCGCATTTCAGTCGGCGTGTCAGCGTGCAGGGCAAGAACGCCGCTGCGCTCGAAACGGCTCTGGCCACTTGGCAGAGGCATGAGGCCCATCACGCTGTAGTGGCCGCCACGACCGGCTCGCAGCGTCCCTGCGTGGCTTTCGTCTTTCCGGGACAGGGACCGCAGTACGCGGGTATGGGACGCGAGTTGTACGACAGCGCGCCGGCCTTTCGCGAAGCTTTTGACCGTTGCTGCGCCGTGCTCGATACGTTGTTGCCGCAGCCACTACGGCCGATCGTGTTTGCCGAAGCCGGCAGCGCCAATCTGCTCGATGAAACGATCTATGCCCAGCCGGCCATGTTCGCGATGGAGGTCTCGCTGGCTTCGCTGTGGCGCTCCTGGGGCATCGTACCGACAGCCGTCATGGGCCACAGCTTCGGCGAGTATGCCGCGGCGCATCTGGCTGACGCCATATCGCTGGAAGATGCCGCGCGCATGGTTGCCGCTCGGGGCCGCCTCGCGCAAGCCCTGCCCCGTGATGGCGCCATGATGGTTCTCGAGGCCTCCGAAGCCGATGTCATGGCCACCATCGCGCGGCAGGCAGGCCGTGTCGCGATCGCGGCCATCAATGGTGAGACCAACATCGTGATCAGCGGTGAGCGGGGTGCGGTCACGGCCATTGCAGCCGAGTTCGCGGCACGCGGCGCACGCACCAAGGCATTGCGGGTCTCGCATGCCTTTCATTCGCCGCTCATGGATCCGATACTCGATGCTTTCGAGCGCGAGCTCTCCGGCGTGCGATTCGCCGTGCCCCGACGGGCCCTGGTATCCAACTTGTCCGGCCGCCTCGCCGATCTCGGGCTCATCGGTAGGCCCTCGTACTGGCGTACTCATCTGCGCGAGCCGGTGCGTTTCGCGGATTCCATCCGCACGCTGGCGGCCCAGGGCATCACCCATTACGTCGAGATGAGCCCGCATCCGGTGTTGTTGAGCATGGGCTCCGATTGCGTGGACGGCGGCGTCTGGTTGCCCTCGTTGCGTGAGGGCACTGCAGCCTGGCCGGTGATCCTGGAGAGCCTGCAGACGCTCTATGCGGACGGCGCCGACATTGATTGGACCGGCTTCGATCGCGGCCAGGCGCGCCGCCGCGTATCGGCTCCCGGATATCCCTTTCAGCGCAAGCGGTATTGGATCGATGCTTCGTCGGCCACACAGACTGCAGCGACAGATTCCGCCGGTCGCTGGATGCGCCTCACCGAGGCGCTGGACCATCAGGCTGCCCGCGGCCCACTCGACCTGAACACCGCGTCATATCCGGACAAATGGGCTTGTCTTGCGCGTCTGACCACTGCGCATGCAGTGCATACGCTGCGCGAAGCTGGTCTCTTTGCGACCGCCGGCGAGCATCATCGGCTGGACGGCGTGCTGGCCACCACGGGCATCGGCACCGGCTATCGGCATCTGGTGGGACGCTGGTTGAGGGCATTGGTGGAGCAAGGTCTGTTGCGTCAGGACGGCGAGGTTTTCGTTGCGGCGGTGCCGCTGCCGGATCCAGAGCTTGCGGCGCGGTGGGCCGACGCCGAGCAGCGCTTTGCCGACAATAGGCCCTTGCTCGACTATGTGCGGCATTGTGGGACACTTGTGGCGGCCGTGCTGCGCGGCCGCGAGAGCCCGCTGGAAACACTGTTCCCGGGCGGTTCATTCGATCTGGCCCAGGGTCTGTACGAGCGCTCGGCGACGATGCGCTACATCAACCAGCTCGCGGCGGCAGCCTTCGAGGTCCTGGGCACGACGACGCCCGCGGGCCGTGTCCTGCGCGTGCTCGAAGTCGGTGCCGGTACAGGCGGCACGAGTTCGTCGCTGCTGCCGGCGCTGCCATGCGAGCGCAGGCGCTATCGCTTCACCGATGTCAGCGACGCGTTCCTGGCGCGTGCCCGCGAACGCTTCTCAGCCGAGGCAGGCGTCGAGTTCGGTCTGTTCGATCTCGAGTCCGATCCGACGACGCAGGGTTATGCGCCGGGCTCCCAAGACGTGATCGTAGCCGCCAACGCGGTGCACGCAGCCAAGGATCTGCGCGCTGCACTGAAGCGCCTGGCCGGCTTGCTGGCCCCGGGCGGTCTGCTCGTCCTGATCGAATCGACGGTGCATCTGGCGTACTTCGACATGACTACCGGCCTGATCGAAGGCTGGCAGCACTTCGACGACGATCTGCGTGGCGACAATCCGTTGCTTCCACCCGCCGAGTGGATCGGCGCGCTCCACCGAGCAGGTTTCGCGGAGGCGCGCGCCTGGCCGCCGGAGGGCTCGCCGGCGGAAGCTCTGGGGCAACACGTCATCGTGGCGCGCATGCCCGGTGACCTGGCGACGGGTGCGGAAGCGTCGGACGTTGGTGCCGCGACGATTACGGACAGCGTCGTTCCTGGCGCTGCCGCTCAGACCGTGGCCGCGCGCGGCCAGTGGCTGGCCGAGCTGGATGGGTTGCTGTCGGTAGAACGCGTGGACCGCTTGCGTGAACTGGTGCGGTCGCAGGTGATGCAGGTGTTGCGGCTCGATGGTGCTTCGCAGCCGGCGCTGCACGATCGACTGATGGACCTCGGCATGGATTCACTGATGGCCGTGCAGTTGCGCAATGCGCTGAATCGCGCGTTGGCACTGGAACGTGGGTTGCCCTCGTCGCTGATGTTCGACTTCCCGACCATCGAAGCGATCGCATCGCATCTGCATGAGCATATCGCGCCTGTCGCGGCCATGCCTGCTCCGGCCGCAGCGGCGACTGCAGCATCCGCCGAGGTGCTGGGGGCCGAGGCCGTGGCCGGCATGAGCGACGATGACATTGCGCGCCTGCTCGAACAACGTCTGGGGTCTCCGTGAGCGACGATACCGGCATGACTCCGCTCAAGCGCGCGTTCCTGGCGCTCGAAGATACGCGCGCGCGACTGGCAGCCGCCGAGGCGACGGCGCGCGAGCCGATCGCAATCATCGGCCTGGGTTGTCGCGTTCCCGGGGGGGGCGACGATCCACGGAGCTTCTGGGCCTTGATGCGCGATGGTGTCGATGCCATCGGCCCGTTGCCGGCCGACCGCTGGGATGTCGAGGCGACCTACGATCCCGATCCTGACGCACCGGGCCGCATTGCGACGCGCGCCGGCGGTTTCATCGGCGATGTGCGCGGCTTCGATCCAGCCCATTTCGGCATCACCCGTCGTGAGGCCCAGGGCATGGATCCACAGCAGCGGCTGCTGCTCGAAGTGGCCTGGGAGGCGCTCGAGCATGCCGGCCAGGCGCCGGACCGGTTGCAACGGTCGTCGACTGGTGTCTACGTCGGTGTGACCGGCAGCGACTATGCCTATCTGCAGTTAGAGACGCGCGATCGCACTCTGCTCGATGCGCACTTCACCTCGGGGATCGCGCACAGCATCGTCTCGGGGCGGTTGTCGTATCTGCTCGGTTTGCAGGGTCCGGCGATCACCGTCGACACCGCCTGTTCGTCGTCGCTGGTGGCGGTGCACCTGGCTTGTCAGGCCCTGCGTGCCGGCGACTGTCGCATGGCACTGGCGGGCGGAGTGAACCTCATTCTCTCGCCGGACCTGTACATCGCGTTGTCTCATTCACGGATGCTCGCGCCGGATGGTCGTTGCAAGACTTTCGATGCTGCGGCGGATGGCTTTGCGCGCGGCGAAGGCTGCGGCGTACTGGTGTTGAAGCGCCTGTCGCAGGCCCAGTCCGACGGCGACCGGGTGCTGGCGGTGATTCGCGGCAGCGCGCTCAACCAGGATGGTCCCAGCAGCGGTTTGACCGCACCCAACGGTCCGGCCCAGGAAGCGGTGATCCGCGAAGCACTGGCGCGCTCCGGCATCGCACCGCGGCAGGTCAGCTACATCGAGGCGCATGGCACGGGTACGCAACTCGGAGATCCGCTCGAAGTCGGCGCGCTCGGTAGCGTGTTCGGCGCGGATCGCAGTCCAGGCCAGCCGCTGCTCATCGGTTCGGTCAAGACCAATATCGGTCATCTCGAGGCTGCCGCCGGCGTCACCGGCCTGATCAAGCTGGTGCTGTCGCTGCAGCAGCGCATGATTCCGCCGCATCTGCACTTCGAACGGCCCAGCCCGCACATCGGCTGGGATGAATGGCCGGTGCGTGTGCCAACCTCGCTGACTCCTTGGGAACCAATTGATGGTCGCCGTATCGCCGGTGTGAGTTCCTTCGGATTCTCCGGTACCAATGCACATGTCGTGGTCGAGGAGGCACCGGCCGAGCCGGTCACCGTCGCCACCGATCCGGTTGCAATGGATGACCCGCAACTTTTCGTGTTGTCGGGCCGCGATGCGGCGGCGCTGGCTGCCATGGCGCGGCGCTACGCCGATTTTCTGGCGAGTCCTAACGGTGCGACGTTGGCCGATCTGTGCTTCAGCGCCAGCCAGCGTGCGCATTTGCCGCAACGCGCCACGATCCTGGCCCACAGCATCCCCGAGCTGGGCGAGCGCCTGGCCGCCCTGGCCGAGGGCCGGGTACTGGACGGCGTTCGCGTGGCGCGGGTCAGCCGCCGCGACCCGGCGCGCGTCGCTTTCCTGTTCACGGGACAAGGCGCTCAATACGCCGGCATGGCACGCCGGCTCGATGCCACGGAACCGGTGTTCCGCGCGGCGCTCGATCGCTGTGCAAGTGTGCTCGATACGCGATTGGAGCGTCCCGTGCGGGAGCTGATTTTCACGGCGCCCGGAGAAGTTTCACGTCTCGACGACACCGGCTTCACGCAACCGGTGCTGTTCGCGGTCGAGTATGCGCTCGCCAGCCTGTGGAAATCGTGGGGCGTGGAGCCGGACGTGCTGATGGGTCATTCGGTCGGCGAGTGGGTCGCAGCTTGCCTGGGCGGCGTATGTTCGCTCGACGACGCCCTGGTGCTGATCGCCGAGCGTGGTCGCCTGATGCAGTCGCTACCGGCCGGCGGTGCGATGGCCGCGGTGTTTGCCGCAGAGTCCGAGGTAGCCGCGGCGATTGCCGATCAGTCCGCGTCGCTCGCGATTGCAGCGCAGAACGGCCCACTGCAGACGGTAATTTCCGGCGATGCAGCGGCCGTCGACGCTGCAGTTTCCCGCTTCACCGCGCGCGGCCTGCGTAGCCAGCGGCTGGCCGTCTCACATGCCTTTCATTCGCCGCTGGTCGATCCGGTGCTCGACCGGTTCGAAGCCGCGGTTGCCCGGGCCAGATTGCAGCCGCCGACACTGCGCATCATTTCCAACCTCACCGGTCAGCTTGTCGATGTACGCGACGTCGTGCAGCCAAGGTACTGGCGACGCCACATGCGCGAGGCGGTACGCTTCGCCGATGGCTTGCGCACGCTGCTCGGGCTGAAACCGGATATCTGCCTCGAGATAGGACCGCAGCCCACGCTGCTGGCTTTCGCGAAGGCCAATTTCGAGTCGATGCCCGAGGGTACGTCACCTTTACTGGTGGGCTCGCTGCGCAAGGGTCGAGATGATCGCGAAGCCATGAGCGAGGCGCTGGCAGCGCTTTATTTGGCAGGTGTGCCGATCGATTGGCGCGCGGTCTGGTCGGCAAGACCGCATCGTCAGGTCGATTTGCCCGCTTATGCGTTCCAGCGTGAGCCCCTGTGGTTCCCGCAGCGACCGACGGCGGGCGGCGTAGGCACAGTGCACGACCATGGCCATCCGCTGCTTGGTACGCCCTTGCGGTCGGCGCTACGTGACGTGCAGCAGTTCGAGTCGGCGTTGCGCGCGGCCGACCTGCGTTTCGTCGACGATCACCGCGTGCTCGGGCAGGCCATCCTGCCGGCTACCGCTTTCCTTGAGATGGGGCTGGCTGCCGCACGTACGGTGCTGGGCAGCGTCGGCGAGATTCGAGATCTCGTCATTCTGGAGCCGATGTGCTTCGACGGCGACGAAACGCGCTTCGTGCAGGTATTGGTACACCTCCGGCCCGATGGCGGTGCGAGGTTCGAAGTGCACTCCACGCGTGCCGCCACCGGCGGCGGTGGCACGCGTAGCGACGATTGGCGCCGACATGCCGAAGGCCAGCTGTTGCGGGCAACCGATCCGCTCGAAGTAGTCGAGCCGATCGAGACGGTGCGCCGGCGTTGCTGCATCGCCACGCTCGAGGCGACGGCGCATCAGGCGGACCTGGCGGCGCGTGGACTGGTATTCGGCCCTGCGCTGCATGGCCTGCGCAGCATCCATTGCGCGATGGGCGAAGCGCTCGGCGAGGTGGTGCTGCCGGAGCCGGCAGTCGCGGGGCGCGGCGACTATGTGCTGCATCCGGCGCTGCTCGATGCCTGTCTGCAGGTACTGAGTGCCGCAATGAGGGCACCGGACGGCAGCGATCTCACCGGTGGCCGCGCTTTTCTGCCGTTTGCGATCGAATCATTTCAGTTCGTGCGCCCGCCGCACGGGACCGTCTGGAGCCATGCACGCGTGCAGGTCGCCGGCACTCAGGCCGGCATGCTCAAGGGCGAGGTGACTGTGCAGGATTCCGGCGGCGTGGTGGCACGTCTGCGCGGCATTGCATTGCGCGCCGCATCCACGGACACAGCCAACGATGCACTCTATGAGATCGGTTGGCAGCCCTGGGTGGGGGACGACGCCCGCTGGTTGCCGACACCGGAAGCTCTCGCCGCCGAAGCAGGGCCGGTGCTGCAGGCGCTGATGGACGAGCACCGCCTGCAGTCCTATCAACAGGCCTTCGTGCAGCTCGAAGCGCTGTGCACGCCGTGGATCATCGATGCACTTGTGGCGCTCGGCTGGCAACCGCAACCCGGCGAACGTATCGAACGCGCTACGCTGGCTGCACGCCTCGGCGTGGTACCGCGATACGAGCGATTGCTCGGTCGGCTGCTCGACATATTGGCCGAGGATGGCCTGCTGCGTGCCGAGACGGGCGCGTGGCGGGTGTTGCGACCGCTGGTTTCGCAGCATCCAGCCGAACTCGCGGCGCGGCTGCAGCAGCTGCTCGAGCGTCACCCGGATTCGGCGGCACGGTTCGTGTTGGCTGGCCGCTGCGGACCGGGACTGGCGGACATCCTGCGTGGCGGCAGCGACCCGTTGCAGCAGCTCTTCCCCGGAGGATCGACCGAACTGGCCGAATCGCTGTATCGCGATGCGCCTGAGGCCAAGGCTTTCAACCAGCTGTTGCGTGAAGCGGTGCGCCGCGTGGTGGACGCGCTGCCGGCTGGTCGCCCGCTACGCGTCCTCGAGGTCGGTGGGGGGACGGGGGGTACGACCTCCTGGGTGGCGCCGATGCTGCCGAGCGATCGCACCGAATATGTGTTCACGGACATCGGTCCATCGCTCGTAGCGAGGGCACGCGACAAGTTCGCGGCCCACGGCTTCATGCGTTTCCAGACCCTAGATCTCGAGCAAACTGCCGAATCTCAGGGTTTGAGCGACCAGAGATTCGATCTGATTCTGGCGGCCAACGTGGTGCACGCCACCGCCGATTTGCGGCGGACGCTCGCTCGTCTGCGCGGTTTGCTCGCGCCGGGCGGCGCGTTGCTCATGCTGGAGGTGGCCGGATTCGAGCGGTGGATCGACATCACTTTCGGTCTGACCGACGGCTGGTGGCGGTTCACCGATATCGAACTGCGGCGCGACTATCCGTTGCTGTCGCGAGCGGCCTGGCTGGATCTGCTGCATGACTGCGGCTTCGAGGCTGCGCCGATCGGCACGCCTGACGACCGGACACGCGAAGTGCTGCTGGCCGCTCGACGACCGGTTTGCGACAACGATCTCGGCGCGGGCCGATGGCTGCTCGTCGGCGACAGCGGCGGCCTCGTAGACGAAGTTGCGCGACAGCTCGATGCGAGTGGTCTGCAGGCACAGTGCTATTCAGGCCGCCCAGACGACGCAGCTTCGTTGCGCCAGTTTATCGGCGAACACGCGCCGTCTTCGGCAGGCGTGATGCATTTGAGCAGTCTCGATCTGGCCGTTCCGGACAGTTCGAGCGACGCTTCTTTGCTGCCGGCCCAGGCACACAGCCTTGGCAGCCTGCTGGGCGTGGTGCAGGCGCTCGGAGCTTGCTCGTTTCCGGCCGGGGCGGTGCCACGTTTGGTGGTGGTCACCCGTGGCGCCGTCATGCCCGATGCGCAGTCACCTCCGGGGTTGCAGCTCGCACAAACGCCGGTCTGCGGTCTGGCGAAGGTCATTTCGCTGGAGCATCCCGAGTGGCGCTGCCAGCACATCGACCTCGATCCACAGGACGATCTGCCCGCACAGGCTGCGGCGATACGCACACGGCTGGCATCGACCGTCGACGAGGACCAGTTCGCAACCCGAGGTGGACACTGGTACACCGCACGCCTTATACGGCATGTGCCGCATATTCCGGCGGTATCTCCGTGTCGCCTCGAGAAGGGAGCCAACGGCACGCTGGACGAACTTTCGTTGCGCCCAATGCGGCGACGCATGCCCGGACACGGCGAGGTCGAGATCCGCATGCACGCCGCGGGGCTCAACTTTCGCGATGTGATGAACGCGCTCGCGATGCGCGACGACCCGGAGCCACTTGGCGGCGAGTGCGCCGGACGCATCGTAGCGGTGGGCGAGGGCGTTACCGGATTTGCCGTTGGCGATGATGTGGTCGCCATTGCCGAGGCGAGTTTCGCCAGTCATGCAACGACCTCGGCGACCCTGGTGCGTCGCGTGCCAGCGGGCTTGGGTTTTGCTGAGGCCGCGACTCTGCCCTTCGCATTCATGACTGCGTGGCATGCGCTGCACACTTTGGGCGGCGTACGGCGCGGCGAGACGGTGCTGATCCATGCCGGAGCCGGTGGGGTGGGCATGGCGGCGATTCAGATCGCCCGAGCCGCCGGCGCGCGCGTGTTCGCTACCGCTGGCAGCGATGCCAAGCGCGCGCTGCTGCGCTCGTTCGGTGTCGATGCCGTTCTGGACTCTCGTTCGCTCGATTTCGCGAGGCAGATTGGTCCGCTGACGAAAGATCGTGGCGTCGATCTGGTGCTCAATTCGCTGGCCGGAGACTTCATCGGCGCCAGTGTGAGCTGCCTGGCAGCGGACGGGCGCTTCCTGGAAATTGGCAAGCGCGACATCTGGAGCTCCGCGCGATTCGCGCAAGAACGCCCGCAAGGCCGCTACTACGCGATCGATCTGAACGCCATGCGAATCCACGAGCCCGCTGTCGTGGCGGCCCTGTTCACCCGGATCATGGATGCCGTCGGAGCCGGTACGCTCAAGCCCCTGCCGCGCCAGTGCTTCCCGCTGGAGCGCGCTACCGATGCCTTCCGTTACATGGCCATGGCGCGTCACGTGGGCAAGGTCGTGCTGACGCAGATCGATCATGCCGCGGCGTCGCTCGATGCGATCGATGCCCGCGCGAGCTACCTGGTCACTGGCGGTCTGTCGGGTCTGGGCTTGCTCACGGCGCAGCGCCTGGCGGAGCGCGGCGCGCGCCACCTCTGGCTGGTGGGCCGCAGCGCGCCCACGCCCCAGGCATTGCAGATACTCGACGGGCTGCGGGCCCAGGGTATCCATGTGCACGCTGTGCAGGCCGACGTGGCCCAATCGGCGGACGTGCAGCGCGTTCTGGCGGAGATTGCACCCGAGACCCCGTTGCGCGGCATCGTGCACTCGGCAGGCGTGCTCGAAGATGGGGCGCTGATGCAGCACAACTGGGACCGCTTCGTGCGCCCCCTTGGGCCCAAGGTCGACGGCAGCTGGGTACTGCACCGCGCCACGCTCGGCATGCGCCTCGATTTCTTCGTGCTGTACTCGTCCGTGGCTTCCGTACTGGGGTCGTCCGGGCAGGGCAATCACGCCGCCGCCAACGCTTTCATGGACGGGCTCGCCGCTCAGCGTCAGGCACAGGGATTGCCGGGTCTGGCGATCAGTTGGGGCGCCTGGAGCGAGATCGGTGCGGCAGCCGATCGCCAGGTCGATCGGCGTGTGACCGAGCAGGGTCTGGACGTCATCGCACCGCAGCGCGGCTTGCAATGGCTCGAGCAACTCATGGCCGGTGCGACGCCGCATGTCGCCGTCTTCCCGGTTCGCTGGAACGTGTTTCTGGCGCAACGCGGGGTACGTACGCCCTTCTTGTCGGGATTCGCCGGAAGTGAAACATCGCCGGGGCACGCGAGCGACGCCGCGGCTCCAAGATCTGCACCGGGCGTCGCGCTGCTCGATCAACTGCGGCAGGTTAGTGCCACGCGGCGCCACGAATTGCTGCTGGCCTTCGTCGGCGATCAAGTGGCCCGCGTCATCGGTGCTGCCAACCGCGAAGCCATCGATCCGCGACAGCCATTGAACGAGATAGGCCTCGATTCGCTCATGGCGGTCGAGCTGCGCAATCGCCTCGGTACCGGACTCGGCCTGACGCGCAGCCTGCCGGCTACACTGGTGTTCGATCATCCGACCCTCGAGGCCCTCGCCGTCTACCTTGGGCACGACGTTCTGCCCGTCGGCGAGGCGGCGCCCGCTGCGACGGCTGATAATGCCGCGCCGGCCGACGCAGTGGGCGCGATCGACGACATGAGCGACGAAGAGATCGAGCGCTTGTTCGCCAAGAAGATGAAGAGGTCATAAATGTCGGACTTCCTGGGCCGCATCAGTCACTTCTCGGCCAAGCGTCTGGCGCTGCTGGCTGACGAGCTGAATGATCGGGTGCAAGCGCTCGAATATGCGCAGCACGAGCCGATCGCCATCGTCGGCATCGGTTGCCGCTTTCCGGGCGATGCGGATACGCCCGAGAAGTACTGGAAGCTGTTGCGCGACGGTGTCGATGCCGTCACCGAAGTTCCGGGGGACCGCTGGGACATCGATGCGCTATACGACCCGGACCCGGAGGCGCCCGGCAAGATGTCGACCCGCTGGGGCGGTTTCATCGGTCCGGTCGATGGGTTCGATGCGCACTTTTTCGGCATATCGCCGCGTGAAGCGCAGAGCATGGATCCGCAACAACGCCTGGTGCTCGAGACGGCCTGGCGCGCACTTGAGCATGCCGGCATATCGCCGCCGCGGCTGGAAGGCAGTCGCACGGCGGTTTATCTCGGTCTCTCGGCGGGCGACTACTATCAGTTGCTGCGCGAAGCCGGCAGCCGCGGCTTCGATGCCTACACGGCCTCCGGTACGGCCCACAGCATCGCTTCGGGTCGCTTGTCGTATGTGCTGGGCCTGCGTGGTGCGAGCGTATCGATCGATACCGCCTGCTCGTCGTCGATGGTGGCCATCCATCATGCCGTACAGAGTTTGCGGCAGGGCGACTGCAATCTGGCGCTGGCAGGCGGTGTCAATCTGATCCTCGGGCCCGACGTGACCATCGCATTGTCGAAGTCGCACATGATGGCGCCGGATGGACGCTGCAAGGCGTTCGATGCGCGCGCCGACGGGTTCGTGCGCGGTGAAGGCTGCGGCATTCTGGTGCTCAAGCGAGTCAGCGACGCGCAAGCCGACGGCGATCGCATCATCGCGCTGATCCGCGGCTCGGCAGCCAATCAGGACGGGCGCAGCAACGGCTTGACCGCGCCCAGCGGTCCCGCGCAGGAGGCGGTGCTGCGTGACGCGCTGGCCGATGCGCGCTGCGAACCTGGCGACATCGGCTTCGTCGAGGCACACGGCACGGGCACCTCGCTTGGTGATCCGATTGAGCTGCAAGCCCTGCAGGCGGTGATCGGCTCGCATCGACCGGGCGAGTCGCCGTTGCTGGTTGGCTCGGTGAAAGCCGGCATCGGCCACCTCGAAGCGGCAGCAGGCGTCGCGGGTGTCATCAAGGTCGCGTTGGCGCTGCAACACCGCGCGATCCCGGGGCAGGTGAATCTGCAGCAGCTCAATCCCTTCATTCCGTGGTCCGAGATGGGAATCGAAGTGCCGCGCCAGCTGACGCCCTGGGCGGCGGCAGCGAATGGGCCTCGATTGGCCGGCGTCAGCTCGTTCGGTTTCAGTGGCACCAATGTTCACCTGGTGCTGCAGGAGGCACCGCAGCGCGCGCCGGCGGGTTCGGATCCCGATCGGCACGAGTCGCCCACCAAGCCGGTGGTGCTCCCCCGCATTACCCGGCTTCTGCCGGTTTCGGCCCGCAACCCCGAGGCGCTGCGAGGTCTGTGCAGCACCCTGGCCGAGACGCTTGGTACGTCAGCCGCGGCACTCGACGACATCGCGCATACCCTCGGCGCCGGGCGGGCGCACTTCGCGCATCGCGTGGTGGTATCGGCTGCGACGACCATTGAGGCCGCCGAGCGCCTGACCGCGTTCGCACGCGGTGACGCATCGACCGGTGTGGTCCCTGGAGTCGCCGGCGTCCGTCCACCGCGGATCGGTTTTCTATTCACCGGACAAGGTTCGCAGTACGCCGGCATGGCCGCAGGGCTGTACCGCGGCGAGCCGGTGTTCCGCGAGGCCATCGACCGTTGCGACGAACTGCTGCGCGGACAGCTCGCGCGGCCTCTGCTGTCGGTGCTCCATCCTGAAGCTGGCATGGATTCGCCGATCGACGATACGGCGTTTACGCAGCCAGCGCTGTTCGCCGTCGAATATGCACTGGCACAAACCTGGCTCGGCTGGGGTGTGCAACCGGCCATGCTCATGGGCCACAGCGTGGGCGAGTTCGTGGCGGCCTGCGTCGCTGGCGTGTTCAGCCTCGAAGACGGGCTTAGGCTGATCGAAGCCCGCGGGCGCCTCATGGGTGCTCTACCGCGCGACGGCGCGATGGCGGCGGTGATGGCCGGTGAGGCGGAAGTGTCGCAGCTGATTCGTGACGGCCGCGACGATCTCGGGATTGCGGCGGTCAACGGACCGCAGAACGTCGTCATCTCGGGTCGCAGCCTCGCGGTCGACGCAGTTCTGGGCCGTTGTGCAGCTGCAGGCATCAAGGCTACGCGCCTGACCGTATCGCATGCCTTTCATTCGTCACTGATGGCACCGATGCTCGACGAGTTCATGCGCGTCGCAGATACGGTCCGCTACGCGACGCCACGAATCGACCTGGTTTCGAACGTGACCGGCGAGCCGATCGGCTCGCGTATCGCGACCGCCGCCTACTGGCGCGACCATGTGATCGCTCCGGTGCAGTTTGCGTCCGCAGTGCGCGCGATGGTCGATGGCGGCTGTCAGGTGTTCCTAGAGATCGGCCCTCAGCCGGTGCTGCTGGGCATGGCGCGCGAGAGCATCGATGCCGAGATACTGACCTGGCTACCGTCGCTGCGCCGCGGCCGTGACGATTTAGGCCAGATGCAGGAGAGCCTAGCGAAGCTCTACACACAGGGTGTGGAGGTCGATTGGGCAGGCGTGGATCGTGGCCGGGATGTTCGGCCGGTCGTACTGCCAGGCTATCCTTTTCAGCGCGAACGCTACTGGGCTCGCAATCCTGAGGTACCTGCCGCGGGTCCCGTGGCGTCGGTAGTGTCGATGGATGCGCCCCTCCATCCGCTGCTTGGCTGGGAGCTGGCCCAGTCCATCAGCGACGACCGCCTGTTCGACACCCGGCTTGGTCCGATACGCCAGCCCTGGCTCATCGATCATCGTATCCATGGCGCCCTGCTGTTGCCGTCACCCGTTTTGATGGAGATGGCTCTGGCGGCGGCTGCGGTCGCGTGGGGTGACGGCGGGCTGTGCATAGACGGTTTCGCAATGCACCAGCCGCTGGCGCTCGACGAGCACGGGCTGGTGCAGGCCCAGACGGTGTTCTCGCTTCTCGAGGACGGCAGCGCTGCCTGGCGGATCGTCAGCCGCGACAGCGCCGAGGCGCGTTGGCAGGTACATGCCAGCGGGCGCGTTGCCCGGGTCGCCATCGAGCCGCCGAACGTCGATATCGCGACCCTGCAAGCCGCCGCGACGCAGCCGCTCGATCTGGAAGGCTACTATGACTGGCTGCGAGAGCTGGATCTCGACTTCGGTACTTGTTTCCGGGGCAGTCGGCAAGCCTGGCGACGCGACGGTGAGGTGCTGGCGCGGATGGAAATGCCGGAAGCGCTGCAAGCGGGCGATGCCGGCATGCAGATTCATCCCGCATTGCTCGATGCGTGTCTGCATTTGATCGGCGCCGCGCTGCCGGGTCTCGGCCGCGACCTGGGTGAGGCCTTCTTGCTCATCGGGATCGATCGACTCGAACTGCTGCGATCGCCCGGTCGCGCGTTCTGGAACCACATCGTGATATCGGCGGCTGATCGTGCCGATCTCGGCTCCCGTGAAATCTTCCGCGCAGATCTGCGCCTCATCGATGATGCCGGCCGGGAGTGCCTGCGGCTGCGGGGCGTGCAGCTCAAGCGGGCCAGGCCCGCAGCCCTGCTGCCGCAGCGCTTGAGCGAAAAGCAGCGTCAGATGCTGCATGAGATCGTGTGGCGTGAGGCTCCGCTACCCGGCGCTCATCTGGATTCGGCAGCACGCATCGCGGCTCGAGTGGCGCCGGGCCTCGACGAACTCGCCCGGCGCCACCGCCTCGACGACTATGCGCATTTCGTGCCGGCACTCGATGCGCTGGCGGCGGCCTACGTGGTGCAGGCCTTGCGTCAGCTCGGCTTTGGGTTTTCCGTCGGCGAATCGATGGACACCGAAGTCTTGCGGGGCCGCCTGGGTGTGCTCGAGCGCCACCGGCGCCTGTTTGCGCGCATGCTGGCCATGCTCGCCGAGGATGGGCTGTTGCGCCGCCAGGGCAACGGCTGGCAGGTGGTGGCAGCGCCACCGAGCGTCGATACCGACGACTTGTACCACAAGCTGCTGGCGGCGCATGCGGATTGCGAGGCGGAACTGCGCCTTACGCGGCGGTGCGCCGAAAGCCTGGCGCCGGTACTGCGCGGTGCGATGGATCCCCTGCCGCTGTTGTTCCCCGAAGGTTCGCTGGCCGAGACCGAACAGCTCTACCAGAACTCGCCGCCGGCGAGGACTTATAACGGGCTCATCGCTGCCGCTATCGACGCGATGCTGGCAGCCTGGCCTGCTGATCGACGGTTGCGTGTGCTGGAGATCGGTGCCGGTACGGGCAGTACCACGGCCTACCTGTTGCCGCGGCTGCGCCAGCTGCCGGCTGGCAATGTCGACTACTGTTTTACCGACGTGTCGCCGCTCTTTCTGAACCGGGCACGCGACAAGTTCCCGGATATCGGTTTCCTGCGCACGCAGCTGCTCGACATCGGTGCAGACCCGGCGGAGCAGGGCTTCGAGGCCGGCAGTTTCGACATCGTGCTCGGTGCCAACGTGCTGCATGCCACGCCTGATCTGGGCGTGACGCTCTCGCACGTGCGCGATCTGCTCGCACCGGGTGGACGCCTGGTGCTGCTCGAGGGTGCCACACCGCAGCGCTTTGGCGACCTGACCGTCGGCCTGCTGGAAGGTTGGTGGTGCTACCGCGATACCCAGCGGCGCGACTACGCACTGATGCCACGGGATGCCTGGCTCGGGTTGTTCAGGCAGCTCGGTTTTGCCGATGCCCGCGCTTTGCCTGCCGGGAATGCCGGCCCGGTCTTGCGGCAGCAGGCGGTCTATCTCGCCGACGCCCCCCAGGTCGTGGTACCTCGGGATGTCGCGCACTGGCTGATCGTGCCGGACCGGCAAGGCCTGGCGCAGGCCCTGATCGCCGAGCTGCAGGGTCGCGGCGATCACGCCGAGCTGCTGGTTGCGAGCGACGCTGCCGCGCTCGCAACTGCGCTACGTCGGCCATGGTCCGGCATCGTGCACCTGGCTGCGCTCGATGCAGTCCTGGATGAGACAACGCCGTCCGGGACGCTGTGGACGCTGCAGCAGGAATTGCTGGGCGGCGCTTTGCAGCTGGTGCAGAAGCTCGCGTCCACCGCTTCCGGCAAGCCGCCCTCGCTGTACTTCATCACGCGCGGTGCCCAGGCGACTGCTGCGGGTGAGTCGGCCGATCCATCGCAGGCGACACTTTGGGGCTTGGCCCATGGCGTGGCGATCGAGCATCCCGAGCTCGCCTGTCACCGTATCGATCTCGATCCACGAGCGGATGCGGAGCATGGTGCCGGAATGCTGGCCGACGAGTTGCAGTGCACCGGCAGTGAAGACCAGCTGGCCCACCGTGACGGCCGCCGGCTGGTGCGCCGGCTGGTGCACCGTGTGGCACGGCCATCCACCGCCACGGCGGTTCCCGCATCGATCCGTGCCGACCGCAGCTACCTGGTCACCGGCGGTCTGCGAGGCCTGGGGTTGCTGGTAGCGAATTGGTTGGTACGGCAGGGTGTGCGCCACCTGGCGCTGCTGGGTCGACAAGCAGCCGACGCTCGTGCCCGCGATGCTATCGCCAAGTTCGAAGCCACCGGAGTGAAGGTCGCGGTGCTGCTAGGCGACGTGTCGCGACAGGCCGAGGTCGATGCCGCATTGGCGCGCATTGCGGCCGACATGCCACCATTGGCCGGCGTCGTGCATTCCGCCGGCGTACTCGACGATGGTGTGATCAGCGCCCAGACCTGGGCGCGGTTCGCAACCGTGATGGGGCCGAAAGTGCTGGGTAGCTGGCATCTGCATCGGCGCACCCGCGATCTGGAATTCTTCGTGTTGTTCTCTTCGGGGGCCTCACTGGCGGGGTCGCCGGGGCAGGCGAACCACGCGGCGGCCAATGCCTTCGAGGACGCATTGGCCTGGTATCGGCAGGCGCGAGGCCTGCCAACGGTCAGCATCAACTGGGGGCCCTGGGCCGAAGTGGGTGCGGCGGTCGAACGCGCGGTCGATGCCATCGGCTTGCAACTCATCGCGCCGGCCGATGGTCTGGCGGCACTTGAGTTCGCGATGCGCAGCGAACGCGCGGGCGGTCCGTTCGCCAGCACGCAACTCGGCGTTCTGCACACCGACTGGACCCATCTGGCCGAGGTGGCCGAGAACGGTCGGCTCGCCCCATTGTTTGGCGAGCTACTGGCCGGCGTGCGACGCGGCACTCCAACACCCTTGCCCGGCAAGAGCGCGGCCATCGAGGCGCCTCTGGCCAGCCTGCGCGAGCGTATCCGTGCGGCCATGCCAAACCGGCGACGTGCGTTGTTGCGCGAGCACGTGCGACAGCAGACGGTGAAAGTGCTGGGTCTGTCGCAAGCCGACGCGCTCGACATTCACGAGCCGCTGCGCCAGCTCGGTCTCGATTCGCTGATGGCCGTCGAGTTGCGCAATCTGCTGGGCAAGTCCGTGGGTCGGAGCCTGTCGGCGACCTTGACTTTCGACTATCCAACCGTCGAATCCCTGGTGGAACATCTGGCCGATACGGTACTGGCCGAGGACATCGGCATCGATGCCGCGCTGGAAGCGCCACCGGATGCTGCTACGGAATCCGAGGTCGATGCCCCCGCGAGTTTTGACGGCCTGTCGTCGGACGAGTTGGCGGCCCAACTCGCGAGCCGGCTAGATCGCATCGCATCTGAGGAGAACTCATGACCGATCCGCGCCAACCGGATCACGCAGCACTGCTCAAGCGTGCCCTGGCTGCCATCGATCAGCTGCAAGCGAAGCTGGCAGCGAGCGAAAAGGCGCGTACCGAGCCGATCGCGATAGTCGGCATGGGCTGTCGTTTCCCGCGGGGTGTGGCTTCGCCCGAGGCATTCTGGGAGCTGCTGCGCGAGGGTGTGGATGCCGTGACCGAGGTTCCTGCGCATCGCTGGGACGTCGACGCGATCTACGATCCCGATCCTGACGCACCGGGCAAGAGCTACACCCGCTGGGGCGCATTCGTCGACGAGGTTGACCGGTTCGATGCGGCCTTCTTCGGTGTGTCGCCTCGCGAAGCTGTCAGCATGGATCCGCAGCAGCGCCTGCTGCTAGAGGTTACGTGGGAGGCGCTCGAGCATGCTGCCATCGCACCGTCTTCGCTCGCCGGTAGCCAGACCGCGGTCTACGTCGGCATCACCACTCACGACTACGCGATGGAGCTGGCGGAGGCGGTTGGTTCACGCAACGGCGATGCCTACTCGCCATCGGGTACTGCACACAGCGTGGCCGCAGGCCGGCTGTCGTATGTGCTGGGTCTGCATGGGCCCAACGTCGCGATCGACACTGCCTGCTCGTCGTCGCTCGTGGCGCTGCACTGGGCCGTGCAAAGCCTGCGGCGGCGTGAATGCGATACCGCCCTTGCGGGCGGTGTAAACCTCACACTGACTGCCGACGGTTCGGTGCTGACCTCGCGCGCCCGGATGATGTCCTTCGATGGCCACTGCAAGACGTTCGATGCCTCGGCCGACGGCTATGTGCGTGGCGAGGGTTGCGGCATGCTGGTGCTCAAGCGCTTGTCGGATGCCCAGCGTAACGGCGACCGCGTGCTGGCCGTGGTGCGTGGCTCCGCGCTCAACCAGGATGGCCGCAGCAGCGGATTGACCGCGCCGAACGGCCAGGCACAGGAGGCGGTCATCAAGGCCGCGCTGGCTGACGCGCAGCTGAGGCCCGAAGACGTGAGCGTGATCGAAGCGCACGGTACTGGCACGCCGCTTGGTGATCCGATCGAGATCAAGGCGCTGAACGCCGTGTACGGGAAGCGTGCTGCTGGTCAGGCACTCAAGGTCGGTTCGGTCAAGACCAACATCGGCCATCTCGAGGCCGCTGCAGGGATCGCCGGTGTCATCAAGATGGTGCTGGCGTTGCAGCATCGTGCAGTACCGCCGCATCTGCATTTCCGGCAACCCAATCCGCTGATCGATTGGGCGCACAGTGCCATCGAGGTACCTGTCGCGCTCACACCCTGGGATACGCCAGCGGGCCAGCCGCGTCGCGCGGGTATCAGTTCGTTCGGGTTCAGTGGCACCAATGCGCATGTGCTGCTCGAAGAGGCGTTTACAGCAACCGACACTAGGGCCTCCGAGGCGATCGAGGGTCCGCAGCTGTTGCTGCTGTCCGCGCAGACACCGATCGCGCTCGCACAGATGGCGTCGCGGCTTGCCGCAAGGTTGGCACAGCAGCCCGAGGCGTCATCGCTCGCGGACGTGGCCGCCACGCTGGCACTCGGCCGCTCCCACCTGATCGAGCGCGCAGCGTTGGTTGCTACCGGCCTGGCCGACGCCGACTCCCGTCTGTCCCGCCTGGCCGCAGGGGAAACGTCCGGCGGTATCGTCCAGGGGCGCGTAGCCGGTAGCGGTACGCCCGAAGTGGTGTTCATGTTCAGCGGACAGGGTACGCAATACCTGGGCATGGCCCGGACGCTGTACGACGCGCAGCCGGTGTTTCGCTCAGCTCTCGACGAATGCGCCGGACATCTGACCGGCGAATTGCCCCGGCCGCTGCTCGAGGTGATGTTCGGCGATGCCGCCGCCCTAGACGACACGGTCTTCACGCAGCCGGCGCTCTTTGCGGTCGAGTATGCGCTGACTTCACTGTGGCGCCATTGGGGTCTGGAGCCGACCACGGTACTGGGTCACAGTGTCGGAGAGTACGTCGCGGCCTGCGTGGCCGGCGTATTCACGTTGGCCGATGCGCTGCGCCTGATCGCGGCACGTGCACGTCTGATGAGCCGGTTGCAGCGCGACGGCGGTATGGCTGCCGTCTTCGCGGATCTGGCTACGGTCAGCGACGCATTGCACGGATATGAGGCGCTGGTCGCCGTTGCCGCTACCAACGGCCCGCAGAACACCGTGATTTCCGGGCGCAACGACGCTCTGGATGCGGTGCTCGCCCGTCTGGGTGCGGCGGGCATCGAAGCGCAGCGTCTCAAGGTATCGCACGCTTTCCATTCTCCACTGATGGAGCCGATGCTCGACGAGTTCGAGCGTCTGGCCGCAGCCACGCCTATGGCGAGGCCACGCATCGGTCTGATCTCGAACCTGACCGGCGAGCTCGCCGATACCGAGCTGTGCGAGGCCAGGTATTGGCGCCGCCATGTGCGCGAGGCCGTACGTTTCGCAGAGTCGATCTCGACGCTGCAGCGGGATGGTTTCCGTGTCTTCGTCGAGGTTGGTCCAGCGCCCACGCTGCTGGGCATGGCCCAACGTTGCGCTGGCGCTGCCGATAGCACCTGGATCGGCTCTCTGCGTAAGTCCAGCGACGATCGGCAGACCATGCTCGAGGCGGCCGCACGGCTCTATGTCTGCGGCGTCGAGCTGAATTGGGCTGCGGTTCTGGGCGTAACGGCCGATCACCGCCGTGTGGTGCTGCCAAGCTATCCATTCCAGCGCGAGCGCTACTGGCACGCACTCGACGGCAGCCCCGCGCGCAGCAATCTGGCAGCGTTGCGCCACCCGCATCCTTTGCTGCGCGGCGCGGTACCGAGCCCGGTGCCCATCTATCAGGGTGACGTGGGGGTCCGTCTCCAGCCTTGGTTGCGCGATCATCGGATTTTCGATTTCGTGCTGTTTCCCGGTACCGGCTACCTGGAACTGGCGGCGGCCGTGGCGCGGGAACTGGGCTATGGGTCCGATGCGGCCGTGCACGGCCTCGAACTGCGCGAGGCACTTGCGCTGACGGAGGATGCCGAGCGTCAGGTCCAGGTGGTCGCCGTAGCGCAAGCCGAAGGCCGTCACGCACTGCAGATCCATAGCCGAAGCCTGAAAGGCGAACAAGCCGATGCCGCTGACTGGCGACTGCATGCGAGCTGCCTGGTCGGGCCGGCATCGGCCGCCGCGGGGCCGCCGATGCTCGATCGAGCGGGCTTGCAGGCGAAGTTGTCGGAGACCGTCGAAGCGACGGGGTACTACGAACGGTTGCGTCGGCAGGGCGCTGACTATGGCGCGCAGTTTCGGGCGTTGGTGGAGATCCGTCGTGCAGGTGCCGAGGTACTGGCGAGACTGGAACTGCCCGCCGAAGCTGCCGGCGATGCCGCACGAATGCAACTGCACCCAGCCTTGCTAGATGCCTGTCTGCAATTGGTGGGCGTCGGAATCGATTGGCAGCTCGACGCGGATGTCCAGAGCGAGGATCTGTTCGTGCCCACGGGCATGGCCGAATACCGCCTGTGGAGCAGCGGCGCGTCGCGGGGGTGGTGCCATGCGCAGGTGTTACCGAGCGATGGCGATCCTGATCTTTACCGGGCCGATCTGTCGTTCCACGCCGATGACGGCAGCCCGATCGCGCAACTGCGCGGGCTCGAGCTGCGGCGCACCACGCGCGCGGCGCTCGAGCGCGTGCTGGGTGCCGGCAAGGCTGTCGATTGGCTGTTCGAGACTCGCTGGCAACCCGCGCCGATGCCTGCTTTGGCCGGATCCGGGCCGGAAGCCAGTGGCACCTGGCTGCTCGCGGCCGACGCGGGCAGTGTGGCCGAGGCATTGGCGCAGCAGCTACGCGCCTCCGGTGCCACCGTGATCGAAGTGCGCCCAGGACCGGACAACCAGCAGGGTGACTTGGCCTGGACGCTTGACGAGGCGGATGCCGGACAATGGCGCACCGCTATCGCCGCCGCCGTGCAGCGCAGCGGTCGTCCATTGCGAGGCGTCGTGTCGCTGCGAGCGCTCGATGCGCAGGCGGACGAGAGCGATTCGAGGGCACTCGAGGCGACCCAGCGCAGCCTGCTCGCCGCCACTCTGGCGCTCGCCCAGGCCTTGAGCGATACCGACGCGCGCCTGTGGTTCGTGACGCGTGGTGCCCAGGCCCTGGGCAGTGCCGCGATACCTAATCTTGCGCAGGCGCCCGCCGGTGGTCTTGCCGGTGTGATCGCGTCGGAGCTGGCAGCCCAGAAAGTACAGCGCATCGATCTGGACCCCGAGCTGCGCAGCGACGAAGCCGAGCTCCTGTTCCGCAGCATCGTGGCTCCCGATCTCGAAGACCGCAGCGCCTTGCGCGGCGGGCAGCGCCAGGTCGCCCGGCTGGTGATCGGTGACGCACAACCGCGGCTCCCCGAGGCGCCGCTGCGTCTCGAGATCACCGCACGCGGCACGCTGGAGAATCTCAAGATCCTGCCCGTGCCGCGCGAGGCTCCCGGGCCGGGTCAGGTCGAGATTCGCGTGCATGCGACCGGATTGAATTTCCGCGACGTGCTCAATGCGCTGGGCATGTACCCGGGCGATCCCGGTCCGCTGGGAAACGAATGCGCCGGCGTCATTACGGCCATAGGCGAGGGTGTCGACGAGTTCGCCGTGGGTGACGAGGTCGTCGCGATGGTCGACCGCAGCTTCGCGACATGGGTGCTGGCACCGGCAGTGCTCACGGTGCGCAAGCCCGTGACCATGAGTTTTGCCGAAGCTGCCACGGTGCCGGTGACTTTTCTTACGGCGCAGTACGCACTACGCGATCTCGGCCGGATCAAGCGTGGCGACCGCGTGTTGATCCATGCCGTCACCGGTGGTGTCGGCATGGCCGCGCTGCAACTGGCCGTGCGTGCCGGGGCGGAGGTCTTCGGCACTGCCGGGACGCCGGCCAAGCGCGCTCTGGCGCGGCGCCTGGGCGCCCATCACGTCGCGGATTCGCGTTCGCTGTCCTTTGCAGCCGACGTGCTCGGCGCCAGTGGCGGGCAAGGCGTCGACATCGTTCTCAACTCGCTGGCCGCCGACTTCATCCCGGAGAGTCTGCGATTGCTGCGCCCAGGTGGTCATTTCATCGAGATCGGAAAAACCGGAATATGGGATGCGGCGCGTGTGGCGCAAGAGTTCCCTGGCGTCCACTACCACCCGCTCTACCTCGGCGAAGTCGCGGCCGCCCGGCCGCACTTCGTGCGCGACATGCTCGGCGAGATCCTGGCCGACATGGAACGCGGCGAACTGTCGCCATTGCCGCTGCGCTGCTGGCCACTGGACGAGGCCGAGAGCGCCTTCCGATTCATGGGGCAGGGCCATCACACGGGCAAGGTCGTGATTACCCAGGCACCGCCCCCGACGATCCGGGCCGACGCCAGCTATCTCGTCACGGGTGGGCTCGGTGGGCTCGGTCTGGTTTTTGCGCAATGGCTGGCCGACGCCGGGGCCAGGTACCTGTTGCTGATGGGGCGGCATGCACCCAAGCAGGAAGCGCTCGCGACGATCGAATCCTTGCGGCAGCGCGGCATCACCGTGGAGGTTATCGCTGCAGATGTGGCCGATGATGCGGCGATGGCGGCGCTCTGGCAGCGGCCGGGTCAACCGGTCATCCGCGGTGTGCTCCATGCCGCCGGTATGGTCGACGATGCCATGCTGGGCGAGCTGGATATCGGACGTTTCGATGCCGTGATGGCGCCGAAAGTGCGTGGCAGCATGAATCTGCATCGGCAGAGTCTGCGTGCACCACTGGATTTCCTCGTCATGTTCTCATCCGGCGCTGCCTTGCTGGGGTCGCCAGGGCAGGCCAATTACGCGGCAGCCAATGCCTTCATGGACGCACTGGCCGTCGCGCGACGTGCCCGCGGCCTACATGCGCTCAGCATCAATTGGGGCAGCTGGTCCGGCGCGGGCATGGCCGCCGCCGTGGATGACACGCACCGACGCCGTTGGGCGTCGCTGGGCTTGGAAATGATCGAACCGGCGCAGGGTGTGCAGATGCTGCAGCAACTGCTGTTCGCCAATCGGCACGCTCAGGCTGCCGCGCTACCGCTCGTACGTGCACACCTGCCAGCCGGCCTGCCACCGTTCTTTGCACTCCTGCAGCAGGTTCGGATTGCCGCGGCCCAGTCGACCCCCGTGCCCGAGGAACCCGCGGCCGCGGTCGATCTGCTGCCGCGCCTCCATGCTGGTGGTATGACCGAACGTCTCGAGTTGCTGCGCGAGTTCCTCACCGGCCAGTTGGTCAGGGTGTTGGCCCTGGGTAGCCACGACGCCGTCGATCCGCACCGCTCCCTGATGGCACTCGGCATGGACTCGCTGATGGCGATGGAACTGCGCAATCGCGTCCAGGCGGCCACCCAGCTGCGTGTTGCAGTGACCGATCTCCTGAAGGGGCCATCGGTCGAGCAGCTGGCCAGCGAGCTCGCGGCGCAACTGCCGCCACCGGCCGATGGCACGGCAGAGGTCGCGATCGACGACGTTTGGGAGGAGGGCAGCTTGTGAACGACATGCCGCTGCGCGCGATGTTGTTGATGAGCGGGTTCGCGCTGGCCTGGGTTGTCGTCGAGGAAGTGATCGGCGGCAGCCTTTCGCAGCCCTATCCACTGCTGCAGATCGTCTGGTGTCGTTACGCGGTGCATCTGGCATTGATGCTGCTCTTCAACTTGTCCGCCCCGGGTCGCTTATGGCGCACACGGCGCCCGGGCTTTCACCTGTCGCGCTCCTTGTTGATGCTGGTCATGCCCGCGAGCTTTGCGATGTCCGTGCAAGCCGGCGTGCCAGCCGGGTCCGTATGGGCCTTGTTCTGGGTTGCACCCTTGATCGCGCTCGGGTTCGCCCGGGAACTTCTCGGTGAGGCCGTGCCATCTCGTACGTGGTGGATCTGCGGCCTTGGCACCGCCACCGCGGCTGCAATGATGATGGACCGGCACACGACACCGGGACTGGCATTGATGCTGCCCATCGTCATGGCGGCATCCTTCGGTGGTTATGTGGTCATGACGCGCCAGCTGGAAGGCGAGCTGCTGCAAACGAACCTGTTCCATACCGCGCTCGGCGTATTCGTCACGCTGACGCCGATCGTGCCATGGTCGTGGGTCATGCCCACGGCTCACGATTTCGTCGTGCTGGCCGGCATCGGTGCGGTTGGTCTGCTGGCGCTGTGGGCTCTCGATCGCGCAGTAGCCGCTGCGCCAGTGTCTGCGTCAGTGCCGGCGCTCTATCTGTACATGCCGGCACTCGTGCTGGCCGTCATGGCCGTCCGGGGCGAGGTGCCGTCGCCCCGCAGGGTCCTGGGCGGTGCACTGATCTGCATCGCAGTAGCGTGGCTCGTCCGGATGCAAGGTCGAGAACTGGTGCTCGGACAGCGAAAGGTCTCGGCTGGATGATCCAGGCGGATGATTGCATCGTCGAGCCGGGGACCGCGGGTTTGCGGATCCGCGCGGCAGGTCTCCGTGGCCGGTACAAACGGGTGGGTGTGTGACCGAGAGGAACGACATCGCGGCACTGATCGTGCGCCTGGAACGAGAGAATGTGCGTCTATGGGAAGAGGACGGGCAGCTGCGCTTCCGCGCGCCGCGCGGCACGCTGCCGGACGAAGTCCGGAGCATGCTTGGCGAGAACCGCGAGGCAGTGATTTCGATCCTTCGTGAACGCTCCCCGTTCTCCGCCCCGAATGGCGATGGTGCGGCTGCAACGGCCGGTCTACCCGGCAGTCCCGACGAAGGACAGGTCGATCAGCTGCTGATCGATCTGGCAGCCAGAAACATCGTGCTGGCCGCGGACGGATCGCGCTTGAAGGTCAGCGCGCCGAAAGGGGTTCTCGACGATACGCTCAAGCGCAGAATCGCCAAGCTCAAGCCGGCATTACTTCAGGCGCTGGCGCATCGGTTCCCTGACTCCGGATCGTCGCCGGTACCCATCGCCGACCGAAGCCGGCCGCTCCCGCTGTCGCACATGCAGCAGCGCCTGTGGTTCCTCAAGCAGCTCGATCCGGACAATACGGCCTACAGCATCCAGTGCGCGATCCGGTTCAATGGTGCGCTGCGGAGGGATCTCGTTGACCGGACGCTGCAGCTGCTTATCCAGCGCCACGAAAGCCTGAGGACGACGTTTACCGCATCGGAAGGTATCCCCGCGTGCCGGATCGATGTCAGCCCTGAAGTGCGGATTCAAGAGCTGGATATCAGGCAGCACTCGCCGGATCGAAGCGAAGAGAATCTGCAACGTGAATTGCGCGCACTGCTTGCACGACCGTTCGATCTGAGTAGCGGGCCGTTGTGGCGGGCGGTCTTGCTGAGAACAGCTGACCGCGAGTGGGTGTTAGCCCTGGTTTTCGACCATATCATCATCGACGGGCTGTCGCTTGGCGTCCTACTCGAGGAGTTCCGGCAGGTATATACACAGCTCGCCTGCGGCAGTGAGGTCATCCTGCCTCCGATCAATCGGCAGTACGCGGATCTCGTTGCGCTCGACAACGAACGGCTGCGCGGCGAGAGACTCGAGCGGCATCTGCAGTTCTGGAAACAGGAACTCGCGGGCCTGCCGGAGGCGTTGCAGTTGCCGACGGATCGCCCGCGACCTGCGGTGCAGACCTACCGGGGTGCGCGCGTAGGCCGCGTGTTCACGCTATTGCCACGCTTGCGCGCAGCTGCGAGACAACTGAGGTTCACGCCGTTCGTCATTCTGCTTGCGGCATTCCAGGAGTTGTTGCACCGGTATGCCGGCGTCGACGATCTGGCGGTTGGCACTGCGGTGGCGAACAGGGATGCTCCGGATGCGCAGGGTGTCGTGGGGTTCTTCGCCAATAACGTCGTCCTGAGGGGGAATTTGACCGGAGATCCCACGGTACTCGAGTTGCTCAGCCGCACGCGCGACCGGTATGTCCGTTGTATGGATCATCAGGAGGTTCCGTTCGACCTCCTCGTCGATGCGTTGGTGTCGCGTCGTCAGACAGATCACTCTCCTTTGTTCCAGGTCATGTTCGTGCTGCAGGGCTGGATGCAGCCGCGACTCGACCTTCCCGATGCGACGGGCGCACTCATCGCTGCGCCGACAGTGGCGTCGCGCTACGACCTGACGGCTGATGTGATCGAATCCGACGAGGGGTTAGCGGCCTATTTCGAGTACAACACGGACCTCTTCGACGCTGCGACGATCCGTCGGATGCTGGGTCACTACGAGCGGGTGTTGGAGCAGATGCTCAAGCAGCCGGAAGCACGAATATCCGAACTGGAGCTAACGGACGAGAAGGAGCAGCGGCAGCTGCTGATCGAGTGGAATGATACCGGCAGGGAGTACCCGTCTGCTTGTACGGTGCACGAGCTGTTCGAGGCCCAAGTGCGGCGGGCGCCGCAGGCAATAGCACTAGTATTCGGCGACGAGTCCCTGACCTACGGGGAACTCGAGGCCCGGGCGAACCGCCTTGCCCAGCATCTTCGTGGGCTCGGTGTCGGTCGCGGAGTGCTGGTCGGCATCTGGCTGGAACGATCGGTCGAGATGGTCGTCGCGATGCTCGGTACATTGAAGGCGGGCGCGGCCTATGTTCCCCTCGATCCGGCATTTCCACCGGACCGGATCGATTTCATGATGGACGACGCGGCACTCGCGGTGGTCCTGACCCAGGAGCGATTGGCGGCCACACTTAGTGAGGGTGCACTGAAGGTGGTACGGATGGATGCCGATGCCGCAGTGATCGCGCGCGAGAGCGCGGAGAGCCTGCCCCCTGCGTCGGGGCCTGATGATCTGGCTTACGTAATCTATACGTCCGGTTCCACGGGTCGGCCAAAAGGTGTGATGATCGAGCATCGCGCGGTCGTCAACTTCCTGACGTCGATGCATCGTGAACCAGGCATCGGTCCGGAGGATCGGTTCGTCGCAGTGACCACCCTGTCCTTCGACATCGCCGGCCTGGAGTTGCATGGTCCGCTGACGGTCGGTGGGACCGTCGTGCTCGCCCCACGGGCGACGGCGCTCGATGGCATGGCGCTGGCGTCCCTGCTCGACCGCAGCGAGGCGACGTTGCTGCAAGCGACGCCTGCGACCTGGCGACTGCTGCTGGAGAGCGGCTGGAAGGGACGACCGGGTCTCAAAATGCTATGTGGCGGTGAAGGTCTGCCGCGCGATCTTGCTGAGCGGTTGCTGGGCCTCGGTGGCGAGTTGTGGAACATGTACGGGCCGACCGAGACGACGATTTGGTCGACGCTCTGGCGCGTGACCGAAGCTTCGCGAACGGTTCCGATCGGTGTTCCCATCGCCAACACGCAAGTTTACGTGCTCGAGTCTTCGGGACAGCCGGCGCCAATTGGTGTCGCCGGCGAGCTTTGCATTGGTGGTGACGGCCTGGCTCGCGGCTATCTCAATCGCGCAGAACTGACGGCGGAGAAGTTCGTCACGCTCGATTTGCCAATCGTGGGTCGCAAGCGGGTCTACCGCACCGGCGATCTGGTTCGTTGGCTGGCGGACGGTCGGCTGGAGTTCATCGGGCGGCGGGATCATCAGGTCAAGCTGCGCGGCTTCCGCATCGAACTCGGAGAGATAGAGGCGGTGCTAGCGACCCTTCCGGGCGTCAAGGAAACCGTGGTGCAAGTGCGGGAAGACACCCCCGGTGATCAACGCCTGGTCGCCTATATCGTGACGGTCGATGGTTCGGAGAGTGATGTGGAGGCGGTGCGCGCGAGTCTACGCAGTCACCTGCCGGAGTACATGGTGCCGAATCAGTTCGTAATGCTGGCGGCGTTGCCGCTGACGCCGAACGGTAAGGTGGATCGCAAGGCATTGCCGGTACCGGCGGATAGTGCGATGACAGTGGAGCCGGACGTCGATGAAGCGCTGATGACCCCGCTGCAGCGGAAGGTTGCGTCGATCTGGAAGCAGATCCTCAGAGTCGACCGGGTTGGCTTGAGTACGAATTTTTTCGATATCGGCGGGCATTCGCTGCTGCTGGTACGCCTGCACATGGCGCTGCAGCGCGCGTTTGGCCGTGATCTGCCCTTGATCGAGCTATTTCAGCACACCACCGTCGCCGCGCAGGCTGCGCGGCTGGGCGAAGCGCAGACTGCGGATGCTGTCTTGGACCGGGCTCGTATGCGTGCGGCCCGACAGCTCAGAGCCGAAGCACATGACTGAAGCGAGGAAGTTCCCCGCCGGGGCGATTGCGATCGTGGGACTTGCGGGCCGGTTCCCGGGTGCAAGTAACCTCGACGAGTTCTGGCACAACGTGCGCAACGGCGTCGAGGTGTTGCAGGATTTCAGCGAGCAGGAGCTGGAATCTGCCGGTGTGCCAGACGAACTGCGCAACTCGGCAACCTATGTTAGGCGCGGCACGGTACTCGAGGATGCCGAACTATTCGACGCGTCGTTCTTCGGATTCTCACCGCGCGAAGCCCAGATACTCGATCCGCAGCAGCGGATATTCCTGGAATGTGCCTGGGAGGCGCTGGAACACGCAGGACTGCCGCCCGGCCGGATCGATGCGTCAGTAGGTGTCTATGCCGGTGTCGGCATCAATACCTATCTGATATCGCAGCTACTGCGGGACCCGGAACTGATCGCAGCGGTTGGTGGTTACCAGCTGATGTTGTCGAACGACAAGGATTTTCTGTGCACCCGCGCGTCGTACAAACTGGATCTCCGTGGGCCGAGCATGTCGATCCAGTCGGCGTGTTCGACGTCCCTGGTTGCAGTTGAGGTTGCGTGCCGTGCACTGCAGCGTGGCGAGTGCGACGCCGCACTCGCGGGCGGCGTGTCTGTGCCGTTTCCACAACGCACGGGGTACCTCTACCAGGAGGGCATGATTCTGTCGCCGGATGGACATTGCCGTCCCTTCGACGCCCAGGCAATGGGCACGCGGCCGAGCGCCGGCTGCGGCATCGTCGTGCTAAAGCGGTTGAATGATGCCGTCGCCGATGGCGATACGATCCACGCTGTCATCCGCGGCGCTGCGATAAACAACGACGGTGCAGCCAAGGCCGGATATACAGCGCCCAGTGTCGAGGGGCAGGCAGAGGTGATCGCGACGGCGCTCGCGCTGGCCGGTACCGAGGCCCGGAGCATCGGTTACGTGGAGGCCCACGGCACCGGTACACCACTCGGTGATCCCATAGAGATTGCCGCGTTGACCAAGGTTTTCCGGGAGAGCACCAACGACGTTGGCTTCTGTCGATTGGGGTCCCTGAAGGCGAATCTTGGTCACCTCGATGCCGCTGCCGGCGTTGCCGGCTTGATCAAGGCAGTGATGGTTCTGCAGCGGCGCGAGTTGCCGCCACTGGTGAATTTCCGCAGTCCGAATCCACAACTGCAGCTCGAGAGCAGTCCCTTCGTGGCCAGTGCCACTGGCGCGCCTTGGAACCCGGGCGATGTCCCTCGCCGCGCCGGCGTCAGCTCCTTCGGCATGGGCGGTACCAACGCGCATGTCGTGCTCGAGGAGTATTGTCCGCCGGCTCGCCGGTCCCGCTCGTCTGGTGCGGAGGTGCTGGTGTTATCGGCGCGGACGCCGGAGGCGCTGGAAGCCGCCTCCAGCAGACTGGCCACGCACCTCGAAGCGAACCCAGCCATCGACATGGTGGATGTTGCCTGGACTTTGCAGACCGGACGCCGTGCCTTCGAGCATCGTCGTGCGGTAGTGGCGGACGGCGTCTCCGAAGCGATCAATGCACTCCGCAATCCAGTTGGTACCCGTGCCTACTCTGGCTCGCATGCCCAGGGAGAACGCCCCGTGGCCTTCATGTTCAGCGGGCAGGGCAGCCAGTTTGCCGGCATGGGATCGGGCCTCTACCGTGCATTCAGCATCTATAGGGATGCCATCGATGACTGCGCCCAGCGTCTGATGGGTATCCTGGGTCGCGACCTGCGCTCAGTGCTGTTCGCTTCCGATGGCGATCCCGTCATCAATGAAACGCGCTACTCACAACCGGCATTGTTCGTCACCGGATATGCGCTGTCCTGCCTGTGGGCTCACTGGGGCGTGCGACCTGCGGCGATGATCGGGCACAGCGTTGGCGAGTATGTCGCTGCGCATCTCGCGGGAGTGTTCAGTCTCGATGATGCGCTTCGAGTTGTCGCGGAACGGGGCCGGCTGATGCAGTCCATGCCGCCGGGTCGAATGGCGGCAGTTCAGGAGGGCGATGTCGAACTACGCAGCTGGCTGCAGCGGAATGCGCCGGACGTCGAGATCGCCGCGCTCAACGCCACGGGCATGTGTACCATCGCCGGACCGACGGGCGCGATCGATGCCGCGATCGACGGGTTTCGCGCCGCGGGCATCGAGGCGCGATTGCTGCATACGTCACACGCGTTTCATTCCGCCATGATGCAGCCGGCTCTGGAGCCGTTTGAGCAGATTGTGCGAGACGTGAAGCTCGCCGTGCCGCGTATTGCGTATGTTTCCAACGTTACCGGAGACTGGATCCGGGCGGAAGAAGCGACCAGCGTCGACTACTACGTCCGCCATCTGCGCAGCCCTGTGATGTTTGCCGCGGGTGTGCGCAAGCTGGCTTCGAGCGGCGCCATCCAACTGTTGGAGGTCGGACCCGGCCAAGTGCTTACTACGCTCGCAAACGTCGAACTTGGCCGCAGCACCGGCAAGGCCGTTGCGACCATGGCGCGGCGACCTGACCCGTCGGGTGAGAGGTCCACCTGGCTGGAGATCGTCGGGCGGCTTTGGATAGCGGGTGTACCGATTGCCTGGAATGCCACGCGCAAGGCAGGTGACGACGTCCGCCGCATTGCGCTGCCAACGTATCCGTTCGAGCGGAGACGACATTGGGTGGGCAGCGCATCGTCGTCGGCCGGTCCGGCAGAGGCTCGGCCCTCGTTGCAGGAATTGCAGCGTACCAAGGATGTCGCGGATTTCTCGTTCGCACCGACCTGGCTACGAGGTGAAACGCCGGTGCAGGCCACCGGACGCGGAACAGTCTGGATAGTTCTGGGAGCGAATGCGACATTGTCGCGCGCCGTCGCGGAGAAGATCGGTGCGAGGGGCGCGGACGCGGTTATCGTGGAAGATATCGGCGCGCTGGCCGCGGCAGCAGCATCTCTTGGAAAGAATCCGGGAGTCAGAGGCATCGTGTCGTTGTCTGCTCTGCCGGGCGATCGGGCATTCTCCGACGCTACGCAGGCGTTTGCGCTGCCTACCCTCATTGCCGAGCGACTGGGGGTCTCAGCGTCTTCGCCGCTGCGCATGGTGATCGCCTGCGCGAGCGGATACGGGGTACTCGACGAAACGGCGAGTTATCCCGATGCAGCCTTCAGCCTGGGGCAGGTGTTGGCTCTCCCATACGAGGTTCCTGGCCTCGAGGCGTGCCTGGCGGATGTCGCGGGGTCGATGGTCGACGAGACTCCGGCCGTCATTGCCGAGCGCGTTGCCGCCGAGTGTTTCGCGGTGGATCATGAACCGCTCGTAGCCTACCGGCGGGGCCGCCGCTGGTTACGTCGTTTCGAGCCCCGGGCTTTGCCGCCGGCAGTTCTCCACGGTTGGCCGCTGGCGCGAGACGCGGTCATCGTGATAACCGGTGGCCTCGGGGGAATGGGTCTGACATTGGCACGGGCATTCGCCGAACAGGGGCCATGCCGGCTGCTGCTTACGGGGCGACGGGCTTTGCCGCCCCGCGGTGAGTGGGAGGCCTGGCTCGCCCAGCATCCCGCGCAGGAGCGGAATTCGTATGCCATTAACACGATCCGGGAGATCGAAAGCGCCGGTAGTGCGGTGATCGCAGCAGCCGCCGATTGCAGCGATGAAGCGGCAATGCAGGAAGCGATTCGCATGGCTGCGGATCGCTGGGGTCGCGTGGATGCCCTGGTACATGCTGCGGGTGTTGCAGGCTCCGGGCGATTGAGCGTGCTGAAGACGGACTCGGATCTGGTCGCGGTGTCGCGGCCGAAGATCGAGGGTTTGCGCGTGTTGACGCGAGTCCTGGGCCAGGAACGACTGTCGCTGGTGGTGTTGACGAGTTCGATCAATGCCGTGCTCGGAGCCGCTGGGGTAGCAGATTACGCCGCAGCGAACGCCTGGCTCGATGCTTTTGCCGAGTCCGATCAGTGGCCGGCCGCGTGGCCGCCGGCGACTGTGCTCGATTGGGGAGCGTGGAAAGAAGCCGGCATGGCCGCCAATCTCGACGTGCCGGCGGCCAATCGTGCTGCGTGGCAACGCTATCTCGCGTCGGCGATCAGCAACGCCGAAGGTATGGAGATCTTCGTTCGCGCGATCTCGCATGGCGCAAGGCATCTGGTGATTACCCCCCATGATTTGCGGGAAGTGATCGCCAGGCAATCGGCAGCACTACGCTCCGCGACCGGTGGTGCCATCGCTGCATCTGGGGCGGAATCGACTACGGGCAACGAGGCTGCCGATCGACCGGGGCATACGCCGGCGCTGGCCGATCTGACATCGCTCGATGGTGATGCGCAACGCGAGGTGGCCGCCATCTGGGTGGATCTGCTGGGCGTAGATCGGGTGCAGTCCGAGGACGATTTTTTCGCGTTGGGTGGTCATTCACTGTTGGCAACGCGACTGATCGCCCGCGTCGAATCATCGTTCGGGTTGCGGTTGACGCTGCGGGATATTTTCGAGGCGCCGACATTACATGCTCTGGCGGACCGGATCGTCGAGAAGGGCGGGATTGCCGTAGATCGCGAGGAACTCGAGTTCTGATGTCGGTGCCCCGGCGCGCCATACAGTGAATGGCCGTGACAGCGGTTCCGATCCCCGCCGGCCGTCGGCCGGGCGAGGGTGTTGGATCGATTTGTGAATCGAGATTCCAGGGAGAGAGCCGTTGGACGCGAGAGAGTTGTTGTCACGCCTCGAAAGACTCGGTGTACGCCTCGCGGCGGACGGCGATAACCTGCGTGTCAACGCCGCGCGCGGACAGATCGACGAGGAGCTCAAGCGGGAGATTCTGGCGTCCAAGGCCGAGCTGATTGCACTGGTAAGTGGCAACGCGGAACGCGAATCGTTCATCACGGGGGCGCCGGTTGCCGGAGATTCCTGCCCTCTGTCGGTATTTCAAGAGCGGCTCTGGCTACTGCAGCGCCTGGAACCCGAGAACTGTGCCTTTCTGTTGGTAGCCAGCTGGCTCGTCAGGGAAGGTGCGGATCCGACGGCCGTAGTCCAGGCCGTCGTTCGCCTGCAGGAACGGCACGATATCCTGCGGATGTCCTTCGTCGAGCAGAACGGGGTCCCGGTTGCGAGGTGCGGTGATGCGCCCGCAGTGGTCATGCATGACTTGAGCGCGTTGGAGGATGACGCAGCGCAATCTCGCATGGAGCTGGACGGCGATCGAGCGCTGCGTACGCCAGTCGATCTTGCTGTAGAACCGGCTTTGCAACTCTCGGTCTATGCCTTGCCCGGTGCACGGGTCCGGGTTCTGCTGCGCGCCCATCATATCGCCATTGACGCCTCTTCGATCGGTCTGCTCCGTCGCGAACTGGATGTCATGCTCGCCGACGCCGACGCGCTGCGTGAGCGGCCGGTGCAGTTCGCCGACTACGCGCTCTGGCAGCGCAATCGCCTGTTGAATGCGAATGTGTCTGGCGACCTCGAATGGTGGGTCGAGGCTTTGAGGGGTGCACCACAGGTCTGCACATTCAAACCCGATCGCCCCATTCCGGCCACGGGCGTTGGGCATGCGGGTGCCGGGCATGCGATCGGGTTCTCCTGGGATCCCGTGTTATCCGAAGCATTGCGGGGCGTGGCCCGGCAGTACGCCGCGACGCCCTACATGGTACTTCTCGCGGGGCTGGCGACCCTGTTGCGGGTGCACACCGGACAGGGTGACATCGTTCTCGGCAGCCCTATGGGAATGCGGGAGCGGGCGGAACTCGAGTCCGTAGTAGGCCCGTTCGTCAACCTGCTCGTGCTTCGTATCGATCTCGGCGACGATCCGCCTTTCGGCGTCGCGATCCGCCGTGCACGCGATGCCCTGCTCGATGCGCATGCGCGGCGCGACGTGCCCTTCGAATCGATCCTAGAGCGTCTCAGGCCACCTCGATCGAACCGACACTCTCCGGTGTTTCAAGTTTCCGCGGTGCAACATGAAACAGGCACGATCAATGACATGGCGCTGGCTGGCGGTGGTGCGCTACACGAGTTGACCTGGTATCTGCGGGAGGCAGAAGGCCAGTTCCGTGGCAGTGTCGAATTCAGCAGCGATCTCTACTCGGACGCGGCGATCTCGCGGCTGATCAGTCAGATGGAAACGCTGCTCAAGGATGCCGCTTGCGATCCACAGCGGCCGGTGAGCCAACTGCGGCTCCTCGATGCGGAGGCCTGGAAACAGGTGGTCTCGGGCTTCAATCCTCCGTGCGTACAGCTCGACGACATGCCAGTGCATCGCCGGTTCGAACGGCGCGCTGCGGACTCACCCGCAGAGGCTGCGCTGACTTTCGCTGATGTCGACGTCGACTACGGGGAATTGAACCGGCGAGCCAATCGCCTCGCCACATTCCTGCGAGAGGCTGGCTCAGTTCCGGGTCGAGTCGTCGCAATCTGCCTCGAACGTTCCATTGAGATGGTCGTGGCGTTGCTTGCCGTCCAGAAATCCGGCGCGGCCTATCTACCACTGGATCCGGGCTTCCCGTCAGAGCGTCTGGCCTACATGATCGAGGACAGTGGTGCGACGCTGGTGATTGCCGATGCGAATGTGGCGCAGTCGCTCCCGCTTCCGGACGATGTTTGCGTTGTCGACCCGGCGCAGCAAGGCGGCCGCATCGAATCCTGCGACGATGGTAACCTGGCCGGGGATCCGCGCGCGGAAGATCCAGCCTACGTCATTTATACCTCCGGCTCGACCGGCCGGCCCAAGGGTGTCGTGGTGTCGCACGGTGCGTTGGCGAATTTCGTGGGCTCCATGGCCGTCGAGCCGGGCCTACGGCCAGGCGACGTGTTTGCCGCCGTCACCACGATCTCGTTCGACATCGCCGGCCTCGAGTTGTACCTGCCGCTCTCGGTCGGTGCGCGCGTATTGCTGATCGACCGCGAAACCGCGCTGGATGGTGAGGCGTTGGCTCAAGCGCTGGAAGCCGGTGAAGCAAACGTGCTGCAGGCGACACCCGCAACCTGGCGTTTGTTGATCGAGGCGGACTGGGCACCGACTCGCCCGATCCGCGCGCTATGTGGTGGCGAGGCATTGCCCCGCGACCTCGCTGACCAGTTGTTGAGCCGCGTTGCTGAGCTGTGGAACATGTATGGTCCGACCGAGACCACGATCTGGTCCACGATCGCGCGGGTCGAACCGGCACCGCAGGATATCACCATCGGTCGGCCTATCAGCAACACACAGATCTATGTCGTTGATGATCACGGGATGCCATTGCCGATCGGCGTCCCGGGAGAGATCTGGATCGGCGGCAAGGGCGTCGCGCTCGGATACCACCAGCGGCCTGAACTGACAGCTGAGCGTTTCGTGCCGGATGACTTCGGTGATCGGGCGGGAGCGCGCCTCTACCGTACCGGTGATCTGGGGTACTGGGATGCCGAGGGACGACTCCATCACCTGGGTCGCCGGGATCACCAGGTCAAGATTCGGGGTTATCGGATCGAACTCGGCGAGATCGAAGCGGAGCTGGCTGAGCTGCCCGATATCCGTCAGGGTGTCGTGCTGGTGCGGGACATGGGGCATGGCGACCATCGGCTGGTGGCCTATGTCGTGGTCGCGAGCGGTTCGAGTGTCGTCACCAGCGAAATCCGGCGTGCCCTGAAGCGCCGTTTGCCTGAGTACATGATCCCATCGTTCGTCATCGAGCTGCCGGCCATTCCGCTCACGCCGAATGGCAAGGTCGATCGCGCTGCGCTTCCCGATCCCTATGGAGGAGAGCACGGTGCCAAGGAAGTGGATGAACCTCCACGACCGGGCATGGAATCAACCATCGCGGAGGTCTGGAAGCAGGTCCTGAAGATCGAGAGTGTTGGCGCGAGCGACAATTTCTTCGATCTCGGTGGACATTCGTTGCTGACGTTTCGCGTTGTCGCGCTGATCAGGGAGCGCACCGGCAGGAAGCTCGATCCACGCCAGCTCTTTTTCCAATCCTTGCGGCAATTGGCCGAAGCGGTCGCCGATGCTGGCTGAGGTGGCGACCGGACAATGAACGGACGACGCCTACGCGCCATGGTCGCTGCGGCAGCAGCTTGCAGCAGTGGTGGCGATCAGTGGAAGCCAGGCACCGGCACGGCCAGCAGCGGTGCTGCGTGCAGATACGCAGTGGTGCGACGCTTGGCGAGGATGTTCGCGTAGATCCGTTGTGCAGCGGCTTCGTCGCAGCCGAGTTCGGTGGCGAGCTCGCACGCCGGCTTGCCTTCGTTCAGATGCCAGAGCGCGAGGTCCATCTGCGGATAAGGCAGCTGGAAATAGAACTCGTCCTGGCCCTGCGGGAGGCTGAAGGTATCGGTGGTCGGTGTCGTGGTGGTCAGAGCTTCGGGCAACCCGAGGAAGCGCGCCATGCCATAGACTTGGGTCTTGTACAGGTGCGCGATCGGCTTGACGTCGGCTGCGCCGTCGCCGTTTTTGACGAAAAAGCCTTGGTCGTATTCCAAGCGATTCGGCGTTCCGGTGCAGACATAGTTCAGCCGGTCGGCATGATAGTACTCGAGGTTCTTGCGGATGCGTTGCTTGAAGTTGGTCGCGGCGACGATCTGCAGATAGTCGGCGGCCGGCAGCCGCTTCTCGATGCGTTGGCCCTGCGGGTCCTCAGCCACGACCTTGGTGATACTGACCTTGCCACCCATCGCGTCGGAGATCGCGAGCTTGAATTTCCAGCCCGGGCCGAATTCGGGAATCGTGCGTTTCAGCGCTTCGACCTGCGAGGCATAGCAGCCGAGCGCTTCGAGGGCCGGGGTGATGTCATGGAGCGTGTGGGCGATGCCGAGGTGCTCAGCGAGCTGCTTGCCGAGCCGCGAGCTCACACCGGAAGAGTCGCGCTCCGGCAGCAACAGGCCGAACACGCGATCTTTGCCGAGCGCGCGCACGGCGAGCGCGGCGCAGCAGGAACTGTCGATCCCGCCGGACATGGCGACGACCATGCCGCGGCGATGCAGCTCGTTGAACACCAGATGGCGCAGTCGTTCGCCGATGCGGTCGGCTTCGGCGGCGTAGTCGAGTTCGGGCAGCTTGGCCATGAGTGGGGCGCGACGCTCAGGCGGCGGCGAGCTTGCGGCGCACGAAAGCATCGATGTTGTCGAGGGTCTCGAGGTTCTCCGGAACCATCTCCTCGTCGTCCACCTTCACGCCGAAGGACGATTCGACGAAATTGACCAGTTCCAGGAAGCCGGTCGAATCGACGATCTGCAGCTGCAGCAGCGAATCGCCATCCGCGATCGGAGTGTCGGCACCCACCAGAAAGTTCTGCTCGATGTAATGGCGGACGGCCTGCTTGATGTCACGGTTCATGCGGTTCGACACCTTGGGATTCTTGTGAGATCGACGGGCGTTAAGGTCACATATTCCCGTCGGGCGCGCTGCCAACCAGGTACCGAAAACGGTCAAACCTGGTGCACGAGTGTTGTTTCAGGCGCCACGGCTCCCTGCCGAGCCACGAATTCGCGGTGTAGCAACTGGGTCGACAGAATTGTGACGAAAGCCATGTTATCGGCAAAGCCGATCGCGGCGCCACGGCGGCACTTGTCCAGCAGTGTCGCCACGACGGCCGGCTCGAAATAGCCGGCGTCGCGGATGCTGGCCGGACATAGCGCTTCGGCGACGTAGTCGAGCGGTTGGCCGTCCCGGAAGAAGGCCCCGGAGTCCGGCGCCCGGTAGGGCTGTTTGGTGCGGCGGGCGATCCCCTGTGGCAGCCAGTCGGCGACGGCGCGGCGCAGGATGAACTTCTCCTCCAGCCCGCGGATCTTCCAGCGCGGCGGCAGCCGGTTGGCAAACTCGATCAGCCGGTGGTCGAGGAAGGGATAGCGGCCCTCGATCGAGGCAGCCATGGCGACCCGGTCACCCTGGGCGGCCAGCAGGTAGCCGGTCAGCAGGGTATGGGCCTCGACGTACTGGTCGCGGCACAACGGCGCCCAGGTCGCGTCCGGCCGCGGTACGAGCTCAGCCAGTTGCGTCAGGGGGTGGGCGGCGTCGATCCGCTCCCGGAACTCAGGCGCCAGCAGGCGCAGCGTACGGCCGGTGGTCGCCCAGCGCGGCCGATGGGCGAAATATGGGTCGTCGGTCTGATCCAGCGCCTGGCCGAAAAAGGCGCTCGCCATACCGCCGCGGCGGGTTGGGGAGTTCGCCAGATAGCCGTACAGCCGGCGCAGCAGCAGCGGGCGCCAGACCGATTTTGGTTGACGCCCCCAGAAGCGGCGGATCTTGCCTTCCTTGAACAGGTCGTAGCCGCCGAATACTTCGTCAGCGCCTTCGCCCGTCAGCACGACCTTGAAGCCGGTCTCGCGGACCCGGTCGGCAAGCAGCATCAGTGGCACGCCGGCAGTGCGCACGATTGGTGCCTCGATATGCCGGATCGCGCGCGGGAAGGCTGCGCCGATGTCGCGCGACTGGACCGAACGGCGCACATGGTCAGTGCCGAGGTGGCGTGATACTTCGTCCTGGAACTCGCGTTCGTCGAACTCGGTGTCGGCGAACGTCAGCGAGAAGGTCTTCAGCGGCGTGTCGCTGAAGCGGCGGATTGCGGCGGTAACGGCCGAGGAGTCCAGGCCGCCGCTGAGATAGGCGCCGACTGGCACGTCGGCGCGCAATTGCAGCCGCACGCAGTCGACGAACAGTTCACGCAGCTCGGCGACGACATCGTCGAGATGGCGGGTTTCAACCGTGCCTGACGGCGGGAAATCCCAGTCCCAATAGCGGCGAATTTCGAGTCGGCCGCCCTGCCAGGTGGCGAGGTGACCCGGCGGCAGAGCCTCGATGCCGGCAAACGCTGTGCGCGGCGCGATGCAGCTCCAGAACGTCGCGACTTCGGCGATGCCGACTGGATCGAGCTCGGCACGCACCAGGCCGGAGGCGAACAGGCTTTTGGCCTCGGAGGCGAACAGCAGGCCGTCGCGGCAGCGCGCATACAGCAGCGGGCGGATGCCGATCCGGTCGCGTGCCAGCACCAGGCGGCGCAGGCGCGCATCCCAGAGCGCGATCGCGAACTGGCCGTTCAGTTCTTCGACGAAGCTGAGGCCGAACTCCTCGTAGGCGTGGACGATGACCTCGGTGTCGGACTGGGTGTAGAAGCGATGGCCGGCGGCGACCAGACGCTGGCGCAGTTCGAGGTAGTTGAAGATCTCGCCGTTGAACACCACCCAGACGCTGCCGTCCTCGTTGCGGATCGGCTGATCGCCGGTCGAGAGATCGATGATGCTGAGGCGGGCGTGCGCCAGCCCGATGCCGGGTGACTGGTGGAAGCCGAAGCCGTCGGGACCGCGATGGCGCAGTTCACCGATCATGCGTTCCAGCAGGCGCCGCTCGGGAACGGCGCCTGACGCGAGCGCCGCGAAGCCTGCGATACCGCACATGGTGGCCGACTGCCGTTCCGTCTCGAAGAGGCTGCAATTTAACCGCTTTGCAGGCATGGCGGGAGTACTACGCCGCGCTGCTGTGACGCAGCGCTCAAGGGGGCGGCCGACCCGGAAGGCCGTAGGTGATGGGGAGATGCGGGTCATGGTGGGGCGGCAGCGGTCCCACCTATGATGGTGGTCGTCCAGAGTCCGGCCTTCGTGGGGAGTCGATGCTGCACCAGTTGTTTCGTGCTGCGGCCTGCTTGCATTCCGGCAAGACGGCGGTGGTGGCGCATGGCCGCCGGCTCGACTACCAGGCGCTCGTGCACGAGGCCGCGCGGCTTGCGGCATTGCTGCGCGCGCGCGGCGCGCAGCCTGGTGATCGTGTCGGTATGCTGCTGGCGAATTCCGCCGAGGCCGCGGTGACGGTCTGGGCCGTGCTCGAAGCCGGCTGTGTGCTGGTGCCGCTGCACGCGGCTTCGCGCAAGGACGCGCTGCAGCCGGTGCTGCGCGATGCCGAACTGCGTTGGGTCGTATCCGCGGGCGAGCTGTCGGCATCGTTCGCCATGCTCCGCGAAGCGCTGCCGACGCTGACCGGCTTGATCGTCTGGGCGCCGCGCGGCGGCACGGTCGATGGGCAGATCGCCTGGAACTTCGACGCGTCCGCGGCGCTGCCTGCGCCCGGCGCGCTGCGCCTGCCGCCGGGTGACGACCCCGAAGCGCTCGCCACCCTGATCTACACCTCCGGCTCGACCGGCGAGCCGAAAGGCGTGATGTTGAGCCACGCGAACATGTGCGCGGCGGTGCGCGCGGTCAACGCCTATCTGCGGCTCGAGTCGAGCGATGTGCTTTACTCGCCGCTGCCGCTGAGCAGCAGCTACGGGCTCTATCAACTGATCCTGGGCCTGAGCCTCGGCGCGACGGTGGTGCTGGACCGCTCGTTTGCCTTTCCGGTGCGCAGCCTCGAGCTGCTGGCCCGGGAGCGTGCGACGGTGCTGGCGGGTGTGCCGACCATGTATGCCTGGCTGGCTGCTGCGCCCGGTCTGCAGGCGCATGACCTCTCGAGCTTGCGGATCCTGACCAGCGCCGCGGCCTCGCTGCCGCTGCAGCATGCGCGGCGTGTCCGTGAGCGCCTGCCGCAGGCGCGGCTGTTCGTGATGTATGGCCAGACCGAGTGCAAACGGATCAGCTATCTCGATCCGGACGATTTCGAGCGCAAGCCCGGCAGTGTCGGGCGCGGCATGCCGTTCCAGGAACACTTGGTCGTGGACGAGACGGGCGCACCAGTGCCTGCGGGCGGGACCGGCGAGCTCGTGGTGCGCGGCCCGCATGTGACCCAGGGATACTGGCGTCGACCGGAGGAGAGTACCTACAAGCTACGACCGCTGGTCGCCGGCGGCGAATCCTGGCTGCATACCGGCGACCTGTTCCGGATCGATGCAGACGGCTTTCTCTGGTTCGTCGGCCGCCAGGACGACATCCTCAAGGTGGGGGGCAACAAGGTCAGTCCACGCGAAGTCGAGGAAGTACTGTGCCAACTCGAAGGCGTGCGTGAAGCGGCCGTGATCGGCATGCCGGACGAAGCCTGGGGCCAGGCCGTGAAAGCCTATATTGTGCGCGATGGGACCGTGCAGCTGACGGCGGCGGAAGTCGTCCGTTTCTGCAGTGCACGGCTGCGTGGCTTCATGGTGCCCAAGGCCGTGATGTTCATCCGTGATCTGCCCAAGACCGAGTCGGGCAAGATCAAAAAACGCGAGCTTGCTTGAAGGGCACTACTGAATCGGCACCAGAAACCGCGAGCCACGAAACGACAGCACGGTGCCTTCGGGCGTGATCTCGTCGACGCGCAGGCCGTTCTGCAGCACATCGCCTTCCCTGGCGCGGGCTCCGTTGACGAACACGAAGCGGGCAGCGGGATTGCGGTCGTAGACGTGCAGGCCGACGGTGGCGGGCGGCAGATCGCCCATGCCGGAGGCCATCAGGTCGTCGCGGCTGGGAATGCCGCTGGCGCGGGTGGTGGTGCCGCGGCCGGGTGGCTGGGCGGGGCCGGTGTCGGCCGGCATCGGGTAACCGGCGGGCTGGGGAGGAAGCCCCGGCGTGGGCGATGGGCCGGCGATGGCGGGGGCGTAATCGGCGGGATTGATCGGGGTGCCTCGGACCACCGGCAGGTCGTCCTCGGGGAAGCCGTCGTCCTCGATCAGAGGCGGGTTGAACCGGCTGCTGGCTGCAGAACGGGGGTCGGGCGCACCGGTCGCGATCGGGGTGCCGAGGCGGTCGCCGTAGGCCGGGCTGCCGGCGACGGGCAGGCCGTCCGGGCCGATCAGCGCAGCGGCGGCGGTGTTGGCTGCGTTGCCCGCGGCATTGCCTGCCGCAGGGCCGGTTGGTGGTGTGGCGGGCGAGTTTGGCTGGGCGCCGCCAGAGGGGGTCCCGGGCACCGGCTGGGGCATGCCGCCCGGGGCGGAGGAGGCCGCCGCGGCGCGGGCCGCGGCGATCTGGGCCTGGGTGGCCTGAACGGCCGGATCCTGTCGATCGCGCAGCAGCAGCACGGCGATCAGTACCACCAGGTTCACGCCGAGCAGCACGCCGACGACGATCGCCCAGACCGGGAAGCGGCGCGCCGGCGCGGCGACCTTGACCTCGAACAGCGCCGGGCTGCTCTGTTTCTGGCGTTCGTTTTCGGATTTCTTCAGGGCATCGAGGATGAACGACATGTCGGTGGCTCAGCCTCCTTGCGCGAGTCGGGGGGCGGCGTCGAGCAAGGGGCTGCCGGGCGTCGCCAGCGCGGTGTCGAGCACCACCAGGGTCTGGATGCCGGCGATGCCGTCGATGGTCAGGCGGTGCTGGCGCTGGAAGTCCTCGACCAGCTTGACCAGCTCGGCGTCGTAGACGCTGTTGGGTGCGAGTTCGGGTTCGAGGCCGCGCAGGCGGCGCAGGCTTTCGCGCAGGCGGCGCACGTCGTTGCCGCGCATGCCGAAGCTCAGGGTCTTCACGTCGGGTCCGCCGGGGCGCCACAGCAGCACGAAGTCGCCGAACCACAGGCGCGACAGCTCGCCGAGGCTCACGGCGCGGGGTGCACCGCCGAGGCTGACGATCGCGCGCTGGTCGTCGAGCGCCGCGAGCACGATCTGGTGGCTGCGGCCGCGGCTGTCGTTGACGGCCAGTATGGCGGGACGGTTGAACAGGCGCAGGTCGGCGAAGGTGCCGCGCTGCACGTAGCACTCGAGACCCTGCTGCGCGGCCTGGGTGCAGGCGTCGACGCGGCCGACGACGTAGCGTGCGTTCCACAACGCGAACAGCTTGTTGAAAGCGTTGTCGGGGTCGGTCTCGTTGCGGAACTGCGCGAGCAGGGCATCGAGTGCGGCCGGTGTGTTGGTGACGGCTGCCTGCAGGGCGACGGGGCTGCTGTTTGCGGTGGCCCCGGGATCGTCGGCTGCAGCGGCAAGAGGTGTGACCGCGCTGGCCGGACCGGCGTCGCCGGCGGCGGCAGTGGCGTTGGTTGCCGGGCTCCCGCCGGCGTCTGCCTTGCTGGTATTGATGTCGTCGGCCGTGGGCGGGGTGGTGAGCGCGATGGCGGTGCTGCGTTCACGCGGGCCCAGCGCCTGCCAGAGTGCGATCAGGCCGATCAGCAATGCCGCGGCGGCACCGCCGGCCAGGGCCCAGGGCATCCACAGTGGCGCGAACGATTTGCCGAAGACTTCCCGGGCGGCATCGCGGACCAGGTAGCCGGTGATGCGGTGGCGGTCCTGGGTGTAGGCGCCGAGCAGGGCGCGATCCGCGATGATGTTGATCAGCCGGGGCACGCCGCCGGCGAGGCGATACAACTCGAGCAGCGCCATGGGCGAGAAGATGTCGCTGGTCGAGCCGGCGACGCGCAGCCGGTGGCGCACGTAGGCCGCGGTCTCGTCCTTCGACAGCGGATTCAGATGGTAGCGGCCGGTGATGCGCTGGGCGAGCTGGCGCAGGTCGTTGCGGTCGAGCAGCTCGCGCAGCTCCGGCTGGCCGATCAGGATGATCTGCAGCAGCTTGTGGGTCGCGGTCTCGAGGTTGGTCAGCAGCCGCACCTGTTCGAGCACCTCGGGCTCGAGCAGATGGGCTTCGTCGACCACGACCACGACGCGTTGGCCGCGGGCATGGGCGCGCAACAGGTAGGCGTTCAGGATGTCGACCAGGTCCTTTACGCTGCCGATGGATTCGTCGGGTACGCCGATGCCGAGCTCTTCGCAGATGGTCAGCAGGAACTCGGTGGCGGAAATCCGCGGGTTCAGGATCAGTGCGACTTCGGCGTTCTTCGGGATCTGCGCCAGCAGCGAGCGGATGGTCGTGGTCTTGCCGGTGCCGACCTCGCCGGTCAGCTGGATGAAGCCGCCGGCTTCGTTGATGCCGTAAACCAGATGCGCAAGCGCTTCCGAATGGCGCTCGCTCAGGAAGAGATAGCGCGGATCGGGGGTGATGGCGAACGGTTTGTCGTTCAGCCCGAAGAAGGACAGGTACATGGCAAGCGTGCGAGCGGGCTCCGGGTCGAGCCGGCCGGCAGTATTGCATGCTGGGCCGGGGAGCTGGGAGACGGCGACAAGCGACGCGGTGGCGAGCGATGATGCCGGCGCCGACGTTGCGCCGATGCCGACGCTGACCCCGACGATGCGACCGGCTGGACCGTATGATGGCCGGGCATGCCGGATGGGCCGGCTAGGTGGGATCTGCGTCGCAATGCTGGCCGATGAACGGACCTGGTGGCAGCCGGACTGGGTGGCAGCGCCGCGCTCGCCGGCGCTCAGACCGGGCTGCTGCGATCTGTGGCGCGTCGATCTGGACGACCTTGCGGCCAGGTCGGGTGGCGATCCCGCCTGCGCGCCGCTGGACCCGCTTGAGCGCGAACGTGCGGCGCGCTTCGTGTTCGAGCGGCACCGGCGCGCCTATGTCGCTGCCCGGACGGCGCTGCGGCGCGTGCTCGGCGCCTATCTGGGGCTCGAGGCCGGCGAGGTGCCGCTGGTCGCGGCGCCGTTCGAACGACCGTATCTAAGTGGGCGGGCGCTGGATTTCAATCTCAGTCACAGCGACGGTGTCGCGTTGATTGCGGTCGCTGCAGCGCCACCGCTCGGTGTCGACGTGGAGCGCCTGCGGCCGTTGCCGGATGCGCTCGAACTCGCGCAGCGGCTGTATGTCGCGGAGGAAATCGACCGGGTCGTCGCGGCGCAGGAGGGCGAACCGCGGCAGCGGGTCTTCCTGACCTGCTGGACGCGCAAGGAGGCAGTGATGAAGAGCACGGGGGTCGGCTTGCGGGTGGAGCCGAACACGGTTGCCTGCGGGGCATTGCCGGGGCCGCGTGAGCTGGTGTTCAGGTCGCGCGGCGAGGCCGTGCCGCTGCGGGTGTCGTCGTTCGCGGTATACGACGATGCGATCGGCGCCGTGGCATTCGCGCCGGGCGTGGTCCCCGGCGGGACTTTCACGTATTGAACAGGCGGCGCCGGATCCCGGGTCAGCCGGGTGGCGGGATGGTACTCGCGTTCGCGCTGGCCTTGCTGGGGCTCGCGGCGCTGGGCGAGGGACCGCGGCTGGCGCTGCGCTGGGAGCGCATGGCGTGGTCCGCCGGGCAGCCGTGGCGGCTGGTGGCGGGGCACTTCGTGCACTTCGATCTCGAGCATGCCTTGCTGAATGTGCTGGGACTGCTGCTGGTCTGGGTGTTGTTCGCGGCGACGTTTTCCCTGGCTCAATGGGTCGTGATCGTGCTGACGGCCATCGCGACGGTCGATCTCGGGCTATGGGCCGTGAACGTCGAGCTGCAGTGGTATCTGGGATTGTCGGGGGTGCTGCACGCCGCGCTGGCGGCGGGGATCGTGCGGCGGGTGATCGAGCGCGATGCCCTGGCCGCGCTGCTGGGTGTGCTGGGCCTCGGCAAATTGCTGTACGAGCATCTGTCCGGTGCGCTGCCGTTGCTGGGGCCGGGCATGGTGGTGATCACGGATGCCCATCTGTATGGCGCGCTCGCGGGCATGCTTTGCGGTGCGGTGTTGCGCCCGGCCGAGCCTGCAGTACGGATGCCGCGGTAGGTAGCGGCCGGGCGGTGAGCGGTCGTGTGCAGGCCATGATGTCTAGGTGGTCCGCACGGCGGGCCACAGGTCCTGCTGCGCGGGAGGCTGGCGTCAGTCTTCGCGGTCGAAGCGTGGCGGCCGGGCTTCACCGAGCTGCGAAATGCGCTCACGGCTCCCCGGCGCGGTTTTCAGGTTGCTGGCGCGTTGCAGGGCGGTGCCACCGAACTTGCCGCGGATGGCATCGAGTGTGGCATCGAGGCGGGTCGTCTCGGCGGGCTGGGCGGCGTCGAAGAGGTCGAGCTGTTCGGCGGGCGAGAGCTCGGAGACGCCGACGCCGAGCAGACGCAGTCTCGCGCCGGGGTGCCGGGCGAGCCAGCTCGTGAGCAGCGCCTCGGCGAGCTTCGCGATGCTGCGGCTGTCATGGGTCGCGGGCGCGAGCCGGCGCTGATGGGTATGGGTCTCGAAATCGTGGCGACGGATCTTCACCTTGACGCAGGCAGCCACGAGCCGCTTGGCGCGCAGCCGGGCGCTCGCCTTGTCGGCGAGGCGTACGAGTTCGGCCCGCAGTACAGCGGGGTCGGCGATGTCTTCGTGGAAGGTCTCCTCGGCAGAGATCGATTTCTCCTCCCAGTCGGTCTCGACCGGCCGCTCGTCGATGCCGGCGGCACGGTCGCGGATCCGTGCGCTGTCGCGGCCGAACAGCGGCCAGAGCCGGGCGTCGGGCGCGCGACGCAACTCGCCGAGGGTGGCGATGCCGGCGGCGAGCACCTGATCGCCTTTCTTGCGGCCGAGACCCGGCAGGCGTTTCACCGGCAGCGGATCGAGCACGGCGTGGATGCGCTCGGGCGTGACGATGGTCAGGCCGTCGGGCTTGTCGAGGTCGGAGGCGATCTTGGCGACCAGGCGGTTCGGCGCAACGCCGACCGAAGCCGTGCAGCCGGTACGTTCGCGCACCAGACGCTTGATCTCGCGGGCGATCGAGACCGCGTCGCCCTTGAGGCGCTGGCTGGCGGTGACGTCGAGATAGGCCTCGTCGAGCGACAAACCCTGCACGATGGGCGTGAATTCGTGGAATACGGCGAACACCTGGCGCGAGACTTCCTTGTAGCGCGCAATCCGCGGCTTGACGCAGACCGCGTGCGGACAGAGTTCGAGTGCGCGGCGTATCGGCATCGCCGAGCGCACGCCGTAGCGGCGCACCTCGTAGCTGGCGGCGGCGACAACACCGCGGTTGCTGGTGCCGCCGACGATCAACGGCTGGCCGACCAGGCTCGGGTCGTCGCGCTGTTCGACCGATGCATAAAACGCATCCATGTCGACGTGCAGGATCGAGCGGCGGGTCATGGCCGTTCGAGCGCGATATGCAACAGCAGGAACTCCCTGCCGGGCAGCGGGCCGTCGTGGAAGATCGTGAGTTTGTCGATTGCCGCGAGGTTCATGCGCCGCCCGCGCGGCGCGGCTTCGATGGCCTCGATCGCGTACTTGAGGCGGCGTCGGGTCCGTGGCGGCAGCTCGACCTCGGCGTTGAAGCGATCGTCGTAGCGGTGGTCGTGGGCGCGATCGTTGACCCGAATGCCGAGCACGAGCGGCTGCGGATCCGGGTTCGCGAGCTCGATGACGAGGCGGCCATGGCCGCGCCAGTCGGCTGCGGGTTCGGTCAGGGTTGCGCCGGGCCAGGGACCGCGATCGAGCTTCAGGCGCAGTGCGAGCGGCGGCCCGTCCGGCGCCGTGGCTGGTATGGGGACGGCGGCGGGCGTTGCATCATCCGTTCCGGTGATGCCGGTGGGCAAGGGCGTGACCTCGACGGGTCCATCGTAGGACCTCACGAATGCCAGGCCCCGTGCCGCGGCGGGATCGAACAGCACGGGGAACAGCGTGGCACGGGCGCGGTAGTCGCGCAGCGTGCCGGCCAGCGGCACCGCGGCTGCGACCAATCCGAGCAGGGCGATGCTCCAGAGCAGGCGCCGCGGGGTGCGAGCCGTGGCGCGCTCGAGTGCGAACGCGACGCAGAGACCGAGTGCCGTGCCCAGCAGGTCGCGCAGGACGTCGCCAAACGATGCAGTACCGCCGGTGTACCGTTGCGCGAGCTCGGTGCCGATGCCTAGCACCAGACCCAGCGCCAATGTGAACACGATGACGCGCAGGCGCTGCATGGGTGCGCCGGGGATGCGGCGCAGCGCGCGTGCGACGAACAAGCCCAGCACGCCGAAGACGAGTACGTGCGCGAAGTCGTGACTGTCGCCGCTCAGGCGCGAAGCCTGCGGCAGCGGCGCGAAACTCACGATTGCGACGACGGTCAGGACGACGAATGCGGCGATGGCAACGTCGCGCGAGAGGGGCCGAAGCATGGCGGGAGGCGAGCGGGCGCGGCGTTGCCGCCGGCGTCAAGCCACCTGCGCCCCCGCCGGTTGCGCGGCGGCCGAAGGCGCGGACATCGTCGCCGGTACCGGCGCGGCCTGCGTGCCGAGCTCGTCGGGCGCGAAGTCGTCGACGGTGATGATCTCCATGACCTTGCGGTCGTAATCGCGCAGCATCGCCGCTTCGGTCTCGGAGACGATGCCGGCGGCCAGCGCCTGGGCGATCTGTCCGGGCACGTCGAGCGCGGTCACGCGGCCGGTCTTGACGCCTTCGACGCGGATCCGCTTCTCGATCGGCTCGGCCTGCGCGGAGAGTTCGAGCGCTTCCTGCAGCAGGCCGAGCATGTTGCCCGGCTCGGCGGCGCGATACACCGGATAGCAGAGGCGATCGCGCGCTTCGGTCGGGTTCAGCACCAGATCGGCGATCGCCCTGCCGGCGCGATCGCTCGGCGCGGAGTACTGCAGCCCGGCGGGAAAGATGAAAAAACGCAGCACGCCGGCGAGGAAGCCGTTCGGGAAGTTGCGCAGAAAGCTGTGCAGCTGCTCCTGCGCCTTGTACAGCAGGCTGCGGCAGGCCCATTCGACGATCGGCAGATCCTCGGGCTTGCGGCCCTGGTTGTCGTAGTGCTTGAGCACCATCGAGGCGAGATACATGCAGGAGAGCACGTCGCCGAGGCGGGCCGAAAGGTTTTCCTTCTTCTTGAGGTAGCCGCCGAGTGTCAGCATCGCGACATCGACCGCGAACGCGAAGCTCGCCGAGAAGCGCACGACGTGCTGGTAGTAGCGCTTGGCCGGGCCGGCGCCGGGCACACGGGTGAAGCGTGCATTGGTCAGCGCCATGATCAGCGAGCGCACCGCGTTGCTGATCGTGAAGCCGACATGGCCGAGCAATGCGCGGTCGAAGTCGTCGACGCCCTGGCGGCGATCGGGGTTGCGGGCCGCTTCCATCTCGCGCAGCACGAACGGATGGCAGCGGATCGCGCCCTGGCCGAAGATGATCAGGCTGCGGGTCAGGATGTTGGCGCCTTCGACGGTGATGGCGATCGGCACCGCCTGGTAACCGCGGCCGAGGTAGTTGCGCGGCCCCAGGCAGATGCCCTTGCCGCCCTGCACGTCCATCGCGTCGTTGGCGACCACGCGGCTCATTTCGGTGACGTGATATTTGAGCATCGCCGAAGGCACGGAGGGCTTCTCGCCGCCGTCGATCGCGCCGGCGGTGACCGAGCGCGCGGCATCCATGGTGTAGGTCAGCCCGACCATGCGCGCGATCACGCTCTCGACCCCTTCGAATTTGCCGACCGGCATGTTGAACTGGCGGCGGATGCGCGCATAGGCGCCGGTCGCGAACACCGCGGCCTTGGCGCCGCCGGTGCCGTTCGAGGGCAGCGAAATGCAGCGGCCGACCGAGAGCTGCTCGACCAGCATGCGCCAGCCCTGGCCGATCATCTTCGGACCGCCGATGATGAATTCGAGCGGCACGAACACGTCCTTGCCCTGGATCGGGCCGTTCTGGAACGGGATGTTCAGCGGAAAGTGGCGGCGACCGATGCCGACGCCGGCTGTGTCGCGCGGGATCAGCGCGCAGGTGATGCCGAGATCGGCCTGTTCGCCGAGCAGTTTGTCCGGGTCGAACATCCGGAACGCCAGGCCGATCACCGTGGCGATCGGTGCGAGCGTGATGTAGCGCTTGCTGAAGTTCAGCCGCAGGCCGAGGGTTTCGCGGCCCTGCCACTGGCCTTTGCAGACCACGCCGGTGTCCGGCAGCGAGGCGGCGTCGGAACCGGCGCGCGGGCCGGTCAGCGCGAAGCAGGGGATCTCGTCGCCACGCGCGAGCCGCGGCAGGTAGTGGGTCTTCTGTTCCTCGGTGCCGTAGTGCTGCAGCAATTCGGCTGGACCGAGCGAGTTCGGCACGGCGACGGTCGAGGATACGGTGGTGCTGCGGGCGGCGAGCTTGGTCAGCACGCAGGAATGCGCGTAGGCCGAGAACTCCAGGCCGCCGTACTGCTTCTGGATGATCATCGCGAAGAAACCTTTGGACTTGAGGAAGTCCCAGATCTCCGGCGGCAGATCGCCGCGGCGATGGGTGATGTCGAAGTCGTCGATCATCCGGCAGAGCTGCTCGCAGGGGCCGTCGAGAAAGGCCTGCTCTTCGGCGGTCAGCTGCGGCGCCTTGGCGGACAGCAGTTTCGACCAGTCCGGCTTGCCGGTGAACAACTCGCCGTCCCACCAGACTGTGCCGGCCTCGAGTGCTTCGCGCTCGGTCTGCGACATGGCCGGCAACAGCCGGCGGTAGGCTTTCATGAACGGGCGGCTGATCAGCGCCTTGCGGATCGGGCGGATGTTTAGGAAGGCGAGACCCGCGAACATCAGCCAGAGAAAGCCTTTCCAGACGCCGGCGGGCGCACCGAAAGCGGTATAGGCGGCGAGCAGCACGAAGAAGGTTGCGGTGTAGGCGAACAGGCTCAGCCGCTTGTAGGCGAGGTAGAGCACGGCCAGGACGAACAGCAGGGCGATCGCGCCGCCGGGCTGAGTCACGGCCCAGGCCGCGGCGCCAAGCAGAGCGAGAATGACGAGGGCGCGGATCATGGGCGGATCCCGATGCAACGAGCGATCTGCCCACTATAGGATGAATGCCGCTTCGGCGGGCGCGGCGTGGAACGCTGAGAGGCCGGTGAGTGTGGCGACCAGGCCGACGAGACGTTTGTGTGGCGGGGCCGGGGTGATGGACTGCAGCTGCATGAATCGGTCCTCCGTTGTCTGCCGAAGGCTCATGTCTTCTGCACCGAGGTCGAGGCAGATTTCATGCCATCTGTTGAAAGGCCCGTAAATTCAGGCAGTTGAGGCAAGTCTCCCTGCCTGGCTACGGCGGTCCTGCAAGACGCACGAGGGGTACGGGCGTACCGCGCGGCAAGGGTTGGTGGCCCTGAACGAAGCGGGCGCCCGGCCGGAGGGCCGGGTGGCGGATCCGTTCAGGCTGGCTACAGGCTAGCGGCGCGATGCTGGAGCCGTGGTGGGTGGCGACACCCAGGAGGTTCCAGATGAAGCGCACGGCTTTCACCCTCGCGGTGCTCGGATTGGCGATGTCGGGTTCGGTCATGGCGGCGGGGGGGCATTCCCGGCACGACGCCCGGCACGACGGCACAGCAGCCCGGTCCGTGGCGCCGCGACAGCACGACTCCCGGCCGTCGGCCCGTCGGTCCGGCGATGCGCATTATCGGCTGCACGATGATCGCCGCAGCCCGCGCCACCAGGGCTGGCGCGATGCGCGCGGCCGCGAGTGGCACCCGCAGCGCGACGGGTACGAGCGGTATCGCGCGGATCGCTGGCGCCACGACAGCGGCCGCTGGTATGCGCGCCAGCGCTTTTCCATCGGCTTGTACGTGCTGCCGCGGGGCTACACCACACGCCATTGGCAGCGCGGCCAGTGGCTGCCGTCGGGGTATTACTCCACGCGTTCCTGGCAGCTCGGCAACTATTGGCGTTTCGGCCTCTATGACCCGCCATTCGCCGCGCACTGGGTGCGGGTCGGCAACGATGCCCTGCTGGTCGATCGGCGCTCGGGCGAGATCCTGGAAGTGGTCTATCAGCTGTTCTGGTGAGAGTGGGCCGGTCGGTCGCGCGGCAGGCCAGGCTGCTGGCGTGCCGCGCGACGGCGCCCGACCGAAACCGGCTCAGTGCTCGCCGGGCTTCATCTGCGACTGGCAGTAGTTCTGCAGGCCGACGCGGCCGAGCAGCTCGAGCTGGGTTTCGAGGAAGTCGATGTGCTCTTCCTCGGACGCGAGGATCGAGCGCAGCAGGTCGCGGGTGACGTAGTCACCGAGGCGCTCGCAGTCGGCGATGCCGGCCTTCAGGTCGGGATGCGCCAGCAGCTCGAGCTTGAGATCGCACTGCAGCACTTCCTCGACCGTTTCGCCGATCATCAGCTTGCCGAGATCTTGCAGGTTCGGCAGGCCTTCGAGGAACAGGATGCGCTCGATCACGCTGTCGGCGTGCTTCATCTCGTCGACCGATTCCTTGAACTCGTACTGGCCGAGGTGCTCGAGGCCCCAGTTGCGCAGCATGCGCGAGTGCAGGAAATACTGGTTGATCGCCGTGAGTTCGTTCTTCAGCACCTTGTTCAGGTGCGAGACGATTTTCGGGTCGCCTTTCATCGCTGCATCCTCGGTCGGGTGAAACGATGAATTATAGGGCAGCCGGTCTCAGGCGAGCTCGGCAGTTTCGCAGCGGCTGGGGCAGGATTCGTCGACGATTGCCCGGGCGGTAGGTTCGCAGGCCCCGCAGCAGGTGGCGACACCGGTGTGGGCTTGCAACTGCTCGAACGACTGGACGCCATCGCGCACCACCTCTTTGAGGTGCCGATCCGTGATGCCGTGGCATAGACAGACGTACATGGCGGACAGCCGGTGGGGTGACGTTGGGCTGATCCTAAATACGAATTACTCGTAATAGCAATAGGGGAAAGCCAGATTTTTTCCACTTGACCGTGATCGTGACCACTGTTTTGCAGTCGGTGCCGACGGAGCGCCGACAGCCGCCGACTTAACGCGGCGATGCGCAGCTGGCGAAGCCCGCGGATCGGGCACCGGGCATCACGGCCGGTACGACCCGCACAACCCGAACCCGGCGCGGGACGCTGCGCTAAACGCGCCGCGGAAATGTGCCGGTGATTCGAATGAAACCCGACTTGCCGCCGTAGCGGCGGTGGTGCTTGCAAGGCGGGTGGCGGAACCGTTGGCCGATCCGCCACCCCGTACAGTCTCAGCCGAGCAGATCCTTGACGCCGTCGCGCTCCTCGAGCAGCTCCTTGTGGGTCGCGCTCATGCGCGCGCGGCTGAAGTCGTCGATCGCCAGGCCCTGAACGATCTCGTACTTGCCGCCCTTGATCGTGACCGGGTAGCTGTAGATCACGCCTTCTGGAATGCCGTAGCTGCCGTCAGAGGGGACGCCCATGGACAGCCAGTCGCCGGCCGGTGAGCCGGCGAACCAGTCGCGCACGTGGTCGATCGCCGCGGAGGCCGCCGAGGCCGCCGACGAGGCACCGCGTGCCTTGATGATCGCGGCGCCGCGCTGCTGCACGGTCGGGATGAAATCCTTTTCGATCCAGGGCTGGTCGACCAGCGATTTTGCCGGCTGGCCTTTCACCGTCGCGTGGTTGATGTCGGGATACTGGGTGGCCGAATGGTTACCCCAGATGGTCATCTTCTTGATGTCGTTGATGTGCGCGCCGGTCTTCTCGGCCAGCTGCGACAGCGCGCGGTTGTGATCAAGCCGCGTCATGGCGGTGAAGCTCTGCGGCTTCAGCGAGGGTGCGTTCTTCATCGCGATCAGCGCATTGGTGTTCGCGGGGTTGCCGACCACCAGCACGCGCACGTCGCGGCTGGCGACGTCGTTCAGGGCCTTGCCCTGAGCGGAGAAGATTTGCGCGTTGGCGAGCAGAAGGTCCTTGCGCTCCATGCCGGGGCCGCGCGGACGGGCGCCGACCAGCAGGGCGGCATGGCAGTCCTTGAATGCGACGCGCGCATCGTCGGTGGCGACGACCTTGTTGAGCGTCGGGAACGCGCAGTCGTTCAGCTCCATCACCACGCCTTGCAGGCCGGGCAGCGCCGGCGTGATCTCGAGCAGGTGCAGGTTGACCGGCTGGTCGGCACCGAGCAGCGCGCCGGAGGCGATACGGAAGGCAAGGGCGTAACCGATCTGCCCGGCGGCACCGGTGATCGCGACGTTCATGGCTGGCTTCATCTGGGGCAACTCCGCGAAGAAAGGCGCGCAATTCTAGTCGATGGGCCGGTGCCTTGGCAGTCGCCGCTGCACCAGTCCACGGTGTCGCGGACCGGTGGCAAGTGGCGGTCAGTGCGGTGCCGCCGGCTCGCGCAGCGCCTCGAGTGCGGCCGGTAGCGGGTGTTCGGGAAAGCGACGACGGAACGCGGCCAGCTGTTCGCGGGCGGCGTCGAGCTCCCCGGTCTGCTGCAGGCGCTCGATCCTGGCCAGCCACGCGGCCGGTTCGGACGGCGCGGCGAGGGCGTCGTCCGCTGCCATAGCGGCCACGGCGGATTCCGTGGCGGCCGCTGACTGCGGCATGGCGGCGCGCGCAGCAGCGGTCTCTGGCAAGTCGGTCAACGGCGGTGGTGGCGCTACGGCGGGCGATGGCGATCGGGCCGGGCTGGGTTCCCGGGCGGGTGCCGGCGCGAGTTCCGCCGCCACCTTTGATTCGAGCGCGGGTTCGGCCGCGGTCATGGCATCGCCGGCGGCCGGTGGCGGCGGGTTGCGCGCCGGGTCGAGCTGTACGACCAGCACGAACGACAGCAGTACCGTCGCCGCCAGCGCGAAGGGCAAGGTCCAGCGCCGGCCGCGGTAGTGTCGTCCGGTCGGGACGGGCACCGTGGGTACCGTCGGCGAGATCGATTCATGCAGCGCGGCGCGGGCGCGTGCCAGCACGATCCGATCGAGCTCCGGTGACGGTTCCGCGGCATCGGCGACGTCGAAGCGCGGCACGAATCTGCGGCGGGCCCGCAGTACGGCCTCGAACTCGTCGCTGGAATCGTGCGGCTGGGTCATGGTGTCCTGGCCAGCGCTGCGGGTGAGATATCGGTCATGGCGATGCGCAGCTTCGCGACGGCGTAGCGCAGCCGGCTCTTGGCGGTTTCGGTGCCGACACCGGTCACGCTTGCGATGTCTTCCAGCGACAAGCCCGTTTCCTCGTAGAGCAAGAACACGTCGCGCTGTTCGTGGGGCAGCGCATCCAGTGCGGCGCGGATCCGCATGGCGACCTCCTGCTGCTCCGCCCGTTTCTCAGGCTGGGCGAATTCGGGCGCTGCGACGGCGTCGACACCCCATTCGCCGGCAGAGGGCTCGCCGTCGTTCGTCGCGGTCGTCGCCAGACTCGAGACATTCACCGGCCGTATGCGGCTACGGCGGCAGTGGTCGATGAACAGGTTGTGGGCCAACGTGAAGAGGAAGGTCTGGAATCGGGCGCGCGGCTGGTAGCGCTCACGGGCGGCGATCAGTCGGCCCCAAGTGTCCTGGAACAGGTCGTCGGTGAGGGCGCGGTCGCGGGTGTGCCGCAGCAGGTAGCGATACAGCGGGCCTTTGTGGCGAGCATAGAGAGTGTCGAAGGCGTGCAGGTCGCCGGCGATCCAGGCCTGCATCAATGCTGCGTCGTCCTCGCTCGCCATGCGCCCGACTTTACGCCCGCTGCCGCGGCCTGCAACCGGTTCGCGGCGTAGTGGAGGGGTTGCGGAACGCGGCGCCGGCGATTCGGGGGTGGCATCGAAAAACGGGCTCGACACGATCAGCATTTCCGTTGAACGACGCGATATCAATCCCTGGGTCAAACTAAATTCTCTTTATTATCAAAGAGTTAAAAAATGCTTCAGATTTGTCTTGCTACTTGTCTAGTGTTGTAGTTATATATAACACCATAGACGGTACGGAACGCAGCTCGCGGGACGGCCGAATGACGCGACATAGAGAGGACGCACGATGAACACGGGACATGTGATGGCGGTGACGAGCAAGGCTGCGGTGCTGGTTGCGGCGGCGGTGGCCGCGCTGGTGCTGACTTGGGGGGCGAGCTGGAGCTTCGTCGATTCCACGCGCGTGGTTCACTGGATCACTGCCGCGGATGCCGCCGCGGCCGCTGCGACCGTTGATACGTCGACGGTCGTCGGGGCCCAGCAGGCTGGGCTGCTAAAGTAGTGGAGTAGCTGGCCAGACCGGACCGGCCTGGATTCAGAACGGCTGGAGGTTGCCCCGACAATGGATCCGCAGTGGGACGAAGGTTCGCCGATCTACCGGCAGCTGCGGGATCGAGTGGTGGCGATGATTCTGGAGGGCGTCCTTCAGGATGGCGATCCGCTGCCTTCGGTGCGCAGCGTCGCCGCCGAATTCCGCCTGAACCCGCTGACGGTACTCAAAGGCTACCAGCAGCTGGTCGACGAGGATTTGGTGGAAAAGCGCCGCGGCCGGGGCATGTTCGTCAATGCCGGCGCCCGCCGGGCCTTGATGAAGGACGAAACGCAGCGCTTCCTCGAGGAAGAATGGCCGAAGGTACGCGCGACGATCGGCCGCCTCGGCCTGTCGCTCGAGGACCTGCTGGAGATTCCGCTGCAGCGCCGGGTCGCGCGGACCACTGCCGCGCCAGGCGATGGCGGCAGCGAGGTGGCTACGACGCCGCGCCGCGAACCGGGCCAGGAGGGAGGGGAGCAGCGATGACGACAGCGGTGATCGAAGCCCGCGGCCTGTCCAAGACCTACCGAAGTGGACACCGGGCGCTCGACTCGATCGATTTGCGGGTCGAGCCGGGCCGGATCGTCGGACTGATCGGCCCCAATGGCGCGGGGAAGACCACCGCCTTGAAGGCGATTCTCGGCCTGACACCGGTCACCGGTGAGCTGCAGGTCCTGGGGCGCGATCCGCGGCACGAGCGCGATGCCCTGATGCGTGAGGTCTGCTTCATCGCGGACGTCGCCGTGCTGCCGAAATGGCTGCGGGTCGTCAATGCGCTCGATTTCGTGCAGGGCGTGCATCCGCACTTTGATCGCCGGCGAGCCGAGAGTTTCCTGCGGACGACCGACGTTCCGCTGCGCAGCCGCGTACGCGAGCTGTCGCGCGGCATGGTGACGCAGCTGCATCTCGCGCTGGTGTTGGCGATCGACGCGAAGCTGCTGGTGCTGGACGAGCCGACCCTGGGTCTCGATCTGTTGTACCGCCGCACCTTCTACGACACCTTGCTCAACGACTATTTCGACAAGGACCGCACCATCGTGATCACGACGCATCAGGTCGAGGAGGTCGAGAACCTGCTGACCGATGTCGTGTTCATCAATCGCGGGCGGGTGGTGCTGGATGCGCCGGTCGAGTCGCTGGCCGAACGCTACGTGCAGCTGATCGCGACGCCCGAGCGGGCCGCCGCGGCACGCGCGCTCAAACCCTTTCACGAACGCGAGGTGTTCGGCCGTATTGCGCTGACGTTCGAAGGCCGCGACGTCGCGGAACTGGCCGCCTACGGCGAGACACGCACGCCGTCGATCGCCGATCTCTTCATCGCCCGGATGCAGGGGATGTCGTCATGATGCCGACCCGCGCCTTTCCGACCCTGATACGCCGCGAACTCTGGGAGCATCGCGGCCTGCTCTGGGCGCCGGTGGTCGTCGCCGTGTTGCTGGTGGCATTGACCCTGGTGTTCGGCGGCCTGCCGCGCGGGTCGGTCCAGATCCAGTTCGACGGCGGAGCTAACGATTTCATCACCGAGCTGAGCGGCGAACGGCAGCGGATGTACTTCGGCATCGTGGTTGCGGGACTGATGGTGCCGCAGCTCATGGTGGCGATGGTCGTCACATTCTTCTATCTGCTCGACTCGCTGTACAGCGAGCGCAAGGATCGCAGCATCCTGTTCTGGAAATCACTGCCGGTGTCGGATGCGGCGACCGTTGGATCCAAGGCGGCCGTCAGTCTGGTGGTTGTGCCGCTGATCGTCTACGGGCTGTCGCTGCTGGTGAGTCTGGTGGTGTTCGCCGTGCTGGCGGTGAAGTACTCCGGCACGATGTTTGCGCCGCTGCTCGAGTGGCACACGCTCGACTGGCTGGCCATGCAGGGCGTGCTGCTGCTGAACATCCTGATCGCGGCACTCTGGTATTCGCCGATCGCCGCGGCGTTGCTGATGATTTCGGCCGCGGCACGCCGTACGCCGGTGCTGTGGGCCGTGGTGCCGCCGCTGGCATTGATCCTCGTGGAACGCAGCGTCTTCGGCACCGAGCATGTGCTGCGTCTGCTCGGCTACCGCTTCTCGGGCTTTTTCGATGCGATGGGCATGGGCTTCAGCGGTGGCCAGAGCTCGACCGACCCGTCGCGGTGGCGTATCGAGACTCTCCACGACCAGATAAATGTCGCACCATTGCTGCTGAATATCGATCTCTGGCTCGGCGTCGTCGTCGCGTTGGTGCTGCTCGCCATCGCCGTGCGGCTGCGCCGCTGGCGCGACGATACCTGAGTCGCGAATCAGTCGGTGCGCGCGCCGGCGACCAGAGTCTGTGCCATGTGGCATGCCGTCGCACGGGCCGCTTCGATCGAGTCGGCGCGCGCCAGCGCGACGCCCATGCGGCGCTTGCCGTGTACCTCCGGCTTGCCGAAGAGACGCAGCGCGGTGTCGGGTGAGGCCAGTGCGCTGTCGATATGCTCGAACCGCAGGTTGGCGGTGTCGGCGGCGATCAGCACGGCGGCTGACGCCGAGGGGCCTTGCTGGCGGATGACCGGAACCGGCAGCCCGAGGATGGCGCGCACGTGCAGTGCGAACTGCGACAGCTCCTGTGAGATCAGCGTCACCATGCCGGTGTCGTGCGGTCGCGGCGAGACTTCGCTGAACCAGACCTGGTCGCCTTTTACGAACAGCTCCACGCCGAAGATTCCGCGACCGCCGAGTGCGTCGGTGACCTGGGTCGCGATGCGGCGTGACTCGGCAAGCGCCGCCGTGCTCATCGGTTGCGGTTGCCAGGACTCGACATAGTCGCCGTCGGCCTGCAGATGCCCGATGGGCTCGCAGAACGACGTGCCACCGGCGTGCCGGAGGGTCAGCAGCGTGATCTCGTAATCGAACTCGATCAGGCCCTCGACGATCACGGTGCGTGTCGTACCGGAACCGGCAGTGACCCGGCCACCGGTCTGGGCATACTCCCAGGCCCTGGACAGGTCCCCGGTGCGGCGCACGATGCTCTGGCCTTTGCCGGAGCTCGACATCGCGGGCTTGATCACGCAGGGCATGCCGATGGCGGTGACGGCGGCCTGGCAATCTTCGAGCGTGCTCGCGAAACGGTAGGGCGAGGTCGTCAGCCCGAGCTGCTCGGCCGCGAGGCGGCGGATGCCTTCGCGGTCCATGGTCAGGTGCGCAGCTCTTGCCGTCGGGATCACCGTGCGGCCTTCCCGCTCGAACTCGAGCAGCTCGGCGGTGGCGATCGCCTCGATTTCCGGGACGATGAAATGCGGCTGCTCGCGCTCGATAACGGTGCGCAGGGCGGCCCGGTCGAGCATGTCGATCACGTGGGCACGATGCGCGATCTGCATCGCCGGGGCGTTGGCATAGCGGTCGACGCCGATCACTTCGACACCGAAGCGCTGCGCCTCGATGGCGACCTCCTTGCCCAGCTCACCACAGCCGAGCAGGAGCAGGCGCGTTGCCGAGGGGGACAAGGGCGTGCCGATGGTCGTCATTTCAGCTCTCACGTTAGACTGGCGGCAGTCTAACCGCCATTTCGCCCACGGAGTGTTCGTGTCGAATTCCGTTGTTGCCACCGGGGTTGCCGAACCCGTGGTCGTGGCCGCCAGCGCGGCCGCGCCGGCTGGCTTGCGCAGCGAGCTCCGTGGTTCCACCCTGCATCTCGAGCTGGTCGGCGACTGGCGGATCGCGGCGGTGGCCGCGCTGGAGCGTCAGCTCGATGCCCTGCCGCTGGCGGGGATCATGGAAGTCATGGTGCACACCACGGGAGCGACAGCACTCGATCTGTCCGGGGCCTGGCTGCTGCATCGCCTCGAGCTGCGCTTGCGTGCCGCCGCGATCGGCCTGCGCTGGGCGGACGGCCTGCCGGAACCGGTACAGCGGGTCGCCGCAACCCTCGGCCACGACGGTGATCCGGAGGCGATGGCTGCCGCGGCACGGGTGGCGGCGCCGCTGCCGATGGCGGCGTTCGGTCGCGAAGTCGTCGCCTGGATGCTCGAGCTGCGCCGCGGCCTCGAGTTCATCGGCAGGACCCAGGAGCGTTTCAACGCGGCGCTGCTGCAGCCGCGCTTGTGGCGGCCGATCTCGATCGCGCGACACGTCTATGACACCGGCATCACGGCAATTCCGATCGTTTCGCTGATCGCGTTCCTGATCAGCGTGATCATCGCCTACATGGGCGCGCAGCAGCTGCTGAAGTTCGGCGCCGACGTCTTCGTCGTCGACCTGGTCACGGTCGGCGTGCTGCGCGAGATGGGCGTGCTGTTGACGGCGATCATCGTCGCCGGGCGCTCGGGCAGCGCGTTCGCCGCCGAGATCGGTGCGATGCGGCTCAACGAGGAGGTCGATGCCCTGCAGGCGATCGGCGTCAATCCGATCGATGTGCTGGTGCTTCCGCGCGCCGTCGGCCTGGTGATCGCCATGCCGCTGCTGACGGTGATTGCCGACGCGGTCGGCCTCGCCGGCGGTGCACTGCTCTGCAGTTTCCTGCTGGACATGCCCTTGGTGCAGTATCTGCAGCGCATGGACGAAGCGATCGCGCCGACCACGTTCTGGGTCGGTATCATGAAAGCGCCGGTGTTCGCACTGCTGATCGCCGCCTCGGGGGTGTACCGTGGCATGCAGGTGCGCGGTTCTTCGCGCGAGCTTGGCCGCTTGACCACGGTGGCGGTGGTGCAGTCGATATTCCTGGTGATCCTTGCCGATGCAGTGTTCGCGGTATTGTTCATGGAGCTCGACATCTGATGGACGCTGCGCAGGAGCCGGCCATCGAGGTGCATGGCGTCGTCAATCGCTTCGGTACCCAGGTGGTTCACGATGGTCTCGACATGTGCGTCGAGCCGGGTGAGGTGTTCGGCATCGTCGGCGGTTCGGGGTCCGGCAAGTCAGTGCTGCTGCGCACGATCCTCGGCTTGCACCGACCGCAGGCCGGCGCGGTGCGGGTGTTCGGGCGCGACTTGACGCGCCTCCGCGATCGCGAGCTTCGAGAGATCAAGGCGGGCTACGGCGTGACCTTCCAGGCCGGTGCGCTGTTCACCTCCCTGACGGTGCTGCAGAACGTGCAGCTGCCGATGGTCGAGCACCTGTCACTCGATCGCGAAGCGCTCGACGGGCTGGCGATGCTCAAGCTGCGGCTGGTGGGCCTGCCGGTCGACGCGGCATTCAAGTATCCCTCGCAGCTTTCGGGCGGCATGATCAAGCGTGCCGCCCTGGCGCGAGCCCTGGCGCTCGACCCGCAGCTGCTGTTCCTCGACGAGCCGACCGCGGGCCTCGACCCGATCAGTGCTGCCGATTTCGATGCGCTGCTCATCGGCTTGCAGCGCCAGCTTGCGCTCACAGTGGTGATGATCACCCACGATCTGGACACGATTTTCCGAACCTGCAATCGTGTTGGGGTCATCGTGGACCGCAAGATGATTACCGACGACCTGCAAGGCATCGTGGCCAACCCGCATCCATGGATCCAGTCGTACTTCCACGGCGACCGCGCGGCACGCTTTGGCCAGCACGACCGCGCGGCGCAGCCGGACGGGCAACAGCATGGAGCGTGAAGCCAAGTACGCTGCGGTCGGCGCATTCGTGATCCTGGTGGTCACGATGGCGGCGGCGTTCGTCTACTGGTATGCGGACAGTCGCGATGCGCGCGCCTACACGCGCTACGAGGTTTACTTCGACGGCTCGGTAAGCGGCTTGACGGTCGGCAGCACGGTGCGCTACCTCGGGGTCGATGTTGGCCGTGTCCGGACCATGCGCATCGACCCGCGTTCTGCGACCCGCGTGCAGGTGATCGTCGACATCGATTCGAGCGCGCCGGTCTCGAAGGAAACGGTTGCCGAGCTGTCGCTGCAGGGCGTGACCGGCCTGCTGTACATCGATCTGCTCGGCCGTGCCGGACCGAAGCGGCTCTCCCCGCCGGTGCCGAGCGAGCACTATCCGGTGATCCGCTCGGTACGCTCGAACTTCGACGCATTTCTCGCGACCCTGCCCGAGGTGGTGGCAAGCGCCAACGAGGTCGCACGCCGATTGACGCTGGTGCTGTCGGACCAGAACATCCATGCAATCGCCGAAATGACCGCCAACCTCGGCCAGGCGAGCCGAGCCTTGCCGGGGACGATGTTCGAGGTCAACCGGCTGATTCGCGACTTGCGCAGCATGTCCGAGGATCTGACCGTGGTGGCTGCGACCCTGCGTTCCACCACGGATGGCGCCGGGCCGCAGATCGTGACGGCGCTCGAGCGGATACGCACCGTCGCCGACAACCTGGTGAGTGCGACGGCAAAATTCGACCGCATGGTCGAAGACAACAGTGCCGATCTGCGCAGCTTCACCCGCGACGGGCTGCCGGAACTCGAACGTCTGCTGCGCGACAGTCGCAACGCCGCGGTCGAGGTACAGGGGCTGGCGCGCTCGCTGCGCGACGATCCGTCGCAGCTCATCTACCAGCCGCCGGCGCGTGGCACGGAGATTCCCCGATGAAGGCTGCCTGGTCCGTTGCTCTGGCGTTGCTACTGGTCGTCGCGCTTGCCGGCTGCTCGGGTCTGCGCAGCCAGGTGCCCGAGACTGTGAACTACGTGTTGCATGCACCGCTGGCGGGCGAGCCGGTGCCGGCGTCGGCGGCAGCGCCGTCGGGCCCGCTGAGCAGCCGTGCTTTGAAAGTGGCGCCCGTGGTCGCGCAGCCCGGCTATGACGGTGACCGCATCCTGCTGCTCGGCGCAGATCGCAGCCTGGGCTATTTTGCGGCCAGCCGCTGGGTCGAGCCCTTGCCGGCCATGGTCGGCACACTGGCCGTCGAGATGCTGCGCGATACTGCCGCGTTGCGCAGCGTGCTCGACGAGGCAGCGCCATTCGTTGCCGACTATCGCCTGCGGCTGACGATCCGGCGTTTCGACGCCGAGTATCCGTCACCGGGCCGGTCGCCACGGATCACGGTCAGCCTGGCCGGAACCGTGGCGCGTGCCGATCGCGCGATCCTCGAGAACTTCGTGGTGCAGGCGCAGGTCGAGGCGAGCGCCGACCGGATGACGGCGGTGGTCACTGCGTTCGAGCAGGCTGCGCAACGGGCGCTCGGGGAAGCCGTGCAGCGGACGCTGGGGGTCCTACAGACCGCCAGCGACTGACTGAGCCCGTGTCCGGCCGCAACGGAGTGCGCTACCGCACAAAGCCGGCTTTCATTCGGTTGCCGCTGACACCGGTTGTTGCTGTCGGCCTACATCATGCGCTTCCAGGACTCGTCCAGTGGTCGTTCAGGTTGGCATACAGGGCGCATTGGGGTGATGATGACCTCGACCATTGCTCAACCGCAGACAACAACTGAGCCAACGAACGAAGGAGTTACGGTATGGGCTTCATTATTTGGCTGGTAGTGGGTGGCGTCGTCGGCTGGATCGCCTCGCTGATCATGCAGCGCGATGCCCAGCAGGGAATCTTCCTGAACGTGATCGTCGGCATCGTCGGCGCTTTCCTCGGCGGCCTGCTGATCAGCCCGCTTATAGGCGTCGCAACGATCAATCAAGGTATCAGCATACCCAGCATCCTCGTATCGCTCGGTGGTGCGGTGATATTGCTGGCGATCATCAATTTCTTCACCAGAGGTCGCGCGCGCTGATACGGCGGGTCGTCGTTGTCAGCGCGGGGAAACGGTACTGAAGAGTCTCTGCGCGGGACGGTGGTGCAAGCCGGAGAGGGCCCACGTGCAAGAGGTCTTGCGCGCGGCGTAGCGCGCCAGGACGGCGCGCTCCGAGGCTCGCATGGATGCGTCTTCCGGCCGTCCGCGCGCAAAGACTCTTACACTCCAGGACCGCGACGCCTGGCACCCTCCGTATCAACCGCCAGCCACACCAATCCCGAGAGTGGCCGTGTGATCGGGCCTCAGAACGTCGATAGCCCCGTAGCCTCCATGATCCGGTAGGCCCAATAGCTGGACTGCCGGGGATCGGCGAAGGTGCCGAAATCGGCGGTGTACTCGATGCCGGCGGGGGCGCGGTTGCTCCACAGGGTTTCGAACCAGTGGTCGAGGGCCTGAACGAGGGCGGTCGAGCTGGCGGCTTCGATGGCAAGGTTTGCTTCGAGGTTGTAATCGCCGAGGTTGCGGCGGGTGAGGTTGGCCGAACCGAGGGTGAGCCAGCTGCGATCACCGGCGCGCACCATCACGAGCTTGGGATGGAACTGCTCGCCGTGGGTGCGATACCAGCGCACCTTGATCGCGCCGTCGCTGCGCGAGACCAGCTCGGAGGCGACGGGGCGGTTCGGCAGGCCGCTTTTGGTGCGGCCGAAGGCGTCCTTGTTCGGGTCGAGCAGGAGGCGCAGTTCGACGCCGCGCCGAGCGGCGGCCAGCAGGGCCTCGATGAGATCGCGGTCCGAGAGGTAGAACATCGCGATGTCGATGCGCTCGCCGGCACGGGCGGCGGCAAGCTGCTCGAGGAGACTGTCCTGGATCGCACCTTCGGTCAGCACCCGTGCGCGCACCGTGGATGTCGATGGGGACGCGGGCGTGGATGCCGACACCGACACCGGCGCCGGCATCGATGAGGGCACGGGCGCAGATGCATCACGCGCGGAGTGGACTGCAGCGGCGACGGGAGCGGCTGGGCTTGCTGCTGCGGCGGGATCCAGCGGCAGGGCAGGGCCGCGCCAGCCGGAGAAGCGCGCGATCTCGAGTTCGCTCTCGAGCAAGGGACGCAAGGCTTCGCCGCGTATCTCGAGCGCCAGGTTCGAGTGTCCGCTGCTGGCATCGTGCGGATTGGCCGAGCTGACGATTCCGACCAGGCTGCGGGGGCTACTGCCATCGTCGGCGATCAGTACCTTGCGATGGTTCGCCTTGAAGTTCAGCAGCCGTGCCCAGGCGCGGAAGCCGACCGGCGCGGCGCCGGCGTCGAACGGATGGGGCAGCCAGCCGGCGCCGCCGGCGCGGCCGTCCCACCAGTCGATGGCCAGCCGCCACAGGCCGGACCAGACGGGATTCGAGTCGCGCAGCCGATCAAGATCGGTGCGCACGATCTCGACGCCGGCCGCTTCGAGCAGGTCCAGTTGCGACGACGGTGCGCCACCGTAGACGTCGTTGATCGGGTCGGTGATGAACAGGATCCGCACGGCCGGATGAGCGCGCCTGGCGGCGAGCAGTGCCTCGGTCAATTGCTGCGACAGCGGGCGCAGCGGGGTCATGGGCAGGGTTTCGCCGGCATCCGTGCCGGACAGGCCTTGGTGGTTGTTGAACAGGAACTGGTCGAGCACGACGAAATGTCGGGCATCGGCGATCAGGCGCAGGCTTTCGTCGAAGATCTGCTGTTGCACGATCGGCTGCCCATAAGCGTCGGCCGTGGTCAGATCGATCAACGGCCGGATCTCGTCGGCGGGCAAGGGCTGCCAGTCGCCGGCCACGTGCAGGCCTGGCGGCAGGGGCTTGAACATGTGCCAGGTGCCGAGTCCCGCCCAGCCGGCCAGCAGCAGCCACCAGATCGTGCGCAGCGCCCGGCGTCCCCGGCCGCGGCCGCGACGGTCGTGATGGCGGGCCGGCCCCCGCCAGGGATCGTCGGTAGGCGCGTCGGGCGGTGGCGCGGGCGCGTCGATCATGGGGGGATTCTAGTCACCGCATTGCCTTGCCGGCCTGGGCATCGGTCACGAGCAGCGCTTCCAGTCGCTCGCCACATTCGATCCAGCGGTTCTCGAGTTGCGCCGTTTCGGTCTGCAGGGCGGCGTGCCTTGAGCTGAGGTCGCGGTGCTCGGGTCCGTGGTACACGGCCGGATCCGCAAGCCGTGCCTCGAGGGCGGCTCGCTCGCCGGCCAGCGTGGCCAGCCGGGTTTCGAGCTGTGCCAGTTCTCGCCGCAGCGGTGAGAGCTGGGTGCGGGCAGCGGCGGCCTCGCCGCGATCCTCCGACGGACCTGAGTTCCGTCCCCGGCTCTGGTTGGAGCGGTCGCGTCCACCGCTGCGATTCCGGCCCCGCTGGCCACCACCGGTCGTTCCCGCGCCCGGTCCTCCCGCGGCCGCCGAGGCTTGTGCTGCGGCAGCACCTGGGCGGCGCTTGCCGAGCCAGGCGGCATAGTCCTCGAGGTCGCCGTCGAAGGGTTGAGCGTGGCCGTCGCCGATCAGCAGGAACTCGTCGCAGACGCCGCGCAGCAGGGCGCGATCGTGCGAGACGATCAGCACGGCGCCGGCGAACTCCTGCAGCGCCAGCAGCAGCGCTTCGCGGGTTTCGAAATCGAGGTGGTTGGTCGGCTCGTCGAGCAGCAGCAGATTGGGTCGGCGCGCGACCAGGATCGCCAGCGACAGACGCGCCCGCTCGCCACCGGAGAAGCGCGCGACGGGTTCGAATACACGGTCGCCCCGGAAGCCGAACTGCCCCAGGTGGTCGCGTTTCTGCTGCTCGCTCCAGCGGGCGACTTCGCCGCCACCGCGGCGCGTGAGCTCGAGAATCGCGGTGCTGTCGCGGTCGAGCTGGTCCACTTCGAGCTGGGCGAAAAAGCCGATCTCGAGATCGGGCGAGGCCGTGCGTGTGCCGCCGAGTGGCTCGGTCTGGCCGGCGATCAGCCGCATCAGCGTCGATTTGCCGGCGCCGTTGCGACCCAGGATGCCGAGCCGGGCTTCGGGGCCGAGCGACAGCTTCACGCCACCGACGATCACGCGCTCGCCGTAGCCGGCATCGACCTCGTCGAGCACGACCAGCGGCCGCGGCACTTTGCGCGGCGTGGCGAACTGCCACTCGAAAGTATGTTCGCTGTGCAGTTCGACGATCTGCGGCAGGCGCTCCAGCCATTTCAAGCGGCTCTGCGCCTGGCGGGCCTTGCTGGCCTTGGCGCGGAAGCGCTCGACGAAGCTGCGCACGTGCTCGGCCTCGCGGCGGACCTTCTCGTTGGCGGCGCGTTGCTGCGCGGCTGCAGCGGCCGATTGCTCTTCGAAGCGGCTGTAGTTGCCTGCATAGCTGTAAACCTTGCGGTCGGTGATGTGCAGGATGCGGCCCACCACGGCGTCGAGGAACTCTCGATCGTGCGAGACCAGCAGCAGCGTGCCTTGATAGGCGCGCAGCCAGTTCTCGAGCCAGAGCACGGCATCCAGGTCGAGATGGTTGGTCGGCTCGTCGAGCAGCAGCACGTCGGAGCGGCACATCAGGGCACGCGCGAGATTGGCGCGCATGCGCAGACCTCCCGAGAATTCGCTGATCGGCCGGTCGATCGCAGCGGCGTCGAAGCCGAGTCCGTCGAGCAGCGAGGCGGCTCGTGCGCGGGCGCTGTAGCCGCCGGCATGCTCGTACTCGGCCAACAGCATGGCCTGGAGGTTGCCATCGTCGGTCAGGTACGAGGCTTCGAGCCGTGTCTCGATGTCGCGCAGCGCCTCGTCGCCGTCGATCACGTGCTCGATGACCGGCCGCTGCGAGTGCGGCAGTTCCTGCAGCACCGAGGCGAAGGCGAGATTGCCCGGGCAGTCGAATTCGCCGGCGTCGGGCGCGAGTTCGCCGCGGATCAGGGCCAGCAGGGTCGACTTGCCAGCGCCGTTGCGGCCGACGAGGCCGACCTTCTCGCCGCGGAAAATGCTGAGCGTGACGTTTTCGACCAGCGGCTCCGGTCCCCGCCGCAGACGGATCTCGCGCAGATTGAGCATCGGCGCGTGCTCAGGCGCTGAGCGAGGATTGTCCGGGCGCAGGCAGCAGCGAAGCGTAGGGGATGACCCCCGATTCCTGGCGCAGCATCAACAGGCGCAGTTCGTCCGCGGTCAGCGTTTCGCCGAACAGGCGCCCCTGGCCGTAGTGGCAGTTGCGCGACCGCAGGAAGTCGAGATGCTTGACCGATTCGATGCCCTCGGCGATGACGTCCATGCCGAGATTGCGGCCCATCTCGATTATGGTGCGTACGATGGTCGCATCGTTCTCGTCTTCACCGACGTCGCGGACGAAGGACTGGTCGATCTTCAGCGTGCCGATCGGGAATTGCTGCAGCGCCGACAGCGAGGAATAGCCGGTGCCGAAGTCGTCGATCGACAGATGCAGGCCCATCGCATACAGCTCGTCGAGCAGCTTCAGCGTGCGCTTCTGGTCGGCCATCAAGGTGGTCTCGGTGATCTCCAGCTCGAACGCGGTTGGTGAGACGGCGTGTTTGCGGAACACCGAGCGACAGCGCAGGATGAAGCTCGCCTGGCGCAACTGCTTCAGCGACAGGTTTAGCGAAATGCGTCCGGGGTTGCGGATCTCGTCGAGCATCCGCCGGTAGTCCATGCAGACGCGGTTCAGCACCCACTCGCCGATTTCCAGGATCAGGTTGGTCTCTTCCGCCAGCGGAATGAACTGCGAGGGCGAGATGTCGCCCTGGCCGGGAATGCGCCAGCGCAGCAGTGCCTCGGCGCCGATGATCCGGCCGTTGCGCAGGTCGACCTTCGGCTGGTAGCGCACCACGAACTCGTCGCGCTCGAGCGCGCGGCGCAGTTTGCTCTTCAGCATCAGCCGCTCGACCGCGGCCGCGTTCATTTCCGGCACGTAGAACGAGAAGGTGTTGCCGCCACTCTGCTTGGAGGCGTACATCGCCGCGTCGGCATTGCGGATCAGGTCGATCACGTTCTCGGCATCGCTGGGCGAGAGGGCGATGCCGATGCTCGCGGTCAGGAACACCTCTTCCTGGTTGACGTTGTAGGCGGCGCCGACTTCGTCGAGGATCGAGCGTGCCAGGTGCGCGATCGGGCCGCGGTTGTCGGCTGCGGCCGGCAGGCCGTCGATGAACACCGCGAACTCGTCGCCGGCCAGGCGGCCGGCGACGGCTTCCTTGGGCACGATCCGGGTCAGCCGCTCCGACAGCACCTCGAGCGCACGGTCGCCGGCGGAATGGCCGAAGGTGTCGTTGACCTCCTTGAAGCCGTCCATGTCGAGATAGAGCAGTGCGACACCGGTGCCGTTCCTGGTGCCGCGCGCAATGGCTTGTTGCAGCAGGTGCTGGAACTGCATCCGGTTAGGGATCTTGGTCAACGCGTCGTAGCGGGCGAGATAGCGGATGCGACGCTCGGCTCGTTTGCGGTCGGTGATGTTGCGGGCGACGAAAATCACGCCCTGGAACTGCGGATCGTCGTTGGCGATCGGCGAGCCGGTAATCGACACCGGGATCGTCTGGCCTTGGCGGTTGCGCACCAGCGTCTCGCGCGTGTCGTTCGAAGCGTGCTGCAGGTCGAAGGCAAGGCGTTCCGATTCGTCGAGCATCGAGGCAATGCCCTTGCCGATCAGTTCCTCCTCGGCGTAGCCGAGCAGCCGGCAGGCCGCGAAGTTCGCGACCTTGATGACGCCGTCCGGTGACGTCACGAACACAGCGTCGGTCATGCTGCCGAGCACGCTGTTGAGGTAGTCCTTGGTGATCGTCGTCTGCCGCAGGCGCTGGCGCAGGCGTTCCAGCGTGCCCTGCAGGTTGCCGAGCTCGTCCTGGCTGGTGACATCCACCGGCCGTGAATAGTCGCCATGGCCGAGCCGCTCGGTGCTGCGCACCAGGCCGGCGATCGATGCGGTGATGCGGCCGCCCAGCGAGCGGGCGACCAGCACCGCGGCCAGGATGCCCAGCAAGGCGATCGCCAGTATGCCGAGGCCGAGGTCGCGGATCTGGCGCTGTTGGGCAGCGGTCAGTGGGTTGAGGGGGCCGGTGGGAGCGACGTCGGCCGCCGTGGGTCCGCGCAACTCGACGCGGGCTTCACCCAGTGCGTGCGGCGTATGCGCACCGGGGATCGATTCGAGCCGGGTGCGCACCGGTGCGACTGCGCTGCCGACCGGCCGCGACGTGTCGTCGAGCGCATGATGCACGGCAAACTGCACGCGACCTTCGGTGTCGATGATCACCAGCGACAGCAGACTGGCATCGTCGGTGAGCGGCTGCAGGCGTCGTGCGATGTCGCCACGGTCGCGTTGCGCCAACGCTGGCGCGACCAGCGCGGCGGCGGCGGTGGCCACGCTCTCGGCCCGCAGCGCTGTCTCGCGTTCCAGCAGCGCGTGGCTGGTCTCGGCGGAGACACGCGCAAGCACCACGCGATCCTGGATGGCATGGTACCAGAACAGTCCGCCCACCACCGCCACGATGCCGAGCGTGACGAGCAATGAAGCCAGGACGAATCTTTTTTGCAGGCCGATGCTCCGCACGTTGGGCCCGCGGCGTCCGACCGTAGGCGGCGCGGCGGGCATCCCCTCTGTGGTGTGTCGAGGCTTGAACCCCGTTATCCTTCAGGATATTACCCCGGCCTCTGGCCAGCCCACCACAGTCGAGAACGTTTACGCCCGCACATGAAGATCGAGGTCTATTCGGACACGATATGTCCGTGGTGCTACGTCGGTTTTGCCCGCCTGCAGGAGGCGCTTGCAGCCCGCCCCGGGATTCCGATGCAAATTGGCTGGTTGCCGTTCGAACTGAACCCGGACCTGCCGCCCGAGGGCGAGGATCGCCGCCAGTACATGCTGCGCCGTTTCGGCGACGTTGACCGCTTCGCGGCCGGACAGGCGCAATTGCTGGAGATCGGCGCGACCCTGGGGCTCGATTTCGAGTTCGGACGGATTACCCGGACGCCCAACACGCGGCGGTCTCATGCCCTGATCCACTGGGCCGGCGAGGCGGGTGCCGCGACTCAGACCGACGTCAAGCGCCGCGCGCTGCGGGCGCACTTCAGTGAAGGCCGTGATCTGGCCGATCCTCAGGTGCTGGCCGGGATCGCCGCCGCGGCGGGTCTCGACCGCGAGGCGGCGCTGATTGCAATCGACGAGCCTGCGCGGCACAAAGCTATCATGGCCCTCGAAGCCCAGGCCCGGCAGTGGGGTGTCAGCGGCGTACCGACCTTCATCTTCGAGCGTCGTTACGCGTTTTCGGGCGCGCAGTCCCTTGAGGTTTTCCTTGGCGCGATCGACCAGGTCGCCAGTGAACTCGCCGGTCAGGCGGGTTCGGGCCCAGGCGCCGTGGCGGGTGCCACGTCCGCGAGCTGAGCCGCCCGCAGCGATGCTCGACCTGCGTGAACTCACCGGCCGGGCGCGCACCCATGTCGTCGATCTCGACATGCCGCGTTGTACATTGCATCGCGACGTCGTCGAGCCCTTCCTGGCGATGCGCGGTGCGGCGCTGGCCGCCGGACTCGACCTGGTGGCGGTTTCGTCATTCCGCGACTTCGACCGTCAGCGGGCGATCTGGAATGCCAAATTCCGCGGCGAACGGCCGCTGCTCGATCGCGACGGTCGCCCGCTCGAGGCCCTGGCGCTCTCACCGGAGGCGCGGGTCGAGGCGATCCTCGGCTGGTCGGCGCTACCGGGCGCGAGCCGCCATCACTGGGGCAGCGATTTCGACGTGATCGATCGCGCCGCACTGCCGGTGGGCGCAGCGCCGCAGCTCATCCCCGCGGAGTTCGCGGCCGGTGGGCCGTTCGCGCGGCTTGATGTCTGGCTGGCCGACAACATGCCCCGGTTCGGATTCTTCCGGCCCTACAGCACCGACCGTGGCGGCGTCAGCCCCGAACCCTGGCACCTGAGCTATGCACCGGTGGCGGTGCCGGCGGCGACCGCATTGACGGTCGACGTGCTGGCCGAAGCGTTGCGCGAAGCGGCCGAGGGGGCGGCGGCCGGGATCGGGGATGGGACCGTCACGGCCACGGTCGAAGGATTGGAGGCGATTCTCGCCACACTGACCGGGATTCACCGGCGCTATGTCGCAGCGACCGACCCGCCGCCCGGCGCAACGACTGCGCCAAGGAGCTCGATGGGCGGATAGCGCGCTGCGGAACGCGGGTCGAAGCACCTGCAGCGAACATGCTCCAGCTGTCCGCCGGCTGCTCAGTCCTCTGTCCAGGCCTTGCGGATGTAGCCCGCCATCAGGCCGCGCATCGTGCCGACCGGATCGGGTGCCGCGGCAAACACCGGCGGGTTGCGCCGCAACATCCGCCAGCTCTCGCTGCGCAACACCTCCTTGAGGTAGGCGAGGTTGCGCTCGATGGCCTCGATGTAGGGATTGCGGCCGTTGAACAGAATCTCGAGATAGCGATAGGCGCCTTCGAACTCGCCGTCGAGGCGCTTGGTCCGTACCTGTTCCATGAAGCCCGGTGTCTGCCGCAGCAGATCGAGGCCCGAGGCGTAGATCACCTTGCGGTAGCCGCCGGTGCTGCTGGGCAAGGCAACGCCGCCGAGCACGAATTCGGGGTAGAGGCGATCGCGGCATTTCTCGAGATAACAGCGGTCGGCCATCTGTGCGGTCATGTCGGCGGTGCCGAGCAGCTGACCCAGCCTGCGGTCGCGCGGATCGTCGAGTGGGATCTGGGCGATCGGCTTTTCATAGCCGGTGTAGTGCACCAGTTCGACCGCCATCGGCGCCCACTGCGCGAGGCCGATTTCGGGCAGCCACTGTGCCAGGAAGCGGGCGCCGCGCGAGACGTGGATCCGGGTGTATTCGGCGCCGTTCTGCGCCTCGGTGTCGCTGCGTTCGCGCAGATAGCCGACATCGTGGAACAGGGCGGTGATCAGGCCGACGACGGCGCGCTCTCCGCCGAAACGCAGCGCGGGCTCGACCTGGCGCTCGTAGCCCGCCATCAGCCGCGCCATCGCCAGCGTGATGTCGAGCGTGTGCTGCATGTCGTGGTAGAGCGTGTCGACGCCTTCGTAGCCGCTGGAGCGGCCGCGGAACATCTCTTCGAAGCGCGCGAACGAGCGCTCGACGGGATGGAACGGCGTACGCGGCCAGGTCTCGGCGAGCAACTGCGCGATCGCGAGCCGCACGGCGTCTGGGGAGCTGACCTGGACGGTGTTGGTGACGTCGTAGTCGCTCCGGCGCGGATTCAGCATCTGGCCCCTGGTTCTGGTTGTGGAGTCGGGCAGCCCTCGCGTCGTATCCGGAACGAGGCGGAGCGTAGCGGTTTCCACTGTAGTGGGCAGCATGGGGTGATGGGGCGATCTGGTCGACAGTTCAGTTACGAGAGAGAGGCTATATGTCAAAGTGCGCGATCACCGGTGTGTGATCGGACGGGCGCTCGGCACGGCGCGGCTCGCGATCGATCGTGCAGGCGCTGCAGCGCTGCGTGAGCGCGCGGCTCGCCAGGATCAGATCGATGCGCAGGCCGTGGTTGCGGCGGAACGCGCCCATACGGTAGTCCCACCAGCTGTAGCTATTTTCCGGCTGCTCGAAGTGGCGGAACAGATCGACCAGTCCCAGCTCGAGCAGGCTGTGCAGGCTGTCCCGCTCCGCCGGGCTGACGTGCACGCTGCCTTCCCAGGCCTTGGGGTCGTGGACGTCGCGGTCCTCCGGGGCGATGTTGAAATCGCCCAGCACGAGCAGGTCGGGATGGCGGGCCACTTCGTCGGCGAGCCAGGCCTGCAGCGCACTCAGCCAGCGCAGCTTGTAGGCATATTTCTCGGAACCGACGGCCTGGCCGTTGGGCACATACAGGTCGATGATCCGCAGGCCGCCGGTATGGACCGCGAGTACGCGGCGCTGCTCGTCGGGAAATCCCGGGATATCCCGCGCATCGACGTTCAGTGGCTGGCGCGACAGCACCGCAACGCCGTTGTAGGTCCGCTGCCCCGAGTACGCCACGTGGTACCCGAGGGCTTCGATCTCGGCTGCGGGAAAGTCCGCATCCGGCAGCTTGGTTTCCTGCAACGCGATCACGTCGGGCCGGCTGTCGGCCAGCCAGTGGCGCAGCTGCGGCAGGCGCACGCGCAGCGAGTTGACGTTCCAGGTTGCGACTTTCATGCGCGGCATATCCAGCTGGTTTTATTGACGTTGTATATCGACAACTGGCTCAAATACCCCCGCCCGTACCCCATATCGATTTGGTGGGCTGCTGCTGTCCAGGATGGACATCGTGCGAAGGCGCTTCCGCGAAACATCCTGCTGTCGCATGTTAACCCATGCGGATTCTGTGGCGGGGTGAGGTACAGGCAGCCTGACAGGACGCGCAGGGAAAGCATGACGCCGGCGAATACATCGCGGAGCAGTGACGCTGGCTGCGCGGCTTGCTGGCCCTCGTTTCGCATGCGGCGTCAACGGGTCGGCGGCCGCTCGCCCGCGTCGATACGCGTGACCGGACCGCTGGCACGTGCCGCCACGCAGCTAGGGCCGCGGTTCATCGACCTCGAGGCCGCTGACCTGCGCGTCGCGACGGCGGCGCAGCCGCATGCGTGCGCGGGGAGCGGTGCCGCTCGTCGGTCTCCTCGCGCATCGCGTCGTCGATCACGCGGTCGATCCGCGCCATCAGGCGTCGCCAGGTGGCCTCGTCGGCGAGGTTCTGGCCCATGTAGCGCGGTGCCTTGACGGCGCGCATCGCAAGGAAGCTCGCCGCGGCCATCGCGACGATCATCAGGTCGCGATGCTTCTGGAACAGCTGGTGACCGGCGAAGGCGGCGGCGTGCTCCTGGCCGAGCTGGCGACGGATGCCCGCGAGCGCGCCGGATAGGGCCGTGGGTGTCATCAGCTCGTCGGCCAGTATTTCGATCCGCACCGGATCGGCGCGATGCGCCTCGGCATTGCGCTGCACGATGCGCTTCAGGCCCGCGGCGCCGTCGGCCTCGTCCGCTAGCGGCGCGAGCTCGGCCTGCTGCGGCCAGATGCGGTTCAGGCGCCCCCAGGCCTCGACCAGGCCCGGCAGGCCGCCGAAATAGCGGTAGAGCGCCGCCTTGCCGACTCCCGCCTCCTTCAAGATCTCGTTGACCCCGACATGACGCAGGCCCTTGCGGCGCACGATGCGGCCGAAGGCCTTGATCAGCGCCCGTTCGGTGGCGCGGCGCTTGCGGGCGCCCTTGCCGTCGGCGGCCATGAGCGCGCCGCTGGCCGGGCGCGCGCCGGCGGGAGCCGGCTCCGCCGCGACGCTGGACAGCATCTCGATTTGACGGGCCACGCGCTGCAGTGTACAAAATTGTGACCGATCGGTCTAAATATTGGGGGGACGCGATGCTGCAGGCGCTCGAGCTGACCAGGACCTTTGGTGATCACACGGCTCTGCAGGGCCTGAACCTGCGGGTCGAGCGCGGCGACATCTACTGCCTGCTCGGCGCGAACGGCGCCGGCAAGACCACGACCATCAACCTGTTCCTGAATTTCGTCCGGCCGACTTCGGGTTCGGCGCGCGTCAACGGGATCGATGTGGTGGAGCAGCCGCTGGAGACCAAGCGCCATCTCGCCTATATCCCGGAACACGTGATGCTGTACGGCAACCTCACCGGCCTCGAGAACCTGCGCTACTTTGCGCGCCTCGGCGGCCACAACGAGTACTCGGCGGCAGACTTGCAGGGCTTTCTCGATCGCGTCGGCCTGCAGCGCGATGCCGCCTCGCAGCGGGTGCGCACCTATTCGAAGGGCATGCGCCAGAAGGTCGGCGTGGCGATCGCGCTCGCCAAGCGCGCCGGTGCGTTGTTGCTCGACGAGCCGACTTCCGGCCTTGACCCGAAGGCGAGCAACGAGTTTTCGGAGCTGCTGCTGCAGCTCAAGGCCGAAGGTGCGGCGATCCTCATGGCCACCCACGACCTGTTCCGTGCCAAGGAAACTGGCACGCGGATCGGCATCATGAAGCAGGGGCGGCTGGTCCAGGAGCTGTCGACCGACGAGGTCTCGCATGCCGACCTCGAGCGGATCTACCTCGAGCACATGCACTGACGCGGGACGGATCCGTCGAGCAAAGCACTACAACAGGGGAGTCCACGAGATGATCGGCACGATCGCCCGCAAGGAGTTCATCGAGATCGTTCGTGATGGCCGCTTCCGCTGGGTCGCGGCGATCGTGGTGCTGTTGCTGCTGACGGCGCTGCTTGCCGGCCAGCAGCGTTATGCCGCCTATACGGCGACCCAGCAGGCTGCGCAGGGCACATCCAACGCACAATGGCTCGGCCAGGGCGACAAGAATCCGCACTCGGCCGCACACTACGGCAACTACGCGTTCAAACCGCTCGGCCCGCTCGGCTTCTTCGACGGCGGCATCGTCGCCTATGCCGGCACGACGATCTTCATGGAGGCGCACAAGCAGAATTTCGCGATCGCGCGTCCGGCGGCCGATACCAGCGCGATCGCGCGTTTCGGCGAGCTGAGCGGCGCCAGCATCCTGCAGCTGCTGTTACCGTTGCTGGTGATCCTGCTCGGCTTCACGGCGTTTGCCGGCGAGCGCGAAAGCGGTACCTTGCGGCAGGTGCTGAGCATGGGCACAGCGCCGTCGCGCCTGCTCTGGGGCAAAGCACTGGGGCTGGCTGCTGCTGTCCTGGTGGTCGTGCTGCCCTGCCTGCTGATCGGCGCGCTGTTGCTGGCGACCACCGGGTTGCAGACCGTCGGCGGCGGGCTCGGCACGCGCGTCGCTTTGCTGGCGCTGGCCTACGGGCTCTACGGCGCGATCTTCCTGTTTCTGACGCTGGCGGTATCGGCGCGTGCCTCCTCGCCGCGTACGGCGCTGATGGTGCTGGTCGGGTTCTGGGCGTTCTCCGCGTTCCTGATGCCGAAGATCGCCGGCGAGATTTCCAAAGTCGCGCATCCGTCGCCGGCTTACGGAACGTTCATGACGCAGATGCGCGAGCACCAGCGCCGCGGCTTCGACGGTGTATCGGCGAACGCCAAGCTCGGCCGTTATCAGGCCGAGATGTACCGCAAGTACGGCGTGGATCGTGTCGAAGACCTGCCGTTCTACTGGACGGCCGTGCGGATGCAGAAGCTCGAAGAGCTCGACCAGCCGGTGTTCGACCAGCACTACGATGCGGTGCGCGATGCCTATGCTGCGCAGGAGCGTGTGCAGAACCGGCTCGGGGTGCTGGCGCCGACTCTGGCGCTGCGTTCGGTTTCGACCGGTCTCGCCGGGACCAGCCTGCTCGAGCATGCGAAGTTCCAGGATGACGCCGAGACGTTCCGCGAAGAGATGGTCGCGAAGATGAATGGCTATCTGGCGCAGGCCGCGACGGATCTCAACGGTGTCAACAGCGCCACCAACTACATGATCGCGAATGCCGACGTGTTTGCGATGGTTCCGCCGTACCGCTACGAGCCGCCGTCGCTGGCGGCGAGCATCGCCGCGCAGGTGCCCAACCTCGTGCTGCTGGCGGTCTGGTCGCTGGTCGCTCTCGGTTTTGCCTGGTTCGCGGTCGTCAAACTCCAGCCGGAGGCCCGCCGATGAATGCCCTGATCGTTGCCCACGAAGGGCGTCTGCTGGCCCGCTCGGGCGCGCTCTGGGCCGTACTCGGCTTGCTGGCGCTGGCGCTGGGCTTTGCGGCCTGGTCCGGTGGCCGCAATGTCGAGCGACAGCTGCGCGGCGCCAACGACGCGATCGCCTACGAGGACGGTGAACGCGCCAGGATGCGACGCGACACCGAGATCTATGCGGCACAGGTTGCCGCCAGCGGTGGGGCTTACGAGTTCGCGATGGTGCGCCATTCGCCGGGCAAGGGCCCGCCGCAGGGCACCAATGCCGGCGCGGTCGGCGCCGAGACCTCGGCCTATGTCGCGCTGCCGCCGACCGGACTGGCCGCGCTTGCGATCGGCCAGAGCGACGTGCAGCTGAATTATCTGCCGGTGCAGATGGGCACGACGCTGGAGATGATCAAGCAGGTCGAGATCGAGAACCCGGTCAATTTGCAGACCGGGCCGCTCGACGTCGCGTTCGTGATCATCTTTCTGCTGCCGATCTTCATCCTGGCGATGACCTACGACTTGCTGTCGAGCGAGAAGGAGCGCGGCACGCTGGCGATGATCCTCGCGCATCCGGTATCGCTGCGGGAGTTGCTGGCCTCGAAGATCGCGGCGCGCGCGGTTGCGGTGCTGGTGGTCGTCATCGGGTTCGGGTTTGCGGCGCTGCTGACCGTGGGTTCACAGCTCGACCAGGCCGAGACCTGGTGGCGCTTCGCGGCCTGGATCGTCGCTACGTTGCTCTATGCGACGTTCTGGTTCGCGGTCGCCGTGCTGGTCAACTTGCGCGGCCGCAGTTCCGCCACCAACGGCACGATCCTCGCCGGCATCTGGCTGATGCTGGTGGTGATCGTACCGAATCTCGTCAGCCTGGTCGCGACCACGGCATTTCCGGCGCCGTCGCGCATGGATCTGATCGTCGCGGCCCGCGACGCACAGACCGAAGCCGAGAACTCCATGGGGCAGGCGCTCGATCGCTTCTACTCCGAGCATACCGATCACATCCCGGTGGGCGATCAGCGGGCCATGGACTTCCTGACGCTGGCACAGGCCAACGCGGCCAGTATCGAGAAGGCGCTGCTGCCGTTGTACCAGCGATTCCGCGACCAGATCCTGCTGCAGGAGGGGCTGGTGCAGCGTTTCCAGTACCTCTCGCCGGCGATCATGATGCAATCGGCGCTGAACGAGGTTTCCGGCACCAGCACCGGCCGCTACCAGGATTTCGTCGAGCAGGCGACCCGCTTCCGCTACGAGTGGAACGGCTGGTTTGCGGAACGCTTCCTGCGACGCGAGCCGCTGCGCCCGGCCGACTACGATCTCTTCCCGAAGTTCCAGTACCGGCCCGAACCGACTGCAACGGTCTGGGCACGGCTCTGGCCGTCGCTGCTGGGTCTGTTGGTGGTTTGCCTGGGCGTGGTATCTGCGCCGATGGTTGGAATGCGCCGGCTCGAGGTGGCGGCGCGCTGAGGCGGTACGGATCGCGGGGCCTCCCGGCAGGCCTCGCGCCCGGGAGTTCAAGCGGCGATGCCGTGCTGTTTCAGTAACGGCTGGATGTCGGGTATGCGGCCACGGAATTCGACGAAGGCGTCGAGCGCATCGCAGCTGCCACCGCGGGCCAGAATCGTCTCCAGGAAACGGCAGGCAGTGCCGCGGTCGAAGACGCCGGCTTCCTCGAATGCGCTGAAGGCATCGGCGGCCAGCACTTCGGCCCACTTGTAGCTGTAGTAGCCGGCGGCATAGCCGCCCGCGAAGATGTGGCCGAAGCTGTGAGGGAAGCGGTTCCAGGCGGGTGGTTGCAATACGGCGACTTCCCGGCGCACCTCGTCGAGGATCTGCGCGATGCGTCCATCATGGGCCGGGTCGTATTCCGCGTGCAGCCGGAAATCGAACAACGCGAACTCCAGCTGGCGTACGGTGGCAAGGCCGGCGTGGAAATGCCGGGTGGCGACCAGCTGGTCCTGCAGCGTGGCGGGCAGAGGCTCGCCGGTCTGCCAGTGACCGGCGAGTGTTCCCAGCACGTCGGGGTGCCAGGCGTAGTTCTCCATGAACTGGCTCGGCAGCTCGACCGCATCCCAGGCGACACCGTTGATGCCGGCAATCGACGGATACTGTACCCGCGTCAGCATGTGATGCAGGCCGTGGCCGAACTCGTGGAACAGCGTGACCACGTCGTCGTGGGTCAGCAGCGCTGGCCTGTTCCCGTCGGTTGCAGGGGGCAGGAAATTGCAGACCAGGTAGGCGATCGGTCGCGCCGAACCGGACGGCAGCGCCATCCGGTCGACACATTCGTCCATCCATGCGCCACTGCGCTTCTGTTCGCGGGCGTAGGCGTCGAGTACGTTCTGCTCGAACCGAGCTCCCAGTCGGGCCAGCTCGGACATCACGTCCTTGAAGCGCTGCTTGCGTTCGGCGTCCAGAGCCACGCCCGCAAGGCGAAAGTTGCGCAGGGTGGTATCCAGCACGCGGCGTTGTTCGAGCGTGAGGCGGGCCGCGTCACGCTCGCGGATCGCGAGATAGGCGCGGTACAGTGCTTCACTCTGCGCGAGGTCCGTCTGGTATTCGGACAGCAGCGGCAGGCAGGCGTTGTAGGCGTTGCGCAGCGGCTCGTTGCTGGCGACGGCGTTCAGGTGACTGACCGGAGACCAGGTTTTCTACAGCCGGTGTTGTTGTGCTTCGAGCGGTTCGACCAGCGTGTCGAAACCCGGTGTGTGCGCCGTGGCCAGCATCTCGAGCTGGTGCCGCCCAGCGCCGGGGATTGCGCGTATCGCGGGTTCGACGTGCTCGGGACGGATCTCGGGAAATGGCGGCAGCTCGTGGCCTGCCAGCAAGGGGTTGTCCATGCGGTCATTCTACCCGCGGGCCGTGTGGCATCGGCTGCATGGCGTTCATTCCACTGGCCGCGTTGTTCTGTGCCGCACCAGCATGCCGCCGTGCCGCGCCTTGCGGCCGGCGTGTAACATCGGTGGCCATGTCGAACATCGAATCCCATGACCTGATCGTCATCGGCGGCGGCAGCGGCGGGCTGGCCTGCGCGCAGCGCGCCGCGCAGTACGGCGCGAAAGCCTTGGTGGTCGAAGCGCAGCGCCTCGGCGGTACCTGCGTCAACGTCGGCTGCGTGCCGAAGAAAGTGATGTGGAATGCGGCGCAGATCGCGCAGGCGCTGCACGACGCCGGCGACTACGGCTTCGAACTCGAGATCGGCGGGCACGACTGGTCCCGGCTCAAGGCCGGCCGCGACGCCTATGTCCTGCGTCTCAACGGCATCTACGAGCGCAACCTCGAAAACCGCAAGGTCGGCCTGGTCCGCGGCCACGCCGTCATGACCGGGCCCCGGCAGCTGCGGGTCGGCGAGCAGGTGTATGCGGCCGAGCACATCGTCATCGCCGTCGGTGGCCTGCCGGCGCTGCCGGCAATCCCGGGCGCCGAGCATGGCATCACATCCGACGGTTTTTTCGATCTGCCGGAACGCCCGCGACGGGTCGCGATCGTCGGCAGTGGCTACATTGCCGTGGAACTCGGTGGCGTATTCGCTGCTCTCGGGACCGAGACCACCCTGGTATTGCGCCAGGATCGCGTGTTGCGCCATTTCGACCCGATGCTGTCCGACGGCTTGATGAAAGTCATGCGCGACGAAGGCGTGGCCTTCGCCGATCACGCCGTGCCGAAGGCCGTGCACCGGGACAGCGGCGATGCCACGCTGCGGCTCGAATGTGCGGACGGCCGCCTGCTCGGGCCGTTTGATACGGTGCTCTGGGCGATCGGCCGCGATCCGAACACGGCTGGTCTAGGGCTGGACGCAGCGGGCGTACGTACGGACGCGCAGGGCTACATCCCGGTCGATCGTTTCCAGGTGACCAACCTGCCGCAGGTCTACGCGATCGGCGACGTCACCGGCCAGGCCGCTCTGACACCGGTCGCAATTGCCGCCGGCCGCCGGCTCGCGGATCGGGTGTTCGGCGGCATGACCGACCGCCATCTCGATTACCGCAACATTCCGACGGTGATTTTCAGCCATCCGCCGATCGGTACCGTGGGCCTCACGGAGCCCGAGGCGCGGGCGCAGCACGGCGATTCGATCAAGGTCTATACATCCGGCTTCGTGCCGATGTATCACGCCCTGACCACGCGCAAGCCGCGCGCCGAGATGAAGCTGATCTGCGCCGGACCGGAAGAGCGGATCGTCGGTTGCCACGTGCTCGGTGCGGGTGCCGACGAGATGCTGCAGGGCTTCGCGGTGGCAATGAAGATGGGCGCGACCAAGCGCGATTTCGACGACACCGTTGCCATCCACCCGACCAGCGCCGAGGAATTCGTGACGATGCGCTAGTGTCGTGTCCCGTATGTGTCTTTCCATGATGTTCGTAGTCCAAGCGGCATGCTTGTCACCGGGAGCGCACATCGATGGGAAGGCCTGCGGTCGACTTGACGGTTACGGCGGAGGACCGCAGGCAGCTTGAGTCGATCGCGCGATCGCAGAGCCTGCCGGCCGCATTGTCGCGCCGTGCGCAGATGATCCTGCGGCTGATCGACGGCGAGACCAATAGCGCGGTGGCGCGCCGCTACCGCGTGAGCCGTCCCACCGTGTCGCTGTGGCGCAGGCGTTTCGCCGAACACGGCGTTGCCGGCCTGCACAACGTACTCAAGCCTGTCCGCCCGCACAGCACCGGCGAGGATGAGGTCACCAGGCTGATCAACACTGCCGTCAGTCGCAAGCCGAGCGGCAAGACACACTGGTCGCGGCGCAGCCTGGCGCAGCAGACCGGACTGTCGAAGAGCACCGTGCACCGGCACCTGACGCTGTTTGGTTTGCAGCCCCACCGAACGAAGCGCTTCAAGATGTCGAACGATCCGTTCTTCATCGAGAAAGTACGCGACATCGTCGGGCTGTACCTCAATCCACCGGATGACGCGCTGATGCTGTGTGTGGGCGAGAAAAGCCAGTGTCCGGCGCTCGAGCGCACCCAGCCGGTGCTGCCGATGGGACTCGGCTACGTCGAGGGCATCACTCACGATTAAGTGCGCCACGGCACCACGACTTTGTTCGCTGCGCTCGACGTGGCCAACGGCACCGTTCTCACGCAGTGCAAAGCCAAGCACCGCCATGAGGAGTTCCTGGCGTTCCTGCGGCACATCGAGGCGAACGTCCCCGAACATCTCGACGTACATTTGATCTGCGACAACTACGGCACGCACCAGCACGCCCGCGTCAAAACCTGGCTGGCACGTCGACCCAGGTTCCATCTGCACTTCACGCCGACGTACAGCTCCTGGCTCAACCAGGTCGAGCGCTGGTTCGCGCTGATCACGACACAGTCGATCCGCCGCAGCTGAATCGATCCTCGCCAAGATCGAGCGACTGTGTAAAGTTATCAACGGGGTACGACACTAGCCCCAATAGCGCTTACTTTAGCCAAAAGTGTGTATCGCGGACGGGCTCAAGTGTTTGAGAAGGAAGGAGAAGGCTGGCTTCGGGTTGGTAGGATGTTCGTTACCAAGCGCACATTCCGCCGACTTGCGAGGCCAGCCTTGACCCATCGTAGAGAAGCCCGCCATCGCCAGCAACGTTGCGATCATATTCGGCGCCGTGCGACGGTCAGCGCGCCGATGCAGTTCTTCAACGTGCTGACCGGCCCGGAGCTGTTGGAGATCACCGAGGCACACTTGCCCGAGCATCGCGAGCGGCTGTACCCACTCATCGTTACCCTCTCGATGTTCCTGCATCAGGCGTTGTCCGCCGACAGCTCCTGCCAGCATGCAGTCAACGCTTGGGCGGCCATCCGCGCGGCCGAGGGCCTCTCGCCCCGAAGCGTCCGCACCGGTGGCTACTGCCGCGCTCGCACACGCCTACCACTGTCGATGGTGCAGGCGCTGGCCCGGCACAGCGGCCGCCAGCTCGGGCAACAAGCGGCGCACGGCTGGCGCTGGCGCGGTCGATCCGTGAAGCTGCTGGACGACACGGGCATCTCGATGCCCGATACACCGCAGAACCAGGCTGCCTTCCCGCAACCGGCCAGCCAGGCGAAGGGCGTAGGCTTTCCGTTGGCGCGCCTGTGCGCGCTGATCGATCTGGCCAGCGGCGCAGTGCTGGAGGCGGCTGTTGCCGCCCATGGCGGTGTCGATGGGTGCAGCGAACTGGAGCTCTCGCGCAGGTTGCTCGGGGCCGTCAACAGCGCGAATGTGCTGCTGGCCGACGCGCTGTATGCCAACTATTGGACCATCGCCGAGCTGATCGGTGCCGGTGTGGATGTCGTGCTGCGTCAGCACGGTTCGCGGCGCACCGATTATCGACGTGGCCAGCGTCTGGGGACGCGCGACCACGTGGTGTGCTGGCCAAAACCCGCGCACGTACCGCACTGGATGAGCCGCGCCCAGTACTGCGCGATCCCAAGCTCGTGCCGAAGGCCGAACTCGGTGCGCTGTACCAGCGTCGCTGGCACATCGAACTGGATCTGCGCTACATCGAGACCGCGCTCGGCATGGAGGTACTGCGCTGCATGACGCCGGTCATGGTCGAGAAGGAGCAGTGGGTCCATCTGCTGGCCTATGACCTGATCCGCCTGCTGATGGCCCAAGCCGCCTTCGAGCACGACACCGAACCGCGCGCATTGAGTTTCAAGCACACGGTGCAACTCTACAGTCAGTTCAGCACTCGCTCGCTTTGCCAGCGTGCCGAGCCTGACAGCCTTGCGCTGTTCTTTGCTCTCATCGCCCAGCAACGCGTCGGCCGTCGTCCTGGGCGCCTCGAGCCGCGTGTCCGATAACGATGGCGCAAATCCTTCCAGTGGCTCAAGGTCCCGCGCGATCGAGCTCGGCGACAGATCAAACGCCTCGGCTACCTTCCAAATCCTGCTCATGGCTAAGGTAGGTGCCATTGGCCCTAGAGCTGAGACGCCGTCGTGGCGCGCGGAGCCTGCGGGCACCGTGGTGCACGGTCCGCGCGACGGAATCGGCACCTGGCCGGCGTCTAACGATGTCGGCGTGCTTTCTCAGGCAAAAGAAAGGCAGGATGGTACCGATCCGTTTTCCACATCCTCGGGAAAATGGATCTCTACCTTCTTGCCATCGTGACTGGCGTGCGCCGCTGCCCGCCTTCTCATGCGCTTTGGCCTGCGGTCGCCTTTGTCGCCGCTTTTGCGGCGATCGCGGCATTCGACCTGGATCGCCGGATCGCGCAGGTCTTGTTCCACGATGCAGCTTCGGGTCTCTGGCTGGGCGGATCGAGCGGATCTTGGTGGGCACGCGACGTGTTGCACACCGGTGGTCGCTGGCTGGTTCGGTCGGTCGCGGCCGCGGCGCTGATCATCTGGTGCGCTGCTCTGTTGCAGCCGCAGCTGCGGCAATGGCGTCGGCCCGCGGCGTTTGCGTTTCTGGCACTGGTACTGTCGACGGGCATCGTCGGTGGACTGAAGGCCGTGACCAACGTTGATTGCCCCTGGGATCTTGCCGGGTTCGGCGGAAACCGGCCGTACATCGGGTTGTTCGCCGACCGGCCCGATGTCTTGCCGCATGCCCAATGCTTTCCGGGCGCGCATGCGGCATCGGGATTCGCGCTGCTGTTCGGCTATTTCCTGTTCCGCAACAGCTCGCGCCGGCGAGCGCGCTGGGCGCTGGCCGCAGGTCTCCTCACTGGTTTCACGTTCTCGCTGGGCCAGCAGGCGCGGGGTGCGCATTTCCTGTCCCATGACCTGACCTCGGCTGCGATCGTCTGGTACGTCCAGCTCCTGCTGTACCGGCTGATGCTGGCGCCACGAGTCGCTGCAGAAATCTCTGATTCGGCAGTGCGATATCCGGCGACGCCAAACCAAAACCCAAGCCCAGACTCCGGTTCAAGCTCGAGCACGGGTCCGGGCGCAGGCCGCGAGCATTCGACGGAAGCGCGAGCCGCCCTGCGTCCAAGAGAGGATGCAGCAGCCACGCGCACGCTCCTCGATCCTCCACGGTCCGATCGCGGCTTGGGTCTGCTTCCTGGCCTGCGACGCCACGGCGTCGGAGCACATTCAGATGCTCCCGAGCGTGAACTCGCGCAGCACGCCGTTCGAGACGCCACGTCCGCCGGGCATTCCGGATGACGCGACGCTCGAGGCGAATGGCGCGCACATCGGCGAGCTGCGCTTCAACGCGCTGCGGTTGTTCGACGTCGGTGGCCGCGATCAGGACTCGGCGTTGTTCCGCCTGGCAAATCGGTTGCACGTTCGCACGCGCGACCAGACGATCGTCGACCAGCTGCTTTTTGGCGAAGGGGATCTGTACGACGCCAGCGCCGTGGCGGAGTCCGCCCGCATCCTCAGGTCCACGCGTTACCTGCGCGACGCGAGCATCCGGCCCACGGCCTATCACGACGGCCGTGTCGATCTCGAAGTGACCACACAAGACGTGTGGACCTTCAATCCGGGCCTGTCTTTCGGCCGGCGCGGTGGCAAGAGCTCCGCGGGGTTCGAGCTCGAGGAGCTCAACTTCCTCGGCATGGGCACGCAGCTGGGTCTCGGCTACGAGTCCGATCCCGATCGGCAGTCCACGGCACTGTTCTATCGCGACCCGCAGCTCGGTTCGTCGTGGTGGAATTTATCGACCAAGTATTCGGACAACAGCGACGGCAGGCTGGCCGAGTTCGCGCTGCTGCGGCCGTTCTACTCGCTCGGTGCGCGCTGGGCCGCGGGGCTCGAGCTCAGCGACGATCGTCGCGTGGACTCGCGCTACGACCTCGGCGAGCGGATCGATCGCTACCAGACGCGTGCCCGGTTCGCGAGCGCACATTGGGGGTTCTCCAAGGGGCTCGTCGACGGCTGGACGCGCCGCTATTCGTTCGGCCTGACCTACGACCTACACGAGTTCGACGCTGCGCCCGACGCCGCGCCTGCGGCCTTGCTGCCGGCTTCCCGCAAGCTGGTCTATCCCTGGGTGGCGGCCGAATGGGTCCAGGATCGTTTCTCGACGACGCGCAATCGCGATCAGATCGACAAGACCGAAGACTACGCCCTGGGGTGGCGGCTGCGTGCCCAGCTCGGTCATGCCAGTGCCGCGGCCGGTGCGGATCGCGACGCCGTCATGTTCGCGGCCTCGGTGTCGAGGGGCTTCGAGCCGAGCGCACGCCAGTCGTTGCTGATGGCTGCCGAAACGAGCGGCAGGCTCGAGGGCGGTGAGATCGCGAACGGGTCGATGACCGCTGAGCTGCGCTACTATTTCCGTCAGTCGCCGCGGCGCCTGTTCTTCGTGGGTCTGTCGGCGACCGCCGGCTCGAATCTCGACGCCGATCGGCAACTGCTGCTCGGCGGCGACAATGGCCTGCGGGGTTATCCACTGCGTTACCAGGCAGGTTCGAAGACATGGCTATTCACGGCCGAGCAGCGCATGTTCAGCAACTGGTTCCCGTTCCAGCTCTTCAAAGTCGGCGGCGCGGTGTTTTTCGACATGGGCCATGCGCTGGGGCGCGACCCGCTGGGTGCGGAGCCGCGCGGCCTGCTGCGGGACGTCGGTTTCGGGCTCAGATTCGGCAACAACCGTTCCGCGCTCGGCAACGTGCTGCACGTCGACTTCGCCTTCCCACTGGATCGCGACGCCTCGATCCGGAGCATGCAGGTCGTGGTCGAGACCAAGCGGCGGTTCTGAAGGCCGTCCGCCAAGCTGCGAGGGATGCCTCCGAGCTGCGACGGGAATCGCTCGCCGGTGACGTCCAACGCAGAGAAGCGGTGCGCGGCGGGTGGTCGCTGCGGGGATGCTCGAGGTGAAGCGTTTTGGATGACGAGCGCGACCTGATCGGCAGGATGCGGCATGGCGACGAGCGGGCCTTCCATCAGTTCTTCGACGCCTATGCCTCGAGGCTCGCGGCGTTCGCGGCCCGCAGGAGCTCGCTCGATTCGTCGGCGATCGAGGACGTCGTGCAGATGACGCTGATCAATGCTATTCGAAATCTGGCCGGTTTCCGGGGGCAGTCTGCGTTGTTCACCTGGTTGTGCCAGATCTGCCGCAACAATCTCGCCGACCTGCGCCGGCGGGCGGCGCGGCAGCCGCGAGCGCAGAGCTTCGATGAGCTCGCCACCGAGCGGCCGCTCGCCACCGTGGTCGAGCTGACGGATTTTCGCGATCCGCTCGATGAATGTGAGGCCGATTCGACGCGGGGTGCAGTGCGGCGGATCATCAACGCGCTGCCGGCCCATTACGCCAGGATCCTGGAGCTGCGTTTCGGCGACGAGCTCACCGTGCGCGAGATCGCGCGCAGCTTGCAGATGACCGAGGATGCCGCGGAGTCCTTGTTGACGCGTGCGCGCCAGGCATTCCGCGCGGCATGGTCGGCGCGACAGGGCGGCGATGCTCCGGCCGTCGCGCCGCAAGCGGGAGGTGCACCGTGAGTCAGCAGAGCGACGGCGGTCTGGATCGGGACGGCGACGCAGCCGAGCTGCGCGCCTTGCGCGAAGGCCTGCGCGCGAATCCGCTGTCCACGGAGGCCTTGCAGCGTATCCGTGCGGCCACCGAGGCGGAATGGCGCGCCACGGTTGCGGTCACGCCACCGCGGCGGCGCTGGCTGCCGGTGGCGGTGGCCGCTGGCGTGGCGGGTGTCGCCGCGTTGCTCGGCCTAGCGTTCCTGGGGCGCGGCCCGGACGTGGGCGCCAGCGAAGTGCTCGCCCGGCTCGTTCGCTCCGAACCACCCGGTATGGTGGAAGCCCGCGGTTGGGGGCGCAGCGTCGCGCTGCCGACAGGTTCGAGGCTGGTCGCCGGACGCAGCTATCGCGTCCGCGGGCAGGCATTGCTGGTCCTGGAAAACGGCGGCAATCTGCGGCTCGCCGCCGGCTCCGAGCTCGAAGTCCTGGGCCGTGACGTCGTCGAGCTGGAACGCGGCGAGATCTACGTCGACATCCCGCCCGGCATGCACGCGGCGGCAGCGTTCGTGGTGCGCACCGCGGCCGGCGAGTTCCACCACGTCGGTACCCAGTTCGCGCTGGCCGTGTTCGACGGCGGCGAGACGCGTCTGCGCGTCCGCGAGGGCAGCGTTCGCTGGCAGGCGGAGCAGGGTGATTCGACGGTCGAAGCGGGCACCGAGGTCATCGTCTCCCGCGACCGCCGTACTACGCGACGGCCGATCCACCCGAGCGACCCGCAATGGGACTGGACCGCGGCGACGCCGCCGTATTTCGAAGTCGAGAACCGGCCGCTGGGCGAGTTCCTGCAATGGGTCGCGCGCGAGAGCGGGCGGGAGCTGGTGCTCGCGGACGAGCTCACTCGCCAGCAGGTGGCGACGATCCGCATGCATGGCAGCGCCCGTGGCCTGACGCCGATGCAGGCGTTGTCGGCCGTGATGGCGGCCACGCCGCTGCGATTCGAGCTACCGGAAGGCGAGATACGGGTAAGCTTCGTCGGTGAACCGGCGACTCGCAAGTAGCCTCGCGCTCGCAGCCTGCCTGTCCCTGACCCTGTCCCGATTCTCTCCGGCCGCAGAGCGCGTCGTCGCGCCGCGCAGCGTCGAATCGCTGCTCCAGGAGCTCGTGGCACGCGGCATCGACGTCATCTACAGCTCTTACCTGGTGCCCCCCGATCTGCTCGCGAGCGAGCCAGACGCGGCCGCGGACCCCGTGCAGGCTGCGCGCCTTGCGCTGGCCGCGCACGGGCTGGAATTGCGGCAGATCGGCGCGAACCGATACGTGGTCGCGCGCGCTGCCGCACAGCTGGCGGATACGGTCCAGGCCGGGCCCGAGCCCGAAGTCCCTCAGGAGGTCTCGGTCTATGCCAGCCGCTACGCGATTCCCGGCAGGGCGCTTGCCGAGCCGCGCTCGCTCGACGGGCCCGAGATCGATGCCATCCCCGGTGCCCGCGACGATGCACTGCGTGCGCTGCGCGCCCTGCCGGGCCTTGCGAGCAATGCCTCGGCGCGGCCGCACATCCGTGGCTCGTTGTCGGAAGACGTGCTGGTCCGGTACGACGGCATCACCCTGCTCGACCCTTACCACCTCAAGAACTTCCAGAGTCTGTTCAGTGCGATCGATCCGGCGGCCATCGAGCGGATCGAAGTCTTCAGCAGCGGATTCCCGGTCAGGTACGGCACACGATCCGGTGGCGTCATCGACATCACGGCTCCGTCGATCGCCTCGGGCTACGACAACAGGCTCTCGGCCAGCCTGATCTCCGCCGGTGTCTCCTCGCTCGGCCGCGCGGAGCATCTGCCGCTCGAGTGGTTCGGCGCGATCCGGCGCAGCACGCTCGACCTGCTGGAGCCGGTCGAAGACGAGCTCGGCACGCCGCGCTTCGGTGATTCGCTGGGGCGGCTGCGCTGGACGACCGCGAACGGCGCCTGGACGGCCGGCTGGCTGCTGCTCGACGACCAGCTCGAGCTCGGCCGGCCCGAAGACGCGGAGATCGCGAATGCACGTTATCGCGACGAATACCTCTGGCTGGCCCGCGATCATCGTTTCGGCCCGGCGTGGCAGACACGCGTCACCGCGGTCGTCACCGCCGCGGAACGTCGGCGCTCGGGCGAGGTGGACACGCCGCAGGTCGTCGCCGGCAGGCTCGACGAGTCACAACGGTTCGACCGCCTCGAGCTGACCCATGACTGGATCTGGGCGCCCGGCGGCTCCTCGAGCTATTCGTTCGGCGCCGAGCTGTCGGTGTCACGGTCCAGGTATGAGTATGCGCGCGAGGTCGAGACGAGCCCGCAGATCGCGGCCGCTTTCGGCAGGAGTCCCGTCGATTCGCTGCGGTTGAGCATCGCACCGAAAGTCGTCGCCTACTCATTGTATGGCGCCAACCGCCGGCAATGGACCCGCTTCGAAGCCGAGCTGGGGCTGCGCTTCGACGGCCAACGGTACGATGGCCAGGAGCGTCACGCGCAGCTGAGCCCGCGGCTGAACCTGCGCTACGACCTCAGCGAGCGCATGCGCCTCTATGCCTCGGCGGGCCGCTTCTCGCAGGCCCAGCACATCGAGGAATGGCGTGTGGAGGAGGGGCAGCGCCGCGCGGATCCGGCGCAGCTCTCGATCCACTCCGTGCTCGGCCTGACCTACCAGACGGCGCGCGCGGCACGCTGGTCGATCGAGGCGTACAGCAAGCGCTGGCCGCGGGCCTCGCCGTATTTCGACAACCTGCTCGACCCGTTGTCGCTGCTGCCCGAGCTCGCGCCCGACCGCGTGCGCATCGTGCCGACGGCTTCCGAAGCCTCCGGTCTCGAGCTCAACCTGGGCACGCCGCTCGCCGAGCGCCTCAGTGCCTGGGGCAGTCTGAGCTGGTCGCGGGTGGCCGACGACTTCGCATCCAGCGACGTGCTGCGCAGCTGGGACCAGTCGCTCGCCGTGACCGCCGGCATCGCCTGGCAGGGGCAGAGGCTTGCTCTTTCGGCCCTGGTGGGCTGGCACCGCGGCTGGCCGCGCACGTCCTTCGGGCTCGTCGACCCCGAGGGCGGCTCACCCGGATCGCTCGTGCTGGGTCCGCGCAATCGCGACCGCTGGGACAGCTACTACTCGCTCGATCTGCGCGGCGCCTGGACCTGGCCGCTGGCAGGTGGCGAGCTCTCGGCCACGCTCGAGCTGACGAATTCGACCAACCGCGCGAATCCCTGCTGCGCGACGCTCACGAGCATGGCTCCCGGCGGGCTGCTCGTAATCGAGACCAATCACTGGCTGCCGGTCGTCGCCAACCTGGGGTTTGCCTATCGATGGCGACGGGAATGACGCCGCGATGACGTCTAACGGGGGTGGTCGATCAGAACCGCTCCTTTCCAGAGAGTCTCGATCCGCGATTCCGCTCGGGTCTTTGGCGCTTCGGCGCCGCCGTGCGCGCCGGCGCCCGTCCGACGCTGCGGACCGAAGCCCTGGTGCTGGGGGTCGTCGTCTTCATGATCGCGACCGCGAACGGCCCATGGTGGCAGACGGTCATGGCCGGCCGTTCCTGGGCGGATGCCGGCAGCTGGGGTTTCGCCGCCGCGAGCTTCGTCGCCCTGGTCGCGCTGCATTTCGCGCTGCTCGCGACCCTAGCGCATCGCTGGCTCGTCCGGCCGCTGCTGACCCTGGCAGTGATCGTCGCTGCGGTCGCGGCCTACTACATGCGCACCTTTGCGGTGATCCTCGATCCGACCATGATCCAGAACGTGTTGCGCACCGACGTGCGCGAGGCGCGCGACCTGCTGAACTGGAGCATGCTCGCCTGGGTCGCGGCCTCATCGGCGCTGCCCGTGGCCATCATCTGGTGGGTGCGTCTCGCGCGGCCGGGCATGGCGAGGGCACTGCTGCGGCGCGCCGGTGCCGTGCTGGCTGCATTGCTCGTCGCCGCACTCGCGCTGCTCGCCGTCGCGCGCGACCTGACTTCGCTGATGCGCAACCAGCACGAGGCGCGCTACCTGATCACTCCGGGCAACGTGCTCTACGGCCTCGGCCTGAACTCGCTGCGGCGGGTGGTCGACGCAAACACGCCCCGTGAAGCTCTGGGGCGTGATGCCGCGGTGCTGCGCGTCTCGATGACGGCCAGGCCGCGCGTGCTCGTGCTGGTGGTCGGTGAAACCGCCCGTGCCGCCAATTTCTCGCTGCTCGGCTATGCACGACTGACCAACCCGGAGCTCGCCCTGCGCGACGTCATCTCGTTCGGCCAGGTCAGCGCCTGCGGCACCTCGACCGAAGTCTCGCTGCCCTGCATGTTCTCGGCGCGCGGCCGCGAAGACTACGACGAACGCCGCATCCGCAATTCGGAAGGACTGCTCGACGTGCTGGTGCACGCCGGCTACATCGTGAAATGGATCGACAACCAGTCGGGATGCAAGGGCGTCTGCGCCGGCGGCGGCATCGAGGTGTCCAGGCCTGATGTGCGTACCGCGCCCGGCCTCTGTGCCGGCGACGAGTGCTACGACGGCGCGCTGGTCCAGCGCCTGAAAGGCGAGCTCGAGTCGATCCGCGGCGACACCGTGATCGCCCTGCACATGATGGGCAATCACGGTCCGGCCTACTTCAAGCGCTATCCACCGCAGTTCCGGCGCTTCACGCCAGATTGCCGGACCGCGCAGCTGCGCGACTGCACGCGCGAGCAGGTCGTCAACGCCTACGACAATGCCATCCTCTACACCGACCACGTGCTCGCCAGCCTGGTCGATGTGCTCCAGAACTCGTCGGCCGATATCGATAGTGCCTTGCTCTACGTCTCCGACCACGGCGAGTCGCTGGGTGAGAAGGGACTCTATCTGCACGGCATTCCCTATGCGATCGCGCCGTCGCAGCAGACTCATGTGCCGATGTTGCTCTGGCTGTCCGCGGCCTTGACCGACAGCGGCGACGTGAATGCGCACTGCCTGCGCGCCCGGGTCGATCGAGCCTACTCACACGACAACCTGTTCCATTCGGTCCTGGGGCTGCTGAACGTCAGCACGAGCGCGTATCGCGCCGAGCGCGACATCTTCGAGGGCTGTCGCGGCGGAACGATTCGATCACGGCGCATTGCCGGTGCGTTCAGCGAGCCGGCGTCGCGTTCGCCAGCTCGATCGCCTCGTAGGCCGCGGCGAGGTCGCACGCGCGGCCTGCAGGTGGCTGATCGAAGGACTGGCTTGCTGCGACAAGACCCGGTATCCGGCGAACGACTCGGGCACGGCTTCGGCCGGCTTTCCGGCGTGCAGCAGCGTGCGACCCAGCTTGATGCACGCGATGCCGGTGTTGACGTTCTGCGGCGAGAGCGTCGCTGAGAACGAGGCGATCACCTTGCGGAACAGCGATTTCACCTCACCGTACTGCGTCTGCTGCATCAGCGCGTAGGCGACGTTCGACAGTGCGATGTCCACCAGGTAGCGCTGCACACCGTACCCCTGGCGGTAGATCGTCGCGGCGCGCATGAAAAGGCTGGCCGCCTCGGCCTGCCGGTTCTGCACGGTCAGCACGTTGCCGATTTCATTGACGGCCTCGGCCATCACGGGATGGGCCTCGCCGTGGGCCGGCTCCTGGATGGTCAGCTCGCGCTCGAGTGCCGTCATGGCTTCGTCGAACTTCTTCTGATAGGCCAACGCTCGACCGAGCGGCGTCAGGTCGTCGGCGGCGTGCGTACTGCGGCTGCCGTAGTGTGCTTCCGTGATCGCCGGCGACCAGCGGGTGGTCCTCACCGAGCTGGCCGCGATGCAGCTCCAGCACGCGGGCGAACAGCGCGCCACCGCGCTATTGGTCTCGCCGTCGATCAGCCGCAGGATCATCTGCGCACGGCGCGACAATGCGGCCGGCAGGCTCTGCGATCATGCGATCGACTCAAGCTGTCTGCGGTCCTCCGCCGTAACCGTCAAGTCGACTGCAGGCCTTCCCATCGATGTGCGCTCCCGGTGACAAGCATGCCGCTTGGACCACGAACATCATGGAAAGATACATGCGGGACACGACACTAGCGGCGGCCAACCGAGCCGCAGGGTGCCGTGCCGGCGCGGGTCTCAAGCGGCGCCGAGCTTGATCACTCCGAGATAGCGACTGTCGGCGCCGAGTTCGAAGTCGCCCGAGAACCGGCCGGCGGCACCGGACACTTCGAGGTGGTAGTCGCCGCTGTTCGGCACGAGCTTGTCGATCTTGAACTCGCCGAAGGTGTCGGTACTGGTACGGCTGATTTCGCGGCCGTCCTTGCTCAGCACGACCTCGACGCCGGCTGCGCATTCTTCGATTCCCGCGATATCGGTGACCACGGTGCCGCCGACGAAGCAGTGAGTGATCAGGTGCAGGTTCTTGTAGTAGACGCGCGGCCTGGTGCCGAGCTCGGGGCGGTGCACCTCGAGGCCTTCCTCGGCCGCGATCCGCTGCATTTCCTCGTCCTCGACCTTGACTGAACGATACACGTCGGTCGGGCAGCATTGCTCGGCACGGGTCTTGGTCCAGCCGGTGTCGAGCAGATGCGCGTCGAAGATCCAGTGCTGCGGGATCTGCTGTTCTTCGTTCCAGGAGATCGTGCCGTACGGACAGGCATCGACGATCTGCTTCTGGCCCTTGGACTTCACCGGATCGATGATCACGATGCCGTCGTCGCGCTTGCGCACCGCGCCGTCGCGCGCGACCTTCATGCAGGGCGCGTCGTCGCAGTGGTTGCACATCGTCGGCATGAAATGCGCATCGACCATGGGGTAGGTGCCGCGCTCCTTGCGCTGGATGTCGAGCCACTTGTGGCCCTGTGCCGGCTGCGCAGCGGCGTAACCCGGGAAATCGTTGCCGTTGTGTTCGTCCTTGACCGCGATGAAGCAGACGCGGCAATTGTCGCAGCGTGCGACGTCGACGATCATGTTCCACTTCTTGGCCATCAGGCGACCTCCGCCGGTTGCCAGGTATCGACGCCGGTCCATTTCTCGATCTGGATCAGCGTGGTGTTGGGCCGGATGCCGTGGGTCTTTTTCGCGATCGGCTTGCTGGTGTTCAGCATGTTGATGCAGCCCCCGAGGTCGGTGGATTTGCCGGGCTCGCCGGCCGGCCGGTACTCGGCCGAGGCGGTCGAGGCAGACACGACGCCGGGCCGCAGCCGGTCGGTGACCTGGGCGGCGCAGACCACCGATGCGCGATTGTTCCACAAGCGGATCAGGTCGTCGTCGCGGATGCCGCGCGCTTCGGCGTCCTGGCGGTTGATTCGCGCGACCAGGTAGTAGTGCCCATCCTCGTGGAGGACCCGGTGCTCGCGGATGTCGCGCAGGCTGCTGCCCTCGTCGTCTCCCATCAAGTGGAAGGGATAGCGCGAATGCGGTGACAGCAGCTGCAGCGGGAACTCGGCGAGCTCCGGTTCGCGCTTGCTGTCTTCGTATACCGGCATGTACTGGTTCAGCGGCGGGCGATCCGGATCGTCGACGCGCTTGAGATTGCTGGCGACGAACTCGAACTTGCCCGAGGGCGTCTGCAGGCCGCTGCCATAGTCCTGCTTGTAGTCGGACGGCAGCGGGTAGGGCTCGGGTGTGTCCTTCTTGCGGCCCTCGTAGAACCAGCGGTTGGCGGTCGGTGCGCGTGCGGCCTCGGCCTCCGCCGGCACGACGTAGTAGCCTTTTTTCAGGAACTCGCGCCAGCTGAGGCGTTTCGACATGTCGGAGGAGTCGAACACGCGTTTGCACCAGTCGAGTTCCGAAGTGCCGCCCTCGGAGTAGACGGCTCCGAGGCCGAGTTTCTCGGCGATCGACAGGAAGATGTCGTAATCCGACTTCGACTCGCCGAGCGGCTCGATCACCTTGTGCTGCAGGGCGATCACGCGATGATTGTTCATCGAGTACATGTGATGCACGAACCCGGCGCCGACGTTGTACCACTCGCCGATGTCCCAGCGTTCGAACACGGTGCAGGCCGGCAGGATCACGTCGGCGAACGGCGTCTCGCCTTCCCACCAGACCGACTGGTTGACGACGAACTTCAGGCTCTCGTGCTGGTAGGCCTTGATCCAGCGGCTCGACTCGACCTGCGAGCCGAGCGAGGAGCTGCCGTACTTGTAGAGCATCTCGACGCGCACGTGGCCGGGCGACGGATAGCCGAAGGGGAAGAACTGGCCCTGCATCGACGCGACGTCGGTCAGATAGCCCATCGCCTTGCCCTGGGTGATGGCCTCTGGGAACCACATGCGCGGAATCGTCTGGCGCACCGAGCTCATGGTCAGGATGTGCGGCATGCGCTGGTAGTTGTTGGCGGTGTTGGCGCTGGCCACCATTTCACCGGAGAAGCTGCCCTCGCCGTAGCCGGGGAAATAGAAGTTGAAATCGAGCGGGGCGCCGAACTGCAGGTTGCCGAAGTTCGAGCCGGGGCGGCCGTAGCCCTGCATCGCACCGAGAATGGTGATCATGCGTGCCCACTGCACGCCCATCGGGCTGCGGCCCGCGCCGCCGAGGCCGACGCCCCAGCCGCCGGCGCCGATGTAGGTCTTCTTGGTGCCCCACTCGCGCGCCAGCGCGCGCACGTCGCGAGCCGGCACGCCGGTTTCCTGCTGCTGCCACTCCGGCGTTTTTGCGATGCCGTCCGCCTCGCCGAGGATGTAGGCCTTCCATTCGTCGAACCCGACGGTGCGCTCGGCAACGAACTTCTTGTCGTACAGGCCTTCGGTGATCCAGACATGGCACAGCGCCTGCGCCATGGCCGCGTCGGTGCCGGGCTTGGGCGAAATCCACTTGCCGCCGAGATGTGCGGCCGTGTGGTTCAGGTACGGGTCGATGTGCACCATCTTGATGCCGAGCTGTCTGGCCCATTCGCGCCGCTCGGTGCCGTCGAAACCGTAGGTCGCGTCCGGGTCGCTGGACCAGAACACGATCATCTCGGCTTCCTTCAGGCAGTCCTCGACCGTGCCGTAGAACTCCGGGCAGCCGAGCCGCAGGCTGTTGCCCCAGTGATGCATGGCGCCCCAGAACCAGCCTTCCCAGCTGTCCGGGGTGTGCATCAGCTTGGTGACGCCGACCAGGTTCCAGAAGCGGTTGAAGGCGGCGAGGTAGTGACCGAGGTTGCCCCACTGGTGGTGCGAGCCGTTGGCGACGCAGACCGCACCCGGGCCGACCGCCTTGGCGCGTTTGATTTCCTTGACGACGATGTCGGTCGCTTCGTCCCAGCTGATGGGCACGAACTTCGACTTGCCGCGGTTCTGGATGTTGCGTTCGCCGTCGGGATCGAAGTCGACGCGCTTCATCGGCTGGAGGATGCGGTTCTTGGAATACACCATCGACTTCAGGCAGGCGCCGTGCGTGGCGATGGTGGTCCGGCGGGTCGGCTTGAACGTCTTGCCGCGGGCGTCGATCGACCACGACGGCGCATCCTGGTCGTCGAAGTCGATCGGCGTGGTGCGCAGGATCTTGCCGTCCTTGACGTAGACGAAGATCGGCCCGCTGTTGGTGCCGTTGGTGTAGCGCATGACGCCGTTGCCCATGTCGGTGCCGGCTTTCCAGGTCACCGTTTCCAGCTGAGTCAGCGTCTGCATGAACCAGACGGCGAGTTCGTCCGGGCCGTCGAGGCCGATCTTGAAGTTCTTGGCGGCGTCGATCCGTTCGAGCAGGTCGAACGGCGGTGTGAGGAAGTTTTCGGCGATCGCCCGGTTCTTGAAGTGGATCGTCAGGTCGGGCTTCTGATGCAGCCCTTTGCCGGTGCGGACCTTGCCGTCGTCGAGCTGGATCCAGCGCCCTTCGGGCTTGTCGCGCAGCCGGAACTGGGCGATGAGGTTGCGCTCCTTGAGGCGCGCGGCGTACTGCGGGTAGAGCTTCGCAACCATCCGCATGGCTTGCGGGATACCCCAGAGCAGGACCGTCAGATTCATCTCAGTTACTCCTCATCGCCGATGCGGACACCGCGCCCACGGGATCTGCGCAGACCCCGCTACACGACGGACCCTCATTCTACGTCTGCGCAGTGGCCGGCCTGTGGACAGCCATTCCGGACGCGCACCTTTCGGTCGGCACGAGGCTGCCCCGAGGTGGCTGCATGGAGGTGCGTACGTACGATTCCTTAGTCGATACGCGCGGTCGCCGCCAGTCGGCCGGCTTCCAGGGTGGCGATGCACAGCGCGCCCCAGGCCGTGGCGAACGCCCAGCCGGCGAGTACGTCGCTGAACCAGTGCACCTGCAGCAGCACCCGGCTGGCGCCGACCAGGACGATCAGCAACAGCGCGATCGCTGCCACGGGCGGATGCCAGCGCGGCGAGGTGTGGCGAACCACGAGGTAGGTCAGCATGCCGTAGACCAGCAGCGAGCCGGAGGCGTGGCCGCTGGGGAAACTGAAGCCGTCGGCCTGGGCGAAGCCATGCGGGTGCAGCGGGCGGCTGCGTTCGAACAACTGCTTCAGCAGGAAGTTGAGCAGCGGGCCGCCGCCGGTTGCGGCAATCCAGCCGGCGGTCTGCCAGCGCTCGCCGCGCCAGGCGAGGCCGATGGTGACTGCGAGGCCAAGCGGCCAGAGCACTGCCGGATCGCCGAACCGGGTGACCGCGCTGGCCAGTGCGAGCGTGGCCGGGTCGAGGTGTCGGGCCAGAGCCGCGGCGAGTGCGAGGTCGAAGGCCGCGAGCTCGTCGCCGGCGCCGATCTCTCCGGCCAGTTCGAAGAACGACATGGCGGCGGTCACGGTCACGGCGAAGCCGAGCAGGAGTAGTAGTCCGAAACGACCCGGCAGCTGTCCGCGACCGCCGCTGAACGGCCAGGTCCGCGCGAGCGGCGCGAGCAGCCGCGGTCCGTGCCGCTCGAGCAGATGCCAGGCGATCCAGACGGACAGCAGCAGCAGGGTTGCCAGGGCGAGCAGCAGCACGATCGCATGCCGCGCGGCAAAGTCGGCGAGTGCGGCAAGCTGCGCGGCTTCAGCTGCAGACATCGCGGTGAGGCCTGCAGCCGGCGATTGCGACGCTGGGATTGGCCCGCATCGCTCAATTGCGCTCGATGGTGTAGACGATCTCCGCGCTCTGCTCGCGTCCGGACTCGGTCTTGATCGTCCACTTGTCGTTGAGGGTGTAGCGCATCTTCAGCGTATTGATCGCTTCGGCGAGCGAAATGCCGTAGCTGACGTACAGACGCGGCGACAGATACCGTCCGAGCACCAGCGAGGTCTCGTTGGCGAGATTCTGCTCGATGCCGACGTCCTCGATGCCGAGCTTCGAACCGAACTGCTGCGCGAGGATCGCGCCGCCCTGCGCGAGCAGCGCGTTGCGGCCGGCATCGGAACGATCGGAGTCCTGCGCGTTCTCGAGCGTGCCGCCGGCGAGGATCAACGAGACGATCTGCGATTGCGGCAGGGACGGTTCGGAGAAGAACGTCATCCGCGGTTCGCGCAGCGTGCCGCGGACATTGACGCCGGCCTTCACGTCCGGGAATTCCTTGGTTGCGCGGATGTCGATGCCGGGTTCGGCGAGCAGGCCGCCGCCGAAGATCAGCCGGCCGCGTTCGATGTCGAGCCGGCGGCCCAGCGCCATGTACTTGCCTTCGGTGACGCCAAGTTCGCCGGAGCCGCGGCTGACGCCGTCGGGCGTGGTGCTCGCGTTGATCGCCCCGGCCAGTCGTCCGGAAAGGCCGAAGGTATCGATCTCGACGTTCTCGCCGAGTTCGAGCCGGAGGGCGCTGGTGACGCGGAACGTGTCTTCGGGATTCACGACGGGGGCGCCGACGATGCGCTCGTCCGACGAGGCGATTACCGCGCCGGTCAGGTCGGCCGGTGCGATCCGCGCGAACGGCACCAGCACCTTGCCGCTGGCTTCGAGTTCGCGGCCGTCGATGCGGAACTGCAGGTCGGGCGAGGCGGTGATGCGTGCCTCCGGCACGTTGACCACCAGCAGGTCCTTGCCCTTGATCTGCAGGCCGCCGACCGCATGTCCGTGACGCCAGTCGATGCGCCCGGCGGCGGTGAGCGTGCCTTCGCCGGAGTGTGCGCTGCCGGTGAAGCTGAAGCCGTTGTCGATCAGCCGCGCCTCGAGATTGGCGGCGCGCAGCGCGAGGTTTACGTTGTAGAGGTCGAGTTCGCCGTCCTCGAGCTTGAACACCCCGTTCAGCAGCGGTGTGCCGACCTTGCCGCCGATCACCGCATCGATGGCCAGCCGGCCGGCGGAGCGGTCGATCTCGGGGATATAGAGGTTCAGCAGGCCGATCGCGTCGGTGCGGGCCATGAGGCTGGCACGCAACGGCATGTCGACCAGCTCGGCGGCGCTGCGCTGCACCGAGGCGTGGCCCTCGATCCGGCCGGTGGCACCGGCATCGAGTTGCAGGTGCGCTTCGATCGAATCGGGTTCCGCGGTGGCGGTGATCTGGCCGGAGCCGAGCCGGACCAGATCCTCGCGGCCGTTGCTGCGCCGGTGCCGCAGCAACGCGTCGATCAGCTCGGCGCGCAGCGCGCCGACGATCGCGCCGCCGGCCGGCGCCGAGGCGTTTGCCGTGGCGTCGATCGTGCCCTCGTAGCGCACCCGCGGGGTCAGACCCGCGGTCAGCGCCTCGAGGGGCAGGCGGGTGGCGTCGATCTGGCCGTGCCAGCCCTGCGCGCCCCAGTCGCCCACACCGCAGAGCCGGGCCGGATTGTCTTCACGGAGCGCATCGCGCAGGCAGAAGCGGCCGATCGAGCCGGCATCGACCGCGGCCTGCATCGCCATCGTGCCGTCGAGCGCCAGGCTGACCTGCTCGCCGACCGACAGGTCGAAGCGGTTCCAGGTGCCGGTCCAGTTGTTCGTGCCGAATTGGCCGTCGACCGCGGCGCGCATCACCATCTCCGGCGCGCGCACTTCGATGCCGAGCCGGTGCTGATCCGACGACCCGTCCAGCGTGACGGCAATCCGGTCGAGGGAACGGCCAAAGCCTTGCAGCTGGCGCGCGGTCGCCCGGACATGCGAGCGTTGGCCGCTGCGGACATCGAGATCGATGTCGGCATCGAGACTGCCGATTTCGAGCCCTTCGTGGACGATGCCGCGGCCGCTGGCTTCGAGCTGCAGTGCCGGTTGCTGCGTGCTGCCGTAAAGGTGGCCGCGCGCGCGCAGTGTGCCGCGGCTGCGGGTGGCGAGCAGGCCGAGATCGCTGGCGTCCAGCTGGAACGTGAAATCGCGTTCGTCCACGCCCAGCGTGCCGTCGAGCAGCGCGCGCAAGCCGCCGCTGGCGACATCGATCCGGCGGAACGTCCAGGTGGTGTCGCGCAGGCCGATGCTGCCCGAGCCCCGCGCCGCGGTGCCGCGCAGCGTGCCACGCAGCTCGCGGATGTCGATGTCGAGATGGTCGTTGCCGAAACCCTCGCCGTGCGCACCGAAGTTGAAGTCGAGTCGTCCGGGCAGATCTGCACGCAGGTGGACCGGATTCAGGCCGGTGACGCGACCGCCGAAGTCCCAGCGCTCGGTCGGCGACCAGCTGACATGCCCGCCGCCGTAGACGAAGCCATCGAACAGCCGCAGTTCGGCGGAATCGATGAGCAGCCGGTCCTTCGCCAGCCGGCCGCGCATCGTCAGCGGCAGGGGTGCGAGGCCCAGCGGTGCCGGCTCGATCGGCCCCTGGAGCCGCAGCGCATAGGGCCAGGTTTCGCCGAGATGGAATGTGCCCGCGGCGCTGCGCACTGCGGGTTCGGCACTCGCCAGCGGCCAGCGGAAATTCTGCCAGCTGCCGGCGAGATCGAGGTGCGGGCCGTCCGGCACGATGCCGATGTCACCGGCGGCTTCGAGCCGCGCGCCGGAGCCACGGTGAATCAGCTCGATCTGTCGGGCGGTCAGCACCTTGTTCGCGAAGCTGCCGTCGAAGCGGGCATCGAAGGGGCCGGCGGCGAGGCCGGAGGAGTCGAGCACGCCCGTGGCGTGATAACCCTGCCGGTCGATCGTCAGTTCGAGATCGCCGGAGATCAGCCCGAGCAGGGGTCCCGCGCCGAAAGTACGCAGATCGAAGTCGTGGACGTGCACGTCGCTGCCGAAATTCCAGTCGCCGAGCGCCCGCAGCGCACCGCGGCGCAGGTCGGCACGGAACGGTGCCACCAGCTGTCCGGTGATGCCGATCGAGTTCAGGTCGCCGTCGAGGTCGGCGTTCAACACCCAGCGCGGCAGATCGGCCGGCGTATACGAGATGCGCGAGCTGCCCTTGACGTGCAACGGGTCGGCTGCGGTCAGCAGGCCGAGTGCGTCGAAGCGCAGATCGGCGAGCCGTGCGTTGGCCCGGTAGAAGCGGATGGTTTTCGAACGCACCGCACCGGCCGCCGACAGTTCGGTGAAATCGAGCACGGTGCCGTTGATCGCGACCAGCGTGATCGCGCCGATGTCGACCGAAGGCACGTCGATCGTCAGGAAAGCCGGCAGGAACCGTGGTGCGCGCTTCGGCGGCGTCTGGCGACGGTGGATTTCGATGCGGGCCGATTCGATCCGTGCGTCCTGCGGCCGGATGCTCTGCCAGAACAGGGGCAGGATCTCGAGGCGTGTCTGCAGGTTCTCGACCGTCAGGGAAACGAGTTCGTGCTCCAGCTGGACACGGTGCAGGGTCAGTCCGCCGGCGATTGTGCCGCCGACGCCCTCGACCCGCAGCTGGACCTTGCCGATGCGTTCCGGAACGCGGGCGGCGATGAACTGCAGGCCGGACTCGGTGTAGGCGAAATAGTAGAGCAGCGCCGCCGGCAGTGCCGCGAGCAGGAGCAGCAGGATCGCGGCGGACAGTGTCAGCTTGCGGAGTATCGGCATCTCAAAGCTTCGGCGAGAAGTTGAGGTGCAGGCGCGGTCCGTCGCGATCGTCGAAACCGGGCTGGATGCCGCAGCGGGGGTCCGGGTTGGCGGCCCTGCAGAGCGGATTGGTCAGCGGCTGCGCGATGTCGAGACCCAGGGTCACCACCGGCAGCCGCAGCCGCACGCCGATGCCGACCGCATACTGCAGCGGATCGCCGAAGCGGTCGAAGGCATTGCCGACATCGGCGAACACGGCCGCGCCGAAGTTGCGCGGCAGGTCGCGGATCAGCTCGATCGCGCCGGCGATCTGGTGCTTGCCGCCGACATTGATGCCGTTGGCGTCGCGAGGCCCGAGGTCGTTGTAGCCGAAGCCGCGCACGCTGCGATCGCCGCCGGCGAAAAAACGCTCCGTGCCCGGCAGATTGCCGGTGTCGGAGATCAGGCTGGCGCCGATCTGGCCGCGCAGGAAGATGTGCCAGCGGGCGCCGAGATCGATGACGCGCTCGCCCTCGATCCGCAGCTGCAGGTAGTTGTCCGGCGCGCCGAGCGCGGTGGAGGAGCCGCGCAGCTCGGCATACAGCGCCCGCGAGAACAGGGCCTCGCCGAGGTAACCGCGCGGCACCGAGGCATAGCTGATGCCGGGGATCAGCAGGTTCGCGATGTCGGTCGAACCCGGTGTCGTCAGGGTGCCGGGCACGATGGTCGTGGTGCGCCGGAACGACGTGAACAGCACCCGCTGCCAGAGGCCGCGGATCTGCGTGATGCTCGGTTCGAAGTCGGTGGTGCGGGTGTCGAGGTCGCCGAGGTCGCGACGATCGTAGGAGAACTCGAGCGACAGTTTCTCGAGCGCGGGATCGCCGATCGGGATCACGTAGCGCGCTTCGACTGTCTGCTCGATCTGTGCGGCGCGCAGCTCGGCGCGGAAGCGATGGCCGCGGGTGTTGATGCGGCGGTTTTCCCAGGTCAGCGTGCCGCGCAGCTCGGTGTCGGTGCCGTAACCGAAGCCGACGGAGTACCGGTCGCGGCGATTCGGCTCGGCGCGGATGCTGACCGGCACCACGTGTTCCTCGCGATCAGGTTCGCCCGGCAGAACTTCGACGGTGGAGAAATACTGGCTGTCGTCGAGCGCGAACTGCGTGCGCAGCAGCTGGGTCGCGTCGTAGGGGTCGTCCTGCTCGTAGCGCACGAAGCGGCGCAGCAGCGACGCGTTGATGATGTCCTGTTCGATCGTGGTCGCGCCGAAGCGGTAGCGGGGGCCGGTTTCGAGGGTCAGGGTCGCGCTCGCGACCCGGGCCGGCGGATTGACCACCAGTTCGTTCTTCAGCAGTTTCGCTTCGAGATAGCCGAGCGTTGCGGCGGTGCGCGTCAGGTCGTTCTTGATGGTTTCGTAGGCGGCGTGGTTCAGCGGGCCGCCGGGACGCAGCGGTGGATTGGCGACGATGGCGTGCAGGCTCGGATTCTCGGCGCCGGGGCCGAGCACCTGCACGACCACGTCTTCCATGATCACCGGCAGGCCGGGCTCGATGCGGATGCGGGCGCGCCAGTTGCGGCCGCTGCTGCGAGTCACCTGGGTCTCGACCTTCGGCTCGTAATAGCCGAAAGGCCGCAAGGCGTTGCGCGCCTCGCGGACGGCGCGGTCTTGCAGGCGCTCCATCAGCGCCTCGTCGAGGTCGTCGCGCTCCTTGTAGCGTTCCAGGCTGAGGAAGGCGAGCACGTTTCGCCGCAGTTCGGCGTCGACTCCCTCGATGTCGATTGCGATTTCAGCATGCGCCGGCGCCGGCACGAGCGCCGCGATCCAGCCGATCGCCACACAGGCCAGCACCCGGGCTGCAAGCGGGCAGCCGGGCCGGGCGGGGCGCCTGTTGGGGCGCTTCGCATGGACGGGTGGCGTCATCGAGTCCTGGCGGGTGGGTCGTCGGGGCGCGAAATCAGGATTCTACTCAGAGCCGGCGACGATCGAGCGGGTTCCCTGTGACCGGTGCGAGGGCCGGCGCGGCCGAGTCAGGCCAGTCGTCGGCGTTCAGTCGCCATTCAGATTGGCCGCTCGTGTGGCCGGCCGGATCGAAACGTCGCTCGCCGAGCCAGGTGCGGCCCTGGTGATCGATCAGCAGCACGGTCGTGCAGCGCGTGCCGTAGTCGGGATTCAGCACGAAGGGCGCCGACAGGGCCCGTTCCCAGTCCGGCGAGAGGTCCGTAGCCGGCGTCGGGATCCGGGTCCGGGCCTGCGGCGCGGCGGCACTGGGCTCGCGATCGGCGAACACGTTCATCAGCCAGGCCGCATCGGCTTCGAACGGCGACCAGGCGTCGTCGCGCGGGTCGGCGCTGGCGGCGGCCGGGCCATGGCGGTGGCGGGCGCGATCGATCCAGTCCTCCAGCGCTGTGCGTACGCGCAGCAGCTTGGGCCAGGGCGTGTCGAGCAGATGATTGCTGAGCCCGTGGAGCCCGGGTTCGAGCCGGCTCGCGAAGCGTTCCGCGCGGTTCGAGCCGTAGGCGAGGTGTTCGCCGTCGTCGAGCAGCAGGTTGAAGCCGGCATAGCCCTGCGCATCGGTTTCGAGGCCGTCGAGATAGGTCGGGGCGCTCAGCGGCGAGGCCAGGAAGCCCGGTACGAGACGGCCGCGCGAGGGTGCGGTGCGGCGGGGTCGGGCGAGTTCGCGGAAATTGGTCACCAGACCGAAACGGCGGCGGCGGTCGAGGCCGAACCAGGTGCCGCCGGCCTGCAGATCGCGGCCCGCGATGATCGGCAGGTCGCTCCAGGACGCCATCGCCACGGTCGGTCGCGAATGGAACTCGTCGCGGTTGGCGATCACGGCCACGCGATAACGCGGGTGCGCCCGCCACGCGACCAGTAGCAGACACATGTCAGGGGTCGGGCGTGGCGGCCGGCCGCCGCGGCGCGAACAGGCGGCGCAGACCTTTGACCGCGAGCCAGACCGTGAGCACGACCAGGGCGAGGGCGATGATCGGCGCGAAGATCGCCACCAGCGACAGCGCGGTGGCGCCGCCGAGTTCGCCGGTGGCGACCAGGGGGTTGCCGAGTCCGCCGGTGGTGGCGGTCGATTTGACCCGCAGCAGCGAGGTCACACCCTGGGTCAAGCCGGCCGCGCCGCCGCCGGCGATCACGGCGGTGGTCCACTTCACGATCGGCGGCAGATCCGTCATGACGGCGGCCGCGGCAATCGTGCCGGCGATCAGCGCCGCCGGTGTCGCCAGCGTATCGAGCAGATTGTCGACGCCGGGAATGTAGTAGGCCGCGATCTCGACTGCCGCGGCGACGCCGAGCGTGGCCACGGCCGGCAGGCTGGCGAGCCACTGGAACGAATCGGCCAGCGGCACGACCCCCGCATAGCCGGCGATGGCTAGCACCAGCAGCGGCAGGAACACACGCAACCCGACCGCGGCGGCGAGGCCGACACCGAGGGCGATCGACGTGAGGATCTCGAGCGATTGCATCAGCGCGGTGTCTCCCAGCGGCCGACTGCGGGAATCTCGCGCAGTGGCGGGAAACCGCCTGCGCCGTCGAACCAGTGTTCGATCAAGCAGAACGAAATCGACGTGCGCGGCGGCAGCATCGGCGTGCCGGACGCAATCTGCTCGCGCGTGAACCAGCGCGCGTCCTCGAGTTCGTCGCTGCCCTGCGGCCGGGACTCGGGCGAGGCCGTCGCGCTGAAGCCCAGCATCAGCGACGACGGAAACGGCCAGGGTTGCGAGGAGTGATAGCGCGACTCGAGCACCTGCACGCCGGTCTCCTCGTGGACTTCGCGCGCGACCGCGTCCTCGAGGCTCTCGCCCGGTTCGACGAAGCCGGCGATGGTCGAATAGCGGCCCTGTGGCCAGCTCGCCTGGCGGCCGAGCAAGGCGCGCTCGCCATCGGTGACCAGCACGATGATCGCCGGATCGATCCGCGGAAAAACCTCGATGGCGCAGCCGGGGTTCGAGCAGCGCAGTACGTGGCCGGCGCGTATCGACAGATTCGGCGTGCCGCAGGCGCCGCAGTAGCGGTGGCGGCGGCGCCAGTAGCTGAGGGCGCGCGCGTAGGCGAGCAGGCTGGCTTCGGTTTGCTCGAGCAGCGGCGCCAGTGGCCGCAGCTCCTCGAAGCGTGCATCCGCAAGGCCGGTGAGCTCGGCCGGATTGCGATCGGCCGGTGCTTCGGTTTCGTCGATTTCGATCAGCACGCAGCGGGTTTCGCGATACCAGCCGAGCAGCAGCATCGACTCGGGCGCGGCCCGCTGCACCAGCGGATGCCCGCCGTGCAGGAACGCGATACCGGGATGCAGTCCGCCGATCACCAGTTGTGCCGTGCCGCGCGCCAGCACGTAACGCGTTTGCGGATCGCGGCGCGCCTCGTCCCACCAGACGGCGTGTTCACGCGCCTCGGCGCGCCGGTCGATGTACGGGCCGGCGAGGAAATTCCAGGGCGTGGCACGTGGCGTTTCGGTCATGGCGGGAGGCGATGCCGCCGATGGGCGGCGGTCCCGCGATTCTAGGCCATCGGGCCCGGGCCCGCATGCGCGGCCAGCCGCCGTGTCGGCGGTGGCGACGATGGCGCCGGCCGCAGCGGCGCACCGCAGCTGAGGCACTCGACCGCGCGCAAGGTCAGCGGATCACCGAAACCCAGACCCTTGCAGTGACGGCAGGACTGCAGACGGATCTCGCTGCCGGTCGCGAGCGCGACGGCAAGGAAGGCGGCGTGCTCGAAGCTGATCTGCGGCTGATGGGTGATGCGGCGATAGGTTTCGTAGGCGTCGCAAAGCAGCTCGCCGCGGGTCACGTTGGGCAGCGTGCGCGGCGCATCGGACAGTCGTTGCGCCGGCAGTACGCCAAACATCGAGAACACCGCGATCAGACAGGAGGTGTCCTGCTGCAGCAGGCGCGAGCGTGCGAAGAACGACACCTGGCGCGGCGATTTGCCGCGATGACGGCGGACGCAGGCGCCGCTGCCGCCGCCGCTGCGAACATAGGAACGATAGAGTTTGCGGATCCGGTCGTCGGTCAGACCGGTCCATTGGCGGATGGTCTGGGTTCGCGCCTCGTGGCGGATCAGTCGCAACGCGAGGTCGTAACGCAGCCGGTCGCGGCTGTAGCGATCGTCGGTGACACGCATGGTGGTTTTCCCCGTTTTTGACGCTTCTGATTTTTGGTAAAAATATCCCAAAATCTGGTTGGCGTTCCAAGCGGGTCCGGGCGAGCATTTCTCCCCGGAAAGGGGAGGAATGATGGGTACCCAGCAATATGCAGCAGCGCCGGCGCGACGCGAGACCCTCGCAGGGGATGTGCTGGACGCCGAGATCCGGCAGCAGGTGGCTGAACTGAACCAGCGCGCGATCGGTGCGCTGCTCGAGCTGCTCGTGGCGACGGGAATGGGGCGAACGGCCGAAGCGGGCAGCGCGGGTCGCCGAACCGGGACCAGCGTCAGGGGTGCGGCGAGGGCTGCGACGCAGCGGGTGTCGCAGCCGCCGGTGCCATGGGCCGAAGAGCGGTTGCCGGCAAGCATCGGGCACGGTCGATCGTTCGAGCCCGAGGGTGCTCCGTCAACGGCACGGGCTGTGGTACCGCCGGCCGCTGCCGGCGCGCCGGCGCAGTGGCTGGCGCTGGATACCACCGCGCGTGCTGCACTCGCCTCCGCGCCCTACCTGCTGGTCACGGTCGATGTCGGGCGACTGCTTGCACCGGACGGGTCTGCTGTGGCTGGCTCGTCGTTTCGTGGCGTGTCGGCTACATCGGCGCTTGCCTCGTCCTCGCCGCCGGGGCCACAGTCGGCTGCGCCCTGGAGCGATGTCGCGCGCCTGGTCGTCCAGTACGCCTGGCATCTCGCCCAGCTTGCACCGGTGCTCGCCGGCTTCGTGCTGGGCCTGCCCGCCGCCGAGGTCGAGGCATTGCGGGCACTCGGCTTGTCGCGGGTCGATGCGCTGGCCTCGTCCGCGGCATTCTGCGTGCGATTGCGCTGGTCGCAGGACTCGGCGTTCTGGAGCGAATGGCTGGCCGCAGTGCGCAGCGGTGAGGCGGCCGCCCTCTGGACTTGCCAGCTGCGCGGGCTGCAGCGCATCGCGGGCGAATGCCGGTCGTCGCCGGGCGGCGGTGCAACCTGAATTTGCGGTGGGGATGCCAATGGTGAGAATCACCAAAGGCCGACTTGCTCCGGCACCAAGGCCTGCTGAGTGGGTTGCGGAAGTTGCGCTTTCCTTAGTACTACGGCCGGTGCTGGAAGTGCGCAGCAGCTGCGAACGGCACCACGCGTGCGCAGGAACGCGCGATACGCGACCAGCTCGGCTCCAAGGGGCGTGGAGGCCAGGTCCCGCAACCCTATCGGTGCCTTTCGGGTAAAGGAGAGTGGGTTTGGCAAGTATGTTGCGAGCCACCTGGGTTCCGCTTGCCGGATGGCTGCAGCGGACCACGCCCCCCCTGTAAACTGGCGGTCTGGACCGGCCCGCCTGCCCACCTTCACCGTCGGTTCCCGTCGCTACCTCGATATCTATGCACGCGTTGTCGGTCCGCGGTCTCGTCAAGACATACCGGAATGGTGTTCAGGCCCTGAAAGGCGTCGATCTCGACGTCGAGCAGGGGGATTTCTTTGCGATGCTGGGGCCGAACGGCGCCGGCAAGAGCACGCTGATCAGCATCCTGACCTCGCTGGTCAACAAGTCCGCCGGCCGGATCAGCGTTTTCGGCCACGATCTCGATCGCGACATGGAGGCCGCCAAGGCCTGCATCGGCGTCGTGCCACAGGAGCTGAACCTGAACCAGTTCGAGACGCCGGAGACCATCGTGGTCAACCAGGCGGGGTTCTACGGCATTCCGCGAGCGCTGGCGCGCCAGCGCGCCGAGAAGTACCTGGCCGCGCTGTCGCTCTGGGAACATCGGCACAAGATCGCCCGTGCGCTGTCCGGCGGCATGAAACGCCGGCTGATGATCGCCCGCGCGCTGATCCACGAGCCGCGCCTGCTGGTGCTGGACGAGCCGACCGCCGGGGTCGACATCGAGATCCGTCGGTCGATGTGGGAATTCCTGCGCGAGCTCAATGCTGCGGGCACGACCATCATCCTGACGACCCACTATCTCGAGGAAGCCGAGTCCCTGTGTCGCAACATCGCGATCATCGACGGCGGCCGGATCGTCGAGGTCAGCCGGATGGACCGGCTGCTGCGCAAGCTGCACAGCGAATCCCTGATGCTGACGCTGCGCCATCCGTTGACGGCGGCGCCGGTTCTCGCCGGCTATCACATCGCGCTGGTCGATGAGCACACGCTCGAGGTCGAGGTCACCCGCGACCGCAATCTGAACGATCTGTTCGCGACGCTCTCGGCCGACGGCATCGAGGTGCTCTCGATGCGCAACAAGGTCAACCGGCTGGAAGAGATTTTCATGCGTCTGGTCGACAAGTCCGCGGCAGTGGCGGCGGGGGCGCGCTCGTGAACGCCACCGCGGAGAATGCCCACGCAGCCGGGCATGTGGCGCCGTTGCCGACCATCGGCCAGTCGCGCTGGATCGGCTTTCGCACGATCCTGGCGCGCGAGTACGGCCGCGTCATCCGCATCTGGGGGCAGACGCTCGTGCCTTCGGCGGTTACGTCGACCCTGTACTTCGTGATCTTCGGCAGCCTGATCGGTCGCCGGGTCGGCCCGATGGGCGGTTTCGACTACATGCAGTACATCGCACCCGGCCTGATCATGATGGCGGTGATCACCAACTCCTACGCCAACGTGGTGTCCTCGTTCTTCAGCGCCAAGTTCCAGCGCTTTCTCGAGGAGATCATGGTCTCGCCGCTGCCGAACTGGGTGATCGTCGCAGGCTATGTCGGCGGCGGCATGGCGCGCGGCCTGATGGTCGGCGTGGTGGTCACGATCGTGTCGCTGCTGTTCACCCATCTGCAGGTCCATCACTGGGCCGCCATGCTGGCCGCGGCCGTGCTGACCTCGGCCGTCTTCTCGCTCGGCGGTTTCATCAACGCCCTGCTGGCGAAAAACTTCGATCAGGTGAACTGGGTCCCGACCTTCATCCTGGTGCCGCTCACCTACTTCGGCGGTGTGTTCTACTCGATCTCGATGTTGCCGGCCTGGGCGCAGCAGGTGTCGATCGCCAACCCGGTGCTGCACATGGTCAGCGCCTTCCGTTACGGGGTCCTCGGCACGGCGGATGTCCATGTCGGGACCGCCTTCGGGATCATGGCGCTGTCGACGGTGCTGCTGTTCGGTCTGGCCGTCGGCCTGATGAACCGCGGGATCGGCCTGCGCGAGTGATGGGCCGGGTCGAGCCGGGCGGACCCGGCGCCGTGCCCGGACAGGCCCGGGTCGGCAGCCCCGATCCGGGCAGGTTCGAGCGGTAGTTTGCGGCGCGTCGCAAATGCCGCAGAGGGACGGGCGCTATACTCTGCGCCTCCCCCGATAGCGTCGGGTTTCGGGTATCCCTACAGGAGATCGACAGATGGCGGCATCCATGAACAGGTTTGCGTCGGTGGCTTGGAGCGTACTGCTGGCAATCGCCTGCGGTGCACCGGTCGCGGATGCGCAGGGTGTCACGGGCTACAAACAGGGTGGTGCGAGTGGCCAGGTCACCGGTGCCGCTGGTACCAGCGGCTCCACCGGCGATTCGGGGGTCGAGAAGTGCGACAAGCCGATGGGCGCGATCGCCGTGGTCGAGCCGCAGGACTACGTGATGGCCTCGCTGCGCGGTTACGGGCTGGGTTCGCCGATCGGTCTGCTGCGCATGATGATCCAGCAGTCCAACTGCTTCATCGTCGTCGAGCGCGGCGTCGGCATGCAGAACGCGATGCAGGAGCGCGAGCTGGCCGCCTCGGGCGAGGCGCGTGCGGGCTCCAACATGGGCAAGGGCCAGATGGTCGCGGCGGACTTCATCCTCACGCCTGAGGTGGTGTTCTCCGAGAGCAATGCCGGTGGCATGGGCGCGGCGCTCGGTGGTGTGCTCAGCCGTTCGAACCCGCTGCTCGGCGCGGTCGCCGGCGGCCTGAAGTTCAAGGAAGCGCAGACCAGCATGCTGCTCGCGGATGCGCGCAGCTCGGTGCAGGTCGCGGCGGCGCAGGGTAGTACCCGCAAGGCCGATCTGCGGCTCGGCGCCGCGCTGTTCGGCGGCGGTGCTTTCGGCGCGCTCGGCGGCTACGGCAATACCAACGAAGGCAAGATCATCGCCGCGGCGCTGCTCGACAACTACAACAACATCGTGCGTGCGGTGAAGGGCGATGAAAGCCTGCACCGCAATGTCGGCACCCTGAAGCAGGAAGCGGCGGCAGGTGGCCAGGCCGGCGGTGGCATCGCCTACAACGAGGGCGACGTGGTCATGCCGAAGATCGCCAACGTCAAACTGCTGGCCAGCCCCGCGGATTCGGCCAAGGCCGTGGCGACGCTGCAGCGTGGCGAGGAGCTGGTGATCATCGGTGCCGAGCAGAACGGCTTCCTGAACGTGCAGGGTGGCTCGGGCAGCGGCTGGATCAAGAAGGTGCTGGTCAACCGGCCCTGATCCGCTCCAGGCCGCGACCGGCGCGATGCCGGATGACGTACGCTGTGCGGGAGTGTGGATCCCGCGCGGCGTGCATCCACCGCAGGCAGGTCGTGCCGGAGGCAGGTGAATGAACAGCGAAGCAGCGACGTTCCCGGTCGAGAAGAACGAGGACGAATGGCGTCGAACGTTGACGCCGGAGCAGTTCGAAGTCCTGCGCCGGCATGGTACCGAGCGCGCCGGTACCAGCCCGCTGAACGGCGAGAAGCGGGATGGTCAGTATCACTGCGCGGGCTGCGGTCAGCTGCTGTTCGAGGCCCACACCAAGTACGAGAGCGGTTCCGGCTGGCCGAGCTTCTGGGCGCCGGTCGCCGGTGCGGTTGCAACGAGTGTCGATCGCAGCCGCTTCATGCAGCGGGTCGAAGTGCACTGCAGCCGCTGCGGCGGTCATCTCGGTCACGTGTTCGACGACGGGCCGCAGCCCACCGGGCAGCGCTACTGCGTGAACGGATTGTCGCTGCAGTTCGAGCCAGGCGCCTCGGGCAGTTGAACGGCGCTGGCTGCCGCAGCCGGAGCACTGCGGTTTTCGCGGCAGTGTGGTGCTGCCTCGGTGCCGTCGCGCTGCTCCTCGCCGGCCCGATGGCCGCGGCCGCCTGCAGTGCTGCCACCGAAAGCCGGCTGGCGCCTCTGCGGACCGCGCTCGGCGAGCACCGTTTCGTGGCCTATCAGCCGACTGCGCTGCAGGTGCACGACGGACGTGTGACGCCGGCCTCGTCGGCCAGCATCCGCGCCGATCTCGAGGTGCTGCGCCCCTATTTCGATGCGTTGGTGACCTACGATGCGCTCAATGGCGCCGAGCAGGTGCCGGCGGTGGCCGCCGACCTGGGGTTCCGCGCGCTGCTGATCGGTGTCTGGGATCCGTTCGACGATGCCCAGGTCGATGCGGCGCTGGCGGCGGCGCGTGCTCATCCCGGGCTGGTGGTCGGTGTGTCGCTCGGCAACGAGATGCTCTTCGGACAGCGGCGCACCCAGGCTGAACTCGCCGCGAGGCTCGATGCGATCCGGACACGGGCGCCGGGGCTGGCGCTGTCGACGACCGAGCCGTTCCACATATGGCTCGAGCCGCAGGCGGGGCCGTTGCTGTCGCGGCTCGATTTTCTGCTGGCGAACGTGCATCCGGTGTTCGAGAGCTGGTTCCGGGCCGCACCCGACCAGAATGCCGCCGGTTTCGTCGTCGATGTCACCCGGTTGCTGGCGGCGCGACATTGCGGCCCGGTGCTCGTCAAGGAAACCGGCGTGCCGACTGCGCCTTCGGGCAAGGGCTATACGCCAGCGCGGCAGCGCAGTTTCTACGAGGCGTTGCAGCACGCGTTCCGGTCGACACCGCAGCGGGCCTTTGCCTGGTTCGCGGCTTTCGATGCCCCCTGGCGGGCGGCCGATTGGCATCCGGTGCCGGGTGAACATCCCGAAGAGGCGCACTGGGGCTTGTTCGATGCCGAACGCAGACCCAAGCTGGTCGTCGAGATCATTCCGCGTCTCGAGCGGCGCCGTGTCGAGCAGCCCGACTCCGGGCGGCCCACCGATCGGCCCAGTGTCGATCGGCGCAGTATCGATCGGTAGTGACAGCGGCGGGCCGGCCCACGCCGGCCGACCCGCAGAGCGCCGCCAGCTCAGCAGCTTAGCGCTGCTTCCAGGCGCCCGACGCGTCCTGGTAGTACCAGCCGGGCTGTGCACCGCGCTCGATCCAGCGCCGCGCAAACGTCTTGCGGATGTCTGGCTCCCACTCGGGATGGCCGTTCGCCTTGGCGATCTCGGCGTACAGCGTGTCGCGGTCCTTGTTGTCCTCGGCGACCAGGCGCTTGACGATCGCGCGCTCGGCGAGCGGTGCGGCACTGGCGTCGCGGATTTCGACCAGGCCGTTGGCCGTGAGGCCGACGACACCGCTGGCAAAGTATTTCTCGAGCTCGGCAAAGCGCGCCTGCATCGACTGGGTGACCGCGCGGATCTCCGGCGAGGAGATGTCCAGGTTGGCTTGCGCCTGGGCTTGTGCCGTGGGTACCAGCAGTTCGAGCACGCGGCCGGCGGCCACCAGCAGCAGCGGGGCGTCGGCGCGCAGATCGGCGGCCGAGTGCACCGGACGCAGGCCGGGGAGGGTCGGGTTCCAGGCTGCATCGGTCGGTGCAGTGCGTGGCGCGGCCGAATTCGCACCGCCGCCGGTCACCGAGTCGATGATCTGATCGGCGGCCTTTTCGGCCGCCGCCGCCGGGAAGTAGACGTTGATGGTGACGCAGGCCGCGGCCGTGAGGCTCGCGAGTGCGACGTTCAGGCGCATGACCTTTCGCATGACGGCATCTTCCTCTGCGGGATCTGTCCCGCCTGTTGCTTCCGGCCGGGTCGTTTGCGCGATTCCCGGCAATGACCATTCTGCCGCACAGGTATGAATGGCTCCTGAAGGCGGCAGTTTAACAATGTCCGGCAGGCCGGGCCGTGACGCGCTCGTCGCCGCGCTCACTCGAACCGCAGTTCGCCGTCGCCGTGCATCTGCGCCTCGATCTGCGAGACCAGTTGCGGCCAGTTGACCCGGCCGGCATTGCCGATGATGTTGATCTGCGGAATGCCACGTCCCTTGAGGATGTAGTAGCCGTTGCCGGCGGGTTCGACGCCCGACATCAGGCAGACGTCGTTGGCGAGCCGGCAGCGGATGCCCAGTTTGTCGTAGTCGTACTCGTCGAACAGCCGGAATATGCCGCTTTGCAGCGCCGTGACCACGCCGCCGCCACCGCCGCCGACGTTCGACAAGGTGCCGACCGCGCGGGCGCTGATGCGTTTGCGGCCGCGCAGCTTCGGCGGGGTTCGCAGATAGGCGTCGAAGGCGACCGGCGACCAGGCGAACAGCTCCAGGCCCCGGATCGCACCTTCCAGCCGGCCGGTGATCATGCCGATCTCGAAGGTCTCGGTGACCAGGGCGAGATCGAGATCGCGCAGTTCGATGTCGGCGAACAGCCGTGGCCAGCGGCCGAGCGGATCCTGCAGCCGGAGGTTGCGGCCGACGATCGTGCCGTCGAACACCCGCGCCTCGAGGTCGCCGCCGAAAGTCAGCAGATCGTCGCGCAACTCGACCCGCGGGATGCGGCCCGAGAGCGTGCCGGCGAACTCCGGCCAGCCGAAGGCGCGGGCGAGCTGCGGCATGCTGATGGGCTCGATCTCGCCTTCGAACTCGAGCACCTGCTGTGCCGTGCCCGCATCGCGCACGGCCAGTGCATGGATCGCGAGCGCGCCGTCGAAAATAGGCAGCCGCGTCGGTTGCAACAGCGCGAACGACAGGCCCTGCAGTGTGAAGTCGATTTTCGCGGCGCCGCCGGAGAGGCCGTAGGCACCGCCCTCGGACCAGTCGAGATGCGAAGCCGCGGCAGCCGACCCGTTATCCGGTGCCCAGTGCAGCGCGCCGCGTACGTCCTTCATCCACAGCCGGCCATGCCGGTCGCGCAGTTCGAGGTGGGTGAGATCGGCATCGGCGCGAACCAGTGCGTTGTCGACGATCTCGATGTGCCCCGAAAGGGCGCCCGAAGTTTCCAGCGCGCCGAAATCGGTCGCGGCGAGCGCGATCTGCAGGAAGCTCGTATAGGCCGCCGGCATCTCGAGGCGTTCGACCTCGAGAGTTGCGGCCTGCAGTCGTGGTCCGTCCGCGGTCAGGCGCAAGGCTGCCTGGCCGTGCGCCTGAAGCAGCCGCTGTTGATCGATCCGCAACCTGTCGATCGTCAGGGTGTCGTCGTGCCAGCGGCCGTGCGCGTCGATCCGCAGCGGGTTCGCGTCGAAGTCGAGCAGCACCGAATCGGCGAGTGCCTGGCCGCTGGCGCTGGCCAGTTGCATGCCGAGATCGAGCGCGCCGCCGGCGGCCGAGGCGAGCTCGGCTTTGAAGTCCAGCGCGAGATTTTCGCCGACCATCGTGCCCGATTCGTCCGAAAAACCGGCATCGCGCAGACTCAGGGTCAGCTGCCCGCGGTCGAGCGCGGTGCGGCCCCGCAGACTGGCCTGGCCGTCGATATGCCCGGCGACCTCCAGGTCGGGGGGCAGCGTGATGAATTTCGACAGCCAGTTGCGCAGGCCCGGCAGCGTGACGCCATCGAGGCCGGCGGTGACCGACCAGTCCTGCGGCCGGCTCAGCACCGTGAACCGGGCCTGACCACCGCCCAGCGGAATGCGCCGGCCCTGTGCGTCGAATATGCCGCGGTCCAGGTCGTAGCTTGCCGCGGCCGTGAACTCCAGCGGGCCGATCGGACTCCCCGTGGCCGTGACGACGGTGCGCGGGCAGCCGAAACGGGGGGCATCCAGCCGTGGATTCGCGCAGCGCAGATCTAGGCGGGTGATCGTGCCCAGTTCGTTCTCGAGATCGACCCGCGCGACCCGCAACCGCAGGTTCGGTGGCGTCGGCGTGGCGAGGCCAAGCTCCAGGCGCAGATCCTGTGCCACGAGACCCAGTGCCGTCACCCGGCGTGCTTCGATCACCACACCGTCGAGCGCGGCGGCGGGGTGCCAGAGAGCCAGGCCGGCTGCGGCGTACAGCACCGCCCTGCACACGGAGCCTGAGCCCTTGCGGCAGCGGCCGGGTCGCCGCACCGGGTTCGCCGCAGCGTCGGTGGCGTGGTGTGTGCGGCTGGAATGGCCGGATGCCGATGGATCCCGGGCGTGCATGCCGACCGATTCTACCCGTCGCGCCTGGCCTGCGATCCTGCGCTACACTTTGAGACAGTTACACCACGAGCATCGTCGTTCACCACGGGCGCGATGTGTCGAGCGAGGCGGCGAGCCGTGACAGAGTCCAGCGAGCAGGTGGTGGAGTTATCGGGCAAACGCGCCTTGATCGTCGACGACTCCAAGTCGGCGCGGGCGTTCCTGGCCAGAATGCTCGAAAAGCACGGTCTTGAAGTCGATACCGCCGAGACGGCCGAGCAGGCCATCGTCTATCTCGCGCGGACCCGCCCCGATGTGATCTTCATGGACCATCTGATGCCGGGCATGGACGGTTTTCAGGCGGTGCAGTCGATCAAGAACAATCCGCGCACGGCGACCATCCCGATCATGATGTTCACCTCGCAGGAGGGCGAACTCTATCTCGGTCAGGCGCGCGCGCTCGGCGCACTCGGCGTGCTGCCGAAGCAGGTCAAGCCCACCGAGGTCTCGACCGTATTGCACCAGCTGCGGCTGGTGCCCGACCGGCGCAAGCCGCGCCTGACAGCGTTCGAGCCGGGCAATGCCGTGGCGCAGGAAGCGTTCCAGCGGTCGGCCGCGACGATGTCGATCGTCGGTGGAGCCGGCAACAGCACCGGCAGCAGTACCGGCGGCGGCAGCGATGCCGCGACGCCCGCCCAGCCGTCCGGCGAGCCGCCGATGACTCCTGCTCAGCTGCGGGCCCTGGTCGAAGACGTGGTGCGCGATCAGGTCTCGGATCTGCGCCGTTCGGTCTCCAGCCTGCTCGACGAACAGATGGAACGCGTGCTCGGCGAACTGCGCGAGGGCTTCGCGGGCACGGCCACGGTGGTCAATGCCGACCCGGTCGGCGAGGCCTTGTTCGACAGCCACGAGCCTGCACCGCGCCGCTCGCGTGCGCCGTGGCTGATCGCGGTCGGCGCGTCGGTGCTGGCGGCGGTGCTCGGCGCGCTGTGGTGGCGCGAGGCCGAGACCGGGCGCAGCCTGGCCGCACAGCTCGCCGAATCCCGCGAGGTGCAGGCGGCGCGTCCGGTGGCGATTTCACAGGGGCCGGAAGCGGGCGCCACGGGCCTGGCCGCCGGCTCGGCAGCTGCACCGGCCGTGGTGGGCAGCGAATCGGTGCAGCCGGTGCCCTATGGCGAGGTGCCGATTTCCGGCGAGCGGTTCGAGATGTTGCGGCACCTGCTCGACGATCTCGCGGAACGCGGGTTCCGCGGCCTCGTCAGCGTGACGTCCTATCCCGGCCGCTACTGTCTGGCAGGTTCCGCCACCGACGGCTTCGGGCTGGTCGAGGCCGACGCGCCGTTGTCGAAGTGCGAGGTGCTCGGCAACCCGTTCGACGAGCAGTTGAGCCTGGCGCAGCGCGAGCCGCTGGCACTCGCCAATCTGGTCGGCACGATTCGCCAACGCAGCGGCGGCGCGATCGAGGTGCAGCTGGTCAACGGGACCGAGACGCAACGGGTTGCGGCCTATCCCGATCCTGCCACGTCGGCAACCGCCGGCGAGTGGAATCGGGCGGCCACGGCCAACAATCGCCTCGAGATTCGCGTTCGACCCCAGACACCGTGACTCGCCGCGTCGTCGACGCCAGTTTCCGCCCGCCGTGGTGGCTGCAGGGTCGCCACCTCCAGTCGGTGTTGCCGAGTCTGCCGTTGCGGCGTCTGGCCGTCGAACGTCGGGCGGCCTCGTTGCGCGCCGCGAGTCGCGAGCGGCAGCTCGATTGCGGCGCCGGCGTGAGGCTGCAGGCGTTTCACGCCGCACCGGCCCGGAACCCTCGTCGCGAGCCGGCGCTCGCGGTGCTGCTGCACGGCTGGGAGGGCAGTGCCGAGTCGCTGTACATCCTCTCGCTCGCGCAGCGGCTGCATCAGCATGGCTACGACGTCGTGCGGCTCAACCTCCGCGACCACGGCGATACCCACCACCTGAATCGCGAGCTGTTTCATTCCTGTCGCTTGCCGGAAGTCGTCGCGGCGGTCGCCGGGCTGCAGGCGGACTTCCCGCGGCATCGCCTGCTGCTCGCCGGCTATTCGCTCGGCGGCAATTTCATGCTGCGGGTCGCGGCCGACGCGCGGAGTGCCTGTCTGAACATCGCCGGCGCGGTTGCCGTCTCGCCGGTGCTCGATCCGGCGCATACGCTCGATGCCCTCGAGTCGGAGCTGTGGGTCTATCGCCGCTACTTCGTCGAAAAATGGTCGCGCTCGCTGCGCCGCAAGCAATCGGTCTGGCCGGGCGTGTTCGACTTCGAGCCGCTGCTGCGCTCGCGCAACCTGCGCCGGATGACGGCCGACCTGGTGCTGGCGCATACCGAGTACCCGGATCTCGCGGCTTATCTCGCTGGCTATGCGCTGGTCGGCGAACGCCTTGCCGGGCTTGCCGTGCCGGCGACGATCGTCGCCGCGCTCGATGATCCGATCATTCCGGCCGGAGATCTCGATCGCCTGCCGCGCGAGCCGCGGCTGCGCATCGTGGTCACGGAGCAGGGCGGCCATTGCGGATTCATCGAGTCGCTGGGTGCGGGCAGTTGGGCCGAGCGCTTCATCCATGCGGAGTTCGAACGGCAGCTGTCCGGTGACGGCGAGCCGGCCGCCGGATCCGCGCCGGTTTCCACGGCGCCGCGGGCTTCTGCGGCCGGCCGGATGACGGCCGCCGCCACCGCCTCTTCGGCGGGTGTGTCGTGAGTGCCTGCAGCCGCGCAGCGCTGCACCCGCTGTTCGCCGCGGCACTGCTGGCCCTGCTGCTGCTGCCGATGCCGGCGCAGGCCGAGTGGTTCCGGCGCGAAGCGGCGATCATGGGCACGCGGATCTATGTCGAGCTCTGGGCCGAGGAGGCTGCGGCCGGCGAGGCGGCGGTCGCCGCGGTGATCGCGTCGATGCACGAAGTCGACGAGATGATGAGCACCTACAAGCCCACGAGCCAGCTGTCGCAGCTGAATGCGCGCGGTGCACTCGAGCCGGTGAAGGTCGATCGCGAACTGTTCGAGGTGATCCGCGCCTCGCTCGAATTCTCGAAACTCACCGGCGGCGCATTCGACGTCACCTACGCCAGCGTCGGTTATCTCTACGATTACCGTGCCCGCCAACGCCCCAGCGAAGCGCAGATCACGAAGGCGCTGCCCGGCGTGAATTGGCGCAACCTGCGGCTCGATCCGAAGGCGCTGACCGTCAGGTTCGAGCGTCCCGGCATGCGTGTCGATCTCGGCGGCATCGCCAAAGGTTACTCGGTCGACCGCGCGATCGAGTTGCTGCGGGCCCGTGGCATCGAGCATGCCGTGGTATCCGCCGGCGGCGACTCGCGGATCATCGGCGACCGCTTCGGCCGCCCCTGGATCGTCGGCATCCGCCACCCCGACGACCCGCAGCGGATGATCACCCGGATTCCGCTGATCGACACCGCGATGTCGACCTCCGGCGACTACGAACGCTTTTTCGACCAGGACGGCGTGCGCTACCACCACATCCTGGACCCCAAGACCGGCCGTTCCGCCAGCAAGGTCCGCAGCGCGACCATCCTCGCTCCGACCGCCCTGCAAACCGACGGTTTATCAAAGACCGCCTTCGTACTCGGCGCCGAAGAAGCCCTGCGGATCATCGAAAAAATTCCCGGCGTCGACGCGATCTTCGTCACCCCCGAAGGTAAGGTGCTCTACACCAAGGGCCTGCAACCGGGCGTCTGACACCGTTCCCCTTTTTCTCGGCTAAGGCCCGAGACGACATTGGTGGCACTGCGCCCCATGTCGAGGAAGCGATCGATCGCGAGGATCAGCAGCAACCCCGCTTCGGGAAGTTCGAAGAACACCAGGGTCGCGGCGATCACCACCAGCGAGGCGCGCGGCACGCTGGTCATGCCTTTGCTGGTGACCATCAGCAACAGCAGCATGGTGATTTTCTGGCCCCAGTCGAGATCGATGCCATACGCCTGGGCGATGAAGAGCGTCGCGAAGGCGCAGTACATCATCGAAACCGGCGAGCCGATCAGCAGTGCGCCGGCGAGGGCCTGCAGCGTCGCCGGTTCCGTGACCGAGGCGTTGATGACGTAGCCGACGACGATTCCGAGGATCATCGCGGCCAGCACGTACAGCGTGCAGTGGCGGGACATTCCGGCAGGCACTCTCCCCGGGGCGCCCGTTCATAGTAGTCTTGCCGGCGGTCGAAGCTCCGGAACCCGCTCTTGTGTCAGTCGCCGCCTCGCCTGCCGCACCTAGCAACCTGCGGCTCGTCGTCCCCGCGTCCGCCGCCGGCACGGCGTTCGAGTGGTACGATTTCTTCATCTTCGTACCCCTGTCGAGCATTCTCGCGAAGACCTTTTTCGCGGGGCTGAACGAAGCCGCGGCCTATATCCTGGCGCTCGCCGCGTTTGCCGCCGGATTCGCGTTCCGCCCGCTCGGCGCGCTGATCTTCGGCCGCATGGGCGACCTCATCGGCCGCAAGAGCACCTTCCTGGTGACGATCTCGATGATGGGCGCCGCGACCTTCGCGATCGGTCTGCTGCCGACCTATGCCGATGTCGGCCTGCTGGCGCCGGTGCTGTTCGTGCTGCTGCGCATCGTGCAGGGGCTGGCGCTGGGCGGTGAATGGGGCGGGGCGGCGATCTACATTGCCGAGCATGCCCCCGTGCAGCGGCGCGGCTATCTCACCAGCTGGATGGGCTCGGCAGCGGCTTTCGGTCTCGGCGGCGCACTGCTGGTCACGCTCGGCACGCGGCTGGTCATGGGCGAAGCGGCATTCGACGCCTGGGGTTGGCGTGTGCCGTTCCTGGTGTCGGCGATCCTGCTGGCGCTGTCCTTGTGGATCCGCCTGAAGCTGCACGAAAGCCCGATGTTCCAGCAGTTGCGCGACTCCGGGCAGCAGTCGAAAGCGCCGTATCGCGAATCTTTCGGCGAGTGGCGCAATCTCAAGATCGTGCTGATCGCGCTGTTCTCGATGATGGTGGCGCAGGGTGCGGTCTGGTACACGGCTTTTTTCTACAGCCAGTTCTTCATCGAGCGCATCGTCAAGGTCGAGCCGGGCGCGGTCAATGCGCTGATGATCGCGCTGGTCGCGGCTTCGGCGCCGCTCTATCTTTTCTTCGGTTGGCTGTCGGATCGCATCGGCCGCAAGCCGGTGATGCTCTCGGGCATGATCATCATGGCGCTGGCGATTTTCCCCGGCTTCCAGGCCGTGACCCGGGCCGCGAATCCGGCCCTGGTCGAGGCCACCGAGCGTGCGCCGGTCAGCGTCGTCGCCGATCCGGCGGACTGCGCCTTGCAGTTCGATCCCGTCGGCAAATCGCAGTTCCGGTCCTCCTGCGATCTGGCCAAGACGGTGCTCGCGGGTGCCGGCATTCCGTACCGCAACATCGCCGCGCCGGCCGGGACGATCGCCGAGGTCCACGTCGGCGAGGTGATCGTGCAGTCGGCTGACGGACATGCGCTCGATGCGGCGGCGCTGACGACGCTCAAGGCCGAGATCGGCGGGCGCATCCGTGCGGCGCTCGCGGCAGCCGGTTATCCGTCCATGGCCGATCCGGCCCAGGCAAACATGCCGCGCGTATTCGCCTGGTTGATGGTGCTGGTGCTCGGTGCGACCGCGCTCTACGGCCCGCAGGCCGCCTGCCTGGTCGAGCTGTTCCCGACCCGTATCCGCTATACCGCATTGTCCCTGCCGTATCACATCGGAACCGGCTGGGTCGGTGGTTTTCTGCCGGCGACGGCTTATGCGATGACCGTCGCGACCGGCGACATCTACTACGGGCTCTGGTATCCGATGGTGGCGATCGTGTTGTCGATCGTCGTGACGGCCGTATTCCTGCCCGAGACTCGGCATCGTGCCCTCGACGGCCTCGCATGAGCGGGCGGAGCGTGTGGCGGGCGGTGAACAGGGTTCTAGAATAGTGCTACTGCGCGAGAGGCCACTGCCGATGTCCAGCTTACGTACGCTCACTGCGTCTGCACGCCTGCTGCCCTTGTTGTGTGCCGCATTGCTCGCGCTCGCAGCCTGTGCACGCGACGCCGGCGATTGGAAGTCCGCGCAGGCGGAGGATACGCAGGAGGCCTACGAGGCTTTCCTGGCACGGCACCCGGACAGCCAGTTCGCGCCCCTCGCCAAAGTCCGGGCGATGCAGCTGCTCGAGGTGCACGACTGGGCCGAGGCGACCCAGGCGGATACACCCGAGGCCTATCAAGGTTTCATCGTGCGGCATCCGGACGGCAAGTGGACGCCGGAAGCACGGATCCGCATCGAGAACTTCAAACTGATGGCGGCGACCACCGCGAATGCCGCCGATGCGCCGGTTGTGCCTGCGGCGCCGGCCTCTGCCGCCGTGGCGCCGCGGCCGGCGGCCACGTCGCCGGCGCCCGCTCCCACGCGCAGCGCCGCACCAGCCGTCGCGCCGCCGGCTCCCAGGGGCGCGGGCGCGGCGACCGCCAGCAATGCGGCGGCAGGTCATCGTGTGCAGCTCGGCGCATTCTCCTCGACTGCCAAGGCCGAGGCGGAATGGGCCCGGCTGCGTAGCCGCTTCCCGCTGCTGCAGCCGTTCGAGCCGCAGATCACGGCCGTCGAAACGCGCAACGGGCGCTTGTTCCGGCTGCAGGCGGGTGTAGCCGATGCGGCCGAGGCCGGGCGTCTCTGCGAGCAGCTCAAGGCGAGCGGGCAGGCCTGCCTGGTGGTGCCGTCGCGGTGAAACGCCGGGCCCGCGGCGCCGTTGCCGCAGCCGCCGCGCTTGCGTTAGCGCCGGTTGGCTTGCTGCCGTGGCCCACGACTGCGCTGGCCGCCGGTGGCGGCCACGGCACGCAGCGTCCGGCCAGGAGTGCATCCACCGTGCCCGGCGCGGACTCGGTGCAGGCGATCACGCTGGCCAATGGCCTGCGGGTGATCGTCTGGAGCGACCACGACATCCCGAACGTCGCGCTCTACAACTGGGTGCGGGTCGGCAGTCGCAACGAAGCGCCGGGCATCACCGGGCTGGCGCATTTTTTCGAGCACATGATGTTCAACGGCACGTCCCGACGCGCGCCGGGCGAGTTCGATCGCCAGATGGAAGCGCAGGGGGGTGCCAACAACGCATTCACCAGCGACGACGTCACGGTCTACCAGGACTGGTTTCCGCGCAGCGCGCTGGAGCTGGTCTTCGACCTCGAGGCCGATCGGCTCGCGAACCTGGCGTTCGATCCCGAGGTCGTCGAGAGCGAGCGTGGCGTCGTGTTCTCGGAGCGGCGTTTCAGCGTCGAGGACAACAATCCGTCGTTCCTGTTCGAGCAGGTGCAGTCCACGGCCTTCGTCGCGCATCCCTACCAGATTCCGACGATCGGCTGGCCATCGGATATCCGGGCCTGGAAACTCGAAGATCTGCGGGCGTTTTTCCACACCTACTACGCACCGAACAATTGCACGCTGGTGGTGGTCGGCGATGTCACGCCCGAAGAGGTGTTCGGGCTCGCCCGACGTTGGCTGGAGCCGATCCCGCGCCGCGAGCCGCCACCGCCGGTACGCACCCGCGAGCCGCAGCAGCTGGGCGAAAAGCGGGTCCGCGTCGAACGCAAAGCGCAGACGCCGCTGCTGCAAGTTGCCTACAAGGCGCCTGCGGCCGACGATCCGGGCGGGCCGGCATTGAATCTGCTGCTGTCGGTGCTCGGCGAGGGCGATTCGTCGCGGCTGCATCGTGAGTTGGTCGAGACGCAGAAGCTCGCGATCGATGTCAGGGCGATCTGGAACGAAAGTCTCGATCCCGGTCTCGCCTGGTTCATGCTGGCGCTGCCGGAGGGTGGAGATCCGGCAGCGCTGGAGCAGGCCCTCGATGCTCAGCTGCAACGCGTCGTGGCCGAAGGCGTGACCGCCGCCGAGCTGCAGCGCGCCAAGAATCTGGCCGCCGCGGCGTTCTGGAACTCGCTGGCCACCATCGACGGCAAGGCGCGCCTGCTCGGCGAATACGAAGTCATGCAGGGTGGCTGGCAGAAACTGTTCGATGCGCCTGTGACCTACGAGGCCGTGACGCGCGAGCAGGTGCAGGCCGCGGCACGCGAGCTGTTGCAGGTGCGCCGTCGCACGGTGGGTGTGTTGCAGCCGCGCCTGTCGTCGCCGACGCCGGACGGGGCGGCAGATCCCGAGCCGACCGAGGAGTCGCCGTGATCGCAGTCATGGTGGGCGGGTGTCGCGCAGCAGCAGTATTTGCAGCGTCGGTGCGTTGGGTGGCGGCTTCGCGGTCATGGCGAAGCGCGAGCTTCGGAGTCTGCCTGTTCGTCCTGCTGCAACTGCTCGCGCCCGCAGCAGAGGCGGCGCCCGCTGCGAGCCAGGCGGTGGCATCCGTGCCGTCGCCGGCTGCGCCCGTGCTGCGGGTTCCCGAGTATCGTCGCGTGCAATTGCCGAACGGCATCGTGCTGTTGCTGATACCGCTGCGCGAGGTGCCGCTGACGGCGTTCACCGCGGTGGTGCGGGGCGGAGCGCTGGGTGACCCGGCCGGCAAGGCCGGTCTCGGCTCGCTGGTGGCGGCACTGCTCGAGAAAGGTGCCGGCGTGCGCGATGCGTTCCGGTTTGCCGATGCGGTAGCCGATGTCGGCGGCAGTTTCGGCGCCAGGGCCGGTGCCGAGTCGATCACGATCAGCGGGCAGTTCCTGTCGCGTGATCGCGAGCTGATGATCGAGTTGCTGGCCGATGCACTGCAGCGGCCGCGCTTCGATGCCACCGAGTTCGTCAAGCTGCGTGCGCGCCACGTCGAGCTGATCAAGGCGGGCAAGGACAGCAATCCTTCCGGCCTGCTGGCCGATTACGGGCGGGCATTGCTGTTCGGTGCGCATCCCTACGGTTCGCCGATAGACGGCAGCGAGCGTTCGCTGGCGGCGATCGATCACGACGATGTCCGTGAGTATTGGGCCGGATATTTCGGTGCCGATCGCCTGACCCTGGCATTTGCCGGCGATTTCGACCCGGCCTGGATCGAGACGGCGCTGCGTCGCGCTTTCGGCCGGCTCGGCCCGGCGCGAATGGCCTTGCCCGTCTTGCCGGAGCCGGCCCGGATTACGGGCCGGCGGGTGCTGCTGGTCGACTCGCCCGCTGCGGCACAGACTTACTTCTGGCTCGCCAATGTCGGGGTTGCACGCCGCTATCCGGATCGTGCCGCGCTCGATATCGTCAACACCCTGTACGGTGGTCGTTTCACGTCGATTCTGAACACCGAACTGCGGGTCAAGTCGGGCCTGTCCTACGGTGCGCGTTCGAGTTTCGTGCGTGGCAGCGTGCCGGGCGAGTTCGCGATCAGTTCGTTCGCGCAGACCGAGAACACCGCCAAGGCGCTCGATCTCGCCCTGGAGACGCTCGCGAGCCTGCACCGCCAGCCGCTGGAGCCGGCGATGCTGCAGAGTGCGCGCAGCTATGTGCTCGGCCAGTTTCCGCTGCGACTCGAAACCGCGAGCCACTGGTCCGGCCAGCTTGCGGACCTCGAGTTCTTCGGTCTCGGTCGCGACTACATCGAAGGCTACGGTCCGGCGCTGGCTGCGGTGACGCTGGCGGACACCGCGCGGGTGATCGCGGCGGACTTTCCGCCGCCGCAGGATCTGGCGATCGTGCTCATCGGCGATGCGGCGCGGATCCGGGATGAGGTGCGTCGTTTCGGCCCGCTGCAGGAACTGGCGCTGGCGGCCCCGGATTTCCTGCCGCCGTCCCCGACGGCGGCGGAAGCTGCGAGGTAGCGGGGCCCTGAGTTATCATGAGCGCAGGGGCGCGATCCTGCCGTGAACCGGATGGCCAACGCCATTACGGCCAAACAACATTTAGGAACCATACGATGCAACTGACCGATGTCCTCAACCAGATGGGCGGGCTGCAGTCCATGGCGCGCCAACTCGGTGTCAGCGACACGCAGGCTGCTTCCGGTGCTGCCGCCTTGCTGCCGATGATCCTCGGAGGCTTCAAGAAGCAGGCGCAGGCGCAGCCGGCCGGCATCGGCGACCTGGGCTCGTTGCTGAACGGCCTCGGTGGTGCCGGTCTGCTCGACGAGGTGCTCGGTGCTCAGCCGGCCAATGTTTCGCGGGGCAACAACGTGCTCGGCCAGATCTTCGGCTCGCCCGACGTCAGCCGCGCCGTCGCGCAGAACGCAGCCGGTCGCACCGGGCTCGATCCGGCGCTGCTGAAGAAGATGCTGCCGATCCTGGCGATGCTCGTGGCCGGCTACATGGCGCGTCAGCAAAGCGGCGCGGCGCGCAGCAATCTCAGCGGCGCCGGCGCGGCTGCAGGTGGCGCAGGGGCCCTGGCCGGTGCGCTTGGCGGGCTGCTTGGCGGCGGTGCCGCGGCATCCGCTGGCAGTAGTGGTGCCGGCGGTATCGGTGGTCTGGCGTCGATGCTCGACCTCAATGGCGACGGCAACCCGCTGGACGACATCATCGGCATGGCCGGCAAGTTGATGCGCTGACGATCGCCCTCGTCCGCAGCGGCCCGGCCAACATAGAAACGGGTCAGTTCCCGAGTCATCGCGCGCAGGTGGGTGAGGCCGGCGATGCTGACTACGCAGCGATGCAGATCCGGCTCGTTGATCGCGCTCGTAAGTGGCGCATAGCTGCCGTAGCGCCAGCCGACGATGCACAGGCGATGGGCATCGGCGGCGCCCTGTGCGACTAACCAACTTGTCGATCGTTCTCTGGATGCCAGCGGCTTCGGCATCGATCATTTGCCGCTGCGGCCGCCGGCGCCTCGAACCGGGCGATTTAAGTGAAAGTCCGGCGCTTACGGCCCGGCGCTGAAGTTGGGCACCTCGGCCGGAGTGCTCGTGCCGGTGGTGGACAACGCGGGATTGCCGAGCTGGTCAGCATTGTTGTCGCCCCACGAGAGCAATCGCCCATCGGCGCGGATCGCGAGGCCGAAGGAGCGTCCACCGACCGCCGCGGTGATCGCGTTGGCGATGCCGTTGACCGCGCCATAACTGCCGCGTGCGGTCGTCGTGCCGTCGCCGAGCGAGCCGGTCTCGTTGCTGCCGGCGGCACGCAGCACGCCATCGGCGCCGACGAACAGCGACAGCATGTCGGCCCCTGCCGCATCGACGACATCGGTTTGCACGCCGACCGGTGTCGGCACGTCGTTGGTCGTCAGGCTGGTCAGGCCGAGCTGGCCGTCGCTGTTCTTGCCCCAGGCGAGACCGATGCGGCGGCTGGTGATCGCCAGCGACAGGTCGCCGCCGGCTCGGATGCGCACCACATCCTGCTGCGCGGCCGTGGCCACGGGCACGCGGCTCAGCACGAAATCGCCGGTACCAAGCTGACCCGCCGCATTCGCGCCCCAGGCCCAGACACTGCCGTCGCTGCGCAGTGCCAGCACGTGGCTGTTGCCTGCGGCAACCGCGGTCACCTGGGTGATCCCCGTGACTTCGGCCGGGGAGAACGACGAGAAGCGGTTGCCGGTGCCGAGCTGGCCGTCGCTGTTCAGGCCCCAGGCGAATACACGGCCGTCGGCGAGCACCGCGACCGAGAATTCGCGACCCGCGGCGATCGACACCGCGGCATCGGGCAGTGTGACCTGGGTCGGCGTGTTGCGGTTCTGTTGATCGCCGGCGCCGAGCTGCCCCGAGGTATTGCGACCCCAGGCATAGACGTCGCCAGTGCTGCTCAGCAGCAGGGCATGGTTGCCTCCTGCGGCGATGCGGCTGGCGGCGACTCCGGCCGGCAGCGTCACCGCGACCGGCGTGTCGGTGGCGCTGCCATTGGTCCCATCGCCGTGCTGGCCCTCGGCGCCATACCCCCAGGCCGCGACGCTGCCGTTGCTGCGGCGGACCACCGTGAACGACTCGGCGGCCGTGGCCGTGCCCGAGGTCGCGACCTCGGCGAACGGCGTGGTCGGTGCCGCGACGGCAGCCGCCACCGTGTTCAGCGTGGCAGCGGCGCTGCGGGTGCTGCCCTGCGCGTTGCTGATCACCACCGTGTACTGCGTAGCGTCGTCGGCTACGGTCAGCGGCGGGGTGACATGGCGGTTGGTCGTGGCGCCGGGAATGATCGCGCCGTCGCGCTCCCACTGGTACTGCAGGTTGCCGCCCGTGGCCACCACGCCGAATACCGCGCGTTCGCCGATCGCGGCGCGTTGCGACAAGGGGCCGGTGACGACCGCCGGTGTCGCGGTCACGGTCAGCAGCACAGCATCGCTGCCGACGATGCCTGCGCCGTTGATCACGTCGACGCTGATGGCGACGCCGTCGTCGCCGGCCACCGTGGCGGCGGTGGTGTAACTCGCTGCCGTGGCGCTCGCGATGGCGACGCCGTTGCGGCGCCACTGGTAGGTGAGACCCTGGCCGCTCGCCGCGACACTGAAGCTCGCGGTGGCGCCGACCGCCACCGTCTGCGCAACCGGCTGGGTCGTGATGGTCGGCGGCCCATAGACCGCGAGCGTCGCTTCGCTGCTGGTGACCGAGCCGACGTCGTTGCTGACGATGACCGAGTAGCGCGCACCGTCGTCGGCGATGCTCAAGGCCGGCGTGGTATAGGTGCCGGCGGTTGCGCCGAGGATGGCCACGCCGTTGCGCTGCCACTGGAAGGACAGGGGGCCCTTGCCGCCGACGCCGATGTCGAAGGTGGTGGTGGCGCCGACGAAGGCGGCACGGTCGCGAGGTTGCTGGCTGATCGAAGGCTCGGCCGAGCCGCCGGAATCGAGGCAGCCCTGCAGCAGCAACAGCGGTCCGAACAGGACGACGGCGAGCGCGGCGGCCCGGATCCAGCGCAAAGGCGCGCGCGACGACATCAGCAGGTTCATCGAGTCTCTCCCCGTGGGCCGGCGCGGCACGCTCGACAGGGCGGGCTCCGGGGCGCGGCTCTGGTTCTGACCGCGCGATCGCGGCAAGGTTCTGAAGGCGACGGATTATGCCGGGCGGCGGTCGGTCGGGCTAGGCGGCCGGCCTATTTCGTCAGGCGTCGCCGTGCGATCCGGATCGCCAGCGCGACGCCGAGCAGGCCGTAGCCGAGCAGCACTGCGATGTTGAGCAGCGGATGCTCGAGCGGCCGGCCGAGCGTGATGCCGCGCACCAGGTCGACGCCATGCGACAGGGGCAGCACCCGGGCGACGAGGCGTATCGCTTCGGGCAGCGAATTGCGCGGAAAGAACACGCCGGAGAGGAACATCATCGGCGTGATCACCAGCGTGAAGTAGTAGGTGAAGGAATCGTAGGAGCGCGCCAGCGTGGTCACCACCAGCGCGATGCCGGAAAAACACAGGCCGATCAGCACCACGACCGGCAGCACGGTCAGCGGTCTCAGCCCGTCGACCACGCCGAGGCCGTACATCACCAGCAGGATCGCGACCCCCGACAGCAGCGCCTTGCAGGCGCCGGCCCAGAGCCATTCGCCGAGCACCACGTCGCGCACCGTCATCGGCGCGTGCAGGATGCCTTCCCAGGTGCGTTGCACGGCGAGTCGCGAATAGGCCGACCACAGCGCCTCGAACGAGGCACTGTTCATGGTGCTGTAGCAGAGCATGCCGGCGGCGAGGAAGTTCAGATAAGGCACGCCGTCGAGTGCCGGCAGGAACGCACCGAGGCCGTAGCCGAGACCCACCAGGAAGATCAGCGGATCGACGAGGTTGCCGACCAGCGACGAGAACATCAGCTTGCGCCACACCAGGAAATTGCGGCCGATGACCTGCAGCGGCCGGAAGCGTGCCTGCGCATCCGGCGCGACACCGAGTGTGCCGCCGCTCGCGCCCGGCATCGGCTGCAGTGCGCTGCGATCAGTCACGGATGTCGCGTCCGGTCAGCTTGATGAACACGTCCTCGAGATTGGCGGCTCGCTTCAGCGCCCGCAGCCGCGGCCAGCCGTCGAGTGTCGCCAGCAGCGCCGTGGCGTCGTGCGCGTAGCAGAACGCTGTTTCACCGGCGACTTCGATCCGGCTGGAGGCGGTGCGGCCGAACGCCGCGGCCCAGTCGCGCACGCCGTCGCCGTAGATTTCGACGACCTGGGGCTCGATCTCGCGTTCGATCAGGTTGCGGGGCGAGTCGAGCGCGATCAGTTCGCCGCGATCCATGATGCCGACGCGCTGGCAGAGGCGTTCGGCCTCATCCATGAAATGGGTCGTCAGGATCAGCGTCTTGCCGGCGTTGAGCAGCGACTTCAGGCGGTCCCAGACCAGATGGCGCGCCTGCGGATCGAGACCGGTGGTCGGCTCGTCCATGAAGATCACCTGCGGGTCGTTGACCAGCGAGCGTGCGATGGTCAGGCGACGCTTCATGCCGCCGGACAGCGCATCGATCTTTGCTGTCGCCTTATCGCCGAGTCCGGCGAATTCCAGCAACTTGGGCACGTTGGCGCGGGCCTGTGCGGCAGGGATGCCGAAATAGCGAGCGAAGATCACCAGGTTTTCGGTGACGGTGAAATCCGGATCGAGATTGTCGAATTGCGGGACGACACCGACCCGGTAACGGGCCTCGCGCGCCGCCTGCGGCACCGGCAGACCAGCGAGCTCGACGGTGCCGGAGTCGGGCGCGGTCAGACCGAGGCAGCAGCGCAGGGTGGTGGTCTTGCCGGCGCCGTTCGGCCCGAGCAGTCCGAAGCACTCGCCGGCGGGGACCGCGAAGCCGACGCCGCGCACCGCCGGCACGCCGCCATACGATTTGCGCAGCTCACGCACCGCGAGCACGGCGGCAGTGGGCACGGGGTCGGTCATGAACCGAAACGCTCGCCGCCGGCCTCGAGCCAGGCGATCTCTTCGGGGGTCGATGCGCGACCGAGGAAGCCGTTACGGTGTGGAAAGCGGCCGAAGCGGCGGACGATGTCGCGGTGCTTTTCGGCGAAGTCGAGCGAACCCGCGAGCACCGGCTGCCAGTCCGGCGGCGATTCGTCGCGCAAGCGGCGGAATGCCGCCACCGACTCCTCCTGGACGTCCAGTGCCTCGCTGTGTTGCAGCGGCATGTAGAAGAACGAGCGCGCCGCCGGATCGAGCGTCGCGTCGGCGGCTTTCTGCATGCCATCGAGCGTCAGTGCGGCAGCGCGGTCGTCGGTCGCAAAAGCCAGCGCCGTGCCGCGGTGGATGTGGCGCGGGAACTGGTCGAGCAGCAGGATCAGGGCCAGCCGTTGCCGCGGGCTGTCGGCCCAGGCGTCGAGCTCGCCGGCGGCGGCGCGAGCGGTCAGTGCGCCGAACTGCTCGCCGATGACCCGGTCGCGGGCTGCACGCGCCTCGGCATCCCGCCCACCGAACCACTCCGGCTGTCTGGCGGCGAACCGCGCGGGGGTCATCGGCTCGCGGCCGAACCAGAAGTCGAGCACGGTGCGCGAGTGATTCATCCATGCAGGATACCAGCCGGCCTTGGCTCCCCACGGTGGCCGACCGCGCTTGCCGGGGGTATCCGGTCCGGCGCGGGACGGCCGCCGGCATCCAGGCAGGGAGTACAGGCGAGCCTGCAGGCAGGGCGAAAGAGGCTCTTGCGGATCAAACGCGAATCGTTATCATTCTTAACTCATGAGCTTCGACATCCGACGTCCGCCCCACCCAGCCACCCCTTCGCGTGAGCCCCCGCCACGTCGCCTGCGCAGTACCGAGCTGTTCGCAGGCCGCCGCGAGGTGCGCATCGAGCATCAAGGCGTGGAGTATCGGCTGCGTCTGACCCGTTTCGAGAAGTTGATCCTGACCAAGTAACCCGCTTTCCCCCAGCCAGCCGCCGCGTCGTTACACCTTCCCTGTGCGCGTGCCGCCAGCCAGTGACCCGCCCGACAGGGCTGCACCACTCTTGGAGGCTGACATGGCAGAGGTTCGACCGCATTCCGTCCCGACCGGCGCCTTCCCGTCGCCGCAGCCGGGGCTGTCGGGGATCCGGCAACCGAGGTGCCGCCGGTGAGTGCCTCCCGCCATGAGCCGCAGCCATTGCTGCTGGCCGAACTCGGTTTCGCGGCCCGGTTCATCGTCTGGGCCGCGCGCCAGTGGATCCAGCTGGGCGATCCCTGCGGCAATACCGCCCGTCGCCTCGCCGATGCCTTCGATGCGGCGCGTGCGCCGCGCGCCCTGGGCGCACTCGATGCAGTGCTGGCGATGCTCGCCAGTCATGCGCGGCGTCGGCTCGATTTTCGTACCGCCGGCGACATCGTGGTGGGTCGCGACGAACGTGCGCTGCTTGAGCTGCTCGGCGCTATCCAGGCGCAGCGCGATGATCTCGGCGATGGCCGGGTAAGCGAGGATCGTGCTGCCACGGTGGTTGCACTCGGCTGGACTGGGGATGTCGCCGCACGGCGGCTCGCACCGCGGCTCGCCGATCTCGCCGGCGAGCTTGCCGCCGCGGGCCTGTGGCTCGCGGTGAGCCCGACCGCGCGGCTGTGCCTGATGCCCTCGGTACCGGAGTCGACGGCAGGCGCGCAGCCGGCCCTGCATTGACGGCAGCCTCCGGCCAAGTGGCTCGGTCACCGCCTGCCGAAGCTTGATTCACTACGCAGTATTACGGTTGTTTATGGCAGTTGTTTCCAGCGACAATCGCCCCGGTTTCCTCCGATCACGGCATGGCAACGAGGATGGCGACCGGCGTAGTTCGCGAGCTGCAAAGTGGTGAGCCCGATGTGCGCCGACGGCTGCTCGATGCGGCCAGCGAGGAGTTCGCCGCCAAAGGCTACGAAGGCGCGACCGTGCGCGACATCGTTGCCCGCGCGCATGCCAACCTGAATTCGATCAACTACTACTTCGGCAGCAAGCAGGAGCTGTATGTCGAGGTGCTGCGTCACCAGGTGGCGCTGTCCAAAGCAGTCCATCCTTCGGTCGCGCACGATCCGGGCACCAACGAAGATCCGGCAGCCGTGCTGCGCCGCGCCGTGCGCCAGCTGGTCGGCTTCATGCTCGATCCGGACTCGCTGCTGCCGCGACTCTATGCGCTCGAACTGGTCAACCCGAGCCCCGCGTTCGAGTCCGCGCATGGCGGCGGCATCGAGCAGACGGCGCTGACCGGCGCCGTGCGTGCCTTGCTCGGCCCACGGGCCGATGCCGGGCTGGTCACACGCGGCGTGCGCAGCGTGTATGCGCAGTGCGCCTACTACATGTTCGTCCGCAAGGTGTTGCCGATCGTCGCGCCGGGCTTCGTCGCCGACCCGCGCATGGTCGAGGAACTGACCCAGCACATCACCGAGTTCTCGCTCGGCGGCCTCGAACGTCTCAAGCCCATGCCCTGAAGCCCGGCCGGGAACCGCTTCCCGATCGGGTTGCGGCTCGCGTATCGTCCCCGGACGAGGGGAGGGCAGGATGGACCCAGTCAGTGTTCGCGGGTGCGCCGGTTGCACCGCATTGATACGCGTTGCCGTGGCGGCCACGGCTGCCCTGGTCATCGGCCTGACCACCGCCGGCTGCGGCATGGGTGCCGCGGAGTTGCCGACGGCGGTGTCGGGATCCACCCGGGCCATCGCGGCGACCGCGGAGCCCGGGCCCACGACTTTGCCGACTGCGCCCGGCGGCGACTGGACGTCTTTCGGTCGCGATCCCGGCGGCAGCCAGCATTCGCCCTTGGCGCAGATCGATATCGGCAACGTCGGCCGACTGCAGCAGGTCTGGGTGTATCGCAGCGGCGATTTCAAGGATGCGCCGGCCAGCGAGGGCGGCACGATCCTGCAGACCACGCCGCTGCATGCCAATGGGCTGCTCTATCTCTGCACACCCCACAACAAGGTGATCGCGCTCGAGCCGACGAGCGGCCGGCAGCGCTGGGTGTTCGATCCGCATCGGATCGATGCGGCGACCGGCCAGGCGCTGAGCCCGCCGCTGAAGATGCCGACGCGTTGCCGCGGCGTCGCGTACTGGCAATCGAACGGCGATGGGGGCGGAGCGCCGACCCAGACACCGGCGGCGGCTTGCGACAAACGCGTCTTCAAGAACGGCGAGGGCGGTCGTCTCTATGCGCTCGATGCCGATACCGGCGCACTGTGCCGCGACTTCGGTGCCGCCAAGGGCCATCCCGGCTGGGTCTGGCACGAGGACTACGACAATCGCGGCGAGGGCGGCGGCGGTTCGCCGAGCTCGCCGCCGGTGGTGCTCGAGGATCTGGTGATCATCGGCAACTCGACCAACGACGGTTTCGCGAATGCCCGTGACGGTTTCATCCGCGCATTCGATGTGCACAGCGGCGAGTTGCGCTGGGAGTGGAGTCCGATTCCCGACGACAAGGCCCAGTTGACCGGTGCCGCGAACGTCTGGTCGACGATTTCGGTGGATCCGGCCCGCCACCTGGTGTTCGTGCCGACCACCAGCCCTTCGACCGACTACTACGGTGGCGGCCGTCAGTTCGACATCCCGCATGCCAATTCGATCGTTGCGCTGGATGGTCGGACCGGCGAGCGGGTCTGGCATTTCCAGACCATCCGTCACGATCTCTTCGACTACGATCTGGTCGGTCATCCGCTGCTGGTCGACATCCGTCGCGACGGGCAGGTGATTCCGGCGGCTTTGCTGCAGACCAAGATGGGCTGGCTGTTCGGCTTCGAGCGTGCGACCGGCGCACCGATCTGGCCGATCGTCGAGCAGCCCGCGCCGCCGAGCGACGTGCCGGGCGACCATGCCGCGCCGACCCAGCCCGTGCCGACCGGCATGGCGCCTTTCGCCCATCAGCTGCTCAAGCGAGAGCAGCTTTTCGGTTTGACGCCGCTCGATCGCTGGGCCTGCCGGCGCCGCTTCGACCAGGTGCGCTACGACGGTCTGTATACGCCGCCTTCGGTCCGGGGCTCGATCCTGTTCCCCTCGGCGCTCGGCGGCGGCAACTGGGGCGGCGCGTCCTACGATCCGGCGCAGAATCTGCTGATCATCAAGGCCGAGAATCTCGCGACCCTGATCAAGGTCGTGCCCAAGGCCGATCGCGAGGCCGAAGATGCCGCCGGCGGCGTCGACTACCTGACGCGGCCGCTGGTCGGCACGCCATACAAAGTCGAGGGCGAGATCTTCCGTTCGCCGCTTGGCCTGCCGTGCACACCGCCGCCCTGGGGCACGCTGACCGCGCTCGATCTCGACAGCGGCCAGATCAAGTGGCAGATCCCGCTGGGCCAGGTACGCCGCATGGGCGTGACGATTCCCGCAAGCTTTGGCTGGGGCTCGCCGAATGTCGGTGGGCCGATCACCACCGCCGGTGGGCTCACTTTCATCGGCGCGACCATGGACTCGAAGCTGCGCGCGATCGAGACCGCGACCGGCCGGGAGCTCTGGTCCGCAAAGCTGCCGGCGCCCGGCATGGCGGTGCCGATGACCTATGCCGCCGAGGGTCGCCAGTACGTCGTGATCGCCGCCGGCGGCAATGCCAGCGTCGGCACCAGGACCGGCGACTATCTGGTGGCGTTTGCGCTGCCGGAAGTCGCGCCCAACTCTCGAGACGAGTGACATCCTGGAGGTCTGTATGCCGCCGGTGAACTGCTCGGTAACGGCAGCCTATCGGGCCAGGCGTTCTGTGCAGGGATGATGGTGACGCCTGCGCTGGCTTTGGGGCGTGGCGCAGTGCCACACGGTGCAGTGTGCGGATTGGGTCTGGATGTTCGATTGCGGTGTGCGGTTTAGTTGTTTACCGTCCGCCTCGGGCCGACGGCCGGCAGGATGGGGGGACATGCGCATGCTGCATTCGTTGAGGGCCGCAGTTGTCCTGTTCGTGACCACATCACTCCTGACGGGCGTGGCGTTGGCCGAGCCGCAACACCAGTCGGCAAGTCCGGCGCCGGTGCAGGATTGCGATCGCCTGGCTGCGAACCCACCGGACCCCGATCGCGTGGTTGAGGGCGTCACTCGAAAGAAGGTCGATTTACCCGCGGCGATTGCGGCCTGCGAACGAGCCGTTGCGAGCTTTCCGGCGGAAGCACGCTTCGCCTATCAGCTCGGCCGGGTGCTCAGCTACAACGGCGACGATGCCCGGAGCATCCAGTATTTCCACCGCGCTGCGGATCTCGGTTACCGGCAGGCATCCTTCATTCTCGGTGCGCTCATCAACAACAAGCGCGGCGGCATCGAACACGACCCCTGTCGGTTGGAGCGCTATTGGCTGGCCGCCTCGCGCAAGGGCCACCCCGCGGCGCGTATCAGCTACGTACGTCACCTGACCAAGGGCTATTTCGGCACTTGCCCGATCGGGGCGACGCGCGCCGAACTCGTGCAGTTCATCGACATCGAAGCGCCCGACGCCGAGGACTACTTCTTCCGGCTCTTGATCACGGATCTCAAGGAAGATCTGGACGGCTATCTGGCTCGCCCGCCAACTTGAGCGTCTTCATGATGAATCAGCTTCGTTCGATCGCCCGCCATGCTCCCGTGTTGCTGCGACCACGGCTGTTGATCGCCAGCCTCATCGCGATCGGCCTCGCCACAACGGCAGTTGCTGCTACGGCCGATGATGCAGCGCCCCCGTCCGTGAAACCTGTGGCGACGAAGACAGCCGATGCTGCAAGCGCCAGCACGCTGCGCTTCCAGACCATCACGGGTTCCGGCGGCGTGCCACTGAATGTCGTCACCGCCGGCGATCCGCGCAAGCCACCGATCCTGCTGGTCCATGGCATCGGCCAGAGCTACGTCAGCTGGGAGAACCAGTTGCGCCCGCCGGTCACCGACGAGTTCCATGTGGTCGCTTTCGACCTGCGCGGCCATGGCAATTCGGGCAAGCCCTGGGGCCGCGAGCACTACACGGACTTTCGGCACTATGCGGGAGATGTGCAGGCGGTCATCGATGCGACGGGCATCGATCGCCCGCTGTTGGTCGGTTGGTCGTATGGCACCTTGGTCGTCGGAGACTATCTGCGTGCCTATGGTGCCGGAGGCTTGCGTGGCATTGAACTGGTGGGCGCCTATGGCGGCTTCACGCCGCCACCGCCACCCGCGCCGGCGGCGGCAGAGATGGCTGCGCGACTTGCCCGTATGCGCGAGCTGCAAGCCAGCGGCAACCTCGAAGACAATATCGCCGCGGCGCGCGATGGCGTGCGCTTCCTTACCTCCCGGGAGATGCCGGAGGCGTACTGGGAGCGTGCGATCCAGTTGTCGCTGATGCTGCCGGGTTATGCACGCCGCTGGATGTTCGATCGGCCGATCGCCAATGTGGACCAGATTCCGAAGATCACGGTACCGCTGCTGGTCAATGTCGGTGGCAAGGATGGCAGTACGCCCGAGGCACAGGGCCGCGAGCTGGTCGACAAGGTGCCGGGCGCGCGCCTCAGTCTCTATCCCGACAGTGGCCATTCGCCGTTCGCCGAGGAGCCCGAGCGCTTCAATCGCGAGCTGATGGAATTCGCGCGCGCCGTGTTGCGCTGATCTGGGCTGAACCGAGGCGTGCGATCGGGGCAGCTCAGTTGGGTGCGCCCCGCGACGGCGCGACCTGCGCACCGGCAGGAATGTCGGGCAGCGGAATGAACTCCAGTTCGTCGCCGGGCACATCGGGAAATATGCGCCGGTCGCGCTCGGCCCAGGCAAGTTTGGCTCGTTCGATCCGCTCGGGTGAGGAACCGACGAAATTCCACCAGACGTGACGTGGCGTCGGAAAACGCGCGCCACCGAGCAGCATGGCTCGGGCCGTGTGTCCGCCGCGGTTGTGGATCTGGATCGTGAGCCCGGGCGCAAGCAGCGCGAGCTCGCCTGCCTCCAGCACTTCATCCTCGAGGTGGACCCGGCCTTCCGCGACATAGACCGCGCGCTCTTCGTGATCGGCGTTGAGTTCGAAGCGGGCGCCCGGGGGCATTGCGGCATCGACGTACAGGGTCGGCCAGGGCGTGACAACCGGCGAGCGTCGTCCGAAGGCTTCGCCGGCGATCACGCAGAGGCGCGCACCTTCCGGCGTATGCACGACCGGCAGTGTGGCTTGCGGGTGGTGGTGGAATGCCGGCGGGTCGTCTTCGTGCCCGTCCGGCAGTGCGACCCAGGACTGGATGCCGTGCATCCGCGTCGGCTGCTCGAGGCTGCGCGGCGTGGTGCGCTCGGAGTGCACGATGCCGCGGCCGGCAACCATCCAGTTGACGTCGCCGGGGTGGATTTCCTGCCGGCTGCCGAGGCTGTCGCGGTGCAGGATTTCACCGTCGAACAGGTAGGTCACGGTCGCGAGTGCGACATGCGGATGTGGCCGTACATCGATCGTGCGACCGGCGGGGAAGTCCACCGGCCCCATGTGATCGAAGAAAATGAACGGGCCGATCATCCGTTGTCCGCCGGCGGGCAGTACGCGCCGCACCTGGAAGCCGTCGCCGAGATCGCGCAGGCGCCCTTCGATTCGCTTTTCGATGATCTTCATCGGGTCAACCTCCTCGACTGTCCGGCGTGGATGACGGCTGCGTGTGCGGCGGCGGCAGGTCTGCACCGAGCATGCGTGGCCAGAGCCAGCGCAGCAGGGTTGCGACATCGCCGCGCGAACCGCTGATCCGATAAGGGATCTCGAGCCAGCCTGGATTCGACTGCCATCTCGCGACATCGAACCGGAAAAAATAGTCCGGCTCCTGTCCCATGCGCAGGTCGGCGATCGTCGCGATGTCGCCGCGCCGCTCGACACGAAAGAACCCGTGGCTGAACCAGGCGATCCGCTCCAGGCCCCAGTTGCCCCGCAGTCGGTTGAACAACTCGCGATCGCTGGTGTAGCGATCGAAGCGGATCGGGCGTCCCCGGTCGAACGGCGACCAGAAGCCTTCGTGGTAGGTCGCGCCACCGGGTTCCATCGCGACGATTCGCCACAGCAGGGTGTTGAAACCGGTAGGTATGACCAGCAGTCGTTCGCTGTGCACACCTGCCGCGGTGAGTTCGCGTTCGGCGGCAGTCGTGGCCCAAGCCTGGGCAAACAGGCTCCAGCCGAGATAGAGCGTGGAGAGGGCGAGGCCGAGCCGGTTCCAGCGCCAGCGTGCCGGCCCGCGATCGGCGGCAGTTACGAGCAGGCCGAGCAGCAGCGGCAGTGTGTACAGCGGATCGATGATGAACATGCTGCCGAGCGCGAAGGGATACGCCGAGAACGGCTGCAGCAGCTGGGTGCCGTAGATGGTCATGGTGTCGAGCAGCGGGTGGGTGAACAACGCCGCCCAGAGCGCCAGCCACCACCGTCGAAAATGCACGGCTTCGCCGTGGATCCGCGTCACGGTCCACGCCAGCAGTGGCGAGAGCATCGTCAGATACAGCAGCGAGTGGCTCGCGGCCCGATGCAGGGTCATGTTGCGGATCGGATCGCCGTGATCGATCAGCGCATCGAGGTCGGGGATCGTGCCGGCAATGCCGCCCCACAGTGCCGCTTTCCAGACGGCGGTGCGGCGGCCCATGATCGCGACACCGAGCCCGGCGCCGAGCGCGAATTGAGAGATCGAGTCCATGCGCCGCGGAACCCTACCACGGCTGCGCTCCTTAACTGTACCTGCCGGTCAGTCGCGCCACGCGGCCGCCATTGCGCCCGCTGCGGCAGGAGTCGCCGTCATCCGTCCCGCTCTGCTCGTCATGGGTTTGTTGATCCGCGCCGGTTTCTGGATCGACCTGCTCGGGCTGATTCTGATTCCGCTCGCGCTCGCCGTATTCCTGTAACCGCGCGTCAGGCAGCGCCGGATTCGGCTGCGCTGTCGCCGAGCAGCTCCATCGGCGAGGCGGGCGCCAGCTCCGGAGCGACCGTGCGCAGCAGTGCCCAGGCAAGGCAGAGGTTCGATGACAGCACCGGCAGCGAAGTCTCGTTGCGCAGGCTGCGCAGCGCGCGCAGCGTTGGCATGCCGGTGCCGCTGGCGACCAGGGCCTCGGCGCCCGCGGTGTCGAGGCGTCGCAGGGCCTGCAGTGCATCGTCGCTGCCGAGTTCGTAGATCCGGTGCGTATCGGTCAGGGCCGGGTCGACGCGCCGTCTGGCGACGATCCGCAAACCGGCATCCTCCCAGTAGCGGTAGCCCGCCGCGGCAAGCGTCTCGGGGTAGGGCGAGACCAGCGCGATGCTGCGCACGCCCAGGGCCCTCAGCGTGAAGCGGATCGCCTGTGCAGCGGTGATCACCGGGATCCTTGCTTCCGCGGCAGCTTCGTCCGACAAGCGATCCTCCAGCTCGCGGCCGGCCAGGTAGGACGAGCCGGTACAGCCAAAGCCGAAAGCGCGCAGTTGCAGCGAGCCGAAGCTGCGGACCGCGTCGGCCATGTGCCGCACGTAGTGGTGCAGGCGATCCTCGACCTGCGCTGCGGGATGCACCAGCCGGGTCGCGTAGACACCGATAGCTGCGGGCAGCAGTGCGCGGATCTCGGGTTCGACGGTCGGGTTGGCCTGGGGTGTCGCGATACCGACGCGGGCGCGAGGTCCGTAGTCCGGGGGCGGGCGTGGGGGCATGGGCCCGATCTTAGTCGACAGCGGTGCGGCGAAGCTGCGGCCGGGTCTGTGGTATCGCGGCAACGAGAGCGGTGGCGCCGGTCTCGAAATCGCGCCTAGGGCTTCACCTAAGCCGTCATGTTCTGTGATGATCTGCTCGACGGGTACCATCGACAAGCGTTGCGCGATTGCAACATGGCGGTACCCCAGGAGCCGACCCCCCTCGTGTCCCTCGATGGACATGGGGGAATTGCAACCGCTCGCCGCGCCGCCAGGCGCTGGAACGGGTGCAAGGGGATGGTGCTGCGCGGGTCGACGCCGCGACCGGCGCGCCCGTCGATGGCCACGAGGGGGGAAGGTTGTCCTGGAAATAAAGAAGGGACGTACTTTCGGTACGTCCCTTCGAGGGGAAGCCAGGGCGGAGTGCCGCGGGCGGCGACTCCGGTTGGCCATCAGCTCCGAATCAGCCGGGCATTCCCACCCGCATTATTCGCAGAGACTCTCCATGTAGCCCTGGGCGACCGGCGACAGCCGCTTCATGGCCAGCGCGCGTGCCTTGGGGGCGTCGAGGAGATGTTCGAGGGGGCCGGAGACCAGCATCCGGCGGACGCTCGGGTCCTTGCGGGAGACGGCTGCCATCTTGTTGAGGACGGTGAAGCCGCGGTTGATCTTGGAACGGGGGGTCCGGCGATGCTCGATCGAGCGCGCCAGATATTGCCCGAAACGCGAATAGAGAAAGTAGTCATCGTCTCCGACCTGGAATCGCGCCTCCGCGAAAAAGTCGGGAAAGTTCTTCTCGAGATACTGATTGACCTTCGAAAGACGCTGCCCATCAAGGGCGGACTGCTTTTTCATTTCGGTCTTGCCACACCTCCAGGGGTCCAGAGAACCGTTTCCGGACGTCACGAGCGGTACCACACCTCGCAACGCGGCGCGAACGTTACGGTACGCAGTCCGGTGGTGCAATAGATCGCCGAAAAAATTTCTGTTGCGTCGTGATCACACGCGCACGGCGTGCCGCGGCGCTCACTCCGGATCGATCGTGCGGCCGTTGCTCGCGGCGTTCTCGAAGGCATCGATGCGCGCCTTGCCGGCCGCCACCGAGGCCTCGATCTGCTGCCCGACCTGTGCCGCAACCTCCGCCGGCGATCCGTTCGGGTCGATCGTGACGGCGTCATCGACACCTGCCGCGCGTGAGGCGGCCGCCGCCGCCTGGGCGGCGCTGTCGCCGGTTCCGTCGAGCTGCCGGGTCGCGAGCCAGGCCACCAATCCGACTGCGATCAATACGCCGATCAGACGCCACATCGCTCGCCTCCCTCCGCCGCATCGGGCGGAACCTGTTGCTGCTGCCGAGCATGCGAGCCCCCGCCGGCACCCTGCAAGCACAGGGCGGCGAAACCTCGAACTCCGGCACGGTAGATCGTTTCGTCCGGTGGCCTCCGGCCACCGTCCTCTGGTGCCGCTGGGGCGCTTGGCTGAAGATGCGGCGTGGGGCAGGGGCGGGATATGGATGCTGCGATCGAGCGTCGCGAATCCTGGCTGAACCGCGTGTTCGGCCGGCGACCGGGGATTTTCTTCGTTTGCCTGTTCGCCTGGACTCTGACCAATCTCGACCAGTCCCTGTTCGGTTATGCCATTCCCGGCATCCTGGCCGAGTTCCAGTTGCCGCTGGAAGCGGCGGGCACGATCCTGACCATCAGCTTCGTGTTCGCCGCCTTGCTGATCGTCTGTGCCGGCGTCGCGGCCGATCGCTGGGGCCGCGGACCGGTGCTGACGGTGCTGCTGGCCAGCTCGGCGGTGTTCGTCGGTCTGCAGGGTTTTGCCGCCACGGTCGTGATGCTGACGCTGTTCCGCGCGCTCGGTTTCGGGCTGAGCGGCGGGTTGTCGCCGATCACCAATGCGCTGGTGGTGGAGAACGCGGCCGATCGCTACCGCGGGGTGGCGATGGGCCTGTTGCAATGCGGCTATCCGCTAGGCTGGCTGCTCGCCTCGCTGTTGGCGGCGCCGCTGCTGGCGCGGTACGACTGGCGGGTGGCCTGTTTCGTGGGTTTCATCGTCGTGCCGCTGGCGATCCCCATCGGTTTCTATCTCGCGCGAAGCCGTGACGGCGATGCGACGCGCGTCCGCCTGGATGCAGCGGCCCGGTCGAGCATCGATCCCCACGGTGCTGCCGGCCGTGACCCTGGCACGGCCCCCGATACCGGCGCCGGCCGGATCCGCCGGCTGTTCGATGCCGAGTACCGTGGTCGCAGCCTGGCCAGCATGTTGCTGTTCTTCGCTTTCGGCGGTGCTTATGCCGGCTCGGCGTTCTTTTTCCCGACTTTTTTCGCCCAAGAGCGGGGCTACACCCCGGCGGACGCCTCGCTGCTGGTGGGCCTGTCCAACGGCATCGCCGTGATCGGTTATGTCGGTGCCGCGCTGCTGGGCGAGTTCGTCTGGCCGCGCCGCAGCGTGTTCGTGATCTGGGTGGTCGGCGGTGCGCTGGCCCTGCTCGGCCTGTTGTGGGCCTCGTCCGGCCGCAGTGCCGATCTGCTGTGGTTCGCCGTCATGGCGACCATGTTCTATGGTTCCCAGGCAGTGGTTCCGGTGCTGATCGCCGAGCTCTACCCGACGCAAGTGCGCGCCTCGGCGCTGGCGATCTGCGCTTCCGCACCGCTGAGCATCGGTTTCGCCGTGTTTCCGATGGTCGTGCCACAAGTGGTGGCCCGGGCCGGCTGGCAGCTGGGATTGAGTTACGTCGTGGTGCCGCTGCTGGTGATCGCAGCTGTCGCCGCCCTTTGCCTGCCCAATCGGCGTTCCGGCTTGCCGGTCGACTGACACTCGAAGCGAGCGGATTGCCCGGGGAGATGCCGCGATACGCCATCCGGCCGCGGGCTCAAGGCAAGGCGTAGAAATAGCGTACGAGGTGAAAGAACACCGGCGCGGCGAAGCACACCGAATCCAGCCGGTCGAGCATGCCGCCGTGCCCTTCGATCATCACGCCCCAGTCCTTGGCACCCAGGCTGCGCTTGACGGCCGATAGCGTCAGGCCGCCGAGGAATCCCATGACCACGATCGCGGCCGCCATCGCCGCCGCGACCGCCGGTGTGAACGGCGTGATCCACCACATCGCCGCGCCGAATGCCGTCGCCGCGAGGCCGCCGCCGACGAAGCCTTCGACGGTTTTCGACGGGCTGACCACCGGTGCGATCCTGGTGCGGCCGAACAGTTTGCCGAACACGTACTGCATCACGTCGCTGATCTGCACCACGAACAGCAGGTAGAACAGCAGCAGCGCATTCCGCCCGGTGAACCCCGGAATCTGCAGCAGCAACAGGGCCGGTGCATGGCTCAGGCAGTAGACCGTGATCATCAGACCCCACTGCAGCTTGGCGGTGCGCGCCAGGAAGTCCTGTACGTCGCCACGCAGCGCGGCGATGGCCGGCAGCAGCAGGAAGGCGTAGACCGGCACGAATATCGCGAACATGCCGTAGCGTTCGACGCCGATCAGGAAGAACTGCGCCGGCACGATCACGAAAAAAGCCAGCGACAGCGGCAGCCGGTCGCCATCGCGTGTCGGCGTCAGGGTCACGAACTCGCGCAATGCGAACCAGGCCATCAGGCCGAACACCAGCAGCGTGAGCGTGCGTCCGAGCAGGAAGGCCACGGCCAGCACCGCCACCATGACCCACCAGGCGTTGATCCGCTCGACGAGATTGCGGATCGTGTCGACGGCCGCCGGCGTGCTGGCGCGTCGCGACAAACCCCAGCCGATGCCGGAGGCTATGGCGAGCAACGCCGCCAGGCCGCCGAACAACACCCATAGTTCGGGATTCTGTCCGATGAGCTCAGGCATGCTCCGCCCCCGTGGCATCGGCGGCCTGATCGGTCTCTGTCACTCCGCCCAATGTCATGACGGCCGCGCGGGCCCGCGCCAGGAAGGCGTTGCGGGGCTCTCCGTCGATCCGCGCCAGCGGTGCGCCGAAACGCACCGTGCAGACCATCGGCACCGGCAGCAGCGAACCTTTCGGCAAGGCGCGATGCAGGTTGTCGAGATAGACGGGCAGCAGTTCGACTGCGGGGAATTCCAGCGCCAGTCGATGCAGGCCGCCGCGAAAGCGTGCCGGCGCCGCGCGGGTGCCGCGCGTGCCCTCCGGAAAGAGGATCAGCGAGTCGCCGGCGCGCAAGGCCGCGCGCAACGGCTCCAGCGGATCCATGGTTGCCTGCTCGCGCGCCCGGTCGATCAACACCGCGCCCAGGGCGCGGGTGGCGAGATAGCGCCGCAGTCCGCGGCCCCAGTAGTCGCGCGCCGCGACCGGTCGCGTGCGTCGCCGCAACGTGTAGGGCAGCGCAGCCCAGATCGCCAGCGTGTCGATATGGCTGGTGTGGTTCGCGAAATAGATCCGCTGCGCGTCCGTGCGGGGGTGGATGCCGAACCAGCGCCCGTAGGCGCCGACCAGCAGCTTGACCACTCCGACGAGCAGTGCGCTGGAAGGTCGCATCGATTCAGCGCGCCCGCAGCTGTCTGGCGATCGCCAGCAAGCGCGTGCCGCAGGTCAGCAAGGCGCCGATCGCAATCACCCACAGCGCGAGCCGCAGCACCTGCGCTTCGCTGCGCCAGGCCCATTCGATCACGCCGAGCAGGCAGGCGAGCGTCATCACGGCCATGCGATGCGGTTTCGCCTGCGGTCCGCGAAAATCCTGCGCGAGGCCCAAGGTGCCGCCGAGCACGCGGATGTAGGCGGTAAGTGCCGCGGCCAGTGCCGCCAGCCAGCCGAGCCAGTCGAGGCCGACGGCGTAGCCGAGCGCCACCAGGAACATCGAGTCGGCAATCCGGTCCGGCACCTCGTTGTAGAGTGCGCCGACTTTCGACCGGCAGCCGCCTTCGACCGCGACCATGCCGTCGAGCAGGTTGCACAGCAACCGCAGTTGTATGCCGGCTGCGCAGGCCAGCAGTCCCCAGGGCCAGCGCCACCACAGCAGCGCGGCGCTGCCTGCGGCCGCGCACAGCAGCGAAGCGATGGAGATCGAGTCGGCCGTCAGTCCGGCGCGTACGGCTGCCGTGGACAGGTGCGCGGCCCAGCGCGTCGAACGGCTCTTCAGGGGACGCCGGGCATCGGGGGAGGGCGCAGGGGGGTCGTGATCGGGGCCGGCCATGGCTCAGGATCTTAGTGCAGCGGCTGCGGATCTGCTGCAACGCGCGCCGGGTGGGCGAGGCGGGCCGGGTCAGGCCCGACCGGGCGGCGCGGCAACGCCGACGATTCGCCGTCAGTACGATTCCGGAACCGGGGGCTGCCCATGCCGCGCGCGCAGCGCGTCCGGCAGGAACGGCCGCGCGACCGGATCGCGCGAGATCTCGACCTGCTCCTGCGTCCAGTTGTTCTCCAGCGGCGCGCCGATGGTGCGGATCAGCGCGAGATTGCCGTGGCGGGTGCCATACGGGCCGTGCGCGATTCCGGGTGGACGCCAGAAATAGGCCCCTTCGCGCATCCGTTCGACGTTGCTCAGATAGTCGCCCGAGAGCAGGAACATCTACTCCGACGGTGCCACTCGCGTCCGGATTCGCCCATACGGGTGAACCGAGGGTTGCCCATCGAAACAGGTAGTCGGAATGCTGCGGCCGCGCATCTGCCTGGCGTCGGTTCGCGCTTCACCTCAACCGCAGGATCCGCGGCACCCGCTCGAACCCGGGATCGAAGCTGAATACTTGCTCGATGCCGTGCCGCTGCATCGCCGCCACGTGCATCGCCACCCGAACCGTCAGCCCCGGATACTGCAGCACCACCTGCTTCGCTCCCTCGACCGTGGTGCGATCCACCGGCAGCACCTCGTCCACGACCGCCTGCAGCAGATCGAATGCCGCCTGGATGTATCCCTTGCGTTCCAGCGCGACATACCGGTGCAGGATCTCGTTCATGACCTCTGCGTCGGTGACCAGCCGCACGCGGTCCGCCACGAGCTGTTCGAGCCGCCGCTGCGCATCGACCTTGTTCGGATGCGCTGCGCCGACCAGGTACATCGCGATGTTGGAGTCGATGAACACCACGGCTCAGTACCCTCCGCCCGACGAGTCCGATCCGGATCCCATCCCTGGGCCCGGCCCCGTGAGGTAGCCGCGTTCCACCTCCGTGCCGATCCGTTCGATCTGGCCCACCGGCCCGGTGTGCCGGACCGCTGCCCGGATCGCATCCAGCTTGCGGTCGACGTTCCCCGCCGCTTCCTGCCGCCGCGCAGCCAGCAGGGCTCGGCGCACCCATTCGGCCACCGTGACTCCGCGGGCCGCTGCCGCCTGCTGCAGGGCGGCGTAGTCCGCGTCCTCGAGCAGAACCTGTAGTCTTTTTGTCATGTATATGAGTATGAATGACTCATCTGCATGAGTAAATAACGCCGAAATCCTTTGGAGCGCTCAAATCCCGCTTGTATAGTCCTGCTCCTCGCTGCGGCGAGTGACCTAAAGGTAAGGAGTACGCCGATGACGACCCGCAACACCCCCCGTACCGAGCGTCCCGGGAAGCAGGGTCTCTACGATCCGCAGTTCGAAAAGGACGCCTGCGGTTTCGGCTTCGTGGTCGACATCCAGGGGCGCAAGTCGAATGCCATCCTGAAGCAGGCCATCGAAGTCCTGCGCAACCTCGATCACCGCGGTGCCTGCGGTTGCGAGACCAACACCGGTGACGGCGCCGGCGTGTTGATGCAGATGCCGCACGCCTTCCTCAAGGAGGTCACCCGGAATACTGCGATCAAGCTGCCCGAGCCCGGTCATTACGCAGCCGGCCTGATCTTCTTTCCCAAGAACCCGACCCAGCGCCGCCGGATCGAAGAGGTGTTCGCGCGGGTTGTGCAGTCCGAAGGGCAGATCTATCTCGGTGCCCGCACGGTGCCGACCAACAACAGCATGCTCGGCGAGACCGCCAAGGCCAGCGAGCCCTTCGTCCGCATGGTCTTCATCGAGCGCGGCCCCGATACGGCCGACGAGGCCGAGTTCGAGCGCAAGCTCTATCTGATCCGCAAGCGCAGCTACAGCGAAATCCGCACCACTACCCTGGGTGGCGCCGAGTCCTGGTATGTCTGCTCGTTGAGCCACAAGACCCTGGTCTACAAGGGCATGCTGCTGACCGGCCAGCTCGATCAGTACTTCCCCGATCTCAACCATCCGGCGGTCGAGACCGCGCTCGCATTGGTGCATTCGCGCTTCAGCACCAACACCTTCCCGAGCTGGGACCGCGCCCATCCTTATCGCTATCTCGCCCACAACGGCGAGATCAACACTCTGCGCGGCAACATCAACTGGATGCGCGCACGCGAGGCGCTGTTCGAGTCCGAGCTGTTCGGCGAGGACATCGACAAGCTCAAGCCGATCGTCAACGTCAACGGCTCCGACAGCTCGATGTTCGACAACGTGCTCGAGTTGCTGGTGCTCAGCGGCCGCAGTCTGCCGCATGCCGTGATGATGATGATCCCCGAGCCCTGGTCCAAACACGAATCCATGGACCCGGCACGGCATGCGTTCTACCAGTTCCACAGCTCGCTGATGGAGCCCTGGGACGGTCCCGCGGCGATCAGCTTCACCGACGGCCGCCAGATCGGGGCCGTGCTCGATCGCAACGGCCTGCGGCCCGCACGCTATTACGTGACCAAGGATGATCTGGTCGTAATGGCGAGCGAGGCCGGTGTGCTGCAGTTCCCGCCGCAGGACATCGTGCGCAAGGGGCGCTTGCAGCCCGGCCGCATGTTCCTCGTCGATACCGAGCAGGGCCGGATCATCGAGGACGAGGAGATCAAGCGCAGCATCGTCAACGAGCGCCCCTACCGCGAGTGGATCCAGCAGCATTTGATCCATCTCAAGGATCTGCCTGCCGGCACCGCACTGCCGAGCCCCGAGCCGGAGACTTTGCTGCAGCGCCAGCTCGCCTTCGGCTACACCTTCGAGGACCAGCGCATCCTGATGGCGCCGATGGCGCGGGATGGCATCGAGGCCATGGGCTCGATGGGCAACGATACGCCGCTGGCCGCACTGTCGACCAAGAGCCGGCTGCTGTTCGACTATTTCAAGCAGTTGTTCGCCCAGGTCACGAATCCGCCGATCGACTCCATCCGCGAGGAGATCGTGACCAGCAGCGATGTCTGGCTGGGTTCCGAGGGCAATCTGCTCGAGCCCAAGGCCACCGATTGTCGCCGCATCGAGCTCAAGGGCCCGGTGCTGACCAACGAGGAGCTGGCGCGCATTCGTCGCATCGCGCTGCCTGGCCTGCGCGTCGGTCAGCTCTCGATGCTGTTCCGCGCCAGCCGCGGCGAGGAAGGCCTGGTCAAGGCCATGGAGCGCATGCACGTCGAGGCTCAGCGTCTGATCGAGGAGGAGGAGGTCAACATCCTGATCCTCTCCGATCGGGGTGTGAACGCCGAGCTGGCGCCGATCCCGAGCCTGCTGGCGATGTCCGGTCTGCATCACTACCTGATCCGCGAAGGTCTCAGGATGAAGGTCTCGATCGTGGTCGAGGCCGGCGATGCGCGCGAGGTGCATCATTTCGCGCTGCTGGTCGGCTATGGCGCGAGCGCCATCAATCCCTACCTCGCGTTCGAGACCATCGACGGCATGATCCGCGAGAGCCTGCTGCCGAACATCGATCACACCCTGGCCTGCCAGAACTTCGCCAAGGCCGGCACCAAGGGCATCGTCAAGGTGATGTCCAAGATGGGCATCAGCGCGATCCAGTCCTATCACGGTGCGCAGGTGTTCGAGGCCGTCGGCCTGCGCCAGGACGTGATCGACCAGTATTTCACCGGCACTGCGAGCCGCGTCGGCGGCGTCGGCATGGAAGTGCTCACCGAGGAAGTGTTGATGCGTCACCGGGCGGCCTTCCCCGATCGCGACGTGCACGTGCCCGTGCTGCCGACCGGCGGCCTGTACCAGTGGCGCAAGGAAGGCGAGTTCCATCTCTTCAGCCCGGAAAGCATCCACCGCCTGCAGAAGTCGGTACGTACCGGCAGCTACGCCACCTACAAGACCTTCGCTGAGCTGATCGACGATCGCGCCAGGAATCTCTCGACGCTGCGTGGCCTGCTGGAGTTCAAGTTCGACGCCGAAGATGCGATCCCGATCGACGAAGTCGAGCCGGTCGAGGCGATCATGCAGCGCTTCAAGACCGGCGCGATGAGCTACGGCTCGATCAGCAAGGAAGCGCACGAGACGCTGGCGATCGCGATGAATCGGGTCGGCGGCAAGAGCAACACGGGCGAGGGTGGCGAAGATCCCGACCGCTACCAGCCGATGCCGAACGGCGACAGCAAGAACAGCGCGATCAAGCAGGTGGCATCCGGTCGCTTTGGCGTGACCAGCGAATATCTCGTCAACGCCAGGGAGCTGCAGATCAAGATGGCCCAGGGCGCCAAGCCCGGCGAGGGGGGGCAGTTGCCCGGCACCAAGGTATATCCCTGGATCGCCAAGACCCGCCATACCACCGCCGGCGTCGGCCTGATTTCGCCGCCGCCCCACCACGACATCTACTCGATCGAGGATCTCGCCGAGCTGATCCACGATCTCAAGAACGCGAACCGCGATGCCCGCATCAGCGTCAAGCTGGTTTCCGAGGTCGGTGTCGGTACCATCGCCGCCGGCGTCGCCAAGGCGCACGCCGATGTCGTGCTGATCAGCGGTTACGACGGCGGCACGGGTGCGAGTCCGCTGACCTCGATCACGCATGCCGGCTTGCCCTGGGAGCTGGGCCTGGCCGAGGCACACCAGACCCTGGTGCTGAACAACCTGCGCAGCCGCGTCCGGGTCGAGACCGACGGCCAGCTCAAGACCGGCCGCGACGTCGCGATCGCCGCGTTGCTCGGCGCCGAGGAGTTCGGCTTTGCGACCGCGCCGCTGGTCGCGGTCGGCTGCATCATGATGCGGGTCTGCCATCTCAATACCTGCCCGGCAGGCGTTGCGACCCAGGACCCGCGGCTGCGCGAAAAGTTTGCCGGCAAGCCGGAGCACGTCGTCAACTACATGCGCTTCATCGCGCAGCATCTGCGCGAGATCATGGCGCAGCTCGGCTTCCGCAGCCTCAACGAAATGATCGGCCGTGTCGATCGCCTCGAAGCCAAGGCCGCCGTCGATCACTGGAAGGCGCAGGGCTTTGACTTCAGCAACATCCTCTACACCCCGGATCTCGGCGAGGAGGTCGGTCGCTACCAGACCGTCGAGCAGGACCATGGCATCGCCCAGTCGCTCGACATGACCACGCTGCTGCCGCTGGCCCGGCTGGCGATCGAGCACGGCACCAAGGTCGAAGCCACCGTCCAGATCCGCAACGTCAACCGCGTCGTCGGCACCATCACCGGCAGCGAGGTCACGAAAAAATGGGGTGCCGAAGGCCTGCCCGAGGACACGATCCGGATCACCTTCCAGGGCAGTGCCGGCCAGAGTTTCGGCGCGTTCATCCCCCGTGGCATGAGTTTCCGGCTCGAAGGCGACGCCAACGACTACTTCGGCAAAGGCCTGTCGGGCGGCAAGCTCGCCGTGTGCCCGCCCGAAGGCAGTCCGTTCAGGCCGGAGCAGAACATGATCATCGGCAATGTCGCGCTTTACGGTGCGACCCGCGGCGAGGTGTTCGTCGGCGGCATGGCGGGCGAGCGGTTCGCGGTACGCAATTCCGGCGTCGATGCGGTCGTCGAGGCGGTCGGCGACCATGGCTGCGAGTACATGACCGGCGGTCGTGTCGTGGTGCTCGGTCCGACGGGCCGCAATTTCGGCGCCGGCATGTCCGGTGGCGTCGCCTATCTCTTCGACGAGACCGGTGATCAGCTGCCGCGCATCAACCCACAGATGGTCGAGATCGAGCGCCTCGAAGACGCCGACGAAGCTGCCGAGCTCAAGCGCCTGATCGAGAAGCATGCCGCGGCGACCGGCAGCAGCAACGCCGGGCGCATTCTCGCCGCCTGGGATACCGCAAGCGCACGCTTCATCAAGGTGATTCCCAAGGACTACAAGCGTGTGCTCGCCTGCCTCAAGCGTGCGCACGACCAGGGTCTTTCCGGCGACGAAGCGATCATGGCGGCGTTCGACGAGAACTCGCGCGACCTGTCGCGTGTCGGCGGCAACTGAGAACGAGAAGAAGAGACGACGTCATGGGTAAACCTACCGGTTTCATCGAATACCTGCGCGAACTGCCGCTCGATCGCTCGCCGAGCGAGCGCGTGCGAGACTGGAACGAGTTCCATCACCACATGGACGACAAGGGCCTGCGCACCCAGGCCGCGCGCTGCATGGATTGCGGCGTGCCGTTCTGCCACACGGGCAAGCTGATGAACGGCGGCGCTTCCGGCTGCCCGGTCAACAACCTGATCCCGGAGTGGAACGACCTCGTCTATCGCGGGCTGTGGCGCGAGGCGCTCGATCGTCTGCATCGCACCAACAACTTCCCGGAGTTCACCGGGCGGGTCTGCCCCGCGCCCTGCGAAGGCTCCTGCGTGCTGGGTATCAATGCGCCGCCCGTGACCATCAAGAACCTCGAGAACTCCATCATCGAAAAAGGCTGGGAAGAGGGCTGGGTACTGCCGCAAGCCCCGGAGCGCCGCACCGGCAAGACCGTCGCGGTCGTCGGTTCCGGTCCCGCCGGCCTTGCGGCGGCGGCCCAGCTGAACAGGGCCGGCCACAGTGTCACCGTGCTCGAGCGCGCCAATCGTCCAGGCGGTTTGCTGACCTACGGCATCCCGAACATGAAGCTCGACAAGCGCCAGATCGTCGAACGCCGCATCAAGCTGATGGAGCAGGAGGGCATCAAGTTCGTCTGCAATGCCAATGTCGGCGACAACGTCGAGGCCAATCTGCTGCTGAAGGACTTCGATGCGGTCGTGCTTTGCACCGGCGCCACGCAGCCGCGTGATCTGGCCATCGGAGGTCGTCAGCTCGCCGGTGTGAATTTCGCGATGGACTACCTGACCGAGGCCACCCAGGCCCTGCTCGACAAGAAGCCCAAGGATGCCGGAATCCACGCCCAGGGTCTCGACGTCATCGTGATCGGTGGCGGCGACACCGGTACCGACTGCGTCGGCACCGCGATGCGCCAGGGTTGCCGCACGCTGACCCAGTTCGAGATCATGCCCAAGGCACCGCTCGAACGTGCCGCCGACAATCCCTGGCCGGAGTGGCCGCGGGTCTACAAGATGGACTACGGGCAGGAAGAGGCGGCCGCCCGGTTTGGCGCCGACCCGCGCGTCTACCTGACCACCATCAAGCGCTTCATCGCCGACGATCAGGCCGCCGACAAGCTCGCCGCGATCGAGACCGTGCAGGTGAAATGGGACAAGACGCCGAGCGGCGGTTACGCGCCGGTCGAAGTCCCCGGCTCGGAAAAGACCCTGCCCGCCCAGCTCGTATTGCTGGCCATGGGGTTTCTCGGCCCCGGAACCGGCGTGCTCAAGGAGATGGGCCTCGAACTCGATGCCCGCACCAACATCAAGGCCGACTACGAAAAGTACGCGACCAACAAGAAGGGCGTATTCGCGGCCGGTGATTGCCGCCGTGGCCAGAGTCTCGTGGTTTGGGCCATCAACGAAGGCCGGGGCGCCGCCCGTGAGTGCGATCGGTATCTGATGGGGCAGACCGATTTGCCGTGATCGGCTGATCCTTCGGTTCCGGGAGTGCCGCTCGTGCTCACTCAGGCGTGAACTGTCGTGCCGCGTATCGTGGTCCGCGCGACGATCTCATGGCATGTGCGCGCCCTGCGCCGGAACTCCTTGCTCAGCCGATCGTCGCCCGCGAGCCGGGCTCAGTAGCCGAGTGCGAGCGCGTGGGCGTGTGGCCAGTGTAACCCCTCCCTCCCCACCCTCGTTTTCCGGACCATTTGGAAGTAGAGGAATAACAGGGTGATTCAAAACGCCCCTCTTGAGCGTGTTGCGAGAGATAATGGAGCGCATCTCGGAACCGAGCTGACCCGATGCGTGGTGAAGTGGATCCCCAGGCAGCGATGTTCTCGTACGTGTCGGCGGAGAGGCGGGTGCCGGTCGATCATCCACTGCGCTCGATCAAGGCCTACGCCGATGCCGCGCTGTGCTCGATCAGTCCCACGCTGGATGAGCGGTACGGCAAGACCGGCCGCCCCTCGATTGCCCCAGAGCGGTTGCTGAAGGGCCAGTTGCTGATCGCGCTGTACTCGGTGCGCTCGGACCGGGCGTTCTGCGAACAACTCGGTTTCAACCTGCTGTTCCGCTGATTTCTAGACATAGGCTTGGATGATGCAGGACTGGACCCGTCGAACTTCTCGCGCCTGCGCGAGCGTCTGGTGCGTACCGACATTGCCCGCAACTTCTTCGATCAAGTGCTGCGACTAGCCAAGACGCATCGGCTGCTGTCCACGGAGCACTTCACGGTGGATTCCACGCTGATCGAGAGCTGGGAGAGCTTGAAGAGTCTGAAGATCAGCTCGTCGCGGCAGAACCCCGAGTCGGCCCGCAGAATGATCTGCACCTTTGGGCAGCGTGCGCGGATCTGCGCCACGATGCGTGCTATCTCATCCTTGGCACCAGCTGCCCCGTCGATGTTGGCCCGGCGCAGCCGCGCGCACAGCAGATGCTCGCCGCAGAAGCTGTACAGTGGCAGGTAGCAGTAGTGGTTGTAGTAGCCGTGGAAGAATCGGCCTTCCTGGTTGCCGTGCAGCGGGTCATCCGTGGCGTCCAGGTCCAGCACGATGCGCTTGGGGGCGCGGCGGTGCGCTTCCAGGAACAGATCCACCCACAGCCGGTCCATGGCCTCAGGGTCCGACGTGATCTTGTGGTAACGATCCTGCAACTGGTCGGTAAACAGCTCCAGGCGGTTCAACGTGCTCTTGCCGGCCAGTGGTGCACACCGCATGCGACGCGCCGACAGCTTGCCCAGCAGCGCGCCCATCACCGGGTCGTGGCGAAGCTGCTCGTGATCGTTCAGATCCTCATGCCCCACTGCCAGACCAAACACCCGTTGCCCGACCAGCGTGCGCACCGCGTGCTCGATCAGCTCCGGGCGCCGATGATCGGCAAAGCAACCGGCCAGCCGGTCGATCAGGCCAATGGCCGCATCGGCCTTGCCCAGCAGCAATGCCCCGGCATCGGAGCAGACCGTGCCGCCGTCAAACGCCGCCACAACTTCCCGCCGCCCGACACTCGAAAACTCCAGCTGCTCGGCAGTACACTGTGTGCGCATCGGAACTCCCCGGTGGTTGCGACGATAATGTCTTGTGGTAAAGCCATGTTCACTCAATCACCGGGCCGATGCGCCCTCTACGTGTGAGAAATCCGGGCTAGTCGACCGAGAGCGGCTGTTCGTCGATACCGACGGGGGGCGGATCGATCATCCTGCATGCGGATGGGCGGATGGAGATGGTGGCATGCGGGGAGACGTGACTATCGGGCAACGTTCGGATGGCGCGGTCTGCGGTTATACCGGAGCGCGTATCAGCATCGAAGTGTGGCCGCTCGCGGGGTCCAGCCCGCCCCGGCCCCGCAGATGAAGCGGGGTCGGGCTCGATCCATAGAGCGTCAGTGCTTCGGGGGAACCCAGGCGGCGAGATCGCGCTGCAGGATTTCTACCAGGGATTCCTCGTAGAAATTGCGCGCCTTTGTGGCCGCCTCGTCGAGGAAGGCGCGCATCTCCTTGGGATCCTGCGGGGTCGGGCAACCGGCGAAATGGCCCTGCATCACCCACATGGGATACGACACCAGCCCTGCGATGCGACCGAACAGCGCTGAGCGATGCACAAGCATCGCCGCGCGGCAGGGATCCTTGGGCGCTTTGTTCCGGCCGGTCATGTATAGCAGGCCGATCACGTACAGCGCCTGCGGATAGTCCGCGGCGACGGCAGCCTCGCGGTGTACGCCGGCTTTCTCGCCCTGTCCCGAATAGCCGTAAGCGCGGCCCAGCTGGTAGCGCAAACGCGGATTCTGCGGATCCTGCTGCACCGCGATCTCGCAGGCGGCGATCGCGGCCGGCAGATCCATGTCCGCCTTCTCGAAGCCGGGCAGGACTTTGTAGGGATCGTCGGGATGCGAGGCAAGCCGGTCGCAACCGGTCACGGCTTGGGAGTATCGAGAGGGGTCGAAGGTCAGTGATGCAGCCGAGGCTGCGCCGACGAGCAGACTGCAGAAGCCGATTGCTACCAGAGCCGTTCTACCGAACATTTGAGCACCTCTGCCACGGGTCATCGCGGGTTTCCGAAGCAGAACCGAACGGCTGCGCTCGTCACACTACTCATGTGAGTAGTTCCGCCCCGGCAGGCCGTCATCTACTCATGAGCGAGTCGTTACCTGTGGTGGATCGGCCATTCGTGGCAGCTACTGGAGGCGACGGCAGCAGTGATCCCGATCCAGCCATCTCAGGTGTTTTCCATGCGAGCAGTCCGCCCGGCACATTTCATCGCTTCCACGGTCGTGATCGCCCTGGGGGGCGATGTGATGCCCGTCTGCGCCCAGGAGGGCGAATCCGTCGAGCCCCTCCAGGAGATCTACGTGACGGCGCGCAAGCGCGACGAAGCCTTGTTCGACATTCCGGTGGCGATTTCCGCCTTTACCGAGGAAGATCTGGTGAAGGCCGGCGCAAAAAATCTGGACGACGTCGCTTCGCTGACGCCCGGGTTCCAGTTCTTCAATCAGGGCAACCAGGTACCGGGACGCTACAACACTCAGTTACAGTTCCGTGGCCTCACAACCGCTCAGTTCTCGCCCAGCTTTGCGACCGGCGCGCTGTTCATCGACGGTATCTACGTCCTGAACGGCGGGACTTCGATTTCGCTGATGGATCTCGAGCGCGTCGAGGTGATCAAGGGCCCGCAAGCCGCGTACTTCGGCCGGAATACTTTCGGCGGTGCCGTGAATCTGATCACCCGCGATCCCGATCTGCAGGCGTACTCGGGCCGTGCCGAGCTGTCGCTGACGGGACGGCAGAACACTGACATGAGCGGGTTCGTCGAAGGCCCTATCGTCGAAGATCGCCTGTCGTTCAGTCTCAGCGGCCGCATCTACGACAAGCGCGGTCAATGGAGCGCGACCGACGGCGGCCGCCTCGGCGACGAAGAGACGCGGACCGTCAACGGCGTGCTGCTGTGGCAGCCGCTCGAGTCGCTGTCCGTCAAACTGCGGTATGCCTACTCCGAGGACCGGGATGGGCCGGCCGCCCAGGGTTTCATCTCGGGCATCATCAACGACAACTGCACGGGCCTGACGATCGATACCGTGGAGGGACCGCGCCAGCCGAGGCGCTACGTCTGCGGTCGGGTGCCAGACGCCCGCTCGGCACGGGTGTTCACCGGCAACATCATCTCGTCGAACACCGTCATTCCGACGAAGGTGATCGCGGCTGGGCAGACGAATCCGGCTACGCTGCTGGCCGGTGTGCCGCATGTCGACGAGGTCGGCATGAAGCGCGAGACCGAGCGCTTCAGCCTGGCGGCCAGCTACGACATCGGCGACTACAACCTGGCCTTCACCGCGGCACGCAACGAACAGGCGGCCAACTGGATCCGCGATTACGACATGACGGACCGCGTTTCCTTCTTCTCGCGTGATCCGCAATTGATGGACGACGAGAGCTACGAGCTGCGCTTGACCAGCCCCCAGGGTGGCCGGTTCCGCTGGCTGGTAGGCGCAAACTACTACACACAGGAGTTCACGTCGGCCGGAGGCGGCGGCGATACGACCATCTCCTGTGCGTCGACCTCGCCGACCTTTACAGACGATCCGGCCACCTGCACCGGGCAGGTGTTGCTGAACCCGAATAACCTCGCACAGAATGCCGATCGGGCCAAGGTGATGGGCTATTTCGCGGCCTTCGACTTCGACATCCTCGAGAGCCTGACCCTCAGCGTCGAAGGGCGGCAGCAGAGCGACGAACTGACCAAGGGTGCTGGACTCATTACGCCCGGCAGTCCTCTGCTGCGCGAGTCGTTCGACGACTTCCTGCCGCGTGCCATCCTGCGCTGGCAGCCGGTTCGCGATACCAACCTGTATCTCAGCTATTCCGAGGGGCAGATTGCCGGCGATTTCAATACCTTCTTCATCAATGCCAATGCCCAGGAGCGTGCGCAGTACGTGGCCCAGGATGCGCGTCTGGCGGAATCGCTGCCCGCGGAAACGCTGGAGGCCTGGGAAATCGGCTGGAAGCAGCGGCTGCTCGACAATCGCCTGCATATCAGCCTGGCGCTGTTCCACAACACCTGGAAGAACATCAAGGGTCGCAGCGCATTCGCGATCAACGAGACCTGCCGGGCAGCGGACATCGCGTCGGGAGCGATCGGTTGCAGTGCTGCCCTGGGCCAGGCCGTCGGATCGCCGCGGCGTATCGCGGGCGGAGCCGGTGGTCTCGTACCGCTGTTTTTGACCCGCAGCGTCTTGCTGCCGGGCGATGCCACCATCAAGGGGCTCGAGCTGGAGTCCGGCTTCAGCGTGACCCACGATCTTTCGGTCCAGGCCAACTTGGCCTACATCGATTCGGCCTACGACGACTACATGTTCAATTTTGTCGAGCCCATTGCCGGCTTCAGCCAGATGAAAGGCCGGCAGACACCCCGGCAACCCAAGTGGAGCGGCAATGTCTCGGCGACGCAGAACTTCCGCGTCCTGGGCGTCGATTCCTTCGTCAGACTGGATGTCAGCTACCAGGGCAAGGCGTACGCGGACGAGTCGAACCTCGCCTACATGAGCGACTACACGCTGGTGAACCTGCGGGCCGGCTTCGAGAAAGGCCGCTACCGGATCGAGGCGTTCGTCCGCAACCTGACCGATGAGGATGAGTGGATGACGGGAGCGCGATTCTCGGATTTCTCGTCGCCGTTCCAGGCGGCTTTGCTGGCCGCCAAGCAGGGTATCGCGGTCTCCCCGCTCGACAAGCGGGATTTCGGCATTCGTATCAACGTTTCGTTCTGAGGTGGCGCTGCCGCTCCGCAATCCGGATGGCGGAGCGGCAGTATCGAATACCGCGTCCTTGCTGCGCTACTTCACACGCTGCCGTGCCCCGAGCTGGCGCTCCAGGTCGGAGATCAGCAGTTCCGGGTAGAACTTCGGATTCTGCGCCCGCGCCGCCGCTAGGTTCCCGAGCAGCTCGGCGCGCGTCGGGCGATTCGGGCACTTGGCGAAGTGGCCGTCGAGATACCAGGCAGCGAGGCCGATCTGAGCCGCCATGCGCTGTTGACGCGCCGACTGCCTGAACCACTCCAGGGCGCCGCACCGGTCCACCGGCGCCTTCAGTCGGCCGTCGAGCAGCAGATAGCCGAGCACGAACTGGGCTTGCGGATAAGCCAGTCTGGATGAGCTTTCCAGTAGAGGAAGCGCTTCGTCGATCTGGCCGGCATACGAGAGCGCTCGGCCCAGTTGGTATTGGAGGCGCGGATTTCCTGCATCCTTGGCGAGATCGATCCGGCAAGCCGCGATGGCTGCCGGTAAGTCGACCTTGGCCTCGGCGACACCCGCTGCCACCTTGTTGGGGTCCTCGGAATGGGCGGCAAGGCGGTCGCATTCAGTGACTGTCTGCGAGTATTTGGACGGATCGAAGTTCTGCGGCAGATCCTTGGCGATGGCCGGTACGGTGATGAGGCAAAGTGAGAACAGTGAAATATTCGTGCGCCAGTTCGACATGAGGGTTCCTCTGCGTGGTCTTGGTCCCGGTTGATGATGCCGAGGTGCATGTTAGAGTCTGCTACTCAATCGAGTAGCCCGGGGGGCTGGATTGGACAGTCCGCAGAGTCAACTGGCCGAGCTGCTGGCGAGATTCCGGTCTGCCGAACGTCTGGAGGATTGCCTGCAGCCTTTGGCTGACACGCGGTTCGTTGCCGGCTGCGCCATCGTGGGCTTCAAGGAGGGGTACCGAGGGCCGGCGGTCGAACGTATGCCTCGGCCCCAGTTCTGGGCGAGGCAGTTTGGCTGGCCCGCCAACTTCATGCGCAAGTGGTTGAGCATCAATGTCTCCCGCGCGAGCCTGATGCCCGAAGGCGCCCGCTCGTGTCCCGATGCCGTCGTCGTCTGGCATGTGCCCGATCCCGAGGATCCGGTGCAACGAGTCATCATGTCGGACGATCAGATCCTGGGCGCGAGATTCCTGCGTACACATGGGATTGCTGCCGGACTGACCGCGACCGTGCGGCGCCCGTCCGGCAACTGCGCCCAGGTGTCCTGGCTCAAGCCGTTGCGCGATCCGGTGCCGCCATCCAGAGCCATGGTGGATCGAAGCCTGCTGACGCTCGCCCAGGCGTTCTTCGATGCACTGGATCGAGTGCGACCCGATACCCTGCTCCAGAACCTGACCCTGCGCGAGATCGAATGCCTGTCGTGGGCGGCCTATGGCTGCAGCGACAAAGAAATCGCCCAGGAGATCGGCTGTGCGCACGACACGGTCCGCTTTCATATCAAGAACATCGTTCGCAAGCTCGGAGCGTCGAATCGAACGCATGCCGTCGCTGTCGCGATTCAGCAAGGCGTGATTCGTCTGGGTGGTAGGCCGCGGGCGACGATCGCGGCATTGAGGCACTAGCCGGCGCGATATCTCGCTACCGGAGATCAGCCCGCCGGCGACGGTGCGGCGACATGCCAAGAACCTATTTCCTGAGATCCACTAGTGATTTCTGGTGCGGATTCGGGCTGCCTATCATGGCTCGGCCCTCGCAAACCCGCGCCGGCGGGTGAGGGCCCCCACCTTCACACTCAGGACTGGATTCACTGCAATGAATGGCCCGACCTCCGATACTGTGCATGCCGACCCGACTTCGCGATGGCTTGTTCCGGCAACGGTTCTGGTGCTGTGTGGCTTGGCCGGAAACCCGGTTTCTGCGCAGGAGTCGTCGGACAGCGGCTCGGAAGCGGGTCTCGACACGATAGTCGTGGTCGGCTCGCGCGCCGGCAATGCAACGATTCTGAACAGTGCCGCGCCGGTCCAGGTCGTCTCGAGTGCGGAGCTGCTGCAGACCGGGGCACGAACCTTGAGCGAGGCGCTGCAGAGCACGGTCCCGTCGTTCAACTTCCCGACCTCGGTGCCGTCGAGCAACGCCGCCAGTTTCGTCAAGGGCGTCGCGCTGCGGGGTCTCGCGGCGGACCAGACGCTGGTGCTGGTCAACGGCAAGCGACGTCATGCGACCGCCCAACTCAATGCGGGTAGCGGCACGACCAAGGGTGCGCAGACCGTCGATTTCAACAGCATACCGCTGAACGCCATCGCGCGTGTCGAGGTGTTGCTCGACGGCGCAGCGGCGCAGTACGGCTCGGATGCCATTGCCGGGGTGGTCAACATCGTGCTCAAGGAGCAGGCGGGAGGCAGCGATTTCTCGCTGCAGTTCGGCCGCAACGAGAACGGCGACGGTGATACCGGCAGCCTTGGCGGAAGCTTCGGTACGAGGCTTCCGGGAGAAGGTTTCCTGACCGTGTCCTTCGATGCCTGGGACATCGACCCGACGCGTCTGTCGGTCCGCGATACCCGACAAATGTACTTTGCGGGCGATCCGCGCGAATCCAGCTACCCGTACCGGGACTGGTTCTACGGCAGCGGTGCGTCGGAGCGCTACAACCTGTTCGTCAATGCTGAGAGCAAGCTGGGTGGCGCGACGGTCTACGGTTTCGGCAGCTATGGCTGGCGCGAGGACGACGGCTTCGGCAACCTGCGGCAGCCGAATGCCGACCAGACCGTGCGGGCACTCTATCCGGATGGCTTTCAGCCGCTGTTGAACGTGCAATCGCGTGATGCCTCGATCACGGCGGGCGTGAAGTTCGGCAATGATTCCGTCGGCCGATTCGATCTCAGCGCGACCTATGGTCGAAACCTGGTCGAGAGCGTGGTGTCGAACACCAACAATGCGAGCCTCGGTCTCGCCAGCCCGGCATCGTTCGATACCGGAGATCTGCTGAACGTCCAGAGCAGCATCAACCTCGACTGGACCCGCGAGGTGGCGCTGGCCAACCTTCTTAACCCGCTCAATCTGTCGGCCGGCATCACCTATCGGCACGAGGCCTACGAGGTTTTCGAGGGCGCGTACGGTTCCTGGGCGAACGGTGGTGTGCCCATCCTCGATGGCCCGAATGCAGGTCGGGTGGCGACACCTGCCTCGCAGGGTTTTGGTGGTTTCTCGCCGGATGACGCGGGCCGCCTGTCGCGCGATGTCTACGGTGGCTATGTCGACGTCGAGATCCGGCCGAACGACCGCTTCAAGGTGGCGCTGGCGGCACGCAGCGAGCATTACTCCGACTTCGGCGCAACGACCAACGGCCGTCTCGCGCTGCGCTACGAATTGCTGCCGCAGCTGGCCTGGCGGGGCAGTTTCAGCTCCGGATACCGCGCACCTTCGTTGGGGCAGTCGGCGTATTCGCGGACCATTCCGAACATCACCAATGGCGTGTTGAGCACCAATCGCATCGCACCGGTCGACAGCGCGCTGGCGCGTGCGCTGGGTGCGACAGCCCTGACTCCGGAAGAGTCGACCAGCTTCTCGACCGGCCTGGTATGGGTCGTCGACGACCGTGCTTCGCTGACGGTGGACGTCTATCGCACCGAGATTGACGATCGCATCGCGTTGTCGGAAGTGCTGCGTGGTACGACGGTCACGCAAGCACTGACGGCTGCCGGTTATCCGACCTATTCGGGCCTGCAGTTCTTCACCAATGCCGTGGATACGCGGACCCGCGGTGTCGAGATCGTCGGCCGTTATGGTTTCCGCCCCGGTGGCGGCAACGCACTCGATTTCAGCCTGGGCTACAGCCGTAGCGAGACCGAAATCACCGCTTTCGAGCCAACGCCGGGCGTGCTGGCCGGCAGCGGGCTGGCGCTGATCGGCCGCGAGGCAATCGGCTTGATCGAGCGCGGCAATCCGGAGTCGTTTCTGCGGCTCGCGGCGGACTACAAGGCCGACCGGTTCAGCGCGCAGCTCAGCGGCGTGCGCTACGGCAGCTACAGCGCTTCGCATACCAGCAATCCGGCCCTGGATCAGAAGTTCGGCGAGCAGATCGTCGTGAACCTGCACCTGGGCTATCGCTTCAGCGACGCCATTCACGCGACCGTCGGTGCCAACAACCTGTTCGGCAGCCACCCGGACCAGGTGATCGCTGCGACGCGCAATCCGGTGGTGGCGATCTACTCCGGCCTGTCGCCGGAGGGCGGCGCCGGCGCGATCTACTACGCCCGTCTCAACTTCAAATTCTGAGTTCCTCCTATGAAATCTTTCCATATCAGCTCCCTCGCGGCGCTGCTTGCGGCGTTGCTGCTCCCGGTTGTGGCCGTACAGGCCCAGACTGTGCCGGCGACGGCGCCCCACACCAGTTCGGCCGCGGACAACATTTCTCCCGATGCCGGGCAGGCATTGCTGCGGACGCTGGATCAATGGCGGGCGGCGGTAGTCGCCGGCGACCGGGCAGGGCTGGAGCACGCATACCACGAGCAGCTGAGCTACGGTCACACGGATGGCGAGGTGCTTGGCAGAGCTCCGCAGATCGATCGCACACTGGTGCCCGGTCGCCGGTTCACTGCGGTGGACGTCACCGACCTCGTGATCCGCCGGCGCGGCGAGCTTGCGCTGGTCACCGGCGGCTTTGCGTTCCACATCAAGCGTGACGACGGCGCCACGAGTGTTTCGCGCCTCAGTGGCCTCGATGTCTGGGTGCTGGAGAACGGCCGCTGGCAGTTGCTGGCCAGGCAGTTGACCCGACCGACGCACTGAGCCTGCCGCCGCACCTCCTCCACGATGGAAGTCGATCCGTATGCTCAACTCGAATACCCGCTTCTCCGGAACCGCCGATTTTTCGCGCACATCCTCGCTGTCGGTCCTGGCACTCGCCGCCATGGCGCTGCTGCTGCCGCCGCAGGTTGTGGCCACCGAGGCCCCGAGGCCTGAGCTGCTGCAGCAGGCGGCGGAGATCCATCGGAATATCATCGCGCTCGACAATCATCTCGACATCCCCTTCGACTACGGCGCGGGTGAGCTCGATGCGGCCGTCGATGGTCCGAGCCAGTTCGATCTGCCCAAGGCACGCGAGGGCCTCGTCAAGGCAGGGGTCATCGCCATCTTCGTGCCGCAGGGCCCCCGCACCGTGGCTGGCACACAGGACGCTCGCCGGAAGGCCACGCAGAAGTACGAGATCCTGACGGCGATCGAGCGTCGCCATCCCGATCTCGCGGCCGTCGTGCGCTCGCCCGCGGAGCTCGAACGTGTCGCGGCTGCAGGCAAGTTCGCGATCGTGCTCAGCATCCTCAACGGCAATGTGCTCGGCAGTGACGTCGATCAGCTCGATGCCTGGTACGACAAAGGCGTGCGGCTCTTCGGCTTCACCCATGGCGGCAACAACGATCTGGCTGATTCGTCGCGACCCAACCTGTTGCGCGGCGACAAGCTCGGCGAGCACGGTGGCCTGTCCGCTCTGGGCAAGCAGCTCGTCACCCGTCTCAACGATCTCGGGATCGTCATCGACGTTTCGCAGATTTCGCCGGACGCCTTGGCACAGGTGTTGAGCCTGACACGGGCTCCGGTCGTGGCTTCGCATTCCAATGCCCGCGCGATCATCGACCATCCGCGCAACCTGTCCGACGAGCAGTTGCAGTCGATCCAGCGCAACGGCGGTGTCGTCGCGGTCAATGCCTACAGTTCCTGGGTGCGGCCGCTGCCTCCCGAAGCGAAACGCAAGGCGAACGAGATCCGGCGCAAGCATGGAGTCCCGGAGGAGGCCAACGTCGCCGCGAGCCAGCCGTTGACCGAAGCGGGCGTGAAGCTGCTGTCGCCGGAGCAGTTCAAGGCCTACAACGACGAGATCCACGAAGTGACCGGCGACCCGGCGTATCGCGCGACGCTGGCCGAGTACGTCGATCAGATCGACTACGTCGTCAAGCGCATCGGTATCGACCATGTCGGCATCTCGTCGGATTTCAATCATGGCGGTGGCGTGATCGGCTGGAACAATGAAGGCGAGTCGCTGAACCTCACGGCGGAGCTGCTGCGTCGCGGCTATTCGCGGGCGGATATCGCCAAACTCTGGGGCGGGAATTTCCTGCGTGTATGGAAAGCTGCGCAGGCGAAGGCCAAGCCGCGTCCACGGGCCTGAGCGAGTCGGGATCGAGTCGAGATATGGAGTCGAGGATGGACAGGCGACAGGTTCTCGGGCTGCTTGGGGCGACGGCTCTGGCCGCGGCCGGCCCGCGCGTCGTGCGGGCTGCAGGCGGCACCGGGCACGTGGTCGTGATCGGTGCCGGCATCGTCGGCGCGACGATCGCCTATCAGCTTGCGCGCCGGGGCGTACGCGTCACGATTCTCGAAAAGACGGCTCCGGCAAGCGGTACGACACGGGATTCGTTCGCCTATCTGAATGCCTCGACCAAGCGTTCGCCTCCCTACTACGCCTTGAACCTTCTGGGCCTGGCGGGATGGCGCCGTCTGCAGCTCGAGATCGGAGTCGAGCTACCGTTGCGCTGGGGCGGCGCGGTCTACTGGCGTGACGACCCCAGCGCGGCCGCCGAGCTATTGGCGAACCTGCGTCAGTGCCAGCAGTGGGGCTACGCGGGTCACCAGCTGGACGAGGCCGCGCTGCGCAAGCTGTTGCCCGGGGTGACGCCGGGACTGGTGGCCGGCGCGGCGCTCTATGACGAGGAGGGCAGTGTCGATCCAGTCGGTGCCGTGAATGTCCTGCTGGCGCGAGCCAGGGCGCTCGGTGCGCGGGTCGAGTTTCCGGCGGTCGTCGAGGGCTTCGATGTGTCCGGCGACGAGGTGCGAGCGGTCCGGACTGCGGGTGGGCGCATCGAAGCGGACCAGATCGTCATTGCTGCCGGATTGGGTAGTCAGTCGCTGCTGCAGCAGCTCGGAGTGAGTTTGCCGTTGACGACCTCGGTTGGCGTGCTTGCCCACACCGAACCACAGGCTCCGTTGCTCGACAGCGTTCTGTTCGGATCGGCTGCGACCATCAAACAGGATCCTGGCGGACGCATCGTCAGCAGCAGCGGCCGCGTGAGTGCCGAGGCCGTATCCGGATCCGACAATCGAGGTGCGCGGATCCTGCAGCAGGCTGCGCGCCATGTGCCGGCGCTGGCGCAGGCGCAGCTCGAACGCGTCAGCATCGGCAAGCGGGTGGTTCCTGCCGACGGCTTCCCAGCCGTGGGCTTCGCTGGCCGGTTCCGCAACCTTTATGCCGCAGTCACGCACAGTGGGGTGACGCTCGCGCCGGTGCTGGCGCAGTACGTCACCCAGGAGCTGCTCGATGGCGTGCCCGTCGAGGCGTTGGCGCCGTATCGACTGGCGCGGTTTGCCTAGCGGGCTCAAGCGCCATCGGGGATCTCCGCTTCGACCAGCGTCACCAACAGGGTCAGCGATTCCTGCCATCCCAAGTAGCACGCTTCGGCCGGAATCACATCGGGAACGCCACCCTGCTCGATATGCAGGTCCGTACCGAAGGCAAGCTTCCGCAGAGTGATCGTGGTCTGCATTTCGCCGCGCGGGCTGGCGGGCACGGTCGGGTGCTGCGGTGCCGTGGCATTCCGCGACGCCCGTCTACCGGGCGGGCTTCCGAGTCGCGGCGGCAGTCGTGTTGCGCACCGAGTGAGGCTGTGCATCCGGCTGCGCAGCCCGGAGTGGCACGGATCGCGCCGAGGGCCTTCGGCGTTCGTCCCGGTGCCTGCAACGGCGTGCTGCATCGCTTGTCGCCGGCCGTCCCACGATGTCACTCTGTGGCTTCGGAATCACCGCACCAGAGGGCGAAGTCGGCACATGAGCGATCAGAAAACGGGGAAGCAGGGCGGTCGTGTACCGCTGTGGCAAGCCACCTGCATGCAGACGATCAACCGCTCGGTCAATCGGGCGGGCTCGCGCGAGGAGGCGATGCAGATCGTCAACGGCAGCATCGACCGTTGGGAGGAGATGCTCGGCTACGCCGTTGGCCGGCCGGCCAAGGCGCCGCGTCTGGTGCTGTTCCCGGAGTTCAACCTGCAGGGTGCGCCGCACAAGGAATCGACGGAGGAGTGGATCCGCAAGGCCTGCCTGCAGATCCCTGGCTGCGCCGAGGTCGAGCGGCTGCAGCAGCTCGCACAGCGTTTCAGGGTCTGGCTGGGCGCGAATGCTTACGAAGCGCCTCCCGAATGGCCGGGCATGTATTTCAACTGCTCGTTCCTGATCGACCCGTCGGGCGACGTGGTGCTGAAGTACCGGCGTGTCTCGACCGAACAGGGCTTTTCGCCGCACGACATCCTCGAGCGCTACCTCGACAAGCATGGCGTCGAAGGCCTGTGGCCGGTGATCCGCACCGAGCTCGGCAATCTCGCGATGATGCCCTGCGGGGAGATCCTCTGGCCGGAGACGGCCCGCTGCCTGACCTTGCGCGGCGCCGAGGTGATCCTGCATCCGACCTCGGACCACGGGCGCACGGAGTTCATGGCCTGGGAATCGGCCAAGCGCACGCGCGCCGCCGAGAACATGGTGTATTTCATCTCGGCCAATGCCGGCGGCATCGAGGGCGGGCCGCCGTCGGGGCAGAACACGGGCAACTCGAAGATCATCGATTTCCAGGGACGCGTGCTGGCCGAGGCCCATGCGTCCGGCGAGTCGACGCGTGCCAATGCCGTGATCGACGTGGAAATGCTGCGCCGGGTGCGCTGCACCCCGGGAGGGCTGTTCGGCGTGAACCGGCTGGCGCGGTTGCGGATCGAGGCCTATTCGCTGGTCTATGCCGCCGCGTCCTTCTATCCACCGAATCTCTGGACCAACGGGCCGATGAAATCCAAGGGCCAGATCCAGGAAGAGCTGGCGCGGGTCATCGAGCGCAAGATCGATGCCGGCACCTTCATGCGGCCGCTGGAATAGGGCCGGATCGACGGGTACGACCCTCGCCGCCGGCTGCATGTGCCGGCGACGGGTCGAGTTCACCAGGGCGCCGGTCTGTAGTCCTTCAGGAACTGGCCCCAGACATGGGTGCCGGTGTTGAAGCCCGTGAAGATCGGATCGACGATGCGGGCGGCGCCATCCATGATGTCCAGCGGCGGCGCAAACCCGAGTTCCGCCTTGCGCGCCGCATGCACGGCCGGATCCTCGTCGGTGATCCAGCCGGTATCCACGGCATTCATGTGGATGCCGTCGCGCACGTAGTCGGGGGCGCTGGTGCGGGTCAGCATGTTGAGGGCCGCCTTCGCCATGTTGGTGTGCGGATGTTTGTCGGTCTTGGTCGTGCGGTAGAACTGCCCTTCCATCGCGCTGACATTGACGATGTGCAGGTCGCGGCTGCCGCTGCGCAGCAGCAGCGGCTTCAGGCGGGCATTGAGAATGTAGGGCGCGATCGAGTTCACCAACTGGACTTCGAGCAGCTCGGGTGTCTCGACTTCGTGCAGTCGCAGGCGCCAGCTGTTGGTCTGGCGCAGATCGACCTGCTGCAGATCCTCGTCGTAGCGCCCCGTCGGAAAAAGCGCTTCACCCCCGAGGTAGTCTTCGTCGAGATAGCGGCGCTGTGACAGCTCGGCACTGTGCACCAGCCCTTCCGGGTAGCCGCGTATCGTGCCGGCGACGAGCGTCGTGCCGGGTGACCCGGGAGCAGGCTGTGTCGCGACGGCCTGACAGAGTCTGTCGTGCTGTGTCAGCGGATTGCGCAGTGGTACGGGCAGGGCGGTCGATCCCTGCCGTTCGCGCGCCAGCAGATGGCGGAAGAAGCCGGCCGGCCGGCGAACGGTCTGGCAGGCATTGTTGAGGATGAAATCGAGGCGCGGCAGTTGCTCGCCGAGCCAGCGTGCAAACAGTTCGACGCTCGGAGTATGCCGCAAGTCGAGCCCGTGGATCTGCAGGCGCTCGCGGAAGTCCGCGTAGTCGGCTTCCTGGGCATAGCGCTCGGCGGCGTCGACGGGAAACCGTGTAGTGACGACGACATGAGCGCCCGCCCGCAGCAGTTTCAGCGCGGCCTGGTAGCCGATCTTGACGCGCGCACCGGTGATCAGCGCATATCGACCCTCGAGGTCCGCGGTTTGCCCGCGCTTCGCGTAGTTGAAGTCGCCGCAGTCCCGGCACATCGAATCGTAGTAGCGATGCACTTCGCGATAGGGCTGCTTGCAGACGTAGCAGGCACGTGCCGAGCTGAGCAATGGTTGCTCGCGTCCGTCCTGCGCGGCGTCGGGGGGCGGCAGCCACAGCGGTGCGTAGCTGGCGCTGCGTCGCTGCCGACGCAGTCCGCTCTGCTCGATCGCTTGCTGGTCCTGCTGCTGTGCCGCCGTGCGCTCGGCACGCCGGAATGCGCGGGCCATCCGCCGCAGGTCGTGCCGGTCTGGTTTGGCAACCAACCCGGAGAGGGTGAGCAGTTCGCGCCGTTCATCCTGGGTCAGGCGGACGAGCACGCCCCGATCGGCCTCGATGGCCCGCAGCACGCGCAGGCAGGTCTGCAGGTCCCCGTCGCTGAAGGATGAATCGGCAGACGAATCGGATGGATTCATTGCGGAATTGTAGAGGAGGCGTCGTCGCGGCGCGGGCGCTTGCATCCACCCCGACCCGGCGGAATAGCGCGCTCAGAAAACCTGCTGACCGGCCCACCATGCCAGGGCGGCGGCGAAGGCCGAGCACGGTATGGTCAGCAGCCAGGCGACCAGGATGTCCGCGAATACACCCCAGCGCACCGCGTTCGGGCGGTTGGCCGAGCCCACGCCGAGGATCGCGCCCGTGATGGTGTGGGTGGTGGAGACGGGCACGCCGAGCCCGGTGGCGGTGAACAGCGCGATCGCGCCGCCGGTCTCGGCGGCAAAGCCGCCGACGGGCCGCAGCTTGGTGATGCGCTGCCCCATGGTCTTGATGATGCGCCAGCCGCCGAACAAAGTGCCGGCGGCGAGGGCGACATAGCAGGAGACGACCACCCAGGTCGGCAGATGGTCACTCGGTGCCGCACCGGCGCTGATCAGCAGCAGCCAGATGATGCCCATCGTCTTCTGCGCGTCGTTGCTGCCGTGGCCGATGCTGTATAGCGCGCTGGACAGCAACTGCAGGCGCCGGAACCAGCGGTCGACCGAGCGCGGCGTGCGCCGCAGGCATACCCAGGAAATGGCCACGGTCAGCAAGGCGCCCAGAACCAGGCCGATCAGCGGCGAGAGCACGATGAACAGCGCCGTCTTGCCGATGCCGCTGCCGATCAGCGGTGCGGTGCCGGCTTTGGCGACCGTGGCGCCGATCAGGCCGCCGATCAGCGCATGCGAGGAGCTCGACGGCAGGCCGTAGTACCAGGTGATCAGGTTCCAGGTGATCGCGCCGATCAATGCACCGAATATGACGTGGTGGTCGACGACGCTCGGGTCGACGATGCCCTTGCCGACCGTGGTCGCCACGTGCAGTTCGAAAATCGCGATGGCGATGAAGTTGAAGAACGCCGCCCAGACCACGGCCTGCAGCGGTTTCAGTACGCCGGTGGAGACGACGGTGGCGATGGAGTTGGCGGCATCGTGAAAGCCGTTGAGAAAATCGAAAGCCAGCGCGAGCAAGACCAGCCCGACCAGCACCGGCAGCAGGATGTCGCCTTCCATATAGGGTCAGGCGTTCTCGAGTACTAGGCTTTCGACGACATTGGCGACGTCCTGGCAGCGGTCGGTCGCGGACTCGAGCTGCTCGTAGACGGCCTTCAGCTTGATCAGCTGGCGTGTATCCGGCTCGTTGCGAAACAGTTCCGAGATCGCGGCCCGCATGATGCGGTCGGCGTCGGATTCGAGCTCGTCGATTTCATGGCAGATCGCGAGGATCTCGGGGGCGTTCGCCATGGCGTCGAGCTTCAGTACGGCCGTGTGCAGGCGCTCGCAGCATTTGCACAGGATGTCCGCGAGCCGCCGGGCGGGCGGCGTCACGTCGGTGATGTCGTAGAGGATCATCGACTCGGCCGTGTCCTGGATCAGGTCGAGGATGTCGTCCATCCGCGAGATCAGGCGGTGGATGTCGTCGCGATCGAACGGTGTGACGAAGGTCGTGTGCAGCAGCGAGACCGTCTCGTAGGTCACGCGATCGGCCTTGTGTTCGAGCTTTTCGATCAGGTCGCCGTACTTGGTGCGTGCGATCGGATCGTCGAAATGGGCGAGCAGATCGACGACGGCCGTACCGCCGTCGCGGACGTAGCCCGCATGCTCATTGAAGAGCGCAAAAAACCGCCCCTCGCGCGGCATCAGCCGCGAAATGAATTTCATCCCGGCCTCTCGGGTGTCGCTGTCTCAGGCGGACAGGGCGCGATTCTAACCGCTGCGCAGCCGGCCCGACACAGGAATCCTGCGGTCCCGGAGCACATTTATTCCGGGGTCGCGACCTCCAGGTAGTTGATGACCAGCTGCGCGAACCGTGCTGGCACCTCGAGCGGTGGATAGTGGCCGACGTCCGGCATGAAGATCTTCGAGACCTGGGCGTTTTCGAGGTAGCCGGCCAGGGTGTCGGCCGCGGCCGGCGGCAGCAGCTCGTCGCGAGCCCCCCAGATCAATAAAGTTGGGCAATGCACGCGTGCCATCGCGGCCCTGACCTTCTCGTGGTCACGGACGAGGCCGGTCAGGGCCGTGTAGTTCTTCTCCGGAACACGGCGGTTGATGTCGTAGTACTGCTCGCGAATGCCGGCATCGAGACGCTCCGGAACGCCGCTGAAGTAGTCGAGGAAGGCATTCCAGAAACGCTGCGACTGGAAGCCGGTTTCGCGTGCCTCGCGCTGCGCGGCTTCGAACTCCGGGGTCGGTGTCAGCTTGGCGTTCTCGACGGGGTCGGAGGGCGCATTCGACATGATCAGCCGGTGCACGCGCTCGGGATAGGTGGCCGCCAGATACATGCAGGTCGTGCCGCCGCTCGAGACACCGACGCAACTGACGCGATCGACACCCAGATGATCGAGCAAGCCGGCGACGAACGCGGCCGGCGTCAGCTGCCGGGCTGCCTGGTCCGATATGGAACCCGACAGGCCCAGCGGCGGTGTGTCGTAGCGGATCACACGGTAGCCGCGTTGTACCAGTACCGGTGCGATGTGGTCCCAGGTGCGCAACGTGCTCTGCGAGCCGTGGATCAGCAGGATCGCCGGCCCCTTGCCCTCGTCCTTGTGGTAGACCTCGACGCCGCCGATGGTTGCATAGCGTCCCGACTGCGCATCGCCGTACTTGGCGCGCAGTTGCTCGAGGCTGAGATATGGCTTGGCGGTCGCCGGTTCCGCCGCCAGAGCGGCATGCGGGACGATCGAGGTTGCGAGCAGCGCGAGTGCGCAGGCGCCGAATCGGTTCATGTGGTGTGTCTCTGGCTGACGGGTAATTGCACGATGATCAGGTCGGCAGCAGCCGCGAACCGAGCAGGCGGCCGAAGGTCAGCGACGGTGTGACCATCATGCCACCCGAGAACGCCTTGCCCTGCAGGGCTCCGGCGCCGAGCAGCTCGCCGGCGGCGTACAGGCCGGGAATCACCGAGCCATCCTCGTGCAATACCCGCAGCGACTCGTCGACCGCGAGGCCGGCAGCGGAGGTCACGCTCGTCGCCTGGGTCTTGATCGAATAGAACGGCGGCTTGGCGATCGGCAGCGGATGATGCTGACGGCCCAGTGGGTCGTTGCCGGTCCGCACGCCGTAGTTGAACATCGTGACCGTGCTTTCGAGACCGGCCGGATCGATGCCGGCGGCTCGCGCCAACTCGCCGATCGAATCGGCACGCTTGAACCACGGATGCAGATCGAATGCGCCGCGTATGTCTTCGGGTGTGAACCCCTGCAGGACCGGCGGAGCGGCATCGAGGATGGCCTGGTCGAAAACGATCCAGCGACGGCCTTGAGTCTGATACAGCAGCGATTGCTCGCGGGCGTCGACACTCGGTATGTCCTCGCGGACGAAGCGACGGCCCTCGGCGTTGACGTGGATTTCCCAGGGCTGTCGCCGTTGCGGGAAATCCTGCGGGCGGGCGAACAGGCTGGTCGGCTGGTCGTCGGAGGCCAGCACCAGGCCGTAGTTGGCCATGTAGTTCTCGATGCCGCGCAGCCGCGCGCCGGCGGCGAGGCCGAGCTCGATGCCTCGGCCCTGGCTGTGCCGGTAGGGCATGTTGATGTATTGCGGGCGGCCCGTCAGCCGCTGGTAAAGCGCCGGAGCAGCCGTATAGCCACCGGTCGCGAGCACCACCGAGCGACCGGTGAACTCCCGCAGCGTGCCGGTATCGTCGCGGGCGCGCAGACCGCGCACCCGGCCGTCGCGCGCATGCAGCAGCTCGAACACGTCGTGCTTCAGCAGGATGGAAACCAGGCCGCGCTCGACCGGTGCCTGCACCTCGCGCTGCAGCAGCTTCATGATCGCGCGTCCGCCTTCGGCGGCCCAGTAGTAGCGCGGTTTGCTGTAGGGCTCGTGCGCCTCGCCGTTGACCGGTTGGCCTGGCAGGGGTTCGAAGCCGCGTGCCATCAGCCAGTCGAAAGTATCGGCGGCGTTGAACACGGCGAGCCGCGCCAGCATCGGATCGATGGTGCCGCGCGAGATGCGCTGCAGGTCGTCGTAATGCTCCTGAGCGGTGTCGCTGATGCCGCGAGCCTGCTGCAGGCGGGTGCCGGCGGCGCTCATCTGGCCGGTCGACACGTGGAGCGTGCCGCCCGTGGTGTCGGCAATGTCGAGCAACAGCACCTTGGCCTTGCGCTGCGCGGCAAAGATGGCCAGCGGCAGGCCGGCAGTACCCGCTCCGACCACGATGGCATCCCAGCCGCCGCGTGGCACACGGCGCGGATCAGGGGCGCCCAGTACGGGTGCGGCCGCTGTCGCGCTGGTGATTGCGGTGGCGCCGACGGCCTGGATCAGAGAGCGACGTGACCAGCGTGTATCCATGGTGTGTTCTCCTTCGGTCGGCCGAGATTATCGAAGCTTGATGCATCCGCCCAGCTTGCCGGGCGTTGCAGTTCGACGTGTCCGTTCCGCGGTGTTCCGGGCTGATCGGCGTGAAGGAATCGTGGCACTACGGCCTGCTAGCGGCGCCGCAGGCGCCGCAGCAGCGCGGCTGCGAAGCTGCTGGCCTCGTCCAGTCCGAGCAGCTGCGCCGCGGCGAGATAACCGACGCCGAAGCCGGATGCGACCAGTGCGGCCTTGGGCAGCGGATGCAGTGATGCGATGAGCCAGGCCAGCAGTGCGCCGATCCCGGCGGCGAACAGGGCCGCGATGAACATTCGTGCGAGGATCGGCAGGCCGACGCCGACGTGGCCGAGCCGTGCAGCGAGGTGGCGTCGCAGTAGCGTCCATTCGAGCCAGGCGCCGACGGCTGCACCGAGCGCGAGACCGACGGGCCCGAGCGGCAGGCCTTCGATCCGCATACCCGACCAGAGGCCTGCCGGCAGCAGCCATGAGCCGAGCTGGATGGGCTCGAATTGCAGCATCAGCATCGTGCCGGCTGCGGCCGACATCAGCACGCGCAGCGCAGCGATTCGTGCCGGCGTGCGGGTGTCGCGCAATGCGTAACAGGCGGACTGGTAGAGACGGGTGCTGGTCGAGGCCATCATCCCGAGGCTATAGGCGGCCAGAGTCAACCAGACGAGGGTGACGTCAGCGGACTGGAACTGACCGGTCTGGTAGAGGCCCGCGACCAGGACCGGCCCCAGGAGAACGAAGGCGGCCAGGCTCGGCACGATGAAGAACGCGACGCGGCGGCCGGCGGTGCGCAGCCGCGTGCGCAATGCATCGGACAGGCCGCCACGCTCGCGTGCCAGCTCGGGGAGTTCCGCCGCGGCGATGCTCATCGCAAACAGGCTGATCGGCAGCACGTACAGCGTCTGGGCATAGCGCAGCCGCGAGACCGCGCCGACAGCCAGCAGGCTGGCCAGGATCAGATCGGCATACGCGCTGATCTGTACGACCCCGCGGCCGAGGATCGCCGGTCCTGCATTGCGTACGGCCTCGAGGAACGCGGGCTCGCGGCGCCCGAGGTTCAGGCGGATCTCGCGATCGAGGCGCAGCACCCAGGGCAGCTGGAACGCGAACTGGACGAGGCCGCCGAGCAACGCGCCTGTCGCTGCCGCAGTCAGCAGCCGGTCGAGATCGGCATTGCGGAAGCCGAGCAGCGCGGCGATGATCGCGGCGTTCCATAGCACCGGGGCGAAATACGGCACGAAGAACTGGCGGTGGCTGTTGAGGATGCCTAGCGCCCAGGCCGACAACACCAGCACGCCGGTCATCGGAAAGAAGATCCGCGTCACCGTGATCATCAGTTCGCGGCGGTGGCCTTCAAAGCCCGGCGTGAACACGCTGACCAGCAGCGGCGCGAGTGCGATGCCGGCGAGTGCGATCGCGCCGGCGACCGCGAGCAGCAGCGCGAACATCGCACCGGCGACGCGGCCGGCTTCGCGGCTGCGGCCCTGGCCCAGCAACTCGGCGTAAACGGGAATGAACGACGCACTGAGCGTGCCCTCGCCGAGCAGGTTCTGGATCGCGTTCGGCAGCCGCAGCCCCGCGCTGAACACGTCGGCATGCAGCCCGGCGCCGAAGCAGCTCGCGATCACCCGTTCGCGTATCAGCCCGGCGACGCGGCTCAGCAGGATGCCGGCGCCGATCAGCAGCGAGGCGAAGCCGCCGGAGCGTGCTGGCGCGGTGGTGTTCGGGGTCCGGCCGGGATCGCTCATGCGACTCAGCGCGGATGGCGGCGCGACAGCAACACCGCGGTCTGGGTGCCGCGTACGCCCGGGCAGGCCCGGATCTCGTCGAGAGCCTGGTCGAGCGTCTCCGTGGTACTGGCGCCGACCATCGCGATCAGGTCGAAGTTGCCGCTGACGGTGTAGAGCGCGGTCAACCCGGCGATCGCCTTGAGGCGGCGTTCCACGCCGACCTGCTGTGCCGGCTCGATCGCGATCATGACGTGGGCTTCGACCTGCCGCGACAGGGCCTCGGGCGAGAGGCGCACCGTATAGCCGCGGATGATGCCGGCGCGCTCGAGGCGTTCGATGCGGCCCTGCACCGTCGAACGCGCGACGCCGAGCCGGCGTGCGAGCTGCGCGGTGCTCTGGCGGGCGTCTTGCTGCAGCAGGGTCAGCAGGGCCTGGTCTTCGGCTGTAGATGTCGAATTGACGGTCATTTTCGTTATTTTAACGAAAAATAAGATTGATACGTACAGATCAACTCTGCGAATCGACGATATATGGGATCAATATGCGGAGCAGGTAGCCCGACCGGCGGCTTCCGGCAGCGGCTGGAGCGGCGGGCCCGGGTCATTTGTGGAGGTCAGCATGCATCGCATCCTCGTCGCCGGCGCCGGTCACATCGGCAGCCTCGTCGCGGAACTGCTCACCGCGACCGACTGCTATCGAGTCACCATCGTCGATCGCGACGAGCTGGCGCTGGCCCGGCTGCGCGACCTGGCGGGGGTGGAGACGCTCTGTGCCTCGGTCACCGACCACGAGGCCATGGTTGCCGCGATGCACGGCTGCTTCGCGGTGCTCAGTGCCGCGCCTTATGCGGTCACGGGGGCGATTGCGCGGGCCGCCCACGCCGCCGGGGTGCATTACCTCGATCTCACCGAGGATGTCGCGACCACCCGCCTGGTCAAAGCGCTGGCGAGTGATGCGACCCATGCGCTGATCCCGCAGTGTGGTCTGGCACCGGGTTTCATTTCCATCGTCGGCATGGAGCTCGCGCGGCGCTTCGATACGCTCGACAGCTTGCGGTTGCGGGTCGGTGCGCTGCCGCAGTTTCCATCGAATGCGCTCGGCTACAACCTGACGTGGAGCACCGCCGGGGTCATCAACGAGTACTGCCAGCCCTGCGAGGCGATCGTCGATGGCCGGCGCATGCTGGTGCCACCGCTCGAACAGCTCGAACACTTTGCGCTCGAGGGCGTGCAGTACGAAGCGTTCAATACCTCGGGTGGGCTCGGCACGCTCTGCGATACGTTGGAGGGCCAGGTCCGTCACCTCAACTACCGCACGATCCGCTATCCGGGGCATCGCGATGCCATGCAGATGCTGCTGCAGGATCTGCGGCTGGCGGAGCGGCCCGGGTTGCTGGCCGAGCTGCTGGAGCATGCGTTGCCGGAGACACCGCAGGACGTGGTGGTGATTTTCGCGACTGCGACTGGTCGACGCGGCGGGCGAACCTGGCAGGAGAGCTTCGCGCACCGGGTGCATCCCACGGTGCTTGCCGGGCGCGAGTGGACGGCGATCCAGGTGACCACGGCCAGTTCGATCTGCGCGGTGCTCGACCTGCTGGCCGAAGGGCGTTTGCCGGATCGGGGTTTCCTGCGCCAGGAAGACATCCGGCTGGCGGATTTCCTCGGCAATCGCTTCGGGCGGGTCTATGCGAGTGACGGCGCAAGTGCTGACCTGCCGGGGCTCGCACCGCTGCGAGCCGCGAGCTGAAGCCATGGGTCGCCCCGGATCTTCTGCGGTGGCCGGTGAGCGCCTGACCAGCCGTTCGCCGATCGACGGGTATTCGCTCGGCGAGGTGCCCGTGGCGACACGCGCCGATTACGACCGCAGTGTCGATCGCGCCGTGCAGGCCTTCGCGGCCTGGCGGACCGTGCCGGCACCACGCCGCGGCGAGCTGCTGCGGCGCTTCGGCATGGCGGTGCGCCGCGACAAAGCGCGACTCGCGGAGCTGATCACGCTCGAGGTCGGCAAGATCCGTGCCGAAGCCGAAGGCGAAGTGCAGGAGGTCATCGACGTCTGCGACTTCGCAGTCGGCTTGTCGCGCCAACTGCATGGTTTGACCATTGCGTCGGAGCGGCCGCAGCACCACATGCTGGAGCGCTGGCATCCGCTGGGGCCGGTCGGCGTGATCACGGCATTCAACTTCCCGATGGCCGTCTGGGCCTGGAATGCGGCGCTGGCGCTGGTCTGCGGCGACAGTGTGATCTGGAAGCCGTCGGAAAAGACGCCGCTGACTGCAGCGGCGCTGGCGGGCTTGCTCGAGGCCGAGGTGGCCAATTTTCCGGAGGCGCCGGCTGGTCTGGCCACGGTGCTGCAGGGCGGGCGCGAGCCCGGCCAGTGGCTGGCGGCCGATCCGCGCTTGCCGCTGATCAGTGCGACCGGTAGCACGCGGATGGGACGTGAAGTCGCGACCACGGTCGCCGCACGCTTCGGCCGCTCGCTGCTCGAACTCGGCGGCAACAACGCGATGATCGTCGCGCCCAGTGCCAGTGAAGATCTCGCCGTGCGGGCGATCGTATTCGCGGCGGTCGGTACCGCCGGCCAGCGCTGTACGACGCTGCGGCGGTTGTACGTCCATGAATCTCGACGCGCGGCGCTGCTGCAGCGTCTGAGCGGAATCTATGCCGGGCTGCGAATCGGTGATCCGCGCGAGGCGGATGTGTTGGTCGGCCCGCTGATCAATGCCGCCGCGTTCGAGGCGATGCAGGCCGCGCTCGCGGCCGCGCGTGCCGCCGGCGGTCGCATCAGCGGCGGCGAGCGGGTCGAAGTACCGGGCGCCAGCGGTGGGTGGTACGCGCGGCCGGCGATCGTCGAACTCGATGCGCCGATCGAGGTGTCGCGGCAGGAGACGTTTGCACCGATCCTCTATGTGCTCGGTTACCGCGAGTTCGCGGAAGCCGTCCGTGGCAACAACGAGGTCTCCCAGGGGCTGTCGTCGAGCCTGTTCACCCGGGATCTGGCCGAGGCGGAGCATTTCCTGTCGGTCGAAGGCAGCGATTGTGGCATCGCCAACGTCAATATCGGCACCAGCGGGGCGGAGATCGGCGGTGCTTTCGGTGGCGAGAAGGAAACCGGTGGCGGCCGCGAATCGGGGTCCGACGCCTGGCGTGCCTACATGCGGCGGCAGACGCAGACGATCAACTACTCGTCGGCGCTGCCGTTGGCACAGGGCGTGAGCTTCGATATCGGGGGCTGAGCGAGGCGGCTGGCGTGGCCAGTGTCCGCCGGGGCAGCGGATCCGCGGCGCGCGCGCTATGCTGGCGTCCCTGGCCTACTGGCTACCGCCCGACATTCCCAAGGAGCCCGACGATGATCCGCCGAATCGCTACGCTCGCCATGTCGTCCCTCTTCCTGGCCGTGCCTGCGCATGCCGCGCTGCAGGCCGGCACCACCGCACCCGATTTCACGGCCCAGGCGTCGCTGGCCGGCCGCACATTCGTTTTCTCGCTGCAGGACGCGTTGCGCAAAGGCCCGGTGGTCGTCTATTTCTACCCGTCTGCCTATACCCAGGGCTGCAATATCCAGGCGCGCGAGTTCGCGCAGAACATGGACAAGTTCACGGCTGCCGGCGCATCGATCGTCGGTGTTTCGATGGACAGCATCGCGCGTCTCAACGAGTTCTCGGCCGATCCGGAGTACTGCGGCGGCAAGGTCGCGGTCTCGTCGGATGCCGATGGCCGTATCGCCAAAGCCTACGACCTGAAGATCACCGAGCGCGAGGGCATGAAGGACTCGCGCGGCAATGCGATCGAGCACGGCTTCATCGAGCGGACGACCTTTGTCGTCACGACGGATGGCAAGGTGGCGGCGACCATCACGGGTGTTTCGTCAGCCGAGAACGTCAAGCAGGCGCTCGCCGCCGTCGAGCAGCTCAAGGCCGCGCCGGCGGCGAACCAGCACTCGCATTGACGGGATTGCGGCGCTGATCGCCCGCCGGCAGGCGCGGCTGCGGTCGCACCTGCTTATGTTCATTCGCGACGAGACCTGGATCACATTCGGGACCGATAGCCCCCGACTTTGATGCCGCTCGTCGGCTCGCCGCGCGCATCGCTGGACGCCGTTCCAGGATGCGCGCCATGGCAAACCGACGCATCCAGGGCTTTACCCTGTTCGAGCTGATGCTCACGCTCGGCCTCGCGGCCGTGCTGATGGGCCTTGCTGCCCCATCGATCAGCGACTTCATCCGTTCGAGCCGGATTTCCGGCGCTTCGCGCGAGCTGGTCGTCGATTTCGCGCTGGCCCGCGACGAGGCGGTGATGCGGGCCGCCCGCGTCACGGTCTGCACCAGCACGGATATGACGACCTGCACCAACCAGAGCTGGGAGCACGGCCGGCTGATCTTCGTCGACGGCGGCGTGGTCGGCACCATCGACGGCGCGGACGAGGTGCTGGTGCGTACCGAGCCGCCCGGTGCCGGGATCACGACCGGCTCTACCGGCATTGCCGCTCCCAACATGGTCAGCTTCGGGATCAACGGGCGGCTCACGGGCACCGGCGTCATCGAAGTCTGCATCGAGGGCCAGCGGCAGCGGCAGATCAGTCTGTCGCGTTCGGGCCAGGCGATGCTCAACCGGACGGACACTGCATGCTGAACCACCACCGCTCTACACCGCGCGGCGCGCGCGGCTTCATGCTGGTCGAAGTGCTGGTCACGATCGTGATCTTCACGGTCGGCTTGCTGGGCGTGATCGGCCTGCAGACCCTGGCGTTGTCGTCGAGCCATCTCTCTTCGCTGCGCAGTGAAGCCACGGTGCTGGTCTCCGACATGGCCGAGCGGATGCGCGCGAACCTGCCCGCGGCCAACGGCACGGGCGGAATCCCGACCTACGATTCAGTGACACCGGGCACGAATGCCTGTCGGGCCGTGTACTCCACCGCCGTGGAGCCGTCGCCCTCGGATTGCACGCCGGAGGAACTGGCCGCGGACGATCTGCAGGACTGGCTCGACCTGGTCGCGCAGCGCCTGCCTGCCGGCTCCGGCATCGTGTGTCTCGATAGCACGCCGGACGACGGGATTCCGGGTGGCGAAGACTGCGATGGCGCCGGCGAAGCCTATGCGATCAAGGTCTGGTGGACAGAGCGCGCGACTCGTACCGATGATGCGACGGTGCGCCGCTTCGTCGGGAGTGTGCGGCCATGAGCTCCGGGTTTGCGAAGCGGTACCGGCGGGCCGGGTCCGTATCGGCGGGCTTCTCGCTGATCGAGCTGCTGGTCGCCACCGCGATCGGTGCGCTCGTCACCTTGCTGATCGCCACGGTGTTCGCCAATAACTCCAAGACCAACGAGGTCTCGCAGGCGTCGAACGAGGTCCAGGAGCAGGCGGCGGTCGCGCTGGACATGTTGCAGCGCGACCTGCGGATGGCCGGCTATTCGGGCTGCAACAGCAACCGCATGCTCGGCTCCGGTGCGCTGGTGAACACCAGCGCCGCGCCGACCGGTTACCTCGATGCGGTCGGTGCCTATCTGCAGGGCCACGAGGGTAGCGGTGCGGGGTTCGACCCGACCGCACCTGCCGAGGTGACCGGCGCCTCGCCGGCGCCGATCGATACCTTCGATGCGGTGACGGTCCGGATCCCGGCGGCCGAGCCGGTCGCACTGTCGGGCACGATGGGTTCCGCAACGGCCACCATCCCGGTGTACTCGACCGCCGATTACGCCGTGGGTACGCGTGCGCTGATCAGCGATTGCGCCCAGTCGGCCGCGTTCGTCGTGACCAGTACGGCCGGCGGCCTCATGCACGCCGCCGGTGCACTCAACGCCACCGCCGATCTCGGCCGGGCCTACGGCATCGATGCCTCGGTTGTGCCTATGCAGACCGTTACCTACTACGTCGGCGCCAGCAGCTATGCGCCGCTCGGTACCGAGCAGTCGCTGTGGCGACGGGTGAATATGGCGGGGACGTCCGAGGAAGTGGCCGAGGGCGTCGAGGAGTTCCAGCTGCTCTACGGTATCGACACCAACGACGATCGTTCGGCCGACGTGTTCGACACCGCCGACAACGTCGCCGACTGGAGCCAGGTGATTGCGGTCCGCGCCAGTCTGCTGTTGCACAGCAAGTCGCCCAACGCGGCCCGCAATCCACAGTCGTTCGATTTCAACGGCCAGACCGACGTAGTGCCCGCGGATCAGCGGCTGCGCCGTCCGCTCAATGCCACGATCCTGCTGCGGAACCGTACGCCATGAAGCGCCGATCATTCTCCTCTCGCCAGACGGGTGCCTCGCTGATCGTCGCCCTGCTGTTCCTGGTCGTGCTGACCGTGCTCGGCCTGGTCGCCGTACGCAGCTCCACGCTGCACGAGCGCATCGCCGGCAACGATCGCGACCGGGCGGTTGCCTTCGAAGCCGCGGAAGCAGCGCTGCGCGACGCCGAGCTGGACGTACGCGACAACCTCACCACGGCCAGTGGTTTTGCGGCGACTTGCGGCAGTGGCCTGTGTCTGCCGGCGACCACCGCGACGCCGCGCTGGGAGGAGATCGACTGGAGCGGCGCGAACTCGCGCGCCTACGGCGTGGGCTCGGGGGCCGGCAGTTATCCGGTGGGCGACCTCGCCCAGGAGCCGCGCTACATCGTCGAGCTCCTGCCGGACATCCCGCCGGGGGCTGGCAATTCGCTCAATACCAACTCCAGTGCGCGTTCCTCGACCAGCGGTGGCACGGCCTACCGGATCACGGCACGCGCCTGGGGCCGCCGCGGCACCACGCAGGTGATGCTGCAGACCGTGTTCGTCAAGCAGTGACGGAAAGGAAAATATCCATGAACCCACGTCATCCTTCGCGACTCGCCGGCCCGGTTTCTGCCGCCTGTGCGACCCTGCTGGCCGCGGGCGCTGCGGACTCCGCACCGCTTGCCGTCAGCGAGATTCCGCTATTCGTCGCTTCCGGCCTCCAGCCGAACGTGTTGCTGACCATCGCGAACTCGAACAGCATGGACGAGGACGCTTCGGGTCTCGCTGTGGGCAGCGCGGCGGCAGACAGCCGCTCGGAAATCGCACGGCGCGTGGCGCGCATGGTCGTCGCGAACTACGGCGGTGGATTGAACATCGGCTTGATGGCCTTCCAGCAGCACACCACCGGCGGGGATGCGGTCCGCAAGCAGTTCCTGCATTCGAGTCCGTACGATCTCAGCTTCGATCCGGCCAACTACGATCCGGACTACAATGGCCCGCGTACCGGCCCAACCCGTGCGTTCCGCGAAGCGAATGTGTCAGATCCGGGAAATTTCTACAATTTCAACGTCAACCTTCCGTTCTATTCGAGCGTGAACCAGGGCACCGGGTTCTGCTACTCGGCGACCGCCCATGCATTCAACAATGGCGAGCATCCGGTCACCGGCCCCTGGGACAGCTATCGCTGCTTCCGCAACAAAATCGGTTCCTCGGATGCCTTGCCTGTGTGGGGCAATTCAGCCAGCGAGACCGCCAACGGCTGGACGACCTACTTCGGGACCTATACGTTCCTGCCGACCGACAGCGATCTCGGCCAGGGCATCACCGATTTCGGCAGGTTCATGGCCTGGAGCTATGTCTCTCCGACCTGGTTCTCCAATGGCTCGCCCGGCGGTGGCTATCTGCACGTGCCGATCGCGCCGGTGACCACGGCCCAGGCCAATGCGATCAACACCAAGCTCGGGACCTCGCAGTTCGTCGTCAATGGACCGGTCAATCCGGCGCGACCGCTACAGAATGCCGGACTGACTCCGCTCGAGGGTACGCTGTACACGATCCGCGACTACTTCGCCGGCAACCTTGCCGATGCTGCGCGCGGCGGCCCGAAGGCGGCGCCGCCAAATTCCTGCGGCAAGGATTACTCGGTGATCCTGACCAATGGCTTGCCGTCGGTGACGCGCTTCGGCGTACCGTCATCGAACGTGACCCAGATGCTGGCTGATGCCAGCGCGGCTGCCACGGCCGTCCATACGGCGGCCCGTCCGGTGTTGAACTACATCGTCGGCTTCGCGCTGCCTTTCGGCACCAACCCTGCGCAGCTCGACACCATTGCCGCAGCGGGAGGGACGGGCAGCTCGTATTACGCTACCGACGAGGCGACACTGACGTCCGAGTTGAATCGGGTATTCAACGACATCCTGATCCGTTCCGGCGCCGCCGGCGCCGTGGCGCTCAACAGTGGCTCGATCCAGACCAACTCGCGGATTTTCCAGGCGAAGTTCAATACCGGCGACTGGTCGGGACAGCTGCAGGCGTTTCCGATCAATGCCACGACCGGTGCGATCGAGCCGGCGGTGTGGGATGCGGGCGTGGTGATCAATACGCAGCATTGGGATAGCGGCCGCAAGATCCTGAGCTGGAACCCGACCTCCGCGCAGGGCATCGCATTCCGCTGGCCGGCCAATCCGATGGCACCGACCGCGACGACGCTGAACGCGGCGCAGATCGCCGACCTGAATGGCGATGGTCTGGGCGCACAGCGCCTGGCCTATCTGCGGGGCTCTGCCAGCAACGAGGGTACCGGCGTCACGGATTTTCGTGTCCGCAACGTCAGCAAGCTCGGCGACATCGTCAATTCCTCGCCGGCGTTCGTCGGCCCGCCGCGCCTGAACATTGCCGATTCGTCGTATGTCGCATTCAAGTCGACCTATGCTTCGCGGCCTAACATGATTTACGTCGGTGCCAATGACGGCATGCTGCATGCGATCGATGCCGAGACCGGCGAAGAGCGTTTCGCCTACGTACCAGCGGCGGTTTATCCGCGTCTCTCGGGTTTGACGGCGCAGGGCTTCTCGCACAAATACCTGGTTGACGGCAGCCCGGTAGCGGCGGACATCAAGTTCGGCTCCAACTGGCACACCTTGCTGGTCAGCGGCCTCGCCGCAGGTGGCAAGAGCCTGTTTGCACTGGATGTCACCAACCCGGCAACGGTGTCCGAAGCGACGCCGACCTCGACGGCGTTGTGGGAATTCAGCCACGCCAATCTCGGCCTGACCTACGCGCAACCGACGATCATCCGGCTGAACGACGGCTCGCCCGGCGTGGTGGTCGGCAACGGTTACAACAATACCGGCACCGGGCGTGCGTCGCTGTTCATCATCAATGCCCAGACCGGCGCGCTGATCCGGGAACTCGACACCGGCATCGGCAACACGATCACGCCCAACGGCCTCTCGACCCCGGCGGTGATCGATCTGGACGGCAATGGCACGGCCGACTACGCCTACGCCGGCGACCTGCGCGGCAATGTCTGGAAGTTCGATCTCACGGGCAACAACAGCAGTTCGTGGTCGGTGGCGTTTTCGGGTTCGCCGCTGTTCACCGCGCGTGACAGTGGCGGCACGGCGCAGCCGATCACCTCGGCGATCGAAGTGTCGCGACATCCTCAGGGCGGGCTGATCGTGCTGTTCGGCACGGGACGCTACATCGAAGCGGCCGACGTTTCCGCCACGGCGACGCAGAGTCTCTACGGCATCCGCGACAACGGCAGCGCCGTGTCCAATCGCACGACACTGGTCCAGCAGACCGTGATCGATACGCAGACCGCGAGCGGCCATCAGTATCGTGCGGTGTCCGCCAATACCGTGAACTGGGCGAGCAAGGACGGCTGGTATATGGACCTGCCGACCGCCGGTGAGCGGGTGGTCGTCGATCCGATCCTGCGCAACGGCCGCCTGATCGTGCCGACGACCATTCCGAGCGGCAATGTCTGCGATGCCGGCGGCTATTCCTGGCTCATGGAAATCGATTACCTGAGCGGTGGCCGATTGAACATCGCGGCCTTCGACGTCAACCAGGACGGCAACGTCGACAACACGCAGGACAGCATGGCTTTCGACTCGGCCGGCACGATGCATGCTAGCGGCGTGCGGCTCGATGCGATCGCGTCGTCGCCCTCGGTGATCCGTGGTTTCGGCGACGATGCCGATCTCGAGAACAAGTATCTCAACCAGTCCACCGGCGGCATGGCGCAGGTGCTCGAGAGCGGCGCGCCGCTATCGAACCGGCGCATGTCCTGGCGGCAGATTCTGTGACGGCGCGTCGCGGAGGTGTTCCCATGAGACAGCATTCGATTCATCCGTCCGCCAGGTTCGCCAGTTGCACCTTCGCCCTGATCGGCTCCCTGCTCGCGGGCCTGGCATCGGCGGCGACGCCGGTGGATCCCGCGCGGCTCGCGGCCGTGGTCCAGCAGATGGAGCAGCAGGAGATGCGCAGCGGGCGCGTCAGCAGCTACGACAGGCAGCGCGGCACGCTGATCGTCGGCGGCGTGAGTATCCACGTTGACCCGAATCAAACCGCGTTTTCCGACGACCGGCGCAAACCGCCGGCCGGCGGCGTGGCGGCGCTGCGGCCGGGTGATCGCGTCACGGTACGCGCCGTACGGGTCAATGGTGTTCTGCAAGCGGTGCAGATCATTGTCAACGATTGATGGGCGCCATGAAGCAGCCCGGGAGAGCGAGCATGACGCGGCAGCGAGGCGTGACTCTGGTGGAGCTGATGGTCGTCGTGGCCGTGGTGGCCATCCTCGCCGCGCTCGGCTATCCGGCGTATCTGGAGCAGCAGCTCAAGGGCCGGCGGGCCGACGGCAAGGCGATGCTGAATCATGTCATCCAGCAGTCGGAGCGGTTCTACACCGAGAACAACACTTTCACCGACGACCTGGACGAGTTGGGCTTCGGCTCCGGCACGGTCACTTCGGAGCATGGTGGCTACACGATCACGCTCGCGGCTGGGCCGAGCGGCGACATCGCCACCAGTGTCACGGCGTCGGCGACACCGGTCGTCGCCGACCCGAAATGCGGGACGCTGACGCTGTCGAGCGATTTCAGCCGCGGCGCTTCCGGTACTCAGCCCGCGATTTGCTGGTGATCCCGGTTATTGTCCGCCGACTCCGGCCCATCTGACGGCGACGCGCCGGACCATGAGCCCGGCGCGTCGCCGCAATCGTCATGCCGCGACCGGTGGTGCGGCCGGCTTCAGCCGCTGGCCGCGATCCGTGTCCGTCCGCGGCTGGTGGCCGAAGGGGCGTCGATATGCCCGTGGGCGAGTGCCCGGTTCGCCGCCGACAACACCGCCAGCAGCGAGGCGGTGATGATGTTGGCATGGGCGCCGACACCGAACACCGTGTGGCGACCGGCGCTGACCTCGACATAAGCCACTGCCTGCGCACCGCTACCGCTGCCGCGCGAGTGCTCGACATAGGACTGGACGTCGATCGGCAGGCCGAGTGCCTTGACGATGGCGTCGATCGGACCGGAACCCGTGCCCTGCAGGGTAAGCGACTGGCCATCCTGTTCGAGCTGCAGCACGATCTTCTCGCTGTCCTCGCCGTCCACCGAGGCGGTGAGTTGGTGCGAGCGGTAAGCGAGCGGCGCCTTGCGCTCCAGATACTCCTGGGCGAAGAGCGCGTGGATCTCGGCGGCACTGAGCTCCTTGCCGCTGGTATCGGTCGCTGCCTGCACCACCTGGCTGAACTCGATCTGCAGCCGGCGCGGCAGCACCAACTGATAGTCGCGTTCGAGCAGGTAGGCGATGCCGCCCTTGCCCGACTGGCTGTTGACGCGAATGATCGAATCGTAGGAGCGACCGACGTCGGACGGGTCGATCGGCAGATAAGGCACTTCCCAGGCATCGCCGGGTTTCAGCTCCGCGAGGCCTTTCTTGATCGCGTCCTGGTGCGAGCCCGAGAACGCGGTGAACACCAGGTCGCCGACATACGGGTGACGCGGGTGGATCGGCAACTGGTTGCAGTGTTCGGCGCAGCGCGCGATCTCGTTGATGTTGGAGAAGTCGAGCTGCGGATCGACGCCCTGGGTATAGAGGTTCAGGGCGAGCGTCACGATGTCGACGTTGCCGGTGCGTTCGCCGTTGCCGAACAACGTGCCTTCGACGCGATCTGCGCCGGCCATGACACCGAGCTCGGCAGCGGCGACGCCGGTGCCGCGGTCGTTATGCGGATGCACGCTGAGCACGATGCTGTCGCGGCGCGCGATCCGGCGCGACATCCATTCGATCTGGTCGGCGTAGATGTTCGGCGTGGCCATCTCCACCGTTGCCGGCAGGTTCAGGATCGCCTTGTGTTCCGGCGTCGGCTGCCAGACGTCCATGACCGCGTTGCTGACTTCGAGCGCATAGTCGAGCTCCGTGCCGGTGAAGCTCTCCGGGCTGTACTCGAACAGCCACTCGCTGCCCGGGTGGCGCCGCGCACCCTCCAGCACCCACTGCGCACCCTTGACCGCGATGTCGCGGATGCCGGCGCGGTCCTGGCGGAACACGACCCGGCGCTGCAGCGTCGAGGTGGAGTTGTAGACGTGGACGATCGCGCGGCGCACGCCGCGCAGCGCCTCGTAGGTGCGTTCGATCAGCTCGGGACGAGCCTGCACCAGCACCTGGACGGTGACGTCGTCGGGGATCAGGTCTTTTTCGATCAGCTCGCGGCAGAAGTCGAAATCGGTCTGCGAGGCGGCCGGGAAGCCGATCTCGATCTCCTTGAAGCCGATCTTCACCAACTGGTCGAACATCCGCCGCTTGCGCGGCGAATCCATCGGCTCGATCAGCGCCTGGTTGCCGTCGCGCAGATCGACGCTGCACCAGGTGGGCGCAGTGGCGATCACGGTGGACGGCCAGCGACGCTCGGGCAAGTCGATGGGCTTGAAGGCGGAATATTTGGTCGACGGATTCTTCAGCATGACGGCAATCTCGTGTAGTACGGCGACGGAAGGCACACATGGCTTTCCTGTCGGGGCTCGGGGCTGGGGGGTTGCGGTCTTGTCGGCGCCGACCGTTGGCGCATGTGGGTTGCTGCGCTGATCAGCGCAGAAGCCGAAGCGAACGCAGCAGCGCCGCCTGGCGCAGCGACGAGGCGCTGGCAGGACGGGTCAGCAGGATGCTGGCGGCGCGGGCGATCATGGAATGGAACGTACCACCGGGCCGTGGCTGGCGGCAAGCCCGGGGCAGGCGGAATCTCGGTGAGCAGCGGGTATCCGGTCACAGACCTGGCGTGGCGCTCAATAAAATCATTCGCCTGGAGAGCCCGCTGCGCAGCTTCGGTTGCCGGCTGCAGAGCTCGTCGGGCAGGCTCGAACCCATGCGGCAGCAGCGGAGCAGGTCGACAGGGGGGCGAAGCGGGAGCCCGGGGCGCCGCAGCCCGTCGACCACGGTCACGGCCACGGCTGCGGGCGGGCCTGCAGCCGGGGCGTCGGCAGGCTTCCCGCCGATTGCGCGGGCCGATGCACGCCTGCTGATCTGCGGCTCCCTGCCCGGGCAGACCTCGCTCGCGAGGCAGCAGTACTACGCGCTGCCGCACAATGCGTTCTGGAAGATCGCCGGCGAGCTGTTCGGCTTCGATCCGGCGCTGGATTATCCGGCACGCGCCGCTGCGCTCGCCGCCTGCCGCATTGCCTTGTGGGATGTCTGCGCCGCCGCGGTACGCCCCGGCAGCCTCGATGCAGGAATCCGGCGCGATACCGTCGTGCCGAATGCGTTCGAGCCATTCCTGCTCGCGCATCCCGGGATCCGGCGGATCTGCTTCAACGGCAGCGCGGCCTTCGAACTGTTCGAGCGGCGGGTGTGGCCGTCGCTGCCGCCGAGCTTGCAGGCCTTGCCGCGGATCCGGCTGCCCTCGACCAGTCCAGCGCATGCCGGCATGCGTTACGCCGACAAGCTCGTGCGCTGGCGCGAGGCCATCCACGGTGACAACCGGGGATGAACCAGGGGGCAGGCGGGCGGGCAGCGGATCAGGGGCGGATCAGCGAGCCGCAGCGGCCTGCGCGGCCGCCGGCACCGCCTGCCAGCGCATCGAGCGGACCTCGGTGCCCTGCTGCCAGGCGATCTGCACACTGCCGTTGGCACGCCCGGCCACGGCCGGCAACTGGGTGGCGCCCGGAGGTGCGGGCAGCTCGACGACCGGGCCGAAGCTCACGCCGCCGTCGGTCGAGGCACGGGTGTAGATGCGGCGTGCGCCGTCACCGACCTTGGCGTGCCAGAACAGGTGCAGCGTGGAGCCGGCCAGGGCAATCGCCGGCGCGTCGGAGGTGGTCGCACCCGGATGCACGAGCTGCGGTGCCATCCAGGACTTGCCGCCGTCGGTCGAGCGCACGACATAGACGCCCGCCGGGTCCTCGCCACCGTTGAAATAGGTCGCCCAGACGTTGTTGCCGCTGGCCGTCACGCTGGTGGGCTTGAGTGGGCAACCTTCGATCTCCCAGCGGTGTTCGCCGCTGACGCGCTGGCGCGGCGTGAACGTGCGGCCGCCGTCGGTCGAGACCGAGACGACGCTGTCGCGGAACTTGCCGTCGACCTGGCGCGAGCCGATCCACAGGCGCTGGTCGCTGTCGACCGACGCGGTCAGCTGGCAGCAGGGGCAGACGTCGGCCGGATAGAGCTCCGCGTCCTTGCCGAAAGTGCGGCCGTCGTCGCGCGAGACCGCCATGAAGACCTTGCCCGAGTCGCCTTCCTTCGCCATGTCGCGGGTGTCGATCCACAGGGTGTAGACCGAGCCGGCGTTGTCGACAGCCATGGCGCCGAATACGTGCGCATGCGACAGGCCGCCGTGCACCAGATGGCTCGCATCCGTGGTCGGCCAGGCGTTGAGCTGCTGCGGTTTTTCGAAAGTGCGGCCGCCGTCGGTCGAGCGGGTATAGCGCGCGACCGCGACCGGCTTGCCGTTGGTCGGATGCACGTCGTTGGCGGGATAGAAGACGTGGATCGTGCCGTTGCTGCCGACGGCGATGCGCGGCTTGCTGACGGAGAAGCCCCAGACTTCGCCCGGCGTCGGATTGACCGAGACCGGTGCGCTGAAGGTGAGGCCGCCGTCGGTCGAGCGTGCGAAGAACAGGTTGGTAGAGGCCATGTGCGAATGGCCGTGGCCGTGGGTCTGTGACGAGTCCGCGGTGTTCTGATCGATCCAGATCATGTTGACCGAATCATCGGGGCCGATCGCCACCTCGGGGCTTTGTGCCTGATGATTGGCGGACGAGACCAGCGTTGCCGCCGGGGCCGACGGCTCGGTGGCGGCGGTGGCGGCGAGCGCGGGCAAGGTAAACGCGAGCGTCGCGAGTGCGAGTTGACGGTATCTGGCGAGCATGGCGAGTCCTCGGGCTGCAGGGCAATGAAACTGGGCCAAGCGTACTCCTCGGGGGCACATGGGAACCAGACTCAATTGCGGGGCTGCGCCTCGGGAAGCCCGCCTCGCAGACGTCCTTCGAGGGTCTAAAGTCAAGCCGGCGGCTGGAGGCCGTAGATGCGGTAGCGCTCGGGCGTCAACACGCCGAGCATCGTGCCGTCGCGCGACAGCGTCCGGGCGCGCTTGCCCAGGCCGTCCGGGCCGAACGCGCGAGTGATCATGGCCTCCCAGATCTGCTGCGCGGCATCATCGACGCGGATTTCGATGCGACCCCAGACGATCACATGCGCCATGGTCACCGGTTTGGAGATCGCGACGCAGGCGCGCGGGTCGCGCTCCAGGTTGCGGACCTTCTGTTTGCCGGTGAGGCTGAACAGCAGATGCTCGTCGGTCCGGCCCATCATCATCGGCGTCACATGCGGGCTGCCGTCGCGGCCGATGGTCGCCAGATGCACCCAGGCGGCCGGATCGTGGAGTGCTTCGATCGCTGCTTGCAGTTTGGGGTCCATGTTGTCGGCCTCGTGGAAGAATCCCATTGGTACCGCAGCGCCATCATCGGCTGCGCGCGAGCGGCGATCCTAGCACGGCGATGTTTCGTCGCTGCCGCGATCCGCAACGACGAGATCCCGATCGCGGCTTTCCGCAAGGGCAGGACGATTCCGCGCTATCCGCTCGAAGTGGTGGCGCCGATGTTCGAGCAGTGCGTGCAGGAAATACCGCTGAACCATCTCGACCTGCCGCGCGAGCAGTTGCCGCAGACCGTCGAGGACATGAAGCATCTGCTGGATCGCAACAGCCGCTGGCTGAACAAGAGCAATTACAAGAACAAGAAGTAGGCCGTCAGAATTTTCGGATATCGCGCGTCCATCGCCTTCCGGTGAGCGCGCGATTCAACCAGCGCTCTTTGCGCTGACCAGCGGTGTCTTAGGTTCGGTATCAATGAGCAGCCGCAGGATTTCCGAGCGCGCATAGCGCCCGGCCGAGTCGTGTTGCAGCTTGGCGGCCTGAATGCCGCTTAGATCGATTTCGCCGACCACCAGCTGCTCCTCGGCGCCGGTATGCGGTAGCGCGACGAACTCCTTGCCGGGCCCGTAGATCGCCGATCGCGCACCGCCGGGTTCGATGAGGCTGTGCGGTTCGAGCATGAAAAAAAGCCCCGCAATGCGGGGCTTCAACAGGTCATCAAAACTAAAGTCCGGTCGATCGCTGTCAGCCGCTGCTAAAGCGTTGTCACGCGAGCGCTAATCAGAGTCGGTTGGAACGTCGGGGTTTTCACCCCGGCTGAACGTACTAGCCCGCGTGTACTCACGCGTAAATCGTTCCGGGAAGCCACGAAAATACGGTGACCGCCTTGCCCGTGCTCGCGTCGATTGCCAGAGTTTCTGTTGTCGCGCTCCATTGTCAGGGTGTTGCATGACCGCAAAATGAATGTTGTGAGACAACAACATTTCACGTCGGGGCACACCTTGAATGAAATGGCCGATGGATAATCCGAGGCTTAGGCTCGAGCATCCAACGGGCTTGCGTGGATCATAAACAACTTCGGCCGTTTTGGGATGTCTCCGGCCCGCGACAGAAGTCACAAATCGGGACTCTTGCGGGCGATTCCCAACGTAAATCGCACACCGCCCGGCGGGCTGGGCAGGTCGGCGGCGAGAATCCGGCCGCCGTGGAATTCGGCGATCAGCCGGACGATGTACAGGCCGAGGCCGAAGTGGGGCCGTCCGTCGTGGTCGCGGCGGTGCTGCCAGAGCGACTCGAACAGCCGGGCGCCGCCTTCGGGCGGCAGCGGCGGGCCGTCGTTTTCGACCTCCAGCCAGACCCATTCATCGTCGCTGCTGTCGCGCAGGCGCAAGCGGATGGTCGAGCCCGGCGGACTGAAATCGACGGCATTGTCGATCAGCTTGTCGAGCGCCTGCAGCAGCAGGTCCGGTGCGCCATGCAGCTCGCAGGGGGCGGTCGCGCCTTCCAACTGGAACACCCGCTGCGGAAAGGCGTCGCCGTAGGCCTGGGTCGCGCTGGCGAGCAGGGCGGCGAAGTCGAAGTGGCTGCGCTCCGCGGCGCGGATGGCCTCCTCGACCCGGGTCGCCGCGCCCATGGCCTGCACGATCGCGCCGAGCCGCTCGCTGCCTTCGCGGGCGCGGGCGAGGTAGGTCCGCGCGCTGTCCGGCAGCGGCTCGGATTCGAGGTTCTCGAGCGAGGAGCGCACGATGGTCAGCGGCGTGCGGATTTCGTGCGAGAGCTTGCCGGCGAGGGTGCGCAGGTAACCGGTGTAGTCGGCGAGCCGGCCGAGCAGCGAGGAGAAGCCGCGGGCGACGTCGCCGAGTTCGTCGCTTGCGGCGGTTTCCGGAAACTCCGTCTGCAGGCGGCCGTCGCGGCTCAGGGCGGCATCGCTCGCGCGTCGCACGCGCTCGAGGCGTACGGCCAGGTGGGCACCGAGCAGCAGCGTGGCGCCGACCACGATCGCGACCGCGAACAACGTCAGGTTCAGCAACCGGGTCAGCGCGCGGTCGCGCAGCAGCAACCAGCGGTCGGCGGTCTGGGTGACCTGCAGCACGGCGATCACGCGGTCGGAGCCGCTGTCGAGCACCGGCGCGGCGGCGGCGACCGCCAGGCGTTGCTGGCCCGGCGCGGCGAACAGCGCGGTGCTGCCGCGACCTGCGGCGGCTTCACCGGTCTGGGCCGGATCGAGCTGCCCGCGTTCGGTCGGCGCGGCGCGCTGCGCCAGCGTCGAGCCCCGCAGGAAGCGGCGGTAGAGCTGCGACAGCAGAGCCTGCGAACTGCTGATGCCGGAACCGACCACCGGCTGCGCATTCGCTTCGGCGAGCACGCTGCCGGCGGTGGTCGCGGCCGCGATCCGTACGCCGGGCGAGGCGAACTGCGCCAGCCAGTCGGCCAGCTCCGGTGCGGCGGCGATCAGGTGCCCGCGCGGTTCGAGCGTGCGCGGCGCGAGCGATCCGTAGCTCGAGGGCAGGCTGCCGCGCCGGTCGCGATCGTCGAGCAATACGCCGAAGCCGTGGCCGAGCATGGACAGCGGCAGGCGCAGCTCCATCGCCCAGCCGTCGCGCCCGTCGAGCCGCCGCAGGGCGCCCTGGACGCGAAGTTCCTCGATCAGCTCGGGGCGGCCCAGCTCGCGGGTCACGATGCGGCGGGCACGGACTGCGCCGGTGCTCGAGCTGGAGACGAACATCTGCTCCTGCGCGCCCGCCGGCGTGCCGTAGACGATCCAGACGCGATCGCCGCTCGCGCTGGGCTCGAGCGCGGCCGCGTCGCCGGCATCGAGCACCAGTTGATCGCCGAGTGCGACGATCAGCAGGTACAGATGACGCTCGTGGGTGCCAACGAGCACTTCGAGGCGGTCGCTGTCGTGCGAGCCGCGGAAGTGTCGCCAGGTCGGTGTGGCCTGCGGCCAGTCGTCGCCGCGGCCGTCGAGTTGCGGTGCCGAGGCGAGCGGTACGGGCACGTAGTCGTAGGGTCCCGCCGGCTCGTGCGAGCGCGGGCCGTCGACGCCGCGGTACAGCAGATCGCGTCGGCCGCGCAGCGAGGTGGCGATGGTCTGCGCGACCGCCAGCAAGGACTGGCCTTCGGCTACCCGCAGCGAGTTCTCGACCTCGCGCACGTACTGGCAGCCGGCCCAGGGCAGTGCGAGGGTCGCGAGCCCGAGCAGCAGAAGTTTGGTCCGGATCAGCACGGCAGCTGGTGCGGGTTCAGTTGCCGGACGGATCGACCCAGCGATAGCCCATGCCGTAAACGGTCTGGATGGCGTCGAAGGCCGGATCGATCGCCTGGAACTTGCGGCGGATGCGCTTCACGTGCGAGGTGATGGTGTTGTCGTCGAGCACGACGTTGGCGGCGTCCATCAGTTGCTGCCGGTTGCGCACATGGCCGGGATGGCGGGCGATCGCATGCACGATCCAGAACTCGGTCAGCGACAGCAGGACGGGCTGGCCGTTCCATGAGATCTGCAGCCGGCCGCCGTCGAGGGTCAGTGCGCCGCGATGAATGGTCTGCTGGGCGTCGGCCGGCTGGGTCAGCGCCTCGACGCGGCGGAACAACGCGTTCACGCGCGCCAGCAGGTGGGCGAGGCTGAGATCCTTGGTGAGGAAATCGTCGGCGCCGAGGCGCAGCCCGGAAACCGCATCCAGTTCGGAGTCGCGGGCGGTCAGGAAAATGATCGGCAGCTCGGCGCTGCGCGCACGCAGCTCGCGGCACAGCTCGTAACCGCCTTCGGGCTCTTCGCCGAGTGAGATGTCGATGATCACCAGGTCGGGCAGTCGGGCGGCGAACGCCTGCAGGGCAAGCCGTCGACTGGCATGGCTGCGCACGGCGTAGCCCTCGCGAGTGAATGCGGCGGCGTAGTTGTCGCGGATCGCGGCTTCGTCCTCGACGATGGCGATGGTCTTCTTCATGGGCGACAGTCTATCGCCCGCGCGGGGGCCCGTACCGCTGCCCGGGCGGCTTGCCACAATTGATCATTTCCGGTCCCGGGACCGCCACGATCCGGCCCGCGATGCGCCGCCTGCCGATGCGCAAATGGCGTCATGAAAACGCTGGATGCATGGATCGGCTGGCTGGCGATGACGATTCTGCTGGTCGCCTGGAGCCTGGAAAGCGCCTGGCTGTTGCCGCGCTGAGCGCGCCGCCGCGTCAGGCGGGTACTTGCTGGCGGAGCGGGATCGGCGGCGATGTCTCCTGGCGAGGCACGGCGCGCAGCGGCACGGCGGCCGGCATCGCCAGCAGCAGTTGTTCGATCTTCGCCGGCATCAGCGGCAGCAGCGCCAGGCACTCGGTCTCGGGCAGGGGTCTGGAGAACAGATAACCCTGCAGCGTGATGTCGCGCTCGCGTGCCAGCAGCGCGAACTGGGTCGGGCGTTCGATGCCTTCGGCGGTGACCGCAAGCCCGATGCCGCGGCAGAGCTCGATGATGGCGTGCGCGATGGCGTACGAGCGTTCGCTGCTGTCGATGGTGGCGATCAGGCTGCGGTCGAGCTTGACGCGGGTCAGCGGCAGCTGTTCGAGCGATGCGAGCGAGGAGTAGCCGCTGCCGAAATCGTCGAGTGCGATCGCCACGCCGAGTTCGCGCAGCCGCCGGATCGCTTCGACCGTCGCCGGGCCGGTCTGCAGCACCGTCTCGGTCAGTTCGATCTCGAGGCAGCCGGGGGGCAGGTCGTGGGCCTGCAGCAGGTCGGCGACCCGGGTGACGAACCGGCCGTCCAGCAACTGGCGGGGCGACACGTTGACCGCGATCCGCACTTCCGGCCAGGTGCTGCGGTGCCATTGTGCAGCCTTGGCGATCGCGGTGCGCATCACCCAGTCGCCGATGTCGAGGATCAGGCGCGACTGCTCGGCGACGGCCAGGAACTCGCCCGGCGGCACCAGCCGGCCGTCGGCGAGCCGCCAGCGCAGCAGCGCCTCGACCGCGACCGCACTGCCGTCCTCGAGACCGATCTCGGGCTGGAAAACCAGCTGCAGTTCGTCGCGCTCGATCGCGCCGTGCAGCCCCTGTTCGATCCTGAACTTGCGGGCCGCTTCCCCCAGCATCTCCTGGTTGAACAGCGCGAACTGGTTGCGGCCGCGCTCCTTGGAGCGGAACAGCGCGCTGTCGGCGGCGCGCAGCAGGCCTTCGGCATCCTCGGCGTGCTCGGGGAACTTGCTGACGCCGATGCTGACCGTGATCTTCAGCTCCTGGTCGCCGACATGCAAGGGCGGCTCGAATGCGTATACCAGGCGCGCCGCCAGATCGCCGAGTGAGGCCAGGGATATCGCGCCTTCGTGCACCACCGTGAACTCGTCGCCGCCGAGGCGTGCGCAGTACCCCTGCTCGCCGACCACACGGCGCAACCGGTCGCTGATCTGCTGCAGCACCTGGTCGCCGAATTCGTGGCTGAGGCTGTCGTTGATGATCTTGAAGTTGTCGACGTCGAGGAACATCACCGCGACGCCGCCGTGGGTGGCGCGGGCCCGGGTGATGGCACTACTGAGCTGCATGAACAGATGCCGGCGGTTCGGCAGGCGGGTCAGCGGATCGTTCTCGGCCAGATGCTGCAGATCGCGGGTGCGTTCGGCCACCTGCGCCTCGAGCTGCTGCCGATGCTCCTCGAGTGCGGAGTGCGCCGCGTCCAGCTGGCGCGCCATGTCGTTGAAGGCGCCGCCGAGCGCATCGAGTTCGCGTGCCCCGCCGCTTGGCACCTGCACGTTGCGTTCGCCGCGAGCCAGACGCCGGGTCGCTTCGGTCAGACGCCGTACCGGACCGGTGACGCCGCGGATCGTGACGATCGTGGCCAGCAGCAGCAGGCCCAGTACGCCCGCCGTGACCCAGAGCAGCGAGACGGAGGAGACCGACTCGGTGGTGATCCTCTCGGTGACGGTGCGCACCATCGGGGCAGCGGCGCTCAATACGGCGGCGCGTTCGGCCGCGTCGGCGCTGGCGGCGAGTTCGGCTGCGGTCTGCGCCGCTTCGATGGTGGCGCGCCGATCGGCTGCGGCCGCCGCTTCAGCCCGTGCCGCGGTCCGGGTGGCCGCCGCCGCGGCGGCCTGTTGCTTCGCCAGTTGCCGGGCGAGGGTGTGGATGGCCTCGGCGAACACCGGTGCTTCGCCCATGAACCGTTCATAGGCCAATCGGTGCGCGGTATCGGTCTGCACCAAGGCCTGGCGCGCCGCGCTGAGCGCATCGAGTCGCGCCCGCAATCCGTTGAGCCATTGCTGGCCCTGCTGCTGAGCGAGGTTCTCGGCGTGCTCGGCGACCAGGGAAACGAGTTGCGACTCCTCGGCGATCAGGCGCTCGATCGCGGCGGCGCGCAGCGGGGGTGGTCCGGCAATCTCCGCCGCCTGCTGGCGCAGCGCATCGACGCCCTGGTTGACGGCGATCACCGATTCGCGGGCGAACGTGCGGCCGAAGAGTTTCAGCGAACGATCGAGGGGCTGGCGCAGCGTGGCTTCGAGGGCGGAGAGGCTGCGCTGGAATTCGCCGAGCTGCACGCTGCGCCGGGTGGCGCTGACACGCAGCGCCGTGGCGTTGTTCTGGTGATCGTCCAGTTGTTTGCGCAGATCGCGCAAGGCCGCGGCGGGTGCGCCGATCGCGGTGGCGTCGCGCATGAAACGTTGCGCTGCCATCTGCAGCGCGGCGCGCACTTCGTCGTCGGTGGCCGGCACGGCTGCGACGCGATCCGCTGCCGGCATTGCCGGCCGGTCGGCCCACGGAAGCTCGTCGAGCAGGCGCCGATCGTGCTCGGCGAGTGTCGCGACCAGCGCTTCGGGGCTGGGTATCGGTTTCTGAGAGGCTGTTGGTGTGTGGGTGGCACGCTTGTCGATGCGCGGTTCGGTGGCCTCGGCGATCGGCGGCGAGGAGGCGGTGTCCGCTGTGGCAAGCGGGGCCGGCGACGACACTGCCGCCATCTTACGACCGGTAGTGACCGAGCCGCCGGTCGCTTCGAGGCCTACCGGCGCGATGCGCTCGACGCGGGTCCGTACCGCAGTCTTGCCACCTTGCAGCAGCAGATTCGCACTCAGCGCCAGCACGGCCACGGCCACGAAACCCAGGCTGAGTTGCATGCCGACACTCAGCCTGACGCGTGCCGGGGCGAGTCTGCCGCGCATCGACTCGATCTTGGTCGTCGCGAGGGGCGGCGTCTGGCAGGCAGCGGGCGGGGTCGAGGTGCTGTCGTGAGTGACGGACATCGGGTCTCGGGTTGTGGAACGATTTTTTGACAATGTTCCGCTGCTCGCCGCGGGCTTGCCCGACCTGCGCCACAAATCTGGTATCTGCTTGCGGGCCTTGGTGCGCCAGTCGGCACTGCGTCACAACCCAAGGCGGGTCGGCTCCCACGGCAGGACCTGCGCTGCGCATGCCCGTCGATCCGCAGGCGACGTCGTTCTTCCATGACTCAGTTCACACAACCCGCACAGCCCGCGGCGATATGTTGCGGCGACCCAGCGCCTTTGCAGCAGGACTTGCCGATGTCCGAGTCTTCCAGCCGTCTGATGACCGATTTTCCGATGATCGACTTCGCCGAGTTTGGCTCGCGTCTCGCGAAGGCCACCGGCGGGTTGCGCGTCAAAGCCGTGTCCTGGCACGACGCCGACGGCCGGGTGCTTTGGTCCAGTCAGCCTTTGCTCGGCATCGAACAGCGCGAAGCGATTCGCGATGCGCTCGAAAGCTTCTCCGGCACGGGGGCGCGGCTGCGCGTCGATCGCAACCTCGGCGACAACCAGACGGCGGTGTTGCTGCGGGCGGCCGACCGGGAAGGTTGCACGGTCGGCTTCGCGATGCTGGTGCTCGACTCGCGCGTGCTGTTGTCGAAGGGTCGCGGTGCCGATCTGCCGGTGCCGGCGCTGCAGATCGTCCACGAATTCGGCCGCCGCACGACGCCGCGCGTGCGCCCTGCAGCGAGGGTTCCGGCGAGTCGTTCGCGCGATGCGGAGGCCCTGAAGCAGCCCGAGCCCATCCCCGACACCCAGCAGGTGCCTGCCGATCTCGAGGACGATTACGCACGACTGCGGGAGTTGAGCCTGTCGCTGCATGTGCAGCCGTTGTTGCCGCTGCGTCCGAATTCGCGTGTACGACGTTTCGAAGTGCTGCTGCGCTCCAAGGACGCCGGCGGCGACATGGCCTCCGCCCCGATCGAAATCCTCGAGCGTGCCGCGGAGAAGGGACTGGGCACAGTGCTCGATCGTCGCGTCGTCAGCCAGCTGGTTGCCGCGCTGGATCGGCGTTCCGACCTGGTGCTCGACGGGCCGAGCCTGTTTTCCGTGAACCTGTCGGCCACGGCGCTGCAGGACGAACATTTCCTCAAATTCGTCGAGAGCGTGCTGGATCGTGCCGGCCTGCCGCCGGCGACTCTGGCGTTCGAGATCCAGGCGGCAGCGCTCGCCAAGCGTCGCGACTCCGCCAATCGCGTGGCGCAGCAGCTGCAGGCGATCGGTTGCGGCCTGGTGATCGACGACTTCGCGATGGCCGACGGACAGCTCGACCTGTTGCGACTGACGGGTGTGCGGATGGTCAAGCTCGATCCGAAACTGACTCAGGCGGCGACCAGCGACGTGTTTGCGCAGGCGATGGTTGCGGCGGTGACCCAGATCGCCCGGGTTTGCGGCTTTTTCACGGTGGCCAAGTCGATCGAATCCGATGCGATGCGCGACCATTGCCGCTCGCTCGGCCTGGATTTCCTGCAGGGTTTTGCGGTGTCCGGACCGGCGCCGCTCGAATCGATTCCGACGCTCGGCGAAATCGCCGTTTCCTGACCCCGACGCGTCGGCCGGTGTTCAGGCCGCGAGGGCCGCGACCTTGACCTGGTTGCGGCCGGAATGTTTGGCCGCATAGACCGCGGCGTCGGCTTTCGAGATCAGCTGCTCGCCCCAGACACCGAGTGTTTCGCTCGAGGCGACGCCGATGCTGCAGGTCAGGCGGATCGGCGTGCCGAAGCCTTCGACCGTCAGGTCCGCGACCCGCTCCAGGATGCGCGCGGCGATGGCCTGCGCCGCACCGGCATCGGCGCTGCTCAGCACGACCACGAACTCCTCGCCGCCGTAGCGGCCGATCACGTCGGACTGGCGCAGCTCCGCCTGGATCGGGCGGATCACGGCGAGCAGGCAGGCGTCGCCGGCCTGATGGCCCCAGGTGTCGTTGATCGACTTGAAGTGGTCGAGGTCGATGAACAGCAGCGAGATCGGCAGGCCGCGAGCCTGCGCGCGCAGGCAGGCGGCATCGAGCCGCTCCAGCAGCGAGCGGCGGTTCAGCACGCCGGTCAACGGGTCGGTCTGGGCGCGGCGCTCGGCATCGCTGAGCGCGCGCCGCTGCTCGCGCAATCGATCGGCGACACCGAGGGCGACGAATACCGCGGCCACGACCATCGAGGCCGGCAGGCTCCAGGCGAGTGTCCAGGGGTCGGTGCTGGAGACGAGGAATCCGCCCGCGGTGGCGATGGTTGACACTTCGAGCAAGGTCCAGGCGACCAGGAACCAGCCGGCGGCGCGGCTGCCGCGACGCCAGGCGAGCCAGGCGGCGACCAGGGTGAAGGCGGCGGAGCCGAGGAACATCAGGTTGCCGACGCGGGCGAGCTGGCTGCCGAAGCCGAACAGGTGGGTGACGTTGGCGACGGCCAGCAACACGAAGGCGGCTGCAAGCCAGCCGAAGGCGTGGTAGATCCGCGGCCAGAAGCGTCTGAGATCGGCGATTTCGCGGGCGAACAAGGCGGCAGCGGCGCCACTGAGCGCGGCGGGGACGTTCCAGGCGTGTGCCGCCAGCGGCCGGGCGCGCTCCAGCACGGGCCAGTCGAAGCCCGCCCCGGACAGGTACGCGATGTACAGCGCCTGCAGCGAGATCAGGGCCGCGTACAGCACGAACAGCCTTTCGGCCAGGATGAACCAGATCAGCAGCGTCGCGCGGACGTTGCCCGGGCCCGGCGGAAAGGCAGCGCGCTTGGGCTGCTGGGCCGCGACGGCTGCCTTGGCGGGTGCCGGCTGCGCCTGGGCCGCCGTCACGAGGGTGACGACGCCCGGCAGGAGAGCGCAGCAGACGATGGCCAGCAGCAGGCGTCGCAGCATCAGCATCCGCACTTGCACCTCGGATGCCTGGGCAAGCATCGGAGTGACCCGTTCAGGTGCTCCAGTGCGGTCCGCGTGACAGCTCGACCAGCTCGTAGTAGGTCTGCATGTAGCCGGCGACCTGACCTTTGAGGAACAGGAAATCGCCGTCGGCCGTGCACCAGACGTCGTAGGGCGGATGCTCCTGCGGCAACTCGGGGTTGGCGACGAACTGGTAGTGCAGGGCGTCGAAGGTGCCGGCGCCGACCGTGACTTTCTCGGGGCCGACGTACACGAGATTCAGGCCGATCGAGAACAGCATCGGGCCGGTGGCGCCGCGGTGATCAGGCGAGGACAACAGCATCTGCCGGATGCGCTGCACCTGCCCCGGCTTGTTGCGGTCGACCAGGCGCAGATGCCAGGCGTCGCAGGCGATCGCATGGTTCTGGAAGGTGACCAGCGGTTCGTCGAGATCCATCTGCTGGGAGACGCGTCCCTCGAGCGAGGTCCAGGTCTCGCACTCGGCGTACTTCGGATGAAAGCGGAACCAGCCCGAGCCCATGAAACGGCTCGCGACCGACAGACGCACGAAGCAGTCGGTCGGCATCCAGTCCTTGTCGAGCGAGTAGGTGATGTCGCGCATCACCGAGGGCCGGTCGTCGATCTCGCAGTGCGCGGTGCAGGTGCGCGATCCGTCCGCGTGCACGTCGACGCGGAAGTATTCGCGGCCGCGCTCCTGGTTCATGCGGTCCGGCTTCTTGCTGGTGTAGAGGACCTTGCCCATCACGCTGCGGTGATCGCGCTGCAGGATCGGGAGCTTCGGATCGACGGGTGTCTGGCTCATGAACGTCTCTTCGGTCTCGGGGGGTGGAGCCGGCAGTATGCCGAACCCGCCCCCGCCGCGGCAGGGCCGCGGTGGAAGAGCGTCGTTTTTCGGTTGCCTGGGGCACGGTCCTGGCATGACCTCCTGCCGGACGATCGGGCGACCGCAGGCCTGCGGGCGGCCTGCGGGGCCTGTGCCCGGCCGCTCAGGCGTTCACGCAGACCAGGCTTTGGCCTCCGCGCTGGCGCGCCGGAAGTGCGGCAGGTTGTAGGCCAGCAGGGCGGTCCCCGCGATGGCGACGACCGTGGCCACGGTGGCGAGCGAGTAGCGCAGCTGGGACTCGTCGTGGAAGTAGAAGTCCGTCACCAGCGCGACCGAGGTCGGACCGATGAAGAAGCCGACCAGGTTCAGCGTGAAGTAGTAGAACGCGATGATCTGGGCGCGCATGGTCGGCGGCGCGATCGCGACCACTGCGGCCGCACCGGCGGCGGTGGGCGCTGCCGCGCCGAGCGTGGCGGGGATCAGCATCAGGATCGCGAGTGTCGGGGTCGGCATCAGCGCGAATGACGAGTAGCCGATCGTCATCAGCACGAATGCCAGCAGGCAGACACGCACGTAGCCATCGGCGTACTTGCGCTGGAACACGTCGCAGAGCCAGCCACCGACCATGACACCGATCAGGCCGAAGACGATCGCGACCACGCCGCGCCAGCGGATGTAGCTGCCGAGCTCCTCGGGCGAGAGGTGGTAGGTGCGGCGCAGGAACTCGGGGATCCAGAAACCGATGCCGTAGGCCATGATCGCGAGCGAGGCGAGCGCCAGGAACAGCACGATGAAGGCTTTCCAGCGCTGGATAATGAACTTCAGCGTCTGCCAGACCGGCGCGGCCTCCGGCAATTTGCCGGTGCGGAGGAACTCGCGGCGTACCGGTTCGCGGATGGTCAGGATCAGCAGCGCGATCAGCAGGCCGGGCAGACCGACCCAGATGAACATCTGCTGCCAGGGTTCGACCAGACCGACGATCGGCCAGTGCTGAGGGCCGGTCGCCTGGATCTTGGGATAGACCGTGCCGCCGATGACGAACGCCAGCCCGCTGCCGCTCGAGACGCCGGCGGTATACAAGCCAATCGCGCGGCCGATGCGGTCCGGCGGAAAGTAGTCCTTGAGCAGCGACAGCGCCGGCGGATTCAGCGCCGCTTCGCCGGCGCCGACGCCGACGCGCGCCAGGAACAGCAGCGGGTAGGTGGTGGCGAGACCGCAGAACATGGTCATGACGCTCCACACGCTGACGCCGGCGAAAATCAGCCAGCGGCGGTTACCGCGGTCGGCGAACCAGGCGATCATCACCCCGAAGAAGGTGTAGAAGATCGCGAACGCACCGCCGAGCAGCAGGCTCATCTGGGTGTCGGAGATCTGCAGGCTGTGCTTGATGTCCGGCACGAGCAGCGCGATCACCTCGCGATCGACGAACGCGAGGATGTAGGCGAACAGCAGAACGACCACCACGTACCAGGCGTACGCGGGGCGCGGATACGGCACGTTGGCCGAGAGATCTGGCGTGGTGGAATTCAACTTGCGAACTCGTGCTGGGTTTGGAGGTTGCTGGCGAGATCGTCGAACATGATCATCCGCGCGAGCGGGTCGGACTTGATCTGCGCCCCGGCGTTGCGGTCGAGGGCGACGTCGATCACCGACGGTCCGTTCTGCGCGAAGGCGCGATCCAGCGCCGGTTGCAGCTCTGCCGCGTGCTGGACGTATTCGCCGTGGCAGCCGAAGCCGCGGCCGACCAGGTCGTAGCGGGCGGCGCTGAGTTCGGTGTTGATCGTGCGGCCGATGGCCTGCACCTGGCCGTGCAGCTCGGTGCCCCAGGCGCCGTCGTTGCCGACCACACAGATGATCTTCAGGCCTGCCTGCGCGGCGGCATGCAGTTCGGCCGGATAGAAGCCGAAGGAACCGTCGCCGGTGACCAGCAGCACCGGGCGCAGCGGCTCGCCGTGCACGACCGCCAGCTCGCGCGCGGCGGCGGCGGCGCCGACCGCGAGCGGCGTGCCGCTGCCCATGGCTCCCATGGGGTAGTGCTCGAGGAAGCCGGGTGCGCGTCGCACGCGCAGCGCACCGTACATCCAGTTCTGCACGTCGGCGCCGTCACCGACGATGATGGCGTTCTCAGGCAGTCGCCGCGCCAGTTCGCGGCCCAGGACCAGCGGATGCACGGCGCCCGTGCCGGCGGTGGCGACGATGTCGTCGAGCCGGCGCAGGCGGTCGCGCAGCGCGTCGCGGACCCAGTTGGCGCGCAGGCCGCGCGCCGCGCCCGCGGCCTGCATCGCTTCGAGCAGTTGCCGGCAGGCGATACCGGCATCGGCGACGATCGGCACGTCGATGCGGCGGTTGCGCGAGAGTTCGGTCGGCTCGATGTCCACCTGGATGAACTTCGCGCCCGGTGCGAAACGCGGTGGCAGGCCGAAGCCGAGGCGCTGCTTGAGGCGGGCACCGATCAGGCAGACCACGTCGGCTTCCCTGGCGGCGATCTGCATCAGCGGCCAGCTGAACGAACGCTCCCAGTCTTCGGGCACGACACCGCGGCCGAGACCGTTGCCGGCGATCGGCAGGTCGGCTTGCTCCACCAGCGCGGCGAGCGGCTCCTGCGCCCGGCCCCAGGTGGCGCCGGCACCGGTGATCAGCAGCGGCCGTTGTGCATCGCGCAGCAGCCTGGCGGCTTGCGCGATCCGGGCGGGATCCGCGGCCGGACGGGCGATCGACGGCGCCGGCTGCGCGGCGGCGCCCGGCCCGGCGACGCTCGCGCCGAAGTATTCCTGCGGCACCTGCAGCAGGACCGGGCCGCAGCGGCCGGACAGGGCACGCTTGCAGCCGGCGTCGACGAACTCCGCGAGCCGGTCGGGCGTGGGCACGGTGCGGGCCCACTTGGTGATGCTGTCGACCAGCGAGTGCCGGGCGTTGTCGTGTTCGGCTTCCGCCTCGGTCCAGGAGTTCGGCAGTCGCGCGACCAGCACCAGCACCGGCGAGGCGGCATGATAGGCCACGGCGATGCCGTTGATGGCGTTCGGCAGACCCTGTTCGGCGATGATCAAGGCGACGCCGATCCGGCCGGTGGCGCGTGCGTAGCCATCGGCGGCGCCGACGCAGCCGGATTCGTGACGGCTCGAGATCACCCGGACCCCATCGCGGTCGAGTGCATCGAGCAGGTGGGTATGCGAGGCGCCACCGACCGCGAATACGGTGCGGACGCCGTAGCGGGCCAATGCCTGGCTCACTACCGCGCCTCCAGTCAGCGTTCCGGCCATCATCGCGGGCGACCTCCGAAGCTTCCGGCGGCCGCATGGATCGACCGACTTACTTTCTAGCCGATCCGGTGTGAAGTTGAAAGCCGGCGCAGCCTACGCGATTCAGCCGATGTGGGTGGGTGGCTTGCGCGCGTAGCTCAGGCCGAGCGCGCGATAGATGCCGCCCAGCAGCCACAGCGGCCCGATCAGCAGGAACTGCAGATCCGTGAAAAACGACGGTCGTCGTCCCTCGATCGCGTGACCGGCGAACTGGCCGATCCAGGCGATGACGAACACGGCGAGGCAGCTGCGCCACAATGGCCAGGGCAGGCGCTCGAGCGCGATCACGGCCGCGAACAGCAGCGCGAAGGCTGGCAGGCTGCCGAGGGCCAGCGCGGGGGAGAGCAGGGCGTAGTACGCCACCACGGCGATCGTCAGCAGTGTTGCCCAGTTGAACCAGGGCGACGACGAGAGGCCGGTGAGCACGCCGGGCACGGGCAGCGACCACAGCAGGCCGATCACGGCCATGACGATCGCCGGCACGCAGATCCAGTGCAGCCGCTGGTTGACCGGGTGACGATGGCTCTGGTGGTATTCGTCGAACCACTGATCGGCGGTACGCATGGTGTACGCTTCCCGAATGATCGACCGAGTCGAGACGCCGGACGCTACGCCCAGTCTGTCGTTGCGGCAAGTCCGTGTACGGCCGGTGCCAGCCGGCGTGCGGGCCGGCTGGGTGCTGGCCTTGCTGGGTGTGCTGTCTTGCGGGGCCGGTGCGGCCGCAGAGTCGGCGCGCGGGGCCGGGACTGGAGTTGTCGACGCGCCGGCCGACATGCGCTATCTCGATCGCGAGTTGCGCGTGCTGGTGCGCGACACGCCGATCGAGGTCGCGACTCGCGACGAGACCGTGCGGCTGACGATGCCGGCGCAGTGGCTGTTCCGGCCGGACGACGTCGTGTTGCGATCCGAGGCCGCGGTGCGCCTCGATGCTCTGGCGCTCGCGCTGGCGGCGCCGCGGGCGCAGGGCACGCGGATCGAACTGACCGGGCATTCCGATTCGCTCGGTCGCCGCGAACTCAACGAAGCCTTCACGCTGCAGCGGGCCGAAGCCGTCACTGCTTTGCTGGTGGCACGTGGCGTCGCGCCGGCGCGCTTGGTGACGCGTGGCGCGGGCGAGGCAAAGTTGCTGGAGAAGAACGAGGACTCGCCGGCCGCGCGGCAGCGCAACCGGCGAATCGAACTCGAGATCAGGCCGCTTCGACCATGACGCCGCGCAGCTTCTTGATCGCGTTTGCTTCGAGCTGACGGATACGCTCGGCGGACACGCCGTACTTGGCTGCCAGATCGTGCAGTGTCGATTTCTCGTCGCCACCCATCCAGCGGCTGGCGAGGATGTCGCGGCTGCGCGGGTCGAGCCGCTCCAGCGCCTGGTTCAGGCGGGCATGCGAGGTGCTGTCCCATTCCTCGTTCTCGACCTGGATCGCGGGGTCCGCATCCGGCGCGGGCAGGTAGGTGGCCGGCGAGTACGATTCCTCGTCCTCGCTGCCTTCGATCGCGACCGGATCGAAGGCGACGTCGCGGGCCGCCAGCCGCTGTTCCATTTCGGTGACTTCGGCGGTCGAGACGCCCAGATCGCGCGCGACTGCGGCGGTCTCGTCGGTCGACAGCCAGCCGAGGCCCTTCTTGAGGCGGCGCAGGTTGAAGAACAGCTTGCGCTGTGCCTTGGTGGTGGCCACCTTGACGAGGCGCCAGTTGCGCAGCACGTATTCGTGGATTTCGGCGCGGATCCAGTAGACCGCGAACGACACCAGCCGCACGCCGATCTGCGGATCGAAGCGCTTCACGGCCTTCATCAGGCCGATGTTGCCTTCCTGCACGAGATCGCCGACCGGCAGGCCGTAGCCGGCATAGCCGCGGGCGATGTGCACGACGAAGCGCAGGTGCGAGAGCACCAGCGCACGGGCGGCCTCGACGTCGCCCTGGTCGTGCAGCCGCTGGGCAAGCATCTGCTCGTCTTCGCGCGACAGCACCGGGATCCGGGTCACGCGGTCAACATAGGCGTCGAAACTGCCAACCGGGCCGGTCAGGGCCAGATCGGAATAGCGGGCAACCAGCGCATTGGCGGTCATCGGGATTTGCAACCTCCTGAGCGTTCCAGGCTACGGAAGAATTCTAGCACTCGGGGCTTTAGAGTGCTAAGCCGCGTCACAGTTCCGCAATAAATATCCATCAACAATCAGGACTTAGCCGCGTCCGCCGACCTCAGGCCCGCGGCTCGATCCGCGCCAGGTTGCGGGCCGCGACGATCCAGGCGGCGATCAGCCCCAGGCCGAAGCCGCCGGCCAGCAGCACGCCGGCCTCGCGCAGGCTCAGCCCGACCAGGCCGAAGCGGCTGCCGTACAGCCCGGCGAGCGCACCGACCGGGCCGGCCAGGGCCAGCACCGCAGCGGTGACGATCAGCCAGGCCAGCAGGGCGCCGGCCAGCCCGTAGAACAGCCCGGTGTAGAGGAACGGGCGGCGCACGAAGGCGTTGCTGCCGCCGACCAGCTTGATGACCTCGATCTCCGCCCGCCGGCTGTCGATCTCCAGCCGGATGGTGTTGCCGATCACCGCGATCACCGCGACGCCGACGACCAGGGCAGCAATGCCGAGGGCTCGCCGCACCAGCTCGAGGATCGCCGCCAGCCGCTGGACCCATTCGGTGTCGACCTGGACCAGCTCGACTTCCGGCCAGGCGGCGAAATAGCGTTTCAGGGCTTCGACCTCGAGTGGGCCGGCGGCATCGCGGGCCGGGCGCACGTTCAGCACATGGGGCAGCGGGTTGCCGTCCAGCGATTCGAGCGCGGCGCCGAAACCCGAGAATTCGCGGAACTCGGCCAGCGCCTGCTCGGCCGTGGTCAGCGTGACCTGCTCGACTCCGGTGCGCTCGCGGGCGTTGTCGGCGAGCTGCTGGGCCCGGGCCAGGGCGACGTCGTTCTTGAGATAGACCGTGACTTCGATGGCTTCGGCGATGCCGCCGGTGGCTGCGGCGGCATTGGAGACGACGACCCACAGGCCGGCAGGCAGCGCCAGTGCCAGCGCGATCACCAGCACGGTCAGTAGGGTCGCCAGCGGCTGGCGCACCATGCGGCCGAGGGCGCCGAGCAAGGCCTGCAGATGGCGGATCAGCCAGGTCACGATGGGCTCACCGGCGCGCCTGCAGGTTCGGTAGCGAGCCCAGGTCGGGGCCGGGACCGGCGCGCAGGCCGCTCGACGGGCTTTCCGGTGCCGTGGGCGGGACGGGCGCCGTCACCAGCCCGTCGCTGATCTGGCCGTTGTCGATATGGATCACGCGCTGGCCGGATTCCTGCACCAGCGACAGGTCGTGGGTGGCGATCACGATGGTGACGCCGACTTCCTGGAAACGGCGGAAGAGTCGCATCACTTCGAGCGCCAGGCCATGATCGAGGTTGCCGGTCGGTTCGTCGGCGATCAGCACCGGCGGCTTGGCGATCACCGCGCGGGCAATGCCGACGCGTTGCTGCTCGCCGATCGACAGCTCGCCGGGCAGTACGCGCTCCTTGCCGAGCAGGCCCACCTGGTCGAGTGCGGCCCGCACCCGCTTGTCGAGCTCGCGCAGCGGTGTGCCGGCCACCAGCAACGGCAGCGCGACGTTGTCGAACACCGGTCGATCGGGCAGCAGCTTGTGGTCCTGGAATACGACGCCGATCTTGCGGCGGAACGCCGGAATCGCGCGCGAGGGCAGCCTGGAGGTGTTGGCGCCGTCGACCGTGACCGTGCCGCGGGTCGGTCGTTCCAGCAGGGCGATCAACTTCAGCACCGAGCTCTTGCCGGCGCCCGAGCGGCCGGTCAGGAACACCATCTCGCCCGGCTCGATCGCCAGCGAGACGTTCAGCAGCGCCTCGCGGCCGTTCGGATAGCGCTTGCTGACGCGCTCGAAGCGGATCATGGGCGCCGGCTCCAGCGGCCGAACAGGCTGCCCTTGCTGGGTGTGTCTCGGGCGGGCGTTGCCTGCGGTGTCGCGTCCGCGGCCGGCGAGATGTCGGTGGCGCGGGTCGCGGCCGAGGCAGCGGGCGCGATCGGCGCCGTGGCTGCACTGCCGCGGCTCGCACGGTTATCGGGGGTATCGGCACCGGCACCCGCCGGGCTCGCGCCGTCGACCAGCGCGCGCGCGAACGCGGCGGCATCGAACTCGCCGAAGTCCTCGGCCTGTTCGCCGATGCCGATGAAGCGGATCGGCAGGCCGAGCCGGCGCGCGATCGCCAGCACGATGCCGCCGCGGGCGGTGCCGTCGAGCTTGGTCAGCACCAGGCCGGTGACGCCGATCGCTTCGTGGAACTGCACGGCCTGCGCCAGCGCGTTCTGCCCCTGGTTGGCATCGAGCACCAGCAGCACTTCGTGCGGCGCGGTCGGTTCGATGCGCGACAACGCGCGGCGCACCTTCTTCAGCTCTTCCATCAGGTGCGACTGGCTGTGCAGCCGGCCGGCGGTGTCGGCGAGCAGCACCTCGGTGCCCCGCGTGCGCGCCGCGCTGAGTGCGTCGAATACCACCGCGCCCGGATCCGCACCGGCCTGCTGCGCGACGATCTCGACACCGGAACGCTGCGCCCAGATGCCGAGCTGTTCGATGGCCGCGGCGCGAAACGTGTCGCCTGCCGCCAGCAGCACACTGCGGCCTTCGGTGGTGAAGCGGCGGGCCAGCTTGCCGATGGTCGTGGTCTTGCCGGAGCCGTTGACGCCGACGACCAGGATCACGTACGGCCGCTGGGCCGGGTCGATCCGCAAGGGTTGCTGGACCGGCAGCAAGGTTGCCGTGATGGCTTCGCGCAGCGCCGTCATCAAGGCTTCGACATCGGCCAGCTCGTTGCGTGCCACCTGGCGCCGCAGCTGCTCGAGCAGTTCCTCGGTGACCGTGACGCCGACATCGGCGCCGAGCAGCCGGGTTTCCAGCTCTTCGAGGATTTCCGCGTCGATCTTCCGACCGCGGAACAGGTTGCCGAGGTCGTAGCTGAGCCAGGAGTTCGGCGGGTTGAGCTTGGCGCGCAGGCGCTGGAAAAAGCCCTGGCGGGAGTCGTCTGGCGGCGTCATGGATCCCGAAGTCTAGCGCAGCGACTCGCGGCGCTGGCGGTTCATCGCCGGGGTGGGTGGATGGGCGGGTCGGGAGGGTTTGCATTGAAATTGCCGGGATCCGAATGCAGGATCGGCCCACAACTCCAACAAAGACCCCTGGGAGGGCCCATGGGCAAGTATGGTGCAGAGTTCTTCGGTACTTTCTGGTTGGTGCTTGGCGGCTGCGGCAGTGCCGTGCTGGCTGCTGCATTTCCGGAGGTCGGCATCGGCCTGCTCGGTGTCGCGCTGGCCTTCGGTCTGACGGTCCTGACCATGGCGTTCGCGATCGGGCACATTTCCGGCTGCCATCTGAATCCGGCCGTATCGGTGGGCTTGTGGGCGGCGGGACGCTTTCCGGCGAACCAGCTGGCGCCCTACATCATCGCCCAGGTGCTCGGCGGAATCGTCGCCGGCGGCGTGCTGTACGTGATCGCCAGCGGTGCGGCAGGTTTCGACGTCTCCGCCGGTTTCGCGTCGAACGGCTACGGCGAGCATTCGCCCGGCGGCTACTCGCTGCTGGCGGCGCTGGTCTGCGAGATCGTCATGACCATGTTCTTCCTGATCGTGATCCTCGGCGCGACCGATTCGCGGGCGCCGGCCGGCTTTGCGGGGATCCCGATCGGCCTGGCGCTGACCTTGATCCACCTGATCAGCATCCCGGTGACCAACACCTCGGTGAACCCGGCGCGCAGCACCGGCGTGGCGGTCTATGTCGGCGACTGGGCCGTGTCGCAGCTGTGGCTGTTCTGGCTGGCACCGATCGTCGGTGCCGTGCTCGGCGCCGCGGCCTATCGTCTGATCGGCGGTTCGAGGAACTGAGTCTGTCTTGCGTGCTGCGGCCCGTCCGGCATCGCGCCGGCGGGCCGCAGCCGCTACTGCTGCTGTCGCCGCCGACTAAGGTTCCAGGACGGCGGTGTTGGTCACGATCACGAACGGCCCGCCCGGGGCGGTCGCCGAGGCCGCGAAGCGCACCGTCTGCGATTGCATCTCGGCAGTGGCCGCGAGACTCGCGGTCGGATCGAACAGCGTGCCGTGCGAACCCGCGATGAAGTTGACCCAGACGCCATTGCCGGCACTGACCGGCGTCGGCCCGGCGCTGGCGATGCGGGTCAGGTTGCCGGCTGTCACCAGACGCGCGGTGGCGCTGTTCGGCACCACCGTATCGCCCGTCACCTGGGTCAGGTGGATGGGTTTCAGGTCCACGGCCGCGGCGATGTGATTGACCGGGTCGGCGGCATCGAGCGCCGCCTGGGCATCGCGGAAGAAGTTGTTGAACAGCGTCGTGCCCTCGGCCAGGCCCTGGGCGGCCAGCGCCTGCTTGATGCTGGGGCCGAAAGTCGGCGAGTCGAGGAACAACTGGGTCAGCAGGCCACCGGGCACGGCCAGGGTCGCGGTACGCGTCTGGCTGGCGAAGCGCGCATGCACGGTGCCGACGATGCCGCCCAGCGACAGACCGGCGTAGTGGATGCGGGTGGCATCGATGTCCGCAGTGCCGTCGCCATCGAGATCGAGGGCCGCGAGCGACTTGGCCAGCACCATGGTGTCGACCTGGCCCTGGCGCAGGTTGTCACGAGTGGTCAACGGGCTGGGTACCTGGATGAAATGCGCCGAGGACCGATCGATGAGGCCGTCGGGGCCGGCGGCGCCGGTGCTGTTGTTGACCAGGTCGAGGTTGAAGGTGCGTTCGCGGCCGGCCTGGTACAGCGGGTTGGCCGTGGCGGTGATGCCGTGCAGCGGCAGGTCGATCGAGGCGACCACGAAGCAGGCATCGGCAAACCCATCAGCGATGGCCAGCGCCTGCGAACGATCGCCACCGAGGCCGTGCTGCACGATGACCACCGGGAAGCCTGCGCCCGGCTTCGGGCAGCCTGCGCCGCCGGCCGCGGTCGCATTCGGCGCCGTGACCAGCAGCGGGATCTGCAGGTCCGCGGTTTTGGCCGGCACGGGATTGAAGCGGGTGATGAAGCGGCTGGTCGGATCGGAGCCGGGAATCGCCGGCGGGCCGACGGCGCTCCAGGTCGAGGTCCGCACCGCGCTGTCCTGCGGACCGGCCGCGACCCGCAGGTAATACGGCACGGTCAGCGTGCCGACGTAGAGATTCGCCTTGCCGGCCAGCGCGGCATTGGCCTGCTGGGTGCTGAGGCCGGTGGCCGTGACGGCGATCGGCTGTGCGGGCACCGTTGCTGCGAGGGCGCTGAACGAGTCCGCGACCGACTGGGTCGAGAAGCTGAACGACAGCACCACGTCCGCCGGCGATACGCCGAGGGCCGCGCCGGCAAGCTGCAGGTGCGCGCCGGTCAGGCGGCAGATGCCGTTCAGCGAGCCGTTGGTGATGCTCGCGCAGCTCGGCAGCGCGGCCTTGATGGTCGCGTAGTCGGTGTCGGCGGCGACGGTCGCGCCGCTGGCGTCGCGCAGCGCATTGGTCAGCACCACGAGATAGCCGTTGTTGGTCGCGCCGGTGCTCGGCACCAGCGGCCGCAGCGGCCGGATTTTCAGCATCGTGCCGGCCGCGCCGGCATCGCTGGCCAGCTCGAGCGCGTAGTCGGTGCCGAGGGTGAGCTGACGCACGAAGCCGGTGGTGGCCTTGGTCGAATTGTCGATCGTGACCTGTGCCACGCGCACGGCAGCGGCCGTCAGCGAACCGGGATCGAGCGGCGTGCTGAAACGCATCTCGATCGGTGCCGTGGTCGAGAAACCGTCGAGCGCGTTGAGTGCATTCAGGTTCGGCTGGAAGGGATTCGCCGGCGCGTTCAGCGTGCCGTCGGTCGAGCCGTTGAAATACAGATCGTTCGGGAAGGGCATCACGCCCGACAGCGGCGCAAACAGGGCGCGTGCGTCGGAGCGCGGCAGGTTGGCGCCACCGGCCGGATTGCCGTTGCCGCTGGTCGTATCGGTCGGCCGGACATCGGGCGGGTTGCCCTCGGAGTTGGTGTTGGCGCAACCGGTGAGGCCGAGCGCGAGCGTTGAAGCAGCGATCCATGCGGCCGCGGTGAGCCTGGTCATGTGTAACTCCTGATGCAGTCAGTCGGGCAGCGTCGTGCGAGTCGGCGGCGCGGCCAGGGCAGGAATCGTCGGCTGGCCCCTCGCCATGCCGTAGCTGTTCTAATCTTTGTACCGAAGCTAGGTTACGCTCCCCAAAAGGCGGGAGGCAAGCAATCAGGATGCAACAGCGGCGGCCGCGCGAACTGCGGATCATCGCCGGCGAATGGCGGGGCCGGAAGCTGCGATTCCCGGCGCAGACCTCGATCCGGCCGACGCCCGATCGGGTGCGCGAGACATTGTTCAACTGGATCGGTCCGCGGATCCGCGGCGTACACGCGCTCGATCTGTTTGCCGGCAGCGGCGTGCTCGGTCTCGAGGCGCTGTCGCGCGGTGCCGCGGCCGTGACCTTCGTCGACAGCGATCCGCGCGCCGTGCAGGCGTTGCGCGAACGCCTGGTCGAATGGGGCGCGCAGGGCGGCACGGTCGTGCGTGCCGAGGCACAGGCGTTCGTCGCGGCCGGTGTTCGGCGGGTTGCCGAGGCCGGAGGTGCCGCGGAGAAGATTGGCGCCGGAGGGGCCGCGGAGATCACGGCCGACGCCGGTCGTGTGGTGGCGGGCCAGTTCGGCCTGGTGTTTCTCGACCCGCCGTTTGCCGCCGGGCTGTTGTCGCCGATCGCGCAGGCGCTCGAATCGGGCGGCTGGCTGGCGCCCGGTGCGCTGCTCTACGTCGAAGCGGCTGCCGCCGACCGTTTACCCGCATGGCCGGCCGATTGGGAGCTGTTGCGCAGCGGACAGGCCGGTGCGGTCGGGTATCATCTGCTGCGCCGCGCGGGGCGGCACCTGGGAACCGGACAACCGACATGAAGCGCAGCGCCGTCTATCCCGGCACCTTCGACCCGATCACCAACGGGCACGCCGACCTGGTGCGACGCGCGGCGTCGATCTTCAACCGGGTCGTGGTGGCGATCGCCGCCAATCCCAACAAGGCGCCGATGTTCCCGCTCGAGAAGCGCGTCGAGCTGACGCGCGCGGTGCTCGCCGACCAGCCGAATGTCGAGGTCGTGGGCTACGCGGGTTTGACGGTCGAGTTCGCGCGCCGCAACGAGCTGTTCGTGATCGTCCGCGGGCTGCGGGCCGTGTCGGATTTCGAGTTCGAGTTCCAGCTCGCCAACATGAGCCGCCATCTGTCGCGCGAGATCGAGACGGTGTTCATGACGCCGCAGGAGCAGTTCACCTTCATCTCCTCGACGCTGGTGCGCGAGATCGCGGTGCTCGGCGGCGATGTCAGCGAGTTCGTGCACCCGATCGTCGCGGCGGAGCTGCGCAAGCAGAGTCGCGTCTAGGGTCTGTTCTCGCGACTGCTCAGGAGAAGAGGGCTCAGGGGCGTTGCCTGGGTGTGCGGTCGGCGCTTGCGGCGTGCCGCCGTCGTTTTGCGCGGGCGGCGCTGGGCGGGCGGCGCAAGCGCGGTGCCGGGCGCAAAGGTTCGGGCAGGCGATCCGCTTTGTGCAGATCGCAGGCGCGCCAGAGATACCAGGCGGCCGCGGAGCGATGCGGTGCCCAGCGGGTGCCGAAGGCGGCAAGTGCGCGTGGCGCCGGCAAGTTGCGCAGGCCGTAGGCGAGTCGGAAGCCGTTGCGGACGCCGAAGTCGTCGATCGGCAGCACGTCGGGTCGGCCGAGCTGGAACATCAGCATCATTTCCACGGTCCAGCGGCCAACGCCGCGCACCGCGGTCAGCCGCGCGATGATCGCCTCGTCGTCGAGCGGCAGCAGCGTCGCGGTGTCGGGCACGGTGCCGTCGAGCGCCTTGGCGGCCAGATCCTTCAACGCAGCGATCTTGGCGGCCGAATAGCCGGCGCTGCGCAGTCGCGCATCCGGCATCGCCAGCAGTCGTGCCGGCGAAGGGAACGCCTCCGGGTCGTCGCCGGCATCGAACAGCGCGATCAGGCGCCGGAAGATCGTGCCGGCGGCGATGCCGTTGAGTTGCTGATAGGTGATCGCGCGGGCGAGATGCCGGAACGGTGCATCGGCGGATTTCGGCACCAATCCGTAGGGGCCGACGGCCGCGATCAGGCGCGCCATAACCGGATCGACGGCGCCGAGGTGCGCGGCGACGGCAGCGTTGGTCTTCGATGCGGGTGTTTTCAATGCTGGCATTGCGGGCACCAATAGGTGGCACGCTGCCCGAGCACGGCATGTCGCACCGGCGTCCCGCAGACGCGGCAGGCTTCGCCGGGGCGTTCGTAGACGAACAGTTGCTGGCGGAAGTAGCCCGGATTGCCGTCGGCGCCGACATAGTCGCGCAAGGTGGTGCCGCCGACCTCGATCGCCATGGCCAGCACCTCGCGGATCGCCGCCACGAGCCGCGCGACCTCGTCGCGCTTCAGACTGCGGGCCTGGCGGCGCGGACGGATCCCTGCTCGAAACAACGCTTCGCTGGCGTAGATGTTGCCGACACCGACCACGGCCCGGCTGTTCATGATCAGCAGCTTGATGGCGACCCGCCGGCCGCGGGTGGCGCGCCACAGGTAGTCGGCATCGAAGGTGGGGTCGAACGGCTCGGGTGCGAGTCTTGCCAGCAGCGGGTGCAGCGCCGGATCACCGCCGAGGTAGTGCAGCGAGCCGAAACGGCGGGGGTCGTTGAAACGCAGCGAGTCGCCGGAATCGAGTTCCAGATCGAAGTGGTCGTGGAGCCGGCGCGGCGTGGCCGCGGGCAGCACCCGCAGGCTGCCCGACATGCCGAGGTGCAGCATCAGCGTCGCGCCCGAGTCGAGCCCGAACAGCAGGTACTTGGCACGGCGACCGGCTTGCACGACCTGTGCGCCGGCGACTCGTCGCGGGATGTCGGGATCGACCGGCCAGCGCAGCCGCGGCTGGTGCAGCGCCAGCCGCAGGATGCGGCGGCCGAGCACATGCGGCTCGACGCCGCGGCGCGTGGTCTCGACTTCGGGGAGTTCCGGCATGCAAACCGCGGCCGCGGAGGCACCGCGCCAGGCCGGCCGGAATTACTTGATCTTCGTTTCCTTGTAGGAAACGTGCTTGCGGACGACCGGGTCGTATTTCTTGAGTTCCATCTTCTCGGGATGAAGGCGCTTGTTCTTCATCGCGACGTAGAAGTGGCCGGTGCCGGCCGTCGACAGCAGCTTGACCTTTTCACGCATGGCTCGGTGCTCCGGATTCGGTGGGCGAGGATCGGGCCGGCTGGCTCAGATCTTCGTGCCTTTGGCGCGCAGGTCGGCGACGACCGCGTCGAGGCCGTTCTTCTCGATCGTGCGCAGGGCGTTGGTGCTCACGCGCAGCGAAATCCAGCGCTTTTCGCCCTCCAGCCAGAAGCGCTGCGTGTGCAGGTTCGGCAGGAAGCGGCGGCGCTTCTTGTTGTTCGCGTGGGACACGGTATTGCCCACGGTGGGGCGCTTGCCAGTGAGTTCGCAGACGCGGGACATGTGAAGCTCTTCAGAATCAACAGTTTATGGTCGCCGGGCCGCCTTCGGCCCGGAGCAAAGGGCGGTCTTTATACCAGCGTCGGCCAGCGGCGGCAACTCGGTGCCCAGGTGCCGGGCGGGAATCGGCAGTGCGCCTCACTGTGTGGAGTCCTGTCGCCCGATGTGGCCGCATGGATAGTCCAGCAGCGCGCATTTGCTGCAGCCCGTTCCGCATCTGACGCCTGATCCGGGTCATCGACATCGCACCGGTGCGCTGGGATTCGCGGCTCTTCGAAGTCCCGGCGTAGCGGAATCGTCCGTATACCTCGATGCGCGGTCCGCCCCGGCTCGCCTTAGAGCAGCCCCCGCTCGGCCATCGACACCGCTTCCGGCCCGGCGACGATCAGGTGGTCGAGCACGCGGATGTCGACCAGGCCGAGGGCATCGCGCAGGCGCTGGGTGATCAGCTCGTCGGCCTGGCTCGGCTCGGCGACGCCGCTGGGGTGGTTGTGGGCGAAGATCACGGCCGCGGCGTTGTGGGCCAGCGCCTGGCGCAGCACCTCGCGCGGGTGGACGCTGGCGCCGTCGATGGTGCCGCGGAACAGCTCCTCGAAGGCGAGCAGCCGGTGGCGGTTGTCGAGGAACAGGCAGCAGAACACTTCGAACGGCCGGTCGCGCAGCTGTGCGGTCAGGAACCGGCGGGTCTCGCCGGGCGAGGTCAGCACGGCGCCGGCGCGCAGTGCCTCGGCATAGTGGCGGCGCGCGAGCTCCAGCGCAGCCTGCAGCAGGCTCCAGCGTGCCGGCCCCAGGCCCGGCGAATCGAGGCAGCTGGCACGGTCGGCCGACAGCAGGGCACGCAGGCCCCGGTGGCGGCCGAGCAGTCCGCGCGCCAGGTCTACGGCGCTCTGGCCGCGGATGCCGGTGCCGAACAGCACGGCCAGCAGCTCGGCGTCGGACAGGGCGGCGGGTCCGCGCGCCAGCAGTTTTTCGCGCGGCCGCTCGGTCGCGGGCCAGTGACGGATGCCGCGGGGCGGCGCCGGGTCGCTGCCGGGCGGTGGGGGCAGGGCGATGGGCTCGTCGAGCATGGCGGCAGCATCGCCGGCCGGCACCCCCGCGGCGAGCCTGCAATCGGTCGTGAACGGCCGGAAACGGCGCTGGACGGCAAGCTGCGCGCCGCGCAGGGCCTTATGCCGGAACTGGTTTGCAGGTTGCGCGACGGGAACCGGATAATGCGCCGATGGGCAGCCTATCCGGCAAGAAGATCATCCTCGGGGTCACCGGCGGCATCGCGGCCTACAAGAGCCCGGACCTGGTGCGTCGGCTGCGCGAGCAGGGCGCCGAAGTGCAGGTGGTGATGTCGGCCGGTGCCCGGCAGTTCGTCACCCCGATCACCTTCCAGGCGGTGTCGGGTCGCCCGGTCCGCGACGATCTCTGGGATCCCGCCGGCGAAGCGGCGATGGGGCATATCGAGCTGGCGCGCTGGGCCGACCTGGTGCTGGTCGCGCCGGCCACGGCCGATTGCATCGCGCGCGCTGCGACCGGCCGGGCCGACGATCTGCTGACGACGCTGCTGCTCGCCACCGAGGCGAAGGTCGCGATCGCGCCGGCGATGAACCGGGTGATGTGGGCGCATCCGGCGACCCAGGCCAATGTCGCGTTGCTGCGCGAGCGTGGGGTCGTGCTGCTCGGGCCCGGCAGCGGTGCGCAGGCCTGCGGCGAGACCGGCGCCGGCCGGATGCTCGAGCCCGTCGAACTCGGCGCGCGGGTCGCGGCCCTGCTCGGCACCGAAGGGCCGCTGCGCGGCTGTCGCGTGCTGATCACCGCCGGCCCGACGCGCGAGCGCATCGATCCGGTGCGTTTCATCAGCAATCGCAGCAGCGGCAAGATGGGTTTCGCCGTGGCGGCCGCGGCACGCGCCGCGGGTGCCGAGGTGGTGCTGGTGGCCGGACCGGTCGTATTGCCGACGCCGGAGGGCGTGCGGCGCGTCGACGTGGAAAGCGCGGCCGACATGCACGACGCGGTGCTGCGCGAATTGCCCGGCACGCAGATCTACATCTCGACCGCGGCGGTGGCCGATTACCGCCCGGCGCAGCCGGTCGATCGCAAGATCAAGAAGACCGAGTCGGCGCTCGATCTCGACCTCGAGCGCACGGTCGACATCCTCGCCGCGGTCGCGGCGCAGCCGCAGCGGCCGTTCGTGGTCGGCTTCGCGGCCGAGACCAACGACGTCGAAATGCACGCACGCCAGAAACTCACCCGCAAGAATCTCGACCTGATCGCTGCCAACGAAGTCGGCGACGACAAGGTGTTCGAAAAGGACGACAACGCCTTGCTGGTGTTGTGGCGCGACGGCGGCCGGCAGGGCATCGGGCCGGGGCCGAAGACGCTGATAGCGCGCGAGCTGCTGGCCTTGATCGTCAAACGTTGGCGCGAGACCGGCGCTGCCGCGGCCGCGGCGAGCACGGCTGCTGCACCACACGGCCTGCCGCAACTCGGCATCGTCCGATGAGTCTGCATGCCTTGAAGGTGCGCGTGCTCGATGCACGCATCGGCCGCGAATTCCCGCTGCCGGCCTATGCGACCGGCGGCTCGGCGGGCCTCGATCTGCGCGCCTGCATCGATGCGCCGTTGACGTTCGTGCCGGGGCAGGCGCAGCTGATTTCCACCGGCCTTTCGATCTGGCTCGAGGACCCGGGTCTTGCCGCGGTGATCTTGCCGCGCTCGGGTCTCGGTCACAAGCACGGCATGGTGCTCGGCAATCTCGTCGGCCTGATCGATTCCGACTACCAGGGTCCGCTGATGGTTTCGTGCTGGAACCGCGGCAGCGAACCGTACACGGTGCAGCCCGGCGAACGGATCGCGCAACTGGTGATCGTGCCGATCGTGCAGGTGGGGCTGGAGATCGTCGACGAATTCGTCGCCACGGCGCGCGGCGCCGGCGGCTTCGGCAGTTCGGGCCGCGGCTGAGCGGGACCGGGACGCAGCTGAGCGCGACGCTTCAGGCGCGCTCGACGATCGCGGTGACGCCCATGCCGCCGGCCGTGCAGATCGAGATCAGTCCGCGCTTCGCGTTCGCGTCGTTGGCCAGCAGCTTGGCGAGCACCGCCAGGATGCGCGTGCCGGTGGCGGCGAACGGGTGGCCGTAGGCTATGCTGCTGCCCTTGACGTTGAGCTTGCTGCGATCGATCGTGCCGAGCGGCCGGTCGCGACCGAGGCGCTCGCGGCAGAACTCCTCCGACTCCCAGGCCTTGAGCGTGCACAGCACCTGCGCGGCGAAGGCCTCGTGGATTTCATAGTAGTCGAAGTCCTGCAGCGCGAGCTGAGCGTCGTCGAGCATGGCCGGCACCGCATGGGCCGGCGCCATCAGCAGGCCGTCGCGACCGCTGACGAAGTCGACGGCCCAGGCCTTGCCGTAACTCAGCCAGGCCTGCACCGGCAACTGGTGGGCACGCGCCCACTCCTCGCTGGCGAGCAACACCGCGGAGGCGCCATCGGTCAGCGGCGTGCTGTTGCCGGCGGTCAGCGTGCCCTGGCCGCTGCTCGGATCGAAGGTCGGCTTGAGTTTCGCCAGCCGTTCGAGCGTGGTGTCGGCGCGGATGTTGTTGTCGGACGCGAGGCCGTTGAACGGCTGCACCAGATCGGCGTTGAAACCGTCCTTCCAGGCCTTGGCGGCATTCAGGTGGCTGGCATGGGCGAGCTCGTCCTGCGCCTCGCGCGGGATCTGCCAGTGGCGGGCCATCAGTTCGCAGCTCTCGCCCATCGACAGGCCGGTGCGCGGTTCGACCGCACTGGGAAAGACCGGTTTGAAGTGTCGCGGGCGCAGGCCGAAGAAGGGCCGGGCGCGCTGCCATGGCGAGCGGCCACGGTACGACTGCAACAGCAACTGCTGGTAGGCCCGGGGATAGACCATCGGTGTGTCGCTGATGGTGTCGACGCCGCCGGCGATGCCGACCTCGATCTGGCCGAGCGCGATCTTGTTGCCGACGGTGATCGCCGTCTCGAGGCTGGTGCCGCAGGCGCGCTGCAGGTCGAGGCCCGGAGTCTGCGGGTCGAGCCCGGTCGAGAGCAGGCACTCGCGGGTCAGGTTGAAGTCCCTGGAGTGCTTCATCACCGCGCCGGCGGCGACTTCGCCGAGTCGCAAGCCCTGCAGCTTGAAACGCTCCACGACGCCGCGCAGCGCAGCCGTCAGCATTTCGGTGTTGCCGATGCCGGCGTAGGCGCCATGGGCGCGCGCAAACGGGATTCTCGAGCCGCCGATCACGGCGACGCGACGCACGCTGGAGCCGACTAGCATGGGATCTTCCTCCTCCTCCGCACCACGCCGGATCGCCGGCCTGTCGGGCGGTAGGATGCCATGCCCTGCCGGTCGTCGCTGATCGCCGATGCAGTCGCGCTGTCGCAATCGGCGACGGCCGTGCGTCCTCGAGTACGATCCAGCGAGGATGGTGAGGCAGGCATGAGGCAGCTCGATCTCCGCGCCGGCTTGCCGCTGGCGCAGCTTGCGCCGCTGGCCGACCGCCTCGACGCCACTGCTGCGGCGGGTTGAACCGCCGGGCGGGAGCGCCGCACTGCTGTGGGTGTGCCGAGCCTCAGCGGCGGCTGTTCTGCGCCTGGGTGCCGCTGCGGTAGCCGTAGCCGAGTGTCTCGATCTCGACCACGATGCCGTCCTCGAGGCGCAGGCGGCGCATCAGCTTGTGGGTGCCGAGGTTGTAGGTCCAGAACTCGAGCGGCACTTCGACCAGCTCGTGGGACAGGTAGTAGGGGCGGCCGTGCCGCCAGAACATCGGGCGGCGCAGGATCGAACGGCGCTCGACGTCCGTCGGTTCGCCGCAGCGCGCCAGCACTTCGCCGCGGGTCGAGCCCTCGACCACGAGCCGGGTGCCACAGCGGAAGCCGTCGGCCTGTGCCGGCGCGGCGGCAAGCAGCGTCAGCGGCAGGCACAGCAGGAGCGCCACCGCCCAGGCCGCGCGGCGTCGACGAAAGAAAGGGTGCTCGATCCACGGCATGCCGGCAGGGTCGCGTCGATGGCCTGAACCGATCATGAACCGCGAGCTCCGGTCCCGCCAGGTTGCGTCCCCGGTCGGCCACGCGGCAAGATGCCAAAAGTATTCGATCCGGTGATCACCAGCCTGGAGGGGGCCATGGTTGCGAACGTCGCCTTCCCGTTGCTGTCGGCGCCGGCCTGGCCCGGCAAGGTGGCCAGCTTCGGTGCCTGGACGATCCTCCTCGGCGTTATCCTGGCGGCATCGTCCGGTCCGTTGAACCGGTTCACTTCGATCGGCCCTCAGGTGGTACTGCTGTTGCTGGCCGCCGGGGTGGTGTTGCTGGCGGTCGGGGCGTTGCTGGCGATCGTCGGCTTCCTGATCGCCCTGGCCCGGCGTGCGCCGCTGGCCCGCGGCAGCGTCGCCGTGGCGATCGTGGTCGCGCTCGGCCTGCTCGGCTACCTGCTGACCTGGCTGCGGCTCGGCCTTAGCGCACCGCCGATCCACGAGATCAGCACCGACCTCGCGGTGCCGCCACCGTTCGTCGAAGTGGTGGCGCGGCGGCAGCAGGCTGGCGCCACCTACCCGCCCGACTACATCGCCGAGATCACCGGCCGCAGCGGCCGGATCAATGTGCCGGAGATCCAGCGCAAGGCCTATCCGGATATCCAGCCGGCGATCCTGCCGGGCCTGGCACCCGCACGGGCCTTCGTTCGCGTCGAAGCGGTGGTGCAGGATCTCGGCTGGGAGCTGGTCGCGGCGGTGCCGGAGGAAGGGCGGATCGAGGCCACCGACACCAGCCGTTTCTTCGGTTTCCGGGACGACGTCGTGATCCGCATGCGTGCCGAGGCGGGCGGGACCCGGGTCGATGCGCGCTCCAAATCGCGCACCGGTTTCAGTGTCAGCGACCTCGGCAGCAATGCCCGGCGCCTGCGGCGCCTGCTCGAGCTGGTGAAGGCCGGCGCGTGACGATCCAATCCATGGCCGTCCGGTTCGGCAGCTTCCGCGAGTTCTATCCGAGCTATCTCGCACAGCACCGCAATCACCGCTGCCGCCAGCTGCATTTCGTCGGCACGACGCTGTTCGTCGTACAATCCGCTGCGGCGCTGCTGCTGCGCCAGCCCTGGCTGCTGCTGTCCGGCGTGGTCGCCGGCTATGGCTTCGCCTGGGTCGGCCATTTCTTCTTCGAGAAGAATCGTCCGGCCACGTTTACCCATCCCTTCTACAGCCTGATCGGCGACTTCGCGATGGCCCGCGACATCCTCGCAGGCCGGATCCGCTGGTAGCACCCATGCCCGTTTCGCGTATCGACCGCAGGTTCGAGCGGCGCCTTGCCGCTCTCATCAATGGTGGCCAGCACGACGTGCTCCAGGGGGGACGGCGCGGTGCCGAGAAGGAGTCCCTGCGGGTCACGCCCGACGGGCAGATCGCGCAATCGATGCATCCACCGGCGCTCGGTTCGGCGCTGACCGCCGAGCACTTCACCACCGATTATTCGGAAGCGTTGCTGGAGCTGGTCACGCCGACCTTCCGCACCAACTGGGAGCTGCTGCAGTATCTCTGCGACCAGCATCAGTTCGTCTATCGGCATCTCGGCGACGAGCTGCTGTGGGCCACCAGCATGCCCGGCGCGCTGGACAGCGATGCCAGCATCCCGATCGCGCAGTACGGACCGTCGAACGTTGGCCGCCTGAAGACCATCTACCGCGAAGGCCTGGGGGTGCGCTACGGGCGCGTGATGCAGGCGATTTCCGGGCTGCATTTCAACTACTCGTTTCCCGAAAAACTCTGGGAACCCTGGGCCGCGGTCCGCGAGTCGCGCGATGCCGGGCAGGACTTCGTCTCGGCCTGCTATTTCGACCTGCTGCGCAACTACCGGCGATTCGGCTGGATCGTGCTGTATCTGTTCGGCGTCTCGCCGGTGGTCTGCAACTCCTTCCTGCGTGTGCGGGGCATCGAGCTGCCTGAGTTCGGCCCGGGCACCGGCTGGGAGCCGTTCGCCACCTCGTTGCGCATGAGTGATCTCGGCTATCGCAACCTCAACCAGGCGAGTGTGGAGGTGTCGGTCAACAGCCTCGAGGAATACGTCCGCGATCTGACCGCCGCCATGACGACGCCCAGTCCGGAGTACCAGAAGATCGGCGTCAAGGTGGCGGGCCAGTACCGGCAGCTGAACGCCAATCTCCTGCAGATCGAGAACGAGTACTACAGCTTCATCCGGCCGAAGCGCGTGGCGCGGTCCGGCGAGCGGCCGACCAAGGCGTTGCGGCGCGCCGGGGTCGAATACGTCGAGGTGCGCGCGCTGGATGTCAGCGCTTTCGATCCGGTCGGCGTCAACCAGGGCAAGCTGCGTTTCATGGAGGCTTTCCTGGCCCTCTGCCTGACCCGGGACAGCCCGCTGATCGATGCCGCCGAACAGTCGGCGCTCGATCAGAACCATGTGATCGCGGCGCGGCGGGGTCGCGAGCCGGGTCTGATGCTGCAGCGGGATGGCCGGCCGGTGCCGATGCTGGAATGGGCACGCGAACTGATCGAGCAGATGCAGGGCATCTGCGAGCTGCTCGATGCGGGCGATGCGACCCGGCCGTATTCGGCGGCGCTCGCGTTCCAGGCGGCCAAGCTCGACGACGTCGCGCTGACACCGTCGGCGCGCCTGATCCGCGAACTGCGCGACACCGGCGAGAGCTTCTTCGATCTCGCACTGCGCATGTCGCGGCAGCACAAGAGCTATTTCCTGGAGCTCTACCCGCCGAATGCCGAAAGGCTCGCCGAGTTCCGCGAAGAGGCGCGCGAGTCGCTCGAGGCCGCGCGCGCCGTCGAGGCGGCATCCACCGGCAGCTTCGACGAGTACCTCGCCCGCTATCTCGCCTGAGCTCCGCTGGCTCGCGTCGGGCGCTGCGGCAGGAATGCGCCGACACGATAAAGAGCCGCGAAGTTTCACTTAATCCGCCGCAGATCTTCGCCGCTCGCCTTGCTGCGGAAATCGGCTCGGAATCTTGGTGTACCGTCGAGCCACATCTATAGAATACGCGGCACGTGCCAGCAGGGAGTCGCTGCCGAGAGTGTCGTTGACGGGTTTCCATTTCACCGCTGATTCCGCCGCGTCGCGCACACTCGAGCGCGGCTTCGCCTGGCTGCGGTTCGAGCCGGCGCTGGAAGCCGAGTATCGGGAAACGCGCGCCCGCAACGCCGGTCCCCGCATCCGGCTGACGCTGCTGTTCGCGGTCTGCACCATGTTGGGTTTCGTGGCGCTCGATCATCGCCTGTTCGGCATCCCGTGGCGGTTGCCCGACGATCTGTTGCGTTTCGGCATCGAGCTGCCGCTGCTGCTGCTCGGCATCTGGCTGGTCGGCGCACCGCGTTACCAGCGTTTCTATCTGCCGGTGCTGCAGGTCGCCGCGCCGCTGTTCAGCGTCGCCGCGGCGATCACCGCCGCCTGGGCACCCGATCCGGCCTTCGTCGCGCTGGGCACGGCGCGCCTGGTGCTGATCACCTTCTTCGTCTATTTCATGCTGGGCATGCCGTTCTTCGCGGCGCTGCGCAGCAACACGCTGATGGTGGCGGCGTTCGCGATCACGACCTGGTGGCTGGAAATCCCGGCGGTGCTGGCGACCTACAACGTTTTCATCCTGCTCTGCGCCAACGTGTTCGCCGGCTACGGCAGCTATGCGCTCGAGCACGCCATGCGGCTGGCCTTCCTCGAGCGCAAGCTGCTGGCCGAAGTCGCGAGCCACGATGGCCTGACCGGCCTGCTGAACCGCGCGGCCTTCGACGCGCAGGTCAGCCGCGTCTGGGATCAGGCGGTGCGCGAGCAGCAGAGCGTCGCGGTGGTGATGCTCGACATCGATCATTTCAAGTCGTTCAACGATCGCTACGGTCACCAGGCCGGCGATCGGGCCTTGCGCGAGGTGGCGGCCGCGGTGGCGCGGACCGCGCGGCGGCCGCTCGACCTGGTGGCGCGGTTCGGCGGCGAAGAGCTGATCGCGATCCTGCCGGGGGCCGATCGCATCCATGCCGAGACGGTGGCCAGGGCATGGGTCGAAGCGGTTTTCGAGCTGAACATCCCCCATGCCGGTTCGGCGACCGCGGAGCGTGTCACCATCAGCGTGGGCGCCGCCGCCGTCGATGCGACCCGCGAAACCTCCTACGAGGCCGCGGTCCGCCTGGCGGATCGCGCGCTCTACCTCTCCAAGGACTACGGCCGCAACCGCTACGTCATGCTCGATCGCCTGCTGCCGGTCCACGATCTCGCGCAGCCGTTGCGCGTCGCCTGAAGCCTGCGCACGGCTGCCGTGCCGTGCCGTGCTGTGCCGCGCCCCGCGTTGGCGCGCGGGTGCTGCCTGGGCGGAACGGTGGTCGGCCCCGGCCGGTCAGCGGCGGAACGGGATGGCGATGTCGGCGAGCTCCTGATCCACTGCCGCCTGCGTCTCGCTGTCCTCGACCGCCTGTACCCGCCGCCGGGTCAGATGCGGCGCCACCATCGTGATGAAGTCGTACATGAAGCTGCGCAGCAGTGCGCCGCGACGGAAACCCAGCCAGGTCAGGTGCGGCTCGAAGATGTGGGCCGCGCTGCGCACCCGCAGATCGGCATCCTGCTGCGGGTCGATCGCGACATCGGCGAGGATGCCGACGCCGAGTCCGGCGCGGATGTATTCCTTGATCACGTCCGAGTCCCAGGCGGTCAGCGCGACGTTGGGCGTCTCGCCGGCCTCGGCGAACACGTCGAGCAGCGATGATGGGCCGGTGAAGCTGAAGGAGTAGGTGATGATCGGGTGCTGCGCCAGCTGTCCCACGGTCGGTGCGGCCACAGCGGCGAGCGGATGCGCGGCCGGCACGACGATAACCCGCCGCCAGCGGTAGCAGGGCAGGCGGATCAGCTCGGGGAACATGTCCGCGCCGCCGGTGGCGATGACGAAATCTACCTGGTTGCGAGCCACCATCGTGGCGATCTGTTCCGAGGTACCTTGATGCAGGTGCAGGCGCACACCAGGAAACTGTTGGCGGAACCGCTTCAACACGGCCGGCAGCACGTAACGCGCCTGGGTATGGGTGGTCGCGATCGACAGCGAGCCTTCGTGGTCCTTGCGCAGCTCGGCGGCGAGGCCGCGGATGTTGCCGACCTCGCGCACGATATGGCGGGCGCGGGCGATCACCTGTTCGCCCGGCGGCGTCACCCGCACCAAAGCACGGCCTGCGCGCACGAAGATCCGGAAGCCGAGTTCATCCTCGAGCATTTTCAGCTGTTTGCTGACCCCCGGCTGTGACGTATGCAGGGCCTTGGCGGCGGCGGTGATGTTCAGGTCGGTGTCGGCTACCGAGACGAGATAACGGAGCTGGTGCAGTTTCATGAGTGCGGCTGACGGACGCGGGATCACGCGAAGGGCCGCGGCCGTCGGTCGGCACTCTAAGTGCAGCGCAGCGCATGTCTCAGGCCGATTGGGCATGGCCCGATAACGCTCGGTTCTGTAGGCGTCGCCGGTCGATCAGCCGGCGCCGGTATCGGCCGCCGCGTCGGCGTCTCCACCCTCCGCACCTGTACCGGTATCCGTCCCCGTGCCGGCTCCCGGAAAGCGTCCCGTCTCGAAGGCATCCATGAAGCCGAAGTGCCGCAGGTCGCGGATGCGCATCGGGTAGAGCACGCCCAGCAAATGATCGACCTCATGCTGCACGACCCGGGCATGGAAACCGCTGACTTCGCGATCGATCGCCGTACCCCGCTCGTCGACACCCTGATAGCGGATGCTATGCCAGCGCGGCACCAGACCGCGCATGCCCGGCACCGACAGACAACCCTCCCAGCCCTCTTCGAGCGTTGCGTCGAGTGGCGTGATCACCGGATTGATCAGCACCGTATCGGGCACCGGCGCTGCGTCGGGATAGCGCGGATTGTGCTCGAGACCGAAGATCACGACCTGCAACGGCACGCCGATCTGCGGCGCCGCGAGGCCGGCACCATCGAGCGCCCGCATGGTGTCGCGCATGTCCACGAGCAGTTCGCGCAATCCCGGATCGTCCAGATGCGCCACCGGTGCCGCCACCTGCAGTAGTCTGGGGTCGCCCATGCGTAGTACTTCACGAATAGCCATTGAGCTCCTCCGTTGAGCGCATTCTAGTCTGTCCATTTGGCGTGGCTGTGGGAGAGGGCGAAGAGTCTCGGTGCGGAACGCAGGGCATCTGCGGCGCGCGTCTTCCGGCTGTCCGCGCCCCAAGTGCTTTGCAACTCATCCGCTCCCAACACCTGGCACCACCTCAACCTTCGACCGCAACCGTGAACAGCGCCTGCACACACGTACGTAGATCCCGAAGAGGAATAAGGTTTTGCCCGCCACGACGTCCATGCCCGCGGATTTAAAATGGCGTCCTTGGTACATGTTTTAAGGGACGATCGTGGAGACGAACATGAAACCGATCCTGACGGGTGCCTTGATGATTGCGGCGACTTTCGCGCTGCCATCGGCGATTGCGCAGAGCAGCGGTGCGAAGGGAACAACGGCCGCGCTGCGCACCCATGCGGCGGAAGCGGCGTCGAGCAAACCGACGACGGAGCAGATGAAGGCGGGTGAGGAAACCTACAAAGCCGCTTGCGTGGTCTGTCACCAGGCCGATGGCAAGGGCCTGGCGAGTGCATTCCCGCCGCTGGCGGGTTCCGACTATCTGTTGAAGGACAAGACCCGCGCGATCGCCACGGTGTTGCACGGTGTGACCGGCGAGATCGTGGTCAACGGCCAGAAGTTCGACTCGGCGATGCCGCCGATGCCGCAGCTGAGCGATGACGAGATCGCCAACGTGCTGACCTATGTGGCCAACAGCTGGGGCAACAAGGGCTGGCTGGTCAGCTCGACCGATGTCGTCGCCGTGCGCGCCGGTCAGCGGCCGCCTACCACGGCCGGCTCGCTGACCGAGCATCCCGGCACCAGCAAGGCCGAGCTCATCTATCAGGGCGCACCGTCCACGGTGCCGGCCGAGGAGGCCAAGACGGTCGTCAGCCCGGGCGCGCCGTCGATGACCGAAGCCGAGTTCGCAGTCGCCAAGCAGGTCTATTTCGAACGCTGCGCGGGCTGCCACGGCGTGCTACGCAAGGGCGCTACCGGCAAACCGCTGACGCCCGACGTCACCCAGCCGCGCGGCACCGAGTATCTGAAGGTGTTCATCAAGTACGGCTCGCCGGCGGGCATGCCGAACTGGGGCACTTCCGGTGAGCTGACCGACGAGCAGGTCGACATCATGGCGCGCTACGTGCAGCACGAGCCGCCGATGCCGCCCGAGTTCGGCCTGAAGGAGATGCAGGAGTCGCGCAAGACCTTCGTTGCGCCGGCCGATCGTCCGACGCAGAAGATGAACGATCTCGACATCGACAACCTGTTCGTCGTTACGCTGCGCGACTCGGGCGAGATCGCCCTGATCGACGGCGACTCGAAGCGGATCGTCAACATCATCAAGACCGGCTACGCGGTACACATCTCACGGGCCTCGCACTCCGGTCGCTATGTCTACACCATCGGCCGCGACGCCAAGATCGATCTGATCGACCTGTGGCTGCCGGTGCCGGACAAGGTCGAGGAGATCAAGATCGGGCTCGAGGCGCGTTCGGTCGAGACCTCGAAGTACAAGGGCTACGAGGACAAGCTCGCGGTGGCCGGCGCCTACTGGCCGCCACAGTTCGTGATCATGGACGGCGAGACCCTCGATCCGAAGAAGATCTTCTCGACCCGCGGCATGACGGTCGACACGCAGGAATACCACCCTGAACCGCGCGTGGCGGCGATCATCGCCTCGCACGAGCATCCGGAGTGGATCGTCAATATCAAGGAGACGGGCAAGATCATGCTCGTCAACTACCAGGATATCGACAACCTGCAGGTCACGGAGATCGGTGCCGCGCGCTTCCTGCACGACGGTGGCTGGGACATCAGCAAGCGCTACTTCCTGACCGCGGCCAACCAGTCGGACAAGATCGCGGTCGTCGACTCCAAGGAGCGCAAGCTCACGGCGCTGGTCGACGTCGACAAGATCCCGCATCCGGGCCGCGGTGCGAACTTCCGTGATCCGAAGTTCGGGCCGGTCTGGGTGACCAGCGCGCTCGGCAACGAGAAGGTCACGCTGATCGCGACCGACCCGGAGCAGCACCCGCAGCATGCCTGGAAGGCGGTGCGCACGCTCATGGGCCAGGGTGGTGGTTCACTGTTCGTGAAAACCCATCCGAAATCCAAGCACCTCTATGTCGACACCACGCTGAACCCGGACGAGAAGATCAGCCAGTCGGTGGCGGTGTTCGACATCAACAACCTGGAGAAGCCGTACAAGGTCCTGCCGATCGCCGACTGGGCGAAGCTGGGCCCGGGCCCGAAGCGCATCGTCCAGCCGGAGTTCAACAAGCAGGGTGACGAGGTCTGGTTCTCGGTCTGGAGCGGCAAGGAAGAGGAGTCGGCGATCGTGGTGGTCGACGACAAGACGCTGAAGCTCAAGGCCGTGATCAAGGACAAGCGCCTGGTCACACCGACCGGCAAGTTCAACGTCTACAACACCACCCACGACGTCTACTGATCGGCCCTCAGTCGAGCCGCAGCGTGAGCCCCACGGTCACGCTGCGGCCCGGCCGGGTGTAGAGATCCAGGAAAGGATCGTCGGGTCCGAGCCCACGCATGTCGGACCATTCCCGATAACGCCGGTCCAGCACGTTGTACACGGCTGCCCGCAGATGAACGCCTGCCGCGATTTGCCAGCTGCCGATCAGATCGAGGGTTGCATAGCCTGCAGCCCGCGCCAGCGGAGCCACCGATTCGTCGACCCGATCCTGCGCGAGCGTCGCGGTCAGCACACCCTCGACCTGCCAGCTTGCGCCGGGCTGCGCATACTGCAGCGAAAGGCTCGCGCGCGGGGGGTCGATGCTGTTGAGCGGCAGGCCGGTCGTACGATCCTTGCCGCGGGCATAGCCCACGGCCAGTGTCGCGACCCAGGGCCGCTCCTCCGCCGGTTCGCGGCCGAGCTGTGCCCGCAACGTGGCTTCGGCACCGCCGATCCGGGCGCGGGCGCGATTCAAGGACTGGTACAGCGTATAGCCGCTGTCCGGATCGACGCCGAGGGAGACCCGCGACTCGATGAAGTCGCGGTAGCGGGCCAGGAACAGGCTCGCGGAGCCGGAGAACGTGTCGTCGGCGAAGCGCAGTCCGAACTCGAGATGGTCGCTGCTTTCGGGGCGCAGGTCGGGGTTAGGCAGCGCCCGGGTGCGGAACAGCGGCACGTCGAAGCCGAAATTGACGTCCTCGAACGGCGGCGAGCGGAAGCCGTGGGTGTACTGGCCGAAAGCGGCCCAGCCTTCGCGCAGCTTCCACGACACGCCGAGGCGCGGCGAGACCGAAGTGGTGCGCACGGCGACCGGCACCTGGGTCGGATTGTCTTCGCGATAGATCGCATCCGGCCGTGGATCGAGACGGTAGTGATCGATGCGCAGCGCGGGGCTCAGGGTAAACCGGGAGCCGTCGGGCACGATTTCGTCGAAGGCGAATACGCCGGCCTCGAGCACCCGGGAGGTCGGGAAATCTCTCAGCGGAAAGGTCTCGCCGAGGATGGTCGAGGTGGCCGGTCCGGACGGCAGCGTCGTCTGCAAGCCGTCGCGCAACTCTTCGATGCGCTGTCCCGACGCCTCGACGCCCACCGCCCAGTGATGGTTGGCACCCGCCCATTGGCGGTCGAAGGCCGCGACCAGCGAAGCGCCGGCCGCATCGACGTCGTAGCGGAACGAGCGGTCGAGGTGGGCCGCAGGGACGCGCGGACCGGCGTCGCGGCGCACCTCGAACGTACGCTGGTCGACCGAGGTGCGCTGCACCCAGGTATTCCAGCTGAGCTGCCGGAGCGGGCCGACGTCGAGCAGGGTGCGATCGAGCGCCAGGGCCAGCTCGGCACTGCGGTCGTTGCCGTACATCGCGGTGGTATTGGTGAAGCGCGGCGGATGCAGGCGCAGCGAATTCACGTCCGTAAGGGTGTGGCGCCGGCGTCCGGACAGTGTCAGGCGCAGCGGCTCGTCCCACTGGGCCAGCACGAACTTCGCGATGCCGGCATCGTCGCGCACCGACTGCGGGTTGGCGTCGCGGTTGCGCCATTCGTTCTGGGTCTCGGCCGCTTCGCGGTGCAGCCAGCCGGCCAGCCACTCGGGGCCGCCGTGCTCGGCGTCACCGCCCAGGCGGCCGGCCGTGAGCAGGCTGGCGTGGCGGCTGTGGTTGCTGCTGTCGTACTGCAGGCGCGCCCGGGCGGCGAGATCGCGGGGCGCGGTCGCCAGCAGATCCGCCGGATCGAAAGTCGTCATGGCCACGATGCCGCCGATCGCCGCGCTGCCGTAAGTGGCGGAGGCCGGGCCTTTGAGGATCTCGATACGCCGCACGAAGTCGAAATCGCCGAGCCCGCGCCCGGCGTTGGCATAGCTGCCGATCGAGAAGGCCGCGGCGCGCGGCACGCCATCCACCTGCAGCAGGACCCGGTTACCGCCGATGCCGCGGATCGTGACCGAGCCGTCGCCGTAGCGCGTGGCATCGCCGCGCACCGACAAGCCCGGTTCGGCCCGCGCTACGTCGCGCAGATCGAGGGCCAGTGTTTCTTCGAGCCTTGCGGCATCGAACACGCTGACGCTCGCTTCCGTGGTGACCAGAGGCCGCGGCACCCGGCCGAGGATGGTCACGGTTTCGAGCGGGCCGTCGGTCGCTGCATCGGGGGGCGGCGATTGGGCGGCGGCCAGCGCACTGGCAACCGCCAGCGCAACGCCGGCCAGTCGGGGCAAAGGAAGATGAGTGTTCATCGCGCAATGTTACGGAACCGGCCACAGTGGCCAATTCAGGAAGAACGCGTATGTGTCTGAGAAGCATTTTCTTATACATCTCCATTGCCGCCCTGGCTGGCGGCGCAATGGCTGCGCCGGGCGGTGATGGATCGGCCACCACCGCGGCGGCCTCGCATCCTTATGGTGAATTCGAACTGCAATGGCGCGCACGGCTGGAGACTGTCGACGACGCGGCGCTGAGCCGCGATGCCACGGCCACGACGCTGCGCACGCGGCTCACCTGGACCAGTCCGGTGCAGCGCGGCTGGCAGGCGGTGATCGAGGTCGACGATCTGCGTGCGCTGGACCGGGACGCGTATTTCAGCACCGTCGACGGCCCGGCCAACCGTCCCGTCGTCGCCGATCCGGTCGGGACGGGGCTCAACCGCGCCGTCCTCGAACTGAAGCGTCCCGGCTACGATCTCGCGCTCGGCCGCCAGCGCCTGCTGCTGGACGATCAGCGCTTCGTCGGCAACGTCGGCTGGCGGCAGAACGAGCAGACCTACGATGGCGTGACGCTGCGGTTGCGGCCACTGTCCAAGACCGAGCTGACGCTCGGCTGGATCGCCAATGTCGAGCGCATCTATGGGCCGGATACCGGCACCCAGGCTGCGCACTGGCATGGCGATACGCTGCTGCTGAACGGCAAGCGCGATCTCGGCCGCTTCGGCACGCTGTCGGTGTTCTGGTATGCCCTCGATTTCGAGGATTCGCCGGACACCTCGAATGTCACGACCGGCGCGCTGTGGCGCGGCAAGGCTCCCCTCGGCGGTGGCTGGAGCCTGCCCTGGAACCTGTCGTATGCGCGGCAGCACGACTACGGTCGCAACCCGCGCGATTATTCGGCGCCGTACCGGCTGCTCGAACTCGGCCTGGCGCGCGGCCCGATCACCCTGCGATTCGGCCAGGAATTGCTTGGCGGCGACGCGACGCGGGCCGGCCACCGCTTCCAGACGCCGCTGGCGACGCTGCATGCCTTCCAGGGCTGGGCCGACAAGTTTGCGGCTACGCCGCCGCAGGGTATCGACGACCGCTATGCGACGCTCGAGGCCGATTGGCACGGCATCAAGACGGTGCTGGCCTGGCACGACTATGCTGCCGAGGCACTGGACCGTGACTATGGTACGGAGTGGAATATCGCGGTGTCGCGGCGTTTCGCGGCACGCTACGAGCTGCTCGGCAAGTATGCCGACTACTCCAGCCGTAGCTTCGCCGCCGACACGCGCAAGGCCTGGCTGATGTTCACGGCAACGTTTTGAGGGATGACACGATGCGACCGTTCTGGAAACTGCCGGTGTTTGCCTGTGGCTTCCGGTCGCTGTTCCTGGCTGGTGCGCTGTTCGCCGCGCTGGCGATTCCCGCCTGGATCGGGCTATACACGACAGGCCAGGCGAGCTGGGGCGAGTTGCCGGCGCAGCTTTGGCACGGCCACGAAATGCTGTTCGGTTTCGGGCTGGCGGCGGTCGGCGGCTTTTTGCTGACTGCCGTGCCGAACTGGACCGGTACGCCGTTTCGCAACGGCCTGCCGCTCGCCTTGCTGGCCCTGAGCTGGTGCGCGGCACGGTTGCTGATCGCGCTCGGCCCCGGCCCGACCTGGCCGCTCGCGGTGCTGCTCGATCTGGCGTTCCTGCCGGGTGTCGCCGTGCTGATCGCGCCGCCGTTGCTGCGCACCGGTAATCGCAACATCGTGCTGGTGGTCGCGCTGGCGGTGATCTGGGCCTGCGACGTCGCGTTCTTCTGGGCGGCGATCCACGCCGACGTGGCGACTGCGAGCCGCATGCTGGTGGTCACGCTCGACTTGCTGCTGATCCTGATCACTGTGGTCGGCGGGCGCATCATTCCGGCATTCACGGCCAACGCACTGCGGCGGCGGGGCGGGACGGTCGCGCTCCGCAGTTCGGCCTGGCTCGAGCACAGCCTGCCGGTGGCAATGGTGCTGCTGGCCGTGCTCGATGCCTTGGCGCCTTTCGGGATGGCGTCCGGCTGGCTCGCCGCGCTGCTCGCACTCGCCCATGCCTGGCGGCTCGCCGGCTGGCAGGGTCTGCAGACGCGGCGCGAGCCGATACTCTGGTCGCTGCATCTCGCCTACGCCTGGCTGCCGCTCGGCCTGGCCCTGAAGGCCGTCTGGCTGCTGAGCGGGGCGAGTCTCGGCAGCCACTGGATGCATGCGCTGGGTGCAGGCGCGATCGCCAGCGTGATCTTTGCGGTGATCACGCGCGTGGCGCTCGGCCACACCGGCCGGCCGCTGGTGGTGCGTCCGCTGATCGCCTGGGCCTATCTGCTGCTGCATCTCGGCGCATTCGTCCGGGTCGTGCTGCCGCCGGCCTTGCCCGGACACTATGCCGCCGTGCTGGCGGTGGCCGCGGCCGCCTGGACGCTGGCTTTTGTGGCATTCTTGATCGTCTATGCACCGATCCTGCTTGCGGGACGGCCGGACAACCAGCCTGGCTGACGAGGAATTCACCGGACATGCACATGACACGACGACGATTCACCGGCCGATCGGGCCGATTGCTGACCAGCCTGCTGGCTTTGGCGGGTATTGCCGGGACGGTCGTCATCGCGGCGACTCCGGCCGCCGCCGCAACAGGTACCGCGCCCGCCACGGCCAACGCCAAGCCGGCTGCGGCCACGAACACCGCCACGGACCAGACTCCGGACGGGGCGGTGCGCGCCTTCAATGCCGCACTGTCCGAGCGCCGCATCAACGATGCGCTGGCGCTGCTGGTGCCCGGTGCCGTGAACTTCCAGCTCGAGCCGGCCCACGCCTTCGCGGCGCCGCAGCCGGGGTCGGCGGCCATGCCGCTGACCAGCGATCTCGCGACCCACTGGCGGACCGTTGCGCCGGTGCTCTATTCGACCAACCAGGTCTATCGGCGGCAGGTCGACGAGGCCACGGTGCATGCCGACGGTCGTCTGGCGATGGTATGGGCTCGGGTGCGTACGCGTGCCGAACCGCTACGCGGCACGCCGTCCTTGCTGGTGTTCTCCGAGACCTATCTGCTGCGCCTCGACGACGGCCACTGGCGCATTGCCGGCGTGGCGCAGTCGCGCGGCACACGCTGAACGATGCCCTAGCGCAGGCCAATGCAGACGCCGGCACGCGGCCGGCGTCTGTGGCGTGGCTCAGTCCGATTGCGGTGCGGCGGCGGGTCCCTTGCCATCGGGTGGCGTGACGGCTTCCAGGGCCGGATACGGCCCGAGCCGCAGCACCAGCAGTGCCGACAAGGCGAACAGACCCGCATAGACCCAGAGGATGCTGGTGTGCGAGCCGGTCACGTCGAAGACGCGGTTGGTGACAATCGGCGCGGTGCCGGCACCCAGCGTCCAGGCCGCGTACTGCCAGCCATAGTTCTCCGCATAGGCCCGCGTGCCGAAGTAGCGCGACACCAGCACGGCGATCACGTCGAGTTCGGCGCCTGCGGCGAGCCCCAGGCAGACGGCGGCGACGATCGCGCTCGAGCCGGTGACCCCGAATGCCAGCAGGGCGACACCGGCGATCGGGAACAGCAGGATGGCCGCGGCCACATAGGGCACGAACAGCCGGTCCATCAGGAACCCGGCGAACGCGCGGCCGACGATCAGCGCCAGGCCGAGCGCCCCTTGCACCAGGGCGGCTTGCTCGGGCGTGATGCCGCGCGCGCGCAGGATCGGCACCAGCGGCAGCATCACGCCGCCGATCGCGAACGCCAGCAGCAGGAACGCGAAGATCATCTGCCAGAAGCGGCCCTGGCGCCGGGTCTCGGTGGCGGTGAAGCCGAGCACCGGTGCGGCGCGCTTGGCCGCTTCGACGCTGCCGTCGGCCTTCAGCGGCTGGCCGTCGAGGCCGAGCCCGCGGTCGGCCGGTGAATCGTACAGACACCAGTAGATCACCGGCAGCGTGATCAGCAGCGCCAGCAGTCCGAGGCCGACATAGGCACCGCGCCAGCCCACCGACGAGATCAGCAACTGGGTGATCGGCGACAGCAGCGCGCCGCCGATGCCGATGCCGGCGAGCGCTGCGCCGAAGGCTTGGCCGCGGCGCTGGTCGAACCAGCGCGCCACCACCCGCGAATAGGCGATCGACGAGGTGCCGGCGCCGAGGATCGGCACGACCGCGAACACCAGGTAGAAATGCAGCAGGTTGTTGGTCAGCCAGTAGAGCGAGATCAGCAACAGCGCGAACAGTGTCGTGCTGATCAGTGCCCAGCGGCGTACACCCTGACGGTCGAACAGCCGGCCGATGTACAGCGACGAGGCGAACGTGACCAGCGTGCCGATCAGGGTGACGGCGGCGTACTGCGTCTGGGTCCAGCCGAACTCGCGGGTGATCGGCCCCTGGAAGATGCCGATCGCGAACAGGTTCACCGAGGCGATGCCGGTCGCGAGACCGAGCATCACGGCCGAGACCACGCCGCGCGTGCCCATCGGCAAGGGCGCGAGCACGATGGCGGCGATCCCGAGCGCGATCAGCGGCACGACCAGGGCGCGGCCCGAGGTGCCCGCGGCACCGAAAGCCAGCAGCACCGCACCGGCGAGCAGCAGTGCGGCGACGGCGAGGAAACGACGGTCGAAACGCAGGGTTGGATGGTCCATCCGACTGACGGTATCGGGATTTGCGCGGCAACGCAAAGTCGGCCCCGGCAGTGTTCATCCGCTGCGCCGCCGCCTCGGCTCAACCGGCGATGCACTCCTTGAGGGGCACCGCCGGATCGGCGAGTCGCGCGACATCCGGCTTGACCCGGCCGGCCACCAGCTTGCGGGCCGCCATCTGGTCCTTGGCGTTGTTGACCGTGTCGATGGCGATCAACTCGTCGTCGCGCAGATAAGCGCAGGAAAAACTGTGGCTGGCCGGGTCGCCCCGCAGCACCACCTGGTCGTGGCCGCGGGCGAGGCCGACGATCAGCAGCTTGTGGTGGTACTGGTCGGACCAGAACCACGGCACCTTGTCGTGCGCCACCGGCATGCCGAGGATGCTCAGCGCCGCGGTGCCGGCTTGTTCGAACGCGTTGTCCACCGATTCGAGCCGCACCCGATAGCCGTAGCGCAGCGAAGGGTGGTTGGTGCAATCGCCGATGGCCCAGATCGCCGGATCGGAGCTGCGGCAGAACTCGTCGACGACGATACCGTTGTCGCAGGCGAGCCCGGCCGCGTGGGCGAGCGCATCCTGTGCCAGCACCCCGATGCCGATCACCACGAAATCGGCGCGGTGCTCCTGCCCGTCGGCGGTGCGCACGGCCGCGACCTGCCCGTGAGAGTTGCCGACGAAGGCGTCGGTCCGCGCTCCTAGCACCAGCTTGACGCCGTGACGGCGATGCTCTTCTTCGTAGTAGCGCGACACCGTCTCGCAGACCACGCGATTCATCACGCGATCGGCCATTTCGAGGACCGTGACTTCGACACCGAGCTCGCGGCAGGTGGCCGCGACTTCGAGACCGATATAGCCGCCGCCGACCACGACGGCACGTGCGCCCGGCCTCGCGACTTCGCGCAGCCGGTCGGTATCGGCAATGGTCCGCAGGTAATGCAGGCCGGCGAGCTCCGCGCCCGGGCCGGTGACGCGCCGCGGCGTGGAGCCGGTCGCGAGCAGCAGTGCGTCGTAGGGCAGGGTGGTGCCGTCGTCGAGCGCGACGCGGCGCGCCTCCCGGTCGATCGCCACAGCACTGCGGCCGAGGCGCATGTCGATGCGATGTTCGTCGTAGAACGACTGGTGCCGGATCGGCAAGCGGTCGCGTTCGAGCGAGCCGGAGAAGTACTTTTTCGACAGCGGCGGGCGCTGATACGGCAGGAAGGGCTCGTCGCCGACCACGGTGATCGCGCCGACGAACCCCTTGCGCCGCAGGACTTCGATGGCCTGCGCCGCGGCTTGTCCGGCACCGACGATGACGATTCTTTCAGCCATGATCCGGCAGCTAGCTTAAGCGCCTGGTCGCGTTTGCACCATGCGCCTGCACCAGCTGCGGGCAGTGCGGCGCCTGGTCGCGCTATAATGGTGCAGCGCTGCGTTCGCTGCCGGATGCCAACCCCGTGAATCTCGACGGATTCGTCGCGGCCCACTCCATGGCACGGAAGCTGCACTATGCTTGGCAGCGCGACGCGGGATCCCTGTCCCGCCGGTCGTCGTGCCGTACGGAAGCCCGGGAGAATCAGAATGAAGCTCGTCACCGCCATCATCAAGCCGTTCAAGCTCGACGACGTCCGGGCCGCCCTCGCGGAGATCGGTGTCTCCGGCATGACCGTCACCGAGGTCAAGGGCTTCGGGCGGCAGCGTGGCCATACCGAGCTCTATCGCGGTGCCGAGTACGTGGTGGACTTCGTGCCCAAGACCCGGATCGAGGTCGCCGTGCGCGGCGATCTGGTCGACCAGGTGATCGAGGCGATCGTCAAGGCGGCCAAGACCGGCAAGGTCGGCGACGGCAAGATCTTCATCACCGACATCGACCGCGTGATCCGCATCCGCACCGGCGAGACCGACGACTCCGCGCTCTGATGACGCTGCGACGGCGGCTGCAGTCGGCGGCCTTCAGCCGGCAGGCAGGTGCCGCTCCAGGAAGGCGACGACGCCGTCGTTGAAGACGTCGTTGCGATCGCCGGCGACCATGTGGGCCGCACCGGCGATGTTCAGCACTTCGAGCTGCGGCAGGTCGCGTTGCAGCGCGGCGACGCCGGCGTCGCCGACGATGTCGCTCTGCAGGCCGCGAACCAGCAGTGTCGGGATGCGTACCCGGCGGCTCGCTTCGGTGAGTATCGACTGGGCCGTGGGGGGCTCGAGGGTATGTGGGCCGTCGAGCACGTGCGGATCCCAGTGCCAGCGCAGCCGCCCGTCGGGACGGGGACGCAGGTTCTTGCGCAGACCGCTGATGTCCTTGGGCCGTGGCCGCTGCGGGTAGTAGCGTGCGACCGCGTCGGCCGCTTCCTCGATGCTGGCGAAACCCTCCGGGTTGGCCTGCATGAATGCCCGGATCCGGTCGGCGCCGGCCCGCTCGATCGCCGGCACGACGTCGACCAGCACCAGCGCGGCAGCCGCCGGCGCCAGCCCGCGACCGACGTAAGCCAGGGCCGTGCCGCCCCCCATCGAGGCGCCGACCAGCGCCACCGGGGGCCGCAGTGTTTGCAGCACCTGCTGCAGGTCGAGTGCCAGGCGGTCGAGGCCGTAGCGGCCGTCGGCCGACCAGCCGCTGTCGCCGTGACCGCGGGCATCGAGGTTGACGACGCCGTAGCCGCGCGCCGCCAGGGACTGTGCGGCCGTACCCCAGGAGTGCCGCGTCTGACCGCCACCATGCAACAGCACGATGGTCGGGGCTTGCGGTTCGCGCGCAGCGGCGACATCGGCGACCAGGGGCACGCCGTCGTGGCCGCTGTAGCGGGTCGTGACGAACGGGGGCGCGGCATCAGGTTGGTTGAGCATGCTGCAGATCATACGAGACTGCTGCTGCGCTGCGCCGAGGCGCCGCTCGTTGCACGGCCGCTTGCGTGCCGCCGGCTCGCCCGTTAGCGTGCAGCTCCCCCACGGCAGGTTCAGTCAATTCGAGGGCAGACGATGGCGACGACCCAGGCGATCCAGATCACCCGCAACGGCGGCCCCGAGGTGATGCAGTACCGGGATGTCGAGATCGGTGCGCCCGGTCCCGACGAAGTGCAGGTCGGTCACACGGCGATCGGCGTCAACTACATCGACGTCTACGACCGCACCGGTCTCTATCCGATGACGCTGCCGGGCAGCCTCGGCCGCGAGGCTGCGGGCGTCGTGCTCGCGACCGGCAAGAAGGTCCGCGGTTTCCGCAAGGGCGATCGCGTGGCCTATGTACACACCGTGCCCGGCAGCTATTGCGCCGTGCGCAACGTGCCGGCCGCGCGCCTGGTCAAGCTGCCGAAAGCCATCAGCGACGAGCAGGCGGCGGCGATGATGCTCAAAGGCCTGACCGCGCAGTACCTGCTGCGCCGCACCTATCGCGTCAAGCGCGGCGACTGGGTACTGGTGCACGCTGCGGCGGGCGGTGTCGGCCTGATCCTCTGCCAGTGGGCCCGTGCGCTCGGGGCCAAGGTGATCGGTGTCGTCGGTTCCGCCGCCAAGGCGCGGCTGGCGAAGCGCCACGGCTGCCATCACGTGCTGCTCAGCGGCCGCGACGACCTGGCGGCGTCGGTCAAGAAGCTGACCAGGAACGTCGGCGTGGCCGTGGTCTACGACTCGATCGGCGCAGATACCTTTTTCCCGTCGCTCGACAGCCTCGCGCCGCTGGGCATGATGGTCACCTACGGCAACGCGACCGGGCCGGTGCCGCCGTTCTCGCCGCTCGAGCTGGCCAAGCGCGGCTCGCTGTTTCTGACCCGGCCTTCGCTGTTCGCCTACATCGCCAAGCGCAGCGATCTCGATGCCATGGCGCGCGACCTGTTCAAGATCGTCGCGAGCCGCAAGGTGAAGATCGTCGTCGGTCAGCGTTACCGGCTCGCGGATGCGGCCAAGGCGCATGTCGATCTCGAAGCGCGGCGCACGACCGGTTCGACGGTGCTGCGGCCCTGAGGGGCGTCGATCGACCGGCGGGGGCGGCCTGGTCTCTCGCTGCAGAACGCCGGCTGCATCGTCGTGGCTTTGCCCGGGGGTGACGGGTAGAGTTTCCTGATGCGCGCTCTCGCAGCGCTTCCAGCATGAGGTGACCGCGATGCCCTACCGCAAGGATTCCGATCAGTTCGCGCACGGCCCGTCGCGCATGTCGCGGCGCTCGCTGTTGCAGAGCGCTGCGGCCGGCACGGCGCTGGCGGCGATGCCCTGGAGCCTGCGGCGGGCGTTCGCCCAGGAGGCCGCGCCGTTGCTGATCATCGGCGGCGGCACGGCAGGGCTGATGGCGGCGATCTTCGCGGCCGATCGCGGCGCGCATCCGGTCGTCATCGAGAAATCGCCCAACATCGGCGGCACGCTGTTCATTTCGGGCGGAATGATGGCGGCGGCCGGCACGGTGTTCCAGAAGGCCAAAGGTATCCAGGACTCTCCCGACGTCCATTTCGACGACATCATGCGTATCAGCGACCGCACCGCCGATCGCGACATGGCGCGGCTGTGGGTGGACAACGCCGGCGCAACCGTCAACTGGCTCGCCGAGCATGGCCTGACGGTCGCGGACAACCAGCCGGTGACGGGCACGTCCTACGATCCCTACTCGGTTCCCCGCTACGTCTGGGGCGCGCAGAACGGCATGTCGATCCTCGGCGTGCTGAAACCGCTGTTCGAAAAGCGCGTCCAGGAAGGACGCATCACCCTGTTGACCGACGCCGGTGCCGTCGACCTGATCAAGGATGCCCAGGGGGCCGTGCTGGGGGTCGTGACCGAAGACAGCAAAGGCAAGCGCTCCGACATCCGCGGGCGCCACACCGTGATCGCCACCGGTGGTTGCGCGGCCAACCCGGTCATGTTCCAGAACCTGCACGGCGTGCCGCTGTACCGGCGCGTCGCCTGGCCGCAAAGCCAGGGCATGGGGCTGTCGTTGGGCCAGGCCGCCGGCGGCTATCTGCGCTGCGCCGAAAACTACGTCGGCTACTACGGCACCATCGCGGTCAGCGACCAGATCCCGTCGCCGCCGGCGGCGAGCATGTCGATCGATTCGCGAACGCGACCGCTGTGGGAGATTTTCGTGAACGCCCGCGGCGAGCGTTTCGTGCGCGAAGACCACCCGAGCATGAGTGCCCGCGACCGGGCGATGGACCGCCAGCCCGGGCACCGCTTCTGGGCGGTGTTCGACCAGCGCATCCTCGACGAGGCGCCGCCGCTCATTCCCGCCTGGTCGCGCGAGCAGGTGCTGGGTTCCTTCAACAAGCATCCGATGTTCAAGCGCGGCGCCACCCTCGCGGAGCTGGGTGTAGTGGCCGGGATCGATCCGGCCGGACTCGAACAGACCATTCGTGCCTACAACCAGGCCATCGAACGGCAGGCGCCGGACCCGTTCGAGCGCAGCCACCGGCCACGGCCGATCGCGCAAGGACCGTACTACGCAATCTGCTCGCAGACCTGGACTCTCAAGTCCTATGCGGGCTTGGCCGTGAACAAGGACCTGCAGGTCGTCACCCGGGAAAACCGGGCGGTGCCGAATCTGTATGCGGCCGGCGAAGTGCTCGGCGCCTCGACCGGCGGCAAGGCGCATACCAGCGGTGCGAGCGTCACTCCGGCATTGACGTTCGGGCGGTTGCTTGGGCAGAAGATCCTGCCGCTCTGAATCGGGCTGTCTGCGGGCGCCGCCCGCGACCGCGCGGGCCGGGCCTAGAGCAAGACGACCTGACGCACGCCTTCGCCGCGAGCGAGCCGGTCGAAACCCCCATTCAGCGCATCGAGCGGCAGCGTCTCGGAGAGCAGCTTGCCTACCGGCAGCCGGCCTTGCTGGTACCACTCGATGTAGCGTGGGATGTCGCGCGAGGGTACGCAGCTGCCGAGGTAGCTGCCGCGGATGCTGCGCTCTTCGGCGACGATATTGACGTGCGGCACCGAGAACATGGCCTGCGGGTGCGACAGGCCCGCCGTCACGGTCGAGCCGCCGCGGCGGGTGATCTTGTAGGCGAGCTCCATCGCCTTGACCGAGCCGGCCATCTCGAATGCGAAATCGACACCGCCGTGGGTGGCCTCGCGGATCGCCTCGAGCACATCGGCGTCGGCGGCATTGAAGGCATGCGTGGCGCCGAGTTCGCGCGCGAGCGCGAGCTTCTGCGGCGAGAGGTCGACGGCGACCAGGGTATGCGCTTCGCGCAGCTTCGCCCCGAGCAAGGCCGCAAGCCCGACACCGCCGAGGCCGACCACCGCCACGCTGCGCCGCGGCGGCAGGTCGGCCGTGTTGATCACGGCACCGGTGCCGGTGATTACCGCGCAGCCGAATACGGCGGCGTGCGCGAAATCGAGGCTGCGATCGATGCGGACCACCGACTGGCGCGACACCGTCGCGTATTCGGCGAAAGCCGAGACACCCAGGTGGTGGTTCAGCTCGGCACCGGCCCGATGCAATCGACGGGCGCCCGAGAGCAGGGTGCCGGCGGTATTGGCCGCCGCGCCGGGTTCGCACAAGGCCGGCCGGCCGGATTCGCAGGGCCCGCAATGGCCGCAGCTCGGCACGAACGCCGTGACCACATGATCGCCGACCGCGAGATCGGTGACGCCGGCTCCGAGTTCCTCGACCACGCCTGCGCCCTCGTGGCCGAGCACCATCGGCAACGGCCGTGGCCGGTTGCCGTCGATCACCGACAGGTCGGAGTGGCAGAGGCCGACCGCGCGCATCTTCAGCAGCACCTCGCCGGGCCCGGGAGGGTCAAGATCGACGTCGGCGATCTCCAGCGGACGGGATTCGGCGTAGGGCGACGCGGCGCCCATCCGGGTCAGAATTGCGGCGCGGGTTTTCATGGCTACAAGGTAGGGGTGGCCGCCGTGCGGTGCAACTCGGAAGGTGCCGCGCCGGGTGTCGCGACCGGTAGCCGATCGAGTCGCAAGGACACGCCAGCTGCTGCGCTGCTTTACAGCCCTCCACCCAGGCGTCGTCCCCGTCCCCGCCCGGCTGACAATAGCGCCGGCGACGCCCACAATGCCGCGTTCTTCGTCCAGCTCCGCGAGATCAGTGCCAGATGAGTGAACGCGCCCCCATTCCAGTCCGCGACGACTACCGGGTCTTCCGCCCCATGCAGACTCGCTGGATGGACAACGACGTCTACGGTCACGTCAACAACGTCGTCTACTACTCGTATTTCGATACCGCGGTGAACGGCTATCTGATCGATGCCACGGGAACCGACATCCGCCAGCTGCCGGCCATCGGCGTGGTCGCCGAGACCGGTTGCCGCTACTTCGAGTCGGTGTCTTATCCCGACCTGCTGGAAGTGGGGCTGGCGGTGGAGCGCCTGGGGCGCAGCAGCATCGTCTATCAGCTCGGGATTTTCACGGCGGGCCGCTCCACCGCAGCCGCGGCGGGGCGCTTCGTGCATGTTTACGTCGACTCGACCCAGCGCGGCACGGTGCCGGTGCCCGAGCCGATCCGGGCGGCGGTGGCGCCGCTGCTGCGTGGCTCTTAGGGTCATCGCAACTCGTTGGCCGCTTTCGGTAGCGGTTGGAGAGTTGCCGTTATCACGCCGGCAACATGCCTGAAGCGTATTACCGATCGAACTGAAGAGATTGGCAAATCGTCAGTGCCGAGGATCCGCGGCATCCTCTAGCCAGATCGCCGGCGGGCCGGCGCGCTATCTTGGTGGGCATGGCGGGTCTAGTGTATGGCGGTGGCAATAGACCTCAAATCCCTGGGGATAGATCGGCTTTCAGTCGGGGATCGTCCGGGCGATGATTGCGCGGAGAGCTGAGATTCCGCCGGATGGGTGCGGCAGGCCGATTCGTTCGGCGCGATATCGCGGTGCCTGGTCAGCTCGTTCTGCAGTGGGGCCGCTGCCGCGCAGCAGCGGCCCCACCTGAGCCAATACCGGCCAATCAGTGGCCGATCGATCAGTGGTGCGCGTGCTCCGCCGCCGCCTTCTTCGGGCCGATGTTCAGCGAGGACACGTCCATCACGTAGGTGAACACGCCCAGCTCGGCCGGATGCTTGCGCGTGAACAGCATCTTCGTGCCATCGGGAGAGAGCGACGGGAAGCCGTCGAAACCTTCGTTGAAGGTCAGCCGCTTCGGTTCGCCGCCCTGCAGGTCGCCGAGGAAGATCTCGCGATTGGTCTTGGCGGGGCCGACGAGGCGCACGTAGACGTAGTGACGACCGTCCGGAGCCGGGAACGGTGCCCAGTTCATCTCGTCGTCGAACGTCAGCTGCTTGAGACCGGTGCCGTCGTGCTTGATGGTGAACAGCGTCATCGGCAGCGGGTTCTTCTTGCCGTAGTCGCTGCGCTTCCAGGCGCGATAGAGGATCGTCTCGTTGTCGGGCAGATAAGCGGCGCCGCCTTCCTGCCACTCGTCGGTGAAGGTGATCTGCTGCTGTTCGCTGCCGTCGGGCCGCATGCGCCACAGATCCATCTTGCCGTCGGTCTGCCGGCCGAACAGGATCCACTGGCCGTTCGGCGACACCGTGACCTCGGCGTCGTAGTACTCGTTGTGCGTAAGGCGACGGACGTTGTTGCCCTCGAGATCGGATACGTAGATCTCTGCGCCGGTCGGATAAGTCAGGTCATCGTCCCAGCTGCCCGGCGGCAGGTGGGTGTTGTCCCGCGTCGACGTCCACACGACATGCTTCATGTCCGGAAAAAAGAACGAGCAGGCGTCCATGCCGCGATCGTTGATGCGGCGGATGTTCGTGCCCTGGTCGGTGAAGATGTAGGTGAACGAGCCGTAGCGGGTGCGCGGGTCGCTGGGCTTGACGGCCTGCGGGTCTTGCACCTGCGCGATCACGTGCAGGCTGTCGGGTGCGTAGTAGGCTTCGCCGCTGATGCCGAGATTCGGAATCTTCCAGACCGGCAATTCTCCCGGGAATTGCTGGACGGGCACCGGCGCCGAGCTTGCCGCCGCGGCGGGCGCGGTGGCAGCCGTCGACGCAGGCTGCGCTGCACAACCGGCCGTGAGGACGATACCGGTGGCGCAAACGCCGAGCAGAATGGTGCGGATCAGTTGTCGATGGGTCATCAGCGGGTTTTTCCAATGTAGCGATAAAAGACGCGGTTCAGCAGCCGCTCGTGCCACTGCGCCTGTTCCTGGCGCTCGGCCTGGTTCGGCTCGTGACGATCGACCGCACCCTCGGCCAGGGTGCCGGCCTGCACGGAGAGCGATTCGAGCGACCTGACGCGCTGGCGCAGCACGGCGACTTCGGAGGTCAGCACCGTGACGGCCGCGAGCAGCTGGTTCAGTTCCTCACCGGAGGGGCTGAACACCGTGCGTTCGCCATGGGCGAGCCGCGGGATCTGCACCGCCTGCCCGCCGCTCATTTCGCGCTCCCGGCCGCAGCCTTGCGCGCCATCACCGCGAAGAATCCGAAGCGGCCCTTGTTCCAGCGGGGCTCCGGATGCTCGGCGCTCGGCGCGATGTACATCTGCATCGGTGCGGCACCGATCTCGATGCTCTCGGCCGGGAACCCGACCTTGCGCAATTCCGCCGCCCAGTCTAGGTCGTGCATCCGCATCCAGAAGTGCTCGTTGTTGTAGTACGCGTCGCCGTCGAACACGATCTGCTGAAAGACGTCCGGGATCAGGCCGGCGTTCGGCAGATCGACGATCAGCAGCACGCCGCCGGGCGCAAGTACGCGATAGGCCTCCGCAAGGATCTGCGGAATCGCGTAGGACTCGGTCTCGTGGAACATGATGTGCGCCGTGACGAGATCGAACATCCCGTCCTCGTAGCCGGTCGCCGCGGCATCGGCCTGCCGCAGATGCAGCGCGATGCCCTCTTTTTCGGCATGCAGGTGCGCGTAGCGCAGCACCGGTGCGCCGGAGTCGACGGCGTGGATCTCGGTCTCGGGAAACGCCCGGGCATAGGGGAACAGTGGGCTGCAGGTGGCGCAGCCGAGATCGAGCATGCGCCGCGGCACGAAGTCCGGCAGCTTGGTGCGCAGGAAGTCGAGGCTGGCGCGGCCTGCGCCGTCGTTGGCCGGCCCGCCGCTGGGCGTGTAGAGGAAGCTGCCGCGCTCGTAGAGCGCGCCGTTGGACAGGTCGTTCTCGGCCCAGTCGGTATGGTAGCTGCCCGGCATGCAGTGGGTATCCATTGCCAGCAGATACTCCGGTATCTGCAGTTCCGGATTCAGCTGCAGCGAGCCTTTGGGATTGCGGAGGGCGAGGAATTCCGCGCGCAGCCTGTCGGCATCACGTTCGACGCTGTCGGCCGTCGAGTTCCAGATCTGCTCCTGGCTGATGCGGTGCAGATCGCAAAAGAACTGGTACTCGGGAACCTGCAGCAAGGCCTCGCGGGCCCGCTTGCGGTCGCGTGCGGCCGCCGGATCCTTGCGGGCCAGCTCCGGCGCCACGCGCTGCGCAAACGCTTGCTGCGCCACGCCCCGCGTAGTCCCGAACACGAACTGCCGTAGATGTTTTGCGAACGCCTGACGGGTTCGCTCCTCGAGATTTGCGTCCAGCAGATGATCCCTGGACGTTTGTTCGTTGATGTCGTACATCCCGTGATGCTAGTCGGGGCAGTTTGGTGCTGCAACGCCGGGCCGGCGCCGGGAGCTACGTGGTGGTCACCTAGCGCACGACCCGCAGGTTGCGGCTGAGGCGGCTGATGCTGAGTGCGCCGCTGCGGACCACTTCTATCAGCTCGGCGCCGGCCGACAGCTCGGCAATGAAACGGTTGATCTCGGCCTCGCTGGCCGTGAGCTCGACCACGAAGGCCTCGGCCGCGGGATCGATGACCCGGCCGCCGTGCCGGATGACATAACCGCGGACCGCGTCGGCCTGCTCGAGCCGCACCTTGAGTTTCAGCAGCACCAGCTCGCGTTCGATGTGCTCGTCCGTGGTCATGTCTTCGACGCTGACCACGTCGATCAGCTTGTTGAGCTGGTTGACGATCTGCTGGATGACGGCTTCCGAGCCCTGGGTGACCAGGGTGATGCGCGAGACGGTCGGCTCGTTGGTGGCGGCGACCGACAGGGATTCGATGTTGTAGCCGCGGGTCGAAAACAGGCTGGTCACGCGCGTCAGCGCGCCGGCTTCGTTGTGCAACAGGATGGCAATGATGTGGCGCATGAGACCCAGATCCGGAGGGAGCCTGCTGAGCATACTGGAAAGGCCCGTCCGGTACCCGGCGACCGGGCTGTTGCGATTCCCCAACGGCTTGCAGCGCGGCGCGGGGGTGGTAGTCTCGATCTGGCATCCCTGCAGAAAGTAGGGATTTCCGTCCTCTATTCCGGGTTCCATGCCGCCATGTCCGACACGATGAAAATGCAGCGCCTCGCGGCGCATCCGCTCGCCGGTACCACGATGACGGGCGCGCAGATGATCGTCCAGGTCCTGGCGGACGAGGGCACGACCGCGATTTTCGGCTATTCCGGCGGGGCCATCCTGCCGACCTACGACGCGGTATTCCTCTACAACCAGGCACAGGGCGAGTCCGGCGATCGGCCGATGCCGTTGATCGTGCCGGCGAACGAGCAGGGCGCGGGTTTCATGGCAGCCGGCTATGCGCGGGCCAGCGGTCGGGTCGGCGTTTGTCTCGTGACTTCCGGCCCCGGTGCGACCAACACGGTCACGCCGGTGCGCGACTGCATGGCCGATTCGGTGCCCATGATCGTGATCTGCGGCCAGGTGCCGACCGGCATGATCGGCACCGATGCGTTCCAGGAGGCGCCGGTGGCCGCGCTGATGGGCTCGGTGGCCAAGCACGTCTTCCTGGTAACCGATCCGCAGCAGCTCGAGGCCACGGTGCGCACCGCGTTCGAGATCGCGCGTACCGGACGGCCCGGTCCGGTGGTGATCGACGTGCCGAAAGACGTGCAGAACTGGAGCGGCACGTTCAAGGGCGACGGCGTGCTGCCGATCCCCGGCTATCGCAAGCGGCTGTTCGCCGCCACGCATGCCGCGGTCGAGGATGACGAGGCGGCGGCATTTTTCGACATGCTGTGCGAGGCGCGGCGGCCGCTGATCTACGCCGGCGGCGGCGTGGTCAACTCCGGCGCCGCCACCGCACTGACCGAGTTCGCCAGCGAGTTCGGCATCCCGGTGGTCACCACGCTGATGGGCATCGGCGCGATCGACACGACCCACCGGCTGGCGATGCGCATGCTCGGCATGCATGGCACGGCCTTCGCCAACTATGCCGTCGAGGATTGCGACTTCCTGCTGGCGGTCGGTGCGCGGTTCGACGACCGGGTCGCCGGCGTGCCGGAGAAGTTCGCGAAGAATGCGCGGCGTATCGCCCATATCGACATCGATCGCGCCGAGATCAACAAGGTCAAGCGCGTGCAGTGGAATCACGTCGGCCAGATCGGCGATGCGCTGAAAACACTGCTGGCTTTCGGCCGGCGCGAAGGTTTCCGCCCCGACCTGTCCGCCTGGCACGCCGAACTCGACGAGCTGCGGCGGACCTATGCGATGAACTACGACCGCGCCAGCGAGGCGATCCAGCCTTACTACGTGATCGAGGAGATCAACCGGCTGACGCGCGGCGAGGCGATCATCGCCACCGGCGTCGGCCAGCACCAGATGTGGGCCGCGCAGTACTGCGATTTCAAGCGGCCGAGGCTCTGGCTGACTTCCGGCTCGATGGGCACGATGGGTTTCGGCCTGCCGGCGGCGATCGGCGCGCAGGTCGCGAATCCCGATGCGCTGGTGATCGACATCGACGGCGATGCCTCGATCCGCATGAACGTCGGCGAACTCGAAACCGTGACCACCTACAACCTGCCGGTCAAGGTCGTGGTGCTGAACAACTACGGCGACGGCATGGTCAAGCAGTGGCAGAAGCTGTTCTTCAAGGGCAGGCTGTCGGCCAGCGACAAATCGCTCCACAAGAAGGACTTCGTCAAGGCGGCCCAGGCCGACGGCTTTCCGTATGCCGTGCGGCTGCTCGACAAGGCCGATGTGCCGCGCGTCGTCGAGGAATTCATCCGTTTCCCCGGTCCGGCGTTTCTCGAGGTCATCATCGACCGCGATGCCGGCGTCTACCCGATGGTCGGCCCCGGCCAAGCCTACGACGATATGATCACCGGCGAGTTCATCGCCTCGCGCAACCGCGGCAGCGAGCCGAAAACGCCGGGTCCGTCGGAAATGTTCTGACGCGACGCTGCGCGGGCACCGCCGAGACGCTGTTTCAACGGATCCGGGGGCCGCTGCTGCGCCGGCCGAGCATGCGCAGCAGGGTGTTGTCGCGCACCACGTAATGGTGGAACAGCCCGGCCACGGCGTGCAGGCCGATCAGCCAGTAGCCTATCGTGCCGACGGTTTCGTGGACGTCCTTGACCCGGGTGGCGAGGGCTTTGTTCACGCCGGTCAGCGGTGGCAGCGTCAGGCCGAAGAACGGCACCGGTTCGCCCTTGGCGCTGAGCAGCACCCAGCCGGCCAGCGGCATGCCGATCATCAGCAGGTAGAGCAGGGCGTGTGTGGCATGCGCGAGGCCGGTCTGCCAGGCCGGCGGTCGCGGCACGATCGGCGGTGTGCTGCCGGCGAGGCGTGCGCCGAGGCGTACCAGAACCAGCGCCAGCACGCTGAGGCCGAGCATGTAGTGCCAGACCTTGATGAGCTCGCGCGGGTCGCTGCCGCGCGGCCAGAGTACCCGTAGCTCGATGCAGGCATAGACCGCGGCGATCAGCGCCAGCATCAGCCAGTGCAGTGCGATGGTGAGGGTTCCGTATCGGTCGCGCATTGCGCCTCCTCGAGCGATAGCTGGCCTGCAGGCGCCGGCAGACGGGTGCGGCACGGGATTTGCCGTTGCCGCAGTCTATACCTTGTCTCTGCCGGTGGAGGGCTGCAAGTGCGGCCCCGACGGCGGCGGGTCTCCGGGGCGGTCGCCGCGGGCTCAGGGCTTGCGTCTGGGCGGCTGCGGCTGCTGGGTCCGCGCGTAGTTCTCGAGGCTCGAGAGGCTCGGATCGACCCATTTGTCGGGGGCGGTCAGGTACAGCGGCCAGCGCTCCTCGACGCGCCTGAGCACGTTCGCCGGTGCCATGTCCGGCGTCTTGATCGAGCTGAACTTGCCCATGTAGTAGATGTGGCCGGGTGCGCCGTCCATCAGCATCCACGGCAGCCAGGGCGTCAGGCGCGCCCAGACGCCGCTGTGCGGCAAGTGGGTCAGCTCGGGGTTCTCCACGTCTTCACGACGCATGAAGTAGCGGAACATTTCGGAGACCTGGTTCATCGGTCCCGAGGATTCGCGTGGCCATCTGGCCGGGTCGAGCGCGCTCTTGTAATAGAGGTGGATGTCCGAATCGTGCGAGACGATGTCGCCGAGCAGGTCCCATTTCAGCAGCAGCGGGCGTTTCGGCGGCTTGTCGGTATTCAGGCCGCCGTAGCTCGGCGGGTCGGGGAAGTACTCGCTGATCACGTAGTTGAACGGGTCGTTGGCGACGTCGACGACCTTGACGCGCTCGCCGGTCAGCACGTTGTCCCACTCGTCCATCAGCTCGCCGGTTTTCAGGTCCCGGTAGAAGATCAGCTCGCGGCACAGGCGCTGGTAGCTGCCGTCCGGTTGCTTGAGGACGCGTATCCCGGAGAACACCTCGAAACCGAACAACGGCTTGATGGCCTCGTCGCTGCGCACCGCATGCACGATGCCGGTGGCATAGCCATGGACGAATTTGCCGGGGGCCGTGTCACCTTCGAGGCGGGCGCGTGTTTCACGGTTCCAGATCGGGTCGTTGAACGCCAGCGGGATTTTCCGGCCGCTGCCGCTCCCTGCTGTGGTGGTGGCGGCCTGTGCAGCGCCGGTGGCGGCGGCGAGACCGAGTGCGGCACCGCCTTGCAGCGCATGCCGACGGGAGAGACGGGCGGTTGGACCATTCATGTCGGTGGGCTTCCCCGGGTCGGTGGAGGACGACGTCACGAGTCTGCCATCGCCACGGTGCCGCAATGCTCCGGCGGCGGCGATCGGCCGCCGCGCGGCCACACGGAACGATTGCCCCGCCCGACGGCGGGCGGCAGGCGGGATCACCCCGGCCTCAGAGGTAGATCCGGTAGAGCATCAGATAGACCAGAACCCCGCTGGCCGACACGTACATCCAGACTGGCCATGTCCAGCGCGCCCAGCGCCGGTGTCGGGCGTCCTCGCGGCGCAGGCCGCGCCAGACCGTGGCAAGCACCAACGGGATCGCCACCGCCGCCAGCACGACGTGGCTGATCAGCAGGGCGTAGTAGATCGGCCGAACCATCCCCTGGCCGCGGAACTGGAAGATCGGCGCGGACAGGTGATACGCGATGTAGCTGATCAGGAAAAGTACGGATACACCGACAGCCCCGAGCATGGCGAGCCGGTGTGCGGCGATGTGCCGCCGCGCGATCTGGATGCGGCCGATCACCAGCAGGACGCTGGCTGCGGCATTCAGCGAAGCATTGATGTGCGGCAGCTGCGAAACGATGTCCATAACTTTGCATTGCACCACAAAGGCGGTACAGCGGGAGTCCCGGATACGGGATAACCCAGATAGGGCATTCGGCGCTTGATCAAGATCAAGGACGGGTCGCGATCGTTCGTGACAATAGTTGCTCGGACAATGAACGACGATATTCCGTGGTAACCGGTACAGGAAATCGGGGTGTTTCATGAGCGACGAGCAAGACGACCAGGGCAAGGTGCCGCTGATACAGCGCCTGCTCGACAATCCGTTTCTGCTGCTTTTCCTGGGCGTGCTGATTCCTATGGTGGTCTACACGCTGTGGGGAGTCATCGACATCCTCACCATTCCCGCCGCTGCGAAATGATCACGCGTAGCGCCCGACTTCAACAACCGACCGAATCCGGGAAAGCCTTATGAGCGCAATACTGCCGCCGGCCGAACGATTGTGGTGGAAGCACCCGCTGGATCGGGTCGAGGGCACGTGGATCGCCATCGCCTTCGTCTGGTGCATGATCCTGTTCTTCATGATGGTGTTCTGGCACGTCTACGGAAACCAGAACCTGTCCACCGAGACCTATAGCACCACTCCCGAGGACTTCCGGATCAAGGCCGAGGCCTGGGCCGAGAAGTACACGGTGCGGATCGACGAAACCACCGGCCAGCCCGTGGTGGCACCGCCCGACGGCGGCGACGCCTACCTGATCACCCGCCTGTGGAGCTTCTGGCCCACGCTCGAGTTGGAGAAGGGCAAGACCTACCGCCTGCATCTGTCCTCGCTCGACTACAACCACGGGCTCTCGCTGCAGCCCGTCAACATCAACATCCAGGTCGTTCCCGGCTACGAGCACGTGGTGACGGTGACACCGAACCAGAGCGGGACCTACGGCCTGGTTTGCAACGAATTCTGTGGTATCGGCCATCACATGATGGTCGGGCGCCTCTACGTGAAGTGAGGGAGATCGCGACGATGTCAATCGCAACCACTTACCGTACCTGCCCTCGCTCCGGTCTGCAGTTCGAGGCGAACGCCGAGAAACTGATGATCGCCAATGCGGTCGCTGCGGTAGTGTTCCTGCTGATCGGGGGGGTGCTGGCGCTGGGCGTCGCGCTGACGCGCTGGCCGGCCGTGCACTGGCTGCAGGCGGACACCTTCTACCAGGTGCTTACCGCGCACGGCATCGACATGCTGATCTTCTGGATCATCTTCTTTGAGGTCGCCATCCTCTATTTCTGTTCCTCGACCTTGCTGCGCTGCCGGATCGCGACGCCCAAGATAGCCTGGCTCGCCTACTGGCTGATGCTCGTCGGCGCCATCATCAACAACTACGCCGTCTACAAGGGCGGTTCCAGCGTGATGATGACCTCGTACGTGCCGATGATGGCCGAGCAATCGTTCTATCTGGGCCTGATCCTGTTCGCAGTCGGAGCGCTGATCGCCTGTTTCGTGTTCTTCGGAACCCTGGTGGTCGCCAAACGCGACAAGACCTACGAGGGCTCGGTGCCGCTGGTGACGTTCGGCGCGATCACGGCGGCCATCATCGCCGTGTTCACGATCGCTTCCGGGGCGATCATCCTGATCCCGACCTGGCTGTTGTCGCTCGGCGTCGTCGATTCGGTCGATCCGCTGATCTACCGGATGATCTGGTGGGCGTTCGGCCACTCTTCGCAGCAGATCAACGTGGCCGCGCACGTCTCCGTCTGGTATCTGGTGGCGGCGATCGTGTTCGGCGCCAAGCCGATGTCCGAGCGGGTCAGTCGCGGGGCGTTCCTGCTCTACATCCTGTTCCTGCAGCTGGCGAGTGCCCACCACTTGCTGGCGGATCCGGGCCTGTCCACCAACTGGAAAGTCGTCAACACCAGCTACTTCATGTACTTCGCGGTGCTGGCTTCGATGGTCCACGGCCTGACGGTGCCGGGCGCCATGGAAGTGGCGCAGCGCCAGAAGGGCTACACTCGCGGGCTGTACGAATGGCTGCGACGCGCACCCTGGGGCAATCCCACGTTCTCCGGCGTGTTCATCGCGATCATCGGCTTCGGCTTCCTCGGCGGTATCTCCGGCGTGATGATGGGCACCGAGCAGCTCAACATGATCATCCACAACACGATCTACGTGCCGGGGCATTTCCACGCCACGGTGGTTGTGGGTACGACGCTCACGTTCATGGCGCTGACCTATTACCTGATCCCGACGCTGTTCAAGCGCGAGGTGATCAACCCGGGCCTGGCGCGGCTGCAACCCTATCTGTTCGGGTTCTCGATGTACTTCTTCTGCCTCGTCATGATGGGCGCGGGCACGCTGGGCGTCTCGCGGCGGCATTGGGATATGGCCTTCGCGGGCATGCCGTCGGCCTATGAATGGCCGGGTGCCGCCTATCTGATGATGGGCCTGGTCGGCATTTCCGCGGTCGCCGCGATCGTGGGCGGAGCCATCTACGTCTACGTGACCGTCGGCTCGCTGCTCTGGGGCAAACGGGTCGAAGGCGGCGCCGCGAGCGCCTCCCGCGAGCCGACGCCGCTCATGGCGCCGGCCGTGGCGGCGCAGGGCTACGGTTCCCAGGGCTTTGCGGCCCCGGGCACCTTCCTGCTGGCCATGGTCTTCCTGGTGGCTTTCATCCTGTACTACTTCGTGAACTGGAAGTATCTGTCAACGGTATGGGGCTTGAGCTGATCCAGGCCGAGGGAAGACAGTGGCGCGGTGTGCTGATCGTGGCTGCCGCGCTGCTGTCGCCGGCGGCACTGTGCGCCGAGACCGGTTCCGGAGGGATTTACAGCCGCCAGGGGCTGGCTGCGCAGAGCGCGCTGGAGGCTAGCCGTTCTGCCGTCGGCCGGGTTCCGGGAGACTTCCCGATGCGCGACCGGCGCTCGCGGGAGGTGCGGCTGTCGGACTACCGCGGCAAGCCGCTGCTGGTGAACTTCGTTTATACCGGCTGCTTCGAGGTTTGCCCGAGCAGCACCGTGGTGCTGCGCAATGCCGTGGATGCCATGCGCGACCGCTTCGGCAGCGACCAGTTCCAGGTGGTCACCATCGGCTTCGACCAGCCGACCGACTCGCCGGCGGCGCTTCGGTCCTATGCCGCCCAACGACGCATCCGGGACCCGAACTGGGAGTTCCTGAGCCCGCGCCGCGAGGATGTCGAGGCGCTGGCGCGTGATTTCGGCTTCAGCTACGTGGCGACATCGGGCGGTTTCGATCACACGCTGCAGGTCAGCATCCTCGATGCCGAGGGGCGGATCAGGCGGCAAGTGCTCGGGGATACCTTTTCCGCGGAGTCTCTCGGCGAGCCGCTGCGGCGCCTGATCGCCGGACGCATGCTGCAGGATTCTTCGGGAATCAGCGATCTGCTCGATCGGGTGCGGATCCTGTGCTCGGTCTACGATCCGATCACCGGCAAGTACCGGGTGAGCTATGCGCTCTACCTCGAGATTGCCGGTGGTCTGACCTTCATCGCCGCCGTGCTGTGGTTCGCGATCGGCGAATGGCGCAGCGCGCGGGCTTTGCGGCGTCTGGCGCCGCACTGATGGTCGTCTCATGACCACTACCACCACTGCTCCGCTGCGCAGCAAGCTGGATGCCACGTCCGTGATCGGCCAGGTGGTGCTATATGCCGCGCTGGCCGCGGTCCTCGTCGTGTTCGCCAACGGGCCGGTGTATCGCCAGCTCGGACCCGATCAGGCGCTGATCAAGCTGAGCATCGTCCACGAGCCGCAGCGGGTGCAGGCCTGCGTCGAACGGACGCCGGAGGAGCTGGCGAAGTTGCCGCCGAACATGCGCGCAACGATCGACTGCCCGCGGGAGCGCGCACCGCTGGTGGTCGAAGTCGACGTGGACGGACAACAGGTGCTGCGCCAGGAGGCGCTGCCTTCGGGGCTAGCGCGCGATGGCCGTGCGACGCTGTATCACCGGCTGGTGACGACCGCGGGCCCGCACGACATCGCCGTGCGGCTGCGTGACGAGGTTGGCACCGAGGGCTTCAGCGTCCATGGCTCGACCTCCCTGGATCTGCGGCCGGCGCAGAATCTGATCATCGATTTCGATTCCGCGCGCCGCGTGATCACGTTCCGATGACTCGCAGCTTCGCATCGGTTTCCGGCCCGGCCGTCGGCTCCGACCCGATTTCGGCCAAGCTCGTCGCGCAGTCAGGCCTCAGCCGTCTGGCTCGGGGCTGGTTGTGGCTTGGCCTGCTCGCGCTCGCGGGTTCGGGGGTGTTCGCGGTCCTGTTGGTGCTGTCCCGCACGCCGCAACTGAATCAACTGCTGCCGGTGGCGGATTTCTTCCGCGTCGCGCTAATCGTGCACGTCGATCTTTCCGTGCTGGTCTGGCTGGTGTCGCTGGCGGGCCTGCTCTGGACGATCAGCGGCTCGGCCCGGGCGCCGGGGCTGGCCTGGCTCGCTTTCGGCCTTTGCGCGGCCGGCACGGCGCTGATGGCGTTGGCCCCGTTCACCGGCCAGGGCGGACCCGTCATGGCGAACTACATTCCGGTCGTCGACGGGCCGATATTCCTGGCCGGACTCGCGGTGTTCGGCCTGGGGAGCGCCGCGTTGGTGCTGCGCGGTCTCATCGCCACGCAGCCAACGGGGCCGGGCCTCGCCGAAGAGGGCGCCTTGCGCTTCGGCGTGAATACCAGCGTGGTGGCGGCCGCCGTTGCCGTGCTGTCCTTCTGCGCATCGCTGCTGCTGGTGCCGCGCTCGCTCGATACCCTGACCTACTTCGAGATCCTGTTCTGGGGCGGCGGCCACGCTCTGCAGTTCGTCTGGACGATCCTGATGCTGGTCGGCTGGTTGTGGCTGGCGCGCGCGACCGGCGTGCGCGTCTCTCTCAGCCCGCGGCTGATCGCAGGGCTGTTCGCGCTGGCGCTGGTCAGCGTCTTCGTCACGCCGCTTGCCTATCTGGCCGCCGACGTCACCTCGGTCGAATTCCGGCTCATCAACACCTGGGCGATGCGTCTCGGCGGCGGCGTCGCCATCGCGCCGATCGCACTCGCCGTCCTGGCCGGTCTGCTGCGCAGCCGTGTGCCGCGGGATGTGATCGCGTCGCCGCTGTTCGCGGCGCTGGTGTCCTCGATCATGCTGTTCAGTGCCGGCGGCGTGATCGGCGCGCTGATCAGCGGCAACAACGTACGCATCCCGGCGCACTACCACGGCTGCATAGTCGGCGTGACCCTGGCGCTGATGGGTCTCGTCTACCTGCTGCTGCCGCGCCTGGGCTATCGGGCGGCGAACAGCCGACTCGCGTACTGGCAGCCGATCCTCTACGGCTCGGGTCAGTTGCTGCACATCATCGGTCTGGTCTGGTCGGGCGGCTACGGCGTGCAGCGCAAAGTGGCCGGAGCCGAGCAGGTGCTGCGCAGCACGTCGGAAGTCGTCGGCATGGGTCTCATGGGGCTCGGCGGCCTGATCGCCATCATCGGCGGTCTGCTGTTCGTGCTGGTCGTGTTGCGCTCGATACGAGGTGACGGCGTGGCGGTGGGGGCGAGTGAATGATAGGGGGGTTGCAGAGCCTGATCCGCCGGTTGTTCATGTATGCCGAAGCGGTGTTCAACCGGGCCTTCGGGGACCGCCTCAATCCGCTCTACTACCTCGGCGCCATCGTCTTCTTCCTCTTCTGGATCGTGGCGATCACGGGCCTGTACCTGTTCATTTATTTCGATACCGCCGTCACCGGAGCCTATTCCTCGGTCGAGGCACTGACCCGCAACCAGCGTTTCGTCGGCGGAATCATGCGCAGCGTGCACCGCTATGCCTCCGACGGCATGGTGGTGCTGATGTTCGTGCACATGCTGCGCTACTTCGCCTTCGACCGGCTGCGCGGCTTTCGCTGGTTTGCCTGGGTCACCGGCGTCTCGCTGATCTGGTTCGTCTACATCAGCGGCATCGGCGGCTACATGCTGCCGTGGGACCGGCTGGCCCAGTTCGTTACCGTCGCCAGCTTCGAGTGGCTCGACTGGCTGCCGGGCCTGGACGGCAGCCTGATCCGCAACGTCATCTATCCCGAGAGTGTCGACGATCGCTTCTTCTCCCTGCTCGTCTTCATGCACATCGGTGCGCCGCTGCTGACGCTGCTGCTGATGTGGGTGCACATCCAGCGGGTGCCCAAGGCGAGCACCCAGCCGCCGCGGTCGATCGCGATCGGGGTGGTTGCCATGCTGGTGCTGATGGCGCTGGTACAGCCGGTGCTGAGCCAGGGCGGGCCCGCCGACCTGGGCACGGCTGTGGACGAGGTCGCGCTGGACTGGTTCCTGCTCGCGTTCCTGCCGCTGATTTATTCGATGCCGCTGGGCGGGACCTGGGCGCTGGCTCTCGGCATCTCCGTGCTGCTCACCCTGCTGCCGTGGCTGCGCCTGAATCGCGACGCCAAGCGACAGGAGCGGCACATCGAGGTGTATCCCGGACCGCGACGGATCACCGCGATGCCGGGCGAGACGCTGCTCGAAGCCGGCTTGCGAGCGGGTCTGGTGCTGCCCTACGAATGCCGCAATGGCGGTTGCCAGGTTTGCGTCTGCAGCGTGCTGCAGGGCGAGGTCGATCACGGAATGTACCAGCCCGGGGCATTGACCGATGCCATGCGGGCCGAAGGCAAGACCCTGATGTGCTGCGCGACGGCGCTCGACGATGTCTCCATCGAAGTGGATGTGGAGTCCATCGACCCGGGCGGCGCGGCGCCCATATTGCAGCGCGAGGCGCGCATCGAAAGCATGCGTCTGCTCAGCGACGACGTCATGCAGCTCATGCTGTCGCTGCCGGGTGGCGAGCGCATGGATTTCGGCGCCGGCCAGTACATCAATGTCCTGCTCGAGGACGGGCAGGCGCGGGCCTATTCGTTCGCCAACGCGCCCCACGACAACGCACTGATCGAGCTGCACATCAAGCTCGTTCCCGGTGGAGCGTTCTCGCCGCGGGTATTCACTTCTCTGAAGGTCGGCGACACCCTGCGGATCGAAGGTCCTTTCGGCCGCTTCACGCTGCATCCGGGCGACCGCCCGATCCTGCTGGTCGCCACCTCTACCGGTTTCGCGCCCCTCAAGAGCATCGTCGAGGATGCCTTCCACCGCGGCATCCGGCGGCCGATGCGCCTCTACTGGGGGGTGCGTCACCGCAGCGACCTCTACATGGAGCAGGAATGCGAGCGCTGGCAGCGCGAACACGACAACTTCACCTTCATCCCGGTGCTGTCGCGGGAAAGTGCCACCGAGTGGCAGGGACGCACCGGCCATGTGGACACGGTCATCCTCGAGGACTTCCCGGACATGAAGGGCTACGAGGTCTATGTCTGCGGCTCCGTGCAGATGGTCTCGAGCGCGGTGCCGGCCTTCTTCGCCCAGGGGCTCAGCGAAGACGCCTGCTTCATGGATGTGTTCACGCCTACGCAGCCCGCGCGTGCTCTGGAAGCACCGGCACGACCGTGATGGCGGACCGCCGCGGTGCGGGCCGGGTCAGTGCTCCAGCAGCAGGCGGCCACCGGCCGGCGCGTCGATCGCGACCGTCTTCACCAGGGCGAACACTTCGCGACCCGGCTCGAGGCGCAGTTCGAGCACGGCGCCGCGGCTGACCGCGGCGAGCAGCGGCTGGCCGCAGCAGTCGAGTTCGACGAGTTCGGTCGCGTCGGCTCTCGCGGCGATGCGGCGCACCGTCGCCGGCAGCACGTTGCGGACCGATAGCCCGCGCGGCTGCTCGGTGGCCAGCATGACCTCGCTGGCGAGCACGTAGGCGCGTACAGCCGTGCCGGTCGGGACCGCCAGTCGCGGCACGAGCAGCCGGCCCTGGGTGCCGAATTCCAGCCACGAGGCCGAGCCGTCGGGTTCCTGCCCGGCGAGCCGGGTCTGCAGCAGCGCGCCGGCATCGCCGCGGGCGGCCAGCAGCGGCGTGTCGAGCCGGCCGGCGAGCGCGGCCGGGGTGCCCTGGCCGACGACCTGGCCACGTTCCAGCAGCACCATGTAGTCGGCGATCCGCAGCACCTCGGCCAGCGAGTGGGTGACGTAGACCATCGGCAGCGGAAACTCCCGGCGGGCGCGTTCGAGGAAACCGAGGATCTCGAGGCGCCGCGGCGCATCGAGTGAGGCCAGCGGCTCGTCGAGCAGCAGCAGCCGCGGCTGGGCCAGCAGTGCGCGCCCGATGGCGACGCGTTGCCGCTCGCCGCCCGACAAGTCGCGCGGCCAGCGTCCGAGCAGCGCGCCGATATCGAGTACCTCGAGTACGTGCTCGCGCGCGAAACGTTGCGCCGTGCCCCGCGGCAGCCGCTTCAGCCCGTAGTCGAGGTTCTGCGCGACGCTGAGGTGCGGGAACAGCCGACCGTCCTGGAACACCCAGGCGATGCGTCGTTGCTCGAGCGGCAGGTGCCGGCCTGTCGCGGCGTCCGCGACCGGCTCGCCGTCGATCGTGATCCGGCCGCGATCGGGGCGCAGCGCGCCGGCGAGCAAGGCGAGCAGCGTGGATTTGCCGGCACCGGAAGCGCCGAACAGGGCGGTCGTGGCGGCTGCCGGGGCCGTGAACCGCGCATCGACCCGGAACGCGTCGCGCGCGATGCCGGCATCGAACTCGATCACCGCCGGGCACTCCAGCGCTGCGCACGGCGGCCGAGCCAGTCGGCGAGCAACAGTGCCGCGAGTGCGATCGTCAGCGACAACAGTGCGAGGCGCAGCGCGGTGGCTTCCCCGCCCGGGGTCTGCAGCGCGGCGTAGATCGCCAGCGGCAGCGTCTGCGTCTCGCCCGGCACGCTGGCTGCGAAAGTGATGACCGCGCCGAACTCGCCGAGGCAGGCGGCGAAGCCGACGATCGTGGCGGCGATCACCCCGGGCAGCGCCAGCGGCAGCGTGATCGAGAAAAAGCGGTCGAGTGGTCCGGCACCGAGCGAACGGGCGGCGAGTTCCAGCCCGGGATCGATCGCTTCGAACGACAGCCGCACCGTGCGGACCATGATCGGAAAGGCCATGATGCCGGCGGCGAGCGACGCACCGGCGGAGGTGAACACCAGCCGTGTGCCGAAGCTCGCTTCCAGCCAGCGGCCGATCGGTCCCTGCACGCCGAAGGTCAATAGCAGCACGTAGCCGACCACCACCGGCGGCAGCACCAGCGGTGCATGCACCAGCGCATCGAGCAGTGTCCGCCCCGGAAAGCGGCGGCGCGCCAGCAGCCAGGCCGCCAGGATCGCGAGCGGCAGACCGACGGCTACGGCGCGTGCGCCGACCACGAGGCTCGCCAGCAGTGCGGTCCATTCGGCTTCGGTCAGCATGGCCTGCCCGGGGGTTCAGCCGACCACGCTGCCGAACAAGCGGCCGACGGCCGCCGTGGCGAGCATCGCGAGCGTACCCCAGAGCGTGACCCGGGCCGCACCGACCACGACGCGCGCGCCGCCGCTGTGGGCGGCGAGGCCGCCGAGCGTGGCGAGAGAGACCAGCGAGGTCGCCGCGACCGAGATGCCGATCGACGGCTCCGCCGGCGTCAGCCAGGCGACGGCGAGCGGCAGCGCCGCCCCGATGGCGAAGGCGATCGCCGAGGCCAGCGCGGCCTGCACCGGGCGGGCGGCGTGCCGGGCGGTGATGCCCAGTTCGTCGCGGACATGGGCGCCCAGCGCATCGTGAGCCATCATCTGGGCAGCCACCTGCCGTGCCAGGGCCGGCTCGACGCCGCGGCCGACGTAGATGGCGGCGAGCTCGCGGTGTTCGCCGTCGCCATCCATGCTGAGTTCGTGCTTCTCGCGCTCGATGTCGGCCTGTTCCGCGTCGGCCTGCGAATGCACCGAGACGTATTCGCCGGCTGCCATCGACATCGCGCCGGCAACCAGGCCGGCCACGCCGGCGAGCACCACGGCCTCGCGTCCGGCGCCGGAGGCCGCTACGCCGACCAGCAGGCTGGCCGTCGAGACGATGCCGTCGTTCGCGCCGAGTACCGCGGCGCGCAGCCAGCCGTTGTGGTGGGTTCGATGCCGTTCGTTGTGACGCCACGCCATCTGGCCATCTTAGCGTGGCCGCGACTCGCTACACTCGCGTTCATGAAATACCTGCACACCATGGTCCGTGTGACCGACGTCGAGGCCTCGCTGCATTTCTATCGTGACGCCCTCGGGCTGGAGCTGCTGTCGCGCCGTGACGTTCCGCAGGGTCGCTATACCCTGATCTTCCTCGCCGCGCCGGGCGATCACTCGGCCCAGGTCGAGCTGACCTACAACTGGGATCCGCAGCCGTATCCCGGCGGACGCAACTTCGGCCATCTCGCCTACCAGGTCGACGACATCTATGCCGCTTGCCGGCGGCTGCAGGAGCACGGCGTGACGATCAATCGGCCGCCGCGTGAAGGCCGGATGGCTTTCGTCCGTTCGCCGGACGGGATATCGGTCGAGCTGCTCCAGGCCGGTGCGGCGTTGCCGCCCGCCGAGCCATGGGTGTCGATGCCCAACAGCGGCAGCTGGTAGCGCGGACAGGGCATTACGCGCGTTTGTTGAGTCCGGGGCTCACCTGTCGTGCGTCGCCGGATGCTGTCAGCAGCGTGCTGACGTCGCAATCTTCGGACATGTTGCGGCGCAGGATATTACGGCTATGATCGCGCGCCCGTCGGTGCGGGCTCGCCTTCGGAGGCCGTCGTTCCATGCGCTGGCAAAGTGTCGTGGTAGCTGCCGCGTTTGCAGCGCTGACTTATGCGTTCTGGGGATTCGTCAATCAACCCACGAGCGAACCGGCCTGGCCTTCGAAGATCCAGGGGTTTGCGTTCTCGCCCTATCAGGCCGGTCAGGACGCGACCCGTGACGACATGCCCACCGAGGCCCAGCTCGAGTCTGACCTCGAACTGCTCTCCGGCAAGACCAATGCCGTCCGCACCTACAGCACGCTCGGCTCGCTGGGCACGATTCCGCAGCTCGCCCGCAAGCACGGCCTGAACGTCACCGTCGGCACCTGGATCGACAACCGTCTCGGCCGCAACCAGCAGGAGATCGCCAACGCGGTCCGTCTGGCGCGCGACAATCGCAACGTGGTCCGCGTGCTGATCGGCAACGAGGTGGTGCTGCGCAACGACGTGCCGCTCGAGCTGATGTACGAATATCTCGACCGCGCCCGGCAGCAGATCGGCCAGCCGGTCAGCACCGCCGAGCCCTGGCATGTCTGGCTCAAGAACCCGGAGCTGGCCGAGCACGTCGACTTCCTGATGGTGCACTTGCTGCCCTACTGGGAAGGCATCGAGGTCGAGCAGGCGGTGCAGTATTCGATCGAGCGGATGGAATTGCTGCAGCGGACCTTCCCCGACAAGCCGATCGTGATCGGCGAAGTGGGCTGGCCGAGCAACGGCCGCACGCGCGATTCGTCGGTCGCGAGCGTGGCCAACGAAGCGCTGTTCCTGCGCCGCTTCCTCTCCCATGCCGAGGAGAAGAAGTGGATCTACTACGTGATGGAGGCCTTCGACCAGCCGTGGAAGGAAGGCATCGAAGGCGCGGTCGGGGCGTACTGGGGCGTCTATGACGTCAACCGCCAGGCCAAGTTTCCGTTCACCGAGCCGATCGTGCGCATGCCCGAGTGGCGTACGCTCGCCGGCCTCTCGGTCGTATTGGCGCTGATCGCGCTTGCCGTGCTGTACGTCAACAGCCGCGCGCTGCGCACTTCGGGTCGCGGCTTTCTGGCGGTCGTCGTCTATGCGACCGCCACCGCCGCGGTCTGGGTGTTCTACGACTACAGCCAGCAGTATCTGACGCTGACCAGTACGCTGATCGGCTTGCTGATGTTCCTCGGCACCCTCGGCGTAATCCTCGTGTTGTTCACCGAAGCGCACGAGTGGGCCGAAGCCCGCTGGGTCACGACGCGTCAGCGCCTGTTGAATGCCGCACCGCACCGCACCGAGCCGGCGGCAGCAGGGTCGGGCGCCTTGCCGAAGGTTTCGATTCACGTGCCGGCCTACAACGAACCGGCGGCGATGCTGATCGAGACGCTCGAGGCGCTGGCGCAGCTCGACTACCCGGATTTCGAAGTCCTGGTGATCGACAACAATACGGTGGACGAGGCGGTGTGGCGGCCGGTCGAGACGCGTTGCGCCGAACTCGGTCCGCGGTTCCGTTTTTTCCATGTCGCGCCGCTCGAGGGCTTCAAGGCCGGAGCGCTGAATTTCGCGCTGCGGCACACCGCGCCGGACGCGGCGATCGTCGCGGTGATCGACAGCGACTACGTCGTCGATCGCGCCTGGCTGCGCACCTTGATCCCGGCTTTCGCCGATCCGCAGATCGCGATCGTGCAGGCGCCGCAGGATTACCGCGATGCCGGCGAGAGCGCGTTCAAGGCGATGGCCTACGCCGAATATCGCGGCTTCTTCCAGGTCGGCATGGTCACCCGCAACGAGCGCAACGCGATCATTCAGCACGGCACCATGACCCTGGTACGCCGCGACGTACTCGACGACGTCAGTCGCTGGGCGGAGTGGTGCATCTGCGAGGACACCGAGCTCGGCCTGTCGGTGTTCGAGGCGGGCTATGGCGCCCACTACACGTCGCGCAGCTTCGGCCGCGGCCTGATGCCCGACACGTTCGTCGACTTCAAGAAGCAGCGCTTCCGCTGGGCCTATGGCGCCATGCAGATCCTGAAGGCGCACTGGCCCTGCCTGAACGGCAACGTCCGCAGCCAGCTGGCGCCGGGGCAGCGCTATCATTTCATCGCCGGCTGGCTGCCCTGGATCGCCGACGGCTTCAACCTGCTGTTCAACTTCGCGGCGATCACCTGGTCGATCCTGATGATTGCCTCACCGCTGAAATATGACGCGCCGTTGATGATGTTCTCGGTGCTGCCGTTGTCGCTGTTCGCGTTCAAGCTGGTCAAGCTGGTCCATCTGTATCGCAGCGCCGTTGGGGCGAACCTGCGCCAGACCTTGGCCGCTGCGCTGGCCGGGCTGTCGCTCTCGCACACCATCGGCTTCGCGGTGCTGAAGGGCCTGACTACCCGCAACGAGCCGTTCTTCCGCACGCCGAAGAACGCCAGCCGCCAGGGTCTGGCGCGCGCCATCGGGGCCGCGCGCGAGGAGACGCTGATGCTGGTCGCGCTGCTGCTCGCCACCTGGGGGGTCGCGCGGATTCCGATCACGTCCAGTCCCGATCTCGAGACCTGGAAGATCGTGCTGGCGATCCAGGCCGTGCCTTACGGCTGTTCGTTGCTGGTGTCGCTGGTGAGCGCGTTGTCGTTGCCGTCCTGGCTGGTCGGCACTACGTACCGCGAGCCGCGCGCCACCGCCGCCGCTGCGGAAGTGGCCACCGAGAAGCAGGATTCGGGTCCGGCCGCTGGCGAGGCCACGGTGGCGACCCGTACGATCGCGGACGCATCGCCTGCCGTGGCGAATGCCGCATCGGTCCACCCTGCGCTGGCATCGGCTGCGACGGCCGCCGCCGCGGTGGTCGCCGCGATGGTGGGCGCTGCTGCCGGAATCGGTGCCAGTGCCGGCGCGGATTTGCTCGTCGAGCAGGACACGCTTCGCGAGGCTGGCGAGCTGCGGCGGATCGACGAGTCGTCGGGCGATCGTCCGCGCGGCGACGCGTAGTCGCCGCCTCGGCAAAGCGCCGCTCGCGATTGCCTCCCTGGCCGGCCAGTCGGGCGACCCCGTGCGGATCGCTGGTCAGTCGGCCCGGAGGAAGGTCGCGATCACGTTTGCGTACTCGGCCGCACGGGCCGGGTTCAGCAGCGGATGCGAACCCGCGAAGCAGTGTTCGCGTGCATCCTGCAGCAGCGACAGCGCCCTGGCATGGCCGGGCCGCAGCGCTTCGCGCTCGGCCGTCAGCGCCAGCACGCGCGCACGCAGCAGCGGCCAACGCTCGATCGCCTGGTAGGTCGACAGCCCGCCCTTCGGAGCGGCGGGGTCGAGATAGCCGCGCAGCGCCGCATAGCCCATCTGCAGATAGTCGGCCATGAAGTCGTACTGCACGGCGAGATTCTCGGGAGTCGCGCGGTATTCCGGATCCCATTCGCCGAGGAAGGTCTCGGTCATGTCCCAGACGAAGGTCTTGTGGGAGCCGGAAGCATCGAACAATGGCGACAGCCCGGCGAAGTGGCTCATCAGTGCGGCCATCTCTTCGGACGTCAAGGTCGGTGAGCCGTCGAGCACGATCTTCGGCCAGCGATCTGGCTGCAGGATCGCGAGCTCGGCGACGACGGCTGCCGAGAGATGCCCGCCGACGGCGAAACCGCGCGCGATGTCCAGTGCGTCGCAGGCCACGGCGAGTTCTGCCGCCAGTTGTCCGCAGCTCCAGCCGGCGGTGTGCTTGTGGGAGCGGCCATAGCCCGGCAGATCGAAGGCGATGACTCGTAGACCCTGGTCTGCGAGCTGCGGCAGGACATGCTGGTACTGGCGCGCATTCGAGGGCGCCCAGTGCAGCAGCAGCACTGGCGGGCCTTCGCCCTGCGCGGTGTAGTGGACCTGGCCGTGGCGGCCATCGACGTATCCATGGCGGGCGGGGGCGGACATGCCGCGATGCTAACCGTGCCTGGCCAGTAGGCGCCAACACCATTCGAAGCAAGTTCCACAATCGGGATAGGTCGTCGTCAGGGAGCGTGGAGGCAGAGCAGGCGCGATGCCGTCGGTATCAAGGGTCGGCTGACCAGGCTCTCGAGCGATGCGGCTGCGGGCGCAAGGCGCTGGATGCAGGGTTCGGTCCAGCGCTATTTCGACGCCGCGATCTGGCAGCTCGCGATGGCGGCTTATGTCGAGGTTGGCCGGTTTCCCGAGGCGGTGCAGGCAGCAGACGATGCCCTGACCCGCGCCCGCCGCTTCGGTTGGGATCTCGGGGAACTGGAGGCCCACCGCCTTGCCGATGGTGAAGGCCGGGTTGTGATCCGTGCATCCATGGTGCTCAGCACGATTTCAGCTGAAGCCGAAATGGCGGGCAGTGTGCGGGCGTGCGAGGAGTCGCCGAGTTTCGGGACACGCATTGCACGCTGCGACTAGACGTCGCGCATCCGCGCCGACCTCTGTAAATTGCAGGCCCGGCGTCTGTTTGCGCTCGTTCGCGGAGTTCCCTTGCCCATGTTCGTTGCTGTTTCGGGTCGCTCGACCTCTGCGCTGTCGTTGATGATGTGGCTGGCGGTTGCCGTTTGCGCGCCGGCGTGGGCTGCGGGGCAGGCCGCTGTTGCGCTGGCCGCCGCGAAGCCGTCCGCTGCGGCCCCGACGTTGCAAGCGGCCGCAGCGCGCGCCGCGGCGCCGGTCAAGGTCAGCTCGGTCGAGGGCATCACCGAGTATCGCCTCGACAACGGGCTGCGGGTGCTGCTGTTCCCGGATCCGTCCAAACCGACGATCACGGTCAACGTCACCTACCTGGTCGGCTCGCGACACGAGGGCTACGGCGAGAGCGGCATGGCGCATCTGCTCGAGCATCTGCTGTTCAAGGGGACGCCGCGCTTTCCGAACATTCCGCAGCAGCTGACGGCGCGCGGCGCGCGGCCGAACGGCACGACTTCCTACGACCGGACCAACTACTTCGAGACCTTTGCCGCGACCGACGACAACCTGCGCTGGGCGCTGGATCTCGAGAGCGACCGGATGGTGAATTCGTTCGTGGCCGCCAAGGATCTGCAGAGCGAGTTCTCGGTGGTGCGCAACGAATTCGAGTCGGGCGAGAACGATCCGTCGCGCGTGCTGCTGCAGCGGGTGATGGCTGCGGCCTATCTCTGGCACAACTACGGCAAGTCTGTGATCGGCTCGCGCGAAGACATCGAGCGCGTGCCGATCGATCGGCTGCAGGCGTTCTACCGCCAGTATTACCAGCCCGACAACGCCGTGCTGACCATCGCCGGGCGCATCGACGAGGCCAAGGCCCTGGCCTGGGTCCAGGAGTTCTTCGGCCGCATCCCGAGACCTGCGCGTGTGCTGCAGCCGACCTATACCGTCGAGCCGGTGCAGGATGGCGAGCGGCAGGTGACGCTGCGTCGCGTCGGCGATGTGCAGGTCACCGCGGCCGGCTATCACATCCCGGCGGGGTCGCATCCGGATTTCGCCGCCGTGCAGGTGCTGATCGACGTGCTGACCAACGAGCCGGCGGGCCGGCTCTACAAGGCGCTGGTCGAGCCTGGCCTGGCGAGCAGCGTCTATGGTCTGGCGTTCAACCTCAAGGACCCGGGCTATGCCTATTTCGGCGCCGAAGTCCTGAAGGACAAGTCGCTGACCGCAGCCAGCGAGGCAATGCTGGCGACCCTCGATGGCCTGCGTGCAGCGCCGGTCACCGAGGAAGAGGTCGAGCGCGCCAGGAACCGCCATCTGAAGGCGTTCGAGCAAACCTACAACAACAGTGAGCGGGTCGGCCTGGTGCTGTCCGACTACATCGCCAAGGGCGACTGGCGCCTGTGGTTCCTGCAGCGCGATGCGCTGGAGCAGGTCGGCGCCGCCGACGTCAACCGCGTTGCGGCGGCCTATCTCAAGCCGGCGAACCGGACCACCGGGCAGTTCCTGCCGGATGCGGCACCGGATCGCGCGGTGATCCCCGTCGCCCCCGATCTGCAGCAGCAGTTGCAGGGTTATAGCGGGCGTGCGGCGCTGGGCCAGGCGGAAGTGTTCGATGCCTCGCCGGCCAACATCGATGCGCGTACGCGCAGCGAGACGCTGCCGGGCGGCGCACGCTACAGCTTCCTGGCGAAATCGACCCGCGGCGCCGCGGTCGAGGCAAACATCACGCTGCGGATCGGCAGCGAGGCGGCGTTGCAGGGCAGGGCGGCGGTGGCCGAGCTGACGGCTGCGATGCTGCGTCGCGGGACACGAAGCCGCAGCCAGCAGCAAATCAACGACCAGCTCGATGCGCTGAAGTCGACGGTGTCGATCGGCGGCAGCGGCCAGACCGTGAGCATCCGCGTGGTCTCGACCCGCGACCGGCTGCGCGCCGCACTCGAGATCGTCGCCGATCTGTTGCGCGCACCGACCTTTCCGGAGCCGGAGTTCCTGCGCTTGCGCGACGAGGTGCTGGCCGGCATCGACCAGCAGCGCAGCGATCCGCGGGCGATCGCCCAGCAGGAGTTTCAGCGGCGGCTCTCGCCCTGGCCGCGCGAGCACTTCCGCCATGTCGCGACTTTCGACGAGGAAGTCGCGGCGGTGCGGGCGGTGACCGTCGACGACTTGCGCCGCTTCCATGCAGCGTTCTACGGCGCGGCGGCGGCGACTGCGGCCGTGGTCGGCGATTTCGACGAGACCACGACCCGGGCGGCGCTCGGCGCGATGCTCGCCGGCTGGGTGGCGCCGCAGCCCTTCCAGCGCGCACCGGACCGGCATTTCGACGTGCCGGCGACGACCCAGCGCATCGTCACGCCGGACAAGGCCAACGCGACCTTGTTCGCCGGGCTCAACCTGGCGCTGCGCGACGACGACCCGGATTACCCGGCGCTGCTGATGGCGAACTACATGCTGGGCGGCGGCTTCCTCAACTCGCGGCTCGCGACGCGGATTCGCCAGCAGGAAGGCATCAGCTACGGTGTGCAATCCATCCTGCAGGCCGATCCTCTCGACCCGGCGGGTGGTTTCCTGATCTTCGCGATCTACAACCCGCAGAATTCGGCCCGCCTGAATGCAGCCTGGCGCGAGGAGCTCGCCCGGATGCTCGAGCAGGGTTTCACAGAGGCAGAGTTGCGCGATGCCCGTGATGGCTGGCTGCTCGGCCGCGATGTCAGCCGCTCGCAGGATCGCGAACTCGTCGGCAAGCTCTCGAACTATCTCTATCTCGACCGCAGGCTCGATTGGGACGCGCGTTTCGAGCAGCGGGTCGCGGCGCTGACCGTGGCCGACGTCAATGCGGCGGTGAAGCGCTGGCTGCAACCGGCGCAAATGACCGTGGTCGAGGCGGGCGACTTTGCGGCACCGGCGCACTGAGCGCGGTGCAGGTCCCCGTCAGCGCTGCGCCGCGACGATCGCCAGATAGTCGGCCACGAGCGTTTCGGACGTCAGCGGCGCGGGATGGATCGCGACGATGTGACCCCTGGGGTCGACCAGCAGCACGCTCGAGCTGTGGTCCATCGAGTAACCGCCGTCCGGCTGCGGGACGCGCATGTAGGCAACCCCGAAAGCGCGCGAGGCGGCTGCGACGCCTTCCTCCGTGCCGGTTGCAGCCTGGAAAGCCGGATTGAAGGCTTGCACGTAATTGCGGAGCCTCGCCGGCGAGTCGCGTTCCGGATCGACGCTGATCAGCAATACGGCCGGGCGTTCGGCGGCCGGCTGGTCCGCGAGCCGGCGCACCACGTCCGCAAGCGTCACCATGGTGGTCGGGCAGATGTCCGGGCAGGACGTGAAGCCGAAGAACACCAGCGTCCATCGGCCCGTGAATGCCGTACCGTCGAACGGCCGGCCATCCTGGTCGAGCAAGTCTAGCGGCGGCAGGGGTCGGCCACCGGGCAGCCAGGTCGCCTGCTGCAATTGCGGCGGTGGCGTGGGTTGCAGCAGCGCGCGGGCGGCGAACAGCCCGACGATCAAGGCCGCCGCGGCCAGCAACAGGATGCGCAGCGCAGGCCGGCGCATGGGTCGATCAGAACGCAACGAGGCGGCCGTCGATGGCGCCGTCGATGATCGCACCGAGCAGCAGCAACCCCAGTTGCCCCAGCGAAGCGATGAAATTGCGGATGGCGTTGCGCGGTGTCGGCTCGCGCAGCAGCTGCAGGCTGCGCTGCAGGAACCAGCCGCCGCCCAGGGCGGCACAGGCGAAATAGACGGGACCGGCGCCCCAGAGCGCCGGCAGCAGCGACAGCAGCACCAGCGGCAAGGTATGGGCGAAGATGGCCAGCGCCGCGATCCGGTCGCCGTGTACCACCGGCAGCATCGGCACACCGGCCCGGGCGTAGTCCTCGCGGTAATACATCGCAAGGCTCCAGAAGTGGGGCGGGGTCCAGAGGAACAGCACCACCGCCAGTGTCCAGGCCGCCGGCCCGGGCTGCGGATCGATCGCCACGGCGCCCGCGAGCACCGCAAAGCTGCCGGCCAGACCGCCGATGACGATGTTGAGCCAGGTGCGTCGCTTGAGCCAGAGCGTATAGACGATGCCGTAGGTGAATGCGCCCAGGAAGGTGTAGGCGGCCGCGAGCCAGTTGGCGGCCAGCGCCGCCGCGGCGACCGCCAACACGAGCAGCAGCAGGACCACGGTGCTCCACAACGGTACGTTGCGCAACGCACCGGTCACGAAGGGGCGGCCGCGGGTTCGCGACATCCGGGCATCGATGTCGCGCTCCGCCAGATGATTGACCGCGCCGGCGGCGGCGGCGGCGAGGAACACGGCGGCCGCGAGGGTCGCGAGGCGACCCGGCGACAGCGGGCTGCCGGTGCTCAGCGCAGCGCCGGCGACGGCTGCCAGCATGATCTCGAAGCCGATCCGCGGCTTGAAGATCTCGATCACCGAACGCCAGGGGGCGATGCTCCACGCCGCGGTGGCGGTGTCAGCGATGACAGGCCGGTCCATTGATGACTCGTCTCCCGGGATGCAGCCGCGTGGAATCGGAAGCTTACGCCGGCCCGTCGGAGTATCTGCTTGACTTCAGTCAAGTGCGATGCAGCATTGGTAGCTGTAACAACCTTGGGAACAAACGGCCATGGTGCGAGACAAGGAACTGGAGCTGCTCCGCAGGCACTATCTTTTTGCGGCCTTGTCGGACAGCGAGTTCGCGTCCATTGCGGCGCTCTCCACGATCCAGCGATGGTCCAGTGGCGGCCTGCTGTTCCAGCGCGGGGCGCCGGCCAGCCAGTTCTTCGTGGTGCTCGAGGGCGAAGTGCGGCTGTTCCTGCAGTCCGCCGGTGGCGCCGAAGCGGCGATCATGCGGGCGCGACCGGGCGACTCGTTCGCCGAGGCCGTGATGTTCATGGAACTGCCGGTCTATCCGGTCTCAGCGGAAACCATCGGCAGCGGCGTGCTGGTCGCCGTGAACAACGAGGCCTATCGCGAGTCGATGCGCAGGAATCCGACCGCTTGCCTGCGGCTGCTCGGCGATCTCAGTGCGCGCCTGCACGGCCTGGTCGGCGAGATCGAATCGATGGCGCTGGAGACCGCCCGCAGCCGTCTGCAGCGCTACCTGCTGTCGCTGGCCGGCCCCGCGGCCAGTGGAGCGACTACGGTGCGTCTGCGCGAGGCCAAGCAGTCGCTGGCGGCGAATCTGTCGATCAAGCCCGAGACACTGTCGCGCACGCTGCGCGCCCTGACGGTCGAGGGCCTGATCCGGGTGGAGGGCGCGCAGATACATATCGTCGATGTGGAGCGTCTGCGCAGGCGCGACTGACCTTGCCGCAGGCCTGCTTCGCTACCAGGGCAGGCGCTCGCCGCTCCAGAGCCAGAATTTTCCTGAATTCCCGGGCGTCAGCCCGTCGATCACGCGGCGCAGGCCGGCGATGCTGGGCGGGGCCTCGAGCGGTGCGCCCGGGCCACCCATCCGGGTGCGGATCCAGCCGGGACAGAAAGCCGCCGTGACGATGCCGCGCGGTGCGAGATCGGGCGCGAGGTTCTGCATCAGCATGTTCAGCGCCGCCTTGCTGGTCCGGTAGGCATGGATGCCGCCGCGGGCACTCGCCGATGAACCTTCGGTCGAGGAGATGGCGACGATCTTCTTCTGGGCGCTGGCGGCGACATGCTCGACGAAGGCCTCGGCCATCTTCATCGGCGCCATGAGGTTGGTTCGCAGCACCTTGGCCCAGATGTCGTAGTCCATCGAGCCGAAGTTCTGCCGCAGGTCCTTGTCGGCACCGGGTTTCGGGCCGAATACGCCGGCGTTGTTGAGCAGCACGTCGATCGGCCGACCGGCCAGGCGGGTGGCCAGCGCATCGATGGCCACGAAATCGTCGACGCTGAGCGGCTCGATCTCGAGCCGGGAGTGCTGCGTCCGCAGGGCCTGCAGGTCCGTGGCGGCGTCCGGATCGCGGCAGGTGGCGATCACCTGCCAGCCTGCCTCGGCGTACTGCCGGGCGAATTCGAGGCCGAGACCGCGGTTGGCGCCGGTAATCAGGACGACGGGCATGGGGTTCTCCTGCAGCCGCAAGCGGCCAAGCATCCCGCGATCCGGGGATCGTCACCAGCGCTGTGTACGAGGCTGTCCGCAGCGTCCTTGGCCGCTTGGCTTTCCATGGGGGCCTGGTCGGGCTTGCATTGTCTATTTAAAAGATATATCTTTAACAACGTAATAGTTGTATTGGAGATATATCCTGATGATGAATTTCGAATGGACTTGCCGGCCGATGGGTCGAAACAGAAGGGGCGGCGCCGGTCGCCGGGGCGATGAGCGGTTCCGGGCTGCCGGCGGTTCCGATGGACGGCGCGGCCAGGGTGGCGGTCATGGCGGTCATGGCGGTCATGGCGGTCATGGCGGTCATGGCGGTCATGGCGGTCATGGCGGTCATGGCGGTCATGGCGGTCATGGCGGTCATGGCGGTCATGGCGGTCATGGCGGTCATGGTCGTCACGGCCACGGTCGTGGCGGGCGCTATTTCGGGCGCGGCGACCTGCGCCTGGTGCTGCTGTCGCTGATCGCCGAGCAGCCACGCCATGGCTACGACCTGATCCGTGCGATCGCCGAGTCCACCGGCGGGGTTTACCGACCGAGCCCGGGTGCGATCTATCCGACCCTGGCGTTGCTCGAGGACCTCGGCCATGTGCGCACGACCGTCGATGCCAACGGACGGCGTCAGCACGAGATCACCGCCGAGGGGCGGGCGTTCCTGGACGCGCACCCAACCTCGCTGGCCGGGGTTCAGTCCCGGATCCCCGGTCGTCGCCCGCCGGAGACCGCGGCGCAATTGCACGAGATCCGGGCGGCGATGGATCGGCTCAAACGGACGCTGCGCAGCACGCTCGCCGAGGGGCCGGTCGATGCGGCGAAGCTGGCGGGCATCCTGGCGACACTCGAGCAGGCTGCGCGCGACGTGGCCGGTGCTGAAGCGGCGCCGATCGATCCACCGTCGCCACCGCGCGATCACGACTGACGCGGCGATCGCATACCCATAGGCTTCAGCCGGGAAAGCTCGCCACGAATTCACGGTGCAGCGCCAGCGCGGGATCTTCGTTGGCGGTCGGCGTGGCGAGCTGTGCGTGGCGGAAACCGCTGCGCAGTTCGAGCACCCGCACCTGGCGGCCTTCGACCACGAAGCGAGCCCGCCATTCCTTGACGGCCAGCACGTAGGCCCCGCCTTCCGCACGGATGCGGCGATAGGGGTGCGGGGCGGGTCCCATCGACAGCGTCGCCTCGATGCGCGCCCGCAGGGCGAGCTCGCTGCGCGACTCGATCCAGGCGATGCGCTGCAGGGGTTGCGCTTCGAAACTCACCTGGAACGCCGCGACAGGATCGTCCGGCGCGGCAGGGCCGGCACCGCACGAACTACCGTAGCTGCGGCCGCTTCCCGCAGGCTCCTCGAGCCAGCCGCTGCGCGCCTGTGGGTGGGCATCGGTGTAGGGCACATAAGGTTTGATGTCGAGCACCGGCGTGCCGTCGACCAGATCGACGTCGAGCAGGTGCAGCGTCAGGCCCTCGATGCGCTCCAGGCGCAGCGCGGACAGTCCGAGCGGGTTCGGCCGATGCGGTGCGCGGGTCGAGAACACCCCCTTGCGTCCGCTGGTGCTGCGCGGCGGCAGCACTTTCGGCCGCCACGAGGGGTTCAGGTGGAACCAGAAGATCACCCAGACGTATTCCCAACCTTGCAGGTCTTCGAGTGCATGCTCGAAGTGTCGGCCGGGCAGCAGCTCGATGCGGCCCGGCGTGCCGCGCGCCGCCTGCGGCTGGCGCGGTGCATCGACTTTGGTGGGGAGCGCGGTGTGCGCGTAGCCGATCGGCTCCAGCGTCAGTTGCGCACCCGCCGGTGGTTGCGGGCGGTGCATCGGCAGGATTGTACTCGGCTCGCGGTAGTGCCAACGTGGCGTCACAGGAGGAGCGCATGGCGGAATTCACCGGGTTCGTGCCGCGTGCATCGCGACCGCTCGATCTCGTGGTGTTCGGCGCAACGGGTTTTGTGGGGCGCCTGCTTTGCGAAGAGCTGACGCAGGCTCAGGTCGTGGGCCGCCCGCTGCGCTGGGCCATTGCCGGTCGTTCGCCGGCGCGGCTCGAGGCACTGCGGGCGGCGCTGGCCGTGCCGCAGTTGCCGTACCGGGTGGTCGAGGCAACCGACACCGCAGCGCTCACGGCCTTGTGCCGCGAGGCGCGCCTGATCGTCTCCACCGTCGGCCCCTACGTGCTGCGGGGCGAACCCCTGGTGGCGGCCTGCGCGGCCTCGGGCACCGACTACGCCGATCTGACCGGTGAGGTGCACTGGATCCGGCGGATGATCGAGCGTCACGAGCCGGCGGCGCGCGCCAGCGGTGCGCGGCTGCTGCACTGCTGCGGCTTCGATTCGATTCCTTCCGATCTCGGCGTGCTGTATCTGCAGCGCGAAGCGCAGCGTCGCCTGGGCATGTCCTGTGCCCGGATCGCCATGCGGGTGCGTACGCTGCGCGGCGGTGTCTCGGGCGGCACGGTCGCGAGCCTGTTGAACGTGGTGCGCGAAGCGGCGGCCGATCCGGCGCTGCGCCGGATCTTGGTCGATCCGTATTCGCTGTGTCCACCCGAGGCGCCGGATGTCGCCGCCGCGCGGCCGCGCCAGCCGCGTACCCGTGGCGCACGCTACGACGCCGAGTTCGGCTGCTGGACGTCGCCGTTCGTGATGAGCGCGATCAACGTGCCGGTGGTGCTGCGCAGCCACGCGCTGCTCGGCCAACCCTGGGGCGGATGCTTCACCTACGATGAAGCCATCGCCACCGGGTCCGGATTGAAAGGCCGCCTGCGCGCCGTGAGCCTGGCGGCCGGCCTCGCGGCCTTCACGGCGGCCGCTGCACTGGCGCCGACGCGTGCGCTGCTCGAGCGCTTCCTGTTGCCGGCGCCCGGTGAGGGGCCCAATGCCGAGGCGCGCCGCCGCGGCGGCTTCGAACTGCGGTTCATGGGTGCGACCACCGACGGACAGCATCTCGCCGCCCGGGTCCGCGGCGATCGCGATCCCGGTTATGGCTCGACGGCGAGGATGCTGGCGCAGGCGGCGATCTGCCTGGCCGAACCGGTGGACGACGGGACGCGTCGCGGCGGTAGCTGGACACCGGCCAGCCTGCTCGGCGAGACCTTGATCGACCGGCTGCAGGCGCATGCCGGCGTGAGTTTCGAGTGGGTGGCAGTGCGTTAGGCGACGTCTCAGGAGCGGTGTCGGATCGTTGTCCGGGCGTGGTCGCGCCAAGCGCCCTGCAGCGCGACCACGCGACACTCACTGCTCTGCGGGAGTGTGAGCAGGCTCCTGTAACCAGCCGCGGATCTTGTCTTCGAGCACCGATAGCGGCAGCGCGCCGGAGTCGAGTACCTGGGAGTGGAATTCCCGGGGGTCGAATCTCGCTCCCAGTGCTTGTTCTGCTTCGCTGCGCAATCGGCTGATCGTCAACTGGCCGAGCTTGTAGGCCAGCGCCTGGGCGGGCATCGCGATGTAGCGTTCCACTTCGGCGGTGGCGTCGGTGCGGCTCATCGCCGAGTTGTCGAGCATGTAGGCGATGGCCTGGTCGCGGCTCCAGCCGAGTGCGTGGATGCCGGTGTCGACCACCAGGCGCATCGCCCGCAGCATCTCGTCGTTGTAGTGGCCGTAGAGTTGATAGGGGTCGGTGAACAGGCCGAAAGTCGCGCCGAGGCTTTCGGTGTACAGCGCCCAGCCCTCGACGTAGGCGGTGTTGCCGCCGAAGCGCTGGAACGGCGGCAGCGCGGCGTTCTCGATCGCCAGCATGATCTGGTAGTGATGACCGGGGATCGCTTCGTGCAGGAACAGGGTTTCGAAGCCCCAGGTCGGGCGCGCCGGCAGGTCGTAGGCGTTGTAATAGAACACGCCCGGCCGCGAGCCATCCGGCGTGCCGTTCTGGTAGGAGCCGGCGGCGGCGGTGCGCTCCTTGAAGGTGGGCACCGGGCGGATCGACAGCGGCGAACGCGGCACGTGGGCGAATTCGCGGCCGACGACGGCCCGCACGCGCCGGTCGATTTCGAGGAAGGCCTCCGCCATGGCTTCGCGTGATTTCGGCACGAACCGCGGGTCGCTGCTCAGATAGTGTGCGAACTCCCGGCGGCTGCCCTTGAAACCGACCTGTTCGCGCACGCGGTCCATGCCGGCGGCGATGCGCGCGACTTCGTCGAGACCGATGCGGTGGATCGCTTCGGCACTCAGCTCGGTGGTGGTCATCCTGGCGATCAGGTAGCGGTACAGCGCGGTGCCGCCCGGCATCTGTGCCAGGCCGACGCTGTCGCGGGCGTGCGGCAGGTAGTCGTCGCGCAGGAAGCTGCGCAGCCGCTCGTGCGCCGGATCGAGCCGCTCGCGGATGAAGCGGGCATAGGCGGCGGTCAGCCGCCTGCGTTCCGCGGCCGGTACGGCATCGGGGAACTTCGTGATCGGCTTGTAGAACGTCGAGCCCTCGACACCTTCGGCCAGCAGGTTGTCGAGTTGTTCGATGACATTGCGCACCACCAGCTTCGGTTGGGTGATGCCCGCGGCCAGGCCTTCGCGCATGCGGACGATCGCGGCGTCGAGATGGGCGATATAGCCTTCGAGCCGCGCGAGGTTGTCGTCGTAGTCCGCAACACTATCGAACGGTGCGATCCCTTCGCCGGAGGCGATCTGCGGCACGAAGGTCTGCGCGCCGGTGAAATGGTCGATCGGACGCACCACGGTTGCGGCCAGGATGGTCGGCTCGTAGCCGCGGCGATCGAGCTCGCGGCTGTAGCGGAACACGTCGTAGCTGATGCGGTCGGCCGGATCGAGGGTCGCGCGGTCGATGTTCGCCAACGCCGCGAGATCTTCCTCGACGGCCCGCTTCTCGGCCGCGAAGTAGGCGTCGCTGAGGTAGTCGCCGAAACGAGCCGCGTAGCGCCGATCGCCGCGGAACAGTGCTTCGAGCGGATTGCGTTCGAGGTTTGCCTCGTCGCTGGCGGTGAACAGCTCCTGCAGGCGCTGATGCGGCGTATCGGGCGCCGCCGGCTGGGCCGCTGCCGGCTGGAGCGTCGCCGTGACAGAGGTGGCGGGCGGGTCGGCCGCGGCCGATGCGCTCGCCGACCGGGCGGCCGTGGGCGGCAGCAGCAGGGCGAGCGCGGCCAGCAGCAACAGCCGTGGGTCGGCCAGATTACATCGACGTGGAGATGCAGGATTCATGGAAGGCTCGCTTCGTCCCAGGGCGCGCACATGGTTTCCCCGACGGCTCGCGGCGGTTTGCGGGGTACGGTGTCCATGCCGCGACCTTAGCAGGCTCGTGTGTACTAGGGTGTCAGCCGCAGCCGGTGCATGGTCTGCCCCGGCAGGAACGGTGTCGGCTCTCCCTTGACCCAGGCCTCGTGCCCCGCGCCCCAGAACGGCGACAGCGGGTGGCCGCTCTGGCCGCCGGGCATGTGGGCGATGCCGTCGTCCTCGTGGCCCGGAGATACCACCATGCGCTGGCTGGCGCCGAAGTCGGGGCTGGCCACTCGCGGCATGGCGACATCGCCGGCCAGCTCGTCGGTCGGCATGCACAGTGCTCGTCGCAGCGGCAGCGGCAGGACGGCCGCGAGCGGATGGCAGATGCGGGCCGTGTTGCGTTCGCCCCAGCGTCGCTGTTCGAGCGGACCGTGCTCGCCCAGGCCATCGCGGACTTCGCGGGCGGCCTCCTCGAGCAACCTGTCCCAGCCGCTGGCGTCCTCGCAGGCGGCCGTGGCCGGGCCGGCGGCAGCGGATGGCGTGGTGCTGGGCATGCGTGCTGCGCAGGTGTGGCGCCGCGGCAGCAGATGCGCCGGCCGTTGCTGCAGCAGCGGCCAGAGTACGCCTTCAAGCTGTGGCAGTACCGGCGGCTCGAAATCATCGCCCAGTGCAACCCGCGCTGGTGCGAGCAGGCCGTCGGCGATGCGGGTCCGCACCGCCAGCCGCCAGGCGCGGACGATCCGATAGCTGACCGCGTCGGGTGTGGCGCGGCCTTCCCAGTCGCGGGCTGCGGTGGCGAGCGTGGCCAGAGCCGGGCCGCGCTCTCGCAGCGATTGCAGGAATTGCCACCAGCGCTCGAGGAACAGCGCGCGGTCGTCGAGCTGCAGGGCGAGCAGGTCGCCTTCATCGAAGCGGTCGCGGGCGAACAGGGCCTCGCGGATCTGTCGGGCCCGGGCGCCGAGCACGTAGCCGCCGTCGCCGAGCGCGCGCAGCGCATCGCCGTCGACGACGCGATTGTTGGCGGTCCACAGCCGGTGCGTCGCTGGATCGATCAGCTCCGGTGCCGCGGCGCTCTCGATCGACCAGGGTTTGCAGTGCTCGGTGAGCACCGTGGACGGATCCCCGCAGCCTTGGTCGCGTTGCGGACGGGCGCCGATCAGCCGCCAGCCGATCCGGCCGTCGGCATCGGCGACGACGAAGTTCTGCGCCGGCATGCCGGCGCGATCGGCCACGGCAAAAGCCTGGTCGAGATCCCGTGCCTGTGCGAGCGCGGCGAAGTCGAAGCGGACCGCGCCAGGAAGCTGCGCCGTCCAGCGCAAGGCCAGCACCTGCCCGCCATGCTCGGCCAGGATCGGTCCCCAGGCCGATTCGCGCACCGTAAGGTCCACGGCGGGCTGACCGGCCACCCGGATGCGTTCGTGGTACTCGACAATGCCCGGATCGTCCTTCGGCAGCGCCAGCCAGTCGGCATTGTCGGTATAGCCGTTGGTGAACCCCCAGGCCACGCGTCGGTTGCTGCCGACGATGACGGCGGGCAGACCGGGCAGGGTGAAGCCGGCGATATCGATGTCGCCCGGCGATGTGCCCGGCTCGATGTAGCGCAGCCGCGCACGGAACCAGAGGTTGGGCACGCGCAGGCCCAAATGCATGTCGTCGGCGACGATGGCGCGGCCGTCGGCCGTCAGTGCGCCGGCGACGGCCCAGTTGTTGCTGCCGGGTTCCAGCGGTTCGACAAAGCGGACCGGCGTCGTGGGGTCCGGCATCGGCAGCGTCCGCAAGTCGACTTCGTCGGCGCCGGGCAGCGCGGCATCGCCGCGCGGCGAACCGGACAGCGGCGCATCCCAGGTCGTGCCGTCGCGTACCAGCAGCGCGAACAAGGCCGGTGGCAGCAGCGGCTGGAGTTTCCATAACGCCAGTTCGCGCGCATTCCGCGAATCCTGCAGATCGAAATACATGGCCAGACCGACCAGGGCCGAGTCGGCGATTTGCCAGCGACGCGGCGGCTGGCGCAGCAGCAGATAGGGCCAGGGCCGGATCGGCAGTGCGGCCAGCCCGGCGTTCACACCGTCGGCGTAGGCCTGCAGCTCGGCGCGATGCTCGCCGGCGAAGCTGTCGGTATGCGCCCCGATCCGGGCACGCATGCGATGTGTGCGCCGTTGCTGGTCTAGCGGCAGTGCGACCGGGCCGAACAGCTCGGCCAGCTCGCCGGCGGCACTGCGCCGCATCAGGTCCATTTCGAAGAAACGCTCCTGGGCATGCACGTAGCCGAGTGCGCGGGCCAGATCGGTCGCATTGGCTGCATCGATGCTGACCACACCCAATGCATCCCGCTGGATCGTGGCCGGGGCAGTCAGCCCGGGCAGGGACGACTCGCCATCGAGCTGCGGCAGGCTGCCGCGCAGCAGCAGCCAGGCCGACAACAGCAGCAAGCCCGCGACCAGGGGCAGCGACAGGACGATATGTCTGAACCATCTCGGCATGCAGGACTCGGCGGGAGGGAACGGCAAGACGGTCGCGGTTGGGATTATGCGGCTGAGCTCGTGCCGGGGAGCGGCGGTGCCCGTCAGGTGGCGGCCCAGGGGAGGCGCGGGCACCCGCAATTCGGTGTTACCGTAGCCTCCGACTGGGGGCAGCAGGTCGGTCGACCTGTCGAGCCCGTCCCTTGGGCCGAAGATTCGAACAGGTGACGACACATATGGCGACGAACATGCAGACGAACACCACAGTCAACCAGGGGGTGGCTGCATCGCAGCCGACTTCGCTGCTCGCAGATCCGAACTGGAAACTGCACGCCGGCTGGGGTGTGGGGACGCTCGGGGCCTCCTTCCTGCTGAACAGCTTTGCCGCGCTGCAGGCGGCCTACCTCACGACAGTGCTCGGCATCGCGGCCGCGAGTGCGGCGGGCCTGCTGTTCATCGCCAAGCTCTGGGATGTCGTCAGCAATCCGCTGATGGGCTGGATCTCCGACCGCACCGAAACCCGCTGGGGCCGGCGGCGCCCGTATCTGCTGCTCGGCGGCGCCGTCGCGGGTGTCGCGATGGTGATCTTCTTCTCCTCGGCGCTGACACCAGTGTCGCAATCCTCGGTGCTGATCGTGCTGTCGCTGGCGCTGGTCGGCACCGGCTACACGATCTTCAACGTGCCCTACATGGCGATGCCGTCGGAAATGATCGACGACTACCACGAGCGCACACGGATGATGTCCTGGCGCGTCGCGTTCATCGGTATCGGCACGCTGATCGGTGCCTCGGCGCAACGGGTTGCCGAGCTGCTCGGCGATGGTGCAGTGGGTTATGCGCGCATGGGCGTCGTCTACGGCCTGCTGATCTTCATCTTCATGGGCTGGACCTTCTTCGGCACGGCGAAGGGGCGGGCACGCACCCGCGACATCCGCAAGGTGTCGTTCGGCGAGCAGCTGCGCACAGCTGTCTCCAACAAGCCGTTCATGGCGCTGCTCGGGGTAAAGTTCGTGCAGCTGTTCGGCCTGTTCACCTCGACCGCGATGAGCTTCTTCCTGGTGAAGTTCGTGCTCGGCAAGGAGCAGCCGGGCAGCTGGATGGTGTTGTTCCTGTTGGCCAGCACCGTCGCGCAAATGATGACCATCCCGTTCTGGCGGCACCTGTCGCAGCGGATCGAGAAGCAGAAGACGTTCGCGCTGGCGGTGATCGTGTTCTCGCTGACTTCGCTGACCTGGCTGGTCGCGAGTCCCGAAGAGTCGGTCTGGTTCTTCTGCTTCCGCGCCGCGCTCAAGGGCTTCGCTGCGGCCGGCCTGATCCTGATGGCGCAATCGATGCTGCCGGACGTGATCGAGTACGACTACCGCCGCACCGGCATGCGCCGCGAGGGCGTGTTCTCCGGCTGGTACAGCTTCGTCGAGAAGGTCGCGTCGGCGTTTGCGCCTTCGCTGCTGCTGCTCGGCTATGCCTGGTTCGGCTTCCAGTCGAAGGCGCCGGTGCAGACCCAGGAAGCGCTCGACGGCATCCGCTACTGCGCGGCCTTCCTGCCCTGCCTGTACTTCGGCCTGTCGCTGATTCCGCTGGCGTTCTACCGCCTGACGGCGAAGACGCTGGAGTCGATGCCGCGGCCGGCCTGAGAAGCCGGCGCTGTGCCGCGCCGCGCAGTGCTGTGCGCGCCGGGTGTGGCGCGGCATCATCGCCGCCGGTCGCCGATCGCTGATCGGCGATTGGTGTGTAGTGATCGATAGCACGAGGCCCCGGGCATCGCTGCCCGGGGCCTCGTGCATTTCAACGTCGAGGATGATCCACGGCACGGCGATGACGTCGCCGTGCCGTGCATGTCGCCTGCTTCAGAGCTTGTAGCTCAGGGTCAGCATGACTTCACGCGGCGGCAGCATGAGATAGCCACCGAGGCCGCGGCTGCCGACGTAGACCTGCTGGTCGTCGGCGATGTTGCGGGCGTTCAGGCGGATGTCCCAGTGGTCGCCGACACCGACGCCGACATAACCGTTGAAGCGGTCGTAGGCTTTGACGACGAAGTCGTTGGTCGCGGCCGTGATGTAGTCGTCGGTGCGATACCAGTCCGCGCCGAAGTTCACGCGGCCGAAGCTGGTCGGGACCGAGTAGTCGAAGCCCAGCGTGAAGGTGTAGCTCGGCAGCTGCGGCGGCTCCGCCTTGACTCCCAGCCGATTGTTGTTGCCCGGAATCTGCGGCAGCTGCGCGACCGCCGGCGCCGAGGTCGGGTTCAGCGAATCGTACTTGCCGTCAAGGAACGAGGTGTTCAGGTAGACCGTCAGATTGTCGGTCGGTACGAAGGTGGTCTCGATCTCGAGACCGCGCACCGTAGCCTCACCGGCGTTCTGTACCGGGAAGTCGAACACGCCTGGCATGACTTCGACGGTCGCGTTCAGCGCCAGATCCTCGATCTTGGCCTGGAACGCGGCGGCGTTGATGCGCAGCCGGCGGTCGAGCAGATCCATCTTGGCACCGGCCTCATAGGTCCAGTTTGACTCGGGTCCGTACGGCGCCCTGGCGATGTTGGCGTTGGTGATGTTGATGCCGTTGTAGCCACCGGACTTGAAGCCGCGCGCAACCGAGGCATACAGCAGCAAGCTGTCGACCGAAGTGGTATCGACCGTGTAGTCGATGCCGAACTTCGGCGTGACCTCGTCGTACTTGTCGCTGAGTGCCACGGCGTCGGTCAGCGGGCCGAGCGGGATCGCGGTGCGCCGCTGGAAGTCGAGCGCAAAGTCCTTGTCGTCCTCGACGTAGCGGACGCCAGCGGTCAGCTTCAACCGGTCGGTCACCGCGTAGTCGGCCTGAGCGAAGATCGACACCGAATCGGTGCTGGCGCGGATCTGGCTGGTCGAGGTCGGGCCGCCGAGCACGGTCAGGAACCAGGCGAAGTCCTGCTTGCCGTCTTCAGTGAAGTAGTAGGCACCGACCAGGTAGTTCAGGCGATCGTTGAGCGCCGCGCCCTGCAACTGCAGTTCCTGGCTCCACTGCTCGGCCCGCGGATTCGAGGCGCCGATGGTGGCGCCGCGACCGCTGAAGTCGGTGGTGAAGAAGTCGTCGGTCTTCACATAGCCGGTGATCGAGCGGATCGTGCCGATGCCGATGTCCCAGGACAGGTTCGCCGAGGCGATGGTCTGCTGGGTGCCGGCGCGCGGCTTGTCGCTGATCAGGGCCAGCCCGTGGCCGATCGCCGGCGTCGACAGGCTCTTGTTGCCGTACAGCAGCACGACGTCGTCGGAGGTGTAGCGGGAGTTCGTCGGTACGCTGCCCGAGCCGCCGGGCAGCATCTGGTTGGAATCGTTCTTGCTGTCGACATAGGCGAAGGAGAACATCGCCTTGAACGAGTCACCGCGGTAGGCGAGCTTGGCGCGGTAGGCCTGGTTCTGCTCGAGGCCGGTTTCCTCGCCGGTGGCGATGTTCTTCCACTGGCCGTCCTTGTTGTTGACCTGGGCGGAGAACGACATCGACCAGTTGTCGTTGATCGGCTTGCCGACGCTGAGGCTGGCAACGTACTGATCCCAGTTGCCGATGCCGAGCTTGGCGTTGAACCACTCGCTGGCACCGGGGTCGCGGGTCACGAACTTGATCGCACCGGCGAGCGTGTTGCGGCCGTAGAGCGTGCCCTGCGGACCGCGCAGCACCTCGACGCGCTCGATGTCGGCCAGGGTCACGTTGTTGCCGTTGAGGCGGGCGATGTAGACGTCGTCGACGTAAATGCCGAAGGGGGACTCGGCGACCACGAGCGAGGCATCCTGCTGCAGCGAACCGCGCAGCGACGGCGACAGGTTGGTCGGCGAAGTGATGTTGTTGCTCATGCGCAGGCTGGGTGCGAAGCGCTGCAGGTCACGTGCCTCGACGACCTGGCGATTTTCGAGGGCTTCGGCGCTCAGGGCGCTGACCGCCACCGGCACCGATTGCAGCGATGCTTCACGGCGCTCGGCGGTGACGACAATCTCCTCGAGGCCGCCGCTGGGGGCGGCAGCCGGCGTGCTGCCGGACTGCGCCAGGCCGGCGGCAGGTAGTGCGGCCATTCCGATGGCAAAAGGCAACAAGCGTTGGATCGACATTTTGGAGCTCCCTCTGTTCCTGTACGGAAATGCTGCGGAGGCAGGCGACACTTGAAAACCAAGCTCGCGGAATCTACCAAACTGGCAGGTGGTTTGTACCTATTGATTGCCTTGCAGGCTTGTGGACAAACCAGTTGTTGCCAATAGGCAACAATAGCGGCGCGCGGCCAGGGACGCCATCTCAGCCGGTGATGCGGATGACGACCTTGCCGGCATTACGCCCGGCGAGGATGTATTCGGATGCATCGGCGATGCGCTCAAGCCCGTGGAACGGCGTCGGATCGACCAGCACCTTGAGGCGACCGGCATAGTAGAGATCGAGGATGCGGCGCGCGGTGTCGTCGAAATATTCCGGGAAAGCCTGGTTCTGGAAGGCGCGTACCGAAGCCGATTTCCAGTACAGCTGCTGATAGATCCGTGGCTGCGGCAGGTACTCCACCGGCTGGTCGAAATCGGAGGTGTGACCGCTGATCACCAGCCGGCCGCGCATCGCGAGGTTGTCGAGGAAGGCATCGAAGATTTCGCCGCCGACCGAGTCGTAGGCGAGGTCGATGCCGCGCGGATACTCGCTGGCCAGCACCTGACGCAGATTCTCGCTGCGGTAGTTGATCACCCGATCGACGCCCAGCGAGCGCAGCAGCGCGGCCTTGTCGTCGCTGCCGGTCAGGCCGATCACGTGCGAGCCGGCGAGCTTGGCGATCTGCACGACGATGTGGCCGAGGCCGCCAGCGGCGGCCGATACCGCCACCGTCTCGCCGCCACGCAACTCGCCGATGCGTTCCAGCCCGACCATGCCGGAGATGCCGGTGGGCACCAGCGTCAGCACTTCCGGCGTCGGCTCGCGGACGCGTACCAGCCGTTCGACCTCGGCCAGCTGATACTCGCGGTAGCCCGAGCCGAGGCGAGTGGTCGCAACGGCATCGCCTTCACGCCAGCCGCTCACACCGGGCCCGATCGCAACGATTTCGCCGACCGATTCGATGCCCATGTCGAAGGGTGGCCGCACGTCGACGTAGCGGATGGTGTTGCGACAGAGATTCTTGTCGAAGATCGCATTGCAGCCCGCCCAGTGATTGCGGATCACGACCTGGCCAGGGCCTGGATCGACCCAGGCCTGGGTGGTCACGCTCGTCGACGTGCGAAAGTCGCCGGTCAGCTCGTGGATGACGAGCTTGCGGAAATGGTCGGGCAGTGTAGGCATCGTCGTCGGGGATGGCGGCCACGAGGCTGGCGCGCTAGATTGCGGCGGATCATAGCGCAAGGGGATCCGACGATGCCGACGGTTCTGGTCACCGGTGCAGGCCGCGGCCTGGGGTTCGAACTCGTCCGCCAGTACGCCGCGGACGGCTGGGCGGTGCTCGCCTGCGTGCGATCACCCGCCAAGGCCTTCGAACTCGCGGCGCTGGCGGCCGATGCGGCCGGGCGAGTCGAGATCCATGCGCTCGATCTCGCCGACCACGCCAGCATCGATGCGCTCGCGGCGCAGCTCGCCGGCCGGCCGATCGACGTGCTGCTGAATTCGGCTGGCACGATGGGGCAAGGCAGCTTCGCCGCCGAAGGCATCGCCTTCGGGCGCTTCGGCAGTTCGGACTTCGGCGACTGGATGCAGGTCCTGCGCATCAATTCGATCGGGCCGATGAAAATGGCCGAGGCCTTCGTGACGCATGTCGCGGCGTCACAGCAGAAGAAGATCGTCGCGCTGAGCAGCGTCATCGGCTCGATCGAGCGCAATCGCATCGGCGGCTTGTACGCCTACCGGGCCAGCAAGGCTGCGTTGAACGCGATCATGCGTTCGATGGCCATCGACCTGCAGAAGAGCCACGGCATCCTGGCTGCACCGATCCATCCGGGCTGGGTGAAGACGGATATGGGCGGGCCGAGGGCGGATATCGACGCGGTTACCAGCATCACGGGTGTGCGCAACATGATCGCTCGTCTCGATGCCGAGCGCGCCGGGCGCTTCTGGATGTACGACGGCAGCGAGCTGCCCTGGTAATCGGCAGCATCGCCCGGCCGGCCGGGCTGCCAGGCTGGGCCGGCTGAGCCAGGTTTGCGCCGTGCGTCGGTTTCAGAGTTTCAGCTGCTGGAAATAATCGCGGACCCGGTCGCGATAGCCCTCGCTGCTGGTGACGGTCGCGCCGCCGGCGAGCACGAGGATGAAATCGCCGCGCGGCGTGCGGCTGATCTCGCGCACATGGTCGACGTTCACCAGGCAGGAGCGCGAGATCCGCAGCATCGGCTGACCGGCGAGCGTCTGTTCGGCCTGCGCGAGCGTACTGCGTGCGTGGAACAGTTCGCGGCCGACCCGGATCCGGACGTAATTGCGTTCGGATTCGACCAGCTCGATGGCGGCGACATCCAGCATGTGCAGCGAGCCACCCGCTTCGGCCAGCAGCCGCGGCCGCCGGTCGAGCGTCGGGCGCGCCAGCCGTTCGAGCTGCGACAGCACCGCATCGAGCGCCGTCTGGCGCGCCGGTGCGGCATCGCGCCGGCTGCGGACGCGTTCCAGGGTCTGGCGGAAGCGCGCTTCGTCGAACGGTTTCAGCAGATAGTCGGTCGCGTTGACCTCGAAGGCTTGCAGTGCGTACTGGTCGTAGGCCGTGACGAACACGATGGCTGGCAACGTCGCGGGGTCGAGTCGCCGCGCGATCTCGATGCCGGTCATGGTGTCCATCTGGATGTCGAGGAACAGCAGCCCGGGCCGTTGTGCGCGGATTGCCTCGAGTGCGGCCCGCCCGTCGCCGAATTCGCCGACGACCCGCAGGTCCGGCTCCGCCGCGCAGCATTCCCGCAGCGTTCGCCGGGCCGCGGGTTCGTCGTCGACGATGATCACGTCCATGCGCAGACCTTGTCCGGTGTGTGAAGGTGGCTGGGTCGCAGACCGCACATTCAGTCCGCTGCCGGTTCAGCGCGCGCGGCCGGCGGCTCGCGCAGCGCGGGCAGCGTGATTTCGCTGTGCCAGGTCGTGGCCGGCAGGCCTTGCTCCGCCAGCGGGCTGCTGCGCAGGCTGGCTTGTCGGCCGAGCTGCACGGCCAGCCGTTCGCGCACATTGCGCAGCCCGATGCCCTCGCGACCCCTGCCGCGCCCGGCGGCGATGTCGTTGGTGATGCCGATGCGGATCGTGGCGTCGGCGCTGCCGTCGGCAGGTTCGACCGTGACCTGGATCCGCACCGGGCCGTCGTGGCCGGCGAGGCCGTGCACTACGGCGTTCTCGACTAGCGGCTGCAGGATCAGGCTCGGAACCCAGACCTGCGGCAGCGAATCGGCCGGCGGCAGCTCGATGCTCAGCCGGTCCGAAAAGCGTTTCTGTTGCAGCGCGAGGTAGAGCTGCACGAACTGCAGCTCGTCGGCGAGCCGCGACCACTCCTGCTCTCCGGCCGTCAGCAGGCGGCGCAGCAGATCGGCGAGCTGCACGACCATCGACTGGGCGGTGGGCGGATCCCAGGCGATGTTGCCGCGGATGGTGTGCAGGAGATTGAACAGGGTATGCGGCGAGAGCTGCATGCGCAGCGCGGCGAGACGCGCCGCGGACCATTGCCGCTGCAGCACGGAGACGCGCAGCTGGGTGTCGTGAAAGCGCTTGTAGAGCACCAGGCCGCTGAGCAGTGCGACGCCGAAGCCGTATTTCAGGAAGAAGTCGGTGAAGCTGGCGATCGCCTGCGTGAACATCCATTCGTTGAGCCAGAAGCCCGGCGTCAGTGGATTGTCCCAGGAGCCGCTGGGCAGTGCCTTGCCGGACACCAGGTGATGGGCGACGAGGATCGCCGGTCGTGCCAGCAGCGCAAAGCCCAGGCCCATCAGTACCTGCAGCGGCAGTTTCCACCAGAGCGGCCGCCAGTCGAGGCGTAGCGATGCGGCGTAGCAGGCCAGCAGCACCGGGAACATCAGCACGTGCTGCAGCACCCGGGCCTGCCAGGGCGCAAATACGGCTTCGTCGGTGAACGAGGCGAGGGTCGAACTCATGCTGTAGGCATACAGCACCGCCGACAAGGCGACGTAGCTCCAGAACAGCAACACGATGCCGACGAACTGCCACGGCTGCAGGCAGCCCGCGATGCGCCACCGCCCGCCCCGGCCTTCGAGTGCTGCGCTCATGGTGTCGGTCGAAGGCGGTGGATCGACGCTGATCGGCCTTGCGCTCATGACATCCAGAGTAACCCAACGGCGGATTGCCGGCCCTGCCGGCCGGGCGCCGCGGGACGAAGCCGTTGCGGGACGGGATCCGCGGCCGCGGGGCCGGGACGAGGCCGTTTCGATCCGGGATGGCGGCGGATTGGGCCTGGTACGAGTGCGAGGCTGACGGGGATGGGTACGTGCCGCGCCTGCAGACGCGCGCGCCGGCTCGGCGTTCTCATGTGCACCACGGCATCGCCGCCGCCATTACTGCCAGGAGAACTGTCATGTCAAACCGTCGTACCCTGATCGCCCTTGCCGCCGTGACCGGCTTGCTGGGCTCGTTCGCCACCTCGGCCGCGCAGCCGGCCAATGTCGCCGACGTCGAGGTGGTGCGAGTCGTGGTCCAGTACGGAGACCTGAACCTCGATACCGACAGTGGCTTGCGGCAGTTGCAGCGCCGGCTGGTTGCCGCGGCACGCGAAGCCTGCGGCCAGCCTGATGCGCGCAATCTGCAGCTGGCCAATCGCGCCCGTGCTTGCGTCGACCGGGCCATGGCCCTGGCGGTTGCCGAAGTCGGCAATGCACGCCTAGTGCAGTTGAATGCCGGTGGAGGCAACGCGCTGGGTGGTTGAGCATCGCAATCCGGCGGGTCATGCCGCGTAGCGTCGTGCTGGGGCACACGGCCAGGCCCGGCGCCGGTCGGACGCTACGCGGCAGAATCGTCAGGCACGGCGCGGTTGCGGCAGGCCTGGGCGAGATACGACGCCGCGCACGGTCGCGGCTGCGTTGCCAAGGGGCGTCGGCCACTCCGCCGCGGCAGGCTCCAGCGGGCGCGGCTTCGGCTGGCCGGCAGGGCGGCTGCCCGAGTCGTCGCTCCCGAGCACGATGTTCGGCACACTGCGCGTTGCCGCCAGCGCCGAGATCATGCGGGTGTGCCAGGCCGTCAGGTCGTTGCGCCGCAACGCCGCGAGGTTCACGGCGTGGCGTTCCAGTCTTTCGGCCAGCGGCATCGACAGCGCAAGCTGGATCGCCAGTGCGACGCCGCGCGTATCGTGCGGGTTCACCAGCAGCGCGCCGGTGAGCTCGCGCGCGGCACCGGCGAGGGACGAGAGGATCAGCACGCCGGGGTCCTCGGAATCCTGCGCCGCGACGAACTCCTTGGCCACGAGGTTCATGCCGTCGCGCACCGGCGTGACCAGCCCGACCTGGGCGACGCGAAAGAAGCCCATCAAGACATCGTGCGAGAAATTGCGGTTCAGGTAGCGGATCGGCGTCCAGTCGGTTTCCGCGAATCGTCCGTTGATCCGGCCGGCCGTCTGTTCGAGGTCGCGCCGGATCCGCGAGTAGGCGCGCAGATCGGAACGCGAGAGCGGCGCGATCTGCAGATACGTGATGTGGTTGAGGTTGTCCGGGTGCATTTCCAGGAACCGCTCGTAGGCCCGGAAGCGGCTCACCAGCCCCTTGCTGTAGTCGAGCCGGTCGACGCCGATCATCAGCCGCCTGCCGAGCAGGCCGCTGAGCATGCGCCGGACGTCGGCGGTGTTCTGCGACTCGATCGCTTCGCGCTGGACCGTATCGATGTCGACGCTGATCGGATAGGCGTCGAGCAGCACGCGCCGCTCGCCGGCGCGCACCGAACCGTCCGGCAGCAGTGCTTCGGGGCCGTGCAGCTGCAGCACCGCCGAGCGGAACGAATCGACGTCGGTCTGCGTCTGGAAGCCGAGCACGTCGTAGACCAGCATCGCATTGACGAGCTCACCATACACCGGCAGGACGCGCAGCGCCTCGACGTGCGGGAACGGCACGTGCAGGAAGAAGGCGGCCGGCTGTTGCGCGCCGTGCTCGCGCAGGGCGCGCGCCAGCGGGATCAGGTGGAAATCGTGCACCCACAGCAGGTCGTCGTCCCGCAGCAGCGGCCGCAGTGCCGCGGCAAAGCGCCGGTTCACCTGCAGGTAACCGGCATAGTCCTCGTCGGTGAAGTGCACCGTTTCGACGAAATAGTGGAACGTCGGCCACAGCGCACCGTTGCTGAAGCCGTTCAGAAAGCGCGTGAATTCGGCATGCTCGAGGTCGATGGTCGCGTACGAGATGCCGTTGCGCGTGACGACCTCCGGCTCGTCGCTCTCGCTTGCTCCGACCTGGCCGCTCCAGCCGAACCACAGTCCGCCGCGCGCCTGCATGGCCGCGAGCACGCCGACTGCGAGCCCGCCCGGCGCGGTGCCGCGGCGGGGAACGGAGACACGGTTCGAAACCGCGACGACTCGATTCATCTTGCGTCCTCCCAGGGCCGGCTCAGACGCGTGGCGCACTGGATGATGCCGACCAGACTGTAGGTCTGCGGAAAATTGCCCCATAGCTCGCCGCTCCTAGGGTCGATGTCTTCGGACAGCAGTCCGAGGTGGGTCCGCGAGGCGAGCATGTCCTGGAACAGCTCGCGGGCTTCGGTGCTGCGACCCGCGGCATGCAGTGCATTGACGTGCCAGAAGCCGCAGATCGTGAACGCGGTCTCGGGACGTCCGAAGTCGTCTGGATGGATGTAGCGCATCAGCCAGCGGCCGCGTTGCAACCGCTGCTGCACCGCCTCGAGCGTCGCGAGGAAGCGCGGGTCGGTGCCTTCGACCAGCCCGTATTCGGGCAGCAGCAGCAGCGTGGCATCAAGCTCGGCGCCATCCAGCACCGAGCTGAAGCGGCCGTGCTCTGCGTTCCAGGCGCGGGTTAGCAATTGCTGGCGCATCCGCGTGGCGTGCTCGCGCCACCAGGCGGCGCGTTCCGGCAGGCCGAGGCTGGCCGCGATCCGCGCCAGCCGGTCGCAGCCGGCCCAGCTCATCAGCGCCGAAAACGTATGCACCTGGGCAATGCCGCGGAACTCCCAGGGACCCGCATCCGGCTGCGCGAACACTTCGATCGCACTCTCGCCGATCCGCTCGAGGCGGGTGAACGTCGCCGCGTCGCCGAGGTTGGTGAGGCGCTGGTCGAAGAACATTTGGGTGGCGGCGAGGATCACCGCGCCATACACGTCGTGCTGGATCTGGCCATAGGCCGCGTTGCCGACACGCACCGGCCCCATGCCACGGTATCCCGCCAGCGATTCGACGATGCGCTCGGGCAGTTGCGCGCCGCCGCCGATGCCGTACAAGGGCTGCAGCGCGACTTTGTCGGTGCGCGCGACGGTGTGGTCGAGGAAGTTCAGCAGGTGTTCCATGGTCCGCGTTGCGCCGAGCCGGTTCAACGCCTGCACGACGAAGTAGGCGTCGCGCAGCCAGCAGTAGCGGTAGTCCCAGTTGCGGCCCGAATCCGGCGCCTCGGGGATCGAGGTGGTCAATGCCGCGAGCACGGCGCCCGTGTCTTCGTAGGTGCAGAGCTTCAGGGAAATGGCTGCGCGGATCACGGCTTCCTGCCATTCGAACGGAATGGCCAGCGTGCGCACCCAGTCGTGCCAGTAGTTGCGGGTCTCCTCGAGCCATTGCCGCGCCAGCGACAACGGTGCTTCGGCCAGGCTTTCGTCCGGTCCGAGCACGAACGCCAGCGGACGCTCGATCACCTCGAGGCGGCCTTCGAGAATCGACGACAACGAGGCATCGGTGGTCACCCGCCAGCCGAGCGAGTCGCTCGCGAAGGAAAGGTGATGCGAGCCGGTACGCACCTGGGGTCGCGATGCGCCGTAGTTGCTGGTCGGCTCGATCCGGATCCGTGCGACCGGCCGCCCGGCGAGCGGCTCCACCACCCGCACCAGCGTCACGGGCCGGAACATGCGCCCGCGGTTGCGGAACCGCGGGCAGAAGTCGGTGACCCGCAGTGCATTGCCGTGCTGGTCGTGCAAGGTGGTGGTCAGTATCGCGGTGTTGCGCAGGTATTCGTGGCTGGCCCGCGCGGCGTCGCAGAGATCGATGGCAAACACGCCGGCCGGATGTGCCATAGCCGGCGCGGGGTTCGGCGACGGGTAAGTGGGTCCGGCATAGGTCGTCGGTTCACAGGTCGTGGTGGGTGTGGCGCCCCGTGTCGTCAGCAATGCCGAGAACACGGGATCGCCGTCGGGGCGCGGCAGGCAGCACCAGACGATCCGCGCGTGGACGTCGACCAGTGCGGCGATCTGGCAGTTGCCGATCAATCCGAGCTGCAGGTCGATCGGGTCAGGCATGTGCCTCGGCCTCGTTGCCGGGGTGATAGCGCATCGCGCTGTCGGCCAGGCCCGCGAGGAAATGCCTGACCTGGGCGGGATCCGGCAGACGTGCGCGGCCTTCGATGCGATGACCGACTGCGATCGACAGGCCGCCGAGGTACTCGACCACGCGGAAGGCATCGATGTCGGTGAAGTCGTCGCCGACAGCGATCGGCTGGCGGTGTGCGAACGGCGGCTCGCGGAGGAACTCCTGTACGGCCGAGCCTTTGGAAAACAGACGCGATTTCACCTCGACCACACAATCGCCTGGTTGCAGGGCGAATCCTTCGGGCAGTTCCTCGAGCAGCCGGGTGGCAAAGGCCAGCACTTCGGCGCCGAGTTCGGGTGCGCGCCGATAGTGCAGTGCGAGGGCTTCGCGTTTGTCTTCGAGCAACAGTCTCGGTTCGCGTGCCACGAATTCCATGCAGCGGCGTCGCAGCGGTTCGAGCAGCGCTTCCCGCGCCGGCATGCGATGCAGCCTGCCGCGCGAGTCGCGCCGCTCGTAACCATGTACGCCGGCGGCCGGCAGTTTCAGCGGCGCAAGCAAGGTATCGAGCGCGTCGATGCGACGCCCGCTGACCAGGGCCAACGCGCCATCGAGTGCCGCGTGGGCGCGTGCCAGCAGCGCGGGCAGGGTGGGGTCGACGCGAATGGCGTCGGGTGTTTCCGCGAGTTCGAGCAGCGTGCCGTCGAAATCGAGAAACAGGCAAATCCGTTCGCCGCGCTCCAGCATCTGGTGGATTGGTTCGAGGGCGGCGCCGGGGCGATGGGTGGACAAGGTCCAGCTCCCGGGTGGCGCACCGAGACGGTGCGGAACCACTTACTCTAGGGGCGTATCCGCACCGATCCCAGCTAGAAAACCTCAAGCGCAATGTTTAGATTTTCTCAACATGGAAAACGGTCCTCTGCGCTGCAGCGAGGCAGCGCAGTACTGGAGCGGTACGGATGACGCAACCATTGCCTCCGCTGAATTCCCTGCGCGCCTTCGAGGCGGCCGGCAGATTGCACAGCTTCACCAAGGCGGCTCGCGAACTGCATGTGACGACGGCTGCGATCAGTCACCAGATCAAGGGCCTCGAGAAATATCTCGGCGTACGCCTGTTCCGCCGGACACCGCGGCGCCTGACGCTCACCGAAGCCGGCGCGGCTGCCTGGTCGCGGATTCACGAGGGATTCACGCAGCTGCGCCTCGGTGCGCAGACCTTGCGCAGCCATCGGCGCGGCGGCGGCGTGACGGTCGGCGTCAGTTCCGCGTTTGCGGCCCGCTGGCTGCTGCCGCGCCTGCCTGCGTTTCGTGCGGCCTATCCGGCAGTGGCATTGCGTATCGTGACGAGCGTCGCTTCGCCCGATTTCGAGGACAGCGATGCGGATGCGGTCATCCGCTTCGGCAGCGGGGTGTACGACGGCGTCGATGCGCAACGACTGTTCGGCGAATGTCTCGCACCGCTGGCAGCGCCCGCCCGCAGCCGCAGCTTTTCGCTGCGCCGGCTCGCGGATCTGCGCCAGGCACCGCTGATCCACGATGTGTCGATGCGGCGGGCAGGACGGATGATCGGCTGGGACGAGTGCCTGCAGGATGCGGGCTTGCAGGGCATCGACACCACGCGTGGCCTGCGCTTCGACGACAGCCATCTCGCGCTGCAGGCTGCGGCCCTCGCCGAGGGGGTGGTGCTCGGGCGGCTGGCCTACGCCGCAGGCGATCTCGAGGCGGGCCGGCTGGTGGCGCCGCTGTCGTTGCGGCTGCCGCTGGAAACCGCGTATTACCTGCTCGTGCCGCGCAGCCGGCTCGCTTCGCCGGCGTTGATGGCGCTTTCCGGCTGGCTGATCGAAGCGGCGATGGACTTCCAGCAGGTGCTGACTCGTCTGGCCGGATGACCGAGCAGCGCGCCCCGCCGAGCAATGCGCTGGTCAGGAAGCCGCGCCGCGAGAGTTATTCGGTCAGCGTGGTCGTGCCGTCGGGTGTCTTGATCCGTTGCTTGCGCATGGGTCGGACTCCATCAGGACGGGACAGATACTAGTCCTGGAACATGCTCCACAGCGTCTTGCGGGTGGGATCGTAGGCGTTGTAGGTCTTGCCGATGGTCGTCGGATCGCCCATTGCGGCGACCGTCAGTTTGGCGACGTCGATCCGGGCCATGTAGCTGAACGCCCGCGGGTCGTCGGCCAGCACCGCCTGGCCGGTGGAGCGGCCGAGGCCGAGCCCGCCCGGGCGGATGATCGTGTATTGCAGGCCGCTGGCGCGCAGATGATCTTCGGCCTGACCCTTGAGAGCGAGCACCTCGCGCAACAGCATGCGCGAGGGAAACGGGGTCGCCGTAAACGAATCGCCGGTGCCGATGGCGGTGACGAACACGAAGCGCGTCACGCCGGCGGCGCGCGCGGCGTCGATCACATTGCGGTTGCCGACCAGGTCCGGGCGTTTGGCCTTGTCGCCGCGCGAGGTGCCGAGCGTCGAGATCGCGACCTTGTAGGTGTTCGAGGCGAAGGCGGCCTGTACGGCTTCGGCATCGAGGGCGTCGGCGATCACGGTTTTCGCGCCAACGGCCTGCAGGGCCGCGGTGTTCGACGTCGGCCGCACGGCGACCGTCACATCTTCGCCGTGCTCGCGCAGCAGCCTGACGATCTCGAGACCGGTGGCGCCGGTGCCGCCGAATACCAGGATCGGTCCGCCCGGGGAGACGTACGGCCCGGCGGCATGCAGGTTCACCGGTGTGTGAAACGAGCGGCTGAAGACGAACAGGTAGCCGACGATCAGCAGAACGAGCACGGCCAGCAGATAGCCGATGGCCTTGAGAACGGTCGCCATGGCGGACTCTCCCTCGGGAAGGATCGGGCAGCCGGGATCTTGCCACAGCGGCTGTGGCGTACAGGCGTTCGGGGCGGCGAGGGCCGCACCGTGGCGAAAGCAGGGGGCGTAGAATCGGCCTGTCACCCCGCCAGGAGAGCCCGCATGTCGACCCATCGTCTGCTCAGGTTGCCGGTCGCCGGTTCGTTGCAGCGGGCTGTCGTGGCTGCGACGGCGGTATTGACGATCGCGGCGGCGGCCGCGCCGTTGCAGGCTCAATCCTCCGCACCGACCCGGACGGATACCGCCGGTCTCGCAGGCTATGGGGGCATGCGCTGGAGCACCGACTACGGCATCGGCGCCGGTCGCTGCGATCGCGAGTCCATCGTGCTCGACAACAGCAATGCGCCGCGTACCCTGGTGCAGCGCCACGAGGAGAATCTGCAGAACCGCAGCGTCGGCATCATCGGTGCCAGCAGCGGCAGCGGTGTCCTGCTCGGCACGCGGCTCGGTGGTCGTCTCGACCAGCGTGACCGCCATTGCCTCGGCCATGTCCTCGAACTCGGTGCCGTGGGGCGCGAGGTCAGCTGGACCAATCCGACCACCCGGCAGAGCCATATCGTCGTCGTCAGCGAGTACACCCCGACCCGCAGCACGCCGACGGGGGCCGGGCACGCCGCCAAGGACCGGTGCCGCGTGTTGCTGCTGACGACGGTTGCGGCCGGCGTTGCGGTCCGCGGTCCGGCACAGCGGCTGGTCGCCTGTCAGGCCAACCCCGGAGTCTGGTCGATCCGCTGAGCGAACGCTCGATCAGCGTCCGCCGGGCGGTGCGTAGTGACCGATCCAGTCGCGTACGGTCTGATACCAGAAGATCGAATTCTGCGGCTTCAGCACCCAGTGGTTCTCGTCTGGGAAGTAGACCAGCTTCGCCGGCACACCGCGTTTCTGCAGGGTGTTGAACAGTTCGATGCCGTGGTTCACCGGCACGCGCTGGTCGAGCTGGCCGTGGATTACCAGCGTCGGCGTGGCGAAGTGGCCGGCGCGGCTGTGTGGTGAGTATTGCGCGAACTCTTCCGGCTTGTCCCAGAACTCGAAGAACCGGTCTTTCTCGGCGCCGTAATCCGCGCCGATCTGCGTGAAGCTGTTGTAGACCGCGGCATGCGCGATCAGTGCCTTGAATGGATGCGGCCGGCCAAGCAGTGTGGCGGCGAGGAAGCCGCCATAGCTGCCGCCGCCGGCGACCAGTCGCTCGGCATCGACCCAGGGCTGGGCCGTCAGCCACTGCGCCGCGGCGATCGTATCCTCGTAGGGTTTGGAGATGCGGTCCGGATTGATCGAGTCGGTGAAGGCCTGGCCAAAGCCGCTCGAACCGTGGAAGTTGTGCCAAGTCACGACATAGCCCCAGCTCGCGAACACCTGCGCGTTCCAGCGCCACTGCATGGCGTCTTGGATGGTGTTGTGCGGGCCTCCGTGCAGCAGCATGAACACCGGATATTTCTTCGCCGGGTCGAAGTCGGGCGGGTAGACCACCCACATCTGGATAGCCGCGCCGCCGGCACCCGGATAAGTGACGCTGTCGACCTTGCCTTGGCGGATGCCGGCCAGCGCCGTGTCGTTGAAGGTCGAGAGCGCGTTCGCCGCGCCGCTGCCGAGGTCGAGGCGCACCAGCGTCGGCGGCTCGGAGAAGGTCTGGCGGATCGCAACCGCCGCAGGTCGGGCTGCAGCGCTGCGGGCGATCGCCAGACCGCTGAAGCTGGCCGGGCCGGTCACGGCCTTGGGCCGCCCCGGCGCCGCCAGATCGAAACGCCAGACGCGATTGGTCGCGGCATCGTCGATCGTGCCGTACAGCGCCTTCGAGTCCGGACGCCAGCTCAGGCCGGCGGCGGAGCGATCCCAGTCGCCCGACAGGTCGCGGCGGCCGCCACCCTGGCGATCGAACAGCAGCAAGCGGGCACGATCGGCATAGAACGTCGGGATCCGTTGCTGCGTGAACGCCAGCCAACGGCCATCGGGGCTGTAGAGCGGTTCGCCGTCGTCGCCCGGGTTGTCGGCGGTCAGGTTGCGCGGTGGTTTGCAGCCACAGGCCTCGAGCACGATCACGTCGTGGTTCGGCATGTTGCCGACGGGGTCGATGTCGGTAACGAATGCGACTTCGAGGCCGTCGGGAGAAATGTCGTAGGACGAGGGCGAATACTCGCGGCGTGACAGCGAGAACCCGGACTGGCGTGTGATGGCCAGCGGTTCGCCGCTGCCATCGGCAGCGATCGAGAACAGATGCGGTTCACGATCGTCGATGAAGTGGTCCCAGTAGGCGATCGGCGCGCGCGTCCAGACCTTGGCGCGCATCTTCGACTCGTCACGTTCCTTGAGGCGCTGCGCCTGATCTTCCCAGCGCACCAGGTCGAGCCAGATCGGCGTGACGAAGGCGAGGCGCTTGCTGTCCGGGAACCACTTCGGCGCATCGGCGCCGGTCGGTACGTTGGTGACCCGTCGCGCTTCGCCGCCATCGACTGCGATGACGTAGATCTGGGTTTGCTGGTCGTCGCCGCGTTTGGAGACGAAAGCGATCGACCGGCCATCGGGGCTCCAGGTGGGGCGGGTATCCGCTGACTGATCGGCGGTCAGTTGGCGGCCTGCGCCCGGGCCGCCGGCCACCGGGAACAGCCACAGGTCCGTCTGGCCCTTGTTTTCCTTGACGTCGTAGCGCGTGACCGGCACGACTGCCTGTCTGCCGTCCGGCGAAATCGCCGGATCGCCGAGTCTTGCGAGACCCCACATGGCCTCGACGGTCAGTCGATCCGGCGACGACGGCGCGGCGACCGACGCGGTGGACGGCGGGTTCGAGTCGCTTTGCGCTTGAGCCTGTGCCGGCAGTGCACCGCTGGCGGCGATCGACAGGCCGAGAATGCCGATGACGGTGCGGCGGATCGGTGTCGTCGACATCGTCAACCCTTCACGATGGCGCGCAGCGCATCGATGAACACCGTAGTCTCGTCGGTCGTGCCGACGCTGACCCGGCACCATTCGCGCAGCGGCTCGAAGGATCGCCCGACTTCGATCTGCTTCGCTTTCATCTTTTCGCGAAAATCGTTCACCGGCATGCCAGGTCGCAGGAACACGAAATTGCCCTGCGGCGGAGCGTACGCAAGGCCGAGCTCATCGCAGGCGGCGGTGACGCGCTGCCGGTCGGCAATCAGCGCCGCGCGAGTGCGAGTCAGGAACTCCGTGTCACCAAGACTCGCCGTCGCCGCTGCGAGTCCGAGTACGCTCGGCGATGTCATCCAGTGTTGCCGCAGCCGCGCCGCGACATCCGGGCGGGCGAGGGCATAGCCGATACGCAGCCCTGCGAGGCCGTGGAGCTTCGAGAACGTACGCAGTACCACGACATTGGCGCCTTCACGGACCAGATCGATCATGCCCGAGGTCATGCCCTCGTCGACGAGCTCGAGATAGGCCTCGTCGACGACCACCAGAGTGCGCTGCGCCATCTCGCTGCAGAATGCGCGCAGCGCCGGGCCGTCGATCACCGTACCGGTGGGGTTGTTCGGATTGCAGACGTAGAGCAGCGAAGTGTTCGGCGAAGTCGCCGCCGCCAGCGCCGGCAGATCGTGCTTCATCGCCGCATCGAGCGGCACCTTCTTGATCCCGGCACCGAGTTTTTCGGCGAAGGACATCAGTTGGTTGAACGTCGGCCAGGGGCAGACCACCTCGCCACGGCTGCACCAGCCGAGCGCCAGCATGTGCAGCAGCTCGCCGGAACCTGAGCCGATGACGATCTGCTCGCGGCCGACCCCTTCCTTGGCGGCGATGGCCTGGGCGAGCGGCGCCTGCAGGCTCAGCCCGTAGCGGCAGGCATCGTCGGTGGCGGCGATGATCGCCGCCCGCGCCTGTGGCCCCGGTCCCCAGGGGTTCTCGTTGGCCGACAGACGCAGCGGATAGCGCAGCGACATCGGCGCGCGCTGTGCCTTGCGCGCCACCGCTTCACCGGCGGCCGGCAAGGCTGCTGCCGCCAGGGCCAGCGACAACAGCTGTCGTCGATCCATGTCACCCGTTTTCATGGTCCGATACTCCCCGAGGAAACGTGATGTCTGGAGCTGCTTTCCGCGGCTGTTATACCACTCCGTCGATCCCGCCATTGCCGTAGCGGACGTCAGTCACCGGCTGACGCGTGCATTGCGCGCTGCACCGCATCGTCCCGTTCAGTAATGAGGTGGTTTCTCGTCGGTGTCGCTGGCCGCGCCGGCCGGTGCCGTGCTGAGCTCTTCGAGCAGCTGGCGATTGCGTTCGATCACGCGATCGAGTGCCTGCTGCTGGCGGTACAGCACGTCGCTCAATTCCTGCAGGGTCGCTTCGAGATGGGCCACCTTGGTTTCGAGCGTCTCGAGCCGGCAAGCAGTGGTCGGTTCCATGGTGGCTAGGCTATGCCACCATGGCCCTTGCGGCCAGCCGCGCTGCCGCGGCTTGACAGTCCCGACCGCTGCCCGGAGGCTAGGACTCGCATGACCGTACCCGTTTCCGATGCCGCCACGTCCACGACACCGCCGGTCGCAGCCGCCGAGACACCCTATCCGCCGCGCGCCTATGCCTGGTATGTCGTCGTATTGCTGACACTGGCGTATGCGATCTCGCTGCTCGATCGCTGGGTCCTGTCGCTGCTGGTCGGCCCGGTGAAGGCGCATTTCGGCGTCAGCGATACGCAGATGGGGCTGCTGATGGGCGTCTGGTTCGCGGTGTTCTACGTGACCATGGGCCTGCCTTTCGGCTGGCTTGCCGATCGTTACGATCGCCGCAGGATCGCCGGCCTGGCGATGCTGTTCTGGTGCACCATGACCGCATGCTGTGGTCTGGCGAAGAGCTTCGGCCAACTCGCCGCGGCGCGGCTCGGCATCGGCCTCGGCGAAGCAGCGCTGACACCGGCCGCCAACTCGATCATCGCCGACTACTTCCCGCGCGAGCGCCAGAACAGCGCGATCACTTTCTTCAACATGGGCATCTCGACCGGCATGGGCTTTGCCTACCTGACCGGTGGCCTGATCGTCGCCTGGATGGCTACCCAGCCGCCGCTGGTGCTGCCGCTGTTCGGGCAGCTCGAAACCTGGCAGGTGGTATTCCTCGCCGCCGGCGCACCCGGCATCCTGGTCGCGTTCCTGCTGTTGCTCACGGTACGCGAGCCGCTGCGCCGCGAGCGTCTGGCACGCAGCGCGCGCGAGGCCTCGCTGTCGCGCTGCTTCGCCTTCGTCAAGGCGAACCGCCGCGCCTATGCGCCGCTGCTGATCGGCATGGCCGCCTCGCCGCTGATGGGTTACTCCTGGCAATGGCTGCCGACGCTATTCGAACGTGTCTGGGGCTGGCAGGCGCCGGAATTTTCGTTCGCCTATGGTTGCGTGCTGCTGATCTGCGGGCCGCTGGGCGCAATCGGCGGCGGCATGCTGGCGACGCATTACTACGCGCGCGGTCACAGGGATGCGCCCTACCGCGCCGCCTTGTTCGGTATCGCCGTGGCGACTCTCACCTCGGCGCTGCTGCCCCTGATGCCGTCGCCCGAATGGGCAGTGGTGATGCTGGTGCCGGCCTCGATTTCCGGTGCGACCGGCGCGGCTTGCGGTGCGGCGGCGGCGGTGTTCATGACGCCCGGCGAATTCCGGGCCCAGGTCTCGTCGATCTACGTATTGACCATCAACGGCATTGGCTTGCTGGTCGGCCCAACCGCGGTCGGTTTATGCAACGACTACCTGTTCAACACGACCGATGGGGTACGCTGGTCGCTGGTGGTTGTCGTGGCAGTGGCGTGCGGCGTGCTGACACTCTATCTTGCCAGTGGCCGGCGCGCCTACCGCGAGGCCGTCGAGACTCTGGAGGCGGCGCAGCAGCAGCGGGCCCGTGGCATTTGAGACAACAGGATAGAAACCGATGAGTCTGGGAATCAGTGATTCTGGGATCGTGATCGGTGCCGGCCGCACCGAACGCACCGCCGCGATCGACGTCGTGCGCGAATATTTCGATGCGCTCGCCCGCCGCGATCTGACCGCGGCGCGCGATTGTCTCGCGTCGGGATTCGTAATGACCGTACCCGGCAACCGGCAATTCGTCCGTCTCGAGGATTTCCTTGCGTTCTACGGCGAGCGCGTCAGCGCGATCCGCAAGTCGATCGACGGCTTCGAAGCCAGCGAGGCGCCGACCGGGATCTCGGTCTATGCGATCGGCACGATGTCCGGAACCTGGATCGACGGTACGCCGTTCCAGGACGTGCGGTTCTGCGATCGCTTCGTGCTGCGCGACGGCCGGGTGGTCGAAATGCAGATCTGGAGCGATCTCGCCGAGCTGCGGCCGCGCTGAGTCTGCGACGGCGATCAGGGTCGGCGGTGCGCCTGCCGGTTCCGGTCAGGCGACCTGGTTGACGGGTTCGCGCAGCTGCGCGGCGCAGGCCAGCAGTTCGGGTACGAAGCGTTCCTCTGCTTCCTTCAGCGAGACCGCCTTTTCGGCGAAGCGCACGCTGAGCGCCCCGATGCCGAATTCGCCGAGCGATACCGGGACCGCCAGGCCGATCATCGCGCTGATCCGCTGTGGCCGGCGGAAGATCGCGTGGCCGTGCGCTTCGCAGTAGTGCAAGGCCTCCTCGAGACGCGGCCGGTCCCAGCTGACCTCGCCCGGGTCGCGCAAGGCCTCCTCGACGACCGGGGCGCGTGCCGATTGCGGTTGTGCCGCCAGCCAGGCGAGGCCGGCCGAGCACTGCAGCAGCGGGATGCGCAGGCCGGGCAGCATCTTGTGTACGGCCAGCGGGCTGAACTGGTCGGTCGAAGCACGGACCACCATGGTGCAACCGTCGCGGGTCGTGAAATGCATCGGCCAGATGATACGGGCCGCGCGCTGCTGCAGCGCGTCGGCGGCGCGCTCGGTCATCAGGGCCGCGCGGTCGAAGCCGCCCGACAACGACAGCACGCGGTGCGACGGGACGTAAGTGCGGGTCGCGGGATCCCGGCGCAGGAAGCCGTCGTTGTGCAGGGTGTTCAGGATGCGCTGGGTCGTGGTCCGCGCCAGGCCGCAGGCGACGGCGATCTGCGCAGTGGAGAGGCCGGGCTGGGCATTGACCACCTGCAATACCTGCAGGCCGCGGCGCAGCACTTGCACGCCCTCCGATGTCTGCCCCAATGGATTACCCTGTAGCCTCGGCACCTTCAGGTCTCCGTTAGTTGTATCTTCGATGATACCTATTAACGGCTCATCCCAGCAAATAGCTGGTCAGGAACACGCCGAGCATCGCGAACAGCAACGCAATCTTGGCGAGGCTGCCGACTGCCAGGCCGATCCAGGTACCGAGCCCGACCCGGGCGGCGGCGTCGAGTCGCTGCTGGGTGATGAGCTCGCCGGCCACGGCGCCGAGGAACGGGCCGAACAGCAGCCCGAAGAAGCCGAAAGGGAATGCCGCCAGGGCGCCGACTGCAGCACCGAGCAGCGCCAATCGGCTCGCGCCGACCCGCTTCGCGCCGAGCAGGCTGCCGATGATGTCCGCGGCAAACGCCATTGCGGTCAGTACGCCGAGGATCACCAGCGTGACCCAGCCGATGCGGCTGAAGTCGTCGATCCAGGCGGCAAGCAGCATGCCGCCGAACACGGCCATCACGCCCGGCACGCCGGGCAACACGGTTCCGGCGATGCCGACGAGGATCAGCGCGATCGCGAACAACCACAGCAGGGTTGGATCCATGGACGGGAGTATATCCGGTGGCTCAGCGCTGCAGATGCACCAGCGATTTGCCGAAGTTCTCGCCGCGCATCAGGCGGCAGAAATGCGCCGCGGCGTTCTGCAGCCCCTCGACGATGTCTTCCTTGAAGACCAGGCGGCCCTCGCCATGCCAGGCCAGGGCTTCACGCAGGAACTCGCTGCGACGGTGTTCGTAGTCGTAGACGATCAGCGGCAGGATTTTCGCGCGGCTGGCCATCAGGGTGCCGAGATTGGGCCCCGGCGGCGCCTCGTCGAGGTTGTACTGCGCAACCAGGCCGCAGAGCACGACCCGTGCTCCGCGCGCCAGGTGACGTCGGCCGATCACGATCTGCTGCAGTGTGCCGCCGGTGTTGTCGAAAAACACGTGTACGCCGTCGGGCGCGAGGCTGCGCAGGCGTGCATCGACGTCTTCCGAGCGATAGTCGATGCAGGCCTCGAAGCGCGCTACCTTGCGTACCCAGTCGCACTTCTCCTTCGAGCCGGCGAGGCCGATCGCGCGTGCGCCGCGCAGTTTCGCGATCTGCCCGACCATCGAGCCGACCGGACCGGAAGCGGCGGAGACCAGCACGATTTCACCGGGTTGCACCTGGGCGACGTCGAGCAGGCCGAAATAGGCAGTCATGCCCGGCGTGCCGAGGATGCCGAGGGCGGTGGACGCCGGCAGGTGTCCGGGATGCAGCGGCCAGGCATCCGTGCCGTCCGTGACGGTGCCGGACTGCAGGCCGGTTTCCAGCACCAGCCGGTCGCCGACGTTCCAGACGTCGTGCCGCGACTCGACGACCTGTGCCACGGCCCTGGCCGGCAGCACGTCGCCCGGCTGCGGCATGCGCCGGAAATGCCGGCCCGAGAGCAGGGCGCGCACATACGGATCGAGCGACAGCCACTCGGTGCGCACGCGGATCTGGCCCGGGCCGACCTCCATCGGCGGCGAGTCGACGATCTCGAAGTCTTCGGGGCGCGGCGTTCCTTCCGGAACGCGGCGGATGACGACGCGGCTCTCGGTCATGGTCGGCTACCTTCGGAGCTGGGGCGCAAATGGCGCCGGTAATCGGCTGGCAGGATCGGTTCGTAGGGGGGATCCCAGCGGAACGGTTGGCCGGCGGGTTCGAAGCGGGTCGCATACCGCCCGCCCTTGCCGCGGCACAGGTGGAGCGTGCCGCCGACCGTGCCGAAAGGCCCGTGCGCAACGTCTGCGGGGCGCCAGAAGTACGCGCCCTCGTACATCACGCCGTTGGGCATGTGGATGTCGCCGGCGAGCGCGAATTCCTCTTCGCAGACCGGGTGGCGTTCGACGGTGTCGCAGTTCCAGTAGGGCGGCAGTCCGGCGATCCAGGTCTTGTCCTGCGTCAAGGGATCGTCGAACAGCAGCTTGTGCACGGTGCCGCCGTGATTGAAGCCCTCGCTGGCCATGTGCTTGCGCGGACCCTTCATGCCTTCCATCGCACGGGTGTCGATGTGTCGCACCAGGCGTGCAGGGTCGGCGGCGGCGAGATTGCCGCCATCGCCGGGGTACGCGATCGGCGCCTTCGAGAAGAAGGTCAGCACTTGCGCGCCCGCTGCGCAGCGCAGGCCGGTGCGCCGCAGGCCGCGCGGCAGGTGGGCATAGTCGTGGCGGCCATAGGCGACGCCGTCGATCTCGAGTCCGCCCTCGAGCACGATGAATTCTTCGTCGGCGTCCAGCGTCTCGGGGCCCCGCCGGTAACCGGCTGGATAGCGGACGATCAGGCTGCAGGCCCCGTCGAGATCGTCGCGCGACAGCACGCGTGCCGCAGTGCCGGCACGCGCCTCGGCGAGGATCGTGTCGTCCCACGGCAGCCACTGCGAGGGGATGAATTCGATGTGTGGGCGCATCGGTGGATGGACCTCAGGCGGCGGTGGCAGGAGGCGCGATCCGGCTGCGGCGGAAGGCCTCGCGGCCTTCCAGCAGTGTGTCGTAGATCCGTTGCGCCTGCCCGCCGATCTGGTGAATCAGCTTGCGGTGCGAGGGCCAGGCGGCATCGCGCCAGGCGGCGCGTTCCGCGGGCGTCGGGTCGTGGATCTGCACGCCCTGCCTGGGCAACTCACGCAGCAGTGCCGCGACGGAATCGCGTGCGGTCCGGCGCGCGTGCTCGGCGCCACCGAGGCCGATCGCATAGACCTCCCGTTCGGAGTCGGTGAGCGTGCCGTACCATTTCGCGTTCGCCAGCAGTACGCCCATGTCGTAGGTGTGGCGCGTCAGCATGTAGTGCGGCGCTTCGCGCGGGATGCCGGAGAGGGCGTACATGGTCACGCTGGTGACACCCGCGTCGATCAGGCCGGTTTGCAGGCTGGGCAGCACCTCGGAGAACGGCATGGTAATCGTGTCGGCGCCGATTTCGCGGATGAATGCCTGCGAGGCGATCGAGGCCGAGGCCCGCACGCGGCGGTTGCGGGCGCTGGCCGGCGAGATCAGCCGCTGCCGGCCGTAGAGGTTGACCCAGCCGACCTCGCTCCAGTGCAGCAGCTGCAGGCCGACCGCGACGAACAGCTCGCGGAAGGCACCGAGCATGTAGCGATCCATGACGAAGTCGACTTCGTCCTCGGAGTCGAACAGGAACGGTGCCGACAGCAGCGCGATCTCGGGCACCAGCGTGGCGATGCCGGCGAACGAGCCGCCGGCGATCTGGATGCGGTCGCGGCGCAGGCTGCCGAACATCAGCTCCTCGGGGCCGGTTTCGCCGCGGATCAGCAGTCGCAGGTCGTGATCGGGCAGCGCCTGCTCGACGCGTTGCTCGAACTCGAGCCAGAGCCGTTCGTCGACCGATTTGGCGAGCGAGAATCCGGCGACGTAGACGCGCCTGCGGCGGGGCCCGGCAACCCCGCGGTCGCGGCTGCAGCCGCCGAACAGGGGCGCCAGCGCAGCGGCACCCGCGATCCGCGGCAGCATCGCGGAACCCAGCAGCGAGCTGTGCAGGAAGCGGCGACGTTTCATGGGGTGGTTAGGGTCTTGCAGATCCGGCGTCGGGGTCCTCGAGTCGTTACTATAGCCAGACAGGAGGCCTCATGAACGCACCGACCCGACTCGACCGCTACGTCGCCCTCGCACTGCAGATCGACTGCGACGGCGTCCACCGCGATGCCAACCGTGCCGCTTCGGGGCCGCGGATGATGGCCTCGATCGGCCGCATCGACCAGGCCGTCCAGGGCGCCAAGCGCTGGATCGGCGCCGATCTGAAGCTGGTCGTGTTGCCGGAGTACATCCTGAGCGGTCCGCCCTGGGGCGAGACCATCACCGAATGGACCGAGAAGGCCGCGTTGGCGCCGGATGGTCCCGAATACGAGGCTCTGGCGGCGGTCGCGCAGCGGCATGGCGTACACCTCGCCGGCAATGGCTACGAGACGGATCGGCATTTCCCGGGGCTGTATTTCCAGGCCTGCTGGGTGTTCGACCCTTCGGGCAACCGGGTCCTGACCTATCGACGGCTGATCTCGATCTTCGCGCCGACGCCGCACGATGTCTGGGACAAGTATCTCGACATCTACGGCCTCGAGGGCGTGTTCCCGGTCGCCGATACGGCCGTCGGCAAGCTCGGGGCGATCGCTTCCGAGGAAATCCTCTATCCCGAAATCGCGCGCTGCCACGCGATTCGCGGCGCTGAGGTGTTGCTGCATTCGACCAGCGAGACGGCTTCGCCAAATCTGACGATCAAGCAGATCGCGCGGCGGGCGCGCGCGCTCGAGAATCTCGCCTACGTGGTCTCGGCCAACAATGCCGCGCTGACGGGCATCGATGTTCCAGTCGATTCGAGCAACGGCTATTCCGACATCCTCGATTGGCACGGCAACCAGATCGCTTCGGCCGGTGCCGGCCAGTCGTCGGTGGCGAATGCCTACCTCGACATGGCGGGGCTGCGTGCCGCGCGCCGCCGGCCGCAGATGTCGAACATGCTGTCGCGACAGGCGCTGGAACTGTTCGCCGGGAGCTATGCGAGCGCCGACCTGCGCCGCAGCAACGGCTTGCTGGACGGCGGCAAGCTGAAGATTCCGGATCGCAGCTACTTCCAGCAGCGCCAGGCGGATGCGATCCAGCGCATGGTCGAGCGCGGCATACTCTGAGGCCGGGATCTCATCATGGGTGATGCTGCGACGGGGTCTGCAGGCGGCGACAGCGGCGGCGGCAAGGGGCGCGGCTGGGAGGTCGAAAGTCTCGGACGCGGCGTGTTCCTGTTCCGCTGGAACCGCGGTTTCTATCTCAGCACCTTCGTGGTCGGCGAGCGTGGCGTCACGGCGATCGATCCGATCAGCACGGTCGCCGCAGGCGCCTACCGTGAAGCGATCGCCAGCGTCACCGATCGACCGCTGACGCGGATCGTCTATTCCCACGATCATCGCGACCATATCTGCGGTGGCCACGTGCTCGCCGCCGGTGCGCTGGAGTGCGAGGTCTGCGCACACGAGGCGGCGCAGCGACGCATCGCGCAGCGCGGCGACGACGACGTGCTGGCACCGACGCGGCTGATCGGCGACGGCGAAGTGCTGGCCGACGGTGCCGCGCGGCTCGAGGTCCGCTACTTCGGGCCGAACCACTCGGACTCCAATCTGCTGTTCCTGCTGCCCACCGATCGCGGCCGCATGCTGATCTGGGTCGACGGCATCGAGCCGGGTGTGGCCCCCTATCGCAACCTGCCGGACACGGACTTCGGCGGCTATCTGCACTCGCTGGAGCAGGCCTCGAAGCTCGAGTTCGACTTCGTCGTCGGGGGTCATACCGGTCCGGGTGGTCCCGAATGGGTCACCGACTATCGCGAGTACATCCTCCGGCTGCTCGATGCGACCCGCCTGGCCTATCGGGCCGTCGGCGAGCAGACACCCCAGCCTGGAGAGGACGGTGTCGCGATGACCGAGCGGGTGCGCGGCGAGGTGGCCGCCGCCGCCGCTGCCACGCTGCGCGACCGCTTCGGGCATTGGAGCGGCTACGTGCAATGGGCACCGCAGACCGCCGACCGGATCCTGAGCTATCTGATCACCGGGAATTGAAGCGATGAAAGTCGTCCTTCAGTCGGGCTACGGGAATCCGGCTGCCGTGCTGCGTGTCGTCGACCTGCCTGCCGAAGCACCCGCAGCCGACGAAGTGGTCGTGCGCATGGAAGCGGCCGCGATGCACATCGCCGATCTGCGGACGATCACCGGGGAGGATGTCGCGTTCCGCTATCCGCTGCCGCGTACGCCCGGCTTCGAGGGCATCGGCCGGATCGTGCGGGTGGGCAGCGCGGTCACGGATCATCGGGTCGGCGATCGGGTGTTTCCGGCGCTCGGCAGTGGCAGCTTTCGCGAGGAAGTGTGCTGCAAGGCCACAGGTTGTTTGCCGGCGCCCACCAGCGGCGACGCCTTGCAACTGAGCCTGCTTACCGTCAACGGTCCGACGGCCGAAGTGCTGCTCGAGGATTTCGCCGACCTGAAGAGCGGCGACTGGCTGATCCAGAATGCCGCGAATTCGAGCTGCGGCCGCTATCTGATCCGGCTGGCCCGCCTCAAGGGCGTGCGGACGGTGAGCGTGGTGCGCCGTGCGGAAATGGTCGAGGAGTTGCGCGAGCTCGGCGGCGACGTGGTGCTGGTCGACGGGCCGGACTTGCCGCAACAGGTTGCGGCGGCGGTCGGTGGCGCGCCGGTGAAACTCGGCATCGACGCCGTGGCCGGTGCCGCGACCGAGCGCATCGCCGAATGCCTCGCACCCGGCAGCACGATCGCCTGCTACGGCGCGATGAGTGAGCAGCGCTGCGAAATCGATTTCTATCTGATGTTCCGCAAGGACATCCGCCTGCTCGGAGTGTCTTTCTTGCGGCAGTTCCAGTTGCGGCGCACGCCGCAGCAGGTGCGCGCGATGTACGCGCGTCTCGCCGAGCTGATGGCGCGCGGCGAGCTGGTGGCGAAGATCGCGGGAGTCTATGCACTCGATCAGGTGGTCGAGGCCTGCGCGCACGCCGCCCGCAGCGGTGCGGAGCGCGACGGCAAGGTGATCCTGAAGATGTCATGAGGTGCCCGATGATCGACCGACGCCGGTTCATGGCCTGTGCAGTCGCCGCTGCGGCTTCCAGTGTGGCGGGCGGTACGGCCGGCGCGCAGCCAGCCGGCGCGACGGCGAGCGAGGTCGCGGCGACTTCGGCGACCCCTGCCACGGCGCTGTCCGAAGGGCGCAAGTCTCGCGATGGCAGCGCCGATCTGCTGCTGAGCGACGCGATCGTGCTGACCATGGACGGCACGCGACGCGCCTTCCGCTCCGGCTATGTCTGGATCCGCGGCGATCGTATCCACCGCGTCGGCCCGACGCGCGAACTGGGCGAGCTGCCGCACGGCCTGGTGCGTCGCCGGCTCGACGGCCGGCTGGTGATGCCGGGCCTGGTCAATTGCCACACGCATCTCTCCAACGGGTTGCTGCGCGGCCTCTACGACGAGATGCCGCTCGAAGTCTGGTTCTCCAAAGGCATGTGGCCGGTGCTCGATGGCCTCGATGCGCGCAGTGCCGAGAGCGGCGCCGATCTGTCGCTGCTCGAGTTGCTCGGTACCGGTGTCACCACGACCGCGAGCGGCGAGATGGGTGGCCGCCATCCGGATCTGCTCGACGGTGTGCTGACGGCAGTCAGTCGCTCGGGCATTCGTGCCGTGGTTTCGCGGATCGCGATGGACAGCGCCGACGAGTCGAGCGTGGCGCAGTTCATCCCCGAGCCCTATCGCGATACGCCGCAGTTCGCGGCCGACGAAGTGCGGCGACTGCGCCGGCAATACGACTCGGCGCGGATCAGCGTGGTTCCCGAAGCGCTCGGCGTGCTGCGTTGCACGCCGGAGATGGTGCAAGCCATGCACGCGGTGGCGCGCGAGACCGACAGCCTGTACACCATGCATGCCGCGAGTTCGCAGGATGAGCGGGACGAAAGCCGCCGCCGCTTCGGCCATGGCAGCATCGCCGAGCTCGAACGCCTGGGCGTGTTGGGACCGAAGACCCTGCTGGCGCATGCGATCTGGCTCGACGACGCCGAGATCGGTCTGGTTGCAGCGCGCGGTACCGGGCTGTCGCACAACCCTGTATCAAATGCTTACTACGCCTCAGGCGTGGCCCGCCTGTCGGAACTGCTCGCTGCCGGCGCGCGCGTCGGCCTCGGTGTCGACGGCGCATCGACCAACAATGGCCAGAACGTCTGGGAAACGATGAAGATGGCGCTGCTGTTCCAGAAACAGCGGCTCGAACAGGCCAGTTTCGGATCGGCCGAACTGGCGCTGGAGCTGATGACCCGCGGGGGTGCTGCGGCCCTGCACATGGAAGATCGGATCGGCTCACTCGAGGCCGGCAAGCTCGCGGACCTGATCGTGATCGACACCGAGCGCATCGCGCTCGCGCCCTCGCAGACCATCGTCTCGAACCTGGTCTATTCGAACGATCCCTGGGCGGTGCAGGACGTCTATGTCGGCGGCGAGCGCGTCATCGAGAATGGCCGGCATCCGCGTCTCGACCGCGGGCGCGTGATCGCCGGCGCACGGACGGCGTTTGGGCGGGTGTTGCAGACGGCCGGCCTCGAGGACTATTTGCGCGGTCGTGGCGGTTGGCAGTGGCAGTGACGTTGGGCGGTAACTGAGAGACTCTGCGCGGCGCTGTGGCACCGCCGTGTTGAGGTCCGTTGCCAGGCTCCGCCGATTGTCCGCATCGTCGAGGTTCAGGGCGTGTTCGGCCTTGTCGATATTGGGGTTGACGTCGAAGGCGGGGGCCAGCCGCTAGCCCGGCCGACTCAGCTCCCACGTACAGAGACTGACCGCGGTCGCAAGGTTCAGCGACTCGATCGCGCCGTGGCCGCGGATCGTGAACGCCTGCGTCTTTAGTTCCGTAAGCACGTCGCACGGCAGACCGCGCGCTTCGTTGCCGAACAGGTAGGCGTCGAAGTTGTGGAAGGCAGGTGCGGGCAGGGGTTCTCCGGCGATGTCGAGAATGGCCAGGGTGCCGTAGCGTTCGCGCAGGGTTTCGAGGGGTACGTCGATTTCGATCGGGACGTGGAAGATCGCCCCAGCGCTGGCACGCAGCACCTTGGCGTTGTAAGGATCCACGCTGCCGGGGGTCAGCAGACAGCGGAAACCGCCGAACCAGGCGAGGCTGCGCAGGATCGTGCCGAGATTGCCGGGGTCCTGTATTTCGAAGAGACAGATTGCCCGTTCGCCCGGCTGGGGCGGCGGCGGCGGTAGCTGTGGGACGCAGGCGATCAGTCCTTGCGGTGTGCGCGTTTCCGACAGTTGCGCCATCTGGCGCGCGCCGATTACCTGCAAGGGGAAGGGACTGTGCCAGTCGGCGTGTTCCTGCGTGACATAGAGCTGGCTGGCGCGTAGCCGCGGATCGCGCTCGGCGGCCTTTTGCAGCTCGAGCACCAGGTGTTCGCCTTCGACCAGGAAGGCACCGAGTGTTTCGCGGTACTTCTTCTGGTGGAGTTTTTTCAGGTCGTCGAAAGTCATGTCCAGGGTCGTCCGTCCCTTGCGGATCAAGACGTGGTGAGCGCAGTCGCGATCTCGGAAGCGAGTGGCTGGTGCGCGCCGCAGAGGCTGAGCGCGACGGCTTCGGCCACGCGGATGCCGTCGACGCCGGCCGACAGGATGCCGCCGGCGTAGCCGGCGCCTTCTCCGCAGGGAAACAGACCGCGGACGTTAAGGCTATGCAGGGTCGCCGGATCGCGAGTGATACGCAGCGGTGAGGAGGTGCGGGTTTCGACGCCGGTGAACACGGCGTCGTCGCGGTCGAAGCCGGGGATCTGTCGGCCGAAAGCCGGCAGCGCCTCGCGGATCGCTTCGATCGCATACGGCGGCAGGGCGGTGGAGAGATCGCCGAGTCGCACGCCGGGCTGGTAGGACGGTTCGACTTCACCGAACGCTGTCGAGGGCACGCCACGCAGGAAATCGCCGATCAGCTGGCCGGGTGCGTTGTAGTCGGCACCACCCAGCAGATACGCCTGTGCCTCGAGTCGCTCCTGCAGCTCGATGCCGGCCAGCGGCCCGCCGGGGTAGTCGGCCTGCGGTTCGATCGCGACCACGATCCCGGCATTGGCGTTGCGCTCGTTGCGCGAGTACTGGCTCATCCCGTTGGTGACCACGCGGCCGGGCTCGGAGGTCGCCGCGACCACGGTGCCGCCGGGGCACATGCAGAAGCTGTAGACCGCGCGGCCATTGCGTGCATGGTGCACGAGTTTGTAGTCGGCGGCGCCGAGTGCGGGATGGCCGGCATGGCGGCCGAAGCGGGCACGGTCGATCATCGACTGGGGATGCTCGATCCGCAGGCCGATCGCGAACGGTTTCGGCTCGAGCCACACGCCGCGCTGCGCGAGCATGCGGAAGGTATCGCGTGCACTGTGGCCGAGTGCGAGCACGACATGCCGGCTGCGCAGCACTTCGCCGCTCGCCAGGGTGACGCCTTCGATCTGTCCGTCGTCGAGCAGGAGATCGACGACCTGGCTTTCGAAGCGGACCTCGCCGCCGAGCGCGATGATCTGTTCGCGCATACGCGCAACCACGCCGGTCAGCCGGAACGTGCCGATATGCGGCTTGCCGATGTAGAGGATTTCCTCGGGCGCGCCAGCCTGGACGAATTCCTGCAGCACCTTGCGGCCGTGGAACTTCGGATCCTTGATCTGGCTGTAGAGCTTGCCGTCGGAGAACAGGCCGGCACCGCCTTCGCCGAACTGCACGTTGGACACCGGGTCGAGCACGCGACGACGCCACAGGCCCCAGGTGTCCTGGGTGCGGCGGCGCACTTCACGGCCGCGTTCCAGCACGATCGGGCGGAAGCCCATTTGCGCGAGCAGCAGCGCGGCGAACAGTCCGCCGGGGCCGAAGCCGACCACCAGCGGCCGTTCCGACAGCTTCGCCGGCGCCTGGGCGACGACCTGGTAGCGGGTGTCCGGTGCCGGGCCGATCCGCGGATCGCCGGCGCAGCGCTGCAGCACCGCGGGTTCGTCGCGGACCACCAGATCGACGACGTAGACGAAGTTGATCGCCGCGTGTTTCTTGCGTGCGTCGTAGCTGCGCTTGAAGACGGTGAACTCGAGCAGTTCGTCGTCGTGCAATCGCAGGCGCTGCAGCAGGGCGGCGCGCAGCGCCCCGTCCGGGGCATCGAGCGGTAGCGAGAGTTCGGAGATGCGGATCACGGCCGGCTTGCTTCCTGGCCGGTCGACCCGGCAGAGGGAAAAGATGGCAGAATCATTCTACCGTCATCGGGCGCCTCGGACGCGGGCCGCATCGCCCGGATGGCCCTTTCCCCGGAATGCGCCATGGCACGATCCAAGAGCAGCGGCCGCTGGCTGCAGCGCCACCTCAGCGATCCCTACGTCAAGCAGGCGCAGCGCGACGGCTATCGCTCGCGCTCGGCCTACAAGCTGATCGAGCTCGACCAGAGGGACCGGCTGATCCGGCCCGGCATGCGGGTCATGGATCTCGGTTCCACCCCGGGCGGCTGGTCGCAGGTGCTGAGCCGCCGGCTCGGCGACCGGGGCAAGGTGCTGGCCACCGACATCCTGCCGATGGAACCGGTGGCCAAAGTCGATTTCATCCAGGGCGATTTCACCGACGAGACGATCGTCGGCCAGATCCACGACTGGCTCGGCGGCGCGAAGTTCGACCTGATCGTGTCGGACATCGCGCCGAACATCACCGGCATCGCCTCGGCCGATCAGGCGTCCTCGATCTATTTCCTCGAACTCGCGCTCGACACGGTGCGCGAGACGCTGAAGCCGGGCGCGACCTTCGTCGCCAAGATGTTCCAGGGCGCCGGCTCGGACGACTGGATCAAGGACCTGCGTGGTTCGTTCCAGAAGGTCTCGATCCGCAAGCCCGCTGCGTCCCGGCCCGAGTCGCGCGAGGTCTACGTGGTTGCGAAGGGGTTCAAGGGCTGAGCAGGCCGCGTCTCAGCCGTTGACCAGCACGATCTTGCCGTAATGGGTCCGTGAATCGACCATGGCGTGCGCGCGCACCAGCTCGCGCATCGGCAGCACGGTGTCGACCACGGCGCGGAAACCGCCGCGGGCGAATTGCGGCAGGGCCAGTTCGCGGAAGCTGCGCATCGACTCGGGCAGGAAGCGGGCGCTGGTCGAGATGCTCATCGCCAGCAGTTGCAGATTGCGCGTGCCGATGTTCAGGCTGAAGCAGACCTGGCGGCCGCCGGTGCTGCCGTACATCACGATCCTGCCTTCGTAGGCCATGGAGTCGAACAGTGCTGCGGCGGTCTCTTCGCCGATGGTCATCAGGCCGATGTCGATGCCGTGGCCGGCGGTGTCGGCGTGGACGCGCTCCGGCAGGTTCACGGTCTTGTAGTTGTAGGCAGCATCGGCACCGGCGGCGATGGCCCGTGCGCACTTGTCGTCGCGGCTGGCGGTGCCTGCGACCCAGCAGCCGCGCCACTTCGCGATCTGCAGCGCGGCGCTGCCGACGCTGCTGGCGATCGCTTCGATCAGCACGCGCTGGCCGGCCTGGGCATCGGCGACCGTGACCAGCGCATGCCAGGCCGTCAGCCAGCCGACCGGGATGGCGGCGCCCTGCACGAAATCGAGCGAATCCGGCAGCGGCAGAGTGTGTTCGACGTCGTACAGGACCTTGGTGGCGTGCGAGCCGCGGGCGCGGCCGAACACGCGATCACCGGGCGCGAAGGCCGTGACGCCGGGGCCGACGGCCTCGACCACGCCGGCCGACTCCATGCCCATCACGAACGGCAGCTCCTGGCCTGAATAGGTGCCGGCACGCATCCGCGTTTCGGCGAAGTTGATGCCGGAGGCGCGTACCGCGACCCGCAGCTGGCCGGGGCCCGGGACCGGATCCGGCAGCTCGATCCATTTCATGACGTCGACGCCGCCGAATTCAGTGACCTGGTAACCGTGCATGCTGCGTTTCCTTCGGTTGTTCTGCCGTGCTGCGCCGTCGTGTCGGGCAGCTAGCGTGTTGCGGTCTGTGCCGTTGGGCACTGCCGTTGATTGTCCGCGAACAGCCGGCCTTCGGACAGCAGTTGCTGGTTGATCGGCGCACGATAGTCCTGCGGATCGAGGCCTATCGCCCGCTCGAACTCCGCCAATGCGTCGGCGTCTCGGCAGGTGAGCGCATAGGCGTAGCCGAGATTGTTGGCGGCGCGGGCGTTGTGCGGGGCCTTGCGCGTCACGTCCTGCCAGAAAACGATCTCGTCGGCATAGACACGGTTGCGCGCCAGCGTGGCCGCCGCCAGCGTCAGGATGAGCGCTGCGAGGGCGATCCAGCGCCAGTGCGCCAGCGCCGACGGGATCCGCGCGAGGCCTAGCCCCAGCATCCAGGCCGGGCCGACGAGGGCGAGGTAGAGCTGCCGCTCGTTGACCACGTCGAGCCGCGGCAGCAGCGAATTGGTCGGCAGCAGCCACAGAAAGAACCAGGCGATCGCGAATGCGCCGGCGGGGAAGCGCCGCCGCAGCGCCAGTGCACCGCCTACCGACCCGAGCAGCAGCAGTGCACGCAGTACCAGCGGGCCGTCGATCGTCGTGACCGTGGCCAGCGCCGGATCGGCGTTGAGCCGATCGAAGCGGACCAGCTGGCCGATCAGCCAGCTGACGGCGTTCACCTGGGTCAGTAGATTGCTGCCGATCGAACGCGCATCGAGGCTGCCCTCGAGCACGGCGCGATAGGGCGGCCAGGCAAGCAGCAGGGCGGCGCCGGCCAGCAACAGCAGCAGATGCGGTGCGATGCGTCGTGGAATCGTGCGTGCCTCACCGGTGATCCAGAGCCAGGCCGCCATGACCCCTGGCAGCACCGCGACCGGTTCCTTGACGCCGAGCGCCAGCGCAAAGAGGACGCAGGACCAGACCCGCCAGCGTCGCTCATCCGGGCCACCGAGGCCGCGCAGCCAGCTCAGCAATGCGAGCAAGGCGAATGCTGCCGACAGCGAACTCGAACGGCCGCTGACATAGGTGACGGCTTCGGTCTGCACCGGGTGCAGGGCGAACGCCGCAGCGGCGCAGAGCGCGGCGAATGCCGTGGTCGACGGTGGCAGCGCCAGGTGCCGACCGAGGGCTCGCAACAGGCACAGGACCAGCACGGAATTGAGCGCGTGCACTGCCACGTTGACGAGCCGGAATGCGGCGACGCCGGCGCCGGATTCGTGATTGAGGGCGTAGCTCAGCTTGAGCAGCGGCCGGATGCCCGGCATGCCGGCAAGCCAGGCGGCCAGCGATTGCACGCGTGGATCGCGGACGATCACGTTCCAGTCGTCGAACTGGAAGCTCGCGCCGAGCGAGGGCAGCCAGGTGGCAAGGATTGCCGCGAGCAGCAGCACCGTGGCAGCACGATCTGCCGGCCACGCCCGTTCGCGCAGCGTGCCGATCATGCGGCCGGCGGCATCACGGTCGCGAACGCCGCGTTGATCATGCCCGCGGCGGTCCACCAGCGCTCCTCGGCACCGAGCATCACCAGCCAGACCTGATGATCGCCGCGCACGGCCACGGCCAGCACGCACTTGCCGGCGCGCGAGGTAAAGCCGCTCTTCATGCCGATCACGCCGTCGGTCCGTCCGATCAGGGCATTGCCGTTGACGAACTCGAAGCGACGCGATTTCGCGCCCAGTGTGTCGACCCTGGCACGCGGCAGTTGCACGCGGCTGGCGATCGCCGGCTGGGCGAGCGCCGCGGCGCCAAGCCGCAGCAGGTCGCGAGCGGTGCTGCGCTGGTCGCCGATATCCAGGCCGCAGGGATCACCGAAAGCCGAATTCGTCATGTGCAACCGGGCGGCGCGGGTATTCATCGCCGCGACGAAGGCCTCGACCGTGCCGGCACAGTGCTCGGCCAACGCGATGCAGGCATCGTTGGCGGAGCGCACCAGCAGGGCGGTGAGCGCATCACCGGCGCGCAGCGACTCGCCGGCCCGCAGGCCCAGTTGCGAACCCTCGATTGCCGCTGCGCGGGCACTGATCTGCAGCGGTGCGGCCGCATCCCAACGCGGATCCTCGAGCAGCAGCAGGGCCGTCAGCAGCTTGGTCAGCGAGGCCGGTGGACGCGGATCGTCGAGGCTGCGCCCCCAGGTGAGACGGCCGTCGATCATCACCGCATAGGCCGGTGCGGCGGCCGGATAGGCGTCGACGACAGGCACTTCGGTCGCGGGCAAGGCGGCCCGCGACCGGGCGGCGAAGGCGCCGCCGCCGAGCGCCCCGAGCAGTGCGGCGCTGAAACAGCGGCGCGAGAGGGGCGGCAAGCTCACGGCGGCGATGTCACGGCGGCCATCGGGGCCGGGCCGCGACTTCAGCGGCCGAACAGCCCCTTCAAGGCGTCCTTGCCCTTCTTCATGGCGTCCTTGGCCTTGTCGGTTGCTTTCTGTGAACCCTCTGCCGTGCCGTCGTCCGCGGTGTTGTCTGCCGTGTCGTTTGCGCCGGCATCAACCGTGCCGGCGCTCGTGCCGGTGGCAGAACGCGTCGCGGAAGACGTGGCGGCGCCGCTGTCTGATTCCGCAGTCGCGGCCGCTGCGCGCAGCGAGCCTCCCCCAGCGGCGTAGGCCGCGCAAAAGTCCTTCCACGCGGGGGCGACCGGCACGGTGAAGCCGCGACCGGCGCATTCGCGCTGCGCGATCGGCCTGGCGAGCTCCGGGCAGTCTTCGGCGAAGAACGTCCAGGCCTTTTGCGACTGCGCGTTGGCGCAGTGCTGCGTGCGCACCGTCTCGGGCGCGAAGCCACAGAGCTTGCCCGTGTCGATCAAGGCCGTGCGCATGAGCTCGCGTTCGGTGCCGCTGTTGGCCGGCAGCCTCGCAGCCCGCCGCTGCTCGCGGGCGAGCAGGTTGTAGCCGTTCATCGATTTCGCCTGGCTGCAGAAGGCATTGATGGCGGCCTTGTCGTCCTTGCAGGTCACTGCAGCCGGGCCGACGAACATCCGCCAATTGACCTCGCGGGCACTGGCCATGCAAGCCTGCGCCTGCTGGGCGGCGCCGTCGGCCATGGCCTTGTTGAACTTGCGCAGCTGCGCGTTGGCGTCGCATTCGCCGGGCAGTTTTTCGCTGCTCATTGCCACGGTCATTTCGCCGTCGCTGGTCCTGGCCTGCATCCGGCCGGACCACTTGGTCGGGCTTTCCTGGGTCATTTCCATCCGGCCCGACATGCCGCTCTTGCACTGCATGTCGAAGGACGTCTTGTTGCCCTGCTGACGCATGTTGGAGATCTGGCAGTCGTCGTTGGCCATCGGCGGCGGCTGATTTTCCTGGCCCTTCGGTGTGCAGACCTCGTTGGTCATGCCGGGCATCTTCATGCCCATGGCCTCGATCGACATGGTCGTGCGCCAGCGTTCGCCGGGCGTCGGAGCCTGGGCCGTGACGACCTGTCCAAGCGTGATGGCCAGCAGGGCGGTGAGGGCGGGAGTTCGGAGCGAGAGATGCACGTCGGTACCCTCGGGCGGCTTTCAGCCGCGGCGGCTGGCCAGAAACGCCTGCAATGCGGCCAGGTACTCCGCGATGAAACCTGCCGTCAGTGGGTCGCTGTGGCAATGTTTCCACCAGGCTCCGAGCTTCGGCAGGCCGGTGAACAGGTCGGTGATGCCGAAGTGGCTGACGATACTGTTGGTGATCAGCAGGCTCGGCAGCATCGCGATGTCGGCCAGCGAGTACGCCGCACCGTTCGCCCAGGGACCCTGCGCGTCCATGAAGTGCTCGAGGTCGGCCAGCGCCTTGCCGAGCGCCTTCTTGCCCGCCTCGACCTCGGTCTCGTTGCGGTTGGCCGGGTTCATGTTGCGGAAGAACGGGCCGCTCTGCGGTGCGACGTACAGGTCGACGATGCGCGCCAGCAGCCGGGCATGGGCGCGCTGCAACGGATCCTGGGGCAGCACCGGCTTCTGCGGGTGGCTGTCTTCGATGTACTCGACGATGACCATCGACTCGGCGAGGTACTTGCCGTCGACTTCGAGGGCCGGCATCTTGCCCATCGGATTCAGTGCGAGGAACTCTGCGGACTTGATCCCGCCACCGGGTGCCGGCTCGGGCTTGAGATCGATGCCTTTGTAGCGCGCGGTGAGTACGGCGCGGGCAACATAGGGGGAGGCGAGGGACCCGTAGAGCTTCATCGGTGACTCCTGGCGTACTTGTTCGACACCGTACCCGTCGGACGGTATTGCCACGTTACCAAACCGGGCGACGGTGCCCAAGGAGAACCCAATTCATGGCTCGATCCAGCGACCCACCCCCCCCCATGGCAACCGTCCCCCGGATGCGGCGGACATATTTCGAGACGCGCTATGGGCAGTTGCACGTCCACGGTGCAATGCCGACGGGGGGGGGGTTCGACGAGGCGACGACCCTGGTCTGCTTTCACCAAAGCCCGATGTCCGGCCGGGTATTTCGCGGACTGCTCGAACTGCAGGGTCGCGACCGCTCGGTCTATGCGCCGGACACGCCGGGTTTTGGCGAATCGGATCCGCCGCCGGCCCAGCCGGCGATTGCCGACTATGCGGCGGCGATGCTCGATTTCCTCGACCAGATGCGGTTCCGCAAGGTCGACCTGCTCGGCTATCACACCGGCGCGCTGATCGCGGCCGAGGTCGCCCTGGCGCGCCCTGCGCTGGTGCGGCGCATCGTGATGTGCGGGGTGCCGTTGTTCACCGAAGAGGAACGGACCGCTTTCCGCCAGACGCCCTGGCCACTGCCGCCGGCCGAGGACGGCAGCCACCTGCTGAAGGAGTGGCAGTTCAGCCAGAAGTGGCGGGGCCCCGGGGTCACGCTCGAACAGCTCGCCCGCGGCTTTGCCGAAAAGCTGCGCAACGGACCGCAGGCCTGGTGGGGAGCGAGTGCGGCGATCGACTACCCGGCGCGCGAGCGTCTGGCACAACTGCAGATGCCGGTGCGGGTGCTGCGGCCGAAGGACGATCTCTGGGAGGCGACCGCAAGGGTAGGCGGTGTGCTGCGCGGGGCGCAGGTCATCGATCTGGCGCAGTACGGCCATGGTCTGTTCGAGGTCGCGCCCCAGGCGGTCGTCGAGGCGATCGCGGACTTCCTCAAAGGTTGAGGTCGATCGCGTCCCACTCCCGCGCCTGGCCCAGCAGCCACAGGGTCGCATGGTGGCGCCCGCGGATGCGGCGCAAGGCCGCGTACAGCTCCTGCGGCGTGGCCGCGGCGATCGAGCGGCCACCGAGTGCCAGGTCGCCGTCCGCCGCGATCTCCAGCGGCGTGATCCCTTCGGGCCAGCTGTAGCGATCCACGGCCCAGCGGGCCAGCGAGACCGGATCGCCGCCACCCGGCGTCGTAGCGGCGGTGCGCAGCCGCCAGTGCACGGCACTGACGGCATCGAGATAGGTGCCGAGATCCTCGCGGTTGCGCAGCCGCGCCTGGGTCGGCAGTGCAGCGCCGCTATCGCCGAGCCAGCCGAGTGCGGTCGCGACCGCCGCCGCGTCGGCATCGGCATCGAAGGGCGGCAAGGGCGCGCAGCGCAAGCTCCAGGCGATCACCGCGGCCGCTTCGCCGGCTGCGGCATGGCGCTCGCGCGTGGTGCCGTCGAGCGCCCCCGCGGGAGTCTGCAGTACGCCGCGCTCGGCGGCCGAGGGTCCGGCGGCCATGCCGTGCCGTTCGAGCCATTCCAGCGACAGCTCGAGCAGATCGTCGGTGCCGGCGCGGGTTTCATCGTCGAGCACCGTACCGGGCGGCGGTTCGATCTCGATGCGCTGCGCCAGCGCGCAACAGGTCATCGCCCGGGCGACGATCCGCGACAGCGGTGGCGGTGCGGGCAGGAAACCGAACTGCAGGTTCGAACTCGGCAGGCGCGGCGGCGTGGACATCGATGGACGGCTCCGGACGATCAGCTGCGGAGCAGCGCGGTCGCCGGTGCGGTGGGCAGACGGCGCAGCGTGAACAAGGCGAGCAGCAGCAACGGGACGCCGACCAGGTTCATGGTCGTCCAGCCGAGCGTCTCGATCGCGGGGCCGGCCAGCAGCGACGCCACCGCCTGCGAGCCGAATACCGCGAGGTCGTTGAAGCCCTGGGCGCGATGCCGCTCGTGGCTGGCATAGGTCGTGGTCAGCAGCGTGGTGGCGGCGACGAACATCAGGTTCCAGCCGAGGCCGAGCAGCACCAGCCCCAGGAAGTAGTGCACGAACGCCTGGCCGACGAATGCGGCGATGAGGATGCTCAGGAGCATCGTCACGATCCCGCCGAGGATCATGGTCTGCAGCCCGAGCAGGCGCACGATCAGCGGCGTGGCCAACGACGGCAGGTACATGCCGAGCAGGTGCGCGGAGATGACCGAAGTGGTCTGTCCGGCACTGAAACCGTGGTGCACGTGCATGCTGATCGGGGTCGCGGTCATGATGAAACTCATCACCACGTAGGACACCAGGCCGCAGAGCACCGCGGTGCGATAGCCGGGTTCGCGCAGGATCGCGAGCAGCGGTCGGCCGGCCTCCTGCCGGGCTTCCCGGTGGACGGGGGTGTGGTCGAGGCGGGTCAGTACCAGGGCGGCGACCAGCAACAGACCGGCGAGCACGATGAAGGAGCCGGTGAATTCCGGCCAGCCGCCGAGGCCACGCACCTGGCCGCCGAGCGTCGGCGCCACGATCGCCGCCGCCAGGGTGCCGAGCATCACGGTCGCGACTGCGCGGCTGGCCTCGTCGGGCCTGGCAAACTCGACCGCGGCGAAGCGGTACTGGTGCACCACGGCCATGTTGCAGCCGAGCAGGAAACCGCCGGCACAGAGCAGCCAGAAATTCGCGTGCGCAACCGCCCAGGCACAGAGCAGGGCCGCGGCCACCGCCAGCAACGCGCTGCCGATCACCGTCGGCTTGCGGCCGAGGCGGTGCATCAACAGGGCCATCGGCAGCGAGGCCGAGGCGGTGCCGGCGACCGTGCAGGTCAGCGGCAGTGTCGCCAGGGCCGGCAGCGGTGCGACATGGGTGCCGACGATGCCGCCGAAGGCGAACATGGTCAGCGTGCCGCAGGCCGCAAAAGCCTGCGCCAGCGTGAGGATCCAGACATTGCGCATGAACGACGGCTCGAGCGGTGGCCCGCGGGGCACCGGGATCAGGTATCGGGCGAGGCCGTTATTCTAGGGGGCCGCGGCCCGGCGTGCAGGCATGGTGCGCCGCCGCATGGTCAGGCCGGCGGAGCTGTGGCACTCTGACCATGGAAGCGAAGCCTGCAGGAACGGTGACATGTCGGGGCAGCAGCCCGAGGAAACCGGGCACGTCCGGCCCACGGATCTCGAATCGACCGCGAAGTTGCCGGTACTCGACGCGGCGACGCTGGCTACGCTCGACCTCGACGAGGACGAGCATCACCTGCGCACCACGGTCCTGCCGCCGGAGGTGTTCAGCGACGACGGCACTCACCGTGGCATTCCGACCCTCAACGCCTCACCCGAGCTGCTGGCCGATATGGAGGCCCGCGTCGTGGTGCGACCCGAGCTCGTGGCCGCGAGGGAGTTCGATCCGGCGTCGCTGCAGGACCGGTTGCCGTTCGTGGCGCAGGTCGAGCAGCTGCAGAGCCAGGTCGACGAACTGAATGCGGAACTGACGCGGCTCGGTCATGTGCTGGTCGACCGGGACGTGCAGCTCGGCGAGTTGCGCCAGGCACGAGCCGTGCTGCAGGGCGAGCTCGAGCGCAGTCGCGCCCAGGCCGGGTTGCGCGAGCAGCAGCTGGAATCCGACCTCGATGCCGCGCGCCGGCTCGGCGAGGATCTCGATGCGATGCGCCGCGAGGCCGAAGCGCGCAGCGCCGCAGCCGAGGCCGAATTCGCCGCCGAGCGCGGCCGACTCGATGCCGAGCTGCGCGAGCGGCAGGAGCGGGAGCTGGCGGCCCAGCGCACTGCGCACGAACAGGCCGTCGCGGACGCGCGCGCCGCCCACCTGCGCGAGCTCGAGGCGCTGCGCCGCGGCTTCGAGACGAAATTTGCCGAGCAGCGGCAGCAGGGCGAGGCGGCGTTGGCGGTGGCGCATGCGGCCGCGGCCTCCCAGGCCGACGAGTTGAACATCGCGCTGCGCGGTACCCGTGAGGAAGTGGCGACCCTGACGCGCGAGCTCGAAGCGTTGCGCGCGCTCAAGGCGGCTGACGAGACGGCGTTGTCGCAGGCTCGTGAACGCATCGGTCTGCAGGAGCAGGAGCTCGCTGCGGCGCGGGCGGAGCGGGCTGCGGCGGAGCGGGAGGCGGCGCAGGTTGCCGATGGGCAGGCGCGCGAAATCGACCTGCTGCGGCGCGAGCTCGACGGGGTGCGCACGCTGGCGGCGACGCAGGTTGAGGCGCTGCAGGCGGCGGAGTCGCGCCGCGGGATCTGGGCCAGTCTGGTGGGCGATGCCGAAGCGGCGCACGCGGCGACGCTGGCCGAGGTGCAGGCGTCGGCCGCCGTCGAGCGCGAGCGGGCGCAGGTCGTGCAGGCAGCGCTCGAATCGCTGCAGCAGCGCCAGGGCGAGTCCGAGCAGGCGCTCCAGTCCTTGCGGCAGCAGCGGCAGGCGCTCGAGACCGCGCTCGACGCCTCGCGGCAGCGGTGCGAGTCGCTCGAGGCCGAGGTCGAAACGTCGCGGCGCAGCCAGACGGATGCCGAAGCAGGGTTGCGTGCCGAGCTCGAGGCTGCGGTGGGTCGGGCCAGTGCCGCGCAGACGCAGACCGAGGCGCTGCAGGCCGCGCTCGCGGCGGCCGAATCGTCGCGCGAGTCGTTGCGCGGCGAGCTGGAAACCGCCGGCAGCCGGTTGGCCGGGATCGAAGCCGAGTCCGCCGCGGTGCGCGAGCGCGAACAACGGCTCACCGCCGACCATGCGGCGACGGCGACTCGCGCCGCCGAGCTGGCGCGCGAGCTCGAGGCGTTGCGTGCCAGCGCCGCGGAAACGGAAACGAGGCTGCGTGCCGAGTTCGCGGAGCGGCAGCAGGAACACGAGTCACTGGCGGCACGCCATGCCGAACTGGCGGCGGAGCTGGAGCGTGCCACGGCGCTTGCCGCCGACGCGGCGGCAGGGCCGGGCGACGAACTGCGGACCTTGCATGCCGAGTTGCGCCGCGGCGTCGAGCGGATTGCCGAACTCGAATCGGATCTGCGCGCCGCCGAAGATCAGGTCCACCGGCTCGAGGGCGAGTTGCGCCTGAAGAACGCGCGGCTCGACGACCTGATGAACAGCAGCTGGGAAGGCAGCGTGCTGGAGGGGCCGCCGGCCGCGCGCCGGCGCGACGAGCCCGCGGGACGCCACCGGCTCGATGCGGGCCCGGCAGGCGAAGTGATCCATGCGGCCGATTCGGCGTTTTCCGGTGCGGCGTCCAGCGCCGACGGCATCACGCGCTATTTCGTGATGATGGAGGGCGATACCGAGATCGTGCACGTGCTCGGTCGCCGCACCACCATCGGGCGCGGTCTGGACAACGACGTGCGCATCGACACCAAGTTCGTCAGCCGGCATCACGCCGTCGTACTCGTCGGTCCGAACCAGACCGTGATCGAGGATCTGCGCAGCACCAACGGAGTGCTGGTCAATGGCCGGCGGGTCACGCGGGCCGTGCTGCGTGACGGCGATCTGATCCACGTCGGCAAGACCCAGTTCCGGCTCGTGCAACGCAGCCGCGAGCGCTGAACGCTTACCGCCCGGCCAGCGCCGTATCGGCATTTGGGCCCGCGGCCGGGCTCCGCTATGCTTCCGGGATGGCAGATACCGACAGCCGTTCCAAACATCCCCCGGCGCCTGCGCCCGCGCCGGAGCCGGCGTTCTTCGACGATCCGGCGATCGACAACCTGATCGCCGTGACGCTGGAGCTCGGCGCCGAGCTCTGGGCGCAGCGCGAGCGCATGCGCGTGATCGAGACCCTGCTGGCCGAGAAGGGTGTCGTGACGCCGGAGCTGATCGAGCAGTATCAGCCGTCCGATGCGGAGGCGGCCCGGTCCCGTACGGCGCGCGACGCTTTCGTCAATCGCGTGTTCGGCGTCTTCGCCCGCCCGACCGTCAAGGCGACGCCCGACGGCTAGGCTCGGCGCCACACCGCGTCCTGTTCCACCCGCCCCGCGCATGATTCCTGCGACGCGGCGCCCACCCCCGGACTCCCAGGCGATCATGAGCGAATACATCGAGCGGATCCTGCGGGCGCGTGTCTACGACGTCGCGATCGAATCGCCGCTCGATGCCGCGCCGCGGCTGTCGCGGCGTCTCGGCAATACCGTGCTGCTGAAGCGCGAGGATCTGCAGCCGGTCTTTTCGTTCAAGCTGCGTGGCGCCTACAACAAGATCGCCAACCTGGCCGAGCCGGTGGCGCAGCGCGGCGTGATCTGCGCCTCGGCCGGCAATCACGCGCAGGGCGTTGCGTTGGCGGCGCGCCGGCGCGGTATCCCGTCGGTGATCGTGATGCCGCAGACCACGCCGGCGATCAAGGTGCGGGCGGTGATCGACCTCGGCGGCGAGGTGATACTGCACGGCGACGACTACGACGCGGCCTACGAGCGGGCGATCGTGGTTGCGCGCGAGCGCAACATGGTGTTCGTGCATCCGTTCGACGATCCGGACGTGATCGCCGGCCAGGGCACGATCGGCATGGAGATCGCGCGCCAGACCGGCGGCCAGCTCGACGCCGTGTTCGTGCCGGTCGGCGGCGGCGGGTTGATCGCCGGCATCGCGGTCTATCTCAAGTATCTCTATCCGCGCGTGCGCATCATCGGTGTCAACGCCGCCGATTCGACCGCGATGACCGAGTCGCTGCAGCAGGGCCGGCGTGTCGGCCTAGACAAGGTCGGCATCTTTGCCGACGGTGTCGCGGTACGTCGGGTCGGCGAGGAGACCTTCCGGCTGGCGCAGCAGCACGTCGACGAGATGCTGACGGTCGATACCGACGAGATCTGCGCCGGCGTCCAGGACATCTTCGAAGACACACGATCGATCGTCGAGCCCGCCGGCGCGCTGGCGGTGGCGGCCATCAAGCAGTACGTCGCGCGCGAGCAGTTGCGCGACCGGCGCCTGGTGGCGATCAACTGCGGCGCAAACCTCAATTTCGACCGCCTGCGCCACATTGCCGAACGCGCCGAAGTCGGCGCGCAGCGCGAAGCCTTGCTGGCGGTCGAGATCCCCGAGGAGCGGGGCAGCTTCCTGCGCTTCTGCCGCACGCTCGGCCAGCGCAGCGTCACCGAGTTCAACTACCGCTTCGAGAGCGCGCGCGCGGCGACCCTGTTCGTCGGGTTCGGCCTGTCGGGCGGCCGCGCCGAGCGCCAGCAGGTGATCGCCGGGTTGCGCGCCGCCGGCTACACGGTCACCGACATGACCGACAACGAGATGGCCAAGCTGCACGTGCGCTACATGGTCGGCGGCCATGCCCGCGGCCTCGAGCACGAGCGGCTGCTGCGGTTCGAGTTTCCGGAGCGTCCCGGCGCCTTGCTGCGCTTTCTCGAGGCGATCGGCTCGTGCTGGAACATCAGCCTGTTCCACTACCGCAATCACGGCTCCGATGCCGGGCGCGTGCTGGCGGGCATTCAGGTGCCGCCCGGGACGCAGGCGGATTTCATGCTGCACCTCGCCGAGCTGCACTATCCGTATACCGACGAGACGGCGAACCCGGCCTACCGTTTGTTCCTCGGTGCTTGAACCGCAGCCGATGAGTTACCAGGCGCAGGTACCGGCGCGCAGCGAGACCGTGACACTGCGCGGTCTGCCGCATCGGCTGCTGCGCTGGGGGCCGGCGTCGGACGATCCGGTGCTGCTGCTGCACGGCTTTCTCGACTGTGCCGAGACCTTCCAGTTCCTGGTCGATGCCTTGCCGCGCGACTGGAGTTTCGTGGCGCTCGACTGGCGCGGTTTCGGCGGCAGCGGCTGGAATCATGCGCCGTACTGGTTTCCGGACTATCTGGCCGATCTGCAAGCCCTGCTCGAGCATCTCGGTGCGGCCGGTGCTGCGCAGGCCGCGCCGGCGGCGCATGCGCTGCGGGTGATCGGCCACAGCATGGGCGGCAACATCGGCTCGTTGTACGCCGGCATCCGGCCGGGGTGCTTTCGCTGGCTGGTGTCGCTCGAAGGTTTCGGCCTCCCACGGACCACGCCGGCGCAGGCGCCGGAGCGCTACGCCGAGTGGCTCGACCAACTGCGCGAGCCGCGGCGAGGCTCGCGCTACGACAGCGTCGAACAGCTCGCCGCGGTGCTGCAGCGGCGCAATCGCCGGCTGCCGACCGCACATGCCGAGTTCCTGGCGCGAGCCTGGTCGCAGCCCCGTGCCGGCGGTGGCAGCGGCATCGAGCTGCGTGCCGATCCCTGGCATCGGCTCGTCAACCCGCTGCTGTATCGCCGCGAGGAAGCCGAGGCCTGCTGGCGTCGCGCCGACTTGCCGGTGTTGCTGGTGGTCGGTAGCGAATCGGAGTTCCACCACCGGCTCGGGCCCGATGGCCAGAGTGACTACTACCACTCGATTTTCCGCTGGCTCGACATCGCGAGCATTGCGGGCGCGGGGCACATGATGCACCACGAGATGCCGGAGGTCGTGGCGGCGACGATTGCCGAATGGGCGGCGTGTCACTGAGGAGCGCCTGTGCGCGGCGGTGATACCGCCGAGCTGCGGATCTGGACTTCCCGCAACCGCCGATCGATTATCGGGCGATCATTCGCTGGTCGGGGAGATGAGCCATGGCATCGCATCGTTGTAGCCCGGTATCGGGCGTATTCGCGCTGGCGTTCTGCGGGCTGCTGATGTCGGCCGGCGTATCGGCCGCGGTGTCGGCGGAAACTGCCGCGGCGCCCATCGCCAAGTTCGATCCGTCGAAATATTCGCAGACCGTGACCGAGTGCGATCGGCTGGCCTCGCACCCGGAGGATCCGAACCGGGTCGCACCGGGTCGAGAACGATCTGAAATCGACTTGCCCAAGGCGATCGAGGCCTGTCGTGCGGCGGTGCAGGCCGATCCGAAGAACCCGCGACTCAATTACCTGTTTGGCCGCACGCTGGGTTACAGCGGTCGCGGCGCCGAAGGCATTGCCAATCGCCAGGCGGCGGTCGAGGCCGACTACCCCCAGGCGCTGTTCGTGATCGGCTACATCACGGTGTTCGGGCTGAACCAGCAGCCGAAGGATGTCTGCAAGGGCGCGGAGCTGATCCGCCGCTCGGCCTACCAGGATCGTCTCGCCGGCCAGTTCGGGTTTCCCGCCTATGTCGTCGCCGGGCTGTTCGACAAGTGCCCGGTGCGCAAGGACAAGCAGGAAATGCTGGGGTTCATCGCCGCGGCGCGCAAGCAGATCGGCGGCGACTACTACCAGGGTCTGCTGGCCGACCGGCTCGAGGCGGAGATCAAGGCGCGCCCATGAGTCCGGTGGTGCTGCAGGGCGGAGCGCTCGAGCCTGCCGCCGGATCGGCGACCGTGCGGCGCCACTACCTCGACGGCCGCTTCGGACAGATGCATCTGCGCATGGCCGGCCCGCCGGCGAAGGGTGCGAACGCGAAGCGGCCGCTGTTGTGCTTTCACCTGAGCCCCGTCTCGGGTGCGATCTACACCGGTTTCCTCGGCGAGATGGGCCGCGACCGGTTCGCTGTCGCGCCGGACACGCCCGGTTACGGTGCGAGCGACCCGCCGCCCGAGCCTCCCGAAATCGCCGACTACGCCGCCGCGATGGGCGAGATCATGGATGGGCTCGGCATTGCCGAGGCCGATTGCGTCGGCTTCCACACCGGTTCGAAGATCGCGCTCGAACTGGCGCTGCAGCGCCCGCAGGCCATCCGGCACCTGGTGCTGATTTCGACACCGGTCTACACCGAGCAGGAACTCGCGCAGATGCGTGCCGACTTCGCGCCGCTGGAGCTGCACGAGGACGGCAGCCATCTGGTCGACTACTGGCGCGCGCTGCTGAACTTCCGCGGGCCGGGGCAGACGCTGGAGATGATCATGCGCTACTACCCCGACCACATGCGCGGTGGTGCCCGACGTCACTGGGGGCATCGCGCGGCCTTCAACTACCCCTATCCGCCGAATCTCGCACGCGCGACCCAGCCCATCCTGGTGCTGAACAACAACGACGATCTGCAGACCTTCACGCCGCGGGCGATGCCCCATATCCGCAATGGCCGGCTGGTCGAACGGCCGGATTGGGGACATGGCTTTCTGGATCTGCACGCCGGGGAATTCGGTCGCCTGGTCCGGGAGTTCGTCGATGGCGATGAGGGCGGTAATGTCTGATCTGCCGCCGGATGTCGATGCGGGTGCTGGCGCGGGGAGTCCCGGCGTCGCCGCAGCGGCGCGAGCCGCGTCGCAGCGCGCCTTTCTGGTGCTGTGCGTCGTCGCCGTCATCGGGCTGGTGTGGTCGGGTATCGGCCCCCGCGACCGCGCTACCTGGTGGCTCGAAGTCGCGCCCGTGCTCATTGCCGTGCCGCTGCTCGCAGCAACCATCGGGCGTTTTCCGCTGACCTGGCTCTGCTATGCCCTGATCGCCGTGCACGCCGCGATCCTGATGCTCGGCGGCCACTACACCTATGCGCATGTGCCGCTCGGCTTCTGGCTGCAGGACGTGTTCGACTTTTCCCGCAACCCCTACGATCGCATCGGCCATTTCGCCCAGGGTTTCGTGCCGGCGATCATCGCCCGCGAGCTGTTGCTGCGGCACACACCGCTGCGCCGCGGCGGTTGGCTGCTCGCCATCGTCGCCGGCATGTGCCTCGCGATCAGCGCCTGCTACGAGTTCCTGGAATGGTGGGCCGCGCTGATCGGCGGCGGCAGCGCCGAAGCCTTCCTTGGCACCCAGGGCGATGTCTGGGATACGCAGTGGGACATGTTCCTGGCGTTGTGCGGCGCGATCTGCGCGCAGTTGCTGCTCGGTGGCGTGCACGATCGGGCGTTGGCGCGGTTGCTTGGGGCGCCGGTGCGGGCGACGCGGGTGTGAGACTAGGTCGAGCGCGTGGTCTGCGCTGTGCGCGCCGGCTTACGACATGGTGTCGACCCAGCCGTATCTGCCGCAGGATTCACTGGCACTGGCGCTGGGTGGATCCAAGGCCTTCCCCGATCGTGCTCGCCTGTTCAAGTTCGTGCGGCAGATCACCGGCAAGACGCGGCGTGCCGCGGTGCATCTGCTCGAGCAGGTGCGGTTCGGGGGGCGCAGCGATCCTGCAGGCGGGGCGGTATGTGCAGCGTCATGACGATGCCGGTGCATTCGTCGAACGACTGCATGCCGTGCTGCATGCAGGCATCGAGCGGCTCGAAGCTTGATGGGCCTCAGCCTTCGGCCTGTTCGAGCTTGCGGGCGTCGTGGCTCTTGATCAGCGGTATCGGCTCTATCGCCCAATTGCCTTTTTCGCGGCGACCCGGCGAGGGGATCGCGAAGGCCGTGGCCTTGTTGTTGCGGCGCTGGAACTCCTCCCAGTCGATCCGCCAGCCGAGGTTGTCGAACTTGGCGAGCCACTGGCGATACGCGACCACGGCTTTATCGGCCGGCATCAGCACTTCCTTGGTGTTGCTGAGCGGTGTGCGCGGCGGATAGACGTTTTCGAGGATGTTGATGTCCTGCTGGGCCACGGCCTTGTTGCGGGCGTGGATCGGGCCGTCGTGCTTCGGATCGAGCATGAAATTGCGCATGTTGATGAAGAACACGCGCGTGTGGTTCACGTCGATCGGCTGCTCGCAGAAGTACTGCTTGAACTTCTGTCCTTCGCCGACGTTGATCTCGGTGATCATGGTGGACGGGCCGAGCGTGCCGCTGCCGGCGTAGAGATTGCCGGCCTTGGTCTGTGCCTCGTCCCAGGTCTTGTCCTTCAGGCCCGGCGCGTCGAAGCGGTGCAGGAACCACATGCCCCAGCCCTGCTCGTAGTCGTGCACCTCGTAGTCGCGGACCCGATAGGTTTCGCGGTTGATGCTCTTGAAACCGTGCGAGGGGTGCACGAACTCGTTGTGGGCCGGGTCCAGGCCGTTTTCGATCGAGCGCTCGTAGTAGTAGTTCAGATCCAGCGTCAGGATCGAATTGGCGCGCCAGCCCGGCTGGTCCCACTCCGGCACTTCGAGCAGCGGCGGACGCTCGTTCTCGGGCAGGTCGCCAAGGAAAGCGAACACGATCCCGTACTTTTCGACGGTCGGATAGGCATCGACCTTGGCGCGGCTCGGCGGCTTGGTGCCGTAACCGATCGACGGGATGTTGACGCAGTGGCCGTCGGCCGCGAATTCCCAGCCGTGGTAGGGGCAGACCACGCAGTCGTTGACGATGCGCGGTTGCTGGCCGAGTTCCCAGGGACCGGAGAGCGAGCCGCCGCGGTGCACGCAGGTATCGCTGAGCACGGCGGGTTCGCCCGAGGCGGTGCGGAACACGGCGAAATTCAGGCCGAGCACCTTGACCTTCTCGGGCTTGCCCGGGCTCAGGTCTTCGCTGCGGATGATCGGATACCAGAAGTTGATGTACATGGTCGGCCCCCTCGCAGATTGGAACAACTGTATCCACGCTGTTTCGATGGAGCCTGCGCACAAATACCTACCTTGGCCGGAACTGCTGCCGGTGTTTGCACGGTGGACAGGTTGTTGGCGATCCGGCCGATCCACCTGCCATGTCATGCCACGTCAGGCGCAACGCGGGCTCGCCGCGCCGAACCCCGGATCGACCTGGCCCTCATAGAGCTGCCGGATATAGAGGATCGGTGCCAGTGGCGCTTCGACGTAGTGGAACAGCCGCCAGCCTTCGGCGCGGCGGCGCAGCACCGCGGTCGCACGAACTTCGCCGCCGACAGGTTTGTTCTGACCGACGATCTGGGCATTCCAGTGCAGACGCCAGGTGGCGGTGGCGAGATCGTCGGCGATCTGCTGCGCGCGCAGCGCCCAGTGGCGCGACAGGAGTTTCGACATCGTGGCCTGGCTGGTGGCCCAGTAGGCTTCGATCGCCGGCCAGTCGCGCAGGAAGTCGTCGATCTCCTCGGCGAGATAGCAGGGGTGGGGTTCGGCGGTGTCCCAGACGCGGCGTGCCGCGGCGAAGTCCATGGCGCTGAAGTGCGCGTAATAGTGGGTCAGCAGGGCGTCGATCTCGGTTTCCAGGGGTGTCATCGGCAACTCCGGTAGGGCGATGAGGTCCGTACGGCGGACTGTACAATGGGCGGCAGCACCGATGAGACCGCGGCGAGGTCGAGCGGGTGGAACCGCTGCGCTGGCCGTCGGTCAGATTCCGCAGGATCTCCCGCCTGTCTCTCCGCCCGCCGAATCCGAGCTCGATACATGGCCCGTACTGCGCCGACCACAGCGGCTGCCGATCATCCTGCGACCGAGCGGATCCGGGAGTATTTCGCCGCCTATCAGCGCGGTGATTCCGACGCGTACGCGGCGCAGTGGGCCTATCCGGCCTGCCTGCACACGGGCGGGCGCTGGCTGGTGATCGCCGATGCGGCCGCCATGGCTCGCAACAACGATGCTTATGCGAGCGCGCAACGTGCGGCTGGTGCCTGCGGCGGCGAGATCCTGGCGCTCGATACGACCGAGATCGGCGCCGATGCGGCGCTGGTCCGGGGCCGCTTTGCGCGGCTGCGGGCCGACGGCAGCCGGCTCGACGAGACGGCGGCGAACTATCTGGTCGTACGGCTTGCGGCCCAGGATGGCGATGCGGCCGCGACCTGGAAGGTGGCCGCCTGCCTGGCTGCTGCGGGCTGAGCGAGCGGCAGCGGGAACGATCGGCGCCGATGGCCCTGCACCTGGCCTATCGCTGGGCGAAGCGGATCGCAGTCACCTTGCTCGGCGGCACGGTGGTGTTGATCGGCGTGGCGATGCTGGTATTGCCCGGGCCGGCGCTGGTGGTGATTCCGGCCGGCCTCGCGATCCTCGGGCTGGAGTACGCCTGGGCGCGTGCCTGGCTGGCGCGCGTCAAGGCCAAAGGCAGCGAGCTCGCGCGCGCTGCGGTCAACGGCCTGAAGAGCGGCAACGGCGGCTGAACAGGCGCCGTCGCCGCCGGGATGGTCAGTGGTTGACGGCCAGCACCAGCTCGCGGAACTGCTCGAGCGTGCGCTTGCCCTGGATCTTTTTCGCGACCTTGCCGTCGCGGCCGATCAGGTAGGTGGTCGGCAGGATTTCGTTCCAGGCCGGGTCGACCACGCTGACCAGTGCGTCCATGTCGGGGCTGCTGCGCAGCCAGGTGCGGAACTCCGGGAAGTTCTTCTTGCGGAACGGCTCGACCTGCCCGGCCAGGGCCGAGGGCTCGTCCATTCCGAGGCCGAGCAGGGTGACGCCGCGCGGGCCGAGTTCTTTCGCGAGCGCCACCAGGTCCGGAATCTCGCGCAGGCAGGGGACGCACCAGGTGGCCCAGAGGTTGAGCACCACGACTTTGCCGCGCTGTGTGCCGAGCAGCTCGCGCAGGCCGGCCGGATCGATCAGTTGGGTGCCCGGTGCGGCCGCATCGGCTGCGATGGCGGTCTGGAGGCCGGCGCTGGCCGTTGCGGTACCCAGTAGCAGGGTGGTAACGAAGGCACGGCGGGTGTGGGACATCGGGCAATCTCCGGAGACCAGGGAGGATTCTAACGTCAGGAGGCTTGTTGGCGGCAAGCGACACTCCCATTGCAGACGGGGTCGTGGTGGAATCCCGTCCATGGAAGACCTGACACGCGCGCTCTGGCTGCGCCGCCTGATCGTCGCAAGCCTGCTCGCGGGCCTGTTGCTGCTTGCTTTCCAGGTGCTGCAGCCGTTCCTCGTGCCGGTGATCTGGGCAGTGATCCTGGCTTATGTCACCTGGCCGGCACACGAACGCCTGGTGAAGGTGTTCCGCGGCCGGCGCAGCCCGGCGGCGCTGACCATGACCATCCTGATGGTGATCCTGATCGTCGCGCCGCTGGTCTGGCTGGTGATGCTGGTACAGACCGAACTGATGGGTGCGTTCCGCGAGATTCGTACGCTGCTGGCCGGAGGATTGCAGCTGCCGGACGTAGTGTTCGATCTGCCGCTGATCGGCGACTGGCTGCGCGACTGGCTGGCGCGCATCAGCGCCAATCCCGACGAGCTGCTGACCGAGATCCGCGTGTTTCTCGACCGTTCTTCAGGCGAGTTCGGCGGTTTCATCGGCGGCGTGGGCCGCAACGCCGTCAAACTCGTGATCGCGCTGCTCAGCCTGTTTTTCATGTTCCGCGACGGCCACGTACTCTCCGCGCAGCTCAGCAAGGGGATGCATCAGTTCCTCGGCAACCGGGTCGACGGCTACCTGGTCGCGATCGGCGATACCGTCAAGGCCGTGGTCTATGGCCTGGTGCTGGCTGCGCTGGCGCAGGGTACGCTGGCGGGCGTCGGCTACTGGTTCGCGGGGCTCGAGGCACCGGTGTTCCTCGGCGCGCTGACTTTCCTGATCGCGCTGATCCCTTTCGGCGTGCCGTTCATGTGGGTCGGCGCGAGCCTGTGGCTGCTGCTCAAGGGCGAGACCGCGGCGGCCATCGGACTGTTCATCTGGGGCGTGACGGCGGTCAGCTGGATCGACAACATCGTGCGGCCGCTGGTGATCAGCGGCGCGACCCAGATCCCGTTCCTGCTGGTTATGTTCGGTGTGCTCGGCGGTCTGATGTCTTTCGGTCTGGTGGGCCTGTTCATCGGGCCGGTGATCCTCGCCGTGCTGATTGCGGTGTGGCGTGAATGGCTCGCAGAAAAGCGCGCCGAGGGCGAAAACCCCGCTTGAGCGGCTAGAATGGCTCGCTTTGGTACAGCAGAATCCTTGTCAAGATGCGAGGCGATCCATGAGCAATTTCGAACAGCAGAAAGCCAAGTTCCGTACGCAGTCCGGCTTCATCGCAGCACTCGACCAGAGTGGCGGCAGCACGCCCAAGGCGCTGAAGCTGTACGGCATCGCCGAGAACGCCTATTCGGGCGAGACGCAGATGATGGATCTGATCCACCAGATGCGCACCCGGATCATCACCAGCCCGGCTTTCGACGGTGCACGTGTCCTGGCGGCGATCCTGTTCGAGGCGACCATGGACCGCGACATCCAGAGCAAGCCGACCGCGCAGTTCCTGTGGGAGAACAAGCAGGTCGTGCCGATCCTGAAAATCGACAAAGGCCTCGAGACGGAAGTCGATGGCGTGCAGAAGATGAAGCCGATGCCGGAGCTCGACAAGCTGCTGGCGAAGGCGAAGTCCAAGGGCATCTTCGGCACCAAGGAGCGCTCGGTCATCAAGCAGGCGAATGCCGCCGGCATCCAGGCGGTCGTCGATCAGCAGTTCGAGGTCGCGAAGCAGGTCGTCGCGGCGGGTCTGGTGCCGATCATCGAGCCGGAGGTCGATATCCACTGCCCCGACAAGGCGGGCGCGGAAAAGCTCCTGAAGGCCGCGATCAAGGCGGGCCTCGATCGTCTGCCGGAAGGGCAGTCGGTGATGCTGAAGCTGACGCTGCCGAACGAGGACGATCTGTACGCCGATTTCGTCAAGCACCCGCGGGTGCTGAAGGTGGTGGCGCTGTCGGGTGGCTACAGCCGCGCCGATGCCAACGCCAAGCTCGCCCGCCAGCACGGCATGGTCGCGAGCTTCTCGCGGGCGCTGACCGAGGGCCTGACTGCCCAGCAGAGCGATGCCGAATTCAACGCGGCACTCGACCAGTCGATCGAGAGCATCTTCCAGGCCTCGAAGACCTGAGCCCGCCGGGGTCGACCCCGCCGACCGCTCACCCGGCCGTGGCCGGGTGAGCGTCACCGCCGTTGCGGCGGTGGCTTACCAACCCATGCCGTAGTACGCCATCGTCCGCAGCACGTTGTCGCGGACGATGTTGTTGAAGCCGCGCAGATGCCCGAAGCGCGCCTTCAGCCGCTCGGCGACCACGTCGGGGATCTGCAGCGGCGGCGTGCCGCTGTTCATGGCCTGCTCGGTTTCGGCCATCAGCGCTTCAATGTACTCGCGGCGTTCACCGAGCCGCGACTGGTGTGCCAGCACCGGGCCGTGGCCGCCGACGTACTGCTTGAAACTCCAGCCTTCGAGCTCGCGCAGCGTGCGCACCCAGTGGTGCAGGGAGTAGTCCGGGATCATCGGCAGCGGCATGCCGCCCGGGGTCGCGAGATCGACGATGAACGGCACGTCGGTACCGTCCGGGGTCATGACGACCAGGCAATCGCCGTGATTGACGCCGAGATAGCGCAGCGTCAGCGTGCGGCCGCCGAGCTGCAGGACGTGTCGCTCGCCGGTGAAGGTGAAATCCGGGCGGACCAGTTTCGGATTCGGCCGGTCGTCGAAATGCGCGAGGCAGCTGGCGTGGCTGACGATGGTCGCGCCCTCGTCCTTGAATATCTGCGCACCGAGGATGTGGTCCCAGTGCTGATGGCTGTAGACCACGTATTTGACCGGCTGGTCGGTGAGCTTGCGGATTTCGTCGCGCAGGATGCGTGCGGCCGCCGGCTCGATCGGATCGGTGACGATCACGCCGGCCGGGGTGATCAGGAACACGTTCCGGGTGCCGGTGTAGCGGAAGCTGTAGTAGCCCGGGCCGATGACGGTGATATCCCAGCCGGTGACCGGCACCGGCAGCGCCGTACCGGCCGGGGTCGCCCCGGCGCTGACGGCGGGCGCCAGGCCGCCGATGCTGCCCGAGGCGATCACCGTGCCCTGTGCGACAGGTGCCGCGGGCTGCGCGGCCGCGGCGGGTGGTGACAGCAGGGTGGCGGCGGCGAGTGCCGCCGTGGCGGCAAAGGTGGAGAGGCTGTGCAGGCTCATGCGGGGGTTCCGGTGTTCGAGTCGTCCAGATACGGCAGCAATGCATCCGCCCATTTCTCCATCGCATCGGGCATCAGCATGAACGGGCTGGCAGGGAAGTCGCGGGCCGCCTGGCGCGTGACCTCGAGCTGCGGATCCCAGGATGGCGCGACGAAAGCCATGGGCACCCTGGATTTCGCCAGCTTCGACTGCAGCGGATAGGCGAAGTGGGCCTGATAGGCTTGGCGCCACATGCCGTTGGAGCGAAACAGCTCGAACACGCGGCGGTTGACCATCTGGGTGTCGACGTTGATGGGCTGGCGGATGATGCCCTGGCGATTGCGCTCGTACCACGGCCAGAATAATCCCTGGTCGCGCATCAGGTACCAGGCCTCGAGCAGGTGGCCGCCGTACCAGACGGGCTGGATGTCGGGCGTGTAGTTCGCCGCCAGCGACTGCCGCAGCTTGTCGTCGAAGTACAGCATGTCGGCCAGCACCAGCTTGCCGACGCGCGTCGGCTGCAGCAGCGCGAGCTCGAGGCCGACCAGGCCGCCGCCCCAGGTACCGACGAAATCGAATTCCTCGATGCCGAGGGCCGACAATGCGGCCAGCACGGCCTTGGCGTAGCCGGTGACCGTGACCTTGCCCTTGGGCAGGACGTTGTCGGATTCGCCGTGGCCGGGCAGGTTCAGCGCGATCACCGGGCGCTTGCCGATGAAGCCGCTGGCCAGCGCCTGCACGACCTCGGAGGAGCCGGCGGCGTCGTGCTGCACCAGCACCGGCCGGCCGGCCGCATCGTCGTTGCGTCGCAGGCGCAGCTGGCCGCCGGGCACGTCGATGTACTGCTGCCAGAGCCGGCCCTTGAGCGGCCGGGTCGACGCGAGCTTCGGCGCCGCGGGCGGCTTGTGCTTGCGGATGAAGTCGCGACAGAGGTCGAGCGTTTCGGTCGGCGTGCCGCCGGGCCGCACCGTGACCTTCGGGCTGGGGCGGCGTACGCGATCGAGCTGGGCCGCGAGCACGTCGGTGTCGGCGGCGGTGACCAGGATCGGCACCTTCACCTGCTGCAGCGCGAGGTCCGAGCGCATGGTGAACGCGGCCCGGTAACCGACCCGGTAGTGATCGCCCGAGCGCATGAAGTCGAGCAGGCCGGCGTGCAACGCGGTCGGCGGCGGCAAGTCGAAGTCGAGCCGCTGCTCCAGTGTCTTGGCATACCAGGGGAAGAAGATCAGCTGCTCGCGCAGCCGTGCCCACAGCCAGGTGAGATGTGAGCCGTCCCATTTCGGCTCGTAGGCCGGCAGGTAGTTGGCGACGATTTCGGCGCGTTCCTGTTCGGTCAGGATCACGTAGCCGTTGGCCGCGGCGCAGATCACGCGCTCGGGAAAGCCGGCGGCCAGTGCACCGCTGATCATCGCGCCCGTGTGGAAGCCGTAGACCGCGGCCTTGTCGATGCCGAGCGCGTCCATGAACTCGACCGCGGCTTCGGCATAGTCGTGCATTTCCGCTTGGGGCACCCCGAGCGGATCGGACAGGCCGAAGCCTGGTGTGTCGGGCGCGATGCAGGTGAAGTCCTGCTGCCAGCGCTCCATGGTCGCGATCATGTCGCGCGAGGACAGCGGGCTCTGGTGGAAGAGGATCACCAGCGGCCCTTTGCCGGTCTTGCGATAGTGCACCTGGCGTGGGCCCCAGCGGCCCTGCTCGATGGTGGCGAAGTGACGGGTGATCGCGTTCGTGGCCATGCGACACTCTCCTGGGTGGCTGTCGCCGGCAAGGTATCACTGAGTGACGGAACCGATCGACGAATTCCTGCCGCTGTTTCACTTTCGCGAGCGGCATGTACGGCGCATCGAGGCGCCGCCTTCGCAGGTCGCCGCGCAGTTGCGCGATGTCGAGCTCGCGCGCTCGCCGCTGATCGGGCCGCTGTTCGCGCTGCGCAGTCTGCCGGCCCGGTTGGCGCGGATCCGCAGCCGCCACTCCGATCCGGTGCGCGCCCACGATCCGGACGCAGGCCAAAGCCCGGGTGCAGGCCAGGGCAATGCGTCCGGCGCGCTGCAAGCGGGCCGCCTCGGCCATTTCCTTGACGCGGCGTTCGTCACGCTGCGCGACGATCCGGCGCGGGGCCTGGTGGTCGGCGCAGTCGGTGCGTTCTGGCGCAGTGCCGGCGGGGTCCGGCGCATCGCACCGGCGCAGTTCGCCACCGACCGCACTCCCGGGCTGGCGCGGCTGGCATGGATGTTCGATTTCCAGCCGCTCGATCAAGGCCGGGCCTGCCTGGCGGTGACCGAGACCCGCATCCACGGCAACGATGCGGCGGCGCGCCGGGCGATGCGCTGTTACTGGCTGTTGATCCGCCCGGCCAGCGGCTTGATCCGGCGCGAGATCCTGCGCCTGCTGGCGCGCCGCTGCGCGGACTCCGCTCCGCCTCGTTAGCCGAAGCCTCGAGTGGACAGCGGCAGGTCGGTGGCTTGCCCTCACCCGGAAAGCTGTATAAATATACAGCCATGACACATCCTCCTCCGGTGTGCCGCGGGCGGGGCGCCTTGTCGCGCCCGCCGGGTCGTTTCGAGCGCAGAGTCACTGAGGCGCTCGACGACGGCTGGGCGGCGCCCGGGCCGGATGCCGCCGACAGCGTGCCCGACAGCATCACCACGTCGGTTCTGCCGGAACACGCCAGGTCGATCATCACCCGCAACGACTCGCCGGACGTCGGTTTCGAGCAGTCGATCAACCCGTATCGCGGTTGCGAGCACGGCTGCATCTACTGCTATGCGCGTCCGAGCCATGCCTATGTCGATCTCTCGCCCGGCATCGATTTCGAAACCCGGCTGTTCTACAAGGCCGATGCGGCGCAGTTGCTCGAGCGGGAGCTGGCGAACCGACATTATGTCTGCAAGCCGATCATGCTCGGCGCCAACACCGACCCATACCAGCCGATCGAAAAGAAACTCCGTGTGACGCGCAGTGTGCTCGAGGTGCTGGCACGGACCCGGCACCCGGTCATGATCGTCACCAAGGGCGCGCTGCTCGAGCGCGATCTCGATCTGCTCGCGGATCTCGCGCGCGACGGTCTGGCGCGGGTGACGCTCAGCCTGCCGACCCTCGATCCGGCGCTGAAGCGGCTGCTCGAGCCGCGCGCGGCCTCGGCGGCGATGCGCTTGCGGCTGATGCAGCGACTCGCCGCGGCGGGCGTGCCGGTCGGCGTGCTGGTCGCGCCGGTGATTCCGGTGCTGACGGACCACGAGGTCGAGCGCGTGCTCGAAGCCAGTGCCGCCGCCGGCGCGAGCTCCGCGGCCTATGTGCTGCTGCGCCTGCCCTACGAGGTGAACACCCTGTTCCGCGAATGGCTCGAGGCGCATTTCCCCGAGACGGCGGCGCATGTGATGGCCCGCGTCGCGCAATTGCGCGGCGGCCGCGACAACGATTCCGATTTCCGCACACGCATGAGTGGCCAGGGTGCGTTCGCCAGCCTGCTGCGGCAGCGCTTCGAGGTGGCCTGCCGCCGTCTGCAACTCGAGGCCCGGCGGTGGCCCGGGCTGGATACCACGCAGTTTCGCCGGCCGGCCGCGCCCGATGCCGCGGCAGCCGGGCAGCTGTCGCTCGATTTCTAGGGAACCTGGCGGCGGCTGCGCGGTCCTTCTCCTCGGAAGGGCCCTGGCACATACTCGAATCCGCGTCCGGGTTGCGACCCTTCGCCGGGAGTTCTGCCATGAAGAAATCATGCCAGCCGCATCGTTGGCGGATAGCGATGCCCATCATGTCGGTCGGCTGCCTGCTGCTCGGCGGCTGCATGCAGGCGCGCATCGAGGAGTCGCGTGAGCTGCAGACCCGGATCGCCGCCGACGAGGCTGTCGTGATCCTCGCCAAGCCGCAGATCGAGGGCGCCACGGCCGAAGACGATTTCATGGACTGTGTTAGCAGGAATCTCGCTTCCGGCAGCCGCAAGCTGCAGGTCCACGGCAACGACGCGTTCGTCGATCAGCTGTTCCCGTGGTTCGAGCCCGGCACCGCGCCGACGCAACCGGAGGGTGTGACCACGGTACTGTCGCGGCCGGATGTCAGCGAGCGGGTGGCCGCGACCGGGGTCCGCTACATCGTCTGGCTCGACGGCAGCACCCGCAAGACCGACGGCGGCGGCAGCCTCGCCTGCGGCGCGGCGCCGGGCGCGGCCGGTTGCATCGGCTTCGGTTGGTGGGAAAAGGAAGCCGCCTACGAGGCCACGATCTGGGATCTCAAGCAGGCCAAGTCGGCCGGTTCGGTTGGCGCCAACGTCACCGGGACGTCGGCGATCGTTGGCGCGATCGTGCCGTTGCCGTTCATCGCCCGGGTCGAGGGTACGGCCTGCAACCGGCTGGCCGAGCAATTGCGTTCGTTCTTTCGCGGCGGCAGCGACGTGGCCACGGCCGCTGCCGATCCCGGCGCATGAGCCGTTTGCTGCCGCTGCGTCTGCTGGCCGGCAGTGCGCTCGCATTGCTGCTGGCGGGCTGTCCGGAACAACAGAGCTCCGGCGGCGGGAGCAGTGGCGGGGGCGGCGCGGGGCTGCCTGCGCCCAGTGGTGGCGGCAGCGATGGCGGTGGTGGCGCGGGCGCGGGCGTGGGGATTCCGGGCACGACCGGCGACGACGGTGGTGGTGCCGGTGCCGGCTTGCCGGGTGGTGCCGAGTCAGGTTCGGTGGGTGCCAGCGCCCAGGGCGCCGGATCGGTCGGCGCCGAGGCGAGTGTCGGTGCCGGGACTGCCGGAACTGCCGGAGTTGCTGGCGCTGCTGGAACCGGAAACACCGGTGGAGCCGCTGGGGCAGCCGGAACCCCAACGGGTTCGGCGGGCTCCGTGATGACGCCCGACGAGCGTCGTGCGGTGCTCGATCGGCGGCTCGACGACAGTCTCGGCAGCTTCGACAAGACCCTGGCCGGCGAACAGGCGCGCAATGCCGCGGAACGCGACTCGCGGGCGGCAACCGATGCCGGTTCGACCGGTGATGACGATGACGATGGCATCGGCGGGCTCGGCGATGGTTCGCCGGCGGCTGCTGGCGGCCGTCCCGGCGACCTGCGCTCCGAGAATGCGCGACGCGATGCCGCCGGCGCGGCAAACGGCGCCGGCGGTAGCAGCGCCGGCGATGGCCAGGACCGCGGCACGGTAGCCGGTGGCGGCAGCGGTGGCCCGGATCGCAGCCGGCCCTCCGGCGAGGACGACGACATCGTCGCGCGGCGTCTGCGCCGTGCAGCCGAGCAGGAGACCGATCCGGAGTTGAAGGAAAAACTCTGGAAGGAATACGAGGACTACAAGCGCAACGCGCGCAAGTGAGGCGCGTGGCACTGCCAGGGAAGATGATCATGATCGACGCCGCCTTCGTTCACCGCCCGCTCGCACTGCTCGGGTTGCTGGCAGCGGGCCTGCTCGCGGCCGGTTGCGTGGTCAAGGAGACCAAGCCGCTGCCGAAGATCGCGGCGGTGCAGGCCACGCAGCAGATTCCCGAGGACGAGCTGCTCGACGTGGCGATCCACGAGTTCGATCCGGGCTTGCCGCAAGACATCGGCGACGAAGACGCGCTCGCCCAGCGGCGCATCTATCCCGACGTGCGCAAGGCGGAGGCACGGCTGCTGCCGGCCACGCTGCGCGCGACGCTCGAATCGACCGGGCAGTGGGGAGCGGTGCGGGTCGCGCCACAGAGCGTGCAGTTCGTCGACCTGATCGTGGACGGACGGATCCTGGTCTCCACCGGCACGGAGCTGTCGCTGGCGATCACCGCGCGGGATGCTGCTGGTCGCGTCTGGATCAAGGACAAGGTCTATCGTGGTCCGGCGGATATCGGTTCCTATCGGACCGAAGCCGCGCTGCGGGCGCGCGATCCGTTCCAGAACGTCTACGCGCAGATCGCCAACGATCTGGTCGCGGCGCGCAGCAAGCTCGCGCCGGCGGAGCGTCGCGAGATACGCCGCATCGCGGCGCTGCGCTTTGCCGAGGATCTTGCCCCCGAGGCCTTCGCCGGTTATCTGCGCAAGGGCGAGCGGGACCTCGTGCAGCTGCTGCGGCTGCCGGCAGCCGGCGATCCGCTGCTGGAACGGGTCGAGCGTATTCGCGAGCGGGATACCGCCGTGATCGACACGGTCGATGGCTACAACAGCAACTTCGCCGAAAAATTGCAGGACTCCTACGGCGGCTGGCGACGTACCAGCTTCGACGCGATCGAGAAGGAGGATCGTGCCCGCTCGCAGGCACGCACCCGTTCCGCGCTCGGCGCCGCGGCGGTGCTCGCGTCGATCTTCGTCCCCGGCAACTGCGCGGCCAACGACTACGACTGCCGGCGAATCGAGAGCGCGGCGCGCACGGCGGGCGCGGTCGGCGGTACGGCGGCGGTGCTCTCGGGCATCAAGAAATTCTCCGACGCCAAGGTTGCGGCCCAGGAAGTGCGGGAACTCGCGACCAGCTTCCAGAACGAGGCCGCGCCGCAGGTGGTCGAGCTCGAGGGGCGGACCTTGAAGCTGACGGGTACGGCCGAAGAGCAGTACCGCGAATGGCGGCGCTTGCTGGCCGAAATCTACCGCGAGGAGGCGGGCGGCACGGCGACACCACTCGAGCCGGTCGCGACGCCAGGGGCCGCGACCGCGCAGGAGCCGCCGACGGCGCCCGCCGCTCCTCCGTAAGTCGTACAATCCTCCCGCATGCTGACTCTCGAAAAGGGTGCGGAGCTCTGCGGGCGTTTCACGCTGATCGAACGCATCGGCACGGGCGGACAAGGCGAAGTCTGGCGCGCGCATGACGCGACGCGCCACGAGGATGTCGCACTCAAGGTGCTGCATCCCGAGGTGGCGCGTTCCCCCGAAGCCTGGGAGAGTCTGCGGCACGAATATGCCGTCGCCCAGCGGCTCGGCCATCCGGGCATCGTCGAGATCGCCGAACCGGTGCGCGACGATGCGGCGACCGTGCTGCCGATGACGCTGGCGACCGGCGATCTGCGCCGGCTGCGGGGCGAGCCCTACACCCGGATCGTGCCGGCGCTGCTCGAGATCGCGCGCGCGCTCGACCATGCCCACTCGCGCGGCGTGATCCACCGCGACCTGAAACCGAGCAACGTGCTGATCGACGTCGAGGGACACATCAACGTGTCCGACTTCGGCATGGCGGCGCTCGATGGGGAAGTGCCCAATACCGGCTTCGGCTCGCCGTTCAGCGCGAGCCCGCAGCAGATCGAAGGCGAGCCGCCGGCACCAGCCGACGATGTCTACGGACTCGGTGCGCTCGCCTACGAGCTGCTGTCCGGCTACCCGCCGTACTACCCCGATTTCGATGCCCGCGCGGTCATCGGCGCACCGGTGCCGGACCTGCAGCCGATCCATGCCGCGCCGCCGCGGCTGGTGCGGCTGGTGATGCGGATGCTGGCCAAGGATCCGGCCGAGCGTCCGGCGTCGATGGACGACCTGCAGGAGGAACTGCACGCGGCGCTGCAGGATACGGTCAGTGCCGGCGAGACGGCGCCACCGCCACCGCCGCTCGATTCCGACGATGATACGGCGACTTCCCTGGCGCTGCGGGTCGAGACCGATCCGGCGCTGGAGCTGCCGGCGGTGCAGCCACTCGAGCACGAGCCGTTGACCATCGGCTTCAACCCGGAGTCGGACGTGCCGGCCGCCGCGGCGCCGTTGCCGGAGCAGGGTCGCGACGAGCTGATCGAGACGGATGCGGAACTCGAATCCGGGTCGATCGAGCCGGCGGAGGCTGCCGGCGGCTCGCGGCGGGTTTCGGTGTTGAAGTGGGCCGGTCTGGCCGCGCTTGCCGCAGCGCTGATCGGCGTGTTCGTGTTCCTGCCGCGGATTGCCGAGCAGCGGGCGGTGCAGCTCGTCCCGCCGCCGGTCGCCGACCAGCAGGACTCTGCACCGCCCTCGGCGGCGGAGCCGCCGCCGGCTGCGGCAGGCACCACCGATGTGCCGCAGCAGTTCGCCGAGTTGCGTACCGGCTTCGACACGCGGCTCGCGGCCCTCGAGCAGCGCGCGGCCGCGGTCTGGGGCGGCGCGGCATTTGCGGGCGCGAAGGCGCTTGGAACCGATGCCGTGGCCGCGCTCGCTGCCGGCAATGTCGAAATCGCGTTCGACCGCATCAAGGTCGCGACCCGGCGTCTCGAACGACTCGCCACCGAGGCCGGGGCGGCGCTGCAGTCGCAGCTCGAAGCCGGCGAGCGGGCGCTGGCCGCCGGCCAGATCCAGGTCGCCCGGCAGGCCTTCGAGCTGGCGCTGCAGATCGAACCTGGCAATGCGCGGGCGACCGCTGGCCTCGTGCGCAGCGGTGGGCTCGCGCCGGTGCTGCCGGCCTTCGCCGAGGCCGAATCGGCGCTCGCCGCCGGCGATGCGGCGCGTGCCGCCGAGCTCTACGAGCAGGTGCTGAAGGCCGATCCGCAGCATGCGGCCGCGACCGCGGGTTTGCGGCGGGCCCGTGCGGCGGTGTCCGACGAGGCCTATGCGCGACAGATCGGCGATGCGCTCGCCAGCCTGCGTGCCGGGCGCCATGCTGAAGCCCGCCGGGCGCTGGAGCAGGCGCGTGCGCTGCGTCCCGAGGCGCCGGAAGTCGCCGCGGGTTTTGCCGAACTGGCGTCGGCGGTGGCCGGACGCGATCTCGCCGGTGCCCAGGCTCGCGGCGCACAGCTCGAGGCCGCCGAACGCTGGGACGAGGCCCTGCTGGCCTATGAGGGCGTGCTCGCCGGCGATCCGGGGGTCGAGTTTGCGCGCATCGGCCGTGAGCGGGTTCTGCCGCGGGTGGAACTCGCGCGCGGGCTGCAGGGTCTGATCGACAAGCCTGAGCGTCTGGCGGCCGATGAAGTGCGGGCCGAGGCGGCCAGCTTGCTGGACCGGGCGCGTGGCCTGGCCAACCCCGGCCCGCTGCTGCGTGCGCAGATCAGCCAGGTCGAGGCGCAACTGCCGCGGTACGACCGGCCGATCCGGGTCGCGCTGGAGTCGGACGGGCTCACCAGCATCGCGATCCAGCGGGTCGGAACGCTGGGCAGTTTCGCGAGGCAGGAGGTCGAATTGAAGCCAGGGCGCTACGTCGTGATCGGCACGCGGGCGGGATATCGCGATGTCCGTCACGAGATCCTGATTGCGCCCGGTGAGGCGCCCCGACCCATCCAGGTTCGCTGCGTCGACCCGATCTAGGGCACGGTCGCACCATGGCAGATGTGGCCTTGGGCGCTCCGCCATCGATCCGGCTGCGTGAGCCGGCCGGAGAGCGGCGGATCGATCCGCCGCTGCGCATCGGTGGCGCCGCGGGCGACGCCGAGGTCCGCGTGCCCGGCGCCGGCTCGATGCAGGCGCTGCGCTTCGACTGGTGCGGGGATGCCTGGTGGGTCTCGGCCGAGTCGCGGCAGGATCCTGTCGCGATGGACGCGGAATCCGGCGTCGCGCCGCTGCGGCTCAACGGCGAGTCCGTGCCGGCGTCCGGTCAGGAGCTGCGCAGCGGCGACGTGCTCGCGATCGGTGCGGCGCGGGTGATCGCGACCCGAGTCGGGCCGGACGGGCTCGATCTCGATGTGCGGCATCTGGTCGGCAACGATACGGTGGCGCCGCTCGCCGCTGCGCGCAGCCAGACCGGAAGCGACCCCGAGGAGACCGCCGACGCGGAGATCGTCGCCGCGGCCCTCGATTTTGCCGCGACCGACGGCGACGCTGCGGCCGCGCCTCAGGATCCTTTGCGGCGTCGCGGCAGCGCGGCGGCCACCCGGCGATTGCTCATGAGTGCGCTGGCGATCTGCGTGGTCGCGCTGGCGCTGCTGTTCGGCATCGTCGGCCGGTTGCAGCGGGTGGCGATCGAGGCCGAGCCGGTCGATGCGAAGGTGCGCAGCGCAGCGCTCCTGTCCTGGTATTCCGCGCCGACGTTGTTCGTGCTGCCGGGCCGGCACAGCGTGCGCGCCGAAGCCGAGGGCTATGCCGCGCTCGAACGCCCGCTCGAGGTGCGTGCCGGGCAACCGGCCAGTCTGGCATTGCGGCTGAGCAAGCTGCCGGGAATCGTCGCGATCGATACTGGCGGCGTGGTGGCCACGGTCAGCGTCGATGGCGCCGAGGCCGGGCAAGCGCCCGGCGAGTTGTCGATCGCCGCGGGCGCGCGGACGCTGACGCTGCGGGCGGCGCGCCATCTCGACGTCATCCAGAAAATCACGGTCGAGGGTGCGGGCGCTCGCCAGACCTTGTCGGTGGTGTTCGAGCCGTCCTGGGGCCAGCTTGCGGTATCGGCCACGACGCCCGAGGCTGTGCTGCGCGTCGAGGGCGCCGATGCATCGCCGCAGCCTTTGCCGGCCACGCTCGATCTGCCGGCCGGCGTGCACCGCGTGTCGATCGCTGCGCCCGGTGCGCGCGAATGGGCCAGCAGCGTGCTGGTCAGGGCCGGCGAGGTCACGACGCTCGGGCCGTTGACGCTCGGCGCACCGGATGCGCGGCTGGTGGTGCGGTCGAACCCGGTGGGCGCCGAGGTGACGGTCGCCGGGGTGTTTCGCGGCCGCACCCCGCTCGAGATCGCGCTGCCGGGCGGAACCGACTACGACGTACTGGTGACCCGCGCCGGTTACACGGCCTGGCAGCGCCGGGTCGGCGCGGCGGCGGGCGCGCGCTCGACCCTCGATGCGCAGCTGCAGCCGATCATGGCGACGCTGACGGTGCGCGGCGAGCCTGCCGATGCCGAGCTGTTGATCGACGGCGCGGCCCGCGGCCGTACGCCGGCGACGCTCGAGCTGCTCGCGACCCGCCATGCCATCGAGGTGCGGCGCACCGGGCTGCAGTCCTTTCGCACCGAAGTCGATCTCACGCCGGCGCTGGCCCGTACCGTCGAATACAGCCTGCTGCCCGAGGGCCGACCGGCGGGCTGGAAACCGCCGACCGAGACGCTGACCGGCAAGCTCGGCACAGTGCTGCGGCTGGTGCCTGCCGGTGGCTTCCAGATGGGTAGCGAGCGTCGCGAACAGGGCCGGCGACCGAACGAGACGCTGCGCCGCGTGACGCTCTCGCGACCGTTCTATATCGCCGTGCACGAAGTCACCAATGCGGAGTTCCGTCGCTTCCGGCCGAACCACGCCTCCGGAGCCGTCGACCGGCGCAGCATCGATCTCGACGGACAGGCCGTCAGCAACGTCGGCTGGTCCGATGCCGTGCAGTACTGCAACTGGCTGTCGGAGCAGGAAGGTCTGCCGCCGGCTTACGAACAAAAAGGCGGCAGTTGGGTGTTGCGGACACCGGCGACCAGCGGCTATCGGCTGCCGACCGAGGCCGAATGGGAATACGCCGCGCGCCAGGCTGGCGCCAGTCGGCCGCTGCGACGGTACGATTGGGGCGATGCATTGCCGGTGCCGCCGGGCCACGCCAACCTCGCCGGCACCGAGGCGGCCGCGGCGGTCGAGCGTATCCTCGACGGCTGGAGCGACGACTACCCGGCCGTCGCACCGCCGGGCCGGTTCAAGCCCAACGCACTGGGCCTGTACGACATGACCGGCAATGTGTCGGAATGGACTCACGACGTGTATGCGTCGTTCGTCGATCCGGCGCCAGTGACCGATCCGGCCGGGCCGTCGGCCAGCGGCGCGCGACATGTGATCAAGGGCAGCAGCTGGCGCACCGCCTCGTTCAGCGAGCTGCGCGCGGCCTGGCGCGAAGGCGTCGAAGGGCCGTCGCAATCCATCGGCTTCAGGGTGGCACGCCATGTCGATTGAGCCCGGCAATCGGGAGCCCACACGGCCACGGCGGCGTGCGCCGCAATGGTCGATGATCTTCCTGACCGGCGTGTTTGCCGCGACGGTCTACGCCGCCACCGAAAGTCTGCTGCGCCTCGCGGTCGACGCGGCAGCGCCGGCCGGCGCATCCTCGCCTGCGCCTGCGCCTGCGCCTGCGCCTGAGTCCGAGCCCGCGCCGGTACCTGCAGCGCGCGGCACCGCAGCGGAACCGGCCACCGCGGAAGCCGGGCCGTCGCCGACCGCGGCCCCGGTGCCTGCACCCGCACCGGCCGCTGCCCCCGCGGCGCAAGCCGACAGCAACGTCGAAGAACCTGCCGAAGGCCCGCGCCGCGCCGCGCCGCCCAAACTCTCGGACGACGAAGCGCCGGAGTTCCGCGAATCCGCCGACAACAACATCAGCCTGCCCGTGGACATATGAACCGCAAACTGCCGAACGAATTCGTTTTCAGCCTGGTATCGCTGGCGCTGGCGATCGTGATCGTGCACTCGGTTTTCGTGCTGCACGTGCGGCCGGTGGCCGAGGCGATCATGACCGTCGATCGCGAACGGATGCTGGCCGATCCGGCCTATGTGTCGCAACGCTCGATCTACATCGTGATCAAGGACTACGAGCAGGAGGCCGAGATCATCCTGATGCTCTGGGCGTTGGCGTTGATGGGCTACAAGGCGCTGGCGCAGCGCATCGAGCAGCGTGCGCTGCTGGATGCGCCGCTGAAACTGCCCGAGGGCATGAAGATCCTGCCGGAGGACACGCGCGAATACGCACGCCAGATCGAGAGCCTGCCGCCCGAGACGCGCAACCTGTTGGTGCCGCGCGCGGTGCTGGCCGCGCTGGCGCGTTTCGGCGCCACGCGCAACGTCCAGGACGCCTCGTCGGTGGCGCATTCGGTCTGCCAGTCGGAGGCCGAACGTCTCGATTCCGAACTGTCGATGCTGCGCTACATCGCCTGGGCGATCCCGGCGATCGGCTTCATCGGTACCGTCCGCGGCATCGGCGACGCCTTGTCGCAGGCGCACAAGGCAGTCACCGGCGATATCTCCGGCGTCACCGAAGGCCTCGGCGTGGCGTTCAACTCGACCCTGATCGCATTGCTGCTGTCGATCCTGCTGATGCTGCTGTTGCAGCAGCTGCAGCAACTGCAGGAACGCCACGTGCTCGATACCGAGACCTGGCTCGACCAGAGCGTGATCCGCAATCTGCAGGCGCGTGCATGAGCACGCTCGGCCTGGTGCTCGACGACGCCGCGCTGGCGCTCGCGGTCGGCGATGCCGCCGCGCCGCGGGTGGCGCCGTCGATCGTCGATGCCGGGCAGGGGCAGCCCGCGCATGCCGGCCGTTCGGCGCTCGCCCGTGCGCGCAGCCAGCCGAACGCCGCTTCGTCCCGGCACTGGTTCGAGTTGGCGCAGGGCCGGCCGCCGGCGCGCGCGGCACTGACTATCGCGCGTGCCGAGCTGGCGGCACGCCTGGCGGAATGGCCATCGCCGTTGCCCGACCGTGCCTGTGTCGCCGTCCCGGCCGGTTTCGACGGCCCGGCACTGTCGCGGTTGCTGGCGGTCTGTCGTGCCGCAGGGCTGGCGGTGGGCAGCTTCGTCGATGCCGCGGCGCTGGCGGCCGCCGCGCTGAGCCTGCGGCCGGGCACGGCGATCGTGCTCGAGCTCGGGCTGCACCATGCGGCGACGACCCGGGTCGAGGTCACGGCCACCGAGGCCCGTCGCCGCTCGACGCGGCTGCGCCTGCGCGGCGGCTGGATCGCACTGCAGGAATCCTGGTTGCAACTGGTCAGCGAGGCGATGGTGCTGAAGACCCGCTTCGATCCGTTGCACGATGCGTCGACCGAGCAGCGCCTCTACGACCAGTTGCCGGCCGTGACGGCCTGCGCGGCCCGCGACGGCAGCGCCGCGATCGGCCTGACGATCGGTGCTGGCGAGACCGCGTTGCGGCACGAGGTCGTGCTGAGTCGCGACCAGTTCGCGGCGCGCGGCGAAGCGCTGTACCGCGAGCTGATCGCGATGGTCCACGAACTGCGGCCGGCCGGCATGCCGGTGACGCTGGTGGTGCCGACGCAGTTCGAGCAGTTGCCGGGATGGCGCGAACTTCTGGACGCCGAGTTCCCCGGTTGCTCGCTGCAACGGCTGCCGGAGGGTTTCCTGGCGAGTGCGGCGGCGGCTCTCGGCGGACGCGAACCGGTCGATGCGTTGGCGATGGCGACGGCAACGGTGCCGGCGACGACGGGAGCGGCGGCCGCCGCTGCGGCCGTGCCGCTGCGGCGCGGCGTGCCGCGGTTCGAGCCGCCGCTGTCCTGGCCGGACGGGCCGGCACTCGTTGCCGCGCCGCTCGGCAGATCCGGGCAATACGCCGGTGGCGGGCGGCCCACGCACCTGCTGTGGTCGGGTCGGGCCTTGCCGCTGGCGGCGGCGACGATCGAGATCGGGCGGGCCCCGGCCGCCGGCGGCATCGTGCTGGCCGAAGGCCTGGCCGGCGTGTCGCGGCTGCACTGTACGCTGCGCGACGAAGCGGAGGCCATCGTGCTGGTGGATCACAGCCGCCACGGCACCTGGGTCAACGGCGAGCGCGTCGCAGGTCGTGCGCGCTTGCGGGCCGGCGACCGGTTGCGGATCGGCGATCCGGGTGTCGAACTCGCGTTGATCGCGGTGGACGGACGGAATGCGCAAGAAACACCGCAGCGCTGAGGTTTTCAGTCTGTCGTTTCTCGACGTGATCTGCTGCGGATTCGGCGCGGTGATCCTGTTCTATACGGTCATCAGTGCCCAGAGCAGCATGATCCGCACCAAGGAGAGCCAGGATCTCGCCGCGCAGGTCAGCCGGCTGGAGGAGGAAGTGCTGGACGGTGCGCGCAATCTCGTGCGCCTGCGCAACACCCTGCAGCAAACCGAGAGCGAAACGGCTGCGGCCGCGGAGCGCGCCACGCGCCTGATCGAGGAGCTGCAGCGCCGCCGCGAGCAGGCGTCGATCTACGACTCCGACACGCTCGCCAAGCGCGAGCACATCGAGAAGCTCAAGGCCGACGTGCGGGCGCTCGAGGAGGGCAGGCGACGGCTGGAGGCGAGCGCCAAGGTCGAGATGCCCAACGCCGACCGGGTCGGCACCGGCCGGGCGTCGGTCGCCAATCGCCGCTATCTGACCGGCCTCACGCTGCGCGGCAAGCGCGTGCTGGTGCTGCTGGATCGCTCGGCGAGCATGCTCGACGACGATCTGGTCAACATCATCCGGCTGCGCAACTCGCCGGAACCGGCACGCCAGGCGGCGCTGAAATGGCGGCGCGCCGTCGACATCGCCAACTGGCTGGTCGCGCAGTTGCCGCAAGGGACGCAGTTCCAGGTGTATGCGTTCAACACCCGGGCCGAGCCGCTGATCGAAGGCACCGGCGGCAAGTGGCTGCCCGCGGCCAGCAACGCCCAGCTGGATCAGGTCGCGCAGGCGCTCGATGCGCTGGTGCCGCGGGACGGCACCAGTCTGCTGAACGCGTTGCGTGCGATCCGCGACGTCAATCCGGAGCCCGACCAGGTGGTGCTGATCACCGATGGCCTGCCGACCCAGGGCGCGACGCCGCCGGCACTGCGCAAGTTCGTCGACGCGGCGACGCGGGCCCGGCTGTTCGACGAGGCGGCGCGCTCGATCACGCTGAAGGCGCCGATCGATGTCGTGCTGCTGCCGATGAAGGGCGACCTGCCGGCCTCGCACCGCTTCTGGATGCTGGCCCGCAACAGCAAGGGCGCGTTCGTGATGCCCTCGCCGGACTGGCCCTGAGAGCGGGACGAGAGACTCGCGATGAAACTGCGTCGCCGCGATACCGAAGTCTTCAGCCTCTCGTTCCTCGACGTGATCTGCTGCGGCTTCGGCGCGATCATTCTGCTGCTGGTGCTGTCGGAGTTCGGCCAGCCGGTGCAGATCGAGAAGTCGCGCGAGAACCTTTCCCAGCAGCTCGAGCGGCTGCAGGAAGAACTGTTCGTGATCCGCGGCGACACGACCCGTCTCGAGCGCGAACTCGAGGGCCGGGTCGAGCGGCTGACGCGCGAGCGCTTGAACCTCGCACGCACGGCCGGCGAGGCGTCGAGCATCCGCGGCCAGTTCGACGCCTCGCAGCGCGATGCGGCGGTCAGCAGCATCGTCGAACGCGAGCTGCTGGCCGCCTACGACGAACTGCAGGCCGAGCAGCAGCGGCTGCTGAAAGCGTCGCGCTCGCGCCGCCCGCTCAGGACCGATGCCGTCGGCGGTATTCCGGTGGACAGCGACTACGTCATCTTCCTGATCGACACCTCCGGCAGCATGCAGGGCAATCACTGGGAGACGGCGCAGGAGGTCATGAAGGAGATCCTCGACATCTATCCGCGGCTCAAGGGTCTGCAGATCGTCGATGACAACGGCAAGGAAATGTTCGAAGGCACGCGTGGCCGCTGGTTGACGGATTCGCCGAGCCAGCGCACCCAGATCGTCAACCGCATGCGCAACTGGCGTACTTTCAGCGATTCGAGCCCGGCCGACGGCATCGAGGTCGCGATCCGCAACTACTGGTCGGCCGACAAGCGGATCAGCATCTACGTGCTCGGCGACGAGTTCACCGGCGAGTCGATCCAGGGAGCGCTCGATGCGGTCGACCGGATCAACCGTCCCGACGGCAGCGGCCGTCGCCGCGTGCGCATCCATGCGATCGGTTTCCCGGTCGGCGGCGGCATGACGCCGTTTACAAACATCCGCTTTTCCGCCCTAATGAGGGCCATGTGCGAGCGCAACGATGGTACGTTCGTCGGCCTCACCAACGTCAGGATCTGCACCGCCACCATCGAGATCAACGGGGTTCGGCAATGCGTCGGCGGCAACTGACTCGACAGCCGATCGGCAGCCGCCAGCCCAGGCTTGCGACGGGGCAAAGCTCGGCGGCCGGCGGGCTCGCCCGGGTTTTGCTGCCGTGGTTGCTGTTGGCGGCCGGCTGTGGCGGGGTCAAGATTGCGCCGCAGCCGGTGCTGCCGAAAGCACTGGTGCAGCCGGTGCCCGCGCACATCGGTTTCGTGCTGCCGTCGGACCAGAAGGATTACGCCCACAACGAAACCCGCGGCGGCGTGCCCTGGAGCATTTCGCTCGGCGAGGGCCAGCGCAAACTGGCGCGCGAAGTGTTCAAGGCGAGTTTCCGCGCCGCCGACGAGTTCGAGGATCTGGAAGCGGCCAAGCGCGCGGCGGGACTGCAGGCGATCTTCGAGGCGCGGCTCGAGCAGTATTCGTTCGCGACCGCGCGCGAGACCGGCGGCGACTACGTCGCGGTGACCATCCGCTATCGGATCCTGCTGCGTACGCCGCGCGGCGAGCCCTTCGACACCTACACCTTGACCGGCTACGGCAACAGCCCGGGAGGCGGCATGAGCAACGGCGCGCCGCTCGATCTGGCGACCCGTGCCGCGATGCGTGATGCGGCTGCAAAGTTCCTGACCCAGTTCCCCGAGCAGCCGGTGGCCAGGCTGCTGGCCAGCGGTCAGCCGCTGCTGGCGGCGGCCACGGCAGCACAACCCGCGATGCTCGAGGTCATCGAAGCCGTGCCGATCCGCGAGAGCCGCCGCGGCAACAGCGGCACGGCCTACCTGACACCGCCTCCGCCTGCTGCGTCGCCCGAGTCGGGCGCAGCCTCTGCTGCAGAGGCGACCGACGGCGCTGGCGCCGATTCGCGCGATCTCAACGAGCCTGCGCCGCTTCCGGCGGCGCCTTGACCAGCACCCGTTCGCGCAGCGTGACGTCGGGCGTGACGACCGGCTCGCCGTTCTCGAGCCGCGGTGCATAGCGCGCCCGGCGTACCGCGTGCAGCGTCGCCTTCTCGATCGCCGGTGAGGCGTTGCTGCCGACGGTTTCGACGTCGGCGACCTTGCCGTCGGCCAACACCTTGAAGCGCGTCTCGACGTAGCGCTCCTCGTAGTTCTCGGGATCGTTCGGGCGGGCGCGTGCGATCGAGGCCGGCGGCGGTCGATAGGCCAGGCGGCGCGGTGCCTGCAGCAGCGCGACGGCATCGTTGCCGGCCGCGGCCAGTTCTTTCCAGCCGTCGCGATAGGCCTGGTGCGCGCGTGCCGTGGCGCCACCGATCAGGTACCAGTCGCCCAGTTCGACCAGTGTTTCGCCGCGGGCCCGGTGATCGACCGGGGCTGTTTTCGACAATGCTTCGAGGGCGTAGCGCAGCGCCCGTTCGCCGTCCGGGTTCAGACGGGTGTCCTGGTTCAGCTGCTGCATCGCCGAGTTGGTCTGAAAGGGATCGGGCGGGGCGGCCGTCTCCTCCGGGCCGTAGAGGTACTCGAGGTAGTAGCTGCGGGCGAGGCCGCGCAGCGATCCCACCGCCTGCGGCGCGCCGCGCCCCGCGGCATTCTCGGCGATCATCAGGGCGCGGGCATGCAGGCCGCGAGCGGTCGCGTAACGGCCGACGAACTCGTACCAGCGTGCCAGGCGATCGAGCGGTTCGAGCATCCGCAAGTCGTCGCGCCCGTAGGCGGACTCGGCGACGCGGAAGGCGTACTGGCTTTCCTTCTCGGCATCCTGCAGCTGGTCGAGTGCGACATAGCTCTCGATCAGCGGGTCGAGGAGATCGATCTGGTCCGCGTTGAACAGCCCGTCGAGGTGGCGCGACAGATCGACGGCGCGTTTCAGTGCGTTGGCGGCTTCGGCGTACTGCCGGGTGGCGAGATAGGTTTCGCCGAGGCCGGCGAGGGGGCGCATCAACATGCGATCAGCGCCGGCGAGCTTGCCGTCGATCAGTCGCAGCGCTCGCAGATAGTGGACCTCCGCGGCTGTGTAGTCGCCGAGGCGGTAATACACGGTGCCGAGGTTGGTCAGCGGGTTGACGAGCTGGCGATCGTCCGGGCCGTACTGTGCTTCGGTCATCTCCACCAGGCGTTGCGCGATCGGCAGTGCCGCGGTGAACCGGCCGGCGTCGAAGTCGGCACGGAACGTCTTGTAGGTCTCGTGGCGTTCGGCATCGGTGGCGGCAGCGCGGGCGGCCGGGGCCGTCAGCGCACCGCAGGTTCCGAGCAGCGACGCGACGCAGGCGGTGAGGATCAGGTGACGCGATGACATCGGTGCGGTCCGTTTCCAGTTTCCACAGTATCACGCCGGCGCCCGGATCGTGGTGCGCCGGGGATGACGTAAGCAGGCGCCTTGCCTAAGCTCGCAGTCGTATGGATCGAGTCATCAATGTCAAGTCACCGGCCGCCCCCGCGGGTGCACGGCATGCCTGGGTCTTCGGTGCCTCCGGCCTGCTCGGCCGCCGCCTCGTCGACGCGTTGCTCGAGTCGCCGGAGCATGCCCGGGTGATCGCGGTGACGCGTCGCCCGCTGGGCCGCGAGCATCCGCGGCTCGCCAACCGGATCGTGGCCTTCGAGCAGCTGGAATCGCAGCTCGCCGGCATCACCTGCCACGACGCGTTCTGCTGCCTCGGCACGACGCGGGCGCGGGCGGGTTCGGAGGAGGCGTTTCGCAAGGTCGATCACGACCAGGTGCTGCGGGTCGCGCGCATCGTGCGCCAGGCCGGCGCCGAACGGTTCGTGCTGGTGTCGGCGGTCGGTGCCGACCCGGCCGCGAAGAACTTCTACCTGCGGGTCAAGGGAGAAACCGAGACCGAGGTTGCGGCACTCGGCTTCCCGGCGCTGGACATCGTCCAGCCCGGACTACTGCTCGGCGGCTCGCGGGCCGAGTCGCGGCCGCTCGAGTCGGCCGCAAGACTGCTGATGCCGTTGGTGAATCCGCTGCTCGGCGGCTCGCACAAGGCCTGGCGTGGCATCGACATCGGGATGCTGGCGCAGGCGATGGTCGCGCTGACGCGCAGCGGTCGCCGCGGCGTGTATCGCTACACCTACGACGGTTTGCAGAAGCTCGCCGCCAGGGGCGGGAGCGCGCGTCCCGGCGGCGCGCTCACTGCACCCGGATCGTGACGGCCGGCCGCTGCGCCATCCGCACCAGGATTGCCGCCAGGATCATGACCGTCAGGTCGGTGGTGTCCGGCACGCGCTGCGGCAGCCAGCGCTGCGCGAACTCCACCAGCGTCGTCAGGCCGAGCAGCAGCAGCGTGCCGAGCCCGATGCCGAGGGCGCTGCCGGCGGCGATCCAGACCACGCCGATGGCGACGAACAGACGCTCGAGCATGCTCAGGTAGAGATCGTCGGCCCGGCCGTCGACCAGGTCCCCGAAAGGTATCCAGCTGATCGACTGCGGCTCGGCGACGAATGCGAACGGTGCCAGGCCCGCGACCAGCAACGCGATGCAGACGATGCCGAACAGCGGCGTGCGCGAGCTCGAGTGGCTGCGCCGGCGCAGGTAGGCGATCACCGGCAGGGCCAGCGCGACCGCGATCAGTTCGTCGGGCGTCAATGTCTGGCCGACGAACAGCAGGCGTGCGGCGAGAGACAGCAGGATCGCGCCGCCGAACAGGGGCCAGAAAGTCTCGCGCCGGAACAGCGTGCGCATCACCGCCGACAGGACCAGGTAGGCGGCCAGCCAGGTCGCGATACCGCCGATCGACGGCGACAGCGCCAGGCTGGCGTCGATCGCCGCACGCACCCGGCCGGGCCGCAGGCGTGGCACGAAGGGCGCGGCGTGTGCAGCGAACCAGAGGGCGAGCAGCAGCCCGAGCGCCGGGTTGACGTTGAGCCGCCGCAGGCGCGTGGCCAGCGGCCGCAGCGGCAGCCGGGCGAACAGCAGGGCAAGGATTGCGCCAGCGGCCGCGCTGGCGACGTTCAGCACCCAGTCGGCAAGGCTCGGCACGCGTGCACGGATCGCATGCTGCAACACCTCGACAGTGATCGACAGCAGGGCCCCGGCAGCGACTGCCGCCAGCCAGCGCAATGCGGCGGGGCGGCGGGGGCCGAGCACCAGCGGCAGCAGCAGGCCGATCGGGATGTAGACCAGCAGATTGACGATCAGGTCGCGCTGCGACGGGCTGTGCCATGCGTGCAGGCCCGGAAAGCCGTCGGCAGCGGCGGCCGCAAAACGCTCCGGATCGAAATTGAACGGGTACAGCGAGGCGCTGAGCACCAGCAGCACCCAGGCAGCGAGCAGCCAGGCTTGGATGCGCCGCGAGGCGTCGGCGTAGGTGTGACTGTCTCCGATCATCTTGTTGTGACGACAAACTGTGACCGAGATCACGAGTGTCCGCAGCATCCCGAAACGAGGATGACCAATCAGTGAAGCGGTCCACTCCGGGTCGCGGCCAGTCTATCGTCAAATCTCCGGTGACGAGTAACGCCACCGAGTCCCGATGAATTTCTTCGCAGGTTTCGCCCACAGCCCGACATGGCGGCGGTTTGCCGTTGCGCTGGTCGTCTGTGCGGTACTGCCGCTGATGCTGCTGGCGCTGGTGGCCGGCCGGGAGCAGGCGGAACGATCGAGCCGCGAGGGAGTCGAGACGGCGCAGGCGCGCGCACAGACGCTGTCGTCGATCGTTGCGGCCCGGCTGACGGCGGCCGACATCGCGGCCCGTGCCTTCATCGCCGGCGACAGCGCCAAGGGCGTGGCGGCGCTGCAGTCGGCGGCCATACGGTCCGGCCTGTTCCAGCGGGTCATCGTCGACGATGGCCGCATCGGCTTGCCGGTGCCGCTGGGGTCGCGACCGTCGTCGCCGGCGCGGACCGGGGAGGGCGCGAAGCCGTCGGCCGATACGGCGCTGGTATCGCTCGCCACGCGCGGCGACATGGGCTCGGCCTACCTGGTGCGCATGCTGTACCTCGACGGGCGCGAGCTGCCGGCGTACTTCGAGCTGGCTCCGGATTGGCTCTGGCCTGCGGCCACCGACCGCGAACAGATGCTGCTGGTCGTCGACGGCCGCGGCACGATGCTGTTCGGCGCGAACACGTTCCCGGCCGACGGCAACCGGGTCGTGCGTGCCCATGTCCTGGCGACCCCGGCGACGCGATTGTCGTGGCAGGCGCAAGGCCAGGAGTGGCAGGGCGCGGTCGAAGCGCTGCGTCTGCCGGCATCGATCCAGTCGCAGGATCCCTGGTATGTAGTCGCCGCCACGCCGCTCGAGGGCGGATGGAGCGTGATCGCCCCGGTGCGGGCGGAAATTCTGTTGCCTCTGCTGCTGCTCGCCGCGGTGGCCATGCTGAGCACGAGCGCCATCGCCGCCAACCGGTTTCATCTCTCGTTGATGGAATTGCGCGGCGCGTTGCTGCGGATCGGCCGCAACCGTTTTGTGCCGGCGCCGACCACGGCGCTGCCGGCCGAACTGCTGCCGCTCGGTACTGCGATCAACGACATCGGCCAGCGAATCGACGAGGACGTGATGGCGCTGGAGACGCTCGGCGACATCGACCGGCTGCTGCTCGGTGCGGTCGAACTCGAGCCGGTGCTCGATGCCATCCTGTCGCGGGTCTCCCGGGTCACGCACTGCCACTGCGCCGGCATCGCGCTGCTCGATGCCGATTCGCCGACGCTCGGTCGCGTCTATCGCGCCGGCGAGAGCAGCGAGCCGCTGCCGGTCAGTCGCGTGGAGTTCGATCCGGAATTGATCGAGGCGCTGACCGATGCCGACGAGGGCGTGACCATCGCGCGCGCCGAGCCGGTGCGCCACAGCTTCCTGGTGCCGCTGCGCGAGCTTGGCGCGGAGTTCTTCTGGGTCTGGCCGGTGGTCTCCGGCGGGCGGCTGCCGGCGCTGCTGGCGGTCGGCTTTCGCGAGACGCCGACCCCGGATCCGCGGTTCGCGCGCTACGGCTCGGAGTTCGCGTCGCGGCTGGCGATTGCCCTGTCGAAGACCGCGCGCGACGAACATCTCTACCGGCAGGCCCACTACGATCCGCTGACCGGCCTGCCGAACCGGCTGCTGTTCTGCGACCGGCTGACCCAGGAAGTGGCCAACTCCGCCGCGGAGCAATACTGCGGCGCGCTGCTGTACATCGACCTCGACCACTTCAAACGGGTCAACGACAGCGTCGGCCACGCGGCCGGCGATCAGCTGCTGACGATCATCGCGCAGCGTTTGCGCGCCTGCGTGAAAGAGGGCGATACGGTCGCGCGGCTGGCCGGCGACGAATTCACCGTGATCCTGCGCAAGGTCGACGATCCGGAGTCGGCGTCGGTGGTGGCGGAGCGGATCATCGAGTCGGTGAAGCTGCCGGTGAATCTCGCCGGTCGCGACCACTACGTGCAGGCGAGCATCGGCATCGTGCTGTTCCCTGACGACGGCGTGGCGATCGACGAGCTGATGCGGCGGGCCGACAGTGCCATGTACCGCGCCAAGGGCCTCGGCCGCAGCCGCGCGGTGTTCTACGACCATGCGTTGATGGCCAGCCGTCTCGAGACCTCGCAGAGCGGCCTCTATCGGGCGCTGCGGCGCCGCGAGTTCTCGCTGTTCTATCAGCCGCAGTTCAGCCTCGACGACGGCAGTCTGGTCGGGCTCGAGGCCTTGCTGCGTTGGCAGACGCCGCGCGACGGCACCCGCTCGCCGCGCGACTTCATTCCGGCGGCCGAGGTCAGCGGCCTGATCGTCGACATCGGCGGCTGGGTGGTGGATGCCGCCTGCGCACAACTGGCGATCTGGCGCGAGCAGGGCATCGCGCCGACGCGCCTGTCGATCAACGTCTCGGTGCAGCAGCTCAAGTACGTCGACTTCGCCCGCAACGTGCGTCGCATCCTCGACAAGTACGGCATTCCGCCCAAGCTGGTCGAGATCGAGATGACCGAGTCCGTGTTCGCGGACGAGGTGGCCGGCGCGGTGTTGCGGCAGCTGGCCGATCTGGGCGTACGACTTGCCCTCGACGATTTCGGAACGGGGTATTCTTCGCTGAACTATCTCCGCCAGCATCCGATTCACGTGGTCAAGATCGATCGTTCGTTCCTCGAGGACATCCCCGCGAACGCCGCTTCCGCGACGCTTGCCGAGACGATCATCAACATGGCGCACGCGCTCGGGAAAGAAGTCGTGGCCGAGGGCGTCGAGACGCTCGAGCAGTTGCAGTTCCTGCGCGAGCGCCGTTGCGACAGTGCGCAGGGTTTCTTTCTCGCGCAGCCGATGCCCGTGTCCCAGGTCAGCGACTTGCTGCAGGCCCGGCGCCGGCCGGGGCCGATGGAGGAGACGCTGCGACAGGCGGGCTGATGGGCGGCGCGCTGCTGCGTCTGGCCGCGATCGCGCTGCTCTGCGCCGGCTGCTCGCTGACGCGACCGCCGGCCACCGTCGCGCCCGCGACGGCCGCCGTGCCGCCATCCGGCGGCGTCGACCGGCTGGCGACTGCGCCGACCCGCGGCGCACAAGTGCTCGGCCTTGCCGCGGGCCTGGTGGGCATCCCGTATCGCTTCGGCGGCCGTTCGCCGCTCGAGGGCTTCGACTGCAGCGGCCTGGTGTGGCATGTGCATCAGACTGCCGGGCTCGCGGTGCCGCGCACGGCGCGCGACCAGTATGGCGCGGCCCGGCCGGTGGCCCGGTCGGCGTTGCAGCCCGGCGACCTGGTGTTCTTCTCCAGCAATCGTCGCGGCTCGGTCGATCATGTCGGCATCTATGCCGGTGACGGCCGCTTCCTGCACGCGCCCCGCAGCGGTCGCCCGGTCGGTTACGAACGGCTGGACACCGACTGGTTTGCGACGCATTTCGTCGGAGCCGGGCGGCTCTGGGATCCGGGCCCGGGCGGCGGCTCGTAGCCGCGCGGCAGGCCGCTGGGCGGGCAGGTGAAAGCCCTGCTTCCGCCGGCGTCCCGAGGCGCGCGGCCTCGAGTGCGACCCACTTCGCAAATTGCTGAAGACGCGCAGATTTATGTCATTTGTGCGGCGCATAAATACAGTTGTGACGCCAGCTTATGCGAGGTTTCGCATCTGTCGTCTCTTGACGACGCCGGCCGATGCTTCGACACTGTCGCCATGACCAGGGCAAACCTGCCGAGAGGCGGGGACGCAAAGCTTCCGGTCCGCCAGTGCCAGGGCGCTGACGGATAGCGGGGTTGCCACGGGGTCCAGGCGCACGAGGCCTGACCCGGTGATCGGATCCCCGTCGAGGAAGGTCTGCCCCCGAGGTCTCGAATCAGGGACGCCACCGGGGAATCCATATGTCGCAACCGTCGAACTCGGCTGTCAGAGGCAGCGCGATTTCGTCCGCAGCCGCGGCCTCGCCGGCGGCTGCCACGGGCGATTACGTCGTCAATCTTTGCGCGTCGACCACGCCGATGGCGCTCGCCAAGCCGAGCGCGCCGGAGCTGGCGCGGTATACCTTCTTCGTCAGCCGCCGGCGCGAGGAAGGGCGCGAGCGGTTCCGCTTGCACATGGGTTATTTCGCCACCCGCGACGAGGCCGAGCGGATGCTGGCCCTGGTCCGCGATCTGTACCCGGCGGCCTGGGTGGGTGAGACACCGGGCCGCAAGCTGGCTGCGGGTCGCAGCAGCACGGCTGCCAGTGCCTCGTCGGCCGCCGCCGCCGACCTGCCTCAGGTCAGGTCGACCACACCACCGCAAGCGGCCAGGCCAGCTGCTGCGCCCGCCGTTGCGGCGCCGGTCGCAGCGGCGCCCCGTCGGCCTGTTACCCGTCCGTCGGTGCCACCGGCGTCGAACGTGCGCGAAGTGATCGCGGCACTCGAGCCGGAGCTCGGCCCGGCGGATTCGGGCACGGTGCAGATGCTGCCGCAGCAACAGTCCCCGAAGGTGGCCGGTGCCCTGAGGGCAGCGACCGCCGCGGCGGCGCGACTGGCGGCAGCTCGCCGCGCCGCCGCGTCGCCGCGCACTGCGCCGGCGCCCGCACCGGCGGCACCGGCAAAGGTTCCGGCCGTGCAGTCCACCGCGCCGGGCGCCGACATGACCGACAGTCAGGTGCTGCGGGTGCTCGAGGGACCCGGCACGGCCCAGGGTGCGCGCGACATCGCGATGCTGTCGCCGCAGGACACCCAGACCTGGCGCGACATCAAGGCGCAGATCAAGCGCGAAGCCGTCGTGCATTTCGCCGTGCAGCTCAACTGGTCGGTGACGCCGATCGATCTGTCGCGCGTGCCGTCGCTGGCGATTTTCAACGCCTATACGTTGTACAAGATCGAGGGCAACCGCGAGGGGCGCAAGTGGTACGGCCTGCGGCTCGGCTTCTTCAGCGACGCGGTGTCGGCCAAGCAGGTCGCGCACTACGTGCGTTCGGAGTTTGCGCAGGTCGCGGTCGTTCCGGTCAGCGTCAACGAACGCGAACAGGCCACGCAGATCGGCGCGATCGCGCTGCCGTCGGCAGCGCCGGCGCCGCGTACGACGGACCATGCCGATGCCGATGAATTCAAACTGATCGACGACGATCAGCCGCCGGTTGCCGCCGCAGCGTCGGCCGTAGCGTCGGCGGCATCGCCGCCCGGGCCGTCGGCCGCAGCGCCGGCCGCCAAGACCCGGCCGGTCGCCGCTTCGCCGGCTGCACGCGCTCCGGCCGTGAAGGTCCGTCGCCCCAACCGGCCGCGTGGCGGCGGGCCGCAGTCGCTCGAGGAGACACTGGAAATCCTGGGCGCGAGCCAGTTGTCGATCGATACCGGCCGCGGCGAGCGGGTCGTGATCGACGGTCGGCCGCGTGCCGTGGATCCGCCCAGTTCGGCGTTCACCCGCCTGCTCGATCGGCTCAGCGACAAGCTGCGCAAGTAGGCCGCTCGTCCGGCGGCGTCGGCAGGATCAGTCGCCGCCGAACAGCCGCTCGAGTTCGGTGCGCGCCTGATCGAGCGTGCGGGTATCGGGTGCCTGGTAAGCGCCGGCTCGCGGCTTGAAGTGATCGCAGAAATTCGCCTGCTCCTTGTCGCGCACTTCCTCGGCCGTGGGCTCGCGGCAATGCGTGGCGACGCGCCGGTCGAAATCGACGCACATCCGGCAGACATGCAATTCCGCGCGACAGGCGGGGCAGGCGTCGAGCCGTCGCAACGGCAGGCTCAATGCCGCCAGCGCAGCGCCGCATTTCCAGCAGACGAGATCGTGGGCCATGGGCAGGACTGAGCCAGTCTCCGGCAACGGGTCCGCCGCTGATCCTAGCAGTTTCGCGGCTCCGGTCGGCACGGTCCGCGGGCTGCGGCTTCGATGAAGCGCGCCTCCACATGCGCCGCGGCGCAAGGCCTGCGCGGCGGCCAGCAGTTTGTGTCGCTCTCGCAATGGAGCTTTTCCGATCGATGCGCTGCGCCGCTTTCCGGCTGCATCGCCGTGGCGTGGGTTACGAATGCTCAACGAGTCTCCCAGGGTGACTCCCGGCATCCGTCGCGTCGGCGCATAATTCCCCGGTCGCGGGGGTATGGCAACGCAATGTTGGCGGTACGTGGAATTGCCCGTTTTTCCGGCGCCTGAACGTTCGTCTCCGAGCGCGCCGCGTCACGGCGTGCGGCGACTGATGTCCTGGCTCGATCCGCCGCAGTGGCTGCTGCTGGCGCTGATCTCCGTCGTCGTGCTGCATTTGCTGCTGCCAACGGCGCGTGTCGTGCCGCGCGGCTGTTTCTGGGGTTGTGCGTCGCTCGCGGTGCTGGGCTTCGTGCTGGCCCAGATGGCTTCGAGACAGATGGTTCGCGCGGCGCTGTCGACGGAGTTCGGCGCCACGCCCGCGAGCCTGCTATCGGAAGGCTGTTTTGCTTTCTCGCGCAACCCGATGTATCTCGGCATGCTGTTGTTGCTGTTCGGCGAGGCCGCGATGCTCGGCACGCTCGGCGCGCTGCTGCCGGTGCCGGTGTTCTTCCTGGGCTTGCAGCTACGCTACGTGCCGGACGAGGAGCAGCGCCTGCAGGAGGCGTTCGGCGCTTCCTGGGTCGAGTACAGCCGCCGCGTGCGTCGCTGGATCTGAGCCCGGCCGGGTGACCGAGCCGCCAACCCGCGGTCGGCGATATCGCAAAAACGCTTGACCTTCCCATGATGGGAGGGTGCACCCTGCCGACCTGGGCTTCAGAGGAACCGGGATGGCAAGCGCGACAGGGTTCAGCATCGGCCAGGCGGCGGCCGCTTCCGGGGTCACCGCCAAGATGATCCGCCACTACGAGGCGCTGGGTCTGATTCCGGCCGTGCGCCGCACCGCCGGCAATTATCGCAGCTACGGCGAACGCGAAGTGCAGATGCTGCGCTTCATCCGTCGCGCCCGTTCGCTGGGTTTTTCGACCGCGGAGATCACGCGCCTGTTGTCGCTCTGGCAGAACCGCCGGCGCTCCAGCCGCCAGGTGCGGGAGATCGCCGCCCGGCATATCGACGATCTCGACCGCCGGATCGCCGAGCTGCAGTCGATGCGCCGCACGCTGCAGAGCCTGGTGTCGGCCTGTCACGCCGACGAGCGGCCCGATTGCCCCATTCTCGACGACCTGGCGCTGGCGGGCGGCGCGGTCGACGGAGGCCGGACATGAACGCGACCCAGGGTCATTGCTGTGTCTCGCGGCATCCGGCTTCTGCTCCGGCGCCCGGCCAGGCGCCGGCGGCCTTGCGCGATCCGGTCTGCGGCATGACGGTGACGGCGTCGTCGCCGCATTCGGCGACCCACGAAGGCGATCTCTACTACTTCTGCCGCGAGGGCTGCCGCAGCAAATTTCTCGCCGAGCCGGCACGCTATCTCGCTGCCGCTGCCGCTGCCGCTGCCGCCTCAGGCCCGCAGTCTGCGCTGTCGCCGGCAGCCGCCTCGTCCATGGCCGCGCCGCCCGCCGACGGCACGATCTACACCTGCCCGATGCACCCGGAAGTCCGGCAGGTCGGGCCCGGCAGTTGTCCGAGCTGTGGCATGGCGCTCGAGCCCGAGGCGCCGACGCTGGAGCAGGACGACAGTGACCGACGCACCGTCGCCCGGCGTTTCTGGATCGCGGTCGCGCTGGCCCTGCCGGTCGTGGTGCTGGCGATGCTGCCGCATATGTTTGCCGCGCCGTTCGGGCAGGTCGATCCGACGATCCTGCTGTGGACCCAGCTCGTCCTGACGGCGCCGATCGTGCTCTGGCTCGCCGCCGACTACTATCGGCGCGGCTGGCAGGGGCTGCGGCGTGGCGAGCCCAACATGTACACGCTGATCGGCCTCGGCGTGCTGGTGGCGTTTTTCTACAGCATGTTCGCGACCCTGGCGCCGGCGGCATTCCCCGCTTCGATGCGCGATGCGCATGGCCACGTTGGCGTCTATTTCGAGAGCGCGGCGGCGATCGTGGCGCTGCTGCTGCTCGGCGAATGGCTCGAACTGACGGCACGCGGCCGTACTGGCGCCGCGCTCCGGCAATTGCTCGGCCTCGCACCGCAGCGCGCCAGCCGGCTGCACGCGGACGGCAGCGAGGAAGAGGTCGCGATCGAGTCGGTCGCGGTCGGCGACCGGTTGCGCGTACGGCCGGGAGAGAGGCTGCCCGTGGACGGCCGGATCGTCGAGGGTCGCTCGAGCATCGACGAGTCGATGCTGACCGGCGAGCCGCTGCCGGTCGACAAAGCGGCCGGCGACCGGGTCGTCGGCGCAACCATCAATCAGACCGGCTCGCTGGTGGTGCAGGCCGAGCGCGTCGGCCGCGACAGTCTGCTGGCGCAGATCGTCGCGCTGGTCGCGCAGGCGCAGCGCTCGCGGGCGCCCTTGCAGCGGCTCGCCGATCGAGTCGCGGCCTGGTTCGTGCCGACGGTGATCGCGATCGCCGTGCTGGCGTTCGTCGCCTGGTATGCGTTCGGACCACAGCCCCGGCTGGCGCATGCGCTGATCGCCGCGGTGGCTGTGCTGATCATCGCCTGCCCCTGCGCGCTCGGGCTGGCGACGCCGATTTCGATCATGGTCGCGAGTGGCCGTGGGGCGCAGTCCGGCATCCTGTTCCGCGACGCCGGTGCGATCGAGCAGCTGCGCGAGGTCGACGTGCTGGTCGTTGACAAGACCGGAACCCTGACGCTGGGCCGGCCGGCGCTGGAACGTTTCGTGGTGGTGGAGGATGTTGGCACCGGCACCGGCACCGGCACCGGCACCTGCACCGGCGCTGACGTCGACGCTGATGCCGATGCAGACGCCGAGGAGGCAAGCCTGCTGGCACTGGCGGCGGGCCTCGAACGCGACAGCGAGCACCCGATCGCGCGGGCGATCGTCGCGGCCGCCGCGGCGCGAGGTCTCGCACCGGCAGTGATCGACGATTTCCAGTCCGTGACCGGGCAGGGCGTGATCGGCCGCCACCAGGGCCGGCGGCTGGCGCTCGGCAACACGACGCTGATGGCGGCGCAAGGCGTCGAGGTGACGGCCGTGGTCGGGCCCGCCGACGCCGACCGTGCCCGCGGCCGCACGGTGATGTATTTCGCGATCGACGGGCGGCTCGCGGCCTGGATCGCGGTCGGCGATCCGCTGAAGCCGGAAACCGCCATGGCCCTGCAGGCGCTGCGCGCCGACGGCCTGCGGATCGTGATGTTGACCGGTGACAATGCGCAGACGGCCGCAGCCGTTGCCGGCGAGCTGGCGATCGAAGAGGTGATCGCCGACGTCCGGCCGGCCGACAAGGTGGCGACGATCGAGCGTCTGCAACGCGCCGGCCACAAGGTCGCGATGGCCGGCGACGGCATCAACGACGCACCCGCGCTGGCACGCGCCGAGGTCGGCATCGCGATGGGCAACGGCACCGACATCGCGATGGAGAGCGCCGCGGTGACCCTGGTCAAGGGCGATCTGAACGGCCTGCTGCGGGCGCGGCGGTTGTCGCGCGCCACGGTCCGCAACATCCGCCAGAACCTGGCATTCGCTTTCGGTTACAACGCGCTCGGCATCCCGGTGGCGGCGGGCCTGCTGTATCCGCTCACGGGCTGGCTGCTGAGCCCGATCGTCGCCGCGCTGGCCATGAGCCTGTCGTCGGTCTCGGTGATGAGCAATGCGCTGCGTCTGCGGCGGGTGTCGCTCTGAGCCGCGCCCGGCGGCGTTCGCGACGGCTCACCAGTTCAGCAGGCGCTCGCCGAGGATCCGGCCGAAGGTCAGCGCCGGCGTCAGCGACAGGCCGCCGACGAAAGCGTCGCCGGAGGTGCGGCCGAAGCCGAGGATTTCGCCGGCGGCATACAGATTCGGAATCGGCCGGCCGTTGCCGCCCAGCACGCGCAACTGCCGGTCGACCTTGAGCCCCGCCGGGCTCAGCACGGTGATGCCTTGCGCGCGGATCGCGTAGAACGGCGCGCGCTCGATCCGGCGGATCAGGAACTGCTTGCCCCATTGGCGATCATTGCCGAGATCGACGGCGCGGTTGTAGTCGGCGATGGTGCGGCGCAGGTTGGCGGCCGGCAGGCCGAGCTGCTGCGCGAGTCCGGCCAGGGTTTTGGCCTTGACGAAGGCCGGATGGCGGCCGAAACGCGCCTGGTAGCTCGACAGGTCGTCGAGCGTCATCGAGCTGGCGTTCTGCAGGATGCCGTGGTCGAGGATCGCGAACATCTGCATGCCCGGCTGGCGCAGCAGCGCACGCTCGCGGTAGTCGATGCTGGGGTGGTCTTCCTGCATGAAGCGGCGGCCCTTGGCATCGACAAAGATTTCCCAGACCTTGCGGGAATTCGGCGACAGCGCCAGGAAGTTGCCGCTGCGCGGATCCGCCGGGTCTTCGAGGAAGCCGGCGAAGGTGCACAGGAATTTCTCGCTGCCGTCAACCACGGCACCGGCGTCGCTCGCCGCCAGCAGGCCGTCGCCGCGGGAGTAGGGGTTGACGTGCGAGCACAGCGGGACCTTGGGCGTCAGCGTGCGCCACAGCTCGGGATTCGCCGCGTAACCGCCGCTGGCGAGCACGACGTTGCGGCCACTGAATTCGAACTCGCCGTTCGGCGTCGAAGCCCGCACGCCGCGGACCGCACCGCGCGCGTCCGTGACCAGCGACAGCAGGCGGTGCTGCAGGCGCAGATCGATCTTGCCTTTCCGGACCAGCCGCTCGTGGCTCGGCTTGAGTGCCTCGAGGATCGAGACCGCCTTGTTCGCGCCCCAGAGATAGCGGCGGGTCGAATAGGCCTCGTGGGCCTCGCCCGCCACCGGCGTGCCGGGTGCCGGTTCGAAACCGAGGTCCATCAGCCAGTCGATCGTTGCGCCGGCATTGTCGACCAGCAGGCGTAGCACCGTCGGGTCGATGCGGCCGTGGGCGATGCGCTGGGCGTCGCGATAATGCTCGTCCGGGCTGTCGACGATGCCGTGCTGCTTCTGCAGCCGCGTACCGGCGCCGGCGATCTGGCCCGAGGACCAGAACAGCGTGCCGCCGACGCGGTAGTCCGCCTCGAGTTGCAGGACCCGCGCACCGCGCTCGGCCGCGCGGATCGCCAGCGGCAGGCCGGCCGATCCCGCGCCGACCACGATCACATCCCAGGTTTGATTCATCGTCGCGCACCTCGTCGAGTACACACCGTCATGTTGCGCTGAGCCTACACTGGGCTGGGGCGCTGCGGATGCGGCAGCGCGCCGCCTGACCATGGGCTGCAACGGCGATCGACGCGGCCCGTATCCCGCACCAGAGTCTGGTGGGCTGACGGCCCGTTGCAGACTACACTCTCCCCGGGGGTATTGTGGTTTATCTGTTTCATCGGACAGGGGGTACTACCGATGACCGTAGAGATCGTTTGCCAGAGCCGGCCTGCGTGCCGGTCACTTCGTTCCGGTCCGCGTCGCCATCCGGCCGCCGTGCCTGTTGCGCTGGCGCTGCTGATACCATTGGCCGCGCCGCTGCCGGCGCAGCAGCTCGAGGAGGTCGTGGTTACGGCGCGCAAGACCGAGGAACGCCTGCAGGAAGTGCCGCTGTCCATCGCCGCCTTCAGCAGCGAAGACATCCAGTCCTCCGGCGCCCGTGATCTCTACGATCTGACGCGTTTCACGCCGGGCTTCACCTTCGAGAAGTTGAACCGCTACGGCGCCCAGGGTGGTGTCAGCCGTCCGGTGATCCGCGGCATGTCGAGCATCCTCGGCGAAGGCAACGCCTCGGTGTTCGTCGACGGTATTCTCTATTCCGACTCGATCCTCGCCTTCCCGATGGATGTCGTCGAGCGGGTCGAGGTCATCAAGGGTCCGCAGGCCGCGCTGTTCGGCCGGTCGACGTTCTCCGGCGCGATCAACTTCATCACCAAGAAAGGCAGCAACGACCCCGAGAACCGGGTGAGCCTGCGCGCCGCCGACTATGGCGACTACGAGGTGAACCTGATGTCGCGCGGCGCGATCACCGAGGATCGGCTGTTCTACATGGTGCACGGCCGCTTCTATACGTTCGACGGCATGTACCGCAACACCCTCGACGGCCGCAAGGTCGGCGGCGAGGAGTCGAAGAACGTCAATGCTTCGCTGGAGTTCCGGCCGAGCGAGGCCTTCTCGGCCACGCTGGGCTTCGGCTACACCAAGGACGACGACGATCTGGCCGCGTCGGTGCTGCAGGATCGCTACCACAACAACTGCTACCTGAACGTCGCGCGCCAGTACTACTGCGGCGATGTCATCGAGCAGGACTCCGTCACGCTGGATCGAGCCGGCTTGCACGGGACCGAGGGTGTCAATCGCGAAAGCAAGCGCCTTTCGGCAGCCCTGCGCTGGAGTATCGGCGACTACACGCTGAGCTCGAATTCGGGCTACTTCTCGACCGACACCGAGTACGGCTACGACTCCACCTATCAGGGCGCCACGGCGCTCGGGCTGACCACGATCCCGATGGCGCCGGGCGCGGTGCGCGCGGCGACCGACCCGGTGCGGCGTCAGTCGGTGATGCGCAACGAGATCTCGGATCGCGAGGAATGGTCCACGGAGCTGCGGCTCGACTCGCCGTCCGATCGGGCAGTTCGCTGGATGCTGGGCGCGTTCTACTACAGCAGCGAACGCGCGCTGCAGGAACTGCATTTCGTCCCGACCGCGCCCACGGTCGATTCCGGCGAGACCCGGGTCGACAATACCGCGGTGTTCGGCCTGGTCGCCTGGGACGTGACCGACCAGTTGTCGCTGACCGGTGAACTGCGACGCGCGACAGACACCATCGGCAACTTCAACGTCACCCGGACCGCCGAACCGATGATCGAGAACAAGTTCAAGTCCACGTCGCCGCGCATCACGGCACGCTACAAGTTCTCGCCGGAGCTGATGGTCTATGCCAACTGGGCGCGCGGCAACAAGCCGGGCGTGATCAATGCCGATCCGCGCTTTCCGCCGGAGGTCCGGTCCGCCGACGAAGAGAAGAGCCAGAATTACGAGATCGGCCTCAAGAGCACCTTGCTCGACGGCCGGATGACCGCGAACCTGGCGGCGTACTACATCGACTGGACCAACCAGCAGATCACCACCACGTACTTCTTCCCGACCGGTGGGACCCAGTCCTACATCCTCAACGCCGGCAAATCCGAGGTTAAGGGCGCCGAGCTCGAGATCGAGGCAGCACTGACCGACAACTTCACGGGTGGTTTCAGCTACTCCTACGTCAATGCCCAGTTCGTCGAGCTCAATGACCCAGAGGCGCTGCAGTTGTTCGGCAACGCATCGGTCAAAGGCAAGCATCCCGCGGGTGTGCCGACGACTCAGGCCGGCCTCTATGGCCGCTACGGTTTCGATGTCGGCGCGCAGACCAAGGGCTTCGTCCGGGCCGATGCGTCCTACACCAGCCGCAAGTACGCCCAGGTCTTCAACCTGGCATCGACCGGCGATCGCACCGTCGTGAACCTCAGCGCCGGCGTCGAGCGCGACCGCTGGACCGCCTCGGTGTTCGTCGACAACCTGACCGACGACCGCGCACCCTCTTCCGTGGTGCGCTACGTCGATCAGCTGAACCTGAACGTGCCGCAGGTGGTCGGGCAGGATCCGGCGCTGAACAACGTGCCGGGCACGACGACCACGGAACGCGCGTTCTACTACGCGCTCCCGGCGAAGCGACAGGTGGGAGTGCGCTTCTCGATGCGGTTCTGAGCGAGCTCGTGGCCGGCGGCATCACGCCGCCGGCCACCGTCTCGAGCGGCCTCAGACGATCAGCACGTTCGGCGGCACGTCGTGGATCGGCGTGGCGCCGTCCGTGTCGATCAGCATCAGGTCTTCGAGATGCATGGTGCCGCCCATGCCGGTGTCCAGGATCGGGCAGTCGACGCTGAGCACCATGTTCTTCTCCAGCACCAGGCCGTCGATGGTGCGACCCTCGGTCAGGCTCGGCCGCGGATGATCGGTATGCCACAGGCCGACGCTATGCGGCGTGAAATTCACGGTGAAGTCGGCGCCCTGCTTGCGCATGGTTTCGCGGCCGATGCGTTGCACATCGGTGAAGCGCATGCCGGCGCGTAGCTGGCTGCGGATCTCCTGCCAGGCATTGAATACCGTGGTCGTGCCGCGGCGCATCAGCGGATGCGGCTCGCCGACGAAAATCGTGCGCGCGAAGTCGCCGTGGTAGTGCAGGCAGCTGCTGACGCAGTCGATGCTGAACGCCTGGCCGTCGCGGATCGGCGCGTCGGCAATCTCCGATGACGAGCCGTCGATCACGATGAACACCGGGCGATTGCCGAGACGCGTGGCCTCGGTGAAGAAGCGGTTGCGCAGGGCACCGGTCGTGCCGAGCTCGCGGGTCGCGGCGGCGGTGCGCAGGGCGGCTTCGACGTTGTTGCGCGACGCCAGCCGCATCAGCCGCAATTCCGCCGGTGACTTGACCAGGCGGGTGCGGCGCAGCGCATCCTCGCCGGAGGTGCACTGCGCCGCGAGGCCGCGCACGGCGATCAGGCGCGCGATCTCGGGGTCGTCGATGCCGAGCCGGCCCCGCTCGAGGCCGAGATGTCGCAATGCCTTGGCGAGCGCCCAGTCGGGTGTCGCCGAGGGCGGCTCCGCCGCCGCGGAAACGCTGCGCCGATTGCGCTCGCGCGGCGTCAGCAGCGATTCGTCGAGTACCCGGTGCAGTCGCGTCGGGGCTGCCGCCGGCTCGGTCGCCGCCGTGCCGGCGTCGCCGGGCGCAGGTCCGTCCGGTGTGGCACTGGTGCCGGTCGCATCTGCCGCGGCCGCGAGCGGCGTGGTGTACGGGAACACGATCCGGTCGGGCAGTGCGACGTCGTCGGCATAGCGGTAGTAGTGCAGGAAACCCTGCATCACCAGCGCCACCGGCCGCCGCGGATCGCGCGGAAAGATCACGAACATGGTGTGCCGGAAGCCCATCCGGTCGAGATTCGGCCAGTGGTTGCCGAGATAGAACACGTTGGTCGGTTGGGTGACGATGAAGGCGTCCAGGCCTTCGCGGGCCATCACGGCGCGGGCCCGTTCCGCGTTGACCAGCGGCTCGGTGCGCAAAAAGTCGAAGTCCGTTGCCGGCGGAGGGGTCGGGGCAGGTGCTGCGGCAGTCGCTCGGGCGCCACTGGCGGTGGCGGCCACGGCTTCGGCGCCGATGGCGGCGGCTCCTGACATCATTCCGAACAGTGTCCTGCGGTCGAACATGGTCTATCCCCCTTCGGAACTCGTGTGCATCATGAGATAGGCCGGGGCGTCTCACAAGCAAGCGGGGTGGGCGGTGCCACACCGCGATACCGGAGGCGGACTCCGAACTTGCCAGTGTCGGCGGCGCGGTTCGCTGGCTAGAATGATGCATAGACCAAACAAACCTCCGGGGTCGGAGAGAGGCCTGCATGATCGACTCCGAAAAATTCCAGCGTCACCAGTCGTATGTTGCCTATCTGCTGGGCGAGTTCACCCTGCCGCACCTGGTGCGACTGGTGCGCCGCCACGATGGGGATGTGCTGCTGGCGATCGTGCTCGGCGAAATCGCCCAGCGTAACGTCCGCAGTGTATTCGAGAATCCGGAGATGCAGGCGGATCCTGCAGGGCAGTTGTCGGCGCTCGATATGGCGCAGCGCGAAGCCCCGCCCGGCACCTGCAATGCCTTGTCGATCAGCCGGGCGACCGGCATCCCGCGCGAAACCGTCCGCCGGCGCGTCGAGGAGCTGATCCGGCGCAACTGGATCCGGCGGGATGCGCGCGGCAACCTGCGGATCACCGACGGGCTGGCCGAGCACTTCGACCAGTTCGAGCGCGAGCACGTCGAGCAATTCCTGCGCACGGCCCAGCGCCTGAGCGTGCTGGTTGCGGCGGATCCGCTGGCCGGGTCGGCGGCGACACCGACCTGAGCCTGCCCGCGGTGGCGGCCGCCTCGCCACGGCGCCACCGTCACGGCCACCGCCGCGGCGGCAGGTTCAGATACCCAGGGCTTTCAGCAAGGCATCGGTCAAGCCCTCGAGGCCGCGGCCAGCGACGCCCGTGCGGCTACCGCGCAGCCGCGGCACCGCCTCGTAGACGAAGCAACCCGGCGCGCCCGAGAACAGGTCGTTCAGCAGGGCATCGCGGCCGAGCAGGTAGGCGATGAAGGTCTCGCTGCGGGTGTTGCGGTAGTCGAGATTGGCGCTGAAGCCGAGCGTCGCCGCCTGGCTGATGAGGCGCGGCTGCCCGGGCTGCGGGGTTTCGATCAGCACGCCGCGGCAGCCTTCGAGTACCAGGCGGCAGGGGCCGTGGAACACCAGGTAGCGCAGTTGCAGGGTCAACCAGGCATGCAGGCTGCCGAGACGCCAGTGACGGGTGATGCGCAACGGCGCAGTCGCGGGCAGAGCCACGCCGGCGAGACCTCTGGGCTGCAACACCAGCGCCGCACCGGCCGGAAGCTCGAGTACCGCGAGCTCGCTGAGCGGATCGTGGCGGGCGGCGACGACCACCCGTGTGCCGTCGCTGCCCGGCGCGGCGGTGATGCGGGTCAGGGCGAACATGCCGGAGGCGAGGCTGGCGAAGGGCAGCGCCGGATTCAGCAGCCACTGGGTACGTTTGTGGGCCGACAGGCTGCTGCTCTGCAGGTAGTCCGGCTGCACCAGCAAGGTTTCGTCCGGTGCGAGTTCGAGCGTCGCCGCCGTGGACGATTGCTGCGGCAGCGGAAAGACGGCGGCTTGCGGGTCGGGCCGCACACGGACCGGTGGCTGGCGCGCCGCGAGCGGCGCCAGCACATAGAAGAACAAGGCCTTGATCGCCACCGGCAGCAGCAGTGCGGCGGCCAGGATGCCGAGCGCGAGCGGCAACTGGCGGCGCACCGCGGCGAACAGCCGCTCGCGCGGATCGTGTGTGGCGCGCGCCCGCTGTGCTGCCAGCAGCGCCTCGATCTGCGCCACTTCGGCGGCCTTGCGCTGGCGCGAGTCGCGCAGTGCCGGCTGACGCGGCGAGACGGCGTCGCCCAGGGCCTCGATGCGCTGCTGCAGCGTGGCCTGCCGGGTCAGCAGTGCGCGCATCGGGGCGTTCTCGAGCGCCGGCGCGACCCGGTCGCGGGCCGCTGCCCAGGTACGGGCATTGGCTTCCAGCAGCTGGGCCTTGGCTCGGGCGCCCTCGAGCGCGAGCGCTTTGGCCGGATCGATGAACCGGTCCCACCACCAACTGGCACGCTGCAGGGTTTCGAACTCGCGGCGCGCCTGCTGCGCGGCTTCGTGCGCGCCGTCCGCCTGTCGCTCGAGATTCGCGAATTCCTGCAGCGCGACCTGCCATTGCGGCTGGGCCCGCGCAATCCGCGCTTCCAGCTCGCCGAGTTCCGCGCGCAGCGGCAGGGTGGCGGTCGCCATCTGCTCGCGCCAGGCGGCGGCATCCTGTTCGAGCGCCGCGTCCAGGGCCGCGAGTTCGCGTTGCAGGCTGGCCGAGAGTTTTTCCTGCGCGCTGATTTCCGCGTGCCGTGCCCGCAGTTCCTCCCATTCGCTGCGCAACCAGGCACCGCCGACCAGCACCGCGACGATCAGCAGCAGCAGGCCGGTTTTGCCGACGAGCCAGCGCAGCAGCAATGCGATCAGGCGGAACATCGAGCTGGGTGCCCGATGGCGCAGGCTAGGTGGCGTCGGCGGCGGGTGGCTGCGCCGCTGTGCCCGACCACTTTTCCGGCCGGTCGCCGGCTTCGGCGCGGGCCAGGTTCCATTCGATCAGGTTGATCTTCTCGCCGTCCGGGCCGCGGAAAGTCATCTCGCGCTGCTTGATGCGGCCGCGGACTTCGAGCGGCACCGGCGCGGCGATCACTGCCAGGCCGCGTGCCGCGACGGCGCGCTGCACGGCATCCAGATCCGGGCAATAGAACACCAGGCACAGCTCGCCGATCGACGAGCCGGCGCCGTGGAAGTCGAGGCGGGGCGGCTGCGGCCGAGTCAGCTCGAACAGCCCCAGCATGCCGTAGGCGGGTGTGCCGGGTGCCTTCAGGATGCAGATGCGGGTTCGGGTGGAGTCCGGTACGCCCATCAAGGCGTGGATGTTGCCGCCGCCTTCGACCGTGCTGTCGAGGAACACTTCGCTCAGGCCGAGCACCTCGACGTAGAACTCGCGCGAGCGTTCGAGATTCGAGACGGTCAGTGCGGCGCGCACCAGCGGGCTGACGGGCATGGAACAGGCCTCCGGGTCCGAAGCAGTGATTCTACGGGCGGCCGCCGACAGCTCGCCCGCAGTGCCGATGACAGCCTGCCACAGTGCCTGAGTCGACCGCGATCCGTCCCGGCTGCATGTCTCTTGTCTGCAACAGTGCAGGCCGATCGTTCAAGGGCTTTATTGCAATTCGTCCGCTATGCGTATTCCGTCGCGGTATCTCCCACTAGTAAAATTGCGCCCGCCGGTGTAGCCCGCCGGCCCGCCCGGCGTCTCCTCCGGCCCTGCACCGGTGCGGCATTGTTACCACACGAGTTCGGTCGCAGGTCTTGCGGCCAGGGCCGTTGCTTGCCTTTGTGTTTCTGAGGAAGTTCCATGACCCGACATCTATCGACAATCGTTCTCGCTGCCTGTGCGCTGGTGGCCTCGCTGCCGGCTGCGGCGCAGTGGAAGGGCAAAGGCGAGGCTGGCATCGTCTTTTCGCGCGGCAATTCCGACACCGATACCGCCAACATCAAGCTCGACACCTCGCGCGAGATCGATCGCTGGAAGCACGGCTTCGGCATCGCCGCCCTGCGTGCGTCGAGCGACGGCGACAAGACCGCGGAACGCTACGGTGCGGGCTGGCAATCGGACTACAAACTGAACGAGCGCGCCTTCTGGTTCGGCGGCCTGCGCTACGAGCAGGATGAGTTCAGCGGCTTCGACTACCAGGCGAGCGCGTCGACCGGTTTCGGTTACAAGTTCGTCGATACCGACCGCACCAAGTTCAGCGGCCAGGCCGGTGTCGGTTATCGTCGCAGCGAGCTGACGCCGACCGGCGAGATCGACAAAGAGGCGATTTTCCGCGGCGATCTGAAGTTCGAGCACGCGCTGACCGAAAACACCAAGATCATCGACGCCTTCATCGTCGAGGCGGGTTCGGACAACACCTTCTTGTCGAACATCCTCGCGTTGCAGGTCAAGATGAGCGACAAGTTCGCGCTGTCGCTTGGCCTCGACGTGCGTCACAACACCGACCCGCCGGCCGGCTTGAAGAAGACCGATACGCTGACGACGGTCAATCTCGTCTACGCGTTCTGACGGCCGACGGCTGCGCACCGGCGGTGAGCCGCCGCAGTGCGCAGCCGCCCCGGTGTGCGGCTGTCCCGGTCTGCCTTCGCCGGGACTCCCGGCGCCGGGCCAGCTTGCGTCCCGCGGCGCGCCTCAGGCCGCTGCGGTGACGATCGTCACTTCCAGCTCGGCGGCACCGCGCAGCGAGTTGGCGATCAAGCAGGCCTGCTTGCTGCGCTCCAGCAGTTGGCGGGCCCGCGCGGCATCGGCGCCTGCGGCAAGACCCAGCGTCGCACGGGTCGTATAGCGGGTGAACGCCGTGACACCGTCGACCCGCTCCAGCCTGCCTTCCACTTCGCATTCGAGGGTCTGCCACTCGAACTTGCCGGCGCGCGCGACGGCGCGGAACGTCAGGGTGAAGCAGTCTGCGATCGCGCCGAGCAGCAGGGTTTCGGGCGACCAAAGGTCCCCCGGACCATCGAACTCGGCCGGTGGCGCCGACTGCAGGCCTGGCAAGCCCGCGCTGCTGAGTTCCAGCGGGCCGCTGGCCGTACCGACGGCCCGCACGACGTACTGATGCGGCAGCGGCTTCATCGCGGCAGACCCGTGGCCGGATCGGTGGTGATCAACGGCAGTCCGGCGGCTTTCCAGGCCTGCAGGCCGCCGCCGAGGTGGGTTGCACTCGCGGCGCCAGCGGCCAGCCGGCGTTCGGCGGCCGTCAGCGAGCGCTTGCCGCCGGCGCAATGAAAGACCACGCGCCGCGGGCCGTCGGCGGGCAACAGCGTGGCATCGAAGGTCGACAGCGGAAGGAGCAATGCGCCGGGAATCCGCTCGACCGCGAACTCGGCAGGCTCGCGGACATCGATCAGCAGGATTTCGCCCTGGGCCAGCAGTCGCGCGACTTCCGCGGGATCGAGCGTCTGGACGGATGGATGGGACATGCCACTCTCCTTGGAGGAATCAATCGAATCGGCCGCTGTTTCTCAGACCTCGATGATTGGTCCGGCGGCCGGGTGGATACGCTCCGAACCGTTGGCCGTGATCAAGGTCAGGTCTTCGATGTGTGCGGTGCCGCCGATGCCGGCCTGCATCACCGGACAATCGACCGAAAGGATCATGCCGGGTTCGAGCACCAGATCGCCGAGACCCGCGGCATCGGAATGCAGCAGGCCGAGACTGTGGGGCGCGAAAGCCACTTCGAAGCCGTAGCCGGCCTTGCGCAGGGTTTCGCGCCCGAGTGCCGTGATTTCCGAAAAGCGCAGACCGGGGCGGAGTGCGTCGCGCACGGTGGCCCAGCCGAGCGCGATGGCTTCGGTCGCCTGCTTCATGGTCGCGCGCGGTTCGCCGACGAACACCGTGCGGGCGAAGTCCCCATGGTAGCCAGCGCCTTCGCTGACGGCGTCGAACAGGAAGGCATCGCCGTCGCGCAGCGGCCGGTCGACACCGTCGGCGGAGACACCGCCGATCACCATGAAGACGCCGCGATTGCCGCGGCGGGCCGCCTCGGCGAAAAAGGTCGCGCGCAGCTCGCGATACGAGGCGCCGGCGCGCGCGGTGGCCGCCGCCGCCAGCGCGGCCAGCATGTTCGCGGTCGCGGCCTGGCGCAGCAGCTGCAGTTCGCGGGCGGACTTCACCAGGCGGATGCGTTTCAGGGTCGCGTCGGCGGACACCCGCTCGGCGGTGAGGTCCGCGGCCGCGAACAGTCTCGCCAGATCGGCGTCGTCGACGCCGACCTTGCCGCGATCGAGGCCGAGCGCGCGGATCGCCTTGAGCAGCGCGAACTCGGCATCGGCACTGACGGCATGGCGCGTCGTGGCGGCCTGTACGGCCGCGGTGCGCCGGCGCTCGGCTTCGCTGAGCGGCTCGCGACCCGCATTCTGGAAGATCGTCGAACCGGCGGCCGCGGCTGCGGCGTCGATGGCGTAGCGTCCGGCACGCGCCGCCGCGAGCTGCTCGGGATCGGCCGGACCGGTGAACAGGAAGGTCTCGAACGGGTATTCGTAGGCGTTGTCGACCAGCAGGTAGTAGTAGGTGAACTCGGCGGCGACGATGGCCACCGGTTGCTGGGGGTCGCGGCTGATCAGCGCATAGGCCCCGGGCCGGAACCCCATCCGCGAGGTCGCCGGCCAGAAGCCGGTGAAGTGATAGACGTTGAGCGGGTTGACCAGTATCAGGCCGTCGAGACCGTCGCGCGCCATGATGTCGCGGGCGCGTTCCAGGTCGACCGGCGGCGCCTGGCGCAGAACCTCGGCAGGAGAGGGGCTGGCGAGCAGCGTTGCGCCCGAGGTCGGAGTGTTCATGGTGGGGCTCGTGGTGCAGGCACCGAGGCTGGTGAGTGCGGTGCCCAGCAGCAGGTTTCGCCGATCCATGTGCCGACCCTAGCAGAGATTCGCGCGCTGAGGCGGCTCCTCAGGTTTCACGTTCCGCGCCGCGGCGACGCACCCGGATCGTGCCGGCGTCGAGCAGCACGGCCAGCTCCGGTGCGTTGCCCAGCAAGTCGGCCAGGGTGTGGCGATCCAGCACCTTGAAGAACTCGGCCAGCGCCTCGCCGAGGATGCCGCGCAGGCGGCAGGCCTGGGTGATGACACAGCGGTTCGTGGCCGTGAAGCATTCGATCAGTTCGAAGTTCGGTTCCATGGCCCGCAGCACCGTGCCGAGGCGGATCGCATCGGGCTCGTGCGCGAGCCGCAGGCCGCCGCCTTTGCCGCGGATGCCTTCCACATAGCCAAGCCGCTGCAGCCGGTGGCAGACCTTCATGAGGTGGTTGCGCGAGATGCCGTACTGCGCGGCGATCGAGCCGATGGTGCTGCGCCGGTCGTCGGCGACACCGAGTGCGATCAGGACGCGCAGGGCGTAGTCGCTGTGCAGGGTCAGGTGCATCACCCGCCTCCGAAGGTCATCGCATACTGCTCGCGCAGCCGCGCCTTCTGCACCTTGCCCATCGCGTTGCGCGGCAGGCCGTCGACGAAGAACACGCGCTTCGGTTGTTTGAAGCGCGCCAGCCGCTCGTGCAGCGCCGCCTGGACCTGCGCCTCGTCGAGTGTCGCGCCGCTGCGGCGCACCACCACGGCGACCACGCCTTCGCCGAAATCGGGGTGAGGAACGCCGATTACTGCGGACTCGACGACCTCGGGCAGGGCATCGATCTGCAGCTCGATTTCCTTGGGATAGATGTTGAAACCACCGCTGATCACCAGATCCTTGGCGCGGCCGACGATTGCGATGCGGCCGTCGGCATCCTGGGTGACCACGTCGCCGGTGATGAAGTAGCCGTCGGCGCGGAATTCCTCGGCAGTCTTCTCCGGCATCTGCCAGTAGCCCTTGAACAGGTTCGGGCCGCGGATCTCGAGCACGCCCGGTTCGCCTTGCGGCAGTTCGGTGCCGTCCGGTCCCGCCACCCGCACCGAGACCCCGGGCAGGGCGAAACCGACGCTGCCGGCGACGCGTTCGCCGTCGTACGGATTGGAGGTGATCATGCCGGCTTCGGTCATGCCGTAGCGTTCGAGGATGCGCTGGCCGGTGCGCTGCTCGAATTGCGCGAACGTCGCCGGCAGCAGGGGTGCCGAACCGCAGATGTAGACTCGCAGGTGGCTGGCGGTGTCGCGGCCGAAGGTCGGCTCGTCGAGCAGCCGCACGTAGTAGGTCGGTATGCCCATGAACGCCGTCGTCCGCGGCAGCTGTGCCATGACGGCGGCCACGTCGAAGCGCGGCAGCAGCAGCGTGCTCGCGCCGGCGAGCAGGGCGCAGTGCGTGGCGATGAACAGGCCGTGTACGTGGTAGATCGGCAGGGCGTGCAATAGCACGTCTTCGGCCGTGAAGCGCCACAACTCCACCAGCGTGCGGGCGTTGGATTCGAGATTGCCGTGCGAGAGCATCGCGCCCTTGGAGCGGCCGGTCGTGCCGGAGGTGTAGAGGATCGCCGCCAGATCGTCGGCTCCGCATGGTTCGCAGTTGGCGTGGGCGGTGACGGCGGGGAGTGCCGCGACCGCATCGCTCCAGCTGCCGCCGCCTTGTGCATCCAGCGTGTGCAGCCGGGCGCCGCATTCGGCGGCGACGGGCGCGAGTGTCGCCGCCTGCTTCGGGTCGCAGACCAGCAGCCGCGGCCTGCTGTCGAGCGCGAAATAGCGGACCTCGGCCGCCGTGTAGGCGGTGTTCAATGGAATGAACACCGCACCGGCCCGCAGACAGCCGAGCCACAGCAGCACGAACTCCGGCGACTTCTCGGCCTGCAGCAGCAGGCGATCGCCGGGGCGCAGGCCCGCGGCCCGCAGCGCCGCGGCCTGGCGCGCCGACTGCGCCCGCAGGTCGTCGAAGCTCCAGCTGCCGCGCCCGGGCACGATCCAGCAGGGCTTCGGGCCCTGGGCGGTCGCGACCGCATCGATCGCGGCGTAGAGGTTGGCGGAGGTGGTGGCGGAGTGTTGGGTCATGGTTGCGGCTGCCAGTTGATTTCGGTTGCGGTGCGCTGGCCGATCACGACGTCGTCGAGCGAGTCGGGAATGGCCGCTGTGCTGACCGAGAGTGGAATCCGCCCGCCCATGATCTCGGCCATGTCTTGCGGATGACGCGGCTCGGCCGCCGGATTGGCATAACCGTCCGGCCAGAGCGGCTGGCCAGTGCGCGGATCGTACTTGTCCGTGGCGCCGAGGGCATGCAGCACCTCGTGGGCGATCACCACCGCGTTGGCGCCGTCCCTGCCTGGGCCGGCGAATCCATGCACGACACCGAGCAGGCCCTTCTGCAGTCCGAGAGAGTGCGGCACCGACGGCGTCAGCGCCGGGTCGTGGTAGAGCACGAACACGCGGATGTCGGCCAGTGCGTCGCCCGCCTGTCGCCAGGCATAGGCGCGCATCCGCAAGCTCCAGAGGATCCGGCCGGCGACGCCTGCCTCGGGGTCGAGTCGCGGCGGCGGCGTGTCGAGCGGCGGCCGCAGTTCGATCTTGACGGGCCGTGCCAGCGGCAGGCCGTGGGCCTCGGCTTCGCGCTCGAAGAACGCTTCGATGGCACTGAACTGCGCGGGCTCGAGCTGCAGGATATGATCGCGGGTGATCGCGCGGGAGTCGGCCGCGACCGGGAAGACGCCGATCCACAGCGTGCTGTCCCAATCGGTGGTGCGGCGACGATCCACCCAGCTGCCGACCGCGACGCCGAACAGCACCGTGAGCAGCACGGCAATGCGCAGTTTGCGCCACATCGAGTCAGCGCCGCAGCAGCCACAGCACGATCGACAGCACGGCGCTGAGCAGCAGCATCGTGGTGATCGGAAAGAAGAACTTGAATCCGGGGCGGTCGATCACGAGGTCGCCGGGCAGGCGGAACAGCGGCAGGCCGCGGAACTTCGACCAGAACAGGCCGGTAAACAGCAGCGCCAGGCCGGCGACGATCAGCAGGCGATTCATGCGCGCATCGTAGCAGCAGCCTCGGCCGGCCCGGCAAGGTCGTTGCGGTTGGCCCTGTCGGCAAATACCCTGCCGGCAAATCGCGACAGTGTGGCACTCGTCCCGGCGAGCGCAGGCTGCCGGCGCCTACAGTGCCGTCCGCATGACCCAGACTCTCATATCGCGCGTTGCCGTCGTCCTGGCCTGCTGGCTGCTGCCCGGTGTCGTGCTGGCGGCGCCGGCGGCGGGACTGCGCATCCTGCAGCATGAAGCACTGCAGGTCGTCGCCGATGCCGGCGGCCGCGAACTCGAGATCGAGGTGTATGGCCGGCGGTTCCGCTTGCATCTGCAGCGCAACGAACGCATCCGGTTCGTCGATGCCAGGCGCACGCCCAGAGTCGAGCCCTTGCGCGGCACGATCGACGGCCAGCCCGGCTCCTGGGTCCGGTTGACGCGCACCCCCACCGGCCTCTATGGGCTGATGTCCGATGGACGCGACTTCTACGCGATCGAGCCGGCGGCCGCCGTGGCGCCGCATGCGATCGGTCCGGTCGCGGCCAAGGGCATGGCGCCGGTCGTCTACCGGCTTGCCGACACCGTGCTGCCGGCTGGCGAGGCGTCCTGTGGCGTGGTGTCGCCGCGCGAGCCTCCCGCCTTGCCGATGCAGTCGGCCCAGCAGGCGCTGGATGCGGTCGGCGAAGAACTGCAGGCGCTGGCGGCGATCTTGCCCGATCGACAGATCGAGGTCGCGGTGGTGGGCGATGCCGCTTTCGGCGGCTTGAGCTTCGCCGGAGGACTCACGCCCGAAGCGGCGATTGCGGCACGGATGAACGTGGTCGACGGCATCTACTCGTCGCAGATCGGCGTGAAGATCGTGGTCGGCGAGGTCACGGTGTTTCGCGGCGGATCGGATCCGTTCTCGACCACCACCGTGCCGAATACGCTGCTCGGCGAGCTGGGCAACTGGCGCCGCAACACACCGGCCCAGGCGGCGCATGGTCTCACGCATCTGCTGACCGGCCGCGACCTCGACGGCACGACCGTCGGTATCGCCTATCTCGGCTCGCTGTGCAATGCGCGCAGCGGCGCGAGTCTGAGCCAGGGCACGCTGTCGCAGATCAATTCGGCGCTGATCATCGCCCATGAGATGGGTCACAATTTCGGCGCGCCGCATGATGGCGAGGCGGGTTCGGTCTGCGAATCGGCGCCACAGACCTTTCTCATGGCGCCGCGCTTGAACGGCAACGACCGGTTTTCCTCCTGCAGCCTGGAGCGCATCGCCGCAGCGGTCGCCACGGCCGCCTGTATCACCGCGTTCGAATCGCCGGATGCCAGCATCGATCTGCCGGCGATGACGGTCCGGCCGCTGCGCGGCGTGTCCTTCGACTATCGGTTCTACGTTCACTCGATCGGCAGCGGCACGGTCGATGACGTCGTGGCCACCGTGACGCTGCCGGCCGGCCTGGTGCTCGAGAGCTCGTCGATCGCCGGCGGCGCGGCCTGCAGCGGCGGCCCGACCGGGTCGCTGAGCTGCGCACTCGGTTCGCTGCCCACCCAGACGAGACGAGAGATCGTGCTGACCCTCCGTGCCCGGCAGTTCGGTGCACCGACCTTGCAAGTCAGCCTGCGTGCGAGCAACGACGGGCTTGCAGCCAACGACAGCGCCCAGGTCACGCTGAACATCGATCCATCGGCCGACCTGTCGGTCGAGCTGGCGACGGTGCCCGATCGCATCGTCGCCGGCGACAGTGCGCAGCTCACCGCCACGCTGCGACATCTCGCCGGCGATCCGGTCGGCGATGCGCGGCTGGTCATTGAGCTGCCGGCTGCGGTGGCTGCGATGGCAGTGGCCGACAACGAACTCGGTTGCAGCCTGCAGGCTGCGGCAGTGGCCTGTACGGCGACAGTGCTGTCAGCCGGCGACGTGCTGTCGGTGGGAGTGACGGTTCGTGCCGCGACGGCCGGGATACACGAACTGCGCGCGCAGGTCAGCGCTTCGCTCGGCGATCCGGTGACGTCGAACGATGCCGCGCAGGTCGTGCTGGAGGCCGTGGCAGCGGGATCCACGCCGACTCCGACACCCTCGCCCGATCCGCAACCACCACCGGGCGGCCTGGACGGTGGATCGAAGTCCGGTGGCGGTGGCACGCTGGATCTCCTGTGGCTGCTGATGCTGGCATCATGGTGGCCGGCGGCGAACGCGCGCCCGGCTCGCGCTCGCCCTGCGGCACACGGAGATCACCATGAAGATTTTCAAGTACCTGGGTTTGACGCTGGCGGCCGTCGTGGCGCTGCTGGTGCTGCTGATCGTGGCGGTGGCGCTGTTTTTCGATCCCGATGATCACAAGGCCCAGCTGCAGCAGGTGGTCGAGCAGAAGACCGGCCGCACGCTGCAACTGCCCGGACGCCTCGAGCTGACCTGGTTCCCGTGGCTGGCCGTGGAGTTCGGCCCGGCCGCGCTCGGCAATGCACCGGGGTTCGGTGAGCAGCCGTTCCTGGAGCTGGGTCGTGCGCGCCTCGGGGTCCGTTTGTCGGGCCTGCTGCTGCGCCGTCGGCTGGAATTCGACACGCTGCGGATCGAGCGGCCGGTACTGCGCCTGGCCATCGATGCCGCGGGCCGCGACAACTGGACCGATCTGGTCGAGCAACTGACCGCCGAGCCGGCGTCGCCTGCGACCCCGGCCGGCGAGACGCCGTTTGCGGTCGCGTTTTCCGGTCTGCGTGTCGCCGGCGGGGCGCTCGAGCTCGCCGATGCCCGCGAAGCCAGCCGGCTCGAGTTGCTCGATCTCGATGTCCAGACGGGCGCGCTGCAGGCCGGTGTGCCGTTCGATCTGCACGCCGGATTCACCTATCGAAGCGATCCGTCGGCGGCGATCGCGACCCGACTCGCGGCGCGCACGACGCTCGATCCCGATCGCAGCCGCCTGCGGCTCGAGGAACCGAGCTTCGAGCTGCGCCTGCAGGGCGAGGGCTGGCCGGATACGGGTCTGCCGCTGAACGTCCGCAGCGGGCCGGTCGAGCTCGACTGGGATGCGCAGACACTGGCGATGCCCGATCTGGTGGTCGAGTCGCTCGGCGCGCGCCTGAGCGGCGCATTGACCGGCAAGCAGATCATCGACGCGCCGCAGTTGAGCGGGCCGCTGCGGCTCGAGACGCTGGCGCTGCGCGACTGGCTGGTGAAGGCCGGCATCGCGCCACCGGTGACCCGCGATCCCAAGGCATTCGGCAGCCTGGCGTTTTCCGGCCAGCTCGAGTTCACGCCCAAAGCGTTCGCGCTCGAGTCGCTGCAACTGCGCCTCGACGATTCCACCGTGACGGGCCGCGTCGGTGTCGCCGATCTCGACGCCGGGATCCTGCCGTTGCGGTTCACACTGGGGGTCGATCGCATCGATGTCGATCGCTACCTGTCGCCGGAGAGCGAGGGTGCGTCGTCGGCGGGTGCCGGCGGCAGCGGCGAGGCCGATGCGGATGCGGCTCGCGCCAGCGCGTCGGCCGGCGCTGCGGAAGAACCCGTCGCGCTGCCGGTCGAACTGCTGCGCGGCCTCGACATGGTCGGGCAGCTCGATCTCGGGCAGGGGCAGTTCGCGGGCATGTCCGTTTCTGCCGTCCGCCTCGGCGTGAACGCCAAGCAGGCGAAGCTGCGGCTGTTTCCGCTCGAGGCGGCTTTGCTCGGTGGCCGTTACCGCGGCGATCTGCGGATCGATGTCAGTGGCGACACGCCGCGGCTGCAGTTCGACGAAAACCTGTCGAACGTCGATCTCGGGCCACTGCTAGCCGAACTGTTCGACTTCCGTCGTTTCAGCGGGCGCGGCACCGGCACGGCCCGTGGCGAAGCGCGCGGCGCCGACTCGGATGCCTGGCTGCGCAGTGCGACCGGCAACCTGCGCTTCGAGGTGACCGATGGCGCGGTCACTGGCGCGGATCTCTGGTACGAGATCCGCCGGGCCCGCGCCCTGCTGCGCCAGGAGTCGCCGCCGGCGCGACCGGCGGGCCCTGCGCGCACGCCGTTCACCCGTCTGCAGGCCAGTGGCCGCCTCGGCGGCGGTGCGCTGCAGAGCGACGATCTCGCGATGGACATGCAGTATCTGCGGGTCGCGGGCCGCGGCAGTGTCGATTTCGTGGCCGGCACGGCCGACTGGCGTCTCGATACCAAGGTGCTGCGGATCCCCGACGACGACAGCGCACAGCGCGAACTGGTCGATCTCGAAATCCCGGTTCGTGTCACCGGACCGCTCGACGATCCTACGGTCCGTCCCGATCTCGCTGCACTCGGCAAGGCACGGCTGCGTCAGGAACTCGAGAAAAGGCGGCCTGAAATCGAGCAGAAGAAAGAGGAGCTGGAGCAGAAGGTCAAGGATCGTCTGCAGAACTTGTTCAAGCGGTGATGTCGGGAGGGGGATGCATGGTCATCACGGTGCCGCGTCTTGGCGGCTGCGAGAGCTCTCGCAGCCGCCAAGACGCCCCGACGTCGCGGCATGTGGATCGCCGCTCACGGCGTTACCGTGTTCACGCGTTCGTGGTTCGCAGCCCCGGCCGATCAGTACGCTTGGGTCGTCGCCTTTTGTGTGCGCGGTGTGAGTGGTTGCGCCGCAGGTGGCTGCGCGCTGCGTTTCGCGGCGCGCAGCTGCCCGTCAGGCTCCTCTACCTGGTGGGCGCGCCGGGCTTGCGGAACCTCAGTGTGAATCGATCGGAATAGCTGGATAGCGAGGCGCGCTGCGAGTCGAACTGCAGGGTGTCGTCCGGGCGGAAGTGGAGGGTGCTGTAGTCTTCGAATACGAAGCCGGCGGCCTGGGCTTCCTTGATGACCAGCACGGGGTCGACCCGGCGCCAGATTTCGGGCGAGCCGGGATCCATGTGGCGGCGGGTGTGATCGACGATGCCGTAGACGCCGCCGGGTTTCAGCGCGTCGAAGGCGGCCTTGTTCAGCATCGCGCGGGTCGCGGCGTCCATGTTGTGGTAGTTGCGGAAGGTGAGCACCATGTCGGCGTCCTTGACGCCGAGATCGATCACGTCCGAACGGAACACGCCGAACTGGCCCGAGGGCTTGAGCTCGCCCCTGGCCGGCGCGACGGCGACCTTGTCCAGCTTCCATTCCTTGAGCCGCGGTGCGAGGCGGTCGGCACCGATCGCCACGTAGAGCTTGCCCTGGTCGGCGAGTACCTGGCCGAGGATCTTGGTGTACCAGCCGCCGCCGGGCATGATCTCGACCACGGTCATGTCGGGTTTGAGGCCGAAGAACTCCAGCGTCTGCACGGGCTTGCGCTCGCGCGCATCGCGGGCGCGTTCTTCGGGCGTGCGGATGTCGCTGGCCAGTGCTTTCTCGATCGCGATGGCGGTTTCGCTCTTGGGCGCAGGCTGGCCCATCTGTGCCTGGGCGACGGTGACCGGCAAGGAGAGCAGTACCAGCAGGCCGGCGATGACTCGGGCGGGTACCGCGGCAGGCGCGGGCAGGGCGGTGATGCGGGTCGTGTTCATCGGATGTCCCCTCTCGGTTGTGGGTCGTCCGATTGTGGCTGAAGTACTCGCGATCTGCGATCGTGGCGCGGCCGCGGCTGGGATCGGCGTCGAAGCCGAGGTCGTCCAGCACGGACGGGTCTTCACCGCCGCCTGTCCCGCCGCTACGCTGCCGGGATGCCGACACGTGCCTTGTTTCCGACCTTGATCTACCAGGCGCCGCTGCAACGCGCCGGTCTCGCCCCGTTGAACCGCCAGCTGCTGCGCGAATGCCTGCAGTTGCAGGTCGACGACGAAGCCGGCCGCCGCTGGTCGGTGCGCAATTATCCCGGCGGCTATACCTCGTACGGTTCGCAATGCCGGATGCACACCGTCTCGCCGACCTTCGAGCGTCTCGGGCGGGCGTTGCACCGGCATGTCCGCACCTATGCGCGTGCGCTGGAACTCGATCTCGACGGTCGCGAGCTGAGCATGACCGACTGCTGGGTCAACGTGATGCCGCGGCATGTCGTGCACGGCCTGCATCTGCATCCGCTGTCGACCATCAGCGGCACTTACTATGTCCGCACACCGCCCGGTGTGCCGGGCCTGAAGCTCGAGGATCCGCGGCTCGACCGGTTCATGGCGGCGCCGCCGCGCCGCGCCGGCGCCCGCGCGCAGCCCTGGGTGACGGTGCCGGCGCGCGCCGGTGGGCTGATCCTGTTCGAGAGCTGGCTGCGCCACGAGGTACCGGCGAATCCGGTCGCGGCGGCGCGCGTCAGCATCAGTTTCAACTTCGGCTGGTTCTGAGAGGGCGCCGGCGGGATTTCGGAGCCGGTGCCGAGCGCTATGGGTGCGCGTGAACCCGGGCGCCGAGTACATCATCACGAACTCCCACAATACCGCCGGCCCGGGTGCTGCACAGGGTGGCCGAGAGCGGGGTCTGCGAGAAAGTTTGCGTTCCGCTCTCGGCAAAGATTCCGGCACTGGCGAGCGTACGCAGCCGCCAGATCATCTGTTCGGCGGCCGGGCGTTGCTGGAACAAAGTCTCGGGCACGGTGTTCATCGATGGTTCTTCCGAGGGCGAGCCGTTCATGTCGTCGCACCCGGTTCAGCCATTCAGCCGCCCTGCCAGGAAGTCGGCCAGCGCCTGGCCGGTGTGGGTTCGCTGTTTGGCCGGGCGCCGTGCGAGTTCTTGCGGCGCCGCTTGCGCGATCACCCGTCCGCCGGCCTCGCCGGCTTCGGGACCCATGTCGATGATCCAGTCGGCTTCGGCGATCACGTCGAGATCGTGCTCGACCAGCACCACCGTGTTACCGGCATCGACCAGTCGGTGCAGCACGCGGATCAGCTTGGCGACGTCGGCCATGTGCAGTCCCACGGTCGGTTCGTCGAGCACGTAGAGCGTGTGCTTCGGTTTCTGCCGCAGCGGCGCGCGCAGGTCGGTGCGCACCTTGGCGAGCTCGGTCACCAGCTTGATGCGCTGCGCTTCGCCGCCGGAGAGGGTCGGGCTCTGCTGGCCGAGTGTAAGGTAGCCGAGACCGACGTCGACCAGCAGCGACAGCACATGGTGCAGCGTGGCCTGCGCGCGGAAGAACTCGGCGGCATCCTCGATGCTCATCGCCAGCACGTCGGCGATGCTGCGCTCGCGCCACGCGACCTGCAGTGTTTCGGTGTTGAAGCGCCGGCCACCGCAACTGTCGCAGAGCAGTTTCACGTCCGGCAGGAAGCTCATTTCGATGGTGCGCAGGCCCTGGCCCTCGCAGGCCTCGCAGCGGCCGCCGCCGGTGTTGAACGAAAACCGGCTGGCGGTCCAGCCGCGCATCCGCGCCTCGGCGGTGCCGGCGAACAGCCGGCGCACTTCGTCCCACAGGCCGACATAGGTTGCCGGGCAGGAGCGGGGCGTCTTGCCGATCGGGGTCTGGTCGACCTCGAGCACGCGATCGATGTGTTCGAGGCCTTCGAGCTGGCGGCAGCCGATCAGGGCCGGTGGCTTGCTGCGGCCGGCGGCGAGCTGTGCGCGGGCGTTGTCGTAGAGCAGGTCGCGTGCCAGGGTCGACTTGCCCGAGCCGGATACGCCGGTGACCACGATCAGCCGCCCGAGCGGGAAACGTGCCGCGACCTCGTGCAGGTTGTGCAGCGTCGCGCCACCGAGGCGGATCGACGGGGTGCGCGGCTCCACCGGCCGGAGTGGCGTGGCCGGATGCTGCAGCGGCTCGCGCAGCAGGCGGCCGGTCAGCGATTGCTCGCTGGCGATCAGGTCGGCAACGCTGCCGGCCGCAACCACGGTGCCGCCGCGCACGCCGGCGCCCGGCCCGAGATCGATCAGATGATCGGCGCGGCGGATAGTGTCTTCGTCGTGCTCCACGACCACCAGTGTGTTGCGGTGCGCCGCCAGTTCGGCGAGCGCATCGAGCAGGATCCGGTTGTCGCGCGGATGCAGGCCGATGGTGGGCTCGTCGAGCACGTAACACACCCCCTTGAGGTTCGAGCCGAGCTGGGCGGCGAGGCGGATGCGCTGTGCTTCGCCGCCCGAGAGCGTCGGTGCGGCGCGATCGAGCTGCAGGTAGCCGAGCCCGACCCGCTCGAGAAAGCCGAGGCGCGCGCGCAGCTCGGCGAGCAGGTCGCGGCCGATTGCGGTTTCGCGGGCGTTGAGTTTGAGCTTGCCGAGCCAGGTCGCGGTGCGCGATACCGGTTCCGCGGTGAGCCGGCCGATCGAGCGATCGCGGAAGCGCAGGTGGCGGGCGACGGGATTGAGGCGCTCGCCCTGGCAGGCCTCGCAGACCGGCAGGTTCTCGCCGGGCTCGGCGGCGAATATCGCTTCTTCGCCGCTGGCCTCCTCGTCGAGCCCCGGCAGCTCGAGACCGGTACCGAAGCAGCCCGTGCACCAGCCGTGCCTGGAGTTGAACGACAGCAGCCGCGGGTCGAGCTCGGCGAAGCTTCTGCCGCAGCCGGGGCAGGCGCGCCTGGTCGACAGTACGATGGACTGGCGCGCGCCGGCGGGCAGCGCATGCACGACGCCCTTGCCGAATTCGAGCGCGGTGTGCAGCGCCGTGCGCAGCTCGTTCTCGGTACGTGATCCGACCGTGATCGTCGCCACTGGCAGCTCGATGTCGTGCTCCTTGAAGCGATCGAGCCGCGGCCAGGGTTTGACCGGTGTCGATTTGCCGTCGACCCGCAGCTCGGTATAGCCCTTGCCGGCGGCCCACTTGGCGAGATCGGTGTACAGGCCTTTGCGGGCCGTGACCAACGGCGCGAGCAGGGTCAGCTTGCGGCCGCGATGTTCCTGCATCAGCCGGGCCAGGATCGCGGCAGGCGACTGCGGTTCGATCGGCAGGTCGCAATCGGGGCAGTGCTGGGTGCCGAGCTTGACGTACAGCAGGCGCAGGAAGTGATAGACCTCGGTCAGCGTCGCCACGGTGCTCTTGCGGCCGCCGCGGCTGGTGCGCTGTTCGATCGCGACCGTCGGCGGGATGCCGAAGATCGCATCGACCTCGGGTCGCGAGGCCGGTTGCACGAACTGGCGCGCATAGGCGTTCAACGACTCCAGATACCGCCGCTGGCCTTCGTTAAACAGGATGTCAAACGCCAGGGTCGACTTGCCGGAGCCCGACACGCCCGTCAGCACGGTGAATTTCTCGTGCGGGATCTCGACATCGATGCCGCGCAGGTTGTGTTCGCGCGCGTTGTGGATCACTACGGCATCGCGCCGCGTCGCCGCCTGAGTCGGGCCGGCATGCCGTGCTGCCGCACGCACCGTCCGCGCCGCCTTGCGTCGCGGCGCATCGGCGACCTTGCCGGCCAGCGTTCGCTGGTAATCGGCCAGTGCGCGGCCGGTGTGCGAGGACGGATGCTGCGCGAGCTGTGCCGGTGTCCCGGCCGCGACCAGCTGGCCGCCGGCCTCGCCGCCCTCGGGTCCGAGGTCGATGATCCAGTCGCAGCTGCGGATCACGTCCAGGTTGTGCTCGATCACCAGCAGCGAATGGCCCGCGGCCTGCAGCTTGCGGAATGCGCGCAGCAGGCGGGCGACGTCTTCGAAATGCAGACCGGTGGTCGGCTCGTCGAACAGGAACAGGATGCCGCCCGGCTTGCCCGTACCCAGGTTCTTGCCGTTGCCGCCCGCCGCGGCGAGATGGCCGGCCAGTTTCAGGCGCTGCGCCTCGCCACCGGACAGCGTCGGCACGGGCTGGCCGAGCTTCAGGTAGTCGAGGCCGACGTCGGCGAGTGGCGCGAGACGCGCGGCAAGGTCCGCGGCGTCGGCAAAGAAGTCCAGCGCTTCGGTCACGGTCATGTCCAGCACATCGGCAATGCTGGCACGACGTCCGCCGCGACCGGGGTACTGCACTTCCAGCGTCTCGGCGCGATAGCGGCGGCCGTTGCAATCGCCGCAGCGCAGGTAGACATCCGACAGGAACTGCATCTCGACGTGCTCGAAACCGTTGCCGCCGCAAGTCGGGCAGCGGCCGGTGCCGGAATTGAAGCTGAATGTGCCGGCGGTGTAACTGCGTTCGCGGGCTTCCGGCAGTTTGGCGAAGCGCTCGCGGATCACGTCGAATGCGCCGACGTAGCTCGCGGGGTTCGAGCGTGTGGTGCGCCCGATCGGAGTCTGATCGACCATCACCACGTCGTCGATCTGTTCGGCGCCGTACAGTGCGCCGAACTGCCCCGGAGGGTCGGTCGGCTTGCCGAGGAACTTGAGCAGCGCAGGGTGCAGCACATCCTGCACCAGCGTCGATTTGCCGGAGCCCGAGACGCCGGTGACGCAGACCAGCCGCGCAAGCGGGATCTCGGCATCGATGTCGCGGAGATTGTGCTCGGCGGCGCCACGCAGGCCGAGACAACCGGCGTCGCGCCGGGCCGTTGCGGCATCGACCGGTGCGAGGGCTTCCGGCGGCATCTGCCGACGCCCTGCCAGCCAGGCGCCGGTCAACGAGCGTGGGTCGGCGCGCAGCGCCGCCGGCGTGTCGAAGGCGACGATTTCGCCGCCGCGTTCACCCGCGCCCGGGCCGAGATCGAGGATCCGGTCGGCCTCGAGCATGATCTGTGGGTCGTGCTCGACCACGACCAGCGAATTGCCGGCGTCGCACAGCCGGTGCATCACGTCGATCACCCGGCCCATGTCGCGCGGATGCAGGCCTATCGAAGGTTCGTCGAGCACGAACAAGGTGTTGACCAGCGAAGTGCCGAGCGCCGTAGTCAGGTTGATCCGTTGTACTTCGCCGCCCGAGAGGCTGCGCGACTGGCGATCGAGCGTCAGGTAACCGAGACCGACGTCGACCAGGTAGGCCAGGCGGCTGCGGATTTCGGCGAGCAGCAGATCGGTCGCCTGGTCCATTGCGCCGGGCAGTCGCAGCGTGTCGATGAAGGCCTGGGTGCGCGCGATCGGCAGCAGCATGATCTCGTGCAGGTTCAGGCCCGGTGTGCCGAGTCGCCACAGCAGCGATTCGGGTTTCAGCCGTGCGCCGCCGCAGGCCGTGCACAGCGAATAGGCGCGGTAGCGCGACAGCAGCACGCGGATGTGCATCTTGTAGGCCTTGGTCTCGAGCCACTCGAAGAACCGCTTGACGCCGTACCAGACGTCCTTGGCCCACTTGCCTTCGCCCTCGATGACCCAGCGGCGCTGCTCGGCGCTCAGCTCGCGCCAGGGCAGGTCCAGCGGAATGCCGCGTCGCTGGCCGAGACGCAGCAGGTCGTCCTGGCATTCCTTGTAGGACTCGCTCTGCCACGGACGGATGGCGCCGCCGCGCAGCGACTTCGACTCGTCGGGAATCACCAGGCCGTAGTCGACGCCGATGATCCGGCCGAAGCCCTTGCAGGTCTCGCAGGCGCCCAGCGGCGAATTGAACGAGAACGCGCTCGGCGTCGGCTCCCGGTAGGCGATGTCGCACTGCGCACAGTGCAGCGTGGTCGAATAGCGCCAGGTCTCGAGCGGCGGCTGGTCGGCGGCGCCCGGCAGCAGCTGGACGTGCATCCGGCCGCGACCGTGCCGCAGCGCGGCTTCCGCGGCCTCGGCGAGTCGTGAGCGGTCGATGCTGCCGGCGCGCAAGCGGTCTTGGACGACTTCGAGCGACTTGCGGGTGGCGGCGTGGATGCGCGTATAGCCCTGCCGGGCCAGCAGCGCGCGCACCTCGGCAGCCTTGAAGTTCTTCGGAATCTCGACCGGAAAGCAGATCAGCAGGCGCTGCTCGCCGGCCGCAGCGCCGGCCCGCGCGAGCAGGTCGTCGCAGATCGACGTCGGGCTGTCGCGCCGTACCGGCTGGCCGCAGCCACGGCAGAACAGTTCCGCGCCCCGCGCAAACAGCAGCTTCAGGTGATCGTTCAGCTCGGTCATGGTGCCGACCGTGGAGCGCGAGGTACGCACCGGGTTGGTCTGGTCGATCGCGATCGCCGGCGGGATGCCCTCGATGCGGTCGACGGCCGGCTTGTCCATCCGGTCGAGGAACTGGCGCGCATAGGGCGAGAAGGTCTCGACGTAGCGGCGCTGGCCCTCGGCATAGAGCGTGTCGAACACCAGCGACGACTTGCCCGAGCCCGAGACGCCGGTGACGACCACCAGTTCGCCGGTGGGGATCTCGAGGTCGAGGTTCTTCAGGTTGTTCTGACGGGCGCCGCGGACGACGATCGTCTCAAGGCGTGGATCGCTCATGAGGCTCGGGGGAGGGGGTGGCAGTCGTACTCTAGCGCGAGACCGCCCCGCGCGGGATGCACGCTACGGTCGGCCGTGCGACTGCGCGAGTCCGGCTACGCAGGCAGCCCGGGCAGGGCCGGGCGCGGGGGTACGCCGCCCGTTCGGGCGGGCCGCTCAATCGGCGAAGCTGCGTATCTGCTGTGCGAGCTTGCCGAGCAGGCGACCGAGCTGTGCCTGATCGTCGTTGCTCCATTCCGCCAGCAATTCGTTGACGACGTCGTTCCAGGCTTCGCCGAGCTTGCGGCGGGCCTCCACGCCGCGTGCCGTCAGTTTCAGCTGCGAGGCCCGCGCGTCCGACGAATCGTCCAGTTTCTGGACGTAGCCGGCGCGGACCACGGCCGCGACCTGGCGACTGATGGTCGAGCGATCGAGGCCGATTTCGGCGGCGAGGTCCGACATGCGGATCGGGCCGAGCCGATCGAGGGTCGCGAGGATGATCACCCCGGAGCGTTCGACTTCGACGCCGGCGCGCTGGTGGATCAGATCGAAGGCGCGCAGACGCGACCAGTTGGTGACTCGGCCGAGATGGCGGGCGACCGCCTCCGGACCACGCAGCTTGCCGTCGCTGGTGCGCGCATGGGCCGCCACGCCGAGCGTCCGCGAGGCATGTCCACCGTTCTTGTCCTTGCGGGCAAGGTGATGCGAGCCTCGCGGGTTCGGGCGTCGTGTCGCCAGGGAGGGTCGGCTGCTCATGGTACTCCCCAAGGTGGCTTGCAGGTTGCATGCAATATAAGGCTTGCGCCGGCTGCCCTGGCGCACCGCGCTGCCGCTCGCCGCAACGCGGTGTCCGGCCCATCCATGCCGTGGCGCATGGCGCAAGTGAGCTCGCCCTGCGGACAGGTTTCAGTGCCCGTCCTACAGACAAGTGTGCGGTGCCCAGGTAGGCGCCGAGGCAGCCAGGAGCTGCACGCGGCCTTCGCGGACGGCGATGGTACGTGTATCGTCGCGCCCTGATGCAACCTGCCCGCGAAATCACCGCCTACCGCAAGTACTGGGCCGCCCGCTTCGGCGTGGCGCCGTTCCTGCCGATGTCGCGCGCCGAGATGGAAGCGCTCGGCTGGGACAGCTGCGACGTGATCGTCGTGACCGGCGACGCCTATGTCGATCATCCGAGCTTCGGCATGGCCATCATCGGCCGCGTGCTCGAAGCGCAGGGCTTCCGCGTCGGCGTGATCGCCCAGCCGGACTGGCGCAGCACCGAGCCGTTCACGGCACTCGGTCGGCCGAATCTGTTTTTCGGCGTCACTGCCGGCAACATGGATTCGATGGTCAACCGCTACACCAGCGATCGGCGCATCCGCAGCGACGATGCCTACACGCCGGGTGGCGTGGGCGGACAGCGGCCGGATCGTTCGGTGATCGTCTATGCGCAACGTGTCCGCGAGGCGTATCGCGACGTGCCGATCGTGATCGGCGGCATCGAGGCGAGCCTGCGCCGCATCGCACATTTCGACTACTGGTCGGAGAAGGTGCGCCGCTCGATCCTGCTCGACGCCAAGGCCGACCTGCTGATCTACGGCAATGCCGAGAGGCAGGTCGTCGAGATCGCGCACCGGCTTGCCGCCGGGCAACGCATCGAGCAGATCACCGATTTGCGCGGGACGGCGCTGGTGCGGGCCGCGCTGCCGGCGGACTGGATCGAGATCGATTCGACCGAGCTCGATGCTCCGGGGCCGCTGAACCCGCCGTCCGACCCTTACGCCATGGAAAACAACGGCGGCACTCGCCAGGCTGCCGTCACCGCCAACCCCACCCCTGCCGCGACTGCCGCGGTGGCAGCCGATTCGGCGGGCGTCAGCCCGGTGCGTTTCCTGCGCCGCGTGAAAAATGCCGATCGCGAGCGCAGTGTGATTCGCATGCCATCGTACGAGCAGGTCGCCGGCGATCCGGTGCTGTACGCGCATGCGTCGCGGATCCTGCATCTCGAGGCAAACCCGGGCAATGCACGTGCGCTGGTGCAGCGTCATGGCGACCAGGACGTCTGGCTGAACCCGCCGCCGATTCCGCTGGCCACGCGGGAAATGGACTGGGTGTACGAGCTGCCCTACCAGCGGCGACCCCACCCGTTCTACGGCGAGGCGGAGATCCCCGCCTACAAGATGATCCGCTTCTCGATCGCGATCCAGCGTGGCTGTTTCGGCGGCTGCACCTTCTGCTCGATCACCGAGCACGAGGGCCGCGTCATCCAGAACCGCTCGGCGGGTTCGGTGCTACGCGAGATCGAGAAGGTTCGCGACACCGTGCCGGGTTTCACCGGCGTGATTTCGGATCTCGGCGGGCCGACCGCCAACATGTACCGCATTGCCTGCCGCAGCCGCGAGATCGAGCAGGCTTGCCGCCGGCCGTCCTGCGTCTATCCCAAGGTCTGCCCCAATCTGAACACCGACCATGGGCCGCTGATCGAGCTGTATCGCAAGGCGCGCGCCGTGCCGGGCGTCAAGAAGGTGCTGATCGCCTCGGGCGTGCGCTACGACCTCGCGATCGAGTCGCCGGCCTATGTGCGCGAGCTGGCCCAGCACCACGTCGGCGGCTATCTGAAGATCGCGCCGGAGGCGATCGGCGAAGGGCCGCTGTCGAAGATGATGAAGCCGGGGGTCGATACCTACTATCGCTTCAAGGAGCTGTTCGATCGCTACTCGAAGGAGGCGGGCAAGGAGCAGTACCTGATCCCGTATTTCATCGCCGCTCATCCCGGCACGACCGACACCGACATGCTCGAACTGGCGCTGTGGCTCAAGCAGAACGGCTTTCGTGCCGACCAGGTGCAGGCCTTCCTGCCCTCGCCGATGGCGACCGCCACCGCGATGTACCACAGCGAGAAGAACCCGCTGAAGCGCGTGACCCGCAGCAGCGAAGCGGTCACGATCCCGAAGGGGCTCAAGATCCGCCGCCTGCACAAGGCCTTCCTGCGCTATCACGACCCGAACAACTGGCCGGTGCTGCGCGAGGCCTTGCGGCGCATGGGGCGCGCCGATCTGATCGGCCCCGCGCGACATCAGCTCGTGCCAGCCTGGCAGCCCGCGGGCACCGGGCAGCTGCGCGAGGGCGCGAGGGCGCGCGGCGACGTGCGCAAGCAGGGCGGCGAGAGTGCCCGGCCGGCGCGGCAAGCGTTGCCGCAGCGCGCGCGCCAGGCTGCCGGTGAGGCGCCGCCACCGCCACAGCCGTTCCGTACGCAGCACACCGGCCTGCCGCGCGTGCCGCAGCGCAGCCGCAAGCGGCTGCCGCGCTGACGAGATCGATGCCATGGCCTGTGCCGGACGGCGGCGTGGCGTCTGGCAGTCGAGACGATCCAGGCCTACCCGGAAGAAGCTCGCATCGGTTTCCGCGGGCGCCTGGACCGTTGTCTGCCGCACGTCATTCAGGGTGATCGGCGACTGCTGAGCACAGGTCCAGGAGTGCTTGCCCCATTGTGCTTGGCCTCGGCCTCGTTATGCAGGTGGTTGAGCAGGGCCGTCTTGCCGACGCCGCGGAACTCCACGGCAGGCACGATCGCCAGCCAGCCGGTGGCGCGGATGTCCGCCAACGCGGTGCCGGAATGTTCGGGATGACGGTGAAACAATAGCTGGAGTCGCCCCTCCTATAGCGACGACACCCAGTCGATCAACTGCTGCCGTTGTCCGGTATCCAGCCGTTCGTATCGGTCACGGGCATCGGCGGCGCTGCCGCCGTGCCAGGCGATGGCCTCCTCGATGCTGCGGGCGCGTCCGTCGTGCAGCAGCCGTGCCGTTCGCGCGCCTTCCAGCGCCGTGCTCAAGCCCCACAGCGGCGGGGTGCGCCACCGGCTGGGCACGGGTCGGCCAGCGACATCGCGATCAGCCAGTGCTTCACCCAGGTCGTGCAGCAGCAGGTCGGTGTAGGGGGCGATGCTTCGGCCGTCGTGGAGAGGCATCGCGTCACGATGACAATCTGCGCAGCCGATACGGGCGAACAGTCGCGCGCCGTCGGTTGCAGCGTCGAACTGCCGGGCCGCCGCGGGCGTACGCCGCAATGCTTCGAGTTGCTGGAAGGCGACCACGGCCTCGAACAGTTCTGCCGCCACTTCCGGCTCGCCGTCGTGCGCGGCGTTTCGGCAGGCGTGGTCCTGGGCCGCGCAGTCGATGCTGCCGATCAGTTCGGTGCTCAGGCCCATCTCGCGCGCGAATGCGACCGCCGTCTGGCTGGCGATGCTGGGTTCGGTGGCCTGCCAACCGAAACGGCCCAGCTGCCGACCGCCGGCGCTGTCGATCCAGGCCGGCGTGCCGCGATGCGGGCCGCGCCGGCGGGCGTTGGCGAGGATCGCGCGTTCCGGAATCTGCTCCAGCAGGCCGGCACCCAGCACCTGCGAGGCGATTCGTGGCATCAGCACCAGATCGTCGGGCAACGGCTGCCCGTCGGGTGTCTCGACGCGGTACTCCGGCGCCCACAACGTCAGCTTGCTGCCGTCGGCAAGCCGGTGAGGTCGCGGCTGATAGTGGATCGCGATCGACGCTTCGGCACTGAAGCCGTCGATCGCCTGAGTGTTGACGATGTGGCCGAAACGCGGATGACCACGCTCGATGCGGCCGTCGGCGAGTCGACGGCCCGTCTGAATCACGAAGTCGGTGGATACCGGCCCATCGCCGAGCGGACCGCGGCCGCGCCGCCGACTGTTGTGGCAGCTGTCGCAGGAATGCGAGTTGAACTGCGGGCCGAGGCCGTCGCGCCGCCCGACGCCTTCGCCGGCCGGCAGCCACGAGGTGTTGAACACGGCGTGACCGAGGTGAAAGCGTTCTTCCTCGGCGGCGTTCAGCGTGCGCCAGGGCAGCGGCGAGCGACCATCGGCCTGGATACTGACGGGCGATGGCGGAGTTGCAGCGAAGGCAACGCCGGTCGCGAGTACGAGGCCGAGGCCCCGGAGCAGGCTCATTCCGCCGTAGCGGGTACGGCCGTGATCAGCACACCGGACGAGTCGGCGCCGCCGCCGGCAAACTGCAGCACCAGATCGCGCCCGGCCGGCAGCTCGAACTTGACGATCTTGTGGACCACCGGACAGTTGGGGCGACCCTGGAAATCGATGGTGCGCACGAGCTGGCCGGCATCGACCACGTCGATCCAGTGACCGGTGGTGATGGAGACGTAGTAGCGGCCATCGGTCGGCACCTTGAAGGTCAGCAGGCCGGCCATCGCGTCGTCGTTGAGCATCGGCTTGCCGGGACGCGAGGCCAGTTTGACCTGCGCCTGCGGGCGCAGCTTCGCGCGGTACATCACTCCCGGCTCGATCCGGGTCTCGCTGGTGCCGTCGCCAGCCGTGATCTCGGTCGCGGGAGTGGCGAGCAGTTTCAGTTCTTGCGCGACATCCCAAGTGAAGGTGCTGCAGTCGCCGGCATGACCAGTGTGTGCCTGCTCCTGTGCGATGACCGGACCGCTGCAGGCCAGCAGTAGGATCGAGGACAGCAGCAGACGGCGGGCGGGCAAATGCATCTCGACACTCCGGTTCGTTATGTCGGCGCAAATATAGCGTATGCGGCGAACGAAAATAGCCGCCAGACGGTTGCCGTGAGCGCGATGGCAGGATCGCGCGGTGCCCCCAGCCGGACAGCCCGCTGATACCTTCCGGCCGGTCGCAGGCCACGCCGCGGCTACGGTGTCCGCGGTCTGTGGCCGGGTTTTCAACCATACTGACCACATGAACAGCCTGATGCCGTCCGCTGTGCATGCCTTCCGGGCCGGTTTCGAGTTCGATGTGGCGCGGCTCGAAGGCTGGCTTGCCGCCCGCTTGCCGGGCTTCCTTGGTCCGCTGCGGGTGCAGCAGTTTCCGGGCGGTCAGTCGAACCCGACTTATCTGCTGCAGACATCGCAGCGGCAGTACGTCCTGCGACGTAAGCCTGCCGGTGTGCTGCTGCCTTCGGCGCATGCCATCGATCGCGAGTTTCGGGTGATGCGTGCGCTCGGGCAGGGATCGGATGTCCCGGTGGCGGAGGTGCTCGTGCTCTGCGAGGACCCGGAGGTGATCGGCACGGCGTTCTATGTCATGGCCCATGTCGAGGGGCGGATCTTCTGGGATCCGGCCTTGCCCGAAGTGCCGATTGCACAGCGCGCCGCGATCTTCCGCAGCATGGTCGATGCGCTGGCGGCCTTGCACAGGGTTTCGCCGGCGGCGGTCGGTCTCGGAGATTTCGGCCGGCCGGAGGGCTACGTCTCGCGGCAGCTCGGGCGTTGGTCGAAGCAGTATGCCGGCGACCAGGAAGTCGCGGGGCGTGTGCCGGCGATGGAGCGGCTGATCGAATGGCTGCCGCAGCACCTGCCGGTGGTCGAGCCGCCGGCTGCCGTGGTGCACGGCGACTACCGGATCGACAATCTGGTGTTCGATCCCGAGGCGTCACGGGTGCGGGCGATCCTCGACTGGGAGCTGTCGACCCTGGGCGATCCCTTCGCGGATTTCGCCTACCACCTGATGATGTACCGGCTGAACATCGAGTCGATAGCCGGACTCGAGGGTCGCGACCTGGCTGCGCTCGGGCTGCCGGCGGAGTCGGAGTATGTCGCCTGGTATTGCGAGCGCCGCGGCATCGCCGAAGTGCCGCATCTCGATTTCTACCTGACGTTCTGCCTGTTCCGTCTGGCCGGCATCTTTCACGGCATCCGGGCCCGTGTGGTGCGTGGTACGGCGGCCAGCGCACAGGCCTGTAAATATGCCGCCGAAGTCGAGAAGCTCGCCGAGCTAGGCTGGCGTAAGGCCCAGGGCATCTGATCGGTCGCGGCTCGCGGCGGGTCAGATACTCCGGTGCCGCCTGGCTTTTCGTGTCTGCTGCTTTGGAGAGCTGATGATCACTGTCAGCGAGGCGCTGCAGCGCCGTATTTCGATCCGCGCCTTCCTGCCGGACCCGGTGGCCGCGGTCAATCGGCTGCGCAGCGAACGCGTGCCGGTCGAGGAATTCACGAGCTTCAGGGGCTTTGCCTAGGCGTTGCCGCTTCGAAGCGCAGCGTGGAGGCAGGCCGCTCGGCCTGCAACCGCCTGGCGACGCGCTCGGCCTGTTCCATGGCCCGCAGCAGGTTCTCGCCGGCGAGTTTGCGCAGATCGCCGTCGGACCAGCCGCGGCGGATCAGTTCGGCGAACAGGTTCGGGTACATCGATACGTCGCTGAGACCGGTCGGCCACCAGGGGTTGCCGTCGAAATCGCCGCCGATGCCGATGTGGTCCACGCCGGCGATGCGGCGGACGTGCTCGATGTGGTCGGCGACCTTGCCGATCGAGGTCGGCGGCGCCTGGATGGCCTTCATCCCTTCGGTCATGATCTTGCGGCGCTCTTCGGCGGTGCTCGCGGTGCGCATGCGCAGGCCGAGTTCCATGCTTGCCGGCACGATGACCTTGGCGACGTCGCAGTCGACGAAAGGTGCGACGAACGTGATCATGACCACGCCGCCGTTGCGCGGCACATCGCGCAGGATGTCGTCCGGCACGTTGCGCGGCACATCGCAGACGCCGCGCGCCGAAGCGTGCGACCAGATCACCGGCGCCTCGCTGACGCGCAAGGCGTCCGCCATGGTCTCGGCCGAGGTGTGGGCGAGATCGACCAGCATGCCGAGGCGATTCATTTCGCGCACGACTTCTTCGCCGAAAGGCGTGAGACCGCCGTGACGCGGCGGCAGCTGGTTGGCGGAGTCGGCCCAGTCGGTATGGGTGTTGTGGGTCAGCGTCATGTAGCGGACGCCGAGATCGTAGTAGGCCCGCAGCGGCCCGAGCGAATTCTCGAGCGCATAGCCGCCTTCCATGCCGAGCAGCGAGGCAATCCGGCCGGCACGGTGGGCGGCGCGGATTTCCTTGGCGGTGGTGGCCAACCGGAAGGTGTCGGGATAGCGGGCGATGATGCGCCTTGCCAGATCGATCTGTTCGAGCTGCGTACGCGCGTAGGGACCGCCGCCTTCGCCCGGGATGTAGACCGACCAGAACTGCGCGCCGATCAACCCTTCGCGCAGTCGCGGGATGTCGGTGTCGCCTGAGGTCCGCTGGCGCAGGTCGTAGGCGACGACGTCCGACGGCGCTGGCGCATAGCTGCGCATCGCGATCGGCAGGTCGTTGTGGCCGTCGATCAGGATCGTGCTGCGCAGCAGGCGGCGTGCGCGCTGCAGCGCCGCGTCTTCGGCGACGGGCGCGGCCGCAGCCGCTGCGGCAGCCGCAGCGGCAATGCCGGGCGAGGCGGTGTGGGCTGTCGGAGCCGCGCCGGCGACGGGCGACGACAGGGCCAGGGCCGAAGCGACAGCGAGCGTCGCACGGAGCATCGGGGCAAACCGGTAGGGGGCGAACTGCATGGTCGAGCATCCTAGCGCAGCTTGCGGGCGCTGCCCCAGCGCCCCGACAATCGGGCACCATCTGGAGGAACCGCCATGGCCGAGAGCCGCCGTACCCTGATCATTGCCGCGATTCTGCTGGTGATCGCCACGGCGCTGGGCGCCTTCGGCACGCATGGCCTGAAGCCGGTGCTCTCGCCCGAGCGTTTCGAGTCCTTCCAGACCGGTGTCACCTACCAGTTCTTCCACTCGCTCGGCTTGCTGGCGATCGGCGTGTTGCAGCGCGATCCGCGTTTCGGGGGGCCGCGTCTGCGGGTCGCGGTGCGGGTGATGCTGCTCGGCATCCTGCTGTTCTCGGGCACCATCTATGCGCTGACGGCCGGTGCGCCGCGCACGCTGGCCATGGTCGCGCCTTTCGGCGGGTTCTCGTTGATGCTGGCGTGGCTGCTGTTCGCCTGGGCGGTGTCGCGGTCGACATCCGCCCAGGGTTGAGCGGGCTCCGGATCGAGCGCGCTCAAGGTCGAGTGCGCGATCTCCCGTCGACCGCCTCGATTGGTCGACCCCGGCCGCTCAGCCGCGGGATTTGAAGGTGTCACAGGCCTCGAGCGTGCCGGTTTCCAGGCCACGCTTGAACCAGGTCATGCGCTGCTGCGCGCTGCCGTGGGTAAACGATTCGGGCACGACGTAGCCCTGCATCCGCTTCTGGATGGTGTCGTCGCCGACTGCGGAGGCCGCGCCCAGGGCCTCTTCGATATCGCCGCTTTCGAGGATCTCCCGCGAGCGATTGGCGTGATGCGCCCAGATGCCGGCATAGCAGTCGGCCTGCAGCTCCATCATCACCTGCAACTGGTTTCGCTCCGCCTCGCCGACCCGCGCCTGCGCGTCGCGCAGCTTCGCCGAGGTGCCGAGCACGGTCTGCACGTGGTGGCCAACCTCGTGCGCGAGCACATAGGCCTGGGCGAAGTCGCCGGGGGCCTTGAAGCGGGTTTCGAGCTCGCGGAAGAAGTCGAGGTCGATGTAGACCATCCGGTCGGCCGGGCAGTAGAACGGACCGGCGCCCGAGTCGGCGAGGCCGCAGCCGGACCTGACCTGGCCCGAGAACAGCCGCAAAGTCGGCGGCGGATACTGGGCACCGCCGGCGCGGAAGATCGCACCCCAGGTGTCTTCGGTGTCGCCGAGCACGGCGGCGACGAAATCACCCGCCTGGTCGGTCGGTGTGCCGGACTGGACCTGGGGCTGCGAGGCGGGCGCGAGCTGTTCGCCGGCCTGCATCAGGCCCAGCACCATGCGCGGGTCGACGCCGAAGAACAAGGCCGCGCCGATCGCGATCAGCGTGCCGACGATGCCGAAGCGCATGCCGCCACCGCCGCTGCGCAGCGGACCCTGTCCGCGGAGATCCTCGATGTTCTGGCTGCGGCGGCTGCGATCGGTGCGCATGGTCGTTACCTCGGGGCCCGTGCGCGATGTTAGCAGGGTGGCCGGATCGCGTGGCTCGGAGTGTGGGTCGGCGCCGGCGGACTGCCCCCTGCCCCAATCGCAAGGCAGCGATTGCATACAATTCCGTTCTCGTTACGTAACACCGTGCGCCGGTCGCGCGGGTCCGGTCAGGGTGATGATCGCGTCAGGGCTTCCCATCGATGAGGCATTGCCGGCGTTGTGCGCGGCCTTGCTCGAACACGCCGGCGTGGTGTTGCAGGCGCCGCCCGGTGCCGGCAAGAGCACAGTCGTGCCGCTGGCGCTGGCCGCGCAGCCCTGGGCGCAGGGCCGGCGGCTGCTGGTGCTGGAACCGCGCCGGTTGGCGGCGCGCGCGGTCGCGCAGCGGATGGCGCAGACGCTCGGCGAGCCGGTGGGCGCAACCGTGGGTTACCGGATGCGGCTCGAGACACGGGTCGGGCCCCGCACGCGGATCGAAGTGATCACCGAGGGGGTGTTCACCCGCATGTTGCAGACCGATCCGGCGCTCGAAGGAATCGCTGCGGTCGTGTTCGACGAATTCCACGAGCGCAGCCTGCAGGCCGACCTCGGCCTGACGCTGTGCCTGGATGCGCGCGTCCAACTCGGCAGCGATCTGCGACTGGTGGTGATGTCGGCGACGCTCGATGCCGAGCCGGCGGCGGTCCTGCTTGGCGATGTGCCGCGAGTGACCGCGGCGGGCCGAGCCTGGCCGGTCGAGACTCGTTACCTCGGCACGGGCTTGCCGTTGCTGCCCGGCGGTGCGGATTCGCCGGAGCTGGCGGCGGCACTGGCGGTGCGGCGCGCGCTGCGCGAGACCGAAGGTGATCTGCTGGTGTTCCTGCCGGGCGTCGCGGAGATCCATCGTGTGCAGGCGCGGCTGGCCGATGTCCCGGCGCGTGTGCTGCCGCTCTATGGCGAACTGCCGGCGGCGGCGCAGGATGCGGCGCTCGAGTCCGATCCGCAGGGCCCGCGCCGGGTGATCCTCGCCACCAATGTCGCCGAGACCAGTTTGACGATCCCCGGCATCCGGGTGGTGATCGACACGGGGCTGGTGCGGCGTGCCGTATTCGATCCGGTCACCGGCATGAGCCGGCTGGAAACGCAGCGCATTTCACGGGCTTCGGCCGAGCAGCGTCAGGGCCGCGCCGGGCGCGTTGCAGCGGGGGTCTGCTATCGGCTGTGGAGCGAGGGCGCGCAGCGCAGTCTCGCGCCCTTCACGCCGCCGGAGATCCTCGATGCCGATCTCGCGCCGCTGGCCCTGGAACTGGCCGGCTGGGGCGCGCACGATGCCGCAGCGCTGCGCTGGCTCGATCCGCCGCCGCCGGCGACGCTGGCTGGTGCGCGCGAGCTGCTCGGCCGGCTCGGTGCGCTGGATGTGGCCGGCCGGATGACCTCGCACGGACGCGAACTGGTGCGGATTCCGGCGCATCCGCGGCTGGCGCATCTGCTGGTGGAGGCGCGACGAAGAGGTCTCGCGACGTTGGGCGCGGAGCTGGCCGCCTTGCTGTCGGACCGCGATCTCCTGCGCGGCGGCGGGGGTGCCGCTGCGGCGTCGGGAGGCCGTGCGCCGCAGCGCGACGCCGATCTGCAGACACGACTCGACCTGCTGCGCGGCGAAATGGTCGGCGGCGTGGTCGCGGACCGCGGTGGCCTGGCGCGTGCGCGGCGGGCGGTGGAGATGTTCGGCCGTCATGCCGCCGACGAGTCCGGTGCCGACGCGAGTCCCCGTCGCAAAGGCGCCGCGGTCGCTGCGGCGCATGGCGGACGGGGTACGACCGACGACGTCGGGCTGCTGCTCGCCTGCGCCTATCCGGACCGGATCGGCCGTCTGCGCACCGGCGCGTCGGGACGGTTCGCGCTCAGCAACGGCCGGGGCGCGGCGTTCGCGCAGGTCGAGCGCTTGTCGCGCAGCGAGTTCATCGTCGCGGTCGAGCTCGACGATCGGGATCGCGAAGCGCGGATCCTGCTGGCTGCGGCGCTGACTCGTGCGGCACTCGAGGATGCTGCCGGTGCGCGGATCCAGACGGTCGATGAGGTGCAATGGTCGGTGCGCGATGCGGCAGTGGTCGCGCGCCGGGTCGAACGGCTCGATTCCTTGCTGCTCGCCGAGCGGCCGCTGCAGCCGCCGCCGCGCGAGGCGGCCCATGCGGCCATGCTCGAAGGCCTGCGTGGACTGGGGCTCGAGGTGCTGCCCTGGGATGAGGCGACCCGGACGCTCTGCGCGCGGGTCGAGATGGCGCGGACCCGGCAATTGCCGGGGACGGCCGACTGGCCGGCGTTCGACGCGGCGACGCTGCTGGCGCAGCTCGACGACTGGCTCGGACCCTGGCTCGATGGCCTGACCCGTCGGGCACAGCTCGCCCGGCTGCCGCTCGGCGACGCGCTGCAGGCGCGGCTCGGCTACCAGCGGCAACGGCAGCTCGATGCTTGGCTGCCGACCCATCTGACCGTGCCCACGGGCTCGCGGATCCGCATCGACTACCTCGACGACCTGGCACCCTGCGCGGCGATGCGGATGCAGGAAGTCTTCGGTCTGGCGGAGACGCCGCGCCTGGCCAACGGCACGCTGCCGGTGACTTTCAAACTGCTGTCGCCGGCGCAGCGTCCGCTGCAAGTGACTCGCGATCTGGCGTCGTTCTGGCGCAATGGCTATATCGAGGTCCGCAAGGACATGCGGGGTCGCTATCCGAAGCACTACTGGCCGGAGGATCCGCTCGCGGCTGAACCGCGACGTGGGGTGCGGCGGCCATCCTGATTTCGCGGCGCTAGCCCGCGCCGCTGAAACTGCGCGTGCGCCGCCAGGCACCTGGAGGCAGTCCGGTGGCATGCTTGAACGCGCGCGAGAATGCGGCTTCCGAGTCATAGCCCACGTCCAACGCGATGGCGGCCACATTGGTGGGCGATTCGAGCAACATGCGCGCGCCGCACTGCATGCGCCAGTTGGCGAGGTATTGCATGGGCGGCAGCCCGGTCAGCGCCACGAACCGCTCGTGCAGCGCCGAGCGCGATAGACCCACGCGCTGGCCCAGTTCCTTCAGGGTCCAGGGGGATGCCGGATCGCTGTGCATTAGCGAAATGGCCCGGCCCACATGGCGATCACGCAGCGCGCCGAGCCAGCCCTGCGACCGCTCCGGCAATGCGCCGAGGTAACGCCGTACGCCATCGACGAACACCATTTCGCTGACCCGCTGCAACAGCGCCGCCGTGCCCGCGCGCTGTTCGCCGTATTCCGTTGCCGCCTGTTCGAGGATGGGTGCCACCCAGGTGCCGACACCCTCTGCGGGCAGGTGCATCAGCCGGGGCAATGCATTGATCAGGGGGTTGAAAGGCCGCAGGTCGCAAGCGATGAAGCCGCACAGGATGATGGCGGAGCAGTCCTGCGGCGGCAGGCCCATGCCCACCGTGAACATGCCGCCCTGGTAGGTAACGGGAATGGGCTTGGGGTCGTCGCGCGTGCGAAACAACCATTCGTCGCCGCCTTCGTCGGCCGGCGCGATACCCGGTGCACTCGAGACCACGTGCGCATCGCCATGAGGCAGCATCACGATGTCGCCGGCATGCATGCGCAGCAGTGGCTCGTCATCGACCGCCACCCAGGCCTCGCCCTTGAGCACCATGTGGTACTCGATGACGTGCTCGGCGCCAGGCATCACGGCCGGTGCGATCGCGGAAGACGACTGCGCCAGCGCCGACCACTGGTCGCGGCAACTGACGTAGAAATAGACCGAACCACGCAGCCGCACGCTGCGCAGCACGTCGGACAGCGGATCGAGCGTGGTGGTGGCCGTCATGGCACGCCCCCACCGGGCGCATTGGCGGACGCACGAGCAAGCCGTGGCGACGCCGGGTGAAGCGCTCGTGCGTGCCGACGCGGATGATCGTCACACGGATCCCCGTTGCGTCGACCAACTACGCTCGTCGAGGAAAACACCATGGCTCTCATCACCGCATCGCCCCCCGTCCAAGCTCCGGCGACTCCCGACTACGTTGCCATAAAGCAGCGCCAGCAGGCTACCTGGGCCAGCGGCGACTATTCCGCCGTAGGCACTACCTTGCAGATTGTCGGCGAAACCTTGGCTGAAGCCATCGACTTGCGTGCCGACGAGGCTGTGCTGGACGTCGCCGCGGGCAACGGCAATGCCACGCTGGCCGCCGCGCGTCGTTTCGCCCGGGTCACTTCGAGCGACTACGTGCCGGCGCTGCTCGAGCGCAGCCGCGCCCGTGCCGAGGCCGAGCACCTGCCGGTCCAGTACGAGGTGGCTGACGTCGAGGCACTGCCCTTCGAGGCGGGAAGTTTCGACGCAGTGCTCTCCACCTTCGGCGTGATGTTCGCACCCGATCACGAGCGCGCGGCCAGCGAGATGGCGCGCGTGGTGCGCAGGGGCGGGCGTATCGGCATGGCCAACTGGACGCCGGCCAGCTGCATCGGCCGTCTATTCAAGATCATCGGCGCCCACGTGCCACCGCCCGCCGGGGTGCGCTCGCCTGCGCTATGGGGTTCCGAAGCCCATCTGGCCACCTTGTTCGGCGCACGCGCGCAGGTCATCCGGGTACGGCACAAGCACTTCAATTTCCGCTACCGTTCGGCCGCGCATTTCGTGCAGGTGTTCCGCGACTACTACGGTCCTACGCACAAGGCCTTTGCCGCGCTGGATGCCAACGGCCAGGCCGAACTGGAGCGCGATATCACGGCATTGCTCAATGAATTCGACGTCGGCAAGGGGCGCGGTCTGGTTGTGCCCAGCGAATACGCCGAGGTCGTCATCACCGTGGGCTGAAGCGGCAGCCCATGAAAGCGTTGCCGGTCTGCAGCCTGTGCCGCCCGTTCCTGATCGACGCGCAAATGTCCGCGGACAGCCGTCAACGATCTTCGGGATTGGGGTGACCCAGATGGGCCGAGAACGGCTCGCCCTGACGGCCATGCAGCGTCGCCTGCAGTTCGGCGACAATGGACAGCGCAATCGCCTCGGGTGTTCGGCCGCCGAGGTCGAGGCCGACCGGTGCCCGCAATCGCGGGCGCAGCGCCGCGGCGGCTGGGCCGAGTTCAGCGAACAGCCGCTCGCGCCGCGCCGCAGGGCCGAGCAAGCCGACATAGGGAATCGCCGTCTGCGCCAGCGCGGCGAGATACTGGCCGTCGGCGATCAGATGGTGGCTCATCACCACTGCGGCATCGAAGCGCGCCAGCTCGAGTTCATGCGCCAGTGCGCCAGTATCGATGCGGCGGACCGTTCGTGCGGCTGGAAAGCGCGCAGCATCGATGTATGCCGGTCGATGATCGACGACCGTAAAGTGCCAACCCAGCGCCGCGCCCCAGGCGACCACTGGCTCGACGTCCGGGCCGGCGCCGCAGATCAGCACCCGTGGGATGCGCGCGACTTGTGCGATGAACAGTTCGACCGAGGTTCCCATCAATGTCGTGGTCGTGACGAGGCCCGCCGGTTGTCCGTGCGCTTCGAGCCACACCTGGCCGGCTGAGATGGCGGGTGTCGAGTCCCCGTCCGCCCCTGTGCCCGCGCCTACTCCCTGGCCCAGGCCCGCCTCGGGGACTCGCAGGGCTACGCTCCAGCAGCCGGCCTCGCCGCTGGCTTCGAGTCGTGCGAGCTCGGCGAGGGGCTGGTAGCCGCCGGCGGCATCGACGCGCAGCAGCAGGATCTGCATCAGACCTTCGCAGCCGAGGCCGAGGCCCCAGATCGGATCGTCGGAGCTGCGGCTGTCGTAACTCGTCAGCTCCAGGCGGCGTCCGTCGGCCAGCAGGCGTACTGCACGTTCACCGAGATCGTTTTCGAGGCAGCCGCCGCTGAGCAGCCCGGCGCGCTCGCCGGACTGCGTGAAGAGCATCCAGGCGCCCGCTTTGCGGTAGGTGGAGCCGGTAGTCGCGATCACGATCGCGGCTACCAGTGGTCGGCCGGCCGCGCGCTCGCGTGCGAAGAGCTCGAAGATCATAGGCGGATCACGATCCTGCCAAAATGATTGCCGGTCGCCATCCAGGCATAGGCTTCGTCGGCCTGCTCGAACGGAAAGACGCGGTCGATCACCGGCCGGATCGCATGCTCGGTTAGAAAAGCATTCAGTGCTTCGAATTCGGCGCGTGAGCCGACGGAAATGCCGGTGATGCCAGCATTTCGACCGATCAGTCCCGCCACCGCGATCTCGCTGCCGTAGCCGCTGAGTCCGCCGACTAGTGCGATGTGCCCGCCCAGTGCGAGTGCGGCCAGCGACTGCGCCAGCATGCCGTCGAGTGCGCCACCGAGAGCGCTCGCACCGGTTCGTGCGGTCGGATGGCCGGCGAGCCAGCTCTGGAAAAAAGTCGCGGCGACGCGGTCGCCGATCTGGAAGCGGGTGGTTTCCGGTCCGACCGCGACGACCTCGCCGGCACCGTCGGACAGCGGCACCAGAGTGTCGCGATTCGCGATCGGATAGGAGCCGTCACGGATGCTCAGATCGCGACGATTCAGTGAACTGGCCTGGATGCGCACCAGCGCTTCCCTGGATCCCGGCCGGCGGATCGGTGCACCTTCGCGCAGCTGCAGGTTGAAGCCTTTTTCCCGACGCACGAGTTGGTACTGTTGCTGACTGTTCGGGATCGTCATAGTCGTTTTCGTCCTCGTCGTACCAAGCTGCGGACCAGGCTCATTCTACGGCCCAGGCGCATGACCACGCCGGTCGCGACGCGCAGCATGCCCGCTGAAGTATCTCTACGGCGTTACAGCGGCGCACCATCCTCGCGCGTCAGCGCCACCAGGCCGGACCGCGCCGGTAATCCGTGGCCGTCGGGCCAGTCGCTGACCGGATTGTCGATCGTGCCGCCTTCGCCCGGGTGCTGGATGCTGAGGAACAGGGTGCGTCCGTCGGGCGTGAATTCGCAGCCCGCCAGTTCGCTGCCGGTCGGGCCGCTGGCGATCTGGCGCAGCAGGCCGCGGTCGGGGCCGTCCGTCGGCACGACGAAGCAGCCGTTGTGGGCCACCAGGTTCGGGTTGCCGTCGGTCACGATCCAGAGACGGCCCTGCGGATCGATGGCGAGATTATCCGGACAGGCAAACGGGCTGAGCTGCGAGGCGTCGGCGTAGCCGGCGTAATAGGTGTCGGTGCGCTCGAGACGGCCCGCGACGAGCTCTCCGCGGTCGGTCAGCAAGCGCGAGCCGGCCGCGCCGGGATTGCCGGCGAGCAGGAACACGTTCCAGTGGAACTGCGTCGCGGCGGCATCGTCGTCCGCTTCGAGCAGCTCGATGATGTGTCCGAAGTCGTTCAGCGGGCGCGGGTTGGCGGCATCGGCCCCGAGATCGATCCGGCGGTTCGTCCAGGTATCGTGGCGGGATTCGTGGTGGCGCGCGCCGTTGTTGGTGCAGGCGATGTAGATGCGGCCGCTGACGGGGCTCGGTTCGATGTCCTCCGGTCGATCCATCGGCGTCGCACCCAGCAGATCGGCCGCGGCACGGCATTTGATCAACACCTCGCCCTGGTCGCGAAAGCCCGCGGCGGCGTTCAGCGGCCCCTGTTCGTCGTACACCAGCGGCAGCCAGGTGCCGCGTCCGTCGGCATCGAAGCGCGCGACATACAAAGTGCCGGCATCGAGCAGATCGCGGTTGGCGGCCGGGTCGCGCGGCTCGAAGCGATCCCGCGTGACGAATTTGTAGACGTATTCGAACGGGTCGTCATCCCCCATGTAGGCGGCCACCCGTCCGTCGTGGGCCAGCAGAGTGTTGGCGCCTTCGTGGCTGAAGCGGCCCAGTGCGGTGCGTTTGCGCGGCGGCCGGGAGGGTTCGTACGGGTCGATTTCGACGATCCAGCCGCAGCGCAGCGCCTCGCGCGGTTCCTGTCGCAGATCAAAGCGTGGATCGGCGTGCTCCCAGCCATAGGCCGAGCGTTCCGGCAGCGGGAAGCGCGCGTGCGCCGCGCGTGTGGCCAGGTCGTCGGCCGTGGTGGCTGAGGCGAGCCAGCTCGATGCGCCGCCGAAATAGTCGTCGATGTTCTCTTCAGAAGTCAGGTAGGTGCCCCAGGGGGTCCGGCCGCCGGCACAGTTGGCGAAGGTGCCGAGGGCACGCGTGCCCGTCGGCTCGGCACGGGTGCGCAGCAGTGCGTGGCCGCGGGCCGGACCCTGCAGGTCGCAGGACGTGGTGGCCGTGATGCGGCGCGCATGGCGGCTGCCGGCGATATGGCGCCATCGGCCGCGTCGGTCGCGCTCGACCTGCAGCACGGATACGCCGTGCGCCGCCTGCATCCAGGCGACTGCGTCGGGATTGCGGCGAATCCAGTCGGGGCGGGCCAGTACCCGCTCGCGCGCGTCGCGCGGCAAGCCGGTGAAACAGAGCTCCAGGTTCACGTACTCGTGATTGACGCAGAGCAGTCCCCGGCGCGAGTTCGGCTCGCCGAGCGGAAAGAACGCGATGCCGTCGCAGTTGGTGCCGAAGCGTCGTGCCTGAGCCGCGGCGGCACCGGGTTCCAGCAGGCCACCGCGTCGCAGGGTCGCCGCGTCGAGCCCGCGATCGCCGGGCCAGAGTGGATCGCCCCAGCTCGCGATCAAATCGTGGCGGTAGCCGGGTGCGAGCTCGAAAGCGTCGCGCCGCGAAGGCGCAAGCCGCGGCAGTGATGGTGCGGCGCCGTGTCGCGTGGTGCTGGTCTCAGGATCGTCTGCGCGCGTGCTCGCCGGTGCAAAAGCCGCACCGGCGAGCAGGCCGGAGCCTGCGGCGGTGGCGAGAAAATCGCGGCGCGACCAGCGCTGCGCCAGCACGGCCGCAAAGCTGGTGAGTCGCCGCTCCGGGGGTTCGGACGACATCGCGCCGGCTCTCGCTGTCCGTGGGTTACTTGATCAAGCCCTCGGCACGCATGGCAGCCTGCACGGCCGGACGCTGCGCGATCCGGCCCTGCCAGGCCTGCAGCACCGGCCAGCCGCCGAGGTCGATCGCGACCAGGCGGCACCAGCCGAGCACCGTGAACAGATAGGCATCGGCGACGGTGAACCGCTCGCCGACCAGGAACTCGCGGCCCTCGAGCGCCTGTTGCACGAAGTTGAAACGCTTGCCGACCGCCGCCTTGGCGGCTTCCTTGGCCTCGGCGGAGGTTCCCGGCGCGAAGCAGGGTCCGAAGTTCTTGTGCAGTTCGGTACCGATGTAGCCGATCCATTCATGGACGCGATACCGCTCGAGCGTGCCGGCCGCCGGGGCGAGGCCGCTGGCCGGATTGAGGTCGCCGGCATACGGCAGTGTGGCCGCGCTCTCGGTCAGTACCTGGCCATCGTCGAGCCGTAGCGCCGGGACGTAGCCCTTGGCGGTGACCTGCCAGTAATCCTCGCCGTCCGCGGTCTGCTTGCTGCGCAGGTCGACCTTGACCGCTTCGAACGGTCGGCCGGACTCCTTCAAGGCAATATGGGTGGCGAGCGAGCAGGCACCAGGGCTGTAGTAGAACTTCATGTCGGGAAATCTCGTCGGTAACGGGGAGCCGACATCCTAGCCGCGACAGGTTACGAAGCAAGCGGTCGGACACCGCAGACTGCCGATCGCCGCCCCCGGCCCGCAAGGCGCTAGAATTGCGCCGCGGCGGGCCCGTAGCACAGCGGTTAGTGCAGGGGACTCATAATCTGGCGGACCTGCTAGCGCGGTGCTTTTAAAAACAGCCACTTGCCGCAAAAGACCGGGGCCGCAAATTCGCTGAGTCAGCGGCGAGTCGGGAGTCGGTAGAATTCGGTTTTAGCGGGCCTGTAGCACAATGGTTAGTGCAGCGAACTCATAATTCGTTGGTTCCTGGTTCGAGTCCAGGCAGGCCCACCATCCAAGCGCAGCACGTGCCGCAATCAGAGAGTGGCGGCTTTCGCCGACTCCGCAGAGCGCAGGCGGTTTGGTGCGCTGTTAGGTTCTGCTCACGCCAATGGTAAGCAGGCCTCGCCACGAGGTGATCAAACTGCATAGCTCGGATGCAGCGGTGTTGAAAACAAATCTATAGGAGACGAGCAGATTCTGGACTGTACCCGGCTTCAGAGCTTGTCATAGCATTGCCCCCGTTCCGTCACAACAGAAGTGACCTCCATTGAGACGAGAATCGTGAATTCTGGTGAACAGCCTCCGAAGTTAAGCAGCGAGGTCGCACCGCCAATTGCGGTCGATCTTTTTTCCGGCGCTGGGGGCTTCTCTGAGGGGCTTGCGCAGGCCGGTATTCGAACTGTTCTGGCTCAAGAGCTTCATCCTCAGCCAGCTTTGACTCACGTCTTCAACCATCCAGAAGCTATTGGGCTCGTCGGTGACATACGGCAACTACGGCCCGAATTGATCTCACACCTAATTCAGAAGCATCACGGGTGCAGCACCATTGATCTCGTAGTGGGTGGTCCACCATGCCAAGGATTTAGCACTGCGGGAAAGAAGGACAAGAACGACCCCCGCAATACACTTTTTGACAACTATTGCGACATCATCGCCCACCTGCGCCCACGCGCCCTTGTCCTGGAGAATGTTCCGGGCTTCAAGAAGATGTACGGTGGAAAGATGTATCAGGCGGCGCTGTCTCGTCTTTCAGACTTGGGATACGTTGTCTCGGACAGAGTGTTGAACGCGGTCGAGTATGGCGTGCCGCAGAGACGCAAGAGGTTTGTGCTCGTCGGTGTCCGCTCTGATGTTGGTATGGACTTCGTGTGGCCGGAAGCAACCCACTCAAACCCCGAGGCGCGCTGCGAGGCGGATCTCTTCTTAGAGCCTCGAAAGGGGTTTGTGTCTGTCGAGGATGCGATATCAGATCTGGCGTTTCTGGGTCCTGGCATGGAAGCTCATCGGCATCAGTCGCCCATCGGTACTCCGTTCCAAGCTGAGAGGCGGCACGCAGACCTTCTCTTTAATCACCTTGCTACTCAGCATCGACAAAAAGCAGTAGAAACATTCAAACTTATTGGCGAAGGCGAAACGATAAACTCAGTTCCTTCCGGCGCCAAGAGCGCAAAGAAGACCATGGCGCGCCTCAATCGTCGGCATATTTCAAATACCGTGCTTGCGTTGCCCGACGATCTCATTCACTACCATCATGACCGCATACCAACCGTGCGCGAAATGGCGCGTCTTCAGTCATTTGATGACGAATATGTGTTCATTGGAAAGCGGACTTCGGGGTTCATGGATCGGAAGCACGACGTTCCTCAATACACGCAGGTGGGGAATGCCGTTCCGCCTCTCATGGCAAGAGAAATCGGGAAGGCTTTAGTCAGGATGCTGGGGCGGCCGACTAGGGATTTGAGAAATCTTGAAGAGAGACGTCGGAGGCTAAGCTGGGTGCATGGAAGTTCCGGATACTCGGGATATACGCTTAGTAAGGCGGCGGAGAGGGGCCTAGTCCTTTACGACGTAACGGGCAGCACAATTGAATTGCCGATTGATGAAACGCCTACCCAGGTGCAAGAGCGTCCGGGAATGGAAGACTGGCGTGGTTCTAGGCATGAAATGCCTAAGAAGCAGTGGGCGCCTGGAGTATCTCTGGAGGGATCGATTGCTTCAAAGAGGGCTCGTCGCTCTCCAACAATCCCAGATATGGACGAAAAACTGACTCAATCAACACAGGGAAGTTAGAAAAGGTTTGCCAGGAAGGCGGGCGATATTCCTGACTGTCGTTCCGCGTGGTGAATTTGTGCCTGAACATGTAAGTGTTGTTGCGGCATTGGCCGCTCTTCAGTTCGCCGTGCGGTTGCGTCGTGTCGATCTTGTAAATATTGGCCGTTACGATCGAGTGGACTATCTGATGCTGAGTCTTGATCTTGATCCTGGTTCTGTGAATCGGGCAATCGGGGACTGAATGAACGTGAGTGCAGGTCGTCTGATGAAGGTCCAGATACAACTTCCATCTTGCTGCCTGTCCTGCCCTATCTACTAGAGAGGTCTTCGCCGACAAGAAAAGTATGGGGCTTCTCTCGTTGCCATCTGGTACCCACAAAGATATGTCGATATCAGGTTCAACGGAGAATTCGCCTGCGTCGGCGTCCAATCCAAAGATAGTGAGCTCCTCCTTCATGTTTTTTGGAGCATTGGGTCCGACGGCTATCGGAAGGTTATTGGTCGCGAGCCACTTCAGCACAGCGTATTCGCACAACCCCTGAAAATTTGTCCCAGCGGAACGCTTGACCGCATTCTGCGCGCGAATGCCCGTCTTTCCTGCGGCAGCTATCTGGCCAAGCACGGTTTGATAAGTGCCTCTGAGGATGTTCGTCAGGTGCGCCATTGCGGTGCGCTCCGGCTGGCTATCTCCGCCGTCCCTGAGTTGCTGCACAATCGTGTCGTACTGGGTCAGGCACGGCTGCAATCGCTCACGGCTCCCAAGCGCCTTGAGTCGTCGTTCCTGTGAGCGCTTCGCGGCACGCAGTGCATCGATGGTCTTTATCGACTGCGCCGACTCTGCAGTTGCCTTAGGCACTCACTATTCTCCCCGTGTGACCTCCAGGAGATTGTGTCAGCTTCTAAGGACTGAGACCAGAATGGACGAGCAGTTTGGTCACGACCCTCCAGCAGTACCGGGTGGATACGGGGAGCAGGAGGGAAGGCCCGATACTGATTACCGTCCCCTCGGTGTGCCCGGGGACCGTCGCTGTAGGCTAGGAGAAGCACCCACAGCGAAGTCATCCGTTTCAGTGATACCCGTGGCAGTCTTTCTGCGGCATCACGTAATGGCTGCTGAACGCGCCAAATCCGGTCGCGGTCACCGGGGGCGGGATGTGCGGTCCGATCACGTAGCGCCACACGATGTATGGCATGACCGGCGAGAACACTCCAGCGCGGTAGAACAGTTCGATGTATGCGCTGACGCGCGCCAACTGATGCCTGTCGTCTCGTGTTGACGCGAGGTTGATCAGGTCTTCATCGGGTTCCTTGTAGAACTCGATGCGCGGGTTGACGCAGTATTTGCAGCGGCAGGACTGGTTCATGGCTTCACCACGTCGCTCTGGGCAAACTGCTTGAAGGCTTCGATGAGCTTTTCGGCGCTGCTGTCCCCGCCGCCGTTCTCCAGCGCGCGAACCTCGGCAAGCTGACGGATCATGTCGGTCAGGTGCTTTCCTTCCTCAACTGTCAGGTCGCCATTCGCGACCGCCTGCGTCACTTGTGCCATTTGAGTTGCAAGGGGCGCAGACGTATCCAGCGCAAACTCAACCAGCGATCCTTCGGGCTTCAAGGTTGGAACCGATCTGGCGAGCACTAGAGCCGCAGCGGTCATGTCTCCACCTTGGGCCGCCGCGCTCACTACTTCCGCGATCTTTGCGGCGTCCTGAAGCAAGGCGTTCGTAACGCGCGCTCGCTTCTCCACGATGCCGCGCGGCCGCCCGCGGGGGTTGCCGGAAACGCCAGGTTTGAAGCGTCCATCACTCATCGGAGAGTCCTGTTTACATCAGGCCTTAAAGAGCACCGGCTCTGTGCTCATTGACCGCGGCGAGAACCTCGTCCAGCGCCTTCTGCGACCCATTGGCCACGTTGCGCAGCTCCGCTGCGCGCTTGAACGTGCCGCGCATCGCCTTTTCGACGGACGACAGCGCGATGGGTGAGGTGCGCTCCAGCACAGCCAGCGCGGCCCGCGTGGCGTTGAGGCGCTTCACCGCATCGGGTGACCGCAGTTCGTGCAGCTTGCGCAGGTAGTACCCGTGCTCCACCTTCGTGATGCCGGTCAGGTAGTGCGGCGCACCGAGGATCGCGGTCACCGTGTCGCTGTCGCCTTCGTCCAGTGCGGCTTCAAGGAACTTGATGCGCTCCTCGCGCTTGAGCTCCTTCACGTGGCGGCGAATCTCCTCGTTGAGTGTCAACGCCGGGGTAAAGCTAGACCACCTTTCCATCAGGTCGTCGGAGTAAAAGTAGACCACCCACCCTTGTTCGTTGCTGTCCCGTCGACGGCTGCGGCTCCGGCGCCTTCGCCGCGCAGGGCGTAGCCCGGAGCGGCGAAGGCGCGGCGCGCTCCGCTCAGCTGGCGTCGGCCCGCGGCCGGACCTGACCGATCTTCCTCTTGTCCTTCATCCGGTAGCTTTCGCCGGCGATCTGCACGATGTGCGCGTGGTGCAGGAGCCGGTCGAGCAGCGCGGCGGTCAACGTCGCGTCGTCGGCAAGTGCCGAGGCCCACTGGGCGAACGGCAGGTTGCTCGTCACGATCGTCGCGGCGCGCTCGTAGCGCTTGGCGATCACGTGGAAGAACAGGTTTGCCTCGTCGCGCCCGAACGGCAGGTAGCCGAGTTCGTCGATGACGAGCAGCTTCGGTCCCAGTACGGCGCGGTTCATGTACTCCTTTAGCCTCGCTTGGGCCTTCGCCGTCGCGAGCTGCATCATCAGGTCCGCTGCGCTGATGAAGCGCGTCTTGATGCCCGCCTGCGTCGCCTTCAGCGCCAGCGCGCTCGCGAGGTGCGTCTTGCCGACCCCGGACGGCCCGAGCAGCACGATGTTCTCCGCCCGCTCGATGAACGCCAGGCTCGCGAGCTCCCCGATCTGCTTCTTCGGCGCGCCGCTCGCATAGGCGAAGTCGTAGGTCTCGAGCGTCTTGATCGCCGGCAGCGTCGCGAGCTTCAGCAGCACCTCGCGGGAACGGCGCTCTCGCGCCTCGCACTCCGCGGCAAGCAGCCGCTCCAGGAACTCCCCGAGGCTCGCCTCCTCGCGCACCGCCGTCTCCGCCATCGCCGGCCACTCGGCGCTCACCGTGCCGAGCTTCAGGCGCTCACACAGGTGTGTGATCCGGGCACTGACCAGGTCCATCAGGCCACCTCCGGCAGCAGCGCCTCGTAGACCGACAGCGGATGCTGCAGGCTCTCGAGCGGGATCGGGGCGGCCGCGATGATCCGGCCGCCACGCCGCGGCTCGCTCGCGATGCGGGCCTCTCGCGGCAGCGGCAGCAGATGCTCGCGTTCGAGCGCGAGGCGCGCGCAGGGCGCCTCGCCGGTCGTGCCGTGCCGGCGCACGTTGGCGACGGTCTCGAGCCAGGGACCGATGTGCGCGTTCGCCGCCACCGCATCGAGCTTCAGTCCCGAGCTCTTGAGCGTCGCCGCGAGCGGCACCAGGAAGCTGCCCTTCAGATACCCGTTGAACCGCTCGACTTTACCCTTGGTCTTCGCCCGGTACGGTCGGCACAGCCGCGGCCTAAAGCCGTACTCCTGGGAGAGCTCCAGCAGCCGTCGGTTGAAGCGGTGCGCGCCGACACCGTACGCGTCGCGCTCGAGCACGACGGTCCGCGGGTTATCGAGCAGGACCTCCGCTGGTACGCCACCGAAGTAGCCGAATGCCCCGCGCAGCCCCTCGAGCAGCGTCGCCGTGTCCTCGGCGATCGTGAAGCGCACGAAGGTCGCGCGGCTGTAGCCGAGCGTCGCGACAAACGCCAGCAGCGGCTCGCGACCTCGCCTCACCACCGTGAAGTCGGCCTGCATCTGCTCGCCCGGCGCGGTCTCGAAGCGCACCACCGGATCGGGTCGCCCGTGCGGCTTCAGCGGCGCCAGATACGCTTTCAGCTGCGTCACTCCGCCTCGGTAACCACGCTCGACCAGCTCCCGGTGCAGCACCGACGCCGGGATCCACCGCGGTCTCGCCGCCTCGATCCGCTCCTGCAGATAGCCCTTGAACGGCTCCAGCTTCGTCGGCCGGGCCGCCCTCGGTCCGTATCGCCTCGGCCCCGGGTCCTGCAGATACCGCCTCACCGTCACCCGCGAGATCCCGAGCTCCCGCGCGATCGCCCGGATCCCCATCCCTCGGCGCTTCAACACCTCGATCTCCACGCTCTGCTCCTGAGTCAACATCGGCGGCAGCTCGCTCAAAGCTGCCATCCTTACCCAGGTGGTCCACTATTACTCCGACGAGGTGGGTCAGTTTTACTCCGGCGCTAACAGTTGAGGCCGCCGTTGGACGCCTTCTGCTGGATTGGCGCCTGTAGCTGCTGCTCCAGCGCGGTAGCGGCGTTCTCCAGCGTCTCGCGGGCTGTAGTGAAGTGCTTGTAGATGCGGTCGTGCGCCTTCTCAGCGGGGCCGGAGATGACGAGCAGCTTCTGGTCGTCAGTCTTGCTCCCGTCCTTCCGTAGCTGGAGGTGAGCCTTGTCCACCGCCTTCAATGCTTCGGTCGCCACGGACAGCGCCGCGACGGCAGGCTGTAGTTCGCTCTTGAACTGTTCGTAGTGATCCAGCCCGGTGATGTGGCGCTCGTCCAAGCTGGGCGAAGGGTGGAAGGGCGCGTCCTTGACGATGCCCACCGCCAACGGAGCGCCCACGGGGACACGGGGTCGCGGGTTGTTCGCGTCAATCGCAACGGGCGGAGTGTCCGTGGTGCGCGTGCTGGACGAGAGATTCTTCATCTCGTCCGTTCGGATTCGATCATCAACTGCTTCGATTGCCATGCCGGTCTCCTGCGTAGCGGCGAGCGGGCGTGCTCAATGCTGGCTACGGTAGGACAGCAATCCCGAGAAGCTTTGATTAGGTCCGCAAAAACAATCGGATCAGCGGCGGTGCGCTAGAGATACGGTGTCATTCGGTCGGACAGGGCCGCGTATAGGGCGGCAGGGGCCACGCACTGCGCAGCCCGGCCCCCACTACCCCCGGCGCCGGGCGCGCCAACCCCGCGGGCCCTGCGCGAGCGCTGTCACAAGTGCGCGGGTGCGACTGGGTTGTTGGGCGAGCCAGCGGGCCAGCCTCTCGCGGGCAAGCAGACGGTTCTCTGCTTGCTGTAGCTGGGCCGGCGAGGGCTTCCGTGTGGTCATGGCAACAGCGTACGACACCCCTCGTTGCGTCTTACAACTCCGCGTTAGGCTCTATTCGACATAATGACAAACTTGGGCCAGTGCGTTGTATTCGTCGAAAAAGTGTTGCAGTCGTTAGATTTGCGCGATAAGATTCGATCCACCCCGGAGGATCAGTCCGGGGTGGATCACGATTGCTTCAACCTGTGTAGCTGACGACGAAGGCGGTGAGCCCTATGTCATGAGAGCCGCCCGTAGAAGCGGGCGACCGGCGGAGTAATCCGCCGCAATCGGTGCGGGGGGCTGGGGTTCCAGTCCCCCTCACCCTTTTAATCTAACACGATTGGAAGGACAAAGTCATGAGCGCGGACCCGTCGAACATTGATTACGCAGCGGTTTTGGCCGATCTTGAGGCCAAGCGCGACAAGTTGGATGCCGCCATCGCGGGCATCAGGACGATGCTTGGCATGCCTGCGGGTGTCAGTTCCGCCGCTAGTGTAGGTAGCGCTGGTTCTAACGGTAGCACGGAGATTGAAGCGGATACGTTTTTCAGTCTTAGCATTCCTGACGCGGCAAAGAAGTACCTGGGCATGCGCAAAAAGCCCGCTACTACCCCTGAGATTGTCGAAGCCTTGCGACGTGGGGGACAAACTCACGCTGGCGGTGAGTCCTTCGGCAATACCCTCGGTTCGGTACTTGCTCGGGTCTACGGCAACGGTGGCGGAATCGTCCGCGTCGGTCGTGGTATGTGGGGCCTCGCCGAGTGGTATCCGAACAAGCCACGCAAGCCGTCCGCTAAGGCGCAGAAGGGAGAGTCTCAGGATGACAGTTCACCGGAAGGTGACGATGAGGTAGACCCCGCGTCCTAAGGTATGTCTAGCAACCAGAGAGTTTTCTTGGGGCGCTTTTCATGACCAAGGCTTCTGCGGCGCTATTAGGCCAACGGGAGGTGTGAGAGTGGGCGTAACGACCCACGGCGGCAGGGATCGACGCTGTTCGGCTGCTCGCGCCTCAGTGTTCTTGATGAACGAATCAATATCCATGCGCGGCTCCACCTGACCGCGCGCTGCTGCATCCGCCAACTTGATTGCGTCCGCTAACGTGGCGACGGTGAACTTGTGGGGGCTGGTCAGCCAGTCGTTGAACGGGTCGCACCTGTCGGATGCCCATTTCGACTTGACGACCCGATGCGCAAAGTAGCGTCTCAGATCGCCTGCCCTGTAGACGTAATTCTGGCGGATGTACTTTTCACTGAGCTGCCAAGCGGCCAGCGCCCAGTCGCGGTCCCTCCTGTCGATCACGCACGAGCCACGCGCGATGTAGATGAAGGAATCCAGCATCTCTGAAAAGGACATATCAGGCTTCATGACACCCTCCAAGGACTGCCGCCGGTATTTAGCCTCGCGGCGGAGGGTGCCAACCGATACGGAATGCATCGGAAGATGGAGGGATCATATCACGACGGCTGCGGACTACATGCAGGCTTGGCAATGTTGGCCGGCGATCACCACATTCTGCGCCAATCGTTTAGGTCAGGAGACCGAGGGAGCGGGCGTCAGTAGCAGCGGTGCGGCCGCCAGGCGCGCGAAGTGCGTTAGGAAAAATATGCTCGCCCCCCTCTTATACAAAAACCGCGACTTTCAGAGAGAAAGACAGGGGGTGTACTAACTTACTAATTTCCTAATTTCGTCTTTATCTCTATGGGTGCGCTCGCATTTCTGCGTTAGGACCGTTTTTGTTGACTGGCCTAAATTATGCCTGCATCAAAAATGCCGGCTCCTAATGCAAGGGTGTGGTCATCTCGCTGGCGGTAGTGCCAGAACGCGGTAGCACTTTCCGTGAAAGTTGAATTGTTCGACCATCCTGTCCTTCAGTTCCTCTTTCAGGTAGCCGCTGTCCACCATACTTCGCAAGGTCAGGTCCAGCGCCGCGTTCTGGCCGAGTTTGTGCTTCGTGAAGGCGCTAACGCGCTGGACGCTGATCTGTAGGTACTTCCGGGGCACTACACCCGCCAACTTCATCGCAGGCGGAATCTTGTAGCCGTCCGGCGCGCCCTGGGTGAGGTACCTCTCGATCGCATCGGCCAATCGGCGCTCACGGCTCTGGTCGCTATCGCCAATCTCGCCGCGACCGCTGCGACGCTGGAAAATCGCCATGTCTTCGCGAACCCACGTGATCGCCCAGGCCACGTGCCCAAGGTCGATCTTTGGGACTGCGTAGTTGTCAGCGACCGCCAGAAGGCTCGCAATCTTCAGGGCCTTGAGGTGGGCACGGTTGTACATCTGCCGAACCCATTCGTCGTCGGTGGAGTTGAGGCAGTCGATACAGTCGTTCTCGAACTTCTTGATCTTGTCGTAGGCATCGCTATTTCGAAAGCCAACATGCCCAGCGGCCGGCATATTGATCGGGTTCTGGTACCGCGTCGTATGTTCAAGCAGCTCCTTCCAGTACCTGGCCTCGTTGGGCTCAAGCTCAATCGACTGCGCCTCGTTCGGCTTCGGGCGCTGTCCCGTATGGCTGACCGTGAAGAATCTGGACATGAACCCGTCTTCCATCATGTCGTCGGTCAGTGAGTCGAGGAAGGAACCCGGTGTGGTCTCGCCAAGGAACGAAAGCGCCGGCCATTCCACGCCGAGCATGGAGTTCTCGCTGTTGCTGTAGTCGCGCCCTTCGTAGTAGCTCTTGGCGTACACGTTCGTCATGACCGTGCGTAGCTCTTGCATAGGCGTGTCCATAGGGTTCGCCATCCGCTTGAGCTGGCGGCCGAATTCGCCCTTGAGGTATAGGAAGCCGGGTGTCCTGATGATTGCCTTGTGCAGCGCCGGACCGCTGACGAAATCTGTCTGTCGGACGAAGTCCGCCGCAAGCGGCACGTTACCCATTCGCACCAGCTTGGGAATGCCCTCGTGGATGCCGTCCTTACCGATACCGCTCTTGGCGATGAGGATGATGTACAACGCCAAGTCCTTGCCGGTGTGCGTGCGGTAGGCGCGCCCGCTGACGCCGGCCATCAAAGCCAGCGAAGCGACTATCGCCACCTCTGGAACGGGCGAGTAGCTGCTGTGGTAAATGAAGTTCGCCAGTCGGCCCGTGAATCCGGGTGGCCACGGGAGTTGAGTCACCAATGGAGAATCGGGTTGATCCACTTGTGATGAAATGGCGGCATCGTCCACACTGCCTTTGCTGTCACTCATATCGGTCTCCTTCAAGTCTGGTGCGGGTGCGGTTGCTGCGTTTCATGTGTGATGACTGTGTAGGGGCGGGCCGGAGTGATGACTGGTCCGCCCCTTTTCGTGACCGGGACAAACTCCCCGTCGACTCCGCAGCGCGCACGCGCACGGACCCCGTGGGCGCGCAATCACTTGCACGCTGTGAACGTGGGAACATGGGTCTTATGCCCTGGCTTGGGCGGCTTCGCGGCGTATGCGCTGGATCGCGCCTGCGGTTACGCGCTGGCGCGCCAGAATCCACGCCTTCACTTCAGGCCGGTAGAAACGGGTCAGGCGCTTGCTGAACCGGTACGACTCGGGCATGTCCTCGCCCGTGCTGATGCGGTTCCAGACGGCTTGGACCTTGACGCCGAGAATGTCGGCGAACTCCTGCGTGGACATCCACTGTGCAGGATCGAGGAAATCTTCTTCGGTCGGTTTGATGTTGGCAGTCATGGCGGGTCTACCTGTGGTCAGGTTGCCCGGCGTCTTGCTGCCAGAGGGCGGGAGCCGCGAGATCCTCGGTCAATCCGAGTCTGGTTTCGCTTAGCGGCTCAACTGGGAATGTAGCAGGGTCCTATTGCGTCATACAAACGGCTCTGATTCAGTCGAACCCTCGTTGCAATCCTTCAACGAGCGTCAACCTGTCTTCTTAGATGGAAAGGGCAGGACGTTCTTCGACTCGGCGACCAGTGCAGCGTCCGTGACGTACTTGGCGATGGCTTCGACAGCAGGGCGCAGCATCTCGGGATCAGGATTGTTGCTGTAGGCAGCGCCGTGGACATCCGAGGCAGCGTGGTTGAACAGAAGCCGTCTTTCATCAGGGTCAACCTTCACCGCCTTGCAGATATCTTCGTAAGTGCGACGTAGATCGTGCGTGCTTATGCGCCGCCCCGCGAGCTTGCTGATCGTAGTGAATAGCGCTCGCGGGTCCGTAACGTAGGGTCGCTTCGCGCCGTACGAGGCAAACAGGTACTGGGTGGCTGCGTCGCCGCTGTAATCGCCCCGTATCGCCGCAATGCGTGCTTCCAGAATCTGGGCCATTGTCTCGCTGAGAGGCAGGATCAGGTCGTTGTGATTCTTCACGCCTTCGAAACCATCCGTGGCATCAGCGACCTCACCGCGCAGGTGCATCGTCTTGGCTTCGAGGTCTATGTCCGACACCCGCAGAGCGCCGCTTTCCGTCTTCCGCGTGCCCATCAGCAGGACCAGGCTGATCCAGTCCGCAGCAGCACGGTCCACCTCGCGCGGCGCATCAACGGCGCGCTTGCGGAGCATTGACCACACCGCTCCTATGCGATCCAGCGGGATGCGACCTGTGCGAGGCTTCTCCGGGTTCGGCTTGCGCCGCTTGAACATCAGCGTCACCGGGTTCACGGCGAGGATTGTGTACGCGCCCGTCGTTTTGTCGGCGTGCATCTCGCGTGCGTGGTTACAGAGGGCGCGCAGATAGACCATGCACGCATTCGCTTGCGACGGCGCTCCGCGATCCGTGATCTCGACGTGCTTGGCGAGAGCCGTGTCCCGCGTGATGTTCGCGATGGGCTGGTCCTGCCACTCGCTCATGTTCCCTTCGACGTGACGACGGATGTCGTCCTTCGTTGCGGTGCGGAGCGGGCCGTGCTTCGTGCGCCGGTGTAGGAAGTAGTCCTCCATGACCTCTTTCAGCGTCGTGGCCAGCGCCGCGTCCTTGGCCTCGCGTGCCCGCTTCTCGGCAAGCTCCTGTGCCTGCTGCTCCACGGGGTTTATGCCCGCGCGCATCTTGAGCTTCAGTTCCTGTGCCTTGGCCCGGGGGTCAAACTGCGGGTCGCCACTGCCCAACCGCCAGCCGTCACCATGCCTTCCGATGGTGATGTAGACCTCTTTCCCCGTGCCGCGAACCCTGTGGAGCAGGATGTACGTCCGCGTGCCAGTCTTGTGAGAGAGGCGCATCCCGAATCCTGCACATTCGGAATCCCAGAGCGTGTCTTGTGACTTCTGCTGGCCCGCGTACTTGCTGGGCGGCTTGAAGTATCCGCACGTGAACTTCTCGACCATTACGTTCGTGAGCCGCTTGCGCTCATCCTTCTCTTCCGACTCATTCGTCATTCGCTTACGCATATGCCCTCCAGTTGAAACCCCAAGTCAGCGCCAAGTCGGCACTTGGGGAGGGGCGCAGCGTAGGAAAGCGCAGCCGTAAGTAGTAGCGAAAGTTAACGCAAGCTATTGAATCGCAAAGATTCGAGTAGCTATCATGTGTCCAGCGTAGTCATGGATTACATGGGCAAATCCTGACTCATAATCCCTTGGTCCTTGGTTCGAATCCAAGCGGGCCCAGATTTTCCAGAATCGTCCGTGGAGTGCAGAGTGAAAGCAGTCGTCGGTCTGCCTCTCGTCGAGGTGCTGCCACATAACACCGCCCGGTGAGCCGGCGTCCGCCCGATCGTTCGTGCTGGTGCTCACCGGCGATGGTGGGTGGGCGGGTCTCGATCAGGACGTGGCGCGGGCCGTGGCCCGGATACTGCAGCACTACTTCTCCGCATGGCGGAAGGAAAAGGTCGGTCTGGTCGGCTATTCGTTCGGCGCCGAAGTCCTGCCCTTCATCGTGCCGCGGCTTCCCGAGGAATTGCAGGCAAAAATCGGGACGCTGACGCTGATCAGTCCGTCGGCCAGCACGGAATTCGAAGTCCGGGTGTCGAACTGGTTGCCGGGCGGCAAGGCGGCAACGGGCGAACTGTTGCAACCCCAGCTCGGCAAGCTTGGGTCGTTGCCACTGCTGTGCCTGTATGGAAAAGACGACCGTGAGGCGCTGTGCCCGAATCTGCCGATCGGTGTCGCCACTGTCGTCGAGATCGGAGAGGGCCACCATCTCGGTGGCCAGGCTGGGACCATTGTCGAGCGGATCCGGTAATTTTCGGCGACTGCGGTGGCGAATCAGCGCATGAGCAGCTTGCGTTGGCTGCCGGCAATCAGCGTGGTCACGTCCATGAGCACCCGCGGCAGCGCGAGCCCGCCGGGCGAGGCGAGGTAACGCGGTCGCCACTGCGGGTGGAATTTTTCCTTGTACTGGCGCACGCCTTCGAAGTGGTAGAAGTGCTCGCTATGCCGAGACTGAACCATCGATAGTTCGAAGCGCGCCCCCAGAGCATCACCTCGATGAAGAGATAATCCATTACGCCGCGCGGTGCGGCCTGCGTGTGGCGCATCAAATCCACCGACAGCTCGTTTATGGCAGAACGCTGAAGGTCGCGCCTTCGCGTTGCGCGCGGCGATGGGCCTGGCGCAACTCGGCATGCTTCGAGCCTTCGAGCGAGAACGCGCCGAGCTTGACCCGGGCTTCTTCGCCGAGTTTCGACCGGATGAGCCCGGCATCGACGTAGTAGGGCAGTCATTCTGCCGGCATCTGGTAGAACACCGGCTGGGCTGCATGTCGATCAGGGGCCTCCCGGAACGTCCAGACCATTTCTTCGCGCGCCTCAGACAGGCCGACCGGATCTCCCATGGCGACCCAGCAGCGCGAGTGTCGCTGCCATGGAGTGTTCTCCTGCAGCCACTATCGACCGCACTTCGGGAGGATGTCAGCGCGCCGCGGGCCGGTCGCCAAGCTGCGGCTTCCGGTAAATCCAGCGCAAGACGTCGCAACGGCTGGCGGCATTCGGCTGGTAATGTGACCCAGGGATTTGCGGCTTGCCGTCCACCGGCGCTAGCCTGCGAGCCCATGCCCCTGACCGCCCGACGCCGCGCTGCTGCGCTGTTCATCGTCAAGCTGATCTTCTCGGTCTCGCTGCTGACCCTGCTGTTCTGGAAGCTGGGCTCGCAGGCCGTGCTCGACCTTCTGCGGCGCGCGAGCCCCGGACTGCTGTTGCTGTCCGTGGTCGCGCTGGTGGGCCAGACGGCGCTGAGCGCCGTGAAATGGCAGTTGCTGCTGCGCCGCCAGGGCGTGACCTCGCTGGGCTATCCGCAGCTGCTGAAGATCTATCTGGTCGGCAATTTCATCAACCTGTTCATGCCGAGCATGCTGGTGGGCGATGCCTACCGTGCTGCACGCCTGCGGCCGCATGCGGAAGGCTGGCAGGGCGCGGTGCCGTCCGTGCTGGTCGATCGGGCGACGGGCCTCGCGATGCTGCTGCTGATCGGCGCGCTCGGTCTGCTGTATGTGTACGCCCGTGAATATCTGCTGCCGGGCGCGCTCGGTCTGCTCGCAGGTGCCGTGCTGCTCTACCTGCTGCTGCTCGGACCCGTGGCGGGTTGGACGGCACGCCGCAACGTCACCGGGTCATCACGCCTGGCGCGGTTGCTGGGCCAGGTGGCGGAGGCGCTGCGTCCCGGCCCTGCGCTGCTGTGGGTCCTGCTGATCTCCTGCCTGTTCCATTTCAACACCATCGTCATCAACTGGCTCTATTGCCAGGCACTGGGCCTGCCGGTGCGCCTCGAGCTGTTGCTGGCCATCGTGCCGGCGGTCTATCTGCTGGAGATGGTGCCGCTGTCGATCAATGGCATCGGTGTGCGCGAGAGCGCGTTCGCGCTGTTGTTCCGGCAGGTCGGCCTGGACCCGCTGTCGGGCGTGGCGCTCGGACTCACGGTGAGCGTGATGCGCTATGTGGCGGGCCTGGTGGGTGGCGCCGTCATGGCGCTGGAAGCGTTGCGCGGCGAACGCACCGCCTAGCCTGGCGCAGGCTCACGAGGTTCTGGCGCGCAGTTCGGCGCGTTTGAGTTTGCCGGAGTCGGTACGCGGCAGGGCGTCGGTGAGATGCACCTGGCGCGGCACGGCATGCAGTTCCACGTTGCGCGTCAGAAACGCCAGCAGCGCATCGGCGTCGAGCACGGCGCCGTTGTCCTCGTCGGGCACCACGTACAGCACCGGCACTTCGGCGACCAGGTGGGCGGGATCGGAGGTCGCGACGCAGGCGGCCTCCCGGACGCCCGGGAACCGCATGGCCGTTTCCTCGATGGCCGTGGGATAGACCTTTTTGCCGCCGACGTTGATCACGTCGTCGGCGCGGCCTTGCAGATAAAGGTATCCCTCCTCGTCCGCGTAGCCGAGATCGCCGGTGTCGAACCATCCCTCGGCGTCGATCCGGGCCTGGGTGAGTGCGGGATTGCGCCAATAGCCGGCCATGACGGTCGCCGCCTGCACGCAGATGCGTCCCGTGGTGTTCGCCGGCAGCGAGTGGCCTGCATCGTCGCGAACCTCGACCGTGACCCGCGGCGCGGGCCGGCCGACGGATTCGAGCCGGTCGGCGCTCTCGCGAAACTCCAGGAACGTCGAGCGCGAGGCCTCGGTCAATCCGTAGTGCATGCAAAGGCGCGTCGTCGGCAGGGCGTGCATCAGTTCGCGCTTCGACTCCGGATCCATGCGCTCGCTGCCGAGTTCCATGTAGCGCAGGGCGCCCGCCAGTTCGCCGAATCGCGGCCCGGCAACGCGTCTCAGCAAAGCCAGGCCGCTGGGAACGCAGGACATCCCCGTGGCCTGATGCGCGGCCAGCTCGTGAAAGGCCACGGCGGGAAACCGCAGCCCCGGCACGAGGATCAGGGTACCGCCGACGGACAGGTTGCTGCGCAGCCGCCCCAGTCCAAAGGAATGGCTCAGCGGAACGGTGAGGAGTTCGCGATCCGCGGCGGTATTGCCGACGAACTCGACGATGTTGCGGGTCGAAGCGAGGATGTTCTGCTGCGTCAGCACGACGCCCTTGGGCGTGCCGGTGGTGCCGCTGGTGAACAGGATTTCGGCAGGATCCCGCAGCGACGTCGCAACCGGTGCCGCCATGCCGTCCGGCTCGAGGGTCGCGTCACGGTCCTCGAGATGGGTCCGCAGGCTCTGCAGGCCAATCTCGTCGAGCACCAGGGCCGGCTCGACCTGTTCGCGGATCGCAAGACGTGCCGCCAGCGGCCGCCCGGCATCGATCGGGACTGCCACGGCCCGGGCCATGTGGATACCGAGATAGGCCACGACGAACCAGGGATCGCCGGCGGCGGCCGTGGCCATGACGCGATCCTGGGCGCGTACACCTTGCCGGCCGAGCCAGCTCGCCGTGGCGACCGCCAGTGCATGCAATCGCGAGTAACTGAATACCTGCTTGCCGGCGATCAGCGCAGCTTTGTCGGGAGTGCGCCGGGCATGCGCTGCGAGCGTCTGGCTGATCGGTTCCATCGGTCGATGGCGATGACTCATTGCCGCCAGAAAATCACTTTGGCGGGCGTGCCGAAGACTACCGCGTATGGGGGAACCTTGCCGGTGACGATGCTGCCGAACCCGATGACGGCGCCGTCGCCGATCTCGCAACCATCGACCAGCACCGATCGTGCGCCGATCAGCACGTCGTTGCCGATCCGGATCCCCTTGTCGGCGAAGCCCTGTTCGATGATGAGCCGGTCCCTGCGGCGATATTCGCGCGTGGTTCCCACGATGGCGACGTGCGGACCAAGACGCACGTTGTCACCGACCAGCACGTCGGCCCGACCGGCGGCGATGTAGTTGAAGCTGCTGATCGCACAATTGCGGCCGAATTCCACCCGGCCGCCACTGGTCTGGATGATGGCGAAGGGCTTGACCACGCTGCCCTTGCCCAGCCGCACCAGTGGCGACAGCTGCACCCTGGACGAGAAGCTGAGCATCGCGCGATCGCGGAAGAAGACGATCAGCGCCACCACGAAGGAGGGCAGCAGATAGCGCTGCAGGGTTCGCCGCCAGCCGCCGAGGTCGCGCTCCTCGGGGTCGAGATTGGCGCCCGGCGGCGCGGGCGGATGGACGGCTCCACTGGAATTCACGCTCGTCGCTCCATCACGTAGCGCGAAATACTCGTCAGCGAATCGAAGTTGTCGGGCGTCAGATCCTCGACGGCGACCCGGATCGAAAACTGCTGTTCCAGCAGCGGGATCAACTCCATCAGCCGCAGCGAATCGAGTACGGCGGCATCGAACAGGGACTCTGCGTCACCGACGGTGGAAGCGGAAGTCAGGAAACGCAGTTCGGTCAGCAAAGCCCGGATACGAGCAATGCACTCGGAAGACTCAAGATGGGACATGGCCGGATCTCACGCACACGAATATCCACAGCCCCCGCCCGGGCGGGGTGCGCCACGCGCTAAAGCGCGGGTGGATTCGTGAGGTCAGGGCGGCGTGTGCACTGCTTGATGGAGTCCAGGTTGTTCCGAGTCGAGTACGGCTGCAGTGTACTGGTTTGGCGCCCGCGGCGTCCAGCCGCAGCCGCCTAAACTCCGCAAGCTATGGCAGTTGTGTGTGCCACCGCACATTTCTGATAGCAATGGGGCGCTGCGTCGGGAACGGTGCCCGCAGTCGGGCCTGGGAGCATGTAAATGTCCGATCGATGGGGGTCGACCATGGTTCTGGGCCTGGTCCTTGCGGTACTGCCGACGGCACCGATCGTCGCCGCGACGGCAGCGGAGTCCGCCGCCATGGCTGCGCTGGAGGCTGCACTGGCGGCAAGACATGGTGAGACGCAGCGCGAACCGGCGCGCCGCGGCATCGCGCAGGTCGCGGCGCTCTGGCGGGACGAGGACGGCGACGAGCAGGCGTTCGCGCAGTTCGTGCTCGACAACTTTGCCGGTACGCAGCAGGACCGCGATCTGCTGTTCGCACGCTGGCAACACAACCTGGAGCAGATCCATGGTCATGCCGCCGAGATCAGCCGCGAGCTGAATGTGCCGCTGCACCTGGACGTCGGGCCGGTCGCGCCATTCGACGAATGGTTTGCCGCCTGGGATCCGGCCGCGCATTGGCAGGAGGATTTTTTCGCCAGCAAGCTGGCGTTCACGGTCCTGCTGAATTTCCCGCTGACGACCCTGGAGCAAAAGACGGTCGACGGTGCGAACTGGTCGCGACGGCAGTGGGCGGAGACACTGCTTGCCGAAAGGTTCCGCGAGCGCGTGCCGGCCGCCGCGGCGCAGGCCGTTGCCAGCGCCAGGGCAGCCGCGGACGCCTACGTCGCCCGCTACAACATCTGGATGCATCACCTGGTCGATGCCGGTGGCCAGCGGCTCTTTCCGGCCGGCAAGCGGCTGCTCTCGCACTGGAATCTGCGCGACGAGCTCAAGGCCAACTACGCCGAGGGTCGCCAGGGGCTTGCGCGGCAGCGCAGCATCCAGCGTGTGATGGAGCGAATCGTCGCGCAGGAGATACCGCTGATCGTCATCGACAATCCGGCGGTCGACTGGAATCCCTTCAGCAACGCGGTGACGCGCTCGCCGGTCAACGACGGCCCGGCAGGCGATCCGCCGTCCGCGGGGCCCACGGGCCCGATCGATGCCGCGCGCGAGCCGGACACGCGCTACGCGCGGCTGTTGCAGAACTTCCATGCCCAGCGCGCCGTCGATCGCTACGCGCCGACGCAGCCGACCTATGTCCAGCGGGTATTCGAACATGGCCGGCAGCTCTCCGAAGCGCGCGTGCAGTCGATGCTGGAACAGGTGCTGGGCTCCGAACAGGTCAAGCGAACTGCCAGGCTGATCGAGAAGCGCCTGGGTCGTCGGCTCGAACCCTTCGATATCTGGTACAGCGGCTTCAAGGCCGCTGGAGGCCGGAGCGAGAGTGAGCTGGATGCGCTGGTGGCCGCGCGCTATCCGGATGCGGCGGCCTACGAGCGCGATGTTCCGCGATTGCTGCGTCGGCTCGGTTTTGCAGCCGATCGTGCGGATTACGTCGCCGGGCTCATCAAGGTCGACCCGGCGCGTGGCTCCGGACATGCGATGGGGGCTGCAAAGCGTGGCATACCGACCCGGCTGCGCACCCGCATCGAGCCCGGCGGCATGAACTACAAGGGCTACAACATCGCCGTCCACGAGATGTGCCACAACGTCGAGCAGGTGTTCTCGCTGAACGACATCGAGTACTGGTCGCTGTCGGGCGTGCCGAACACCGCCTTCACCGAAGCGCTGGCATTCACCTGCCAGTATCGCGATCTGGAGTTGCTGGGCCTGGCCAGACCCGACCCCGGCGCACGCGCGGCCCGCACCCTCGATGCGCTGTGGACGACCTACGAGATCGGTGGTGTCGCATTGGTGGACATGCGTGTCTGGCGCTGGATGTACCAGCACCCACAGGCGACGCCCGCCGAATTGCGGCAGGCGGTGATGGATATCGCGAAAGAAGTCTGGAACCAGTGGTATGCGCCGATATTTGGCGTGCGCGACGTGACTCTGCTGGCCATCTATTCGCACATGATCAACGAGTTCCTGTACCTGCCGGACTACCCTGTCGGCCAGATGATCGCCTTCCAGGTGGCGGCGCAGATGGACCGGGCCGGCGATTTCGGCGCGGAGTTCGAGCGCGTCGCGCGCATCGGTGCGGTGGCGCCGGATCTGTGGATGCGGCAGGCCGCGGGCGCGCCGGTGGGTCCGGAGGCCTTGCTGGCAGCGGCACAGGAAGCGCTGCTGTCGGCGGCTCGGAATCTGCCGCCATGATCCAGCACGTTTCCGACCTGTGGTCGCCGCAATCGAGCGCCTCTATCGCCACGATAGTATTTAACCTATACACGCCCCTGCGGCAGGGCATTACATTAGCGCCCTGACCGATCCATGCACGATGGAGCATGAACCATGAAAGCACCCGCCACCCCCGCGATCGATATCGGGATACCGGCCAAGAGCCGCAAGCAGATCGCCGAAGGTCTTTCCAGGCTGCTGGCCGACACGTATTCGCTCTACCTCAAGACCCACGCCTTCCACTGGAACGTCGAGGGGCCGATGTTCAGCACGCTGCACAACATGTTCATGGTGCAGTACACCGAGTTGTGGAACGCGCTCGATGCGATCGCCGAGCGCATCCGCGCGCTGGGCTTCCCGGCGCCCGGCACCTATACCGAGCTGGGCAAGCTGACCTCGATCGAGGAATCGCCGGGCCAGCCCGAGGCGCTGAAGATGGTCGCGCTGCTGGTCAAGGGCCACGAGGCCGTCACCCGCACGGCGCGCGGGGTGTTTCCGGCTGCCGAGGATGCCAGCGACGAAGTCACGGCCGATCTGCTGACCCAGCGTCTGCAGGTGCACGAGAAGACGGCCTGGATGCTGCGCAGCCTGTTGAGCTGATTTTTCCACGAAGGCGGCGGCCAGGCGTTGCTGCGCCGGCCGCTGCGGTCCGCGGCCATGACCGAGAGGCGTGATGTTGCAGCGACTTTATCGCAAGCCCTGGGTGGGATTGCTGGGGCTGGGGGTCGGTTTCCTGACCCAGCCTCTCGGTCACGCGGTCTACAAAGTGATGGAGGCGGTTTTCGGCACCCGGGTGTATTGGGCGGCCGGGGTCACGGGTGTCATCGGCCTCGCGATCATCGGCAAGGGGCTGAAGCAGCCTGAGCTGAAGGCCAGCTGGATGGGCATGCTCGGCGGCTGGCTCCTGTGGATCGGCTGGTTCGAGTACGCGTTCAAGTTCTTTGCGGAGCTCTATGCGGTGCCCGGTTTCGTGGTGGAGCCGGACGTGCCGGGTGGCTATATCGCCACGCCGCAGGCCAACATCCTGCAGGCCACGGTCAGCATCATGCTGGCGCTGCTGCTGGTGTACGGCTTTTTCAACCTGCAGACGCGCTGCAACTTCATGCGCTTCTTCCACCGCAACCTGCGGCTCTCGCCCGGCATGCCGACGCCGGACAACCAACGCAGCTTCGCGCGCATCACCGCGATGGAGCAGTTGTTCGTCACCTGGTTCTGCTATGTGTTCTGGCTGTATGCGATCTATTTCGGGACGCGCGGCGTGGGCGCGCAGGTGGTGATGACGCTGTACGTGCTGTGGACGATCTGGGCGGGGTATCTGGTCTACAAGTGCACCCAGCAGGTCCGCATGGCCGCTGCGCTGCGCTACGGGATCGGTGCCGGCATCGTGCTGTGGGCCTCGGTGGAAATGCCGGCACATTTCCGCCTTTACCGGGAATACTGGCTGCACCCGCTGGAGTTCCCGCTGTTCAATGTGATCCTCGCGGCGCTGTTCGTCGCCGGGCTGGTGCTCGTTGCCCACCGGCCGGTCCCGCCAGGCTCGCGCGCCACCTGACCGATCCTCCGGTATGCTCTGCGGCCTTTCGATGCGAGGTTCCGCGAAAATATGAGCATCCGCAGATTCGAATCCAGCGCAAGAATGTCCCAGGCGGTGGTCGCCAACGGTGTGGTCTATCTGGCCGGCCAGGTCGCCGACGACACGACGGCCGACGTCGAGGGCCAGACTCGGCAGGTGCTGGCCGAGATCGACCGCTTGCTGGCGCTCGTCGGCACCGACAAGCGCCGCATCCTCAGCGCCAACATCTACCTGGCCGATATAGGCGACTTCGCGGCGATGAACCGCGCCTGGGAGGCCTGGGTGGCCAGCGACGCCAAGCCGGCGCGGGCGACCATCGAGGCAAAGCTGGCGGCGCCGAAATACCGGGTCGAGGTCCAGGTGACGGCGCTCGCCGGCGAAGCGTCGTCGGCGACGCCCGCCGATGTGCTCGAGACGATCATGCTGCGCAGCTCGGCGACCAAACTGGTCGAGCCCGCGCCCGATCGTGCCCAGCTCGAGACCTTGCTGCGCGCCGCGGTGCGCGCGCCCGATCACGGCCGGCTGGCCCCCTGGCGCTTTGCGGTGCTGCAGGGCGAGGCCCGCGCGCGTCTCGGCGAGGCGATGGCCGAAGTGCTGCGGCAGCGTACGCCGGACGTGGCGGCCGAGGTGCTCGACGGCGAGCGGCGCAAGGCCTTGCGCGCGCCGGTGGTGATCGCGGTTGCCGTCTCGCCGCAGCCGCTGCCCAAGATTCCCGAAGTGGAGCAGATCGCCGCGGTCGCCGCCGGTATCGAGAACCTGATCCTCGCGGCGCATGCGCTCGGTTTCGGCAGTATGTGGAAGACCGGCCCGGCGGCTTACAACCCGATCGTCAATCGCGCGCTCGGCTTCGAGCCGACCGACCGGATCCTGGGTTTCGTCTATCTCGGTACGGCCGTGACCCGGGCGCCGGTCCGGGCCGCCGAGATCGACGCCGTCACGCGCTGGCTGTAGCGGGGCGCGAACGCGGATGACGGTGTCGAGCGGTGTCATCGCGCCGACCCGGGTCTGCATCGTCGGTGCGGGCGCGATCGGCGGGTACCTCGCGGCACGCTTCTCGGTCGTGCCCGGCATCGAACTGACGCTGCTGGCGCGGGGTGCGCAGCTCGCCGCGCTGCGGGCCGGTGGCTTGCGGATCCTCGAAGGCGGGGGCGAAACCCGCGTCGCCGTCGTGGCCGACGACGACCCGGCCCGTCTCGGTGTGCAGGACGTGCTGGTCGTCTGCCTCAAGGCGCATGCGCTGGTCGAGGCTGCCGCGTCGCTGACGCCGCTGGTCGGGCCACAGACCACGATCGTGCCGGCGATCAACGGCGTGCCCTGGTGGTTCCTCGAGGCCTGCGGCGGCGGTGCGCTCGCCGGCCGCAGACTGCAGAGCGTCGATCCGCGCGGCGAGATCGCGCGGGCGCTGCCGCCGTCGCAGGTACTCGGCTGCGTGTTGCACATGGCCTCGGCGCAGGGCGTGCCCGGCACGATCCACAAGAGCGCCGGTCATGTCGTGATCCTCGGTCGGCCTGCCTGCGCGGGCGCCGGTGTCGACGAGGCGAGGGTGGCCGCGATCGTCGCTGCGGCCGGGCTCGATTTGCAGCGTACCGAGAGGATCTGCGACGAGGTCTGGTTGAAGCTCTGGGGCAACATGACCCTGAACCCCATCAGTGCGCTGACGCGCGCGACCTGCGACGTGATCCTCGACGATCCGCTGACGGGGAGGCTGACCACCGAAGTCATGCGCGAGGCGGCGCGGATCGGCGACTGGCTCGGCGTCCGTCAGCCGCTGACGCCGGAGCAACGCTCGGTGATGACGCGCAATCTCGGCCGCTTCAAGTCTTCGATGCTGCAGGATCTGGAGGCGGGGCGGGCACTCGAGGTCGAGGCGCTGGTCGGGGCGCCCTACGAGATCGCGCAACTGGCGGGGATCGACACGCCGTGGCTCGGCATGCTGTACGGATTGTCGCGCCAGCTGGCCGAACAGGTCGCAGCGGACTCAGGACAGCGGGGTCGGGCTGACCAGTAATCCGTTTTCGTCGGCGTACAGCCAGTGGCCGGGTGTGAAGGTCACGCCGGCGAAGCGTACCGGCAGATTGCGCTCGCCCTTGCCTTGCTTGAGGGGGGGCATGGGGCAGACCCCCAATGCGCGCACCGCGACCGGCATGGTGGCCAGCACTTCGACGTCGCGCACGGCGCCGTAAACGACGACGCCGGCCCAGCCGTTCTTCAGCAGCAGCGAGCCGATCTGGTCGCCGACCAGGGCACGGCGCAACGAGCCGCCGCCGTCGACCACCAGCACGCGGCCTTCGCCGGGTGTTTCGAACGTGCTGCGGATCAGCGCGTTGTCCTCGTGGCACTGGATGGTCGCGAGCGGGCCGTGGAACGCCCGGGTGCCGCCGAAATCCCGGAACAGCGGCTCGGCGACCTGTACGAGGCCGCCATGCTCGTCGCAGAGATCGGGAAGGCTGCGAGTCATGGTCAGGGTTCCCCTTCTATGGTATCCAGTCGGCTGGTTGCTGCACGGCCCGATGAAGGTAGCAGGGCGGCGACATGATCGCGACAGATTCGAGGAGTGTCACATGAAGACCCGTGCCGCAGTGGCCTGGAAAGCCGGAGCACCGCTGGAAGTAACCGAAGTCGAGCTCGACGGTCCGCGTTTCGGCGAGGTGCTGATCGAGATCAAGGCTACCGGTGTCTGCCATACCGACGAATTCACGCGCTCGGGCGCCGATCCCGAGGGCTTGTTCCCGGTGATTTTCGGCCACGAAGGGGCGGGTGTCGTCGTCGACGTGGGGCCGGGCGTACGTTCGCTCAAGAAGGGCGACCATGTGATTCCGCTCTACACGCCGGAATGTCGCGAGTGCAAGAGCTGCACCTCGCACAAGACCAACCTCTGCACCGCGATCCGCGGCACCCAGGGCCAGGGCGTCATGCCCGACGGGACCAGCCGCTTTTCGATCGGCGGCGAGAAGATCCACCACTACATGGGTTGCAGCACGTTCGCGCAGCATACGGTGCTGCCGGAAATCGCGGTGGCGAAGATCCGCGAGGATGCGCCGTTCGAGAAGGTCTGCTACATCGGCTGCGGAGTCACGACCGGTATCGGTGCGGTGATCAACACCGCCAAGGTCGAGCCGGGCGCGAACGTGGTCGTGTTCGGTCTCGGCGGCATCGGCCTGAACGTGATCCAGGGTGCGCGCATGGCCGGCGCCAACATGATCGTCGGCGTGGATCTGAATCCCAAGCGCAAGGCTCTGGCGGAGCGCTTCGGCATGACGCATTTCGTCAATCCCAGGGAAGTACAGGGTGAACTGGTGCCGCATCTCGTCGAGCTGACCGGCGGCGGCGCCGACTACAGCTTCGAATGCGTCGGCAATGTCGATCTGATGCGCCAGGCGCTCGAGTGCTGTCACCGTGGCTGGGGCGAGTCGATCATCATCGGGGTCGCGGGCGCAGGCCAGGAAATCCGCACCCGGCCGTTCCAGCTGGTCACGGGCCGGGTCTGGAAAGGCACGGCTTTCGGCGGTGCGCGCGGCCGCACTGACGTGCCGAAGATCGTCGACTGGTACATGAACGGCCGGATCGAGATCGATCCGTTGATCACGCATGTGCTGCCGCTTGAGAAGATCAACGACGCGTTCGACCTGATGCACTCAGGCGAATCGATCCGCAGCGTAGTGACGTTCTGACCTCGACGGGGCGAGGAGCATGACGCTGCGCACACTCGGCGAACACGCCTGCCACGGCGGCACGCAGGGGTTCTATGCCCACGAGTCCCGGACCTGCGGTACGGAAATGCGTTTCTCGGTCTACCGACCACCGCAGGCGCAGGCTGGCCGCGTGCCGGTGCTGTGGTATCTCGCCGGCCTGACCTGCACCGAGGAAACGTTTGCGACCAAGGCCGGCGCGCAGCGGTTCGCGGCACAGCACGGCTTGATGCTGGTCGCGCCGGACACCAGTCCGCGGCTGCGATTGCCGGGCGACGATCTGGCCTGGGACTTCGGCCTCGCGGCGGGTTTCTATGTCGATGCGACTGTCGCGCCCTGGGCAGCGCACTATCGTACCTACAGCTGGATCACCGCCGAGCTGCCCGAGCTGATCGCCGCGCATTTCCCGGCGGAGCCTGCGCGCCAGGGGGTCATGGGCCATTCGATGGGTGGGCACGGCGCGCTGACGCTCGGCTTGCGCCATCCCGATCGCTACCTTTCGGTCTCGGCCTTCGCGCCGATCGTTGCACCGATGCAGGTACCCTGGGGCCAGAAGGCGTTCGCCGGCTATCTCGGTGAGGACCGCAGCCGCTGGGCCGAGCATGACGCCACCGCACTGGTGGTGCGTCGCCCGCGGCGCGACAGTCTGCGTATCGACCAGGGGAGTGCCGACACGTTTCTGGAGAAGCAGCTCAAGCCCGAACTGTTCCTCGCCGCAGCGGAGCAGGCCGGGCAGCCGGTCGAATACCATCTGCGCGAGGGTTACGACCACGGCTACTATTTCATCCAGAGTTTCATCGCCGAGCATCTCGCGTTCCACGCGCAGCGATTGCTGTAGAGCCCCGCGCAGCTCCCGAGGAGTTCGCGCAGCTGGCGTCGTCTCAGGCGAACAGCGGCATCTCGATATCGGCGAACACGGCGTCGACGCCGTCCTGGGTCGGGGCCTGCAAGGCCCGCGATACGTGACTGCGGTCCAGATGCGGCGCGAGCAGCTGCATGAAGTCGTAGGCGTAGCGCCGCAGGAACACGCCGCGGCGAAAGCCGATCCAGGTCAGGTGGCGCGGGAACAGGTGGCGGGCATCGATCGACACCAGGTCCGCGTCCTCCTGCGGATCGATCGCCATGGCCGCGACGATGCCGACGCCGAGTCCCAGACGCACATAGGTCTTGACCACGTCGGCATCGCGTGCGGTCAGGGCGACGTCGGGTTCCAGGCCGGCGCGTTCGAAGGCCGCCGGCAGCGACGACGGCCCGGTCAGGCTGAAGACGTAGGTGACGATCGGGTACGCGGCGAGTTTTTCCAGGGTGATGCTGCGCGCCCGCGCCAGCGGGTGCGACTGCAGCACGACGATGCGCCGGTACCACTCGTAGCAGGGCAGCAGGATGCAGTTCGGAAACTGCTCGCGCGAGCCGGTCGCGATCGAGACATCGACGTGCTCGGAATTCATCATGCCGGCGATCTGTTCCGAGGTGCCCTGATGCAGGTGCAGGCGTACCTTCGGGTATTTCTGCCGGAATTTCTGGATTACCGGCGGCAGCACGTAGCGGGCCTGGGTGTGGGTGGTGGCGATCGACAGGGTGCCGCGCTGCGCATCGCGCACGTCGAGCGACATGCCCTTGATGGCCTGCGCCTCGCGCAGAATGCGTTGGGCGCGTTCGACCACGCGTTGACCGGACTGGGTCAAGCGGGTCAGCGCGCGGCCCTCGCGCAGGAACAGCTCGAACCCCAGCTCGTCCTCGAGCAGCTTGATCTGGCGGCTGACGCCCGGCTGCGAGGTATGCAGCTTCTCGGCGGCGGCCGAGATGTTCAGGCCGCTGTCGACGATCGCCACCAGGTAGCGCAGCTGCTGCAGTTTCATGGGCAACAACCTTAACGCGATCGAGGCTTTCCGGACATCCGCCGGCGCCGTGGCTGGCGCCGGCCGGTCGCTGTGCCGGTCGGCGGGCCGGAGGCTCGACAGCAGCGTCGAAAGCGAGGATTCTGCGGCTGTCCCAAGTCGTCTCCGGCAGGTCCAGGTGCAGTGAGCGACGCAATACACGACAACGACCGGCTGATCCGCAGGCTGTATGCCGCACTGGCCCGCCGCGACGGCGGGGCGATGGCGGCCTGCTACGCTCCGGGGGCGTCGTTTTCCGATCCGGTATTTCCCGTGCTGGCCGGCACCGAAGTCGGCGACATGTGGCGCATGCTGTGCGCGCGTTCGACCCGCATCCGGGTCGAGGTGATCGACGTTGAGGCCGACGAGGTGAGCGGCTGCGCCGACTGGCAGGCGTGGTATCCGTTCACGGGTACCGGTCGCGAAGTGCACAACGTCATCCATTCGGAGTTCCGTTTCCACGAGGGCCGGATCGTGACGCATGTCGACGAGTTCGACCTGTGGCGCTGGTCGCGTCAGGCGCTTGGAATGCCGGGTTGGCTGCTGGGCTGGACGCCGTTGCTGCAGCGCCGGGTGCGCACCATGGCGGCGGCACAACTGACGCGTTTCCGGGCGGGCTGAGCCTTCCGCGCCGTTCGATCCGCGACGATACCGGCCTGCAGGGGCGGTAGACTACGCGCCGCGTTCGAGACGCTTTCCGAGGATCGCTGATGAGCACGGCCCCGCCGGTGACGACAGTTTCGAGATCTACGACCTGCGCGTGGAGGTGATCGTGCCGGACGACGATCGCCACCCGCGCAGTGCTCGACCGGCCGGGCGTGGCGGCCGCGATCGTCGGTGCAACCAGCGCCGCGCATCTCGAGCGGATACATCGATCGCCGGCTAGCGTCCGCCACCTCGGTACCGGCAGCCGCAGCCTGATCACATAGCACAGGAGACGAATACCATGTCGCAGCCACAGCGCTGTCTTGTCGCCGGGTTGATGCTTTGCGCCATCGCCCTGTCTTCACCGCCGCGGGCCGCGGCAGCCGAGGTCGCGAACGAATGCGATCGCCGCGCGGCCCATCCCGAAGACCAGATGCGGGTTGGTCCCGGAGTCGAGCGGGCGCAGATCGATCTGCCTGCCGCGATCTCGGCCTGCGAACGTGTGCTCGCGGCCGAGCCGGCCAATGCCCGCGCCCGCTATCAGCTGGCACGGGTTCTTTTCTATTCGAACCAGAACGATCGGGCCGTCGCGGAAATGCGGCGCTCTGCCGATGACGGTTACCCGCAGGCGCAATTCGTCTACGGTACCTTCATCGCCCGCAACCGGCCCGGAGCGCCGACGGATATCTGCCTGGCCGAGTCCTACTGGCGGCGCTCGGCCGCCGGTGGACGGCAGGCGGCCCGCGTGCAGTATCTGCGCTACAGCCTGCAGGGGCGCTTCGCGGCCTGCCGCGATGCGGCCTCGGAGGAGGCGCAGCTGACGATGCTCGACGCGGCGGCTTCGGCGGCGCGCGACTTCTACGAAACCTTGCTGGTCGAGGATATCGGCAGCGCGGTCGCGACCCGTTCTCAGGCGGCTGCGAAGCCGGCGGTGCTTCCGGCCGGTGCCTCGGTCCTTGGCACGGCGGCGCAGGCTGCCTGGCAAGGCTGCGCGAAACAGGTCGGCGCGGATGCCGAGGTCCGTGTGCGGCAGCGCCGCCTCGGCGTCACGCCCGAGTCGACCCAGAACATGTACTCGCTGATTCTCAGCGGCGAGAAGACGATCACCACCACCTCGCCCTGGCTGTACGACAGCGATCCATCGCAGCGGCCGGTGGTCGGCGGCTACTCGGTACTGCTCGATGCCGACGGCGCGGCAGCGGCCGTGCTGCGCACCACCGAGGTCAAGGAACTGCCGTTCGATCAGGTCACGGCCGCGGACAGCCGCTACGAGGGCAAGCCGATCCGGCCACTCAAGGCCTGGCGCGAGCTGCACGTGCGGTTCTTCAACCGCGAGTTGCAGCCGCATGGCCGCAGCTGGGCGGCGGACATGCCGGTGACGCTCGAACGCTTCGAGGTGGTCTGCCGGCCCTGACCGAGTCGCCGGCGCTCAATGCGGCGGTGCGTTCGTCTCCGGGCGCGCCTCGGCGGGGCGTTCCCAGTACTGATACGGTGACCGGCCGTCCTTCAGCAGCGTGGTGTCGAACAGCACGATTTCCTGCGGTGTGATGCGCTGGATGTCGAAGCGGCGCACGGCCCGTTCGGTCGAGATCCGCACCAGGCTGTACTTCTCCAGCGTCGGCAGGAAGCGCGGGTCCGTGGCCGGGATGAGTTCCGCCTCGCCATTGACCTGCACGCTGATCCACTGGCGTGCACCGCCGCCGGCAACCGTCCAGCCGTCGGCGCGCACGGCGCTGAACTGCGGGTTCTGCTGCAGCTGCATCAGCTTTTCGGTGCCTTTTTCCGAAACCACGTAGAAGACCTTCTCTTCCCGGTCGAGCACCATGTCGACCGTGGTCGCCAGCGGACGGTCGCCGGAGGAGCTGGCCATCGTGAACCGTTCCCGCCCGGGAAGGAATTGCACGATGCGTTCCCAGATCGCCTCCTGCGGCAGTGCCTGGAAGTTGCTGGCGTACTGGCGGCTCGCGCTGGAGACGAAATCCACGCCGAAGGAGACGTCGTGGCACTCGGCGCAGGTCCAGCCTGCCGGATAGCGCGGATGCCGCGCGCTCTTGAGCTGCTGCGGTGTGATAGGCGGACCCGGCACGATCTTGCCGTCGGCAGCAATCATCGGCGGTGTGTCGTCCGCTGTTTGCGCCGGCCCGGCGGCCAAGGCGGCGCTGGCGGCCGCGGCGAGGGCCATGCAGCCGGCGAGCAGTGTGCCCGTATGCACCAGCGCACGATGGGTCATGGTGTATTCCGGAGAGTGGGTCAGAACGGGTTGATGCGCTTTTTCTGCGAGAAGTTCATGTAGCCGAGGTTGATGCCCTGGCGCCAGCCGAGGCCGAAGCGCACCGGCGCGATCACGGTATCGTCGCGCTGCACGTAGTTCACGCCGAAGCCGCCGACGAAATACAGGCTGCCGTCGACACCCGGATAACGGCGGAACAGCTTCTGCTGATTCGGCAGGTCGTAGACCAGTGCGAACACCTTCACGGCATTGCCCCCGACGTCGAAGCCGATCGAGGGACCCTGCCAGTAGATCTTGCGGGAACTGCCGCCCTTGAATTGCAGTTCGCCGTGGCCGTAGCGCAAGCCGACGCCGACCGCGCCGCCGGCTTCCTCGCCGCGGATGATCGCGACCGGCTGGCCTTTTTCCTTGAGCACCTTCTGCAGCACCTCGCCGAGTTCCTGTGCGCCGGAGGCGAAGAACGAGTTGGCGGCCTTGACCACCTCGTCGTCGGAATAGGTGGCCTGCGATTTGGCGGTTGCCTTGGTCTTGCCGGCCGCCTGTGCCTCGGGGGCGAGCGGGACGAGGGTGGCGAGCAGCAGTGCCGCGAACAACGCGAACGCGCGACGGGTGTGGGTCATGGGCGGGCCTCCGTGCAGGGCACGATGAGCGGCTATTGTAGGTCAGTACGCCTGCAGTCGGGCAGGTCGTGGCGTCAGTGTTTGCCGACAGACGATCGTGCTGCGTCGGGTCGCGAACGATCCGGCAAAACGGCGCTGACCGCGATGGTGACCAGTGCGTTCAGCAGCATGGCGACCAGGCCGCGATCCCATTCCGGCAACAGCGGTTTCCAGAGGCCGGCGGCAGCCGGCAGCAGCAGCGCGCCGAGACGGCGAGCTGGAACATGTGTGGGAACGTCCAGGTGCCGAGCGCGACGTTCAGCGCCGCCGTGACCAGTCAGGCGGCCGTTAGGCTGGCTTCGGGTTGCAGTCCCGGGAAATCGCCGATGCCGGGGAAGCGCTGCTGCGCGAGGTCGTAGACCTCGAGCATCGACTTCTCGCTGCGCGTCACGGTCAGCTTCAAGCCGGTCGATTCCGGCCTGTTCCATGCAGCGGCATCGAAGGGCTTCAAGTCGGGCGGCACCCAGACCAGCGGCAAGCGGCTGATCAATGCACCGGAGTGGACGTTCGGCGCGAGTGCTGACTACACCCGCGAGCTGTTCGGCAACGACGGCTTCGTCCGGCTGGAATGGATGCACCGCGGCAACCAGCTTTCGAGCACCTTCGCGCTGCGCTACGAGAGATTCCCGTTCATCTCGCCGTCGTACGATGTCGTCAATCTGCGCGTGGGGTTCAGCAACGAGCGCTGGGGGGTGAACGTCTACGCCGAGAACCTGTTTGACGAGAACTACTACTCCGGTGCCTACGAAAAGGCGTTCTACAGCGGCGTGTACGTCGAGCCGTCGGTGCGGAGCTTCGGCGTGAACTTCAGCTACCGTTTCGGCGCCGACCGGTAAGCCGTCTCGCGGCATGCAGCCGCCGTCGTCCGGGGTGGCGGCGCACCGCGACTGCGCTATCATCGGCACCATGACGGAATACAGTTCGCTCGCCAACCAACGGACCGCGGTGCCGCAGCCGCCGCTTGCCGACCTGCAGCGGCGCGTGCTGACCTGGCTGCGTGAGGAAGCCGGCTTCGCCCAGCTCTTCACGGTCAACAAGGCCGGTTATCCGGTAGGCCGGACCATGGCGGCACCGATCGACGACCAGTTCACGATCTGGACGGTGCAGCGCAAGGCGCACAAGCGGATCGGGCAGTGGCGGCGCAATCCGCGTACCGAGGTGGTCTGGGTCGGAGCGCCGGCCAGCGACTCACGCAACGACCATCCGCATGTCTACGACCTGAACCTCCTGGTCCCGCGCGTGGTGTTTATCCGCGGCGATGCCGAGTTCCTCGATGACGACAGTCTGGTCGAAGTGTTCGAGCGCCAGACCTCGCTGCATCGCTCGCGTGGCTGGATCAAGGCGCCGTTGCGCAGCCGCGAGAATATCTGTGCCGAACTGGTCGGCGTGAAAATCCGCCCGCGACAGGTGCGTGTCGAAGGTTTCGGTGAGGGCGCCGCCTCGTTTACCTGGAAGCCGGAGCCGACTCCATGATCAAAGCACTGGTGGGTTACACCCTCGTCGAGGGCGTCACGCCGGAGGAATACGATCGGTGGCTGTGGGAAGTCCACACACCTGATCTGCTGGCCAACCCGCATATCGACAAGATTGTCTACAACACCGTGATCAAGCCGGTCGAGAGCGCCAGCGGCGACACCATGCAGCTCCCGTCGAGCCTGCAGCTATACCGGATCGCGGAAATGCATTTCCGCGACATGGCGGCGTGGGAAGCCTACCGTGCCTGGTTCGCCGAGCATCCGTTGCCCAAGGAACGCGGTCCGGCCGGCCGCACCGATTTCAAGTTCTACTTGCTCACGGAAGTGACGGAAGCCTGTCGCAGGTGAGTGTCGCGCTGCGCCGTCGCGCAGGCACGAAGCGGAAATCCAGCCTTGCACCGCGCCTGCGGGGCGTCGGCGTCGCTGTGCGCGGCATGCGGCTGCCCGGTGACCGATAGGTTTGCTCAATCGGTGATTTCATCAATCGATTGGTCGCGACCTGCAGCGACCTCGATACTGAGTCTTGCTTGCACCTTCCTGTCGCGCTGATGCGACGAGGTGCACCCATCGCTCTTGATCGAGGTGCAGCAATGGCGATTCGACGTATTTCGAGGACAGCCCTGCCTTGCGGGGTCGCGGTGGTGCTGGCCGGTGCAACGGCGCTACCAGCCATGGCCCAGAGCCGGGGTGCTGTGTCGGCCGAGGCGGATGATCTCGTCGAGATCATCGTCACCGCCCGCAAGCGTTCCGAAGACATTCTCGAGATCCCGGTTTCCGTCAGCGCGCTGAGCGGCGAGGACATCGAGCAGCGTGGTCTGGTCTCGATTGCCGATATCGCCCGCAATTCGCCGGGGGTTAACTTTACCAACAATAGTTCCGGCCGTGCTGACCGCTCCAATGCACAGATCATCGTGCGGGGTTTCACGCCGTCCGTCGTGCAGAATTCCGCGGCGTCGATCTTCATCGACGGCGTGCCGGTGGCGTCCGCGACTGCCGTCGAGAACGTCAACGATCCGGCGCGGGTCGAGATCATCAAGGGACCGCAGAGCGCCATTTTCGGCCGTAGCACCTTTTCGGGAGCTGTCAACATCGTCACCAAGGATCCGCTCGATACCTTCGGCGGCGCGGTGAGCCTTTCGGCCGGAAATCGCGATCATTTCGACGGCCAGGCGTCGTTTTCTGGTCCCATTTTCGGCGAGAAGCTGTCATTTCGGGCCACGGTGCGCAAGTTCGAGAAGGGCGGTTCCTGGAAGAATCATGCTCAGCCCGGGCAGATGCTCGGCGATCAGTCGACGCGCAACGCGACGTTTGCACTGATGTCGAAACCGACCGAGAACTTGACGATCAAGGCTTTCGGCATGATCACCAAGGCCGAGGACGGGCCGTCGGCCCAGGGTTTCCTGTCCGCCTACGAGCTGCGCGATCGCGACGGCAACGTGGTGGTGCCGAATCGCTCGAACTGCACGTTCAACGGTCTCACCGGTGGCAGCTTCGCGGACGAGCCGCGCCGTCTCAATCCGTCGATCTGCGGCACCATCCCCGATCTGATTGCGCCGTATTCGCCGGCACAGAACACGACCTACTCGGCCCAGCTGCAGGCGTTCCGCGACAATCCGGCGGGCGCCCTGGTCGATCCTCGCGATCGACCGGACGGCTTCGGACTGCGTAGCATGTACAACCACGGTCACCTGGCCGTGAACTACGATTTCGGCGATTCCGGCTTCAGATTCTCGTCGCTGACCGGTTTCAACAACGAGGTCTACAGCACCCTGGTCGACGTCGACAATTACGACGGCTCGAATGTCCCCAACACTCCGCAGGCGGGTGCGGACGACTTCTTCAGCTTCCCGTTCATCGTCGAGCGCAAGAACCACGACATGTCGCAGGAGCTGCGCCTGAGCTACGATGGCAAGGGCCGGCTGCGTGCGACCGGCGGTGTGAGCTACCTCGATGCACGCACCCAGAGCCTCAATGGTGGCGGCAACTTGGTCCGCGTCAGCGGCGGTACCGTGTTGCCGGCGGTTTTCCAGGGCGGGTTTGCAACCAACGAAACCCGCGGCGTATTCGCGAGCGTCAGCTATGACGTGACCGATGCGCTGACGATTGACGTCGAGGGCCGCTATCAGAGCGATACACTGCGCGCCTATGCGCCGAACTCGGCCACGGGTGGTGTCACGATACGTTCGGACGTGTTCGGTCCCGAGGCGGGTTTCTATGCCTACAACGACCGGCTACTCGAAACCAAGTTCAAGAACTTCACGCCGCGTGTGATCGCGAGCTACGACTTCCGTCCGGGGCTGATGGCGTATCTGTCGTATTCCAAAGGCGTGAACCCGGCGTTCTTCAACACGAGCTTCCTGACCCAGCCTGCCGACCGCCAGGCTGCACTGGTAGCTCAGGGATTCCGCGTGCAGACCGATCCGGAAAAGGTCGTCAACTACGAGATCGGCGTGAAGGGCAGCTTCTTCGGCAGTCGCCTGCGCCTCGCCAGCGCCGTGTACTTCGCCGACTGGACCGACCAGATCAATACCGTCGGTACGCTGGTCCTCAACGCCAACGGCACGACTTCGCTGGTGACGGCCAGTGTCAACAGCGGCGAGACCGAGATGCGCGGCATCGAGGTCGAGGGCAGCTGGGCAGCGACCGACCGCCTGACGTTCAATTTTGCTGCTGCGGTCAACGACAGCGAGACCCAGACGTACCGCTTCCCGCTGGTCAGCCAGCTGACCGGTATCCTCGACTTCGAGGGCAAGCAACTGCCGTTTACTTCGCGCAGTTCGGCGACACTCGGCGCACAGTACGATGGCAGCCTGCCGTCGTTCGACGACGCAGACTGGTATCTGCGCGCCGATGTCGCTTACAAGAGCGGTACCTACACGAACGTCGCCAATGTCGCGAAAACGCCCACTCTGACGCGCGTCAACCTGCGCGCCGGCATCGTGCGGGGTAGCCTCGGGCTCGACGTGTTCGTGCTGAATGCCTTGAACAGCGACAGCTACCTGACGGCGCTCGACAACAATCTGCTGAACTCGACCTTCGCGTTTTCGGGCGCCTATTCGGCTATCGTCGTTGGCTTGCCGGATCTACGGACCTATGGGGCCAAGGTGACTTGGCGTTTCTGATTCCTCAGGGGCTGCCGTTGGCCGGTGTGGCGGCAGCCGGGACGGCTGCGCTGCCCGGCCCGCGCCAGGGTTGCTGGGCGCGCAGCGCGGCGATCTCGGCCATGTCCTTCGGTGGCGTCAGCCATAGCGGTGCCTCGTTGCGGACGAAAGTCTTCAGCGTTTCGCTGGGCAGGGCATCGAAGTCCGAGTAACGCCAGCTCACCACGCTCGAAACCGTTCCGCCGGGGCCAGTGCCCACATAGGTGTACTGGTAGCGCTCCTGTTCGGTGAGGCCCGGATCGGCGCGCAGCAGCAGGTCGTTAACCTCGTAGCGCTGAGCGCGCTGGCCGTCGAGACGGACGCGGTCGATGAACATCGGGTAGTTGTAGTGCGTGACACGGCCGATGCGGCGCACCGAGAAATTGCGCAGCGTCGGCTGCGCGAACACGCGGGCTGAGTCGTGGCTCTCGACGTCGTAGACGATTTCGTCGCCTTCGAGCCGGTAGCTGCGGACCTGGAAGGGATAGGCGGTCGGCGGGATGGGTCTGCCGTCGCGGCCCAGCTGGCGCTGGCCGGTCTTCGGGTCGAGCAGGATGAAGATCTTTCTCGACAGTTGGATCCAGGTGTCGGCGCGCGACGGGTCGGGATAGCCCAGCGAGGTGTCGAGCCCCTCGACGCGCGCGATTACCGTGCCGGTCGAGTCCAGCACATTGCCGCTACCGAACCAGTAGACCGGTTTGCCGTTGCCGCCGGTGCGCATGTCCACCCAGTCCTGGAAGCTGGCGCGATCGAAACCGCCGGCTGTGGCCGGGAACGGAACGGCGAGTACCAGGGCAGTGGTCAGAGCGCTGAGCAGAAAAGTGGTGCAGCGATGAGTCATTGGCTGGAATCTCTCGATGGAGGCGCGATCCGCGATTCTGGCGGCAGTGACGCGTGCTCCGCCATCCCGGCGACGACGACTCGGCGCGCGCCCTACCGCATCGCGGACGATTAAGGGTGAATCCATGCCGTATTCGCATGGATAGATGCTCGAATGCCATCATCTTGCATCATTCCATCAGGCCGGTAGGCTCCGTTGTCGTCCAGCATCCTACCCAGGGGAGAAAGCGATGCGCCCGACCTGCCGCCGACCAAACCGGATGACTTCCTTTGTGTTGGCGCTGTCGGCGACGCTGCCGACGGCCGCACTCGCGCAGCAGGATGCTGCCGAACCGGCCGCTGAAGATCTGGCCGAGGTCGTCGTCACCGGATCGCGTATCCAGCGCCGTGACGCCAGTGCCGTCGGTCCGCTGACCACGCTGACCGCTGAAGATATTGCGCTGGCTGCACCGACCTCGGCCGGTGATCTGCTGCAGGCCTTGCCGAGCGTCGGCGTCAGCCTCAATTCCAACGGTACGCAGGGCACTTCGTTCGGGGTCTCGTCGATCAACTTGCGCTATCTCGGCTCGGCCGAGGGCTCGGGCAATCGCACCTTGGTGCTGGTCGACGGGCATCGCTGGATCAACGCGGTCGGCGGCCGTGGCTTCCGCGACTTCGTCGACCTGAACACCATTCCGCTCGGTATCATCGAGCGCATCGAGGTGCTCAAGGACGGCGCTTCGGCGATCTATGGCGCGGATGCGATCGCCGGTGTGGTCAACATCCAGACCCGCAAATCGTTCGACGGCTTCGACGCCAGCCTGCGCTATGGCATCACCGACCGCGGCGACAACCAGAACGTCAGCGGCTTCGTGAACTGGGGCCGCCAGGGCGAGCGCGCCTCGACACTGTTGTCGCTGAGCTACAGCGACACCGAGCCGGTGCGCACCGACGATCGTGCGCTGACCACGCGAGCCCGTGCGCCGCTGACGGCGGCACCGACTTCCCCGCGCGGCCTCTATGTGCTGCCGGGCCTGGCGAACAACGCTTATTTCGGCACGCCGGCAGGTTTTGCCGCGAACGCCGCCAACGCGATCACGCGCCTGCCGGACGTGACCACCATCGGCAGCGGCGCTCTGGCTGACGACAGCTTCCGACTCGCCCGTCTGCCCGGCGACGATTACAACACCCAGGCGCAGGGCATCTATGCGCTCGGTCCGAGCGAGCGCATCGGTGCGTTCGCGCGCTTCGGCTATGCGTTCCACGACCGGCTCGAAATGCGCGCCGAGCTGCTCTACAACCGCCGCGAATCGAGCCAGCTGTTCTCACCGGTGCTGCTCGATCTGCGCGGTTCGAACGGTTTCTCGATTTCGAACGACCAGGCCTTCAATCCCTTCGGTACTGCCAACGGCGTGCCGGCCGCGAACGCACTCGCCTTCGGCGGCAATACTTTCCGCATGCAGCGCGTGGCGACCGATGTCGGCAACCGGGACAACCAGCAGAAGATCGATACCGTGCGTGCGGCGATTGGCTTCGACGGCCGGGTCGAGTTCGGTGGCGAGTGGCATTGGGACGCCTTCCTCTCCTGGTCGCGCAACGAGGCCGAGTTCCGCGCGGTCAACCAAGTCAACCTCGAGGCGATCTTCCTCGCGCTGCGGTCCCCGGCATCCTGCGCGGCGACGCCCGGCTGCGTGCCGCTGAACATGTTCGGCAGCATGACGCCACAGATGGCCGATTGGATCCGCTACAACGGCTACGACGAACAGGAAGCGAACCAGACCGACTTCGCGCTGAACGTCTCGCGCGAGCTGTTCGCGATGCCCGCCGGGCCGGTGGGTTTTGCGGCGGGCTATGAATATCGGCGCGAAAAGGCCGTGGACCGACCCGACGCCTTCGCGGCCACGCTTTCGAGCGTGCTGCCAACGATCGCCAGCGGTGCGCGGCAGGCGCCGACCACCGCCCAGTCGCGCGAACCGACCACGGGTTCCTACGATCTCAACGAGCTCTATGCCGAGGTCAGCGTGCCGTTGCTGGCCGACCGGCCGTTCGCCCGCAACCTTGATCTCGACGCGGCCGTGCGCTACTCGGACTACTCGACGGTCGGCGGCGAGACCACGGCGAAGTTCGGCCTCGCCTGGCGGCCAGTCGGACCGGCGCTGGTACGCGGCACCTATTCGCAGGGCTTTCGGGCCCCGTCGATCCTCGAGCTCTACCAGGGCACGCGCAACACCAACTTCCAGGCTGTCGATCCCTGCAACGGCGGCGGTGCTGGTCGCCCGGGCTGCGCCGGCGTGCCGACCGCCTACAACCAGAACCAGTTCGGCGGTGGCACGATCAACGGCGTGGTTGCCGGCAACCCGAATCTCGAACCCGAAACGGCCGATACCTATTCGCTCGGTTTCGCGCTGACGCCCGAATCGGCGCCCGGCGCCTCGTTCACCTTCGACTGGTTCCGGATCGAGGTCGAGGATGCGATCGCCGCGCAGACGCCGCAGCAGATCCTGCAGGCCTGCGCCAACCGCCAGGTGTTCTGCGACCTGGTGAACCGGGCCGCGAGCGGCGAAGTGCTGGCGCTGCGCCAGGCGGTGGTCAACCTGGCGAGCATCCGCGTCAGCGGCTTCGATACCAGCGCGCGCTGGGTGTTCGACACCGCCGCCGGCCGGTTCGAGCCCTCGATCGACGCCAGTTATCTCGACACCTTCCGGACCAGCACCGTGCAGCCCGACGGTTCGCTGCTGATCGACGAGCGTGCCGGCAAGTCGGACCAGCCGCGCTCGACCTTCCCGCGCTGGAAGGCGCAGGCGGGCCTGCGCTATGGCCGCGGGGCATTGGATGCCAACTGGAAAGCGCGCTATATCGGTTCGAGTTACGACCTGCCGAACAATGCGGTCAACGGCGGCGAGATCGATGCGGTGATCTATCACGACCTGCAGGTGGCGATGTCGTTCGCCGACGGCAAATACCGCGTCGCTCTCGGCATCGACAACGTGTTCGACAAACAGCCGCCGGCTTCCGCGGCCAACAATCCGATCAATTTCGACATCTACACCTACGACATCCGTGGCCGCTACCTGTATGCCACTTTCGGGGCGAAGTTCTGACATGGGGCAGCGGGGCGGATGACGGCGGCACCGGCCGGCGGCGGCACGGCCCCCGCACGCCGCAGCGCGCTCGATCGCATCGAGCGTCTCGGCAATGCGCTGCCCGATCCGGTGGTGATCTTCCTCTGGCTGATCGCCGCCCTGGTACTGGTATCGGTGCTGGCGGCGGCAGCCGGCGCCAGTGCCGTCCATCCGTTGACCGGTGAGACGATCGTCGCGCGCAGTCTGCTGGCCGAGGACGCGGTGCGGCGGTTGCTGGTCGAGATGCCCGCGACTTTCGTCGCTTTTCCGCCGCTGGGTCTGATCGTGGTGGTGATGCTCGGTGCGGCCGTCGCCGAGCGCTCGGGATTGTTCGCGACACTGATCGGCCGCGCGGTGCGCAGCGCGCCGCGGGCGCTGCTGGTGCCGGCCACCTTCCTGGTGGCGCTGGCTTCGCACCATGCCGCCGATGCGGCCTACGTGGTGCTGATCCCGCTCGCGGCGATCGTCTGGCACGAAGCCGGCCGTCCGCCACTGGCCGGCATCGCGGTGGCGTATGCGGGGATTTCGGGCGCGTTCGCGGCCAACCTGCTGCCGGGCCAGTTCGATGCGCTGATGCTCGGCATCACCCAGGGTGCGGCACGGCTGCTGGCGCCCGATGCCGCCCTCAATCCGCTGGGCAACTGGTGGTTCACGGCGACGCTCGGCCTGCTGCTGTTGCTGGTGGCTTGGCCGGTTGCGCAGCGCGTGGTCGAGCCGCGCCTGCGGCTAGTGCGGCCCGATGGTGATGCGCTCGGCGCCGTGGCGGCGGCGCCGGTGCCGGAAGTGATCCAGCGTCGCGGGCTGCGGTGGGCCGGCCTGGCCGCGCTCGCGGTGATCCTGCTGTTCGTGGCGCTGCTGGCCTGGCCCGGCTACTCGCCGCTGCTGGATGACGCCGCGACCGGACCGGCGCGCAACGCGCCGTTCTATCGGGCCCTGATCGCCGGCTTCCTGTTGCTGTTCCTGCTCAGCGGCTGGGCCTACGGCCAGGCCACCGGCAGCATCCGCTCGCATCGCGACGTGGTGCGGATGATGGTCGAGGGCCTGCGCGACATCGCACCGTTCCTGGTGATCGCGTTCTTCGCGGCGCATTTCATCGCGATGTTTGCCTGGTCGAATCTCGGCCCGATCCTCGCGATCGGCGGTGCCGACTGGCTGCGCTCGCTGGAACTGCCGCGGGCCGGACTGCTGGTGATGCTGCTGCTGATCGCGTCGTTGTTCGATCTGCTGATCGGCTCGGCTTCGGCGAAATGGAGTGCGATGGCACCGGTCGTGGTACCGATGCTGATGCTGCTCGGGGTCTCGCCGGAATTGACCACGGTCGCTTTCCGGGTCGGCGACTCGTATCTGAACATCGTGACGCCGGTGGCCTCTAACTTCGTGCTGGTGCTGGTCATGTGCCAGCGCTGGGTGCGCGATTTCGGCGTCGGCTCGTTGATCGCGATGATGCTGCCATTCAGCCTGTCGTTCGGCCTGGCCGGTCTGCTGCTGGTCGCGGTCTGGAGCGGGCTCGGCCTGCCGGTCGGTCCGGGTGCGCCCGCTACCTACGTGCTGAGCGGACCGTGAGCAGCGGCGAGCGCATGCCCGAGGCTGAGGTTACGGCCGACGCGGGGTACCGCGCCGACGGCGTACGGCGGCTGGTGGTGCGCGTGCCGATGCGCGATGGTGTGCATCTCGCGACCGATGTCTATCTGCCAGCCGGCGACGACAGCCCCCGGGTGGCTTTGCTGGAGCGCACGCCCTATGGCCGGCGGGGCACCAATCATGGCGATCGCAGCCGTGCCGATGCTGTACCGCAGTCCAAGCCCGAGATCGCGGCCCAGTTCGTGCGCGCGGGCTTCGCCTATGTGCTGCAGGACTGCCGAGGCCGGTTCGATTCCGACGGTGAATTCACCAAGTATCTGCACGAGCAGGCTGATGGCGTCGATACGCTTGCCTGGATCCGTGCCCAGCCGTGGAACGACGGTCGCGTCGCGACCCTCGGCCTTTCCTATGGCGCGCACGTACAGATGGCGTTGGCCGCGGCCGCGCCGCCGGGGCTCGCGGCGATGTTCGTCGATTCCGGCGGCTTCTCCAGCGCCTTCCACAGTGGCATCCGCCAGGGCGGAGCCTACGAACTCAAGCAGCTCACCTGGGCGTTGAAGCACGCGCGGCTCGCGCCCGAGACCGCGGCCGATCCGGCACGCGCCGCGGCGCTGGCCGCGGTCGACATCGCCGCGGGCGTGCGCGTGAATCCCTGGCAGCGCGGCAGTTCACCGCTGGCTGCGGCCCCTGAGTACGAAGCTTACGTGGCCGAGCAATGGGCCAACGAGAGCTTCGGGCCATTCTGGCAGCGGCCCGAGCTGTACGCGCGCGGTTGGTATGCGCAGTTCCCCGACGTGCCGATGGTGCATCTGTCGAGCTGGTACGACCCGTATGCGCGCACCGCGATCGAGAACTACACCGGGCTCGTGCCCGGCCGCCGCGGGCCGGTGCGGCTGGTGATGGGGCCCTGGACGCATGGTCAGCGCTCGGTCACGCATGCCGGTGCGGTCGATTTCGGGCCGGCTGCGACGCTCGATGGCGAGCTTGCCCCCGACTACGTGACGCTGCGTCGCGATTGGTTCGACCGCCAGGTCCGCAGTCGCGATGCACCGGACTGGCTGGCTGCACCGGTCACCGTGTTCGTGATGGGCGGTGGCTCTGGTCGCCGCAACGCCGAGGGCCGGCTGCAGCATGGCGGGCGCTGGATTCGCAGCCAGAGCTGGCCGCCGGCCGAGGCCGCCGGCCGGACCTGGTATCTGCACCCCGACGGACAACTGTCGGAGGCCGCACCGCAACAAGCCGCGGAGCGTGCCTGGCGCTTCGATCCGCGCGATCCGGTGCCGACCATCGGTGGCGCGATTGCCTCGGGCGCGCCGCTGATGATGGCTGGTGCGTTCGATCAGCGCGAGACCGCCGGATTGTTCGGCGCACGCCATCCGGGACGTGCGTTGGCCGCGCGTGCCGACGTGCTGGTGTTCGAAACGGCACCGCTGGCGGCCGACGTCGAGGTCATCGGGCCGGTGGTCGCGCGGCTCTGGGTTTCGACCTCGGCGCGCGATACCGATTTCACGATCAAGCTGATCGACCTGCACCCGCCGAGCGCCGACTGGCCGGAGGGTTTCGCGATGAACCTCACCGATGGCATCCTGCGCTTGCGGTTCCGCGACGGCTTCGAGACGCCGCGCCCGGCCGAGCCGGGCCGGGTCTATGCGATCGAGATCGAAGCCTTCCCGACCGCGAATCGTTTTCTGGCAGGCCACCGGATCCGTCTCGACGTGTCGAGCAGCAATTTTCCGCATTTCGACGTCAACCCGAACACTGGCGTGCCCGCCGGCGTCGCCAGCGAGCCGGTGGTGGCGACCAACCGGCTGCATTTCGCGCCGGGGAGGGCCTGCGAGCTGCGCTTGTCGGTGATGCCAGCCGGTTCGCCATGAAGCGCGACGTCGATCTGCGGGCGCTGCGCATCTTCGCCGCGACCTTGCGGCATGGCACGGTCACCGCCGCCGGTCGCGAGTTCGGTCTGACGCAGCCGGCGACCAGCCGGCTGCTGGCGCAGCTCGAGCGCGACATCGGTTTCGAGCTGTTCTTGCGCGATCGCGGCCGGCTGGTGCCGACCACGGACGCCATGCTGCTGTTCGAGGAAGTCGAGCTGGCCCTGGGCGGTGTCGATCACGTAAAGAGCCTGGTGGCCGACATTGCCCGTTTTCGGGTCGGGCGTCTGCGGCTGGTCGCGCCGCCGAGTTTTTCCGAAGGTGTGCTGCCGCAGATCGTCGCCGCCTTTCTGGCGCGTTTCCCCGGTGTGCATCTCAGTGTCGATTCGCGCAGCATCGAGACCACCAAGGCGATGATCGCGGCGCGCGCGGTCGATGCGGGTTTCGTCAAACTGCCGATCGATTATCCCGACCTGGTCGGCGAGAGCGTGGTCAACAGCGGCAGCGTCTGCGTGCTGCGCGGCGAGCATCGCCTGGCGGGGGAGAGAGATCTCGATCCGCTGCGACTGCGTGGTGAGCCACTGATCCTGCTCGGTTTCGGCCGCGCCTCGCGAGCGGAGATCGAGTCCGTGTTCAGCCAGGCCGGCGTGCTGCCGGACGCCCGCATCGACACCCATACCATCAGCTCGGCGTGTGCGCTTGCCGCCCGCGGCTTGGGTATAGCGATCGTCAATGCCTTGCTGGCACGGCCTTATTTGCGTGACGGTCTGATTGCGCTGCCGTTCAAGCCCGATCTGCGGCACGAATACGCTTTCGTCACCGCGGCGGTGCCGGGCCCGACGCGTCTGGCGCGCGAGTTCCTGCTGGAAACCAAAGCCTGGTTCGCGCGCAGTGGCGCGACCTGAACCGGCCCTAAGCCGGCTGCAGCAGCACCGATCGGCCATCGTGCCGCAGCGTCTGGCCGATTCGCTGCGACAGCATCTCCAGCCGCGCCAGGGTTGCGCGCGCCGCTTCCGGCGTGGCGGGTGAGGGGCGGCCACGCGTCTCGAAGTCTTCGGGGCCGCCGACGCCGACGCGCGCCAACTGCACCGGTTCGAGGCGTGCGCCGCGGAAGCGGCCACGCTCGAAGCGGCATTCGACCAGCAGACTCTCCCAGTTCGGATTGTCGTAGGCGTCGTCCGCCTTGCGCGTCTGGAAGATGAAGCTGCCGAGGCCATGGAATAGCGGTGCGCCCCGCCAGATCTCGACGCCGTGCAGCAGCGGTGGTCCATGCGCGGCAAACACGCTCGCGCCGGCCTCGATGCAGCGCCGTGCGAATTCACGCTGCCAGTCCGCGGTGCGCGCGACGTCCGCTTCCCAGAGGTGGTTGTGCAAATAGGCCAGCACCACGTCTGCCTCGCGCTGGGCACGGCGTAGCGACTCGAGCACGCGTTCGACATCCGTGGAGTCCAGCCCGCCGTCGGCGCCGCGCCGCAGTTCGTGCACGCCGGCGCGATCCGGGGTCGCGGCGCCGCCCGGGCGGATCATGCCGGCCGCGGCCGCGACCACGGCGAAGCGTCCGGCGCCGGTGTCCTGGTAGCGTGGCGCCGCGGCCTCCGCCAGCGTCTCGCCGGTGCCGGCAAATGCGAGGCCGCGTTCGCGCAGCGCGGCCATGGTGTCGAGGATGCCGCCGGTGCCGATGTCGAAGGCATGGTTATTGGAAGTCGCGAGGAAGCGGATGCCGAAGTCCCGCAGGCAGTCGAGCACGACCGGGTCGGCGGTGTGCAGCGTCTCCGGCGCGCGGGTCGGAGCGCCGGCCCGCGGGCCGAGGAGGGCCAGTTCCAGATCGGAAAAGCAGCTGTCTGCTGCATGCAGGCGGGTCGCGAGCGGCGCGAATCCCGGCCAGGGATGGGCGCGCAGATCGTGGCGGATCAGACATTGGCCAAGTAGTGCCAGCTTGAAATCGGTGCGGCGGCGCGGTGTCGCGGCCCGGGCAAAGTTGGATGTCACGCCCAGCGTGAGTGCCCCCGCGAGCAGTTCTCGCCGTGTCAGCGGGGCGGGAGTGAGCGAAGGCGCGGGTGATTGGCGAAACATCGACCGTACGATGCGGCGGCGTTTGCGCCAGCGTCAATCTCATGCGGAAGCGGCATGGGCGCATGCCGCGAGCTGACAGGCAGCCTGCCTGGCCAGATTGACGGTTCGTTCTACAGAACCTATTATTTACATATGGTTCAACAGAGCAAAAGCACTCCGGCACGCAATACCGGCTCGCCGGATCCGGGCGCCGTGCTTACCAAAGCGGTGGTGCGCGCCGCCACGCTGCTCGGCCTGCCGCAGCAGGCGCTGGCGCAGTTGCTCGGAGTCTCGCGTCCGACCGTCAGTCGCATGGGGCTCGGCAGCTACCGGCTCTCCCGCGCTCAGCCCAAGAGCTGGGAGCTCGGCACCTTGTTCGTGCGCATGTTCCGCTCGCTGGATGCGCTGCTGGGGCACGAAGAAGCGGCGCGCGCCTGGCTGCAGGGGCCGAACAGCGATCTCGGCGGCCGCCCGGCCGAGCTGATTCTCAGCGCCGAAGGGCTGGTGCGCGTGGTCCACTATCTCGACGCACACCGCGGCCGGCTGTGAAGCCGGAGGCGATCCGCAGCGCCATCGAGGCGGGTCGCAGCCGCCGTACGCTGCAGCTCTGGCGCGCCGTCGAGGCGCAGCACGTGGTGTCGACCAATGTGCTGGTCGATACGCTGCAGGAGCAGGCCGAACTCGAGCGCCTGCTCGAGGCCGCCAAGCCCGCGGTCGAGCGGCCGTCGGCCCTGCACTGGCTGCTGTACACGCCGTTCCGCTATCCGCCGCTGCCGGGCGGCTCGCGCTTTCGTGGCCCTGTCGATCCGGGGGTCTGGTACGGTGCCGAGCAGCTGCGCACCGCCTGCGCCGAGCTGGGCTATTGGCGCTGGCGCTTCCTGCTGGCGAGCCCGGAACTCGAGGCGCTGCCGGCCCGGCCGCAGAGTGTGTTCCGCGCACGGCTGCGCGGCGAAACGATCGATTTGCGCGAGCCGCCGTTCGCCGCTGCCCGCGCCAGCTGGACCGATCCGGACGACTACACGGACTGTCAGGCGCTGGCTCGGCAGGCGCGCGCGGCCGGTGTCGCCATCCTGCGCTACGAGTCGGTGCGCGATCCGCGGCATGCCGGCTGCGGTGCGGTGTTGTCGGTTGCCGCGTTCGCCGCCCCGGAGCCCTCCACGCTGCAGACCTGGTTGCTCGAAGTGCGGCGCGAGCGCATCACGTGGACGTCGGCATCGCCACTGACGGCGGAGCGCTTCGAATTCCGCTTCGGAACTGCCGCGGCCTGACGGGGCCATTGCTGCTGCCGCTGCGGAGCTGCCGCAACGCCCGAAACGCACGAGGCCCCTTCCGGGGCCTCGTGGAATCCGCTGGCTCGCGGCCGATCGGGCCGCAACCCCGTATCAGTCGTCGACCAGGAAGCTGCGCAGCTGCTCGCTGCGGCTCGGATGGCGCAGCTTGCGCAGTGCCTTGGCTTCGATCTGGCGAATGCGCTCGCGGGTGACGTCGAACTGCTTGCCGACCTCCTCGAGGGTGTGGTCGGTGTTGAGGTCGATGCCGAAGCGCATGCGCAGCACCTTGGCCTCGCGCGGCGTCAGCTGCGCAAGCACCGAGTGGGTGGTCTCGCGCAGCGATTCCATGGTCGCCTGATCGATCGGCGAGGCCACCGAGGTGTCCTCGATGAAATCGCCGAGATGCGAATCCTCGTCGTCGCCGATCGGCGTCTCCATCGAGATCGGTTCCTTGGCGATCTTCAGCACCTTGCGAACCTTGTCCTCGGGCATTTCCATGCGCACGGCCAGTTCATCCGGCGTCGGCTCGCGGCCCATCTCCTGCAGCATCTGCCGCGAAATGCGGTTCAGCTTGTTGATGGTCTCGATCATGTGCACCGGGATGCGGATGGTGCGCGCCTGATCGGCGATTGAACGGGTGATGGCCTGGCGGATCCACCAGGTCGCATAGGTCGAGAACTTGTAGCCGCGGCGGTATTCGAACTTGTCGACCGCCTTCATCAGGCCGATGTTGCCTTCCTGGATCAGGTCCAGGAACTGCAGGCCGCGGTTGGTGTACTTCTTCGCGATGGAGATCACCAGGCGCAGGTTGGCCTCAACCATCTCCTTCTTGGCGCGGCGGGCCTTGGCTTCGCCGATGGACACCTCGCGGTTGATGTCCTTGATCTCGCCGATCGACAGGTGGTGGACCTTCTCGAGTTCGATCAGGTGCCCCTGACGGCGACCGATTTCCTCGTCGAACTTCGCCAGCGCCGGCGAGTATTTCTTGCCGGCCTTGACGTGCTTGGTCACCCACTTGGTGTTGGTTTCGTTGCGCGGGAAGGTGGTGATGAAGTCCTTGCGCGGCATGCCGGCATCGCGCACTGCGATCACCATGATCTCTTTCTCGAGCTGGCGGATCGCGTTGATGTGGGTGCGCAGGTTGCCGATCAGCGCGTCGAACATGCGCGGCGCGAGCTTCAGCTCCATGAATTCATCGGCCAGTTTCTTGCGCAGTTTCGGCAGACGCGGATCGTCGAGCCCGGCCTTGTCCATGGTGCCGAGCACCTGCTGGTAGAGCTTCTGGATCGAAGCGAAGCGGCGCGCCGCTTCTTCCGGATCCGGGCCGGTGTCGACGGCTTCCTCGCTTTCCTCCTCGGCTTCCTCGTCATCGTTGCCTGGCGTCGCCGCCGCCGTGACGTCGACCTTGGTCGGGTTCTGCGGCTGGGCGATCACGTCGGGCGCGTTCGGGTCGATGAACCCGACGATGATGTCGGCGAGGCGGCCCTGGCCGGCTTTCACCGGTTCGTAGGCCTTCAGCAGGAAATCGAAGGTCGGCGGATACAGCGAGATCTGCGAGCGTACCGAATCGAGGCCTTCCTCGATCCGCTTGGCGATGCGGATTTCGCCTTCGCGGGTCAGCAGCTCGACCGTGCCCATCTCGCGCATGTACATGCGCACCGGGTCGGTGGTGCGGCCGAGTTCGGCGTCGAGCGCAGCCAGTGCGGCGGCGGCTTCCTCGATGGCTTCCTCGTCCGAGGGCGCGCTCGGCTCGGCGGCCAGCAGCGACTCGCTGTCCGGGGCCTTCTCGTAGACCGGAATGCCCATGTCGTTGATCGTGTTGACGATCTCTTCGATCTGCTCGGGATCGACGATTTCCGACGGGAGGTAGTCGTTGACCTGCGAATAGGTCAGGTAGCTCTGCTCCTTGCCGAGCGCGATCAGCTGCTTGAGCTGCGACTGCCGGTCTTCAGGCATCGCGGTAAGCGAGCGCTGCGGCAGCACCAGCGGCCGCTTGGCTTCGGCAGCCGCTTCGCGGGCAGCGGCCTTGAGTTCCTTGTTCCGGGCCGCCTCGGTCCTGGCGTTGTCGTGACGCGCGGCCTTGGCGGCGGTCTCGCCGGGTTTTGCAGCCGGCGCTGCGGCCGGGGCGCTGGCCTTCGAGGCAGCGGCGGGTGCCTTGGCACCGGCCTTGCGCGCCGTGCTGCCGGCTGCGGGCTTCTTCGCGGGCGAGGCGGGGTGGTGGTGGGCGGCAGCCTTCTTCGGCGCAGCGGCAGCCGGCTTGGCGACAGCGGCTGCCGGCTTGCGAGCCGCGGCGGTTGCCGGTTTACGCGCCGTCGCGGCGGTGCCACGCGCGGGCGATTTGCTGGCCGCGGATGACTTCTTGCTGGCGGAGGCCTGTGGCTTGGACTTACGTGTCATAGGTAAGGACTTCCAGCGTGCAGCGAGCCCCGCCCCGCGCCCGGAGACGGCAGGGAAGACGGGGGTAGTTTGAGTGAACCACTAATCATAACTGAGCCTGGCCGATGCCCGCCATCATTCAGCGCTTCGGCCGCGACCCGGCCGCCGTCTGGCGGGAAGCCATAAGTCGCTGAAGCTCGGCCTTTTCTTCCGGCGACAGGCCTCGTTTTCCTTCCTGCAGCAACAAAGCGTCGAAGCGTCGCATCCGGGCCTCCTCGGCCATTCGGTCGATCGCGTTCTCGAGTTCACGCAATGCGGCTTTTTCGTCTGAAATCAAGGACTCGGTCGCGGCCAGGCGACCGAAACGCTCGGCTTCGGGCCGGTCCCGCCAGTGCTCCAGCAGTTGACCCGTGGAACTGCAGGGGCGTTCCCGCAAATCGTCGAACAGCTGCCGCAGGACATCGGCTCCGGGCTCGTCCAGCTGCGTCAGGGCTTCGAGACAGGCCGGAGGCAACATTGTTGCTATTCTGGGATGGTGTACCAGCATCACCGCCGCCTGCCGCATCAGGCTGCCGCGGCCGGCAGAGTGTGCTGCCCGGCCGCCGCCTGGCGATGGACGGGCGTCTGCGCCTCGTCCGTAGCCGCTGCCGGGTCGTTCGCCGGCTGCCGAGTCGGGTCCCACGGCGGGTGTGCCGGGCCCGGCCGCGCCGCGAAGGCCGCCGCGTGTCGCCGGCGCTGCCGCCCACAGTTCCCGCAAGCGCTCGGGCCCCAGGCGAATCGATTCGGCGATCCGCCCGAGCAACAGCTCGCGATAGACGCCGTCGGGCACTTTCGCGAGCAGTGGTCGGGCCGCCTCGGCGAAGCGTGCCCGTCCGTCGGCATGGCCGAGATCGGACTGGGCGGCGAGCTCCTGCACCAGGTATTCCGACAGCGGCAGCGCATCGCCGAGCCGTGCCTCGAAGGCTTCGCGGCCCTCCGCGCCGACCAGCGTATCGGGGTCGTGGCCTTCCGGCAGCAACAGGAAGCGGATCTCGCGTCCTTCGCGCGCTTCGGGCAGCGCGTTCTGCAGCGCCCGCCAGGCTGCGGCGCGGCCGGCGCGGTCGCCGTCGAACGCGAACACCACCTCGCTGACCACGCGGAACACCCGCTTCAGATGCTCGGCCGTGGTGGCGGTGCCGAGGGTCGCCACCGCATAGCCGATGCCGGCCTGGTGAAGGCGCACCACGTCCATATAGCCCTCGACCACCAGCAGGCGTTTCAGCGCTGCGCCGCGGGTCTGCCGGACTTCGTACAGGCCGTAAAGCTCGCGCCCCTTGTGGAACAGCGGCGTTTCCGGCGAGTTCAGGTATTTCGGTTCGCCCTGGTCGATGATCCGGCCGCCGAAGGCGATCACCCGGCCGCGCGCATCGCGGATCGGGAACATCAGCCGGTCGCGGAAGCGGTCATAGTAGCGCTCGCCGTTGCGTTGCTGTCCGGCTTCGCGCTCGATGATCAGCCCGGTTTCGGCGAGCGAGCGACGGCTGGGGTCGTCGACGCCGAAACGCCGCAGCACGTCGTTCCAGGAGTTCGCGGCGTAACCGATCATGAAGCGCTCGAGCGTCGCGGGCTCGAGGCCTCTGCGGGTCGTCGCGTAGTCGCGCGCGCGGCGGTCGGTTTGCAGCGCCTGGGCCCAGTGTGCCGCGACGCGCGCCAGCATCGTGTACAGCGGCTCGCCCGGGGCCTGCGGCTCGTCGGGTCGTGCCGCTTTGCGCGGAATCTCCACACCGGCGCGGGCCGCCAGTTCCTCGACCGCCTCGGGATAGCTGAGACGGTCGTGATTCATCAGGAAGCCGAGCACGCTGCCGTGCGCACCGCAGCCGAAGCAGTGGTAGAACTGCTTGTCCGGGCTCACCCAGAACGACGGCGATTTCTCGTTGTGGAAGGGGCAGCAGGCTTTGTATTCGCGGCCCGATTTTTTCAGCGGAACGCGCGAGCCGATCAGCTCGACGATGTCGCTGCGGGCGACCAGATCATCGATGAAGTTCTGTGGAATGCGCCCGGCCATCGGCGCGAGCCGGCCGGCCGCTCAGCCGCCGAGCCGGGCCTTGATACGGCCGCCGACGGCACCCATGTCGACGCGCCCGGCGGCCTGGCTTTTGACGATCCCCATGACCTTGCCCATGTCCTTGATCGAGGACGCACCGGTCTGCGCGATGGCCGCGGCGATCAACGCATCGATCTCGGCTTCGGTCAGCGGGGTGGGGAGATACGACTGCAGCGTCGCGATTTCGGCGTTTTCCTTGGCGGCCAGGTCGGCGCGACCGCCGGCCTCGAACTGCGTGATGGCCTCGCGACGCTGCTTGACCATCTTTTCGACGACGGCGATTACCTGCGCATCGTCGAGCACGATGCGCTCGTCGACTTCACGCTGCTTGATCGCCGCCTGCAGCATGCGGATGTGGCCCAGGCGCTCTTTGGCGCCGGCACGCATCGCGGTCTTCATGTCCTCGGTGATCTGGTCGCGTAGTGACATGAGGGGCTACCTACGGCAAATGGACAGGCGATGACGACGCGGCGCAATGAGGTGCGCCACGTCAACGGACGTCGCGTGTCAGCGGGCGCGGGCCGACGAGCGCGAATTGCGCTTGATGTGGCGTTTGACCGCCGCGGCCTTCTTGCGTTTCCGTTCCTGCGTGGGCTTCTCGTAGAATTCCCGGCGACGGAGCTCGGTCAGAACCCCCGCCTTCTCGCAGGCGCGCTTGAAGCGCCGCAGGGCTGCGTCGAAATACTCGTTCTCGCGAACACGAACGCTCGGCATCGAAACCTCAAGCTGTTGATTTAATTGAGTTTCTTAACTGGCCCTGACAGGGCAAGGGCGGGGATTCTAAAGATCCGGCCGGCAAAACGCAAAACCAGTACACCCATGCGCATCCTGGCGATCGAATCTTCTTGCGACGAGAGCGCCGCGGCCGTGCTCGACCAGCAGGCCGGGCTGCTCGCCCACGAGCTGTTTTCGCAGGTCGATCTGCACCGGATCTACGGCGGCGTGGTGCCGGAACTGGCCTCCCGGGACCACGTCCAGCGCCTGCTGCCGCTGGTCGAACGGGCGCTCGAGGTTGCCGCGACCTCGCCGGCGCAACTGCAAGGTGTCGCCTATACCGCCGGGCCGGGCCTGATCGGCGCCTTGCTGACCGGCGCGGCGCTGGCCCGCTCCCTGGCCTATGCCTGGGGGGTGCCGGCGATCGGCGTGCACCATCTGGAGGGGCATCTGCTGGCACCGCTGCTCGAGCCCGACCCGCCGGCGTTTCCGCATGTCGCGCTGCTGGTCTCCGGCGGCCACACCATGCTGGTCGAGGCGACCGGCATCGGCGCCTACCACTTGCTCGGCGAAACCCGCGACGATGCGGCCGGCGAGGCCTTCGACAAGAGCGCCAAGTTGCTCGGTCTGCCCTATCCGGGTGGGCCGCAACTGGCCCGGCTGGCCACGGCCGGTCGGCCCGGGCGTTACAGCTTTCCGCGCCCGATGCTCGATCGCAGCGGCGGGCTGGAATTCAGCTTCTCGGGCCTGAAGACCGCGGTGCTGCATGCCGTGCGCGCGGTAGCGGATCTGACTCCGCACGCCGCCGCCGACATCGCCCTCGAACTGCAGTCGGCGATCGTCGAGACGCTGGTTGTCAAGGCGATGCGGGCGCTCGAGCAGACCGGGCACCAGACTCTGGTGGTCGCCGGCGGCGTCGGTGCCAACCAGGCGCTGCGCGCGGCGCTCGATGCGGCGGCGCGGCAGTGCGGCGTGCGCGTGTACTATCCGCGCCTCGAATTCTGCACCGACAACGCGGCGATGATCGCCGTCGCGGGTCTCGCCCGGCTGGCCGCCGGCGAGCACGACGACCTGGCGATCCGCGCGCGCGCGCAGTGGCCGCTGGCCTCGCTGCGGTGCCCGACTCCTCACTGACGCGCTGCCATGACCATGACGACCGCCAACGACCCGACCATGGCCGATCCGACTCCGGCCACCCTGTCGCAGGACCGGATCTTTCTCCGCGGCCTCGAGATCGAGTGCCTGATCGGCTTCATCGAATGGGAGCGCCGCATCCGCCAGAAAGTCGTGATCGACTTCGAACTGCCGGTCGACTGCGCGCGGGCCGCGGCCAGCGACGAGGTCGTGGACACGCTCGACTACAAGCGGGTCGCGAAGCGGATGATCGAATTCGTCGGCGCGTCCGAATTCAAGCTGGTCGAGACCCTGGCGCATCGCCTGGCGCTGCTGGTGCTGGAAGAGTTCGGCGTCGAGTGGATCCGCATCTCGGTCAACAAGCCGGGCGCGATCCGCGGCTCGCGCGATGTCGGCGTCGAGATCCTGCGCACGCGCGCTGCGCTGGCCGCAGCGCCGCGGGGATGACGCTGCGGTGACAGTCGTGCGCGTGTTCGTTGCGGCCGGCAGCAACGTCGAGCCCGAGCGCAATCTTGCGCTGGCGGCCCGAGAGCTGGCGCGCTGCTTCGGGCCGGTGCGCTTCTCACCGGCTTATCGCAACGCGGCCGTCGGCTTCGAGGGTCCGGACTTCATCAACTGGGTCGCGGAATTCCGCACCGCGCGCGCGGTCGACGAGGTGCGCGCCGAGTTGCAGCGCATCGAAGCGCTCTGCGGCCGACATCGCGATGCGCCCAAATGGGCGCCGCGCAGCATGGACCTCGACATCCTGCTGTATGGCGAGCTGTGCTGCGAGCAGCCGGGACTGATCCTGCCGCGGCCCGATCTGCTGACCCGCCCGTACATGCTCGGGCCCATGGCGGCGCTGGCACCCGAAGTCCGCCATCCGGTGCTGGGTCTCCGCATTGGCGAGCTGTGGGCGCGCTTCGATCGCGCCGCCCATCCGCTGCAGGTCGTGCCGTTCGATCCCGGCACAGCCGGGGCGTGAACATGAGTACGGGTGGCTTACCAGCCGACGCTGCGGCCGCCGTCGACCGCCAGCACCTGGCCGGTGACATAGGGCGCATCGGCGGCGAAGAACAGCGCGGTGCGCGCGATGTCCTCGGCCGAGCCGCTGCGCTTGAGCAGGGTGCGCTCGACGATTTTCCGCTGCAACGCCGGATCGGTGGCGCCGTCAGCCGGCCACATCACCGGGCCGGGTGCGATCGCATTGACGCGGATCTGCGGGCCGAGCTCGCGCGCCAGCGAATGGGTCAGCATGATCAAGCCGGCCTTGGCGACGCTGTACACCGGATAGCGACGCAGCGGCCGCAGGCCGTGGATGTCGACGATGTTGAGGATCAAGCCGTTGGACAGCTGCAGCGCCGTGCGCGCAGCCTGCGACAGGAACAACGGTGCCTTGAGGTTCGAACCGAGCAGGTCGTCCCAGTGTGCTTCGGTGATTTCGCCGACCGGCGTCGCGTAGAACGTGGAGGCGTTGTTGACCAGGATGTCGAGGCGGCCGAACGCAGCGGTTGTGGCCTCGATCAGCTCGCCGAGTCTGGCGACTTCAAGCAGGTCGGCACGCACGCCGATCGCGCTGCCGGCACGCTCGGCGTCGAGTTCGGCCACCAGGCGTTCGGCCTGCCGGGCCGAACGGTGATGATGCACGACGACCCGCGCGCCGGCGGCATGCAGACGGCGGACGATCGCTGCGCCGACGCGTTGCGCGCCGCCGGTGACCAGTGCGACGCGGCCGGCGAGTGGCGCCGGGGTATCTCCGTGGGTTTCCATGAGGGGCTGAGCTTATGACGCGCACCCCCCGCAGCTCAATCGGTCGCACGCCGTTGGAGCTGCCGCTGCCGCAGGGCGCGGCGGCTGTGCACAGTGCGCGGCTGGTGGCGTTGCTGCACGAACGGCTCGTCGCCGCCGACGGCTGGCTCGACTTCGCGACCTACATGTCACTCGCGTTGTATGCGCCCGGCCTCGGCTACTACAGCGCCGGTGCGACCAAATTCGGCACCGCCGGCGATTTCGTGACGGCGCCGGAGATCTCGGATCTGTACGCGCAGGTGCTGGCCGCACAGTTTCCGCCGCTGTTCGCCGCAGCCGGTGCGCGCCGCGTGCTGGAGTTCGGCCCCGGCACGGGCCGTTTTGCCGGTCTGGCGTTGCGGGAGCTCGCCGCCTGCGACGCGCTGCCCGACGACTACCTGCTGCTCGAGGTCGGCGCCGATCTGCGGGCGCGGCAACCCGCGAGCTTGCGCGAGCTGGCCGGCCCGGCGGCGGACCGGGCGCGCTGGCTCGACGCGCTGCCGGAGAGGTTCGATGGCATCGTGTTCGGCAACGAGGTGCTCGATGCGCTGCCCTGTGAGCGCTTCGTGATGCGTGCCGGCGAGCCGTGGCGACTCGGCGTGGTGGCCGCAGAGGATGCCGCGACGGCAACGGCGATGGCCAGCGCCGCGCGCGCCGAGGCCACGGAGCGCGAAGCAGCTACGGAGGGCGAAGCGGGCAAGTCCATCGCCGGTTTTGCCTGGCGAGCGCGCCGCGCCGACGGTCGTCGCGAAGGCGACGAGGCATTCGTCGCAGCACTCGCGCACTGCCTGCCGCCGGTCGTGCGCGAGCAGCTGCCCGAGGGCTACGTCGGCGAATTGCAGCCGGCGATCGAGCCCTGGATTGCCGCAATCGGCGCCCTGCTCGGACGTGGTGCCGTGCTGCTCGCCGACTATGGCCTGCCGCGGTCGCAGTACTACCATCCGCAGCGCCGCGACGGCAGCCTGCGCGCACACTACCGGCACCGCGCGCACGACGATCCCTTTCTCTATCCCGGGCTCACCGACCTGAGCACCTGGGTCGATTTCACCGCCGTAGCCGAAGCGGCCGATGCGACGGGCCTCGAAGTCGCAGGCTTCGCCACCCAGGCTGCGGTATTGCTCGGCGGTGGTATTGAGTCCCGGCTCGCCGCGGCGCTGGCCGAGGCCGACGAACCCACGCGCGTGCGTCTGGCGCAGGGCGCCCGGCAGTTGCTGTTGCCGGGCGAGATGGGCGAGGCGGTGAAATTGATGTTGCTGACACGCGGCATCGATGCGGCCGCTGTGCCGGCCGGTTTCAGCTTGCAGGACCTGCGCGGCTCGCTTTGAGTGCGGTGATGGCTGCCAGGCGCTGGCGGCGCAACGCGGCACCGATTTCCGCGCCGCTCAGGCCGGTGCGTGCCGCCGGCTCGAGGGTCGCGGTGGCTGCGGCCGCGCGCACCGCTTCCAGCCAGGCCGGTTGCGGGTAGTCGCGGGCCTCGAGCCCGAGGCGGCCACGTGCATCGCATTCGCAGGCTTCGAGCAAGGCCGTGAAACGCTGTGGACGGCGGAACGCATCGGTCGCCTCGAGCAGCTTGAGCAGTGTTTCCGGCCGCAGCTCGAGCGCGCGATGCACGTGGGTGTGATAGCGCATGACCAGTTCCGCGAGTTCGCGACAGTCGTTCGGCACCCGCAGCCGCGTGGCCAGTGCCTGCAGCGGCTCGAGCCCGGCGTCTTCATGGCCCGGATGCGAGGGCCAGCGTTCCGGCGGCGTCCGGGCCTTGCCGAGATCGTGCACCAGCACCGCGAAGCGAACCGGCACACTCGCGCCCCTCGCGGCGGCGCAGCGTAGTGCCGCCAGCACGTGCAAACCGGTGTCGATTTCCGGATGGTGTTTGGCCGGTTGCGGCACGCCGAAAAGGGCATCGACCTCGGGCAGCAGCACGCGCAGCGCGCCGCAATCGCACAGCACCTGCACGAACACGTCGGGGCAAGGCTCGCCGAGCGCGCGTTCCAGTTCCTTCCAGACCCGTTCCGGCACCAGCGCATCCGCTTCGCCGCGCTCGACCATGCTGCGCATCAGCTGCAGCGTCTCCGGTGCCACTGTGAAGCCGAGTGGCGCAAAGCGCGCCGCAAAGCGCGCCGCCCGCAGGATCCGCACCGGATCCTCGACGAAGGCCGGCGAGACGTGCCGCAGCACGCGCGCCTCGAGGTCGCGGCGGCCGCCGCAGGGATCGATCAGACGACCGTCGGCGGCCTGGGCGATCGCGTTGATGGTCAGGTCCCGCCGCTGCAGATCCTCCTCGAGCGTGACCGTCGGCGAGAAGTCGGTGACGAAACCGCGGTAACCCGGCGCTGTCTTGCGCTCGAGCCGCGCCAGCGCGTACTCCTCGCGGGTCGTGGGATGCAGGAAGACCGGGAAGTCGCGCCCCACCGGGAGAAACCCCTGGGCCTCTAGCTCGGCCGGCGTGGCGCCGACGACGACCCAGTCGCGCTCGGCGACCGGGCGCCCGAGCAGCCTGTCCCGGACTGCGCCACCGACCAGATAGACTTCCACCCGTGCATGTTACCCGAGCCGTGCTGCTCTGCGTCCTCGTCCTGTCGAGCCTGACCGGCTGCGGCACGACCTATCTGCTGCAGGCGGCGCGCGGACAATGGCAGGTGCTGGCCGAACGACGTCCGATCGAGCGCGTGCTGGCCGATCCCTCGACGCCGCCGATGCTGCGGCGCCAACTCGGCGAGATCCAGCAGGCGCGGCAATTCGCCTCGCGCGAACTGGGCCTGCCCGACAACCGCAGCTACACCACTTATGCGGATCTCGGCCGGCCGTTCGTGGTCTGGAATGTCGTGGCGACGCCGGAGTTCTCGGTCGCACCGCTGCAGTGGTGTTTCCCGGTAGTCGGCTGCGTCGCCTATCGCGGTTACTTTCGCGAAGCCGCCGCCCGGCGCTATGCCGAGCGGCTACAGGCCGCCGGTCGCGACGTCGCGCTCGGCGGCGTGCCGGCCTACTCGACCTTGGGCCGCTTTGCCGATCCGGTGCTGTCCTCGATGCTGCGCTACGGCGATCTCGAAACCATCGGCACGCTGTTCCACGAACTGGCGCACCAGCAGTTCTACCTGCCCGGGGATTCCGCGTTCAACGAAGCTTTCGCGGTCACGGTCGAGCAGGAGGGCCTGGTGCGCTGGCTGCGCAGCCGGGGGCGTGAAGCAGAGATCGAGGAATATCGCCGGCGACGTGCGAATCAACTGGAGTTCGTGGGTTTGCTGCGTGGCGCGCGCGAGCGGCTGGCCACCGCGTACGCGCGCACCGGTCTCGACGACGCAGCCCGTCGTGCGGCCAAACAACGGGTGCTCGACGATCTCGTCGCACAACTGCGCACGCTGCAGCAGCGGCTCGGGCCGGAGCGCGGAGCCGGGGTCGCGGCCTGGCTCGCGCGCGACCTCAACAATGCGCATCTCGCTTCGGTGGCGACGTACTGGGATTGTGTCGGGGGGTTCGAGCGGGTGCTGGCCGGGCAGGGCGGCAATCTGCCGGCGTTTTATGCCGAGGTGGCGCGCCTCGCCAAGCTGCCGGCTACGGCGCGGCGTGCGCGGCTTTGTCGGGTGGGGCCATAGGCGTGACTGCGTGTACGACGTCAGACACGGCATATATGTCGTGGTCCAGTCGAGGCGCGCGGGAGTCGCGCACGCATGGCCATCGGCGCGGTCCCTGGAGCGCTGGTCGTGCCTCGGGTCCTGTGCGTCGGCGCCGAGTGCGCTGATCGGTACCTGCTTCCGCACGCCACGGTCGGCCGCCGCAGCCACCGGTCTCGCCCGCCGTTCAGCGTAGCGGCAGAACGATCGTCACGTTGCCGCGTCGCAGCTGCAGCACCAGCGGGCCGGAACCGCCGGTCGGCGCGGCCGCGCGCAGTTGCGCGACGGTCTTTACCGGCTTGCGGTTCGCCGCAACGATGACATCGTTCGGACGCAGGCCGGTCGCAGCCGCGGCGCTGCCGGCATCGACCGCGCTGATTACCACACCTTCTGGACCGTCTGCGAACCGTGCCCCCGCCAGCGCGCGATGGATCGGTGGGCCATCGACCTTGTCCGTACCGCCCTGCAAACTATCGGGTGTGGCTGCGGCGGCCGTCTCGGCGGATTCGGCAATGACCGCCACCAGCTTGCGCGCCTGGCCATCGCGCAGCAGCCCGATCTCGACCTTGTCACCGACGCGCATCAGGCCGATGGCGTTGCGCAGATCCGTGTTCGAGCGGACCGCCTGGCCGTTGATGTTGGTGATTACGTCGCCGGCGCGGATGCCGGCCTTTTCGGCGGCCGAGCTCTCCACGACCTGGGTGACCAGCGCGCCACCGGCGGCCGTCAGGCCCAGCGCCTGCGCGATGTCGGGCGTGACCGGCGCGATGTTGACGCCGAGCAGGCCGCGCTTGACCGAACCGAACTTGATCAGCTGGTCCATGATGCCGCGGGCCATGTTCACCGGGATCGCGAAGCCGATGCCGATGTTGCCGCCGCTGCGCGAGAGGATCGCGCTGTTGATGCCGACCAGCTCGCCGCGCAGGTTGACCAGTGCGCCGCCCGAGTTGCCAGGGTTGATCGAGGCGTCGGTCTGGATGAAGTTCTCGTAGCCGTCGGGGTTGATGCCGGAGCGGCCGAGCCCGCTGACGATGCCCTGGGTGACCGTGTGTTGCAGCCCGAACGGGTTGCCGATCGCGACCACGTAGTCACCGACCTCGACCTGATCGGAATTGCCGAGAGCGATCTGCGTCAGCGTGTCGCCCTTGACCTTGACCACGGCGACATCGGTGCGCTCGTCGCTGCCGACGATTTCCGCGGCGAGATCGCGACCGTCCTGCAGCGTGACCGTGATCTCGCTGGCGTTCTCGACCACATGCGCATTGGTGACGATGTAACCGGCCTTGGCATCGACGATGACGCCGGAGCCGGCGCTCTGGAACGGCCGCTCGCGCGGCCCCTGCTGGCCGGGCGGCACATCGAAGAAGCGGCGGAAAAACGGATCGTCGAGCAGCGGATTGCGTGGGGCGCCACGCTCCTTGATCGTGCCGCGGATCGCAATGTTGACCACCGCCGGCGAGACGCGCTTGATCATCGGCGCGAGCGAAGGCACGGGGCTTTCGGCAGCGGCGGTCGCAGTTTGTGCGACGGCCAGCGGCGGCAGCGCCACGGCGAAACAGGCGAGGATGGCGGCGAGCAGAGCGGATCGCTTCATGCAGTGGTTCCTGAGGAATCCGGAGTACGAACGAAATGGCTGCGGGCCGACTTGACAGGCCGCAGCCGCGGATTGCGCACCGATTCTAAGAATAAAGTATCGGCTGTGCAGCAGCTTTGGGCAGAGGCGGAGTCTGCGCCATGGATGGGCCGCACATGCGGGGCGATGCAGAGGGCCGCCGGCAGTGTGGCCTCGCATGGCCGTGTGGGGCGTGTTGATAGCAGGTACAGGATTTGAACCTGCGAACCGCAGCAGTCTCAACATGGCCCGAGCCCACCCGCCGCGCCTGACCGGCGCGGCGGGCGAGCCTCTTCAGGCGACCTCGACGGTGATGCGCCGTGGTTCGGGCTTGGCCTGCTTCGGGATCGTCAGCTCGAGCACGCCATGCTCACTGCGTGCGCCGATCGCCTCGGCATTGGCGTCCTGCGGCAGCGTGAAGCGGCGGGTGAACGTGCCGGCGAAGCGCTCGTAGCGGCCGTTGGCGGCATTCCCCTCACGGTTTTCGACACGACGCTCCGCGCGGAGGGTCAGCACGCCTTGGTCGGCGGTGATCTGGATGTCCGCGGGTTGCACGCCCGGCAGGTCCGCGCGTATGACGTAGCGATCCGCTTCCTCCTGTACGTCGACGTTCGGCAGCAGCGCGGCCGGGCGGGCCTCGGTGCCGGATGCCGTGGTGGTCAGCGGGTCACGGAACAGTTCATCGAGCTCGCGGTGCAGGCGAGTCATCAGGGTCCAGGGTTCGTAGCGAACGAGCGGCATCTGTAGTTCCTCCTAATCCGTAGTGGGCTGGCGCGGTAGCGCCGTTGCCCAGGATCTGCGGATGCCGATCCACGCTTTCAAGCCTCGGTCAAGCTCCGGCTGTGGAGCATCCTGTGGGTAAGTTGTGACTCGACGGTGAACACAAGATATAGGGTCCAATGCGTCGCCGGCCGCGATGGTCATTGACATTTCCGGGATGGTCGTTTCTCGGCTGGTAATCGTGTAATTAGCTGATAAATATATGTATTTTTAATGACATAAGTCGTGTTAAGTCATCTTGACGCTGCCCGGATGCGAATTTAGTCTCTGTCCGTCGGCACAACATCTTGTGTCCTGCGTGCGCTTCCCACCGGGTGGCGCGGGGCGCACGACCCGGGATCGAGCCGAAGATCAGGGGAACGCGGCTGTCTGACAGCAGCCGCCTCATGTGATGAGGGTTTGGCGCCTGCGGTTTGCGGGCGCTGGCGCCGACGTTTCCCTTCGTGTCTGGCTTGCTTGCAAAAGACAACTCAAGGGGAGTCCGGGGTCGCATGAACAGTGTCGTGAAACTCGTGACAAAAGACGTCGATTCCATTCCCTACCAGGAAGCCTCCCTCGACATCTGGGACAAGAAATATCGTCTGGTTTCCAAGAGCGGTCAGCCGATCGATCAGGTGATGGACGACACCTACCAGCGCGTCGCGCGCGCGCTGGCCGACGTCGAAGCCGAGCCGGTTCGCGAGCACTGGTACGAGCGCTTCCTCTGGGCACAGCGTCACGGTGCGATCCCCGCGGGCCGCATCACCTCGAATGCCGGTGCGCAGGAGCACAAGCCGGCCACCAGCACGATCAACTGCACCGTCTCGGGCACGATCCGCGACTCGATGGACGACATCCTCGGCAAGGTGCACGAGGCCGGCCTGACGCTGAAAGCCGGCTGCGGCATCGGCTACGAGTTCTCGACGCTGCGCCCGCGCGGTGCCTATGTCTCCGGCGCCGGCGCCTATACCTCCGGCCCGCTGTCGTTCATGGATATCTACGACAAGATGTGTTTCACCGTGTCCTCGGCCGGCGGCCGCCGCGGCGCGCAGATGGGCACGTTCGACATCGGCCATCCGGACGTGATGGAGTTCATTCGCGCCAAGCGCGAAAGTGGCCGGCTGCGCCAGTTCAACCTGTCGCTGCTGATCACCGACGAGTTCATGCAGGCCGTACGCAACGACCAGGACTGGCGGCTCGCCTTCCCGATGTCGCGCGCCGAGTTCGACGACGCCACGGCCAGCAATGCCGAGATCGTCTGGCGCGAATGGCCGGTGCACGACAACTACGTCGTCAACGACACCGGTCTGGTGGCCTGCCGCGTCTACAAGACCGTGCCGGCGCGCCGCATGTGGGACGTCATCATGTCGTCCACCTACGATTTCGCCGAGCCGGGCTTCATCCTGATCGACCGTGTCAACGAGATGAACAACAACTGGTGGTGCGAACACATCCGCGCGACCAACCCCTGCGGCGAGCAGCCGCTGCCGCCGTACGGCTCCTGCCTGCTCGGCTCGGTCAACCTGACGCGCTTCGTCCGCAATCCGTTCTCCGAATTCGCCGAGTTCGACTGGAACGAATTCCGCGAGGTGGTGCGGGTGTTCACCCGCATGCTCGACAACGTCGTCGAGGTCAACGGCCTGCCGCTCGAGCAGCAACGCAACGAGATTCTGAGCAAGCGTCGCCACGGCATGGGCTTCCTCGGTCTCGGCAGTTCGATGACCCTGCTCGGCATGAAGTACGGCTCACCCGAGTCGATCCGCTTCACCGAGGACGTCGCGCGCGAGATGGCGGTCGCCGGCTGGGAAGCCGGTCTCGAGCTGTCGCGCGAGAAAGGCCCTGCGCCGATCATGAACGAGGAGTTCACGGTCACCGGCGAGATGCTGCGCAAGCGCCCCGAGATGGCTCGTGACGGCTGGAAGGTTGGCGCCAAGATCCCGGGCCGGCTGCTGCACGCCCGCTACAGCCGCTACATGCAGCGCGTCGCCGAAGTGGCGCCGCAGCTCGTCGAGCAGCTTGCTCAGGTCGGCGCGCGTTTCACCCACCACACCTCGATCGCGCCGACCGGCACGATTTCGCTGTCGCTGGCCAACAATGCCAGCAACGGCATCGAGCCCTCGTTCGCGCACCACTACTTCCGCAACGTGATCCGCGCGGGTCGCAAGACCAAGGAGCGCGTCGACGTGTTCTCGTTCGAGCTGCTGGCCTACCGCGAGCTGGTCAATCCGCGCGCGATGCCGAACTCGACTGTCGCCGGCGAAGAACTGCCCGACTACTTCACCACCGCCGACGACATCACGCCGACCGAACATGTCGACATCCAGGCCGCGGCGCAGAAGTGGATCGACTCGTCGATTTCGAAGACCGCGAACGTGCCGACCGATTTCAAGTACGACTCGTTCAAGGACATCTACCTCTATGCCCATGAGAAGGATCTGAAGGGCTGCACGACCTTCCGCTTCAACCCCGAGGCGTTCCAGGGCGTGTTGGTCAAGGAAGACGACCTGAAGAACACGACCTACGTGTTCACGCTCGAGGACGGCTCCGAGATCTCGGTCAAGGGCGACGAGGAGCTCGAGTACGACGGCGAGATGCACACCGCCGCGAATCTTTACGATGCCCTCAAAGAAGGCTACTACGGGAAGTTCTGACCATGGCCGCCATCAAGATCGATCGCAAGATCACCAAGTACCGCGTCCAGAAGCCTGCCGATAAGGCCGAAGCCGGGGCCGCGCCGCCGCCGGCGGCGTCCGAGGTCGAGGCGAAGTCCGCCGCAGCGCCCAGCGGCTCCTCGGGTGCCGGTGGCGGCAAGGCCAAGGTCATCCGCCTGACCGAGGAAGTGCAACGCCCCGAGGTGCTGATCGGCTCGACCTACAAGATCAAGACGCCGGTGTCGGATCACGCGATGTACGTGACCATCAACGACATCATCCTGAACGAAGGCACCGAGCACGAACAGCGCCGGCCGTTCGAGGTATTCATCAACTCCAAGAACCTCGACCACTACCAGTGGATCGTCGCGCTTACGCGGATCATCTCCGCGGTGTTCCGCAAGGGCGGCGACGTCACCTTCCTGGTCGATGAGCTCAAGGCCGTGTTCGACCCGCGCGGCGGCTACTGGCAGCCGGGCGGAAAGTTCATGCCCTCGATCATCGCCGAGCTTGGCCACGTGATCGAGAAGCACCTGCAGACCATCGGACTGATCCGCAAGTTCGAGCTCGACGAGCACCAGCGCAAGCTGGTCGAAGAGAAGCGTGCCGAGTTCGAGGCGCGCAGCAAGCAGGCCGACGCCTTCGCAAAATCCGTTTTCCCCGAGGGCGCACAGCTCTGCTCGAAATGCAGCACCGCCGCCGTGGTGATGATGGATGGCTGCATGACCTGCCTGAATTGCGGCGATTCGAAATGCGGCTGACCCGGCTGGATTGAACCCGTCGTTGCCGCAAGGGGCGTAGTCCCAGGCGGCAGCGACATCCGGGCATACGAACCCGCGCCACGCCAGGCTCCCCGCCTGGCAACCCAGCCCTGACGGGATGGCGCGCTACTCGGAGGCGGTCGTGAGACCGCCTCTTTTTTGTCGCCCGGCAGGGCGCACCCTCTTGGAGCTGAAAGTCCTCTACGGGCCCGACACGGGGAACCGTTGGCTGCACGGCAGGGACGGCTCGGCTGATAGGGCGTCTGAAGGAAGCTGGCGGCAAGACGCTGACCTGACGAACAAGAGGTGGATATCTGCCGCGTCCGGTGCGCGGAGTGGACAATGCGAAGCCTTCGGGCGGCGTGAGGACGCTCGGCATCCCGACGGTGGTGGGTCGGCTGATCCAGCAGGCGCTGCCGGGCTGGGTGTGCCCGTCCGCAGATTGACTGACCCCGTTCTCGCCCCAAAGCCCATGGCTTGCCGTACCCGCGACGCCGATTGTGAACCATGCCACCCTCCCGCCATTGCATCTATGCTTGGCGCTAAGCACAATTCCCCGTATGAAAGCCTCCGACATGGCCCGAGCGCTGGGCCGAAAGGGCGGCCAGGCGCGCGCGGCTCGTCTAGGCGTAGCGGAGAAGCGCCGCATTGCGGCGCTCGGCGGGCGTTCACGCGCGCTGTCGTTGCATGCGGCGCGGCGCATTGCGGAGAACTTTCGCTACGTCGAGGCGATCGAAGCGCTGCAGCCGCGCCCAAAGGTCGTGCGGCTGTCGGCCTTCGACGGCCCCCTGCCGAGGATGCATGGCGGCCAAGCGCAAGGGGAGTGAGCCACCGGCGCCGTTTCTCGGGCTCGTGACCGAGATTGCGCGTGTGCTCGAGTCGCTCGGGCTGCATCCGGTGCTGGTGGGCGGAATGGCACTCGTGCTGCTCGGCTCGCGTCGGGTGACCCGTGGCTTCGATTTCGTCATCGCCCAGCCGGGCGAGCAGCTCGCCGAGGCGCTCGACGCCTTTTACGATCGAGGCCTCGAGCTGGCCGCCAAGCTGAACGCGACAGGTGAAGTGACGGCCACCATCGGCAACCGCCGCGTCGCCGCCGCACGGCTGCGGCTCGACCGGCCGGAAAGCGCGTTTTTCCAGGATCCGAAGAGTGGCCTGCGGATCGACGTATTGTTCGACTTCCCGATTCTCGCAGGGGAACTGGCCGGTCGGTCCGTATCGGCCAAGACGCCGGTGGGCAAGCTTCGGATCGCCTCCGAGGCGGATCTGCTCAGGCTCAAGACGATGGCGCGCGCAAACCGGTCAGTGCCCACAGACGACCAGGACATTGCATTTCTGGAGTCCCGACGGAACGCACCGTGAACTGGGAGGTTCGCGGCAGTGCCGGTGGGAGCAGCTGCCCGTTTCCGCTACGCTGTCGGTGCCGGCTTCCGCTCGGTCCAGCTGCCAGCCTCGGCGATGGCCTGACGATACTGCCGCAGGTTGTAGATCAGCAGGCTGATCGCGACGATGCCAGACAGGGTCGCCACACTCAGCACCGACCAGCGCAGCATCCGGTCGTCCCGAAAGACGTAGTCGGTAAACAGCGCGATACCGGTGGGGCCGATGGTGAGGCCGAGCAGATTGACGACGAAGTAGTAGCAGGCCGAGGTCTGTGCCCGCATCTGGTTGGGCGTCACCACCATCAGGGCGGTCAGTCCGGCGCCGGTTGCGGCGATCGTGCCGGTCGACATGGGCACGAGCATCAATACTGCGAACTCGGGGTTCGGGGCCAGGGGTACCAGCACGGCGCCGACTGCGCCGAGCACGAACGACCATAGCGCCGTGCGCATGTAGACGTCTGTTCGTCCTTGTGCCTCGAAACGACGGGCCAGCACGGAGACGAGCAGCACCGACAGGCCGCCGGAGATCAGGGTGACCACGCCGTAGACGATGCCGATTCGGGGAATGCTCCAGCCCCAGGTGCGGACGAAGGTCTGTGGCACCCAGGCGAGGAAGCCGTAGGTGAGCATCGCCGTGACCGACAAGCCGACGAAGTGGCTGCCGTAAAGCTTCCAGCGTGCCAGCAGGAAGCGGAACACTTCGGCGAAACTCAGCGCGGCGGCGCCGCTGCGACCCTGGCCCTGGACGACCAGCTGTTCCCGTCGTGCGGGCTCGCGCACCGTGAACATCAGCAGTGCCATCAGCAGCCCGGGCAGGCCGACGAGGATGAACACCTTCTGCCATCCGTAAAGCTCGCCGACCAGGGGCCACTCGGTGCGGCCGACCGTGCCGACCAGCGCGATCAGCGGGCCACCGATGATCATCGCCAGACCGGAGCCGAGGGAAATGCCACTGGTATAGAACGCGATCGCCCGGCCGCGACGCTCCGGGGCGAAATAATCGGAGATCAGCGACAGGGCGCTCGGACTCAGTGCAGCTTCGCCGACACCGACGCCGACGCGCGCCATGAAAAGCTGCAGGTAGCTCTGCGCCATGCCGCAGGCGGCGGTCATCGCGCACCAGATCGTGATGCCGACCGCGATGATCGTGCGGCGGCTGTAGCGATCCGCCAGCCGCCCGATCGGCAGACCGAGAAAAGTATAGAACAGCGCGAACGCCAGGCCGATCAGCAGGCTCACCTGGGTGTCGCTGATCGCCAGGTCCTGGCGGATCGGGCCGATCAGCAGCGACATGATCTGCCGGTCGATGAAGGAGATGGTGTAGGTGATGGTCAGGATGACGACGACGTACCAGGCGTAGGTGTTGCTCGGATACTCGTTCGTCGGCCGCGGCGTGCTTTCGGCCTGGCTCGCAGCCGGGGCGGTGGTCGTCGAGGAACCGCTCATGGTGCCTCGACGAGTTCGAGGAGCTCGCCGGCGGCGCCGCGCAGTACGCCGACCCGCCGCCCGTCGTAAGGCGCTTGGGCGATCTTTCCGGCAGGCGCCAGCAGCCGATCGGCCAGGCGGTCCAGGGAATCGGTCTCGAAGCTCACCATCGCGATGCCGGGGGGCAGTTCGCCGGATAGTCGGGGGCGTTCGGTGGCGGTGGGCGGATACTCGTCGAGTTCGAGTGAAAAGCGGGCCGACAGACGCGCCATGGCGAGCGGGTGGGTGGTCTCGATGTCGAGGCCATGGGCTTTGTTGAGCACGGTCATGCGGGCCTGGATCGCGGCGCCTGCCGGTATGCCAAAGGTTTCGGCATAGAACCGCTGCATGGCGGGCAGATCGGGGCCTCCGAGGATGATGATGAACGGGCGATCGACGAACGTGCTGGCGGTGCCGAGCTGCTGTGCGGCCTCGCCGCCGGGCTTGGTGATGTACAGCACTTCCTCGGCCGGGCCGACGATCTGCATGGCGCGGATCGGGGAGTTCGGGCCTAGGGGGCGGGGCTCGCCGACGATGCGGAAGCGGGACGGTGCGGCGCGCAGGCGTCGGGCCATTTCGTCTGGATCCTGCGCCAGCATCTCGATGGCGTTCCAGCCATGGGTCTTCATGGCGGCATAGCCGGGCACGGCCGGCGATTGCACGAAGCGCAGGTAGACTGGCTCGCCGCTTGCCGGCTGCATCAGCAGATACGGGCGCTGGGCCAGCGCCGGTGTGGCCCAGACCCGCGCAAGCTCGGCGTTGATCGTGCCCCGGTCGATCGTGCGGTAGCCGATCGATTCGGTATACGCCGCTTCGACGTCTGCGAGGTTCGGGACGTTGAGCGTGACGATCAGAATGAGCTTCAACATTACGGTGGTTCCTCGCTGAGCTGTTTGGGCTGAGCTGGCTGGGCTGAGCTGCTCGGGCTGGGGTGTTCGGAGCGGCCGCTGGCGATTCAGACTGCGGGCTTGCGGGCCGAGATCACGGTCCAGGGAAATCGCCAAGCGTCGTCGGTCGCATCATCGGCTTCGCGGAAGGGCTCGATCAAGATGTCCACGAAACCGATGGCCCGCAGCATCGCCGGCAGGTCCAGCTCCGCCAGGGGCTGCATATAGGGTTCGTTGTTGCGTCGCGCGTGCCCGTAGTGCAGCAGGCGCTGGAACACGTCGGGCATGTGGTAGAAGTCCAGATGCACCGCCCGGCCGCCGGGCTGGAGTACGCGGAAGGACTCTTCGAGGACCTGGCGCAGCGGCGGTGGCGGAATCTCGTGCAGCAGCATCGTCGAGGTGACCAGGTCGAATGAGGCCTCGGCGAAACCGAGGCGGCCGGCATCCATTTGCCGGAAATGGATGCGTGCCGCAGGCGGGCCGCTCGCGTCGGCAGCAGCGAGTCGCAGGCAGGCGGCAGACAGGTCGATGGCATCGATGTTCGCGGCGCGAAACGTGTTCGCGAACGGGTGGGTGCTCTTGCCGAAGCCGCAGCCCAGATCGAGGATGTGTCGCGAATCGCCGCGCTGCGCGATCAGGCCGGTGAAGCGATCGTGCAGCGTGGCGTGGGATTCTCCCAGCAACGGGGTCGTGGTTTGAGCGCCGGCCTGGTAGACGAAGCCGGCAAGGTCGTCGGACCACACCCCGCCCGGGTGCTGATGGATATCCACCCGAGTGTAGTAACCGGGTAGCGCCAGCGCGGGGTCGAGGCTGAGCCCGGCATGTCTGGGCGGTACGTCGAGCCGCTGCAGCAGTGCCTGGCGGCGCTCCTCGTAGTAGGGCACCAGTCCATACGGGCCCGAGTACTTGAGTTTCTGCAGGTGTCGTTCCAGCCAGGCGAAATGCCGGTAGGCGACGTCCTGCTCGAGTGCTGCCGCGAGTTCCGGCAGGTTCGGCGGTGGGGAAGCTTCGGCGGCGATCGTGCTTGCCGACGGATCGCTGGCGGCGAGTTCGTCGAACCTCGCGCGCAGGTTGCGGTACAGGGTGGTGGACCAGTACCGCTTGGCGGCGACGAGGAATTCCTGGCCTGCGGCGAATTCGCGCGGCTGCATGGGAATCAGGTGGAGGAGGGGGCCGATGGGTGCCGTTGCACCGGGCCGCTGGCGCCGCGGGCATGCTGGATGCCGAGCAGTGGTTCGAGCAGCGAGGCGGCGAAGCGTGCGGCCCGTTCCTGGGCCGCGCCGTTCTCTGCCGGGTCGCGTTCGCGGGTCAATGTCGCCGGGTCGATCAGCTTGGCGTGTGCCAGTGCCGCTTCCAGCGCCTGCACGCGATCGAGCAGCACGTAGTGCTCGAGGGCAAGATTCATCACGGTCCCCATCAGCTGGTCGATGGCCGGATCCTGGAAAAACTGCTGTTCGCGCCGCACCGGGCTCTGCATCATGAGTCCTGGGTTCCTGAAGGACTGAAGCTGGCAAGCCGCTCTAGTCTAGGGCCTCCGGCCAGGCCTTAGCCCAAAAAAAAAGAAGCCCCGCTTGCGCGGGGCATGGTCGCTTGCTTGCTTGTGGAGGAGTTCAAGACTCTTTCTTGTTGTTGTGCCCGTATACAGAGCAACCGACGTGCCAGCGCGATGCCGGGGGTGGCGCGTGGTCGATATGTCGTGCAGACGCCACTGAAAACGTGACCTACCGCGCGAAGTCCGGCCATCCGGCGGTCCGGCCGGATTAAGTCTGCTGCTCGTCACAGCTTGAAATCGTCAGAATTGTCGACTCCGTGCCGGCAAGATAGGCTCCCCTCCGGCCCGCGGCGGGCGCGGCTCCCGTATCGAATTAATGACTTAGGTCCACGAGGGGCCTTGTAAATGCTTTCGACACCTGCATCGCGAGATTACGTTCACAAGCGATGGTCCCCGGCATGGTGCCTGCTGCTGGCGAGTCTGCTGCTGCCAGGCGCCGGGGCCGGCGCGCAGCAGCTGGCGGTACAGGCCGTGGCAGCGGGTGGCACGACGGCCGCTCGGGCCGCGGCGACTGCGCCGGCGGCGACCGGGTCTGCGGTTGCGGCGGTGCCCCGGGGTGCGAATGCGGGCGCAGCGGCGGCCGGCAGTGCGATCCCACGTCCGCCGGCGCTGCAGCGCGATGTCGATTTCTGGATCCGCATCTATTCGGAAGTCACGACCAGCGAGGGCCTGCTGCACGACGAGTGGGACCTGTCGGTGGTCTACGCCAAGCTGCAGTTCCCGCCGAACACCGAGCCGAAGGCGCGGCGTGAAGCGGTCGATGCGGCGCGCGAGCGCTATGTGGCGGGGCTGAAGGCCGCAGCGGCGGCCTTGTCGGCACGCACGCCGGGCAGTGCACTGGATCAAGCGTCGCTCGGTGAGGAGACCCGGCGGGTCCTGCAGCTGTGGGGCGATGCCGTCACGCCGACGCGGCTGCTCGAGGCGGCAGGCGGCGTGCGTTTCCAGCTCGGCCAGGCGGATCGCTTCCGCGCCGGCGTGGTCCGCTCGGGCGCCTGGGAGGCGCATATCGCCGAGACCTTCGCCAATCTGGGATTGCCGCCGGAGCTGGCGGCGCTGCCTCACGTCGAGTCTTCGTTCATCCCGACGGCGTATTCGAAAGTCGGTGCCTCGGGGCTCTGGCAGTTCATGCGCTCGACCGGGCGGCGCTACATGCGGGTCGACGACTACGTCGACGAGCGTCTCGATCCGTTCCGCTCGACCGAGGCGGCAGCGCAGCTGCTGGCCTACAACTTCCGGGTGCTGGGCAGCTGGCCGCTGGCGTTGACGGCGTACAACCACGGCGCCGCGGGCATGCGTCGGGCCAAGGAGAGCATGGGCACCGACGACTTCGTGACGATCGCGCGCGGCTATCGCAGCCGGAGCTTCGGCTTTGCGTCGCGCAATTTCTATCCGTCGTTTCTCGCTGCGTTGACCATCGATCAGAATCCGGAGAAATACTTCGGCGCGATCGAACGCGATCCGGAACTCCGCTTCCGCGAAGTCGCAATGCCCGGTTACGCGCGGATTGCCGCGATCGAGCGGGCGGTCGAGGTGCCGCGCGCCAGGTTGCGCGAGTTGAACCCGGCGCTGTTGGGGCCGATCTGGAGCGGCTCGAGGCTGGTGCCGCGCGGCTATCGTCTGCGCCTGCCGCCCGGCGAAGAAGCTTTCACGTCCGAATGGCTGGCGATGCGGATCGGTGCCAATGAACTGTTCGCCGCGCAGATTCAGAGCGGTTCACATCGCGTACGCAAGGGCGAGACCCTGGGAGCCATCGCCAAGCGTTACGGGATCAGCGTCAGCACGCTGGCCGCGGCCAATGGTCTCAAGGTTAGCTCCACGCTGCGCACCGGCAGTACGCTGAACCTGCCGGATCGACAGCCATCGCTGCTTGCGGCCGCGGCTGCCGGCCAGACCGGCACGACCTCCGGTTCAGCGGCTGCCGCCACTGCCGGTGCTGCCGAAGCGACTGCGGCAGCGCCGCGGACCTACGTGGTGCGCGCCGGCGATACGCTGTTCGGTGTCGCCAACAAGTTCGGCCTCTCGGCCAAGCAACTGATGGCGCTCAACCGGATTCGCGACGCCGACTCCATTTTCGAGGGCCAGCGATTGCGGGTTTCTGCCGAGGCCGCCGCGCCGGCCGGTGGCGTCGGTGCGGCGGCCTCCGCGACCGTGGCATCGGCTGCGCCGCCGGTGGTGACCGATGCGGCGGAGGTGGCCGAGGCCGTGGCTTCGAGCGGCAGCCGTCCCGATGCGCCGGCTACCGAGGTGGCCACGACGCCGGTGGTGGTGGCAGCGACTGCCGCGGCCGATGTGGCCAGTGCCGAGGTGGCGCTGGTGGCTGCGCAGAGTGGCGGCCCACGCACGCGGCGGAGCGGACGTGCATCGACATCGACTGCGCCTGCCGTGGCGCAGACGACGCCAGCGCTGGTCAGCGAGCCGGTGACGGCCGACGCGCAAGGGCCGGAGGTCGGCCCCGGCGCCGATACGCCACCGCCGGTCGCCGATGCGATCGATCTGCAGGTGCATAACGACAGCGTGCAGGTGATCGCCGAAGAAACCCTCGGGCACTACGCCGATTGGCTGGGCGTCAGCGCGGCGCGGCTGCGCGAGCTGAACCGGATGAAATACGGTCAGGCGGTGTTGCTGGGCCGATCGCTGAAGCTCGATTTCAGTCGCGTTTCGCCGGAAGAGTTCGAGCAGAAGCGACGTGATTTCCATGCGCGCTTGCAAGCAGCGTTCTTCGCCCAGCGGCGCATCCTCGGTACCGAGGTCTATATCGTGCGTCGCGGTGACACGCTCTGGTCGATCACCCAGCGTTATGCGGGCGTGCCGGTCTGGCTGCTGCAGCAGTACAACCCCGACCTGGAACTCGGCGCATTGCGCGCCGGTGCGCAGCTGGTCGTGCCGCGGCTCGAGGACATCCAGGCCGAAGTCGTCGCGGGGCGCTGACCCAAGGCCGCGGTGGCGGTGCGTTGTCGGTGCGGCTCAGAGGCCGAGCGACTGCAGGAACTGCGTCAGGATCCCGGCGGGCTGCGGCGTACCGGTGAAGCGCACCGGCTGGGCGTCGTAGCTGACGCTGATCTCGAGCGTCGCGGCGGCCGCCAGCGTTTGCAGCGCCGGTGCATCGAGTGCGAGCAGCGTCACCGACGACCAGGGGGCCGGCGTCGCATACGGAAAAGCCGCGAGACCGATGGTCTGCGGATCCGGCCCGAGCGATCGCAGCGACAGTGGTGTGCCGTCCAGCTCGACCTGCGGTGCCGTGACATTGCGACTCTCGTTCGGTACGGCGACCCACAGATACATCTGGCGCGTGCCCATACGGTTGGTCTCGAAGGGCGCCAGGTAGGCGAACGGATCGCTCTGGCCGCGGCGGGGCGCCGTCGAGACCAGCTCGAGAGCCCGCTGCAGGGCCGTCACGGTGGTGCCGGTCCGTTCGTCCAGCCGTTCCTGGACCGCGTTGTCGGGCAGGGTGGTGCAACCGGACAGCCATGCGCTGCTCAGCAGGGCCGACAGCAGGCCGCAGGCGAGGCGCCGCGAGCCGCGGGTCGGCCGGGAGCCGGAAGCCAGGGTCGATCGGGTGTTTGTTGCGCTGGCCGACACGGTTTTCCCCCCTGCTGCATGGTCTCGGGCGGTGCTGCCCCGAGGATTATAGGCGGCGCAGCGGGGCGCGCCGCCGGTCATGCCGGTTGCCGCTTGGCGCAAGGTTGGGCCGCGGATCGGCGACTCTGATCTCGGGCAGGGGTGAATTCCGTTCCAGATCCCGGGGTTTGGCTCTGTCTATAATGCAGCGTATGAGCTTGTCTGCTTGTTTGCGTTCGGGACTGGTCGGCGCCTGGCTGGCGGCCGTCGTCCCGGGGCCGGCCCTGGCGGCCACGCCCTTCATCGATTCGTTGCCCACCGCGCCGGGTCCGGCGGGCTCGCCGTTGTCGTCGGCCAGCCGGGGCGTCGCTGCCGAGGCGCTGCCGATCGCAACCCGCGTCCTGGTGCGCAAGTCCGAAAGGCGGCTGTACCTGCTGCGGGGCGACGAGGTGCTGCGGTCCTATCGCGTGGCCCTGGGCCTGAACCCGGTCGGCCACAAACAGCGCGAAGGCGACTTCCGCACCCCCGAGGGCAGTTATCGGCTGGTCAGGCGCAATCCGCGCAGCGACTACTTCATGTCGCTGAAGGTGTCGTACCCGAATGCCGACGATGTCGCGCGCGCGCGCCGCAACGGCTGGGCCGCCGGCGGCTCGATCATGATCCACGGCCTGCCGAACGACCCGTACAAGGGTCTCGACTACTACGCCACCCGCGACTGGACCGACGGCTGCATCGCGGTCTCGAATGCCGACATGCTCGAGATCTGGATGCTGGTCGCCGACAACGCGCCGATCGATATCCAGCCCTGACGGTGGAATCCACGGTCGTCATTCCCGAGTTCGTCGATGCTCGGGTCGGTCCCCGCGGCGCGCTGGAGAGCCTGTCGCAGGAGGAGATCGAGAAGCTGCTGTCGAGCGGACAGGGCGGGCTCTACCCGCTGTTCCGGCAGTGCGCGCTCGCGGTGCTGAATACCGGCAGCGACAGCGACAACGCCAAGGAGATCTTCGACAGGTATCGCGACTTCGACATCCGGCTGCTGCGCCACACCTGGGGCATCAAGCTCGAGATCCGCAATGCGCCGGCGGCGGCCTTCGTCGACGGCGAGATGATCCGTGGCATCAAGGAACTGCTGTTCTCGGTGCTGCGCGATGTCGTCTACATCGCCAACGAGATCGTCGACGGCGCCCGCTTCGACCTGTCGCGTCCGGCTTCGCTGACCAATGCCGTGTTCCACATCCTGCGCAATGCGCGGATCCTCGACCACAAGCTGCGGCCCAATCTGGCCGTCTGCTGGGGCGGCCATTCGATCGATCGCGAGGAGTACGAGTACACCAAGAAGGTGGGTTACGAACTCGGCTTGCGCGGCCTCGATGTCTGCACCGGCTGCGGGCCGGGGGCGATGAAGGGCCCGATGAAGGGTGCCACCATCGGCCACGCCAAGCAGCGCATCGACGGCGGCCGCTACATCGGCCTGACCGAACCCGGCATCATCGCTGCCGAGCCGCCCAACCCGATCGTCAACCAACTGGTGATCATGCCGGACATCGAGAAGCGCCTGGAGGCGTTCGTCCGGTTGGCGCACGGCATCGTGGTATTTCCGGGCGGGGTCGGCACCGCCGAGGAGATTTTCTACCTGCTCGGTATCCTGCTTGATCCGGCCAATGCCGAGCAGCCGTTCCCGGTGGTGCTGACTGGGCCGAAGGGCAGCGCGCCCTATTTCGAACAGATCCATCGTTTTCTCGTCCGCACGCTCGGCGAGCAGGCGGCCGAGCGGGTACAGATCATCATCGGGGATCCTGCCGAAGTCGCTCGTTTCATGGTGCGCGGATTCGAGGAAGTGCGGCAGTTTCGCCGCAAGCATTCCGATTCCTACAACTTCAACTGGTTGCTGCGCATCGATGGCGAATTCCAGCGGCCGTTCGCGGTGACGCACGAGTCGATGCACGCCTTGCGGCTGTATCGCGATCAGCCGGTGCACGCGCTGGCGGCGGATCTGCGGCGGGCGTTCTCGGGAATCGTCTGCGGCAACGTCAAGGAGCAGGGTATTCGCATGATCGAACATCACGGCCCGTACGAGCTGGTCGGCGATCCCGAGATTATGTCGATGCTGGACGACCTGCTCGGAGCTTTCGTTGCGCAAGGGCGGATGAAACTTCCCGGCAGTGTCTATACGCCCTGTTATCGCATCGCGGCCGGCTGACTCTCGAGGCGCGCGCAGCGCCATCGACACGCATACGCGCTGACATAAGCAGGTAATAATGCACGTATGTCGAGAGCGCGGTCGCAGGATTTCGACGCCGCGGTTTCCATGTGAGCCAGTTCCTCCGATCGAGTAACCCGCGGCCCTAGTCTGCCTCCCACGCACAGGGAGCGCGTTCAATGAGTTCTACCGGCAGATTTCGTACTGGCATCATCACGGCGGCGGGAGTGACCCGCGAGTCAGTGTTGCCACCCGGTGTCGCGGCACCGACCATGTCGGGCACCGCCGGCGCTGTGAACGGTTCGCCGTATGCCGGTTGGGCGGAGCGGGTGCAGCGCGCGCACGGCCGGCATGCGGCGATCACCCGCAATCTGTATAGCTGGTCGAGCTACAAGAACTGGACGGAGAAGGTCAAGGACAGCTGGCAGGACGAGCCGGCAGAAAAGGACGGCGTCCGCAAACCCGGCCCTCGCTGATAGAGATCGATCTGGCCCTGGCCGGCAGCCCTGCCGGCCACGCATGGGCCTCAGCCGCGGGCCGAATCCTGGCTGCCGCTGGCGAAACTCACTTCCGGAAGCGTTGCCTGCGGATCGAAGCCGGCTGCGGCGGCCGATGGGCCGGCAGCCGAGCCGCTGCGGCCGCTTTCGATCCACTCGACCAGCGGTTGCCACTGGCGCGTATCTTCGGCGACCAGATGGGGCTTCATTTCATGGATCCCGACACCGAGCTCGGCGCTGCGGACATAGTTCTGCGAATCCCGCAGGGTAGCGACGACCGGCACGCTCAAGGTCGCCAGGAAGCGCTGTAGCGACTGGTAGACCAGCGTATTGCGACGGACGCGGTTCGCGACCACACCGATGCGGTTTTCGGCGCGGCGGATTTTCGCGACCAGCAGCAGATCGGCGATCACCCGCGTGCAGGTATGGACGTCGATGTCCGAGGGCAGTACCGGGACGATGATCTTGTCGGCATCGCGGACTGCATCGGCCAGTTTGAGCGCTTCCAGGGCCGCCGGGGTGTCGATGACGATGCGGCTCGCAGCCGGCGGGATTCGCAGGCGGAAGGTGCGGGTCGTGCGGCCGTCGTCCTCCCAGGCGGCCATGCCATGGATCGGGAAGGCGCCCGGTCCGCGTTTGCGGAACCAGCGGGTGGTCGAGCCCTGCGGATCCTGGTCCATCAGCACCACGCGCTCGTGATGGACGGCGTAGTAGCTCGCCAGGTTGATCGCGACCGTCGTCTTGCCCGATCCGCCCTTGGGATTTACGACGACGATCTTGAGCATGGGGGCGGGGCGCTGTCGCTGGATTCTGTTACATCTGTCCCAGGCAGTCTGCGGCGCGGGCAGGCGCGTTGCAAGCACCCTGGCCATGCATGCGGTGGCGCGGCTGTATGTGCGCGCGCCTGTGATGTTCCGCACGGCGACGTGGCCTGCCGCCTACGTACGATTCGCCGGTGGAACGCGTGATGTACTTGTGGGACGAGCTCGACGACCTGTTGCGGGCCATCCGCTATCTACTGCACAAGGCTTGGCACGAGTTCCGCGACAGCGTCGCGTCGTCGCCCGGGCAAGCCGACGCGACCGACGTCGGGCCCGCCGTTGTGGCGGCCCCACCCCCTTGAAGCGGTCCGGATAGACCCCATTCTGGCTTCCCTGCGTCGCGCCCGATGGCCGGGTGCGCATCGATTGCTGTGGGGATGTCCATGACGAACGCTACCGAGAACGCGGCGGGCAACGCCGCCAGGCACGGCTTCCAGGCCGAGGTGCGCGAACTGCTGCGCCTGATGATCCACTCGCTCTACAGCCATCGCGAGATCTTCCTGCGCGAGCTGATTTCCAATGCCTCCGACGCCAACGACAAGCTGCGGTTCGTCGCGCTGGCGCAGCCGGCCCTGCTGGCGGACGAGCCGGAGCTGAAGATCTGGATCGATTACGACAAGGACGCCGCGACGCTGACGATTCGCGACAATGGCATCGGCATGACGCGCGACGAAGCGGTCGCTCATCTCGGCACGATCGCCAAGTCCGGCACGGCTGAGTTTTTCCAGCGCCTGACCGGTGACCAGCAGAAGGACTCGGCGCTGATCGGCCAGTTCGGCGTCGGTTTCTATTCGGCGTTCATCGTCGCCGACGAGGTCGAGGTCTTGTCACGCAAGGCGGGCGAGCCCGCCTCGGCCGGGGTGCGCTGGGCGTCGAAGGCCGATGGCGAGTTCACGGTCGAGGATCTCGAGCGGGCTGATCGCGGCACCGCGGTAGTGCTGCATCTCAAGGACGATGCCAAGGAGTTCGCCGATCCCTGGCGGCTGCGTTCCCTGGTGACGCGCTATTCCGACCACATCGGTTTCCCGGTGTTGATGCGCAAGGAAGGCGAGGCCGGCCTCGACTGGGAGCCGGTCAACCAGGCCAAGGCGTTGTGGACGCGGCCGCGCAGCGAGATCGGCGACGAGGAGTACCAGGAGTTCTACCGGCACGTCGCCCACGATTTCGCCGAGCCGCTGGCATGGAGTCACAACAAGGTCGAGGGCAAGCGCGAGTACACCTCGCTGCTGTATGTGCCGGGCCGCGCGCCGTTCGATCTCTGGCAGCGCGATGCCACGCGGGGCCTGAAGCTGTATGTGCGTCGCGTGTTCATCATGGACGACGCCGTACAGTTCCTGCCGCTCTACCTGCGCTTCATCCGCGGTATCGTCGATTCGAACGATCTGCCGCTGAACGTCTCGCGCGAGCTGCTGCAGCGGGATGCCGAGGTCGAGGCAATGCGCGCGGCGCTGACCCGGCGGGTGCTCGACATGCTCGCGAAGCTCGCCAAGGACGAGCCGGAGAAGTACGCCGCGTTCTGGAAGGAATTCGGCAATGTCATCAAGGAAGGCATCGCCGAGGATGCCGGCAACCGCGAGCGCATCCTGCCGCTGTTGCGCTTCGCCAGTACCCATGACGAGGGCAACGAACCGAAGACCGCGCTGGCCGACTATGTCGCGCGGATGAAGGAAGGGCAGGCCAAGATCTACTACGTGATCGCCGAGACCGTCGATGCCGCGCGCGGCAGCCCGTACATCGAGAAGCTGCGCGAACGTGGCGTCGAAGTGCTGTTGATGGGCGACCGCGTCGACGAGTGGGTCATGGGCCAGGTGCGCGAATTCGACGGCAAACAGTTCAAGGATGCGGCTCGCGGTGACCTCGACCTCGGCGCGCTAGCGGATCCGGCCGATGCCGGCACGCCGACGGACGAGGCGGCCAAGCAAAACGAGGGCCTGCTGAAACGCATCAAGGACGCGCTCGGCGAGCGCGTGGCGGAAGTGCGGGTCAGCACCCGCCTTACCGATTCGCCGGCTTGCCTGGTGCTGGCCGAACACGACTTGAGCAGCCAGCTGCGCAAGATCCTGGCGGCCACAGGCCAGACGCCGCCGGAAGGCAAGCCGGTGTTCGAGTTGAACCTGGCGCATCCGCTGGTGCAGCGACTCGATACGACCGCGGCGGGCAGCGATTTCGATGAACTCGCCTTGCTGCTGTTCGACCAGGCCCGGCTCGCCGAATCCGGCTCGATCGCCAATCCCGGCGAATTCGTGCGGCGGTTGAACCGGCTGCTTGGCCAACTCATGCGATAATCCCACAGTGAACGCGTCGTCTCGTGATGTCCCGCCGGGCGGGGCACAGTGGTTTTTCGCCCCGTCGACCTGCCGACAGTCAGGACGGTCGATCGTCCTGGCTCTGCTGTCGGCCGGCCTGCTTGCCGGCTGTCCGGCGGGCGAGGGTGGTGGCGGCGCTTATCGCGATCCAGCACTACTCCAACAGGGGAACCGCATGACCTCATCGCTGCAGACCATCGAACTCAAGCCCGGTACCGGAGTCGAGATCAAGCCCGGCCAGACGGCCGTGGTGCACTACACGGGCTGGTTGTATGCCGACGGTGCGCCCGACAACAAAGGGCGCAAGTTCGACAGCTCGCGCGATCGCGGCGATCCGTTCGCGTTCCGCGTCGGTGGCGGTGAAGTCATCAAGGGTTGGGACCAGGGTGTGGCCGGCATGCAGGTCGGCGGCGAGCGTCGCCTGGTGATCCCGTCGGAACTCGGTTACGGCGCACGCGGTGCCGGCGGCGTGATTCCGGGCGGTGCGACCCTGGTGTTCGACGTCGAGCTCGTCTCGATTCGGTGAGTCTCGGCATCGCGCCCGGGCCGCTGTCGATCGACGGACCGGTCGGTCCGCTCGAGGCGCTGCTCGAACTGCCGGCGCAGCAGGGGCGGGGGCAGGGGGCTGGGGCTGGTGGGGCGCCGTCGTCGCTGCCACCGCCGCCGCGTGCGCTCGGCGTCGTCTGCCACCCGCATCCGCTGTTCGGCGGCACCCTGACCAACAAGGTCGTGCACACCGTGGCGCGGGCGTTCACGGCGCAGGGCGCGGCCACGCTGCGCTTCAACTTCCGCGGCACCGGCCGCTCGGCCGGCAGCTACGACGAGGGACGCGGCGAGACCGCCGACCTGCTCGCCGTGGTGGCCTGGGGGCGTGCGCAGTATCCCGACCTGCCTCTGTGGCTCGGTGGTTTCTCTTTCGGTTCCTTCGTCGCATTAAATGGCCAGGCCGCCGCCGGTGCCGCGCGGCTGGTTACGGTCGCGCCGCCGCTGGGCCGCTGGGATTTTTCCGCCATCGACCCGCCGCGCGAGCCCTGGCTGGTGATCCAGGGCGATCAGGACGAGCTGGTCGACCATCGTGCAGTGCAGCGCTGGATCGGGTCGCTGCCTGTGCCTCCACAGTTGGCGTTGCTGCCCGGCGCCGAACATTTCTTCCACGGGCGGTTGCACGAGATCAAGGATCTGGTGACGTCCTTTCTCGACGAGCCGCCTACCGCTCAACAAGACTAAGTGGATCGACGGCTATGTGATCGGTGGATACCAAAGTTCGATTCTTCCCGGCGCGGAAGGGTTGGCGGCTGCGGATGGCCTATATACCTTGGCGATATGGGGTCGTTCGTGTGCGGCAATGAAATCGTGGATTTTCGGCTCCGTCGCTACGAACGCTTCAGCCAATTCGGGAAATAGCGCGTGGCCCACAACCACCAGCAGCGCGACGTTGTTCTCGATGACCGCGTTCTTCTCGTTCGGCTTGTAGCGAATACGGCCATCGTGCGTGACGGCAACCCACCCTATCTTGCCAATCTCGCGCATCCACCTTCACGCAATGATCCGCGCGCAGCGAACTCGGCACATGCGCCTCGATCAGGTTCCAGAACGACAGCCTCGGCGGCGGATTGCTGGCCGGGCGAATCAAGGGCTTGAAGTGGGCTGGTCCCTGTCCCGTCGGCTAGGGGCGGCCGATGATCTGCGAACGCAATGTGGCCGGTGCTACTTTCAGGTAGCGGGCAGCCTCAACCAGCGTATAGGCCGGTTGGTTGCGGATGTTGCCGTTCTAGCCACGTCGAAAACCGTGCTTCATTCGGTGGAGGTCGGTAGAGATTGTACTGCCCCTGGAAAATCCCCCGCAGCGACGCCGCCGTCAGGTGCGCAGCGTGTAGCCCACTCCGCGCACGGTATGGATCAACGGCGAGTCGAATTCCCGGTCGATCGCCTGGCGCAGGCGGCTGACGTGTACGTCGATCAGGTTGGTCTGCGGATCGAAGCGGATATCCCAGACGGCTTCGAGCAGCATGCTGCGGGTGACCACCTGGCCGGCGTGGCGCATCAGAAATTCGAGCAGGTGGAACTCGCGGCCGGTCAGGGAGACTTCGCGGCCGGCGCGGGTCACGCGGTGGGCGATCAGGTCCATTTCGAGGTCGTCGACCCGCAGCACGGTCTCGGCGGTGCTGTGGCGCCTGCGCAGCAGCGATTCGATCCGCGCCAGCAGTTCCTCGAGGGCAAACGGTTTGCCGAGGTAGTCGTCGCTGCCGGCGCGCAGGCCGAGTACGCGGTCGTCGACGGTGTCGAGTGCCGAGAGCACCAGGATCGGCACCTGGTCGCCGCGGGCGCGCAGGGCGCGAACGACCTCCAGGCCTTCGAGGCGCGGCAGCATGCGGTCGGTGATCACCAGATCGAAGTTGCCGGCAGTCGCCGCCTGGAGCCCGGCCTGGCCGTCGGTGACGCGCGTGACTTCGAAGCCGCGCGCCGCCAGCGGGGCGGTGATTTCGGCGGCCAGCCGGGTGTCGTCTTCGATCAGCAACAGGTTCATGAGAGTCCGTATGGTGCCCGAAGCCGGGCTCCGTGGGGATTCGGTGGCCGATCTAGAACTCAGAACTTTACCTCCTCCCTCGGGGTTTGCCATGACGGGTTCCTGGTAGGAGACTGATCCGCATGGTGGCCAAGGGTTCCAGCGTGGTTCTGGTGGTCGGCGGCGGCCCGGGCTCGTCCGCATGGCTATGTGACATGCTGGCTGCTCATGGGTTCACGTCGCGGCGGGCTTCGCTCGAGCTGGCGGTACTCTGGGCCAAGACGCCGCCGCCGCCGGCGGCGGCGATCCTCGATCTGGCGGCGTTGCCGCCGGACGAGGAGGACGGGCTGGTGATCCTCGATCGCCTGCGGGCCGCCGTCGATTCGCTGCCTGTGCTGGTGTTGTCAGCGCTCGGCCTGGCGGACGAGCGGGTGCGCATCCACCGCGCGGGCGCCACGGCGATCCTGACCAAACCGGTCGAGCCGACCGAACTGGTACTGCAATTGCACGAGTTGCTGGCGCCGTACTCGAGCGCGCCGCTGCGCTGCGGTGATCTGACGCTGGATCCCGCCTCGGGCCAGGCGCAGCGGGCTGGCCGGTGGCTCGACCTGACGCCGCGCGAATGCGCCTTGCTCGAGCTGCTGCTGCGGCATCGAGGCCAGGTGGTGAGCCGCAAAGTGCTGCTCGAGAAGGTCTGGAACTACCGGTTCGATCCGCACTCCAGCCTGGTGGACATCCATGTGTCGCGGCTGCGGCGCAAGATCGATGACGGCTTCCCGCAACCGTTGCTGCATACGCGGCACGGCATGGGGTACAAGCTGTCGGAGATTCCATGAAGATCCTGCTGTTCGACCGGCGTGCGCTGGGCATGGTGACGCTGTCGGTGATTGCTGCGCTGGCCGCGTTCATCACCGCGTTCACCTGGCTCGACAACCGGGTGACCAAGCTGCTGGACGAGGAACTGCTTGGCGCGCTGCAGCGCGAGCTGCAGGTGTTCCAGGCCCTGCAGCGCGAAACCAGCACGGCCTGGACGGTGGCGGCGCTGCAGCGCCGCGCCCGCTATTCGAGCGATGTCCGTCGCACGCTGCTGCTCGACGACCAAGGCCGGGTGGTGTTTGGCCGGCTCGAGGACTGGCCGGAGGGGATCACGCTGCGCCGGAATCTCGCGCAGGGGCCATCGTCCCGGCACGATCAGCAGCTGTATCTGGTCTCGGGCCCGGTCGGCAAGGATCACACGCTGTTTCTGGGCGAGATCGACCAGCGTCACGGCCAGGTGGGTCGGTCGCTGGTTGCCGCAGGCGTGGTCGCGATGCTGGTGGTGCTTGCGACCGGGCTGCTGATCGGCCTGCGGTTCAATCACTATGTGCTGGCGAGGCTGGCCAGCATTGCCCAGACGGCGCGCGAGATCATGCGTGGCCAGATGAAGGCCCGGGCTCCGGACGGGCAGCGTCTCGATGCGCTCGGCTCCCTGGCGCGGGTGTTCAACGAGATGCTGGACCAGAACGAGGCGCTGGTGACCGGCATGCGTACGGCCACTGAGAGCCTGGCGCACGATCTGCGAACGCCACTGACGCGCCTGCAGTCGGCCATTGCAGCGGCTCGCGATACCACCGATCCGCAGCGGCGCGACGAGCTGCTGGCCGGCGCGCAGGCCGAGTCCGAGCACATCCTGCGCACCTTCAGTGCGCTGATCGACCTGGCGCGTGCCGAGGCGGGCCTGTCGCGCGATGCGATGGAGCGCACGGACCTCGCTGCGCTGGCCACCGATATCGCCGATCTGTTCGAGCCGCTAGCCGAGGAGCGCCAGCAGCATCTCGAACGCGACATTCAGCCGACGGTGGCGCTGGCGCATCGGCAGATCCTGTTTCAGGCGGTCGGCAACCTGCTCGAGAACGCGATCAAATATTCGCCGACCGGTTCGGTGGTGCGGCTCGCGCTCGAACCCGGCACGGCCCGACACGGCCCGACGTTCGTGGTCACCGATGCCGGCCCGGGCATTCCGGCGTATGCGCGCGAGCAGGCCCTGCGGCCGTTCGTGCGGCTCGAGCCCGCCGGACGCAAACCGGGCTCCGGCCTGGGGCTGGCGATTGCCTCGACGGCTGCGCGTCTGCATGGCGGCGGGTTGCAACTCGAAGACGCCGATCCGGGCCTGCGGGTTCGGCTGCAGTTCGGCGCTCACTGGCAGGATGGCGACGCCGAGCCAGCCGCGATTGCGGCGCCGCTCGCGCTCAGGGCGGCGAGGCCGTCCGCGTCAGCCGGGACGGCGATGGCGGCGGGAGCACGCTCGGCAGCCGAAGCGTGACCGCGAGGCCGCGGGCTGCGCCGGTGGCATCGCGCCGATTGACCGCCTCGATCGAGCCGCCGTGCGCCCGCATCACCCGGGCGGCGATCGCCAGACCGAGACCCGCGCCGCCGCTGCTCCGGTCGCGCGCCGTCGCGACGCGATGGAAGGGCTCGAAGATCCGCGACAGTTCCGCTTCCGGCACGCCGGGTCCCGAATCGGTGATCGTGATCGCCGCAGCGCCCGGCGTGGTCTGCAGCGTGATTGCGACCTCGGTCTTCGCGGGGGTGTGTCGCAGCGCGTTGCGGACCACGTTTTCGATCGCGGCGCCGAGCCAGGCCGGATCGGCCTCGATCGGGCAGCTCGTCAACGTTGGCTGCCAGCCGATCCGCCGGCCGGAGGCCTCGGCCTCGTAGCGTGCGTCCGCGGCCAGCCGGTCGACTAGTTCGACCAGATCGAGCCGCTCGACCGTGATCGCACCGGCGCCGGAGTCGAGGCGCGCGATGTCGAGCACGCGGCCGATCAATTCGTCGAGGCGCTCGATCTCGGTTTCGAGTCGCTCGAGCTGGCGCGGGATGTCGGCGCCCGACTGGCGTGCGAGACCGGTGGCGAGCCGCATCCGGGCCAGCGGCGAACGCAGTTCGTGCGAGACGTCGCGCAGCAGTTGCTCGCGCACCTCGATCAGGGTCGCCAGCCGCGCCGCCATGGCGTCGAACGATGCCGCCAGCTGGCCGAGTTCGTCGCGGCGGCCGCGGGTGGCGGCGGCGACCCGGGTATCGAGCGCGCCGCCGGACAGCGCCTGGGTGGCGCGCTGCAGGTCGCGGATCGGTCGCGTCAGCGACCGGGCGAGTGCGAAGCTGAGCAGCGCCGTGACCGCGACCGCCAGCAGCAGCAGCGGGACGCGCGCATCCGGCAGCACGAAGGATTGAGCCGTGTTGCGGGGCCGGCGGGGCGGCAGCAGCAGCCGGTAACGCGTGCCGTCGGCGGCCATCAGCACCGGCAGGCGCTCCGGCGGCCGCAGCACCACGCCGGGCGCATCCTCGAGCCGTAGCGGTGGTGCGGCCCAGCGCATCGCACCGGCGGCGTAGCGCGGCAGCCGTCGTCCGAGCAATTCGCGGCCCTCGTCGTCGATCACCAGCAAGGGGCGGTCGCGGCGGATGGCCGCATCCTCGCGCAGCCAGTCGACCAGCGCGGGCCGACCGCCGTGGGCGAGTGCCGCGGCTGCGCGGCTGGCCGCCTCGCGCAGCGGCATGGCGTTTTCATCCTGCCTTGCGGCCAGCAGCCACCAGGTGATGAGGATCGCACCGGCGCCGATGACCAGCATCGCGACGAAGAACGACACGAAGATCCGCAGCGACAGGCGGCTCACGCCGGCGGCTCCGCCAGCAGCTCGTAGCCGGCGCCGCGTACCGCACGGATCTCGATGCCGCGTGTGCCGGTACGCTCGAGTTTGCGGCGCAGATTGCTGACGTGGGTGTCGATGCTGCGATCGTACAGCGTGAGTTTGCGGCCGAGGGCGTGCTCGGTCAGTTCGGCCCGGCTCACCAGCTTGCCGGCGTCGCGGACCAGTCGTGCCAGCACGCGGAACTCGGCGCCGGTCAGCTCGAGCGGCGTGTCGCCATGGTCGGCGCGGCGCCGCGCGAGATCGAGACGCAAGGCGCCGGCCTGGAGTTCGGTGACGGCTTCCGCGCCGTCGCCGCCGTCGTTGGCGCTGCCCGAGCTGCTGCGGCGCAGCACGGCGCGGATCCGGGCCGCCAGCTCGCGCGGATCGAAGGGTTTGGAAAGATAGTCGTCGGCGCCGAGCTCGAGCCCGAGGATGCGATCCACGGCATCGCCGCGAGCCGTCAGCATCAGGATCGGCAGCCGCATTTCCCGCGCGCGCAACTCGCGCAGCAGGTCGAAGCCGCTGCGGCCCGGCAGCATCACGTCGAGCACGACCAGATCGGGCAGCGTGCCGGTGGCCGTCTCGAGCGGCGCGGACGGCGCCTCGTGGGCGAGCTGCACGTCGAACCCCTCGTGGTCGAGGAACTCGGCCAGCATGGTCGCAAGCTCGCGATCGTCGTCGATGATCAGGATCTGCGGGCGAATGGGCATGATCTCCGTCGCTTCGGCGCCATGTTGCCGCCGGTTGCGCCCCGCGGCCATGGTCGTCGGCACCCTTGACACAACTTTGCACCGTGTTGACGGAAACTCCACCCGGATCGTCGGTCCAATCCGGCAGCCTTGTCCCACGGGCTCATACAGGAGATTCGACGATGAACAGACAATCATGGCTTGGCGTGATGGCAGTGGTCGCGACCGGTGCGGGTCTCGCGTTCGCCGGCCCGAGTGCCGATCCGGGCAAAAGGTTCGGCGGCGACCGTCCTGCGATGAGCCGGATGGCCGGCGATCCCGGCGCGATGTCGGGCTGGGGACATCCGCGGATGCTCGAGCGCATGGCCGGCGAGCTGCAGCTGACCGAAGACCAGAAGCAGAAGCTCAAGGGCATCTACGAGTCGGCCCGGCCGGAGATGCAGCAGGTCCGCGATCTTGCACGCCAGAACGCCGAGAAGCTGCGCAGCGTCAAACCCGGCGACCGCAACTACGACGCGGTGGTGGCGGAGGTGGCACGCAGTGCCGGCGACCTGGCCGCCCGCGCGGTCACCAACGGGGCGCAGCTGCGCAGCCAGACCTGGGCGGTGCTGACGCCCGAGCAACGCCAGAAGCTCGAGACCCTGCAGGCCAAGCGCCAGGAAGCGCGCAAGCAGCGTGGCAACCGCGGGGAGCGGCGCGAATCGCCGCCTGCTGCACCGTAATCGGGTTCGTCTGATCGGGTTAGGCTGACAGCCAGCAAAAAGGCCCGGTGCAGCATGCTGCACCGGGCCCGTTGTTCCGAAGCGTTGCGCTGCCGCCGGCCCCCTCGGGGCCTGTACGGCCGCGCGGCAGGCTTCAGTTCACGAAACCTTTCAGATTCTTCAGCGGCATTGCACGGACCTTCTTCGAGGCCGGCTTGGCCTTGAAGGTCATCTTCTCGCCGGTGAACGGGTTGATGCCCTCGCGCGCCTTGGAGGCGGGCTTCTTCACGACCTTGAGCTTCAGCAGGCCGGGCAGGGTGAACAGGCCGTTGGAGCGCAGGCTCTTCTTGACCTGGGCGTGCAGCGAATCGAACACCGCCGAAACCTGCTTGCGGGACAGATCAGTGTCCTTCGCGATCTGGTTCAGGATCTCCGACTTCGTCGGCGGGCCAGCCTTCTTCGCCATGTTTCAGGTACTCCTAATTGCGGACAGTTGTTTGCAGAGAATGACTTGCGACTTGAGCGCGCATCGCAGCGCCGCACGAATCGGCGCGCAACATAGCACATGCGTAGTGCTGTGCAAGAGGTTTTTCGGGAAGGCTGCTGCGGAAACCCCTTTTTTTCTAGGCTCGCGCGCATCGATGCTCGCTCGTCGACGCGCGCGGGCCTGAAAATCAAGGCTTTTTGGCACATGCTTCGAGTAGAGCCGTCGCGATTGAATCGCGTGCGGCCGCTGCGCCGGCGATGCGCAGATCCTTGTTCCGGGCATGTTCGCCGCGCAGGATCGTGATGCGGCTGCGTGCCAGATCGAGCGCCGCGGCCAGCAGTTCGATGGCGGCGCGGTTGGCGCCACCCTCGACCGGCGGCGCCGTGACGCGCAGCTGCAAGCGGCCGGAGGCGATGCCGTCGAAGCGGGCACGCGATGCGCGCGGCTGCACACGGACCAGCACGACCAGGTCCTGGTCTGCGATCCGGAGCCAGTCGTCGGCGGCGGATACCGTCGCCATTTGGCGTCAGCGCAGCAGGATCAGCAGCATCTGGATGCCGATACCTGCCCAGAGCGGGGAAAGATCGAGGCCGCTGACCGACGGAATCGTCCGGCGGATGGGTCGCAGCACCGGTTCGCACAGCGATTCGAGGATCGATGTCGCCGGAGAGTAGGAGCCGGGGGCGATCATCGACAGCAGGGCGTAGATGAAGATCGCCCAGAAGTAGACCCAGAGTGTGGTGCGGACGATCTCCAGCGATGCGAGACGCAGCAGGTCGATGGCGTCCGGCATCCCGAAGCCGCGCACCAGCCACAGGGCGGCGACCTGCGCCAAGGCCGTCAGCAGCACTGCCGCGACCGAAGCCGTATCGATCCGCCCGATCGGCGGCAGCAGCCGCCGCAGCGGCATGATCAGCCAGTTGCTGAGCCGGACGATGGCCTGCGAGAGCGGGTTGCGGAAGTCGGCCCGTGCCCATTGCAGCAGCAGGCGCAGCAGGAACACGAAGAACAGCAGGGAGAAGCCGGTGTCGACCAGGAATACGAGGACGTCTTGCATGCTGTCGATTGTTGCAGGCGGATCAGGATCGGTGGGTGCCGAATTCGGCGGCAAGCTCGCGTCCGCGTCGTACGGCCGCCTCGACCGCGGCGTCGACCAGCGCGCCGAAGTGCTGCGCATGCAGGCTCTGCAGTGCCGCTTCGGTGGTGCCGCCGCGCGAGGTCACCTCGGCGCGCAGCCGCGACAGGTCGCCGTCGCTGCGGGCGGCCATCGAGCCGGCGCCGTGCAGCGTCGCGACGGCGAGCTGACGGGCGGCCTCCGCGGCGAGGCCTTGGCGGATACCCGCTTCGGTCAAGGCTTCGGCCAGCAGGAAAAAATAGGCCGGGCCGCTGCCGGAGACCGCGGTAACCACGTCCATCAGCGACTCGTCGTCCACCCAGGCAACCGTACCGGCGGCGCGCATCACCTCTTCGGCGAGCGCACGGGCCGCGGGTGGCGTATCGGCGGGGGCATACAGGCCGGTAGCGCCGGCGCCGACCAGTGCCGGACGATTCGGCATCGCCCGTACGATCGCGATGCCTGCACCGCACCAGCCGGCGAGATCCGCGGTGCGCAGCCCGGCTGCGATCGACAGTACGACCGGCCGGGTTTGTCGCAGCGCCGGCTGCATGGCCGTGACCACCTGCGCCAGCTCCTGGGGTTTGATCGCGAGCACGACGATGTCCGCGTCCGCGATCGCCGCGAGGTTGTCGGTGCCGACCTGCACGCCCGGGTAGTCGCGCCGCAGCGCCTCGCAAGTCGCTTCATGGGGGTCGCCGATGGCGAGTTTGGCGGCGGGATGGCCGCCGCCGCGCAACCCACCGACGAGTGCGCGGCCCATGTTGCCGCCGCCGATGAAGGCAATCTTGATGTCGGGATTCATGTCGGCATTCTAATCGCTGCTGCAGGAAGCGTGATGGAGTCGACATTCCGGTCGTACTGCACTGCAGTGGCGACGCCTGGTTGGTACATGGTGCGGACGTCGTTCGGAGAATTCTGCGGAACGATTAACATAGGTGGGTATCGGCCCCTTGGCTATACTCCGATCGCTTGCTTGGGAGTTCGCATGGCCCCGGAGTCCGCATGGCCGTAGATATCGCGCAGCTGCTCGCTTTTGCAGTCAAGAACAAGGCTTCCGACCTGCACCTTTCCGCAGGGATGCCGCCGATGATCCGCGTCGACGGCGACATGAAGCGCGTCAACATGCCGGCGCTGTCCCACAAGGACGTGCACGGCATGGTGTACGACATCATGAACGACAAGCAGCGCAAGGCCTACGAGGAGTTCTTCGAAACGGATTTCTCGTTCGAGATCCCCAAGCTCGCGCGCTTTCGCGTCAACGCCTTCAACCAGAATCGCGGCGCCGGCGCGGTGTTCCGCAACATCCCGTCCACGATCCTGACGCTGGACGAACTGAATACACCGAAGATCTTCCGCGATCTCTGCATGCTGCCGCGCGGCCTGGTGCTGGTGACGGGTCCGACCGGCTCCGGCAAGTCGACCACGCTCGCCGGCATGATCAACCACTGCAACGACAACCGGCCGGACCACATCATCACCATCGAGGATCCGATCGAGTTCGTCCACGAGAGCAAGCGCTGCCTGATGAACCAGCGCGAGGTGCATCGCGACACCCTGGGGTTCAGCGAGGCGCTGCGCTCGGCGCTGCGCGAGGATCCGGACATCATCCTGGTCGGCGAGATGCGCGACCTGGAGACGATCCGCCTGGCCCTGACCGCGGCCGAGACCGGCCACCTGGTGTTCGGTACGCTGCACACCAGTTCCGCGGCCAAGACGATCGACCGCGTCGTCGACGTGTTCCCGGCCGCCGAAAAGGAGATGGTGCGTTCGATGCTGTCGGAATCGCTGCGGGCGGTGATCTCGCAGACCTTGCTGAAGCGCAACGGCGGCGGCCGTATCGCCGCGCACGAGATCATGATCGGCACTCCGGCGATCCGCAATCTGATCCGCGAGGGCAAGATCGCGCAGATGTACTCGGCGATCCAGACCGGGCAGGGGCAGGGCATGCAGACGCTCGACCAGTGCTTGCAGGACCTGGTTTCCAAGAGTCTGGTGACCAAGGAAGAGGCTCGCTACAAGGCGCAGAACAAAGATGCGTTGTGATGCGCCGCGCGCCGTGAGGGTTGGCCATGGATCGTGACCAGGCGATCAAGCTGATGCAGGATCTGCTGCGGCGGGTCGTGGAGAAGAAAGCCTCGGATCTGTTCATCACCGCGGGCTTCCCGCCGGCGATCAAGATCGACGGCGAGGTGCGCCCGCAGAGCGAGCGCGCGCTGTCGGCAGAGCATGCGGCGACGCTGACGCGGGCGATCATGAACGATCGTCAGACCAAGGAATTCGACGCGACCAAGGAGTGCAACTTCGCGATCGCGCCGCCCGGCATCGGCCGCTTCCGTGTCAATGCCTTCGTGCAGCAGGGCAGCATCGGCTGCGTGCTGCGCCTGATCAACAGCAAGATCCCGACCGTCGAGGAGCTCGATCTGCCGCCGGTCCTGAAGGAGGTCGTGCTGTCCAAGCGAGGCCTGGTGATCCTGGTCGGCGGCACCGGCTCGGGCAAGTCGACCTCGCTGGCGGCGATGGTCGGCTACCGCAACGAAAAGACCCGCGGCCACATCGTCACGATCGAAGACCCGGTCGAGTATGTGCACCAGCACAAGGGCTGCGTGATCACCCACCGCGAGATCGGCGTCGACACCGAATCCTGGCATGCGGCGCTGAAGAACACGCTGCGGCAGGCGCCGGACGTGATCCTGATCGGCGAGATCCGCGACCGCGAGACGATGGAATACGGCATCCAGTTCGCCGAGACCGGCCATCTGGTGCTGGCGACGCTGCACGCCAACAGCGCCAACCAGGCGCTCGATCGCATCATCAACTTCTTCCCGGACGAGCGCCGCGAGCAGTTGCTGATGGATCTGTCGCTGAACATCCGCGCGCTGATCTCGCAGCGACTGGTCCCGCGCGAATCCGGCGGGCGCATCGCGGCGATCGAGATCATGCTCAATTCGCCGCTGATCCAGGACCTGATCTTCAAGGGCGAGGTCGCCAAGATCAAGGAAGTGATGTCGCGTTCGACGCGGCTCGGCATGCGCACTTTCGACCAGGCGCTGTTCGAGCTGTACGAGACCGGCTTCATTTCCTTCGAGGACGCGATCCGCAACGCCGATTCAAAGAACGAACTGCGCCTGCGCGTGAAGCTCGAGAGCAAGCGCGAGGCCAAGAACGTCGACGACTCCGGGGGGCTGCAACTGCTCGATGACGAGGAGCGCGGCAGAGCGCTCTGAACGACGCCCGGGGATGACATAGATGGCTGCAAACAGCGATAGCGTACAGAATGGGCTCGAGGCTGCGGCTGCCGCTGCGGCGGTGCCGCGCGACGGTGCGGGCGGTGGCATCAACACCAAGCCGCTGTTCAAGCTGATGGTCGACCGGAAGGCTTCCGATCTGTTCTTTACCGCGAATTCGCCGATAAAGATCAAGATCGAAGGGCAGATCTTCCCGATCAACAAGCAGATCCTGACGCCGGAAGCCGTGCGCCAGGCGGCCCACGGCCTGATGTCGCCGGAACAACTCGACTACTTCAACCAGGAATACGAGATCGATTTCGCGATCAGCGAGCCGGGGCTCGGCCGCTTCCGTGTCAACGTGTTCCACCAGCGCGGCTATCCCGCGATGGTGATGCGCTATATCACCGCCAACATGCCGAAGCTGGACCAGCTCGGTCTGCCTGCCGTGGTGCGCGATCTGGCCGGTCACAAGCGCGGCCTGGTGCTGCTGGTCGGGGCGACCGGCTCGGGCAAGTCGACCACGCTGGCGGCGATGATCGATCACCGCAACGAGTCGGCGTCGGAACACATCATCACGATCGAGGATCCGATCGAGTTCCTGCATACCAACAAGCGTTCGATCGTCAATCAGCGCGAGATCGGCATCGACACCAAGTCGTACAATCGGGCCCTGCGCTCGGCGATGCGGGCCGCGCCGGACGTGATCCTGATCGGCGAGATCCGCGACCGCGAGACGATGCAGTCGGCGATCAACCTCGCCGGTACCGGCCACCTGGTGCTGGCGACGCTGCATGCGAACAACGCCGCCGAGACACTCGATCGCATCATCAACATGTTCCCGCAGGACCAGCATCACCAGATCTTCCTGGACCTGTCGCAGTATCTGCGGGCGATCCTTGCGCAGCGTCTGGTCATGGGCAAGGACAGCCGCCGCGTAGCGGCGGTCGAAGTCATGCTGAATACGCCGTACATCGCCGAGCTGGTCCGTAAGGGCGATATTGTCGCGATCAAGGAAGCGATCCAGGCCGGCAGCGAGCGGGGCATCCAGAGCTTCGATCTCGCGCTCTACCGCCTGGTCCAGGACGGCCGGGTCGAGCTCGAGGAGGCGCTGGCGAATGCCGATTCGCGCGCTAACCTCGAGTCCAAGATCAATTTCGGCTGACGGCGCCGGCGATCCGGCCCGCCCTATTCGCCGCCCGTCTCCGGGGCGGGCCTCAACGCTCGATGCGGTATTGCACGCCCACCCGTGACGAGTCGGTGGCGCTCTGCGCCTCGAGCGAGAGCGAGTCGGAGATCCGGTAGATCAGTTTCACCACCTCGCCGGGCTTGAACAGCCCGACGCCGTAGCTGACGAACACCCGCGGCGAGAGATACTGGCCGATGGTCAGTGCCGCACCGCCGAGCGCATCGTCCTCGGCGATGCCGAGTTCGTCGACCCCGAGTCGATGACCGACGCTGCGGGCGAGCAGGCCGCCGGCAGCGGTGCCGAGCGAACGGGCCGCCGACTGCAGGGTGTCGCCTTCGGCATCGCCCTGGGAGATGGCATCCAGCGGCTTGCCGGTGACCAGCCAGGCGAGCGCATTGGCCTGGCCCATCGGTGGCGTGGAGAACACTTCGAGCTGCGGCGTACGGGCGCGTCCGGTGACCCGCAGCCCCGCGGTGACCTCGCCGATCACTCGCACAGCGACGATGTTCAGGTTCGGATCGTCGAGCGGCAGCGCGGCATACAGCAACTGGCCCTGGCGTATGGTCAGATCCTGGCCGTAGGCCTGATAACGGCCTGCGACCCGGATCTCGCCCGATGCGGTCGTGACCTGGCCGGGGCTTTCGCTGACCCGCAGGCCGCCGCTGACGCGCGCCTTGAGCCCGAAACCGGCGAGGTCGACGGCCTGGCCGAGCTCCAGGTCGACGGTCGCAAACAGCGGCAGTACGCCGCCGGCTGCATCGCCCGCCGGATCATCGATCACCACCACGTCCGGCGATGCGGACTGGGCGCCGTCGCCGCGCGGCAGGCGTTGCAGATCGATCTGGGCGGTCGGGATCGCGAGCTTGCCGGTGACCTCGAGACGCCGGTCGTCGACCTTGATGCGCAGCTCGGGCGTGACGAGCACATGGGCGCCTGGACGGTCGGCAGCGAGAAAGCTCCGGCCGCTGAGCTGCGCCTGGCCGCGGCCTTCGCGGTGTGCGGTGCCGGTGACCGACAGTTCGCCGTCGCCGGAGCGCACCCCGCCGTCGAGCTGCACGCTGCCGTCGGCCTGCGGCGTGATCCGCAGATGCCCGGCACGCAATGCGATGCCGAGGTCGGGCACATCGGCTGCCAGGTCCTCGGCCAGCACGCTGCCTTCGATCTCCGGTCGATCGAGCGTTCCGCCGAGGCCGAGATCGAGCTGCAGGCGGCCGTCGACGTTCGCGAGCTGCGGCGCGAATGCGCCGACGACGGCCAGGCTCGGCAAGCTCGCCTGCAGGCGGCCGTCGAGCGTCGTAAGCGCGGTGCCGAGGCCGGCGGCCGCCAGGCTGGCGTCGATGTGGCCGCGTTCGTCGAGCCCGGCAGTCAGCGTGGCGCGGGCATCGCGGCCGGTGAACGCGGCGTCGAGTTGCAGGCCGCGGAAATCCAGCAGGCGCGCAGACGAAGCGTCGCTTTCCCCGTCTACGGCGAGACTGATCCGCCCGCCGGCGGCGCGCAGTTCGGCCGTACCCTGCAGGCTGCCGTCGGCGTTGCGGACGATGCGCCCCTGGCCGTCGATCTGGCCGGTGATGTTCACCGGCATGGCGGTGGGTGCGAGTGCGGCGATCAGCCCGAGCGGCAGGTGCTGCAGTTGGTAACCGGCTTGCAGCGCACCGTCGAGCTGGCCCTGGCCGTCCAGGCAAAGCCGCATGTCGCGATCGGCCAGGCAGGCCGTTTGCAGCTCGAACGCCCGGGTCGCGCCGTTCCAGGCCGCCTGTACCGGTCGTTCGAGTTCGAGTCGGGTGAGATCCGTTGCGTCGAGGACCAGTCGTGCGATTTCGCCTCGCCAGTCGGCGCCTTGCAGCGCGCCACTGAGAGACAGCGTGGTCGATGCGGGTCGGCCACGCGCCTCGAGTTCGAGGCGGTGCGCCGCCGCTGCGCCCTGCGCGCGCAATTCGAGCGCCGAGAACTCGGCGTCGCCGGCCCGCAGCCCGCCGAGGACGAGCCGCAGCTCGCCGCGCGGCTCGAGAGGCTGTGCGACATCCAGGGTCAGCTCGAGCGTGTCGGTCGCGGTGCCGTCGAAAGCCAGCGCCCGGCCATCGGCGCGACCGGTGATCTCGAGCGCAGGCCAATGGCCGGAGGCCTGCGCTCGCGCCTCCAGGCTGCCGCGACCGCCCGGCAACCAGTCGTCGAGGTCCGGCACGTCGAGGCGCAGTGTGGCATCGAAGCGTTTGCCGCTGGTGCCGTCGAGACGCAGGCGGCTGGCGCCGGAGCGCAGTTCCAGCGCACCGGCGAGCCGCAGCTGTGGTGCCAACTGCAGATCGGCGCGCCCGGCCACCGCCCGGCCGCGCAGGTGACCGCGCAGATCGTCGATTCGCAGGCTCGCGCTGCTGTCGGCGAGGTCGGTGAAGCGGCCGTCGCTGCGGAGCGCGAAGCTCAGCCGGCCGGGCCAGCCGGCCAGCAGTGCACCGGGATCGAAATCGCGCGCCTGCGCCCGGGCCTGCCAGTGCAGTGTGTCGCCGAAAGTCAGTTCGGCCTGCGCACCGAGCCGTCCGCCGGGCTGCACGACGTCGAGTTGCTGGATGTTCAGGCCCGACGGGTTGCCGCTGAGCGCCAGCCGTATGTCGGCCAGGCGACGCGGCGGGCCGGCGGCGAATGCGGCGCGCGCGCTGTAGCGCTCGAAGCTGCCCTCGGCGTGAGCGGTGCCGTGACTGTGCAGCGGCTGGCCGGCGAGCGCTGCAGGCAGGACGACGTCGCGCCAGTCCAGGTCGAGCCGCGCCTCGATCGGCTGTCGTGCCAGCCGCAGCTCGCCGACGGCCTGCAGCCGACCGTTGCCGTTCGCCAGCGATGCATCGAAGGCGAGGCCGTCGTCGCGCCGGGTGATGCGCAAGGGTTGCAGTGCGATCGTGGCATCGTCGATGCGCAGCGTCCCGCTCGCGGTCCCGCCGTCGAGGTCGCCCTGACCTTCGAGCCGGGCCGCCAGCCGGCCGATGTTCGAATCCGGCAGCAGTCGCGCGCGGGGATCGAACGCGGGAACGTCCAGCGAGAAATGCCAGGGCAGGCGGCTCTGTGGTTGCTGCTGCAGTCCGAGCCGCAGCGCGGCGGCCAGTGGTTCGCGCAGCTGCAACTCCAGCTCGCCGAGCGTGCCGCGGGTGCGACCGGCGAGCGTGCCCGCGAAGCGCTGCGTGCCGGCCTGCCAATCGAAGCGGCCTTCGCCGCGACCGGTGAACACGCCGGCGGCATGGTCCAGCGTGGCCGCGAAATGCAGCTCGCCGTCGGGCGCGAGCAGATCGAGCTGTTCGACATGTACGCCGGCGCTGTCCCAGGCCAGCCGCGCCGTGGCCGTGTCGATGCGCAGCTGTTCCTGGCCGTCCTGTCGCAGTACCAGGTCGTGCAATGACACCCTGTCGAATCGCAGGTCGATGGGAGGCTCGAGCGAGAACAGTGCATCGTCCGGTGGTTCGGTCGATTCACTGCGATCGATGCCGACCTGCTGCAGTTCGAGGTCGGTGATGTGCACCCGACCGGCGAGCAATGCCCGCACGACCCAGTCGAGTCGTGCCCGGCCGATGCGCAGATCGAGCCCGGCTGCCGGATCGTGGTAGCGCAGTTCCTGCAGTGTCAGCGGCCCGAGCAGGGTGCCGTCGACCAGCGTCGCCGCAAAGCGCCCGCCGGAAAGGGGGGTGGCCTGGCGCAGCGCCAGACGGGTGCCGCTGGGGGTCGACACCATCCAGGTCAGGGTCCCGATCAGCAGCACCAGCAGCCCGAACAGCACGGCGGCCACGGCGAGTGGCCAGTTTCGGCGGCCGGCCGTCGTTGCCGCGGGGTCGTCGCGGTCCGGGGTGTCGGTCGTGGCGTTCACAGATCCGGACCGATGATCACGTGGAAGCGCAGGCCGTCGTCGTCGAGAGCGGTGCGCACCGGCACCGCCAGGTCCAGGCGCACCAGACCGACCGGTGACTTCCAGCGCACGCCGACGCCGGCGCCGACATTGGCCGAAAAGCCGGAGCTGAACGCGTCGCCGGCATCGACGAACACGGCGGCACCCCAGCGTTCGAGGAAATAGTGTTCGTACTCCACGCTGGCCACGGCGAGCCGTCGTCCGCCGATCACGCCGCCGGTCTCGTTGCGCTCGCCGATGGCCTGGTAGTCGAAGCCGCGTACCGAGCGGTCGCCACCGGCAAAAAACCGCAGTTCGGGCGGCAGAGCGTCGAAGTTGCCGGTCGTCAGCACACCGAGCGAAGCTCGCAGGATCAGCCGCGAAGCCTCGCCGGCCGGCCGCACCCAGCGCGCGTCGGCGCGCAACTGCGCCAGCGAGGTGTCCGACAGCAGCGCCGGCGATGCGAGCCGCAAGCCGTAGCTCACCGCGAGTCCGCGTTGGGGAAACAGCAGGTTGTCGGCGCGTTTGCGTTCGAGCAGCGCTTCGGCGAACAGCAGTTGCGAGCTGCGTCGTTCGTCGGCGACCGTGAAGTCGCCGTCCAGGTACTGCAGTCCGAGGGTGCGTCCGTAGCCGTGCCAGAGGTCGAGCACTTCGGAGGCCGACAGTCGCGACAATCGCGAGTGGGTGGTGTCGGTCACTTCGTCGTGATAGCCGGCGACGAAGTCGTAGTAACGGTTGTGCTGCCCGGGCCGCGGAATCCGGTAGCGGCTGCTGGCGGCCTGCAGACGCGACGAGTATTCGATCTCGGCGCTCCATTTGTGGCCGCGGTCGTTGACCCAGCGTCGATCGATCCCGAGCTTGCCGCCCGGCCCGGAGTCGGTGCTGACGTAGGCCGCGGCGCGGTAGATCGTGCGCTTGGCCGGTGCCAGCAATACGTCCACCGGCACCTGCCCGTCCTGCCGCCCGGCCAGATTCGGCTGGACGGACACGATCGAGAAATAGTCGGCGTCGATCAGTCGTTGCTGCAGCTTCAGCAGCTCGTCGACCGAGTACCAGGCATCCGCTTCCCAGGGTACGTAGCGTTGCAGCATCTGCTCCGGAAACTGCGCTTGCGAGAAGTTCACCGCACCGATCCGGTAACGCTGGCCGCCGTCCCAGGCCAGGTCGATCGCGGCGCTGCGGGCGGCCCGAGTCACCTCGACGCGGTGACGTTCCAGCGAGGCATCGAAGAAGCCGCTGCTCTGCAGCGTTGCGGCGATCCGTGCCTTGCTGGCCTCGTACTGGGCATGATCGAGCGGCTCGCCGATGCGTGGCTGGAACGTCGCCAGCGCCTCGCGCACCGGTGCGAACTCTGCGGCCGGGCCGGCGACCTCGATCCGTGATCGTTCGACCACGACCCGCGGTCCCGGGGTCACGGCGAAGCGTGCCTGCCAGCGTTCGCCGCCGCCCGTGGCGGTGCCGGCGACCGTCGCTTCGTAGTAGCCGTAGGGTTCGAGGCCGCGGCGGATCTGCTGCTCGCCGCGAGCGACGAGGCGGCGCAGTTGTGCCGTCGTGACGGTCCGGCCGGTGAATTGCTGCAGCTCGAGGCTGGCGCGGGCCGCGGCGGCGAGTTCGGCGTCGATCCCGGTGATTTCGATCGTGGCCTCGATCGCCGCAGGGGCGGCATCGCGGCGGGGCGCCGGCGGCTCGGTCGCGCCGGTCCGGGCCGGAACGAATGCGAGCACGAGTGCGAGCCCGAGCGCGAGCCGGCGCGCCGGCTGCTGCCGGTGCAGGTACGGAGCGGCGGTGCTCGGTCGCGGGATCCTCATGTCCATATTGAACGACGAAATCCTCGGCGCCTGCCGTAGGCCGAGACTGCAATGACTCTTGCGGCAGGCCGCGAGGGGCTCGTGTCGGCCGCCGGGGTGGCTGCCTCGGCGAGGGCGGCTCGCGTAAGATTGCCGGCCTCCGCAAGGCGATCGAGAACACCCCGATGAGCATGTCCCTGCGCGACCAGTTGCTGGCTGCCGGCCTCGGCAGCAAGCAGCAGGCGAAAAAGGCCCAAGACGATGTGCAGCGCAACCGTCACCGGCAGCAGCACCAACAGCGCCGGCCGCAGGTCGGCGGCGGCGCACCGGCCGGCCGGCTGGCGCCCGGGTCGGCCGCGCAGCGTGCCGAGGCGGCCAAGCGTGCGCGCGACCTCGAGCTCGAGCGCAAGAAGCGCGACAAGGCGGAGCGCAAGGAACGCGCCGCGGCGGTCCGGCAGATCATCGAGCAGCATGCGCTACCGGCCCTCGAGAGCGACGATTACTACAACTTCGTGCACGACGGTCGCATCGCCCGCATTGCCGTCGATGCCGCGCGGCGGGCATCGCTGATCGCCGGCACCTTGGCCATCGCGCGTACCCATGGCCGGTATTTCGTCGTGCCTGCGGACAGTCTGGAGAAGATCCGCGAGCGCGATCCGCGGGCCGTGGTCGCCCACCATGTACCGGGCGCTGCGGCGGCAACTGCCACCGCGGATGCGGCCAGCGCGACCGGTGACGAAACAGACCCCTACGCTCGCTTCAAGGTTCCCGACGACCTGGTCTGGTAACGACGCCGGTCGACAGGCAGGCCTTGCTCGATGCAGCGGGCGGCGCTCAGTCGCCAAACACGGTCTCGGCATCGAACACCGGACCATCGACGCAGACGCGCTTCATCGCCGGCCCGTCCGGCGTGCGCAGCTTGACGACGCAACCGGCGCAGCCGCCGACCGCGCAAGCCATGAACTCCTCGAGCGAGACCTGGCAAGGAAGGCCATGGCGCCGCGCGACCGCGGCAGTCGCCGCCAGCATCGGCGTCGGCCCGCAGGCGAAGACCGCCACCTGGTCACGTGCCTCGGCCGTGAGCGAGCCGAGCCAGGCATCGGCCAGCTCGGTCACGAAGCCGTCGAAACAGCCAGCAAAACCACTGCGGCTCGCGAGCCGGCTGGGGATGCCCCAGGCGTCGAGCAGCGGCATGGCGGCGATGGTGCCGGCGGGCATGCCGGGCACGAGGATGGTCGAGGGACGGGCACGGAACGGGAACGGGATTTCCGAGCCCATCAGCACCAGTGGCCGCCAGCTCGCACGCCGGTCGGCGAGCAGCGTCTCGGCGAGGAAGACCATCGGCGGGATGCCGACACCGCCGCCGATCAGCAGCGTCCGCGGTCGTTCCGGCTGCGGCGCGAAGCCCTGGCCGATCGGCCCGAGCACCGACAGGATGTCGCCGACGCGGCGGCGGGCGAGCGCCGCAAGGCCCGCGCCGAGCACTTTGTACAGCACTTCGATCCAGCCCGCTTCCGGGTTGCTGCGCATGATCGATAGCGGCCGGCGCATCGGGATGTCGTCGTCGCAGCGCAAGTGTACGAAACTGCCCGGCTTGGCCCGCGCCGCACAGCGCGGTGCCTCGATCCGCAGGATCCATTGCTCGCCCGGGTGGGCCTCGTGCGACAGCACGCGGCCGTCTTCGAGGCAGATCGAACCGCGGTGTGCCGGATGCGTCGGCAGCGCAGCGGCGCTGTTCACGGTCGCGGTCCTCGTTGCCGCCAGTCTGCCGCATCCTTGCCGGTAGACAGGGCCGGCGAGCTGCGGCCCGCGATCACGGCCTCGAGCACCGCCATGCGCACCGCGACACCGTTACGTACCTGGTCGCGGATCACGGACTGCGGTCCATCGGCGACCTGGGAAGCGATCTCGATGCCGCGATTCATCGGCTGCGGATGCATGACGATGGCGTCGGGCCGTGCGGCAGCCAGCCGCTGCGGCGTCAGTCCCCATTCGGCAAAGTACTCCGCGGCACCGGGGATCGCAGCTTCGGTCATCCGCTCTTTCTGGATGCGCAGCATCATCACCACGTCGCAGCCGGCGATGCCGTCTTCGAGCCGGTGGAAGCGGGCGCAGCCGCCGAACTCCTGTTCGTTCGGCATCAGCGCCGGTGGTGCGACCAGGCGGATGTCGGTCGCGCCCAGGGTCGCGAACGCGTGCCAGGCGGAACGCGCGACCCGCGAATGGCGCACGTCGCCGACGATCGCGATCGACAGGCCGGCGATGCGGCCCTTGTGCTGCAGGATGGTCAGCGTGTCGAGCAGGCCCTGGGTGGGGTGGGCGTAGTTGCCGGCGCCGCCTGAGAGGACACTGACGTGGGCCGCGACGTTGCGGGCGACGAGGTCGGGCACGTCGGTTTGCGCGTCGCGCAGCACGAAGACGTCGACATGCAGGGATTCGAGCGTACGGATGGTGTCGAGCATGCTCTCGCCCTTGAGACGCGAGGAGAGCTGCATCTCGATGCTGGCGACGTCGGCACCCAGCCGCTGTGCTGCGAGCTCGAACGACACGCGGGTGCGGGTCGAGGGTTCGGTGAACAAGGTCGCGACCGTGATGCCCTGCAGCGCCTGGCTGCGCGCCGGTGGGGTGCCGAGCGGCCGCGAGTAGTGCTGGGCGCGCTCGAGCAGCCGCTCGAGCAGCGCGCGCGGCAGGCCCTCGAGCGTCAGCAGATGGCGCAGGCTGCCGTCGGCGTGCAGCGCCGGCGCGCGTTCGTGAGACTGCTGGTTCATCATTCTCCCTCGCCCGCCATCCATCGCTCGAGGATCACCGCCGCCGCTGCGCTGTCGATGTCGGTTTTGCCGACGCGCGCGCGGCGCGCGCCCGATGCGCGCAGCGTGCGCAGCGTCTCGGTGGCCTCGATCGACGAGTAACGTTCGTCGACCAGGTGCACAGGGAGACGATGGCGGCGCCCGAGCTCGGCGGCAAACGCGGCTGCCTGCGCAGCGAGCGTGCCCTGAGTACCGTCGGAATTATACGGGCAGCCAACCACGATTCGTGTCGCGCCGGCGCGGCGCAGTTCCTGCCCCAGCTGTTCCAGCTCCGTCTCGCCTGGCGCGCGGCCGACGGCGACGACCAGCGCCGGACGCGGTCGTGCCCGGCCCGTGATGGTGTCGCCGACCGCCAGACCGATGCGCCGCAGCCCGAAATCGACGCCCAGCAACACCTGCGGCCCGCTGGTCCGGCAAGAAGCGTCGGTGGGCCCGGCGGCGGGCGGAGGCGACGACGTGGGTGGCGGGGAAGAGGGGGGCGGGCCGCCGGGTGACGCCGGCTCAGGCATGTCCGGCGACGTGGCTGAGCTTGCCGACGTCGATGCCCAGCTTGCGCCAGACGGCATGCCAGCGATCTTCGTAGGGCAGCTCGAACAGGATGTGTTCGTCGAGCGGCAGCGACAGCCAGGCGTTGTCGAGCATCTCGCGCTCGAGCTGACCGACCTCCCAGCCGGCATAGCCGAGCGCGATGAAGGCATCGCGTGGACCCTCGCCGCGCGCCATGGCCGCCAGCACGTCGCGCGAGGTCGTGACCTGGACTGCGTCGGAGACCGGATGGGAGGAATCCCAGCTGCCGCCCGGCCGGTGAACGACAAAACCCCGATCCTTGTGCACCGGCCCGCCGCGCAGCACGGCCCGCCCACCGATCGCCGGATCATTCGGCTCGAGCCTCATCTGCGACAGCACTTCGGCCAGCGTCATCGGCAAAGGTTTGTTGACCACGATGCCGAGCGCGCCCTTGTCGACGCTGTGCTCGCAGACAAGCGTGACGGACTGCGCGAAGTTCGGGTCCGCCAGGGACGGCATCGCGATCAGCAGGTGATTGGTCAAACTCGGCGCGTCGGCCATGGGCGGCAGTATGCGGCGCTGCGCCCGGGCTCGCCAGTGATAAAGCGTTGCAGTCGCCGCAGCGGCCGGAATGCGCAGGTCGTTTTCAGGAGAGGATGCGAGCCAGAACGTTGAAAATCCGGGCGTCGGTGGATTGGGCGACGTTGAAACGCCAGAAGCAGTGCGCGCTCGATGAGCGGCTGAAAGCGTCGCCCGGCGCCAGTATCACGCCGTCCTTACTGGGCCGGCGCCACCGACAGCGGCCCGCCCCGCTCGAACCGCCATTCGTAAGCGAATCCCAGCTCCGGAAACGCCTGCGCCATGTCGCTGGGGAAGGGGTCGAAGGGACTGGCGAGCTTGAGGATCTGCAGGGCGGCATCGTCGAGCCGGGAGTCGCCGCTGGAGCGGCGGATCCGCACGCTCCTGAGATGGCCGTCGGCGGAAATTTCGACCTCGAGCACGGGCCAGTGGTTGCGGTTGGCGGCTTCGCGGGCGACCGTCGGGTAGTTCAGCGTGCCGAGGCGTTCCACCTTGCGGCGCCAGCTGTCGAGGTAGGGCGCCAGCAGCGAGCGGCGCGTGTCCGGCGAGACGAAACTGCCGGCCAGTGCGGCCGGGCCGGTCAGTTGCACGGCGTCGACGGCGTCTTCGCCGCCGAAGTCCGCGGTCAGCGGCACCTGGGGGCGCGCACCGTTCGCGGGGCTAGTCAGTAGTGGCAAATCGTCCGCGCCCGCCTCGGGGCGGATACCGCCGGAATAGCGGACCGTCGGCCGTGACATCGAGGTGGCGAGCACCGACTCCGCACCCCTGCTGGCCGCGCCGCTTTGCTCCCTGTCCTCGCCGGTCGGCGCGTCTGGATTGCGCCCATCGGCGTCCTCGACGGACTGTTCGGGCGGCAGCCCGAAGGGGGTGCGCGCCGCGACGCGCTCGGTGGTCGTGCCGGCGCCGACCCGCGAGGCCTGGGCGAGGTAGGCGGCCTCGTGGTCGCGCGGCTCGTCGCCGGCATCCTCGGTCAGCAGTTGCACGTCGAGCCCCGGGGCGGGCGAGGAGGCGCTGCGGCTGGCGGTGAACGTGACGCCGAGGATGATCATGCCGTGCACCACGGCCGCCAGGAACAGCGTGGTGACCAGGCGGTCGCGGATCGGCGTCTCGCTGCCGATCGTCGCGCTGTCTGGGCCGTTGGCCCTGCCGGATGCGGGTCTCATGGACGCGGTCTCTGCCTGCTGCTGCCGTCGCCGGGTCTGCTCAACGCTGCCGTGCCTCGAGGCGCTTGCCGATCGCATCCAGCAGCAGGCCGCCGATGTCGGTGCCCCGCTGCTTGTCGATCTCGCGGATGCCGGTCGGGCTGGTGACGTTGATTTCGGTGACGAAGCCGCCGATCACGTCGAGGCCGACGAACAGCATGCCCTGCTCGGCCAGCCGCGGGCCGATCTCCCCGGCGAGAAAGCGGTCCCGCGCCTCCAGCGGCCGGGTCACGCCGGTGGCGCCGGCGGCGAGATTGCCGCGGTTGTCGCTGGCGGTCGGGATCCGCGCCAGGGCGAACGGCACGGGCTCGCCGTCGACCAGGATCACCCGGGCGTCGCCGCCGGTGACGATTTCCGGGATGTAGCGCTGCACGATCGCGAAACGGTTGCCGTAGTCGGTCAGCGTCTCGAACACCACGTTCATGTTCTTGTCGCCGCGCTCGATCACGAAGATCGAGCGGCCGCCCATGCCGTGCAGCGGCTTGCAGACGATCTTGTCGTGCTCGGCAAGGAAGGCCTCCATGTCGTCCTGGCAGCGGGTGATCAGGGTCGGTGCGCAGCACTGCGGGAACCAGGCCGTATAGACCTTTTCGTTCATGTCGCGCAGGCCGCGCGGCCGGTTCACGACCAGCGCGCCCTGTTCCTCGGCCCGCTCGAGGATGTAGGTGGTGTAGATGTACTCCGTGTCGAAAGGCGGGTCCTTGCGCATCAGCAGCACGTCGAGGTCGCCGAGATTTTCAGTCCGGGGTGCGCCGAGGTCGAACCACCGGGCCGGGTCGGCGAACACCCGCAGCGGGCGGACGCGGCCGCAGGCCACGCCGTCGCGCAGCCACAGGTCGCCCTGTTCGAGATAGAGAAGCTCCCAGCCGCGGGCGCTGGCGGCGAGTAACATCGCAAGGGTCGAATCCTTGGCGAACTTGATGTCCTGGATAGGATCCATGACCACGGCGAGGCGGGGTGGTTTGGGCATGTTTCGAGTCCTGGCGACGAGCCTTCAGAAACGTGAACTGTGTGGCATGGCAGGGGGTGTACACATATGTTAAAACGCTCACCTGCCAGAGCCGTAATTGTGTGCGATACCGCGGGGCCACTCTGCTTGCTTGCGGTGGTATCCCGATATTCTAGGTAGTTCATGCCGTGGGTCACACCGTGGGAGTGAGTTTGGAGACGGATTCCAAGCCGGGGCTGCAGGGCCTCAAGGTCCTGGTCATCGACGACAGCAAGACGATCCGGCGTACCGCCGAGACGCTCCTGACAAAGGAGGGTTGCGAGGTGTTCACGGCGGTCGACGGCTTCGATGCGCTCGCCAAGATCGCCGATCACCAGCCCGATATCGTCTTCGTCGACATCATGATGCCGCGTCTCGACGGCTACCAGACCTGTTCGCTGATCAAGCACAACAAGGTCTACCGCTCGATTCCGGTGATCATGCTGTCCTCGAAGGACGGCCTGTTCGACCGTGCGCGGGGCCGCATCGTCGGTTCCGAGCACTACCTGACCAAGCCATTCACCAAGGACGAGCTGCTGTCTGCGATCGAGTCGCACATCGGGAGATGATTCCATGCCGCTGATCCTGATCGTCGATGATTCCCCGACCGAGGTGCACGTGATGCAGCGGGCCCTCGAAAAACACGGCTTTCGTACTGCCGTGGCCGGCGACGGCGCCGAAGGGGTGCGGCTCGCCCGCGAGATCCATCCGGATCTGATCTTCATGGACATCGTGATGCCGGGCATGAACGGCTACCAGGCGACCCGGACACTGACCAACGATCCGAGCACCAGCGCGATCCCGATCGTGATGGTGACCTCCAAGGGACAGGAGACCGACAAGATCTGGGGGTTGCGCCAGGGCGCGATCGATTACATGGTGAAACCGGTGTCGCCGGCCGATCTGGTCGCCAAGGCCCAGTCGACGCTGGCCGCTTGAGACGCGCAGCGCAGCAATCGCCGACCCGATGTCCGTCACGCCCACGCTCAAGTCGCTGCGCGATCAGCCGTTCGAATTGCTGGCCGAACTCGAGCGCCGTGGCCGTGCGGTGTCGGCGCAGATCGCGCAGGAGCGCCCGTCGGCCCGCGAGTGGGTCGGCGTGGCGTTGAAGATGGCCGGCGAGCTCTATCTGGTGGCCCGCGAGGAAACCCGCGAGGTGCTGGGTGTACCGGCGGCGCTGACGCGCGTGCCGGGCGCCAAGCCCTGGCTGCGCGGCCTGGCGAATGTCCGCGGCCAGCTGTTGCCGGTGCTCGACCTGCGGCAGTTCCTCGGCAGCGGCGTCACGCCCTCGACCCGCAATACGCGGGTGCTGGTGGTCAATCATCGCGAGATTCCGGCGGGCCTGATGGTCGACGAAGTGCTCGGTTTCCGCCGCTTTCCCGAGTCGGAATTCACCGGCGATGCCCCTCCGACCGTGGTGCGCTGCGAGCGCTACCTGGCCGGGGCCTTCCGCCGCGGTGACGAACAATGGCCGGTGCTGTCGCTGCGCACACTGGTCGAGAGCCCGAATTTCCAGGATGCCGCGGCATGAGCCGGCCGGATCACGCGCCATGAAGTCCGATACCCGATCCGATCCCGGCACGGTGCAGTCCCGGCTGGTCCGCAATACCCCGCTGCTGCTGGCTGCCGCCGCGATACTGGTGCTGATCGCCGCCGCGGGTTTTCTGCTGGCGCCCGGAGGGCGTACGGCAGGAACGGCGACCGAGTCGCTGATCGCCGTGCAGAGCCTGGCGGCCAATCTTCCCGCGGCACGATCCGGCGATGCGGCTGCCCTCGAACGCCTCGTGCAGGCCGGCGCGCGCCTGCGGACGCTGTCGGCACAGTCCGGCGGTGCTGCCTGGGCCAAAGACCCGGCGCTGCCGAAACTGCTCGCCGCCACCGAGACGTTGGGCGCTGCGCGCACGGCGCTGGTCGATGCCGGCCAGTCGGTGGGCGAAGCGCGGGAGCTCGGCCCGCGATTGATCATCGGCCTGGCCGATGTCGTCACCGGGATGGCGGGCGTGCCGGCGGATCCGATGCCGCGCGTGTTCGAGCGTTTCGAACTGCGCGCCCAGCGGCTGCAGTCGGATCTGGTGGCATTGACCGCTGGCAGTGGTGCGTCGCAGCAGGCGGCCCGTCGCCTGGCCGACAGTGCCGACTACATGGGGCAGGTCATCAATGGCCTGGCCGGCACCGATACACGCCTCGGCTTGCCGCGCCCGCCCGCCAATGCTGAGATGCAAGCGCGTGTCGCCGGCCTGGCGCGCGACTATGCCGCGCTCGAGGCCGCGGTGCGTCGGGTCGTGGGGGTGGCGCCGTCGCTGCCGGCCGCGATCCAGGCCGTCGACGCCGTGCCCACACTGACGACTGCGGTGGCGCGCGCCGCCGCGGACGGTGGCCAGGGCGGCGGAGCGCCGTGGTGGCCGCTGATTCCGGCGCTGCTGGCGCTGGTGCCGCTCGGTCTGCTGTGGCGCCAGTCGGGTGAACTGCGTGGCGAGGCCGAGCGCCAGCGGTTCGCGGTCCAGTCGCAGCGCAAGGATGCCGAGCGCAACCAGGAAGCGATCCTGCGGCTGCTCGACGAGCTCTCGAGCCTCGCCGACGGCGATCTGACCGTGCAGGCGACGGTCACCGAGGACATGACCGGCGCGATCGCCGACTCCATCAACTACGCGGTTGAAGCCCTGCGCGGCCTGGTCACGACCATCAACGGTTCGGCGATCCAGCTCGATGGCGCGGCGCGGCAGTCGACGGCCCTGGCGGCGCATCTGGCCAAGGCGAGTTCCGCCCAGTCCAAGCAGATCGGCTCGGCGACCGAGTCGATCGCCGGGATGGCGGCGTTCACCGAAGAGGTCTCCGGCAATGCCGAGCGAGCGTCCGACGTCGCCCGGCATTCGGTCGACGTGGCCCACAAGGGCGGCGATGCCGTGCGTCGCACCATCGACGGCATGAACACCATCCGCGAGACGATCCAGGAGACCAGCAAGCGCATCAAGCGTCTCGGCGAGTCCTCGCAGGAGATCGGCAACATCGTCGAGCTGATCAACGACATCGCCGAGCAGACCAACATCCTGGCGCTCAACGCCTCGATCCAGGCCTCGATGGCCGGCGAGGCGGGCCGTGGTTTCGCAGTGGTCGCCGATGAAGTGCAGCGGCTCGCCGAACGCGCCGCCAATGCCACCAAGCAGATCGAGGTGCTGGTGCGGACGATCCAGGCCGACACCAACGAGGCCGTGGTCTCGATGGAGCGCAGCACCACCGACGTCGTCGGCGGTGCGCTGCTGGCGGAGAATGCCGGTGCGGCGCTCGAGGAGATCGAGAACGTCTCCAACCAGATCGCGAGCCTGGTGCAGAACATTTCGAGCAGCTCGCGCCAGCAGGCCCAGGCTGCACAGAACATCATGCGCAACATGCAGGTGCTGAGGGAGATCAGCACCCAGACGGCCGAGTCCACCAGTGCCACCTCGCAGTCGGTCGGTAAGCTCGCCGAGCTGTCCACCGGGCTGCGCACTTCGGTGTCGGGGTTCCGCTTGCCGGGTGCCGTGGCGCCGGCGGGGGCCGCGGCCACAGCGGCGCGCGAAACGGAGCGCCCGGATGGCGCCGGTGTGGAGCCGATGTCGCAGCTGCCGAATGTCGGCGGCGTGGCAGGCTGAGGCATCGCTCGCGGCATGACTCAGGTCGCTCCACAGACTTTCGACCTCGTCGGCCGCGAGGTCTCCGGCTCGCTGAGCGAGGCCCGGGTCGCGCTCGAGGCGTTCGTCGAGCAGTCCGACAACCTGTCGCTGCTCGAACGTTGCGCGAACGAGCTGCACCGCGTGCAGGGTGTGCTGCGCGTCCTAGAGATCTACGGTGCGGCCCTGCTCGCCGAGGAGATGGAGCAGGTCACGCGCTATCTGGTCGCGACCGGCGACGACCGGCGCAATCACGCCGAAAGCCTCGACGCGTTGCTGCGGGCGATGGTGCAGCTGCCGACCTACCTCGATCGTGTGCTCGCCGGCGGACGCGATCTGGCGCTGATGCTGCTGCCGCTGCTGAATGACCTGCGCGCGGTGCGCGGCAGTCCGCTGCTGTCGGAAGGCACGCTGCTGCTGCTGAACCTCAAATCCGAACAGACGCCGTCTCCGGAACGGAGCGCGCCGCCCGGCGAGCTCGAACTGACGGTGCTGCAATGGGCGCGGCGTTTGCGGGCCCAGTTCCAACTCGGCTTGGTGGGCTGGATCCGCGGCGAGCGGGTCGCGGAAAACCTCGGCATGCTCGCCCAGGTCGCGGCGCGGATGGAGCAGGTCGCGAAGGATCAGCCTGTATACCAGCTCTGGTGGGTCACCGGGGCCGTGGTCGAGGCGCTGCGCGACGAGGGGCTCGAGGGCAGCGTCTCGGTGAAGCGTCTGCTCGGTCTCGCCGACCGCGAGCTCAAACGCCTCTATGAGCAGGGCGAACCGCGTTACTGCCAGAATCCGCCGGTCGAACTGCTGAACAATCTGCTGTATTACGTCGCGCGCACCACCAGCAACGGCCCGCGCGTCACGGAGGTGCGCCGCTCCTTCCGGCTCGACGAGCTGCTGCCGGTCGATCAGGCGATCGAGGAGGCGCGCGAAACGCTGTCGGCACCGAGCATCAAGCTGATGCAGACCGTGGCGGCCGCGATCCGCGAGGACCTCGGCAAGGTCAAGGACACGCTGGACATCTTCGTGCGCCGCGGCGGTGGCCAGCCCGGCGAGATCGCGCCGCAGCTGGAGCTGCTGCGCAAGATCGGCGACACGCTCGGCGTGCTCGGACTCGGCGAGCTGCGCGGCCAAATCCAGGGCGAACTCGGCCGGCTCGACGACATCGTGGCGGGGCGTACTCCGCCCACCGAAGCCTTGTTGGTCGAGATTGCGACCACGCTGATCAATGTCGAGGATCACCTCGACAACAGCCTGTTGAAAATGATCGTGCCGGATCGCGCCGGCGACGGCAGCCCCGCCGGGATGGGCGCGCCGCAACGCGACGGTTCGGGCGAAGTGGCCAGCGAGGAGTTCCTGCACGTCCAGTCGGCCGTGCTGCGCGAATGCACGGTCAACCTTGCGCGCATCAAGGACACGATCGCGCAGAACGTCGGTGGCAGCGTGGACGCCGCCGGGCTCGATGCCTGGCCGGAGCTGATGCGCGGCATCAAGGCCGGCCTGCTGATGCTCGGCCGCACGCGTGCCGTCGCGGTCGTGGAGTCGATCGCCGCCTGCCTCAAGCGGGTGATGCAGCCGGGCGGTTCGCGGCTCGCCACCAGCTACCTCGATCGTCTGGCCGATGCGATCGTCAGCGTCGAGTACTACATGGAGACGCTCGAGGCCGGGCGCGCCGAGCCGGATTACATGCTCGACAACGCGCAGACCTGTCTCGATGCGCTGTTGGGCTCGCCATCGGCGGAAGCGCCGGCCGTTACGCCGACGCTGCCGCCGGCGTCGTTCGCCGAGACGGTCAAGCTGGATCCGGCAGCCGCGCTGGCGTATGCCGTCGCGCCGCCGTCCGCGGCCGCGGACGGGCCATCGCCGGTACCCGCCACATCGACGCCGTCGTCCAGCGACCGGGCCGTCGCGCCGCCGGCGGGTATCGAGGCGGCCGCCGCGCCCTCGGAGAGTCCGGCAGATGCGGCCGCAGCGCTGTCCGAGCCGGGCGGCAGCCTCGATGATGCCTTGCCGCCGGACGCGTCTCCGGGAGTGCCGCCGGTGTTGCCGGCGGCCGGCAGCGTGTCGATCCCGCCGGGTGCCGCACGTCGTGGCGAGGCCTCGGTCCAGCCCGTGGCGAGCGAGGTCGATCCCGAACTGCTCGATGTGTTCATCGAGGAAGCGCGTGAAGAAGTCGAGAAGATCTCGCGGCATTTCCCGGAATGGGAACGCAGCTCTACGGATCTCGACATCTTGCGGAGCGTGCGCCGCTCGTTCCATACGCTCAAAGGCAGTGGCCGGATGGTCGGCGCCACCGAGCTCGCCGAATTCGCCTGGTCGATCGAGAACCTGCTGAACCGCCTGCTCGACGGCACGCTCGAACGCACTCCGGCGATTGGGGTCACGCTGCGCGAAGCCGTGGCAATCGCACCGCTGCTGGTCGAACGACTCGCCGGTGGGCCGGAGGTGACCATCGACGTGCCGGCGCTGGTTGCGCGCGCGCATGCGCTCGCCTCGGGTCAGGCCGACGTCGTGGCCGCCAGCGGGCTGTTCCCTGCATTGGCCTCGCTGACGACGCTCGGCGAGGGGGCCACGGCAGCGGCTCCGGAGGCGGAGGTTGCAAGCACGGCGACAAGCCCCGCGCAGGACGTCGAGTCACCGCCTGTCGAGGCGCCGACCTGGGTCGGCAAAGCGCCAGCGGCCGCGCCCTGGTCCACCGCGATTCCGGCATCGTCAGCGGTTCCGGCACCGTCATCGCTGGATGCTGCTTCGGCGCAGGCCGCCGACCTGGCTGAGATCCCGATCGCCGCACTGTCGGTTCCGACGACAGCCGAGGTTCCGGCGGTTGCCAAGTCTGCAGCGCCTGCAACACCTGCCGACGCCGCGGATCCAGCGGCAGATCCGCTGGCAGACACCGCCAGCCGCGAGGCGAACGTACTGCGCGAGATCTATCTGCGTGAAACGGATGTGCATGTGCAGACGGTGCGCGCCTTCATCGCCGAGCAACGCGGCCGCATCGAGCCTCACCGTCTGACCGAGGCCGCGTATCGCGCCTGCCACACGCTCAGCGGCAGCTCCAAGATGGCCGAGCAGCGTCATGGCATCCGGCTGGCGGAGCCGCTTGATCACTGGCTGCGCCGCAGCTGGAACAGTGGTTCGGGTCTCGCCACCGCGGATCTCGGGCTGCTCGAAGACTGCATGGACGCGATGCTGCAGGTTGCCCGTCATCCCGACGAGCACACCGGCTTCTTCGTTGATCACGACGTGCTGCGCGTGCGCATCGCGACGGCCGAAGCCGGGCTCGAGCAGCGGATTGCGGCGGCGGCCGAAGCGGCCGAAGCGGCTGAGGCGGCCGCAGTGGCGGCGTCGGCGATGCTCGCCACGCAGACCGCCGTATCCGAGCCTCGCCCCATAATGGAAGCGCCGGTGGCCCCGCCGCCGGCAGACGCCGATGCCGGCGCAAGCGCGGGCGCGGATGCCAATATCGAAGCCGACGCTGAAGCCTTCGATCCAGACATCGCCGGGATCTTCACCGAGGAAGCCACCGAGCTGCTCGAGACCATCGAAGGCGCGCTGCAGGGCTGGGCCGATGCGCGCCATGATGTCGGGGCGCTGGATGCGTTGAAGCGCCCCTTGCATACCCTCAAGGGCGGTGCGCGCATGGCCGGCCTGCGCTCGATGGGCGATCTCAGCCACGAGCTCGAGACGGTGATCGGCCATATCGAGCTCGGTCTGGTGCAGCCGGACGAGCGTACGCTGGCCGCATTGCAGGCCGGCGTCGACGAACTGGCACTGATGCGCGACCGCGTGGCTGCAGGCCAGTATCCACCGCAGCCACAGGCGCTGATCGCGCAGTTGCAGGCGCTGCTGACCGGCGCCGAGGTCCCGGCGGCGGTCGTTGCGGAGACGACCCAGGCACAGGCCCAAGACGCCGCGGCCCATGACGACTCGTCGGCCGGCGATCCGTCGATCGAGACCCCTGCCGCCGGGGACGTCGCGCTGGCCGACGATGCGACCGCGGGCACTGACGGAACGGCCAGCGGCGAGCACTACGTCGCCGCCGGCATCGAGGTCGATACCACCGGCGTGATCGAACGCATCGTGTTTCCGTCGGCCCTTGAGACCGAGGCGGTCGAGGGGAGCAGCGTCGAATCGGTGGCTCCGGACCCGGCGGACGCGGGACCGTCGTCGCCGCGCGATCCGGATCTCGAAGCGCTGCGCGTTGCCGGCTCCGCAGCGCCGTTCGCCAGTCTGGCCGTGCCGCCCGGGCGCGAGCCGGTGCCGGCCGGCGACCGGCCCGAGCTGGCGCGGGTCGATGCCGAGCTGCTCGATCAGCTGCTGAACAACGCCGGCGAGGTCAGCATCGGCCGGGCGCGTTTCGAGCAGCAGATGAGCCTGCTCGAACACAATCTTGGCGAGCTGTCGCGCACGGTCACGCGCCTCAAGGAACAGCTGCGCAATCTCGAGATCGAGACCGAGAAGCAGATCCTGCACCGCTACGAGAGCGAGTCGGCGCATCGCGGCGATTTCGATCCGCTCGAGCTCGACCGCTATTCCTCGATCCAGCAGTTCTCGCGCGCGCTCGCCGAAACGGCCAGCGACGTCGCCAGCATCCAGCAACTGCTCGAGACCCAGGCCCAGGACACGCAGAACCTGCTGCAGCAGCAGGCGCGTGTCGTCACCGAGCTGCAGAACGGCCTGATGCGCACGCGCATGGTGCCGTTCCAGCGACACGTGCAGCGCCTGTCGCGCATCGTGCGCCAGGCCGCGACCGATACCGGCAAGCGCGCCGAGCTTGTCGTCGAGGGTGCCTCCGGCGAACTCGATCGCCAGGTGCTGGAGCGCATGCTGCCGCCGTTCGAGCACATCCTGCGCAATGCCGTCGTGCACGGCATCGAGATGCCGAAACTGCGCGCGGAGCGCGGCAAATCCCAAACCGGTCGCATCACCATGAGCCTGCGGCGCGAGGGTTCCGAGGTGATCGTCGAAATCGCGGACGATGGCGCGGGCATGGCGCTCGACGCGATCCGCCGCAAGGCCGTCGAACTCGGCTTGCTGGGCAAGGACCAGGTGATTTCCGACAACGATGCGATGCAGCTGGTGCTGGAGCCGGGCTTCTCCACCGCGGGCCGCCTGACCCAGCACGCCGGCCGCGGCGTCGGCATGGACGTGGTGGCCACCGAGGTCAAGAAACTCGGTGGTGCGCTGCACATGGCCACCCACGCCGGCGAGGGCACCCGCTTCACGATCCGCCTGCCGTTCACGCTGGCGATCAGCCACGCCCTGGTGGTGCGCGTCGACGACGAGCTCTACGCCCTGCCGCTGCTGACCGTCGAGGGCGTGGTACGGCTGCCGCGGGACGAGGTCGAGCGACACCTCGCGCAGGATTCGGCGAACTTCGAATATTCCGGCCACCGCTACCGCCTGCAACAGCTCGGGCCGTTCGTCGGCCTGACGCCCTCGCCACTGCCGGCTCAGGACGTCACGATTCCGGTGGTGCTGGTGCGGGCCGGCGATCATTCGACCGGTCTGGTGACCGACGAGCTGATCGGCAGCCGCGAGATCGTCGTCAAGAGCGTCGGTCCGCAGATCGCCGCGATCCGCGGTGTCTCGGGCGCGACCATCCTCGGCGACGGTCGTATCGTCATCATTCTCGACATCGGCCCGCTGGTCCGTGCCGATTGGCGGACCCGGGTGGCGCCGGTGACCGCGCGCGATCGGCACGATACGCAGCCGATCGCGCTGGTCGTCGACGACTCGATCACCGTGAGGCGCGTGACGCAGCGCCTGCTGGAACGCAACGGCATGAAGGTACTGACCGCGCGCGACGGCATGGATGCGATCGCGGTGCTGGCCGAGCATCTGCCGGATGTGATCCTGCTCGACATCGAAATGCCGCGGATGGACGGCTACGAGGTCGCCGCCCAGGTGCGCAACGATCCGCGCACCGCCAGCATCCCGATCATCATGATCACTTCGCGGGTCGGCGACAAACATCGCGCGCGGGCGATCGAACTCGGGGTCGACGACTATCTCGGCAAGCCCTATCAGGAAGCGCAACTGCTCGAGGCGATCGAGCCGCTGGTCGCGCGCCGCCGGGCTCAGAGCGCGAGGCAGGAGGAAGCCCCATGGCCGAGAGACTGACCGAGGTGTACTGCGTGCTGATCCCGCTCGCCGACGGGCGGCTGATCCTGCCACGATCCTGCGTCGCCGAGGTCGTCGCGCATTCCACACCGGTGGAAATGCCGGGTGCACCCAACTGGTATCTGGGTACCGTGCAGTGGAACGGGCGAGCGGTGCCGCTGGTGTCGTTCGAGGGCATTTGCGGTGATTCGATCCCGCCGGTGACCGGTCGTTCGCGGATCGTGGTGCTGCACTGCCTCGGATCCGAACTCGAGGGTGGGTATTTCGCGATTGTTTCGCAGGGCTTTCCGCAGGTACTGCGCATCACCACCGATGTGGTGCGGCCGGACAACAGCCGCGCGATTCCCGAACGCTGGCCGGCGATCTGCCAGTTGCGGATGATGAGCGAGACGCCGCTGGTGCCGGACGTCGAACGCCTCGAGTCGATGATCGCGCAGGAAACCAGCATCGCGGCTTGAGGCTGCTTCGGGCCACCTGGCCCCCTCGTCGGGCTTCCCCCCCCCCCGGCCTTCCCGCGGGCGGACGGCGTCACGGTCCGCTGAGATCGCCCACCAGTCCCTGCAGCAGGCCCAGCGCCGCAATCGCCGCGGTTTCGGTGCGCAGCACGCGAGGTCCGAGCCCGACCGCGACAAAGCCGCTGGCGTTTGCGACGGCGAGTTCGCGTTCGCTCAGACCGCCCTCGGGCCCGATCAACAGCGCGATTTCCGGCCGGGTCACCGCCAGCGGCCGCAGCGCGGCCGCCAGCGGCAGCGAGGCATCAGGGGCCAGTACCAGCCGCATCGCGACCTGGGTCGCCGCGCAGGCCGCCTCGAGCCGGGCCGGCGGCAGCAATTCCGGCAGTCGATTGCGGCCGCACTGTTCGCAGGCCGCGACCACGATCCCCTGCCAATGCGCGTGGCGTTTGTCGGCCCGCTCGCGGTCGAGCTGCACCACGCTGCGTTCGGTCACGACCGGCACGACGCGCGCGACGCCGAGTTCGGTCGTCTTCTGCAGCACCCAGTCCATTCTTTCGCCGCGGGCCAGCGCCTGCAGCAAGGTCACGGCCAGCGGCGACTCGCGTTCGATGGCACGATGCGCCCCGAGCGTGACCTGCACCTGCTGGCCGCGGACCGAGTCGATCACGGCCGCCCATTCGCCGCCGCGGCCGTCGAACAAGGTCAGCGCCTCGCCGGCACCGAGGCGCAGTACGCGTGCGACGTGCGCGGCGGCCTGCCCCGGCAAGGCCAGCGTCATGTCGGCGTGCAGCGGGCCGGCAACGTGGACGCGGACGTCGCGCACGGCTCAGTCCCGTGCCGCGAGCTCGAGCCCTTCGTGCGCGACGCGGGCCATCAGTTCGATTTCCTCGGGTGTCACGACGTAGGGCGGCATGAAGTAGATCACGTTGCCGAGCGGGCGCAGCAGCACGCCGCGCGACAGCGCATGCCGGTAGACCCGCAGGAGCCGGCGTTCCTGCCAGGGGAAGGGCTCGCGGCTGGCGCGGTCGCGCACCACTTCGACGGCGACGATCATGCCGAGCTGACGGACTTCGGCGACCTGCGGATGATCGGCAAACGGAGCGGCGACCGCCGCCAGTTTCTGTGCCAGCAGGCGGTTGCGGTTCAGGACATCGCCTTGCGCGAACAGGTCGAGGGTCGCGAGCGCCGCGGCACAGGCCAGCGGGTTGCCGCTGTAGCTGTGCGAATGCAGGAAGGCGTTGAGCCGGGTGTATTCGTCGTAGAAGGCCGCGTAGATGTCGTCGGTCGTCAGCGTCACCGACAGCGGCAGGTAACCGCCGGTGAGCCCTTTGGAGAGGCACATGAAATCGGGCCGGATGCCGGCCTGCTCGCAGGCGAACATCGTGCCGGTGCGGCCGAAGCCCACGGCAATCTCGTCGGCGATCAGGTGCACGCCGTGCCGGTCGCAGGCCGCGCGCAGCAGTTGCAGGTAGAGCGGATCGTAGGTCCGCATGCCGCCCGCGCATTGCACCAGCGGCTCGACGATGATCGCCGCGATCTCGTCCGCGCTTTCGGCCAGCACCGTTTCGAGTTCGGCGAAGCGGCGGCGCGCGCAGTCGGCCGCAGTTTCACCGGGTTCGCGCTCGTACGCATCGGGCGAGGGGACGGTGATCACGTCCATGAGCAAGGGCCGGTAGATCGCCTTGTAGAGCTCGACACTGCCGACCGCCAGCGCGCCAAGGGTTTCGCCGTGGTAGCTGTTGGCCAGCGTCACGAAGCGCGTCTTGCGCGGTGCGCCGCGGTTCTGCCAGTAGTGGTAGCTCATCTTCACCGCGATTTCGATCGCGTTCGAACCGCTGTCGGCAAAGAAACAGCGGGTCAGCCCGGGCGATGCCAGCGCGGTCAGCCGCTCCGCGAGACGCACGGCCGGTTCGTGGGTGAGGCCGGCGAACATCGCGTGCGGCAAGGTCTGCAGCTGGGCGGCGAGGGCGGCGTTGATCCGCGGATTGGCATGCCCGAACAGATTGACCCACCAGGAGCTGATGGCGTCCAGGTAGCGGCGGCCGTCGTAGTCCTCGAGCCAGGCACCGGCGCCGCGACGGATCGGGATCAGCGGCATCTCCTGCTCGTGATCCTTCATCTGCGTGCAGGGGTGCCAGACATGGGCGAGATCGCGCTCGCGCAGCAGGGCGTTGGACAGTTTTGACATGCCGCTATTCTGGCATGCAGCGCAGCGGCAGGACGCCCGCGGATTTGGCATGATCGCCGCGTGACCCAAGGCGAGCGGCAGCAGCAGGAGCCCGGACGCGGGACGACCGCGATGCGGGTCGAGGTCGATCCGGCGAGCGGGCTCGCCCGCGGCTTGCGCCAGGTGCTGAGTCCGCACTGGGACGCAAGGCCTGCGGGCCAGGCGCCCGAGCTGCTGGTCGTGCACGGCATCAGCCTGCCGCCGGGGCGCTTCGGCGGGCCATGGATCGATCGTCTTTTCTGCGGCGACCTGCCGCTCGCGGCCGATCCCTATTTCGCGCAGCTTGCGGGCCTGCGCGTATCGGCGCATGCCCTGGTGCGGCGGGATGGGCAGATCGTCCAATACGTGCCGTTCCATCATCGTGCCTGGCACGCGGGCATGTCGAGCTGGCGCGGCCGGGCTGCCTGTAACGATTTCTCGATCGGCATCGAACTCGAGGGTACCGATACCGAGCCGTATGCGGATGCCCAGTACACGTCGCTGGCGGCGCTGCTGCAGGGTCTGTTCGAGGCCTATCCGACGCTCGCAGCCGACCGCCTCGTGGGGCACGATGAGATTGCACCAGGGCGGAAAACGGACCCGGGCGTATCCTTTGATTGGCCCCAGTTGCGGCGTCTCGTCGCCGACCGGCCCGCAGCGACAAGTCAGCAGGCCCAATAAAAACATGAACGACATCACCCGCGACCGCAACGCATCGAACGTCTATCCCTGGTTCATCGCCTTCGTCGGCATGTTCGCGCTGTTCCTCTCGAACGGCATGACAGCCACCGGCATCACCATCTTCGACCCCTCGCTGCTGGACGAATTCGGCTGGTCGCGCGCCGACTTCAAGCTGCGCGACCTGCTGAACTTCGTGATGATCGCGGTGTTCTCGCCGATCTTCGGCATCCTGATCGATCGCTGGAATCCGAAGTACCTGCTGATGACCGGCTGCGGCCTGCTGTCGCTCGGCTATTTCGGCTACAGCATGATCGCCAACGGTGCACCGGTGCCGCTGATCGAGGCGATCGCGGTGCTGACCTTCGTCTCGTTCGCGGCGCTGACCGCCTTCGCTTTCCGCCAGCTGTGGCCCTCCTTGCCGCTGGCGGCGCTGGTCGGTGTCACCGTGGCGCTCGCGGCCGCGGCATTGTGGTTCTATTTCCAGAACTGGATCGGCGTCGCGTTGAAGCAGGTCTACGTGCTCCACCTGTTGTTCTCGCTCGCGCTCGGTTGTTCGGGTTCGATGGTGGTGATCTTCCTGGTCTCGAGCTGGTTCGTGAAAAGCCGCGGACTGGCGATCGGCATCGCCCTGGTCGGCACCAGCATGGGCAGCGCGATACTGCCGCTGGTGAATCCCCACCTGATCGAGTCCTTCGGCTGGCGGCAGGCCTATGTCTACAATGCCTTCATGCCGGTGGCGCTGTTTCTGCTTGTCCTGTTCCTGGTCAAGGGCACGCCCGCGCAGGCCGGCACGGTGGCTCGTGGCCAGAACTCCGCGATCGGCGACCTCAAGCAGCACGGCCTGACGTTTCGCGAGGCGCTGCGCACCCGCACGTTCTGGGCGATCGGTGCCTCCGGCTTCCTGACCTACCTCTCGATTTTCGCCTTCGTGCAGCACCTGGTGCTGCATCTCAACAAGAGCTTCGGCTACACGCTGCAGGAAGCCGGCAACACCATGTTTTTTTTCAGCGTGGTGGCGATGATCGCCAAGTTCGGCGTCGGCGTGATCGCCGACAAGGTCGACCGGCATCGGGTCTTCACCGTCTGCCAGATGATCATGCTGGTCGGCGTGGTCGGGCTCGCGACCATGAAGCGCGAATGGGTGTTCACCGCGGCGATCGTCATCGGCATCGGCTGGGGCGGCCTGTTCACGCTCTACAACATGCTCGCGGTCAACAACTTCGGGCTGCGCGAGATCGGCCGCATCAACGGCGTGATCAGCCTGATGGAATCGATCGGCGTCGGCCTCGGTAGCTGGCTCGCCGGCTGGCTTTTCGACAAATACGGCAACTACCAGGTTGCGTTCGAAATGATCGCGGTCGCGGTGCTGATCGCCATCGTGATCGGCAGGCAGATCCGCAGCGAAGTCGACGAACGGGTGCTGGCGCAGGCCTGAGTCCGCGCCGTGTGCCGGGCGCGGCGCGCCCGGCGGCTCAGCCCGGCTTGCGCCCCCGGTCGTGGCGCCAGAGCACCTCGGCGCCATGCTCGTGACGTGCCAGCACGCGGGCGACGACGAACAACAAGTCTGAAAGCCGGTTGAGGTATTTCGGCAGTTGCTCGCCGACTTCACTGCCGCCGGCCGCCAGCGTCCAGACGCGCCGTTCGGCGCGGCGTACGACCGTGCGTGCGACGTGACAGGCCGCAGCCGCGGGCCCGCCGCCCGGCAGGATGAAATCCTTGAGCGGCGGCAGCGGCTCATTGAAGCCGTCGAGCGCCTGCTCGAGCCGTGTCACGTGCTCGGCGGTGATCAGCTGCATTCCCGGGATGCAGAGTTCGCCGCCGAGGTCGAAGAGGTCGTGCTGGATTTCGAGCAGGCAAGCGGCGACGTCGGCCGGCAGCCCCGACACGGCCAGGATCATGCCGATCGTGCTGTTGGCTTCGTCGACCGTGCCGTAGGCCTCGACGCGGGCGTCGTCCTTGGCGACGCGCGTGCCATCGCCGAGGCCGGTGCTGCCGTCGTCGCCGGTGCGCGTGTAGATCTTGCTGAGACGGTTGCCCATCGCCGAAGCCTCGCAGTGCTGCAAGGGCCGCACGATAGCAGCCGCCCGCATTGACAGCACGCCCGGGCGCGGCCACCCTCGCGCCCTCGATTTCCGCCCCGCGAGAAAGCCGTGCCCTCCGCCGAACTGCAAGCCGCCCTCGATGCCGCCGCCGCAGCCGCAGCGGTGATCCGCTCGCTCTACCAGCGCAACCTCGAAGTGGTGACCAAGGCCGACCGATCGCCGGTCACCGAGGCCGATGTCAAATCCGAGCAGGCCATCCGCGAAGTGCTGGCGCAGCGTTTCCCGGGCTACGGTTTCTATGGAGAGGAAACCGGCCAGCACGACATGGGCGCGGAGAGCATCTGGCTGGTCGATCCGATCGACGGCACCAAGTCCTTCGTCCGCGACTGTGCGTTCTTTTCGACGCAGATCGCACTGCTGCGCGGCGGGCGCTTCGTGCTCGGCGTGTCGAGTGCGCCGGTCTACGGTGAGCTGGCCTGGGCCGAGCGCGGCCAGGGCGCCTGGCTCGACGGCAAGCGCATCGCGGTCAGCACGACCTCGCAACTCGACGCCACGATCCTCTCCACCGGCAACCTCAAGACCCTGGCGCAGAGTCCGCGCTGGGCGCGCTTCGGCGCGCTGGTGCCGCAGCTGAGCCGGCTGCGCGGCTATGGCGACTTCGTGCACTACCACCTGCTGGGGCGCGGTGCGCTCGACGTCGTGGTCGAGTCGGACGTCAACATCCTCGATATCGCCGCCTTGACGGTGATCGTCGAAGAGGCGGGCGGGCGCTTCACCGATCTCAACGGCGGGCCGGTCGGTCTGGACACGACCACGGTGCTGGCGAGCAACGGCGCGCTGCACGACACCGTGCTCGCCGCGTTGCGCTGAATCCCGCGAGGCTGGCGTGCCGCCCGCTCAGGGCTGCAGGCGCGTCACCGACCAGGGTCCCGGCCGGAAGGCCTCGGCGCCGTCGCCGCTGCCCGGTGTGAGGCTGCGCGTCCAGCGCGCCCGGTCATGGATCCGCGACTCGCCCTCGACCCAGAGCTCCACCGCCTCGGCCCAGACGTGATAGCCGCCCCAGAACGGCGGACGAGGAATCGACACGCCCGGGTCGTCGGCACGGTCCTCGGGCCCCGGCACCGGCACGCCGAAACGCCGTGCGACTGCGGCCACGTCGGCTTCCAGCTGGGCGCGTGAACCGACCGGCTGGCTCTGGGCGCTCGCCCAGGCACCGATGCGCCGCTGCCACGGCCGCGTGGCGAAATAGGCGTCGCTCTCGGCCGCCGGCGCCCGCAGGACTTGTCCTTCGATCCGCACCTGGCGATGCAGATGATCCCAGTGCAGCACCAGCGCGGCGCGCGGCCGCTCCGCCAGGGCACGCCCCTTGCGCGAGTCGTAGTTGCTGAAGAAGGTCAGGTAACCCGGCTCGGTCACGATGTCCTTGCAGAGCACGACCCGGGCCGACGGCAGGCCTTCGGCATCGATCGTGGCGACCACCATGGCGTCGGGGTTGGGTTGCTGCCGCAGGCGGCGCGCTTCGGCCAGCCAGTCGGCGGCCAGCACTAGCGGCTCGGTCGGCAGCGGCTCGGCGAGGAACTGGGCAGGTAGCGGCATGGCGCGGATGGTAGCGCAGGGTAGCGGGGGCCGCAGCGCTTGCGATGCCGGCGTCCGGGCTATAGAAAGGGCGTCCGGAGGCGATCCGCCTCCCCGCCACGTTCATTTCGCCACCGATGCCTACGCTCGACGAACTACGCCAGCGCCTCAACGAAATCGACGCCAAGCTGATCGAACTGATTGCCGAGCGCCAGGACAAAAGCCGCGAGATCGCGCGCGTCAAGCGCGCCACCGGCCATGCCACCCGCGACTACGGCCGCGAACGCGAGGTCATCCTTGGCGCGCGCGAAGCGGCCGCCCGCCAGGGCGTCTCGCCCAAGGTTGCCGAAACCTTGATGCGGATGCTGATCCGCAGCTCGCTGACCACCCAGGAGCGGGCCAGTGTCGCAGCGACCGGTGCCGGCACCGGTCAGCGGGCGCTGGTGATCGGCGGTGCCGGCAAGATGGGTCGCTGGTTCGCCGACTTCCTGCTCTCGCAGGGCTTTGCGGTCGACGTCAGCGATCCCTCGGGCGCACCGCCGGGTACCGGCGAAGTCGGCGATTTCCGCCAGGCGGATCTGGCCGCCTACGATTTCATCGTGGTCGCGACGCCGCTCGGCCTGACCGACGAGGTGCTGCGCGAACTGGCGATACGGCGTCCACCCGGCGTGATCCTCGATCTCGGCTCGCTGAAGTCGCCGCTGCGCGGCGGCCTGAACGCGCTGCGCTCGCACGGCTGCCGCATCACCTCGATTCACCCGATGTTCGGTCCCGACACCGAGCTGCTGTCCGGCCGGCACGTGATTTTCGTCGACGTCGGTTCGAGCGAAGCGCTGCAGCGTGCCCGCGATCTGTTCGCGCCGACGATGGCCGAACAGGTGGTGATGACCCTCGACGAACACGACCGCTTGATCGCCTACGTGCTCGGCCTGTCGCATGCCCTCAACATCGCGTTCTTCACCGCCCTGGCCGAGAGCGGCGAAGCGGCGCCGCGCCTGGCGAAGCTGTCGAGCACCACCTTCGACGCCCAGCTCGATGTCGCCAGCCGGGTCGCGCAGGAAAGCCCCGATCTGTACTTCGAGATCCAGAGCCTCAACGACTATGGCGCGGAGTCGCTCGAGGCACTGGCTCAGGCAGTCGAACGCCTGCGGCGTGCGGTGCTGGCGCGGGATCGCGCGGCGTTCGTGGATCTGATGACGCGTGGTCGCGAGTACCTCGAAGATCGCCGCACGGTCACCGAAAAACGCGCCTGAGCCGGGGCGACCGTCAGGCGGCGGCCGGTCACCACAAGCTGGTCCGGATCGCGGCAGGGAAGCGCTGCGACCGCTCGCCTTGTCGCTTCCCGGATCGGCGGCGATACTCGACCCCGCATGGACCAGATCGACCCGGACGGCTTTCGAACCAACATCGGCATCATCCTGATGCGCGATGACGGCCGCCTGTTCCTGGGCCGCCGGGTCGGCGGCCGCGGCTGGCAGTTCCCGCAAGGCGGGGTCAAACGCGGCGAGCCGCTGGAGCAGGCGCTGTTCCGCGAGCTCAAGGAGGAGGTCGGCCTCGATCCCGGCGAGGTCGCGGTGGCCGCTTCGACCCGCCATTGGCTGCGTTACCGCCTGCCGCAGCGCTACGTGCGTCGCGGTCAGGTGCCGTTGTGCATCGGCCAGAAACAGCGCTGGTATCTGCTGCGGTTGCGGACCGACGAGCCGCCGTTCCGCTTCGATCACACCGACAAGCCGGAGTTCGACCAGTGGCGCTGGGCGGATTTCTGGGAGCCGGTGCGGGAAGTCGTGGCGTTCAAGCGCCTGGTATACCGCAAGGCGCTGCACGAGCTCGGCGCACACGCCTTCCCGGCGGGCCTGCCGCCTTATCCAGCCTGGTGGGCCGAGGGGCCCAGCGCGGCCGCCCGCAAGCCGCAACGGCTGGACGCCGGCAGGGCCTGCTGAGCCGCGCCGTACCGCACGCCGATGGTCGAGCCACAGAAGGTCGTGATCCGCACCTACGCGCCTGCCCGGCGCTGGGTGATCGTCGGTCTGGTGGCCGTGATCGGGCTGTTCGGCAGCTATCTGCTGTTCGAGTCCGGCCGCAGCTACGCCGGCTTCGACAATCTCGCCGCCATTCGCCAGCGGGCCGAGCTGCGCCAGCAGATCGAGGAGCGCGATATGACCATCCGCGAGCTGCGGCGCATGGCCGCCGATTTCGAAACCTTCAGCGCCGCCCAGGATCGCGAGCGTTCCGAGGTGTCGCGCACCATCGGCGAATTGCAGGCCCAGGTGGCGCGGCAGAGTCAGGAGCTGGCGTTCTACAAAGGCATCGTCGCCAAGGAGGCCAACCGGCCGGAGGTCGCGATCCAGCAGCTGCGGATCACGCCGATCGCCGCCGACACCAGCCGCTTCAAACTGCGCCTGATGCTGGTTCAGCCCACCCGGCCCGATGGCACCGTCTCGGGCACCATCCTGCTGACCCTCGAGGGCCAGCAAGAAGACGGCACGGCGGCCAAACTGGACACCGCCGCCCTGACCGGGGGGCAGAGCAGGGAGTTGCGCTTCAGCTTTCGCTATTTCGAGAACATGGATCCCGAAATCGTGATCCCCGGCGGTTTTCGCCCCGAGCGACTTACGGTAGAAGTACGGTCCAGCCGACGCGGCGTGGAGCCGGTCGTTCAGACGATCCTCTGGTCCGTCGAGACCGGTTGACGTGCCCCGCAGGAGATTCGCCATGTTCGGTCGCAAGAAGAACGCCCCCATCACCGGCAAGATCGATACGCTGATCAGCAAAGCCGCCCAGGTTCAGGGCGACGTCGAGTTCTCGGGTGGGCTGCATCTCGATGGCCGCGTGGTGGGCAATGTCCGCAGTCTGGGCGCCGAACCGGCCACGCTGTGGATCAGTGAGCAGGGCATGGTCGAGGGCTCGGTCCAGGTGCCCGCGGTGGTCATCAACGGCACGGTCGTGGGCGATGTCCATGCCTGCGAGCGGGTGGCCATCGGGCCGCAGTCGCGGATCACCGGCAACGTCCACTACGGCACCATCGAAATGGTCCTCGGCGCGCAGATTGACGGCAAGCTGATCCCCATGGCGGGTACGGTGGCCGCCACCGCGCCGGCTTCGGCCGGCTGCCTGGTGACCGAGCCTGCCGAGGACGAGGTTGCCGTGGCGCCGCGCGCCGTCGCCGGCTGAGGCGGCCGGTATCGGCCCCCGCCGTGGATCGGCCGGCCCGGGCCCGGCCTTTGACGCTGTTACGTCAAGGACTTAGACTTGTCCGGTGCCGCCTTGGGCCGCATCGACTTCCAGGACCGCATATCCGTCCATGAGCACCGCCAACCACGATCTCGACGCCGTCGCCGAAGACGCCCCGCCGCCGGCGCTGGTTTTCACCGACGCCGCGGCCCGCAAGGTCAGCTCGCTGATCGAAGGTGAGGGCAACCCCGACCTGATGCTGCGGGTATTCGTCCAGGGGGGCGGCTGCTCCGGCATGCAATACGGTTTCGAGTTCGACGAGCAGGTGCAGGACGGCGATACCCTGGTCGAGAACATGGGCGTGCGCTTGCTGGTCGACCCGATGAGCTTCCAGTACCTGACCGGTGCCGAAATCGACTACCGCGAAGGCCTGGATGGCGCCCAGTTCGTGATCCGCAATCCGAACGCTGCGACCAGCTGCGGCTGCGGCTCGTCGTTCTCCGCCGGCTGACCCTGCGCGATAGCCGCAGCGGCCTCCCGCCCTTCCCCCCCCGCTCCTCGTCCGCGTGACCCGCACCCTGTGATCGTGCGAGTCGCGGCTCGGCCGGTCCCCGAGGTCCTGGCGGCGGTCGACCTGGGATCCAACAGTTTTCACCTGGTCGTCGCCCGCTATTCCCACGGGCAGCTGGTGATCATCGATCGTCTGCGCGAGGCGGTCCGTCTCGGCGCCGGCGTCGATGCCGATGGCCGGCTGGATCGGGAGGCGATGGCTCGTGCGTTGGCCTGCCTCGAACGCTTCGGTCAGCGGTTGCGCGACATGCGAGCCCGCGACGTGCGCGCGGTCGGGACCAATGCCCTGCGCAAGGCGCATCGCAAGCAGGCGTTCCTCGAGCGCGCGCGGGCCGCGCTCGGCCACCCGATCCAGATCGTCTCCGGGCGCGAGGAAGCGCGCCTGATCTACAGCGGCGTAGCGCACACCATGTCGCGGGTCGAAGGCCGCCGCCTGGTCGTCGACATCGGCGGCGGCAGCACCGAGTTGATCATCGGTGCGGGACTCGAGCCACTGGAGCTTGAGAGCACCCAGATGGGTTGCGTGGGCATGACCCACCAGTTCTTTGCCGATGGCCGGGTTTCCGCCAAGCGCCTGGCGCGGGCCAGGGTCGCGGCCCGTCAGGAACTCGAGCCAGTCAAGGTCATGTTCCTGCAGCGCGGCTGGGACCAGGCGGCCGGCAGCTCCGGCACGGTGCGCGCGATCGGCGATGCGCTCCGCGAGCTGCGGCCCGGCTCGAACTCGATCACCCCGCAGGGTCTGCAACTGCTGCTCGATACCCTGCAGGCCGCCGGCCGGGTTGAGAATCTCGGCCTCACCTCGATCGACGCCGAGCGCCGTGCGGTGTTCCCGGCCGGCGTGACGATCCTCGCGGCGATTTTCGAGGTGCTCGGTTGCGAGCGCATGGAGGTCGCCGACGGCGCCATGCGCGAGGGCCTGCTCTGGGACATGATCGGCCGGTTCGGACACGAGGATGCGCGCGAGCGGACCGTGGCGGCGATGCAGGCGCGCTACCAGATCGACCGGCTGCAGGCCGGGCGCGTCGAAACGACCTTGCGCGGCTTCATCGACCAGGTCGGCGAGACCTGGCAACTCGACGATCCGTTCGCCGTGCAGATGCTGGAGTGGAGTGCACGCCTGCACGAGATCGGCCTCGATGTCGCCCACTCGCGCCACCACCAGCACGGCGCCTATCTGCTCGAGAACGCCGACATGCCCGGTTTCACGCGCGAAGAGCAGCGCCTGCTCGCCCGGCTGGTCGGCAACCATCGGCGCAAGCTGCAGATCGAAGGTTTCGCGGAGCTGTTGCCGCCCTGGGAGGGGCGCGCGATCTTCCTGATCGTGCTGCTGCGTCTGGCGGTGCTGCTGCATCGCGGCCGTGGCAATGCGCCGCTGCCCGAGCTGCAGTTGCTGCCGCGCAGCCGCTCGCTGGAAATCCGTTTTCCGGTGCGCTGGCTGAAGGACCATCCGCTGACCGTCGCCGACCTGCGGCAGGAAATCGAGCTGCTGCGCGCCGCCGATTTCCGCCTGAAGGTGTTTTCCTCGCGCGGCAACCCGGTCGTCTAGCTGCCGGCAGCGAAGCGCGCTGCCGCTGCCGCAGCGCTCGGTCAGTCGTCCGGACTCTGGCCCGCGGCGTAGGTGGCCAGCAGTTCGGTCTGTGCGCTCACCGCGGGTTCGCGGCCGGGCTGCAGGCGGGTATAGCGGCCGTCCGGCCCGAGTTCCCAGGCCTGGGTGTTGTCCCAGAGACAGGTTTCCAGATCGCGCAGGATCCGGCCGCGCAGTTCGGCATCGCCGATCGGAAAAGCGATTTCGACGCGCCGGAAGAAATTGCGTTCCATCCAGTCCGCACTGCTGCAGAAGACCTCGGGCTCGCCGCCGTTCTCGAAGCAGAACACCCGCGAATGCTCGAGAAAGCGGCCGACGATCGAACGCACGCGGATGTTCTCCGACAAGCCCGGCACGCCGGGACGCAGCGCGCAGATGCCGCGCACCACCAGATCGATCCTCACGCCTGCGCGGGAGGCCTGGTACAGCGCCTCGATCGCCTGCGGCTCGACCAGCGAGTTCATCTTCAGGATCGCCCGTGCCGGCCGGCCGGCCAGGGCGTGGGCCGCCTCGCGTTCGAGCTTGCCGAGCATCGCGGCATGCAGGCCGAACGGCGACTGCAGCAGCCGCGAGAGACGCGGCGTGCGCGTCAGGCTGGTCAGTTGCAGGAAGATCTCGTGCACGTCCTGGCCGATCGCAGGGTCGCAGGTGAACATGCCGTAGTCGGTATAGCCGCGCGCGGTGCGGGAATGGTAATTGCCCGTGCCGAGGTGGCAGTAACGGCGGATGCCGTCGGCCTCGCGCCGCACCACCAGCGCCATCTTGGCGTGCGTCTTGTAACCGACGACGCCGTACATCACATGTGCGCCGGCTTCCTGCAGCCGGTTCGACAGCTCGATGTTCTCCGCCTCGTCGAAGCGGGCACGCAGCTCGATGACCACCGTGACGTCCTTGGCCGAGTTGGCGGCGGCGACCAGCGCTTCGACGACCGCCGAGTCGGCGCCGGTGCGGTACAGAGTCTGCTTGATCGCCAGCACCTGCGGATCGGCCGCGGCCTGCCGCAGGAAATCCAGCACCGGCGAGAACGGCTGGTAGGGGTGGTGCAGCAGCACGTCGCGCTGGCGGATCACCGCGAACAGATCCGGCCCGCCCGCGAGGCGCTTCGGCAGCCCCGGCGAAAACGCCGGGAACTTCAGATCCAGCCGATTCACGAGATCGTAGACCGCCGACAGGCGATGCAGATTGACCATCGAGGGCACTCGATAGAGGTCGAGCTCGGTCAGCGAGAACTGTCGCAGCAGAAAGGCGACCAGCTCGTCGGGACAATCGCGCGTGGTTTCGAGGCGCACGGCCGCACCGTACCGACGCTGTGCCAGCTCGCCTTCGAGCGCGTGGCGCAGATCATCGATTTCCTCCTCGTCGACGAACAGGTCGCTGTTGCGGGTTACCCGGAACGGATAGCAGCCGAGGATCCGCATGCCTTCGAACAGCCGCGGGACGAACTCCTGGACGATCCCCGACAGCGCCACGAAACGCTGCGGCGTCTGATGGCCCTCGAGAGTCGCGCCATCCGGCAGCGGTGCGGCGCCGAGGTCCGGCAGCGCGATCACCCGCGGCAGCGAACGCGGCGCCTGCAGGATCGCCTGGTCGGCTTCGCGCCCGTAGGCATCGACTCCCTGGAGCTGCACGATGAAGTTCAGGCTCTTGTTCTGGATGCGGGGAAAGGGCCGCGAGGGGTCGAGCGCCAGCGGTGTCAGCACCGGCTCCATTTCACGCTCGAAAAACGCCGACAGCCAGGCACGCATCGGCTCGTCCCACTCCGAGCGCGCCACGATGTGCACGCCGGCCGCGCGCAGCGTGGGTATCAGGCTCTCGGTCAGGCAGGTGTACTGATCGTCGACCAGTTGCGTCGCACGACGATGGATCGCCGCCAGCTGCTGTGCGGGGTCGAGTCCATCCGGGCTGCGCGGCTGCTGCGGTGCCGTCAGTTCCAGCAGCTGCTTGATGCCGGCGACGCGGATTTCGAAGAACTCGTCGAGATTGCTCGACGAGATGCAGAGGAACTTCAGACGTTCGAGTAACGGGACCGATTCATCCTGCGCCTGGGCGAGCACGCGCTGATTGAATTCCAGCAGCGACAGCTCGCGATTGATCAGCGGCGTGGGCGGGTTGTTGGGGTCGGGTGCATCCATGCTGGCGGCGGGCAGGTCGTCGGGCCGGTCATTCGGTCGGTCGTATTGCCACGCATTGCCGTCTACTTCAGCACGAGTTGCCGACCGCGTGTGTTACAGCGCCGGCCCCGGCCGGCGATCCGGTTCACAGATCCGGCATCGCGAACGGCCGCCGCCGCGGCACCATGGTCCGGTGCGCGGTGACGGGAGGCGTATCAGCGCCCGGCGGCGACGCCGGTCTGGATCACGCCGGGTGAGTCCTGCGGGAGCGCCGGGCCGCCCGAAGCGGCCAGCGTGCTGCCTGCCGGCCCGGCCGCGACCGGGTCGAGCGTGGCCAGCAGCGGCGCCGTCGCGCGGCGGAAATCCGCCATCAGCGCAGCCGGCACCGGCTCGGCCTTCGGCAATATCACCTTCTGCGGATCCTTGTGAACGCCGCGCACCATGTACTCGTAGTGCAGATGCGGGCCGGTCGCGAGACCGGTCATGCCGACGTAGCCGATGACCTGGCTCTGCCGGACGCGCATGCCCTGCGACAGCCCTTTCGGGAAGCGCGACAGATGGCCGTAGCGCGTGGTCACGCCGCCGGCATGCGCGATTTCGACGACCTTGCCGTAGCCGCCCTTGACGCCGACGAACGCGACCTTGCCGTCGCCGGAGGCATGAACCGGCGTGCCGGTCGGCGCGGCGTAGTCGACGCCTTTGTGGGCGCGGATGCGATTCAGCACCGGGTGCCGTCGCTGCAGGTTGAAGCGCGAGCTGATGCGCGAGAACTGCACCGGCGCGCGGATGAACGCCTTGCGCAGGCTCTGGCCGTCGGGCGTATAGAACGCCGACGTGCCGTCCGGCGAGGTGAAGCGCACCGCCCTATAGGTCTTGCCGGCGTTGACGAACTCGACCGCCAGGATGTCGCCGTCGCCGATGGGTCTGCCGTCCTGGCTCAGGTGCTCGTAGGTGACGCTGAAACTGTCGTTGCGCTGGATGTCGAGCACGAAGTCGATGTCCCAAGCAAAAATATCGGCGATCTGCAGAGCCGTCTTGTCGGCGATGCCGGCCGCGCTCGCGGCCTGGAACAGCGAGCTGGTGATCGTGCCGGTGGTAGTGCGGATATCCTTCTCGAGCGGGTTATCGATCACGTCAGACGAAAAACCGCCTTCGGCCCGCACGACTTTCAGCGTCTCGCTCGGGCTCAGCCGGCGCTCCAGCGCGACCAGCTCGGTGCCGCGCACGCTGAGCTTCAGTGCTTCGCCGACGTGCAGCCGGTCGAGCTGCTTGCGCAGTTCCGGCAGTGCGCGCAGCGAGGCGAGGTCGGCCAGCGACAGGCTCAGGTTGCGGAAGATGCGATCGAGCGTGTCGTTGCGGCTGACGATGACCTCGAACGTCGAGAAGCCGAGGCCGGCCTCGTTGATGGGTGCGCGTGCACCGCTGCCGGCGGCGGCACCATCGGCCGGTGAAGTGGCACCCATCGCCGCGTGGGCTGCCACGGCGGCGGCATCCGTGCCGGCCTGCAGCGCGTCTGCGGCCGGCGTATCCTGCGGGGCGCTGCCGCGCGACAGCAGCCAGCCAGCCGCCAGCAGCGCGCAGGCGCCGATTTGCAGCCAGCGTGCCTTCGACAGCGACGGGAAGGGCAGGCGGGAGCGGATCTCGGGTGGCATGGACTACACTTATGTCCAAAGATGCCCGAACCGTACCCGAGCCGTGCCGCATGGGTCAATTCGAAGTCCGGCGGACTGTGATCCGCTTGACGCAGGTGCCGCAAAAGCGAGAACCGCTGCCCAACTCACCATCGCTCCGATCCCCTCCCGAGACCCGAGAATGACTGCCATTGAAGAACAACTGGCCGAGATCCGGCGCGGCGCCGCCGAGCTGCTGGTCGAGGCCGAGCTCGTGAAAAAGCTGCAACGTGGCAAGCCGCTGCGTATCAAGGCGGGTTTCGACCCGACCGCACCGGATCTGCACCTAGGCCACACTGTGTTGATCAACAAGATGCGAGCCTTCCAGCAGTTCGGCCACGAGGTCGTGTTCCTGATCGGCGATTTCACCGGGATGATCGGCGACCCGACCGGTCGCAATGCGACCCGCCCGCGCCTCACGCCCGAGGCCATCCAGGAAAACGCCCGGACCTACCAGACCCAGATCTTCAAGATCCTCGATCCGGCCCGCACCACCATCGAGTTCAACTCGCACTGGTTTTCCAAGATCGATGCCGCCGGGTTGATCGAGATAGCGGCCAAACACACCGTGGCCCGGATGCTCGAGCGGGACGATTTCAGCAAGCGCTACCGGGCGAATCAGCCGATCGCGTTGCACGAGTTCCTTTATCCGCTGGTGCAGGGT
>JACKOV010000002.1:885000-1009859 GCA_024234075.1 Nevskiaceae bacterium
CTGACGCCTGCCCGGTGCCGGAAGGTTAATTGATGGGGTTAGTCGCAAGGCGAAGCTCCTGATCGAAGCCCCGGTAAACGGCGGCCGTAACTATAACGGTCCTAAGGTAGCGAAATTCCTTGTCGGGTAAGTTCCGACCTGCACGAATGGCGTAACGCTGGCCACACTGTCTCGACCCGAGACTCAGTGAAGTTGAAATCGCTGTGAAGATGCGGCGTAGCTGCGGAAAGACGGAAAGACCCCGTGAACCTTTACTACAGCTTTACACTGAACTTTGACTTTGTTTGTGTAGGATAGGTGGGAGCCTTTGAAGCAGGGGCGCTAGCTCTTGTGGAGGCAACCTTGAAATACCACCCTGACAAATTCGGAGTTCTAACCTAGGCCCGTCATCCGGGTCGGGGACAATGTATGGTGGGTAGTTTGACTGGGGCGGTCTCCTCCCAAAGAGTAACGGAGGAGTGCAAAGGTACCCTCAGCGCGGTCGGTCATCGCGCACAGAGTGCAATGGCATAAGGGTGCTTGACTGCGAGACGTACATGTCGAGCAGGTGCGAAAGCAGGTCATAGTGATCCGGTGGTTCTGTATGGAAGGGCCATCGCTCAACGGATAAAAGGTACTCCGGGGATAACAGGCTTATTCCTCCCAAGAGTCCACATCGACGGAGGAGTTTGGCACCTCGATGTCGGCTCATCACATCCTGGGGCTGTAGCAGGTCCCAAGGGTTCGGCTGTTCGCCGATTAAAGTGGTACGCGAGCTGGGTTCAAAACGTCGTGAGACAGTTTGGTCCCTATCTTCCGTAGCCGTTGGAGATTTGAGGGTGAGCTGTCCTTAGTACGAGAGGACCGGGATGGACGCACCTCTGGTGTTCCGGTTGTCACGCCAGTGGCACTGCCGGGTAGCTATGTGCGGACGGGATAACCGCTGAAAGCATCTAAGCGGGAAGCCCCCCCCAAGACCAGATCTCCCTGGGAGCTTGACTCCCCTGAAGGGCCCAAGAAGACTACTTGGTTGATAGGCCGGGTGTGTACAGCCAGTAATGGCTTCAGCTAACCGGTACTAATTGCCCGTGAGGCTTGACCATATAACCCCAAGCAGTTTGATGGCTTGGTGGTGCGATGGAGCATCGTTCATCAGACATTTGATTGTGAACGCGACAAGCGTTGTCTCAAAAACTTCCGGACCAGTGGCGTCCGAATGAACCCTCGAGGTGCATTCGTTCGCTGCGAAAAAGATTCCCTGACGGCCATAGCGAGCGGGAACCACCCGATCCCATTTCGAACTCGGAAGTGAAAACGCTCTGCGCCGATGGTAGTTTTGCCTGTTGCAACGCTAGAGTAGGTCACTGTCAGGGTCCTAATAGGAAAGCCCCCGGTTCGAGAGAGCCGGGGGCTTTTTTTTCTTGGCACTCGACCTGGGTATGCTCATCGTCCCGGGCGCTCGTAGCGGCATACGGTTACGCGCTGAAGGGAGTGCTGCAAAGCCGGACAGGTGGGCACCAGCGGCCGGGCGGCTTGCGTAATGCCGGCGCTGGTCCGACAGTGCGGCCCGGAAGATCCAACAATCGGACGCCGATGATGGACAGGGTCAAGCTCCAGCATTTCGTAACGGTCGTCGATCATCGCCACTTCGGCCGCGCGGCCGAGGCGCTCGGTATCTCCCAGCAGGCGGTCAGCCGAAACATTGCAGCACTGGAGCGCTCGCTCGGTGTGCCACTGCTAGAACGCGGTCGCTTCGGTGCGACACCGACGGCTTACGGAGCGGCATTCGCGGCCCGGGCGCGGACGATTCTCGCCGAGTTCAGGCTAGGCGAGTCTGAAGTAGCAGCATTGCGTGGAGCCTGGTACGGCGAGCTGCGAGTCGGCGTGGGTTTAAGCTTCAGTGGTCGCATCATGCCGCTCGCGCTGCAACGTTTCCGTCGTGCGCATCCGCGCGTCCATGTGACGGCAGTGGTCGAGAGCTCGGCGGTGCTATTTCCGATGCTCGCGCGCGGTGAGCTCGAATTCTGCGCTAGCGCACCGCCGGCGAGCTTTGCGGTCGATCCGGACCTGCTGGTCGAACCCTTGTTCGTCGAGCTCGACGCGGTGATCGTCCGCGCACAGCATCCCTTGTCCCGTGAAGCACGACCGAGCTTCGAGCGGTTACGCGAGTTCCCGTGGCTGATGTCAGCGCAATTAGCTGGCAGCTGGGAGGAGGTGTGTGGGGCGTTCTCCGCCCGTGGCATAGCGCCACCGGATCAGTTGGTGCGCACCGATTCATTGGGGCTTGCAAAGGAGCTGCTGCTTGCCGATGACTTCCTGGTGATGCTGGGCCGCGAGAACGTGGCGCGCGAGGTCGCAGCGGGGCTGCTGACTGAGGTGGACCTGCCACCCTTTCTGCCACCGCGACCGGCCTCGATCACCCGTCGTCGTTCAGCCAGCTTGTCACCGCCTGCCGCGCGCCTCGCCGACATCGTCCGGGTGGTGGCGCTTGAGACTCGCGCCCAATCCGGTCCACAACGGACCATTGTCGAATCACCTACAGTTGTCGCTAGATCTCATCGCAAACCTCGCGTCTGATGGATGGCGCGGCGTCGCCGTCAGGATGGAGAAACACCCGTGAGCAACAGATGGTTGGCATTGAGGAACGGACGGTGGGCGTGGGCGATGATTCTGGGGGGAGCGTCGGCCATGGCACAACAGCCCGTGCCGGCACCGGATGGTGGCGAGCTCTCGACCACAGCCCTCGATGAGGTCACTGTAACTGCTCGGCGCCGGGAAGAGACCATGCAGAGTGTACCGATCGCGGTGACCGCGCTTTCGGCTGCGGATCTCGAGCGGCAGCAGGCGGTCGATCTGGAAAGTCTCAATCTAGGCGCGCCGAACTTGACCGTGGTGCGAAACACCGGGACAGCAGTGGGTGCGCAAGTCTACCTGCGGGGCGTCGGGATCGACGATTCATCATTCACCAACGAGCCGTCGATCGGAACCTACCTTGACGATGTCTACATTGGCCGGCAGATCGGCGCCATGCTCGACTTGCTCGATTTCGAGCGGATTGAAGTGCTGCGTGGGCCGCAAGGCACGCTCTACGGTCGAAACTCAAGCGGTGGTGCGGTCAAGTACGTCTCACGGCGACCCAACCTCGAGGAGTTCGCGGCCGGCGGAACGCTGACTGTCGGTAGCCTCGATCGGACCGACGTGATGCTCAGTGCCAATGCGCCGATCGCCGCCGGCCGCTTCGCGTTGAAGTTCGATGCCGGGTCGCGCGATCAACGTGGCTGGCTGCGGGTCATCGATGCGAGCGGTGCCGACACCGGTCGCCGAGCCAATGCTGTCAACAGTCAAGCCGCGCGACTCGCGGCGCGCTGGGTGGCGAGCGAAGCGACCGAGCTCTACTGGAGCATAGACGCGGCGCGCAACCGTTCCGGTCCTCAAGGCATCGTTTCCACGGATTGCGCAGGTTTGATCGGCGCCGGCGTGAGTCCATCCGCGCCGAACTCGGCATTCAACGTGGTCTGCCCGTTCCGCTTCGGACCCCGCGCTTCCGGACTTGGCGCGCCCGATATCAACCGTTTCGCTGGCTGGGGCATGAATCTGACGATATCGCAAGATTTGGAGAGGGCGACGCTCAAGTTGATCTCGGGCTATCGACGTTTCGATGACGATCTGGCGCTGGACCTCTCGGGCGCACCGGCTGCGCCGTTCACCTTGTTGCAGTTCTTGCATCAGGAACAGCTCAGCCAGGAACTGCAGCTCAATTCGGCTGGCGAAGGTCCTCTACAGTGGATCGTCGGCGCGTTCCTTTTCCGAGAAAAAGTCGATCAGGATGCGATCTTCGGTGGCGCGCGCAATGTCGATTTCCAAACAGCCCGCAGCTACGCCGCATTCAGCGAGCTGTACTGGACGTTTCTTGACCGTACGACCCTGACCCTTGGTGGCCGTTACACGCGCGATGACAAGCGGATCCGTCGCGCGTATTTCCAGACCGCGACAGCGGCCGCACCGCTTGCCGTACTGCCACCGGGCGACGACGACTACGCCGAGTCGAAGTTTACGCCGAAGGTGGGAATCGACTGGCGCGCCACCGACGATATTCTGCTCTACGCCAACTGGGGGCGAGGCTACAAGGCGGGCGGCTTCGCGGCAGCGCGGCCGACCAGCGTTGCGCAGCTTGCCGGCCAGGTTGTGGCCGAGACGGTCGACTCCGTGGAAGCGGGCGTCAAGAGCGAGTGGTTCGATCGGCGCTTGCGGCTGAACCTGACGCTGTTTGGCGCCACCTATGACGATCTGCAGTCGAGTGTGCTGGGGGCTGACGGCAGCTTCAATGTGATCAGTGGCGACGCCGAGTTCCGAGGGGCCGAGCTCGAATCTGTGCTGCGCCCTACGGCCGGCTGGAACATCTATGCGCTGGTGGGGCTGCTGGATGCAGAATGGTCGCGCCAGCCGGTTGGCATCCCGACAGCGGTGAAGCTGAAACATGCGCCACGGGTGCACTACAAGGTCGGGATGGATTATGAGACCCGGCCGATCGGGCCGGGAAGGCTGCGCTTTGCAGCAAACTACCGACACTCCGACGAGATCTTCCGCAGTACCGCCAACCACCGCAACATCCTATCGCCGGCCTACGGTGTCTGGGACGCACAGCTCGCCTATGAGCTACTCGATGGACGCTGGCGGGTCACGGTTGCCGGCGAGAACCTTGGTGACAAGCTTTACTACACCCAAGGTGTTTCGACGCTGGGACGCTATGTTGGCGAACCGCGCACCTGGTCACTGACATTGAAGGCGAGCTATTGAACGGGGTTCCTTGTGCCGCTCGCGGGGCGGGTGAGTGGACTGGGCATCATTGCTGGGCATGACAACACGAATCTCTTATCCGGCAGCAGTGGCCACGGACGCTTGGCCGAACCCCTGGCGCGCGTGGTCGGCTGTCGTCGTGCTCATGCTTGCCTACGTGGTCGGCTATGTGGATCGCCAGGTTCTCAGTCTGCTCGCCGTGCCCATCAAAGCCTCACTCGGGTTGTCCGAGACCGAACTCGGCGCGCTGCAGGGATTCGCATTCGGGACGTTTTATACGCTGCTCGGATTGCCGATCGCGCGGCTGGTCGATCGCTCGAACCGACGCAACCTGTTGGCGCTCGGTATCACCGTGTGGTCGTTGATGACGGCCACTTGCGGTCTCGCGCGCAACTTTCTTGAGCTGCTATTGGCACGCATCGGAGTTGGCGTTGGCGAGGCGACGCTCGCGCCCGCGGCAGTCTCGTTGATTGGCGACTACTTCGCCCCCCGTCAGCGTGCCGTCGCACTTGGGCTCTACATCTCTGCGGGCTCAATGGGCGGGGGGCTGGCCTATCTGCTCGGTGCCGCGGCTATCGCCTGGACCGAAACCTGGGATCGCGGTGGCATCGTACTGCTTGAAACTATGCAGCCTTGGCAAGTCGTCTTCGTGCTAGTCGGACTGCCGGGTCTGTTGGTTGCGACGCTGCTGCTGGCTGTCGGTGAACCACGGCGACGCGAGTGCGCTCCCGGCGCTGCCGATGACCGGCTGTTCTCCGCACCGTTCCGTGCGCTGTTGCGGCGGCGCGGCGCCTTGTTCGGCTGGCATTTCGTCGGCTTCGGTCTGTACTCGGTCGCCACCTATGCGGTGCTCTCCTGGGTCGCGGTACACTTCATTCGCGCGTTTTCCTGGTCACCCGAGCGCTTCGGCTTCGCTTTCGGCTGGGTGTTTCTGTTTGGCGGAGCCGCGGGTGCGGTGACTGGTGGGTGGGTTGCGGCGTGGATGCGCAAGCGCGGCTGGCGAGCCCCGGATCTGACGACCGCGGCTCTGGGAGCGACCTTGTCCATTCCGGCGATGGTCGGCGGCTGCCTCGCGCTTTCGCCGACGCTTGCACTGGCGTTTCTCGCCGTGGGAATGTTCCTGATCGCATTTCCGTCTGCACCGTCCGTAGCGGCATTCCAGGAGGTGACGCCTAACGAATTCCGAGGCCGGGTCTCGGCGCTCTACTATCTAAACATCAACCTCGTTGGACTCGGATTCGGTGCGCTTGCGGTTGGCGTGGTGTCCGACTCGCTACTTGGCACGGACCAGCGCGTGGGTTTGTCGATGGCGATCGTGATGCTGCTGTTTGCGCCTCCCGGCGTGGCCTGTCTGTGGCGTGCGCGCCAAGTCCGTCTGCGGGATGCGGACTGACATGCGTTCCACTGCGCCTGCCCGCACGCGAGAGTCGCGCGGTACAAGTCTTGCGGAGTCCAGATGATGGCGCACGATGATGTCCGGTATATCCATGGTCCACTGATATCGACCGAAGATCCATTGGCCCACATTGAACTGCTGCGGATTTTCGGCATGACGACGGTCGGCGACCTGCATCGTGACGCCGACTCCTGTAGCCGGCTCTGGGGGACCCGGGGCTGCGAGGTGAGGGAGGTCATGCTGAATACCCCTGGTACGCCGTACGGTGCACGCCTGCTCGTTTTCGATCCGGGCTCCCGGAAGCTGGTCCGGGATCCGAATCGAGGTTTCGATGCAGATGCACCCAAGGTCGTCGACTTCTACGTGCCGGACCTCGAAGCGGCGTGCGCGCGAGTTGAAGCAGCCGGATGGTGCATCCGCGAGCCCGTCGCCGCCTATGAATTGCCTGAAGGACGATTTCAGGAAGCGCACATCTGGGGGCCGGACCACGTCGTCTATGCGCTGATCACAGGTCCCGCGGCGTTCTTCGCGCGGTTCGCGACAATAACTGATCGTGTCTTCAGTGAACCGCAAAGTCTCTCCGGACCTGTTTCGCAACTGGAGCCCAGCGTACGCTTCTTCGAGGAAGGGCTTGGTCTGCAGACCGTTTACCGCTACGGCATCGCTGACGATAGCTTCCGACGACTAGTCGGTGCCAAGCGTCCCCAGTTTTCGCTGCGCGCCGTCAACGTCGGACTGACCACGCAGCAGCCCTACATCGCGCTGATCGACTATGGCTTGCCCGCCGGCAGCGCGGCGTCGCTGCAGGGTGATGCGCGTCCGCCACATCGCGGCCTGCTCGGTGCAACAGTGGTCGCCGAGGGTCTTACCGCGATGCTCCAACGGTTGCAGCGGGCCGGTGGACAGATCGTCGCGCCGGCTTACCACGCCGATATTCCGGGCCTTGGGCGATGTCTCGCGGCAGGGGTGTCTGCTCCCAACGGCGGCTGGTACCAACTGTTGCAAGTGGCGTGAGACGTTCGAGTGCCAGCCCGCCACTCGAGATCAGAAGCGGAACGTTGTCGTGATGCCAGTCGGTGTCTGGAAGATGCATCCATCAGCGCTCGCAGAGTCGAATCGGGATTCCTGGCGAGGACTTCAGTTGCGGATCCGCTCCGTGCGATCGAGCACCCAGCAGCGTGGATTGTTGATGAACCCGATGTGCTCGTAGTAGGTGTTGGCTGCGGGGGCGGCAATCAGGATCAGCTTGCACCGTGGCCCGAGCTGGTTCTGGGTGAGGGCCTGCAGCTGCCTGCCGATACCGCGTTGTTGGTGGGTCTGACAAACGGCCAGATCGGACAGGTAGCAGGCGTAGTGAAAATCGGTCATCGAGCGGGCGATGCCGATCAGGTGGTCAGTCTCCCAGGCACTTATGATCAGATTGCTGTTCGCTAGCATGCCCTCGATGCAGATTCGGTCGTGAATCGGTCGGCGCTCGGCCAGGGTTGACCTCGTCAGGAGATCGATGAATTGATCGGCGCTGACGGGGGCATTGATGCGGTACTCGATGGTCATCGGTTGTTCTCACGACCGGGAGGTATGGGGCGGGTATCGAAGATTCCTGCTGGCGCACACGGTGGGTGAGGCGTTGCCCGGCATGGCATCGCCCGTCCGAAGCTACTGCAGGATGCCACCAGCGACCTAATTATATTGCGATGCGGTCGGTCGGATGCTTTCCGATATGGTGGTGAGGTACGAGACGGCGGGCTTCTCGTCGGTCCATTGCGGGGTTTGGTGGGGTTGTTCGGTATGGAGATAGAGCCCCACTCGAAACCACAGGAACACCCGCAATGCGCCGTATCCGTCATTCGCATCAATCGTTCTCCATGGCTGTTCGGTCGATGCGGAGAGCGGCGTGGGTGGGAGCCTTGCTCGCGGGCGCTGCGGTACTGGGTGTCGGTGCCTCGGCGAGTCTAGCTCAGCAAGGCGCATCGGCTCGGCTCTATCAGATCGAGCCGCAATCGCTCGAGGTCGCGCTCAGCCGGTTCGCACAGCAGGCGGGGCTGACGCTGTCCTTCAAGTCCGAACTGGTTGCCGGTCGGCAGTCGGCCGCCCTGGACGGTACTTTCACCGTCGAGGAAGGTTTCGCTGGTCTGCTGACGGGCAGCGCGTTGCGCGCAGTCCAGGTCGGCAATGGCGTCTGGACGTTGCAGCAGATCCCGCAGCCGCCTACATCGATGCGGCAGAGCTCGGCCAGGCCAGCGCGGGTCGAGGTCGTACCCGAGGCCGCGCAGATGGACTCGATCCAGATCACCGCGACCCGTACCAGCCGGGAGTCGAACAAGACGCCCGGTTCGACCTCTGTCGTCGGGGCGGAGGATATCGCGCGCCGGTCGGTGAGGATCATCGACCAAGCCGTTGCCTTGACGCCGGGTGCATTTGCCGATCGCACCAAGGGTCTGCTGGATACCGGCGCGAACATTGCCCTGCGCGGCATTCCCGACAAGAAGCGCACGATGATCATGATGGACGGTGTGCCGATGAATGACGGCTACTCCGGTGGTTTCAGTTTCTCCGGCATTCCGGTCGAGGATGTCGAGCGGGTCGAAATCGCTTTGGGGCCGGCGTCGAGCCTTTACGGCACCAATGCGCTCGGTGGTGTCGTCAACTACGTCATGCGCCTGCCCAAGTCCCGCGAGTTCCGCGCGAATCTTGGCTATGGAAGTGCCCTCGGCAACGACTACGCACCGGAGAACTTGATGCGCGGCTATCTGTCCGCCGGTGATGAAGTGCTTCCCGGCCTGCGGCTGTTTGCATCGCTGTCAGGCCTGAAGACGGACGGCTATCGCTCCGACGTCAACGTCCAATTGTCGCGTCCTGCCGCGGGGATCTCCGGATACGAGACCACGCTCAGCAATACCGGCGCATCCCGCTATCTGATCGGTGAAAAGGGCATGAACGAGTGGCAGGACTATGCGGTTACGCTGACCGCGGCGCTGGATCTCGCCGGTGAAGGGGAGTGGCGCACCACCTATCAGCGCTGGGGTGACCGGCGTCAATACGATGACCCGGTCACCTGGCTGACCGATGCTGCGGGTACCGCGGTGTGGCGTTACGGCTCGGTCAACGTCGCGTCGTTCGTCAACGGCTCCGGCAGTACCGACCAGGAAAGCCTGCGTTCGAGCTGGCAGCGTCGCTTTGGCAACACGCGCTATCGCGTCAGCGCCGCCTTCAGCCGCACGCTCGACAACTGGTATTCGACACCGGGCTCGAGCGCCGCCACCACCTATGACAGTGGCCCGGGAACCATGACGGATTCCGACAACGACAATCTGCTGCTGGATTTCCAGGCGACCACGCAGCGCTGGTCGGGACACGATCTTACCTGGGGTGTGAGCTGGCGGCAGGAGCATGCCGAGGTGTCGGGCTTCACCCTTGCCAACTGGCGCGACATCGGTCAGCGCGGCGCCATGACCTACGAAGTGGCCGGCGATACGCGCAGTGTCGGTGCATTCGTGCAGGACGAGTGGGCGTTCCACGACGACTGGATGCTGACCCTGGGGCTGCGCTACGACGACTGGCGCTCGTCGGACGGCGTCTCCAACCAGGTGGGTAGTCCCGGCTATCCGCGTCACTACGAGGCGCGCGGCGCGGATGCCTGGAGCCCCAAGATCGGCCTGGTCTGGCAGGCGAGCCCCGTTCTGAGCTTGCGCAGCAGCCTGGGGCGGGCCTTCCGCGCGCCGAACGTGCTGGAGCTTTTCTACACCTTCACCGGGACTGCCAGCGGGATCGTCTACCGCAGCAATCCGGAGCTGCAGCCGGAGACACTGACGTCCTTCGATCTGGGGTTCGACTGGCAACCCTGGCAGGGTGCGAAGTTCAAGGCGACGGCCTACACGCATCGTTTCGATGACATCATCTACCGGCGCACCATCACGACGCTGGATCGTGTCTACGAGAACGCCGGCAGGGCTCGTGGCGAGGGGCTGGAGTTGGACTTCGCACAGCGCTTCGGTGGTGGATGGACGGTTCTGGCTGGCGTCACGTTCAACGATACGCGCATCACGCGCAATCAGGCCAACGCCGGTTCCGTCGGCAAGCTGATGCCGCAGGTCCCGCGGCGGTTGGCGCATGTCGGCATCGAACTTGAACAGGGCCCGTGGTCGCTGAGTGCGACCGGCCGCTATGTCTCCAGGCGCTATTCCACCGATACCAACGGCGACACGACCTTCGGGGTCTATACCGCCTACGACTCGTACGCATTGGTTGATCTGAAATTGGGCTATCGGTTCTCGGAGCGGGTCGCACTGGCCTTGGCGGTCGACAACCTGCTGGATCGCGAGTACTTCAACTACTACCGCGCACCGGCTCGATCCGGCTTCCTGAACATCGACTTCAGGTTCTGAGGGCGGCACCATGACGGACTCGATCGAGCAATTCCTGTATCAGGTTGCGAGCCTGCTCTACCTGCCGGTGATCGCCGGCTGCGCCTTGCTGGTGTTGTATATGCCGCTCATCGTCGGCATGGTTCTGCGCGAAGCCTGGATGCGCCGGCATGGCCAGCGATCGCCGCTGGCCGCCCACGCGGCCGGTCTAGAGGAACTACGGGTCCTGCCGGCGTCGATGCGGGAGCTGGAGACCGAACGTCTGTTACAAGCGGCCGAAGCGGCCAGTGCGCAGCGACTCGATCGCGTTCGTTTCGTGATCCGGGCCGGTCCGGCGTTGGGACTGATGGGCACGCTGATCCCGATGGGGATCTCGCTTGCTGCGTTGGCGGGCGGCGACATTCCGAAGATGGCCGGGAGCATGGTTACGGCGTTCACGGCGACGGTCGCCGGGCTCGGTTCGGGCGTGGTCGCCTATCTCGTGGCCTTGGCACGGGAGCGTTGGGAGCGTGAGGACCTCGCGGCGCTCGCCTACGCGGCCGATCGGGCGATTCTCGGGCTGAGCTTGGATGAGGCACGGCAGGAGGGTGGCAATGAGCCTGCTCGCGCGCCAGCGTAGGAGACGGGAGTCCCGCCACGCGCCGCTCGAGGACCCGATCAGCGGTGTAGCCAATCTTTTCGACGCCAGCATCGTCTTCATCGTGAGCATGATGATCGCGCTGTTCATGGCTTACGACATGACGGATCTGATCAATCCGCAGGCGTCGGTGACCATGACCCGGCAGCTGGCTGATGGCGGCATCGAGGTGATCACCCGGGAAGGTCGTGAGATCCGGATTCACCGTAGTTCCGATCGCGAGCTCAGCGGGCAGGGTGAACTGCTCGGAACGGCCTACCGCCTGGCCGATGGGCGCGTGGTCTACGTTCCGGGGCAGCCGTGAGGCTCATCGCCATTCTCCTCCTGTGGCTCGGCTCGAGCCTGCCGCAGGCCTGGGCGGCCGGTGCCGTGCGCGTCGCGTTTCTGCCGGGTGAGCTGGATGGGCCGAATGCGCATGCTGCGGCCGAGTTGCTGCGGCAGGAGCTGCCTGCCGATGCGCTGGATCTGCGGATCTATCGGCGCGTCGATGTCGACGAACAGGCCAGAGTCTTTCTGGCCGAGGCGGATCTGATTCTGGTCAGGACGGTCGGCCGCATCGACGCGGAGTTGATCCGCGATGAAGTCGCGACCGTACGGGCACGAGGCGGCAGGGCGTTTGCGCTGGGGCCGAGTTTCGACGATCAGATCGCGGCGATCGGCCTGGTGCAGGATGCGCGCCTGGCGGAGTATTTCGACCACGGTGGCACGCAGAACCTGGCCAACCTGCTGCGAGCGGCGCTCGCGCGGCGGCATTTCCCCAGCCTGTCGGTGGTACCGCCGGAGCCGCTGCCGGAGTCTGGCTACTTCGACCCGGATCGCGGTCTGGTATATCAGAACTTTGCGGACTACCGGCAAGCCTGGCTGGCGCGGCGGCCCGCGGCGGGTTCTCGGCCCTGGGTGGCGATCCTGTTCTTTCGTGCCGCCATCCGTTCCCAACAGCTCGACACCTTGCGCGCGCTGATCACGGAGCTGGATCGCCGCGGCTTCAATGCGCTGCCGGTATTCGGACACCCGCCGCAGGCGACGATCACCCAGTATCTGCTCGACGAACGGGGTGCATCGCGTGTGGCGGCGGTCATCGCCCAGGCGATGAAAGTCGGCCATACGCCTGAGGAAATGGCCCAGGTGCTGGGACGGCTCGACGTGCCGGTGCTGAACTCGATCAGCCTCAGCAAGCACGATCTCGAGCAATGGCAGGCCTCTTCCATCGGGCTGGATGTGCAGGAGCGCTCGTGGCAAGTGGCCGGTCCGGAGTTGGCCGGAGCCATTGCGCCGACGGTGATTTCCTCGAAGGAAGTGCGCCGCGACGGCGATGCCACCTTGGCTCACGATCAGCCGATTCCGGAACGGATCGAGCGGCTGGTGGATCGCACGCTGCGCTGGATCAGGCTGCGCAACCTCACCAACGCCGACAAGCGCATCGCGGTTATTTACTACAACTATCCACCGGGCAAGGAAAACATCGGCGCGTCGTATCTCAACGTTCTGCCCGATTCCCTGTGGCAGATCCTGCAGCGGCTGCGGCGCGAGGGTTACGACTTGCGCGGCGCACCGTCGACCGACAAGGAACTGGCGGATCAGGTCAGGGAACGTGGTCGGAACATCGACTCCACGCGCAGCGGCGAGCTCGAGCTGCTGGTACGCGGAGGTAGTGCCGAATTGCTGGCGGTGTCGGAGTATCGCAAGTGGTTCGATGCGCTGCCGCGGACACTGCGTGACTCGATGCTGGAGAAGTGGGGCGCGCCGGAACAGGGCAAGATCATGCAATGGCGCGATCCGCAAGGCGTCGCGTACTTCGTGTTCCCGGTGCTGCGCTGGGGCAGTCTGATCTTTGCGCCGCAGCCCACCCGTGGCTGGGACCAGGATATCGAGAAGCTCTACCACGACACGAGCCTGCCTCCGACCCATCAGTACCTCGCGTTCTATCTTTGGCTGCAGCGCAAGGCCGCCGTGGATGCCATGGTTCACGTCGGCACGCATGCCACCCACGAATGGCAGAGCGGCAAGGAGGTCGGCTTCACTGCGGCCGATCCGGGTGAGGTGCTGGTCGGTGCGGTGCCGCAGCTGTATCCCTACATCGTCGACGACATCGGTGAAGGCCTGCAGGCCAAGCGCCGCGGGATGGCGGTGCTGATCAGTCACATGACCCCGCCGCTGGATGTCGCGGGGTTGAACACCGAGTTGCGCGGGTTGGCGGCTGACATCGATGCCTATCATCTGGCCAGCGGTCTGGGGTCGATTGCCGCGGCCGAGCACCGGGAGGGCATCACCCGCAAGGTCAAGGCGCTCGGCCTGGAGCGTGATCTCGGCCTGCCGATCGAGCCGGGCGAGCCTCTCGATGATCAGCTCATCGAGACGGTAGAACACCACATCAAGGATATCGCCGAAAAGATCACGCCTTTCGGGCTGCATACTTTCGGTGTTTCACCGGACGAGAAGGCGCGCCGCAGCACGGCGGAGGCCATCCTGTCAGTGCGTGGCGATCTCGGTGAACCGCAGCGGCAGCAGCTGCGCGAGCGCGTGATGGCGGACATGGCGCGCAGCGGGCCCGCCGAGCTCGATGCGCTGGCCGCGGGGTTGGCGGGGCGCTACGTTCTGGCTGGATTCGGCAACGATCCCGTCCGCAGTCCCGAGTCGCTGCCCACCGGGCGCAATCTGTTCGGTTTCGATCCGGCGCGACTGCCGTCGCCCGCGGCTTATGAAGCGGGTACCAAGCTGGCGGACGATCTGCTGGCCGGATATCGCGCCGAGCATGACGGTGCGTTGCCGCAGCGCCTGGTTATCAACCTCTGGGCCATCGAGAGCAACCGGCACGGCGGCGCGATGGAGGCCCAGATCATGGCACTGCTCGGGGTACGGCCTCGCTGGGATGCCTCGGGGCGCGTCGTGGGCGTCGACGCCCTGACACGCCAGCAGCTCGGCCGGCCGAGGGTCGACGTCACGATCGTGCCGTCGGGGTTGTATCGCGACTTGTTCTCGGCGCAAATCTTGCTGCTCGACCAGGCGGTCAGTGCCGCGCGCGATGCGGCGGAGGTGGACAACCCGCTACGTCACAACATCGCCGCGACCCGTGCCGAGCTCGAGGCGCGTGGCGTTCCAGCCGAGGCGGCATTGCGGCTCGCGTCGGTGCGTCTGTTCGCTCCGGCATCCGGCAGCTACGGGAACAATGTGGCACAGATCGTTGGTGCGTCGAACAGTTGGCAGGATGACTCGCAGATCGCCGACGTCTATTTTCGGCGGACCGGCTTTCTCTACGGCCAGGGGTTCTGGGGAGATCAGCCGGATGGCCAGGGTGGCAGCAGTGCGAGCCTCGCTGTGGATCTGCTGCGTGGCGCGTTGCGTGGCACCGATGCGGTGATCCACAGTCGCTCATCGAATGTTTACGGCGCCATCGACGGCGATGATTTCTACCAGTTCCTCGGCGGCACGGCGTTGGCGGTGCGTCAGGTCGACGGCAAGACTCCATCGGTGCTGGTCACCAACATGAGCGATCCGCGACAGGGACGTCATGAAACGCTGGAACGTTTCATGGGGCGCGAGTTGCAGGCGCGTTATCTGAATCCCCGCTGGATCGAAGCCATGCTCGACGAAGGGTATGCGGGTGCCCGCTTCGTGCATCGCGTGGTCGATGCCCTCTGGGGATGGCAGGTGACCGTTCCCGAGGCGGTCGACGCGAGCGATTGGCAGGGCATGTACGAAACCTATGTGCTGGATCGCAACGATCTGCAGATCCGCCAGCGTTTTCGCGACGCCACCAACCTGCTCGCCTACCAGGCCTTGGTAGATCGCATGCTGACCGTGATCAACAAGGGCTACTGGTCTCCCGACCGGGAAGTGATCGAGACCTTGCAGCGCGTGAACCAGGAGCTGATTGCCGAAGCAGGGGTCGCGTGCAATGCCGATTCCTGCAGTTCGAGCGAGATCGTCGCGCTGGCTGAAGCCCTCGATCGGCAAGCTGCGGCCGCGGCGGCCGATATGCCGGCGCCGGCCATGGCGGAATCGGCGCCTGCAGCCCGTGGGCAAGCGGCATTGGCCGCGATAACAGCGGCCGCATCGTCGCCTGCGCCGGCCCGTGCGCCGGTCGATACCGATCAGGTACCCGCATCCGAATCGTCGACGACGGCGACCGCACCGTCCTCGTCGGCATCGACCGACTCGGCGCCGCAAGCCGTGTTCGTCCGCGGCCGTGAGATGATCGAACAGCGTGCTGGCACGCAGCCCCCTGTGGCAGCGCCGCGAATGGCTTGGGAAGCAGCGCTGCTGATGTTCTTGCTGCTCATCGGCGGGTTGCTGCCGCAGCCACTGTCGCGTGACCGGCGCTCGTCGGTGTTCAGGCCGGGATCACTTCGGTCCAGTAGGGCCATCGCTGCCGGGTCTTGATCGGCAGCGTGCGTACCAGGGCCTGCAATACCCCGCCGATATCGCGCAGCTGAAATACGCCCGAGACTTGCAGGTCGGCGATCCGCGGGTCGCAGACCAGCCAGCCACTGCGATAGCGGGCCAGCTCGTCGATGCAAGCGGCAAGACGGGCTCGAGTGGCGACCATCGTGCCTTGCCGCCAGGCCAACGGGTCCAGGCCATCGTTCGCCCGTTCCTGCAGTCCGTTGGTGTCGATCCGATAACTCCGTGCTCCGGCAGCGGTGGTGCCGATCAGCCGGCTCGCGTGCCATACCTGTATCCGCCCGGTCTCGACATTCAGTTGCAGTGCACCGCTGCTGTGGCGCCGCAGTCCGAAGCGGGCGTACTGGGTGCCGAGCCGGTGATCTGCGGCCTCGATTATCACCGGTGTGGTTGGCTGCGAGAGCCGTTGCGTGGCGGGTGTCTGCAGGTAGAGTTCACCGCGATGGAGCGTGATCCGCAACGGATCATCGACATCGATTGCGGTGCGTGTGTTCAAAGTCAAGCCGCTGCCGTCGGCGAGCGTCAGCTGCAGCGAACGGCCGAGGCCGGTGGCGTGGTCCGGGCGCAGTGATGGTGTTCTGCTGGCCACCAGCCCGACGGTGCTGGTCAGTGCTCCGAGACCGAGCAGCCTCAACGCCCGGCGACGGCTGTGCGCTGTGCCCCGAGGATCCATGTTCGCGAGCGAGCTGCGCAGGATCGTCGGGGCGATTCCGAGGGCCTGCTCGAACGGCCGCTCGGCGGACAGCAACGCTTGCCAGCAGCGCTCGTGCAGAGGGTCTCGCTGCCGCCAGTGTCCACAGGCCGCCACCGTAGCCTGATCGGTGGTTCCCGAGCGCAAACGCACTTGCCAGGCGATCGCTTCGTCCAGCACTGTGGCCGGAATCCCGTCGATCATCGTGGTCACTGCGGCGCTGGACAAAGGTATTTCCGGGTGCGGTTTAGCGACTAGTCCGACGGCAGACGCAGAAGATAGAGCTGCCGCAGTGCGGTTGCCATGTACTTTTCGACGGAGCTCAGGCTGACGCCGAGCAGTGCGGCGATGCTCGGGTAGCTGTAGCCATCTAGTCGCGACAGCAGGAAAGTCGCGCGGATCTTCGGAGTCAAGGTCGACAGGAATCTGTCGATCGCCACCAGCGCTTCTTGCAGGCGGGCAGCGTCCTCGGCCGAGGGCACCAAGTCTTGTGGCAGCAGCGCGATAGCATCGGCGTAGGCGCGTTCGACCTTGCGCCGACGCAAGTGATCGACCAGGAGCCCGTTGGCGATGGTCGTCAGATAGGCACGGGTATGTTCTTTCGGCGTCGCACCCGCGGCTGTGACGATCCGCCCCTCCCGATGTTTGATCAGCAGCCGGACAAAGGTGTCCTGCGCGAGATCTGCGCCGGTCTCGCGATTGCCCAGCCGGCGCGCGAGCCATTCGCGCAGCCAGTCGTAGTGGCTGCGGTAAAGCAGTCCCAGGGTAGCGGCTTGAGTGGAGCCAGTATCGACCGTCGACATCCGGATGGGTGGCGCCGGGCTGAAAGCTGGCTGGGCGCAGTTTTAATTGCGAGTGATTATCATTATATATAAATTTCCGGGTTACTGACAAGCGTCACCGGCATCGTCACGCGGCGAGCCGCTCCGGTCAGATCGGCAGTGGCGCGATCAGCCGCGGGCGCGCGGTCTTGCGCGCCGGCACAGGGCTGCGAAAGCCTGGCGGTTTGACGACCAGCAGGTCGCAGTCGAGATGACCGAACATGCGTTCGGCAGTGTTGCCAATCACCAGGCGTTGCAAGCCACGCCGCGAGATGGCTCCCATGACGACGATCGATGCGCGGCAGCGTTTGGTGACCGCCTCCATGCTCTCGGTCACCGAACCCAGCACCAAGTGCCGGGCTGCAGGCTTGATGCCCGCACGAGCGGCGAGCTGATCGAATGCTTTGCGGGTCTGTTTTTCGTGCTCGGCTTCGACGTCGTCGGGCAGGTAGATCGGCACCGGCGCGCTGGCGGCGGTGGGGACCAGGGCGGTCATGGGCAACCAGGCGTGCATCAGGTGCAACGTGCCACCGAGGTGGTCGGCCAGTTGCGCGCCTGCCGCCAGCAGGGCTTTGTCGAGCGATGCAGGCTTGTCGCCAGCGTGGAACGGATCGACAGCGGCGAGTACCACGGGTTTACGATAGCGGCGGCCATTTTTCAGCAACAGCAGTGGTATCGGGCACTGGCGGATCAGTTCCCAGTCGGTGTTCTGCAGAAAGGGGCGCGCGATACCGGCATGGTGGTGGGCTTCGCCTACCACGAGATCGGCGCCGATGGCGACGGCACGACGGATGACGGCCTCGTGCGCCGGGTAATCCCAATCGACCTGGACCTCGACACGCAGGTCGCGTAGCGCCGGCGTACGTGCGAGCTTCGCGAGGCGTTGCCGCTGCTCCGTGGCTACGGCATCCAGGACCTCGTTGAGCTTGGGCGCGCCGCCTGGTGGTGGCACGACGACGCTCTCGGTCAATGCGTGATAGAGCTCGATCTTGACTGCGGTAGAGCCCTGGGTGAGGTCGGCAAGCTTGCGCAAGGCGCCGGGCGTGACGGTCTCGACGTCGCGAACCGCGAACAGTATCCGGCGAAGGCCTTTGCGCATGGCTGTTGCTCCTGGTGGTTGATCGGTAAGCTGCGACTGCGTCGCAGTGTGGCCCTATGGAGCCGTTGTGGGCAATGGTTTCCTACTGCTGCGGGCGTAAGTAGATGCCGGCGATCTGTCGCGGCCAGTGCGGGTTTTGCGCTTGCCGGCCGGTCTGCAGAGTCCACCTTCAGGGAGAAGAAGTCTTCGCATGTCATCGTCGACCACGCCGCTTGATCCCCGTGTTGCGGCGATCCTCGATAGCCCGGGTTACCGGATCGCCGAAACCGATACCGACTTCCTGGGCAGTGATGCCGCGCGGCCAGCGCGCCTGCTAATCGAGTTCCAACGGGCCGAGTCCACGCTGCAGGACGCCCACATAGAGTCGACCGTGGTCGTGTTCGGCAGCGCGCGCGTACCAGATCCGGCGTCCGCCGCACATCGCTGGGGTCGCTACTACGACGAGGCGCGCGCGTTTGCTGAGGCTTTGCACGAGGTCTGTACCCGCGATGGCTGTCACAACTTCGTGATCGTTACCGGCGGTGGGCCAGGCATTATGGAGGCCGCCAACCGCGGTGCCCGCGAGCGGGGCGATCCGACGGTCGGCCTGAATATCGATCTGCCGCGGGAGCAGCTGCCCAATCCCTGGATTTCAACCAATCTGGCGCTGCGCTTTCGCTACTTCGCGTTGCGCAAGATGCACTTCATGCAGCGTGCGCGGGCACTGGTGGTGTTCCCGGGCGGTTACGGCACGTTCGACGAGCTGTTCGAGGCACTGACCTTGGTGCAGACGGGCAAGATTCCGCGGATCCCGATCGTGCTGGTCGGGCGCGAATTCTGGCGGCGGGTGGTGGACTGGGATTTCCTGGTCGCCGAAGGGTTCATCGACGCGGCAGAACGCGACCTGTGCACGTTCGTCGAGTCGGGCGTGGAGGCCGCTGCCGTCATTCTGCGTCACTACGGTTTGAGTTCGCCCTCGAAGACTGTGCCCCGATTGCCGTAAAGCCCTGGGTCGATGGTGCATTGCTGGTCATCCCTCCGGTGAGGGTATTTCGAACCGACGCGGTTGGAGTGCCTGCCAGGCCAGCTCGACGGGATCCGCGCTGCTGGTGTCGATCACGTGAATCGTCAACCCTTCTTCCGCAGTCGGAGCCTCGGCATGCTCGTACTGCCACGCCAGTACGGTTTCGTCGGCTTCGGAGATGTCGCTGCCGGCGTTGCGGCGAGCCCGTAGACGTTCGCGCAGCACGGCATCGGGAGCGGTGCAATGCAGCAGCAATGCGGTTGCGCCGCAGGCCGTGGCGAGATCGCGAAACGCAAGTCGCTGTGTGCGGTCGAGGAAGGTTGCGTCGCAAAGCACGCTGCGGCCGCTGCCGAGTGCGTCGCGAGTATGGGCGGCGAGTTGTGCATAGGTCAGCTCGGATGCCCGATCCGTGTAGAGGCCGGCGCCGGGCGCGGAACCGCTCGTCGCCAATGGTGCGATACCCGCGAGCCGCTTGCGCTCGCGGTCCGAGCGCAGATGGATCGCCCCGAGACGCGGAGCAAGGTGACGTGCCAGCCAGGACTTGCCTGATCCGGACAGACCATGCAGCAGCAACAGGCGAGGCGGCGGGCGCGACAGCGTGCGGTGGGCGACGGCCAGGTAGTCCGATTCGCGACGCCGCCAGCGCTGCACGGCCGTGACCGGGGTGGTTTCGGTGTCGGTGGTTGCGGATGCGCGGATGGCCATGATCTTGGCGCGGATCAGCGCGCGATGCGCGAGGTACAGGTCCAGAACCCGTAGCAGTGGGTAGTCGCCGCTGCGGTCGAGATAGGCATCGAGAAAGGTCAGCGCCAGATCGGCCCGGCCATGGCCTTCGAGATCGGCACAGACGAAGGCAACTTCGTCGGCAGTGTCGATATAGCGGAACGCCGGTTCGAACTCCAGCGCATCAAAAGGCGTGATTCGGCCGTCGAGGCGTACGAGGTTCGAGAGATGGAGGTCGCCGTGGCATTCGCGGATATGTCCGCCGCGGGCTCGAGTGGCGAGTGCCCTGCGGCTACGACGCAATTGCTGCGCCAGCCTGTGGCGCAGGGCTGCGGCTTCGCTGGGGCCGTGATTGGCGATGGTTTGCAACTCGGCCAAGTTGCGATGCAGCAGTCGTGCGACGGCAGTGGGTGTGCCGTAGTCGGTGTCGGCGGGCGGTGCTGGCAGTGTTTCGTGGATTCCGGCGAGCATTTCGCCGAAGTACGCCAGTTCGGCGGCGTCGATCCGCCCTGTCCTGACCAGGATGTCGAGTTCCTCGCCGCGATCGAACTGACGCATCTGCACCGCCGTTTCGATGATTGGGCCACTACCCGTGAATGTGGCGATGCCGTCTGACGCGCGCACGGCCGCGACGCCGAGGTAGAGCACCGGTGCGAAGCGACGATTGAGGCGGACCTCTTCCGCGCATAGATGGGCGCGATGTGCCGGATCGCGGAAGTCGGCGAACGGGAACCGGACCGGGCGCTTGATCTTGTAGGCGTACTCGCCGGTCAACAGCACCCAGGACATATGCGTCTCGACGACGCGCAGCTCGCCGACCGGGTGCGGATAGGCTTGCGGCCGCAGCAGCCCGTGCAATGCCGCAGGAAGGCTGGTCGACGCCATGGCGGGGTGGGGTGGGGTCGGGGTCGTCACGGTTGCAGCATGATGGGCACGGTGCCTGCCCGCTATACGCAGTGCCGCGGATCGTGGTGCGGCGCCGCCGGCCGGCTGGCCGGAGCGCTGCGCTGGCCGACTGGACAGGCGCGACCGGCTCAGTGCAGGCTGCGCCTACTTTGCATGGATCCCGCGGTGATGGTCGTGGCGTCACTCCGGCGCGCGACGCTGCGGGAGCCGGAAAGCGCCGAGGTCACTTCGATAGATGTCTCAACCGGCGGAACCAGTGCTGGCCACACTCGGGGGTGGTTGCCCCACCCGGATGCTGCGTCGCTACTGGATGGCGATGCGGCCGGCGTTCCTGACGGCTTCGATCATGCCGGTGGTGGTCGGCACTGCCTGGGGGCAGGCTGTCGGCGGCAGGCTCGATTGGGTGGCGGCCTTGCTGGCGTTGTGGACGACTGCGCTGATACATGCCGGCGCCAATGTCCTCAACGACGTCGGTGACGAACTCGGCGGCACCGACCGCATCAATACGGAGCGTATCTATCCCTACACCGGCGGCTCTCGCCTGATCCAGAACGGTGTCATGAGCCTCGCGCAGATGCGTCATTTCGGTGTCGGGCTGCTCACGATGGCGATGCTGTTCGGTGCGCTGCTGGTCTGGCTCAAAGGCCCAGTCGTGCTGCTGCTCGGCCTGATTGGCATTGTCCTCGCCGTGGCGTATTCCCTGCCGCCGCTGCGGCTCGTGTCGCGAGGCCTCGGCGAGCCGGTCATTGCCGCGGGTTTCGGGTTGCTGCCGGCGATGGGTGCGGCCTGGCTGCAGATGGGCCGGTTCGATTCGATGGCACTGCTGGTGGCGGTGCCGACCGCGATGTGGGTCACGGCGATTCTGCTGATCAACGAGGTACCGGACCTGCGGGCCGATGCCCTCGCAGGCAAGCGCACCTGGCCGGTGCGGTTCGGGATCCGCGGTACGCGTGCGATCTACGTGATGCTGCAGGGAGCGGCGTTTGCGGCGACGTTGCTGCTGGTGGTGTGCGGTGCGTTGCACTGGGGGGTGCTGCTGTTGTCGGTACCTTTGGCCGTGCTGGGTGTCGTGGCCGCACGCGGCATCGTTGCCGCGTCGGGGGCCGGGCGGGAGATCTTGCGCGGCAGTATCGAGAAGACGCTGGGCATCCACGCCCTCGGCAGCATCTGGATCGCTGCCTGGAGCTGCTTTGCAGGCTGAGTGTGCCGTGTCGCGCGGCGCGGCAGTTCAGATGCCGGCTTTGCCGAACAGGTCGGCGATCTGCCGCAGCGTTGCCGCGACCTCGGGGTGTTCGGCCTCGAACCGCACGGCGTATTCTCTTGCCGAGCTGCGATGCGAGTCGAATTTCTGCAGGTCGCGCGCCAGTACCGTCAGCAGCTCACGCGATTCGTGATCGAGCGCCGTGGCGCGCTCGAGCTCGGCGTGCAGGCGACGCAGCAAGGTAGGCAGTTCGCTGCCGGTGCTCATCGTGTGTCCTCCTGGCGAGCTGATGGTGGGGTCGGTGCGATCGGTACCGCAGGTACTGCGGGCCCTGCGTGGCGCTGGATCGTGCCGAGGTACCCGACCAGGCGGTCGATCAGGGTCGTCGCGGCCGTGGCGCCGGCTTCGGGTGCGCCTGCCGTCGCCGTCGCGAACTCGTAACCCCAGATCGGCATCCGGCGCCCGCCGTGGGCGGCGGGTACTTCCCGACCGTCGACGATGCGGCGCACGGTTTCGGTGGGGAAGGGATCGCCGGGCCGACGGATCAAGCGCGTGAGATCTGGCACCTCGACCCGCAGCAATGGCGCGACTGGCCCGTCGCCACGGCCACCAGCGCCATGGCAGCTCGCGCAGAACCGCGTGTAAAGCTGTGCGCCGGTGTGGTTGGAGTGGTCCTGCGCCCCGGCCGTCGAAGCGAACACCGCGAGCAAGGGCAGGAGCAGCGCAAGCCATGCAACTCCCGGCAGGCGCATCGAGCGGGCTCCATGATCGGCGCGGGCTGCACCATCCGCAGCGCGTCTGGTGATGTGCAAGGTGTTCATGGACGGATCCTCGTGAGCCGACGGTCGTCTCAGTCCGTTTCCTGGGCGGCGAGACCCGGTACGTACTTCGAGTAGACGTAGATTGGTATCGCCAGTGTACCGAGATGTTGCTCGAGTAGCGGCCGTACGTCCTGCCAGTCCAGGCCGCCGACGCCGGTGGCGATCCGCGGCAATGCGAGGCTCGCAAACCGTTCTTTCTCGACCAGCTTGTGCAGCGCCTTCAGCGCATGGCTGACATGGGTGAGGGAAGCGCGCCCCGGCCGCCCGCCATGATGCCCTTCGGCGCCTTCCTGCGTGAACAGGCTGACGATGCGTACACCGCCGGCACCCATCCAGGTCCAGACCTCGCCCGGTTTCGGGTGAGTAGTCTGGCAGTAGTGGCGGAAATCTTTGTAGAGCGCCGGCCAGCGCTCGCGCAAGGCGAGTGCGAGACCTTGCGAGAATGGATCATTCGGGGCGACGCCGTGTGCCAGGGCGGCGGCTTTCGATTCGAGCAAGTCGCCCTGCAATTCCTTGATCATCTGCTTACCTCGGTGACGTTACCGGTCTGGAGTGTGAGTCTTCCGCGAGGGGAGTACACAGCAATAGTCTGGCCGCTCGCGCCCCTTAAAGACTGCAGTGTCGGGATCTGCCGCGGCGGTCGCTATCCGCAGAAACGGCCGTGACCTGCGGCATGTCCGTATCCGCCACCGTCGAAGTGGGGTACGGCGTCGATCGCTCAGCACCGTATCGTGCGGCGCAGTCTGGTCGTGGGCGGGCCGCAGTAGATGCTGTGCAGCACCTCGATGACCTGTGCCGCCGGACCTGGCTTCAACGAGTAGTAGATCGTCTGCGCAACGCGGCGGGTCGAGACGATGCCTTGTTCGCGCAAGACGGCCAGGTGCTGCGACGTTGCCGACTGGCTGAGCGGCAGGCGGGCGATCAACTCGCCGACCGCCAGCTCACCGTCGGCCAGATTGCAGAGAATCATCAAGCGCTGGCTGTTGCCGAGCGCACGCAGCAGTGCGGCAGCCTGCTCGGCGTGTGGTCGCATCGACTGCGCCTGGGGGGCCGGGCGGGCGGACTGGCGCGACCGACCTGTGCCGGCGGGTGAGGACTGGCTGCTCATGGACGCTCGCTGTGGATGCGCTGGGAATCGACCCTGGTCGTCAGTATATTCCAAGGCTTGCTAAATTAGTAAATTCTAATATATTAGCCGGGAAGCTGTCGCAGGAGGCTCGGTCATGAACATCGATCGCATCGTTCTCGCATTCGCCGGCACCATGGTACTGCTCAGTCTGGCGTTGTCGTGGCTGGTTTCGCCCTGGTGGCTGCTGCTGGGGGCTTTCGTCGGGCTGAATATGTTGCAGGCCGCATTCACCGGCAGCTGCCCGTTGGTCATGCTACTGCGGCGCACCGGCGTACCGCCGGGTAGCGCGTTCCGATGAGCATGGTCGTGGCGCCGGCTCGCGGACGTCGGCCGCAAGCTGGGCTCGGCGGGCGATGCTGCGGGGTGCGTGTCGCCTCGATCGTCGTGACTCTGGTGGGGCTCGCGGCGTGCAGCCGCGAGGCGCCGCCGTCGGACGCATCCCCGTCCGCGGCGCCGCCGTTCGCCGTGCTCGAGGTACAGCCGGAGTTGATTCCGGTCGAACGGCGACTTGACGGCACGATCGAAGCGGTCAATCAGAGCACGGTCTCGGCCCAGACGGCCGGCCGTGTGGCTGCGATCGAGTTCGACATCAACGACTTCGTGCCGGCCGGAGCGGTGCTCCTGCGGTTACGCTCGACCGAACAACGTGCCGGTCTGGCCCAGGCGCAGGCTGCGCTGACTGAAGCCACCGCTCGCGAGACCGAGGCGCAGACACGCTACCGACGGATCGCCGACATGCAGGCGCGCCAGGTCGTGCCGAAGGCGATGCTCGACGAGGCGACCGCAAATCGCGATGCTGCGATCGCGCGCCTGCAGGCGGCTCGCGCCGCGGTGGCGAGCGCACGGGAAGGCCTCGACTACACGGAGGTTCGTGCCCCGTACGCCGGGGTCGTTACCCAGCGTCACGTACAGGTCGGCGAATCGGTCGCGCCCGGCACGCCGCTGGTCAGCGGTCTCTCGCTGCAGTATTTGCGGGTGGCTGTCGATGTGCCGCAACGGGTCGTCGAGCAGGTGCGCCGCACCGCCCAGGCCGCGGTCTACGTCGGCGAGCGGCGTGTGCCGGCCGAGCGGCTGACCATCTTCCCGGTCGCGACACCCCAGTCGAATACGTTCCGCGCCCGGGTCGATCTGCCGGAGAATGCAGCGGATCTTTATCCCGGCATGTTCGTCAAGGTCGGCTTCGTGGTCGGGCAGGCGCAGCGGTTGATGGTGCCGGCCTCGGCCGTGGTCCGTCGCAGCGAGGTCACCGGAGTCTATGTCTGGACCGCAGACGGTCGCACCGCGCTGCGCCAGGTGCGGCTCGGCCAACTGACCGAGGGTCGCTACGAGATTGCAGCAGGGCTCGTGGCCGGCGATCAGGTCGCGCTCGAGCCGCTGGCCGCGATGATCCACCTCGCCGGTGAAGGCAGCGATCGAGTCGCGCAGGCTGGCGGTGCGGAGCACGGATCTTGAATCCCGTCTCGCCGCCACACGCTGGACTGGGCCTGTCAGGCCGTCTCGCGGCGTTTTTCCTGTGCAATCCGCTGACGCCGCTGATCGCGGTGGCGGCGCTGCTGCTCGGCCTGTTCGCGGTGCTGGTGACGCCGCGCGAGGAGGAGCCGCAGATCGACGTCACGTTCGCGAACGTGTTCGTGCCGTTTCCCGGTGCGTCGTCGGAGCAGGTCGAAAGCCTCGTGGCCTCGCCGATGGAGCAACTGCTCAGCGAGATGGTCGGGGTCAAGCATATCTTCTCGACCTCGACGCCGGGGCTGGCCGTGCTTACGGTGCAGTTCGAGGTCGGCGAGCCGCGTACCGCGGCCATTGTGCGGCTGTACGACGCGATCCATTCGAATCGGGATTGGCGGCCCGCGAATCTCGGCGTCGGCGAGCCGCTGGTGCGGCCCGGCGGTATCGACGACGTGCCGATCCTGGCGCTGACGCTCTGGACACGCGATCCGAGTCGCGGCGCCTGGGAGCTTGGCCAGGTCGCGCGTTCGATCGAAACCGAAATCCAGCGGGTCCCCGGCACGCGCGATGTCTACACGATCGGCAGCCCCGCGAACCTGGTGCGGGTGCAGCTCGATGCGCAACGACTCGCGAGCCACCAGCTCACCGTGGCCGAGGTCGCCGCTGCGCTGCAAGCGGCCAATCTCGTGCGCCAGGCCGGCAGTCTGGTAGGGCAGGGGCGCGCGATCCCGGTGCAGATCGGCGAGTTTCTCGCCGGAGCCGACGAGGTTGCCGGGCTGGTCGTGGGGACGCACGGCGGTAAACCAGTATATCTCGAGGATGTCGCCGAGGTGGGTGCCGCGCCGGAACTGCCGGTTTCCCATGTCTGGTTCGGCAGTGGCGCCGCGGCACGGGCCGATCAGGCGGTCGAGCATGCGCCTGCGGTGACGATCGCGGTTTCGAAGAAGCCCGGCGAGAATGCGATCGATGTCAGCAGACAGGTGCTGGAGCGCATCCGGGTGCTTGAGAGCAGTCATCTGCCGGAGGGTGTCGAGGTCAGCGTGACGCGCAACTACGGTGTCACCGCCGACGACAAGGCACAGAAGCTGATCCAGAAGCTGCTGTTCGCGACCGCGTCGGTCGTGTTGCTGGTCGTGCTGACCATGGGGCGGCGCGAGGCAGCTGTAGTGGGCGCGGCAGTGATTGTCACTCTCGCGGCGACCTTGTTCGCCTCCTGGGCCTGGGGTTTCACGATCAACCGCGTTTCGCTGTTCGCGCTGATTTTCTCGATCGGCATCCTGGTCGACGATGCGATCGTGATCGTCGAGAACATCCATCGCCGCATGGCGCTCGAGCGCGCGCCGCTCGATGCGCTGATTCCGCGGGCCGTCGACGAGGTGGGCGGTCCGACGATCCTCGCGACCTTCACCGTGATTGCGGCCCTGTTGCCGATGGCTTTCGTCAGCGGGCTGATGGGGCCGTACATGAGCCCGATCCCGATCAACTCCAGCATGGGCATGTTGATCTCGCTGGCGGTCGCGCTGGTTTTCACGCCATGGCTGTCGCGCAAGCTGCTTGGCAGTGCGCATGATGCAGCGGGTGCGCCGGCTGCGGCCGGGGAACAGGGCGGCGACGGCGAGCATGCCGTCGAGAAGGTCGCGGTGCCGCCACGGGATCGCATCCAGGAGCTGTTCACCCGGCTGATTCGGCCCTTGCTCGAAGGCGAGGCCGGCAAGCGGCGGCGTCACCGGCTGTACTGGGGGGTACTGGCGGCGATCGTCGTTGCGGTGTCGCTCGCGGCCGTGCAACTCGTGGTGCTGAAGATGCTGCCGTTCGACAACAAGTCGGAGTTTCAGGTGGTGCTCGACATGCCGGAGGGCACGCCGCTCGAAACGACTGCGCGGGCGCTCGACGAGCTCGCGGCCGTGGTGCGTGCGCTGCCGGAGGTCAGCGATTTCCAGGCCTACGCCGGTACCTCGGCACCGATCAACTTCAATGGTCTGGTGCGCCAGTACAATCTGCGCCAGCGCCCCGAACTCGGCGATCTGCAGGTGAACCTGGTGGACAAGCACCGGCGCGACCGCCAGAGCCACGAGATCGCCCTCGCCGTGCGCCCGCAGCTTGCGCAGATCGCACAGCGCTACGGCGCGACGCTGCAGGTGGTCGAGGTGCCGCCGGGGCCGCCGGTCATGGCGCCGATCGTCGCCGAGATCTACGGGCCGTCGCGTGCCGAGCAGCGCCGTGTCGCCGGCGAGCTGCGCAAGCTGTTCGACACCACGCCGGACATCGTCGACGGCAACGACAGTCTGGAGGCCGAGGCGATGCGCCTGACGCTGCTCGTGGATCGCGACAAGGCGGCTCGGCTCGGCGTGTCGCAGCAGCAGGTCGGCGAAGTGCTGGCCGCCGCCCTCGGCGGCTTCGATGCCACCTTCGTCCATGGCGGGCGGGAGCGCCAGCCGGTGGCGGTGCGGCTGCAGTTGCCGGCCGGGGACATGGCGGACGTGGGGTCGCTGCTCGAGCTCGAATTGCGCGGTGCCGACGGCGCCATGTTGCCGTTGTCGGAGATCGTCGAAGTGCGCGAGTCGGCCTGGGACGGCGCGATCCATCACAAGGATCTGCTGCCGGTCGTCTATGTGACCGGCGACATGGCGGGCCGGCTCGACAGCCCGCTCTACGGCATGTTCCGGATCGTCGGCAGGGCCGGCGGTCCGCCGCCCGCAGGACTGGGTCTCAGTCAGCGGTTCATCGAGCCGCCGGCCAGCCCGAACGAGCTTGCGATCAAGTGGGATGGCGAGTGGCAGATCACCTACGAAACCTTCCGCGACATGGGGCTCGCCTATGCGGTCGGCCTGGTGCTGATCTACCTGCTGGTGGTGGCGCAGTTCGGCTCCTATGCGGTGCCGCTGATCATCATGGCGCCGATCCCGCTGACCCTGATCGGCGTGATGCCGGGGCATGCGCTGCTCGGTGCACAGTTCACTGCGACCTCGATGATCGGCATGATCGCGCTCGCGGGCATCATCGTCCGCAATTCCATCCTGCTGGTCGATTTCATCAACAGCGAGCTGGCGAACGGCGCGAGGCTCGAGGATGCGGTGGTGCATGCGGGCGCGATCCGTGCCAGGCCGATCGCACTGACTGCGCTCGCGGCGATGATCGGTGCGTTCTTCATTCTCGACGACCCAATCTTCAACGGGTTGGCCGTGTCGCTGATCTTCGGCATCCTGGTTTCGACTGTGCTGACGCTGGTCGTGATTCCGGTCATCTACTACGCCTATCTGCGACGCCGCGGAGGCATCTCATGCGCATGACAGCAGGTGTCTGGATATCGGGGTTCGTGGCCGTGCTGCTCGCCATGTTCGTGGCGCAGCCTGCGAACGCGGTCGAGTCGTTGCAGCAGGCCTGGGCGCTGGCGCTGCAGCACGATCCGACGCTGGCTGCGACCGCGGCCGACGCCGAGGCTGCCGCAGCACGGCTGCGTGCGGCGCGCGGTGCACGTCTACCCGGCCTGGAGATGGGCGCGTCCTATACCCGTTTCGCAGTGACGCCGGCTCTGGAAGTCGGCGGTGGCGGCTTGTCCTTGCGTACACCACCGATCTTCGATGGCGACGACACGGTCATGGCCGGAACCCGGCTCACGCTACCGCTCTATGCGGGGGGCAGTCTCGCCGCCGGTGTCACGGCCGCGGAGCAGGGCAGTCGGGCCGCACAGGCCATGGCGCAGCAGGCGGCCGCTGCGCTGCGGCTCGAGGTGGCCAACCACTACTTCACGTTGCTGCGCGCCCGGCGTGCACTTGCGACGGCCGATGCCGCGGTCGAGAGTCTGGCGGCCCACGTTGCCGATGTGCAGGTCATGGTCGATCGCGGCGAGGTGGCAGGCAATGACCTGCTGGCCGCGCGGGTCGCCCTGGCGAACGGGCGGCAGCAGCGATTGCGCGCCGCGAACGCGGTGGAGCTGGCGCGGGCGACCTACAACCGTCGCCTCGGGCAGCCGCTCGACCGACTCGCGGAACTCGATGCGCGGCCGGCGCAGGGCGCGGGCGATGACCTGGTGGCCAGGCCGCTGGTGAGCCTGGTGGAAGCGGCGCTCGCGAATCGGCTCGAGCTCGGTGTGCTGGAGGCGCAGGCGGCCGCATTCGATGCACAGGCGCGCATCGAGCACGGCCGCTTGCTGCCGCAGCTGGTCCTGACCGCTGCCTACGACCATCTCGAAACCACGGTCCTCGATCGCGAGCAATTCGCGAGCGCGGGCATCGGCTTGCGCTGGACGCTGTTCGACGGCGGACAGGTTCGTGCCCGTGCGACTGCGCTGCGTCGGCAGGGTAGCGCTGTCCGCCTGCGTCGCAACGATCTGCAGACTCAGCTGGAGTTGCAGGTCCGCGAAGCCTGGCTCGGTGTCGGCGAGGCCGATGCGCGCCGTACCGTCGCCGGTGAAGCCGTGGCCCAGGCCGAGGAGAACCTGCGCATCAGTCGCGAGCTGTATGGCGCGGGCCTCGTGGCCCATACGCAGGTGCTGGATGCGATCGCACTGCAGGTCACAGCGGTCAACCATCGCGACGATGCCGAGCACGACGCCGGGTTCGCGCGCCTGCGCCTGCAATGGGCGATCGGCGAGCTCTAGCTAGAATGGCTTGACCGTGCCGATGAAGGCCACGCTCAGGATGCCGATCCAGTAGAGATAGGCGATCGCCCGGCTCAGCACGCCTTGCTGGTTCCGGTGTTGCTGGCTACGCCGATGGGTTCGACGATGCTGTGGCAGGTGGCGACCGACCAGCCTGCAGCAGGCGGTACGGCGTCGCTGAGCGACGCTTCGACGGGTCAGGCAGCGTGGGTGCCGGGCGAGGGCGGCGGGAAACGCTCGCGCAATACCCGGGCGAGCGCCCGGCAGGCATCGGTGGTGGTGAACACGCCGACCAGCTTGCCACCGCGGGTCACCATGGCCGAGCCGATGTGTCGCTCGGCCATGGTCTGTGCGACCAGGTCGAGGGGGGTGTCGGCTGCCACCGTGTAGGCCTCGTCTTGATAGACATCGCGGACCCGCAGCGGGGAATCCACCGCTCGTTCCGGCCCGGGTGCTGCAGCGACCCGCAGGTCGCGGTCGCTGAGCATGCCGCACAGACGGCCTTGCGACATCACCGGCAGGTGCCGGAAGCCCTTGGCATCCATCATCAACCGAGCTTCGGCGAGCGTGGCGTCGAGATCGATCGAATAGGGAAAGGGCGTCATCATAGCGATGACCTGGGGCATGTGTTTCATCGGACCGGTACCTCATGCGGGTCGAGCACGCGGGCGGGTCGATGCCGGATAGCGCCGCCGGGTGTGGCGTACACCCGGCGGCGGCATCACTCGGACGGTGGACCCTCAGAAATCGTAGCGCAGCCGCACCGACCAGCGCCGCGGCTCCGGTAGGTACGGGTACACGAGGTACGAGACCACATACGACTCGCTGCTGCAATTGGTGCAGCCCGCAGTCAGTGACCAGCGGCCGTCGAACCACTCGGTGCGGGCGCCGGCCTCGTAGGACCAGACCTTCTCGGCGGCGAAATCGAGTGCGAGGCGGCCGAAGTTGGCACGCGCGTTCCAGCCCCCGGACTTGAAACCACGGGTCGCGGATGCAAACAGCATCACGTCGTCGGTGTAGCGGATGTCGGCAGTCGCGGTCAGGCGGTCGGTGAGGCTGTAGTCGGCCTGGAAATAGACTGCGGCCGACTGTGTCTTGTTCATCATCGTCCGGTCCTGCGTGACCGTGGGCGGGCCACTCAGCGGCAGACTGCTGTTCGCGAACGAGGTGTCGTTGTCGTCATAGAAGCCGAACGGACCGGTGACGTATTTCATCCGGCCGCTGGCCGTGTTGCCGGTGAGTTTGATTTCCTGCGTGAACTGCACATGCTCGCCGTCGTTGACCAGCGGCGTGGTCGAACCGGCCATTGCGCTGACCGCGATCGGTACTTCCCGCAGTTTCTCCGCGCGCCGTTGGGCGGTCACCACGACCTCCTCGATGGCAGAATCGGAGGGCTGTCGGGTGGACTGCTGCTGGGCAATTGCGCCGCTCGAGGCGAGCAATGAGATCGACAGCAAGATCAGTGCGTTGCGGGTGGTCACGACGGCGGTTTACTCCGTGAGACCAATTCGTGGATGGGTGACAACAAATCAGCATCGAGGCTGCGCCGGACTGTTGGAATTCCACAACGGCCAGCTTGACGGGGGGCGGCGCTTGTCGCGACCGGCCCGGCAGCGGCACACTGCAGCCGTTGACCGGCAGGGCCGACGACAGCGCAATCCTGTTGTGTCCGCGCCAGTCCGACATGAACACCCTGGCGCCGCCTCCGCAGGGGCGCGGCGTCGCCGACCCAAGATGAGGACTGGATGACATGACAGCCCAGACGCCCGCTACGGCGGTGAAGTTGCCACGGCAGACTCGCGGCAAGCGCCCGCATTTCTTTGACGATCCGGCACTCGATCAGATGATGACCTTCCTGCTCGAGCTGACGACCGAGGTTTCGGTGATGCGCGAGCGGCTCGACACCGTGGAGCGTTTGCTCGAGCGTGACGGCAAGGTCACGCGCGAGACGATCGAGGCCTATATTCCCGATGCCGACATCGAGAAGGTGCGCGCCGCCTGGCGGGACGCTTACGTCAAGCGGGTGTTCCGCATGCATCCGGCAGGCTGAGTCGCCCGCCGGACATTGCGCAGGAGATCGTTCTAAGGTGTATCCGGATCTGAAGAACAAGGTGGCCATCGTCACGGGTGCAGGCCGCACCCAAGGGCTCGGGGCGGCGATCGTGCGTCGCCTGGCGCAGGAAGGCGCCCGGCTGGTGATCCACGATCTCGGTCAGACCAAGGGCGAGATGGCGCCGCAGCACGGCGTCGGCCTGGTCGACGAGCTGGAACAGGTCGCAGAGTCCGTGCGTGCGCTGGGCGCCGAAGCGACGACGTTCGCCGGCGACATGCTGCTCGAAGCCGATGTCGAGGCGATGGTCGCGCATGCGGTGCGGACCTTCGGACGGGTCGACATCCTGGTCAACAACGCCGGTGTCGGCTATTTGTTCGGCCCGCTGCTGGACATGACCCAGGAACGCTGGGATACCACCCTCGGCGTCAATCTGCGCGGCTGCTTCTTTGCGATCAAGCATGTGGCGCGGCAGATGGTGAAGCAGGGGCCACAGGGCGACTGGGGTGCCGGGCGGATCGTCTCGGTGGCGAGCCGTGCGGCGAAATCCGGCTCCTCCTATACCTCGGCCTACGTGGCTTCGAAGCACGGGCTGGTCGGGCTCACGCGTGCGGCGGCCATCGAGCTCGGTCCGCACCGCATCAACGTCAATACTGTCTGCCCGAACCACGTTACGACGGGTCTCGGCGCCTGGCAGAATGAATTCATGGCCAAGGCCCGCGGTTATTCGTCGGTCGAGGATTACCTCGCGGCGATGCGCGGGCGGATCCCGCTCGGCCGGGTCGGCCTGGTCGACGATACGGCCAAGGCTGTGGCCTTTTTGTGCTCGTCCGAGGCGACCTACATCACGGGCGAGGCGATGAACGTGTCTGGTGGCGAGGAGATGCACTGATGTCCGCTCAACCGATCGTCGATATCGAAACCCTGTACCGTCCCACCCACGACGAGCGCGCACGGCAGCAGTTCGTCAGTACGCTGCGCAAGCATGCGATCGTCGACATGCGTGCCGACTTGAAGCGGGACTGGGAGTCGCGGGTCGAGCCGGCATTGCAGGCGCGTGGCGAAGCGCCTGCGGACTGGCGCGGCATCGAGCGCGCGATGGAAGCGGAACCGTCGTTCCGCTTCTACAGCTCGGTCCGCTACAACGTCCAGGAGATGACCTTCCTGTCGGTTCAGGAGCCGGTCGAGCGGGCGCTCGACGGGATGATCGACGTCGCCCGGGAGGCCGCGAAGCGCAACCCCGCCGGCGGCTCGTTGCGGCTCACGCCGAACTTCGAGGTGCCGCGTTACGTTTCCTCGCTCGACATCCACCTGATTCCCGGCTCGTTCCATTCCGAGTACACCCAGGACGATGTCGCGCAGGGTGCGGTGGTGGCATTCGGCAGCAAGGTGTTCGGTGGTCAGCACCCGTTCCGCAAGAAGGCCGGCGCGGTCGCGGAGTCGGTCGGCCACTGGCTGCATCTGAAATATCCGGATTTCAAGCCGCGCCGCATCCTCGATCTCGGAACCTGCAGCGGCAAGAACCTGTTCCCGTATGCCGAAGTGTTTCCCGGGGCCGAGCTGTACGGCATCGATGCGGGCGCGCCGCTGCTGCGTTTCGGCCATGCCCAGGCCGAAGCGGCCGGGTTGCCCGTGCACTTCAGCCAGCAGAATGCCGAATCGCTCGATTTTCCCGACGGCCACTTCGACCTGATCGTTTCGAGCTTTTTCTTCCACGAGATTCCGCTGAAGTCGACCCACAAGATACTGCGCGAATGTCACCGGCTGCTGGCGCGGGGCGGCATGATGGTGCAGATGGAACTGCCCAACGAGGCTGCGGTCAGCGCCTACGAGAATTTCTTCTGGAACTGGGATACCGGCAACAACGCCGAGCCCTTCTACACCACGTTCCGTTCGCAGGATCCGATAGCGCTGTCCACGGCGGCCGGCTTTGCGGCCGAGCAGTCGTTCGCCCACCTGATTCCCGACTGGGTGACCTTCGGCGAAGAGCGCTATCGGCGCTTCGTCAAGGGCGAACTGCCTGCGCCGGCGCACGGCAGCGGTGGCTGGTTCGTGTTCGGCGCACGCAAGACGTGAGTCGCGGCGCGCGTGGGGCGATCGGTCCGGCAGGCCGTGGCCGCAGGTCGTGCATTCGTGTCGCCTGCGCTGGAATGTTGTGCGGCAGCCTGTTGCTGTTCGCCGCGGCAGGGCCGGTCGTGGCGGCGGAGACCGCGGCCGGAGACTCGGCCGTGAACGGCGGCTCGGCCACCACCGGAGCGGCTTTCGCCGATCCGCAGTCATGGGCGCCGCCGGCGCATGCTACGCCGGGCGCCGTGCCGGTGCCCGCAGGCGTGCGGGTCGTGCGCGGCTACGCCGATACGCCGCTTGGGCAGGTGCACTATCAGGATGTCGGCGACGGTCCGGCCAGTGCCAGTCCGGCAATAGTGCTGCTGCATCAGGTGCCGTGGTTCCACGTGTACTACAACCGCGTGCAGGCCGAGCTGGCGGCGCGAGGGTATCGCAGCATCGCGATCGACACGCCGGGCTACGGATTGTCGGCGCGGCTGAACCAGGAACCCGCGATTGCGGACTACGCTGCCGCGATCGATGCGGTGATGGGCCACCTGCGCCTGCGGCGTGCGGCGGTCGCCGGCCATCACACCGGCAGTTCCATTGGTGTCGAGCTGGCACGCACCTATCCGCAGCGCGTGCAGTGCCTGATGCTGCACGGCGTGCCGCTCTATACCGAAGCCGAGGCCAGGACCCGCCTCGAAGCGCCTCACTGGGATCAGCGATATCGTACCGACGGCAGCCATCTCGCCGATCGCTGGGCCTACCTGGGCGGGCGAATCGCCGGCAGCCCGGATTCGGTCCAGTGGTCCACGCTGTCGATGTGGATTTCCGGCGAGACCGAGTGGTATGGCCATCACGCCGTGTTCAAGTACGACATGCAGTCGGCACTCGCTGCATTGCGCGTGCCGGTGGTGGTGTTCAACAACGATCTGGACCTGTTGGGCTATACGGTCGAGCGCGTGCGCGCACTACGGCCGGATTTCGCGATCCGGCAGCTCGAGAGTCGCAGCTCGAACATGCCGTTCGACGAGCCGGCGGCCTGGTCCGACGCCGTGGTCGAAGCGCTGGGCAGCTGCAGCAAGCAGACGGTTCGTCGCTGAGCGGCGCCACGCCGCAGGGCGCGCGTGTCGGGATCGTGACGCTCGATCAGCGTCTTGATCGCGAGCGTTACCAGCGCCAGTAACGACGCGGTCGCGAATGCGCCGAGCTGGTCGTATTCGTTGTAGAGGATCTCGAAGCGCGCAGCCTGCAACAGCTGGTCCGGGTCGATCGGCACGATGCGCAGGCCCGAGCCGGTCGGATCGTGCGCTTCATGCACGGATGCAATGGCCGGGGTTGCCGGCGGTGTGATCGCGTCGCCGCGGAGCGTGGCCTGGATCACGCGCGCCTGCATGCTGCCGGCGAGCTGTTTCACCAGCGGGTGGACGCGCAATGTCTCGCGAAGCATGGCATCCGGCGCACACAGCACCAGACCCGGAATCGGTGTCGGCAGGGTGTGGAAGCGGCGCAGGCCGGTGTCCGGCATATTCCCGCGCCTGGTACCGCAGTGGCCGATGCCGGGTTGCGGGTTTCACCGTTGCCTTGTGTGAAGCACGGATACTCGGCGGTCGGGGCCCGTGCTCGAATATCCGGATGGCTGGTTTTCGTCGTTCTGCCATCGACTCGTGCGTGGCACTCGGAGGCTGCGCGCTGCTGCTCGGGGCGGCTTGGGGTGGTGCTTGGTGGGACGAAGCGACCCATGCCGGCTGGTCGAGCTGGGTGTCCGTGTGCCGCAGCGGTCCGCCAGATGCCTGGCTGGCGCTGCGGAGCTATGCGTTGCTGCTGCCAGGTTCGATCGCTGCTGTGCTCTGTGCGGGGCTGGTGCTGCTGGCCGGGGCCGCGTTGAGCGGCAGCGACCGGATCGCGCGCGGCAGCCTCGCCGGCCATGCGGCCTGCGTGCTGGCGATGCCGATCGCGGTCTATGGTTGTGCGCTGGCTGCCGCCGGTGCCGCGACGCTGCCGGCGCAGGCGGCGACCATGGTGCTGGTCGATCTCGGCGTGGTGATGTTGCTGATGCCGGTGCTGCTCGGCCTGTTGCGCCGACGGCAGGCATCGTAGGATTCGCCCCGGTTTCGGGTCGTATGCCAATGCGCAAGAATCTGCCTATGGGTATCCCTCACAAGCGCGACTCCTGGTGGCTGCTCACGGTTTCGGTCGCACTGGCGATGATGGTTGCTGCCGTGGGTGCCGCGTCGCCCCCGGTTACGGCGGACCGCGCCTCTGCAGGTGGTGCGAAGGCTCGCGCCGAGCTGCGCGAGGCGCTGCGGGCCACACCGGATGCGCGGCGCGGCCAGGCGCTGTTCGCGCCTTGCGCGGCCTGTCACGGCGCGGATGGTCGTGGGGTCACCGACGGTTCGGTGCCGGTGATCGCCGGCCAGCACTACACGGTGATCGTCAAGCAGCTGGTCGACTATCGGCATGAGCAGCGCTGGGACATGCAGATGGAGCATGCCTCGCGGATGGCAGGGCTCGCCGGCAGCCAGGATCTCGCCGATGTGGCGGCTTTCGCTGCGACCTTGCCGCGCGGCTTCGTCGGCGCGCACGGTGACGGCACCAGCCTCGCGCGGGGCACGGCGAGCTATTTCGAGCGTTGCGAGCGCTGTCACGGCCCGCTGGGCGAGGGCGATGCCGAGCGCGGCATCCCGCGCCTCGCCGGCCAACACTACGGTTATCTCTACCGGCAGTTTTTCGATGTGGTCGAGGGCCGTCGCCCGAACATGGACCAGCTGCACGATACGCTGATGCGCTCGTTCGATCGCGAGCAGATCGTCGGTATCTCCGACTATCTTTCCCGCACCGGGCTGGAACCAGGAATCCGTTGAGCGGGCAGCGGCTGTTTTTCGCGTTCTGGCCCGACGAAACGACACGAGTCGCCGTCGACGCAGCGCGCCAACCTTTGTTTCCGCTGTCGGGTCATCCGGTCGAGGCGGCGAACCTGCATGTCACCGTGGCTTTTCTCGGTGACGTCGGCGCGGATCGGCTCGAGCGCTTGAAGACGCTGGCCGGTCCGGTCGCGCCGTTCAGCATCACTTTCGATCGTCTCGAGCGCTGGCGCAAGCCAGGTGTGCTGGTGGCTACGGCAACCCGGCCTGCAATCCGGGCCATGGCGATCGCTACGGCACTCTGGCAACAGCTCGATCGTCTGGGCTTTGCACGTGATCCACGGCCGTTCGTGCCGCATGTCACGCTGGCGCGAAAGGTGCAATCGATGCGGCCGGAGCTGCGTTGGACCGCGGTCGGCTGGACGGTCGATCGCATCCGGCTGGTCGAATCCAGCCGTGATGCGGCGGGCACCCTCCGTTACCTGCCGATCGCCTGATCTGCATCGCCACCGGCCGCCGGCGCTGGACCGGGATGCGCGGGACCGGTCCCGCGATCCATTGCTGTGCGCCGACCCGCTTGGCGATCGTGGTGCGCGCGGCCTCGCGCATCGCTTCGCGCTCGCTGACCAGACCTGCCACCTGGCCGAGCGGCCAGAGCAGCAGGGTCAGCAACCCGATCACCGCACCCTTGGTCAGCACCGAGTCCGTGGTGAAACGCGGGAAGCCCAGGTTCGTGTCCTCGCAGAGATCTTGCTGGTAGCGAAGCCAGCCCGCAGCGCGGCATGGTGCGGCTCGGGCAGACGGTCCGGCCGGCGCCACGGCATAATGAGGCGCACACAGCGCGGAGGTGATCCCGTTGGAATTCGGCATCGTGATGGAGGCCTCGCCCGGTTACACCGCGCCGCTGGCGCGCGAGATCGAGACGCTGGGTTTTGACCTACTGCTCTGCCCCGACACGCAGAACCTGGGCCCCGACCCGCTCGGCCAGCTTTCGCTCGCCGCGCAGACGACCACGCGGCTGCGGCTCGGCACCGGCGTGACCAATCCGTTCACCCGCGATGTCGCCGTGACCGCGACGGCGTTCGCGACCTTGCAGGCCGAATCGAAGGGCCGTGCGGTCTGCGGCATCGGCCGGGGCGATTCTTCGGCTGCACACATCGGCCGGCGCAATGCCACGACCGCGGAGCTGCGGACGTTCGTCGAGCAGATGCGCGCCTACCAGCGTGGCGAGACCGTCGATCGCAACGGTACCCCCTCGAAGCTGCGCTGGCTCGATTCGGTCGAGGTCGCGCCGGTGCCGATCGACATCGCCTGCACCGGGCCGAAGACCATCGAGATGGCGGTTGATGTCGCGGATCGTGTCAGCTTCGCGGTCGGCAGCGCGCCGGAGCGTATCGACTGGGCGCTGGGCGTCGCCCGTGCCCGCCTGGCTGCGACCGGCCGGCCGCGCGACAGCCTGCGGATCGGTGCCTATGTGAACCTGGTCTGCGATCCGGACGAGCAGCGGGCGATCCAGCTCGGCCGGATGATCACCGGCATGGTCGCGCATTTCGCCGGCATGAAAGACGCGCCGCTGGATCACCTGCCGCCGCGACTGCGCAGCGTCGCCGAGTACATGCAGCGCGGCTACGACATGTCGCGGCATGCCCAGGAGTCCGGCGCACACCTGCAGTCCGTGCCCGACGACTTCGTCGAGTGGTTTTCGATCTGCGGGCCGCCGTCGAAATGCCGCGCCCGTCTCGGCGAGCTCATCGAGCTGGGTCTGGACCATGTGTACCAGCTCGGCGGTTCGCCGGTGCCCCATCCGCATGGGCCACGCCAGCAGGCCATGGTCCGGCAGGCGGCGCTGTTCGCGACCGAGGTGATGCCCCACTTCCGGTGAGCGCCTCGGCCGCGGCCGGCGCGCCTCTTCAGTGCGGCCTGGCCTCGCGGGCCGCGAGCAGCTCGGCAATCTGCACCGCGTTCAGCGCCGCGCCCTTGCGCAGGTTGTCGTTCGAGATGAACAACGCCAGGCCGTGCGGCACCGTGGGGTCGCGACGGATGCGACCCACGTAGCTCGGGTCGCGGCCGGCAGCGGCCAGCGGCGTCGGGACGTCCACCAGTTCGACGCCTGGGGCATTGCGCAGCAGCTCCGTGGCCCGCGCGACGCTGATCGGCCGCGCGAACTCGGCGTTGATCGACAGCGAGTGGCCGGTGTAGACCGGCACGCGCACGCAGGTGCCAGCCACCTTCAGATCGGGAATCTCGAGGATCTTGCGGCTCTCGTTGCAGAGCTTCAACTCCTCATCGGTCCAGCCTTCCCCGCCGGAGTACGCGCCGGCATAGGGCAGGACGTTGAACGCGATCGGCGCCGTGAACTTGCGCGGCGCCGGGAACTCGAGTGCGTTGCCTCGCGCCGCCAGGCTGGCCGAGCGCGCCGCGGTGGCGACGACCTGGGTTTCCAGGTCCGTTACACCGGCCACGCCGCCGCCGGAGACGGCCTGATAGGTCGAGGCGATCAGCCGGGTCAGCCCCGCTTCACGATGCAGGGGCTTGAGTACCGGCATCGCGGCCATGGTGGTGCAGTTCGGATTGGCGACGATGCCCTTGGGAATCGCGTCGAGCGCGTGTGGATTGACCTCGCTGACGACCAGCGGCACCTGCGGGTCCATGCGCCAGGCCGAGGAATTGTCGACCACGATCGCGCCGGCGGCGGCGACCTTCGGGGCGAGCTCGCGCGAGGTCGAGCCACCGGCGGAGAACAGCACGATGTCGAGACCGGTGTAGTCGGCCGTGGCCGCATCCTCGACCTTGATCGCCGCATTGCGCCAGGGCAGGGCCGTGCCGGCCGAACGCGCCGAGGCGAAATAGCGGACGGTGCCGGCCTGGAAACCGCGCTGCTCCAGGATCTCCCTCATCGCCGTGCCGACCAGGCCTGTGGCACCGACGATTCCGATACTGACGTTTCTCATGCTGAAAGTTCCCTATGTATCTGCCAATTCAACGATTGATGGGTGGCCCTTTCGGTGAGTCGGCGGGCTGCTGCACCGGCAGCAAACAAAAGGCCCCGACCGACGTTGCCGGTGGGGCCCTGGGGGTACTGCTGTGGAGACGCGAGGACTACGACGCAGGACGACCCGAGGTGGCCCACCGGCCTGCCTTGGGCTTCGACTTCGGCGCTTTGATCGTGAGCGTCATCGGGGAGGGACTCTACCGGCAGCGCCGTTGCGGCGCAATGTGGGCCAGCGGACCCAGTGCACGGCGGGGTGAGCCGCGGGCGTGCCACATCAGGCTAGAATCGGGGGTTCCAATCCGAGGAGGTTCATTACATGCGCAAAACCCTGATCGCCACCTGTCTGGCGCTCGCCCTGCCGCTCGTGTCCACGGCCCAGGCGGACACCTCACCGGATCCGGCGCTGGTTGCCGCGGTGGCGAACCCGGCCCGCAGCGCACAGTTCTCCGCCCGCGATGCGGCGCGCAAGCCGGTCGAGGTGCTGAGTTTCGCCGGTCTCAAGCCGGACCTGACGGTCGTCGAGATCGGACCGGGCGCAGGCTACTGGACGGAAGTGCTGGCGCCCTATCTTGCCAAGCAGGGCACTTTCTACACGGCGATCACGCCGCGTGCCGCGAGCGAGCGGGCCGCGACCGCGGCCGACAACTGGGCCAAGAAGCTCGAGTCGAACGAAGCGACCTGGGGCAAGGTCCGGATCAGCGATTTCGGCAAGGGCGTGTCCAGCGTGGCGCCGGCCGGTACGGCCGACGTCGTGCTGACCTTCCGCAACGTCCACAACTGGATGGCCGCCGGCTTCGCCGAGGAAGCGTTCAAGGCGTTCTACAACGCGTTGAAGCCGGGCGGCGTGCTGGTCGTCGAGGAGCATCGTGCGCTGACCGACAAGCCGCAGGATCCGAAAGCGTCGAACGGTTATGTGCGCGAGGACTACACCAAGGATCTGGCGAAGCAGGCCGGTTTCGAGTTCGTCGGATCGTCCGAGATCCTCGCCAATCCGAAGGACACCAAGAACTGGGAGAAGGGTGTCTGGACGCTGCCGCCGACGTTGATGCTCGGCGAGCAGGATCGCGAGAAGTACCTCGCGATTGGCGAAGCGGACAACTTCCTGCTGAAGTTCCGCAAGCCCAAGAACTGAGCGGCGAGCCGTTCGATTTGCGACGACGGGCCGGGTGGCGAGAGTTGCCCGGCCCGTCGTCGTTCAGAACGGTTTCAGCGCGCCGAGCGCGCCGATCGTGAACAGGATGGTCCAGAGGATCACCAGCACCCAGGTGGCGCGGATCATCGCACTGCGGAAGAGCGCGTTCTCGCCGGGCCCGGCGCGATCGGCGGCGATCGCCGGCAGGGCCTGCTGGTAGGCCAGGCGGATGTAGTGGCGCACGCCCAGGCCGCAGGCGATCGCCGGGGCGACCAGTAAGACCTTCAGCGCGAGCCACTTCGACGGGAATGGCCAGCCGGTGGCGAGGGAGACGAGACCGGACAGGCCGAAAGCGGCGATCAGCACATAGCGCACACCCCAGTCCCACGCCGCGAGCCGGCGTCCGGTCGGCGACTTGCGCTGCAGGTGCGTGGCCCACATCAGCCAGAACCAGGCGATCGACAGCACCCAGACCAGTACCAGCCAGCCGCCGGTCAACGGCGAGAGGCCCATCCACGCCGCCAGCGACAAGCCGAGCGGCACCGACATGATCATGGCGTTGCGGACGTGCTGATCGACGTCGAGCACGAAATCCCAGAGTTTCATGCGCTCGGCACCGGGCAGCGAGTCGGCGCGGGTGACGTAATGCGTCAGCGCGTTGATGACCAGCTCGCTGCCGAGCCAGTAGCCCATGACGAGTACATGCGCCCAGTGCACCAGAGAGTAGGCCATGAAACCTCGATCACGAAGGTTGGTTGATGCCGAGCCAGGCCATGGCGACGATCAGCGCCCAGAACAGCCAGGCGACGCGCCGACCGCGTTTGATGCTGGCGGAGAACAGTGCGGCCGTTGCGCCGGCGTCTTCGCCGTCGCGCATGCGCTGGAAGCCGAGCCGCCAGGAGCGGATCACTGTGCGCAGCCAGAGGCCGACGCCGAGCAGGGTCGCGTAGATCAGCAGCTTGGCGGCGATCCAGGGCTCGCGCACCGGCGCGCCCTGCAGCAGCGACAGCACCGCGACACTGCCCAGCACGATGATCAGCAGCACGCGAAAGCCGATGTCCCAGCGTACGAAACGGTCGGCGAACGGTGTGCCGCGGCGCAGGAACAGCACCCAGACCAGCACCAGCCAGGCGAGGCCGATGAGCCAGGTCACGGCCACGGCGGTCGACGAGAGCGGCAGGGAGCCGCGGATCGCGGCGAGGTGCAGGCCGACCACCGGCAGCAGCACGATCGCGGTGCGCGGCAGGACGTCGATCCGCATCAGCGCGTCGAGAAAACGCAGCCGTTCCGGCACCGGCAAGTCGGGGCGGGCGATGAAGCGCGAGCAGATGTACACGCCCCAGTCGCCGCCCAGCCAGTAGGCGAACAGCACCACATGTAGGGTGACCAGGGTGAGGTACAGATCAGGATCCAGCATGCGTCCCGCCTTGATGGCAACCGGCCGGTAGGTCGAACGGGCGTCAAGGCAAGACCGGGCAGGTCCCCCGACGGCTGGGTGCAAAATGCCATGTTCTCCGGGCAGAATGGAACACCTCGGCCCGGATGGCCGGAGTGCGGCGACAGCCCGTGCCGGGTACCAGAGAGCCGACGCTAGGCGATGATCGTGGTTCCTACCCGCGCCGATCGACATCGCGCCGGAGCACGATTTTGCGGCCGAACAGGACCCGTACTCGGGAGATGCCAGAATGAGTACCGCAACTCAGGGTGCTGGCAGCGCACGTCAGGCGGTGCGCCGTGGCTACGTCGATGGGCGCTTTGGCCAGATCCATTACCGGATCGCGCAGCCGCCGGCTGCCGCACAGCGCCCGGGCCGTCGCCCGCTGCTCTGCCTGCACATGAGCCCATATTCCGGGCGGATCTATCAGGCCTTCCTGGCCGCGATGGGCGTCGATCGCATCGCGATCGCGCCGGACACGCCCGGCTTCGGCGAATCGGATGCTCCGCCGGCACCGCCGAGCATCGAAGACTATGCCGCAGCCATGGGTGGCCTGATCGATGCACTCGGGCTCGGCGAAGTCGATCTCATGGGCTATCACACCGGTTCCGAAACCTGCGTGGCGCTCGCGCTGGCTCGGCCGCAGCAGGTGCGCCACGTGGTGATGGTCTCCGCGCCGATCTTCACTGCAGCAGAATGCCGCGAACTGCGCGCGACCTACGGGCCGATGCAGCTCGATCGCGAGGGTGGGCATTTGCTGCGCAAGTGGCAGAGCCAGCTGTACTGGTCGATGCCCGGCAGGACACTCGCGGCGGCTGCGGAGCAGTTTCCCGATGCGCTGCGCAATCCGCAGGTTTCATGGTGGGGTCACCACGCGGCGTTCGCTTACGACCTCGCCGGTGAGCTGCCGAAAGTGGCCCAGCCGCTGCTGATCCTGAATCCCGACGACGATCTGCATGCACATACCCAGCGCGCGGCGGGGCTGCTGCAGAACGGCCGGATCCAGCATCTGCCGGGTTGGGGGCACGGCTTTCTGGATCTGCATACCGATGCGGCGCGCGCGATCGTCGCGGGTTTCCTCGATGATGGCGAGGCGCGCTGAATCGGACAGGGGCGCTACCGTGGGCGCGCTACCATGCCGTGTGCAACAGGAGTCCAGCGATGAGCCGCATATCCGAAATTGCCTTCGCCACCTTGGGTGTGCGCGACCTGCGTACCACGACCACGTTCTATCGCGACGTCTTCGACTATGAGCAGCTGGCTTCGGGTGCGGTCGACCCGGAGCTTGCTGCGCTCTGGCAAGTGCCGAGCGGCACGACCGCACGCTATGCGGTGCTCGGCCGCCGTGGTGCGCCGCGAGGGCGTCTCCGTCTGCTCGCCTGCGAGCCGCCGGGCGAGCATGCCTGGGGCAGCTACGAGCGCTATTTCGACTATGGGCACTACGCCATCAACATCCGCGTGCCCGATATCCGCAGCCACTGGACACGGATCATCGGCGGCGGCGCCAAGCCGAAATCCGGCCCGACGCATTGGGTGGTCGAGGCGGGCATGGAGGCCTGGGACTCGTTGAGCTGGGATCCCGACGGCACACTGCTCGATTCGTACACGGTCACCGGCCGGCCAGACGTGTTCCAGGATCTGCAGGGTCATGCCAGCGAGCTCGAGACCGTCGCGATCCATGTCGGGGACGCTGACCGCGCCAAGCGCTTCTACGTCGCGCTCGGCTACTCAACGTTCTTCGACCGGCGCATCGACGACCTCGGCGCGTTCTTCCACTTGCCCGATGGCGTCGTGCTGCGCGACGTCAATCTCTACAAGCCCGAGTGCTCGGGCATTGGCCGCATCGAGATCGTTCAGTACGAGGGGTTGCTGGGCAATCCGGTCGGTCCGCTGGCGCGCCCGCCGCGGCGCGGCATTCTGTCGATCAGTTTCGAGTGTGAACATCTCGAATCCGCAGCGGCGATCGTTTGCGAGCATGGTGGCAGCGTTGCAGGGGCTCCGGTCGAAGTGGATCTGCCGGCCGTTGGGGCGGTGCGTGCGCTGAGTGCGACGGCGCCGGATGGGGAAGTGCTGGAGTTCTATGAACGCGGGCCGCGCTAATATTCCACTTCAGGTGGCAGCACTGATCCGCAACAACTGCATTGGAGCGCATCGCGCCCGATCAATCCAGAGGGGTTTGCAATGACCAGGAGGTATCCGGCGATCGCGGGAATCGCTGCCTCAAACCTGGCTCGCATCAGGATCGCGCTGATTGTCTCTGTGTTCGTTGCGGCTCGCGGTAGCGGCGGAAAGGGCGGCGTCCGAACTGGTTCAGCCGAGGCCGCGGAAACCGCCTAAAGAACGGCGTCGTGCTCACTGTCGACAAGAACGACAGCACGGCGCTGGCGGCTGCCGGCATCACGAGGGACACGCCGGATCCGGTCGGGGGCGCATCTTCGAGGACGCGAAGGGCGAACCGACCGGGGTGCTCGAAACGATCGTTGGAGGACCGTCGGTGTATCGCACGCCGGCCAGGTAGAGGCAGGGAGTTGAGGGCCGGATTTTTTGGTTGGCCCGACTGTCGGGGTCTGTTGCTACAGCTCCACATCTCTCGTTTCCCTGGCGTACAGCAGCCCCATCAGCGACAGCGCCGCCGCCGCCGAGAGGTAATAGCCCACGTACTGCAGATCGTAGGTGCGAGCCAGCCAAGTGGCGATGTATGGTGCCAGCGAGGCGCCGAAGATGCCGGCCAGGTTGAATGCCATCGAGGTCCCGCTGTAGCGGACCGCGGTCGGGAAGAGTTCCGAGAGCTGAGTGCCGAGCGGCCCGTAGACGAAGCCGGTGAGCAGCAAGCCGACGATCATCAGCAGGTAGACGCTGGTCGTGCCGCCCTTCAGCAACGGGGCCATCGCCAGCCCGAACAGTATGATCATCGTGTTCACAGCGATCGCCGTCCTTCTCCTGGCCCGCTCGGCGAAACGCGCTGCCAGGGGTATCCCCAGGGCAAAGAAGAGGATCCCGACGAGCTGGATCACGAGGAACTCGTTGCGGGAGTAGCCCAGCATCGAGGTGCCCCACGAGAGGGTGAAAACGGTCATCAGGTAGAAAAGCACGAAGGCCGAGAGCGAGATCACGACACCGATGAGCAGGGTGCGCGGATGCTCGCGTACGACACTCAACATCGGAACTTTGACTCGCCGTTCGGCCGTCTTGGCGAATACCGGAGTCTCGGTAAGGGTGAGCCGGACGTAGAGGCCCAGCAGTACCAGCACTGCGCTGGCGAGGAAGGGAATCCGCCAGCCGAAGGCAAAGAACTGCTGGTCGGTCAGCAGTTCCGAGAGGAGCAGGAAGCTGCCGCCGGAGAGCAGGAAGCCGATCGGGGCACCGAGTTGCGGGAAGACTCCGTACCAGGCGCGCTTTTCGGGCGGGGCGTTCTCGATCGCCAGCAGCACGGCGCCACCCCATTCGCCTCCCAGTCCGATGCCCTGGCCGAAGCGGCAGAGGGCCAGCAGCAGCGGGGCGGCGACACCGATCGATTCGTAGGTGGGCAGGAGGCCGATCATCACGGTCGAGAGCCCCATGGTCAGCAGCGCGGCCACCAGGGTGGCCTTGCGGCCGATCCGGTCACCGAAATGGCCGAAAACCACCGCACCGAGAGGTCGGGCGATGAAGGCGATCGAAAACGTGGCGAACGAGGCGAGCGTCGCCGTGGTGGGATCGGCTGTGGGGAAGAAGAGTTTCGGGAAGACCAGTACCGCTGCGGTCGCATAGATGTAGAAATCGAAGAACTCGATCGCGGTGCCGATCAGCGAAGCGAAGAGAACCTGGCCAGGGCGGTTGATTGGCTTGTGTTGGGGCATGCTTCCGGGGCTACTGGTTGCTGCAGGATGCGACGGTCCGCTTCGGCGAGCTTGTCCGCAACGTCAGGAGCGAGGGGCCGCAGCATGTCACGGTGAACGGTCGCGACGCAGTGGTAGTGGTCTCTGCTGAGGAATTCCGTCGTCTGGAAGGCAACGTGAGTGGGGAGGTGCTGATCGCAGCTATGCAGATATCGCCTTCTCGCGGCCCGACCTCATCCGGCTGGTTCAGGTGAGTTTCCGGGCTGCGAACAGCATGCCGAGACCGACTGCGACAATCGACCCCATGGCGATGGATGAGCGCATCATACAACGCGTAGCGGAAGTTCATGTCGCATGCGCCGCGAGAAGCCGCTGTGGCTGCTGGATCAGACTGGCAGCACCGGGCTCCCGTACGGCATTGAATATCTGACTGTTATGCCGGAAATCGACGTTTTGCCAACGGGCCTGGCCGGCGCAGACGGAACGCTTCCCGGCGGTGCCGGCATTCACACCGGCCAGACCCCCGCCAGCAGTTCGAACGATCGCAGCCGTGCTTCGAAATCGAACACGCTGCCGACCACCATCAGTTCGTCGGCAGCCGTACGGGCCAGCAGCTGGCTGAGCTCGGTGCGCACCGTGGCCGGTGAGCCGACTGCCGAAACGGCCAGCATCCGCGACGCCAGTTGTTTCTCGGCCGGCGACCAGAAGCTCTCGATGTCGTCGATCGGCGGGCGCTGCAAGCCGCGCTGGCCGCGATGCAGCAGCGCGTAGGATTGCTGCGCGGTGGTGAACAGCCGTCGCGCTTCGGCATCGGTGTCGGCGGCGATCACGTTGACGCCCACCATGGCATAGGGCTTCGGGTGTCGCGCCGACGGCTGGTAGCGCTCGCGATAGAGCCGCAGGGCATCGTCGAGGGCTTCGGGGGCGAAGTGCGAGGCGAAGGCATACGGCAGGCCGAGCGCGGCCGCGAGCTGCGCGCCATAGAGACTCGAGCCGAGGATCCACAACGGGACTTCGAGCCCTGCACCGGGCACGGCCTGTACGCGCTGGCCGGGTTGCAGGGGGCCGAACAGTGCCTGCAGCTCCTGGACGTCCTCGGGAAAGTACTCGGCCATGCGTGGGTCGCGCCGCAGCGCCTGCACGGTCACGCCGTCGGTGCCGGGTGCGCGGCCTAGGCCGAGGTCGATCCGCCCCGGGTACAGCGACTCGAGCGTGCCGAACTGTTCCGCGATCACCAGCGGCGAGTGGTTGGGCAGCATCACGCCGCCGGCGCCGACGCGGATGGTGCGGGTGCCGCCGGCGAGGTAGCCGATCACTACCGCGGTGGCTGCGCTGGCGATGCCGGGCATGTTGTGGTGTTCAGCGACCCAGAAGCGGGTGTAGCCGAGCCGCTCCGCGTGTTGCGCCAGGCGCAGACTGCGCTGCAGCGCATCGCGTGGTGTAAGACCCTCGGAGACGGGTACGAGATCGAGGATCGACAGTGCTGGCATGGCGTCGGTAGCGGTGAGGGTGGCGGAGAAGGGCGGCGCGATGCAGACGGGTCGGTCGCGGTATTGCGGCGACGGTCAGCCCGGTGGAGGCAGCGGCGCGCCGAACTCGCAGTAGTCTTCCTTCTCGACGAGATCGTAGGTGAACAGGAACTTCGCCATGCCGGTCAGCACGGCCATCGTGATGCCGAGCTCGAAGATCTGGGCGTCGTCGAAATGGGCGCGCAGCTCGCGATAGATCTCGGCATCGAGCTGGCCGGCCGGATTGGTCAAGGTCATCTGCCCTGCGAGCCGCAAGGCCGCGCGCTCAGCCGGGTCCCATAGTGACGATTCGGGGTCGTCGATCGCGCGCAGTTGGGCTTCGCTGAGGCCGGCTTCGCGCGCATCGAGGCGGTTGCCTTTGTTGCAGAACGCGCAGCCGTGCACGGTCGAGAGCCGCAGTCGCACCAGCTCCTTGATCCGCAGCGGCACGCGTCCGCCATGGAACACGCGCTGGTAGAACTCGCCGTACCAGCTAAACAGCTCCGGCGCGTGTGCGGCGACCTGGATGAAGGTGGCGTCGCCGCGGATCGCCAGCGCACGGTCGTAGGAAGCCTGCATCGCAGGCGGCAGGGCGTCACGCTCGATGCGCGGCAGCTGCGGCTGGGGTTTCATGCATCGAGGGTAACACTGAAAGCGCGAGGGCCGGGAATCTCGCGACTCCCGGCCCTCGTTTCCAGGCTCGAAGCCCTCGGAGCCTCCGCAGGGAAGGCTCCTGGGTGCTCAGAACTTGTAGCGGACGCGTGCGCCCCAGCTGCCCGGGCGATCCAGGAACTGGAACGGCCCGAACGCCGTCGTCGGATAGGCCTTGTCCGCGCAGTTGCGGCAGTCGACCGACAGCGTCAGACCCGGCGCGTTCTCGAACGCGAACGCAAGCTGGGCATTGATGTAGCCCTGCGCGCCCGACCAGGTGCCGTTGGTGCTCTGCGGGCTGCCGGTGGTGCCGATCGCGTACTCGTCGCTGTAGTTCCAGCCGAGCGAGGGCGAGAGGGTGACCGAGCCGACCTGGATGTCGTAGGTCGCGCTCAGGCTGATCGTGTAGTCCGGCGAACGCACCGGGGTGGCGATGTTGCCGAACTGGTCCACGAAGTTCGCGTTGCAGGCCGGTGCACCCTGGTAGAACGCGGCCGGGTTGGCGCGACAGGCCGCCGCCTGGGCGAGCACGCTGGCGCTGATGTCGGTGAACTTCGCGTTCTGGATGCCGATGCCGGCCACCAGCGTGAAGTTGTCCGTCGGTGCCCACTCGGCGTCGATCTCCAGGCCCTTGTTGTCGAGGTTGGCCGGGTTGGTGGTCGTCGAGATCTGCGTGCCGTTGACGTCGATGCGCGCCGGGATCTGGATGTCGTCGGTGATCGAGTAGAACGCGGTCACGTTCATGCGCAGGGTGTTGTCTAGGAAGGTCGAGCGCATGCCGAGCTCGTACGACCACACCTTCTCGGGCTTGAACGGGATGAACGCGGTGTTGGCTGCGGCGCGTGCCGGCCAGCCACCGGACTTGAAGCCGTTGGTCGCCGAGGCGAAGAAATTGACGTCGTCGGTGGCTTTGAAGCTCAGCGCCACGCGCGGTGTCCAGACCTGTTCCTTGAGCTCCAGCGGGATGCCGGCAGCGGCCACGGCGGCGGTCGAGAACGCGGGGCCGGCCGCGCCCGGATTACGCTCGATCGCGAAGTCCTTCTTCTCGTCGGTGTAGCGCAGACCGAGGGTTGCGGTCCAGCGATCGGCGAACTGGTAGTCGCCCTGCGCGTAGAACGCATAGGTGTCGAGACCGTTCTTCATGGTGCGGTCGCCCGCGACCGAGAAGACGCCGGTGATCGCATTGGTGCTGGCGTTGGCGAAATCGGTGACGTTGTCCTCGCTGAGCCAATAGGCGCCGGCCACCCAGGTCAGGGTGTCGCCGAAGCTTGCGCCGTTGAGCTTGAACTCCTGCGAGACCTGCTCGTGCTCGCCCATGTTCAGGAGCGGCGTGAAACCGCGAGTCGTGGTCACGCGTGGCAGCTCGCCGCCCGAATCGACCAGGAAGTCGTGATCGGTCTTGCGATAGCCGGTGATCGAGCTGAGGCTGAGCTGGTTGTTGATGTCCCACTTCAGGTTCAGGGTCGCCGCCTGGGTGGTCGCCTCGTTGCCGGGCTTCAGAGTCGCTTTCTTGCCGGTGAAGGTGCCGACCAGTGCGCCCTGCAGCAGGTTGTTGTGGATGACGCGCCGGTCATCGCCCTCGACCACGTTCAGGAAGTTGCTGTTGCGGTCGTCGACGTATTCGAGCACCAGGTCTGCGGTGACCACGTCGCTAGGCAGGAAGCGAAGGTCGATGCGGGCGCCGGTGGCATCACGATCGTTGAAATCGATACCCGTCGACAGCTGAGTCGCGTAGCCGTCGTCCTTGAGCCGGTAGGCCGAGAACTTGGTCAGGAAGCGGTCGGAGACCGGTACGTCGATCGAGGCGCGCATCTGCTTCAGACCGAAGCGGCCGACGCCCGCCTCGATGTAGCCCTTCTGCTCGGTACCGGGCTTGCGCATCACGACATTGATGGCGCCGCCAGTGGTGTTGCGGCCAAACAGCGTGCCCTGCGGGCCGCGCAGCACCTCTATGCGCTCCACGTCGAACATGCTGAAGTTGTTGTGGTTCTGGCGCGAGATGTAGACGTCGTCGACATAGGTGCCTACCGGTATGTCGAAGGTCGCGATCGACTCGGCGTTGCCGATGCCGCGGATGTAGAGTGAGCTCGAGGTGCCGACGCCGACGTTGGCGTTGCCGGTCAGGTTCGGCACGTTGCGCACCAGGTCGTAGGTGTCGGTGATGCCGCGGGCGGCGAGCTGGTCGCCGGAGAACGCGCTGATCGCAATCGGTACGTCCTGCAGGCTCTGTTCGCGGCGCTGCGCCGTGACGGTGATTTCCTCGAGGCCGCTGCCAGTCGGTGCGTCCTGTGCCATGCCAGTGTTGCCGGCGATAGCTGCAGCAACTGCCGCAGCCAGCGATGATGCTGACGTGTTCTTCTTCACTCGCACTTCTCCGTGATGGTCATGCGCCGCCCCTGACTGGGACGACTTACTCTTCGACGATTTCGAGCAGCTCTCCGGCCGCACCACGCACGGTGGCCGAACGACGCCCGCCATAGGCAAGACCGTCCTGGACGGCCGGCGGGGTGATGAACGGGAGCTTCAAGGCATCGAGGCTGGGCACGCTGACCGTGGTGATCGCGACGCCCGGGGGCAATTCGCCCGGGTGCCGCAGACGGGCCGTGGCCGGCGGCGTGTAGCCGTCGAGTTCGAATAGATTGCCCTGCTGGGCCAGCCGCATGGTCGTCAGCGGCGTGCCGTGATCGGCGGGCAGGCGCTGGGCACGTTGTACGACGCCGATCGGCGAGGGGCGGATGGCACCGGCCGTGAGGCCGAAAGCATTGTTGTACCAGTCGACCATCGCCTGGATGTCCGGGCCGGCAAGCACCATGATGAACACGCGGCCGATCGGGCCGCCGGGCGCTGGCAGCGGCGAGCGGCTGCGGTCGCCGGTTTCGCTGGTCAGGTAGAGTACTTCGCCCGAGCGTCCCTCGACCTGGAAGGCGCGTATGCTCGGATAGCCTTTGAGGTTTGCCGGCTCGCCGATTACCTTGAAGGGGCTGCCCTGGAAGCGCGCGTAGGTCGCATCGGTATCATCGACGACGATCTCGATGCTGTTCCAGCCGTAGGTGGTCAGCGGGCGATAGCCCTTGATCGCCGGGGTGCGCACGGCACGGATGAAGACGTCGGGGTGGGTATCCGAGCTCAACAACACATAGGGGCGGCCGGAGGCGCGCGGGGCATCCCAGCTTGCCGCGAGGGCAGGCGAGACCTTGCCGCGTTCGCGGACCGTGTAGCCCAGGTAGCGCCCGTAGTCCTTTTCGACCTGGGCCAGGTCGGAGGTGGCGATGGTCGCGACGCGGAAACGTTGCAGCAGGGGAGCGGCTTGCGCCGGGACGCTCATCGACAACAATCCAAGTGTTGCGACCACGCTGCAGAGCAGGGCGGCACGGGATGCCGCTTTTGCCCGGCCTGCTCCAGAGGGCTGGCAGGACCGTGGTACACGCATGAAAAACCGGGGGATCTTGAGATCATGACGCATCGTCCAGAGATACTATCAGTATCGAAGCTGTCCTGCACCATGGCTCGTGGGAGCGCTGGGTGATGTCCAATTGTGGTGTAAACGAGACAGCCTGGCCCAGTTCCCGCTATGCCTGGTTCGTGGTCTTTCTGCTGGTGCTCGCCTACGCGATCGGCGTCGTCGACCGGATCGTCATCGGTCTGCTGACCCAGTCGATCAAGGCCGATCTGCAGCTCAGCGACACCGACCTCGGGGTGATCCAGGGCTTCGCGTTCAGCCTGTTCTACGCCATGTTCGCACTGCCGGTCGGGCTGCTGGTCGATCGCTGGAAGCGGGTGCCGGTGCTCTGGGCCGGCGTGCTGATCTGGAGCGTCGCCACGGTGTTCTGCGGGCTGGCGGGTTCGTTCGCGATGCTGTTCCTCGCCCGGGTCTTCGTCGGTGCCGGCGAATCGACCACCACGCCGGCCTCCTCGTCGATCATCGCCGACTACTTCCCGCCGGCGCAGCGCGCCAAGGCCTATGGCGTGTTCGCGATGGGCGGTTCGCTAGGCATCGGTATCGCCTACCTGCTCGGCAGCATCGCGATCCAGGTGGCCGCCGGCATCAAGGAATGGACGCCCGGGATTTTCGGCGCGTTCCGCGAGTGGCAGATCGTGTTTTTCGTGATCGGCGCGCCGGGCATCCTGCTGGCGGCGGTGATGGCCTTTGCGATCCGCGAACCGCTGCGCCGCGGCGCCCTTGCGACCACCGAGAAGATCTCGCTGGTGCCACTGTGGCGCGAGATGCGGACCAATCGCCTCGCGCTGGTGACCATCATGCTCGGCACGATCATGAACGTGATGATCGTCAACGCCCAGCTGGCCTGGTTTCCGACGCTGTTTTTCCGGGTCCACGGCTGGACCCCGGCGCAGGTGGGCAATGTGCTGGCGTCGGTGGGTGTGCCTTTCGGCCTGTTCAGTGCGCTGACCGCCGGTTGGGTGCTGTCCTGGCTGGCGAAGCGTGGCCGCGACGATGGCCCGGTGCTGGTGATGGGGCTGCAATGCGTCGCCTGGGCGATATTCGGCACCGCCAAATGTCTTGCGCCGACGCCGCAGCTGGCGCTCGCCGGCCATGTGATGACCTCGTTGTTTGCCACCTGGGCGGTGACCTCGGCGCTGACGGCCCTGAACCAGATCACGCCGAATCGCCTGCGCGGCCAGGTCGTCGCGGTCTACACCTTGCTGACGGCATTCGTCGGGGTCGCGCTCGGTTCGGTGGTCGTCGGGGTGTTGAACGATCACGTGTTCACCGATCCGAAAGGCATCGCTCCGAGCCTTGCCCTGGTCTGCTTCACCGGCGGGCTGGCGGGCATCGCACTGCTCGCCTATGGTCGCCGCGCGTATCTCGCGGCCGTCATCCGCGGCCGGGACTTCGCCGATGTGACCTGATGCCGCGGCTGTCGCCGGATGGCGACTGCGGGGAGAGGCCGCAGCCTCGCACATCGCTGGGTGAGCTCACGTACGCACGACCGGCCCGGGCCCAAGTAAACTGCCGGGTCTGGATGGCGGACACGGTCGCTCGGCGGTCCCGGTTTGTCAGAAAATGTGAAGTCCGTTGTCTTGCTGCAGTGGCGCGGCGACGGGCTCAGGGGTACACAGGCAATTTCCACGGCTCGACAACCACTGAGGATTCAAGACATGGCGATCTGGAAAGAGCAGAGCACGGCTCCCGCGGCCACACCTGAACGCATTACGCCCGCGACGGCGTCAGCGCCGGCGGTCGAGCCGTCGTCGCCGGCCCCGGCTGCCGCACGGGCGGCCGTGCGCGCCGTGGAGCGGGAGTCGGTGATCGCGCCGGAACTGACCATCGAAGGCAAAATCGAGGGCTCGGGCAATGTCCGCATTGCCGGCAAGTTCAAGGGCGACGTCAACGTCAACGGCAATCTGACGATCGAGACCAATGCTTCGCTGACCGGCCAGGTCACGGCCAAGGCGATCACGATCGCCGGCGAGTTGAACGGCAACGTGCTGGGTGCCGACAAGGTCGATCTGCTCGAGTCGGGCGTGGTCAACGGCGACATCAAGGCCGGCATGCTGACGGTTGCCGCCGGTTCGCGGATGCGCGGCCAGCTGGATTTCGGCTGGAAGGACAAGGGCTGAACAAAGGCCTGAACGATGGCACTACCGCGCGGCGTGGGGGAGACGCGCCAATGTCCGCACTGCAAGGCGACAATCCTTGCCAGCGCGGTAGTCTGCCCGGGCTGCAATGGTCATCTGCGTTTCGGCCCGGCTACGGGTGCGGTCGCGGGCGTGCTCCAGCCCGCGACGGTCACCGCATTCAAGATCGAAGGCAGTTTCGACAATCCCGTCGCCGGCGCACCGCGGGAGTACACGGTCGTGGTCACGATCCGCAACCAGCGGGGCGAACTCGTTGACAAGAAGATCATCGGCGTCGGTCTGCTCGACGCCGGTGATCAGCGCAGCATCACCCTGACGGTCGACATGGCGGCTCCGCCGCCGCGCAACAAGTTGCCGCCGCGGCGCTAGCCGGTGTTGGTGGATCCGGCAGGCATTCGCCGGAAACCGCCAGGTCCCCCTCCCCCCGCCTGACGGGCGTGGATCACGGCGATCCGGTTCGGTGGCCGAACAGCCGATGATTTTCGACCTGCCGGAATCCCGGCGGATCCACGATGCTTGGCTAGAATGGCGCCATCCAGGATGTGCGCGAGGATGCCCGTGCCACTGACCAAACCCGTGATCATCGCTGGCGCCGGCCCTGTCGGTACCGTGGCGGCGCTGCGCCTCGCACAGGCCGGTATCCCGGTGCGCCTGCTGGAGGCGGCCAGCGATTTGCCGGAGACGCTGCGCGCCTCGACCTTTCATCCACCGTCGCTCGACATGCTCGAAGATCTCGGCCTCGACCGGGCGCTGATCGCCCAGGGCCTGATCTGCGATCGATACCAGTACCGCGACCGCCGTACCGGCGAGATCGCCGAGTTCGACATGGGCGTGCTCGAGGGCGACACCCGCCATCCCTATCGGCTGCAGGCCGAGCAATGGAAGCTCGTGCATCTGATCTGGGCGGCGCTGCAGGAGCAGCATGCGCAGCGCGCCGAGTGCCACCTGAACCATGTCGTCAAGGGCGTGCATCAGACGACCGACGGGGTCGAGGTGCTGGTCTGGGAAAACGGCCAGGAGCGGCTGTTCGAGGGCGCTTACGTGATCGCCGCCGACGGCGCCGACAGCACGCTGCGCAAGGCCTGTGCGATCCCGTTCGAGGGCTTCACCTATCCCGAGCGCTTTCTGGTCGCTTCGACGACGTTTCCGCTCGAGACCAAATTCGAGCGGCTCTCGCTGGTCAATTACCTGTCCGATCCGGAGGAATGGCTGGTGTTGCTGCGGGCGCCCTCGATGTGGCGCGTGCTGATCCCGACCGATCCGAGGATCGAGGACGATGCCTTGTTCCTCTCCGATCGCTGGATCCAGGATCGCCTGCACTACATGGCGCCGCACGATACGGACTACGAGATCGATCACCGCACGATCTATCGCGTGCACCAGCGCGTCGCCAAGACCTGGCGTCGCGGTCGCGTGCTGCTCGCCGGCGATGCCGCGCATCTCAACAATCCGCTCGGCGGCATGGGCATGAACGGCGGGATCCACGACGCCTGGAACCTCTGCGACAAGCTGATCCGGATCCACGGCGGCGCCGAGCCCGGTCCGTTGCTCGATCTCTACGATCGGCAGCGCCGCACGATCTGCACCCAGTTCGTCCAGCAGCACACCATCAACAACAAGAAATTGCTGGAATCCAAGGACCCCGACATCCAGAAGAAGCGCCAGGCGGACTACATGCGCCAGGCGGCGGATCCGGTGCTGGCCCGGCAGTTCCTGCTGCGTACTTCGATGATCCAGAGTCTGCGCGACGAGGCCGCGATCCACTGAGATCGATCCGGGCGGCGGGGGGCGTGTGCCGGCGTTGCGTGGCGCCATGGAGGACAGATGGATGGCAGGCAGGAACGACGGGCAGGCCGGTGGCGTGCAAGGCACGGACGCCGTGCTGATGGTCCGGCCGGCCGGCTTCGGCTTCAATCCGGATGCGGCACCGACCAATCGTCTGCAGCAACGGCCGCAAGCCGAAGCGCAGCAGGTCCAGGCGTCGGCACGGGCGGAGTTCGCCGCGTTGCACGCCGGCTTGCTGGCTGAGGGCCTGCGAGTCTGCGTGGTCGACGATACGGTCGTGCCGGCGAAGCCCGATGCCGTGTTTCCGAACAACTGGGTCAGCTTCCATGCCGACGGCACGGTGGTGCTTTATCCGCTGCAGCCGCCGAGCCGGCGAGCGGAACGGCGCGAGGCGATCATCGAGCAGGTCTGTGGCAAGCTCGGCTACCCGCTGCGCCGCCGGCTCGATCTCAGCCGGTACGAGCGCGAGGGGCGGTTCCTCGAGGGCACCGGCAGCCTGGTGCTCGATCCGCGGCAGCGGCGTGCCTATGCCTGTCTCTCGCCGCGCACCGACCAGTCGCTGCTGCACGAGTGGTGCAGCCTGCTCGACTACGAGCCGGTCGCGTTCCGGGCGACCGACGCTCACGGCGTGCCCTGGTATCACACCAACGTGATGCTGTGTATCGGCACGGCTTTCGCACTGGTCGCGGCGGAGTCGATCGAGCCTCAGGACCGCGAACGGGTGCTCGACAGCCTCGCGGCTTCGGGTCGCGAGCTGATCGAAATCGATCGTGCGGCGGTCGGCGGCTTTGCCGGCAATCTGCTCGAGCTGTCGGCCTGGGACGAGGCGCTCGGCGACATGCGCGTGCTGGTGATGTCGGCGCGCGCGCGTCGTGCGGTCGAGGGCCCGGTGTGGCAGCGGCTGTCGGCCTGTGTCGACAGCGTGCTGACGGTGCCGGTGCCGACGATCGAGCAGGTCGGCGGTGGCGGCGTGCGCTGCATGCTGGCTGAAGTCGGGATCGGCTGACGGTCTGCTCGCCGGCGGCCGTGGGCGCCGGCGCGAGCGCTGCCGCTGCGGACGGCCGGTGATCGTCGGTGGCATGACGGAAGCGGGCGTGGCGGCAGCCGACTCGTTAAGCTTGCAGGCATCATGGACTTGCTTGTCCGCCTGCTCGGCGCCTATCTCCTCGGTTCGGTCAACGGTGCGCTGCTGGTCGGCCGGCTGGCCGGCGGTGTCGATATCCGTACCCAGGGCAGCGGCAACGCCGGTGGCACCAACGCACTGCGGACCCAGGGTCCGGCGTTCGCGTTTGCGGTGCTGCTGATCGACATCCTCAAGGGCTGGCTGGCCGCGGCCTGGCTCGGCACCTTGCCTTTGCCGGCGCCGGTCACCTCCGCGGGAGCGGCGCTGGGCCTCGCCTGGTCGCCAGTGGTCTGTGCGCTGGCAGCGATCGTCGGTCATGTCTGGCCGCTGTTCCATGGCTTTCGTGGCGGCAAGGGCGTGGCGACGCTGCTCGGAGCGGTTGCCGGACTGGTGCCCGGCCAATTGTTCGGCGTGCTCGGTGTCTGGCTGGTCATGATGGGGCTGTTCGGCTTCGTCGGGCTCGCCTCGATCGTCGCCACGGCGGCGCTGCCGGTGTTGCTGCTGCTGCGCCCGCCACCGGGTGTCGACCTCACGCCGCTGCTCGTTTTCGGTGTCGCCTGCGCATTGCTGGTTACCTGGACTCATCGCGGCAATCTGCAGCGCATGGGTGCCGGCAGCGAGCCGCGGTCGCGACGTCTGTGGCTACTCGGCAAGCTGCGGAGCCGGACACGGGCATGAACGACAAGGAGACGAATCCACGCGGCGGCTCGACGGTGCCTTGGCCGGCCCAGCGGACGTTTGCAGCGCTGGCCGATGGCGAGCTTCATTCGGGCGAGTCGCTGGCGGCTGCCGCAGGCGTGACTCGCAGCGCCGTCTGGAAATCGATCAAAGCGCTGCGCGAACTCGGCCTGCAGATCGAAGCCGGTACTCACCGGGGCTACCGGCTCGTGCACCGGTGCGAGGCGCTGGAGGCCGCCGCGATCCGCCGCGCCATCGCACCGGCCTGGCAAGCGGCGCTGCGCGGGCTAGAGGTCGAATGGACCTTGCCGTCGAGCAATGCGGCGCTGCTGGCGCGGCCGCCACCGCCACCCGGCAGTTGCGATGCGTTGTTCGTCGAGCACCAGACCGCTGGCCGCGGTCGCCGGGGGCGCAGCTGGCTGGCGCCGCTTGGCGGCAGTCTTGCGGTATCGTTGGCGACCAGCTTTGATCCGTTGCCGCGTGATCCGGCGGCCTTGTCGCTGGTCATCGGCGTGTGCACATTGCGTGCGCTGTCGCGCAGTGGCGCCCGGGGCCTGCAGCTCAAGTGGCCGAACGATCTAGGCAACGCGGATGGCAAAGTCGGCGGCATCCTGATCGAGCTGCGTGCCGAAGCCGGTGGGCCAGCCCAGGTAGTGATTGGCGTCGGTTTGAATCTGCGGCTCGATGCGACCGCGCGGGCCGCCGTGGCGGCGACTGGTACGGCCGCCGCGGACCTGGCTTCGAACGGCGTCGATCCGGCGGCACGCAATGCGATCGCCGGTGCGCTGCTCGAGGAGTATCTGCGCGGCATCGCGGGTTTCGTCGAGCAGGGCTTCGCGCCGTTCGCCGCAGAATGGGCCGCAGCCGATGCGTTGCGTGACCGGCCGGTGCGCGTCAGTGGCGCGATCGGGGAGGTCGTCGGGATCGCCCGCGGCATCGATGCCACCGGTGCGTTGCGCCTCGAATGCGCTGACGGGCAGGTCGTGTCGATCGTGTCCGGCGAAGTGTCAGTGCGGCCGGTGGAGTCCTCTACATGACCGCACGCCAGGTGACGGTGCGGCTGCTGATCGATGTCGGCAATACGCGGCTCAAATGGGCACGGTTGCGCGGAAGCCGGCTCGGGCCGATGCATGCCGCAGCGCATGCCGGCTGGAGTAGTGACGACTATCGTCGGGCCCTGGCGCCGGCGTTGCGGGATGTCGAGGCGGTCGAGATCGTCAGTGTTGCCGGCGCGCGGGTCGACCGGGCGCTGACGCGGGCGAGCCGAGCGCTGTGCCGCGCCGCGCCGCGCTTCGTCAGTTCGACGCGTCGCGCCGCCGGGGTCAGCAATGGCTATCGTGAGGTCTGGCGGCTCGGTGCGGATCGCTGGGTGGCGGCAATCGGTGGCTGGCATCTGCCGGCGCGTCGCGGTCGATCGGTCTGCGTGGTTGATATCGGCACGGCGACCACGATCGATCTGGTGGACGAGCAGGGGCGGCATCGCGGCGGCACGATCGTGCCGGGTCCGGCGTTGATGGTATCGAGCCTGCTGCAGGGGACGCGTGGTATCCAGCGCCGCGCGGTCGGTGCGGCGGCGACGAATGTGCCGCCGGCGCCGTTCGCGCGCTCGACCCGGGCAGCGCTGGAGGCCGGCGCCTATCATGCGGTGGCCGCGCTGATCGATCGCGCTGTCGACGCTGCGCGGCAGCTCACCGGCCGACGGCCGTTGTTGCTGCTGACCGGTGGCGCTGCGCCGGCCATCGCGCGGCATGTGAGGCGGCCGCATGTGGTGGTTCCCGATCTGGTGCTGCGCGGCCTGGTCGCGCTGGTGGACGCATCACCGTTGCCGCCGCGTCGGATGAGAGCTTCCCATCGCGGTGGCAAGTCCTAGAATCGTCGCCTATGCGCATCGTCTTTTTCGGTTTGCTGCTCGTCAATCTGCTGGTTTTCGGCTGGTCGCAGTGGCTCGCGCCCGCGCCGGCCGCGCCGCTGGTCGCGTCGCCGCCGGAGTCGGTGACGACTACCCGGATCCTGCTGGCGAACGAGCCACCGCCAGCATCGTTCGGAGCGGCGGCGCCGGTTGCGGCGGCCGGTTCGGGTTCCGCTGGCTCCGCGGGAAGCGCCGCAACGGCCGACAGTGGGGGTGCGACAAGCGCTGCGTTGGCGACACCGGCGGTTGCCCGCCGCTGTGTCTCCATCGGTCCATTTGCTGATGCGGAGCGGACTGCAGAGGTCACGGCGATGCTGCAACAGGACGGCTACCAGCCGCGCCAGCGTACTGCGAGTGGCCCGGTGCCGGACAGCTACATGGTCGTGATCCGCCGGCTGAAGAACGAGGCCGATCAGGCACGCGTCATCGGCCGCCTCAATCGCGGCGGACTCGATGATGCGTTTGCGATTCCGAGGCTCGACGATGGTCATGCGGTGTCGGTAGGGCTGTTCAGCCAGCCGCGGCGGGCCGAACGGCGTGCCCTGGCCGTCGGCAAAATGGGCTTCAAGGCCGAGATCGTCGAACGTACACGACGCGGCCGAGTCTACTGGCTCGATTTCGACCTCAAGACGCCGGCGGCCGGCACAGCCGATCCGTTCCTCGATGCTGCGGCCGATGCCTCGCGGCCGTGGCAAGTCGTGCCATGCCCCACATCCGCGACAGTCGGCTAGAATTCGCACCGGGTTCGCCGGGTTAGCACAGTGGTAGTGCAGCGGTTTTGTAAACCGTTGGTCGGGGGTTCAAATCCCTCACCCGGCACCATCCGTCGATTCTGACGCGGCAAGGCCGCACGCGGCATCCCTGCTGCGTGCGGCCTTGCCGCCAACGGTCCCGCGACGAGGCCGGATCAACGCGCGCGGCGGCGATCGACGCGGCGCTCGATGCGATTGCCACGCCTGTCCAGGCGCGCATTGATGCGATCGCCGCGGGCGTCGAGCCGGTTTTCGATGCGATCACCCCTGTTGTCCAGACGTGTGTCGATGCGGTCGCCCCGTTTGTCGAGCCGCTCGGCGTTGGCGGGGTGACCTCGCTCGGCAGCTGTGGCGGCGCGAGTGTCCAGACGTGCATCGATGCGGTCACCACGCGCGTCAAGGCGTTCGTTGATGCGCTCACCGCGAGCATCCAGTCGCGCGTCAATGCGATCGCCGCGCGCATCCAGTCGCTGGTTGGCGAGGTCGCCACGGTTCGGCTCCTGAGCGAAGGCCGGACCCACCAGCATGGCCAGCAGGCCAGAAGCGATCAGTCGAGTCGAAATTCTCATGATATCGGTCTCCGGTTGCGAATACGTGCTTGCAGTGGATTCAACGCGGCAGCCTGCCGTTGGTTGACCGGCTTGCCGTCACCGTATGCGCCCCAGCGTGAGCGCCAGCCCGAACCAGGGAACGGTGCCCGCTACGTCGTCGTCGGTCATGCCGACAGTGGTGTCGATGTGCCACTGCGCGCTCGCGTCCCAGCCCAGCGTCAGCCCCAGGCTGATGGTTTCTTCCCCGCTGAGCACATCGCGCTGCTGTTGCCCCTCCAGGGTCAGCGAATGGCGCGCGAACTGTCGGCCCAGCGTCAGCGCCAGTTCGCGATCCGGCGCGCCGATTGCGCGGGTGGCGACGGAACCGACCAGCCGCTGCAGTCGCGGGAAGCGCCGGATGTCGGCGGAGTCGAGCACCGCGCGCACGCGCGCTACACCGGAGCCATAGTCGTAGTCGAGGAAGCGCAGGCTCGCTGTCCATGGCTCCTCGCCGAAGTACGACACCTCGCCGCCGAGTCCGGTGGCGTCGATGTCCAGTTGCCGCTCGCGCTCCCGGCCCAGAACGGTGATGGCGTAGGTGACGCGTATCGCGCGATCGGCCGCCAGTGCCGCCAGCGAAAGACCCGATGCAGACACCCAGCCCAGCGTGCCGTGCAGCGCCGTGCTGCGTAACTGTCCGGAGTCCTTCCAGCGGTTGGCCGAGGCATGGGCGTAGAACGCACCGACAGCGATATCGGTGGAGGCGGAAAGGTCGCTGCCCGAGAATCCCTGTCCGTCTTGACCCGACGCGCTGCGACCTACGCCGGCGCCCAGGCTCCAGGCCTCGGTCACGGCGAACCGGCCGCTCAGATCGATGGAGGTGCCGTCGTCGCCATCCAGCAGGCCAGCCAGCGTGAGGGACCCCGCCTGTACGGGCAGGACCATGCTGGCCGCTGCCGCCGCGAACCAGCGCAGGCGTTTCATGGTGTCTTCGCTCCCCGGGTTACCCACTCCATGTCAACGCATGGCGGGTTGCTGCGTTGACATGGGGTCTAGGTGAGCGAATATGTCATGTATATCTCGCAGTGGCCGTGACCCGTGTCAACGGGCGACACCCGGCCGCGTTGTACCTCTGCGTGACACCGCCCTACACCTATTGCGAAGGTCTGGTCTTGCCGGCATCGACAGACGATACGCAGCGTGCGCTGAACCGGTTCCTGGCCGAGGTCGAACGCCGCGCGTACCGCATGGCACAGCTGACGCTGCGGCACGAGCAGGATGCGCTCGATGTCGTGCAGGACGCCATGCTGCAGCTGGCGCGTCGTTACGCCGACCGGCCGCAAGAACAGTGGCGGCCGCTGTTCTTCCGTATCCTGCAGAACCGGGTGCGCGACCTGCAGCGGCGGCGCGCGGTGCGCAAGCGGATGATGGCCATCCTACCGTGGCGGCGCGACATGGACGACGAAGTGCCCGACCCGGTGAGCGAGGCGCCCGATCCGGCGCCCGGTCCTGTGGCCCGCCTCGAAGGCGAGGCAGCGTTGGCGGCACTGCAGACCGCGCTGGGTCGGCTGCCCGCCCGGCAGCGCGAAGCCTTTCTGCTGCGCAGTCTGGAGGGTCTGGACGTTGCCGGGACCGCCGCAGCCATGGGTTGCAGTGATGGCAGCGTGAAGACGCATTACTTTCGCGCGGTGCAGGCACTGCGCGAACAACTGAACGAGTTCGTGACATGAGCAACGACAACGATCTCGATGAATTCGGGCAGCAGGCCGGCAGGCTGTTGCGTGCCAGTGCGGATGATCTGGATGCCGCCACGCGCGCCGCGCTGGCCCGCGCTCGGGCCAGCGCACTTGAGGGTGGCCGGCGCCCGCGCGGGCTGGATCTGCGTTACCTCGTGCCGGCCGGCGCCCTGGCTTCGGCTGCGCTGGTAGCCGTGCTGTTCCTTGGCGGTGGTACACCGGTCAACGACAACGCCGGTACCGCGTTGTTGGATCTGAGTGTGCTGGCCGACGCGGATGCACTGGAGCTGGGTGAGGAAACGGACCTGGAGTTCATCGAATGGGCAGCGGCGATGGCTCGGCAGGACGCGGTGGGCGGCTGATGCACCGTGCGCTGTTGACACTGATGCTCGCCGGCACCGCTGCGGCACCGGCACACGCAGCCGAGCCGGTGGATACGGCACTGCTGGATGCGGAACTGCTGGAGTTCCTGGGCTCGGTGGATACGGAAGCAGACGAAGCCTGGCGGGACTATCTGGAGGAACGACCGATGCGCGCGACAGCCAGGCAGCCGGCCGACCGCAAGCCGGCGCGCGAGCTGACGCCGCAGCCGACCAGGAAGAAGGTGGAAAAGTCATGAGAACATTGATCCTCATCGGTCTGCTGGCGCTGGGTGGCGTGGCACAGGCAGTGGAACCTACCGGGCCGGCCACGACAGAGCAGGATGAGCTCAGCTGGTCCAGCCTGAGTCCGCAGCAGCAATCGTTGCTTCAGCCGTTCGAATCCCGTTGGGTCGAGCTGCCGTCGCAGCGCCGCCGCGCGCTGGCGCGAGGCGCGGAGCGCTGGCTCGCTATGGACCCGGAGCAGCGCAGCGCGGCCCGTGAACGCTTTGGTCGCTGGCAGGCCTTGCCGGAGCAGCGCCGCGAACTGATCCGCGAGCGCTGGAACCAGTTTCAACAGTTGTCGCCCGAGGAGCAGCAACGCATTCGGGCCGACTTCCGCGAGTACCGGCAGCTGTCGGCCGAACGGCGTGCCGTGCTGCGGCGGCTATGGCAGCAGAAGTCGGTCGCCGAGCGCCAGCAAGTTCTGCGCGAATTGCGCGAGCGGCGCCAGCAGCGATTGCGCCAGTAGCCGATCTGCGCCATGAGCGCCGCGGGTCGTCAGCGCCTCCGCAGACGCCGCGGCGGCTGCGCAGTCCGCACTTGCGCGCCAGCAGCGGCGAGAGCCGCAAGTGGACCCGAGTCCTTGCCGCCGCCGATTTCCCATCCCGCCGAGAACCGTCGCGGCAGCGTTTGACGACGCTTCCACGGACGTAACTCAAGACATGATAGTATTGATTCTCATTACCAATTATGAAAAAATCGTATTTGTCCCAGCCAGCCGCCATCGAGCGGCCAGCCAATTCCCGGAAATTTCCTTGACAAACAGGCTGGAGGCCCCATGTCGATTCCTTGTCCGATCCGTCGCGGCCGGTTGGCTACGGTTGTCTGCGCCGTCCTTGGGTCCTCCACTTCCTTGGCGCAGACCCCGACGTCGTCCACCGGGGATCCCGAAGTCCTAGACACTGTCGTCGTCAACGCCTACCGCGCGACCCGTCAGACCTCCGGTGCCACCAAGACCGACACACCGATCACGGAAACCGCCAAGTCGGTCTCGGTGATCGCTCGCGAGGAACTGGATGCGCGCGGCGTGGCCAATCTCAACGAAGCCATGCGCTATGTCGCCGGCGTATCGCTGGAGAGTACTGGCATCGACAATCGTGTCGATGATTTCCGCATCCGTGGTTTCGATGCCGGCAGCTGGGGCAACAATGTCACCCTGGATGGCATGCGCGCACCGCAGGGCGGGCAATGGAACCGCACCATGTTCGACAGCTGGAACCTGGAACGGGTGGAGGTTCTGAAGGGCCCATCGGCAGTGATGTACGGCCAGATGGCCCCGGGCGGCGTCGTCAATCAGGTCAGCAAGATGCCGACCCCGAATCAGACCCAGGCGCTGCGGATCGGCGTGGATGGTCACGGCCAGTACAGTGCCGCTTTCGACCTGGGCACCGGCAGCAGCGACAACCGCCATCTGTTCCGGCTGACCGGCCTGTACCGCGACGGTGACACCCAGATCGACCATACCTCGCAGCAGCACTGGTTCGTGGCGCCGGGCTATACCTTCCAGATCGCGGACAAGACCCGGTTGACCGTGCTGGGTCTGTATCAGCGGGACGACGGTGGCTCGACCTATCAGTTCCTGCCGATGGACGGCACTCTGGTGCCCACCGCTTACGGACGCATGCAGAATGAGACGTTCATCGGCGAGCCCGGCTGGAATACGTGGGATCGCGATATCTGGACCGCCGGCTGGGTGCTTGAGCATGCCTTCAACGAACACTGGAGCCTGGGCCAGAGCGGACGTCGCACCCATGTGGATTCGCTGCTCCGCACTGTAGTGACCAGCGGCGCACTGCAGGCCGATGGGCGCACACAGGCCCGCCGTGCCACCTGGGGCGTCGGCGATTCCCACGGCGATACCCTCGACACCCGTATTACCGGCAAGTTCGCCACTGGCGCGGTCGAACACGTGCTGCTGTTCGGCGTGGATTGGCAGAAGGCGGACTGGGATGCAGGGCGTGGTGCGATGGTCAATCCCGCAAATATCGACATATTCCAGCCGGTCTATACCGGCTACACGCCCGTGACCACCAGCATCGGCTATAGCGGCGGCGTGAACAAGCAGACCGGTACCTACCTTCAGGATCAGATCGCGTTGGACAAATGGCGTTTCACCCTGGGTGGGCGCTACGACTGGACCGACGACGATACCTGGACGCAGAGTTACAACGTGGTCACTGGCGTGTACGGTGCGCGGGTTTCGACCCTGGTGGAGAACAAAGCGTTCAGCGGCAATGCCGGCGTGCTGTTCGTGGCCGACAATGGCCTGACCTCGTATCTGAGCTATGCAGAATCGTTCCAGCCATCGGGTACCAGCATCAACATGAGCTACACCGGCTCGTCGTTCGATCCGGTCACCGGCAAGCAGCTGGAAGCGGGATTGAAGTACCAGCCGGGCAGTTTCGATGGTCTGCTCACCTTGGCCATCTACGACTTGCGCCAGCAGGACATCCTGACCAGCGATCCGGATCCGACCCACAATACCTGCGGCGCGGCGGGTACCGGCCAGTGTCAGGTCCAGGATGGCGAGGGTCGGGTGCGCGGCGCCGAACTGGAAGGGCGCATCACTCCGCTCGAGGGTTTCAGTGTGATCGGCGCGGCGGCGTGGATGGATTCGGAAGTCACCCGCAGCAACAACGGCTACCAGGGTAAGCAATTGCAGATGGTGCCGGACTGGACCGCCGCACTGTGGGGTGACTACACCTTCCATTCCGGTGCGCTGGACGGTCTGAGCCTGGCCGCGGGCGTGCGCTACAACGGCAAGAGCTATGGCGACAGTGCCAACCTGTACCTGATTCCGTCGTACGTGCTGTGGGACGCGGCGGTCCGGTACGATCTATCGAAGATCAGCAACCGCCGCCTGTCGTTGTCGCTGAACGTCAGCAATCTGACCGACGAGACCTACGTCTCTACCTGCGGCGGCGTGTCGTCGTGCTTCTACGGTAGCGGCCGCATCCTGACCGCCAACGTTCTCTGGGGTTGGTGATTCATGAGTGCGTGGCCGCTGCTGTTGGCGACGCTGTTTGGCGCTGCTGCCGCGGCACTGTTTTATCTCGCCTCGCCGCAACAGCAGTGGCGCAGCGCCGGACCGTGGCCAGCCCGCTGGCGCTGCTGGCCGGGCAGCCTCTGCGCGTTGCTGTCTCTGGTGATGACGACACGGATCATGGCGCCTATGGAAGCGGTGTTCGCGTGGCTGGTGCTGTTGATGTTCGCTGCATCGATCGCGCCATTCCTGGGTATCTGGTATCGACGTTCGTTCGCAGGGAAGACTGCGTGAGAGCCGGCGCACGAGCAAAGCTGGACAGCCGTCACTGGTTCGGCAAGACCAGCGCCGGTGTGCTGCTCGGCTATACCCTCGCAGTGGCGTTGAGCGGAGTGATCGCCGGATTGACGCCCGGTGGATTCGAAGGCGGCAACAAGGTCCAGTTCAACATGTGGATGATCGCGCCGCTGTGGGCCACCGTGCTGGGCTTCGTTTATCTGTTCCGTGACAGCTGGCGTGCGTGGTGGTGGCTGGCCCTGGCGAACGTGGCCGCATTCGGTCTGCTATGGGCGGTGAGGTCCTTGGCTGGGTGAGTCGCACATGAAGATCGGCACCGACATCATCAAGGTCTACAAGGACGTCCATATCTGGGTCGGTATCGTCTGCGGGCTGATGCTGTTCATTGCGTTCTATGCGGGCTCGATCACCATGTTCGAGAAACCGCTGGAGCGTTGGGCGACGCCGCCGTCGGCGCTGTCGCCGCCGCCGCCGCTGGAGAATGCCGAGAAGCTGCTGGATGCCGTATTGGCGGAGCGTCCGCAAGCGGCCAAAGGCTATTCCATCGTCGTCACCCCGACGACGGATCAGCCGGCACGCGTGATCTGGGCCGAGCGTGGTGAGCGGCCGCGCCAGTTGATCGAGTACGGCGCGAGTTTCGCTGCCGATGGCCGCTTGGAGGTGGAGAAACTGCGCAAGGCGCAGACCGCGCAGCTGGTCGATCGCATGCATCAGTTCGTGGGCCTGCCGCTGCCCGATGATGCCGCTCGGCTCATCATGGGTGCGGTGGCACTGGCGTACGCGGTGGCGCTGCTGTCGGGGCTCATCGTGCTGCTGCCGACGCTGGTCGAGGATCTGTTCGCGTTGCGTGCCGGCAAGAACCTCAAACGCATGTGGCTGGACGCACACAATGCGCTGGGCATCTTCAGCTTGCCGTTTCACTTGATCATCGCGCTGACGAGCGTCGTGTTCGCCTTCCATGATCCGTTCTACGACACCCAGGCAAAAGTGCTATACGGGGGAGAAATAAACTGGGGCGAGCACGAGGCGGCACCTACCGGCAGGGTTCCTTTGCCGGCGGGCGAATTGCTGGTGCGTGTGCAAGCGCAGTTGCCGGGCTTCGAAGTTTTCGGCTTCACCTTCCAGCAGCGCGAGGGCGGTCATCTCGAGGCGGGCGTCATCGGCCTGGACCCGCGTCGCGGTACGCGAGCGCGGACCTACATGCGCACGCACCTCGACCCCTATACCGGCGAGGTGGACACTCACGATCTGCCCGGTCGCATGGATGGCTGGGGCGAGGCGGTCAATGCCTTCTTTGCCCTGCATTTCGGCAGCTACGGCGGCAATCCTGTGCGCTGGCTGTACGTGTTGATGGGTCTGGCGGGCGCGGCGCTGTTCTACACCGGCAATCTGCTCTGGGTGGAATCGCGCCGCAGGATGCAGCGCGGCGCGGCGCCGGTGCCGCAGAAGCGCTCGGCGCGTGTGCTGGCCGAGTTGACCGTCGGCGTCTCGCTCGGCAGCGTGGCCGGGATCTCGGCCACGATCGCCGCGGCGAAATGGCTGCCGGCACGGGTAGATGATCTGATGCTCTGGCACGAGGTGATCTACTACGCAGTGTTCTTCATCGGCGTCGCCTGGGCTTTGCTGCGTGGCGCCGGCAGGGGTGCGGCCGAGCTGCTGTGGCTGTGCGCACTGACGACGCTGTTGATTCCGTTCAGCAGCCTGGCGGGCGTCTGGGGCATCGGTGGTGCCTGGAATCAGGCCGGCACCGCGGCGATCGACTTGACCGCGCTGGTGGCGGTGGCGGTGTTCCTGCTGGTCGCCCGGTTTACCCGTCGGCGCATGCGGCACGGCCGCACGGACAGTGTGTGGTCGGTGGCGGATCAGCGTCAGATGACTCAGGTGGTGAGCAAAGGCGCGCTCACCTGAGCACCGTCCCCGCGACAAGTTCTGCAATTGACGCGGTTTGCCGGACCGGAACGATCAGCGGTGGCTGTGGGAGTAGGCATCCATCATCAGGCCCGTGCCGCCGCGGGAGACATGGGCGACGATGGCGGTCCGCCGATGGATCTTGGTGACCGTGCCGAGGTTGATCGCGAACGACAGCTCGACCTGCTGGCCTTTGCGCAGCCCGAGGTTGGTGGTCTGGATGAAGACGCCGGTGGCGCTGAGATTGACTGCACGACAGAGTTTTTTGCGCCCGCTGGGGACGGTGATGTACACGGTGGTGCGCGCCCGGTGACGGGTGTGCAGACGGCGCTCCACGTGCAAGGCTTCGTCCGACGGCGTGTTCCTGTTCATCAATTCCCCCTGGCGCGCGGCGATTATGCCGTGCCGCGTGCGGTTGTCGCCGGAGAGTCAACTTAATCAGCGTCTAGCTGCCTGCGCGCAGGTCCACCGCCACCGGGCAATGATCGGTCAGCTTGCGGCGCAGGGCTTCACCCGGCTCGAAAGTGACCCGGTGGAACGAGCCGGGTACGCGTCGGGCGGCGAGTGTGCGCGACAGCACGATATGGTCGATGTAGCCGTTGAAGTTCTGGCCGGGATGGCAGTTCACGAAGCGAGCCCCTTCGGCGGCGTTGACCAGATCCGCTTCAGGCGGGTCGCCATCGTCGATCTCGGCCCAGAGGCTGCGGGGTGCGCCGGCCGCGTTGCGTGCCGGGCCCGGGTCCCGGAGCAGTTCGCGGTTGAAGTCGCCGAGCACGGCGAACTGGCGCCCGGCGGCAGCCTGGGTGTCGATCCAGCGCTCGAGTGCCGGGACCTGTCGTGCCAGGACCGAACACGATTCACGGGGTGAATCGAGGGTGCGGCGGCCGCAGCCCGATTTGAGATGCACGGCCAACAGCCGGATCTCCGCGGCAGTGTCGGGATAGAGCACCAGCTCGACACCGCGCCGCACCCGGCCTTGCAGCGACAGCTCGGCGAGGTCGGGACCGCAGCGGAAATCCACCCCTTCGCGGATCGCGAAGCCGAGGTTCTGCACGGCCGGGGCCGCGCTGAAGCAGAAACGGTGCTGCGGGAACACGCGGCGGGCGGCCGAGGGGCCGTCCACCTCCTGTATTGCGACGACATCGGCGTCGAGCTCGCGGGCATAACGGGCAAGGGCGTCGAAGTCGGCGGTGGAGCGCTCGAGCTTCGCGGCGACGTCGCAGGGAATGCTGCGGCGGCGTTTGCCGGGCGAGGCGTCCCGCGGCACGCAATTGCGTTTCAGGGCGAGGAAGTTCTCGGGCGCGATCAGCCATTCGAGGTTCCAGGTGGCGAGGCGCAAGCGCGCCGCCGCCGGCCGGTCGGCGACGGCGGCGGTCGTGCGGCCGGCGTCGGAGGAGGCATGGCAACCGCAGGCGAACAGGGCCGCCAGGCAAATCAATAACCGTTTCATGCTGGCATTTTCCGGGTCGTCTCACGACGCGACAACCGCGTCATGCGGTCCGTACGCCCGGATTCATGCGCATGCTAGCCTTCGCGAGGTCTCGCGTTCTGCGCCGGAGGGCTGCACATGGGCATGGATGTGTTGGGTTATCGCCGTCTGTTCGGCGTGCTGGGACCGTCGACCAATACCGTCGTGCAGCCCGACTATGACGACATGCGGCCGCCCGGTGTCACCAATCACTACAGCCGGATCTTCACGCCCAACGCGCAGGCGATCAGCAACGAGACCTTCTACGCCGGCACGCTGAAAATCTCTGCGGGCGTGCTCGATGCCGTGCGCAGCGTGATGACCTGCGAGCCGGACCATCTGGTGATGGGCATGTCGGCGATCACGTTCTACGGCGGCGCCAAGGGTGCCGACCAGTTCGTCGAGATGATCGAAAAGGCGGCGGGCGTCGGGGTGTCGGTGGGCTCGCATGCCTGCGCCGAGGCGCTCAAGGCCTACGGCGGCATCAAACGCATCGCTTTCTTCTCGCCGTACTATCCGGTAGCGAATGCCGAGGTCCGCAACTATTTCAAGGACCGCGGCTTCGAGACCGTGCGTGACGTGCCGCTGCAGGCGCCGTCCTGGACTTCGATCGCGCAGATCACCGAAGCGCGCTGCCGCGAGGTGCTGCGCGAGCTCGACGGGCCGGATGTCGATGCGATCCTGCAGGTCGGCACCAACCTGTCGATGGTGCGCCTGGCCGCCGCCGCCGAACTCTGGCTCGGCAAGCCGGTGATCGCGATCAACACGGCGACGTACTGGCACGCGCTGCGTGCCAATGGCATCGACGACCGGATCCAGGGCTTTGGCCGGCTGCTTGCCGACCATTGACGTGACCGCAGGAGCGGTCGTTCAGCGGCTCCAGCAGAACTGGGCGTCCTTGCTGGCACCCCCGGCGACACCGCGGTTGTTGCGGTGATCGAGAGTCAGGGTCTGACAGTCCGTGTCCCGGGTCTGGCCCGCCTGCGGTACGGCGTGGAGCATGAAGGCGCCGGCTGTCAGGCTCTGCGCCTGGATCTGGTAGTTGCCTTCGATCAGGGTCCGCGGCAATTCGGCTGCGGCGGCGCACTGGCTGTCGTCGTAGGCGTTGAAGCGGGTGAAACAGCGTTCAAGTGCGCCGGCCGTGGCCAGCAGCGCGCTCTTGGCCTCGGTGCGCTTGGCCTGGATCACATATGAGCGGTAGGTCGGCACGGCGATCGCGCTGAGGATGCCGACCACCACCAGCGTGGTCAGCAGTTCCATCAGGCTGAAGCCGTGCTGCCGGCGGCCGATTCCGGCCGGGCCGGGCAGGTCGTGGACGATAGAGATGTTCGATGCCATGCGCCAGGCTCCGCTCCCGCCTTGCCGAGGCGCGACGCCGCGTTGCGCCGACCGGGAAAATTCGTTGACCGGGCGAGTGTAGCGCTACGTACCGCGGTAGCAAGCCGCCCGTCCTGGGCGGATCGTTCAGGGACAATCGATCCGGTCGTTGCGGACGGCGCCGATGCCGTTGACCTGGATGCGGCGTGCACCGGCCGTGCCGCTCTGGCAGGACGTCGAATGGATGACGTAGCTCTTGGTGGCCATCGCCGGCTGCGCGCGTCCCATCGCAGTGAAGGTCACGCTTTCGGCGCCGACGCCGGCAGCGTCGACGGCGACGTTGCCGCTGCCCGGTCCCTGCCACTGCCGCAGGATTTCCTCGCCGTCCTGGCGCTGGCCGTCGGCGTTGTCGTCGACGAACGCGAACCAGCCGCTGGGCCAGGCCGTGGCATCGCCGCAGTGGGTAAAGCTCGAACTCGGGCAGAGGCTCACCCGCGCGGCGCGGCGGATGGCTTCGCTGCGACTGTAGTGCAGCGCGGTGCTCAGATCGTTGTGGGCGGCAATCACGCGGGCGTTGCGCCCGTACTCCTGGAAGGACGGCACGGCGAGACCCATCAGGAGGCCCGCAATGGCGATCCCGACCATCAACTCGAACAGCGTGAAGCCGGCCTGTGGAGGTCTCATGGGTCGCCATGGTGTGGGCCGCGCAGGATATGTTCCGTGACGTCCGACGCGCGCGGGCCGAAATGGCCGAACGCCGATCGCGTGGCGTGATGCACTTCTCGGCATGGCTGCGACATAATCAGCGGATGACGTGGCTCGCCGGCCGATGTCTCAACGCAGTCGAGGAGGTTCCCTCATGCTCGAACTCAAGCACGACCTGAAGCTGGCCAAGACGCGTGACGAAAAAGCGCGGATGAATTTCGTCTCGGGGCTGCGTAGTTATGTCCTGAACGACATGGCCAACGGCATGCGTACCGTCTGGGATGCACAGCTGGAACCGGATTTCCGTCGTGCCAGGCGCCGCGGACCCAAGGACGGTGCGGATGTCCACCGGGCCATCAAGCCGAACGAGTATTTCAAGTTCTATTCGAGCCTGCGCGTGACCGCCCAGGACCTGGTCTGGCAATCGGTGTTCCCGCCGCTCGACCGGCAGCGGGACGAGCTCAAGCGCAAGGCCGGCGAGCTGCAGCGGCGCACGCGACTCGGCTCGCTGACCCTGCAACCGGGTTTCGAGGTGCCGCGCACGGTCTCGGCGATCGATGTGCACATGATGGCCGGCAACTACGACGGCGAGTACGACACCGACGACGTGACGGCCGGTGCGCTCTACGACAACGGCCTGGCGGTGTTCTCCTTCGGGCTGATGGGCCAGAACCTCGACGACATCGGTCAGTCGATCGCCGGTTTCATCCGGCGCAAATATCCGGATTTCCGGCCGCGCCAGATCCTCGATCTCGGCTGCACGATCGGCCACAACACCGGCGCCTGGAAGGACCACTATCCGCAGGCCGAGGTGCATGGCATCGACGTCGCGGCGCCCTGTCTGCGCTACGGCCATGCCCGCGCCCAGGCGCAGGGCCGCGCCGTCCACTTCCACCAGATGAACGCCGAGAAGCTGGACTTCCCGGATGCGAGCTTCGACGTGGTGTTCTCGTCGATGTTCCTGCACGAGGTGCCGCGCAAGGGCATCGAGAAAGTCTTCGCCGAAGTGCATCGGGTGCTTAAGCCGGGTGGCCTGATGCTGCACATGGAGCTGCCGCCGAATTCGCAGCTCTCGCCCTACGACGCGTTCTATCTGGACTGGGATTCGTTCTACAACAACGAGCCGTTCTACAAGCCGTTCCGCGACCTGAAGCCGGAAGTGCTGTGTCGGCGGGCGGGCTTCAAGCCGCAGAACTACGTGCAGTTCGTGATACCGTCGATCGGCTGGTACGGCGAAGGGGTCTGGTCCGAGGCGGTCAACAGACAGGACGAGGTCGACAGCGACAAGACCGGACGGCTCACCGACGGCGTGCGCTGGTACTGTTTCGGTGCCTGGAAGTGAGTGCGATGAGACGTGATCGACGGAGCAGGAGACGATGAGCGCAGCGAATGACGACAAGCGGCCCCTGCGGCGCACCATCCGTGGCGGTCGGCCGTTTTTCTTTGCCGACGCCGCAGTCGACAAGGTGCTGAACATGGTCGTGACGCTCGGCAGTGAAGTCTGGGCGCTGCGCGAGCGTCTCGCGGCCGTCGAGGGTTTGCAGATCCAGCGAGGTCAGCTCGGCGAAGGCGAAGTGGACCGCTACGAGTTCACCGCCGAGCAGGAATCGCGCCTGGCGGCCGATCGCAAGGAATTCATCGAAGGCCTGTTCCGCGTGCTGCAGGAGCAGGTCGCGAACGCGGCGGCCCGGCCGGCGGCTCCGGCGGCGGCGGTCAGGACAAGGGCGAAGGCGAAATCAAAGGCAAGGACAGCGATGGCTCCAAAGACAAAGAACGGAAAGAAGACGGCGGGTCGACGTCCGGCACGGGCGCGAGGGGCCCGCCGATGAGCGCGCTCATTACCTTGGTGGTGCTGGGCGCGCTGGTGCTGCTGGTGGTCGGTGGCTACAACCGGCTGGTCGCCGGCCGCAATGCCTACAAGAACGCGTTCGCCCAGATCGATGTGCAGCTGACACGGCGCTACGACCTGATTCCCAACCTGGTCGAGGTGGCGCGCAAATATCTGGCGCATGAGCGCGAGACCCTGGAGGCGGTGATCCAGGCGCGCAACTCGGCCGTGGACGGCCTGAAGCGGGCCGCGAGCACGCCGGGCAACCCGGCGGCGATGCAGGCGCTGGAAGGCGCGGAAGCCCAGCTCGGGGGCGCGCTGGGGCGCCTGCTGGCGATTGCCGAGGCGTATCCGGATCTGAAGGCGAACACCACCATGATGCAGCTCAGCGAGGAGCTGACGTCGACCGAGAACAAGGTGGCGTTCTCGCGCCAGGCCTACAACGATGCGGTGATGCACTACAACAATCTGCGCGAGATGTTCCCGAGCAATCTGATCGCCGGCATGTTCTCGTTCGAGGCGGCCCGGTTGCTCGATATCTCCCGCCCCGAGGCGCGCGAGGCGCCCAAGGTTTCCTTCGGCTGAGGTGGCCTGCCGCCGCCGGCTCTCTCCCTGACGGGGGCAGGAAGGACACCGCTACTCGCAGCGCATGAATTTCTACGAGCGTCAGTCGGCTGCCCGCCGCAGCTCCCGCTGGTTGCTGCTGGCTTTCGCGACTGCCGTGCTGCTGGTGGTCGCGGTGCTGAGCTGGGCGGTGCTGCTGGCGCTCGGCTTCGACGATCCGCGATCGGTCGCGCAGCTGGCACGGGACGAGCCGGGCCTGGCGGTGTCGGCGGCGTTGTTCTGGCTGCTGGTGATCATGGGTGCCAGCACCTGGCGCAGCCTGAGCTTGCGGGACGGCGGCGGCGTCGTGGCCCAAGGGCTCGGTGGCACCCGCGTCGATCGTACTACCGGCGACCCCGACTTGCGGCGGCTGCGCAATGTCGTCGAAGAGATGGCCATCGCCTCCGGCGTGCCGGTACCCGAGATCTACGTGCTCGATCGCGAGAACGCCATCAATGCGTTTGCTGCGGGGCATTCGCCGGCGAATGCCGCGATCGCTGTCACCCGCGGTGCGCTGATGCGGCTCGATCGCGAGGAGCTGCAGGGCGTGATTGCGCACGAGTTCAGCCACATCCTCAACGGCGACACGCGCTTGAACCTGCGGCTGATTGGCTGGCTGTTCGGCCTGCTGGCGGTCGCCTTGCTCGGGCGGATGCTGGTGCGGGTCTCGTCCGGTGCCGATCGTCGACGTGGGGCACCGCCGCTGCTGGTGATCGGCGCCGCGTTGTACGTGGTCGGTTCGCTGGGCCGTGGCCTCGGTCGGCTGATCCAGGCGGCTGTATCGCGTCAGCGCGAGCGTCTCGCCGATGCGTCGGCGGTGCAGTTCACCCGCAATCCTGGCGGCCTCAAGGGCGCACTGCTGAAGATCGCGGCGTTGCCGGTGGCCGGCCGGTTGGCCACGGCCCGCGTCGACGAGGTCGCGCACATGCTGTTCGTGCCGGGTCTTGCGACCTTGTTCGCGACCCACCCGTCGCTCGCCGAACGTGTTGTCTCGCTCGATCCGTCGATCCGGCCGGAGCGGCTTGAGGCCGTGGCGGCCGCGCACCAGCGTGCCTGGGAACGCAGCCGCCCGCCCGAGCCTGCACCGCCGCCAGGCGAGGTCGGCGATGTGGCGCGCCGACTCGAGGCCTTGCTGGTACCGGCGGTGGCCACGGCGGTCGCCGACTCGGTCGGCAGCCCCGACTCGATCCAGATCGGCCAGGCGGAGGCGCTGCGCCTGGCGCTGCCGGCCGCGTTTACCGCTGCCACGGAATCGCCCGAGCGTTCGCGGGCGCTGCTGTTGGCGACCCTGCAGTCGCACGTGCCGGCCGAGGCCAGTGCACAGCGGGCGGCGATTGCCGCCGCGCTCGGCGACGACGTGGCCGCGGCGGCGGATGCCGCGGGGGAAATCGCCGGTGCGCTGCCGCGCCTGCTGCGTCTGCCGGCCGTCTGCGAATTGTTTCCGGCGCTGCGGCGTCTGCCGCGGACGGAGCGGGCGCGCCTCGCCGGCTTGATACAGCGGCTCGCGGCCGTCGACCACGAGATCGATGTCTACGAGTTCTGCCTGCAGCGACTGACCTACAACTCGCTGGTGGACCAACTCGAAGCCCGCGAAGGGCATGGTGCCAGCCCGCTCGCGACCTCGTTCGCCGCTATCGGGATCCTGTTCTCGGTGCTGGCGAGCCGTGGCGAATCAGTGGATCCCGCGACAGCATTTGCCGCCGGCGTGGCGCACGCGCTGCCGGGACCGCGGCGGCCGCCGCTGCAGGTGCCGCAGGACTGGCCGCGGCGGTTGTGGACGGCGCTGTCGCGGCTCGAGCGGCTGCATCCGCAGGCCAAGCGCACGCTGGTCGAGGCGCTGGTGATCACGATTTCCCACGACCAGCAGTTGACGGTCGCCGAGGCGGAATTGCTGCGCACCGTCTGTGCGGTGCTGCGCTGCCCGTTGCCGCTGCTGCTGCCCCGGGTGCTGCCGCCGGAGCTTGCCGCCCGCTGACCGCGCCGGGACGCCGGTGCGGCCCGGGCACGGCAGGGCAGCCGCGGTGCCGGCCGTTTCAGCCGGCGCGCAGCGCCTGATCCAGGTCGGCCTTCAGGTCTTCGATGTGCTCGAGGCCGATCGACAGGCGCACCATGTCCTCCGAAACCCCGGCCTTGGCGAGCTCCTCTGGCGAGAGCTGGCGGTGGGTCGTCGATGCAGGGTGCGTTGCCAGCGAACGCGCATCGCCTATGTTGACCAGCCGGATGATGAGCTTGAGTGCGTCGAGGAACTTCTCGCCGGCGCGGCGGCCGCCCTTGACCCCGAAGGTCAGGATGCCGGAGGCCCGACCTTTCATGTACTTCTGTACGAGGCCGTGATCCGGGTGATCCGGCAGACCGGCGTATTTCACCCAGCTGACCTGTGGGTGCGAAGCAAGGAAGCGCGCGACCGCGAGGCTGTTGTCGCAGATGCGATCCATGCGTACCGGCAGGGTCTCGATGCCCTGCAGGATCAGGAAAGCGTTGAACGGCGAGAGCGCTGCGCCCATGTTGCGCAGCGGCACGACCCGGGCGCGGCCGATGTAGGCCGCCGGTCCGAGCGCTTCGGTGTAGACCACGCCGTGATAGGAGACGTCCGGTTCGTTCAGACGGCGGAAGCGGTTCTTGTGCTTCGTCCAGGGAAAACTGCCGGAGTCGATGATCGCGCCGCCGATGCTGTTGCCGTGGCCGCCGAGGTATTTGGTCAGCGCGTGGACCACGATGTCCGCGCCGAAGTCGAACGGGCGGCAGAGATAGGGCGTCGGCACCGTATTGTCGACGATCAGCGGCAGGCCGTGCCGGTGCGCGATTTCGGCGAGCGCGCCGAAGTCGGTGATGTTGCCGAGCGGATTGCCGATCGATTCGCAGAACACCGCACGCGTGCGGTCATCGATCAGTTTCTCGAAGCTCGCCGGATCGCTGTGATCGGCGAAGCGCACTTCGATGCCGTACTGCGGCAGGGTGTGCGCGAACAGGTTGTAGGTGCCGCCGTACAGCGCCGCGGAACTGATGATGTTGTCGCCCTGCTCGGCGATCGTGAGGATCGAGTAGGTGACCGCGGCCATGCCCGAGGCCAGCGCCAGGCCGCCGATCCCGCCTTCGAGCTCCGCGACGCGCTTCTCGAGCACGTCGTTGGTCGGATTCATGATGCGAGTGTAGATGTTGCCCTGCACCTTAAGGTCGAACAGATCCGCGCCGTGTTGCGCGTTGTCGAAGGCGTAGGACGTGGTCTGGTAGATCGGCACCGCGACCGATTTGGTCGTCGGGTCGGGGCTGTAACCGCCGTGCACGGCAATGGTTTCTGGGCGCATGGTTGCTCCTTAGGGAGAATGCGGATCCTCCGCCAGCGGCAGGGATCCTGGTAGTGAGTGGATGCCGCAGCGCCGCCGTTCAGAGCGCGGCGAGGAAACGGCGGATCGGTGGATCGAAGCCGGCGATGTCGACCAGGAAGGCATCGTGGCCTTCGCGGCTGTCGAGGCGGGTGAAGCAGGTTGCGACACCGGCGGCCTGCAGCGCCGCGGCGAGCGCGGCCTGCTCGTCGATCGCGAACAGGAAGTCGGACTCGACGCCGATCACCAGCGCCGATTCCAAGCCGGCGCGGGCCAGCAGCGGCACGCGTCCGGCGGCATCGGCGGCGAGCTCGAAACGATCCATGGCGCGCGACAGGTAGAGATAGCAGTTCGCGTCGAATGCGCGGACGAATTTCTCCGCCTGTGCCTCGAGATAGCCTTCGATCTGGAACTCCGGCGCGAACGCGTTGGTCCCGCGCATCGGCACCAGGCTCTGCTCACCCTCCTGCGCGATGCGCTGCCGGCCGAAGCGCTCCGTCCATTCCGCGGTCGAGCGATAGGTGATCGTGCCGAGCTTGCGTGCCAGGCGCATGCCGGTGCGCGGCGGCGAGTCGACGGCGTACTGGCCGCCCTGCCATTGCGGGTCGCGCAGAATGGCTTCGCGCTGCACCGCACGCAGCGCGATCGCGACCGGTGATGCGGCGGCCGAGCCCGAGATACAGACCAGCCCGCGAGCGACGCCCGGATGCCTGGCGACGAACGCCAGCACCACCATGCCGCCGAGCGAGGGACCGATCACCGCGGCCACCCGCTCCAGGCCGAGGTGCCGCAGCACCCAGTAGCCGCCGGTCGCGATGTCGCCGACCGACAGCTCGGGAAAGCGCAAGCGCCAAGGTTCGCCCGTGGCAGGATCGATCGTCGTGGGGCTGCTGGAACCGAAAGGACTGCCGAGCGAATTGACGCAGACCACGAAAAAGCGCTCGGTATCGATCGCCTTGCCGGGGCCGAGCATGCGCTCCCACCAGCCTTCGGAACGGTCCTCGGGCGAGGCGGCCGCATGGGCGGAGGGCGACAGCCCAGTGAACAGCAATATCGCGTTGTCGCGGCCTGCGTTCAGGCGGCCCCAGGTTTCGTAGGCCACGACGCCACCGCGCAGTTCGCCGCCGCGCTCGAACACGAACGGTTCGGGCAGCGGGGCGTAGCGGCGAGCGTCGCCACCCCGGGAGGTGGTCGATGCATCACCGCCGCTCACCGCATCGCTCCAGCGTTCGGCACTCATGGTTCCGGATCACCCGCTTCGGGGATGTCGGCGAACAGCGGTGTCGAGAAATAGCGCTCGCCGGTATCGGGCAGCATCGCCAGCAATACCGCACCTTGCGGCGCGTTCCTGGCAATCTGCAGCGCTGCGGCGACCGTGCCACCGCTGGAGATGCCGCAGAAAATGCCTTCCTGCTTCGCCAGCGCGCGGGCCGTTTCGATGGCCGCGCTGTCGCCGACCGGCAGGATCTGGTCGACGACCTGGCGGTCGAGTACGGCCGGAACGAAGTCCGGCGTCCAGCCCTGGATCTTGTGGGCGGCGAACGATTTGCCGGACAGCAGCGCGGCGGCTTCGGGCTCGGCGGCGATGACCTTCACTTCCGGCCGTGCCAGCTTGATGACCTGGCCGGCGCCGGTCAGCGTGCCCCCCGTGCCCCAGCCTGAGACGAAGAAATCGAGCCGGCGGCCGGCGAAGTCGCTGAGGATCTCGGGGCCGGTGGTGCTGCGGTGATAGGCCGGGTTGGCCTCGTTCTCGAACTGCCGGGCCAGAAACCAGCCATGCTTCCTGGCCAGCTCCTCGGCCTTGCGCACCATGCCCGTGCCGCGCTCCGCGGCCGGTGTCAGGATGACCTTCGCACCCAGGGCGCGCATGATCTTGCGGCGCTCGATCGAGAAGGTCTCGACCATCACGGCGACAAACGGGTAGCCCTTGGCGGCGCAGACCATTGCCAGGGCGATGCCGGTGTTGCCGGAGGTCGCCTCGACGACCGTCTGGCCAGGCTGCAGAATGCCGCGCTTCTCGGCGTCCTCGATGATCGCGATCGCGAGACGGTCCTTGACCGAGGCCATCGGGTTGAAGAACTCGCATTTCACGTACATCGTGACGTGAGCGGGCGCGAGACGGTTGAGACGGACGATCGGCGTGCGGCCGATGGTCTGGAGAATGTTGTCGTAGATCATCCTCAAAGCCTATTCCTCTTTGACCGGAACCGAGAACATGGATCGGGCATCACGAGATAACGGATCGTTATGACGGATACGTCGGCGGATTGCCGCCGCGAGCGGTTGCAGAAGATCCTGGCCGGCGCCGGCCTCGGTTCGCGCCGGGCTGTCGAGGAGTGGATCCGTGCGGGTCGCATCACGATCAACGACGTGGTGGCCCGGCTGGGCGACCGTGTCGCACCCGGCGATCAGCTGAAGCTCGACGGCCAGCCGGTGACGACGGTCGCGCCGGTCGCGGCCGCACCGGCGCGGGCGGTGCTGCTCTATCACAAGCCGGTGGGCGAGGTGACCACCCGCTCCGATCCGCAGGGGCGGCCGACCGTATTCGAGCGGCTGCCGCCGCCGCCCGCCGGCCGTTGGATCGTGGTCGGCCGGCTGGACGTCAACACCTCCGGCCTGCTGCTGTTCACCAACGACGGCGAACTCGCCCACCGCTTGATGCACCCCTCGAGCGAGGTGCCGCGCGAATATCTGGTGCGGGTGCGCGAACAGCCGACGCCGGCGACGCTGGCGCGGCTCGGCGCCGGGGTGATGCTCGAGGACGGCTGGGCGCGCTTCGACCGGATCGTCCGCGAGATCGGTAGCGGCGGGCACGGCTGGTTCCGTGTGACCCTGCACGAGGGGCGCAACCGCGAGGTGCGCCGCATCTGGAGTGCCGTCGGTCACGAAGTCAGCCGCTTGATGCGCATCCGCTACGGCAACCTGGTCCTGCCGCGCGAGCTGCGGCCGGGCCAGGCGCGGTTGGCGGCGGCGGCCGAGATCACGGCGCTGGCGGTTGCCGCCGGGGTGGCCTGAACCCGACCTCAGGCGCCGTCGTGGCCGGAGGGCACGGACGGTGCCGCCGCGGCCGTTCGGCCGGCGCGGCTGCGCCAGCGGCCGAACAGTTCGACGACCGCGACCGCGAGACCGCCTGCGACCAGCCCGATCAGGGCGTCGATCAGCGGCGTTGCGACCGGACGCAGCAGCGCGCCGATCAACGGCCATTGCGCGATCGCGGCGGCGATCTGCCCGGCGAGGTGATGCAACGGCGGCAACCCGTGCCCGATGATGCTGCCGCCGACCAGGAACATGGCCGCCGTGCCGAGTACCGACAGACTTCTCATCAACCACGGTGCACCGCGCAGCAGCGCGCGGCCGACGGCGCGCTGCGGGCCGCCCTCGTGCCGGCTCAGCCACAGCCCGGCATCGTCGATTTTCAGGATCGCCGCGACCAGGCCGTAGACGCCGGCGGTCATCAATAGCCCGATCCCCGCCAGCACCGCCAGCCGCATCGCGAACGGTTGCGATGCCACCGTGCCGAGCGTGATCACGACGATTTCGGCCGAGAGGATGAAGTCGGTGCGGATCGCGCCCTTGATCTTGTCGCGCTCGAGCGCCACCAGATCGGCCGGGGACCGGACCAGTGCTCGGGACAGCTCGGCGCAGTGGGCGGCATCCGCGTCGGTATCGTGCAGGAAGCGATGGGCGATCTTTTCGAAGCCCTCGAAGCACAGAAACAGGCCGCCGAGCATCAGCAGCGACGTCACCGCCCAGGGTGCCACGGCGCTGATCAGCAGCGCAGCCGGCACCAAAATTGCCTTATTGATCAGCGAGCCGCGGGCAACGGCCCAGACCACCGGCAATTCGCGTGCGGCCTGTACGCCCGTGACCTGCTGGGCGTTCAGGGCGAGATCGTCGCCAAGCACGCCGGCCGTCTTCTTGGTCGCGACCTTGGTCAGGGTGGCGACGTCGTCGAGGACCGTGGTGATATCGTCGAGCAGGGCGAGCAGACTGGCACCGGCCATGAGTCAGTTCCTGGCGAACGGGGGGTAGTAGAGCGGTGCGTCCGTCACCGCCAGCAGGGGAGCCCCAGCAAAAGGCGCGCCAACGCCATTGACACCCCTGAGTGCCGAAATCAGAATACGCGGCTCGTTTCAGCGGAGGGGTACCCAAGCGGCCAACGGGAGCAGACTGTAAATCTGCCGGCTTACGCCTTCGTAGGTTCGAATCCTACCCCCTCCACCACGCCAACGGGTGGTGCGCCAGCCGGGTGGTGAACCAACCGGCGGCCAGCGGGTGATCAGCGGATAGCTCGCTGGTGACGAGCGGCGCGGCGCAGGTCAGATACCGGTCCGTGAATGGCCCTGTCCGCGAAACGAGAACGGAAACTACGAGCGGGGCAAGTCAGCAGATGCGGGTCGAATGGCTCGCTCGCGGTCTTGAGTGCTCACTTCAAACACGTTGGGGTGAAGAACAAGACGAGCGGGTGTAGTTCAATGGTAGAACCTCAGCCTTCCAAGCTGATGACGTGGGTTCGATTCCCACTACCCGCTCCAAAGATTTGCTCACGTAGCTCAGTTGGTAGAGCACGTCCTTGGTAAGGACGAGGTCAGCGGTTCGATCCCGCTCGTGAGCACCAGAGTCTGTCGGCCCCGGGCCAGCAGACATCGACGACCGACGGTCCGTGCACCGCTGCAACGTGCGGACCGAAATGACGAAAATCGCAGCGCGCAGCCGTTGAATCCTGGCCGGAGGCCAAGAGCATGTCGAAGGAAAAATTTGAACGATCGAAGCCGCACGTGAACGTTGGGACGATAGGCCACGTGGATCACGGCAAGACCACGCTGACGGCGGCGCTGACGAAGGTGATGGCGGAGAAGCACGGGGGAGAGTTCCGTGCGTACGACCAGATCGACAAGGCGCCTGAAGAGAAGGCGCGCGGGATCACGATTTCGACGTCGCACGTGGAGTACGAGTCTGACCAGCGGCACTACGCGCACGTGGACTGTCCGGGGCACGCGGACTATGTGAAGAACATGATCACGGGTGCGGCGCAGATGGACGGTGCGATTTTGGTGGTGTCGGCGGCGGATGGCCCGATGCCGCAGACGCGCGAGCACATATTGCTGAGCCGTCAGGTGGGCGTGCCGTACATTGTCGTGTTCATGAACAAGGCGGACATGGTGGACGACAAGGAGCTGCTGGAGCTGGTGGAGATGGAGGTGCGCGAGCTGCTCTCCACGTACAAGTTTCCGGGAGACGATACGCCGATTGTGGTGGGTTCGGCGCTGAAGGCGCTGGAGGGGGACCAGAGCGAGATTGGCGTGCCGGCGATCATCAAGCTGGTCGGCGAGATGGACAAGTACATTCCGGTGCCGAAGCGGGAGGTGGAGAAGCCGTTTTTGATGCCGGTGGAAGACGTGTTTTCGATTTCGGGCCGCGGCACGGTGGTGACGGGCCGGATCGAGCGCGGGATCGTGAAGGTGAACGACGAAGTGGAGATCATCGGGCTGAAGCCGACGGTGAAGACGACCTGCACGGGCGTGGAGATGTTCAGGAAGCTGCTGGACGAAGGTCAGGCGGGTGACAACGTGGGTGTGTTGCTGCGTGGCACGAAGCGCGAGGACGTGGAGCGGGGTCAGGTACTGGCGAAGCCGGGCTCGATCAATCCGCACACGGCGTTTGAGTGCGAGGTGTACGTGCTGACGAAGGAAGAGGGTGGTCGTCACACGCCGTTTTTCAAGGGATATCGGCCGCAGTTTTACTTCCGCACGACGGACGTGACGGGGACGATCGAGTTGCCGGAGAACACGGAGATGGTGATGCCTGGCGACAACATCAAGATGAACGTGGAGCTGCTGGCGCCGATTGCGATGGAAGAGGGTCTGCGCTTTGCGATCCGCGAGGGCGGACGCACGGTGGGCGCGGGCGTCGTCTCCAAGATCGTCAAGTAGTCGCGCAAGCACTAGATATCGATTACCGAAACAGCAAAGGCTCCTCGGAGTGGGTTGGACGCGCAGCGGCCAACCCACTTTGACCCGAGCGTCAGCTCTAGACACAGGCCAGTAGCTCAATTGGCAGAGCAGCGGTCTCCAAAACCGCAGGTTGGGGGTTCGATTCCCTCCTGGCCTGCCACCTGACAGGCAAACATGAACGAAGTCGCGAAACACGAGGGTGGCGGTACGGCCGACACCGTAAAGCTGGTCGCCGCGATCCTGATCGTGTGCGCCGGCATTGCCGCGTTCTATGTCCTGAAGGGGCAGCAGGCGGACTGGGTACGCTGGCTCAGCTTCGCCCTGGCGCTGGTGATCGGCGCCGTGATCTTCGCGCTGTCGCAACATGGCCGCGCGGTCTGGAAATTCATGCTCGATTCGCGGATCGAGCTCTACAAGGTCTTCTGGCCGAGCCGGCAGGAGACGGGCATGACGACGCTGGTCGTGTTCGGTTTCGTCGTGCTCATGGGCGCGTTCTTCTGGGGAGTCGACGCGGTACTCGCGTGGTTCACCAAGCTCGTGCTCGGTACCAGCGGCACTGGGACGGGAGGCTGACGATGGCTTTGCGTTGGTACGTCGTTCACGCCTACTCGAACTTCGAGCATCGCGTGGCCGAAGGATTGAAAGATCGCATCAAGCGCGCCGGCGCCGAAACCAAGTTCGGCGAGATTCTCGTGCCGACGGAAGAAGTCGTCGAGATGCGCGACGGCCAGAAGCGCAAGAGCGAGCGCAAGTTCTACCCGGGCTACGTGCTCGTGCAGATGGAGATGGACGAAGAAACCTGGCACCTCGTGCGCGAAGTGCCGAAAGTGCTGGGTTTCATCGGCGGCACGCCGGAGAAGCCGGCCCCGATCAGCGACCGCGAGGCCAACCAGATCCTGCGTCGCGTCGAGGAAGGCGTCGAGAAGCCGCGGCCGAAGGTGATCTTCGAGCCGGGCGAGGTGGTGCGCGTGATCGACGGGCCATTCAACGATTTCAGCGGCGTCGTCGAGAACGTCAACTACGAAAAGAGCCGCCTGCAGGTGGCAGTGCAGATCCTCGGGCGCTCGACGCCCGTCGAGCTGGATTTCAGCCAGGTCGAAAAGGCCTGATCGTTTTGCGCGGGCCCGTGCGCGAGCGCGGGTCTTGGGAACACAACCATGGGGAGCCCGCATAGCGGGCGTTTGGACCCGGGAGAAGAGCGATGGCCAAGAAAGTCCAGGGCTACGTGAAGCTGCAGGTTCCTGCAGGCTCCGCGAACCCTTCACCCCCGATCGGTCCGGCACTGGGCCAGCAGGGCGTCAACATCATGGAGTTCTGCAAGCAGTTCAATGCTGCCACGCAGAAGCTCGAGAAGGGGCTGCCGATCCCGGTGGTGATCACCGTCTACGCCGATCGTAGCTTCACCTTCATCATGAAGACGCCGCCGGCGTCGGTGCTGATCCGCAAGGCCATCGGCATCGACAAGGGCAGCGGCACGCCGAACACCAGCAAGGTCGGCAAGATCACGCGCAAGCAGCTCGAGGAGATCGCGAAGACCAAGACTCCCGACCTCACCGCCGCGGATCTCGAGGCCGCCGTCCGCACGATCGCGGGCAGCGCACGTTCCATGGGCGTCGACGTCGAAGGAGCCTGAGCCATGTCGTTCACCCCCAAGCGAGTCAAAGCCTGGAAGAGCAAGCTGCAGCCGGGCAAGCAGTATCCCGTCGAGGATGCGTTCAAGCTGGTCAAGGAATTCGCCAGCAGCAAGTTCAACGAATCGGTCGACGCCGCGGTCAACCTCGGCATCGATGCCGCCAAGTCCGACCAGCAGGTCCGTGGCTCGACCGTGATGCCGCACGGCATCGGCAAGACCGTGCGGGTCGCGGTCTTCACCTCGGGCCGCAACCAGGAAGCCGCGAAGGCGGCCGGCGCCGATGTGGTCGGCCTCGAAGATCTGGCGGAGCAGGTCAAGGCGGGCAAGCTCGACTTCGACGTCGTGATCGCCAGCCCCGATGCCATGCGTGTGGTCGGCCAGCTCGGCCAGATCCTCGGCCCCCGCGGCCTGATGCCGAACCCCAAGGTCGGCACCGTGAGCCCGGACGTCGCCGGCGCCGTGAAGAACGCCAAGAGCGGCCAGGTCCGCTACCGCGTCGACAAGGCGGGCATCGTGCACTGCACGCTCGGCAAGGCGAGCTTCGAGCCGGAACAGCTCAAGGAGAACCTGCTGGCGCTGCTGGCCGATCTGGTCAAGGCCAAGCCGTCCACGTCCAAGGGCATCTACATGAAGCGCGTCACCGTGTCCTCGACCATGGGGCCCGGTGTCGTGATCGACCAGTCGTCGCTCACGCTCTGAGCGGGCTGGTCATTACGATTTTGGTTAGTTGATGCGGGTTCCGCGGCGCAAGCCGCGGGGTTCCATCGAAGACCGCAGGCGGGGAAGCCCCTCACGGGGGCCGGCCCCTTAATCGCAGCCTGCGCAGGTGGTGCACCGCTCATGCGAGGAGTCGTCCTCGGATGAAGGTCACCCAGGGTCCCGGAACGGAGGCGCGAGCCGACGGACCGGGTGTGTGATCTTCAGGAGAGGAGTTACTGGATCCAATGCCTCTGAACCTCGAAGACAAGAAAGCGCTCGTAGCGGAAATGGCGGAGATTGCGGCCCATGCGCAATCCGTGGTCGCTGCCGAGTACCGTGGCATCACGGTCTCGCAGATGACCGAGCTGCGTGCCAAGGCGCGTGCCAAGGGTGTCTACATGCGTGTCGTCAAGAACACGCTTGCCCGCAGGGCCGTTGCCGGCACTTCGTTCGAGCCGATCGGTCCCCTTCTCAAAGGGCCGCTCGTGCTGGCTTTCTCGAAGGACGATCCGGGCGCGGCCGCGCGCGTGATCAAGGACTTCGCGAAGGCGAACGAAAAGCTCGTCGCGACGCTCGTGTCCATCGGCGGCTCCGTGCTGCCGGGCAAGGACATCGAGAAGGTCGCGTCGCTGCCGACCCGCGAACAGGCTCTGTCGCAGCTCTTGGGCGTGCTCAAGGCTCCGATCGAGAAGTTCGTGCGGACGGTCGCCGCACCGCATACGAAGCTGGTCCGCACCGTTGCTGCCATCAAACATCAGATGGACGGCGGGCAGCAGGCCACCGGCGCTTGAACTTGTTGTTATTGAATCATTTCTGGAGTCAAGACAATGGCTGTTAACAAGGACGAAATCCTCGACGCGATTTCCAAGATGTCGATCATGGAAGTTGTCGAGCTGATCTCCGACATGGAGAAGAAGTTCGGCGTTACCGCTGCCGCCCCGGTGGCAATGGTGGCTGCCGGTCCGGCTGCGGGTGCTGCTGCCGCTGCGCCTGCCGAAGAGCAGACCGAGTTCACCGTGGTCCTCAAGGAGTACCCGGCGGACAAGAAGGTCACCGTCATCAAGGTGGTCCGCGAGCTCACCGGCCTCGGCCTCAAGGAGGCCAAGGACCTGGTCGAAGGCGTGCCGGCGACCGTCAAGGAAGCCGTCTCCAAGGCGGATTCCGACACCATGAAGAAGAAGCTCGAAGAAGCCGGCGCGAAGGTCGAAATCAAGTAAGTGTTTCCGAGCGTTTTGCGCCACGGCTCACGGGGTTCGCTCGTCAAGGCGAGCGAACTCCGTACTTGAATTGAATTGGTGATCTGCCTGGGATTGCATTCCCAAGGGGCGAAACATGGCGTACTCCTTCACCGAGAAGAAGCGCATCCGCAAGAACTTCGGCAAGCAGGGCAGCGTCCTCGAGACGCCGTATCTGCTGGCGATTCAGCTCGACTCCTACCGCCAGTTCCTCCAGGCCGACAAGCCTGAGGACCAGCGTGAAGATGTCGGCCTGCATGCGGCCTTCAAGACGGTATTTCCGATCTCGAGCTTCTCGGGCAACGCCGTACTGGAGTACGTCAGCTATCGGCTCGGCGAGCCGGTGTTCGACGTCAAGGAGTGCCAGCTCCGCGGCCTGACCTATGCCGCGCCGCTGCGCGTCAAGGTCCGGCTGGTCGTCTACGACAAGGAAGCCGCCGGTCCGAAGAAGCCGGTCAAGGACGTGCGCGAACAGGAGGTCTATCTCGGCGAGCTGCCGCTGATGACCGACAACGGCACTTTCGTCGTCAACGGCACCGAGCGCGTGATCGTCTCGCAGCTGCACCGCAGCCCGGGCGTGTTCTTCGATCACGACCGCGGCAAGTCGCATTCCTCGGGTAAGCTGCTGTTCAGCGCCCGCATCATTCCCTACCGCGGCTCCTGGCTCGACTTCGAGTTCGACGCCAAGGACTGCGTGTTCGCGCGCATCGACCGCCGGCGGAAGCTCCCGGTCACGATCATCCTGCGCGCGCTCGGCATGAACGAAGACGAGATCCTCGACACCTTTTTCGACAAGAACACCTTCTTCCTCGGCAAGGACGAAACCTCGCTCGAGCTCGTGCCGGCGCGTCTGCGCGGCGAGACGGCGACTTTCGAGATCCGCATCGGCGACCAGGTCGTCGTCGAGGAAGGCCGCCGCATCACCGCCCGCCACGTGCGCCAGCTCGAGGAAGCCGGCGTGCGCAAGCTCGCGGTGCCGCGCGATTACACCTACGGCAAGATCCTGGCCCACGACGTCGTCAACACCGATACCGGCGAGATCATCGCCAAGGCCAACGAAGTGCTGACGGCCGCGTCGGTCGAGACGCTGATCGAAGCGGGCATCACCGAGGTCCGCACGCTGTACGTCAACGACCTGGATCGCGGCCCGTACATCTCCGACACGCTGCGCATCGATCCGACCCGCCAGCGCATCGAAGCCCTGGTCGAGATCTACCGCATGATGCGCCCCGGCGAGCCGCCGACGCGCGATGCGGCCGAGAACCTGTTCAACAACCTGTTCTTCAATCCGGAGCGCTACGACCTCTCGGCCGTGGGCCGCATGAAGTTCAATCGCCGCGTCGGCCGCAAGGAGATCGACGGTTCCGGCGTGCTGTCGAAGGAAGACATTCTCGACGTGCTGAAGGTGCTGATCGCGATCCGCAATGGCGACGGCGGGGTCGACGACATCGACCACCTCGGCAACCGGCGCGTGCGCTCGGTCGGCGAGATGGCCGAGAACGCCTTCCGTGTCGGCCTGGTGCGCGTCGAGCGTGCCGTCAAGGAGCGCCTGGTGATCGCGGAGACCGAGCCGCTGATGCCCCAGGAGATGATCAACGCCAAGCCGGTGGCGGCCGCGGTCAAGGAGTTCTTCGGCTCCTCGCAGCTCAGCCAGTTCATGGACCAGAACAACCCGCTGTCCGAGGTCACCCACAAGCGCCGCGTCTCGGCGCTCGGTCCGGGCGGCCTGACGCGCGAGCGTGCGGGCTTCGAGGTCCGTGACGTGCATCCGACGCACTACGGCCGCGTTTGCCCGATCGAAACGCCGGAAGGTCCGAACATCGGCTTGATCAACTCGTTGTCGGTCTACGCGCGCACCAACCAGTACGGCTTCCTCGAGACGCCGTACCGCCGCGTCGAGAACGGCCGGATCACCGACCAGATCGACTACCTGTCGGCGATCGAAGAAGGCGAGTTCGCGATCGCGCAGGCGAATGCGTCGGCCGACGGCAAGGGAAACCTCAGCGACGAGCTGGTGTCCTGCCGCTTCCAGAACGAGTTCACGCTGATGCCGCGCGAGCGCATCAACTACATGGACGTCTCGCCGAAGCAGATTGTTTCGGTGGCGGCCTCGCTGATCCCGTTCCTCGAGCACGACGACGCCAACCGTGCGTTGATGGGCTCGAACATGCAGCGCCAGGCGGTGCCGACCCTGCGCACCGAGACCCCGCTGGTGGGCACGGGCATGGAGCGTCCGGTCGCGATCGACTCGGGCGTCACGGTGGTGGCGCGGCGTGGCGGCGTGGTCGATTCGGTCGATGCCTCGCGCATCGTGGTCCGGGTCAACGATTCGGAGACCACCGCGGCCGAGCCGGGCGTCGACATCTACAACCTGACCAAGTACACCCGTTCGAACCAGAACACCTGCATCAACCAGCGTCCGCTGGTCAATGCCGGCGACGCGATCGCGCGCGGCGACGTGCTGGCCGACGGCCCGTCGACCGATCTCGGCGAGCTAGCGCTCGGGCAGAACATGCTGGTCGCGTTCATGCCCTGGAACGGCTACAACTTCGAGGACTCGATCCTGATCTCGGAGCGGGTGGTCCAGGAAGACCGTTTCACGACCATCCACATCGAAGAGCTGACCTGCGTCGCCCGCGACACCAAGCTCGGACCGGAAGAGATCACCGCCGACATTCCGAACGTCGGTGACACGGCGCTTGCCAAGCTCGACGAAGCGGGCATCGCCTTCATCGGCGCCGAAGTGCGCGCCGGCGACATCCTGGTCGGCAAGGTCACGCCCAAGGGCGAGACGCAGCTGACGCCCGAGGAGAAGCTGCTGCGGGCGATCTTCGGCGAGAAGGCGAGCGACGTGAAGGACACGTCCCTGCGCGTGCCGCCGGGCATGGACGGCACGGTGATCGACGTCCGCGTCTTCACCCGCGACGGTGTCGACAAGGACTCCCGCGCTCTGTCGATCGAGAAGACCGAAATCGAGCGTGTCCGCAAGGACTTCGGCGACCAGCAGCGCATCCTGGAAGACGACATGTTCCAGCGCGTGCGCACGATGCTGGTCGGCAAGGTCGCCGCCGGCGGCCCGCGCAAGCTGAAGTCGGGCACCAAGATCACCGGCGAGTACCTTGATGAGCTGCAGCGCGACGAGTGGTTCGAGATCCGTCTCGACGACGAGGATGCGAACTCGCAGCTCGAGCAGACCGCCGAGCGCATGAAGGCGCAGCGCAAGCTGTTCGAACAGAAGCTCGAGAACAAGAAGGCCAAGATCACCGCCGGCGACGATCTCGCCCCGGGCGTGCTGAAGATGGTCAAGGTCTACCTCGCGGTGAAGCGCCGCGTGCAGCCCGGCGACAAGATGGCCGGCCGTCACGGCAACAAGGGCGTGATCTCCACGATCGTTCCGGTCGAGGACATGCCTTATCTCGCCGACGGCACGCCGGTCGACGTCGTGCTGAATCCGCTGGGCGTGCCGTCGCGCATGAACGTCGGTCAGGTGCTCGAGACGCACTTGGGCTGGGCGGCCAAGGGCCTGGGTCTGAAGATCGAACGGATGCTCGAGGCGCAGGCGGCGGTCACCGAGCTGCGCGGCTTCGTCGGGCAGATCTACAACGAGACCGGCGGCCAGAAGGAGCAGATCGATTCGCTGAACGATGCCGAAATCGTCGCTCTGGCGAAGAACCTGACCCGCGGTGTGCCGATCGCGACTCCGGTGTTCGACGGCGCGTCGGAGGCCGAGATCAAGCGCCTGCTGGCGCTCGCGGATCTGCCGCTGTCGGGTCAGAACTACCTGCACGACGGTCGCACGGGCGAGCGCTTCGAGCGCCAGGTCACGGTCGGCTACATGTACATGCTGAAGCTGAACCACCTGGTCGACGACAAGATGCACGCGCGTTCGACCGGCCCGTACTCGCTGGTTACCCAGCAGCCGCTGGGCGGCAAGGCGCAGTTCGGCGGCCAGCGCTTCGGCGAGATGGAAGTCTGGGCGCTCGAGGCCTACGGCGCGGCCTACACGCTGCAGGAAATGCTGACCGTCAAGTCCGACGACGTGAACGGCCGCACGAAGATGTACAAGAACATCGTCGACGGCAATCACCAGATGGATGCCGGCATGCCCGAGTCGTTCAACGTGCTCGTCAAGGAGATCCGCTCCCTGGCGATCAACATGGAGCTGGAACAGGACTGATCGCCCCGCGAGGGGCGATCGTTTCGGCGGTCGCATCGAGAGTCTGAATTGGTGGGATCGAACCAGGTTCGGAACAGCACATGGACGCGGGCGGCGAAGCCCGCGTCAAACCCGGGCGGCGAAGCCCGGGTCACAATCCGGGCCGAGAGGCCCCGAGGAAAGCGCACATGAAGGATCTGCTCAAGCTCTTCAAGCAGCATGCTCCTGTCGAGCAGTTCGATTCGATCAAGATCGGGCTGGCCTCGCCCGACATGATCAAGTCCTGGTCGTACGGCGAGGTCAAGAAGCCGGAGACGATCAACTACCGCACCTTCAAGCCGGAGCGTGACGGCCTGTTCTGCGCCAAGATCTTCGGGCCGGTCAAGGACTACGAGTGCCTTTGCGGCAAGTACAAGCGCCTAAAGCACCGCGGCGTCGTCTGCGAGAAGTGCGGCGTCGAGGTCACCCAGTCGAAGGTGCGCCGCGAGCGCATGGGCCACATCGAGCTGGCCTCGCCGGTTGCGCACATCTGGTTCCTGAAGTCGCTGCCGTCGCGCATTGGCCTGATGCTCGACATGACGCTGCGCGAGATCGAGCGGGTGCTCTATTTCGAAGCCTTCGTCGTGATCGACCCGGGCATGACGCCGATGCAACGCGGCCAGCTGCTGACCGACGAGATGTTCCTCGAGGCGATCGAGGAGCACGGCGACGAATTCGACGCGCGCATGGGCGCCGAAGCGGTGCACGAGCTGCTGCAGACGCTCGATCTCAAGGCCGAGGTGGTCAAGGTCCGCGAGGACATGGCCGCGACCGCGTCCGAGACCAAGCTCAAGCGCCTCAGCAAGCGCCTGAAGCTGATCGAGTCGTTCATCGAGTCGGGCAACAAGCCGGAATGGATGGTCATGACCATCCTGCCGGTGCTGCCGCCCGACCTGCGCCCGCTGGTGCCGCTCGACGGCGGCCGCTTCGCTACTTCGGATCTGAACGACCTCTATCGTCGCGTCATCAACCGCAACAACCGCCTGCGCCGGCTGCTGGAGCTGAACGCGCCGGACATCATCGTCCGCAACGAGAAGCGCATGCTGCAGGAGGCCGTCGACGCGCTGCTCGACAACGGCCGCCGGGGGCGCGCGATCACCGGCACCAACAAGCGGCCGCTGAAGTCGCTGGCCGACATGATCAAGGGCAAGCAGGGCCGTTTCCGTCAGAACCTGCTCGGCAAGCGCGTCGACTACTCGGGCCGTTCGGTCATCGTGGTCGGTCCGACGCTGCGCCTGCACCAGTGCGGTCTGCCCAAGAAGATGGCGCTGGAGCTCTTCAAGCCCTTCATCTTCCAGAAGCTGCAGCTGCGTGGCGACGCCTCGACGATCAAGGCCGCCAAGCGCCTGGTCGAGCGCGAGGGTCCGGAGGTCTGGGACATCCTCGAGGAGGTCATCCGCGAGCATCCGGTGCTGCTGAACCGCGCGCCGACGCTGCACCGCCTCGGCATCCAGGCCTTCGAGCCGGTGCTGATCGAGGGCAAGGCGATCCAGTTGCACCCGCTGGTCTGCACCGCGTTCAACGCGGACTTCGACGGCGACCAGATGGCCGTGCACGTGCCGCTGTCGCTCGAGGCCCAGCTCGAGGCGCGCGCGCTGATGATGTCGACCAACAACATCCTCTCGCCGGCCAACGGTGATCCGATCATCGTGCCGTCGCAGGACGTCGTGCTCGGCCTGTACTTCATGACTCGTGAGCGCATCGGCGCGAAGGGCGAGGACATGCTGTTCTCCGACGTCGCCGAGGTGCACCGCGCCTACGAGACGCGCCAGGTCGATCTGCAGGCGCGCATCAAGGTGCGCATCCGCGAGGTGCAGCTTGTCGACGGCAAGCGGCTGCCGAAGACGCGGCTGGTGCAGACGACGGTCGGTCGTGCGCTGCTGTCCGAGATCCTCCCCGAGGGGCTCTCGTTCGACATCATCAACACCGACATGACCAAGAAGACGATCTCGGGCACGATCAACGCCTGCTATCGTGCGCTCGGTCTCAAGGACACGGTCATCTACGCCGACCGCCTGATGTACACGGGCTTCCACTACGCGACCCGCGCCTCGGTGTCCTTCGGCATCGACGACATCGTTATCCCGGAGCAGAAGACCAAGATCGTCACCAGCGCCGACCGCGAGGTGAAGGAGATCCAGGAGCAGTACGCCTCTGGTCTGGTCACCAACGGCGAGCGCTACAACAAGGTCGTCGACATCTGGTCGCGCGCCAACGACCAGGTTGCCAAGGCGATGATGGAAAAGCTCGGCGCCGAAGAGGCGACCGACTCCAAGGGTCAGAAGGTCAAGCAGAAGTCGTTCAATTCGATCTTCATGATGGCCGATTCGGGCGCCCGCGGCAGCGCGGCCCAGATCCGCCAGCTGGCCGGCATGCGCGGCCTGATGGCCAAGCCGGACGGCTCGATCATCGAGACGCCGATCACGGCCAACTTCCGCGAAGGCCTGAACGTCCTGCAGTACTTCATCTCGACCCACGGCGCGCGCAAGGGCCTGGCCGACACCGCACTGAAGACCGCGAACTCGGGCTACCTGACCCGCCGCCTGGTCGACGTGGCGCAGGATCTGGTGGTCACCGAGGTCGATTGCGGCACGACGGCGGGCCTCACGGCCAATCCGCTGGTCGAGGGCGGCGACGTGGTCGAGGGCTTGGGCGAGCGTGTGCTCGGCCGCGTAGTCGTCGAAGACGTCCTCAAGCCCGGCGCCAGGGACCAGGTGCTGATCCCGGCCGGCACGCTGCTCGACGAGAAGCTCGTCCGGCAGCTCGAGCAGGAAGGCGTCGACCAGGTGCAGGTGCGCTCACCGATCACCTGCGCGACCCGCTACGGCGTCTGCGCGACCTGCTATGGCCGCGATCTCGCTCGCGGCCGCCTGATCAACATCGGCGAGGCCGTGGGCGTCATGGCCGCGCAGTCGATCGGCGAGCCGGGCACGCAGCTGACCATGCGTACCTTCCACATCGGTGGTGCGGCTTCGCGGGCCGCGGCGGCGTCGAGCGTCGAGGTGCGCAACAAGGGCACGCTGCGCTTCCACAACGTCAAGACCGTGGCGCACGAAAAGGGTCATCTGGTCGCGGTCTCGCGTTCGGGCGAGATTGGCGTGGTCGACGAGTTCGGCCGCGAGCGCGAGCGCTACAAGATCCCGTACGGCGCGCAGATCAACGTCAAGGAAGGCAGCCAGGTGGCGGCCGGCCAGTCGGTCGCGACCTGGGATCCGCACACCCATCCGGTCGTCACCGAGGTCGCGGGCTTCCTGAAGTTCCAGGACTTCGTCGACGGCCTGACGGTCACGACCCAGGTCGACGAGGTCACCGGCTTGTCGTCGATCGTGGTCCAGGACTCGAAGCAGCGCGGCGGCAAGGACCTGCGTCCGACCATCAAGCTGCTGAACGCCAAGGGCAAGGAAGTGCCGTTCGCGAACACCGAGATCCCGGCGGTCTACACGCTGCCCACTGGTGCACTGGTCAACCTCGAGGACGGTGCGCGGGTGTCGGTCGGCGACGTGATCGCCCGCATCCCGCAGGAATCCTCCAAAACCCGCGACATCACCGGCGGTCTGCCGCGGGTCGCGGACCTGTTCGAAGCCCGCAAGCCGAAGGATCAGGCGATCCTGGCCGAAAAGAGCGGCACGGTCAGCTTCGGCAAGGAGACCAAGGGCAAGCGTCGTCTGGTGATCACCGATGAGAAGGGCGAGAAGTACGAGGAGCTGATTCCGAAGTGGCGCCAGCTCAATGTCTTCGAGGGCGAGCAGGTGACCCGCGGCGAGGTCATCGCCGACGGCGAGCGCAATCCGCACGACATCCTGCGTCTGCAGGGTGTCGAGGAACTCGCCAACTACCTCGTCCGCGAGATCCAGGACGTCTACCGTCTGCAGGGCGTGAAGATCAACGACAAGCACATCGAGGTGATCATCCGCCAGATGCTGCGCAAGTCGGAGGTGACCGGGGTCGGCGAGACGCCGCTGCTCAAGGGCGAGCAGCTGGATCGCGCGCGTGCGCTGGACATCAACGACCGGATGGAGACCGAGAACAAGCAGCAGGCGACTTTGACGCCGGTGCTGCTCGGCATCACCAAGGCGTCGCTGGCCACCGAGTCGTTCATTTCGGCGGCGTCGTTCCAGGAGACCACGCGTGTGCTCACCGAGGCAGCGGTCCGCGGCCTCAAGGACGATCTACGCGGTCTGAAGGAAAACGTCATCGTCGGCCGGCTGATTCCCGCCGGTACCGGTTTCGCGGCTCACGCCCATCGCCGGCGCTCGGCCGACGATCCGTCGTCGCAGCGCAGCTACATGGATGTCGGCGGCGGTACGGTCGAAGCCGACGAGACCAGCATCAGCGAAGAAGAGGGCGCCCGCAGCTGAGGGTTGCCAGGTGCCCGCGCAGCTTCACGGTTGCGCGGGCCCGCTGTTTTCCTTTCCTGCACGCGCACGCCCTGCCGGGCGTGTGGGCGCTCGACGCTGCAGCAGCAGGCCAGCTGCCGCCGGCTGCGGCTACTGCCAGCGGTTGTCGCCGCGGTCGACGAACGTGGGCGGCTCGACGGGCCGTCCGAGCGCGCCGCGGAAAGTCGTCGCCCAGGCCGAGAGGCTGGCACCCGGATGCAGATCGAGCGCTCCGGTACGGCCTTCGATGACACTGTCGTCGATGCGCACCGATGCGCCCGGATTCACCACCAGCCCCCAATCGCCCGAACGCACCTGCACATTGGCGATCGTCAGCGTGCAGCCCCGTTCGGCGACGATTCCGGCGCCGGGCACATCGAGCACTACGCCCTGCAGGCTGCGCGTCTCGCCCGCGCCGCAGACCACGGGCACGGAAAGGCGCTGGCGTGCCCCGGCAGCCGGGATGCCACCCGTTGCAGCGGTGCGGGCCGCCACGGGCGCCTGGTTCGTCCCGGCCGTGCGGGCGCTGCCGGGGGCACGTTCGATGCGGAAACCGGAACCCTCGATGACCTGCACGCGCCCTTGCCGATCGCGCACCACGACGGCGGCGGCGGCAGGGTTGCCGGTTGCCGGCTCGGCCGCAGCGGGTTCGGTATCCGTGCCGGACAGGTCCGCCGCATCGACGAACGGGGTGGCGTGCTCGCCCGGGCGGGCGAGGTCGGTCGCGGCCGCCGCGACTTCGGTGCCGGCCGGCTCGTCGGCGGCCGGTTCGACGGTGGGCGCGGTGCCGGCGAGTTGCCCGGACCGGTCGATGGCTCGGACCGAGGACTGGGCGCCGAGGTCGATGGTCGTGACCGCGCCGCTGCTGCGCGAGCGCACGGTCAGCACCCCGGCCGCCACATCGGTGGATACCAGTTCCAGATCGGGTAGGGCGGAGAGGGTCAGCAACGCCCCCTCCAGCCGTTCTTCGCGCCGATCCGCGCAGGCCGTCAGCAGTATCGTGCCCGCGACGATGCCGGCTCCAAGAGTTCGCCAGATCCGCTGATTCTTCATGGGCGGAGCCTAGCCCCGTCGGTCGGGGCTGTCAGTGGTTGCACCGTCCGCGCAGTGGCCACTGCCATCCGCGTGGCGGTTAATGTAATCTAGCGCCCGCTATGGACGAACGCTCGAAGGACGATGCGGTCGGGACGACGGCCATCCCCGGTCTGGCTCGAACACCCCACCGGATGCCCCCCGGGCACCCCGCCCCGGTCCGGGTATTGCTGCGGGGCCTGGAATTGATCCATGTGCTGAACCGTTATGGTCCAATGACGACGGCGGCATTGAGCCAGAAACTGCGGCTGGCGCGGACCACGGTCAATCGCTGCCTGGCCACCCTCGAGGGCATGGATCTGGTGCACCGCGACGAGGTCCGGCGATTTTCGCTGAGCTTGAGCGCCAAGACGCTGAGCCACGGATTCGATGCCGTCGCCGAGCGGTTGGAGCCCATCCGCCGCGTGCTGCGCGAAACGGGGCCGAAGGTGCAGTGGCCGATTACCCTGTTCCGCTTCCACTTCCCCGACATGATGGTCGAGGATTCCACCGACCGGAGCAGCGGCTTCGCGATCGAGTATTTTGAACGGGGCGCCCGGTTGCCGGTGCTGACCACTGCGTCGGGTGGCGTGTTCCTCGCCTACAGCGACACGCGCGTCCGCGACGCCATCCTCGAGTACGTCTGGCCCAGGCGCTCGGAAGAAACGCAGGCGCTCTGGGCGGATCTCACCGCGCTGGAGGCCGACCTGGCGGCGACCCGCGAGCGCGGCTACGGCAAGGCGGTGCGGCCGTTGCGCCTGACCGAGCAGGGCAGTATCGCGATCCCGGTCATCGTCGACGAGCAGCCGGTCGCGGCGCTGGCGGTGCGGTTCGCATTGTCCGCCGTGTCGTTCGACGAGGCGCGGCGGCGGCTGTTGCCGGCCCTGCAGGAGATCGTGCAGCGCGCCGCCTGAGACGGGCGACCGTACTCGCGTGGGATGGCTAGGGGCCGGTCGCGGGCGGCGCCGTGAGACCGTCATGCCGCTCGCGGTCGAAGATGCGCCGCCACTCGATCTTGGGAAAACCGCCACTGGCGCTGCGGCGGATTACGACTTCCAGCTGACCGGTCCTCGGCAGCAGCCGGTAGCTCTCCACCAGCTTCGGGCCGCGCGGGACCCGCCGTTCGACGAGCAGCCGGTCGCGACGCCAGCGCACCCGCTGGTCGGCCAGTTCTCCTGTGGGCAGCGATACCTGGCTGGTGGCGCCGAGCTCCAGCGAGCGGGCCGAGTGGCTGGTCCGCAGGTCCACGTAGGTGACCGTCTGCACGATCGACAGCGTCGGCGATTCCCCCAGCAGCAGACGCAAGGCCTCGAGCCGTTCCGGCCGGAACAGCCAGCTGGGCGGGCGTCGTTGCAGGGGCCGTGGCTGGCCGGTCGCCCGGTCGATCTCGTCCACCGGGTCGGGCAGCACCGAGTCTTCAGGGGCGATCACCTGCAGCAACTGTGGGGAGGAGGGGCTGGCGGGTTGCGGGCGTGCCGGTGGCAGGGGCGAGGGGCCGCTGGCGGCGGAGTTCAGCATCCAGTCGCCGGTCAGGTCGGGCGCGGCGGCGGCCGGGGCGGCCCGGCAATCCGTTCCGGTGCCGGTCCCGAGGCCCCAGGACAGGGCCAGTACAGCAGCGAGTGCGGCGCGGCGGTGGGTGGCCATGGCCGCAGATCATGGCACGATCCTCTGGATTCTCGATCCGGCGCGGTCTGCTGCCCTGCGAGCGGCAATTGACAGGTGCCCGACCCGTTCCTAGAATCCGCGGCCTTTATCGATCCGGTCGGCACATTCGCCGGGTCGACAAACAGCGGCTTAAGGACTTCGGGCCGCCCCCCGCAGGGAGGGCGGCCCGGTCGTCTGGAACGAACACCGTTCGTCTCGAGCCGCCCGCCGCAGCCGGTCGTGGGGCTGTCGGTCGTAGGCCCGAGTTCTCGCGTGTCGCCTCAAGTGGCGTGGCGCGCGATGTTTTGGCGGGCCCTGCGAGCGATGTCTCCTGTCCGGCACATTCGTGCCGATTCCCGCTCCGTCGGCTGCTGCCGGCGAGGCGACAACGGCCCCGACGACCCGCAGGGTCGCCGGGGCGACAACGAAGGAACTGGAGACTGCATGGCCACCACCGGTCAATTGATCCGCGCCCCGCGTCGGACCCGGGCGGAAAAAACCAAGGTGCCCGCCCTGGGCGCGGCGCCTCAGAAGCGCGGCGTCTGCACCCGCGTCTACACCACGACCCCGAAGAAGCCGAACTCGGCGCTTCGCAAGGTCTGTCGTGTCCGCCTCGTCAATGGTTACGAGGTCAGCTCGTACATCGGCGGCGAAGGCCACAACCTGCAGGAGCACTCGGTGGTGCTGATCCGCGGCGGCCGCGTCAAGGATCTTCCCGGTGTCCGTTATCACACGGTCCGCGGCACGCTCGATTGCGCCGGCGTCAACAATCGCAAGCAGAGCCGCTCCAAGTACGGCGCCAAGCGCCCGAAGAAGTAAGTCTCAGGAGTAGTCAACGATGTCCCGCCGTTCCCAGGCTCCCGTCCGCCACATCCTGCCGGATCCGAAGTTCAACAGCGAAATGCTGGCGAAGTTCATGAACGTCGTGATGAAGAGCGGCAAGAAATCCGCCGCCGAGCGCATCATCTACGGTGCGATCGACCGCATCACCGAAAAGACCGGCAAGCAGGGCGGCGATGCTCTGGAAGTGCTCTCGCAGGCGCTCGAGAACGTCAAGCCGGTGGTCGAGGTGAAGTCGCGCCGCGTCGGCGGCGCCACCTACCAGGTGCCGGTCGAAGTCCGTGCGGCCCGCCGCCAGACGCTGGCGATGCGCTGGGTCATCGAGGCGGCGCGTGCGCGCAGCGAGAAGTCGATGTCGTTCCGCCTGGCGCACGAGCTGATGGAGGCTTCCGAGAATCGCGGCGCCGCCGTGCGCAAGCGCGAGGATACGCATCGCATGGCCGAGGCCAACCGGGCCTTCGCTCACTATAGGTGGTAATTCAAGGGGGTCGGCTTCGCCGACCCCCTCCGAGATTTGTCGGGCTCCGGCTGCCGCCGGAGATCCGGAATTCGGAAGCCCCGCGATCCATCAGTCGAGAGAACCCAGCTCCCTATCCGCCATGGCCCGATCCACCCCCATCGAGCGCTACCGAAACATCGGGATCTCCGCGCACATCGACGCGGGGAAGACCACGACGAGCGAGCGCATCCTGTTCTACACGGGGGTATCGCACAAGATCGGCGAGGTCCACGACGGCGCGGCCGTGATGGACTACATGGAGCAGGAACAGGAACGCGGCATCACGATCACCTCGGCTGCGACCACCTGCTTCTGGAAGGGCATGGACAAGACCCTGCCCGAGCATCGCATCAACATCATCGACACGCCCGGACACGTCGATTTCACGATCGAGGTCGAGCGCTCCCTGCGGGTGCTCGATTCCGCGGTCGCGCTGTTCTGCGCCGTCTCGGGCGTGCAGCCGCAGTCGGAAACGGTCTGGCGGCAGATGAACCGCTACAACGTGCCGCGCATCGCCTTCGTCAACAAGATGGATCGCGCCGGCGCCGACTTTCTGCGCTGCGTCGAGCAGATCCGCACCCGGCTGCGCGGCAATCCGGTGCCGATCCAGTTGCCGATCGGCGCCGAGGACGGTTTCGAAGGTGTCATCGACCTGTTGCGGATGAAGGCCGTCTACTGGGACATGGAAACCCAGGGGATGAAGTTCGAGTACCGCGACATTCCGGCGGGGCTGCTGGCCAAGGCGGAGCAATACCGCATTGCGATGGTCGAAGCGGCCGCCGAAGCCAACGAGACGCTGACCAACAAGTATCTCGAAGGTGGCGAGCTGTCGATCGAGGAGATCAACCAGGGCCTGCGCGAGCGTTCACTGCGCAACGAGGTCGTGCTGTGCATGTGCGGCTCGGCGTTCAAGAACAAGGGCGTGCAGGCGCTGCTCGACGCCATCATCGCCTACATGCCTTCGCCGGTGGAGATGCCGCCGGTCAAGGGCATCGACGAGCGCGGCGAGCCGGCGACCCGCACGGCCGATGATGCCGCGCCGTTCGCGGCGCTCGCGTTCAAGATCCTGAACGATCCCTTCGTCGGCAATCTGACGTTCTTCCGGGTCTATTCCGGCGTGCTGAATTCGGGCGACACGGTGTTCGTTCCGAGCCGCGGCAAGACCGAGCGCATCGGCCGCCTGCTGCAGATGCACGCCTCCGACCGCACCGAACTCAAGGAAGTCCGCGCCGGCGATATCGCCGCGGCGGTCGGACTCAAGGACGTGATCACCGGCGACACGCTGTGCGCGCAGGACAAGGTCATCACACTCGAGAAGATGGTGTTCCCGAACCCCGTCATCTCGGTGGCGGTCGAGCCGAAGACCAAGGCCGACCAGGAAAGGATGGGCATGGCGCTGCAGCGTCTCGCCAAGGAAGACCCGTCGTTCCGGGTCTCGACCGATCCCGAGTCGGGCCAGACGATCATCGCGGGGATGGGCGAGCTGCACCTCGAGATCATCGTCGATCGCATGAAGCGCGAGTTCAAGGTCGAGGCGAACGTCGGCAAGCCGCAGGTCGCCTACCGCGAGACCATCCGCGGCTCGGTCGAGTCCGAGGGCAAGTTCGTGCGCCAGTCCGGCGGCCGCGGCCAGTACGGGCACGTCTGGCTGAAGATCGAGCCGAGCGCGCCCGGCAAGGGCTACGAGTTCGTCAACGGCATCGTCGGCGGCGCGATCCCGCGCGAGTTCATTCCGGCGATCGACAAGGGCATCAAGGAAACCGTCGATACCGGCGTGCTCGCCGGCTATCCGATCGTCGACGTCAGGGTCACGGCCTTCGACGGCTCGTTCCACGACGTGGATTCGAACGAAATGGCGTTCAAGATCGCCGCCTCGATCGGTTTCAAGGACGGCTTTCGCAACGCCAGGCCGGTGCTGCTCGAGCCGATCATGAAGGTCGAGGTCGTCACGCCCGAAGACTATTCGGGCGACGTGATCGGCGATCTCAACCGGCGCCGCGGCCAGATCACCGGCATGGAGGATTCGCCCGCGGGCAAGTCGATCCTTGCCGAAGTGCCGCTGTCGGAGATGTTCGGTTACGCGACCTCGGTGCGTTCCATGAGCCAGGGTCGAGCCACCTTCACGATGGAATTCGAGAAATACCTGGAGGTTCCGCCGAACGTGGCGGACTCCATCATCCGGAATTGATCAGCTCATGTACGGGCTGCGCGTTGCTGCGACGCATGCCCCGGACGAAATCCTAACCAACGCGCAGCCCGTTAACCCTCGCCGGAGGCGATGAAATGTCGAAGGAAAAATTTGAACGATCGAAGCCGCACGTGAACGTTGGGACGATAGGCCACGTGGATCACGGCAAGACCACGCTGACGGCGGCGCTGACGAAGGTGATGGCGGAGAAGCACGGGGGAGAGTTCCGTGCGTACGACCAGATCGACAAGGCGCCTGAAGAGAAGGCGCGCGGGATCACGATTTCGACGTCGCACGTGGAGTACGAGTCTGACCAGCGGCACTACGCGCACGTGGACTGTCCGGGGCACGCGGACTATGTGAAGAACATGATCACGGGTGCGGCGCAGATGGACGGTGCGATTTTGGTGGTGTCGGCGGCGGATGGCCCGATGCCGCAGACGCGCGAGCACATATTGCTGAGCCGTCAGGTGGGCGTGCCGTACATTGTCGTGTTCATGAACAAGGCGGACATGGTGGACGACAAGGAGCTGCTGGAGCTGGTGGAGATGGAGGTGCGCGAGCTGCTCTCCACGTACAAGTTTCCGGGAGACGATACGCCGATTGTGGTGGGTTCGGCGCTGAAGGCGCTGGAGGGGGACCAGAGCGAGATTGGCGTGCCGGCGATCATCAAGCTGGTCGGCGAGATGGACAAGTACATTCCGGTGCCGAAGCGGGAGGTGGAGAAGCCGTTTTTGATGCCGGTGGAAGACGTGTTTTCGATTTCGGGCCGCGGCACGGTGGTGACGGGCCGGATCGAGCGCGGGATCGTGAAGGTGAACGACGAAGTGGAGATCATCGGGCTGAAGCCGACGGTGAAGACGACCTGCACGGGCGTGGAGATGTTCAGGAAGCTGCTGGACGAAGGTCAGGCGGGTGACAACGTGGGTGTGTTGCTGCGTGGCACGAAGCGCGAGGACGTGGAGCGGGGTCAGGTACTGGCGAAGCCGGGCTCGATCAATCCGCACACGGCGTTTGAGTGCGAGGTGTACGTGCTGACGAAGGAAGAGGGTGGTCGTCACACGCCGTTTTTCAAGGGATATCGGCCGCAGTTTTACTTCCGCACGACGGACGTGACGGGGACGATCGAGTTGCCGGAGAACACGGAGATGGTGATGCCTGGCGACAACATCAAGATGAACGTGGAGCTGCTGGCGCCGATTGCGATGGAAGAGGGCCTGCGCTTTGCGATCCGCGAGGGCGGACGCACGGTGGGCGCGGGCGTCGTCTCCAAGATCGTCAAGTAACGCCGGGTATTACCAACATGGCAAATCAAAATATTCGGATCCGCTTGAAGGCGTTCGATCACCGATTGATCGACACCTCGGCCCGCGAGATCGTCGAGACGGCGAAGCGCACCGGCGCGACCGTCCGCGGTCCCGTGCCGTTGCCGACCAAGATGGAGCGGTTCACGCTGCTCGTCAGCCCGCATGGCGACAAGGACGCCCGCGACCAGCTCGAGCTGCGGACCCACAAGCGTTTGATGGACATCCTCAACCCGACCGACAAGACCGTCGATGCGCTGATGCGCCTCGAGCTGCCGGCGGGCGTGGACGTCCAGATCAAGCTGAACTGATTGCCGGCGGACCGCTCTCCCCGGAGCGGTCCGCCGGCCGATCCCGTCGGGTCGGTCAGGGCATTGCAGGGCCGCGATCTTATGGTGCTTGCAAGCCCACGGGGCGCCGCTTACAATGCGCGCCCTTTTACGCCCCGGCGGCTTGCCGAGGCGGTCGCCGGGAGGGCTTTTCCCGGCTGATATCGGGCGAGGTTGGTGGCTGACGCAGGCGATCCCGGAGCTCGTGCCCCGGGGCGCGGACGGCGGCAGCGGCCAAGACCACTCGAGATTCCGTTCGGCGGATTCCCGCTGGCGTTTCTCCTGTCGTGTCTGCCTCGAGCTGCGGTCGAACGGTCGCGAATGCGGCCAGGCGAATTTTGTGTGCGCATGCCAATCGAAGCGTGCGCGAGAGAGGAAGGAAAATGGCAATCGGTCTGGTCGGCCGCAAGTGCGGCATGACTCGCATCTTTACCGACGCCGGCGAAACCGTGCCGGTGACGGTGATCGAGGTTCTTCCGAACCGCGTCACGCAGCTCAAGAATGCCGAGAAGGACGGTTACAAGGCCGTGCAGCTGAGCTACGGCAACAAGCGTCCGCAGCTGCTGTCCAAGGCCGTGGCCGGCCACTATGCCAAGGCGGGCGTCGCGCCCGGGCGCGCGCTGGTCGAATTCCGCCTCACCGAAAAGGAAGGCGAGGAGCTGAAGCTCGGCGCCGAGATCAAGGCCGATCACTTCAAGGTGGGCCAGGTCGTCGACGTCACCGGCACCACCATCGGCAAGGGCTACGCCGGCACGATGAAGCGCCACAATTTCGGTGGCCACCATGCCACCCATGGTGTGTCGGTTTCGCACCGCACCCCGGGCTCGATCGGCCAGCGCCAGACGCCGGGCCGCGTGTTCCAGGGCAAGCGGATGTCGGGCCATATGGGCGCCGTACGCCGGACCGTCGAGAACCTGAAAGTCGTCGAGATTGATGCCGAGCGCAATCTGTTGCTGATCCGCGGCGCCGTGCCGGGTTCCGAAGGTGGCCAGGTGCTGGTGCGTCCGTCGACCAAGGCCGCGCGTCAGGCGAACCGCAAGACGATTGCTCCGACCAAGGCCGCCGCCGCCAAGGGCGCGCCCGGCAAGAAGTAAGCGAGAGCTCCCATGGCACTCAAGCTCAAAATCACGGGCGGCTCCGGCGAGCTGCAGGTTTCCGAAGCCACTTTCGGCCACGACTACAACGAGGCGCTGGTGCACCAGGTCGTCACGGCCTATCGCAATGCCGGTCGTTCCGGCACCAAGCGGCAGAAGTCGCGTGCCGAGGTCAGCGGCGGCGGCAAGAAGCCCTGGGGCCAGAAGGGCACGGGCCAGGCCCGTTCCGGCTCGATCCGCAGCCCCATCTGGGTCGGCGGTGGCCGCGCCTTCGCGGCGCGCCCGCGCAGCTTCGAGCAGAAGGTCAATCGCAAGATGTATCGCGGCGCGGTCCGCTCGATGCTCTCGGAGCTGGTGCGCCAGGATCGCCTGATCGTCACCGATGCGCTGTCGCTCGAAGCGCCGAAGACCCGTCTGCTCGCGGCGCTGCTGAAGCAGCTGGCGCTCGACAACGTGCTGATCGTGGTCGAGGCGATCGACGAGAAGCTGTTCCTCGCCGCCCGCAACCTGGCGCACGTCGACGTGCTGCCGGCCGCGGCGCTGAATCCGCTCGCCCTGGCGAGCTACGACAAGGTCCTGATGACCGTGGGCGCGGTCAAGCTGATCGAGGAGCGCCTGCAATGAGCACCGCCTACAGCAAGGAACGCCTGATGAACGTGCTGCTTGCGCCGCACGTCACCGAAAAGACCGCGCTGGCGATGCAAAACGGCAACCAGTACACGTTCCGCGTCCGGCGCGATTCCACCAAGCCCGAAATCAAGGCGGCGGTCGAGCTGATGTTCGACGTCACGGTCGACGGCGTGCAAGTGGCCAACGAGCCCGGCAAGGTGCGCCGCTTCGGCAAGACCCCGGGTCGCACCCAGGACTGGAAAAAAGCCTACGTCCGGCTCGCGCCGGGCCAGGCGATCGATTACGAAGCCCAGAGGAAGGCCTGATGTCACTCATCAAGCTCAAGCCGACGTCGCCGGGTACGCGCTTCGTCGTCCGCGTCAACAAGTCGCACCTCTGGAAGGGCGGCCCGCACGAGCCGTTGACGGTCGGCCAGAAGAAGACCGGCGGCCGCAATGCCAACGGCCGGATCACCACCCGTCACAAGGGCGGCGGCTCGGCGCACAAGTACCGGATCATCGACACCAAGCGCGACAAGGATGGCGTCAAGGGCATCATCGAGCGCGTCGAGCACGATCCGAACCGCACGGCGCACATCGCGCTGGTGAAGTACCTCGACGGCGAGCGTCGTTACATCATCGCGCCCAAGGGCCTGGTGCCCGGCGACGAGATCCGCTCGGGTGCCGATTCGCCGATCAAGGCCGGCAACGCGATGCAGCTGCGCCACATCCCGATCGGCACGACCGTCCACAACGTCGAGCTGAAGCCGGGCAAGGGCGGGCAGCTGGCGCGCAGCGCGGGCAGCTCGGTGCAGTTCACCGCGCGCGAGGGCATCTACGCGTACATCCGCCTCAAGTCCGGCGAGATGCGCAAGGTCCACGTCGACTGCCGCGCCACCATCGGCGAGGTCAGCAACGACGAACACAGCCTGCGCAAGTACGGCAAGGCGGGCGCGAAGCGCTGGCTGGGCATCCGCCCGACCGTGCGTGGCGTCGTGATGAACCCGGTCGATCACCCGCACGGTGGCGGCGAGGGCAAGTCCGGCCAGGGCAATCCGCATCCGGTCTCGCCGTGGGGCTGGAACACCAAGGGTCTGAAGACGCGCACCAACAAGCGCACGAATCACTTGATCGTGCAGCGTCGTCAGAACAAGGTCCGCTGACAGGCCGACCCGGAAGCATCGATTCAGGAGCCACAACAGTGCCTCGTTCGCTCAAGAAGGGTCCCTTCGTCGACCTGCATCTCGTCAAGAAAGTGCAGACCGCGACGGCGAAGAACGACCGCAAGCCCATCAAGACCTGGTCGCGCCGCTCGATGATCGTGCCCGAGATGGTCGGTCTCACGATCGCCGTCCACAACGGCAAGCAGCACGTGCCGGTGCTGGTCTCCGAGAACATGGTCGGGCACAAGCTCGGCGAGTTCGCGCCGACCCGCACGTTCAAGTCCCACTCGGGCGACAAGAAGGCCGGCTGAGGCCTCGGGCCACGCCAGAAGACAGCCGTATCGGACAAGAAGCCGGACCAATACCATGGAAGTCACCGCCAAACTCAAGTACGCGCGCATTTCGCCGCAGAAATGCCGCCTCGTCGCCGATGTCGTGCGCGGAGCGCCGGTCGGCAATGCGATCTCGACGCTGCGCTTCATGCCGAAGAAAGGCGCCGACATGGTGCTGAAGGTGCTCGAGTCCGCCGTCGCGAACGCCGAGAACAACAACGGCGCCGACATCGACGAGCTGAAGGTCCATCGCATCATGATCGACACCGCGCCGGTGCTGAAGCGCTCCAGCTCGCGCGCCAAGGGTCGCGGTGCCCGCATCGTCAAGCGCAACAGCCACATCACCGTCGTGGTCAGCGACGGCAGGAAGGACTGATTCCATGGGTCAGAAAGTCAATCCGATCGGTATCCGCCTCGGCATCACCCGCGACTGGACCTCGCGCTGGTACGCGGGCAAGAAGCAGTTCCCGCTGCATGTGCACACCGATTTTCGCGTGCGCGAGTTCCTGCGCAAGAAGCTCGCCGAAGCCTCGGTTTCGCGCGTGCTGATCGAGCGCGCCGCGAACAAGGTCAACATCACGATCCAGACCGCGCGTCCGGGCATCGTGATCGGCAAGAAGGGCGAGGACATCGAGAAGCTGCGCCAGGAAGTGGCCAAGCTGCTCGGCCGGCCGGTCGCCGACATCCGCCTGAACATCGCCGAGATCCGTAAGCCGGAGATCGATGCGCAGCTGGTCGCCGACGGCATTGCCCAGCAGATCGAGAAGCGCGTGATGTTCCGCCGCGCGATGAAGCGCGCCGTGATGAGCACCATGCGCAGCGGCGCCCTCGGCATCAAGGTGCGTCTGTCGGGCCGCCTGAACGGCGCCGAGATCGCCCGCACCGAGTGGTCGCGCGAGGGCCGGATCCCGCTGCACACCTTCCGTGCCGACATCGACTACGGTCTCGGCGAGGCGCGCACGACCTACGGCGTGATCGGCGTGAAGGTCTGGATCTTCAAGGGCGAGGTGTTCGACAAGGACGAGACCCTGCGTCCCGCCGAAGCCGACGCCCAGGCGCAGGCCCCGGCCGCCGCCCAGGTATCCGCTTCGACCGATGCTGCCGCGCCGGCGGCGGCGCCCGCGGTCTGATGGCACGGCACGCACCCTGAGGATTTGCACCGATGATGCAGCCGAAGCGCACCAAGTATCGCAAGCAGTTCAAGGGCCACAATGCCGGCCTCGCCATCCGCGGCAGCAGCGTCGCGTTCGGCGATTTCGGCCTGAAGGCCACCGAGCGCGCCCGCATGACCGCGCGCGAGATCGAGGCCGCACGCCGCGCCATGGCGCGTCACGTCAAGCGCGGCGGCCAGATCTGGATCCGCGTGTTTCCGGACGTGCCGATCAGCCGCAAGCCGCTCGAGGTCCGCATGGGCTCGGGCAAGGGCAACGTCGAGTATTGGGTGGCCAAGGTCAAGCCGGGCAAGGTGCTGTTCGAGATGGAAGGAGTCGACGAGAAGACCGCGCGCGAGGCGTTCCGCCTGGCCGGCGCGAAGCTTTCGGTGACCACCTCCTTCGTGAAGCGGCAGGTGCGCTGAGCGCCACGACCGACGCCGGGAAAAGAGCGACAAGGTAGCGAACATGAACGCCAAGGAACTCCGCAGCAAATCGGCCGCCGAGCTGAACGACGAGCTGCTCAAGCTGCGCAAGGAACAGTTCTCGCTGCGCATGCAGCGGGCCACCGGCCAGGCGGTGAAGCCGACCGATTTCGGCCGTGTCCGCAAGGACGTCGCGCGCCTGAAGACGGTGCTGCGCGAACAGCAGATCGCGGCTGCGCGCACCGCTAGCGGCGCGGCGAAGGACCAGGGGAAGTAATCAGCGATGAGCACGGAAACCAGCAGCGCCACCAGCGGCGGCGCCAAGCGCCTGCGGACCCTGACGGGTCGCGTGGTCAGCAACAAGATGAACAAGACGATCGCGGTCGAGGTCGAGCGCCTCGTCAAGCATCCCCGCTACGGCAAGTACATCCGTCGCACGACCAAGCTGCTGGCGCACGACGAGAGCAACGAGTCGCGCCAGGGTGACACGGTGACGATCGCCGAGTGCCGGCCGCTGTCCCGCAGCAAGTCCTGGCGGCTGGTGGCCGTCGTGGAGCGTGCGTCGTGATCCAGCTGCAATCGATCCTGAGTGCCGCCGACAACAGCGGTGCCAAGACACTGATGTGCATCAAGGTGCTCGGCGGCACCCGCCGCCGCTATGCCTCGGTCGGCGATGTCATCAAGGTCAGCGTCCGGGATGCGATCCCGCGCGGCAAGGTCAAGAAGGGCGAGGTCTACGACGCCGTGATCGTGCGTACCCGTCGCGGCGTGCGCCGCGCCGACGGCTCGCTGATCCGCTTCGACGGCAACGCCGCGGTGCTGCTGTCGAACAAGCTCGAGCCGATCGGCACCCGCATCTTCGGGCCGGTCACTCGCGAGCTGCGTACGGCGCAGTTCATGAAGATCATCTCGCTGGCGCCGGAAGTGCTCTGACGCGAGCGGCAACGAGGTTCGGGACATGAAGAAGATCCGCAAGGGCGACAACGTGATCGTCATCGCCGGCCGCGACAAGGGCCGCAAGGGCGCCGTGATCGCGGTGCTCGACGACGACACCGTGCTCGTCGAGAACGTCAACCGCGTCAAGCGGCATACGCGTGGCAATCCGCAGATGGGCCGCCAGGGCGGCATCATCGAGAAGGAAGCGCCGCTGCACGTTTCGAAGGTTGCGCTGTTCAATCCGGGGACGCAGAAGGCCGACCGCATCGGCATCAAGCGGCTCGCCGACGGCAAGCGCGTCCGTTATTTCAAGTCCAACGGAGAGATGCTCGACGCCTGAGCGTCGACATCCTGGGAAGCATCATGGCAAGGCTCCAGCAGGTTTATCGCGACGAGATCGTCCCGAAGCTCCGCAAGGAACTGGGCATCGAGAACGTGATGGAAGTGCCGAAGATCACCAAGATCACGGTCAACATGGGCGTGGGCGAGGCGGTGGCCGACAAGAAGGTCATCGAGTCGGCCGTGGCCGATCTCGCCAAGATCACCGGCCAGAAGCCGCTGATGTGCAAGGCCCGCAAGTCGGTCGCGACCTTCAAGGTTCGCGAGGGGCTGGCTATCGGCTGCAAGGTTACGCTGCGCGGGCCGCGCATGTACGAGTTTCTCGACCGCCTGATCAGCGTGGCGATGCCGCGTATCCGCGACTTCCGTGGCGTGTCGCCGCGTGCCTTCGACGGCCGCGGCAACTACAACATGGGCGTCAAGGAACAGATCATCTTCCCCGAGATCCAGTACGACCAGATCGACCAGTTGCGGGGCATGGACATCACGATCACGACGACGGCCAGGGACGACAAGGGCGGTCGGGCGTTGCTCGAGGCCTTCCAGTTCCCGTTCCGCAAGTAACGAACCTCAGTCGACAACAACACCGACTGCATCCATCGAGAGAATCGAGCAATGGCCAAAACCAGCATGGTGGAACGCGAGAAGCGCCGCGCGAAGACCGCGAAGCGGTACGCCGCCAAGCGCACGAAGCTGAAGGAAGCGATCCGCGACCCGAAGGCTTCGCCCGACGAGCGCGCCGCGGCCCAGGTGGCGCTGCAGAAGCTGCCGCGCGACGCGAGCCCGACCCGTGGTCGCAACCGTTGCTCGATCACAGGCCGTCCCCGGGGCGTTTACCGCAAGTTCGGCCTCTCGCGGGTCAAGATCCGTGAGACGGTCAACCGCGGCGAACTGCCCGGCGTGTCGAAGGCGAGCTGGTAAGGAGCCGCACGCATGAGCATGACTGATCCCATCGCCGACCTGCTGACCCGCATCCGCAATGCGCAGACGGCCCGCAAGGCCGAGGTGAGCGTCGGTACCTCGAAGCTGAAGCAGGCCGTGGTCAAGGTCTTGAAGGACGAAGGTTACGTGGCCGACTTCCGTGTCGCCGACCAGGACGGCAAGGGCACGATGACCATCGCCCTGAAGTATTTCGAAGGGCGCCCGGTGATCGACCGCCTCGAGCGCGTCTCGCGTCCCGGCCTGCGGATCTACCGCGGCAAGGACGACCTGCCTAAGGTGCTGAACGGCCTCGGCACGGTGATCGTTTCCACACCGAAGGGCGTAATGACCGACAAGCAGGCCCGCGCCATCGGCCAGGGCGGCGAGGTGCTCTGCATCGTCGCCTGACGTTGCAGGACACGCCAACGAACACATTCCGGACCAGAACATGAGCCGAATTGCCAAGCAACCGGTACCGCTGCCCAAGGGCGTTACCGCGACCATCACGCCGCAGTCCGTGACGCTGAAAGGCGCCAAGGGCACGCTCAGCGTGCCGCTGACCGCCGGCGTCGCGGTGGTGCAGGAAAACGACCAGCTCGCGGTGCAGTACGACGACACCAATCGCATGCAGGCCGGTGCGATCCGCGCCCATCTGGCGAACATCGCCAAGGGTGTGTCGAGCGGCTACCAGATCAAGCTCGAGCTGGTCGGCGTCGGCTATCGCGCCGCGGTTCAGGGCAAGATCCTGAACCTGACGCTGGGCTTTTCGCACCCGATCAACTTCCCGGCACCGGACGGCATCACGATCGAGGCGCCGTCGCAGACCGAAGTGCTGATCCAGGGCATCGACAAGCAGCAGGTCGGCCAGGTTGCCGCGGTCATCCGCGAGTTCCGCCCACCGGAGCCCTACAAGGGCAAGGGCGTGCGCTACTCGGGCGAAAAGATCGAACTGAAGGAAGGCAAGAAGAAGTAATTCCCTGAGCTGGAACGCCAGCAGCTGCGTCCCGGACGAGGGGCGCTGCAGGGAAAGAGGTTCAAGCGATGCAGATCACCAAGAAAGACCGCCGCCAGCGCCGCGCCGTCCGCACCCGCGTGAAGATTCGCGAGCTCGGCGAGCCGCGGCTGACCGTGCACCGCACGCCGCGCCACATCTATGCCCAGGTCTTCGACCGGACCGGCGGCAAGGTCATTGCGTCGGCTTCGACGCTGCAGGACGCCGTCGCGGCCGGCCTGAAGTACACCGGCAACGTCGAGGCGGCCAAGGCCGTCGGTCGGGCGATCGCCGAGCGCGCCAAGGCAGCGGGCGTCACGCGTGTGGCGTTCGATCGCGCGGGTTTCGTCTATCACGGTCGCGTCAAGGCACTGGCCGACGCGGCCCGCGAGGGAGGGCTGGAGTTCTAGCGGCAACGCTGGAACCCCTACCCGTCTCCCCGGGGCCCGAGCCTCGGTACACACCAGGAACGTATCAACATGGCACGAGTCGAAAGAACCCAGTCCGCTGACGAATTCCTCGAGAAGCTCGTCGCAGTGAACCGCACCGCCAAGGTCGTCAAAGGTGGCCGCCAGTTCGGCTTCACCGCGCTGACGGTCGTCGGCGACGGCGCGGGCCGTGTCGGCTTCGGGTTCGGCAAGGCACGCGAAGTCCCGGTCGCGATCAGCAAGGCGATGGCGGCGGCCCGCAAGAACATGGTCACGGTGTCGCTCAAGCGCGAGACTCTGCACTACCCGATCCGGGGTGAGCACGGGGCGACCCGGGTGCTGATGCAGCCGGCGTCCGACGGTACCGGTGTCATTGCCGGTGGCGGCATGCGCGCGGTGCTCGAGTGCGCGGGTGTGCGCAACGTGCTGGCCAAGAGCTACGGCTCGCGCAACCCGATCAACGTCGTGCGGGCCACGGTCAACGCGCTGGCCGCGGTGCGTTCGCCGGAAGACATCGCCGCCAAGCGCGGCAAGTCGGTCGAAGAGATCCTGGGTTGAGGCGAGTTGCGGAGTCGACGATGAGCAAGGCAGGCAACAAGCAGATCAAGGTCACGCTGGAGCGCAGCATCCACGGGCAGCTCGCCAACATCGTGAGTTCGGTGCGCGGCCTCGGGCTGCGCCGTCGTCATCAGACCGTGACGGTCGCCGACACGCCGGAGAACCGCGGCATGGTGCGCGCCGCGCGCCACCTGCTCTCCGTCCGCGAAGCCTGACGGAACGGAAACGGAGAACACAAACATGCGTCTGAACACCATCAAGCCGTCGCCGGGGTCGAAGCGCCCGCGGCTGCGCGTCGGTCGCGGCGCTTCGGCGGGGCAGGGCAAGACCTGCGGCCGCGGCGTCAAGGGACAGCGTGCGCGCAAGGGCGGCTATCACAAGGTCGGCTTCGAAGGCGGCCAGATGCCGCTGCAGCGCCGCATGCCCAAGGTCGGCTTCCGCTCGGCGCTGAAGGCGACGCGCGCCGAGGTTCGCCTGGACGAGCTCGCCAAGGTCGAGGCCGCGGTGATCGATCTGGCTGCGCTGAAGGCGGCCAACATCGTGCCGGCGCACACCGAGTTGGCCAAGGTCGTGCTCTCGGGCGCGATCAGCAAGCCGGTCAAGCTCAAGGGGCTGGGCGCCACCAAGGGTGCGCGCGCGGCGATCGAGGCGGCCGGCGGCAGTCTCGAGGCCTGAGCGGCTTCGGGCGAGCCATAGCACGACAACCGTAACGGCAGACGGAACACACGTGGCCAGCAACTCCATCGGCAATCCGGCGGCGACCCTCGCGGATGCGACCCGCTTTGCGGAGGTGCGCGGCCGTCTGCTGTTCCTGTTCGGGGCGATGATCGTCTACCGCATCGGCACCTTCATCCCGGTGCCGGGCATCAACCCCGACCGGGTGGCGCAGTTCTTCCAGGATCAGCAGAGCACGATCCTCGGCATCGTCAACATGTTCTCGGGTGGTGCGCTCGAGCGTCTGTCGATTTTCGCGATGGGCGTGATGCCGTACATCTCGGCATCGATCATCGTGCAGATGATGTCGATGGTGTATCCGCCCTGGGAAGAGTTCCGCAAGGAAGGCGAATCGGGTCGCCGCAAGCTCACCCAGATCACGCGCTACGGCACGCTCGGCCTCGGCATTTTCCAGTCGCTGGGTGCGGCGGTCGCGTTGCAGAACGGCGGCATGGTGAACTCGCCGGGCTGGGCGTTCCTGTTTACGGCCACGATCACCATGACCACCGGCACGATGTTCCTGATGTGGCTCGGCGAGCAGGTCACCGAGCGCGGCATCGGCAACGGCATCTCGATGCTGATCCTGGCGGGTATCGTCGCCGGCCTGCCGGGCGCCATCGGCCTCACGGCCGAGGCGGTCAGCACGGGCGAGATGTCCGGTCCGTTTGCGCTGCTGCTGATCGCGGTGGTGCTCGGCGTCACGGCCTTCTGCGTCTACGTCGAACGCGCGCAGCGCCGCATCACCGTGAACTACGCCAAGCGCCAGGTCGGACGGCGGGTCATGGCCGGCCAGTCGAGCCACCTGCCGTTCAAGCTGAACATGTCGGGCGTGATTCCGCCGATCTTCGCCTCGAGCCTGCTGCTGTTTCCGGCGACCATCGCGCAGTTCTTCGGCACTGGCGAAGGCCGGTTCGCCGGCATGCTGCAGGAAGTCGCCGCGGCCCTCGGTTACGGCCAGCCGCTGCACCTGGTGCTGTATGCCGTGCTGATCATGTTCTTCTGCTTCTTCTACACGGCGCTGGTGTTCAACGCCCGCGACACTGCCGACAACCTCAAGAAGTCGGGTGCCTTCATTCCGGGCATCCGTCCGGGCCAGCAGACCGGCGATTACATCGACCGCGTGCTGACGCGGCTGACGCTCTGGGGCGCGTTGTACGTGACCGGCGTCTGCCTGCTGCCCGAAGTGATGATGGCCAAGGGTGGGGTGCCGTTCCAGTTCGGCGGTACTTCGCTGCTGATCGTCGTGGTCGTGGCCATGGATTTCATGGCCCAGCTGCAGGCGCACATGGTGTCGCACCAGTACCCGGGCCTGCTGAAGAAGGCCAACTTGATGGGTTACGGGCGAGGCGGCGGAGCGTAATCGCCGCAAGGTGGCGCGCGCAGTCCGTGAACGAACGGGGGCGCGGCGAGTGGAAGGGTTGAGGCGAAATGCGTGGCGGTAGTGCCGCGCACCAGGAACAAAGGGTACGGATCATGAAAGTTCGACCGTCCGTCAAGAAGATCTGCAAGGACTGCAAGGTCGTGCGCCGTCGGCGCGTGATCTACGTCATCTGCAAGGATCCCCGGCACAAGCAGCGGCAGGGCTGAGTCCCCGCTGCGCCAGGGCGTTGAATCTGAAGGAAATTTTGTTAAAATGCCGCGTTTTTCCCGCGGCATCGGGGCAGCAGTAACATGGCACGTATCGCCGGCATCAACATCCCGATGAACAAGCACGTGGTCATCGGGCTCACGCACATCTACGGCATGGGCAAGACTCGCGCCAGGGCGGCCTGCGAGGCGGCCGGCGTGGATCCCACCACCAAGGTCAAGGATTTGACCGAGGCGGAGGTCAACGCGCTGCGCGCCCAGGTCTCGCGTGGCCTGGTCGAGGGCGATCTGCGCCGCGAAGTGTCGATGAACATCAAGCGTTTGATGGATCTCGGCACCTACCGCGGCATGCGCCATCGCAAGGGTCTGCCGGTCCGCGGCCAGCGCACCCGCACCAATTCGCGTACCCGCAAGGGCCCGCGCAAGCAGGCGGTCAAACTGGGCTCGTCGGCGGGCAAGGGCTGATGAACGCGGCTGGCGGCCCCGCTGCGGACAGGGCAGACGCCGGCCGGCAGCAGGATTCTCGCTACGGTCATTCGTAGACAGACGAACGTACATACGGAAACAGACATGGCAGAGCAGAAGCAGCAGTCGGGCGCCGCCGGCGCGAAAAAGCCGAAGAAGGCGCGCAAGAACGTGCTCGACGGCATCGCGCACGTGCATGCGTCGTTCAACAACACGGTGATCACCATCACCGACCGCCAGGGCAACACGCTCTCGTGGGCGACGTCCGGCGGCTGCGGTTTCCGCGGTTCGCGCAAGTCGACCCCGTTCGCGGCCCAGGTCGCGGCCGAGAAGGCCGGTGTGGCGGCGCAGGAGCACGGCGTACGCAACGTGGAAGTGCGCGTCGCCGGCCCGGGTCCCGGCCGCGAGTCGGCGGTCCGCGCGCTGAACAACTGCGGCTTGAAGATCACCAGCATCTCGGACGTCACGCCGATTCCGCATAACGGCTGCCGCCCCCCCAAGAAGCGTCGCGTCTGACGCGTCGACGCAAGAGGACATTCGCATGGCGCGTTACGTCGGTCCCAAGTGCAAGCTCGCCCGCCGCGAGGGCACGGATCTGTTCCTGAAGAGCGGCGTCAAGCCGCTCGAGAGCAAGTGCAAGTTTCAGGTGCCGCCGGGCGGCATCAAGGGTGAGCGCCGTACGCGCCTGTCGGAGTACGGTACCCAGCTGCGCGAGAAGCAGAAGCTGCGCCGCATGTACGGCGTGCTCGAGCGCCAGTTCTCGAACTACTACACCGAAGCGGCGCGCCGCTCCGGCTCGACGGGCGAGAACCTGCTGAAGCTGCTGGAGTGCCGGCTGGACAACGTCGTCTACCGGATGGGCTTCGCGGCCACCCGTGCCGAGGCCCGCCAGCTCGTCAGCCACAAGGGCGTCGAGGTCAACGGCGAGGCGGTGACGATCCCGTCCTACCAGGTCAAGGCCGGCGACGTGGTCCAGGTCCGCGAAAAGGCGCGCAAGCAGCTGCGTATCCAGAGCGCGCTGCAGATCGCCTCGCAGGTGGGCCTGCCCGACTGGGTCGAGGTCAACGACAAAGAGTTCAAGGGTGTCTTCAAGCAGGTGCCGGCCCGCGACGACATCCTGCCGGACATCAACGAGAACCTGGTCGTCGAGCTGTATTCGAAGTAATCGTCCGTAGGCTGGCCGGGCCGGCGCTGCGGGCGCGGCAGGCGGTTGGATACCACGGGCCGGCAAGTTGCCGGCCCGAGACCGAGTTTCAGAGGAAACGCACATGCAAGGATCAGTCACGGAGTTCCTCAAGCCCCGAGTGGTGAAAGTGACCCCGGTCGCGCCGCGGCAGGCGCGTGTCGTCATCGAGCCGTTCGAGCGCGGCTTCGGGCACACCCTCGGCAATGCGCTGCGGCGCGTGCTGCTGTCCTCGATGCCCGGTGCGGCGATCACCGAAGCAGAAATCGACGGCGTGCTGCACGAGTACACCAGCATCGAGGGCGTCCAGGAAGACGTCGTCGACATGCTGCTGAACCTGAAGCAGGTCGCGATCCGCATGCACAGCCGCGATTCGGCCGAGCTGCGCCTGTCCAAGAAGGGCCCGGGCCCGGTCACGGCCGGCGACATCCAGACCGATCACGACGTTGAAGTCGTGAACCCCGAACTGGTGATCGCCAACCTGACCAAGGCCGGCGAGCTCAACATGGTGCTGCGCGTTGAGCGTGGCCGCGGCTATCGCCCGGCTTCGCAGCGTGCTGCGTTCGAGGAGCAGACCCGGCCGATCGGCCGGCTGCAGCTCGATGCGTCGTTCAGCCCGATCCGTCGCGTCACCTACTCGGTCGATGCCGCGCGCGTCGAGCAGCGCACCGACCTCGACAAGCTGATCCTCGACATCGAGACCAACGGCACGATCGATTCGGAAGAGGCGATCCGCCGCGCCGGCTCGATCCTCAAGGACCAGCTGTCGGTGTTCGTCGACCTGCAGGGCGAGGAAGAGGCCGGACAGAAGACCGAGGCGATGCAGTTCGATCCGATCCTGCTGCGGCCGGTCGACGAGCTCGAGCTCACGGTACGCAGTGCCAACTGCCTCAAGGCGGAGAACATCCACTACATCGGCGATCTGGTGCAGCGCACCGAGGTCGAGTTGCTGCGCACGCCCAACCTCGGCAAGAAGTCCCTGACCGAGATCAAGGAAGTGCTGCAGAGTCACGGCCTGATGCTGGGCATGCGTCTCGACGGCTGGCCGCCGGTGGGCCTGCGCCACGAGGAAGAGCGCAGCAGCGGTCTGATGTAAGCCGAAGCGGCGGTGGTGCCTGTGCCTTGAGGTACAGGCGGCCGCCCGCCGTGCCCGATGTGCCCTTGCGGGGTTGCACGGGCGTCATTGTTCGAATCGAGGTTTTTATGCGTCACAGACTCACCGGGCGTCAGCTTTCCCGCAATGCGCCGCACCGCCAAGCGATGCTGCGCAACATGAGCGTCTCGCTGCTGCGCCACGAGACGATTCGCACCACGCTGCCGAAAGCCAAGGAGCTGCGGCGGGTCGTCGAGCCGTTGATCACACTCGGCAAGACCGATACCGACTCCCGCCGTCGCCTGGCGTTCGCCCGGCTGCGCGATGTGGCCGTGGTCGAAAAGCTGTTCACCGACCTGGGGCCGCGCTTCAAGGCGCGGGCCGGTGGCTATACCCGGATCCTGCGGATGATGCCGCGCGCCGGCGATTCCGCGCCGATGGCCTTGATGCAGCTGGTCGATCGGGCCGCCACGGCCGAGGCCGCTGCCGCGGATGACGCCCCGGCCAAGAAGAAGCCGCGCCGCAAGGCCGCCGCCAAGCCGGCTGCCGAAGCCGCCGAGGGGGCAGCCACCCCGGCCAAACCGCGCCGGAAGAAAGCCGCAGCCGCCTGATCCGGGGCCCGGCCCCGCGCCCCGTCATGGGGTCAAGGCCGACGTGCCGTGAGGTGCGTCGGCCTTTTCCGTTTGCGATTTCCCAGGGTTTATACTTATTCGGATGTAATTTGATTGCGCGACGGAGTCTCGTGTAACGGCTACGGCCTGTTTGCAAATTTGTAACCACGCCCCTGGGAGGGAGCAATGAGCATCGCATCTGAGTTCAAGGAATTTGCCATGAAGGGCAATGTCGTCGACATGGCCGTCGGCATCATCGTCGGCGGCGCGTTCGGCAAGATCGTTTCGTCCTTCGTCGGCGATGTGGTGATGCCGCCGCTCGGCAAGGCCATCGGTGGCGTGAACTTCAGCGATCTCGGCACCAGCCTCGGACTCGCTGCCGACGGGCAGACCGAAGTCGTGCTGAAGTGGGGCGCTTTCCTGCAGACCATGTTCGACTTTCTGGTCATCGCGCTGGTGCTGTTCTTCGCGCTCAAGGGCATCAATCGCCTCAAGGCGCCGCCGCCGGCTCCTGCCGCGCCGCCGCCGCCGCCGGCCGACGAAGTGCTGCTGACCGAAATCCGCGACCTGCTGAAAGCACAGCGTTGAGGAACCGAAGACCCGCGGAGTTCGCGGGCTAGTTCGAGAAAAACTGTCCCCCGTCGTCGGGGGCAGTTCGTTTCAGGGGCGGGAAAGCGCGGCGAACGCGTCGCGCGTCAGGTTCTCGCAGCCTGCGGTGGTCACGACCAGATCGTCCTCGATCCGGATGCCGCCGAAAGGCTGCAGGGCAGCCACCCGCTGCCAGTTCACCTGCGAGCCCTGCGGCCCCTGGCGCAGGGGCGCGAGCAGGGCATCGATGAAGTAGATCCCCGGTTCCATCGTGACCACGAAGCCGGGTTCGAGTACGCGGGTCAGCCGCAGCGCCGGATGGCCTGCGGGACGCGGAATCTCGCCGCCTTCCGGACCGGCCTGGGTGCCGCCGACATCGTGCACCTGCAGACCGAGCAGATGGCCGAGGCCGTGCGGGAAGAAGTGCGTGGCGAGGCCCTGCTCGACGGCCTGCTGCGGCGTGCAGCGCAGGATCTCCGCTTCGACCAGCAGTGTGGCGATGCGCTCGACGGCGAGCAGATGCATGGCCCGCCAGTCGACGCCGGCATGCACCGTGGCGCACAGTCCGCGTTGCAGATCGTCCATGGCGGCGATCAGCGCACCGAAGTCCGGATCGCCGAACGACCAGGTGCGCGTGATGTCGCTGCCGTAACCGCGGCAGTCTGCACCGGCATCGAGCAGCAGGGAGCGCAGTTCGGCGGGCGCGCGTCGCTGCAGTTGCTGGTAGTGCAGCGTTGCCGCCGCTTCGTTCAGCGCGACGATCGCGTTGTAGGGCAGCTCCTGCTCGCGCTGTTCGCAGGCGGCGAGAAAGGCCTGGTGGATGTCGAATTCGGAGCCGCCGGCACGAAATGCGGCTTCGGCGGCTCGATGGCCTCGAGCGCCGATCGCGTTGGCTTCGCGCAGGCAGGCGACTTCCCAAGCCGTCTTGCGTGCCCGGTCAAAGTCGAGCCGGTGCAGCAGGTGCTGCGGGTTGATCGCTGCAGGCCCCCAGGCGAGCAGTTCGGGAAACGGCTGGCCGATGTAGGCGGTGCGCGCCAGCGATGTCGGCAACGCGGCGCGCGCCGCGGTACGCGAGCCGACGATGCTGATGTCGAACGCATCGAGCCAGGACTCGGCCGGCAGCTCGGCGCTCTTGTGCCAGTAGTCTTCCTGGCGATGGAAGATCAGTCGTGGTCGCCGGCCGGGTTCGAAGTACAGCAACGAACCTGCCGCGTCGGCCAGCGGAACCCAGGCCTTAAACGGTGGGTGAAGATGCAACGGTTCGTACTGGTCGTCGAGGAAACGCAGCGCCGGTTCGCCAGCCTGCAACAGCAGACCCTCGTAGCCACAGGCGGCGAGCGCCGTTGCGGTGCGCCGGCTTATGTCATGCAGATGGGCGGCAAACAGGGCGGCAGTGTCGGGAGAGTGCACGTTTCGGCTCCGTTGACCTGACTACTCTAGCGTTGTGTAACGCAACTGTCGGCGGATCGCGACTGTTGCGCGCCGCGACTGTCGTTAGTTGGCGACGTCGAAACTGTGACCCGTTTCAAATCATTGCGCGAGCCACTACAATTCCCGCGCGATTCGCCTCGCCAGACAAACTAGCTAGGTTGTTTGAGTCTCTCAACGCATCTCTAAATTTTCCGGGGTACCTATTCATGAAGACCAAGCTTGCCATTAGCGCTGCTGTTCTCGCCGCGCTCGCACTGACCGCCTGCGCCAAGCAGGAAGCCGCTGCTCCTGAAGCCGCTGTCGAAGCTGCCGCCGATGCCGCCGATGCCGCGGGCGCTGCCGCTGCCGACGCGGTTGATGCCGCTGCCGATGCGCGCTGCCGCGTGACGCTGCCAGCGACGCCGTGCCGCCGGCCAGCGCGGCGACGCCGCTGCCGCCGCCGGCGCCGCGCCGCCGCTGCGGTGGTGACGCGCTGCCGCTGCTGCGGTGCGAAGATCGCCGAATGCAGAACCGGTTCAGACGAGCGCACGGTTCGACGACGCGGTCGGGCTGTTTGAAGGCCCCGCCGGCAGGAGACGCCTGACCGTGCGCGATGCGCGAGTCGCCCGCGGACCGACGCTGGATCAGCGTCTACCGCGACTATCTCGACGATCTGGCGCCGCTCAATACCGGCATCTTCCGGTCCTGGGAGAAGTCGGCATACCGAACCGACAGTTGACGCGCTGGTTCGCCGATTCTTCGGCGCATCTGCTGCGATCCTCAAGTCGAATGTTCCGACGGGCTTTGCGATGACAGTCGGTGGTCCGTTCAGCGCCAGCCGACTATCGATGCGATTCTTCATCGCCCGGCCACCGTCGCTCGGTCGGCGTTCGGCGTGCCCTGATCTCGTCGCTTGCGGCAATGGAGATCGTCAGTACCGCGCAACCCGGCGCCGTGAATTTCTGGGACGGTGGTTCCCATACGCGGGAAATACCAGGAGCGCCGTCAACGGCGAAGTCCCAGACCTCGTTCGGTAACCACGCCGCGATCCGCCGCCATCCGCCGCCACTGTTGAGGCTCAGCCGCCGTCGCAGCAGCGCCTCAGCGTTTACGCCCCAGTCGACATCTGGCGACCGATGTCGCGCTGATCCACGGAACACCGCCTGCGGCGCCGTTTCCAGCACGGCGCACTTGTCCAGCGCCCTCGGCGAGCGCCAGCCCGCCGCCGTTCAGATAGACGAGCAGCGTGCGCGCGCACGCAGGGCGTGCGGCCGAGGCCGGCGGGTGAGATCTCCGTGGCCGCACTGAACGCGACCTCGGCAGGCGTAGCCAGGCCCGTGCCGATCGCACGAACAGATGTCGCGAACCTGCAGTTCGAGCGGGCTCTGCCATCCGCCGAGTGACGCGCGCGCCGTGCGGATCGGTGCTGTCGATCGGCAGCGGCAATGCGAACGCCGTGGTCACCTCATTCAGCAACTCGCCCATGTTGCCGACGGGTGATGACGACACGCTTCGCAGCCGAGTTCGGCAGCCGCCGGCGCGCGCTCAGGCGTCCAACCTGCGGTCTATGAGGCCGGTGGCGGCCGCGACGATGCGGTCGCGGCCGCCGCGGGTGTTTGGGCATGATTGACACCACCGTAAGTCTTACTGTCCATCGAACCGTAGCAAAGGTGACGCCGCTGCCGCCGCTGCTGCGGAGGTGCAGAAGTAATTCTCGCCCGAGAATTGCTGCTGTAGGAACCTCGAGGTTCCAGACGAGCCCGGGCACGGTGTCGACGACGCCGGTCCGGGCTTCGTTTTTTTGGAAGGGCCCCGGCCGGCAGGAGACTTTGCCATGACGGTCAGTGTGCGCGATGCGCGAAGTCTGCCCGCGGACCGACGCTGGATCGAAAGCGTCTACCGCGACTATCTCGACGATCTGGCGCCGCTCAATACCGGCATCTTCCCGGTCCTGGGAGAAGTCGGGCATACCGAACCCGATCAGTTGACGCGCTGGTTCGCCGATTCTTCGGCGCATCTGCTGCTGATCCTCAAGTCGAATGTTCCGACGGGCTTTGCGATGATCAGTCGGGGTGGTCCGGCGTTCAGCCGGGCCGCAGCCGACTATCGCATGGCCGAATTCTTCATCGCCCGGCCCTACCGTCGCCTCGGAGTCGGCCGTTCGGCGGTGCCCCTGATCCTCGATCGCTTTGCCGGGCAATGGGAGATCGTCGAGTACCAGCGCAACCCCGGCGCCGTGAATTTCTGGCGACGGGTGGTTTCCGCCTATACGCGGGGAAACTACCAGGAGCGCGTCGTCAACGGCGAAGTTCACCAGACCTTCGTTTCGGGTAACCCACGCTGCGATCCGCCGCCGCCATCCACCGCCACTCGCTGAGGATCGTCGACGAGCGCGACCCCGTCCGTCCAGGCGCGGTGCAGGCGTCCCGCTCCCGGGATCGGGCCTGGCTCGGCCGAACCGGTTCTGCCCGACCCGCGGGCAGTTGCCGCGAGCCGCCGCGCGGCGCCTGGGCTATGCTCGGGCGGCTGGTCTGTCGTCACCGCGGCAGGCCGGTTGCCCATCACAACGCAACAGGGGAACATCCATGTCTATCCGATCCAGGTGGGTCGCGGCCTTCGCGACCGGCCTCATGCTGGTCGGCTGCGGCAGCCAGCAGGAGCCGGCGACCCGGGCGGTCGAGACGGTTCAGACAGCGGTCGCCGCGGTCCGGGACGAAGCGATGCAGTACGCACCCGAGCAGTTGCAAACGATCGACGAGGCGCTCGGACGCCTGCAGAAACAGCTCGCCGACAAGAAATTCACCGAAGTGCTGACCGCGGCGCCGGTGTTGACCAACCAGCTCAACGAGCTCAAGTCCACGGTCGCCGAGCGCAAGACGCGGGCCGAGGCCGCCATCGCCGAAGCGCAGGAAATGTGGCCGAAGCTCGCCGAGGAGTTGCCGAAGCTGAGTACCGCGCTGAAGGCGCGGCTGGACTCGCTCGGCAAGATGAAAACCCTGCCCGACGGGATCGACCAGGCGAATCTCGACTACTCGCGTCAGGTCTACGACGAGCTGTCGAACAACTGGGCCGGCGCGCAGGAGGACTTTGCCGCGGGTCGCATCACGGAGGCGGCCAGCAAGGCGAATGCGGCCCGTCGCCGCGCCAACGACCTGATGGCGCGTCTCAGGGTGCCGGCGCTGCCCCGCTGAGCGCCCGGCGGCTTCGCAGCTCAGGGAGTTGCGAGGCCGCTGTGCCGGCCTGCGGCAGAGTCAGGCGCTGTGGGCCAGCAGCGGCGCCAGATACTGGCCGGTGTGCGAGCCGCGCTTGGCGGCGACTTGTTCGGGCGTGCCGCTGGCGACCACGCGGCCGCCGCCTTCGCCGCCTTCCGGCCCCAAATCGACGATCCAGTCGGCGGTCTTGATCACGTCGAGATTGTGTTCGATCACGACGATGGTGTTGCCTTCGTCGCGCAGGCGGTGCAGTACCGCCAGCAGTTGCGCCACGTCGTGAAAGTGTAATCCGGTGGTCGGTTCGTCGAGGATGTAGAGCGTGCGCCCGGTCGAGCGCTTGGCGAGCTCCTTGGCGAGTTTGACGCGCTGGGCTTCACCGCCGGAGAGCGTGGTCGCGTTCTGGCCGAGTTTCAGGTAACCGAGGCCGACGTCGAGCAGGGTCTGCAGTTTCGGTTGCGCCGTGGGCAGGGCCTGGAAGAACCGCAGGCCGTCCTCGACCGTCATCTCCAGCACTTCGTGGATGTTCTTGCCGCGGTAGCGGATCTCGAGCGTCTCGCGGTTGTAGCGCTTGCCCTGGCAGAGATCGCAGGGCACGTAGACATCGGGCAGGAAGTGCATCTCGACCTTGATGACACCGTCGCCCTGGCAGGCCTCGCAACGGCCGCCTTTGACGTTGAAGCTGAAGCGGCCGGCGTCGTAACCGCGGCTGCGGGCTTCGGGCACCTGCGCGAACAGCTCGCGCAGTACGGTAAACAGCCCCGTATAGGTGGCGGGGTTCGAGCGCGGCGTGCGGCCGATCGGGCTCTGGTCGATTTCGATCACGCGATCGATCAGCTCGAGCCCCTCGATGCGTTCGCAGGGCGCGCCGTCGGGGGCGGCGCCGTTCAGATGGGTCGCGACATGCCGGAACAGCGTGTCGTTGACCAGGGTGCTCTTGCCCGAGCCGGAGACGCCGGTCACGCAGGTCATCAGCCGCAGCGGGATCTCGACCGTCATGTCGCGGAGGTTGTTGCCGCGCGCACCGACGATCTTCAGTGCCAGGTTTTTCTGCCGTGGCACGCGCAGCGGCGGCACGCCGATGCGCTTGCGGCCGCTGAGGTACTGGCCGGTCAGCGAGCCGGGCGTGGCCTCCACTTCGCGCGGGGTGCCCTGGGCGACCAGCCGGCCGCCGTGCACACCGGCGCCGGGGCCGAGGTCGATCACGTGATCGGCAGCGCGGATCGCATCTTCGTCGTGCTCGACCACCAGCACGGTGTTGCCGAGATCGCGCAGCCGCTGCAGGGTCGCGAGCAGCCGGGCGTTGTCGCGCTGATGCAGGCCGATCGACGGCTCGTCGAGGATGTACATCACGCCGGTCAGGCCCGAGCCGATCTGGCTGGCGAGGCG
>JACKOV010000003.1 GCA_024234075.1 Nevskiaceae bacterium
CACCCTGGTGCTGATCGACGGCAAGCGCCAGAACAACCACGGCGACATTTATCCGAACAGCTTCGGCGGCAACCAGTTCAACCACATCCCCCCGCTCGGCACGATCGAGCGCATCGAAGTGATCCGTGGCCCGGCTTCGACGCTCTACGGCGCTGATGCGCTCGGCGGTGTCGTCAACATCATCACCAAGCCGGTGTCGGAGCACTGGCGGGCCTCGGTGACCGTCGGCCACAGCCTGCAGGAGAACGATGCCTTCGGTGCCGACACGACCTACGACCTCAGCGTCTCCGGTCCGTTGATCGGCGATCGCTTAGGCCTGGTGCTGCGCGGTTCGCGCTACGTCCGCGATGCATCGCTGCCGGAATACGAAGTCATCTACGACCCGGCCGGTGCTGCGCACGAACGTGCACTCGGCTTCGGCGGCGGCGGCAAGACCACCGACAACACCAACCGCAATCTCGGAGCTGCCCTGAGCTGGCGGGTTTCGGATGCGCAGACCCTGGTCTTCGACTACGACGAGTCGCGGCAGGTCTACGACAACACGCCGTTCACCAACAATCTCGGCACGACGGCCTATCCGCTCGGCACCGTCGATGGCATCGCCGGCCTCTGGCGTGCCGCGCCCCAGGCAGGTTACGCGGCCGATCAGAAATTCACGCGCGAGCAGTGGTCCGTAACCCATCGCGGCGACTGGAGCTTCGGCTCGAGCTTCCTGTCGCTGGCGCACATCGACACCGGCAACCACGGCCGCACGTTGCCGCTGACCGTCGACGAGCGGCTGCTGCACAGCCAGATCTATTGCAACAACGCCGTTACCTGCACCACTGGAGCTTACGCTGGCCTCAGCCGTGCGCAGCGACAGGCTTTGGTGACCGAGACCTTCCTGCCGCGTCCTAAGCGTTCGATGGAAAGCCGCCAGTACACGCTCGACGCCAAGCTCGACATGCCGGTCGAAGGCTTCGGCGGTCGGCACCATCTGGTCGTCGGTGGCCAGTTCATCGACGGCGAGCTCGAGGACGGCGTGTTCGGCATGGAGCAGGGGCTCGGTGACGAGGGCGTCGTGCAGGACCACAAGATGTACTCGTTCTTTGTCGAGGACAACTGGACGCCGATCGAGCCGCTGACCGTGACCGTGGGCGTGCGCTATGACGATCACAGGACTTTCGGTGACCACGTCAGCCCGCGCGCCTACGCGGTCTATGCCCTGAGCCCGAGCTGGAGCGTGAAGGGCGGTGTCAGCACCGGGTTCAAGACGCCAAAGACCACCGATCTCTACGACGGCATCACCGGGTTCGGCGGCCAGGGCACCTCGCCGTTCGTCGGCAACCCGGACCTGAAGCCCGAGACCAGCGTCAACGGCGAGCTCGCACTCTACTGGACTGCGCAGGAAGGTGGGCACAACTTCAACGTCACCTACTTCCAGAACGACTTCAAGGACAAGATCGCGCGCGGCGAGACCAACCTGAGCTGCGCGCAGACCGGCGGCGTGCGCCCCTGCGCGAACCTCGGCGACTACGGACTGCTGAACTACACGAGCTACGCGCAGAACATCAACATCGACAAGGCGGAGGTGAAGGGCCTCGAGGTCGCCGGCCGCTATCAGGTCCTCGCGAAGCTGTCGCTGCGTGCCAACTACACCTGGACCGACAGTGAGCAGACCAGCGGCGTGAATGCCGGCCGGCCGCTGACCAACATGGCGGAGCACATGGCGAATGCGACGCTGGACTGGGCCGTCACGCCGGATTTCAGCACGCAGCTGGTCTGGGAGGCGCGCTCCGACCGTTTCCGGGGCAGCGTCGATGCGAGCGGCAAGCTGCTGTACTACAAGGGCTATGACGTTCTGCATCTCGGGGCGCAGTACCGCTTTAACCACTGGCTCAGTGCCAACCTGCGCGTCAACAATCTGCTGGACAAGGACTTCACCAGTTTCGAAACCAACTTCACCCAGAATCCCGACGGCAGTTACACCGCCAGCTATCTGGACGATTACAACAACAAGGACAAGGCCCGTAACTACTGGCTGAGCGTGAACGTCGCGTTCTGATCGCAGATCGAGAACGGCATGATGACGGCTGCGCCGTGTGCGTCACGGCGCAGCCGCAGAGATCCGGGGCGGCGGCGGTCGTGGAGGACAGTGCCGGGACAATGCCGCGCGCCGTCAGGTGGCGCCGCGGGAACGGGACAGCGTCAGCCGTGAGTGACGGACGTGCTGCCGAGCCAGCTGACGTCGATCGGAACCCAGCCTTGCGCGTGGCGGGTGACCAGATCGGCGAGCACCGCGGCATGGCTGGCTCGGGCATTCAAGGCGGGCACGTACTGGAACTCGGCGCCGCCAGCCGCGAGGAAACGTTCGCGGCCCTCGCTGTCGATTTCGCCGAGCGTTTCGAAGCAATCGACCGCGAAGCCCGGGCAGACGACCGTGACGCTGCGCACGCCGCGCCGCGGCAAGGCTTCGAGCGTCTCGTCGGTATAGGGATCCAGCCACTTGCCCGGGCCGTAGCGCGACTGGAACGACAGGCTCCAGCACTCGTCCCGCAGATTCAGTTCGTCGGCCAGCAGCCGGGCGGTCTTCTGGCACTTGCAGTAGTACGGATCCCCGCGGCGGAAGTAGCTCTCCGGGATGCCGTGGAACGAGATCAGCAGGTGGTCGGTGCGGCCGTGCTGTGCCCAGTGGTCGGCGACGCTGGCGCGCAGCGCCTCGATGTAGCCTGGGTGGTCATGGTACTCGTTGACGAAGCGCACTTCGGGCAGCCAGCGCCAGCGACTGAGCTCGCGGGTGACCTGGTCGTGCACGGCGCCGGTGGTGACGCCGCTGTACTGCGCGAACAGCGGCACGATAAGGATGCGCTGTGCGCCGGCATCGCGCAGCTTCGCCAGCGCTTCGGGCACGCTCGGCCTGGAATACAGCATGCCGATTTCGACGACGATCGGTGCGAGCACCCGCTCGCCGAGCCGCGCACCGAGCTGCTCGCGCAGCTGCACGGAATGGTTCAGCAGCGGCGAGCCGTGTTCGGTCCAGATGCGGCGATATTTGCGCGCGCTGCGGAACGGGCGCGTGCGCAGGATGATGCCGTGCAGCAGCGGCAGCCAGAGCGCACGCGGCAGCTCGACCACGCGCGGGTCGCCGAGCAGGCGCGCGAGGAAGCGGCGCACGTCGGCCGTGGAGGTCGAATCGGGTGTCCCGGAATTGACCAGCAGCACGCCGATGCGTTCGGGCGTGTCGTGGTCGTACTCGGGTGAACTGAGGTAGCGCAAGATCGCTCGGATTCTCGAAGCCGCAGCGGTGCTTCCGCTGCGGCGGGCACCATACCGCAGGGCATCGGGCGGCTGCCAGCGATACGGCGTCCGAAAACCGCCAACTTCGGAAATTGCGGATCCGATCGCTATTGTGAACGCCCGGTCACATGGGCGGCTTGTCGCCCACCTGCGACGTTGCCGGCACGAGGCCGGCCTGGTCGAGCACGAACGCGAACTCCTCCGCGACCTCGCGATAGCGCTCGAAGCGACCGGACTTGCCGCCGTGGCCGGCCTCGAGATTGATACGCATTAGCAGGGCTGCGGAGTTGGTTCGGGTGGCCCGCAGCTTGGCCACCCACTTCACCGGTTCCCAGTACTGCACCTGGCTGTCCCAGAGGCCGGTGGTGACCAGCATCGCCGGATAGTCCTGGGCGACGACGTTGTCGTAGGGCGAGTAGGCCAGCATGCCGTCGTAGGCGGCACGCGAGGTGGCCGGATTGCCCCACTCGTCGTACTCGTTGGTGGTCAGCGGGATGCTCTCGTCGAGCATGGTGGTGACGATGTCGACGAACGGCACGTGGGCGATCAGCGCCCGGTAGTCGTGCGGTGCCTGGTTGGCGATCGTGCCGATCAGCAAACCGCCGGCGCTGCCGCCCATCGCGAACACGCGGTCGGCTGCGACGCGGCGTTCGCGCACCAGGAAGCGGGTGACGTCGACGAAGTCGTCGAAGCTGTGCTGCTTGTGCAGCAGGCGGCCAGCGTCGTACCAGGCCCGCCCGAGTTCCTGGCCGCCGCGGACATGGGCGATCGCGTAGACGAAGCCGCGATCCACCAGGCTCAGCAGGCTCGAGCGGAAGACCGGGTCCTGCGAGGCGCCATAGGCGCCGTAGCCGTATTGATAGAGCGGCGCGCTGCCGTCCTGCGGCGTATCGCGGTGCCAGAGCAGCGAGACCGGGATGCGCGCACCGTCGCGCGCCGGTGCCCACAGCAGCTCGGTGCGGTAGCGGGCGGAGTCGAAGTCGCCGAGCACCGGCTCGCGCTTGAGCAGCGTCCGTTGGCCGCTGCGCATGTCGTAGTCCCAGGTCGTGGCTGGCGTGGTCAGCGAGCTGTAGACGAAGCGCAGCAGATCGGTGTCGGTCTCTTCGCTGGCGCCGAGTGCCATGGTGTAGGCCGATTCATCGGTGTCGATCAGCCGGTCGAGGCTGCCGTCCCAGGCATGGATGCGCAGCTTGCGCAGTGCGCCGGAGCGTTCGCTGACCGCCAGGAAGCGGTCGAAGACGTCGAAGCCGGCGATGAACGCATCGGCCCGATGCGGGATCACGTCGCGCCAGGTCGAGCGGTCGCCGATGCTGGCGATGGGCGCTTCCATGATCCGGAAGTTGCTCGCCTGCCAGTTGGTCCGGATCACGAAGCGTTCGCCGAGATGCTCGAGCTGGTACTCGTGGTCGCGCTCGCGCGGCAGCGCCATGCGGAACTGCAGTGCCGGATCGGCGGCATCCGCCCAGAGGTACTCGCTCGAGACCGTGCTCTGCGAAACGATGTAGATGTGGCGGTCCGACTTGGAGCGCTCGACTCCGAGATAGAACGCTTCGTCCTCCTGTTCGTAGACCAGCAGGTCGTCGCCGGGCGGCGTGTCGAGGACGTGGCGGCGGACCCGCTTGCCGAGTAGGGTCTGCGGATCCTTCTCGATGTACAGCAGGCTGCGGTTGTCGTCCGACCAGGCGAGATCGGGCTCGACGTTGTGGATCGTGTCGGCTCGCAGCAGGCCGGTATCCAGTTCGAGGATCCGCAGCGTGTACTCGCGCCGGCCGACATGGTCCTCGGTGAAGGCCAGCAGCCGATTGTCGGGGCTGACCTCCAGCGAAGCGACTTCGTAGAAGTCCTTGCCCTGGGCGCGCAAGTTCGCGTCGATCAGCAGCTGTTCGGGCGCGGCGATCGCCGCGTGCGTGGCGGGCGAGAGCGATTCGCCCGGTGTGGCTCGCTTGCGGGCGTAGATCGGGTATTCGCGCCCGGTCTCGTAGCGAGTGTAGTACCACCAGCCGTTGTGGCGCACGGGCACGCTGGCATCGTCCTGCTTGATGCGGCCGACGATCTCGTCGTAGAGCGTGGTCTCGAGCCCGGCGAGATGCGCCAGCGCCTGCTCGCGCCAGGCGTTCTCGGCGCGCAGATGGGCCAGTATCTCGGGATCCTCGCGATCGTCATCGCGCAGCCAGTACCAGGGATCGATGCGAGTGCCGTGGGGCGAGACGACCGGATGCGGGCGCTGCGCCGCCTGTGGCGCCGCGGCGGGGCGGCCGGCCGGAGCCGCGGGCGGGCGCGGTGATCGACTCATCGTGCCGAAGCCGGCATTTCGGCAGCGAGGACTTCCATGTTGCGCACCGTTTCCTCGAAGGTCGCGGCGCGCGAGATCATCAAGGTGGTGACCGGCGATTGGCGCCAGGCGGCGAGCCGCGCCCGCAGGTCTTCGGGCGGGCCGACCAGGGAGATCGCTTCGGCGAGCTCGTCGGGCACGGCGGCGACGGCTTCGGGCTGGCGGCCGGCCAGCCACAGGTCCTGGATCTTCTGCGCAGCTTCGGCATAGCCGCTGCGCTCGACCATGCGCTTGTGGAAGTTCTCGTCCTTCGAGCCCATGCCGCCGACGTACAGCGCGATGTTGCGCTTCAGCGGTTGCAAGGCACGGGCCCGATCGCCCGACAAGGCCATGTCGACCGTGGCGAGGATCTCGAAACCGGGGCGCCGTTCCCGCAGCTGCTCTTCGAAGATGTCGAAACGCTGCGGCGGCATGAAGATCGGGAACCAGCCGTCGAACTCGCGGACCGCGAGCTCGACGTTCTTCGGCCCCTCGGCGCCGAGGAACAGCGGGATCCGCGGGCGCAGCGGGTGGGTGATGCTCAGCAGCGGCTTGCCGAGGCCGGTCGCACGATCGCCGGCATAGGGCAGCCGGTATTGCCGGCCCTCGAATACCACCGGCGCTTCGCGCGCGACGACCTGGCGGAAAATCGCCAGCCACTCGCGGGTGCGCTCGAGCGGGCGGTGGAACGGCTGGCCATACCAGCCCTCAACCACCTGCGGGCCCGAGACACCGATGCCGAGGCAGAGGCGACCGTCCGAAATGTGATCGAGCGTCATTGCCGTGGTCGCGGCGCAGGTCGGCGTACGGGCCGAGATCTGCATGATCGAGGTGCCGAGGCGGATGCGCGTGGTGCGCGCCGCGATCGCCGCCAGCGGCGTGAAGGCGTCCGAGCCGTAGGCCTCGGCGGTACAGACGATATCGAAGCCGAGCTTTTCGGCGATCACCGCCAGCTCGATGAACCGGTCGGTGGGTTTCGCGCCCCAGTAGCCGAGTTGCAGGCCGAGTTTCATGTGGAGACCTCCCGTCCGTGATTGCGATGCAGGAGCAGTGTGCCGACCGACAGCAGCGACAGCGCGGCACAGAACGTCAGCACCGGCACCGGCGTGTCGGTGGCGAAGAAGCCGGTGGCCTGCACGGCCAGTGCGCCGATCGTCTGCTGCGCGAAGCCGAGCAGGCTCGAGGCAATGCCGGCATAGCCGGGTGCGAGGCGCACGGCGGTCGCGGTGATGTGCGGCAGGGCCAGACCCTGGCCGAAGGCCAGCGGCAGCATCGGCACGAACCAGAACGCCGGATGGGTGTAGCCGGCGACCACGAACAGCAGAGCGACCATGGCAGAGCCGGCCTGCAGCATGGTACCGAGACGCGCTGTGCGTGCCATATCGAGCGCGTGGGCTCGCTTGGCGACGTACAGGTTGCCGAAGAAATAGCCGGTCGAGAGCAGCATCACGTACAGGCCGAAGTCGGTCGCCGGCCGCTGCAGCATCTCGGCCATGATGTACGGTGCGGCGGCGAGGAAGGAGAGATAGACGCCGTAGATCACGCCGGAGTCGGTCGCGCAGGCGAGGAACATCGGCTTGCGCAGCACCTGCAGCGACGAGCGGCCGAGCTGCGCGAAGCTGACGTCGCTGTCGTGTGCGACATGGGTCTCGGGCAGCAGCTTCCAGACCACGGCGAGCACGATCAGCGCGCTCGCCAGCAGCGCGATGAACGGCGCATGCCAGCCGAGACTCTCGGTGATCACGCCGCCGAGCCAGGGCGAGACCGTGGTGCCGATCATCATCACCATGGTGATATTGGCGAGGGCGCGCGGCAGGCGCCAGTCCTGGTAGAGATCGCCGAGGATGGCGCGCGCGACGGTGAAGCTGGCGGCGCAGCCCATGGCCTGGATCACGCGCGCCAGCACCAGCACCCCCAGGGTCGGAGCCCAGGCGGCGACGGCCGAGCCGAGCGCGAATATGCCCAGCCCGCCGAGGATCAGCGGGCGCCGGCCGTAGCGGTCGGACAGCGGCCCGACGACTGGAATGCCGACCGCGAAGGCCAGCAGGAAGGCGCTGACCACGGCCTGGGTGGCCGCGGTGCTGGCGCCGAACTCGGTGCGTATGGCGGGCAGCGCCGGCAGCAGCAGCAGCGACGACACCGGCCCCAGGGCGTTGCAGGCTCCGAGCAGCAGGATCAAGGCCCGGTCGCTGAGCGCTCCCGCGGGCGCCGCAGCGCCGGTCCCGGGGCGCGCTGGGCTCACGTAGTCACGCCACCGACGCAGACGTATTTGATTTCGGTGTATTCCTCGATGCCGTGCTTCGAGCCTTCGCGGCCGATGCCGGATTCCTTCCAGCCGCCGAAAGGCGCGACCTCGGAGGAGATCAGGCCGGTGTTGACGCCGACGATGCCGTATTCGAGCGCTTCCTGGACGCGCCAGCTGCGGGCGAGATCGCGGGTGTAGAAATAGGCCGCGAGACCGAACTCGGTATCGTTGGCCATGGCGACGACCTCTGCCTCGGTCTCGAAGCGGAACAGCGGTGCGAGCGGGCCGAAAGTCTCTTCCTTCGCGACCATCATGGCCGGCGTGACGCCGGTCAGCACGGTCGGTTCGTAGAAATTGCCGCCGAGCGCATGCCGCCTGCCGCCGAGCGCGACTTTCGCGCCCTTGGACAGCGCGTCGCCGACGTGTTCCTCGACTTTGGCGAGGGCTTTGTCGTCGATCAACGGGCCTAGCTCGGTCGGGCCGGCGAGACCATCGCCGATGCGCATCGCCGCGACCGCCTTGACCAGGCGTTTGGCGAACTCGTCGTAGACCCCGGCCTGCACGTACAGCCGATTGGCGCAGACACAGGTCTGGCCGGTGTTGCGGAACTTGCTGGCCATGGCGCCCAGCACCGCAGCGTCGAGATCGGCGTCGTCGAACACGATGAAGGGGGCGTTGCCGCCGAGCTCGAGCGAGACTTTCTTGATCGTGCCGGCGCACTGCGCCATCAGCATCTTGCCGATCCCGGTTGAGCCGGTGAAGCTGAGCTTGCGCACCAGCGGGTTGGAAGTGATCTCGCCGCCGATCGCGCGTGCATCGCCGGTGACGACGCTGAACACACCGGCCGGGATGCCGGCGCGCTGCGCGAGCTCGGCCAGCGCCAGCGCCGAGTACGGTGTCTGCATCGCGGGTTTGCAGACGAAGGTGCAGCCGGACGCGAGTGCGGGACCGGCCTTGCGGGTGATCATCGCCGCCGGGAAATTCCAGGGCGTGATTGCCGCGGCGACGCCGACCGGCTGGCGCAGCACGACGATGCGCGAATCGTTGCGGAAGGTCGGGATCACGTCGCCGTAGACGCGCTTGCCTTCCTCGGCGAACCACTCGATGAACGCCGCGGCGTAGGCGATCTCGCCTTTCGACTCCGCCAGCGGCTTGCCCTGCTCGGCGGTCATGATGATCGCCAGGTCGTCCTGGTTCGCCATGATCAGCTCGAACCATTTGCGCAGGATCGCGCTGCGTTCCTTGGCGAGCTTGCCGGCCCAGGCCGGGAAGGCGCGGTTCGCCGCCTCGATCGCCCGGCGCGTCTCGGCGGCGCCGGCCAGCGGCACGGTGCCGAGCTGCGCGCCGGTCGCCGGGTTGGTCACCGGCTGGGTGCGGCGATCGTCGGCGTCGACCCACCGACCGTCGATGTGCAGCTGCTGGCGCAGCAAGGTCGGATCCGTGAGCTTCAGCGGGTTCATGGAGGTCCTCGGGATGTCGATCGGGTCAGCCGACGTGCTCGGCGAAAAAGGCCAGGGTCCGCTCCAGCGCCAATGCGGCGCTCGGCGCATCGTAGTCCGGCCGTTCGTTGCAGCTGAAACCGTGGCCGGCCGGATAGGTGTAGACGATGCTGGTCGGGTCGCCGGCGCGGATCGCCTCGACGTCGCTCATCGGGATGTGCGTGTCACGTTCGCCGAAGTGATACATCACCGGCTTCTTCGGCAGCGTGTCCAGACTCTGGGCGATGCGGCCGCCGTAGTAGGCGACCGCACAGGCGACCGGCAGCTCGACCGCGGCGTAGTAGGCGCAGAGGCCGCCCCAGCAGAAACCTACGATGCCGACCCGGCCGGCGTGGCGGGTCACGGCGATCGCGGCGGCGAGATCGGCGAGGATGTTCGCCCGGCTCACTTGCAGCATGTAGCCGCGGCCTTCGTTGAGGCCGTCGGCGGTGTAGTCGAGTTCGACGCCGCGGCGCGCGCGGTCGAACATCGCCGGTGCGATTGCGACGTAGCCGCGGGCGGCGTAGTCGTCGGTGACCGCACGGACGTGGCGGTTGACGCCGAAGATCTCCTGCACGATCACGATCGCCCCGCGCGGCGCGGCTTTCGGCGCGGCGAGATAGGCCTGGAACTCGTGCCCGTCGCGGGCCATCAAGGTGGTGAACTCGCCCATGATTGCGGCGCCTCGGCTGGATCGGGAGAGCTGTGCAGCATACCGTACCCACCCTGCCGGCGGACCGCGATAATGGCTGGATGAACGAGGATGCGGCGCGCGATGTGTTGTTGGTGCGGGCGATCGAAACCGCTGCGGGTTCCGGGGCGCTGATCGGCGAGGCCGACCGACTGCATGCCGGGCGGACCGCGACTGAACTCGCCCGCTGGGACGCAGCCCGCAGCGGCCAGCCCCCTTCGGCCGAACGGTTCCTGGCGCATCGTGCCCGGTTGCTGGTCGAGCGGCTCGGCACCGCTCAACCGGCCGTGGCCCGGGCGGCCCGGGCGCTGGCCTGGCGCCCCGCGGTGGGCTTCTGGGTCGCACTGGCGGCGCTGCTGGTCGGGATGTTCGCCGAACAGGTCGCCGATCGGGGCCGGGTCAATGTGCTCGCCTTCCCCATGCTCGGCATCGTCGCCTGGAACCTGCTGGTCTACCTGTGGCTGCTGGGGCAGACGCTGCGCCGCAGCGGTGCGTCGCGCGCCACCGCGACCGGGGAGGCGATGCCGGCCAGCGTCGCCGGGAGCGTCGGGGCGGCACCGGCTGCGGCGGCGGCCGAGGGCGATGCGGGTCTGTTGCGTGCGGCCTTGCTGCGATTGGCGACGCGTGCCGCCGGACCTGCCCGTGGGCCGCTGGCGGCGCCGCTCGCGGCTTTCGTCGCCGACTGGTCGCGGGCGGTCGCGCCGCTGGCGCGGGCCCGCGCGGCGCGGGTGCTGCATCTCGCCGCGGCCTCGCTGGCCTTCGGAGCGGTCGCGGGGTTGTATCTGCGGGGCCTGGTGTTCGACTACCGGGTCGGCTGGGAGAGCACCTTCCTGGATGCGGCGGCGGTGCATGCGTTGCTCGCGGCGGTGCTCGGGCCGGCCGCGAGGCTGCTCGGCGCGAACTTCCCCGATGTCGCGAGCGTGGCGGCGATCCGCTTTCCGGCGGCTGCTTCGGGCCCGACCGCGGCGCTCTGGATCCATCTGCATGCCCTGACAGTGCTGCTGGCGGTGGTCCTGCCGCGGCTGGCGCTGGCCGGGTTCGCGCGTTGGCGCGAGTCGCGGCTCGCGGCTCGGGTGCCGCTCGGGCTCGAGACGCCGTACTTCCGGCGGTTGCTGGCGCCGTTCCTGCGCAGCGGGAGCCGGCTGCGCGTCGTGCCGTACAGCTACCAGGTTGACGAGCCGGCCACCGCCGGCCTGCGCGAGGTCGCGCGCAGCCTGCTCGGCGACGAGGCCGAGCTGTTGCTGGCCGCCGCCGTGCCGTACGGCGAGGAGGCGCGTGCGACCACGGATCTCGCCACCGCTGACGGCACGGTGCCGCTGACGCTGGCGCTGTTCAGTCTCGCCGCGACGCCCGAGGTGGAGAATCACGGGCGCTTTCTCGAACTGCTGCGCGCCGCGGTCGGGCCGCAGCATGGCCTGGGCCTGCTGCTCGATGCGGGACCGTACCGCCGCCGGCTCGGCGGCGAGGCGATCACCCGCCTCGCCGAGCGGTGCCAGACCTGGGAAGCGTTCGCTGCCGCGCGCGGGCTGCCGGTGGCCTGCATCGATCTCGCCGCCGTGGAGCGCGGCGCACCGGAACTGGCCGAGCTCGAACAGCGCCTCGCATCGGTGTTGGCGGGGCCGTCGGCGTGAACGTCGAACTGGCGCTCGTTTCGCATACCAATGCCGGCAAGACCACGCTGGCGCGCACGCTGCTAGGCCGCGATGTCGGCGATGTCCGGGACGCGGCCCACGTCACCGATCTGGCCGAGCGGTACGAACTGCTCAGGCTCGATGACGGCACGGCGCTGTGGTTGTGGGATACACCCGGTTTCGGCGACTCGGCGCGCTTGCTGCAGCGTTTGCGGCTCGCCGCCAATCCGCTCGGCTGGCTGTTGCGCGAGGCCTGGGATCGCTGGCGCGACCGGCCGTTCTGGTGCAGCCAGCAGGCGGTACGCGCGGCGCGCGAGTCGGCCGACGTGGTGCTGTATCTGGTGAACGCCGCCGAAGATCCACGCGATGCGGGTTATCTCGCCGCCGAGATACAGGTGCTGCGCTGGGTCGGCCGGCCGGTGATCGTGCTGCTCAACCAGGTGGGTCCGCCGCGCGAGGCGGCCGCCGAACAGCAGGATCTGGCGCATTGGCGCCGCCATCTCGATGCGCTCGGCGGCGTTGCCGAGGTGCTCGCGCTCGATGCGTTCGCGCGTTGCTGGGTGCACGAAACGGTCCTGCTTGAGGCCATCGCCCGGGTACTGCCGCCCGACAAGGCGGCGGCATTCGCCGGTCTGGCGCAGGCCTGGGTCGCGCGCAGTACGGCACGCTTCGAGGCGTCGATGGCGCTGCTGGCCGGGCAACTCGCGGCGGCTGCGCTCGATCGCGAGCCGGTGCCCGCGCCGGCTGCGACCGACGGTGCCGGAGGCACGCTGCGCCGCTTGCTGGATTCGGTGACGGCGCCGCGGACGGCGGTGGACCCGGCGCGGGAGGCCGCGATGAACGCGCTGGCGACCCGGCTCGATGCCGGCATCGTCGCCAGCACCGATCGGCTGATCGTGCTGCACGGACTCGACGGCAGTGCGACCCGCACGGTGCTCGAGCGGCTGGGCGCGAACTTTGCCGCAGCGGAACATTTCGCCGAGGGTCGCGCGGCGCTCTGGGGCAGCGTGGTCACCGGCGCGCTGACCGGGCTCAAGGCCGATCTTGCCTCCGGCGGCCTGACGCTTGGCGGCGGGTTGCTGCTCGGCGGATTGCTCGGTGGCCTTGCCGGGGCCGGCGTGGCGCGTGGCCTGAATCGTCTGAGCGGGGCCGACGAGCCACGAATCTGGTGGTCGGACGAGGCGCTGGAGGGCCTGGCCCGTTCGGCGGTGTTGCGCTACCTCGCGGTGGCCCATTTCGGTCGCGGGCGGGGCCGCTGGACCCCGGGCGAGGCACCGGCGTCCTGGCAGGACGAGGTGGCCGCGGTCCTGCACGGCGAAGCGGCGGCGCTGCAGGCCTGTTGGCAACGGGCGCGCGAGCTTGCTGCTGCGACGACAGCTGCCGGGAGTGGAGCGGAGCCCGCTGGCAACGCGGCGCAGAGCGAAGCGGTCGGTGGTCTCGAACGACAACTACAGGCGGTGCTCGGCCGGGCGACGGCGGCGGTGCTGGCGAGGCTATACCCGGACAGCGTGCCGCCGGGTCTCGGTCTCGGCTGAAACCGCCGGCGCGGTCAGCGATTCGAGGCGGTGCTCGAGGAGCGCAGCGCGCGGTAGCGGTCGATGTCCGACTGGAAGCGGGCGTGCAGCGCGACTTCCTCATTGCGCCGCTCGTCCAGCGACTGGCGCTGGCGGCGCACCTCGTTGAGGGTGCGGATCAGGTCTTCGGCGAGCTTGTCGGGCATCTGCCGGGCACCAGGCTGGGTGTTGTACGGCCGGAACGTCTGGGCGCGCAACTGCAGCTGCGCCAGCCGGTCGTGCAGCGATTCGATGTAGGTTTCGGTCGAGGCGCGTTGGTCGGCGATCTGCGAGAGCCGCTGGTCGCGCAGCGCTTCGATGTCGCGCACCGAGGTGTAGGTGGTCAGCAGGAAGTCGTCGTGCTGCTTCTGCTCGCGCACCAGCTTCTGGCGGCGTTCGAATTCGGCCAGTTGTTCGGCTGTCATCTCGGCGTCGAGCCGGCGGACCTCGACGCCCTGGTTGTTGAGCACCGCGCGCTCGTTCTTGGCGTATTCCGGCGGCACGCGGTCGCCGTAGTGCACAACGTTCTTATCGTCGACCCACTTGTAGGTCTGGCCGCCTTTGCTGTCCCGGTTGTCCTTGCGGTCGGCCGCCACGCCGGCGGCGGCGCCCGCGGCCAGGGCGGCGGCCAATAGCACGACGAGCGTCGGACGGTGATGCATCGGGCTATTCTGCATGAGACGTTGCGGGCAAGCGAGACGCTTAGGCTACACCGTACCGTTCACGATAGGCGCGCAGCGCGGCCAGTTGCTCGTCGGGAATGCGACCCCGTTCACCAGCGGCGGCACCCGCCAGCGTTTCGATCAGGCCGGAAAGCGTGAGCAGGCTCACACACTTCAGACCCATGGTTTCCTCGACCTCCTGCACCGCCGACCGTTTGCCCTGGCCGCGCTCCTGGCGATCGAGCGCCAGCAGGACGGCGACCGGTTCGGCGCCGGCACGACGGATCAGCTCGATCGATTCGCGCACCGCGGTACCGGCGGTGATGACGTCGTCGACGATCACCACCCGGCCCTGCAGCGCCCGGCCGACGATCAGACCGCCCTCGCCATGGTCCTTGGCTTCCTTGCGGTTGAAGGCCCAGGGGACCGTGTGCCGGTGGTGGTCGGCCAGCGCGACCGCGGTCGCGGCGACCAGCGGGATGCCCTTGTAGGCCGGTCCGAACAGCATGTCGTAGCCGACCCCGGAGCGTTGCAGCGCGGCGGCGTAGCACTGGCCGAGCACCGCCAGCGCCTCGCCGTCGTCGAACAGCCCCGCGTTGAAGAAATACGGGCTCTCGCGGCCGGACTTGAGCGTGAACTGGCCGAAACGCAAGGCGTTGCGGCGCAGCGCGAGGTCGATGAACGTCAGCTGATATTCCTGCATGCCGGCTATCATATCGCGATGCGTGTCGTGACCCTGAACCTCAACGGTATCCGTTCGGCTGCGAGCAAAGGCGCCTTCCGCTGGCTGCGCGAGCAGGACGCCGACGTGATCTGCCTGCAGGAAACCAAGGCGCAGGTCGGCCAGCTCGATGGGCACGACATCGACATCCCGGGCTACCACCGGTATTTCTACGATGCGCAGCGCAAGGGCTATTCCGGCGTGGCGCTGTATGCCCGGCAAGCACCGGACGAGGTGATCCGCGGCTTCGGCGTCGCCGAGTTCGACGGCGAAGGCCGCTATCTCGAAGCGCGCTTCGGCAAGCTGTCGGTGGTGTCGCTCTACCTGCCGTCGGGCTCGGCCGGGCCGGAACGCCAGGCGTCGAAATACCGCTTCCTCGAGGCCTTCCTGCCGTGGATGCAGGGGCTGAAGCGCCGCCGGCGCGAGTACCTGCTGTGCGGCGACTGGAACATCGCCCACCAGCCAATCGACCTGCGGAACTGGAAGTCCAACCAGAAGAACTCCGGCTTCCTGCCCGAGGAGCGTGCCTGGCTCGACCGCCTGTTTGGCGAGGAGCGCTGGGTCGACGCGTTCCGTGAGATCAATGCCGAGCCGGACCAATACACCTGGTGGTCGAACCGGGGCCAGGCCTGGGCCAAGAACGTCGGCTGGCGCATCGACTACCAGATCGCGAGTCCCGGTCTCGCCGGCGCGGCGCAGCGCACCGAAATTTACAAGGCGCAGCGCTTTTCCGACCACGCGCCGCTGATCATGGATTACGCCCTTTGAGGCGCAACGGCTGGCGCGAGGCGCTGCGTCCTTACCTCGAGAAGGAGTCGCTGGCGGCGTTTTTCGTCGGCATCTCCTCCGGTTTTCCGTACGCCATGATCGGTGCGACGCTGACCACGCGCCTTGCCCAGGACGGCATCGACAAGCGCACGGTCACCGCGTTCACGCTCGCCTTCCTGGTCTACAACCTGAAAGTGTTCTGGGCCTGGATCGTCGACGGCGTGCGGATCCCGTTGCTCGGCCGCCTCGGCCAGCGAGTCTCCTGGTTGCTGCTCGCCGGCACGCTGGTGATCGCCGCGGTGGTGAATCTCGCACTGGTCGACCCCAGGGCGAGCATCCAGGCGACCGTGATCGCGGCGGTGCTGGTCGGCATCGCCGGTGCGACCTACGACATCGTGATCGACGCCTATCGCATCGAGACCTTGCAGCCGCGCCAGCTCGGCGTCGGCTCGGGCATGTCGCAGTATGGCTGGCGGATCGGCTCGGCCGCGGCCGGTGCGCTGGCACTGCTGATCGCCGATCGGGCCGGCTGGTCTGCGGCCTATCTCGCCTGTGCCGCGTTCGCGTTGCCTGCGATGCTGACCGGGCTGATCGTCGGCGAGCCGGTGCGCCATGTCGTCACCATCGAGAAACAAGGCCTGGCGACGGTCTGGGGTTCGATCATCGGCCCCTTTGCCGAATTCATGCGCCGCTCGGGCGCCGTGCTGGTGCTGCTGTTCATCCTGGTGCACAAGATCGGCGACACGCTGGCGAATCTGACCTTCCGGCTGCTGTTCAACGATCTCGGCTTCAGCAACGACGAGATCGCGGTCTACGACGTCGCTTTCGGTTTCTGGGCCTACCTCGCCGGCATCTTCATCGGTGGGCTCATCTATACGCAGCTCGGGCTGAAGCGCTCGGTGCTGATCGCGCTGGTGCTGATGGGTGTGTCGAACCTGAGCTTTGCGCTGCTCGCGGCCGCCGGTCACAGCAATCTCGGCATGGCGGCGGCGATCGGTTTCGAGAACCTGGCGAGCGGCTACGGCGGCGTGGTCGTGGTCGCCTATTTCTCGGCGCTCTGCAATCTGCAGTTCACCGCGGCGCAGTACGCGCTGATCTCGGCCGCGGCCAGCGTCGTCGGCCGCGTGCTGACCGGCACGACCGCCGGTACGCTGATCGAACAGATGGGCTACGTGAACTTTTACGTGCTGACGACGCTGCTGGCGCTGCCCGGCATCCTGCTGTTCTGGTTCATGATGCGCGCCGGCATGATCGATCGCGCACTCGGCACCGCCGGCCGCAACGACGGCGCACCGTCCGGCGGCGGTTGAGGCGTCGGGCCGCGACCCGGCTCAGCCGTTGAGCTGACGCCAGCTATCGTCGGTCGACAGGTCGTTGTCGTCGTCGCCGGCGGAATCGATGTCGACCGAGCCGGTCCAGTCTTCGGGCGGCGCGGCGATTTCGATTTCGCGCAGTTCGCAGCGCCCGTACCAGTGCTCGAGTTCCATTTCCTCGATGGTGCCGTCGAAGTACTGCAAATCCACGGTGCCGTCGTCCTGGTCGAGAGCGACGATCTCGAAGACATCGCCGCCGGAGAAGCGGTACCAGCTGCCGATCATCGGTTGCAGGACACTCATCGGCGGACCCCCTGCGTAGCTTGCGGTTGGCGCTTGGATTTCAGGCCATGCTGCGCTCGTGCTGCGGGGTAGTGCAAGCGGGGTATTACCGCAGCGGGTCATCGGCCGGTGCTGAGACGCGCCGCTGCAACGCGAGATCGAAGACCGCATGGCCGAGGCGCTCGCCGCGGCGCTCGAAACGCGTCGGTATGCGCCAGGCCGGCCGCGGCACGAAGCGGCCGTCCGCGGCGAGATTCTCGAGTTCCGGCACAGCGTTCGTCGCGGCGAGCATCGCCTCGGCATAGGGCGCCCAGTCGGTCGCCAGCGCCAGCCGCCCGCCGGGACGCAGCCGGCTGACGAGCAGCGCCAGGAAGGGCGGCTGTATCAGCCGACGTTTGTGGTGCCGTTTCTTGTGCCAGGGATCGGGAAACAGGATCAGGGCTTCATCCAGCGAGGCGGGCGGCAGCATGGCCCGCAGCACTTCGACCGCGTCGTGTGCGATCACACGCAGGTTGCCGAGCTGCGCTTCCTCGGCGCGTCGCAGCAAGTGGCCGACGCCGGGCCGGTGCACTTCGAGACCGAGATAGTCGCGCTCGGGATGGGCCGCCGCGAGCGCCGCGAGGTTGTCGCCGTTGCCGAAGCCGATCTCCAGCGTGCGCGGCGCGCGGCGGCCGAAGCAGGCGTCGAGATCCAGCGGCCGGACGGGGTCGAAATCGATGCCGTAACGCGGCCAGCAACGGTCGAGGGCAAGGCGTTGCGCTGCCGTGACACGCCCCGCACGAATGACGAAAGAACGGATGCCGCGTGGCGATTCTGTGTCGTGGTTCACGACTCAATTTACCAGACCCGCCGGGCGATTCGTCGCTACACCGCGACGTCTTGCGTGACTCGCCGACACTCAGTAAAAAGGCTGGGAACGAAGGGCAAACCCGCCGCGAGGTGGGGACGCAAAGCCTCCGGTCTCGAGCAGCGTACAAGCAGTGCTGCCGAGATAGCGGGGTTGCCGGCGAGGCCTTGCGCTGCGATCCGCAGCGGCCAACTCGTCGTCATCCGGTCCATGGGCCTCAACCGAGCCCGTGGGCTCCGGAGCTCTGCCGCCCGCGTTCGTCGAACGAACCGCAGGCGTCGCAACGGAGCTCTGGGAAATGCCGGTTACTGCTGTCTTCAATCTTGTCTGCTCGCGCCTGCTCCCGATCGCCGCTGTCAGCCTGTCGCTCACGGCCTGTCTCGGTGGCGGCGACGGATCTCCGTACACGGGAGGCACGCAGGCTGCCATGGCCACGGGCGCGGCCCCGGCCCCGGCCCGTTCGGGCGGTTCGACGACGGGCAATGCCGCTCCGCAAGTGGGCGGCGTGCCGGCGGCGTCGATCCCTGCCGGCTTTCCCTATGTGTTCCGGCCGATCGCCAGCGATCCGGATGGTGACTCGCTGACTTTCTCGATCCGCGGCCTGCCGACCTGGGCGACGTTCGATCCGCGGACCGGCGAACTGCGCGGCACCCCGACCGAGGCCGACATCGGCGAAAGCGGCGGCATAGTGATCACGGTCAGCGATGGTCAGGCCAGCGCGACGCTCGGCCCGTTCAGCGTGCGCATCAATCGTCCGGCCAATGGCGTGACGCCCTCGAGTGGTGGCCAGGCGCCGTCGATCAGCGGCACGCCCCCGACCACGGTCGCCGCGGGCGCCGGCTATACGTTCCGCGTGATCGCCACGGATCCGGAGGGCGACCGCCTGACCTATGGGGCGACGAATCTGCCCGCCTGGCTCGGCCTCAACTCGGCCAACGGCATCCTGACCGGAACGCCGACGGCGGCGCAGGTCGGCACCTATCCCAACATCACCATCAGCGTCACCGACGGCAGTTCGACGGTGTCGCTGCCGCCGTTCACGATCACGGTCACCGCGGCGCCGGGCGCGGCCGGCAGCAGCACGAACACGGGCGCCGGCAAGGTGGGTACCGCGACGCTGAGCTGGCTCAAGCCGACCCAGAATGCCGATGGCACGCCCTTGACCGATCTCGCCGGCTACATCGTGAAATACGGCAACAGCTCCTCGGAGCTCCATCAGAGCATCGCCGTCAACGATCCGGCCATGACCCGCTATACCGTGTCGAACCTTGGCAGCGGCACCTGGTACTTCACGGTGGTGTCTTATACGGTCTCCGGCCTCGAGAGCAGCCACTCCGAAGTGGTCAGCAAGACCATCGGCTGACGGCGGGTGGTCTCTGGAACGGGATGGTCCAGGGCTCTCGTCGCGGCGCCTTTATCGGTTCATTCGAGAAACAATGCGCCGATATATAGCAGGCATTGACTGAAAACCTACTCGTTCACCAAGACGATTGCCCGCCACCGCCACCGCCTTCGCCCGGCTCAGGCAAAGCGGCTGCCCGGAGCGATTCCCGGCGTGCCGGCCAACGTCCCTACGTAGGCGGTCGAGACGACCTGCAACTCATGCAGCGCGATGCGCAGCGCCGCCGTGCAGCTGCCGTGCGGGACCGCAAGGTCTCGCCACGCAGGCTGTGCGCGATCATCTCACCGCGCCGTGGTCATGATTGCGGCCCGAAAGGCCCGCGGCACGAACCGGCGGCACTTCGCAAGGGCTTGCGATTGCCCCGCTGACACGGCCAAATTGACGGCCAATCCCCACTGTCGTCCATGGAATCCGCCCGCATGCCTGCCAACGTCCATACCGAGGTCCTGCGCTATCGCGCAGGTGGTGTCGAGCTTGCCAGCTATCTCGCGGTCGATACCAACCAGAACGGCCGTCGGCCCGCGCTCGCCGTGTTCCCGGAATGGTGGGGCATGAACGATTATCTGCGCCGCCGTGCGCGCGAGCTCGCGCAACTCGGTGTGGTCGCGCTCGCGGTCGATGTCTACGGCGAGGGGCGCGAAGCCGCGGATGCTACCGAAGCCGGTGCGCTGATGAACGGCCTGTTCGCCGACATGGCTGCGACCAGCGAACGGGTCAAGGCCGCGTTCCAGCAGCTCGCGAAACAGCCGCTGGTCGATGTGACCCGAATGGGTGCGATGGGCTACTGCCTCGGCGGCGCCCTGTCGCTGCATGCCGCGCGCCTCGGCCTCGATCTGCGCGGCGTGGTCAGCTTCCACGGCTCGCTCGGACGGACCCATGTGGCGAAGCCGGGAGAGTTCAAGGCCGAGGTGCTGATCTGCCACGGCGAGGCCGATGCGCTGGTGCCGGCGGCCGAACAGCAGGGTTTCCATGCGGAAATGGCCGATCTCGGCGTGAAGTACCAGTTCAATTCCTACCCAGGCGCGAAGCACGGCTTTACCAACCCGGACGCGACCGACAAAGGCCAGAAGTACAACCTGCCGCTGGCCTACGACGAGAAGACCGATCGCCAGTCCTGGGAGGACATGAAGACGTTCTGGCAGCGCGTGTTCCGCTGAGGGGCGGGCGTCCGGCCTGCTTCTGCGGCGGGCTGCCGCGCGCGCTCAGCGCGACGCCACCGGCCGCGCGCCGTCGACCTTGAAGCGCACACGCCCGACCAGCTCGGGCGCAATCTGGCCGACACCGGCCGGCACCACGACCTGCTCGCCCGGCTGCAATGCGCGCCCGACCTGTACCTGCGGCCCCTGCTGCACGATCGCGCCGTTGCCGTCGAGCAGCACGGCCGACAGGATCAGACCCTCGAGCGCCACCGGCGCCCGGTTGGCGATCACGGCCACCAGGGTGCCGCGTGCATCGAGCTGCGCGGCGCTGGCGATGTAGTTGCCTGGGTTACGCTGCACGTCGATGCTCGCGTACTCCAGCGCAGCGGCCTTGCCGATCTCGCTCTGCGAGCCGGCCGCACCCTTGTAGAGCTCGAGCGCGCGGTCGACGTTGCCCGATTCCTTGGCGATGTTGCCGAGGTAGTAGAGCGCCGGTGCGGTCGGCAGCAGTTTGGCGCTGCGTTCGAGGCGCTGTGCTGCCTCGTTGCGGTTGCCGAGCCGGTAGTGCGCCGTGCCGCTGCCGAGCCAGGCTGCAAAGTAGCCGTCGTCGAGCTGCAGCGCCCGCTCGTAGTGCGTCAGCGCCGCTTTCGGCTGCTGGTCGGCGAGTTCGAGGTCGCCCCGCAGCAGCGCGAAGTGCGACTCGTTCGGCACCAGTTTCTCGGCCTCGAGCGCCAGCGCTTTCGCGCCCTTGAGGTCTTTCTTGCGCGCCAGGGCCACCGCCTGGTCGGCCTTTTCATAGCCAGGCGCGAGTTTGCGCAGCGGCGCGAGCCGTGTGGCGTAGCGTTCCTTGCCGAGATCGCCGCCGGGCGTGCCGAGCTCGGCCAGCCGGGCGCGGTTGTTGGCGACGCGTTCTTCCGAAGGGGGATGCGAAGCGAACAGCCCTTCGAGCCAACTGGCCTGAGCCGTGCCGCTCTTCTGCGCGAGAGCGACGAACTTTTCCTGCAAGGTGATCGCCGCCGACGGGTCGTAGCCGGCGCGGCGCATGTACTCCATGCCGTAGTAGTCGCTTTCGCGTTCCGCATCGCGGCCGTAGCGCGTGCTGATCATCTGTGCGCCGATACCTGCGCCAGCGGCCAGCAGGCCGCCGAGGTTCTGGTCCATGTCGGACATCGCGACGCCGACCTGCGCTGCGACCATGCCGACCTGCAGCAGTGTGCCGCGCTCCTGTGCCTTGGCGCCGTGGCGTGCCGCGGCGTGCACGATTTCGTGGCCGAGCACGGCGGCCAGCTCCGCTTCGTTCTCGAGCGCGGTCAGCAGGCCGCGGTTGACCGCGATCTTGCCGCCGGGCAGCGCCCAGGCGTTCGGCACCGAGTTGTTGAGCACCGTGAATTCGTAGGGTAGAGGCCGGTCGGAGACCGCGGCGAGCTTCTGCCCGACCTCGTTGACGTAGACGCTGAGGTCGGGGAGGGTCTTATAGTCGCCGCCCTCGCTCTGGCGCGTGGGTGCGTAGTGGCTCGCACCGATCTGCAGTTCCGCGGCTTCGGAAACGAACTGGATTTCCTTCTTGCCGGTGACCGGGTTGACGCCGCAGCCGATGAGGCCGAGCGTCAGCGCGGCCGCCGCCAGCAGGCGCCGTGTCCGGCGCGACCGCGATGGCGGCGAAGACGAGGGGGCGGCGAGTGGCTGGCGCGATCGGTCCATGGAAACCTCCGGCAGGCCTCGACCCGCTGTGGGTCGTCCGGCGCGTCAGCCATGATAACTTGCACAGCATTGCCGTGCCGCCGCTGCGTCGATTGCTCGGGCGATCGGGTGGCCCGACCCGCTGGCGATTCAGCACCCTGACGGAGGAGCGCATCGAGACGATGGAACCGCGTTCGGATGCCCTGGTGATCTTCGGCGTAACCGGCGATCTTGCGTTCCGCAAGATCTTCCCCGCCTTGCAGAACATGGTGCGCCGCGGCGTGCTCGACGTGCCGGTCATCGGCGTGGCCCGTGAAGGCTCGGTCGAGACGCTGCGCGAGCGGGTCGCCGCCAGCCTCGCGGAGCATGGCGGCGGCGCCGATCCGCAGGTGCTGGCGAAGCTCGGCGGGCTGTTGCGCCACGTCGAGGGCGACTACCGCGATCCGGCGACCTTCGCCGCACTGCGCCGCGAGCTCGGCGCGGCGGCTCATCCGTTGCACTATCTGGCGGTGCCGCCGAGCCTGTTCGCCACCGTGGTCGAGGGGTTGGGTGCGGCGGGCTGCGCCAGCGGCGCCAGGGTGATCGTCGAGAAGCCGCTCGGTCGCGATTTCGCCTCCGCGCGCGCGCTGAACCACGCGCTGGGGCGCGTGTTCGACGAGCGCTCGCTGTTTCGCATCGATCACTTCCTCGGCAAGGAGGCGGTGCAGAACCTGCTGTATTTCCGCTTCGCCAACGCCTTCCTCGAACCGGTCTGGAATCGCGATCACATCGAGAGCGTGCAGATCACGATGGCCGAGTCGTTTGGCGTCGAAGGGCGCGGCAAGCTCTACGAGGAGCTTGGTGCGGTGCGCGACGTGGTGCAGAACCACTTGCTGCAGGTGGTCACGATTCTGACGATGGAGCCGCCGTCGGGGCTCGGCAGCGATCCGCAGCGCGACGAAAAGGCCAAGGTGCTGCGTTCGATCGCGCCGCTGTCGCGCAGCGATATCGTGCGCGGACAGTACCTGGGCTATCGGGCCGAGCCGGGCGTCGATCCGCATTCGGACGTCGAGACCTACGTGGCGCTGAAGCTCGCGATCGATTCCTGGCGCTGGGCCGATGTGCCGTTTTTCATCCGGACCGGCAAGGCACTGGCCACTACCGGCACCGAGGTGCTGGCGACGTTCCGTCGTCCGCCGCAGCGACTGTTCGGCGAGCCGACGCCACCGCACACCAACTACCTGCGCTTCCGGCTCGGGCCCGATCGCATTTCGATCGGCCTCGGCGCCCGTGCCAAGACGCCTGGCGAGGCGATGCTCGGGCATCCGGTCGAACTGTCGGTGTGCAGCACGCCGCGGGGCGAGCAGACCGCCTACGAGCGGCTGATCGGCGACGCGATGCGCGGCGACGCCACGCTGTTCGCGCGCCAGGACATCGTCGAGGAAGCCTGGCGGATCGTCGACGAAGCGCTGATCAAGTCCGGCGCCGCGCTGCCCTATGCGGTCGGCAGTTGGGGGCCGGAAGCCGCCGATCGCCTGACGCGGGCGATCGGCGGCTGGGTTGATCCGGGCAGCCTCGGCCACGACGCGTGCGCCTGATCGTCTGCGACGAGGCGGCGGCGACGGCCCTCGCGGCCGCCGAGTGGATCGCCGCGCAATTGCGCGCCGCGCTCGAGGCGCGGGGTCGTGCCGGTGTGGCCTTCAGCGGCGGCGCATCGCCGCGCCCGATGCTCGAGGTGCTGGCGGCCCAGCCGCTGCCGTGGACGCAGGTCGATGCGTTCCAGGTCGATGAGCGTGTCGCGCCGGCCGGCAGCGCGGCCCGCAATCTGACAATGCTCCGCGCTGCGTTGCCGCAGGCCTGCTGGCATCCGATGCCGGTCGACGATTTCGAATCCGGGCAGGCGGCGCAAGCCTATGCGCGGACACTGGCAGCGTTCGGCGGCGCGCCGCCGGTGCTCGATCTGGTGCATCTCGGCCTCGGCGACGACGGCCATGTCGCCTCGTTGTTTCCCGGCAGCGAAGCGCTCGAGGTCCAGGATCGCGAAGTCGTGGCCACGAGCGAGCAGCGTGGCCATCGTCGCCTCACCTGCACCTTGCCGCTGCTGTCGCGCGCCCGGCAACGGATCTGGCTGGTCACCGGCACCGGCAAGGCGGCGATGCTCGCGGCACTCTGGCGTCAGGACTCCGGGATTCCGGCGTCGCGCGTCGCGCGTACGGCCAGCACGATATTCGCCGACGCTGCCGCTGCGGCACAGCTCTACTGATCGGCAGCCGGCATCAAGGCGGGGGCTTGTCCGCGGGCGTGGTGGCATGGCCGCCGAAAGACCGGCGCATCCGTGCCAGCAGCCTGGCCGCATAGTCGGCCCGCCCCTGGCTCGCGAAGCGGGCCATCAGCGCGGCGCTGATCACCGGTGCGGGCACGCCGAGATCGATCGCTTCCTTGGCTGTCCAGCGTCCTTCGCCCGAGTCGGCGACTATCGGGGCGATGTCGTCCAGCACCGGATCCTGCGCCAGGAATTCCGCCGTGAGATCGAGCAGCCAGGAGCGGATCACCGTGCCGTGGCGCCAGTGTTCGGCAAGCTGCGCCACATCCAGCCCGAGCTCCGGCCGTGCCTGCAGCAGCGCGAAGCCTTCGGCATAGGCCTGCATCAGGCCGTACTCGATGCCGTTGTGCACCATCTTGGCGTAGTGGCCGGCACCGGCCCGGCCACAATGCAACCAGCCACGCTCGGGAGACGGTGCGAGCGCGCGCAGCACGGGTTCGAGGCGTGCGACCGCGGTGGCTTCGCCGCCGACCATCAGCCCATAGCCGTTCTGCAGGCCCCAGACCCCACCGGAAACGCCCGCGTCGACGAACTGCAGGCCGCTTGCGGCGAGCGCCGCGGCATGCCGCTGCGAATCCTGGTAGTGGGCATTGCCGCCGTCGACCAGCAGGTCACCGGCCGTCAGCCGTGCGGCGAGGATGTCGAGTGTCGTGTCGGTCGGTGCGCCGGCCGGCAGCATCAGCCAGACGACGCGCGGCGTGGTCAGCGCGGCGATGAACTCTTCGAGGGTTTCGACGGTTTGCAGGCCGGGCTCGCCCGCGAGCGCGGCGCGCGCCTCGGACGCGCGATCCCAGGCGACGACACCGATCCCTGTCCGTGCCAGGCGACGAGCCATGTTGCCGCCCATGCGGCCGAGTCCCAGCATGCCGATCTGCATGGCGGGATCGTACCGCATCGCGACGTTCTGGTCCGGCCGGTGCTGCGATCGACCCTCATGCGGCGATGCACATGTTGCGGCCGGCCTCCTTGGCGCGATAGAGCGCCGAGTCGGCACGCTCGAAGATCGCGTGGTCGTCCTTCAGATCGCTGTCTCGCAATGAGGTGATGCCGCAAGAGACCGTGACCTTCAGCGGCTTGCCGTGGTACTGCAGATTCAGGTTGGCGACCGCTTCGCGCAGATCGTTGGCGACCCTCAGCGCCGCTTCGGCGTTCGTGCCGATCAGCAGGGTGCAGAACTCCTCGCCGCCGATCCGGGCGACGAAATCGTTGGTGCGCAGGCGATTGGCGAAACAGGAAGCGACCTCGCGCAGCACGCGATCGCCGGTGCGGTGGCCGTAGGTGTCGTTGATCGTCTTGAAACGGTCGATGTCCCAGATGAGCATGCTGATCGGGGTGCGGAGGCGCTTCCACCGCGCGAGTTCCTCGCGCAGGCGTTCTTCGAACGCGATCCGGTTCGGCACACCGGTGACGACGTCGAGGCGCGCCAGCGCACGCTCCTGTTCCAGCGAGCGGCTCAGGTCCTGCGCCCGGTTCTCGAGTTCGGCGACGCGCAGGGTCATTTTCTCGGCGCGCTCCATCTGCTCCTGGTAGAGCTGGCCCTGCTTGTCGCGAAAGTCCTGGACGTGCGAGGCGATCGATTCGAGCCGCGTGGCGATCACCACTTGCAGAGGCGCAAGATCGCTGGCCGCCATGGCCGCTTTCGACAGGCCATCGACTTCGGACATCACTTTCTGGTCCAGTCCCAGCGCCGCGTCCTGGCTGTTCTTCCAGTCGGCCTTGGTGGCATCGAGGAAGGTGGCGATATCCTCCAGCCGCTGGGTCATCCGCGTCAGCATGGCGGCGGCGGCTTCGCGTTCCTTGGCAAGCTTCCCGGCTTGTGCGCGCGCGAATTCAGCAGCCCGCATCAGCAGCTTTGCCAATGCCTCGTCGCTGTCCGCCACGGCGACTTCACTCGCCAGAGCCTGCATCGTCGGGTCGGGCATCGGGCCGGCGGAGAGCCGCTCGAACAGCGTGGCGGCGGCGTTGCAGGAGGCCTCCCAGCGGTTTCGCGGGCAGTCGTTGGCCGTCACGGCTTCCAGCAATGTCTTGCTCAGTGCCTCGATTTCGGCGGGGCCGCTACCCTCGAGCTGCATCTGGTGCGAGATCCTGGCCAGCGCGGCATCGATGCTGGGCGACTGGCCCGTGCCGACTCTGCACAGCCTGCCGATCAATCGGCGCAGCGCGAGCTCGAAATCCCGCCAGCCGCGTTCGCGGTGCTCCATGTCGCGCAGTGCGTCGCGGTAGCGGGCTTTCCAGTCGGTTATCTCGGCCATCTTCGGGTTCCAGCGAGCGTAACTTCGGTAGTCGGTTATCGGCTTGCCCCCAGTTGACTTGAGGGCCGCCGGAACAACTGTGATGGACTCCACAAGGGCGTCGCCGGGGTATCGGCCTGGATCTTTCCGCGACCTCCTGATGGCCTACCCGGTTCGGGGGCCGGATCCCCGCCGTGCCAGCCACAGCAGGGGCAGACCGAGGATCAACACTGCGACGCCGAGCCATGCACCGCGGCCGGTGTAAGCGAGGCTCGACCAGAGCATTCCGGCGCAGGTTGCGACGAAGACCAACGGAGTCAGCGGATAGAGCGGCACCCGGAACGGCAGCTCGCGCTGCGGTTCGCGGCGGCGCAGCACGAACACCGACAGCGCGACCAGCAGCAGGAACAGCCAGAAAACCGGTGCCGTGTATTCGACGGTGGCAGTGAAGCCGTCGTGCGCCAGGCTGCCGAAAGCGACCAGTGTGAGGGCGATCGCAGCCTGCAGCCAGAGCGCATTCGCCGGCGTCCCGCCCTGTGCGCTCCAGGCGCCGAAGCGGCGCAGCGCCGGGACGTCCCGGCCCAGCGCGTAGTAGACGCGCGCGCCGGTGAACACCGTGGCGTTGAGTGTGCTGAGCGCGGCACTGATGACGAACAGGCTGATCAATCCGGCGCCGGCATCGCCGGCCGCGAGACGCATCAGATCGGCCGCGACCACCGGGCTGCGGCTCATGTCATCGAGGCCGAGCGCGTGCAGATAGGCGTGGTTGACCAGCAGATAGGCCGTGACGATCACCGCGATGCCGAATGCCAGCACCCGCCACATGCTGCGTTGTGGATCGCGCAGTTCGCCCGACAGGTAGGCTGCCTCGTTCCAGCCACCGTAAGTCAGCAGTATGAAGATCAGCGCAAGGCCGGCACTGGCTGCCGGCTGCGATGCTCCGACCGTGTCGACGTCGGCCGCGGCGATCGCCGTGGTTGCGGCGGCAGGATCGATCAGCCAGCCGGCGATCGCGACGACGGCGAGTGCCAGCAAGGTCAGCACCGTGAACAGCGACTGGAACCGGGCGCCGGGCCGTGCGCCGCGGACGTTGATCGATGTGACCGCGAGTATTGCGATGGCCGCATGCCATGACGCGCTGTGGTGGCCGAGTGGCAGCAGCTCGGTCGCGTAGTCACCGTAGACGAAGGCCACGGTCGCGATCGCTCCGGTCTGAATGACCGTGCCGCGCGCCCAGGCAAACAGCGTCGCGACCGGCTGCCCCCAGGCGCGGGCCAGGAAGTGATATTCGCCGCCGGCATGCGGGCGCGAGGTCGCCAGCTCGGCGTAGCAGAGCGCACCGACCAGCACCAGCGCACCGCCGAGCAGCCAGAGCAGCATGAAGCTCAGGCCATCGGCCGAGTGCGCCGCTACGACCTGCGGCGTGCGGAAGATGCCGATACCGACGACGGTGCCGACGACGAACGCCATGCCGTCGAGCGTGCCAAGCGTCGCCGAGGGCGCGGCGCCATGCCCGGCGGTTGCCGGGCCGTCGCGGGCCGGTTTCGGCGGGTCCGTGTCGGTGGGCACTGCGCCCGATCCGCCCAGGTCAGCCTGGCTTCAGTGCAGCGCTGCGATCGCAGCGCGCGTTGCGCGCCACGGTGGGTCGAGCTGCAGGCGATCTTCCTCGACCCGAGCTTCGAAGGATTGCAACTGCCCGTCGATGCGCAGCGCAAAGCGCAGCACGTTGCCCCGCAACGTCGCGTCTTCTACCGGTATCTTCAGATCGTCGATCGAGGCCGTTCCCCCGACTTCCTGGAACTGTTGTCGCAAGGTCAGGCGAATCTGCTGCCCGTCGCGTTCCAGGTTCCAGACGCCCGCGACACGTGCCGGCACGATCCACAGGTAGATCTCGCGCCCGACCGAATCCTGCTGCCGGTCGGGCTTCCAGTCTTCCATCGCGAACGCATGCGTGACGACGCGCGTGCCCGGCTTCAGCTCGAGCAGCTTGGGCCGCAGCTTCATGTTGAGGCTCGGCAGCAGGTACATCGTGATCACGTCGGCTTGCGACAAGTCCGTCTCGAAGATGTTTGCCTGCCGGATCTCCGCAAGATCCTCGACACCGGCCTCCTTGGCGTTGGCCCGCGACTGCTCGACCAGCTCCGGATCGATTTCGATGCCGACCGCCTGCGCACCGCGCTTCGCCGCGCTGATCACGATCCGTCCGTCACCCGAGCCGAGATCGAGCACCCGGTCGCCCGGGCCGACCGCGCCCATTTCCAGCATCGCGTCGACGACCTCCTGCGGCGTCGGCACGTAGACCACGTCCTTGGTCACGGTCGCGTTCTGTGCGACGACGAAGCCCACGACGGTCAAGGCCAGTAGCGCGCCGGCGCCGGCCGCCAGGCGTGGCAGATTGCGGGACAGGGCGGCAGCAGACATGGTGGAGCCCTCCACGCGTCGTCGTTCTCGAGATATCGACGATACTACCGGTCGCTGCCGGCTCGCCAGCGCGGGATCTCGCATAGCAGGCGAGGCGGCGCCAGGCCCACGCCGGAGAGGGCGCCGGATCGCGCGCAGCCGACTCCCGACCGCTCAATGAAGATCCTGCGCTGCCGATTGCCGTCGGCGCGCAGCTCACCCTAGAATGCCGGCTCGGCGCGGGTGTAGTTCAATGGTAGAACTGTAGCTTCCCAAGCTACTAACGTGGGTTCGATTCCCATCACCCGCTCCAAGATCTTTGGATTTCACCAGACATTTGAAAAACATAGACAAAAATCGGCGATTTTTGCCTGTGTAGGTACTGTGTAGAAAAATTTGCGGAATCGTCGCGCAGCCGCACGCGAACAATCTGCTTCTACCCTCCCCAATAAGGCGCGCCGCGTCATGACCCTACGGTCGCGCGGCCTCTCCGATGCGCCTGCGCATTCGCCGCGTGCGGTTGGGCGCCGCTCAGTCCGACAACGGCAATGCCGTCAGCACCGAAACTCGAGTCCAGTCCAGCCGCATGCGTCGTGGCCGTTATCAAAAAACAGCAAACGATTGCGATGAGCGCGCGCATGATCTCTGCCTTGTGACGGCTTCCCGGTAATCGGCGAAAGCTTTGTCACAGCGGTTCCGCACGAGTTCTTCCGCGAGCGGTGGCGTCCGGATTCGGTGACGAACGAAGTGCGCCCGATCTGCTGTTCCGGCAGGTCGGGGCGGATGACATTGCGGGCGGCCATATGGTGGTATTTTGTGCCACACGCGCTGGACCCAATTGTTCTGAGCGAGCATCTGGACCTCGAAGCGGCCCACGGTCACCGACGGTGTCGAGGAGAGATGAAGTCTTCATACAACGGGCTACTGACCCAGGTATCCATAGCCCATCTGGTCAGCCACCTGCACATCATGACGGTGCCCTCCCTGTTGCCGCTGCTGCCCGGCCAGATGCAGGTGAGCTTCGTCGAGCTGGGCATCGCGATCAGCGTGTTCGGTATCGTGTCGGGCGTGGTGCAGGCCCCGCTCGGGTTTCTGGTGGATCGGGTCGGTGCCAGGATAATGCTGATGGCGGCGCTCCTGCTGGCGTCGGCCAGCTTCGGGTTGCTGGCCGTGTTGCCGAGCTATACCTGCCTGCTCGTCGTCATGGTTCTGGCAGGCGTGGCCAATGGTGTCTACCATCCTGCCGACTATTCGCTGCTGTCGCACGGCATCCCCTCCGACGTGATGGGCCGTGCATTTTCCATCCATACCTTCGCCGGATTTCTTGGCGCAGCCCTGGCGCCCATGATCATGATCGGTGTCGCACTGGCCACATCGCCGCGCTGGTCGTTTGCGGTTTCGGCTCTCGCAGCACTTCTGGGATGGTGTGTGATGTTCGTCGGTACAGCGGCGCCGGGCAGGCCAGCGGCTGCCGCGACGGCCAAATCGCGCGCCACCGAGGAGACTCGTCCGCTTGCCACGCCGGTGATGACCCTGGCAGTCCTGACCTTGATGTTCGCCTTGCTCGGCTTGAGCACCGGCTCCATCGACAAGTTTTCGGTGTCTGCGCTGATCCAGGGCTTCGATGTCAGCTTGCCGGCGGCAAACATGGCATTGACTGCGTTTCTGTTCGCCAGTGCTTTCGGCGTTCTGGCCGGGGGCGTGCTGGCGGATCGCACCGACAAGCACGGTTATGTGGCGGTAGTGGCATTGGGTCTCGCGGCGTTGCTGGTCGTGTTGGTGATCGAGGTCCGGCTGTCGCCGGTTCTTCTGGCGGTTGTCATGGGAACGACGGGTTTTCTGACCGGCATGGTGGCGCCGTCGCGCGACATGCTGGTGCGGGCGGCTTCCCCCGTGGGCGCCGAGGGTCGAACCTTCGGCATCGTCTCCACCGGCTTCAATGTGAGCGGTGTCCTGGGCCCCATTCTTTTCGGTTTCTTGCTGGATCGTGGGCAGGCCAGCCAGGTATTGTGGGTCACGGTCGGCTTCATGGTGGCGACCACGATTGTCGTTCTCTTCCAGGAGCGACAGCAGCGCCTGGTGCAACCAGCGGCGTGATCGTTCGCTGCAACCCCGGCGTCTGCGTATCGTCATCCACAGCGTGCCGGGCGGCTGATGCTCCGGCGACTCGACGCCGCCGAGTGGGCGGGGTGTCGCAACAGCCGTGACACCCGGGCTGGTGCTGAAGAAGCTGCTCGAGGTCATTGTCGAGGAAATGTGTTGAGGAAGATGCGTATCCAGACTGTACTGCTGGCGGTCGTTCCACTTCTCGGCCTGCTGGTGCAGGACGCCCGGGCCCAGGCTGCCGTGCAGGTCAGCCCCCGCGGGCTGAGCGAGATACTGGCGCCGCCTCTGCCGCCGGCGCCCGAGACTCGCGACCAGACCGCGGATGTGACCATCGTCGTCTACTTCGACTACAACTGCGCGGTCTGCAGGCATCTCGACCGGGATTTGTTCGAGCTTCGAGACGGTGATCAGCAGGTTCGAGTGGTTCACAAGAACTGGCCGATATTCGGCGGCGGATCAGCCTACGCGGCTTACAGCGCTTTCGCGGCGGCCAATCTCGGACACTACGAGCTCGCGCATCGCGCCCTGATGTCGGCCGGTGGTCCGCTCGATTCCCGGCAGGCCGTCGACGAGGTCCTGCAGAAGACGGGCCTCGATCCGCGGGCGATCACGGCAGCGATCGATGCTCATCGCAGCCAGTTCAGTGCCACCCTGACCCGGAATCAGAACGAGGCGGAGGCGCTGGGCCTGCTCGGCACGCCGGGCATCATCGTCGGCGACCAGGTTTTCGCCGGCAGCCTGACACTCGACCAATTGCGTACCGTGGTCGCGCGAACCCGCGCTTCGCAGCAGACGTCTTCCCAGCTGGGACCGTCGGCCGACAGGGCAGCGGCGGCGAATCGAAACGCTCGCCTGACGGCGCACTCTGCGCGGACGAGTCCTGTCTCGACGACTGCGGCTTTCCCATCTAGCATGAGGCCATGGACGAGATCACCCGCATCACGCTGACGATCGCCTTCGCCGGCCTGCTGGGCTTGATCGTCGGCTTCACGGCCCGCGATCGATCCTATGGGCCCTACGTGATGTGGGCCGGAGTCATGTGCATGCTCGGTGTGATCGTGTACTACATCGTCAAGACCGTGCAGTCCTAGCCGCCGCCATCATCGACCTTGCCCAACGGCAGCAGGCTGCGCGAATGGGCGCGTGGCTTGATGAAAATCGCCAGGTTGCCCCAGGGCGCGTAGTGGGTCGGTTCGCCGGCCTTGGGCACCATGCCGGTGGGGCGCCCTGCCTGGAGAGCTTGCGCGGCAGGTCGCCGACGATCAGGCGGATCTTCATGGGGGACTCCCGCGTGGACGCACTGGCTGCCCACGAGGCGATGGCCGGCCATGCGAGTGCAATGCGTCGGAAAGGCGTCGTGCTGCGCATGGCGAGGATGCTGCTCGCCATCGATCCGCGTGAATAGCTGATCAACGCCTAAAGAATATATTAGATATACTAATCAATATTCTTGCTCATCCGACCGGTCGATGCGTAGCGACAAGGCAACCCTCATCGGACTCACGGCGGTTTTGTTGTGGAGCTCGATCGTCGGGCTGATCCGCGGCGTCAGCGAGAGCTTCGGCGCAGTCGGCGGGGCCGCGCTGATTTACACGGTCGCATCCGCGTTGCTGCTGTTCACGGTCGGATTTCCGCGAATTCGCGAATTTCCGCGCCGCTATCTCTTCTGGGGAAGTCTGCTGTTCGTCGCTTACGAGTTGTGCCTCGCCCTGTCGATCGGTCATGCCGACAATGGTCGGCAGGCCATCGAGGTCGGCATGGTCAACTACCTGTGGCCGACCTTCACTATCGTGGCTGCGGTCCTCTTCAACGGCCAAGGCTCCAACCTCTGGATCGTGCCCGGGTTCCTGCTGTCCATTGCCGGTATTTGCGTGGTCCTGGGCGGTGACCAGGGATTGGACCTGCCGGGAATGCTGCGCAACATCGAGGTCAATCCACTGAGCTATGGGCTGGCGTTCGTCGGCGCGCTGATCTGGGCGGCGTACTGCTCGGTGACGGTCAGATTGGCCGGAGGCAGGAACGGGGTGACGCTGTTCTTCATCCTGGTGGCGCTGGTGCTGTGGATTCAGTACTTCGCCACTGGTGCGGGCACGATGTCTTTCGGCATCGGGCCGATCATTTACCTGGCTTTGGCTGCCGGCGCGATGGGGTTCGGCTACGCGGCGTGGAACATCGGCATCCTGCACGGCAACGTCACGTTGCTCGCCGGTGCGTCGTACTTCATTCCGGTGTTTTCCGCTGCATTGGCGGCCATACTGCTCCGCACCCCACTGCCGTTGGCGTTTTGGCAGGGGGCCGCCATGGTCTGCGCGGGTTCGATCCTATGCTGGCTGGCTACCCGCGGGCGGCGCTCGACGATTTCTCCCGGGATTTCCTGATCCCCGTTTTCTCGGGGTAGTCGCAGATGGCCAGACGAAATCTCAACGACCTGCTGGCTTTCGTCACGGTGGCGCGCGAGGGAAGCTTTACTCGTGCTGCGACCTTGCTGGGCGTGACCCAGTCCGCGCTCAGTCAGGCGATTCGCGGCCTGGAGACGCGGCTCGAGATACGCCTGCTCACCCGCACCACCCGCAGCGTATCGCCCACACCTGCCGGAGATCGCCTGTTGCACGCGATCGGCCACCGCTTCGACGAGATCGAGGCCGAGTTGGATGCACTGACCGCGCTGCGTGACAAGCCCGCCGGCACCGTGCGCATCACCTGCGATGATCAGGTGGCGCGGTCCATCTTGCTGCCGAAGCTGATGCCCCTGCTGCGCGAGTATCCCGACATCGGTATCGAGTTCGACGTGAGCCATGGCTTCAGGGACATCGTCGCAGACCGCTTCGATGCCGGTGTGCGCCTCGGCGAAGCCATCGACAAGGACATGATCGCCGTCCCCATCGGACCGAAGCTGCGGATGGCCGCCGTCGCGTCGCCGTCCTATTTCGCCGCCAACCCGATTCCAAAGCTGCCACGCGACCTTACCAACCATCGTTGCATCAACCAGCGGATGCCGACGTCCGGTGGGCTGTATGTGTGGGAGTTCGAGCGCCGCGGCAGGGCATTGCATGTCCGCGTGGAGGGGCAGCTCGTGTTCAATACCTCACCCCATATCGTCATCGCCGCGCTCGACGGCCTGGGCGTGGCCTTTCTGCCGGAAGAAGAGTTTTCGCCTCACGTCAAGGCGGGGCGGCTGGTGCGGGTGCTGGAGGACTGGTGTCCACCGTTCCCCGGCTATCACCTCTACTATCCCAGCTGGCGGCAGCCCTCGCCGGCTTTCGCGCTGGTAGTCGACGCATTGCGCCACCGGGAACCGGGTTTCGGCGCGAGTCGATCTGGCGGCACTCCGAAGAAATCCGTCTTGCAGAAGAACACACCTGCCGGATGAGTCCTTGAGGAGCCTTGATCGGGGTCCGCTTGCCGATTCTCGGGATTCTTCTTGCTACCAAGTCGACGACGACGGCGTCGCGTCGTCGACGCGGCGCAGATTCACGTCCAGCGGTGCATCGCTGTGACTCTGGAACACCCGCAGGCCAAACTCCGGCAGGATCGCCAGCAGATGATCGAAGATGTCCGCCTGGGCGGTTTCGTAGGCCACCCAGCCCACGTCGTTGGTAAAGCAGTAGATCTCCAGCGGCAGGCCCTGCGCGGTCGGCTGCAGCTGGCGCACCAGCAGGGTCAACTGCTGATGAACCCGCGGATGGTGGCGCAGGTATTGCTCCACATAGGCGCGAAAAGTGCCGAGATTGGTGACACGGCGCCGGTTCACGGGCTCTGCGCCGCGCTCGGCCAGTCTGGCGTTCCAGTCGCGCAGCTCCTCGGCCTTGGCGTCGAGATAGGCGTCGATCAGCGTGAACCGGCGCATGCGCGCCGCTTCGTCGTCGCCGAGAAAGCGCACCGAGCGCTGATCGATGTAGATCGAACGCTTGATTCGCCGGCCGCCGGTCTCGCGCATGCCGCGCCAGTTCTTGAACGAATCGCTGATCAGTTTCTTGGTCGGGACGGTGGTGATGGTCTTGTCCCAGTTCTGCACGGTGATGGTGTGCAGGGCGATGTCGATCACGTCGCCATCGGCATTCTGCGACGGCATCTCGATCCAGTCCCCGATGCGTATGCGGCCGTCGCCGCTGATCTGCACGCTGGCCACGAGTGACAGCAGCGTGTCCTGGAAGATCAGCATCAGCACGGCGGTCATCGCGCCGAGACCGGTGAGGATGTGCAGGAACTTCGCGCCGATCAGCGTGGCCACGATCGAGATCGCGACCAGCACGAACATCACGATCTTCGCCACCTGCAGATAGCCCTTGATGGGCTTGTTGCGCGCGCCGGGGCGGCGCTCGTAGACCTCGTTGATCAGGTCCAGTGCCCGCGAGATCGACAACGCCACGGTCAGCACGATGAAAGCCTGGCACAGCGCATGGACCACCGTGACGACTTGCGGCGGCAGGTCCGGCACCACGGCAATGCCCGCGGCAATGACCAGTGCCGGCACCACGTTGGCCAGCCGCGGAATCACGCGCAGCTTCATGCCCTGGTCCTGCGCAGTGCCCATCGAGGTGGCGCGCAGCACACGCTGGATACCGCGCAGCAGTACGCGCTTGGTCAGCCAGTTCGCCAGCCAGGCCGCCAGCAGCAATGCAACGACGGCCCCGGCCGTGTAGACCCATGGATATGGCGCGAGTGCGGTGCGCAGGGTCTCAAGATGATCTTCTCGCAACTGTCTTCATTCCTCGTCGGCGTGTTGTCGGCTTGCCATGTTGGATGGCGCGGTGCGCAAAACTCGCGCACTGCCGCGTCTCGGCCTGCGCTGATGCGCCTTGATCGCCGCGCGGTGCCTACCATAGCATCGCAGTCGATGCGTGTGATGTCCGATGCGCGCGCTGTCTCGAGGAACTGGTCATGGACGAGGAAAGGATTCTGCTCGGCATCCGCACGAGCACGCTCGTGGCCAGCGCGCTGGTCGTCATGCTGGTCGGGCTGGCCCATTTCGGTCTGAGATGGTGGACCCAGCGTCGGCATCGTCGCGAACAAGCTGGCGCTGCGGCACCGTCTGCAACGGAGCCGTCGGCCCGCCGCTGGTTGAGCGCGACCCTGCTCGACCTCGTCGCTCCGGTCGCGTTGCTGCTGTGGATCCATGGTCTGCTCGATATACCGGACAATCGCAAGGCTCGCGCGATCTACACGCAGATCACGATACTGCGAAAGCTGGCGATGGCGGTCATCGGCATTTTCGCGTTCGCGTCGATGCTGATGGTGTTCGAGTCGGTGCGGCAATTCGGCACGGCGATCCTGGCGTCGGCCGGCGTGGCCGGCATCGTGGTGGGCTTCGCTGCCCAGCGCAGCATCGCGACCTTGCTGGCCGGCTTCCAGATTGCACTGACCCAGCCGATCCGGCTCGACGACGTGGTGATCGTCGAGAACGAGTGGGGCCGGATCGAGGAGATCACGCTGACCTACGTCGTGGTCAGTATCTGGGATCAACGCCGGCTGATCCTGCCGATCACCTACTTTCTCGAGAAGCCGTTCCAGAACTGGACGCGCGCTTCCGCGGATCTGCTCGCCTACGTATTCCTGTACGTCGACTACCGCGTCCCGATCGAGCGGCTGCGCGCCAAGTTGACCGCGATCCTGCAGTCCTCGCCGTTGTGGGATCGGCGGGTCAACGTCTTGCAGGTCACCGATGCCACCGAGCATGCGGTGCAGATCCGCGCTCTGGCGAGTGCGGCGAATTCCTCGCACGCCTGGGAGTTGCGTTGCGAGATCCGCGAGAAGCTGGTCATGTTCCTGCAGCAGGAGCATCCCGAGGCGCTGCCGAGGCTGCGTCTGCTGCAGGATGCGGCCCACCCGGCGTAGCGGACGATGAAGACCGCCGTCGCCATCCGCCACATCCACTTCGAGGATCTGGGGACTCTCGAGCCCTTGCTGCGCGAGCGTGGTTATTCGGTGCGGTACGTGGAGGCCACGACCGATGATCTGGCGGCGCTGGATGTCGCGGGGCCGGCTCTGCTGGTCGTGCTCGGCGGCCCTGTCGGCGCCTTCGACGAAGCGCTCTACCCGTTTCTCGCGGCGGAGCTGCAACTGGTGCGCCGCCGTCTCGCGGTGCGGCGACCGGTGCTCGGCATCTGCCTGGGCGCGCAGTTGATCGCGCGGGCGCTTGGCGCGAAGGTCTATCCCCTCGGCGTCAAGGAAATCGGTTTTGGTTCTCTCGAGCTGACGCAGCAAGGCCGCTCGTCGGTACTGTCGGCCTTGCAGGACGTGCCGGTGCTGCATTGGCATGGCGACCAGTTCGACATCCCGCGTGATGCCGTGCGACTGGCAGGCACGGCGGTCGGCGCGAATCAGGCATTCGCGCTCGGTACGCAGGTACTGGGGCTGCAGTTCCATCTGGAGGTCGACACCGGCCAGCTCGAGCGCTGGCTGGTGGGGCATGCCTGCGAACTGGGCGCAGCCGGTATCGATCCTCGTGCGCTGCGCATCCAGGCCATGCAAGCACAAGGGCCGCTCGGCGCAGCGGCCCGAGCTGTCTTTGCCGCCTGGCTCGATGCGGCGGAGGCGGCATCGGATCCTGCCGGTGATTCCGCGGCGCGTATCTAGCGACCGGTCGCGTCCGATTCCACCACCATGTCGAGCACGTAGGCCGCCGATGAAGCATCGGCCGGCGGGTTGACGATGGTGTAGCGCTTCAATCGCAGCACGTTGCGCACGCCCGGCTGGTGCTCATAGCCTTCGATGTTTTCATAGAAGTTCTGCCATGGGCCTTCGTGCTGCTTCAGGCCTTGATCGTCATAGGTGATCTCGCGTACGTGCAGGCACTGGTAATTGGCAATCAGGGGATGGGAGCAGGGCACGCGCTGTGCGGCGACTTCCAGGAACAGGCGCTCGCCGGGTCCGCCGTAGCGGGTGTCGGCCGTGGGTTCGCCGCTGAAGCGCAGTGTGTCGCCGGCCGTCGTGGTGTAGACCAAAGTCGCGGCGCGGTCGAAGTGCAGCGTGCCGCCGGCTTCGAGACGCTGACGGATCTCTGCGTCGGATTGCATCAGCGCGTTGTCGGGGCAGGCCATCTGGGTCATCACCAGCAAACCCACCGACAAGCTGTTGCCATCCAGCGTATAGCCGCCGCCGATGTGGTTGCAGGCGTTGGCAACGCTCACGCGGCCGTCCGCGAAATCGAGCTGCAGGGGGCGCTCCGCCCGCGGGAACAGGCCGTCGATACGCTGACCGTCGGCGGCCGTCGCTTCGACGAGCTTCCAGTGGGCAGTGTGGAGCCGGGCGGCATCGAAGGCTTCCGCACCGTCGGTGGTCTGTTGCGTGCCGGGTGACCCGGCCGGGGGCTGGGCGGGGCTGCAGGCCGCCGTGGCCAGCATCGCGAGCAGGGAAAGAGTGCTTGGCAGGAGCAGGCGTTGCATGACATCTCCAGATCGAGGTGTGGATTCCGGGGACACCGTGCTGCCTATCGGCGGCGTAACAGCCAGGCTCGCTCGGTGGCTGGATATCGGCCCTTCAGTCCTCCTCCTGGCAGCGCTGCGCTGTGGACCAGGCTCACTTCGTGACGATCTTGATAGTGACGACGGATTTCTTCGCCGTCGACCGAAAAGGGTGGTCCGGGCGTGAGGCGCTGATCGTATTCCATGGTGAGGAGCAGCTGTGGTGCGGCGTCCGCCAGCTGCAGCAGGTGCCGGGTGTACCGGGTCCGCATCTCCGCCGGCAGCGCGACCAGCGCCGCTCGATCATAGATCGCATCGATCGGACCCAGCATTGTCCGAGTCAGATCGAAAATATCGCCGACGAACAGATCGAGATCGGGTGCGTGGTAATGCGCGATCGGACCCTTTGGGGTGATCTCAGGCTCGATGCCGAGCCCGGTGAACAGCTGTTCGATGGCCAGCGGACTCAGCTCCGCTCCGGCGACGCGATAGCCCAGCGAAAGCAGCCAGCGGATGTCCAGTGTCTTGCCGCAAAGGGGCAGGAACAGGCGTGCTCCGAGGGGCAGCGACAAGCTCGCCAGATGTTTGAGCAACAGCGGGTTCGTGTCGCGCTCGTGGAACGGAGTGTCCTGGTTCGCCCAACGCTGATGCCAGTAGTCTGCTTGCATGGATCGGAAGTTCGTTGAGATGGCTGCCGATCATTATCAATGAATGGCTGCCGCGATCCAGCCGTTCCCCTGGTCGATCGTGGTAGGGGCACGATAGACGTTCTCTATCCACCGGATAGGTGCAATCGATTTCACACTGGCACGGGCTCCCCCTACAGTACGCCTTGTCCAATGACCACCTACCACTGTGACGAGGAAACGCAATGTCTTTGATCAATACTGAAATCAAGCCCTTCAAGGCGAAGGCTTTTCACAACGGGAAGTTCGTGGATGTCTCCGATGCCACCATCAAGGGCAAGTGGGCGGTGTTCTTCTTCTATCCCGCCGATTTCACCTTCGTCTGCCCGACCGAACTGGGCGACCTGGCCGACCAGTACGGCGAGTTCCAGAAGCTCGGCGTGGAGATCTACGGCGTGTCGACGGATACGCACTTCACGCATAAGGCCTGGCACGACACCTCTGATACGATCCGTAAGGTGAAGTACCCGCTGGTCGGCGATCCTACCCACCAGCTGGCGCGCAACTTCGAAGTGCTGATCGAGAGCGATGGCATCGCTGATCGCGGCACCTTCGTCGTCGATCCGCAGGGCAAGATCCAGATCGTCGAGATCACTGCCGGCGGTATCGGCCGCGATGCGAGCGAGCTGTTGCGCAAGGTCAAGGCTGCGAAGTACGTCGCGGCCCACCCGGGCGAGGTCTGCCCGGCCAAGTGGAAGGAAGGCGAGAAGACCCTTGCGCCTTCGCTGGACCTCGTCGGCAAGATCTGACCCGACGACGTCTTTCGAGTTCGGATCCGCGCCGCGCCCCTCGTCCCCCCTGCTCCCCCCCAGCCTCGAGGGGGGCGGCGCGCGATCCGCACGTCTCGAAGCGACGCTTCCCACCGAAACAGGATTTCCGGAGTTCCATCATGCTCGACGCCGCGCTCCAGACCCAGCTGAAGGCCTATCTCGAACGGCTCGTCCAGCCGATCGAGCTGGTGGCCTCCCTCGACGAGAGCGAGAAGTCGCGCGAGCTCGCGGAGCTGCTGCAGGAGATCGCTTCCCTGTCGGCGCAGATCACGGTCAGCACCGGGGGCGAAGAGGCACGCAAGCCTTCGTTCACCATCCGTCGGGTCGGCAACGAGCGCGATGTCGCGGTCACGTTTGCCGGCATTCCGCTCGGTCACGAGTTCACGTCGCTGGTGCTTGCATTGCTGCAGGTCGGCGGCTATCCGCCCAAGGTCGAGCCCGAGCTGCTCGAGCAGGCGGCATCGCTCGACGGCGACTATGTCTTCGAGACCTATTTTTCGTTGTCCTGCCAGAACTGCCCGGATGTCGTACAGGCGCTGAATCTCATGAGCGTCGTCAATCCGCGCGTGCGTCACGTCGCGATCGACGGCGCACTGTTCCAGAGCGAGGTCGAGGCGCGCCAGGTCATGGCCGTGCCAAGTGTGTTCCTGAATGGCCAGCCTTTCGGCCAGGGCCGGATGGATTTCGCGCAGATCCTGGCCAAGCTCGATGCCGATGCGCCGGCCCGGGAAGCCGAGAAGCTCAAGGCCAAGCAGGCTTTCGATGTGTTGGTCGTCGGCGGCGGTCCTGCCGGTGCGGCGGCAGCGATCTATGCCGCGCGCAAGGGCATCAATACGGGCGTGGTGGCGGAGCGCTTCGGCGGCCAGGTGCTGGACACCATGAGCATCGAGAATTTCATCTCGGTCCGCGAGACCGAGGGCCCGAAGCTCGCGGCCGCGCTCGAACAGCATGTGCGCGACTACCAGGTCGACATCATGAACCTGCAGCGTGCCGAGAAGCTGGTGCCGGCGGCCGAGCCGGGCGGCCTGATCGAGGTGCAGCTGGCGAACGGCGCCACGCTGCGCTCGCGCAGTGTCGTGCTCTCCACCGGCGCGCGCTGGCGCTCGATGAACGTCCCGGGCGAGGAGCAGTACCGCAACAAGGGTGTCGCCTATTGCCCGCATTGCGACGGCCCGCTGTTCAAGGGCAAGCGTGTCGCTGTGATCGGTGGCGGCAATTCCGGTGTCGAGGCGGCGATCGATCTCGCCGGCATCGTCAGCCATGTGACGTTGCTCGAGTTCGATTCCAGGCTGCGTGCCGACGAAGTGTTGCAGCGCAAGCTGCGCAGCCTGCCGAATGTCGAGATACTGCTGAGCGCGCAGACCACCGAAGTGCTCGGCGATGGTCAGCGGGTGATCGGTCTGGACTGGAAGGATCGCAACACCGGCACCGTGCAGCGGATCGATCTCGAAGGTATTTTCGTGCAGATCGGCCTGCTGCCGAACAGCGAGTGGCTGAAAGGTACGGTCGAGCTCTCGCCGCGCGGCGAGATCGTGATCGACGAGCGGGGTCAGACTTCTGTCCCGGGCGTATTCGCCGCGGGGGATGCCACTACGGTGCCCTACAAGCAGATTGTCATTGCGATGGGTGCCGGTTCGACGGCAGCATTGTCGGCGTTCGATTACTTGATCCGTACCAGCGCACCGGCGTCGAAGTCGGCACTTGAAGCCGCCGCCTGATCGCAGACGACCGGGCCGGTACGCACATAACCGGCGCTTGCGCCGCGAGGTAAGCCATGCGCAGTGCCAGCCGGCAATGACCGTCATCACCCGCCACTACGTCGTGGTCGAAGGGCGGCTCGTCCACTATCGGCGCGCAGGGCAGGGCCCGCTGCTGTTGCTGCTGCATCAGTCGCCGCAATCGTCGCTGGACTTCGTTGATCTGATGACGCGTTGGGCGGATCGTTTCACGATGCTCGCGCCCGATCGCCCCGGCTGCGGCCAGTCCGAGCCCTTGCCCGACGAGGCGCCGCCGTTCGATCGGTACGGCGACGCCGTGGCCGCCTTCCTCGAAGCGCTGGGTATCACGACACCCTTGCCCATCTACGGCTTCCACACCGGTGCGCGCGAGGCATTGTCGGTGGCCGCGCGCCATCCGCAGCAGGTGCTCGCGGTAGCGGCCAATGGCATTTCGCAGATGACGCCGGCCGAGCTCGAGGAGATCGATCGCGAATACCTGCCGCCGCTCGTGCCGCGCTGGGACGGCGGACACCTGACCTGGCTCTGGTCGCGGATGCGCGAGCAGACCGTGTTCTTTCCCTGGTTCAAGCGCAGCGCCGCCGGCCGCATGGACTATGACATGGCGCCGCCCGAGCGTACCCAGCGCCATCTGCTCGAACTGCTGCGCAACTGGCGGGGCTACGATGTCGCATACCGTGCAGCGTTCCATGCCGATGCCGCCGAAGCCTTGCGCGACTCGCAAGCGCCGATGTTGGTAGCTGCGGCCGCCGGCGATCCATTGCATGCGCATCTTGCGCGTCTCGGAGTGTCCCGGCCCGGGCTCGAGATCCGGGGCTATCCAACACCGGCCGAGGTCGAGGTTGCGGCCAGCGAGTTTCTGCTGCGTGCCATCCGTGGGACGCCGGATAGCCCGCAATCCTGGCCGACCACCGGCGACCTGAGTCTGGTCGCGACCGGGCGCGGCTTTGTCGGTGCGCCAGGTGCTCAGTTGCATGCTCACCACGTGAAGTCAGCGGCTTCGGGGTCGGTCGATCCGGATCGCCTGATCGTGTTGCACGATGCGACCTCGAGTGCTGCGGCCATCGGCGACTTGCTGGCGGCCTGCGCGGCGACGGGTTTTGAGGTCACCGCGCTCGAGTTGCCGGGGCACGGCGAGTCCGCGGGTATCGCGTCCGTAGATGCTCAGGCGATCGACGGTGCGAGCCTGCTCGATGCTGTGTCGACGCAACTCACCGAGGCGTTGCGCAGCCTGCCGGATATGGATTGCGGCCCCAGCCCCGGCTCAGACGCCACCGCGCCTCCGGTGACCCTGCTCGGCCTGGGCGCCGGCGCGACGCTTGCGTTGATGATCGCGGCCCATGCAGGTCGCAGTACACCCGTCGCGATCCGTCAGGTCGTGGCCTGGCAGCCGTACTGCTGGCTTGCCAAGGATCGCGAGGCCATCGTGGCGGCGTTCGGCGAGGCTCCGGATGTCGCCTGGCACGGTGGTCATCTGGCGCATGCCTGGATTCGCGCGACCGATGCCGGTCTGTTCCATCCATGGTGTTTACGCCGGCGCAGCAATGCCTGGCGGGGGGCGCCGCGGGTCGACACGCTGCAGGTCCATGAGCGTGCGTTCGCCTTGCTGCTGTCTGGGGCTGCCGGGCCGGCATTGGCAGCGGCCGCCGCTGCCGATGAGCTGCGTGCCCGCGTCGATGCGGCACGCGTTCCGGTACAGGTATTGCTCGATGGCGCCAGCCCGCAGAGCTATCTCGACGGTGTGCGCGCGGTGCTCGGCAGTTCGCGGGCCAGCCTCGAGGTGCTCGATAGGACGGAGCAGGACGGTGGCAGTACCGCGCTGGCCCGGCGCCTTGCACAATCGAAGTCCTAGCCGAGGCCGTGTGGAGCTGCGGCAGTCGCCGCGCCGGCCGGCAGGGCGCCTGCCTACTCGCATCTGCCCGATTCAGAAAGCGCCTGCGGCGAGTCCAACCGCCAGTGTCGCGCCGAGTTCGGTGCAGCGTGTCAATGCGTTCGCGTCCGGCTCGCCGACCACGATCAGCGGTTCGGCAATGGCTTTCCAGCGATAGCCCGTGGCGATGCGTGCAACTGCCGTGGCGGTTCCCGTGCCGTCGTTGCCTGCACTGACGAACAGGCCATAAGGCCGTCCCTCGGTACGCCCCTCCGCGGGATAGAAGGTGCGGTCGAAGAAATCCTTCAGCGCGCCGCTCATGTAGCCAAAGTGCTCCGGTGTGCCGAACAGCAGTCCGTCGGCCCACAGCAGGTCATCGAGTGTGGCTTCGAGGGCGTGTCGCTCGCGTAGTTCTACCAGCGGCTCTGCCGCGTCGGTGCCCCCAGCCGGATCGGCGGCCGCTGCTTGCGCCGCGGCTTTGATGCCGCCGACGGCGGCGTGCCGGAGTCGCTCGGTGCGACCGCCGGAATGTCCGCCATAGATCAGCAGCAGATGCGGCGCAGGCATGGTGGGCAGTCTACGCGCGGACGTTGCCGGGTGCTGCAACGGGTTTGTCACATACGCCGTTCCGCGCCGCGATTCGCCACGCATGTCGCGGCAGCTTCATCCGCCCGTCATCGGGCCGTCACATGCCGTTCCTACGCTTGTCGGGCCTCGTGGCGACGGCCTTGCGCCCGTCCGCGGCAACGGATCTTTCATCGATCTCCGGCAATGGTGCCGGACTGGAGCAAGACATGGCCCGTTCTAACTTCGAGCGTATGATTCCCCTGCTGGGGACCTGTGCAGTACTGGCGGCTTGCGGCGCCGACTCGGTCGAGTCGCCCGGTAGCGGCGGCAACATCACCATCAACAACCCGGCGCCGACCGCGCCGACGCCGCCTGCGCCGGAGCTGGAGACCCCTAATTTGGTGACGCCGGCCAACGGCTGCCCGACGATCGACGAGCCGGCGGGGCTGGCCGATCGCGGCACCCTCACCGGCCCGACCGGCACCTATCGGATCTGCGAACTGCCGGCACGCTTCACGCGCAGCTCGACGTTGACCCGGGTTCCCGGGCTGCTGTACTCGCTCGGCGGGCGCGTCGATATCGGCCTCGATCGTGGTGCTGCACCCACGGCCGATGCACCGGTCGTGCTGACCATCCAGCCGGGCGTCGTCGTGTTTGCCTCAACCGGCGCGTCCTGGCTCGCCGTCAACCGCGGCAACCGCATCAACGCCGTGGGTTCGGCCACGCAGCCGATCGTGTTCACCAGCCGCGACAACGTGCTCGGCCTCGCGACCGATGACTCACAAGGTCAGTGGGGCGGCATCGTGCTGCTCGGCCGCGCGCCCATCACCGATTGCACGGTGGCGCCGGCAGCCACGCCGGGTTCGGTCAACTGCGAGCGCCAGACCGAGGGTGCGGTCGATCCGGCCTACTTCGGTGGCGCCACGCCGAACGACAACAGCGGCACGCTGCGCTACGTCCAGATCCGCTATTCCGGCTATGTGCTCTCCGGCGACAGCGAGCTGCAGTCGCTGACGCTCGGTGGCGTCGGCAGCGCGACCACCATCAGCCACATCCAGTCGCACAACAGCTCGGATGACGGTTTCGAGAACTTCGGCGGTCGCGTCAGCCTGCGAAACTTCGTGATCACCGGCGCCGACGACGACAGTATCGACGTCGATACCGGTTGGCAGGGCACGATCCAGTACCTGATCGCCGTCCAGAAGACCAGCGGCAATGCCGACTCGATGATCGAGCTCGATTCCGCCAATGCTCTCGAGTCGCAGACGCCGCGCACCCATCTGAAGCTGGCGAATTTCACCTTCGTGCACCGCAACACCGCAACCGGCAACCAGGCCGCGATGCTGTTCCGCGGTGCCGCCGACGCATCGCTGGTCAACGGTGTGGTGGTCAGCCCGATGCCCTGCCTGCGCCTCAATGGCACCAACATCCTGGCTGCGAATCCGGCGATCGAGAAGCTCGGGCCGCCGGCGTTCGGTTCGGTGGCGATGCAGTGCGGTGGTGCGACGTTCGTCGGCAGCGGCGGTGTCACGGCGCAGCAGGTGGCCGATGCGTTCGGCGCCGGCGCCCACAACTCGGCGACGTTCACGGCCAGCCTGGCCGGCAGCTTCATCAATGGTGCGAACGAAACGGCGCATCCCGCGATCGACCCCAAGACGATCGATCCGTTGTTCGATACCACGGACTACATCGGTGCCGTGAAGGACGCGAACGACACCTGGTATGCCGGCTGGACCTGCAACTCGGTCACGGCGTCTTTCGGCAGCAGCGGTACGGCCTGCACTTCGTTGCCGGCGATCTGATCACAAGCCCCCCGAGCCGGGTGGTGCGGAGTACCGCGGCATGAGCGCCGCGTTCCGTGTCGCCCGGTTCTTCGATTCGACTGAGGATCTCCCGATGCGCAGGTTCCCGATTGCCGGAAGCAGTTTGTTGTTTGCGATCTTGCTTGCCTTACCGTTGGCGTCGGCGCAGGACGCCGACAATGCCGAGTCCGTCCAGGATCCGGTGGATGATGCGGCCGATGTCGAGACCGGTATCGATATCGAGGTTCCAGGCGGCGAGATCGTCGTGCTGGGAAAGCGCGACCGGAATCTACAGCGCGCTTCGGCCCAGGCGATCGCGGTGTTGTCGGCCGAGGACATCGCGCGCACCGGCGAAGGCGATATCGCCGGCGCGCTCGGTCGCGTGACGGGCCTCAGCGTCGTCGGTGGCGGGTTCGTCTACGTGCGCGGTTTGGGTGACCGCTATTCCGCGGCGCTGCTCAACGGCCTGCCGTTGCCCAGCCCCGAGCCCCTGCGTCGAGCTGTGCCGCTGGACCTGTTTCCGACTGACGTGATCGCGTCGTCGCTGGTCCAGAAAACCTACTCGCCGAACTACGCCGGCGAGTTCGGTGGCGGCGTGATCAACCTGACTACGCAGGCGGTTCCCGATGCTCCGTTCTTCAGTGCCAGTGTCGGCATCACTGGAGATACCGAGACCACCGGCCAGCTGGGCTACCAGTACTCCGGCAGCGATACGGACTGGACCGGCTACGACGACGGTTCGCGTCGTACGCCGTCGGCCTTGCGCGATTTTCTTGCCAGCGGTCAGCGACTCAGTGCCGGTACGATCGACGCCGCGCGAATCGCCAGGCAATTTGCCCGTAGCAGCAATGCACTGGTGCAGCACAACGACCGGATCGAACCCAACTTCTCCGGATCCATCAGCGGCGGCACGTCGCGGGATCTCGCCGACGGCCGCCTCGGCTTGATCGCCACTGCCGGCTTCGGCAATCGCTGGCGGACCCGCGACAACGTCCAGCAGACTCCGGGCAGCGCCGATCTGTCGGTCGTCGACAAGGACTACCGCGAGGTCGCGAGCGAGAACCGTGTGGTCGCCAATGCCCTGGTTGGCCTGGGCTACGAGTTCGGCAGTCATCGGCTGCGCTGGACCAGTCTCTACATCCACGACACACTCAAGCGCGCCAGTCTTTCCGAAGGTGTGCAGAACAACCAGCGTACCGGGCAGGATTTCCGCGAACAGGGGACCGCCTGGTACGAACGTGAACTGCTGAACACCCAGCTCAATGCCTCGTTCCGCTTCGATCCGCTGTCGCTCGATGTCCGCGCCGGCTATGCGAAGTCGGGCCGCGATGCGCCGTATGAGATGAACTTCGGCTACTCGCGCTCCAACCGCGAAGGAAATCCATATGGGAGCTACTTCCTCAACCGTCTCGACAACGGCCAGACGGGCTTTGCAAGGGTCGCGTTTTCGGAGCTCGACGAAACGCTGTGGTCGGCCGGCGCGGATCTCTCCACGAGGACACTCGGTGACAGTGTGCTGACGGCTGGGGTCGATATTGCGGATACCCGGCGTGATTCCGCCCGCCGGGAGTTCCAGGTGGTGGCGCCGTCGAGCCTGCCGAATGCCGTGGCGATGTTCCGGCCCGATTACCTGCTCGGCGCGGCGGTGATCGACTACTACGGTATCGGCTTGATCGAGACCACGGAATCGGATCCGGCTTTTGCGGCACAGCTGAGGACCCGGGCGGGCTATCTGCAGCTGCAGACCGCGCTGCGCGAGGAGCTCGAACTCAACGTCGGCGCGCGCTACGAGCGGGGCGAGCAGGATGTGTGGCCGAAACAGGTGTTCAGCGGTTTCACGAACTCCGGCGCATTGACCCGGCTGTCGGAGAACTATGTTCTGCCCGCGGCGACCCTGACCTGGAAATTCCACGACACCATGCAGCTGCGCCTGAACGCCTCGAGAACCATCGCGCGACCGCAGTTCCGCGAACTGATGTTCCAGGCGTACTTCGATCCGGAGTCGAACCGTTCGTATCGCGGCAATCCGTTGCTGGTCGACAGCGAGTTCACGAATGCCGAAGCGCGCTACGAATGGTATTTCTCGCGGGAGGAGCGCTTCTCGTTGGCAGGCTTCTGGAAGCAGATCCACCGGCCGATCGAGGCCTTCACCGGCTTCAACGACAACACGCCGGTGACCAGCTACGCCAACGCGCCCCAGGCCACGCTGTACGGTGCGGAAATCGAGGCGACCAAGTTCTTCGGGCTCGAGCGTTTCGCCGGCCTGCCGCTGCTGGCCTCGCGCCAGCTGGTAATGGCCGGGAACTACACCTTCTCCCAATCGAAGCTCGAAGTCTCGCCCAACGATGTGGTCGCGGTGTTCGGCACCGCCGCGCAGCCCGCCACGAACTTCTTCGTCGACGGTTCACCGTTGGCGGGTCAGTCGGATCACCTGGTCAACCTGCAGTTCGGCCTGGAGAGCAACTCGCGCCTGTCTCAGCAGACCTTGCTGCTCTCCTACGGCAGCGATCGCGTGACCAGCCGCGGCGCCGCGGGTCTACCCGACATCTACGAGTCGCCGGGCCTGACGGTGGATATCGTCGTCCGCGAGGGCTTCGAGCTGTTCGGCCAGGACCTCGAGCTGAAGCTCGAGGGGCGCAACCTGCTGCGTCGCGGCTATCGCGAGTTTCAGGAGCGCGACGGTAACCGCGTCTTCTACAACCGCTACGACATCGGCACGAACTTCTCGATCTCGGTATCGGCGAAGTTCTAGCTTGCGGTGGCGGCAGGCGCCGCGAGGCGCCGCCGCGTCCACTTCTCGGTCTCGACTGCGAGCATGATCAGCAGCGCCGCGGCAACGCAGACGGCGAGGTCCATGGCGGCGAGCGGCACCGTGCCGAACCAATCGTTGCCGACCGGCGTATAAAGCACGAGCAGCTGCAATGCGACCGTCAGAGCGACCGAGAGTGCCAGCGGGCGGTTCGACAACAGCCCCTGCGTCAGCAGTGACTGTTGCTCGGAGCGGATGGCCAGCACATGTCCGAGCTGCATGAAGCAGAGCGCGGTGAAGACCATCGTCTGCCAATACGGGTGATCGGTGCCCGTTGCGGCGACCGGAGCGCCGCCCAGGTAGAACGCCTGCAGCCCGAGCGCGATCGCGGCCATCAACACGCCGACCAGCAGCGCGTGGGCGCCGAGCCCCTGGGAAAACAGGCTCTCGCCGGGTGGCCGGGGAGGGCGTTGCATAACGTTGCGTTCCGCCGGCTCGGCCGCCAGGGCGAGCCCTGGCAGTCCGTCGGTGACGAGGTTGATCCACAGGATCTGGATCGGCAGCAGTGGCACCGGCAGGCCCAGGAAGGGCGCGAGGAAGATCGTCCAGATCTCGCCCGAATTGGTTGTCAGTACGTAGCGGATGAAGCGTCGCAGGTTGTCGTAGATGCGTCGCCCTTCGCGTACGGCGCGCACCACCGTGGCGAAATCGTCGTCGAGCAGCACCATGCCGGAGGCTTCGCGCGCCACGTCGGTGCCGGTGATGCCCATCGCGACTCCGATGTCGGCCCGCCGCAGCGCCGGCGCATCGTTGACGCCGTCGCCGGTCATGGCGACCACTTCGCCGCGCGATTGCAGTGCACGAACGATGTCCAGCTTCTGCTCCGGTGCGACTCGCGCGAACACCCGTATTTCCGCGAGGCGCGCGGCGAGCGCCGGATCGACGGCCTTGCCCGCCGGGTCGTCGGATGGTGCGCCCGATGCCGCATTCGAGGTCGTTGCGGCGGTCAATGCGGCCAGTTCGCGCCCGGTCATGATCTCGTCGTCGGACAGCGTACCGCCGACATGCCCGAGCCCGAGTCGCGAGGCGATCGCCCGTGCCGTGACCGGGTGGTCGCCGGTGATCATCACCGGCACGATGCCGGCGCTGCGACAGTCGGCGATGGCCGCGGCGGCGGCTTCGCGCGGCGGGTCCATCAGGCCGAGCAGCCCGACGAATGTCAGTCCCGACTCCATCGTAGCGGTATCGCAGGCTTCCGGGGGTTGCGGCCAGCGGCGCATGCCGACCGCCAGCACCCGCAGCCCGTCTGCCGCCATTCGATCCGCGACATCCGCCAGCATGTCTGCATCGAGCGGCAATGTTTCGCCCTCGCAGAGCATCGAGACCGAGCTGCCGAGCAGGACTTCCACGGCGCCCTTGGTTATCGACAGCAGTGAACCATCGCCGAGTCGGTGGACCGTCGTCATGCACTTGCGCACCGAGTCGAACGGCAGTTCATCGACCCGTGGCAGCGCGGCGACGGCAGCTGCATGTTCGAGCCCCGCCGTGCGTGCCGCGGCAAGCATGGCCGTCTCCGTCGGGTCGCCGACCAGGTTGCCGTCGCTGCCGATGGAGGCGTCGTGACTGACCGCCAGTGCCGCGAGCAGTGTCGGCCAGGCTTCGCCGACCGTTGCCGCATCGGCCCGTGCGGCATGCCCGCCCGAGACTTCGGTCGCGTTTGCTGCGGCCGCAGCCATGGCCAGGGTCGCGGCTGCGGCTCCGGGCGGTGGCGCATCGGCCGAGCGGCCGTCGGCCCAGTAACGCTCGATCCGCATCCGGTTTGCGGTCAGCGTGCCGGTCTTGTCGGAGCAGATCACGGTGACGGAACCGAGTGCTTCGACTGCGGCCAGGCGCCGAATCAGGGCCTGTCGTGCCATCAACCGTCGCGCACCGAGTGCCAGCGAGATCGACACCACGGCCGGCAAGGCCTCCGGGATCGCCGCTACGGCGAGCGACAACGCGGTCAGCAGCATCGGCAATGCGGGCTCGCCACGCAGCAGGCCGGTGGCGAACACCAGGATACAGATCGCGATCACCGCCAGGGCCAGTCGCCGCCCGAACACCGCGAGCCGTCTTTGGAGCGGAGTCTCGACGGCGTGTGCCGAGTCCAGCAACCGTGCGATCCGGCCGAATTCGGTACGCATGCCGGTCGCGATCACGATGCCGAGCCCGCGCCCGTAAGTGACCTGCGTGCCCTTGTGCGCGATGTTGTGCCGATCGCCGACCGGCACGTCCGTCGCAGGCAGAGCGTCGATCGATTTGTCTACCGGCACGGATTCGCCGGTCAGGGCGGATTCGTCGATCCGCAGGCTCGCCGACTCCACCAGTCGCAGGTCCGCCGGTACGATGCGGCCGGCTTCGAGCAGCACCGCATCGCCTGGCACCAGCTCTGCCGCGGGAACGGTTGCGGCTGCGCCCTCGCGAAGCACGGTCGCCGACGGTGCGGCCATGGCCTTGAGCGCCTGCATGGCCTTGGCCGCGCGCCATTCCTGCGCACAACCGAGGCCGGCATTCAGCAGCACGATCGCAATGATCACCAGCGTGTCCGTCAGGTCACCGATCAGCCCCGACACCACAGCCGCCACGAGCAGCACCAGGATCATGAAGTCGGCGAACTGCGCCAGGAACAGGCTCGCCAGCGAGCGTGGTTGTGCCTCGTCAAGGAGGTTCGGTCCGTACTGTGTCTGCCGCCGCAGCACCTCCGCCTGGGGCAGTCCTGCGGTCGACGTGCCCAACTGCGCCAGCACGTCGTCGACGGAGCGGGCGTGATGAGTTGCAGAAAATGGATCGGAGTTGCCGGACACGCCTCTGCCCCTTGCTGCGCCGGTAACGCCGGCTTCGCCGTGACCATACCTTGCCAGCTGGCCGGAATCATCCGCAAATCACGTAGCGGCTCGCACGCTACACTGTCCGGCATGGGTCCCGATGCGGGGCGATACGATTTCATTTCCGAGGGCATTACCGATGAGTATTCGGCGGCGGCGCAGTGCGCTCTATGTGCCGGCTTCGCACGCACGCGCAGTTGAGAAGACACGGACGCTGCCTTGCGATGTCGTGATTCTCGATCTAGAGGATGCCGTGGCGCCCGAAGCCAAGGTTCAGGCGCGTGAACAGGTCGCGGCGGCCTTGCGCGCCGGCGGCTTCGGTCAGCGGGAGCTGGTCGTGCGGGTCAACGGGCTGGACACGGCCTGGGGCGCAGCGGATCTCGATGCTGTGATCGCTGCGGCACCGGCGGCGATCCTGGTTCCGAAGATCGCGCGGCGTGCGGATCTGCGACCCTACGAACAGCGACTGGCTGCGATGCCGGGCGTGGCACTGTGGGCGATGATCGAGACGGCCCGCTCGATCTTTCATGTCGAGGAGATCGCGGCCGCTGCACTCGAGGGGCCACTCACGGTGCTGGTTGCAGGTACCAACGATCTTGCCAAGGAAGCCTGTTGCCGGCTGGATGGTGCTCGTCAGCCGCTGCTCGGCGCGCTCGCGCAGATCGTGCTCGGCGCGCGTGCCTACGGCCTTGCAGTGCTCGATGGGGTGTTCAATGCGCTCGACGATCACGACGGGCTGGTAGTGCAGTGTCGCCAGGGGCGCGACTTCGGTTTCGACGGCAAGACGCTGATACACCCCGCACAGATCGAGCCCTGCAATGCGGTGTTCACGCCCGACGCGGCCGAAACCGAGACCGCGCGTCGCATCGTTGCGGCCTTCGCGGCGCCGGAGAATGCCGGCAAGGGCGTACTGCGGGTCGATGGGCAGATGGTGGAGCGCTTGCACCTGTTGCAGGCGCAGCGCACGCTGGCGATGGCCGGTCTGGATACGGTTTGAGCTGCCCGCTGTCGGACTATACTGATCGTCCGGATTGCGGATGACCGAGAACCGCGCTTGCCGTGGCGGATCGCATCCCGCTGCAGCATCGCCCGACCCATAACGACGAGGGAACAGTCATGTGTGACCAGGACTCATTTCACGACATGCTCGAACACCTCAAGCGCAACGATGCGTTGACGCGGCGGCGTTTCGGCGCGCTGTCGGTGGGGGCGGGACTGCTGGCGGCCTTGCCGCGCCCCGTGAATGCAGCCGAAGTCGTGGAGCAGGAGGTCGAGATCAAGACCTCGGATGGTGTGGCCGATGCGCATTTCGTGCACCCCGCACAGGGCAAGGCACCTGCCGTGCTGGTTTGGACCGACATCTTCGGGTTGCGGCCCGCGTTTCGGCAGATGGGCCGCCGCCTCGCCGAATCCGGATACGCGGTGCTGACGCCGAACCCGTTCTATCGCACCAGGCGCGCACCGACCACGGCGCCGGGCGCGAACCTGCAGGATGAGGCGACCCGCAATGCCGTGATGGCGATGGCCCGCACGCTCTCGCCCGAAACGCATGTATCGGATGCACAGGCCTTCATCGGCTGGCTCGATGGCCAGGCAGCGGTCGACAGCCAGCGCAAGATGGGCACGACTGGCTATTGCATGGGAGGCGCGATCGTAATGCGCACCGCCGGCAACTTTCCGGATCGCGTCGGTGCCGGAGCGGCTTTCCACAGCGGCCCTCTCGTGACCGACAAGCCGGACAGCCCGCATCTGCTGGTGCCGAAGATGAAGGCGCACCTGCTGATCGCGATCGCCGCCAACGATGACGAACGCGACCCGAATGCCAAGCGGGTCCTCAGGGAAACCTGCGATCAGGCGAAAGTGCCGGCGGAGATCGAGGTCTACGCAGGGACCAAACACGGCTGGTGCCCGCCGGATGCTGCGGTCTATGACGAGACGCAGGCTGAGAGGGCCTGGCAGCGGTTGCTGGTGACGCTGCGGGCGGGGGTTTCCTAGAGCTTGGTCGTGAGTGGTAGTGAAGAGTCTCGGCGCGGAACGGTGGTGCAGCCGGAGAGGTCTCGCGTGTCAGAAGACTCGCGCGCGGACGGCCGGAAAACGCGCTGCGCCGCGCCCAGAAGAGCTTCACTCCTCGGAACCTCAACGCCTGGCACCGTCTGCATCACTCCCCGCCCGCTCAAACCCAGAGAGCGACCGCGTGAACAGTTCCTACTCCGTAGTGGCAGTGCTGGTGATCTGTGGGCGCAACGCCCGCAGTACCTGTTTGACGCGGTGCATGTTGTCCGGCCCTGAGCGCAGCAGCATGCGCTGTCCAGCCGAGAGTTGCTGCAGCGCCGGGTCCTCGAACTGGTAGAGCACCCAGGGCCGTTCGGGTCTCAGCTCTTCGCTGAACTCCGGCAGTCGTACGCGCAGTGGGTCGCCGGGCTCGGGCGTCGCCAGCAGCAGATCGATGACCTCGACCAGGCGATCGTTGAAATGGCGACCGGGGTAGCCGAGATTTTCGTAGGACTGCTGCAGCAGCGGATAGAGCCGGCGGTACGCCGCGACCGCGTATTCGCGGTCGAGTGATTCCAGCATCTCGACATAGCGCTCGTAGCGTGCATAGTTCGCCGTGGCAATCACCTCGGCATCGCCACTGCGGTCGGTCGTGAAGGGGCCCGATGGCGGGTCCACCGGCCAGAGACTTGCGCTCGCCTGTTCACGGCCGAGATTGTCGACCGTGGCAACGATACGGCGCGGCAGGTCCTGCAGGCGAAACAACGACTGAAAACGCCGCTGGCCGACCAGATCGACGAGTGCGGACTCGAGATCGGAAGCCGTGGCTTCGGCCGGCGCGTCCGGTGGCAGGTCGATCGGATGGGCGGGCACCGGCTCGGCTGGCGAGGGCGGCAAAGTCTGTGGCGTCGCTGCGGCCGGCTGCGGTGGTGAGGCGGCGACGGTTTCCGGCGACGCAGGAGGGCTGACCAGCCAGCGCCAGGCGGCAACACCGATGCCGACCAGCACGATCAGGCCGATGATCAGGGGCAGGCTGCGACGCCAGGTCGGGGGTTCCTGGACGATGGTCGGTTCGTCATCGAGGTCGTTCATGGCGGGATTATAAGAGGTGCGGGCGCTGCGTCACCGCTTGGATTCGAACGCAGGCGTGCGGCGAGCCCGCCTCGACCGAGGCGGCGCGAGAAAAATTTACACACCGGCGCGACGACTGCGGCCACCCAAGACTGCCGTGGAATGCCAGAATCCCTGCCATGCCAGACTTGATCAAGCCTACGGTCGCGGACGCGGTCCTCGACCACATTGGTGCCGGCGCCGACCTGATCGTACCGATTGCCAACGGCGAGCCGGTGACCTTGCTCGATGCGATCGAGCGCAATGCCGAGCGGCTCAGCGGCGTGCGCGTGCATCAGATGCATGCGTTGCGCGACCGTCCCTATCTGCACGCGGCTTTCGGCGATCGGCTGCGGCACATGTCCTATTTCCTTTCGCACGTGACCCGGCCGCGATTTGCGGCTGGACAGGTGGATCTGGTGCCGAACCATTTCAGCGAGGTCTATCCGCTGCTGCGCCGCCGTTGCCGCAACCCGCTGGTGATCGCCGCGGTGTCGCCGCCGGACCGGCACGGCTATTTCTCGCTGGGCACCGGCGCGGATTACGTCGCGAGCTTCATCGGCCGGGCGCGCTTTTTCGTCGAAGCCAATGCGCGGATGCCACGCACTTTCGGCCGCAATCAGCTGCATCTTTCGCAGGTCGTGGGCTGGGTGCGCAGCGATGTGCCGCTGGTCGAGGTCGAGCCGGTGCAGCCGGGGGACGTCGATCGCAAGATCGCCTCCTGGGTCGCCGAGCGCATTCCGGACGGCGCGACCGTGCAGACCGGCATCGGTGCGATCCCGAACGCGATATTGGCCAGTCTCGGTAACCATCGTGCGCTCGGCATCCACACCGAGCTGTTGTCGGATGGCGTGATCGATCTGATCGAGTCGGGTGTGGTCACCGGTGCACGCAAGCGCAACAACCGCACCAAGACTGTCGGCACCTTCATGCTCGGCACCCAGCGTCTGTACGACTTCGTCGCCGACAATCCGGCGATCGAGCTCTGGCCGGCGACCTACGTCAATGATCCGCGGCGGATCGCCGCGGAGCCGAACTTCGTTTCGATCAATGCCACGGTCGAGGTGGATCTGGCCGGACAATGTGCCTCGGAAACCATCGCCGGTCGCTACTATTCGTCTTCCGGTGGTCAGGCCGACTTCGCGCGTGGAGCGATGTATTCCGAAGGCGGTCAGGCCTTCGTCGTCTGCCGCTCGACTGCCGATGCGGGCCGCATCTCGAAAATCGTGCCGAGTTTCGCGCCGGGCACGATCGTCACTACGCTGAAGAACACGGTCGACAAGGTCGTGACCGAGTGGGGTGTCGCCGAGCTGCGCGGCGCGAGCTTGCGCGAGCGCGCGACAGCATTGATCGCCGTTGCGCACCCGGATCATCGCGATCGCCTGCGGCACGAAGGCCGGCGGCTGGGTTATCTGTGAGCCTGGCCGACGAGAGGTCAGGATCGTCGTCCACGGGTAGGGTTCGGTAGTGGCAGTTAAGCTTGGCGGCATTGTCCGCCGGAGGCCTGCATGCCCGGCGGAGTCCTGTCGGAGGTCGTCATGAGCTGTTTCGATCCGTCGCGCCGGGAGGCGCTTGTCGCCGCGCTCGGGCTGCCGGCCGCGCTGGTCGTGGCCGGAGCGGCCGGCGCAGCGCCGGTGCCACGGGTCGTGTCTCCATCCAATTCGTTCGAACAGAAGGCAAGTCGAATCATGCGTAGCTATCAGGTGGGTGATCAGAAAGGTCTCGATTCACTGCGGTCCGTCGAGGTTGCCGTGCCCGAACCGGGTCCTGGAGAGGTGCGGATCGCCGTCAAGGCGTCGGCGCTGAATCATCGCGATCTCATGGTCATGGAAGGGCGCTACGGTGGGCCGAAGCCGCCGAGCCGTGTACCGGTGGCCGATGGCGCCGGCGAGGTGGTCGCGCTCGGTGCGGGGGTCACGCGTGTCAAGCTCGGCGATCGTGTCACGGCGCCGCATTTCTCGACCTGGATCGACGGCGATTACGACCCCTCGGTGTTCGTGGCCGACGTCGGCAATATGCGCGATGGCTGGCTGCAGGAGCAGATCGTGCTGCCGGCCAGTGCACTGGTGAAGCTGCCGGAGCAGATGAGCTACGAAGATGCCGCAGCGCTGGGCGCCGCGGCGATCACGGCCTGGGCGGTGATCGAGCCTTTTGGCCGGGTGAAATCCGGTGACGTGGTGCTGACGCTCGGTACCGGCGGAGTCGCGATTCTCGCGCTGCAGATAGCCAAGATGAGTGGCGCGAAGGTCGCGATCACCTCCTCGAGCGATGCCAAGCTCGCCGCCTGCCGCGAACTCGGGGCCGACATCACCGTCAACTACCGGACCACGCCGGCCTGGCACGAGGCGGTATTGGCCGCGACCGGTGGCCGCGGCGCCGACATCGTGGTCGAGACGGTCGGTCTCGGCACGCTGTCGCAGTCGATCGCCTGCTGTGCACCGAATGCGCGCATCGGCTGGCTGGGGGGCCTCGAGGGGCCGCCGCCCGCCGGTCCGAACCTCGGGCCGCTGATCCTCAAGAACGCGGTGCTGAAGGGCATCACTTCGGGTAGCCGCAAGATGCTCGAGGACTTGCTGCGCGCCTTCGACGGCAACGGCGTGAAGCCGAAGATCGACCGGGTGTTTCCGTTCGGGCAGGCGCGTGCGGCGCTCGACTACCTTGCGACCGGCGGGCACATCGGCAAGATCGTCATTCGTCACGGCTGAGTGAGCGCGGCAGCCGTCTGCCGTGCGCGGCCGTGCTATTCGCGGCCGCGCAGGCGGCGGAGCTGCTGCCGTTCCTGACGGTTCGGGCGGTGACCGGAATGTGCGCCCGAGGCAGCGGCGATACGCAGGGTCTCGACATGCTTGTCGCGGCGGGCGACGCTGGCTTCGGACTCGCGGTAGCAGGCCTGGGCTTCCGGAGCCGGGCCGCGGCGTGTCGGCAGGGACAGCACCTCGCAATCGAATTCGACGCTGCCGCGCCGGAAGGCAATGACGTCGCCGGGTTTGATCGCGTGTGCCGGCTTGACGCGCGCATCGTTGAGGTGCACGAGTCCGCCCTGCACGGCCGTCGCGGCGAGGCTGCGCGACTTGTAGAACCGGACGTTGAACAGCCAGACGTCGATGCGAGCGGAATCGGTCATGGGTCGAGATCGCGTGCGATCCGCATGCCGAAGATCTGGCTGGTGAGCGCTTCCGGGTCGCGGCCGCGGAATGCGGGCCGCTGCCGCGAGTAGTCGGTGCGCCAGGAGCCGCCGCGGGTGCCGCGACGATCGCAGCCGGTTGCAAGCTGCGCCGAGCCGTCGTTCGGAGTCGCGGGATAGGGCATCTCGTAGCAGTCCTCGATCCATTCCCAGACGTTGCCGATGATGTCGTACAGGCCGAAGGCGTTCGGCGCGAAACTGCCGACCGGCGATACGCCCGGATGGCCGTCGTCGCAGGGCGCCGGTGCGTAGGGCAGCTTGATGTTCTGCTCGGCGGCCAGCCGCTCGGCGCTGCGGTCGTGGATGTTGGCGTAGCGGCAGGCCAGCGCCGGATCGTCACCCCAGGCATATGCACCGGTGGTGCCGGCGCGCGCGACGTACTCCCATTCGGCTTCCGTCAGCAGCCGGTACTTCCGGCCGGTTTTGCCGGCGAGCCAGGAAACGTAGGATTTGGCATCGCTCCAGCGGATGCAGGCCACCGGTTCGTCGTCGCGGATCGGGCGACCATAGGCCGGATCGGCCCAGCTCGAGCCAGCGACTGCCTCGACGCGATCACCGAAAAACACATTGCAGCCGCTGCCGGCTGTCTTGTGTCCGGTAGCCTCGACGAAGCGGCGGTACTGCCCGTTGGTCAGCTCGAAGCGGCCCGCAGCGAACGCATAGCCGATGCCGACCTGGTGTGCGGGGCCTTCATGGCGATCCGGTTCGCCGCCATCGGCACCCATGACGAAACGGCCTGGCGGGATCACGACCATTTCCGGGCAATCGGGGCAGTCCTTGAAGACCGTGCCGGGTATTGCAGAGGGGTCGGGTGCGGCAGCCCGTGCCGATGCCGAAAGCACGACGATCAAGAGCAGCGCGGCTCCGGCCGGATGCCGCCGCCTCATGTGCTGCGATCCTGCCCATCGTGATCCTTGGCATCGGCGGCCAGCAACGGACGACAGACCTTTTCGATCATGCGCTGCCGGATCGCGGCCCGTGCTTGCTGCACGGCTTCGTCCGGCACGTAGTCGTCGACGGTTTCCGGGGTCACCGGTTGTTGCGCGGCACCGAGGCGCTCATGGGCATCGAGGCGCTCGCGCAGCACACTGACCTCCGACAGCAGCGACATCACCATGCCCATCAGCGTATCGACCCGTGGGTCGACACCCGGGGCTTTGATGCGATGCCTGTGGAGACGATAGCGGTGATCCGGCGGCTTGCCGGGACGGACGGTGGCATTCATTGGCGGGGCTTCCGTGCCGAGGCGATGTACCAGGACTTGTAGCCGCCCTTGTTGGGCTGGCCGAACATGCCTTTGACCTGGTCACGCGACGGCGGGCCCAGCGCGGCATCCTGGAAGCCGGCGTGGATGTCGATGAAGCCGGCTTCCCGGGCAAGCCTGACGTAGTCGGCTTCGGTCGCACCCATCCAGAACGGCTCGTTGTTGTAGCGGGTCTCGAAGTCGGCACGCACCAGGTCGTAGGCATCGGCCATCTCGGCACGGAACGGCACTTCGAGGTGCACCATGATGCCGCCGGGGCGCAGCAGCCGGTAGCACTCGGCCATGATGCGCGGCAGCGCCTTGTGGCTGGTCTCGTGCAACATCGCACTCGAATAGACCAGGTCGAAGCTGGCCTCCGGCAGTCCGGTGGCCTCGGCGCTGCCCTGCACGAAATCCAGCGCCACGCCGAGATGGGCGGCACGCGCCCGTGCGTAGCGCAGCAGGCTCGCGCCGACATCGAGGCCGGTGCACTTGGCCGCCGGGAAATTGCGGGCCACTGCAACCAGGCTGTTGCCGACGGTACAGCCCATCTCGAGGATCCGGGTCGGTTGCAGATCGGGATAGATCTCGTACAGGTGGGCAACGATCGTCTGGCCGCGCATGTCGTTCATCTGGCCGCCCTGCCGGCCCAGGCTGTAGAGCGAGGCGGCTTTGTCGAATACCGCGCCCTGACGGACGCTGTGCTCGTCGCCCGGCGGGTCGTAGTAGTAGCCGCCTGGCATCATGTGCACGTCGCCGGCGGCGAGGTAGCGCGGCACCTCGAAGCCCGGATCGACATGCAGTGAGCCGAGTTTGGGCGCACTGCGCTCCAGCGCCTCCAGCTCGCTGCGCTGACGGTCGACACAGTCGACGGCGGCCTGCCACATCAGTTCCTGGGCAGCGCGCAGCGACGAGATCCAGTTCTGGTACAGCTGCCTGCCTTCGAGGCGCTTGCGCAATCGTTGCAGTGTCGGCTTTTCGCCGGCGGCGCTGATCTGCTCGGCAATGCCGAGCGTAGTGCGGCGAACAGCCGGGTCAAACTGCGTGGCGAGGAAGGTCTTCAGCGCGACCACGAAGCTCTGTTCGGCGGCCTCGTCGTGGGTGCTGAGCGGCATCATGGGATGGATGCGGACCGCAGGCATGGGAGACTCCTTGGGTATGGAACCGTGTACGCCGTGGCAACCAGGGTTCGTTATCATGCCGACCAATGAACACGCCACTCAAGCGGCTCGGCCGCGTTCTGCTGAAAGGCCTGGTGGCGATCCTGCCGATCGGTCTCACGATCTACGTGGTGTATTGGCTGGGCGTCACCACCGAAGCGTTGCTGTCCGAGCCGCTGAACTGGCTGCTGCCACCGGGGGTGTACCGCCCCGGCATGGGGCTGATCGCCGGTTTCCTGCTGCTGTTCGTGGTCGGCCTGCTGGTCAATGCCTACATCGTGCGCCGCGTATTCGGCTTTGGCGAATCGTTGCTGCTGCGTGTTCCAGTGGTCAAGACCGTTTATGCCTCGATCCGCGACGTGACCGCACTGGTCAACACGGGCGGCCGCAAGCGCGAACTCGAGCGGGTCGTTATGGTGCGTCTTGGGCCGGGTCGGGTGATCGGCTTCGTAACCCAGGAGAATGTCGCGCTGCCGGGCATGCCGGGCCAGGGTGACCTGATCGCGGTCTATCTGCCGATGAGCTACCAGATCGGTGGCTATACCGTGTATCTGCCGCGCGACCAGATCGAGGCCACCGACCTGACGGTCGAGCAGGCCATGCGCATCGTGATCACGGGGGGGCTGCAGGGCGCGTGAGGTTCGGCACCGGGTCGGTCGCACGGTCCGGGGGTGCTGCCGGGCGATCCTCGGGTGGACGCAGCAGGATCGGATCGGTCGCGCGACCGGAGCGGCTGCGCGAGAGATCCCAGAACAACGCTTCGAAGCCGATCCGGATTCCCGGGTCGGTGCTCCAGTCGTATTTGCGGTCCCAGCGCAGCAGCGGCTCGATGTAGCCATACAGCCAGCGGTTGCGCAGCGGGCGCTTGTAGAACGCTGCGACTTCGTAATAGTCGACGGTGTCGCGCCGCGCGCCGGAGGCCAGCAATTGCAGGCCGTAGCCGCGGGCCAGATCGCGGTTACGCACCATCTGGCCGTAGCGTTCGGGCATCAACAGCTCGCCGGCGCGCGCGATGAACAGCGCCTGAGTCCACTCGATCGCGTCACGGTCGTTGCGCCATTTGGCGAAGCTCGAACTGCGGAAGATCGTCGATCGGCCGAGTCGGCGATCGAGCGTGAGACCGGCCGATACGCCGACGCCTTCGTCGGTTTCAGCGAACAATTTGGCGAACGGGCGCAGGTCCCAGAGACCGACCGGCTGAAACACGGACCACCGCAGCGAGGCGAAGGCAATCGGCGGCAGATCGCCGCGCAGGCCGATGTCGAAGTCGAAGTTGCTGCGAGGGTTGAAACGCAGGCCGGCGCGCAGGTTGCCCTGCTCGCCGGCGACGGCGGGTGACTCGGCCACGTCGTCGCTGGTGATGAAGATGCGCAGCCGCCGCTCGATGTTCGGCAGGTTCAGGGTCACATCGAGGTTCATGTCGAGGTCGAACTTCACGCCGTCGGGCCGGTCGAGCGTCTCGGTGACCAGGCCGACGCGGAATGGCGTCGCGGGCACGGGCAGCAGTTCGGCATCGGGCGGCGCAAAGCGGCGGTCGGTGCTCTCGACCAGTTCCTGCGCGTTGACATAGATCCAGTCGTGCGCGCGATCGAGACGCTGGCCGAAATCCAGCGGATAGGGGCGGCTCGCGGCTTCTTCGCGGATCTCCGCGGTGCTGCGTGCCGAGGGCTCGATGCGCTGGGTGCGGTGTACCGGCGGCGTCTCCTCCGTCTCGGCGGCGGTCGCGCGGCCGTCCGGTGCCATCGCGGCACCCAGGGTGCACAGCCAGGCCAGCAGCGCAGCAACCGGCGCGCGCGGTCGCGGCGGATCGACAGTGCCGCCGGCGGTGCAAAGCCCTGTGGCCCGGTATGTTGCCGATGTGTTCACGTTTCGGGGACAGGCGCCCAGACCAGACCGAGCTGCAGCCCGACATCGGGCGTGTTGTTCAAGTGCTGCAGGTTTTCGGTGACCGCAAACGACAGCAAGGCGCTGCCGAAGGCGCGATACACGCCGAGGCTCGCCTGGAACTTGGTCCTGGCCAGGTCGGCGAGCTCGGTTTCGTGCCGGCCGCGCGTCGGCCGGCTGGCATAACCCTGCAGCAGCCAGTGGGTGCGCGGGCTCCAGCGATATTCGATGCCGATCACGCCTGTAGGCACGATGCGTCGCGACATGCCGGGCAGCAGCTGATCGCCGCCGTAGCGTACTGCTGCGGCGCTGGCATAGAAGGCGTGTCGTGTGCCGAAATACTGCAACGTGGCCTGGACTCCGGGTTCAGCCGCGCCGCTGGAAAGAAAATCGCGTCGGCCGTCGACCGGAACCTTGACCGCGCCTTCGAGTACGAGGTTCCAGCGTTCCGGCATCGGTACGCCGCTGTAGCGTAGCCCGAAAGTCGGATCGAGCAAGCCGCCGCGGGTCGGTGCGCCGAACTCCACGCGTTGGACGTCACGCAAATCGAGGACCAGTCGCACGCGGTTGCGGGCCAGGGCGCGGCGGCCGAAGCTGCTGAAACCGAAAATCTCGTGGAAATGCTCGATGGTCGAGTCGCCGATGCCGCCGTTGAAAGCTACGGCACTCGCCGTTGCGTACAGACTCCAGTGCTCGGTAAGTGCATGATGAAACGTCAGGTCGAGCAAACCGATTTCAGCATCGATCAAATAATTCTCGCCCGGCAACGCGCGGATGGCTTCGACTTCGGCGGGTCCGAGTTCGCGGCGTCCGGGCAGGTGGGTCAGGAAGCGCTCGACTTCCGGGCTCAGCGACCAGGTGTTCTGATAGCCGACGGACGCCTCGATCGCCCAGCTGCCCGGCTGGATGGCCAGCGCGTGGGCCGGGCGCAGGTCGAGATGCAGCAGGCTGAAGAAAGTCAGGTCGCGGGCGCGCAGCAGGCCGTAGTAGGTCGGCCGATCGTGGGGCGGCGACTGCGGCGCAGATTCCGTCGCAGACGATGCACCCTGCGCCGGAGCGCAGTTCAGTGTCGCTGCTGCCAATACGACGACACACCAGCCCCGACGCATGATTCTCCCCCGCAGATCCGACCGAAGAGAATGAAATCGGCCCGTGCGCGTCGGCCGGGAGCCGGCCACCGTGATCCTGTGTCAGCGACGACCTACGCGACGCTCGTCCCTCCGCGAGGGACAGTTTTGTACATTGCCGAATCGTGCCAGAATCGATCGGACCACCGAAACGAGATGCAACGATGGGACACGTCGAGTATTCCGTCAAGGATGGCATAGCCGTCCTGGCTTTCCAGTTGCCGCCTGTCAACAGCCTGAGTCATGCGCTGCGCGTCGACCTGATCGCCGCGATCGATCGTGCGATCGCCGATCCTGCAGCGGCGGCAATGGTGCTGATCGGCGCCAACGGCACGTTCTGCGCCGGCGCCGACATCAAGGAGTTCAGCGGCACCGGCATGTGGCGCGAGCCGCATATCCTCAATCTGATGTCGGTGCTCGACGATTCGCCAAAGCCGGTGGTCGCCGCGATCGAGGGCGTTGCGCTCGGCGGCGGTCTGGAGCTGGCGATGGCCTGCCACTACCGCGTGGTGCTCGCCAGCGCGAAACTCGGTCTGCCCGAGGTCAAGCTCGGCCTCATCCCCGGGGCCGGCGGCACGCAACGCCTGCCGCGGCTAATCGGTGTCGAAGCGGCGCTCAATGTCATGCTTGCCGGCGAGCCCCTGCCGGCTACGCTGTTTGCGAAGACGCCGCTGATCGATCGGCTGGTCGAAAAGAATCTGCTGGATGCCGCGATGGCATTTGCCGGCGAGGTGGTGGATGCGCGTCGCGCGGATGCCGCGACGCTGCTGCCACGAGCCCGTGACCGCAAGATCGAGGAGCCGAATCTCGAAGCGCTGCTGCAGTTTGCGCGCAATACCGTGCGTACGGCGTTCAAGGAGTATCCGGCGCCACTGGCGATCATCGATGCGGTGCAGGCCGCGGCCAAGCTGCCATTCGAGCAAGGCATGGTCGAGGAGCGGCGAATGTTCGAGCCGCTGATGGCTTCGCCGGTGTCGAAGGCGCTGCGCCACATCTTCTTTGCCGAACGTGCGGCACAGCGCGTCGAGGGTCTGCCACCGAAGACTCCGGCACGCCAACTCGAGTCGGTTGCGATCATCGGCGCCGGCACGATGGGCACAGGCATCGCGATCAATTTCCTGAACGCGGGCCTGCCCACCTGGTTGCTCGAAGTTGGGCAGGAAGCGCTCGAACGCGGTGTCGCGCGGGTTCGCGAGTTCTATGCCGGTCAAGTGAAGAAGGGCAGGATGGATCCGACCAAGGCCGAGTCACGCATGGCCTTGTTGAAGCCAACCCTGGCGTACACCGACATCGCGAATGCTGATCTGGTGATCGAAGCGGTGTTCGAGGACATGGGCGTCAAGGAAAAGGTGTTTCGCCAGCTCGATGCGATCATGAAGCCCGGCGCGATCCTGGCGACCAACACCTCGACCCTCGACGTCGACCGGATCGCGGCTTTCACCGGGCGTCCGCAGGACGTATTGGGTCTGCATTTCTTCAGTCCGGCAAACGTCATGAAGCTGCTCGAGGTGGTGCGCGGCGCGAAGACTGCACCCGAGGTGCTGGCGAGCGCGCTGGGCCTCGCAAAACTCATTCGCAAGACTGCCGTGGTTTCCGGGGTTTGCGACGGCTTCATCGGCAACCGGATGATCAACCAGTACTTCGCGCAAGCCTTGCAGATGGTCGATGAAGGCGCGAGCCCGCAGCAGATCGATGCGGCGATCGAAGGTTTCGGTTTTGCGATGGGGCCGTTCCGGATGAGCGATCTGGCCGGCAACGACATCAGCTATCACATACGCCAGCGACAGTATGCCGAGGGCAAGCTGAAGCAGCGCGCGGCGATCGCCGACAAACTCTGCGAGCTGGGGCGGCATGGTCAGAAGACCGGTGCCGGCTGGTACGACTACCGGCCAGGTGATCGCAACGCACACCCTTCGCCGGTGGTCGACAAACTTATCGCCGACGAGCGAGCTGAGGCCGGCGCGACGGTGCGCAAACTGCCACAAGAAGAGATCGTCGATCGACTGGTGTTTGCACTGGTCAACGAGGGTGCGCGCATCCTCGAGGAAGGCATCGCGCAGCGCGCGTCGGACATCGATCTCGTCTATCTCACCGGCTACGGCTTCCCCATCTGGCGCGGTGGCCCGATGCAATACGCCGATTCGCTCGGACTCTATGCAGTCGTTCGGCGCATGGGCAGGCTGGCAGCCAATCCGCGCGATATCCCCGGATTCTGGGTGCCTGCACCGCGGCTCGCGCGGCTTGCCGCCGAAGGTGGTTCGTTAAACGGAGGTGCTGCATGAGTGGCCGCGATATCGATGCCGTCATCGTTTCAACGGCACGTACCCCGCTGGCCAAGAGCTGGAAGGGTGCGTTCAACATGACCCACGGCGCGACGCTCGGCGGCCACGTGGTCAAAGCCGCGCTCGAGCGTGCCGGTGTGGCGTCCACGGAAGTCGAGGACGTGATGATGGGTTGCGCCAATCCCGAAGGCGCGACGGGCTGGAACATCGCGCGGCAAATCGCGCTCATGGCGGGCTGCCCTGTCTCGGTGCCGGGCGTCACCGTCAACCGCTTCTGTTCATCGGGTCTGCAGACCATCGCGATGGCGGCGCAGCGGATTCAGGCCGGCGAGGGTGACATCTATGTCGCCGGCGGCGTCGAGTCGATTTCCTGTGTGCAGCAGGAAATGAACCAGCACATGTTCATCGACCCTGCGCTGCAGAAGATCAAGCCGGAGATCTATTGGCCGATGTTGCCGACGGCCGAAACCGTTGCCGCGCGCTACCGGATCGACCGCCAACGCCAGGATGAGTACGGCGCCCGCAGCCAGCAGCGGGCCTGTGCGGCGCAGGCGGCGGGCTATTTTCGGGACGAGATCGCGCCGATCACGGTGACCATGGCCGGGATCGAGCAGGGCAGCAACCGGCTCTACACCCGCCAGGTCACGATCGAACGCGACGAGGGTTTGCGCGAAGGCACGACAGTCGAGGCGATTGCGAAGATCCGGCCGGCACAGCCGGGTGGCACGGTCGCTGCCGGCAATGCCAGCCAGTTTTCGGATGGCGCAGGCGCTTGTGTGGTGATGAGTGCGGCCGAAGCGGCCAGGCGGAATCTGCAGCCGCTCGGCATCTATCGCGGCTTTGCGGTCGCGGGTTGCGAGCCGGACGAGATGGGTGTCGGCCCGGTATTCGCGGTGCCGAAGTTGCTGCGGCGCGCCGGCTTGAAGGTCGAGGATATCGGCCTCTGGGAGTTGAACGAGGCCTTCGCGGTGCAGGTGATCTACTGCCGCGACGCGCTGGGTATTCCGGACGATCGCTTGAACATCGACGGCGGTGCGATTGCGGTCGGTCACCCCTATGGCATGAGTGGCCAGCGTCTGGTCGGCCATGCGCTGCTGGCCGGCAAGCGGCTCGGCGTGAAGCATGTCGTGGTGACGATGTGCATCGGTGGCGGCATGGGTGCTGCGGGATTGTTCGAGATACCGTGAACAGCAGGCGTTGAGGCGCTCCGCGGAGCAAGGCGTGTCTGGAGCACCGGACTCGTTCCGGCTTTCGCAACACTAGAACTTGTCTCAAAGCCGTTTGAACAGCGCATTCAAGGGAAAAATTGGTGCGCTGAAGCTGGCCGACGAGCAGCAGTGGGAACTGGCCAATGCCCTGCGCGAGCAGGGCGCGATCGAAGCGGTACCAGAGTACTTGATTGGAGATCGCGCGTACGACAGCGATCCGCCCGGTGAGCCGATGCGAAGCCGGCTCCGGGTTCGCTGGGAATACTGCCCAGCCAACTTCCTTGGAGTCGTGCAGCTCGCGGCTCTATGCATCATGCTCGAGCTGTTATGAGATAGGCTCTAATATCCAAGGCTCGTATCGAGTTCCCGGGGGGGGTCATGATTCATCTGCCGGCAATCGGGCGCCGCTTTCGGTCCGGGATCGTCTGTGGTCTCCTCGGTCTGTGGAGTGCGGTCGCCGCGTCGGCCGGGTCCGAGCTGATCATCACCAATGCGCGCGTGTTCGACGGGCGCAATGCCCAGTTGCACGAGAACGCGGAGATCGTGATCGCGGGTGGGAAGATCGTGGCGATCCGCAAGGCAGGCAGCGGCTTGCCGGAGGCCGGCAGCACTGCGGCGGGTGCAGATGCGAGTCGGGACGCGAAGGCCGGCTCGGCGTCTGCTGCAGGATCTGCGCCGCGCGTGATCGACGCCGGCAACCGGATCGTGATCCCGGGCCTGATCGATGCGCATGTACACCCGGCGATGGCGATACAGATCGGCGCCCTGCGCGACAGCGATCCGAACTATGTCGCCGCGCGCAGTGTCGTCGAGGCGCAGCACATCCTCATGCGTGGTTTCACGACCATCCGCGACATGGGTGGGCCGGTCTTTGGTCTGAAGCAGGCCATCGACGAAGATCTGCTGCCGGGGCCGCGGATCTTTCCTTCGGGTGCGATCATCAGCCAGACCAGCGGTCACGGCGATTTCCGGCCGCGCAGCGGCACGGCGCGACGTTGGTCCGGCGAGGTCGATCTGGGAGAGCGTCTCGGCTACGGGCTCATCGCCGATGGCAGCGACGAAGTCGCGACGGCCGTGCGCGAGCAGCTGCGTGTCGGCGCGAGCCAGATCAAGCTCGCGGCCGGCGGCGGTATCTCCTCGATGTACGACCCGATCGACAGCGTGCAGTACTTCGAGGAAGAACTGCGCGCGGCGGTGCGCGCGGCGGCGGATTGGGGTACCTACGTCGCCGTGCATGCTTACACGCCGGCGGCGATCCGCCGTTCGGTGGAGGCAGGCGTGCGCAGCATCGAGCATGCACATCTGATCGACGACGCGACGATGAAGCTGATTGCCGAGCGCGGTGCGTTCCTGTCGCCGCAGGCCTATCTGTTCAGCCGCGCGATGCCGCCACCGGCCGGTGGCGGCGCAACGGCTGCCGCCGGTTCGTCGTCGCCTGCGGCGGGCCCCGCGCTGACGCCTTCGCAGGCGGCGCAGCGTGACAAGGCGATGCTGGTCGGCGCCGGCCTCGACCGGATGATGCAACTCGCGAAAAAGCACGGCGTGAAGATCGCCTTCGGCACCGACGTGTTCGGCAGCCCGCGGGCCTTCGGCCTGGAATCGCTGGAGTTCGGTGTGCGGCTGCGCTGGTTCACGTCGCTAGAGATACTGCGCCAGGCGACCTCGATCAACGGCGAGCTGCTGGCGCTGTCGGGGCCGCGCAACCCTTATGCGGGTGGCAAGCTCGGCGTGCTCGAGCCGGGTGCCTGGGCAGACCTGCTGGTCGTCGACGGTAATCCGCTCGAGGACATCCGGGTTCTCGAACAGCCGGATCGCAGTCTGCGGCTGATCGTCAAGAACGGCCAGGTCGTCGCCAATCGCCTCGACTGACCGGCCTCTTAGTTGTAGATGCCCGTCCGGGGCGGGCGATTGCAGCGGGGCGCATGCTTCTTCATACTTTGGACAACTGACGGCGCTGCGCGCGCCACGACGGAGATCCACCCATGAGCCCATCTCTTCCGCGGCAGGCACGCCTGTCGTTCCCTACCCTCTGTCTGGCCGTGCTTGGCGCGAGTTTCGTCGCCGCGACGGCAAATTCTCAGGGCATCGAGCGCGATGCGGCGATCATCAGCGAACAGATTGCCAACCGTGTCGATGCCTATATCTACAAGGCGGGTACGCGCTCCAAGATGGAATTCCGCGGCACGACGCTGGCGGCGCGTGCAGTCGGCACCGCCAAAGTGGTCGCCGAAGCCACTCGTACCGCGATCGAAGCCGAGTTCCGTGACCTGCCGCAGCCGGGCACGCTCGGGCCTTACACGGTCTACATGCTCTGGGCGATCACGCCCGAAGGGCGCGGCAACGCGCTCGGCGTGCTGGAGCTGTCGCGCTCGGGCAAGGCCAAGATCCAGACCGCCACGCCGATCAACGGCTTTGCGATGATCGTCACTGCCGAGCCGCATTTCATGGTCAGCGTACCGTCGATGCAGGTGGTGATGCGCAACGTCGCGATCGAGTTCAACGGGCGCACGCAGCCGATCACCACTCTGGCGGATCGTGCCGACTACAGCCGGCTGGTCAAGCTCGCGCCGGCGTCGAAGCGCCCGGTGCAGGTGGAGCAGGCGGCCTATGCCGTCGCGATCGCCGAGGCCGCGGATGCGGCCACGCTGGCGCCGGGCCCGCTGGGGACCGCGAAGCAGGCGCTCGACGCGGCGGATGCGGCCTGGCGGGCCAAGTCTTCGGCCGAACGTCGCCGCGCGCCGGAGCTGGGTCGCGTCGCGATGCAAGCCGGCGAGGATGCGCGGATTGCCGCGGTGCGCCGCGCCGAGGAGCTGAAGCGCGAGACGGCACAGAAGGACGCCGAAGCGGCGCAAAGGCTGGCCGAGGAGAACGCACGCAACGCCGAGCGCGCCGCGGCGCTGGCTGCGGCCGAGGCGCAACGCGCCAAGAGTGCCGAGGGCGAGGCCGCCCGCGCCCGCGCCGAGTTGCTGCAGCGGATGAACCAGGTGTTGCCGACCCGCGATACGCCGCGTGGCCTGGTGGCCGAAATGGGCGGCGTGCTGTTCGCGACGGCCCGGGCGACGCTCGAGAGCGGTGCGCGCGAGAGCCTCGCGCGGCTGTCGGGCATCCTCTCGGCTTATCCGGCACTGAAGCTCAAGATCGAGGGGCACACCGACAACGTCGGCAGCGAGGCGACCAATGCCAAGCTGTCGTACGAGCGTGCGATCGCGGTGCGCGACTACCTGATCGGTTTGGGTGTGCCGGCGCCGAGTATCGATGTCGAGGGTCTCGGCCCGTCGAACCCGGTGGCCGACAACGACACGGCCGAGGGCCGGGCGCGCAACCGGCGCGTCGAAGTGATCGTCTCGGGCGAGGGCATCACGCCGACGGTGCGCTGAGGAGCGCGTCCGTCGGCGCACAGTCGCGGCGTTTCGGTCAACGGTTGCGCAGGAGGCCGGTCATTCGTTCGAGTGCCGGCTCGACCATCGAGCGCACGCTGGCCGGAACGTCGGGCGCGTCGAGCGCCCGGCGCATGCACCACATCCACTGCGCGCTGGCACGCTCGTCGATCGCGAACACGCCGTGGACGGTGGACATGCAGGCGCCGCCACCGGTGCGCTCGGCATAGACGGCCGGTCCGCCGAGCCAGCCGGTCAGGAACCAGCTGAGCCGGTCGCGCATCGGCCCGAGATCGGGCGCGTGCATCTCGCGCAGTTCCCTGGCTTCGGGTGCCGCGTCCATCAGATCGTAGAAGCGGTCGACGATGCGGCGCACGATCTCTTCGTTGCCGCCGAGCAGCTCGTAGGGGGTGGTGGCCAGGTCGGAGGTGGCGGCGGACATGGGAGCTCTCCTGCCGTCTCGCGAGGGACGGTCATGCCGTCCCACGCTAGCCGCGAGCTGCATGCTGCGGCATCGCGGTAACTACGGATGCCCGGGCACTGCCGCCGCCAGGCGGTGCTGCGCAGTGCTCAGATTGTCCGCACGAGCCTGACCCAGATCCGTTCGACCAGCCGCGGTGCGGCGCCGCAGGCCAGGGCTTTCGAGCGTGCCTCGTCGGCAGGCAGCGCGCCTTCGCGGGCCAGCACGCCCAGGGCGCCGATTTCGCGGCCCAGCAGCAGTGCGCGACCGAGCGGCGAGAGCAGGGCAATCGAGGTCGAATCGGCGGCGCCCTGGTCGTTGAGTGCGCTGATCATCCGTTCCGACAGCTCCCAGCGGCTGGCGATGCGGCGTGCCACGGCAGCGGCCTGCCGGTCGATCAGCATCGCGATCGCTTCGGGGCTGGGGCGCAAAGAGCCCTCGTTGGCATAGATGTCGAGGGTCACACGGAACACGATGATGCCGCCGACGCCGACCAGCAAGGCCAGCAGCTGGGCGGCGAACGGGTCATCATTCTCGGCGAGTGCCGCCAGCGATTCGCTGGCGAGGGCGGTGGCGGCCGCATGATCCCAGGCGATCTGCGGGAAACGCTCGAACGGGCCGGGAGGCATGCGGAACATGGGTTGCAGCAAGGCGGCGGACAGCAGCGAGCGGATGCCATCGTGGCCGAGCATCGCGACGGCGCGGTCGATGCTTTCGATGGGCGTCGGCGAGCTGCGGTACCAGGCGGAATTGGCGAGCGTCAGCAGGTCGGCCGCGAGTGCCGGGTCGCGGGCGATGATCGCGGAAATCGCGCGGCCCGAGGCTTGCGGGTCGTGCAGGGTCTGCAGCAACTGCGGTACGACGCTCGGCCGGCGCGGCAGGTACCTGGACTGGCCGGCGGCGTCTTCGAGCGTGGCGAGCACGGCATTGACGATGTGGGCATGCTCGCGCTGCGGGAACGGGCCGATCGGAGCGACACCGAGCGCCAGTTCGTGGAGCTTGCGCTGGGTTGCGGTGCGACTGGCGGCGGCTTCGCGTGCGGTCTCGATCGAGGTGCTGAGCACCAGGGTGTCGGCAAAGCCGGGCTCCCGTGGCGCGCCGGAGACGGTGCCGGGCACGGCACCCGGGCCCTGGCGGGCGCCGGCGGGCGGCACCGGCGGTCTCGCCGAGGGCGGCGGGAGCCCGTGTGGCGGGCGGGTAGCCGGCGGTGCCGGATCGCTGTCCCGGGCGCGGGTCTGTGCAGGCGCGCGCCGGCGGCGGGGCATCGTACTGCGCCGGCGCCAGAGTCCATAGATGATCGCGCCGATCACCAGCAGAGTCAGTACTACGAGGAAACCGAGTCGCATGCGCATCCACTGCAATGGCAATGACTGGCGTACTTTAACCGCAGCGGCTGCACGCGCGTGCTGATCCGGCTCGACGATGTCTCGCTGGCCTTCGGCTCGCGCCCCTTGCTCGATCACGTCGACCTGCTGGTCGACGAAGGCGAGCGGGTCTGCGTGGTCGGGCGCAATGGCGAGGGCAAGTCCTCGCTGCTGCGGCTCGTGGCCGGCGCCCAGCCGGCCGACGACGGCGAGGTCTGGGTGCGGCCGGGTGCGCGCGTGGCTTTCCTGGTGCAGGACGTCGACGCGGTCGACGATGCGCGGGTGGCCGAGGTGGTTGCGGGCGGGCTGTCGGCCGATGCCGGTGAATCCTGGGAGACCGGGCATCGCATCGCGACGGTGTTGTCGAAGCTCGGGCTGGATGGCGAAGCGCGGTTCGCCTCGCTGTCGGGTGGCTGGCGGCGGCGGGTGCTGCTCGGGCGCGCACTGGTGACGGAACCGGACGTGTTGTTGCTGGACGAGCCGACCAATCATCTCGACATCGCGGCGATCGAGTGGCTGGAAAACATGATGCTGGCGTTTCGCGGCGCGCTGCTGTTCGTCAGCCACGATCGGACTTTCGTCAACCGGCTCGCCACCCGCGTGATCGAGCTCGATCGCGGGCGGCTCAGTTCCTGGCCCGGCAACTACGACGCCTTCGAGCAGAAGAAGGCGTTGCAGCTGGAGAACGAGGCGAAGGAGAACGCGCTGTTCGACAAGCGCCTCGCGCAGGAAGAAGTCTGGATCAGGAAGGGCGTCGAGGCGCGCCGGACCCGCAACGAGGGCCGGGTGCGCGCGCTGATCGACATGCGCCGCGAACGACGCGAGCGTCGCGAACGGACCGGACAGGCCGACATGACGCTGCAGGAGGCCCGCGCCTCCGGAAAGCTGGTGTTCGAGGCCGAGAACGTCCGCGTCGCTTTCGGCGAACGGGTGGTGCTGCGGGATCTTTCGCTGCGGATCCATCGCGGCGAGCGGATCGGCATCGTCGGTCCGAACGGCGCCGGCAAGAGCACGCTGCTGCGGCTGTTGCTCGGCGAGCTCAAGCCGACCTCCGGCCAGGCCGCGCGGGGCACGCGGCTTGAGATCGCCTATTACGACCAACAGCGCGCGCAACTCGATCTGGGCAGGTCGGTGGTCGACAACGTTGCCGACGGGCGCGAGTTCGTGACCGTCGGTGGGCAGAACCGGCATGTCTCCGGCTATTTGCGCGATTTTCTGTTCCGGCCCGATCAGTACCAGACACCGGCCAGCGCGCTGTCGGGCGGCGAGCGCAATCGGTTGTTGCTGGCGCGGCTGTTCACGCGACCGGCGAATCTGCTGGTGCTCGACGAGCCGACCAACGATCTTGACATCGATACGCTGCAACTGCTCGAGGAGCTGGTCGCCGAGTTCCCGGGGACTTTGCTGCTGGTCAGTCACGATCGCAGCTTTCTCGATCGTGTCGTGACCAGCCTGCTGGTGCTCGAGGGCGATGGACGCGTGCAGGAGTTCGTCGGTGGCTGGTCCGACTGGGCGCGGTATCGCGATGCACGGGATGCGCAGGCCGCACCGGCGGCACGGCGCGCGCCGGCCGCGCAGGGCACGGGTACTGGCGGAGCGGCGGGGGGCGCCGGCGGCGCAGCGGGCACCTCGGGCGGCGGCGGCCGGTCGGGCAGCAGCGCTGCGGGCAGCAAGCCCAAGCGCCTGTCTTACAAGGATCAGCGTGAGTACGACGAGCTGCCGGCGAGGATCGAGGCCCTGGAGGCCGAGAAAGCCGCGCTGGAGGCTCAGGTCAACGATGCGGCGTTCTATTCCGCCGGGTCGCACGAGACCGCGCGGGCGGTCCTGGATCGTCTGGCTGCGCTCGGTCGTGAAATCGATCTGGCCTACGAACGCTGGAGCCGGCTGGAGGAGCTGCGCACCGCGGCACCGTCCGCGAACTGATGCCGCCGTCCGCACGTCGTGGCAGACTGGACGCCGTGGTCCTGGAGAAGAAGTTTCCGATGAGCGATACCTTGCCTGATCGTCTGAGCGTCGACCCGCGCAGCAAGTACTACGACGAGCCATTGCTCGCGCGTGGCGTCGGCATCCGGTTCAACGGCGTCGAGCGCACCAACGTCGAGGAGTACTGCATCTCGGAAGGCTGGATTCGCACCGCGGTCGGCAAGACGGTCGATCGCCGCGGCCAGCCGCTGACGATCAAGCTGCAGGGCACGGTCGAGCCTTATTTCAAGGATGTTGGCAAGGACGCCGGCAAGGAGGCCGGGTCGGCGGCTGCCGCGGAATCGGCGCCGGGCAGTTCGAGCGGCGCGCCGTAGCCGGTCAGCTCGAGATAGCCGCGGCCGATCCGGCGGCCGGACTGTCGCGCCTCCATGGCGCCTTCCCAGTAGATGGCGCCGGTGGTGCCGCGCGTATCGCTTTCCTGGTCGTCCATCAGGGGCGCGAGTTGCAGCTGTAGCGGACCGGCGCGCACCGCGAATTCGACCGGGTATTCGACGCCGGTACGGGGTGAGCGCCAGCGGCGTCCGGGTGTGAAGGCGACGTCCTCGGGATGCAGGATCTGCTGTGTACCGTCGGCCCGGCGCAGCGTGCCGCCGGCCCAGTGCGTGCCACCGTCGCGGCCGCGGATGCGGAAGGCCATCAGTGCGCCGCCGTCGTCGAGATTGATGCCGATCCAGTCCCAGCCGGTCGCGTCGGCATCGAGGTAGGCGCTCGACCACTCGTGATCGAGCCAGGCGCTGCCGCGCACCGTTTCGCGCCGACCTTGCCGCAGGATCTCGCCGCTGACTTGCAGCTGCGGCACGCTGTAGTAGCGGCTCGCGGACTGAGGTTGCGGCCCCTTCTGGCTGAAGCCGGCACGGCCGTTGAGCATCGGAGGCTGGGTGCGTGCGAGGACCAGCTCGAAGCCGAAATCGCCGGTGGCGATGCGGGTCTCGTAGCGTTCGCCCTGCCGCTGCAGATGCCAGTCGTCGAGCCGCGCCTGCGTGTCACTTTCGTCTGCCGCAACGATTCCGAAGCCGGCGCGTGCCACGCGTTGCGCTTTCCACAGCCGGCCGTGTCGTGGATCACTGATCGCGGCATGCGCGATCACCAGCTGCCCCGGCGTGAAACGGCTGGGATTGGCGACGTCGACCGCATCCGGACGCGTACGGAAGAACGTGACCTGGAAGCCGAGTGTCTCGCCGGCGGCGGTGTCGAGCCAGCCGGTGACGTACCACCACTCGGTTCGAAAATCGGGATGACTGCCGTGATCGCGAGGAAAGGTGAGGGTGTAGTCGGCGACGATCTGCGCCGGTGGCGGTCGGCGGATCGTCGTTGGCGTTGTCTCTGTCGTTGTTGGTGACGGCGTTGGTGCGGGCACCGGCTCGGCTGCGCCGGATGCCGTGGCGCCGAGCGCACCGAGCGTGTAGATCGCACCGCGCAGCATTGCGGCGAGCCCGGGCCGCATGCGGTGCCAATACATGCGCTGCGGCCTCTTCACCAGTCCTCCCGGACCGCGCGCACGGTCTCGCCGCTCATCGCTGCGCGTCCACTGAGGATCGCAGTCAGGGCCGCGGCCAGCACCAGGGTTGCGGAAATGGCGGCCAACTGCCCTGCAGGGATCGCGAATTCGACGCTCCAGTTGAACGACTGGCGGTTGATCACGTAGACGAGCACCAGCGACAGCACGCCGCCGAGCAGCAAGCCGTAGATCACGCCGATCAGGCTGGTCAGCAGGCCTTCGCCGGCGAGCATCGCCAGCACCTGTCGGCGCAGCATGCCGACGTGGCGCAGCAACGCGAATTCGCCGCGGCGCGCCACCGCGGCGGCGCTGGCGGCCAGCGCGACACCGAGCAGGCCGATGGCCACGGCGACGGCTTCCAGCGCGTAGGTGATCAGGAAAGCGCGGTCGAAAGCCCGCAGCGAGAGCTCGCGTACCTGGGTCGACTCGAGCAATTCGAGATCGCGGCCGCCCGGCAGCGCCTGGCGGAGGGTCTCGATCGCGGCCGTGACGGACCGGTTCGGTGCGAGCCAGAACGAGGCTTCGCTGGCGCGGGCATCGCCGCTCAGGCGGCGGTAGACCGCGCGTTCGATCACCAGGGCGCCGTTCGATCGGCCATAGTCGCGGAATACGCCGGCAACGCGGAATCGCCGGCGCTGGCCGGCGAACGGCAGCTCGTGAGCTTCGCCCGGTTGCCAGCCGTACAGATCCACGATCGCTTCGGAGATCCACAAGGGTGGCAGTGCAGCCGTTGACGGATCTGTGGCGGGATCGGCTGCAGCGGTGACTGCTGTGGCGGTGCTGGTGTCGGTACCCGCATCGGCGCTGCTGCCGGTGGCGAGCGATGGATCGGTCGGCACCGGGTACAGCAGCGGCAATACGGCGGGCCCGCGGCCGGGTACGAAGTCGCGGGCGATCACCGTGATCGCCGGCCGCGCCGGGTCGAGCCACAGCGGCACGATGCGGCGGAACTCGACCTGCGAGAAGTCGGGCAGGGCGGCGAGGGTCTGCTGTTGGGCCGGTTCGAGATGACCGGTGTCGCTGCCCTGCGCGACCCGCAGTTGCAGGTCGGCCGGCAGCACCTCGCCCAGCCAGTGCACGAACGACTCGCGGAACGAGAACACCATGATTGCCATCGCGACCATCAGGCTGAAGCTCACGATCACCGCGGCGAGCCCCACGGTGACCAGGCCGACGCCACCGCGCAACTGGGCGAGGCCGGCATCGAGAACCAGGTGGCCACTGCGGGGTGCGTGGGCCAGCAGCGTGGCCGTGACACGGGGTGCCAGCAGCACGCCGCCCAACAGCAAGGCGGCGACCGCGAGATAGCCGAATACTGGAATGCCGCCGATCGCCGGCAGGCAGGCGAGCAGCGCACCGAGTGCGAGCAGCGCCAGGCCGGGCCGGCCGCCGCGCAGCCGCGCGAGCGCCGGTTCGGCGTCACCGGCCTTGAGTGCCTGGGCCGGCGCACGATGGGCTGCTTCGCGCGCCGGCGCCCAGGCGCCGGCGCTGGCCGCCAATGTGCCGAGCAGCACGAAGGCCAGGGCGGCGAGCGGTTGCGGCGCGAGTGCCGCGGCGCTGACCGACAACTGTCCGCTGCCGAGGTCTCCATCCAGCCGGTGCAGCAGCCAGGCCGCAGCCAGGTGACCGGCGAGCACGCCGAGCACGGAGCCCAGCGCACCCAGCGCGATGCCTTCGGCGAACAGCGCGCGCTGCAGTTCGCCGCGGGTCAGGCCGAGGGCGCGCAGCAAGGCCAGGCCGGTGCGGCGCCGCAGCACCGACAACGATTGGGTCGAAAACACCAGGAAGGCGCTGGTCAGCAGCGACACCAGCGCCAGCATGTTGAGGTTGACGCGATAGGCGCGGGTCACCGAGACCGCACGATCGCGCTCGATCGCCGGCTCGATGGCCTGCACGCCGGCGGGCAACAGGCCGGCGAGCCTTGCCCGGATTGCCGCGGGCGAGCTGCCGGGCGAAAGCCGCAGGTCGATCCGGTTCAATGTGCCGAGGCGGTCGAGGGTCCATTGGGCCGAAGCGATATCCATCAAGCCGAGCGAGCGTGGATAAGCGTCGTCGGACAGCAGGCCGAGGACCTGCAGGCTGCGCCGCCCGGTGCCGACCCTGATGTCGAAGCGATCGCCGGGCTGCACACCGAGCTTGTGCGCAGCGGCGACGCTGAGGAACACGGCGTCGGGGGCGAACAGGTCGAGGAACTCGCCCGACAGCTCGGCGAACAGGGTCGGCTGGATCTGGCCGGCGCGGAACGGATCGATGCCGAGCAGGCGCAGTGTTCCCGGACGCTCGGCGAGCGCGACTTCGAGCTCGAGTACCGGGCTGGCCGTTTCGACGCCCGGTAACCGGGCGAGTTGCGGGTACAGCGATTCGTCGAAGCCGGTGCGTGCCGGGCCGCGCACGATCAGGTCGGATTCGCCGACCAGACGGCGGGTGGCCTGACCGAATTCGGCGAGCGCGCCGGTGTTCACGAACCAGACCGCGGCGGCGAGTGCGACCCCGACCGCGATCGCCAGCAGCGTGGTCAGGGTGCGCCAGGGCTGGTCGCGCCATTGCGCGAGCGTCAGCTGCGCCCAGCAACGGAACGTCATCGGGCCGCGCCGGGCATAGGCGCGCGGGGGCTGTTGTCGCGGACGGGGGCGAGGGGTTCGAGACGGTGTCCATCGAGAACCAGGATGCGATCGGCCGTCTCTGCAGCGGCCAACGAATGCGTGATCAGGATGCCGGCGCCGGCCTGGTTGCGCGCCTGGGTGCGCAGCAGATCGAGCACCACCGCGGCGGTACGTGGGTCGAGGTTGCCGGTGGGCTCGTCGGCGAGCAGCAGGCGCGGGCGGTGCACCAGCGCCCGGGCGATCGCGACGCGTTGCAGCTCGCCGCCCGACAGTTCGCGCGGATGGCGATCGCCTTGTCCGCCGAGCCCGACGGCCGCGAGCATCGCGGCGACGCGTGTCTCGCGCTGGTCTGCGGCAACGTCGAGCAGTTGCAGCGGCAAGGCGACGTTCTGCGCGACCGTGAGGTAGGACAGCACATGAAACGCCTGGAACACGAAACCCATCTGCCGCCGGCGCAGCAGGGTCGCGGCATCGTCGTCGAGGCTGCCGAGCTCGACGCCGTCGAATTCGATCCGGCCGGCATCGGCGCGATCGAGCCCGGCGAGCAGGTTCAGCAGCGTCGACTTGCCGACCCCGGATTCGCCCATGATCGCGACGTACTCGCCTTCGTGCAGCGTCAGCGATGGGCCGTCGAGCACCGGCGGCCGCTCGGGCCGGTAGCGCTTGACGAGGTTCTCAATCCTGAGAACGACGCGTGCGGTGGGGTCCATTGGTGTATAGTACGATCACCAAATCAGGGTCGCGCGGTCAGCGCCCCCTTTGTTCGTGAGTCAGCACCGACTCGGTTGTTCGTCAGAGACACCGCGGTGCCCGCACCTCGACCGTTGAACCTCCCTCGCTACTGACCGCCACGGCACACAGTCGCCGTTGTCGCGAGTCCATTGTTTTCTTTCGCAAGGATTTCCATGACTTCATTCGATTCCCTCGGGCTCGAGCCCGAGTTGCTGCGTGCTGTGACCGACAAGGGCTACACCACGCCGACCCCGATCCAGCTGCAGGCGATTCCCGCCGTGCTGTCCGGCCGCGACGTGCTGGCCGGTGCACAGACCGGCACTGGCAAGACCGCGAGCTTCGTGCTGCCGTTGCTGCAGAAGCTCGGGCATGCGCAGGGCGCGGCGCCGCGTGTTCTGGTGCTGTCGCCGACGCGCGAGCTGTCGGCGCAGATCGCCGCCAGTGCGGCCGACTACGGTGCTCACAAGAACCTCCGTACCCAGGTGATTTTCGGCGGTGTCGGCGAGCGTCCGCAGATCGACGGCCTGCGCGCCGGCTGCGACCTGCTGATCGCGACGCCGGGCCGCTTGATCGACCTGGCCGAGCGCAAGCTCTGCGACCTGTCGAAGGTGCAGTACTTCGTGCTCGACGAAGCCGACCGGATGCTTGACATGGGCTTCATCCACGCGATCAAGCAGGTGATCCGGATGCTGCCGCAGCAGCGTCAGAACCTGATGTTCTCGGCGACCTACTCCGACGACATCCGCCGGCTCGCCGAGCGCTTCCTGCGCGATCCGGTCGCGATCGAGGTGGCGCCGCGCAACCGGACCGCGGACCGGGTCGAGCAGCTCGCCTATCGCGTCGACAAGGACCAGAAACGGCATCTGCTGGTGCATCTGTTCGAGCACGGCTCGGGCGACGAAGGTGCATGGCCGCAGGCGTTGGTGTTCACGCGCACCAAGCACGGCGCGAACCGGCTGGCCGAGCAGCTCTCGGGCGCCGGAGTCAGCGCGGCCGCGATCCATGGCAACAAGAGCCAGTCGGCGCGCGTGCGTGCGCTCGAGGATTTCAAGCTCGGACGGATCCGCGCGCTGGTGGCCACCGAGGTGGCCTCGCGGGGTCTCGACATCAAGGAGCTGCCGCAGGTCGTCAACTACGAGTTGCCGAACGTGCCCGAAGACTATGTGCACCGCATCGGCCGCACGGCGCGCGCCGGTTCGACCGGTCGCGCGGTGTCGCTGGTTGCCGCCGACGAGGCCACGCTGCTGCGCGACATCGAAAAGACCATGCGTGCCAGCGTGCCGTTTGCGCCGCTGCCGGCGTATGCGGTGGTCGAATCCAAGCCGGTGCTGCGTGCGCCGCAGCAGTCCGGGGGCGGCGCCGGCGAGCGTCGTGGCGGGCGTGATCACGGCGGCGGGCAGGGTGGTCGTCGCGGCGGCCATGACGGGCATCGTCGCCCGGGCGGTCGTGGCCATGTACCACGCGATGCCGGTCAACGTCGTGCGGCCGATCCATCGCGCCGCAGCGCCGGCGGTTCCGGTGCGGGTGCCGGTGAATCGCGCGGCTTCAGTCTCGGTACCGCGATCCGCGAAGCCCAGGGAGAGGTCGCCGGGTCGGTCAGCCGCCCGAGCGCTTCGCCGCATACCCGCGGCGGATCAGCTCAGCGACCAGCCGGTCGCGATGGTCGCCCTGGATCTCGATCGTTCCATTTCGAACCGTCCCGCCGCAGCCGCAAGTCTTCTTGAGTTCGGCGGCCAGCGTTTCGAGGCCGGCCGGTGGCAGCGGCAGCCCGGTGATCACCGATACGCCCTTGCCGCCGCGCCCCGCCACCTGGCGCTCTACCCGCACCGGGGCCGTCCTGTTGGCGGCTGCCGGGGCGGCGGATCGCAGGGTGCCGGCGAGGGCACGTCGCTTGGCGTCGATGTTCACGCCGGCACGTTAACCGAGCCGCCGGCCGCATGCGAGTCTCGCGCAGTCCGAACCTCGGACAGCGCGCGCGCCAGATCTCCGTGCCGCACGGGGGTCCGTGGCCGCTGTGCCACGGGACGCTACAATCGCCCGGAGGTAGCTGTATGCGACAAAATTCCAATGTGATCGTGGTGGGTGCCGGCATCGGCGGTCTGGCGGCAGCGCTGGGGCTGTTGCGTGCCGGACAGAAGGTGCGGGTCTACGAGCAGGTCACCGAACTCGGCGAGGTCGGTGCGGGGCTCAGCATCACGCCGAACGCCGGCAAGGCGCTGGTGGAACTCGGCTTGCGGGATGCGCTCGAACGCATCGGCAGCCGACCGCCGGCGGGTACGATCCGCCACTATGCGACCGGCGAGATCCTGGTGCGTCTCGCCCAGGACCAGACCGCCGACCGCTATGGTATGCCGCTGTTCCACGTACATCGCGCCGATCTGCATGCGGCGTTGGTCGAAGCCGTGCGGGCGATGGATCCGCAATGTCTGCAGGTCGGCTGCGGCGTGATCGCAGTCGATACGCGAGCCGATGGCGTGACCCTCGAACTGCGCGACGGTTCGCGGGCCGAAGCGGACTGGCTGGTCGGCGCCGACGGCATCCACTCGGTGACCCGTGCCGCGCTGTTCGGTCCCGACCGGCCGAACTTCACCGGATATCTCGCCTATCGTGGCCTGGTGCCGGGGGAGATCGTGCCGCCGGATCTGCTCGACCCGCCGCTGTGCTTGACTGTCGGGCCGCGGCGTCTGTTGATGCGCTATCCGTTGCGGCGGGGCTCTCTGGTAAACATCGTCGCGATCGCGCAGCGTACCGCCTGGACCGAAGAGGGCTGGTCGGTCAGCGCTACCCGCGAGGAGCTGCTGGAGGAGTTCGCCGATTTCGAGCCGCATGCCCGGCGGCTGCTCGAACTCGTGCCGCCGGAGAAGCTCTTCAAGTGGGGCCTGTTCGATCGCGATCCGCTGCCGACCTGGACGCGGGGCCGGGCCACGCTGCTCGGCGATGCGGCGCATGCGATGCCGCCGTTCACCGGGCAGGGCGCGGTCATGGCGCTCGAGGATGCCGCAGTGCTGGGGCGTGCGGCGGCGGCGGGCACGACGCCCGACGACGTGCTGCAGCGCTACGAAAAGGCCCGTCATCCGCGGGTGACTGCGGCACTGGTGATGTCGCGGGCCCGTGCGCTGACCTACTTCGCTGCGGATCCGGCGCAGCAGGTGCAGGCGCTGAGTGATGGCATGGCCGAGCTGCGTACCTTGTACGACTACGACGCCGGCTCGGTCGCGGTATAGCGCAGGCGTGCTGGCTGCGCGCCGGCCAGTCAGGACTGGCCGGCGCATGTGCTGCCCGGATTCGTTTCGTCAGCCGAGCGGACCCTGGCCGGGCTTCAGCACGCCGATCAGTGCGGAGATCGCCACGCCGGCCCAGATCAGCAACACATAGGGCCTGCTGGCCGCCATACCCTCCTGCATCTGCCGGTCGCTCTCGAGCGTCGGCCCGGTGGTGGCCAGGGTCTTGAAGCCTTCCATGAAGGGCGGGATCTTTACGCGGATCATGAAGCCGCAGAAGATCAGGAAGGCGAAGATCAACAGCTTCGCCGCCAGCCAGGGATAGGGGCGCAGCGGGCCGGTCGTCCAGTGGTAGGCCACCGAGGCGAGCAGCGCGAAGATCATGAACACGCGGAACCAGCGATCGATCGCGGCGAGCTGCTTGCCGAACGCGGTGCCTTCCTTGACGTGGATGGTGTGCACGACCCAGACCCAGATGGGCCCGAGTGCGACGATCGCGATGGTCTGCCACAGCGGGTGCTCGTAGCCGACGAACTCGGCCAGCACGCCGCCGACCGTCAGCATCAGCGCGAGGCAGTAGCGCGGCAGCATGTCGAGATTGACGAAGATCTTGAATGCCGTGAGGCGCTGTTCGCGGGACAGCTTCGGGTTGGTGACGAAACCGCTCGAGTAGAACACGCCGGCATCGCCGCCGAGCCAGTACACGAACAGCAGGATGTGCAGATAGCGCACCAGGCCGTGCGCGAGGCTGAGTTCTTCGACCACGAGACCCCCCGAGGGACGACGCTATGTCGTTCTTGTCGGCGGAGCCTAGCAAATTGGCGTGCAGGGGCGCTGCAGCGGCCCGGTGCCACCGCAGACCGGACGGCGGCCGGCGATGGCGATGGCGAGGACGTTGCGGCCGCCGTCAGAGGCTGGCGCGCTGGCCGATCCTGAACGGCCGGTCGAGCGCGGCGAGTTCGCGGGGATCGCGGTCGTAGGGATCCGGCTTGAACACGATGCTGCCGTCGTCGTCGCGATCGACCGTCCAGTAGAGGATCAGTACCGGCACCGGCTTCGGCAGACGGATGGTGCGCGTGGTGCCGGTGGCGACCGCGGCGTCGAGGGCGCTGCGGTTCCATTGAACCGGATCGTCGAGCAGCCGTTCGACCAGGTCGAGCGGCTTTTCGGTGCGGATGCAGCCGGAGCTGAAAGCGCGCTGGTCCCGGTCGAACAGCGATTTGCTCGGCGTGTCGTGCAGATACACCAGATGGGAGTTCGGGAACATGATCTTGACCCGGCCGAGCGAATTGTCGTCGCCGGGGCGCTGGCGGATCATGTAGGGGAAGTTGCGGCCGGTGTAGCGGGAAAAGTCGATCGACTCCGCCGGAACCGGCCGGCCGCTGCGGTCGATGACTTCGAGATTGTGTTTCGCGAGATAGCTGCGATTGCGGCGTATCGCCGGCAGGGTGTCCTGCGCGAGGATGGTCGGTGGTACGGTCCAGGTCGGGTTCAGCACCACATGATCGATCGCCGACTTGAAAATCGGCGTTTGCCGGTAGGGTCGGCCGACGACGGCGCGAGTCTCCCAGACGGTCTTTTGGTCGCGGATGAAACGTACCCCGAAGCCGGCGATGTCGACGATCACCAGATCGCCGTCCTTGCGCACCTCGTGCAGCACCCAGCGGCCGCGTTCGAGATTCAGCCGCAGCTGGTCGATCCGCGCTTGCACCGACACGTTCAGCTCGCGCAAGGTGGCCGGGCCGACCGCGCCGTCGATGCCGAGGCGATGGCGTTTCTGGAAATGCCGGACGGCGGCTTCGACCGTGGCATCGAACAGCAGGGGGTCCGGCGGGTTGGCCGCCTCGGGCGGCAGGGTCGCCGCGGTCGGTGATATGGCGCCGGGGTTCGGTGCCGTGGCTGCGGCGCCGGCGGCGACGAAGTCGCCGGTGATCCGCAACCGCTCGCGCAGCACGGCCACGCGCGCATCGGTCATGCCGGGCTTCAAGGTCGGTCCCGCGGGCAGTTGCGGCCAGCCGCCGAGTGCGGCGATGCCGCGGTAGGCGGCCAGCGCCTGGCGCCCCGCGGCATACATCCAGTGATCGGGCCGTACCTGATCGAGGCTGGCGCGGACCCGGTTCTGGACGATCGCGTCGTGCACGAAGTGCACGGCGTCGGCTGCGCGGATCTGCCGCTGCTCGAAATTCCAGGCCGGATCGAGCGACAGGGGGTCGACCTTGCCGAAATAGAGGTGATAGAGAATCAGCGCGTAGGCATCGCTGGCCAGCAAGTCGAGTGTCGCGCGTTCCAGCGGTGCCAGCGTGGCGGTGCGGCCAAGCAGTTGCTGCAGCGGCGCCAGGTGATAGTCGGACGGGCGCAGGCCGTCGTCCTCGATGTCCCGCAGCAGCTCGACCAGCGAGCGCAGGCGCAGCGCATCCCAGAGCGGTTGAAAGCCGTTCATCTGGTACAGCTGCGGCAGCGTCTGGGTGGCGCGCAGGGGTTCGCCGCCGGCCTCGATGCCGCCACTGCCGCCGCCTTCGGCGGCGGCGCGGATGGCGTCGACGCGCTCGCGCAGCGCCTCGACGACCGGGTTCGGCGCCGTTGCGACCGTGGTGGGTGCCGTGGCGGTCGCGACCGCTGCAGCGGCCAGGGCCACGCTGGTCCGGGCAGACGTCGGCGCCGCCATGACGGCGACGGTGCTCAGCAGCGAGGCGGCGGCCGTGGCGGCGAAGAGGAGTTTTGAAGGGCGGTGGGCGAGCGTCGAGGGCGCTCGCCTGCAGCTGCGGTCGCGCATGGTTCGGAACGGTCCTCGCGATAGCCCAAGCCGCGGCGCGGCCGCGCCACTGGATCAGTCGACGATGCGCTCGCGGCGGGCCGATGCCGTCAGGATGCCGGCATAACCGTATTGTGCATTGTCCGGGCAGGGGATGATCTGCACGTCGATGCTGCGGCCTGCGAAACCCAGTTCCTCGAGCACGTCGCGGACGTCGTCGACCGCCAGGTTCGAACCCGGGAACATCCGGTTGCCGACCTTGTAGGCGCGGCATTTGTGCAGGAAGTGCAGGATCGTGGTGCCGCCCGGCGCGACCATCGAAAGCACGTTGCGCATGCAGCGCCGCCAAACGCGCTTGTCGCTGGCGATCGCGTCGAGGCAGAAACCCGAGATCAGCAGATCGTAGAACGCCAGTCGCTCGCGGCCGAGCGGGTGCCGCCAGCGGGCATCGCTGACGTAGAGCCCGCGCACCACCTTGCGGGTCGTGGCCTCGCGCTGCCGCATGCGGGCGGTGTCGATGCGCCGCTGCTTCTCGGTCGCGAGGATGAAGCGGGTGAAGCGGGTCCAGTCGGCGTTGTCCGCATCCGCGGCCAGCCAGTCGCGTACCGCCTGCAGGTTGTCGGCCAGCCAGTCGGCCATGTCGAGACGGAAGGCATAGGGTGCGGCGGCGATCGCGCGGTGCAGCGTCGGGCCGCAGCCGTATTCCAGCGCGCGGCCGAAACGTTGCGGTGCTGCGCGCATCACTTCGAGTTGATAGGCCAGTACGGCCTGTTCATCGGGCAGGACGACCTCGCTGTAATAGGTCTGGTAGTAGTCGCGCGCCTGCCACTCGGAGTAATCCGCTACCAACGACACCCCCGTGCCTGAATCAACCATCGGAATCCCCGTTTTGTTATTGTTTCCACAAATCTGTTGCGGTTCATCCTGACCGCTTTATGTCATCCTACGCTCTGCTTCGTGGGCTTCGCATCTGTACGTAAGTCCAGTGGACTAAGCTCTGATTCTCCTGAAATTTGTGGTGCCGCGGCAGCGGGGTTGCGGAACATCGCAACGGACTCCGAACGGCGGCCGGCGAGCCCGTTGCGATACAATTTTTTTGGCGAACGATCACGCCGCGACACTACTGAAGGATTGGCCAGACGCATGAGCATGCCGTCCGCAGCGGGAGCTCCACGAGAGCTCAAAGGCACGCGTCGCCGCGTGCTGCTCGTCGACGATCACCCGATCGTCCGTCACGGGCTCAAGCGCATGATGGATGCCGAGCCCGACATCGAAGTCTGCGGCGAGGCGGCCAGCGAAGCGCAGGCGCGCCAGGCGATTCGCGAGCTGCAGCCCGACATCGTGATCGTCGATCTGGCGTTGCAGGAGGGCGATGGCCTCGAGCTGGTGCGCAGCGTGCATGCACATCATCCCGATCTGCCGATGCTGGTGCTGTCGATGTACGACGAGACGATCTATGCCGAGAGGCTGCTCGCCGAAGGCGCGTCGGGCTACATCATGAAACAGGCCGCCGCCGATCAGTTGCTGAACGCGCTGCGCGCGGTGCTGCGCGGCGAGCGCTATGTCAGCGAGCAGTTGGCCCAGTCGCTGCGCGTACGCGATCGGGGCGAGGGCAGTGATCCGGTGGGTCGTTTGTCGAATCGCGAATTGCAGGTCCTGAATCTCGTCGGCCGCGGCGTCAGCTCGCGCGACATCGCGGCCGAACTCGGGCTGTCGGTCAAGACGATCGAATCGCATCGCCAGTCGATCAAGCGCAAGCTGAATCTCGCCACCAACTCGCAGTTGCTGCAGTACGCGATGAACTGGTTCAACGGGCGTGGCGGTGTTTCGGTGCCGGCGCCGCGCATGGCTTCCACGACCGACTGAACCGGCTCCCGCCGCCCGCTACAATCGTCGCGTGCGACCTTTCAGATGGATCCTGATTGTCGCGGCCGGCCTGGTCGCGCTGCTGCTGGTCGGTGTGCTCGCGATCACGCGCTGGGTCGATCCCGATGTCTTCCGGCCGCGGATCGTCGCGGCGCTGTCCGAGGCGACCGGCCGGCCGGTTGAACTGCAGCCCGGTCTCGAACTCGGCTGGTACCCCTGGCTGGCACTGCGCGCCGGTGCCGGCGAGATCGGCAACCCGCCCGGGATCGACGGCGAGCCGTTGCTGCGCTGGCGCGAGCTGCGGGTCGGGGCGCGCCTGCTGCCGCTGCTGCTGCGGGGTGAATTGCAGCTCGATCGCCTGCGGCTGGTCGGCGCGCGGCTTGCGCTGCAGCGCACGGCCGAGGGTCGCGACAACTGGTCCGATCTGGCCGACGGTGCGAGCGGCGAGGCGGCGCTGTCGCTGCAGCTGGCCGGCGTCGAACTCGAAGACGCCGAACTCCGTTTCACCGATGCCGGCGACGGCACACGGCTGACGGTCGATGCCTTGCGGCTCGAGATCGGACCGTGGCAGTCGGGCCAGCCCGAGCCGGTGAACATCGAAGCCGGGTTCGGCTTGAGCCTGGGCTCGGCCGCCCGGCTCGACGATGTGCAGCTCACGACGCGTCTGACGCTGCCGCCGGGCGATGCGCTGCAACTGACGCTCGGCTCGACGACCCTGGCCGCCCGGGTCCGGGCCGTGGGCCTGGCAGCCGAGGGTGTGCCGTTCACGCTGACGCTGCCGGCCGCGACACTCGATCTGGACGCCATCGCCGGGCGTGCTGGGCAGCTCGACCTGCAGGTCGGCGAGGCACGTCTCGCACTCCAGGGATTGCGCTACGACCAGCCCGAAGGGTCGCCGCCGGCGGTGGAATTCGGCTTCGCGCTGGCGCCGACTTCGCTGCGCCGGCTGCTCGCCACGCTCGGCATCGAGCCGCCGGCGACGACCGACCCGCGTGTACTCGAGTCGTTCGCGGGCGAGGGGCGGTTGGCGCTGCACGACGGTGTGCTGCAGATCGAACCGTTCTCGCTGCAGCTCGACGACACCCGGCTCGGCGGCACGATCCGGCATGGCGGTGAGTCGTCGCTGACCGAATTCACGCTGGCCGGCGACGCGATAGATGCCGACCGCTATCTGCCGCCGGACAGCGCGCCGGGCGAGCCTTTCCGCTTCCCGGGCGAGGCCCTCGCGGCGCTGCGTGCCCGCGGTACGTTGACGTTCGAGCGCGCGCGCCTCGACGCGCTGCAGATCGAAGGCCTGGTACTGCGGCTGCGGCTCGATGCGCAGGGTTTGCGGGGCGATACGGCGCCGTGAGCGAAACGATGGCGCAGTGGGTCGGGCCGGCGCTGATTGCCTGGCACGCACGCAGCGGCCGGCACGACCTGCCGTGGCAGTCCGACCGCACGCCGTACCGCGTCTGGATCTCCGAGATCATGCTGCAGCAGACCCAGGTCGCGACCGTGATTCCCTACTTCGAACGCTTCATGGCGCGCTTTCCGGAGGTGCGCACGCTGGCCGACGCGCCCCTCGACGAGGTGCTGCATCTGTGGACCGGGCTCGGCTACTACGCGCGGGCCCGCAACCTGCATCGCGCCGCGCAGCAGATCCGCGACCAGCATGACGGCGAGTTTCCGCGCCGCTTCGATGCCGTCGCCGCCTTGCCGGGGATCGGTCGTTCGACGGCCGGTGCGATCCTCGCGCTGTCGAGCGGCGCACGTCATGCGATCCTCGACGGCAACGTCAAGCGTGTGCTGGCGCGGTTTTTCGGGATCGAAGGCAGTCCCGCGGAGCGGGCCGTCGAGCAGCGTCTCTGGAGCCTGGCGGAGGCGTGCACACCGGCCGTGGCGGTCGATATCTACACGCAGGCGATCATGGACCTCGGCGCGACCCTGTGCACGCGGCGGCGTCCGGCCTGCGTGCCCTGCCCGCTGACGGCGCATTGCCGCGCGCGATGCGACGGCCGGCAGCACGACATTCCGGCGCCCAAGGCGCGCCCTTCGGCGGCCGCGCGGGCCCGCAAGGCGCGGCGTGCCTGGATGGTGGTGGCGATCGACGGCGCCGGTGCGACGTTTCTCGAGCGCCGGCCGGAACAGGGGATCTGGGGCGGCCTGTGGTGCCTGCCGGAGTTCGCCAGCGAAGCGGCGGCGCGCAGTTACGTGCAGCAGCGGTTCCGGCAGCCACGGCAGTTGCGCGCGTTGCCGTCGCTGCAGCATGCCTTCACGCACTTCGATCTCGAGATCCTGCCGCTGCTCGCCGAATGCGAGGGGCCGGCGCAAGCTGCGCTCATGGAGCCGGGACTCACCCTCTGGTATAACCCGCGCGAGTCCGCTACCGGCCGGGCACGGATCGGCCTGCCGGCGCCGGTCAAGGAACTCCTCGAAACACTCAGGCAACGGATGGAATCATGAACGCCGCCCCACCCCGCATGGTCGATTGCGTGCTGCTCAAGCGCCGCGCGCCGGGACTCGATCGCCTGCCGTATCCGGGCGAGCTCGGGCAGCGCATCTGGAAGCAGGTGTCGAAGGAAGCCTGGCAGCGCTGGGTCGCGCATCAGACGATGTTGATCAACGAATATCGCCTGGTGCCGATCGAGCCCAAGGCGCGCAAGTTTCTCGAGGGAGAGATGGAAAAATTCTTCTTCGGCGCCGGCGCCAGCACGATCGACAACTACGTCGAGCCGCCGTCGAAATAGCGCGGCGGGTTCCGCCGGCGTCAGTCGGGACCGATCAACTGTTCGAGCTCGAGGCGGATGCTGCGCGCCAGCAGCCCCGCGGAACCGTCGGTCTGGCCGTTGCGCACGGCCTGCACGTGTTCGAGCAGGAGCTGGTTGATCAGCGTCGTATAGCGCTGGCCGTTGCCGGCATCGGCCGCCAGCTTCTTGAAATACTGGACGACTTCGTCGTCGAGCTGCATCGCGACGCGGCGCAGCCGTCGGCTCGCGGGACGCGCCGGGCCCGGCGTGGTTTTACTACCTGGTTGCGACGATCCAGCCACGCTTCGACTATGGGCGTCGCTTGCGCACGCCGCAACTGTTACTCGTTGGCGACATGCGGGTCGTGGCGGGGCGGGTGTGCAGGCGCTGTTTCCACCAGCCAGTGCCAGACACCGTGCGGCGCGACCACGACGGCATTGCGGCCGGGGCCGAGCGCGCGGGTGCCGCCGGCCGCGGTCGGCGGCACGCGGATCGACAGCCGGTGCGCGGCGCAGCGCTCGAGCAGCGCGTCGAGCCCGCTGACGTCGAGCCGCACGCCGACCAGGCCGCGATGCGGCGGCTGCGCACGTTCGCACAGCGAGGCGAACGAGCCGGCGGGCAGGCCGTAGTGGATGATGCCGAGCATCACGTCCTCGACGACCCGGCCGTAGTTGTTGGCGCGGATCCGCGTCGTTTGCGAGAGGCCGACCATCTTCGAGAACGAATCGCTCTCGAACTCGTAGCGCAGGCCCATCGGCACGCCGAGCACGTCTTCGTAGAACGCCCGCACCGGCTCGAAATCGCTGACCGGTGCCGAGGTGCTCTGCATTTCGCTGAACAGTTTGTCGGTCACGGTGACGAACTGTTGCAGCGGCCGGTTCAAGGGCTCGATCACTGCGACCATCACGCCGTCCGGGCCGCGCAGATGCGCCTCGACGAAGCGGCCGCCGTCGGGCAGTTGCAGATCGGCGCCTTCGCTGACGAATTCGAAGCCGGCGGCCTTGAGGCGGGCGATCGCGGCCGGCCGGTCGGTGGTGAAGAAGTCGATCATCTTCATCGCATCGCAGGCATAGCCGACGCCGCCGACCCGGATCACGGTCGGATCCGGTGGATCGAACTCGACCACCCAGGCACCGATCCGGCTGCCGGGGAGTTCGTACAGCGCCGCCTGGGCCCGGCGCCCGTCGAGGCCGAACACGGCGGCCACCTGGGTTGTGGACAGCGCTTCCTCGGCCACGGCGGCATGGCCGAGCACGTCGACGAACAGGCGGCGCTGGCGCGCGAATTCCGTGGTCACGATCACCGGTCCGCGGATGGCGGTCACCCGTCCTGCTGCGGTTGCCGTCGCTGGGGCCATGCGGGTTCCTCGTCGTCGTTGCCGTTCGGGTTCCAGGTTCCGGCCGAGTATGCCCCGGGCCGGCCGCTCGAGGCGGAAATCGCACCGGCGGCTTCGTGCCGTGAAAACACTACGTCGATCAGGTACTTGTGCCCGGGTGTGCTTGACGGCTCCCATCCCGCCCGGTCTAATACGCGGCCCACGAGAATCCGATGCCGCACGGCATCCGGACCTGCCCTGGCCGGGTAGCTCAGTTGGTAGAGCAGCGGACTGAAAATCCGCGTGTCGTTGGTTCGATTCCGACCCCGGCCACCAAAACATCACGCCCAACCCATCTCGGTTGGGCGTTTTTGTTTGCGCTTTCCCCAAGCCGCGCGGGGCTCGAGGCCGTTCTGCGTGTGCCAGCCGTGCCGGGCATGGGTGGTGCAACTTGCCCAGTTCGCCCCTGTAGCGCCCTATCTTCTCTCGAAACCTGTGCCAACTTCTTCGCCGTGGCACACGCACATTACCTTGCGCGTCAGCCACTTACGCGCGTGTCGTCGCCATGGGTTGTCCGGCCAACTTGGAGTAGCAGTGCGCTACGCCAACGCCACTGCCGCACACGGCATCGCATACAGCCCCGCGCATTGCTGCGTGACCACGAACGCACCGTAGGCCGCAAGTCGCGCCTGATGCAGCGGGTTGTCCTTGTCTTTCGCTTTGATTTTGAACAGGTCGATGGGCTTGTCGCTCTTCTGGCCGGCGCGCTGCATGATCCTTTCGCCGTCCATCTCGATGCCCTTGAACGACCACAGCGCCTCGAACACCTTGGCCTGGCCTTGGGTGAACTGGATCGGCGCATCGCTGTGTTGGGCAGCATCGCCCACCTGAAGTCCGCCGAGAACGGTCCGTTCACCGGCGAGGCCGGATCGGCCACTGTTGGCACTGCAGACTGCACCGAAGAGATAAGCGTGATCGCACCGCCGTAGAACGTAAAGCGTTCTTCCAGCACCAGCCACTCCACGCCTGCGCTGAAGGGCGTCCGGGTACAGCCAGCGGTTGCCGTTGGGGCCGCGCTTGTTCGACGAACGCTTCTCGTCGATGCGTTTGGAGAACACACCGAACTCCTCCCACAGATACTGCGACAGCAGCGGATACAAGGCGTGCTCGTCGACCTTCGATGCGCTCGCATCCGCTGCCGACGTCGTTCCTGCGCTTTCGACTGCTGCCACCTCTGCACTGTCCGTCCGCTCCGAGTAGTAGTACTTGCGCGGCCGTCCTTCGGTCGTTTTCAACTCCAGGTGACGTTTTTGCAAGACGGGGCGCTGCGAGCTGATCTCGGCGACCAACTGCTGCACCAGCTCGGCATCGTTGGTGATGAACTTGCTGCTTGCCTTCTTTACCTGACACTCGGCCGGGAACGTGGCGAACACCCACTCGGCGATCTGCCTTGCGGTGAACTTCTCCTCGGGCCGATCCTTCAAGTAGGCAATCAGAACTTTCGCCAGATTCAATGCCATTGCATCACGCCTCGGATGTCACTCACGCCGGAGCGTCGGGCTGCGGCCGCGCTGGCGGCGTTGCACCGGGGCGATAGGTGGAGTCGAACACCATGTCCGCCAGCCAGCGTTTGAAATTCTGGTTATCACTGAACTGCTTGAACAGTTCGGTGTGGTCGTCCAGCAGCTCCAGCACCACGCGGCCCAGCGCCCGGTCGTGCTCCAGCCGCGCGTTCTGCTTGCCGGAGTTGGCCTGTGCGTTCTGATACGCCTTGTCCTGCGCCACGCGCGCGGGGATTTCTTCGGTGATGACCTTTTTGATCTTGTCCGCGTCGTGCCACTCAATGTTGCCGAACAGGTCATTGAACTGTTTGATCACGTTCGAGAGCCTGTCCAAGTCCGGCTCGCCACTGCCACCGCCACCACCGGGCGGCGGCGGTTCGACCAAGGCATCCGCGTCGTCCAGCGCCATCTTCATCGCCGCCTGCGCCTGCGCACGGTAGCTGCCCATGTCGATGGCTTCCAGCACGCCTTTGGAGAGGTCTTCCTCCTTCGGCGCGGGCAGCTTCGGCGTCAGGAAATTCAGGAAGATCGACAGCTTCTCCCATGCCGGATGCCCGTAGGGAAGGATCGCTGAGAGGAAGCCGTAGCTGCGGACGAACGCCTTGGCCTTGCCTTTGAACTTGACCTGTTCGTCCTCGCCGAGCTTGCTGACGTACTCGGCCACGCACACATCGAGAATGGGGTCGAGCTTTTCGCGGTCGGCTCCGGACAGATACAGCGCCACCAAGTCGTCCACTTGGCTGCCGCTGTAAACCTGCTGCGCGTCCAGCTCGCCCTTGAGGTCGTGCAACTTGTTCGGGTCGGTTTCGCCGTCCTGAATCGTCGCGCGGTAGTACTCCTGAAACGCCGCCTTCACCGCTTCGGCGTTGTCGGCGAAGTCGAGAACGAAGGTGTCCGCCTTCTGCGGGTGCGCCCGGTTCAAACGCGACAAGGTCTGCACCGCCAGTACGCCCGCCAGCGGCTTGTCCACGTACATGGTGTGCAGCAAGGGTTCGTCGAAGCCGGTGACGAACTTGTTGGCAACGATCAGGAATCGATAGGGGTCGAGCTTGAGCTTGGCCGGAATGTCCTTGCTTGGAAAGCCGTTGAGGTCTGCCTCGGTCTTCTTCTGACCACCGATCTCGAAGTCTCCCGAATACGCAACGATGGCCTTGTACGGACTCTTGATCTCGGCAAGGTAGGCCGACACCTCGCGGAAGTAGTCGATGGCGCGCGCGATGCCGTTGCAGACGATCATCGCCCGCGCCTTGCCGCCGACCTTCTTCGCGCCGATCACCTGCGCGGTGAAGTGATCGACCATGATCTCCGCCTTGCGGCGAATGGCCTTGTCGTGCGACTCGACGTAGCGCCGGATTTTCTTCAGCGCCTTCAGCTTGTCCACTTGCGGATCGTCTTCTATGGTCTTGGCGACGTGGTAGAAGCTGTCCACCGGCGTGTAGTTGGCGATCACGTCGAGGATGAAGCCCTCTTGTATCGCCTGCTTGGTGGTGTAGGTCAGTTCCTCTGGTGAGCGGAACTGCACCTTGTCGCCCACCGTCACCCGTTCGCCGAACAACTCCAGCGTCCTGGTCTTTGGCGTGGCGGTGAAGGCGAAGTAGCTGGCGTTGGCCAGCAGCTTGCGCGATGCAATGCGCTTTTCGATTTCCGCATTCACCGCATCCTGCGTGGAGTCTTCCTCGAACGCTTCCTCGTCGGTCTTGCCGCCGACCGAACCACCCACTGAGCCACCAAGGGCCTGATGCATCTTGGCCGTGGTCTTGCCGCCCTGGCTGGAATGGGCCTCGTCGATCAGCAGCGCGAACTTCCGGTCGCCCAAGTCGCCCAGCTCGTCGAGGATGAAGGGGAACTTCTGCACCGTGGTGACGATGATCTTCTTGCCCCGGCGCAGGAAGTCGCGCAGCTCTTGCGCGTTGTCCGAATGGCCGAGGATCGAGGCCACATGGTCGTAGCCCTTGATGGTCTTGTGGATCTGGGTGTCCAGCGCACGCCGGTCGGTGATGACGATGACCGAATCGAACTGCGCCTGCGTGGCATCCGCCGCCGTCTTCAGCTCCACCAACTGGTGTGCCAGCCATGCAATGGTGTTGCTCTTGCCGCTGCCCGCAGAGTGCTGGATCAGGTAGCGCTGGCCCACACCGTCGGCGCGCGAACGGCGCAGCAGGGCGCGTACTGTGCGCAACTGGTGAAAGCGCGGAAACACCGGCTTGCGGGTCTTGCGCCGCCTGCCGCTGGCGTCTTCCTCCTCGTCCTCCACCACCTGTGCGTAGTTCTCGATGATGTTCGCCAGCGACTCCTTCGCCAGCACCTGCTTCCACAGGTAGTCGGTCTTGATGCCGTTGGGGTTCGGCGGATTGCCCGCACCGCTGTTCCAGCCCTGGTTGAAAGGCAGGAACCACGAGGCCTTGCCCTTGAGCTCGGTGCAGAACGCCACCTCCGCATCGTCGACCGCCATGTGCGCCACGCAGCGACCGGACTGGAACAGCAACTCCTTCGGATCGCGCGTGGTCTGGTACTGGACGATGGCATCGGCCACCGTCTGCCTGGTCAGCGAATTTTTCAACTCGAAGGTCAACACCGGCAGGCCGTTGATGAAGACCACCAAGTCCAGTTCGTTGCCGGAGTCGTTGCTGTAGCGCACCTGCCGGGTGACGCTGAAGATGTTCTTGGCGAAGGCTTCGCTGGTAGCGGCGTTGCCCGGCGTGGGCAGCAGCTTGTAGAGATCGACCGTCACCGGCCCGTGGCTCACGCCACGGCGCAAACAGTCCACCACGCCGCGCTTGGCGATCTCGCCTTGCAGGCGGTGCAGAAACTGCGTGCGCTGGATGCCCTCGCTGGCCAGATTCAGCGCTTCTACCGCCCTGGGCTGTGTGGCTTGCAAGAACTCCAGCAGCTTCGCCACATCCAGCGCCACGTCGCGGTTGTAGTCACTCGCCCGGCCCAGCACGTAGCCAGCCGGCCCGTACACCGACACCGGCTCCTGCACGGTGTTGGGTGCAACGGGCGGGTGTTCGCTGATGCCCGCCAGATGGCGCACGATCAGCCGTTCCAGGCCCAATTCGCTGGTGTCGGTCGGCTTCATGCATCGTCCCCCATTTTTTCTACACCAACTTGTAAGCCCGGCTTACCGGTTGCCTGCTCTGCCAATTCGCTTTCCAGTTCCTCCACCGTCGGCAGGCTGCTTGCCAGAGTTTGCGGCAACGAACGCACTAACTGGTATTCGGCCACGCCGATGGGTTTGTCCATGCCCGAGAGTGCGTATTCGGCAATCAGTCGGCTCTGCGTTTTGCACAGCAACAACCCGATGGTCGGTTGGTCGTCCTGCGCCTTGACCTGCCTGTCCACCGCCGTCAGGTAGAAGTTCAACTGCCCCGCGTGCTCGGGCTTGAAGGCGGTGGCCTTGAGCTCTACCACCACATAGCACTTGAGCCGCGTGTGATAGAACAGCAGGTCGATGAAGAACTCGCTGCCGTCCACCTCCAGCCGGTATTGGCGGCCAACAAAGGCAAAGCCGCTGCCCAGTTCCAGCAGAAACCGGGTGATGTGCCGCACCAGCGCGTTCTCGATTTCGCGTTCGTGTGCGTCATCGCCCAGTCCCAGAAAGTCGAACAGGTAAGGGTCCTTCAGCGTTTCATGCGCCAGCTCTGAATGGGACGCGGGCAGACGCGTTTCAAAATTGGTGATGGCCTGCCCCTGCCGCTCCATCAGGCGGTTGCGGATCTGCACCTCCAGCGTGGCGCGTGACCAGCCGCCCGCAATGGCCTGCTGGGCATACCAGGCGCGGGTTTCGGCGGTTGGCAGCTTGGTCAGCAGGGTCACGATGTGGAACCAGGGTAATTGGGCAGCAGGCTGCTGCCCAAATGCTTGGCCGGGGCAGTGCTCGGCGAAATAGCGCATGTATTTCAGGTTTCGGGGTGAAAAGCCCTTCATCTCGGGAAAGGCTGCACGCAGATCGCTGGCCAGCCGATCCAGCACCTTGTCACCCCACTGGGCGGATTGCTGGCGCTGCAAAAGCTCATGGCCGATCTGCCAATACAGCTGCACCAGCTCGGCATTGGCCGCCAGCACCGCCCGCTGGCGAGCCGCGACCACGCGGGCTTTGATGTCGGACAACCAGTCCGCGTAGCCGGCGGGGGCGCGCATTGGAGCATCAGTTTTCTTCGCCATCGCCATCCTCCTCGGCGGGTTCGGCCTCATCCTCGCCCAGCGCGGCCAGATCGTCGTCGCTCACCGCATCATCCGGCCCGGGCTGCCAGCCGCGCACGTCCACTTGGCCCGTGACCACATCGGCAATCAGGCGGTCGCGGTATTCGCGGATCAGTTTGATTTCTTCTTCGGTGCGGGCAATCGCGTCATCCAGTGGCTGGCATTCGTCGGTGATCCAGCGGCAGATGGCATGCTGTTCGGAGACAGGTGGAACTGGAATGAACTCGTTGGCGAGCACCCAAGTACCGATCTCCGCGAACGTCGTACCGTTTGCGAGAACCTGTAGCCGTTCCTTCATACGAAGCAACAACAGGAACAAGAAGTCGCTGATGGCGATATCCGGCGCGGGCACGACGGCCTTGCAACCCTGATTCGTGCAAAGCTCAACTCGCGCAATGGCAACGTTCCCAACCGGCGCGCGTGAGGTGATGACGATGCTTCCGGGGGGTACAAGCGTAGACGCACAGGACTGCAAGCCAGCGGCCGAGATGGTTCGTAGCGACGTGTGCAAGGAATCGGTTTTGCTGATGTCGCGTGGCGTCACCCAGACGATGCCGCCATCCCAATAGGACGATTCATCGCTTTTCGGCGTGGAGCCTCCAACGATTCGCTTCGTAGCGAACTTGAGTTTGAGAGCTTTCCAATGCTCCGGCACCTCGCCCAGCCATTCGATGCCGGACGGCTTCAGCGCCACCGATTCATCGAGGCCGCGCGTGACGGCGTGGTCGATGATGCGCAGCTTCTGTTCGGTGAGCAGCTTGATGAGTTCGCGCTTGGCCTTGATGAAGCGGGCGATGTGGGCATCCTGCGCGCGCAGGTAGGCGACGATCTGGTCTTGCTCGGGGCGCGGGGGAAGCAGGGCCGGGAAGCTGCCGACTATGGCGCAGTTCAACGCAGCCTGATTGCCACCGCGACCGTAGTTGCGCTGAAAGTCGTAGGCGGTGGTCAGCATGTAGTGCAGGTAGCGACCATCGAGTTCCTTGGTCGGTGTGATGCCGGCAAGGTTCTGGTTGATGGTGGCGTCGATGGCCAGATACGCCGACATGCCGCGTGTCTTACCTTGCCCCACCATGCCGAGAATCACGCTGCCTGCTGGCAGCACTCGCAGCGAGGACTCCCTTACGGCTTGTAATGTGACCAGCTCGCGCGCCTTTCGGACGATGTAGTCATTGACTTGCCCGCTGGCCAGCCACGGCACAGTGCCATTGCTCCAGTAGTCGAATCGGTCACGCGAGGGCGTAGTACCGTTGCCGATGCGAGCAACGTAGCGTAGCCGTGACGTTCGCCAATGAGCTGGAATGCGTTCAACCCACGCTGCATCGGACAGGCGGTAGTCGGAATACGCCACCACCATCACGCCCCCCCCACGATCTTGTGCAGCAAACCTTCGCTCTGCTGCTCCAGCGCGAGGATGTCGGCGCGGATTTCCGCCAGCGTGCGCAGCGGCGCGGGCTTGTAGAAGTAGCGGGCGAAGGAAATCTCGTAGCCGATCTGGGTCTTGTCCGTGGCGATCCAGGCGTCCGGCGCGTGCGGCAGCACTTCGCGCTCAAAAAAGGCGTCGATGCCGCCCGACTCCTTCAAGGGCACCTGTTCGGTGTCGCGCAGCTCGCTGTCGGGCTCGTACTCGACCCTGAAGCGATCCTTGCCCAGGGTCTCCAGGTAGGCGCCATCGAAGCCGGGCTCGAAATGTTCGCCCGCCTTGAGCTTGCTGCGGCGGGCATATACCGGCGGTGCGGCTTCGTCGCGCCAGCTCACGGCCTTGAAAATCGCCTTTTTCTCTGCCGCGCCGAGCTTGTCGCCCTGCGCCTTCAGGGCAGCATCGAAGCGCTCGCGGAATGCGTTGTGGTCGTCGAACACGGCGCTGCCCAATGCCTGCTGCGCCCGTTGCGCCACCTCCATCAGCCCCTTGTCGCGCTGCCAGGTCGAGGCGTCGAGCAGCTTCTTGCGGCGCTTGGCGGGCACGGCCTTGCGGGCGGCGGAGGCTTCGCCGTCATCGCCGCTGTCGCTGTCTTCGCTGTCGTCGTCTTCGCCATTTTGTTCGTCTTGGTCCTCGCCTTTCAGCCACGCCTCGATGGCCGGCTTGCGCTTGGCAAACTCGGTATAGAGCGCCTCGCCGTGGGTGGCGTGGATCTCGGCGCGCAGCGCCTCGTCGCCGGTGGCAAAACGCAGGGGGGCTATGCGTTCGTCGGAGAGCTGGCTTTTCAGGCGCAGCGGGCGCTCGACGGTGATCTTCCAGTAGCCGAAGTCCTGGGTGTCGAACCATTTGCTGTTTTCCGTTTCCTGCATTTTGCCCAGATACAGGTCGAGGATGCGGGCAATGTCGGCCTCGCCCAGTTCGCAGTTCTTTTTGCCGAGGTTGCGGCGCAGCGGCTGGAACCATTGGCTGGCGTCGATCAACTGCACCTTGCCACGGCGCGCGGCGGCCTTGCGGTTGGCCAGCACCCAGATGTAGGTGGCGATGCCGGTGTTGTAGAAGATGTTGAGCGGCAGGGCGATGATGGCTTCGAGCCAATCGTTTTCCAGCACCCAGCGGCGGATATTGCTTTCGCCTTGTCCGGCGTCGCCGGTGAACAGCGCCGAGCCGTTGTGCACCAGCGCGATGCGGCTGCCCACGCCGTCGGCGGGCGCGTTGCGCTTCATCTTGGACAGCTTGTTCACGAGAAACATGAGCTGGCCGTCGCTGGAGCGGGTGATGAGCTTCAGTTCGGGGTTGTCGCCGTGGCTGACGATGAAGCGCGGGTCGTTGAATCCCTGCTTGCCGCCCATGCGTTCCAGATCGGTCTTCCAGCTCTTGCCGTAGGGCGGGTTGGAGATCATGAAATCGAATTCGCGCGAACGGAACTGGTCGGCGGATAGCGTCGATTTGTCTGCGCCACCGACGATGTTCTCCGCTGCGCCGCCTTCTCCCTTCAGCAGCAGGTCGGCCTTGCAGATGGCGTAGGTTTCGTCGCTGATTTCCTGCCCGTAGAGGTGGATGGAGACTTCCTTGCCGTGGTCGTCGGCCAGCTCTTGCAAGGTTTCCTCGGACACGGTCAACATACCGCCGGTGCCGCAGGAACCGTCGTAGAGCAGATAGGTGCCGGACTGGATGCGCTCGGCCACGGGCAGAAACAGCAGCTTGGCCATGAGCTTGACGACGTCGCGCGGCGTGAAGTGCTCGCCCGCTTCCTCGTTGTTCTCTTCGTTGAAGCGGCGAATCAGCTCCTCGAACACCGTGCCCATGCCGTGGTTGTCCAGTGGCGGCAGCTTGACGCGACCATCCGCGTCCTTCACGGGCAGCGGCGAGAGGTTGACCTCGGGATCAAGGAAGTCCTCGATCAGGTAGCCCAGGACGTGGGCATCGACGAGCTTCTGGATTTGGTTGCGGAAATTGAACTTGGTGAGGATTTCCTGCACGTTGGGCGAGAAGCCGTCCAGATACGCAATGAAGTCATCGCGCAGGCGTTGCCCGGCGGCGCTGGCCTTGAGCTTGGCGAGCGTGAATTCGGAGATGTTGTAAAAGGCCTGACCCGCCGCCATACGCAGCGCGCCGTCCTGCTCGGCCACCTTGTGGGTGTCGAGGAACTGCTTTCGCTCCAGCACCGCCTGCTTGGTCGATTCCAGCACGGCGTCGAGCCGCCGCAGCACGGTGAACGGCAGGATCACGTCGCGGTATTTGCCGCGCACATAGACGTCGCGCAGACGGTCGTCGGCGATATTCCAGATGAAGTCGGCGACCCATTTGATCTGGCTTTGGTCTTGGTGTTTTGTCATGCCTTCCCCTCGCGTTGGCCGCCTGTTGTTTGCTGCGCAATCCACTGCTCCAGATCGGCCTTGCGGAACCGCCAAGTGCCGCCGAGCTTGAACGCCGGGATCTTCTTGTCCGCCGCGAGCCGGTAGACCGTGCGCTTGCCCGCCTTCAGGTAGGCCGCGACTTCATCCAGCGTGAGGATTTCGTCTTCTGCGTCTGCCATCGCCTTGCCCTTGCCGACGTTGAAATATGATTGCCAAGTCCTGCCAATTCTCCCACGTTTGGGCGGCGTCGGCCAGACCGAGGCTCGGTCAGTCGATGGCGTGGCGGGAAACCGCTGCGAGCGGATCGGCGCTCTATGCGTTTGTGCGGATCAAGACCAGGGCGCCGACTACTCGGCAGCCCGAGCGCTGTCACATGGTGCGTGCTCTTCCAACGAACCGCGCCTAGACAGCCATCCCCGAAGCCGCCATTTCCCGCAGCCGTGCGATATCCCGCGCCGGCGGCTCGCCATACTGGCGTTTGTAGTCACGACTGAAGTGCGACTGATCCTCGTAGCCAACGCGGTAGGCTGCCTGCCCGGCATCGAAGTCCTCACTGAGCATCAGGCGCTGCGCTTCCTGCAATCGCAGTTTTTTCTGGAACTGCACGGGCGACATATTGGTGGCCGCCTTGAAATGGGCATGAAACCCGGACACGCTCATGCCAAGCTGCTCGGCGACTGCTTCGACGCGCAGCGGCTCGACGTAGTGATCCGACAGCAGCTTGACCGCCCGCACCATGCGGTGATCCTGGCCTCCGAAACGTGCCAGCTGGTTCAGGCGGGCGGCCTGGGCTCCGGTCAGCAGACGATAGATGAGCTCGCGCTGGATCAAGGGCCCCATCACCCGGTACTCCTCGGCGGATTCCGCCGAGCGCACCAGCCGTAGTGCGGCATCCAGCATGTCTACGCTCAGGGCGCTGACGTCTACGGCCTTGGCGTCACTGACCGTTTCTCCCTTCTGGTGAATGATTCCGGATTCGAGGATGACTGCGGTCACCACGGCCGGGTCGAGCAAGAAACGCATGCTCAGATAGGGCTGCTCCGGGGTGGCGTGAACGATGCGGGCAAAGGCCGGCACGCCCATGGTGGCGATCAGGTAGTGGGCGGCGTCATACACGAAGGACTCATCGCCGAGTATCACTTCCTTGCTGCCCTCGGCCACCACGCAGCAGGACGGTTCAAGCACACCGTGCACGGCATGGTGCGGTGAAGAAATGCGGTTCAGATACAGGCCTGGCCGCACTTCCAGCTGGCCTTCATTTGGCTGGGCCTGCGCGATGCGCTCGGCCAGCTCCGCCCGGCCGGCTTCCAGCCGTCTTTGGTTCCAGTCGTTCATGGCGCTCTCCTTCATGCTCATGCGGGGATGCTAGTTAGCCATCCACGCCTCAGTCCATTGATTTTCTGTCGCCTTGGAGAATTTGCCAAACGACTTCAAGAATCGTGCAAGCGTCTGCCGGGGCACGAGGACTAAGTTTGCAGCCGTACTTCATGACAGCTCGCAACCAGTCTCAGGCATCAACTGAATGGCGGGTGCAGTTGCCAATCCTCCAAGGAGATTGCAATGAACGATCACACGCTCTCGCGCCCCGAACTCGCCAGCAGCAGCCGGCGCACTTTCATTTCAGGACTTGCCGCCAGCGCCGCCGCTGTAGCTGTGCCTGGCAGCGCTTTGGCGACCGGAAGCAGCACTGGTGCCCCGTCTGCAGCGGCAAGCCGCCCAGCGTCCAGCGCCGGCAAAAGCCCGATGGTCAAGCTGAACAACGGCGTCGAGATGCCGGTGTTCGGCGTGGGCTGCTTTGCCCTGCCAACCATCCAGACCGCCGATGTCATCGACTTCGCCCTGCGCAATGGCTATCGCCTGATCGATACGGCCAAGAACTATGGCAACGAAAAGGAAGTGGGCGAAGGCATCGTTCGCAGCGGCGTGCCGCGTTCGGAGCTGTTTGTCACCACCAAGCTGTGGATCGAAGATTTTGGCCATGACCAGGCTCTGCGTGCTTTTGACAAAAGCATGAATGCGCTGGGGTTGGATTACCTGGACCTGTATCTGCTGCACTGGCCGGTACCGACCGACTTCGATAACACGCTCGCCGCCTGGAAGGCACTGGAAAAACTCCACGCCGACAAACGCATTCGCGCCATTGGCGTGAGCAACTTCCAGCCGGAGCACCTGAAGCGGCTGCTGGACAACACCGATATCGTGCCGGTGCTCAACCAGGTGGAGCTGCATCCGTATTTTCCGCAGCAAGCCCTGCGCGCAACCCATGCGCAACACGGCATCAAGACCCAAAGCTGGTCGCCCATTGGCGGCGTGTTCACCACCCTGCCCAAAGACCCCACAAAACCGCTGCGCCTGCTGGAAGATCCTGTCGTGGTGAATCTTGCGCAAAAGCACCGCAAGAGCGCCGCACAGATCGTGCTGCGCTGGCATGTCCAGCATGACCTCATCGTGATCCCGAAGTCCCAGCACTACGAGCGGCTGCTGGCCAACATCGACATCTTCAACTTCGAGCTTAGCGCCGAGGACATGTCCGCCATGGATGCGCTGGACCGCAACCTGCGCGGCGGCCCCGACCCTGAGCAGTTCGATGTGCCGGCCTTCCGGGCCATTGTGGAAAGACGCAAAGCGGGTGTGTAGCCGGCCCGACAAGACACAGGAGATCTCTCATGAGCAGACAAGCACTGGTGGCGATTCTGACTGCGCTGTTCACGTCCGTAGTACAGGCCAATTCAACGCCGGCCGACGCGCCAGACAAGGCAGTGCAGGTGCTGTACCCGGCTGCGCCGCAGAACGCGCAGAAAGGGGCGCCCGAACATTTTACCGGCGAAGTCCGGGTGGATCGCCTGTTCCCAGCCAATGACACTGCCCACTACTCGGGCGCCTACGTCACCTTCCAGCCGGGCGCGCGCAGCGCATGGCACATGCACCCTGCAGGTCAACACATCGTTGTCACCCAGGGTGTCGCGCTGAGCGGCACCCGAGACGGCAAGATCTTTCGCGCCGAAACCGGTGACAGCCTGTGGTGCCCACCGGGGGTGGAGCACTGGCACGGTGCCACGCCCGATGCAGCCATGACGCACCTGGTCATCACCGGCGTGCGCGATGGCAGGAACGTGGTCTGGCAGGAGCATGTGACCGACGCGCAGTACCGGGGCCAGCCATGAACACAAGTCGCTGGACATTCGCCGTGCTTGGCATCGCCCTCGGATTTTTCCTTCAAGGAGCCAGTCTCGTGAATGCACAAACCTCATCGGCCACCGCCCTGACGGCCCAGGAAGCCGCTTTGGTGCAAATCTCCGCCCACACCGCCACGGGCAACCTGGCAGCTTTGGATGGTGCACTGCGCACCGGACTGGATGCCGGGCTGACCATCAACCAGATCAAGGCCGCGCTGGAGCAGCTCTACGCCTATTGCGGATTTCCGCGCAGCCTCAATGGCATCAACACACTCAGGACGGTGCTCGATGCCCGCAGCCGGCAAGGCATCAAAGACCCCATCGGCCAGACCTACCAGCCTAACGAGGGTGGCGACCGTTACGAGCGAGGCCGCGCGACACTGGAGAAGCTCACCAAGGTGGCCCAGGCTAAACCCGCGCCCGGCTTCGGCGAGTTCAGTCCGGAAATCGATCGTTTCCTGAAAGAGCATCTGTTTGCCGACATCTTCGACAACCCGGTGCTGACCCACCGCGAACGTGAGCTGGTGACCATCGCTGCGCTGGCGGCCATGCAAGGCGTCGAACCGCAGCTTGGATCGCATGTCGGCATGGGCAGGAACACCGGCATCACCAACACGCAGCTGGCACAGGTCGCCGAACTGATCGAGGCGGCGGTCAACCGCAGCCAGGCCGATCAGCTACGTCAACTCATCAGCCAGCAGGAGTAAGCACCGTGCGCGCAACCATCATGTACCAGGCCGGCGACGTGCGGATCGAAAACATCCCGGACGCCACCATCAAACAGCCCACCGATGCGGTGATTCGTGTGATTCGCGCCTGCATCTGCGGCAGCGACCTGTGGCCTTACCGGCTCAAACAGGCCGATGGCCACGGTCAATACATGGGCCACGAGGCCATTGGGCGGGTCGAGGCCATTGGCGGCGATGTGCGCAAGATCAAGGTGGGCGATCTGGTCATCATGCCGTTTGCCTATTCCGACGGCAGTTGCGACTTCTGCCATGAAGGTCTGCACACGGCCTGCAGCCACGGCGGTTTCTTCGGCAGTCCCGACGTGGGCGGCGCGCAGGCCGAGGCGCTGCGCATTCCTCAGGCCGATGGCACGCTCTATCCACTGCCGGTGGGCGAGGACCACGCGCTGATGGCGTCCCTGCTCACGCTCTCGGACGTGATGGGCACTGGCCACCATGCGGCGGTGGTGTCCCGCGTCGGCAAGGGCAAGCGCGCAGCGGTGATCGGTGACGGTGCGGTGGGCCTGTGTGGCGTGATCGCCGCCAAGCGCCTGGGTGCCGAGCAGATCATCCTGCTGGGTCGCCATCCGGACCGCATCGCGCTGGCCAGGCAGTTCGGCGCCACCGACGTCGTCAGCGAACGTGGCGACGAGGCGGTTGAGCGCATCCGCGAATTGACCGCAGGTCAAGGCGTGCACTCGGTGCTCGAATGCGTGGGCACCGATCAGGCCATGGCCACCTCCATGGGCATCGTGCGTGCCGGTGGCGGGGTGGGCCGCGTCGGCGTACCGCATTACGACGTCATACCCCAGGCACAACCGATGTTCTACCGGAATGTGCTGGTCGGCGGCGGCCCCGCTCCGGTGCGCGCCTACATCGACGAACTGTTGCCCGACGTGCTCGAAGGCCGCATCCAGCCCGGTCTTGTGTTTGACCGCACTGTTGGCCTGGAGGAGGTGCCTGACGGCTACCGCGCCATGGATGCGCGCGAGGCCATCAAGGTGATGGTCAAGCCCTGATTTCAATCTGATGGAGGCCCCCATGAACACATGGCCAAAAAACATCTTGCACAGGATCGCCGAAGCGGACGACCTGCATATCGCTCCCTTGCGCGCGGACGGCAGAACCTACGGCACCCCCACCTGGATTTGGTCGGTAGTGGTGGACGATGCCCTTTATGTACGTGCCTACAACGGCACGCGTTCGCGCTGGTATCAAGCCGCCCGGCAACAGAAGGCCGGGCGCATCCAGGTTGCCGGCCTGACGCTGGACGTGACCTTTGCGCCGGTGGACGGAGCCGTCAACGATGGCATCGACGAGGCCTACCGCGCCAAGTATCGCAGCAGCCCCTACCTCGCACCGATGATTGCCGCCGGCCCACGTGCCGCCACCATCCAGGTCTCGCCGCTGAACCCGCTATCTCAGTAGGCTTCGCAATGAACGCAATGGCGCCACAACTCACGCTCAACAACGGCGTGCACATGCCCGCCCTCGGGCTAGGGTTATATCAATCGCCACCCGAACAGACGGTCGACGCCGTTGCCGCCGCGATTGCCAGCGGCTACCACCTGATCGACACCGCCGCGGCCTACTACAACGAACGCGAGGTCGGCGAAGGAATCAAGCGCGGCGGTATCGCGCGAGAGCAACTTTTCATCACCACCAAGCTATGGATGAGCGACTACGGCTACGACAGGACGCTGCATGCGTTCGATGTCAGCCTGCGCAAGCTGGGGCTCGATTATCTGGACCTGTATCTGCTGCACTGGCCGGTGCCCACGGACTTCCAGGCCACATTGGCCTCCTGGAAAGCGGCCGAGAAGCTGCTGGCCGACGGGCGCGTGCGCGCCATCGGTGTGTGCAATTTCAGCGAGCGCGATCTGGACGCGCTGGCCAGCGAAAGCTCGATCACGCCTGCCTTGAACCAGGTGGAACTGCATCCCTTCTTCAACCAGCAGGCGTTGCGCATGGCCGATACCAGGCGCGGCATCATCACCCAGGCCTGGTCGCCGATTGGCGGCATCAACCGCTACTTCAACGACAAGCCCGCATCCCAGGACCCGCTCACCCATCCGCTCATCACGAACCTGGCCGCGAAGTACGGCAAGACGGCGGCGCAAATCGTGCTGCGCTGGCATATCGAGCATGGCGTTTGCGCCATTCCCAAATCGGTGCGGCCAGAGCGCATTGCCGAGAACTTCGCCATCTTCGACTTCAGCCTGAGCACGGATGAAGTCGCCGCCATCGACGCGCTGGACACCGGCATACGGGGCGGACCAGACCCGGATCTGGTCAACCCCCGCATGTTCAGCAACACCATTGAGGATTGAGCCGTGCAAACCCGCAAACTTGGAAATCTCGAAGTCTCTGCACTCGGCCTTGGCTGCATGGGCATGAGCTTCAGCTATGCCACCAAGCTCACCACCGCGGAGGGTGTGGCGCTGATTCGCGCCGCCGTCGAGCGCGGCGTCACCTTCTTCGATACCGCCGAGGTCTACGGCCCCTTCACCAATGAAGAAGTGGTGGGTGAGGCGCTGCGCCCGCTGCGCGAGCAGGTGGTGATCGCCACCAAGTTCGGATTCGACATCGACTTTGCAACCGGCGAGAACCGCGGGCTGTCCAGCCGCCCCGAACACATCCGTCAGGCGGTCGATGGTTCGCTCAAGCGCCTGGACGTCGACACCATCGACCTGCTGTACCAGCACCGCGTCGATCCGAACGTGCCTATCGAGGACGTGGCCGGCACCGTGAAAGAGCTGGTCAATGAGGGCAAGGTCAAGCACTTCGGCCTGTCCGAGCCGGGCGTGGCCACGCTGCGCCGGGCGCACGCGGTGCTGCCGGTAGCGGCGGTGCAGAACGAGTATTCGCTGTGGTGGCGCGCCGTGGAGCACAACGGCATCCTCGCCGCCTGCGATGAGCTAGGCATCGGTCTGGTGCCCTACAGCCCGCTGGGCAAGGGATTTCTCACCGGCGCCATGGGCAAGGACTTCACGCTGGGCGACGGCGACTTCCGCAAGAGCGTGCCGCGCTTCTCGCCCGAAGCCATTGCCAACAATCAGATTCTGGTGGAACTGCTCAAGCGTGTGGCCGCCGACAAGGGCGCCACACCCGCGCAGGTTGCCCTGGCCTGGCTGCTCGCGCAGCGCGATTTCATCGTGCCCATCCCCGGCACCACCAAGCTGCACCGGCTGGAAGAAAACCTCGGTGCGGTGCAGATCCAGTTAACCGCCGCCGACCTTGAAGCCATCGAAACGGCCGCCGCACAGATTGAAATCGTCGGCGAGCGCTACGCCCCGGCGCAGCAGGCCATGGTGGGGGTGGAAGCGCCAACCAAGTGATTCAACTCGACACAAGAGGGAAAGACATGAAACCCAGAGTCATCTGCCACATGACCAGCAGCGTCGATGGACGCGCATTGGTGCCGCTGTGGCACCCCGCCGATGTGGTGCCCGAAGGGCTGTGGGATGCTGCCCGTGCGAAGATCGAAACCGATGCCGCCCTCATGGGCCACACCACCGCGCAGGAGTACACCCGAGGCAACGCACCCTATCCCGAGACCACGGAAACCGTCGCGCGCGTGGACGTGCTGCCCGAGCCGGGGCAAGGCAAGTATCAGGTGGTGATCGCACCCAAGGGTACACAGGCCTGGGGCAGCAACGAGATCGACGGCGAGCGCATCATCGTGGTGGTCACCGAGGCCAGCAGCGACCGCTATCTGGCCGGTCTGCGCAGCGAGGGCATTTACACCTTGTTCGCTGGCCGCGATGAGGTGGATCTCGGTCTGGTGCTCGACAAGCTCGGCGCACTGGGCATCAAGCGTCTGTATCTGGAAGGCGGTCCGGCCACCTCGGGGCGCTTTCTGCATGCCGGGCTGATCGATGAAATCAGCCTGCTGATTCTGCCGGGGCTGGATGGTTATTCCGGTGCACCGACCATCTTTGAATTCTCGGGCGAGCGCGACAACCCGTCTTTCCCGGTTGAGCGTTTGAAGCTCACTTCCTGCGAGGTGCTGAACGGCGATGTGGTCTGGCTGCGTTATGACCTGAGAAACACCCAGACAACGGCAGCAGGAGTGCAAGCATGACGAACCCTGAGACGCACATCATTACATTGAACGACGGCGTGGCCATTCCGCAGCTTGGCTTTGGCACCATGGATCTCGCGCCGCGCGACAGCCGCCCGGAAAGCCACGAACTCACCGCGCAAGGCGTGGCGGCGGCGATTGCCGCCGGTTACCGCCACTTCGATACGGCGCAGATGTACGCCAACGAAACCGGCGTGGGCCTGGGCATTGCCCGCTCGGGTCTGCCGCGTGAGGCATTCTTCCTCACCAGCAAGCTCGGCAATGGCAACCATCGGCCCGATGACGTGCGCCGCAGCTTCGAGCAGACGCTGGCCGCGCTCGGTGTCGAACAACTCGACCTGTTCCTGATGCACTGGCCGGTGCCCACGCTCTACGGCGGCGACTATGTGTCCACTTGGCGCGCGATGACGCAACTGGTTGATGAAGGCCTGCTGCGCTCGGCCGGCGTGTCCAACTTCCAGCCTGAACACCTGAAGCGAATCATCGACGAGACGGGACGCATCCCCTCGGTGAACCAGATCCAGGTGCACCCGTACTACGGCAAGCGCGACTTGTTCAATGTGTGCACCGGCTACGGCATCGCCATCGAAGCCTGGAGTCCGTTGGGGCAAGCCTCGGTGCTGGACGATCCCGTGATTGCTCGGATCGCACAGGCGCATGACCGTACACCTGCCGAAGTGGTGCTGCGCTGGCACACCCAGCAGGGGCGCATCGTGATTCCAAAGACGGCCACCCCCACGCGCATGGTGCAGAACCTCGCCAGCTTCGAGTTCAGGCTCACACTCGACGAACTGGCCGCCATCGATGCGTTGAACAAAGGCGAGGCCGGCCGCCGGGGTCCTGACCCCTATACCTTCGACTGGATCCCCTCCGAAGCCAGCCCGAAGGTCGGTAACTGAAAGCCGACAAGGCTGCGAACATGAACTCGATAGCATTCCCACGGCGCCAAAGCATGCTCCATGCATTGAAGGCTCTTGCGCCGGTGGTGGGCGTGGTGTTCATGGCGTTCTTCGTCATCGGCATGGCGCTGCCGGTGTTGCCGCTGCATGTGCACGACACGCTGGGCATGAGTGCGTTTGTGGTGGGGCTGGTGGCGGGCAGTCAGTTTGCCGCCGCACTAGCCTCGCGCCTGTGGGCCGGGCGCATTACCGACACGCGCGACCCCAAGCAGGCGGTGTTGTGGGGCTTGTGCGCAGCCGTGGCCGGTGGTGCGTGCTATGTGCTTTCGCTGCGATTCGTGCAGGCGCCCGGGCTGTCCGTCGGTATCTTGCTGGTAGGCCGCACCCTGGTGGGCGGGGCCGAGAGCCTGATCATCACCGGCAGCATGCTTTGGGCGCTGGGGCGCGTGGCGGCCGAGCGCTCCGCCCAGGTCATTGCCTGGGTCGGCATGGCGATGTTCGCCGCCATTGCCATCGGCGCCCCCATCGGCAGCTGGGTATACGGGCAGTTCGGCTTCCTGGGGATTGCGTTGGCCAGCGCCGCCGTGCCACTGCTGTCGCTGGCCTGGGTGCTGCCCATTCCGGCGCTGGCACCCGTGGCGTCGGCCAGGGTGCCCATGGCAACCGTGCTGGGTGCCGTGCTGTTGCCGGGTATCGGTTTTGCCTTGAGCGGCATCACCTTCGGCGCGGTCACGGTATTCCTGACGCTGCACTTCTCGGTGCAGGGTTGGGCCCATGGCGCGCTGGCCTTTACGACGTTTGCGGTGGCGCTGATTGCCCTGCGCATTGTCGCCGGACATCTGCCGGACAAATTCGGTGGCGCACGGGTGGCGCTGTGCTGCTTGGCGATTCAGGCGCTGGGTCTGGCCCTGATTGGCCTGGCTACGACGGGGTGGGTTGCCATCCTGGGCGCAGCCATTGCAGGTGCCGGCTTCTCGCTGGTGTTCCCCGGCCTTGGGCTGGAGGTCGTGCAGCGTGTGCCACCCGCCAGTCGCGGCATGGCCATGGGCATCTACAACGCCTTTCTGGACTTGACCCTCGGGCTTGGAAGTCCGCTGCTGGGCCTGCTGGCCGCCCGGGCCGGCATCGCCTCGGTGTTCGAGGCCAGCGCGGTGGCTGCGCTGCTGGCCATTCCCGTCGCCCTGCGCCTCATGGCGTGGCCAGCACGTGCCGCATTTTCAAAACATTCTGGAGATCGCCATGGAATATAAACACCTCGGCCGCACCGGCCTCAAAGTCAGTCGCATCGCGCTGGGTGCCATGAATTTTGGCGAACTGGCTGATGAGAAAAGCAGCTTTGCCATCATGGACGAAGCACTGGACGCGGGCATCAATCTGTTCGACACGGCAGACGTCTATGGCGGCCCGCAGTCGCCGGACATGGCCAAGGGTTATGGTCTGTCCGAGGAAATCATCGGCCGCTGGCTGGCGCAGGACGGCAGCCGCCGAGACAAGATCGTGCTGGCCACCAAGGTTTATCAGCCGATGGAAACTGGCCCCAACGACAAGTACCTGTCGGCCTACCACATCCGCCGCGCCTGCGAGGCCAGCCTCAAGCGTCTGAAGACCGACCACATCGACCTCTACCAGATGCACCACATCGACCGCAGCACGCCGTGGGAAGAGATCTGGCAGGCGATGGAACAATTGATCCGCGAAGGCAAGATCACCTACGTCGGCAGCAGCAACTTCGCCGGCTGGGACATCGCCACCGCACAGTGCACGGCAGCATCGCGCCACCTGCTGGGCCTGGCTTGCGAGCAGAGTCTGTACAACCTGACGCAGCGCACCGTGGAGCTGGAGGTGATTCCTGCCTTGCGCCATTTCGGTGTCGGCCTGATCCCCTGGAGCCCCATCGGCGGTGGCCTGCTCGGCGGCATCCTGCAAAAGATCAGCGAAGGCCGCCGCGCCACGGAATGGGTGCAGCGCTGGGTCGAGGGCTATCGCCCGCAGCTGCAGGCCTATGAGGCCCTGTGCGCCGAGCTGGGCGAAGCACCGGCCAGCGTCGCGCTGGCCTGGGTGCTGCACAACCCGGTCGTGACTGCCGCCATCAGCGGGCCACGCACGGTCGAGCAACTGCGCCAGAACCTGCAGGCCCATGAGCTCTCGCTTTCGCCCGAAACCCTGACCCGGCTGGACGAAATATGGCCCGGCCCTGGCGGCGAAGCGCCGCAGGCCTACGCCTGGTAGTCCCAATCATTTGATTCACGAGAAAACAGTCACCATGAGTATTCCCACCATCACCCTGAACAATGGCGTCGTCATGCCTCAGATCGGGCTGGGCGTGTACCTGACCCCAGCCGAGCAAACGGCGGCAGCAGTGGCAAGCGCCCTTGCTGCGGGCTATCGCCACATCGACACTGCCGCCGCCTATGGCAACGAGGCCGGTGTCGGTCAGGGCATCGCACAAAGCGGCATTGACCGCGCCGAACTGTTCGTGACCACCAAACTGTGGATTGCCGACTATGGCCGCGAGGCCACGCAGCGCGCCTTTGAAGACAGCCTGCAAAAACTCGGCACCGACTACCTTGATCTCTATCTGCTGCACTGGCCTACACCGTCGAATTTCGAGGCCACCATGGCCTCCTGGCAGTTGATGGAGGAACTGCGCGCCCACGGCCGCATCCGCGCCATCGGCGTGTGCAACTTCACGGCTGAGCAGATCGATACCTTGATAGCCCGTACCGGCATTGTGCCGACGGTCAATCAGGTGGAGCTGCACCCGCTGTTCAGCCAGACCGGGCTGCAAGCGGCCAACCAGGCCCGCAACATCGTTACCGAGGCCTGGTCGCCCCTGGGCGGTGTCTATACCAACCATCCGGCCGATCCAAACCAGCCCATCCGCCTGCTGGACTTGCCGCAGCTCAAGGAACTGGCCGCGCAGTACAACAAGAGCCCCGCGCAAATCGTGCTGCGCTGGCATCTACAGCACGGCCGCGTGGTGATCCCGAAGTCCGTGCATGCCGCACGCATGGCCGAGAACATCGACCTGTTCGACTTCACGCTCAGCGATCAACACATGGCGGTGCTGAATGCCCTTAATCAGGACCAGCGTGGTGGACCGCATCCGGACCAGTTCGACATGGACTTTCTTGCCGCGCCCCAATCATAGGAGTGCATCCCAATGACCACTTCGATGGATACCCCGCGCACCGGGCAGACTGTTCAGGGCAGCAGCCGTCGTGCCTTTCTGGGTTCGAGCCTGGGCCTTGCCGCACTGGCGATGACCGGCATGGGGCCGGGGGTGGCGCCGGCGGCTTCGCGCGGAACACAGGGCGCGTCGTTGAACCTGAGCGACAAGGAAAGGCGCATGGGCCAGCGCAAACTGGGTTCGCTGCAGGTGTCGGCCATCGGCCTGGGCTGCCTGCCGTTGGTGGGCTATTACGGCGGTGGCCCGCGAGACCGCAAGGCCGCCGTGGCGTTGATTCGCGCCGCCCACGATCAGGGCGTGACCTGCTTCGATACCGCCGAGGTCTATGGCCCCTACCTGAGCGAGGAATTTGTCGCCGAAGCGCTGGCGCCGGTGCGCCAGCAGGTGGTGATCGCCACCAAGTTCGGCTTTGGCGTGGAAGGAGGCCTGCCGACGGCCCTCAACAGCCAGCCCGACCATCTGCGCCGTGCAGTCGATGGCTCGCTCAAGCGCCTGAAAACCGACCGTATCGATCTGCTGTACCAGCACCGCCCCGACCCCAAGGTGCCGATCGAAGACGTTGCGGGCGCAGTACAAGATCTGATCAAAGCCGGCAAGGTGCTGGAATGGGGTTTGTCCGAGGCCAGTGCCAGCACCATTCGCCGCGCCCACGCCGTGCAGCCGCTGGCGGCGGTGCAAAGCGAATATGCCATGTGGTGGCGCGAGCCGGAGGCGCGCATCTTCCCGACGCTGGAGGAACTGGGCATCGGCTTCGTGCCCTATTGCCCGCTGGGGCGCAGCTTTCTGGCCGGTGCGGTCAATCCGGCGCAGCGTTTTGACCGCACCGACCGCCGCCACAACCTGCCGCGCTTCACCCCACAGGCACTCAGCGCGAACATGCCGTACTTCCATTTCGTGCGCGACTGGGCCGAACGCAAGGGCATCACCCCGGCACAGTTGGCGCTGGCCTGGACCACCTCGCGCAAGCCGTGGATCGTGCCGATTCCCGGCACCACCCAGTATTCGCATCTGGCAGAGAACGTCGCCGCCGGCGGCATCCAGCTCACGCCGCAGGAACTGCGCGAGATCGACACGGGTCTGGACCGGATCAAGCTCGAAGGCGGGCGTGCCGACCCCTTCACCCAAAGTCAGTTCGACTATGAGGAAAGCGAGCGGCCAGCCGAAAGACAACCACTGCATGTCCAGAACGACCCTCTCGGTAACTGAGGGGTATAGGCGACCATGGCAACTCAAACAATTCCTTCCGACTCGAACCACGCTCCGGGGAGCGCGGCGATGAGCACTTCATTTCAGAACAAGGTTGCCTTCGTGACCGGCGCCGCCGGGGGCATCGGGTTCGCGACGGCCCAGGCATTCGCCGAAGCCGGCGCGGCCGTGGCCATCGCCGGCGACAACGAGAACAACGCCAAGGCGGCGGCTGACGCGCTGATCAAGGCCGGACACCGGGCCCTGGGCCTTCGCTGCGACGTCGCCGACGAAGCATCGGTTGCGGCTGCGATCGACGCGACGGTCGCCGCATTCGGCCGCCTCGACTTCGCTTACAACAACGCCGGTATTCATGCGCCCAGTGTCGAAACAGCCGATGCCATGGCCGAGGATTTCGATCGCGTGATCGCGGTCAACCTGCGCGGGGTGTGGGCGTGCATGAAGTACGAGCTTCGCCAGATGCGAAAGCAAGGCAGTGGCGTGATCGTCAACTGCTCATCGCAGAGCGGTCTGGCCGGCATCGCCGGGCTTGCGGCCTATACGGCATCCAAGCATGGCGTGATCGGGCTGACCAAGGCTGCCGCGCTCGAGTATGCACGCAGAGGCATTCGCATCAACGTGATCTGCCCCGGCACCGTCCACACGCCGATGGTCGATAAGGCAATGGCGGATCATCCCGCGCGCATGCAGGCGGTCATCGACGACATCCCGCTCGGTCGCATGGGAACGCCGGAGGAGATTGCCTCCGCCGTGCTGTGGCTCTGCAGCCCCGGCGCCGGCTTCATGATCGGCCAGATCGTTGCGCCCGACGGCGGCTACACCGCCCGATGAACATCCGCGGCATGAAATGGAGCCAGATGAGTGGGAGATGCCCGGTCAACCTCAACAAAGGAGTCCAGCAATGATCTCTCGACGTGAGTTCAACACGCACATCATCACTGCAGCAACCGGAGTAGCCCTCGCACAGAGCGCCTCGTTTCGCGCCGAAGCCGCAGAGGCGGGCGGCGCGCGGCATGCCAGCGGGTCGCGGATGATGCGTGCAGCGCAGATGACAGCTTTCCGCGGTCCGCTGCAAGTGGCCCAGGTTCCGGTCATGGCGCCGCGAAGCGATGGCGCCGTGGTGCAGGTCGAGGCGAGCGGGATCTGCCGCAGCGACTGGCATTTCTGGAACCAGGACTGGACATGGATGGGCGTCAACATCCCTCTTCCCGCAGTGATGGGTCATGAGTTTGGCGGTGTCGTCGTGGAAGTCGGGCGTGACGTACGCACTGTCAAAGTCGGCGATCGCGTTACGGTTCCATTCCACGAATCCGACGGCACGTGTCCACAGTGCCGTGCGGGGTTCCAGAATCTGTGTGACCACGGGGTCCAATTTGCGATCGACCGAACCGGCGGTTGGGCGCAGTACGTCACCATCACGGCAGCGGACCTGAATTGCATCCAGTTACCCGAGGGGGTCGACAGCCTTGCCGCCGCCGCACTGGGCTGCCGGTTCATGACCTCCTATCGGGCGATCGTCCATCGCGGACGCGTGCAGCCTGGCCAGTGGGTCGCCGTGCATGGATGCGGCGGCATTGGTCTTTCGGCCGTACAGATCGCCGCGGCGATGGACGCGATGGTTGTCGCCATCGACATCGATGGCCGCAAGCTGGCAAAAGCCCGCGACGAAGGCGCGGTCGCCACGATCGACGCTCGGGGCCTCACGCCCGATCAGGTTGGGCAAGCCGTCAAGGAGGCGACGGGCGGTGGCGCTCACGTGTCGATCGACGGGCTCGGTCGCGCCTTCACGGCTCAGCAATCGATCCAGTCACTACGCAAGCGCGGCCGTCATGTCCAGGTCGGGCTCACCTCGCAGGAGGAGCGCGGGATGGTTTCCATCCCGATTGACTTCCTTGTCAACAGAGAGTTCGAGGTGGTCGGCTCACTCGGTAATCCGCAACCGAACTACCCCGAACTGCTCGCCCTTGTCGCAAAGGGCAAGCTCAATCCGGCCCGACTCGTCACGCGCCAGGTCGCACTTGAGGATGTGACCGACACGCTGCAGCGGATGACGCACTTCGACACGGTTGGCTTCGAAGTCATTACACGGTTCAGTTGATTTGCATATCTCGGCGTTGCGCGACACGGAGCAACCTAATGGCATGCCGATGTGGATTTGGTCTGTCGTGGCAGGTGATGTCCTCCATGCACGCGACTACAACGGACAGCGCTCCCGTCGGTGCAACGCCGCCATGCGACAGAAAGCGTGGCGGATCGTTGCCGTCGGAATGACGAAGGAAGTGAGCTTCGAGCCGACCTACGGGCCGATCAATGAGCGAATTGACGATGCCTACCACGCGGAGTATCGCGGCAGTCCATGCCTCGATCCGATGATCACCGACCGCGCGCTCCGCCACGGTCACCCACCAAGGATGAGCGTGCCGTACAGGTATCGGTCTTGAAGGTGCATATGGCACCCAGCCCAACTGTCCCCATCCCTTAACCGCGGAGATCGAGATCATGAAAAGACGAAACCTCCTCACGGCATCCGCCGCCATGGCGGTGGCGCTCGGGCAGCACTCGCAACTGGCTTTTGCCCAAGGCAATGGCGCTGCGGACAAGCCGGCACAGCAAACCGGGCCAATCCCCATGCGCCGGCTGAACAACGGCGTCGAAATGCCCATGCTCGGGTTCGGCGCTTACCGCGTCATCGACAACGCCGTGGCGATCATGGAAACGGCGCTGCGCAGCGGTTACCGGCTGGTCGATACCGCCGCTTACTACGGTAACGAGCAGCAGTTGGGCGAGGCGATCGTGCGCAGTGAGGTACCCCGCGCCGAGCTGTTCATTTCGACCAAGCTGTGGATTGCCGACTACGGTTACGACGAGGCGCTGCGGGCCTTCGATGCCAGCCTTGAGAAGCTGGGGCTCGATTACGTCGACATGTACCTGCTGCACTACCCGACACCGCGATATTTCGAGTCAACGGTCGCCGCTTACCGGGCGATGGAGCGCTTGCTCAAGGAAGGCCGCATTCGCGCCATCGGTGTCAGCAACTTCGAGGTCGAGCATCTGCGCCGACTGAGCGAGCAAACCGAGGTGGTGCCCGCGATCAACCAGATCGAGCTCCACCCCTACTTCAGCCGGCAGGCCCAGCGGGAAGCGCATTCCTCGCTCGACATCGCGACCCAGGCCTGGTCACCCATCGGCGGTATCTTCATCAACCACCCGCGAACGCCCGGTCAGATCGTCCGTGTGCTGGAAGACCCCGCACTTGATCATATTGCTGCCAAGTACGGCAAGACACCGGCCCAGGTCGTGCTGCGCTGGCACCTGCAGAACGGTGTCATCGTCATTCCCAAGACCAATCACGCCTACCGCATGAAACAGAACCTGGCAGTGTTCGACTTCGAGCTGGACGCAGCGGACCTGCGTGCCATCAACGACCTCAACCGCGACCTCCGCGGCGGAGGCAACCCGGAAACCTTCGACATGGACTACATGCGCGAGCGCGCACGCAGATCCTGAGGTGAGCGCCGTCCACGCTGACAGCGAGCGGGCGATACGCTCCGGCACGGACGGTTCAGCAGCGCGTCATCGTCGCGCAGCGTCGTGACAGCTGCGCATGGAGGTCGTGACATCTATGCCTGGCGCAGCGTGAGGAACATCCGCAGTGGCGGTGATCCACGCTTGCCAGTGCTTACAAAAATCCAAACGCGTTTGGAGTATCCGCCAAAGATCGAAGCGCATCTTTCTAACGCCGCAGTGTGTCGGTGCCTAGCATGGACGGCATGAAGTACGAGACATCGAGCTCGTGTTTCCAAGCGCACATATCGAGGCACTGACATGAACATCCACTTTGAAGGAAAGGCCGCGCTGGTCACCGGCGCGGCATCGGGCATCGGCCTGGCCACGGCCGTCGCCTTTGCCGAATCCGGCGCCGCCGTGGTGCTGGCCGACATGAACCTTGAGGCGGCGCAGGCCGAGGCACAAAAGCTCGTGGCCGCCGGGCACAAGGCCATTGCCGTGCGCTGCGATGTCACCCAGGAAGCCGATGCGGCCGCCGCGGTGGCCGCGTGCGTGGAGCACTTTGGCAGCCTGGACTTCGCGCTCAACAACGCCGGGCTACACGTACCTGTTGCCAACACTGCCGATGCCGAAGCCAGCGACTTCGATCTGGCCATCGCCGTGAACCTGCGCGGCGTGTGGAACTGCCTCAAGCACGAGCTGCGCCAGATGCGGGCACAGGGCAGTGGCGCCATCGTCAACTGCTCGTCCAACAGCGGGCTGGCGGGGCTGGCCAATCTGGGTGCCTACACCGCCTCCAAGCACGGTGTCGTCGGCCTGACCAAGAGCGCCGCGCTGGAATATGCACCGCTGGGTATTCGCATCAATGCCGTATGTCCCGGCCCGGTGGAAACGCCCATGGTGCAAAAAGCCCTGCGCGATGCGCCGGAGCATATGGCGGAAGTGATCAAGGAAATCCCTGCGGGGCGTTTGGGCAAGCCCGAGGAGCTGGCCGGTGCCGTGCTGTGGCTGTGCAGCCCGCTGGCCGGGTTCGTGGTCGGCCAGGCCATCGCCGTCGATGGCGGCTTCACCACCAAGTAAGCGAGTAGACGATGAATCCATCCTCCTCCCAAACAACCGGAGCCTGGGGTGCGGTGCTGTCGATCACCGCCTGCGTGGCCGGCCTGATTACGGTGGAATTTCTGCCCGCCGGCCTGCTCACGCCCATGGCCGAAGGCTTGCAGATTTCGCAAGGCATGGCGGGGCAGACGCTGACGGCCACAGCCTTTGCCGCCATCTTTGCCAGTCTGTTTGCATCCCGGGCAACGCGTGGTGTTGACCGCCGCAAAGTGATCCTGGGCTACTCGCTGCTGTTGATCCTGTCCTGCCTGATGACGGCTTTGACCACCCGCTTTGCCGTCTTGCTGGTGGGTCGGGTGCTGCTGGGCTTGGCGCTGGGCGGGTTCTGGGCCATGGCCGCCGCCATCACCATGCAATTGGTGCCCGCCAAAGACGTACCCAAGGCGCTGTCCATCGTCTTTGGCGGGGTGTCGGTGGCACTGGTGCTGGCGGCACCGGCGGGCAGTTTTCTGGGCGAGATCGTCGGCTGGCGCGGGGTGTTTCTGCTGGCCGCAGGGCTGGGCTTGGCGTGCCTGATCTGGCAGGCGCTGGTGTTGCCCAGGCTGCCTTCACGTGAGCATCGCCCGGCACTGGCGGCGTTTTTGGTGCTCAAGCGCGCAGGCGTGCCGGCAGCCATGCTGGCGATCTTCGCCGTGTTTGCCGGCCAGTTTGCCTTTTTCACCTATCTGCGGCCGTTCTTCGAGGCGGTGCCGCACTTCGATGTGCAGCAGATTTCGGCTGTGCTGCTGCTGTTTGGCGTGGCCAACTTCGTCGGCACTTCGCTGTCGTCCTTCTTCCTCAAAGGCGAGCTCAAGACCACGCTGGCATTTGCGCCGCTGCTGTTGGTGGTATGCGCGGCGGTGCTGATCACTGCCGGACACCTCCCGCTGGTGACCACCCTGGTCGTCGCCTCCTGGGGCATGGTGCTGGGGGTAGTGCCGGTGGGTTGGTCCACCTGGGTGGCACGCAGCCTGGCCGATGACGCGGAAAGCGCTGGTGGCGTGCAGGTGGCGGTGATCCAAGTGGCCAACACCTTCGGTGCAGCTTTTGGCGGCTACCTGCTCGATGCCAATGGTCCGCAGGCCATCCTGATGGCCAGCGCGATTCTGTTTGCACTGTCGGCCATCACCGTGCTGGCGGCGGTGCGGGTGCGCTCAAGCGCTCCTGAATCTACCGGCGACAAGAAGCAGCCACTGAATACCTGCGAGGCCTGCACATGAAACGCGTTTTGATGCTTGCGCTCGCCCTGCTGGTGGCACTGATCATCGGTGCCTGCGCCTATCTCGAACCCCGTCTGGGACAGTTGCCGCAGGACGAGCGGCTGCAACGTGTGCATGCCTCGGCGCAATACCGTGACGGCGAGTTTCGTAATGAAGTCGCCACGCCGCAGCGTTTGAAGGGCATCCAGTTTCTGATGGCGGTTATTCGAGGTCGCTTCGAATCACGAGACCGGCCTGAGCCGCCGGCGGCACTGCCGGCCATCAAGACGGATCTGTCGGCCTTACCGGCAGATCAGGACGCCGTCGTGTGGCTGGGCCATTCGTCCTTCTTTGTTCAGCTTGGCGGCCAGCGTGTGTTGATCGATCCGGTGTTCAGCGACCACGCTGCGCCGCTGCCCTGGATGGTGAGGGCGTTCGAGGGCACCAGCCTTTACCGCGTGGACGACCTGCCGCCCATCGATGCCGTGCTGATCTCCCACGACCACTATGACCACTTGGACTACGCGACGATGAAGGCGCTGCAGCCGAAGGCTCGGCTGGTGGTCGCCGGCTTGGGCAACGGCGCGCACCTCGAGCGCTGGGGCTATCTGCCGGCGCAGATTCGTGAAGTCGAATGGAACAATAGTGTGACTCTGGGGACGGACCTGCAGGTGCATGTATTGCCTGCCCAGCACTATTCGGGGCGCTTTCTGCAGCGCAACCAGAGCCTGTGGGTCAGCTATGCGCTGGAATCCTCGCAGCATCGGCTGTACTTCAGCGGCGACACCGGCTTCGGGCCGCATTTTCAGGCCATAGCCCAGCGCTTCGGTGATTTCGATCTGGTGGCGCTGGATGCGGGCCAGTACAACGAACGCTGGAGCGATATTCACATGACTCCGGAGGAAGCCAGCCGCGCCGCGCAGATCCTGTCGGCCCGCTCGCTGCTCACCGCCCATGCCGGGCGCTTCAGCCTGGCGCGCCACGCCTGGGACGAGCCATTCGAGCGCGCCCTTACCGCCAGCGAGGGCAAGCCCTATGCGCTGCTGACCCCGCGAATCGGCGAGCCGGTGCAGTTGGACGCGACGACGCAGCGATTTACCCACTGGTGGAGCGCCGTTCAGTAGTGCGGCTGGGCAATGAAAGTACGTGTGTCGCCTCGCAACGATGGCTGCATGATTGAGGTTGCGCTGAACGTAGCGTTCGATCTGGGCCGCACTATCGACCATCGTTCTCCGAACCAGAGAGGAATTGCGCGTGGGCGTTCGGCTCTCCCTCGGATGCACTCGTCAGTTTCAATTCCGCCTACGGTGGGCCTGACCGCGTGGCATGAAGGTTTCCTCTACCAGGGAACTCCACCACCAATGCATGTCAAAAAACCGGCTCTCATGCCGGTTTTTTGTTGCCCGGAATCCCGTGTCGTCGCGGGATTCCGCGCGGTTCTGCCGGTGCCACGCGCGCCGGGAACAGCGCCCGAAACCGCCCAGGTTCGCCTCCCTTTTCCTCTCTCTTCTCCACTTGCCCTCTGACTGAAACCAAACGGCCTCCACGAAAACCGGGGCGGTTCAAGACAGCGGCCGGCGGCCAGTTCATGTTCAATCTGAAGGCGGCGAACCACCAGGTCATCGGCACCAGCGAGGCTTACAAGACCGAAGCATCCCGCGAAGGCGGCATCGCATCGGTCAAGTCCAACGCGCCCGGTGCCGCGGTCGACGACCAAACCTGACCTGCTTCGCCAATCGTCAGATCCGCCTGGCCTGCTTGCCGGCATTGAATAAACCGTCATTCCCAGGTGGAAGGCATTGCCTGGCTTGAGCAAACGCATCCCTTTGGCATTCGCTTCTGCCGTCGGCATCAGGGCGCGAAAACCAGTTCTGGTAGCACAACCTCCCAGGCATCAAGGCGGCAGTGAGCCGGGTACTCTGGGCTACTGTCGCACTTTCGCCAGAACATTAATCCGCGAACGCGCGCTTCTGTGCAGCTCAGCCCGGCAGGAGGAACGAAGCGCCTGGATAAGCGGCCGACCGTTACACCTGATCTGCTTTCCAAGCGCACGCCTTTGTCATCAGCGACGTAGCGCAATGGGTCCCCGACCCGCAATGCAGTGATCGCCCTATGCACTGCGCTACCGCTGGTCTGCCTTCCTGCGTACCCCAGATCAATGTCCTTCAGCCCAAGTCTGAAATACCGATAGGACATAGGGCCTGGCGCCGGCAACCAACTAGCCGAGGGCCTGCGGAATAGCGCCGGATGATCGCCCAAGCCATCCACGATCTCATTCACGAGACCCATGCGAACCAACGTCAGTGTCGCGCGCGCGCGGGTCATGGATACGTAGTACAGGCGCCGCACTGCATCCTTGTCTTCGGTGCGCCCGGCCCGCCACTCGCCATCCAGAACGAAGACATGATCGAACTCCAGCCCTTTGGCACGATGTGCGGTCAGTAAAAGCACTCCATGCTGCTTGGTTCGGTTGGCATGCCCCCACTCCGCGAGCCAGTCACGGAGGATAGAAAGGGATACCTCGGCACCCTGCGTGTCTTCGGCAAACTCGCCTATGGCCTCCGCCAGCATCGGCCACCACCCGGATCCACCCTGCTCAGCAAGCCAGGGCTGAATGTCATCGGACCGGATCAGTCGTGATCCCAAAGCTCTCTGACGGTCCTCCAGATAGCCGAGCAGAGCCTGCGCCTCTCTCAATCGCCACAGTGGCGGCGCCTGTTCGTCTGCCATGACGACAGGCACCCCACCTGCCTCCAACGCCGCTCTCAGTGGGTCAAGGAATTTCCATTGGCGAGCGATCACGGCAGTCGTTCGCGGATCCAGACCCAACGCCATCATGCGTTTCAGCTCGGTATAAACGGCCAGCGCCTGGTCTGTCGCATCTCGGCCGGCAGGTAGAATTTGAACCCGCCCTTGACCCACGAGATCGAGTTCTTGCCAGTCGCCTCCTGGCATTGCCTTCGCTCGCGCTGCATTCACGCGAATCTGCTCGCCCTTCATGCGCTCTGCCGCGGCGCCAATCACGGCATTGGCGACGTCGACGATGTGGCGGGTGGATCGATAGTTCTCAATCAGGAACTGGGTCCTGGCCTGGTAGTCATCGGCGAAACGCCGAATGAACTCGACCGACGCGCCCGCAAACCCGTAAATGTTCTGATCGTCGTCACCAACAGCGAACAGATTGAGCCGGCCATCCTCGTCGCTGCGCTTGCGGCCGGCCAGCGCCGATATCAGCTTGTACTGACCCGCATCGATGTCCTGGTACTCGTCCACCAGAATCCATCGAAAGCCAGCCAGTAGTCGATCACGCTGTGCGTCAGCGTCTTCCGGCGGTAGGTCGCCGCCTTATAGCAGGGCCGTGGCCTCGGCCAACACGGCATCGAAATTCGCTTCATCACTGCGCTGGGCAAAACTCGCGCCGACCAGACGCATCGCCAAGCCATGGCACGTCAATACGGTTACCCGACGGGCATCGTCACCGATGAGATCAGTCAGACGCCGACGAATCTCCAAGGCTGCGTGGCGGTTGTAGGCAAGAGCGAGTACCGCGTGGGGATTCTCGCGACGAATACGGACCAGATAGGCAATGCGATGGACCAGCACCCGGGTCTTGCCGGATCCTGGCCCTGCCAGCACCAGCACGTTTGTATTCTCTCGATCATCGGCGACGATGCTGCGCTGATGCGGGCGGGCCATCGTTTCGACGATGGTGTCCCAGGACTGCGGAGTGGTTTGCCGAGTCAGCTCACTCTCCCGCCCAGGTAACCACCGCCGACAAAACTCCTCACGCGGCAGCCGAAAGTAATCCATTGCCAGGTTCAGTGCCTCAGCCATTTTCTTGACGCCTCGTTCGGCGTACTCGGCCATGATGTGAATCTGACGCGTCAGCTCGTCATAGTGCATTGCCAACGGCTGGAAATTGCTCTTTTCGAACTGCAGTTTCCAGTTGCTCTCCAGAGTCAGGGTCATGGTCGAGCGGAAGATCGCCAACCCTTTGTTCAATCGCAGCACTTCCTGTTCGTGGAGCCAGAGCAGCGCACGATCAATCAGTTTGCGAAGATCAAGTGTGCTGCCAACCAGCAACGCGTCTCCTGCCACACTATGGGTGAGTTCGCCCAGAGTGGTCTCAGCAAGCTGATCAACGCCGCGCGCCCCTTTGGGCAGACTTGCAATCCAGTGGTCCAGCAGCCGACCTGCCGCCGTTCTCCGACGCTCGGCGATCCCCTCTACAGAGCTCCATGGACGATTAAGCTTGATATAGATTGTTTCCTGATCATGGCCACGCTTCAGGGTCAGACTGCCTCGGCCGTCTGGTCCATCGCGACCGTCACCAGCCAGCCCAGCGATGATCTGGCGCAGCCGCTGAGGCAGCGCAGAATGTCCTTCGTCCTTCAGACGCTGAGAAAGCAGGCGAAGGCGCAGTGGCGACCCTTCGCCAACTTCAACGTCAGGCGCCTCTTCGCGTAGCGTTGCAATGACTGCACACTCAAGGGCGACCGCCTCCTCAAACCGCTTCCTCGAAGACCGTTCCACGCCAACGTGGACATATGCGGTCATTGCCAAGTCGTTGCTGGCAATTCCGAGGCGGTCGAGCAGATACAGCGCCTCCCGCAGGCCGTCGGCGTTGAATCCGGTGCTGGCCATCAACTCGTCCGTCGACAGGCCCTCATCAGCCGCGGCGGACAGCAGGATTTGGATCAGATCGAGGTATCGCTTGCGATTCGCAATGGCGATACCCGACAGCTTCTGCTCAGCCTCAGCGAGACTCTTTACCCTCAACGCCGACGGAAAAATCTGCACTGTGTTCTCTTCCCGCCGCACCAACCCAGCCTCTTCGAGCCAGGCGATGGCCGTGCGCACACGAGTGTCATCGGTCGCGATGTCTCGCTTGAACTTGCCTTCGTCATCCTCATCGAGGATCTCGCCGCTGGTCGCAACCAGCGCCTGGCTGCGATCCTTCTTTCGCTGCAGCTGCCTCAACGCCCTCAGAACGCTCTGAATGTCGCGCTGCGACAAGCGGGACGCGGCCGACATACTATGCTGGCGCTCGACATCTTCTGACGCGTAGAGCAGAACGCATCGCGCTTGGGCACGGTCGCGTCCCGCACGCCCGGCTTCTTGCAGATAGTTCTCCAGCGAGCCTGGGATGTCCGCATGCACGACCAGCCGCACATCCGGCTTGTCGATACCCATGCCAAACGCATTTGTCGCAGCGATGACTCGAATCGTGCCGGCAATGAACGCCTTCTGCGTTTCCTTCTTGGTTTCTGGGAGCAACTTCGCATGATAGGGGGCGGCGGCCAGCCCCTTCTCGCGCAAGAATTCGGCAAGGTCTTCGGTTTGCTTGCGAGTCGCACAGTAGGCAATTGCACCACCGGACATCTCGACCGGAAGTTCCCGCTTGATCAACATGTAGACCATGGAGAATTTTTCACTCGGTGACGTCTCGATGACGTCGAACTCGAGGTTGTCTCGCTTTGAACCCCCATCAAATACCCGCAATTCCACGCCAAGCGTTTCGCGGAAATGGCCAACGATGTCAGCGACCACTTCGGGCTTGGCGGTTGCCGTCAGGCATTGAATTAGCGGCAACTCGCCGCCCTGGCTGGCGTTCGCGTTCTCGCGGATGAACCTGGCGACGTAGCGATAGTCAGGCCGGAAGTCCTGTCCCCATTTGGAAAGGCAGTGCGCTTCGTCGAAGATCCACGCACCGATCTCGCGCTGCGCGAGCACTTTGCGCACACTCTTGTTACGCAGCTGCTCCGGCGCAATGAGCAAGATGCCGACGTCACCAAGCCGCACTCGGTCCAGCACATCCGCCCGCTCGGGCATCGACAGCAAGCCATTGATGGCTGCGCAGGATTCTATGCCGCGCTCTCTCAGGGCTTTCACCTGGTCTTCCATCAACGCGACCAGGGGCGAAATTACGACGGACAGCGCGCCGGTCCGAACAAATCGCGAAAGCGCAGGTACTTGGTAGCACAAGGACTTCCCGGTACCCGTGGGAAGAATGCCCAGCGCGTGCTTGCCGCGCATTGCGGCCTCGACAATAATCTTCTGCAACGGCTGGCCACTTTTTGCGTCTTTCGGTTCCGGCCGGAAGGCGTAGGTCTGACCAAACCAGTGTTGAAGCTGGCTTAGCGCATCGTGCTCCCGCCGACACCATCCACAGCCGTCCTTGCCACAAGGCACATCGCGCAGAGATCGGACCATTCTTCCGGCGTCGGGAAACTGGTGGCGCACCCACGGAGGCATCACTGAGTTGCCCCCGGCCACCGACAGCCATGCAAGCGCGTAGGCCATAGCCCAGCCCACCGTTCCAGCCTCGGCGGCCACCTCTTCGATCAGGCTAGCGCTCGATACGCGACAGGCAACACCATCCAACAATCGAGCAATGGCAGCCCTGGCTTCGGCTTCGCTTGGGGCGCTTGCCCGCCGCACCACCATGAAGAACCGATTTAGCCCGGAGACCTTGCCATCTCGGGTGGTCAGCCAATGCCAGGCGAGCAGCAGATCCGGCGAGGATTCCCGCATCGCCTTGAGAGCAGCTTCCTGGTCAAGAAAAACGCGAAGCACCAGCTCGGAATCGAGCAATGGATCGTTGCGTCGATTTCCGAGTAGCTGCCCATCGTGATAATGCTTGACCAGATGGTGGTATGGATTGCGCGGGAATGCCAAAGGGTTGAGGCGCAGCGTGTCGACCGCTGGCTTTTCAAGCAGGCGCAAGTTCGGGTCGGCCGCGCGCAATTGCGGCAAGTCGAATGAGATCAGGTTATGGCCAATTACAAAGGCCGCGCTGTCGCTCAGTGCATCCAGCGACTGCAATGCACCGTGCAAGGTTCCAGGAGGGAAGACCACCGTGTCGCCGCTGTCACCACGTACGCCGGCAAGCTGGTGGATGCGCCCGCTTTCCCGACCGACTTCGAGATCGATCGCCACGCACTTAGCACCGCGGCGGCCTGGCGCGCTGACTTGGTCTTCCCGCGCGCTCACGCAACGGCCTCCATGTACGGCCGCATCACGTTGGCCATGCGGTCCAGTTTCGCGTAACGCCACAGGTCATCCGCAGACGCTGTGCGCTTGGCCCGCACGTCCTTCAGTGCTTCCAGCGCTACATCCAAACCCACCTTGTTCCGATGTTTGAAGCAATCTGCCACCGTCTTGGCGGCGCAATAAACCCGCAGCATCACGCCGTTGCGCTCGAAGTTCTCGATGCCTTCGGAATAAGCCGCGCCAGTCATCTGCACCATCTTTATCGGCGGGTACTCGAGCCGAGGGGCGTGGCTGCCACGGGGCATAGCGATCCAGACATCGCGAGGAAGCTGTGTAGTCAGCTCGTGGAACTGCAGCGCTGTGAGTAGGCAGAACACCGCCTGCGGCACCTTGGTCGCAACGGCGGCCAGCGCTTCATGCTCCGAACCCGGTTGGCTCGGCAGTCGGTAGAGGCCTCGTCCAACCCTCTCCAAGTGTCCGGCGGCCGTCAGGCGGGTGAGAACGACCCGCGGTGCCCGAATGCCGTCGAGGTCGCTGGCGCGAAGCAGGCCCTTCTGGCTGGCCAGAACGAGGACGCGCTGGGTGTGGGTGTCCGTGGGCATTTGCCGGAGTTTGTTCCGTCTGTTCGTTCAATATAATTTATCGACGACTAATCGGAACTTCCGGTTCAGAGTGACCATAAGATGGCTGGCGTGCACCATTCCGACGCCCACTTCTGCCCATTTCCTGCGCGTTGGTCGTCAGTTCGATCTCGCGATTGAGGATCGAACCCTCAACCATCAGGGGGCTGGCGTGTGCGCGGCGGTGGAAGGAAGACGAATGCTTGCCGCATATTTCCCCTACAACTACGAGGATTGGTGCGGGTTTCCCCAGTCATGGACAAGAAGGGTTCGCATCTAAGGTCTACTACGCCACCATCTCTTGAATCCGGCAGCGCAGTTGTTCTGCACGAACGATGGCCGCATCCTGCAGGCCGCGCTGAATCGGCGCGCACCTCGACTATGGGAGACCCGCGATGGCATCCACGTTCGATCGCGCGCAGTTCCTGCGTGCCGCCGGTGCCGTGACCTTCCTCGCCGCCACGGGAAGCACCACGGCTGCGGAGGCGTACAAGAGCTCCTGGCCCGAGGCCACGCTGCAACAGTTGCGCCATCCGTCGCTCAAGGAGCGGGTGGTACTGATCACGGGTGGCAGCCGCGGCTTCGGCTGGTTCATCGCCGAGGAGCTGTTGCAGAGCGGTGCGAAGGTCGTGCTGACGGCGCGGGGCGAGGCGGCGTTGAAGGCGGTCGCCGACGACATCGAGCGCCGCCATGGCAGAGGCCGCTGCGCGACCGTTGCCGGCGACGTCAGCCAGCAGCCGGACTGCGCGCGCATGGTCGAGGCGGCCCTCGAGGCTTTCGGCCGCATCGACGTGCTGATCAACAACGCCGGCCGCAGCCCGCAGGACTTCGGCAGCCGCGGCGCCGGGCGGGTGGTGCCGTTCTACGAGACGCCGGACGAGGCGTTGCACACCCTCATCGACACCAACTACAAGGGTGTCTGGTACGTGTCCAAGGCCGCCGCGCCGCACATGGTCAAGCAGAAGTTCGGCAAGATCATTTCGATCTCCACCAGTGCCGGCAACATGGTTCGTCCGGGCAATCCGATCTACGGCCCCGGCAAGGCCGCGCTGGAGGCGATGACGCGGGTCTGGGCGCAGGAGCTCAAAGGGACCGGCGTCGACGCCAACATCGCCCTGCCGGGCGGCGCGGCGGATACCGCATTCATCCGACAGGAAGTCGTCGCCGGCAGGGTCGGCGAACGTTCGCAGAACGGGCGGTTGCTGCCCGGTGACGTCATCGTGCCGCCGGTCGTCTGGCTGTGCACTGATGCGACCAATGGCGTGACGGGTGTCCGCGCTGTCGGCATGAACTGGGACAGGACGGCGTCGAGCGCGGCAGAAGCGTTCAGGAAGTGTCTCGACCCGCATATCGATGTGCCGCAGATCATGTGAGCAGGCCATGACCACGACTCGGCGCCATGCCGGCCGCATCCTCTATCGGTGTGGCGAGCAACTGCTCGGGCGCGAGGATTTCGCCATCGACGTGCGCCGCAACGGCCGCAGCATCCGCGCCTATTGCGAGATGGAAGAGGGCGCACTGACCCGGGATACGAGCTGGACGCTCGATGCGGCGCACTGGCCGGTCGAGGGTCATGTACGGGTGGTGCAGCACGGCACCGTGGTCGGCAGCAGCTGGTATCGCTTCACGGCCGAACATACGGAATGCGAGGCGCTGACCGCCCAGCACGGGCGCGTGTCGCAACGTCTGCCGGGCCGGGCGCGATACCTCGGTCTGCACCCGCTGATCGGCGACGGCGCGATCGCCCTGGCGCGCGGCCGCGAAGCCCCCGGCGAGGAATGGCGGATTCCGAGCGTCACCTGTTCCTACGACACCAACGGCGAGTCGTCGCTGGTGGCCCTGCCGCTGATGATCGGCGTGCGCTATCTCGGGCCGGAACAGATCGAAGTGCCCGCGGGACGTTTTCCGGCCGAGCATTACGAGCTGCGCTGGCAGCCGTACTGGCCGCCCGCCCGGCTCTGGGTGCTCGGCGACGACGCCGTGTTCCTGCGGCTTAGCTGGGAGGTCTCCGGGCTCGATTCGCAGCTGGTCCGCTTCGCTACCGCGGACGACGCCCGCTCACCGCAATTCGGCTGGTAGCGGCGCCGCCGTACCGGGACGCGGCGTTTCGGCAACGCCGAGGCTCGCGCACGCGTAGCTCAGCATCCGTACCGCGAGTTCGCGTTCTCCCATCACCGCGAGACCCACGCCCATCGACTCGAGGCGTTCCATCTCCGGCTCGCTGTGGGCGCGCACGACCACGTCGAGATCCGGGCGGGCGGCGCGGGCGATCTCGAGCACGCGCCGCGCCTGAAAGCCGTCCGGAATCGCGATCACCAGCAGGCGTGCGCGATGCAGCCCCGCCGACTCGAGCGTTCTGGGCAGGCTGGCATCGCCCTCGATCACCGGGATGCCTTGCTCGACCAGTGGCGCGAGCAGCCGATGCTCGTGTTCGATCACCACCAGCGAGGTGCCGTGCCGGTGCAGCTCGCGGCCGATCGTGCTGCCGACGCGTCCGAAGCCGATCAGGATCGCGTGATTCTCGAGCGTGGAGGGGACGGGCCCGGAGGAGACTGCCGCGGCGCGACGACGATGCCGGGACTCGAGCAAGGCCAGCAACCTCGGCTGCTTCTCGAGCCAGGCCATGATGGGCCCGATGCCGGCGAAGGTCAGCGGGTTGAGGGTGATCGACAGCAGCGCGCCGGCGAGGATCAGGTCGCGACCTTCGGTCGGCAGCAGGCCGAGCGCGATGCCGAGCCCTGCGAGGATGAACGAGAACTCGCCGATCTGCGCAAGCGCGGCCGAGACGGTCAGCGCGGTGCGGGCCGGGTAGCCGAAGGCGAGCACGATGACGAAGGCCGCGACCGATTTGCCGACCAGGATCACCGCCAGCACGGCCAGCACCGCCAGCGGTTCGCGCATCACGATCGACGGATCGAACAGCATGCCGACCGAGACGAAGAACAGCACCGCGAACGCGTCCTGCAGCGGCAGGGAGTCGGCGCCGGCCTTGTGACTCAGCTCGGACTCGCTGAGGATCACGCCGGCGAAGAACGCGCCGAGCGCGAACGACACGCCGAACAGCGCCGCCGAGCCGTAGGCGATGCCGAGTGCGGTCGCGAGTACCGCCAGCGTGAACAGCTCGCGCGAGCCGGTGCGTGCGACCTGGGTCAGCAGCCAGGGCACGATCCGTGTGCCGAAAACCAGCGCGAGCGCGACGAACAGCGCGACCTTGGCGAAGGTCAGGCCGAAGGCCGCCAGCATGTCGGTCGGTGCGACCTGGCCGGTGAGCGCGCGCGTGCTGCCGCCCAGCACGTCGGCCAGCGCCGGCAGCAGCACCAGGGCGAGCACCATCGCCAGGTCTTCGACGATCAGCCAGCCGATCGCGATCCGTCCTTCCGAAGACTGCAGTGCATTGCGCTGCTCCAGCGCCCGCAGCAGCACGACCGTGCTGGCGACCGACAGCGACAGGCCGAACACCAGGCCGGCGCCCAGCGACCAGTCCCAGTAAAGGGTCATCGCCAGACCGATCGCGGTGGCGGTCGCGATCTGGCCGATCGCGCCTGGTATCGCGATGCCGCGTACCGCCATCAGGTCCCGCACCGAAAAGTGCAGGCCGACGCCGAACATCAGCAGGATCACGCCGATCTCGGCCAGTTGCCCGGCGAGACCGATGTCGCCGACGAAGCCCGGCGTGAACGGGCCGATGACCACGCCGGCGAGCAGATAGCCGACCAGCGGCGGCAGCCGCAGCCGGGTGGCCAGGAAGCCGAAGGCGAAGGCCAACACCAGCCCCGCGGCGATCGTCGCGATCAGGCTGGTGTCGTGCGGCATGACTTGAGGCGCCGTACGGCGGGTCAGCGCGCTCCCCAGGTGACCTGCGGATCGACCGCATGGAAGATCTGGCCGAGGCAGGCCTGCGCCAGCGTGCACTCGGCGGTCAGCCGGCCGAGGCCGCCGCGGGTCACGCCGCCGAAGCGCGTCTGGTCCGTGGTCAGGGCGGCCTGTTCTTGTACGCCGGGCGGATCGTCGCGCAACACGGCGTTGCGGATGATGGTGTAGGGGATGCCGCTCGCGATCAGTTCGCGCTCGGCGACCCCTTTGGCCTCCAGCACGTCCTGCATGCTCGGCCAGCGCGATTCGGGATAGATCGAGCGGCTGTCGCCGACGCCGACCGAGCCGTGCAGGATCACCTGCTTCACGCCGGTGGCTTGCGCGGCGGCAATGATGGCGCGCTGGGTGTCGATGTAGAACGTCGCCGGCTGGTTGCGGCCCTTGGCGAGTGCATCGACTACCACGTCGTACCGACGGGCCGCGAAGGCGGCCTGCACGTCGGCGGAGCGGGTCGCGTCGCCGATCGCCTCGCGGTATTTGAGGCCTTTCAGCCGCGAGACATCGGACGCGTCACGGCGGAACACCGTCACGTCGTGGCCCGCGGCATCCAGTGCGCGCACCACCTGGGCGCCGAGCTTGCCGGTGCCGCCGAACACGATGACTTCGGCCGCCGCGGCCCATCCCGGCAGCGCGACCAGCAGGGCGGTGAACAGCATCCGTCGGACGGGACCGATGCGGAGAAGGGGAAAAGTACGATGCAGCATGGGTAGGCTCCGGCTGAAGTATCGAGTCGAGTTAGCAGTATAAGTACCACATGGCCACCGACCTCGTGCTCCTGCCCGGCCGGGCGGCGCCGACCGCGCCGTTGATCGCCGCCATCGAGACGCTTGCCGCGGCCGCGCCTTTCCGCCGGTTGCAGACGCCGGGCGGCGGCACGATGTCGGTGGCGATGACCAATTGCGGTTCCTGGGGTTGGCACAGCGATACCCGGGGTTACCGCTACCTCGCCCGCGATCCGCTGACCGGCTGCGCCTGGCCGGCGATGCCGGCGGCGTTCGCGCGGCTGGCGGGCGAGGCGGCGGCCGAGGCGGGCTTTCCGGGCTTCGTGCCGGATGCCTGCCTCGTCAATCGGTACGAGATCGGCGCGCAGATGGGCGCGCATCGCGATTTCGACGAGCTCGATCTGCGGCAGCCGATCGTTTCGGTATCGATCGGCCTGCCGGCGCAGTTCCTCTGGCATGGCGAACAGCGTCGCACCCGGCCCCGGGTCGTCGAGCTGCGGGATGGTGACGTGCTGGTTTGGGGTGGCCGTGCACGGGCCGGCTATCACGCCGTCCGTCGCCTGACGGCGCCCGACTTGCTGACCCACGGCACGACGCCGCAGGGTCTGGAACTGCGTTACAACCTGACGTTCCGTCGCGCCAAATAGTCTCGCCGGTGCCGGTCGGATCGGGTCCGGCGCTGCGCCGGTGACGGACTCAGTCCGCTTCGGCGAGCCGCGCGATCACGTGATCGACTTCGTCGGGGCTGCCGAGGATCAGCGGGGTGCGCTGATGGATGTCGGTCGGCTGCACTTCGAGGATCCGCTGGCCCGGTGCGGCGAAGGCCTTGCCGCCGGCCTGCTCGATCAGCAGCGCCATCGGATTGGCTTCGTACATCAGACGCAGCTTGCCCTTCGGGGCCTTGCGGGTCGGCGGATACATGAAGACCCCGCCCTTCAGCAGGATGCGGTGCACGTCCGCGACCATCGCGCCGGCATAGCGCGCCGAGTAACCGTTGCCTTGCGCCCAGTCGAGATAGCGCTGGTAGCCCACCGGGAAATTCGGCCGGTTACCTTCGTTCAACGAATAGTTTTTCGATGCGGCCGGGATGCGCAGGCCGCGCTCGACCCGCATGAAGGCGCCGATCGCCGGGTCGAGCACGAACATGTCGACGCCCTGGCCGATGGTCAGCACCAGGATCGTCGAGGGGCCATACAACACGTAGCCGGCCGCGACCTGCTGCACGCCCGGCTGCAGCAGGGATTCCTGGGCCCGCGCAACGCGCCGGTCGTGCCGCAGGATCGAGAAGATCGTGCCGACGCCGCCGCAGACGTCGAGGTTCGACGAACCGTCGAGCGGATCGAACAACACGCAGTAGCGGCGCTCGCCCTGGGTGTCGTTGCGGATGATCACCGGCTCCTCGTTCTCCTCGGACGCGACGATCGCCACGCCTTCGCGCCGGCCGAGCGTGCGCAGCAGCACTTCGTTCGCGATCACGTCGAGCTTCTGCTGTTGCTCGCCCTGGACGTTCTCCGCGCCGACTGCACCGAGCACGTTCTCGAGCCGCGCCCGCCGCACTTTGTCGGCGATGACCTTGGTCGAGATCGACAGCGCCGAGAGAATCCACGAAAACGTGCCGGAGGCTTCCGGATGGTGGGCCTGCTGCTCCAGGATGGAGGCCTGCAGGGTCATGATCGGTTCGTCGGTGCGGATGGGCATGGGCTCGTTCTCGCGATGTATCGGGTAGCGGCAAGACCTGCGTGATGTCAGGTCCGGCCCAAGCTGCCTACCATAGTGGCCGCGCCGATCCGCGTCACCCGATCAGGCCGGTACTGTGAACTCAGGCCAGGGTCGCGAGGGTGGCAAGGCCGAGGACGACGGCGAACAGTCCCGCCAGCAGCGACAGCGCCCGATAGAGCCGCTCGCTGCGGGCGGCGACCCGCGCCAGCGGCAGCGTCAAGGTCGCGGCCAGTGCCACCATGCCGGTCATCGAGCCGACGCCAAACAACAGCACGTACAGGATCGACAGCGCCGGTTCGCGCATCGCCGAAACCGCGACCACCAGCAGCGCGGCGGAGCCGGCCAGGCCCTGGGTCAGGCCGATCAGCAGGGTGCGGCCCAGATGCTGGCTGTCGCGGCCGGCCGAGCCGGCGGCCGGCGCCGCCATGGCGTGGGCATGAGCATGGGTGCGGATCGTCGTGGCGGCCGGCGAAGGGGCGGAACGCAGGCGCCAGAGTGTGGCGGCGCCGATCGCCACCAGCATGCCGGCCGCCAGCGCCTGCAGGATCGACGACAGGCCCGGCGAGATCTGCCCCTGGCTGAGCACGATGAGGGCCGCCAGCGCCAGCAGCATCGCCGAATGGCCGAACCCCCAGGCGAGAGCGTGGCGCATCAGGCTCCCCGTACGCGCTTCGGACTGGGTACCGAGCACGGTCACGGCGATCAGATGATCGGGATCCAGCGCATGGCGCATGCCGAGCAGGAATCCCATGGTCAGTACCGCGAGCATCGTGTTCCGCAGACCCCTCCGGTACGCGGCTCGGGCCGCGCCCGGCCAGCGTATGATGTGTCGCTACATTTTGCCTACGCAGGTGCGGGAATGGGTGGGAATCGGCAGCCGTGTGCACGACGCGGGTATGTCGCCGCTGCGGCGGAGTGCGTAGTCCTGGCGGGTGTTGCGCTGCTGCCCGGGTTCGCCCTGGCCCACGGCGCCCATGCCGGTGATGCGGGGATCGCCGGCGGCTTCATGGCCGGTGCGCTCCACCCCCTGGGTGGTCTCGACCACCTGCTGGCCATGGTCGCGGTCGGGATCTGGGGCGCATTCCTGGGTGCGCCGCTGATCTGGGTCCTGCCCGTCGCCTTTCCGCTGATCATGGTGGTCGGCGGGATCCTGGGTGTCGCCGAGCTGCCCTTGCCCTACGTCGAGACCGGGATCGCGCTGTCGGTGCTGGCGCTCGGCCTCGCGATCGCCCTGGCCTGGCGTGCGCCGCGCGGTCTCGCGCTGGCCCTGGTCGGCGCGTTCGCGGTATTCCACGGCTACGCGCATGGCGCCGAATTGCCGGCCGCGGCCCAGCCCGCCGCCTATGCCGCCGGGTTCGTGATCGTCACCGGCCTGCTGCACCTGGCCGGCATCGGCATCGGCTATCTCGCCGGCTCCCGGCGCGGCACCGTCGCACTGCGCACCGTCGGTGCCGGCATCGCCGTCGCCGGTGTCTGGATCCTGCTGGGACAGCCCGGCCTCGCCTGAAGCCGTGCGCATGCGCGGCAGCAGCGGCATCGGCAGCGGACGGCGGCAGCCACCCCGAACCGCGACGCGGTGGCCGTTCGCGCTGCTGTGCGCCATGGCCGCCGCACCCGCACTGGCGCATTCCCCTTTCGGCGCCGACGCCCTGTTCTGGGAAGGCGCCTGGCACTTGTTCCTGGCCCCCCTCGCGCTTGCCGCCGTGGTCGGCATCGGCCTCGCCTGCGCCGGCGGCCCACTGGAACAGGAAATCGAACTGGCAAGCCTCGCCGGCCTGACCTGCTGCCTCGTTGCCTGGCAGCTCCCGGCGGGCCCAGTCGCGACCTGGCTCGCACCCCTGTCCATCGCAGCAGTCGGCCTCGGCGCCGTACTGGCAATTCCGCCGACCCCATGGCGCACACGACCCCTGGCCCTGCTCGCCGGCCTCGGCGCCGGCGCCGCCATCGAACTGGACACCCGCACCGCCGTCGCCGCAGCCGGCGCCGGCGCCGCCATGCTGGTCACCAGCATCTGGATGCTGGCTCTCGCCGTGCGCCTGCAACGCCGCTGGCCTCTCGCGCTGCGTGTGGCGGGAGCGTGGATCGTGGCGCTGTCGTTGCTGTTGCTTGCGCTCGCAATGCGGGGCTTGCGGTAGAGGCTCTTCACACCTCAGGACCGCAACACCTGGCACCCTCCGTATCACCCGCCGCCAGCTCAACGCCGGGAAAGGAAGTGCCCGTGCACCCAGCCGCTAAACCAGGATGCGCTCGATTCCCCCTGCATTGGCCGCCGCGACATAGTCCCGCATCCAGTGTTCGCCCAGCACGTGCTTGGCGATCTCGATGACGATGTAGTCGGCGTCGATTTCGGCTTCGTCGTTGTAGCGCTTCAGGCCCTGCAGGCAGGAGGGGCAGGAGGTCAGTACCTTGATGTCGCCGGTGAAGCCGTCGGCGCGCAGCGCGGCGGTGTCCTTCTGGACTTCCTCCGCCTTGCGGAAACGCACCTGGGTGGAGACGTCGGGGCGGGTGACTGCGAAGGTGCCCGACTCGCCGCAGCAGCGGTCGTTCTTGGCGATCTTGCCGTTGAGCTCGGCATTCATCAGCTGGTTGACGACCTTCAGCGGCTCGTAGGTCTTGATCGGCGTGTGGCAGGGGTCGTGATAGAGGTAGCGGGTGCCGGTCACGCCCTCGAGCTTGACGCCTTTTTCCAGCAGGAATTCGTGGATGTCGACGATCCGCGAGCCGGGGAAGATCTCGTCGAAGCGGTAGCCCTGCAACTGGTCGTAGCAGGTGCCGCAGCTGACCACGACGGTCTTGATGTCGAGGTAGTTCAGCGTATTGGCGACGCGGTGGAACAGCACCCGGTTGTCGGTGATCATCTGTTCGGCCTTGGCGAAGTTGCCCGAGCCGCGTTGCGGATAGCCGCAACAGATGTAGCCGGGCGGCAGCACGGTCTGTACGCCGACCTTCCACAGCATCGCCTGGGTAGCGAGGCCGACCTGCGAGAACAGGCGCTCCGAGCCGCAGCCCGGGAAATAGAACACTGCCTCGGCGTCGGCGCTGGTGCCCTGCGGGTCGCGGATCACCGGCACGTAGTCGCGATCCTCGATGTCGAGCAGCGCACGGGCGGTTTTCTTGGGCACGCCGGCCGGCATCCGCCGGTTGATGAAGTGCACGACCTGCTCGTGTACCGGCGGCTTGCCGGTGGTCGCCGGCGGCGCTGCGACTTGCGGCCGTGCGAAAGTCTTGAGCACCTGGTGGCCGAGACGCTGCGCCTTGAACCCCCAGTCGATCATCAGTTTGCGCGCCAGCTTGACGGTCTCCGGCCGGGTCGCGTTCAGGAACCACATCGACGCCGCCGTGCCGGGGTTGAAGCGCTTGCGGCCCATGCGGCGCAACAGGTCGCGCATCGCCATCGACACGTCGCCGAAATCGATGTCGACCGGGCAGGGCGCCTCGCACTTGTGGCAGACGGTGCAGTGCTCGGCGACGTCGGCGAACTCGTCCCAGTGGCGGATCGAGATGCCGCGGCGGGTCTGTTCTTCGTAGAGGAAGGCCTCGATCAGCAGCGAGGTCGCTAGGATCTTGTTCCGCGGGCTGTAGAGCAAGTTGGCGCGCGGCACGTGGGTTGCGCAGACCGGCTTGCACTTGCCGCAGCGCAGGCAGTCCTTGATCGCATCCGAGATCGTGTTGATGTCGGACTGCTGCATGATCAGCGATTCGTGGCCGAGCAGGTTGAAGCTCGGCGTGTAGGCATGGCGCAGGTCGCCGCCGGGCAGCAGCTTGCCCTTGTTGAAACGCCCCTCGGGATCGATCCGCGCCTTGTACTCGCGCAGTTCCCGCGTCTCCTCGTCGCTCAGGAACTCGAGCTTGGTGATGCCGATGCCGTGTTCGCCCGAGATCACGCCGCCGAGCTGGCGCGCGATCCGCATGATGCGCGCGACCGCCTCGTTGGCTTCCTGCAGCATCAGGTAGTCGTCGGAGTTGACCGGGATGTTGGTGTGCACGTTGCCGTCGCCGGCGTGCATGTGCAGCGCCACCCAGACGCGGCCCTTGAGGATGCGGCGGTGGATCGCCTCGGTCTCGGCGCGGATCGGCGCGAACGCGTCGCCGGCCATGATGCGCGCGAGCGGCTCGCGCAGCTCGCGTTTCCAGGAGACGCGCACGCTGCGTTCCTGCAGTTCCGCGAACACGCTCTTGCCCGGCACGCTGCCCGGCTGGTCGAGATCCTGCAGGAAGCCGGACCAGCGCTGGCGGACCTCGGCGAGCAGGGCGCGCACGCGCTCGACGCGATCGCCGAGGATTTCCTCGCGCGACAACTGGTCGAGCTCGGCGTCGCCGGTCTTGCCGGGCTTGAGTTCGCCGCGGTAGAACTCTTCCAGCGCATCGACCAGACGCAGCTTGTTGCGGATCGACAGCTCGATGTTGATGCGCTCGATCGCGTCGGTGTAATCGCCGAGTCGCGCCAGCGGGATCACCACGTCTTCGTTGATCTTGAAGGCGTTGGTGTGTTTGGCGATCGCCGCGGTGCGTGCGCGGTCCAGCCAGAACTTGCGGCGCGCATCGGGACCGGCGGCGATGAAACCCTCGCCGCCGCGCGCATTGGCGATGCGTACCACCTCGGAAGTGGCCCGGCCGACCGCCGCGTCGTCCTCGCCGACGATGTCGCCGATCAGCACGATCTTCGGGAGGCTGGCGCGCTTGCTCTTGGTGACGTAGCCGACGGCGCGCAGATAGCGCTCGTCGAGATGCTCGAGGCCGGCGAGCAGCACGCCGCTGGTCCGGTTCGCGGCTTCGAGATGCGCGGTGATCTCGACGATCGAAGGGATCGCGTCGCGCGCCTGGCCGAAGAACTCGAGGCAGACCGTGCGTACGGCCTTCGGCATGCGGTGCACGACCCAGCGCGCCGCGGTGATCAGACCGTCGACACCCTCTTTCTGCACGCCGGGCAGGCCGCCGAGGAATTTGTCGGTGACGTCCTTGCCGAGGCCGGCCTTGCGGAAGCTTGCACCGGCCATCTTCAGCGTCTCGGTGCGCAGCACCCGCGCGCCGGCCGCGCCCTGGCGGCCATCTTTCCAGGTCAGCTGGAAAACCACTTCCGGGGCGTCGTGGATCTTGCCGAGGTTGTGGCCGATGCGCTCGACCTCGAGCCAGTTGCCGTCCGGGTCGACCATGCGCCACCAGGCGAGATTGTCGACCGCCGTGCCCCAGAGGACGGCCTTCTTGCCGCCGGCGTTCATCGCGATGTTGCCGCCGATGCACGAGGCCTCGATCGAGGTCGGATCGACCGCGAACACGTGGCCGGCACGCTCGGCGGCGTCGGCGACCCGCTTGGTAACCACGCCGGCTTCGGAAAACACGGTCGGCACGGGGCCGTTCAGCCCCGGCAAGGACTGCCACTCGACCTCGCCGAGCCGTTCGAGCTTCTCGGTGTTGATCACGGCCGCGAGCGGCGTCAGCGGCACCGCGCCGCCGGTGTAACCGGTACCGCCGCCGCGCGGGATCACGCTCAGGCCGAGTTCGATGCAGGCGCGCACCAGCCCCGGAATTTCATCCTCGGCGTCGGGCGAGACCACCACGAACGGATACTCGACGCGCCAGTCGGTCGCGTCGGTGACATGCGAGACCCGCGCGAAGGCATCGAAGCGGACGCTGTCGGCACGGGTATGCCGGGTCAGCAGGCGCCGGGCGCGCTCGCGCAGCCGGCGGCTGCGGTCGAAGGACTCGTCGAAGCTGCGCACCGCGCGGCGCGCCGCTTCCAGCAGTTGCCCGACCTTGGCATCGCGCACCGGGTCTTGCGGCTCGCGGCGCTTTTCGACTTCACCCAGCCGGTGCTCGAGAGCCTCGATCAGTTGTCGCCGCCGCCGCGGGTTTTCCAGCAGGTCGTCCTCGAGATAGGGGTTGCGCTGCACCACCCAGATGTCGCCCAGCACCTCGTAGAGCATGCGCGCCGAGCGTCCGGTGCGGCGCTCGGTGCGCAGCTCGTCGAGCAGCGCCCAGGCCTCGGCGCCGAGCAGCCGGATCACGATCTCGCGGTCGGAGAACGAGGTGTAGTTGTAGGGGATCTCGCGGATCCGGCTGGAGGTATGGCCGCTCTTCGGCCCCTCCACGGGACTGCCGTCGAAGGGGAGCTGGGCTTGGGGAATGGCATTCATAACGGACGGGGCCTTGAAGTCGCGGGGCGTCGTTTCGACCGGATCGGTACGTCAGTATTCCGGTGTCCATGCCAGACTAGCGGCGCCGTGACCGACAGCGTACTGAAACGATCCCTGCGGAGTCACCCGGCTGCACCTGCTCCGGCGGGTCTGATCCTGTGGGTGCACCGTCTGCCGGCCGACGATCCCGCCCGCCCGCTGCGGCTGCGCTACGTCGTTGCGGGCGACCCGACTGCGGTGCGCTGGCCGGCGGCGTTGGATCGCGGTGCGCCGTCGCGCCAGGATGGGCTGTGGCAGCATACCTGTTTCGAGGCCTTCATCGCGGCTGCGCCCGGCGATGGCGGCTACTTCGAATACAACTTCTCGCCCTCGGGTGCCTGGTCGGCCTATCGGTTCGATGGCTATCGGCAGGGCATGCGGCCCGAGCCCGCAGCGTGGGCGCCGCGGATCGTGCTGACGCCGGCTGCGACGACGACCAGCCTCGAGGTCGCGTTCGCCTGGCCGGATGCCTGGTCCGCCGCTGCCACGGCTGCCACGGCTGCCGCGCCGCCGCCCGGCCAGGGTCCGCGTGGGGTGCGGGTCGGCCTCAGTGCCGTGATCGAGGCGGTCGACGGCTCGCGCTCGTACTGGGCGCTGGGTCACCCGGATACGCGCCCCGACTTTCATAATGCGCAGGGTTTCCTGCTAGAGCTCGAGGTTCCTGGGTGATCCATTTCGGTGTCGATCGTCTGCTCGCCGAGCCCCGCCTGCGCGCACCGCTGGCCGGCCGGCGCGTCGCGCTGCTCGCGCATCCGGCTTCGGTGACCGCCGGGCTCGAGCACTCGCTCGACGCGCTGGCGCGGCTGCCCGATCTGCAGCTCACGGCGGCTTTCGGTCCGCAGCACGGCCTGCGCGGCGACAAGCAGGACAACATGGTCGAGTCGCCGGATTTCGTCGATCCGCTGCACGGCATACCGGTATTCAGTCTCTACGGCGAGGTGCGTCGACCGACCGCGGCGATGCTGCAGACCTTCGACGTGCTGCTGGTCGACCTGCAGGATCTCGGCTGCCGCATCTACACCTTCATCACCACCCTGCGCTATGTGCTCGAAGCCGCGGCGCAGCATCGCAAGGCCGTCTGGATCCTCGATCGTCCGAATCCGGCGGGGCGCCCGGTCGAAGGGCTGACGCTGCGCGCCGGCTGGGAGAGTTTCGTCGGCGCCGGGCCGATGCCGATGCGCCATGGCCTGACCATGGGCGAGCTGGCGCGCTGGTTCGTCCGCGAGCTGGCGCTCGACGTCGAACTGCAGGTTGTCGAGATGCAGGGCTGGCAGCCTGCTGCGGCGCCCGGCTTCGGCTGGCCGCTCGGCGTGCGCAGCTGGATCAATCCCAGTCCGAACGCACCGAATCTGTCGATGGCGCGTGCCTATGCCGGCACGGTGATGCTCGAGGGCACGACCTTGTCCGAAGGCCGCGGCACCACGCGGCCGCTGGAACTGTTCGGTGCGCCGGATCTGGATGCGCGGGCGCTGGTCGCGACTCTGCGGCAGCTCACGCCGCCGTCATGGCTCGAGGGCTGCGTGTTGCGCGAGTGCTGGTTCGAGCCGACGTTCCACAAACATGTCGGCCGGCTTTGCTCCGGCCTGCAGCTGCATGTCGACGATCCGGCCTATGATCACGATGCCTTCCGGCCGTGGCGCCTCATGGCCGCGGCGTTCAAGGCCGTCCGCACGCTGCGACCCGACTATCCGCTGTGGCGCGATTTCCCCTACGAATACGAACACGACCGGCTGGCCATCGACCTGATCAACGGCAGCCCGCTGCTGCGCGAATGGGTCGATGACTCGCAGGCCGTTGCCGCCGACCTGGAGGCGATTGCGCGGCCGGACGAGCAGGACTGGCTGCAACGCCGTGCGGACCTTCTGATCTATCGCTGAGCTAAGATCCGGCAGGTTGCTTGCTGGCCCGTCGGAGGCGCGGTCCGGTGCAGAGATTCCTCGATGCCGTCACGCCTGACCATCTGCGTCCGCTCGGTTCGCCGGCGCGCTGGTGGCTGGCAGTGCTCACGCCCCCCGTAGCGGCGCTGTTCGCGGCCGCGGTTCACGGCGTCACGGGCGGCATCTTCGCGCCGTTTTCGCCGTTCTATCTGGCCGTGATCACTACCGCCGCGTTCGGTGGTGTCGGCCCGGCTTTGCTGACCCTGGCCCTGACAGTGCTGTTCGTGCTGACCGTTGGTGCGGCCTTTTTCGGGCCGCCGTGGCAGTTGTTCGCGACCGAGCCGGTGCCGCTGGGCCTGTTCATCCTCGGCTGCCTGCTGATCATCGCCATCACGCACCAGCTGCAACGCTCGCGGGTCGCGGCCCGCCAGGTGCTGGCCCGGCTCCAGGAGTTGCAGGTCGATGTCGGCATGCGGCTCTGGGCCGTGGATCTTGCCGACGGTGAGCTGCGGGCCTCGGGTCAGCCGCTGCGGCTCGACGGCCGAACCCACCCGTCGCCGGATGGCAGGCTGGCGCGCAGCGTCTGGCTGGCGACGATCCATCCGGAGGACCGCGCGGGCATGCTCGACCGGCTGCAACGGGCGATCGACTCGGGCGAAAGCCGCTACGAATACGAGGTGCGCGTGCCGCAGCCGGACGGCTCGATGCGCTGGATAAACTCCTACATGCACGTGCACCGCGATTCCGGCGGCCGCGCGACCCATCTCGCAGCCGCGTCGATCGACGTGACCCCCATGCGTGCGGCGCGGCAGGCGCAGGCCGAGACCGAGGCGCTGCTGCAGGTCGTCAGCGACTCGTTGCCGGTGCTGATCGCCTATGCCACGCCGGATCGCCGCTACCGGTTCAACAACAAGGCGTACGAGACCTGGTTCGGTACGGCGTCCGCTGCGCTGGCCGGACGCAGCATCGAAGAAGTCGTCGGCCCGATCATCTATGCCGGCATCCGGCCGCATCTCGACCGTGCTTTCGCCGGCGAAACCGCACGCTTCCGTTCACGCCTCGAATACCCGAGCTATGGGCCGCGCGACGTCGCCGCGACCTACGTGCCGCATGTGGTCGAAGGCCGGGTGCTGGGCGTGGTGATCCTGGTCGAGGATCTCGCCGGACAGATCGCCGGCGAGCAGCGCCTGCGCGACAGCGAGGAGCGGCTGCGGCTGGCGATGGAAGGGGCGCGCATGGGGACCTGGTTCTCCGATACCCATGCCGGTCGTGTGGTCATGGACGAGGCCCATCTGCGGCTGCTCGGTTACGACCCGCAGTCGCCGCCGCCGCAGACCAATGTCGCGTGGCGCGAATGCCTGCATCCGGACGATCTGCCGCGGATCCAGGCGACGCTCGATGCGGCGCGTCGCAGCGTCGCGCCGTTCGATCTCGAACTGCGGATCCGACGGGCCGACGATGGCAGCGAGCGCTGGCTCGCCCTTTACGGGCGCTTCCTGCACGACGGCGGCGAGAGCGCGGCGCATCAGTCGATCGGCGTGGTGTGCGACATCACCGCGCGCAAGCAGGCGGAGCTGGCGCTCGAGCAGTCGCATCGTCGCAAGGACGAGTTCCTCGCGACCCTGGCGCACGAGCTGCGCAATCCGCTGGCGCCGATCCGCTACGCGGCGCGGTTGTTGCGGCCGGAGGCGACCGCCGGCGTGATCGTCCAGGTGCGCGACACCATCGAGCGGCAGTCCACCCAGATGGCCCGCCTGCTCGACGATCTGCTCGACGTCAGCCGGATCACCCGCAACGTCATCGAATTGCGGCGTGAGTCGATCGACCTGCGGCAGGTGGTCGAGGATTCGGTCGAAGCGGCGCGACCGCTGATCGATGCCATGCAGCATCGTCTGGTGCTGTCGTTGCCGGGCAAGCCGATCTGGGTCGAGGCCGACCGCACCCGGATGTCGCAGATCGTGTCGAACCTGCTGCAGAACGCTGCCAAGTACACCGACCCGGGTGGCCGGATCGAGGTCTCGGTCGAGGAACAGTGCGACCAGGCTGCGCTACGGGTTCGCGACAGCGGCATCGGCATCGCGCCGGAGATGCGCGAACGGGTGTTCGAAATCTTCTCGCAGGTGCGCCAGCCGGGGGGCGGCGGTGCCCGCAGCGGCCTCGGCATCGGTCTGGCGATCGTCCGGCGCCTGGTCGAGCTGCATGGCGGGCGCATCGAGGTCGACAGCGCCGGGCTCGGCCAGGGCGCCGAATTCGTCGTCCACCTGCCGTTGGCGGTGCCGCAAGCGGGGCGGCCGCTGAATGTCGTGCCCTTGTTCAGCAGCGGGCGTCGACGGTTGCTGGTGGTCGACGACAACCACGACGCGGCGGACAGCCTGGCGGCGATGCTGCGCCTCGCCGGCCATGCCGTGCAGGTGGCCTATGACGGCGCCAGTGCGATGGCGCTGGCCGAAACGGCCCGTCCCGACGTGATCCTGCTCGATCTCGGCATGCCACAGACCAGCGGCTACGATGTCGCGCGCTGGGTCCGCCGTCAGCCCTGGGGCAGCAGCCTGCGGCTGATCGCCTTGACCGGCTGGGGCCAGACCGAGGATCGTCGCCGCACCCGCGAGGCGGGCTTCGATCACCACCTCACCAAGCCGGTCGATCCGGACCAGCTGATCGCAGTGCTTGCCGAGCCGCCCCCCGAGGCCGGCGGACAGGGGGCTCCCGCGACCGGCAACTGACCCCGGCTCGGCGGGCGGGCGGCCGTGCTGCCGGTGGTCATGCGATAATGGCCGGTCGATGCCCGTGAGATGGCCATGTCTAAAGACAAGTTCTTGAATTCCAAGGATATCTCCAGCTGGGAGGCGGCGGCGGCCAAGTCCGCTCCCGGTGGAGATCTGCAGGCTCTGAACTGGATCACCCCGGAGGGGCTGGTCGTCAAGCCGCTGTATACCGCGGCCGACCTGCAAGGCCTGCCGCATGCGGACACGCTGCCGGGTTTCCCGCCCTTCATCCGCGGCCCGCAGGCGACCATGTACGCAGTCCGCCCCTGGACCATCCGGCAATACGCCGGCTTCTCGACCGCCGAGGCCTCGAACGCGTTCTATCGCAAGGCACTCGCCGCCGGTGGCCAGGGCGTCAGCGTCGCTTTCGATCTCGCGACCCACCGCGGCTACGACAGCGACCATCCGCGCGTCACCGGCGACGTCGGCAAGGCCGGCGTCGCGATCGATTCGGTCGAGGACATGAAGATCCTGTTCGACGGCATTCCGCTCGACAAGGTCTCGGTCTCGATGACCATGAACGGCGCGGTGCTGCCGGTGCTGGCCGGCTACGTGATTGCGGCCGAGGAGCAGGGCGTCAGCCAGGACAAGCTCTCGGGGACCATCCAGAACGACATCCTCAAGGAGTTCATGGTCCGCAACACCTACATCTATCCGCCCGAACCGTCGATGCGCATCGTTGCCGACATCATCGAATACACGGCGCGCAACATGCCGAAGTTCAATTCGATCTCGATCTCCGGCTATCACATCCAGGAAGCCGGCGCGAACCAGGCGCTGGAGCTCGCCTTCACGCTCGCCGACGGCAAGGAATACGTGAAGACCGCCGTCGCCCGTGGCCTCGACGTCGATGATTTCGCCGGTCGCCTGAGCTTCTTCTGGGCGATCGGCATGAACTTCTACCTCGAGATCGCCAAGATGCGCGCCGGGCGGCTGCTGTGGCACCGCATCATGAGCGGCTTCGGCGCCAGGAAGCCCAAGAGCCTGATGCTGCGCACGCACTGCCAGACTTCGGGTTGGAGCCTCACCGCGCAGGATCCTTACAACAACGTGGTGCGTACCACGATCGAGGCCATGGCCGCGGTGTTCGGCGGCACGCAGAGCCTGCACACCAACAGCTTCGACGAGGCGATCGCGCTGCCGACCGAGTTCAGCGCCCGGATCGCCCGCAACACCCAGGTGATCATCCAGGAAGAAACCCACATCACCGATGTCGTCGATCCCTGGGCCGGCAGCTACCTGATGGAGTGCCTGACGCAGGAGATGGCCGACAAGGCCTGGTCGATCATCGAGGAAGTCGAGTCGATGGGTGGCATGACGCGCGCCGTCGACAGCGGCTGGGCCAAGCTCAAGATCGAGGCGAGCGCCGCCGAAAAGCAGGCGCGGATCGACTCCGGCAAGGACGTGATCGTCGGCGTCAACAAGTTCAAGCTCGAAAAAGAAGATCCGGTCGATATCCTCGACATCGACAATGTCGCGGTGCGCGAGAACCAGATCCGGCGCCTGAAGCAGGTCCGCGCGACGCGCGATGCCGCCAAGGTCAAGGCCGCGCTCGAGGCGCTGACCGCGGCCGCGAAATCCGGCGAGGGCAATCTGCTGGCGCTGTCGATCGACGCGATGCGCGCTCGTGCCACGGTCGGCGAAGTCTCCGATGCGCTCGAGAAGATCTGGGACCGCCATCGCGCCAGTTCGCAGGAGGTCACCGGGGTGTATGCCGCTGCTTACGACAGTGCCGAGGGGTGGGAGAAGCTCAAGAACGAGATCGATGCGTTCGCCACCGAGCAGGGACGCCGCCCGCGCGTGATGATCGCCAAGCTCGGCCAGGACGGACACGACCGCGGTGCCAAGGTGGTCGCGAGCGCGTTCGCCGATCTCGGCTTCGACGTCGACGTCGGGCCACTGTTCCAGACGCCCGACGAATGCGCCCGCCAGGCCATCGAGAACGACGTGCACGCGGTCGGCGTCAGCACGCTGGCGGCAGGCCACAAGACACTGGTGCCCGAGATCATCCAGTCGCTGCGGCGGCAGGGCGCCAAGGATGTCGTGGTGTTCGTCGGCGGCGTGATCCCGCCGCAGGACTACGCTTTCCTCTACGACGCCGGCGTCAAGGGCATCTACGGGCCGGGCACGCCGGTGCCGGCGAGCGCCAAGGACGTCCTCGAGCAGATCAAGCGCGCCTGTGCGGCCGGCTGAGAGCGAAGACGCCGCGCTGATCGAGGGCGTCTGTGCCGGCGAGCGCCGGGCGATCGCCAAGACGATCACGCTGCTCGAATCGACCCGGGCCGATCATCGCGCCCGGGCCGACGAGGTCTTGAATGCCTTGCTGCCGCGCGCCGGGCGCGCGCTACGGCTCGGCATCTCCGGGGTCCCGGGGGTCGGCAAGTCGACCTTCATCGAGGCGCTCGGCATGTTCCTGATCGGCCATGGCCACAAGGTCGCGGTGCTGGCAGTCGATCCGTCGTCCGGCGTGTCGGGCGGTTCGATCCTCGGCGACAAGACACGGATGGAAAAGCTGTCGGTCCAAGAATCGGCCTATATCCGTCCGAGCCCGTCCTCGGGCACGCTCGGCGGCGTCGCCGAAAAGACCCGCGAAGCCATGCTGGTCTGCGAAGCCGCCGGCTACGACGTGGTGATCGTCGAAACGGTCGGCGTCGGCCAGAGCGAGACCACGGTCGCGGGCATGACGGATCTGTTCGTGCTGCTGCAATTGCCGAATGCCGGCGACGACCTGCAGGCGATGAAGAAGGGCGTGATGGAGCTCGCCGACCTGGTGGTCATCAACAAGGCGGATCTCGACCCGGACGCAGCGCGACGCGCCGAGGCACAGATCACCAGCGCACTGCGGGTGCTGCGGTTTTCCGGCAACCCCGAGCGCAGCCACGGCGCCGAGCGCTGGTCGACCCGCGTGCTGCGCCTCTCGGCCCTGAAGGGCGACGGCCTGGAGGCCTTCTGGCGGCAGGTCGGCGATTTCCGCCAGCTCCGGCAGGCCAGCGGCGAGTACGAAGCGCGGCGGCGCCAGCAGGCGCTGCGCTGGATGTGGGATATCGTGCACGCCAGGCTGCTGGCCGATTTCCGCGCCAGCCCCGCGGTACGCGACGTGCTGCCGCAGGCACTGGCCGATGTCGAGGCCTCGCGGCTCACGCCCTCGGTGGCGGCGCGGCGGCTGCTCGATCTGTTCGAGAATTCGTCAAATAGGGGCACGGCCTGACGGGGCGGCCCGGATACTGACAACGAGTAGAAGTAGAACCAGGGATAAGACCATGCAAGACATCCTGCAGCAACTCGAAGCCAAGCGGGCCAAGGCCCGCCTCGGCGGCGGCGAGAAGCGCATCGCGGCGCAGCACGGCAAGGGCAAGCTCACTGCGCGCGAGCGACTCGAGATCCTGCTCGACGAAGGTACGTTCGAGGAGTGGGACATGTTCGTCGAGCACCGCTGCGCCGATTTCGGCATGGCCAGCCAGAAGATTCCCGGCGACGGCGTGGTTACCGGCTACGGCACCATCAACGGCCGCCTGGTGTTCGTGTTCAGCCAGGACTTCACGGTCTTCGGCGGTTCGCTCAGCGAGGCGCATGCCGAGAAGATCTGCAAGGTCATGGACATGGCGCTGCGGGTCGGCGCGCCGGTGATCGGCCTGAACGATTCGGGTGGTGCGCGCATCCAGGAAGGCGTCGCCTCGCTCGGCGGCTATGCCGAAGTGTTCCAGCGCAATGTCACCGCCTCGGGTGTCGTGCCGCAGATCAGCCTGGTCATGGGTCCCTGTGCCGGCGGCGCGGTCTACAGTCCGGCAATGACCGACTTCATCTTCATGGTCAAGGACAGCTCGTACATGTTCGTCACGGGCCCGGAGGTCGTGAAGACCGTCACGCACGAGGAAGTCACCTCGGAAGATCTCGGCGGCGCGATCACCCACACCACCAAGAGCGGCGTCGCCGATCTCGCGTTCGAGAACGACGTCGAGGCGCTGCTGATGATGCGGCGCTTCTTCAACTACCTGCCGGCCAACAACCGCGAGAAAGCGCCGCTGCGCGACTCGGGCGACCCGATTCACCGCGAGGACTTTTCGCTCGACACTCTGGTGCCGGACAACCCGAACAAGCCTTACGACATGAAGGAGCTGATCGTGAAGATCGTCGACGACGGCGACTTCTTCGAGCTCCAGCCCGATTACGCCAAGAACATCGTCATCGGCTTCGCGCGCATGGCCGGCCAGGTCGTCGGCATCGTCGCCAACCAGCCGCTGGTGCTGGCCGGCTGTCTCGACATCAAGAGCAGCATCAAGGCGGCGCGCTTCGTGCGCTTCTGCGACGCCTTCAGCATCCCGGTGCTGACCTTTGTCGACGTGCCGGGCTTCATGCCGGGCACGGCGCAGGAGTACGGCGGCATCATCAAGCACGGTGCCAAGCTGCTCTATGCCTATGCCGAATGCACCGTGCCGAAGATCACGGTGATCACCCGCAAGGCCTATGGCGGTGCCTACGACGTCATGGCCTCGAAACATCTGCGCGGCGACGTCAACTTTGCCTGGCCGAATGCCGAGATCGCGGTCATGGGCGCCAAGGGCGCGGTCGAGATCATTTTCCGCGAGGAAAAGAGTGATCCGGGCAAGCTCGCGGCCCGCGAGGCCGAGTACAAGGCGAAGTTCGCCAATCCGTTCGTTGCGGGCGCCCGCGGCTACGTCGACGACGTGATCATGCCGCACGGCACGCGGCGGCGGATCTGCCGCGCGCTGGAGCTGCTGCGCGACAAGAAGATCGAGGAACCGTGGCGCAAGCACGGCAACATCCCGCTGTGAGCCGCGCGCGGAGAAGCACCGACATGTTCAAGAAGATCCTGATTGCCAACCGCGGCGAGATCGCCTGCCGCGTCATCAAGACCGCCCGGCGCATGGGCGTCAAGACCGTCGCGGTCTATTCCGAGGCCGACAAGGATGCGCGTCACGTCGAGCTGGCCGATGAGGCCGTGCTGATCGGCCCCGCGCCGAGCCGCGAATCCTATCTGGTCGCCGACCGGATCATTGCCGCCGCCAAACAGACCGGCGCCGAGGCCATCCACCCGGGCTACGGCTTCCTGTCGGAGAACGCCGAGTTCTCCAAGCGCGTCGAGGACGAGGGCCTGGTGTTCATCGGCCCCAAGCACGCCTCGATCGCGGCCATGGGCGACAAGATCGCCTCCAAGGAGCTGGCTGCCAAGGCCAAGGTCAGCACGATTCCCGGCTGGAACAAGCCGATCGAATCGGCCGAGCGTGCCGTCGAGATCGCGCGGGACATCGGCTATCCGGTGATGATCAAGGCCAGCGCCGGCGGCGGCGGCAAGGGCCTGCGCGTCGCCTGGAACGACAAGGAGGCCTTCGACGGCTTCACCTCCTGCCGCAACGAGGCGCGCAACAGCTTCGGCGACGATCGCGTGTTCATCGAAAAGTTCGTCGAGGAGCCGCGGCACATCGAGATCCAGGTGCTCGGCGATGGGCACGGCAACGTGGTCTATCTCTGGGAGCGCGAGTGCTCGATCCAGCGCCGCCACCAGAAAGTGATCGAAGAGGCGCCGAGCCCGTTCATCAACGACAAGACGCGCAAGGCGATGGGCGAGCAGGCGGTGGCGCTGGCCAAGGCGGTCGACTACCAGAGCGCCGGCACGGTCGAGTTCGTGGTCGGCAAGGACCAGTCGTTCTACTTCCTCGAGATGAACACCCGCCTGCAGGTGGAGCATCCGGTCACCGAGTGCATCACCGGTCTCGACCTGGTCGAGCAGATGATCCGGGTCGCCGCCGGCGAGAAGCTGGCTTTCGGCCAGAAGGACGTGAAGCGCAACGGCTGGGCGATCGAGTGCCGCATCAACGCCGAGGATCCGTTCCGCAACTTCCTGCCCTCGACCGGCCGCTTGGTCAAATACCGGCCACCGTCGGCGAACATGGAGGCCTCTCAACCCGTCCCCGAGAGCGGCGGCGTGCGCGTCGACACCGGCGTGTACGAGGGCGGCGAGATCCCGATGTACTACGACTCGATGATCGCCAAGCTGATCGTGCACGGGCGCGACCGCAACGAGGCGATCGCCCGGATGCGCGAGGCACTGAACGCGTTCGTGATCCGCGGCATCTCCAGCAACATCCCGTTCCAGGCGGCGTTGCTGGCGCATCCGCTGTTCGTGGCCGGCAAGTTCAACACCGGTTTCATCGCCGAGCAGTATCCCAAAGGCTTCTCGATCGCGATGGTGCGCCACGAGCAGCCGGAGTTCCTGCTGACGATCGCCGCGGCGGCGCATCGCGTGTTCCGCGAGCGCGCGGCGACGATCGGCGGCCAGCGGCGCGGTCATGAACTGCAGCCCGGCCACGACTATGTGGTGGTGCTGCGCGACGCCGAAGGGCAGCGCGAGCAGACGCCGGTCACGGTGCGACGCGAGGGCGACGATCTGCTGGTCGCAGTGCGCGGCGGCTCGCAGCATGTCGTGTCGTTCGGCGATTCGTTGCGCGACATCGCGGTCCGCGGCCGCTACGACGGCCAGCCGTTCAGCGTGCAGCTCGAGCGCACCGGTCTCGACTACCGGATCGCCCACAACGGCAGCGGCGTGTCCGCGCGGGTGCTGTCGCCGCGGGTCGCCGAGCTCGAAGCCTTGATGCCCTTCAAGGCGCCGCCGGACCTGTCGAAGGTGCTGCTCTCGCCGATGCCGGGCCTGCTGGTCGACGTGGCCGTGCAGCCGGGCCAGACGGTGCGTGCCGGCGAAAAACTGGCGGCGATCGAGGCGATGAAGATGGAGAACATCCTGTTCGCGTCCCAGGATTGCGTGGTCAGCGAGGTCGCCGCCAAGAAGGGCGACAGTCTGGCGGTCGATCAGGTGATCATGAGGTTCCAGTGATGCGCCCGTTCCGTGTGCTCGGCATTCAGCAGGTCGCGATCGGTGGCCCCGACAAGCAGCGCCTGCGAACCCTATGGGTTGACAAGCTCGGCCTCGAGGTCACCGGCAATTTCAGGAGCGAGCGCGAGAACGTCGACGAGGACATCTGCGCAATGGGCCGCGGTGCGAATCGCGTCGAAGTCGATCTGATGCAGCCGCTCGATCCGGACAGGAAGCCGGCGGTCCATCAGACACCGCTGAATCATATCGGTCTCTGGATCGACGATCTGCCCAGCGCGGTCGAATGGCTGACCGCCAACGGTGTGCGCATGGCGCCGGGCGGCATCCGCAAGGGCGCCGCCGGCTACGACATCTGCTTCCTGCATCCCAAGGGCAACGACGAGTTTCCGATAGGCGGCGAGGGTGTGCTGATCGAGCTGGTGCAGGCCCCGCCGGAGATCGTCGCGGCACTCGGTGGTTGAAGCCGGACGCGCGGCGCGCCGCCGGTGACAAACCGCAATGGCAAGCCCCGCTGTCCGGTGCAGAATGAATGTCCAGGTATCGATGGCACGGAGGCTGGTGCATGAGCAGCGATGAACTCGACGATGAGGCGCGGGAGCGGCGTGAGGAGATCCAGGCATTGTTTGCCGTGGCCGACAGCGATCACGACGGGCGCATCGACTTCGGCGAGTTCCGTCAGTTGATCGCCGAGCTCGATCCCGATGCGGGCATGGACGCCGAGACCTTGCAGGTCGGCTTCCGGGAGATCGACACCGATCACGACCGGCGGATCGACCGGGCCGAGTTCATGGCCTGGTGGCTGGAGCGCTAGTCGGCGGAGCTGCCGCCGCGCGGCCGGCGGTCCGCAACGCCCGCGATCAGTGCGAGGCAGGCGTCGTCTCGGCTTCGAAGCGCGCCAGCAACCGGCCTTCGTCGTCGGTCAGTTCAAGCCATCGCCCGGCGACCAGCCAGCGGCGCGCCTGGCCGAGGCTCGCGAAGAAATCCCGTTCCTGGTTCATGAGGTCGCCGCTGCAGGCCAGCATGGTGCCGGCGAGCTGCGCGAACGTGATCCGCTCGTCGTTGCGCCGATAGCTGCCGCTCAGCGCATTGCAGCCACCGGAGCCGCTGATCAGCGCCTGCTTGGCGTCGAACAGCAGCAATGCTCGGCTGCGACCCCGCCCGCTGGTGGTCGGCAGCGGCTCGCCGCCGAGCTGGATCAGTCGCCAGCGCGTGTCTTCGAGCAGCAGGTTGACCGGCGGTGGCGGGCAGGCCTCGCCGGTCGGAGCCAGCTCCAGGAACCGTTCGACGAGCAGCGTGGGGCGTGGGCCCGCGCCTTCCATGGGCATCTGCGCCGTGATCCGGCCCTCGAGCAGGGCAATGCGCGGCGCACCGGCCGGTGCTGGCCGGGCGCTGGTGTAAGCGTGTTCCAGCGCCAGTGCGTCGCCGGCTGACGCGATCGGCAGGCGGCGTCCGGTCGCGCAGTCGAGCAGGCTCGCCGAGTCGGCGAAGTAGGTGTAGGCGCCGCGCAGCCGCAGTCGCGGTTCCAGCGGCCGGAAGGCCGCGGCGCTGCGCTGCAGTTCGTAGTTCAGCGTCGAGTGGATGGGCCGGCCCTCGAGGTCGAGCAGTCGCAGCGTGCCGTCGTTGCGGACGGCCAGTCGCACCGGCGCCTCGCGGCCGCCGAACAGCAACAGCGTCCGGCCATCGGAGGCGAACAACCAGCGCCCGGCATCGTCGGGCAGATCGAGCGGCGGCTTGCCGAGGTATTCGGAGTGCCAATAGAACGCGCCGTCGGGGTGCAGCTCGAGCGTCTGACGGATGCCCTCGCAATCGGCGCAGGGCAGCACGCCGCCGAACTGTGCGGGCAGTTCGCCGAGCAGCGCGGCACCGCTGGCGAACCGCGTCACCCCGGAACGGCTGCCCACGGGCGCTGCCACGGCGGTGTTGGCCGGCGGATCGGCGGCTGCGCTGGTTTCGGCGGCTGCCGACAACAGTAAGCAGAGGCCGGCAGCGGCGAACACCGTTGCCGGTACCGCACTCATCCGCCGGCTCGGTGTGCGCGGGCTGGGCCGCAGCGTGCGGTTGGGCACATTCGACTGGGATCGCATCGGCAGCCCCTTGGATCTGCATCAGATCTGCATCGTTGAGCGGCAAATCGCAGTGACGTTCAGGCAGGTCGCAGGTAGGATCTGATCAACCGACGTTGCCTACATGGAGGACTCTGCAATGAACGCCAGCAATCACGCCACGGACCGGATTCTGGACGATCTTAGCCGGGTCGTCGACGACGCTGAAAATCTGATGCGCGAGACGGCCGGCGTGGCGGGTGAGCGTGCCGCGGATGCGCGCGCCCGGGCGGCCGAGTCGCTGCGCCAGGCACGCGAACGATTGCAGTCGCTCGAGGGCGAAATGCTGGTGCGCGCGCGCGATGCCGCACGCGAAACCGACCGCTACGTTCGCGACAATCCCTGGCAGTCGCTCGGTATCGCGGCCAGCGTCGGCCTGCTGCTCGGGCTGTTGATCGCCCGCCGTTGAACGGTCTGTTCGACTCGGTACGCCAGCTGCTCGCCGGCGTGATCGCCGCGGCGCAGACGCGGCTCGAGCTGGTCACGACCGAGCTCGCAGCCGAGGTCCAGCGCGCGGTCGGTGTGCTGCTGTGGGCGGCGGTCGCGCTGTTCTTCGGCGGGCTGGCGGTGCTGATGATCGCGATCACCATCGTGGTCGCGGCGCCCGAGTCGCGGCGCCTGCTGGTCGCAGGCATCGTGTGTGCGGTGTTTCTCGCCATCGCGATCGGTGCCGCACTGATCGTGCGCCGCCGGGTGAGCCAGCGTGCGCCGTTGCTCGCGGCAACCCTCGGCGAGCTGCGCAAGGACCGCGAAGCGCTCGAACGTGGGCTGGCCCCGGCTGATCCGGAAGCGTCGCCTCGCGCGAGTGCCGAAACCCGGGCACGTACTGGTGCGCGGGCAGGCGCAGGCGCAGGTGCCGGCGCAGGCGCCGGTACCGGTGATGGTTTCACTTCGGCGCGGCCAGGACCGCCGCTCGACTATCCGGAGCGGCCCGAGTGAATCCGCGATTGCGCCAGCTCGAACTGCGGCAGCGAGCGCTGGTGCTGCGCAGCACCCTGCAGCGACGGTCGCTCGCGGATCAAGGCCTGGCGCTGAGTGCGCGCTTCAGCGGGGTCGAGAGCAAGGTCGCGCTGGCGCGCCGGATTCTCTCCTGGCCGGCACTCGGTGCCGGTGTGGCCACGATGCTGGCGGCCGTCGGACCACAGCGCCTGCTGCGCGTCGTGAGCCGGCTGCTGGTGCTGGCGACTGTGACCCGGCGCGCCTGGCGCGTGATGGAAACCGTCGTCCTGCGTACGCGGACGGGCGGGCGGGGCAGGCCGCCGCCGCCTCGCACCCGCTGACGGGCCGGGCGCTGCTGCTATCCGTTCCAGCTCGCCGGTGCAGTGCCCGCACCGACATCCGCAGCTGGGCGATGTTCCGGATCGGCGGCAGAACCCACCAGTTCGGGCCGCCGTGTGCCATCGTATCGTGTGACCTGCGGACGGTCGTGGTTCGCGAGCCGGTCCTGCACGGCCTTGCGGCCGGATCGGGCTTCCCGGTTCATCAGCGCATGGTTTCCAGCAGATGCCTTGGTCTGGCCATCGCCGTCAGCCTCGCCTTGCAGGCCGATGGGGCGGGCACTCGACTGCAGCGCAGAGAGTGCCCGCCATGCCCGTCAGATCGCGTCGATCACCGCATTGAGCCGGGCGCAGGGCCGCAAGGCCGCGGCGCTGCGTACCGGATCGGGGTGGTAATAGCCGCCGATGTCCACCGGACGACCCTGCACGCCGTTGAGCTCGGCGACGATCTGCGTCTCCGCAGCCGCCAGCGCCTTGGCCACGGGTGCGAAGCGCGTCTGCAGCGCCGGGTCTTCGGTCTGCGCGGCCAGCGCCTGCGCCCAGTACAGCGCCAGATAGAAATGGCTGCCCCGCACGTCGAGCTCGCCCGCCTTGCGCGAAGGCGACTTGTCGGCATCGAGGAACTGGCCGTTGGCCGCATCCAGCGCCCGCGCGAGCACGCGTGCGCCGGCATTGCCGGTCTTCTGGCCCAGATCCTCGAGCGACACCTGCAACGCGAGGAACTCGCCGAGCGAATCCCAGCGCAGGTGGTTCTCCTCGAGGAACTGCTGCACATGTTTCGGTGCAGACCCACCGGCGCCGGTCTCGTACAGGCCACCGCCCTCGAGCAGGGGCACGATCGAGAGCATTTTCGCGCTGGTGCCAAGCTCCAGGATCGGGAACAGGTCCGTGAGATAGTCGCGCAGCACGTTGCCCGTGACGGAGATGGTGTCCTCGCCCGCACGCAGTCGCGCGAGCGTGGTGCGCGTGGCCACTGCCGGCGCCTCGATGCGGATATCCAAGCCCTTGATGTCGTGCTCGTCGAGGTACTCGCGCACCCGTTCGATGAGGTTGCGATCGTAGGCGCGCTGCTGGTCGAGCCAGAAGATGGCCGGCTGCCCGGTGATGCGCGCGCGCTGCACGGCGAGCTTAACCCAGTCGCGGATCGCCACGTCCTTGGTCTGGCACATGCGCCAGATGTCGCCGGCTTCGACCTCGTGCTGCGTGAGTACAGCGCCGTCCGTACCGATCACCCGCACGGTGCCGGCCGCGGCGATCTCGAAGGTCTTGTCGTGCGAGCCGTACTCCTCGGCCGCCTGCGCCATGAGTCCGATATTGCTGACGTTGCCCATGGTCGGAACATCGAAGGCGCCATGCTTGCGGCAGTCCTCGATCACCGCCTGGTAGACGCCCGCGTAGCAGCGGTCGGGAATCAGTGCGACCATGTCGTGCAGTCTGCCATCCGGACCCCACATCCGGCCCGAGGAGCGGATGGCCGCCGGCATCGAGGCGTCGATGATCACGTCGCTGGGCACGTGCAGGTTGGTGATGCCCTTGTCCGAATCGACCATCGCCAGTGGTGCCTGCTTGGCGAACACCGCCGCGACGTCCTGCTCCACTGCCTGGCGCTGTGCGTCGGGCAGTGTCTTGACCTTCTCGAGCAGCGCGCCGAAACCGTTGTTGGGGTTGATGCCAAGCTGCGCGAACAGCGCGCCGTGCTTGATGAACAGCTCGGCGAAATAGGCGCTGACCGCATGGCCGAAGAGGATGGGGTCGGAGACCTTCATCATCGTCGCCTTCAAGTGTATCGAAACCAGCAGGCCATCGGTTTTGGCGGCGGCGATCTCGCGACGATAGAACTCGTCGAGTGCAGCGGCGCGCAGGCTGGTGGCGGCGATGAGTTCACGGTCGCGCACCTTCACGGCGTCCTTGAGCACCTTCACCGTGCCGTCATGGCCCGTGAACTCGATGCGCAGCGTTCCCGCGTGGTCGATCGACGCCGACTGCTCGTTGCCGTAGAAGTCGCCGCTGTTCATGTGGGCGACGCGGGTCTTCGAATCCGGCGCCCACTTGCCCATGGAGTGCGGGTGCTTGCGGGCATACTGCTTGACCGCATTGGCTACGCGCCGATCGGAATTGCCCTCGCGGAGCACCGGGTTGACGGCGCTGCCCAGCACCTTGGCGTAGCGCGCCTTGAGCGCCTTGCCCGCCTCGTCCTGCGGGGCCTCGGGATAGTCAGGCAGATTGAAGCCCTGCGACTGCAGTTCGCGGATGGCCGCATTGAGCTGCGGCACCGAGGCGCTGATGTTCGGCAGCTTGATGATGTTGGCCGAGGGCGTTTTCGCCACCTCGCCCAGCTCGGCGAGGTCGTCGCCTTGCCGCTGCGCCGGAGCCAGATACTCCGGGAAGTTCGCGAGAATGCGGCCCGCCAGTGAGATGTCGCGGGTTTCCACAGTGATGGCGGCTGCCTTGGCGAAAGCCTGCACGATCGGCAGCAGTGAATAGGTAGCGAGGGCGGGTGCCTCGTCGGTCAGCGTGTAGAGGATCTTGGCGGTGGTCATGGAAGGTTCCAGGAGGGCTGGGAAGCCGGATTTTACTGTACTTGTCGCCCCGCCGGCAGACAGATACCGTTCATCGGGAGCCTGCCGGCCAAGTACCCTTTCGGCGCATTTCCCCGGTATGGCCATTTGCGAGTGACACGACCACGATGATCGATTTTGCCGATGACGCCCAGGATTTGATCGCCGGCTACCGACGCTTCCGCGCCGGACGCTATCGCGAAGCGAGCGATCTGTTCCATCGCCTGCGCAAGGGTCAGGAGCCGGCGACGATGATCATCGCCTGCGCCGATAGCCGTGCCGACCCTGCCATGATCTTCGATGCGGCTCCTGGCGAGCTGTTCACCGTGCGGAACGTCGCCGCGCTCGTTCCACCTTACGAGGAAAGCGGCGGTCTGCACGGTGTCTCGGCCGCGCTCGAGTTTGCCGTGACTCGCCTGCGAGTGAAGCAGATTGTCGTCATGGGTCACGGCGGTTGCGGCGGCATCGCAGCTTCGCTTGCCGCTGCGGCTGACCGCCCCGTGGGCCGCTTCATTGCACCATGGGTCGAGATTGCCGCCGAGGCACGCGATGCCGTACTGCGAGATGAATCAATTCCCCAGGCCGACTGGCAGGAAGCCGTGGAGCGTCGCGCCGTCGGCCAATCGCTGATCAACCTGATGAGTTTCCCGTTCGTGCGAGCGGCGCTCGCCAACGGAAGTCTGCAACTGAACGGTGCATGGTTTTCCATTGGCAGGGGCGAGTTGCACTGGCGTGATCCTGCCACCGGTGCCTTTGCGGTTGTTGCTGCTGAGGATGCGGCGGACGAGCCCGGCAACCAGGCCTAGCGCCTTGGGGTTGCGTACCGCGTGCGGGCGGTGTCGCATCTGCGTGTAGTTGAGTCTGTGCATTCGCGGATCGCTCATGGGGTGCTGTGGCTGTCGATTGAGCGGTTCTACTCGATAATGAACTCGCCTGGCTTCCAGCGTGCCTTCGGATACAACGGCATCATCGTTTCCAGTGCGCCACGTACGATGGACGAAATGGCAGCGTTGCGCTGCCACTTCCTGTCGGATGGGATGACGTGCCATGGTGCATGCTCCGTCGAGCAGCGGTCGAGCATCGTTTCGTAGGCGTTCGCGAACTGCGTCCAGAGCTTGCGGTCCTCCAGATCGCCTGGGTTGAACTTCCAGTGCTTGTCCGGCTCCTCCAGGCGGGCCTGCAAGCGCTTGCGTTGCTCATCCTTCGAGATGTGCAGCATGAACTTGAGAATGGTGGTGCCGTTCTCGCTCAGATGCCTCTCGAACGCATTGATCTGCGCGTAGCGCTGCTCGATCACGTCAGCAGGCACAAGACCGCGCACTTTCACGACCAGTACATCCTCGTAATGCGAGCGGTTGAAGATGCCGATCAGTCCTTTGCGAGGAACGGCCTTGTGTACGCGCCAGAGATAGTCGTGCGCGAGCTCCTGCTCGTTGGGCGTGCCGAAGGCGGTGACGTTCACGCCCAGCGGCCCACATTCGTTGAACACGCCCCGAACTGTTCCGTCCTTGCCGGAGGTGTCGATTCCCTGCAGCACCACAAGCAGTGCGCGAGAACCCTCCGCCCAGAGTGCATCCTGCAACCTGTCGATCGCCTTGGCGTTGGCCTTCGCGAGTGCCTCGCCCTCGCGTTTGTCCGCGAACAAGTTATCGCAAGCCGTATCCCGCTTGCTCAGCTTCGACGGCTTGCCGGGTTCGACGCGCAGAGCAGAGTCGATCGTTTTCCATTCGAAAGTCATTCGGGCGGTAGCTATCTACGGAAGATGCTGGGATGCGACAGGGAATGCCGCGGGTACGCGAGTGGGGCGGCGTGGTTAACTTTGACCCCCTCTTCGTCAGTCAGGGCGCGCGCGCTGTGCTTTCGCTCAGCGATGGTGCTGTCCACCGATCTCGTCACCGATTCTCAGTGGGTCGGATCGATCGTGTTGTCCCACCTCAGATCGGAAAGCCAGCCGGCCCCTCCGCGGAGTCCGACACTGCGGACAACTCAATGGGCAAGTCAGCCGCTCCCTACAGCGGCGCCGCCAACTGGCCCGGCAGTTCCTTCTCAGATTTCTCCACGAATCCGCGTGGCAGCTGATCAATCGAATTGAACAAGACGCCATCGGTTCGCCATAGCATCGCGCCCGGTCGGTCCCCCATCTTGAGCCATGACTGCCACTCGGTTTGGCTCACCCATGAGTAGGTGTTTGGAATGTGCTGCAGGCTTTCGTTTGCAATGTCCGCTATCCGGCAGACCCAGCAGTCAAGCGTCATCTCGGTGCGATGCTGGCCACTTGAGGCCTCTCGCCAACGTGTGAATGCGTGTCGGTAGATCCATGCCTGGTCACCCATGAACTGCCAGTCGAGCAGCATAGGCTGGTCAAATACCGTACTCTCCATCGGGAAGTCGGCCACAAACTCCGGTCCGCGAGGACCGATGGTAGCGCCGGTGATGCCGGCGCGAAAGGTCGGCACTGGAACCTGTTCGCCAGTGTACGGGTTGGAGTATGTCGATATATAGCGGCCTGACTCGGCATCCTTGTAGAAGAGCCAGTTTCGGTTGCGTTCAACGATCGCGCCATCGTTGCGCAGACTCGAACTACGCACGCTCAACCCTTCGACGAGATACATCAGTCGGCCGTACTCGGCAATCGATGGTCCGCTGCCAGGATTCAGACCGAACACCCGGCCTTGCTTGAACGCATAGACTGTTCTGCCGGAGAGATCGCCCTGCAGGCGCCCAAGTGTCTTAACGTTGAACAGTGGGTCGTGAATTGGCAATGAGGCAGGAGCAACCCTGGCATCAGCGAGTGTCTTGGGTGTCGCTGCTCCGGCGCTTGCAGCAAACGGCGTCGCGAGTACTCCGCTCATTGCGCCGAAGGAAGCGAGGCTATCGCGACGAGTCATCAGCTTCATGCGTCTCTCCAGGTTGCGTGTTCTCCAGTCTTGCAATTTTGAGGCTGCTCGTCGAGCATGGCAATTTATGAAACCCAATCAGATTGGTAGTGGAGTTGCCACCATGAGCCGCCGCAATGTACTTGCGGCCGTTGGCGGGTGCGCGGCACTGGGCCTATCTGGCGTTGCACGCGGCATGTCGCTGCCGACGACACGTAGTGACGTGATCGTAATCGGCGCTGGGCTGTCTGGGCTCAATGCCGCGCTCCTGCTGGAAGAGCAAGGGCTTTCGGTGACCGTTCTCGAAGGGCGTGATCGTATCGGTGGGCGACTCTACACACTCGCCGATGTGCCGGGTCGGCCGGAAGCCGGCGGCAATGGTATCGGTCATTCATATGCGAGGTTTCTGGATCTCGCCCGACGCCTCAATGTACGTCTCGTTCCGGAACGGCTACGCACGGAGCCCCGTGACGGTAGCGCGCTGCATATCAAGGGAGAATTCATCGCTCTGGATCGTTGGGAGAGCCATGCATTGAATCCGCATCCGGAGGGGCTGCGGCATCTGACACCATGGCTCATCATATTTGACTTTCTGAACTCAAAATTGCCAGAGATTGCGCTCGATGAATGGCAATCCGGGGCGCATAGACAGCTTGATGTGCCGGTTGCGGCCTACCTCGCGTCTCATGGCCTGAATGACGAGACGATCCGCCTTGCCGACAAGTTTAGCTCCTACGGGACGAACCTCTGGCAAACCTCTTTGCTGCAGTTTGCGCACGTGTTTAGTTTCGGGCGTGTATCGGCAAAGCTGAGCCAGGGTCGGGGGGCGATGAGCGTCGAAGGCGGCAATCAGAGGATGCCGGAGGCGATGGCTCGTGCCGTCAAGGGCGATATCCTGATGAATCGGCATGTCGAGGCCGTGCGCATGGAGCGCGATGGGGTCGAGGTTCGTTGTGCCGACGGGACTCGTCATCGCAGCCGGCATGTCGTGATGTCGCTGCCATTCTCTGCATTGCGGCTGCTATCAATTGAACCGGCGTTTGTCGGCTTGCAAGCTGAGGCTGTCGCGACGTTGCCGTATCACGCAGCGTTCCAGGTTCACTACGCCATCGAGAAGCCTTTCTGGGAGCGCGATGGGCTTCCACCGTCTTTCTGGTCTGATGGGTTGATCGAGCGCTTCAACGCGCTCGACTATGGCCCAGAAGGCTCAATTTCGTCGTTCCTGCACTATTCAAATGGTGACAGTACCGCACGCTTTGATCGCATGTCGCCGGATGACGCCGCACAACTGATCCTCGCAGAGGTCGAGCGTGTGAGGCCTGCGGCAAAGGGCGCGTTGCGTGTGCTCAAGGCGTGGTCGTGGCAACAGACACCGTTTTCGGGCGGGGCATATGCATCCTGGATGCCAGGTCAGATTTCGAGATTCGCGCAAGCGATGCGTCTGCCGCATCAGCGCATGTTCATCTGCGGTGAGCATACATCGGTGCTCGCCCGTGGCATGGAGGGGGCGCTCGAGTCCGGCGAGCGAGCCGCGTTTGAGCTGCTCACCGCGATCTAGCCGGCACGTTGCGGTGACAGCAAGCGATTGGCGCTTGTCAGGATAAGGTGCGGGCTAGCCGCTTTGTTGCTGCAGTACCATGCTGCCTTGCTCAAGCAGCCAAGCATGCACCTGGGCAACTGCGCCACGGCTGAGCGCGATTGGGTTGCAGACGAGGTAGTAGGCAAATCGGCGGGGATACTCCGCGCGCAGAGGACGCACAAGCGCGCCGTTCAACAGATATGGCTCGGCAATGCAGCTGCGAGCGAGCGCGACGCCGACTCCTTGTATCGCCGCTGTCATCACCGCGCTCGACATCTGCAGCCGTAGCCCAGGTGGACCATCAATACCCGTGACGCCGGCATGGCTAAGCCAGGCGGACCAGTCTGGGAATCCGAGTGCCTGGCTATCACTGTTCCATATCATCGTATCGTCATGAATTAGGCAATGCGATGTGAGATCCGCGGCGCTTTTGATTGGGGTGCGTGCGAGGAGATGCGGGCTGCAGACCGGGAAAACGGCATCAGACATCATCAGATCAACGCGGGCACCTTCAAACGGACCGCCGCCAAAGTAGATCGCGATGTCGTGTTCGACGGGGTTTTGTGCTTGCTGGAGCCCGAGATTGCTCCAGAGGCGCAGTTCGATATCCGGATGCCGTTCGCGGAAAGCCGGCAGCCGGACCGCGAGCCAGGTTGCTGTCAACGAGGGTGAGGCAAGTACGGTCACGGTGCGCCTCTCACTTTCCGCTCGCACCTGATCGAAAAGGCGCGCCATTGAGTCGAACATCGGTCGCAACCCGGGGGCGCACACATGCCCGGCGGCGGTCAAAGATAGTTTGCGGGAATGATCCCTTCGAAACAGCAGTACCCCCAAGTAGTCCTCGAGCAGCTTGATTTGCTGACTGACCGCTGAAGCAGTAACGCACAGCTCGCGCGCGGCATCAGTGAAGCTCATGTGGCGCACGGCGGCTTCAAATGTCCGCACGGCGCTGAGTGGCGGTAGCTGCCGGTGCCCCATTCTCAGAAGGCCTCTCTATCCGGACGATTAATAATTCTTGCTTGAACGGCCATTTTGGCAAAGATAGACTACATGTATGATTAATGCAATTTTTTTGCGCGATAGCAGTATCGGTGTGGCTCTGGCTCGTTGCCTGTTCGTTGTGTTGGCGTGCAGCATCGCTGCTGTCTCAAAAAATACCGAGGCAGCGCCGATTCCGGACGATCCGAGCGCGCGCGACTTGCAGCGGCTGGTCTTGTGGTTCGAGGGCGATTTCGACAACCAGGAGCAGATCTGGTTTGAGAATGATCGTCGCTCCGCTACTCCGGCATCCGAGCGCCACGAGCGCGTACACGCCACCCATCGTCGTGTGAATCTCCCCGCCTTTGGGCAGTATGTGTTCTATGTCGAGGAGTACCTCGACGATGATCCGGCGAAGGTTTTCCGCCAGCGCCTTGTGACCTTCGAGAGTGCGCGCGAAGCTGGTGTGCGCATGAAGCTGTGGTTCTTCAAGGATCCAGCGAGCGTGCGTGGCGCGCATCGCGATCCGTCGATAGTCGCATCGATCACGCCGGCTGATGTCACGGGGCTTCCGGGGTGCGATGTGCTGTGGGTTCCTCAGGGCGATCAGTACGTCGGCGGCATGGAGCCGCGGGCTTGTGTTTTCGGGGAGAAAGGCCAACGCCGGTACTCGCAGCATGACCTCGTGCTCTCGCCGACGAAGTATTGGCGCGTCGATCGCATTTTCCTTCTCGAATCCGACAAATTGCATGAAGGTCATTCGCGCGGTGTGCCGCACAAGATGATGCGGACGAAGATGTTTTCCTGCGACATCAGTTTCTACGCGGATGACTATCTCGCAGGCCCGCACCCTGATGATGAAGTCTTTTCCGGCAAGGAAATTCATAGTCAAGGCGGGACGATCGCGGTCACTCGCAAGTCTGACGGAATGGAGTACGTGTTCCGATTACGCGACAAGGAATATCCCTATTACGAGAAGAATCCGGATTTCATGTTCCTGTCGGTACGTCGCGGCACGGAGTCATTCCTGGCGTACTCTTTGCACGATCCTGCCGCGACATTGATCGGCTTCAATCTGGGCTGGTTGAGCGTCTTCTGCGAACGCGTGGATCCGTTGCGCAACTGATCTGCATCAGCGTCGCGTCGGAAAGTACAGATGTGCAGGCGCTGGCCATTGCCATGAAGCTGATCGCGAAGCGTGGCTGCAGGACAATCTGCGTGTAAGGCCGTGTCGTATATTCGCGCAGCATGGATGCCCGAGTTCCGAGCAAGTCAGTTCGGATTCGCTGGTTACGCGGAGGTCACATGACGACAGAGTTCAATCGGCGCGCAGCGCTGGCAATGCTTGGCGGCGCTTTGGGCTCGCTGCCCCGCCCAATCTATGCGGGAGAGAGCCGACCACTTGATGTGGTTGTCGTTGGGGCGGGGCTTTCGGGCCTGTACGCGGCTATGCTGCTCGAGGAGCAAGGGCTGAATGTCCAGGTGGTCGAGGGTCGGCGACGGGTCGGCGGTCGCGTGTACACGCTCAAGATGGTGCCTGGTTCCGTAGAGGCGGGCGGTGAAGTAATAGGTACGAACTATGCTCGCATGCTTGATACCGCTCGCAAGCTCAAGCTGGACATCATCCCGCTTAAGCCACTCGGCCCTCCGGGAGACTGGCTCTACTACCTGGGTGGCAAGAACATCCTGAAGGACGACTGGCAGTCCAGTGCGATGAATCCGCTGTCGGGAGACGATCGCCGCATTCTTCCCCATCAGCTGCTGCAGACATTGATGTTTCGCGACGCACCGCTGCAGGGCAGATCGCTCGACGCGTGGCTGACGCCAGAATTCGCGAAGTGGGACATCCCCGCCACGGACTATCTGCGCGGGCTGGGGCACAATCAAGCGACGATTGACCTTGCGGGAATCGTTGTGCATACCGACACGCTGGCCGGTACGTCGGCGTTGCACGAAATGCGTCGTTATCACGTTGGCGCACTCAGTAGCGGCAACCTGACGGCCGGCGCCAACCTCGGCGTGCAGATTTCCGGAGGCAACTCGCGATTGCCGGAAGCGATGGCGGCGTCACTGCGAAGCGGCATAGATCTCGGTAAGGCGGTGTACGCCTTCGAGAGCAGCGACACCGGCGTCACCGTGCACTGCACCGACGCAACTCGCTATGCAGCCCGCTTTGCCGTGGTTTCCATGCCGCTGCCACGGTTGCGCGATGTGCTGTTCTCGCCGGCGCTGCCGGTGCCGCTTGCTGCTGCAGTGCAGGAGGTTGATTACGGCCTCTCCATTCAAGTGCATATGCGTGTCCGCGAGCCATACTGGGAGAAGGACGGTTTGCCGCCAAGCATGTGGACGGATACCGGCATCGAACGCTTCACACCACTCAATCGTGGTCCAAACGGCGAAGTATCGTCGATGATCGCCTTCATCAACGGCGCCGAGGCTCGGCGCTACGCGTTCATGAGCGATCAGGAATGTTTCGACTACGTTGCCGCCGTGGCCGAGCAGATTCGCCCGACTACACGAGGCACACTGGAGCCGCTCACAATTCAGTCCTGCTCTCGCGATCCATTCGGCGCCGGCGACTGGGTGTACTGGAAACCTGGACAGATCGTGAAGTACGGCCGTCACATGCGCGACGATCTTGCGCGCATCGCATTCTGCGGTGAGCACACCGCGATCATGCAGCGGGGCATGGAGGCGGCATTCGAGTCCGGTGAGCGCGCTGCCATGGAGATACTTAGTCGTGCTTGACATGAAATGCTTCACGGGGGCTCTCGTGCTCCTGGTTGCGTCCCTTGGTATTGGTTGCGCCCCTGTGTCCGGTGCTGCGGAGGGTTCCAGCTCGGCAGCCAGTGAAGCCATGCTCAAGCGCGGCAAGCTGCTGTTTCTGCAATGCCGTGCCTGTCATGAGGTAACCATGGGACAACCCCACAAGGTCGGGCCAAATCTGCACGGATTTATGGGGCGGAAGGCAGCTGCCGCGGAGGGCTTCGTGTATTCCAATGCCCTGAGTGCTTCTACGCTCGTCTGGGATGTCGCCACGCTGGATCGCTGGATTGCACATCCGGAGTCTGTCGCGCCGGGCACGACAATGGCGTTCGTCGGGGTCGCGAATGAAGCGGATCGGCGGGCCCTGATCGCGTATCTTGATTCGGCAACACGCTAAGTCAGTTCTATTGAGATATCTACAACTGGGCGCCCATCAAGCGGCGCGGAGAGAACACAGATCATGAATTATCGCGGTTCACATGCCACTGCTCTTCTCGTCACGGGTTTGATCGCTGGGAATGCGCATGCTCAGGCTCCCGTTGCCGAGGAAGCCGCTGATCTTCAGGAGGTCATCGTGTCTGCGCGCAAGCGCGACGAGCGGCTGCAGGATGTCCCGCTGACGATCACCGCTGTCACATCTGCAACCATTTCCGCCGGCGGCATCGGCAACGTGGCGCAGTTGTCGAACATCACGCCGGGTTTCCATTACGAGAAGGATGGCACCCGACAAATGAGTCAGCCGCGTATCCGCGGCATGGAAATCAATACGGCGAATCCGGCACGCCAGAATGCATCGTTCTTCATCGACGGCGTATACATGCCGGGCTCAGTGCAATCGCTCGATTTCAGTGAATTCGAACGAATCGAAGTCATCAAAGGCCCGCAGAGTGCACTTTTCGGCCGGCAGACCTTTGGTGGTGCGGTCAATTTCATCTCCAAGGTGCCGCGAAACGATCTAGAGGCAGACGCGTCGGCAACGTTTGGGTCAAACGATCTGCGCGAGTACAGCGGCAGCATTTCAGGCGGGCTGGTCGACGACAAACTGTTTGCTCGTCTACACCTGCGGAGTTATGACTACTCTGGTGCGTATCGCAACTCCCTGAACGGTGAACGGCTTGGAGAGGAAAATTCGTTCTCCGGCTCGGCCAGCATCACCTGGATGCCTGTCGACGCGCTGCGGATGGATCTGCGTTACACGCGCCAGGAGGATGACGACAGCCCGTCACCGCTGCTGATGGTCGGCGCCGCTGATCTCAATTGTGGGCCGTTTGTGCCTGGCGGCTTGCGGTTTTACTGTGGCGCTCTGCCGACGGGGGGGCAGCCGGCGTTGAATACCGTCGCCGGGCCAAATGCGCTGGGTATCAGCGAGTTCGGGTTCGATCGAACTGCTGAGATGCTGTCTCTCAAGGCCAGCTATGCTTTCGCGGGCCATGATCTGGCGTTCATTGCGGCGAAGTACAAAGAAGACAACTCGGCGGTCAATGATCTGGATTTCACCGGCGTTCCGTTTGCCGCCACGGCGACGTTGCAGGACTTCGATGACCGCTCGTTCGAGCTGCGGCTTGCGTCGGATGGCGATGGGCGCCTCAGTTACGTTGCCGGGGTTTACTGGTACAAGGGGCGCTTCGATGAGCGCGTATTTGGGCGTGCCGCGGACCTCAGCGATATTCCTGCGACACTTTCGCCGGATCGTGCCGAGTCGGAGAACATTGCAGCTTTTGCGTCGCTTAGTTATGAGCTGACGGATCGTCTGAATGGCAGCATCGAGGTGCGCTACCAGGAAGACGAGGTCACGAATATCGGCGGTCAAGGCGCAGCGCGGCGGACGTTGTCGGCAAAAACCGACGCCTGGCTGCCTCGTGCGATCCTGGATTTTAAGGTGACCGATGATGTGATGGTCTACGGCGTCTACTCCGAGGGCAACAAGCCGCAGCAGTTCAATGCAAACATTGCGGGTCTCCCTCAGGCTCAGCGTGACTACATTTCAAGCACCTATGGCGTAGGCATTGCGCTTGATGAAGAGCGGCTGAAGAACTACGAGCTTGGTCTGAAGTCGTCCTGGCTCGATGGCCGGATGATCGTCAACGCTGCAGCATTTCTGATGAAATGGAACGATCAGGTGACGCGTCGACAGGTATTCCCGTCAGCTGGAAGTACTACTCAGATCAACGTGGTCGACAATGCGGGCTCAACCGAGATAAAGGGCGTTGAAGTGGAGAGTCATTTCGCGGTAACTCCCGCAATGAAGCTCGATGCAACGTTCTCCTACATCAAGGCCGAGTATACAAATTTCAACTCCGCCAACGTGCAGCAGGTATATGGCGATGCGCAGGCGGCCGGCAAGGAAGCGGCGCGCTTCCCGAAAGTGCAAGGCTCGTTTGCAGCCAGCTATACCTTCGAGCTGCCATCTGATTGGAGCGCGACCCTGCGCCTCGACGAGTCGTATATGGGCAAGCGCTGGACCGACGAGGTGAACCTGGCGTATGCCGAAGCCTACTGGCGGACGAACGTACGCGGGACGCTGAGCCGCGGGCCATTCTCCGGCACGGTATATGTTGAAAATCTTACTGATGACGATGGCCTGCTGATGGCAACCCGCTTCCGGGATGTCACGGTACCGGGCAACAATTTCAGTTTCCCGTACCTGAGGTCAGAAGGGCGCAAATGGGGTGTCACCTTGCGGTATACGTTCTGAGGTAATGCCGATGAGGCGGCGCAGTTTCATTGCATCTGCCGGAGCGTTGCTATCCGGGAGCAGCGGCATCCTGAGTGCACGCGCCGCCTCGTCGACAAGCGGGCGCATGCGCAAGAAGGATGCGGACGTAGTTGTAGTCGGCGCAGGCCTGTCAGGCCTTTATGCGGCCATGCTGCTCGAAGAGCAGGGCCTGAAAGTCTGCGTGGTCGAGGGTCGAGACCGCGTCGGCGGTCGCATGTTTACGCTCGATCAGCTGCCTGGCAAGCCAGAGGGCGGCGGTAGTCTGCTTGGCCCACGCTACGCACGTGCTCTCGATTTGGCGACGCGTCTGAACGTGGCGCTGGCACCGGCGCGGCCGCGCACGGAACCCGTCGCCGGGGAAGTTGCGCTCAATATCCGCGGACAGACAATCCGGGTCGAAGACTGGGAATCCTCGAAGCTGAATCCGTTCCCGGAAGCGCTGCGTTCCCGCACGCCTTGGGATATCTATTTCGGGGAGTTGCCGAAATTCAATCCATTCGAGAGTTTGGGTGACTGGCGTGATCCTCGCTACTCGCGGCATGATCGACCGATCCAGTCGATCTTGTCCGAGGCGGGCTACAGTGACGAAGCGTTGCGTATCCTGCAGTCCAACTCCAGCTACGGAAATGACTTTTTTACGCTGAGTGGCTTGCATCTGTATCACTACTTCACTTGGCAGAAACTTCAGGCGGTGGAGGGCCCGCGCGTCAACTGTGCCGATGGCAACCAGCGCCTGCCTGAAGCGATGGCGCGTTCACTCCGTGGCGACATTCGACTTGCTACACGTGTGACCGCGATCGGTTCAACCGATGACGGTGTTGAGGTTGTTTGTGAAGATGGCGCACGTCTTCGCGCGCCTCACGGCTTGTGCACGTTACCGGCACCGGTTCTTCGTTACATCAAGGTCGATCCACCTTTCTTCGGCGAAAAGGCCAATGCGGTGCTGAACCTGGATTATCACAAGACCTACCAGGTCCATTTCGGATTCACTCGCCGGTTTTGGGAAGATGACGGCTTGCCGCCGTCGCTCTGGACCGACGGGCCGGTTGGCCGCTTCAATGCGCTGAAGGACATCGACGGCAAGTCCATCGTCTGTTTTCTGGCGTACGCGAATGGTCAAAATGCGGCGCGATTGGATCGAATGAGTTTTGATGAGGCGGTGGCCTATGTGATGCGGGAGCTCGAGGCGATGCGGCCCTCTCTGAAAGGTGCGTTGCAGCCGCTTCGTGCCTGGTCGATGCAGAATGACCGGTTTTCGGGTGGTTCGTACGCCACCTGGAAGCCGGGGCAGGTGCCGCGGTTCAATGCGGCGCTTGTTGCACCATGGGGCCGTTGGCACTTCGCTGGCGAGCATACAGCGCTGATGGCTCGTGGGTTCGAGGGCGCGCTCGAGTCCGGAGAGCGCGCGGCGCTGGAAATTCTCGCCTAGTGCAGGCGCGCCTCGGCGCCGGGGTGTTGGGCAATGACGAGAGTCCGGGCGCAGCGCTGAAGCTATTTGGCGCGACCTCGAGGGGCTAGTCTGTCGGTTGCGCCAGTGGCGAATGGCAGGACCAGCTGCGGATGCCGGTCTTGTTCCAGCTGGAGTAGTCGCCTCGCAGGCGTTTGATCGAGCTGGCTTGTCTAGTCGCGCTCGATCTTGCGGAAGTTGCGCGACTTGCGGCGCATCAGGCCCAGCGCCCAGGAGCCGGGTAGACACCTGGCGAGGAGCCACACCAGCTTGTAGTGCCAGCCGGGGACCACGATGGCCTGCCCGCGTTCGACGGCCTCGATGCCGGCGCGGGCGACTTGGTCGGGCTGCAGCCAGATCCAGCGGGGAAGCTGGTTCATCAAGGCGCGGGAACCGGTCACGTCGTGGAACTCGGAGTAGGTAAAGCCGGGACAACGTGCGGTGACGTGGACATCATGGTCGGTATTTTCCAGCGACAGAGTTTCGCTGAGCTTGACCATGTAGGCTTTGGCGGCGGCATACAGCGTCTGCCCGTCGGCACCGGAGATCAGCCCGGCCACCGAGGCGACATTGAGGATCCGGCCGGCCCTGCTGTCACGAATTTCAGGCAGCAGTCGCCAGGTCAGCTCGCTGACCGCGCCGATCATCACCTGCAGGAACGCAGCGTGGGTGGTCCAGTCGTTGACGAGATAGCGGCCAGGTACACCGTATCCGGCGTTGTTGACCAGGATACGCACGGTGAGGCCGCGGCGGTGGATCTCCGTCACCAGCGCTGCCGGGGCGGCTGGATCAGCGAGGTCTGCGGCGATCACCTCTACCGGCACTTGCCGGGCCAGCTCGGCAGCCAGTGAGTCCAGCCGATCCTTGCGCCGAGCCGTAAGAATCAGTGGTATGCCGCGGCGGGCGTATTCGCGCGCGATCGCGGTGCCGATGCCGCTGGAGGCGCCGGTGATCAGCGCGTGGCCGATCGGGGCGAGTGGATTCATGGCCTAGTCCACCCTACCTCCCACGGCTCGTGCCAGGGCCGTACCATATTCGCTCCTTGTGGCGACCATCCCCCGAAGCCGGCGCAGTGGGTTTCACGGGCTGTCAGCGAGTCATCCCGTAGTCCCGCCTACCGGTTCATCCATCGGGTGATCGAGACACGAGTGATCATCCTTCTGATCACCGAAGGCTGTCGCGAAATGCGCTCGTTGTTGATGCGCCGGTTGCCGGGGGCGTAGCCCCTGCCGAGGTCGATGCTGCCGGGGCCTGGGTCTTGTCCGCAGCCGAAAACCCTCGTTTACGCATCAATGCCTCGATGCCGGCATCGCGGCCGCGGAACTCGCGATAGGCGACGGCGGGGTCGACGGTGTTGCCGATCGCGAACACATGCCGGGTCAGTTTGCCGGCGACGCCGGGATCCCAGGCGCCGCGTGGCGTTTCCTGGAAAGCCTCCCAGGCGTCCGCGGTCAGGGTATCGGCCCAGAGGTAGCTGTAGTAGCCGGCGGAATAGCCGTCGCCGGAGAATACGTGGGCGAACTGCGGGGTGCGGTGGCGCATCACGATCTCGCGTGGCATGCCGAGTTCGGCCAGGGCTTCACGCTCGAAGGCATCCGGGTCGATTGCCGTATCGGGCGTTGCCGCCAGATGCAGCTGCATGTCGATCAGTGCGCCGGAGAGATATTCGACCGTCGCGAAGCCCTGGTTGAAGGTCCGGGTGCGCTCGATTTTCGCGACCAGCTCGGCGGGGATCGGTTCGCCGGTCTGATGGTGTACCGCAAAGCGGTTCAGCACTTCGGGCACCAGCAGCCAGTGTTCAAGCAGCTGCGACGGGAACTCGACGTAGTCGCGAGCGACGTTGGTGCCCGACAGCGAGGGGTAATTCACGTCAGATGAGAGGCCGTGCAGCGCGTGGCCGAACTCATGGAACAGCGTCACCGCGTCGTCCCAGCTGATCAGCAGCGGCTCGCCCGGTTTGCCCTTCACGAAGTTGGCATTGTTCGAGACGATGGTCGAAATCTCGCCGGCGAAACGCTCCTGGTTGCGATAGGCGTTCATCCAGGCGCCCGAGCGTTTGCCGGGGCGTGCGTAGGGGTCGAAGAACCAGAGGCCGAGATGCTTGCCGTCGCGGGTCACTTCCCAGACGCTGACGTCCGGGTGGTAGACCGGTACCCGGCCGGCTGGCAGGGCGACGAACTGCATGCCGAACAACTGGCTGGCCACCCAGAACATGCCCTCGCGCAGGCGGTCGAGCTGCAGATAGGGCTTGAGCTGGTTGGCGTCGAGATCGTAGCGGTCCTTGCGGACCTTCTCGGCGTAGTAGCGGTAGTCCCAGGGCTCGATGGTGAACGGTGCGCCGCTCTCGCGGGTCGCGAGCGCCTGCATGTCGGCGACTTCCTCGCGCACCCGGGCGACGGCCGGGGTCCAGACGGCTTCCATCAGCGCCATCGCGCGTTCGGGGGTTCGCGCCATCGAGTCTTCGAGGCGCCAGTGCGCATGGGTCGGATAGCCGATCAGCCGGGCACGTTCGGCGCGCAGCTGCAGGATCTCGGTGATCAGGACGTTGTTGTCGGTGGCGCCGCCGTTGTCGCCGCGGTTGACGAACGTGCGCCAGACCTTTTCGCGCAGGTCGCGACGGGTGGAGTAGGTCAGGAAGGGTTCGACCGAGGAGCGTGTGTTGGCGATCAGCCACTTGCCCTTGAAGCCGCGCGATTCGGCGTCGGCGGCTGCGCCGGCGACCACGGAACCGGGCAGGCCGGAGAGGTCGTCGCGCGACTCGATCAGCAGGTACTGGTCCGATTCGTCGGTCAGCAGGTTCTGGCCGAACTGCGTGAACAGGGTCGCGAGGCGCTGGTTGATCGCGGCGAGGCGTGATTTGGCCGCTGCGTCGAGCTGTGCGCCGGCGCGGACGAAGTTGGTGTAATGCAGCCAGGTGAGGCGCTGCTGCTCGGGCGTCAGGCCGGATTTCTCGCGCGCTTCGTAGACGGCAGCGATCCGCGCGAACAGCTTGTCGTTCTGCGTGACCTGGTCGCGGAACGCGGCGAGTTTCGGTTCGATCTCGCGCTCGACCTGCTGTACGGCGGCGTCGTTCAGCGTCGAGCTGAACACGCCGTAGACCGCGCCGGCCCGATCCAGCAAGCGGCCGGTGCGTTCCATGGCCGCGATGGTGTTGTCGAAGGTCGGCGGACCCGACTGGTCGGCGATTTTCTGCAGCTCGGCCAGCGCGGTGGCGATGCCGGCTTCGAGTGCCGGGCCGATGTGCTGGGGCTGCACCCGGTCGAACGGCGGGACGCCGCCCCAGGGGCCCAGCCATTCCGACAGCAGCGGGTTGCCGGCGGGGATCGTCGTCGCGGCCGGGACGGTGGTCTCGGCCGCGATGGCACTCGAGGGGGCAATGCTCATGATCAGGCTCGCAAACACGGTGAAGGACAGGGCGATGGCCGGACCGATCCGGTCAGGGGTCTGGTCTGGGTGGCCTTGGGTTCGAAACTGGCGTGGCTGCATGATCGCGGCTCCTCAGGCGTCGCCGAGGTTGATCCGTTCGGCGGCGGGCAGGCAGTAGATCTGTACCGGGGCTGCACGGCCGCGCAGCTGCAGTGCCGGCAGCTCGAGCAGCGGCAGTTCGTCGTCGTCGTCGAGGTTGTCGCGCACCACGCTGGAGAATAGGGCTTCGCCGGCGCGGGCGCGCTGGCTGAGCCGCGAGGCGACGTTGACGGTGTCGCCGATGATCGTATAGCTGGTGAATTTCGCCGAGCCGACGTGGCCGGCGATCACTTCGCCGGCGTTGATGCCGATGCCGAGACCGGTATCGACGTCGTGACGGCGTTTCCATTCGGCCGAGAGATTGCCGAAACGCGCCAGCATTTCGCGCGCGGTGTCGATCGCGCGGCGCGAGGCGTCGGCGCGCTCGTTCGGCACGCCGAAGCCGACCATCAGCCCATCGCCGGCCATGTTGAAGACCGTGCCGCCATGGTCCACGGCGATCCCGGTCAACAGGTCGAAAAATTCGTTCAGCAGCGGCACGACCTGGGTCGGGGTCAGGCGTTCGGAGACGCGCGTGAAGCCGCGCATGTCGGCGAACATCACCGCACCCTTGGCGCGGGTGTAGCCGTTGATCTCGCCGACGGCGCGGCTCGGCGGCGTGACGTCATGCTGGCGCAGCTCGATGAGGTTGCCGGCAGGGTCGCGCAGGAAAATGTGCCGCAGCTGCGGCTCGACGCCATTCGAGATCCGGAACGGGATGCCGCGGCGCTCGAGCTCGACTCTCGCACCCTCGAGGTCCGCCACCGCGAGCGCGACGTGCGGTTCGGTACTGTCGATGTTCTGCGGGTCGCTGTGGCCGTGGCCATTGGCGCCGATCAGGTGGATCTGGCCGTATTCGCCGGCCTGCAGCCAGTGGCCGGGTGTGCCGTTGCTGCTGCGGCGCTCCGGATCGACCTTGAAACCGAGGACGTCGGCGTAGAAGTCGCGGGCCCGGTCGATCTCGTGCGCCGAGGATGCGACGCGTACGGCATGGTGGTGAAGCCTGATCACCCTGATCGACATGTTGCTTGTATCCCCTGACGGATCCGGAGGACGATTATGGTCCACGGAGCGCGTCGCGGCAGCCCTGTCGGCAGGTGGCGACCGCGGCGGCGGGGTCGGCGCGTCGGGCCGGATGAACGGCCAGCGCAGGGTGCGACCGGCGGGCCGCGCCCGATGCGATCAGCGGGCGGCCGCCCCGGGCGGGTCCGGGGCGCGCAGCGGCTGGCTGTCGCGCAGGCCGGTGTGGCGGTCGAGACCGGCATGCATGTCGAGCAGGACGGACTCGAGGCGCTGTCGCAGGGCCTCGGTCGCGTCGGGCGAGAGCCTGGTGGGCACCTCGATCGGTTCGCCGATCCGGATCCGCACCGTGGCGCCGGGTTTTGGGACCACGGTGCGGTCCCAGGATTTTTGCCAGACCCAGGCGTTGTCGGCCGAGGCGGCGACCGGCAGCAGCAGACTGTCGGTCTTCTGGGCCAGTGTGATCGTGCCGAGTTGGGCGATGCCGCGCGGTCCGCGCGAGCCGTCGGCCGAGAGGCAGGAGTTCAGTCCGCGGTCGTCGCGCTGGGCGCGGATCATCTCGACCAGTGCGCGAGCGCCGCCCTTGCCGGAGGAGCCGCGGGCGACCCGAAAGCCCAGGCCTTCCTCGACCCGGGTCATCAGCTCGCCGTCGCGGCTCTGCGAGCACATCAGGATCCAGCGGCCTTGCTCGGGCAGGCTGAAGAAATGCAGCAGCGCGAAGGTGCGGGCATGCAGGAAGGCACCGACCACGGGCTGCCGGGCCGCGATCAGGCGCGACAGGTTCTCGCCGCCCTCGACTTCGTAGCGCCAGCTGCGGCCCAGCCAGCGATAAACGTTGCGGGCGACCGGCGGCATGATCCGGTGCAGCACGAAGCGGCGCACCGGCTTGCGCATCCGGGCCGGCGGGGTGGTGTTGGCGCTGGCGGCGACCACCCGCTCAGTCCGTCGGCGATGGCGGCGGGCCGACGGTGGACGGTGCCGCGGAGAGGGACGGCGGCAGGCGGCCTTTGCGGCCGCCGGCGGCATGCGCGGCGGCGAATTGCCCGCTGGCCATCGCGCCGAGGATGGCCAGCTCGCCGGCCAGTGCCGCGACGGCGACGATCTCGGCGAACTTGGCGGCCTTGCCGGTGCCTGTGCAGCCGAGCAGGCTGAGGCATTCCTGGGCGGTCGGGAGATAGGTGCCGCCGCCGACCGTGCCGACGATCAGGTTGGGCAGGGTCACCGAGACATACAGATCGCCGTCCGAGCGGCGTTCGGCGCGGGTCACGGCGACCACGGCTTCGGCGATGCAGGCGACATCCTGGCCGCAAGCGATGAACATTGCGGCCAGCGCGTTGGCGACATTGGCCTGCAGGCCGACCGCACCGGTCTGGGCCGAGCCGGCCTGGGCCTGGGCCCAGCAGCGCACGAAGCCGTCGACGTCGGTGCGCCAGTAACGCGCGATCACCTTCGCCGGCAGCACCACTTCGGCACTGGCGTTGCGGCCGCGGGTGTCGCGGAACGCCAGGGCCGAGGCGCGCTTGTCACCAGAGAGCACCGACTCGACCAGCCAGCTGCGTGGTTTGATCGGCGTGCGCTCGAGCAGCCACTGGCAGCCGACCTGGGTCGCGAGCGTGACCATGTTCTGGCCGGCGGCATCGCCGGTCGTGAACTCGAAGCGCACGTAGACGGTGTTGCCGAGGATCGAGGTATGCAGGCCGAGCAGCCGGCAGTAGCGCGAGGTGGTCGCGACCGCGGCGGCCAGCCCGTCGCGCTGCGCCGGCAGCCAGCGGGCGAAGGCGTCGGCTTGGTGCAGATCGGCGAACTCGAAACAGGGGGCGCGCCCGACCTGCTGTTCGCTGACCAGCGCGGCGGCGCCGCCGCAACGGTTGATCACGTTGAACGCGTGCTGGAACGAAGCGACCAGGGTGCCTTCGGTGGTCGCGAACGGCAGGAAATACTCGCCTTCGGCCTGCGCACCGCGGATCCGCACCGGGCCGGCGATGCCGACGGGCACGCAGGCGTAGCCGATGAAGCCTTCGATGCTGCCGGCAAGTGCTTCGGGGGCGAGTGCGGGCGTCGTGCCCGCCAGGCTGTCGAGGGTGAAACCTTCGTCGCGCAGCCGCTGGCGCCGCAGCTGCAGTGCCACGCTCGACATGTCGGTCGTGGCCGGCAGGCGGCGGGCGCGCCGGGTGGCGTCGGTCTGCGAACAGGGGTCGTCGTCGCGCCCGGCGGTGTTCATCCGGGCATTGTGGGCAAACCAGTTGCAAGCAGCAACCGCGACCGGGCACCTGACAGGCTGCGGACGGCCGGAAGAAACCCCGCGGCACCTCGGTGGGAGATGCCGCGGGGTGCGCCGTCGATCAGAAGCTCAGGCTGACGCGTCCGTAGACGTAACGGCCCGAGCGGCCGAAGGGCGAGTAGTTCGGGAACGCCGAGGTGCCGGTGCCGTTCAGCGTCGCCGGCGGGTTCGACTCCGGATACTCGTCGGTCAGGTTCTCGGCGCCGACCGCGAAGCGCAGCTTGTCGGTGACGTCGACGCGTGCTTCCAGGTCGAGCAGCGTCTTGGCCGACAGCAGCAGGTCGTTGGCCGGGTTGTTGCCGTCGTTGAACACCGAATCGCCGTAGCGGGTCGCGCGCAGCGTCGCGCCGAAGCGGTTCAGCTTCCAGTTGAGCGCGGCGCTGAATTTGTTCTCCGGCTGGCCTTTCTCGAACTGCATGATGTTCAGCCGATCGAACAGCACCGGCGACGGGCTCAACGCGGCGAGCGGCGCGGTGGTCGGTACCCGCGTCACGTCGGTGCTGTTGAAATTCGCGGCCAGCGTCAGGTCGAAGCGTCCGGCCGCAGCGGTGGTCCACGGCAGGTTGGCGACGATATCGACGCCCTCGGTCTCGGTGTCGACGCCGTTGATGAAGAAGCGGCCGCCGCCAATACCGATGAAGCCGAGGCTGGTCAGGTAGTTGCGAACGTTGACCTGGGTCAGGTTCTCGGACAGCACGATCCGGTTGTCAATGTTGATCCGGTAGGCATCGATCGTCAGGCTCGCCCGCCCGAACTGGAACACCGCGCCGATCGAGTAGTTTTCGGACTCTTCGGCGTCGAGCGGCTGGGCACCGAGCGCGATCGCGACCGGATCGGACACCGGGAAGGTGGTGATGTCGTACGGCACGCCGCCGATGAAGTTGGTCGAGGTGGTCGCGTAGTACTGCTGCTGCAGCGACGGCGCGCGGAAGCCGGTCTGCGCCGCGGCACGCAAGGCGAACGCCTCGGTGAAGTCGTAGCGCAGCGCCAGCTTGCCCGATACGTTGCTGCCGAAGTCGGAGTAGTCCTCGCCGCGCACCGCGATCGAGCCGAGCAGCTTTTCCGTGAGGTTCGCTTCGAGGTCGAGGTAGAGGCCGATGGCAGTGCGGTGCTTGTTGACCTCGTTCGCGGGCCGGAAGCCCGGGAACACCTGCGCGCCGGAGGCGGTCGGTGAGCCGTTCAGCAGCGCGCCGCCGTTGCGCCAGGAATCCGCTTCGCCGGCGAAGATCTCGTAGCCTTCGCGGCGCGCTTCGAGGCCGATCGCGACGTTCAGCGGCGAGGCCAGAGCGCCGACTTCCACTTCGCGCACACCCGAGAGGTTCAGCGTCAGCTGGTCGTAGTCGAAGCCGCCGGCGTAGAACGCGGTGGGGCTGGCTGCGCCGAGCGAGCGGTTCAGGGTGTTCTCGATGGTGAACTGCATCCGGTTCAGGCCATAGACCAGCGAGGCATCCATCGCCCAGCCGGCCAGATCCCACTTGCCGCCGAAGGCGAGGCTGTAGTCGTCGACCTCGGGCGCGATGATCGGCAGGAAGCCGTCCGGGTAGATCTGCGGCACGTTGCGCGCGTCCTGAGCGATGCGGTAGAAGCCCGCCGAGCGCGCCTCACGCAGTTGGTAGCTGGCCCAGCCGTAGAGTTCGACGCCGTTGTCGAGCGTGTTGCCCGCGTTGGCGAACAGCGTCAACTGCTGCATCTCGGGTTCGCCATACCAGGAGTTGAAACGATCGAAGGTGGCTTCCCGCGGATCGAAGCCGCCGCCGGGCAGCGTCGGGTATTGCTGGCGAACGTCCCAGCCGCCGCGCTCGGTGCGCTCCTGGTCCTTGTATTCCAGTGCGACAGTGACGAAGCCCTCGCTGCCGACCGACAGACCTTTCCAGGCACTGACGGTTGTGGTTTCGCCGTCGGAGCGGTCGCGCGAGTTGCGCGTGCCCCAGTTCGCGCCGGCCGGCGGGTTGCCGACCAGGAAGTCGTAGCTGGTGTCGCGCTGGCCGTAGCTCAGCGAGACCTCGCCGCCGTCGCGGTCTTCGCGCAGCCGCAGGTTGACCACGCCGGCGATCGCGTCGGAGCCGTACTGCGCCGAGGCGCCGTCGCGCAGCACCTCGACCGAACGCAGCATCGCGCTCGGGATGGTGTTCAGGTCGACCGCGGACGAACCGCGACCGATGGTGTTGTTGGCGTTGACCAGCGAGGCGGAGTGGCGGCGCTTGGAATTCACCAGCACCAGGGTCTGGTCGGGCGCGAGGCCGCGCAGCGTCGCCGGGCGGATGGTGTCGGTGCCGTCGGCAAGTCCAGGGCGCGGGAAGTTCAGCGATGGCAATGCGACCGACAGTGCCTGCGCGACTTCGGGTACGCCGCTGTTGCGCAGCGCTTCGGCGCTGACCACGTCAACCGGCGCGACCGTCTCGAGCGCCGAGCGGTTTGCGACGCGCGTCCCGGTGACTACGACTTCGGTGAGCTCCTCGTCGAGGCCGTTCTGGGCCTTTGCGGGTAGCGCGGCGGCGAGTGCCAGGGCGACCGCGACTGACACGGCTGAGCGCGGGGGGAAATTCATGAGATCACTCCTCACAACAAAAAACGGCGGGAACAAATGCCGGCGAACAGGCGCAGTCTGGCATTGACGTTCCATACTTACAACAAAATTTATCGAGAGTTATCCCGGAAAAATCGCATTTTTTGCGAATATCGCAATACTATGTCTGAAATTTGCAACACAGAGAGCAAGAATTGGGGCGCCGGCTCGGAGGGCGATAGGGGCGAGGCAGTACCCCATAATCGGGCGATGGATCGTGGCGTGAACGAGCAGCGTAGCCGCCGGCGCTTTGTCGCCGATTGCGGTATGGCGACCGCGACCGCTTGGCTGGTGCTGTCGGATCTCGTGTCCGGCGCGGAGGGCGACGACGGCCCGTTGTACGCCGCACCGACACGGCTCGATGCGGTCGGACGCGTAATGGTGCCGGTGATGGTCGATAGTCAGGGGCCGTTCCGTTTCATCGTCGATACAGGTGCGACGCGCTCGGCGCTCTCACCGGGCCTGGTCGGACGGTTGGGTCTGGAAGCTGGCAGTGGTGCGCCGGTGCGCGTGGTCGGTGTGACCGGGGAGGTTGTGGCGCAGACGGTGCGGGTCGGGCGACTCGAGGCCGGGGCGCTGCAGCTGCTCAATGTCGATCTGCCGATCATCGAGCCACGAGTGTTCGCCGAGGCTGATGGCATTCTGGGTGTCGACGGCATGGCGGGCAAACGCCTGGACATCGACTTCGATACCGATCGGGTCAGTATCACGCAATCCCGTGGTGAACGGGCTGCCGGCGGTTTCCTGATCGTGCCAGTGGAGCGTCGCCGCGGCGGCATGTTGATCGTCGATGCGCGGATCGGCCGGGTGCGTGGCCGGGCGCTGATCGACACCGGCGCCGAGCGCACCCTCGGCAACCCGGAGCTGCAGCGCCGACTCAGGCTCGATCCACGCCATGACGGTGAGCCTGGTGTAGCGACCCAGATCTACGGTGCAACCGATGCCGTGCAGTCCGGCGAGTCGTTGATCGCGCCCGAGATCCGCATCGGCGATGCGTTGCTCGATAATCTCGAGGTCACGTTTGCCGATCTGCCGGTATTCCGCTATTGGAAGCTCGACACCGTGCCGGCGCTGCTGATCGGCATGGACTTGCTGGGAGTGGTTGCGCAATTGGTGGTCGATTATCCGCGCGCAGAACTGCAGATCCGCCACCGGCGTCGCTGACGTCGGGAATGGCGTGGCGGGAAGACTGCGCCAGGAGTCACCGGCCAAGAAAAAGGGGCGGCAGTCGCCTGCCGCCCCGGGTTCCGGCGAACCGGAAGTCGATATCAGAACTTCATCTTGACCTGCGCGAACCAGCGGCGGCCGATGACGTCGAACAGCGACGGCTCGGTGCCCGACTGGACGTTCGGCTGGTACTGCGGCGGATCCTTGTCGAGCGCATTGTTCAGGCCGGCGCGGACCGAGATCGAGTCCGTGATGCGCCAGTTGGCCGCAACGTCGACATAAGTGACCGAGGAGGTACCGGTGAACGAGTTCTCGCCCGGATAGAGCACCGCAGCGCGGTTCTCCATGGCATCGATGAAGCGCGCCCGGACGTCGAAGTCGAACTTCGCCAGCGAGTAGCGCAGCAGCAGGTTCGCCTTGATTTCCGGATAGCTGCCGCCCAGGCCGTCGCCCGCACCGAAGAACGCCACCGTGCCGGCGAAGTCCTGGCTCGGGAACAGGGGGCCCGCCTGCTGCTTCCAGCTCAGCAGGTAGTTCAGGTACAGCTGGGTCGACAGCTGGCCCGGGCCGAGGTCGAAGCCGTAGTCGACCTGCAGGTCGATACCGTCGGTCTTGTACTCGCCACCATTGACGTACGGGAAGTAGCCGTTCGGATCATCGAGGTTGTCGATACCCAGGATGTCGCCGGCGCGGAAGATCCCGGCGCAGTTCGGATGGTTCGGATCGTAGGTCGGGTTGTTGCCGTAGTAGTTGTAGCAGTCGGCCACGAACAGGTTGGAATCCGGCGAGATCAGCGGATCCTTCAGCTTGATGTTGTAGTAGTCCAGCGAGGCCCGCAGGCGCTGCACGCCGAACGGCTCGGTGAACACCACGCCGAAGGTGATCGTGTCGGCGGTTTCCGGCTTGGCCGAGGTGTTGGCTGTCAGCGTGGTGCTCAGCTGAGTACCCGGGGTCTGCACGTAGGTGTCGACTGCGGCGCCGAGTCCCCCGATCTGGCCGGCGTCACGGCACAGCGCCCGCAGCTGGGCCGCGTTCGCGCCCGAGGTTCGTGCCGCGCTCGTGACCGAGCAAGGGTCGAAGTACTGCGGGTTCGAACCACCACCGTCGAACAGCTCGCCGAAGTTCGGCGCACGGACCGCGCGCTGATAGGAGGCACGCAAGCGCAGCAGGTCGCTCGGCGCCCAGCTCAGCTCCACCTTGTAGGCGCTGTCGCTGGAGCCATCGGTCGCGACGCCGTTGGCCGTGTCCTTGAACTCGCTGTCGGAGAGACGATAGCCGAGGCTCAGCTCCAGGGACTTCGCCCAGGCGGCGTCCCGGACCAGCGGGATCAGCGCTTCGCCGAACAGGTCCTTGAAGGCATTGGTGCCGCCGGCGGGGTTCTGCACGTTGAAGCCCGAGATCGGGCCGCCGGCGGAACCGGGGTCGAAGGCATAGCGGAAGCCGCGGTACTCGGCGCCGAGCACGACCGACAGCGGGCCTGCCGGCAACTCGGTCACGTCGCCCGAGACGTAGGCCTGGAGGATCTGCTGCTTGAACTTCGTGGTCAGGGTGTTGTTGACCTCGAGGTAGGTCGTGCATTCCTCCGAGATGGGCTGACGGCCGAAGGGATTGAAGCCGCCCGCGCAGAGGCTGGCGCCGCCATCCGGTGCTTCGAGCAGCGCGAGCAGGCGCTGCGTGTCGATGTTGCCGGTCTGCTGCTCGGCGATCTCCGTGCGACCTTCCGAAGCGTAGGCTTCCCAGCGCCAGGAGTCGTTGAACTTGCCCTTGACGCCCAGCAGGTACTGCACCACGGTGTTCTGGTAGTTCGACTGGCGCAGGCCGGCATCCAGCGTGCGCTGGCGCATCAGGAACGGCTCGGTTGCGCCGGAGCCCACCAAACTGGGATTGTCGCCGGTACGCGAGGCCAACAGCGTGTGGAAGTCCGCCGGGATGAAGGGGTTGGTGACCGGGATGGGCATCACCGCGGTGAGGCGACCGCCCGGCGCGACCAGCGCCGAAGTGGCCTCACCCGCACTGCGGGCCTCGCCCGGCGCTGCGGTGGTAATGGTCGGGATCGGTGTTGGCGCCAGTGCCGCAGCGGAGGTGTACTGCGTGTAGCCGAACTGCGAGAACACCTCGACGCCGTTGTCCCACTCGTAGTTGAACTTGGTCATCATCGAGCGCCGCTCCAGGGGCAGCACCAGGATGTTGACCGCATCGAAGTTGTACGAATAGGTGTCCGGGAACAGCGCGCTGTTGATCGCGAGGTCGACCGGATAGCGCCAGTTCTGCACGTCCAGCGGGCTGTTGAATACGCCGCGCGAGAACAGCGTGCCGTCGAGGTTGAAGCCGATCAGCGTGCCCGAGGCTGGCACCGCACCAGCCGCGACGCCGTAGCCCGCGAACACGCCATCGACTGCCGCCTGCGTCGGATTGTTGCCCGTCGGGAAGTACACGCCTTCCGGGTTGAACGACGTCGTCGCTGTGGCGTTGGCCGAGAATGGCCGCTGGCTCTTGATCATGCCTTCGCGGTTGCCGTACTCGAAGCCGATGATGGCGTTGCCGCGATCGTCGGCGAAGTTGGCGCCGAAGGCGGCTGATACGGTGTACTCCTGGGCATCCGAATATTCCGTGCTGTCGGTAACGCCCGCTGACAACTCGGCACCTTCGAAGTTGCGCTTGAGCTTCAGGTTCACGGCGCCCGCGATCGCGTCGGCACCGTAGGCTGCGCCGGCGCCGCCGGTGATGACCTCGATGCTCTCGATCAGCGCGGACGGAATGGTGTTCAGGTCGACCGTCTGGTCCGATGCCGAGACCATCGGGCGACGGCCGTCGACCAGCACCAGGTTGCGGTTGGCACCGAGGCCGCGCAGATCGATGTTTGACTGCCCGCCGTTGCCGGGGTTGTTCGAGGTGGTCGTGCCGGCGGGGTTCACGCCCGGCAGGGTATTGAGATACGTGTCGAGCGTGATGTCCGCGTTCTGCGCGAGCTGTTCCGCGGAAATAGTCGTGATCGGACTGTTGGCAATGAAGTCCTGACGCACGATGCGCGAACCCGTGACGATCACTTCGGTGAGTTCACCGGAAGTGTCCTGGTCCTGCGCCAGTGCGGACACGTTGCCGAGCAGTGCTGCAGATGCTGCAACGCTCATGACGAGCGAGCGTCGCACAGCAACCCTGACCGGGTTGTGAGTCAACATGGCTGGCCTCCTGAAGGCTTTATAGAGTTATGTAATCGACAGTTTCGTTCCGCGGGTTGGGCAACGAGACTCGTCCAGCCCGCGAAGATGTACGAATCGTAACTTTCGGTCTCTGTAGAGGGAAAGCATTTTCGGATAAATACAACAGTTCTGGGATGCTTCAGGGCCAAAATAACGGGGAGTTACGGTGGTACAAGCTGAAAAATGACTGTTTGTCTGTTAATTCCAACACTTTGACGGGGTCAGGACGCATACGGCGGACAATGGTGTTTCCGTGCCCAGAATGACAAAGGCCCGGCACCTCGCGGTGCCGGGCCTTTGGAGTCGCCGACTCGTCCGCGATCAGCGGGCGCTGAATTTCAGCGTCACGCGCCGGTTCTGTGCCCGGCCGGCATCGCTGTCGTTCGAGGCCACCGGCTGGCTCTCGCCGAAACCGGTGGCGTTGAGGCGGCCGGCGTCGACGCCCTTGGCGATCAGGTAGTCGGCCACAGCCTTGGCGCGCTGCTCGGACAGCCGCTGGTTCAGCGCGTCGCTGCCACGGTCGTCGGTGTGGCCCTGGACTTCGATCGCGTAGGTCGGTCGCGACTGCACGTAGTCGACCACCGAGTCGATGATCAGCTTGTCGGCCGGCAGCAGCGTCGCGGAACCGCTGCGGAAGGTCACGCCGCGCAGCGTCAGTTCCTCGCCCGCCGGCATACGGCTGACTTCGAGGAATTGCAGCGTCACGCGACGGTTCTGCTCGCGGCCTTCCGGCGTGTCATTCGGCGCGATGTGCTGCATCTCGCCGAGACCGATGGTCGACAGGTCGTCGGTGCGCACGCCTTTGCTAACCAGGTAGTTCTTGACCGACTCGGCGCGGCGGCGCGAGAGGTCCATGTTCATCGACTCGGCACCGACATCGTCAGTATGGCCGCGGATCTCGATCTTGGTGCCGGGCTGCTTGACCAGACTCTCGGCCACCGAGTCGAGGATCAGCTGCGACTGCGGCTTCAGCACATCCGAGCCGGTGTCGAACACGACCCCGCGCAGGATGATCTCGCCGATCTCGCAACCGACGTCGTTGACCTTGGCGCCGGCCGGCGTGCCGGGGCACTGGTCCTTGCTGTCCTTGACGCCGTCGCCGTCCTCGTCGCCGTCGATCGGACAGCCGTGCTCGTCGACCTTGGTGCCCGCAGGCGTGCCGGGGCAACGATCACGGCTGTCGACGACGCCGTCGCCGTCGCTGTCGAGCTCGCAGCCATTGGCATCGACCGGGGTGTTGGGCGGAGTGCCGGGGCACTTGTCCATGTCGTCAGGCACGCCGTCGCCATCACTGTCGGGCGGTGCCTTCGGCGGGATCTGGCCACCCCACGAGTAGGCGAGACCGAGACCGGCCACGTAGTCGATCAGGTCGCTGCTCTGGGCATGGACGCGGCGACCGAGGATCTCGCCGCGCAGCTGCAGGTTGGTGCCCTTGTCGACGTTCTTGAAGATGTCGCCGAAGAAGCCGACGCCATACTTCAGGACGTAGTCGGCATCACGCGCGCCCGCGAGCCGCGTCTCGAGCCGGCCGAGGCCGACGCTGAGGTAAGGCTGGATCCGGGCGTTGCGATAGAACACGCGCTGCACGCCGACGTCGGCGCCCTGGATCTTGAGCGTGCTGCCGCTCGCTGCATCGTGGCTTGCGCCACTGAGCGTCAGTTCGAAGTTCCAGTTCTCGGACAGGACGTGGCCGAAGCCGAAAGAAAACCCGGCATCGTCATCCGCAGCGCGCTTGTCATCCAGCCAGTTGCCGGTTATCTGAGGCACGACGTAGTTGCTGCCTGGATCAGAACCGGCTATGGCCGGGCTGGCGAGCACCGCGGCGCAGGCCGCCAGCGCGAGACGCAAGGACTTGTTCATGGGGCGAATCCCTTTCGTTGAGTGTTGCGTGTAGGCTTCGAAAGGCCGACGTGCACGGCAGATCATATCCGAGATAGTTGCGTTTCCGCAGTCCTGCAACAGACCCAAGGCCGGTTGATGCTGTTGTTTATTCGCAACGTTGGTCGTGGTGGGTGGCCGCGGGCCGGTTGCGGGGCTAAGGCCGCCGGAAAGCCGGGTGATCGACCTGGTCGCCGACGCGGATGCCGCGACGGGTGGTTTCGCCGCCGCGCAGTTCGAGCACGGCTTTGACGGGCTGGGGGTGGGACAGCGATTGCAGCGACTGCGGCACGGTGCGTTCGAAGATCGCCACGACCCGTCCGCGGGCGTCGATGAACAGCATGTCGAGCGGGATGAAGGTGTTTTTCATCCACATGGCCCAGACTCGGCTCTGGCGGTCGAAGAACAACATGCCCTCGTCGGCGGGCAGGTCGCGCACATACATCAGGCCCTGTGATTGCCGGGGCGGGGTGTCGGCGATCCAGACGCGGAATACGTGGCCGTCGGAGCGGGTGGCAGAGCGGATCGTCAAAGCCGAACGCGGAAAGCTCGCGAGCTCGAGCAGCGGCCGGGTGTCCGGATCGGCGTCTCGCGCGCCGGCTGGCGGCAGGCCGGTGGTCAGTGTGGCAAATGCGAGCAGCAAGCCGGCCAGCAGACGATGGCTCGCGGCCGGCGTACGTGCCGCGCGCAGCGTCGCGTGGTTCGCCGGATCGTGCTGCGGGTGAGCGGTGGCGCTATTGCCGCAGGTCTGGCAGCGGGTCCGGCCGTGGGCCGGGCGGTGGATCTTCATAGGTCACCTCGGAGGCGAAATCGAAGCTCGTCAGCAGCAGGCGGGCATCACCTGCCAGGGTCGTCGCCGGTGCGACACAGAAGCCACGGGCCACGATGCGCCAGCTGCGGCGGGCTCCGCCGAGTGCGCCGATGCGTTCCTGGCGCAGCTCGTCGGTGGTGCATTTGTCACTGCCGCGAGTGGCGAACAAGCGTTGCTCGCCCTCGAATATCACCGTGAGGTTGGTCGGTCGTGCCCGCACGGTTGCGCCTTCCGGCACGTCGTCGATGCCGAACACGAAGCGCAGCCGGCGATCGCTGCCGCGCGACTCGCTGGTCAGGCTGACGCGCAGGCCGCGGCCATCCGGCCGCCAGCCGCCTTCGCATTGCAGCCTTGCGCCGTCCCAGGCGACGTCGAGGTCGAGTGCGCCGCGCAGCCGCGCGCGCAAATAGCCGTTGCCGGTCCTGGCCAGGCAGGGGACGTCCTGCAAGGGCGCCAACGGGATTGCCTCCGGCTGCGCGGCAGGGGCGGGCGCGCCGATCGCGAGGCCGAGTGCGGTAAGGATCGAGGCTGTCGCGGTCGCCACCGGGCTTTTCACCGGCCGGCACGCTACGCACGCGCATCCATGGCGTCAACCGCATGCGCGGCCGGCGGGGTGGTCGAGGCGGCGCGGACCGACACCGCCGAGCTGTCGCTGTTTCTGAAATTTTTGTGCGAACGTGATCTATTCGCGGGTGGCGCAGGTTCGTGCTGCTAGACTTCCCGCCCGTATGTTCCCGACCCTGACGCTAGAAGTTTCGCCCCAGATTCCCTCGAAGCTGGGCCGTTTGGCAGAGCTTGCCAACAACCTTTTCTTCAGCTGGCACCGGCCCACCCGGGCGCTGTTCGAAGAACTGTCACCCTCGCTCTGGGGGCAGGTGCGCGGCAACCCCAAGCAGTTGCTGCGCTGCCTCGACCAGGAGGCGCTGGATGCCGCAGCCGCCGATGCCGGCTACTGCGCGCGTTATGCCGAGGTGCTCGCGGCCTTCGACGAATATGTGAAATCGCCGCCGCTCGAGGGCGCGCCGGTAGTCGCGTATTTCTGCGCCGAGTACGGCTTCAACCACGGTTTTCCGATCTATTCGGGCGGCCTCGGCATCCTCGCAGGGGATCATTGCAAGGCCGCCAGCGACGAGCGGCTGAACTTCACCGGCGTCGGCCTGCTGTACGGCCAGGGCTATTTCATCCAGGTGGTCGACAGCGACGGCGTACAGCACGCCGAATACAAGGACCACGATCCGCGTGACCTGCCGGTCGAACCGGTGCGCGACGCCGACGGCCGGTGGATTTCCGTGCAGGTGCCGATTGCCGGCCGCCAGGTCGTGACGCGCCTGTGGCGCACGGCGGTCGGGCGCATCAGCGTGATCCTGCTCGATACCAACTGTCCGGAGAACGCGCCGGCCGATCGCGACATCACCCACCGGCTCTACGGTGGCGACGATGCGATGCGTATCCGCCAGGAGATGGTGCTGGGCATCGGCGGTGTGCGGGCGCTGCGGGCCATCGGCCTGAAGCCCGCGGTCTGGCACATGAACGAAGGTCACGCCGCGTTCCTGGTGCTGGAGCGGTTGCGCGAGGAAATCGCCGCGGGTCTGGAGCTGGATGTCGCCATCGAAGCGGTTGCCGCGCAGAACGCGTTCACGACCCATACGCCGGTCGCGGCCGGCCACGACGCCTTCCATCACGAGCTGCTGCTGGTGCATTTCGGCGACTTCGTCCGCGAACTCGACATGCCGATCGACCGATTCCTGGCGCTCGGTGCGGCGCCCAGCAACCACGGCATGTTCAACATGACGCGGCTGGCGCTGAACGGCTCGCGCTACGTCAACGGCGTCAGCCGGCTGCACGGCAAGGTGTCGTCGCGGCTCTGTGCCGATCACTGGTCGGAGGTGCGCCCGGACGACAATCCGGTCGGCTATGTCACCAACGGCGTGCACGTGCCGACCTTCCTGCATCAGAAGTGGTCCGAGTATTTCGACGAGACCGTCGGCCCGCAGTGGCGCGAGAAGCTCAGCGATACCGCGACCTGGAAGGTGCTCGACCGCGTCTCCGACCGGGCGTTCTGGTCGTCGGGGCAGGCGGTGAAGGCTGACATGCTCGGTTGCGTGCGCGAGCGGCTGCGGCGCGAGTACGTTCGCAAGGGGCAGAGCTTGGCGCAGTGGCAGCATGTCGCCAAGAATCTCGATCCGGCGCGCCCGGACGTGCTGACGATCGGTTTCGCGCGCCGCTTCGCGACCTACAAGCGTGCCTCGCTGATCATGCGCGATCGTGCGCGGTTGGCGCGCATCGTCAACAATCCCGACCGTCCGGTCGTGTTCCTGTTCGCCGGCAAGGCGCATCCGGCCGATCAGCCGGGGCAGGAGGTGCTGCGGGAGATCAAGCAGGTCAGCCTGCAGCCGGAGTTCATCGGCAAGATCGTGTTTCTCGAGGACTACGACATCCAGCTGGCACGCTGGCTGGTCTCGGGCTGTGACATCTGGCTGAACAACCCGATTGCGCCGCTCGAAGCGAGCGGTACCTCGGGAATCAAGGCGGCGATCAACGGCCGTCTGAACCTGTCGGTGCTCGACGGCTGGTGGGCCGAGGCGTCCGACGGTCTCAACGGCTGGGGCATCCCGCCGGTCGACGTGCAGGATCAGGGACGGCGCGACGTGCTCGAGGCCGAGCTGATCCTCGATACCATCGAGGAAGAGGCGGCGCCGCTCTACTACAGCCGCGGCGAAGGCGGTTGCCCGCACGATTGGGTGCAGCGTTCCAAGCGCGCGATGGTGACGGTGATTCCGGCGTTCAACATGCGCCGCACCGTCGCGGACTATGCGCGTGGCATCTATCAGCCGGCTGCCGCACAGGGTCTGCGGTTGGCGGCGCATGAATATGCCGGTGCGCGCGCGCTGTCCGACTGGAAGAAGCGGGTGCACAAGGCCTGGCCGCGGGTCGTGGCGCGCGCCGTGTCGGTGCCGACCCGCAGTCACCCGCGCAACGAGCGGCTGCGGATGCGCGTCGCGGTGCAACTCGGCGGACTCGATCCCAAGGACCTGCGGGTCGAGTTCATCGCGCGGCGGGTGTTGCCCGAGACTTCGCGCGAAACGGTGGCACTGGCCTCTTATCGCGAGCCGCTGCATGCGCGCGACTGGCGCGAGCCGCTGCACGCCACCGACGAGGTCGAGCCGGACGGCGCGGTGATCTACGCGCTCGATGCGCCGACCGTCGCCTGCGGGCAGTTCCAGGGCGCGATCCGCGTGTTCCCGTCGCACGAGCTGCTGACGCATCCGTACGAGCTCGGCCTGATGAAGTGGATGCAGAACGGCTGAATCCGGCGTGGCCTGCAGCGCCGGATCGGCGCCCGGAGTGGCGCTGTCCGGCCGCTGCGGGTAATCAGACCGGCGCCAGCACCAGGGCGCCGAGCGGCGGCAGGGACAGCGACAGTGACTGGGCCTGGCCGTGCATCGGCACGGGCTCGGTCGTGAGCGGTCCCGGGCCGTTGCCGAGGTTGCTGCCGCCGTAGACGGCGGCGTCGGAGTTCAGGTACTCGCGCCAGGCGCCGCCGCGTGGCACGCCGATGCGATAGCCCTGCCGCGGTACGGGGGTGAAATTCAGTACCACCAGCAGCGGCGGCTCGCCGTCGGCGAGCCGCAGCCAGGACAGCACCGACTGCGAACGATCTTCGCAGTCGACCCACTGGAAGCCGCCGGGTTCGAACTCGTAGCGGTGCAGGCGCGGATCCCGCACATAGAGGCGGTTCAGGTCGGCGACCAGCGCCTGGATGCCGCGATGCTCGGCATGTTCGAGCAGCCACCACGGCAGGCCGGTGGCGCTGTTCCATTCGCTGGTTTGCGCGAACTCGCCGCCCATGAACAGCAGCTTCTTGCCGGGAAAGGTCCACTGGTAGACATACAGCAGGCGCAGGTTGGCGAACTGCTGCCAGCGATCGCCCGGCATCTTGTAGACCAGTGGCTTCTTCAGGTGCACGACCTCGTCGTGCGACAGCGGCAGCACGAAGTTCTCGCTGTACGCGTACATCATGCCGAAGGTCAGCTGGTTGTGATGATGGGGGCGATGTATTGGGTCGTAGGCGAGGTAGGACAGGGTGTCGTGCATCCAGCCCATGTTCCACTTCATTGAGAAACCGAGGCCGCCGATATCGGTTGGCCGCGAGACCAGCGGCCAGTCGGTCGATTCCTCGGCGATGACGACCGCGCCGGGGCAGCGGCCGTGCACGACGGCATTGAGCTCGCGCAGGAAGTCGATCGCCTCGAGATTGTGGTTGCCGCCGTACTTGTTGGCGACGAAATCGCCGTCGCGCCGGCTGAAGTCGAGATAGAGCATCGAGGCGACCGCATCGACGCGCAGGCCGTCGAAGTGGAATTCCTCGAGCCAGTAGAGCGCGCTCGACACCAGGAAGGAGCGCACTTCGTGACGCTCGTAATTGAACACCAGCGTGCCCCAGTCCTTGTGCTCGGCCTTGCGCGGATCAGCGTATTCGTAGCAGGCGCTGCCGTCGAAGTTCGCGAGACCGTGGGCATCGCGGGGGAAGTGTCCCGGCACCCAGTCGAGCAGCACGCCGATGCCGGCCTGGTGGCAGTGGTCGATGAAGTAGCGCAGATCGTCGGGCGAGCCGTGGCGCGAGGTCGGCGCGAAGTAGCCGGTGGTCTGGTAGCCCCAGGAGTCGTCGAGCGGGTGCTCGGTGATCGGCAGCAGTTCGACATGGGTGAAGCCGAGCTCGCAGATGTAGGGCACCAGCTGGTCGGCGATTTCGCGATAGCTCAGGAAGCGGTCGTCGTCGCCGCGACGCCAGGAGCCGAGGTGCAGCTCGTAGATGCTCATCGGCGTATGCAGCCAGTCGCGGCGGGCGCGGGCGGCCATCCAGTCGGCGTCACCGAAGACATGGCTGGGCGCTGCGCCGACCCGCGACGCGGTCGCGGGCCGGCGTTCGCTGGCGCGTGCCAGCGGGTCGCTTTTCAGCAGCAGCTCGCCGCTGTGGCGGTTGCGGATCTCGAACTTGTAGAGCTCGTGCGGGCCGATGCCGGGCAGGAACAGCTCCCAGGTGCCGCTCGCGCCGCGCGAGCGCAGCGGGTAGCGACGTCCGTCCCAGTTGCAGAACGGGCCGACGACGCTGACGCGGGCCGCATCCGGCGCCCAGACGGCGAACAGCGTGCCGTCGACCCCGTCGATGCGCAGGAGTCTTGCGCCCAGGGTTTTCCACAGGCCGAAATGCCGGCCCTCGTTGAAGAGGTAGAGGTCGTGATCGCTGAGCAGCGGTTCGACGAAGGCGTAGGGGTCGATCTGCTCGTGCCGCTGGCCGCGGTCGTCGCACCATACCAGGCGGTAGCGCGGCGGCAGCACGCCGGCCGCACCGGTCCAGGCGAAGAAATCCGTGTTGGGCAGGCGTGTGGCCGCGAGGCGGTCTTCGAGCTCGAGGTGGGCGCACTGTGGCACATGGGCCAGCATGCGGACACGGCCGTCCGGCAGCCGGTGGACACCGAGCACGCTGTGCGGGTCGTGATGAGTGCCGGCGGCGAGGCGCTGCAGGTCCGGCTCGAGACCCTGCAACGCGGCGGCGAGCCCGGCATCGAGGGTCGGCCAGCAGGGCGGGGCTGGGGACGACGGATCGGCGGGCACCGTGACAGTGTTCGCAGGGGGGGCGAGCGGATCGGACAGCAGCTTTACCATTGTCCTAATATAGAGGCATCGCGCAACGCGCAGATCCGAATTTCCCGGTGCCGCCTTGAAGAGCTCGAAGCAACCCGCGCGTGCCTCCTCGGGCCGCTACGTCAGTCGCCTCACCAGCGGCACTCTTGCGGTGGTCATGGCGGGCGGTCGCGGCGAACGGCTCGGCGGCCTGACGGCCCATCGCTGCAAGCCCGCCACGCCCTTCGGCGGCAAGTTCCGCATCATCGACTTCGTCCTGTCGAACTGCGTGAATTCGGGCATCCGCCAGATCAGCGTGCTGACCCAGTACAAGGCCCAGTCGCTGATCCAGCACGTGCATCGCGGCTGGAGTTTCCTGCGCGGCGAGTTCGCCGAGTTCGTCGAGGTCGTGCCGGCGCAGCAGCAGACCGGCGGTCACTGGTATCTCGGCACGGCCGATGCGGTCTACCAGAACCTCGAACTGATCCTCTCGCACCGGCCGAAGCACGTGCTGGTGCTGGCGGGCGATCACATCTACAAGATGGACTACGGTCCGATGATCGCCTACCACGTCGAGAAGGGCGCCGACATCACCGTCGGGGTGGTCGAGGTGCCGGTGCAGGAGGCGCGCTCCTTCGGCGTGATGACCACGACCGAGTGGAACCGGATCATCCGTTTCTCGGAAAAACCCGCCAACCCGGACCCGATGCCGGGTCGGCAGGACGTGGCGCTGGCCTCGATGGGCATCTACGTCTTCAATACCCGCCTGCTCGAGAAGATGCTGGTCGAGGACGCGCTAGATCCGACCTCGGCGCATGATTTCGGCAAGAACATCATTCCGACCTCGATCGCCGACAAGCAGGTGTTCGCCTATCCGTTCCAGGACGTGAAGACCCGCGCGCAGAACTACTGGCGCGACGTCGGTACCATCGATGCCTTCTACGAGGCCAATCTCGAGCTGGTGCACGTCAATCCCGAGCTGAACATCTACGACGAAGAGTGGCCGATCTGGACCTACCAGGTGCAGCAGCCACCGGCGAAGTTCGTGCTCGACGATCCCGACCGGACCGGCTGCGCGATCAACTCCATGGTCGCGGGCGGCTGCATCGTCTCGGGCTCGTGGGTGCGCAGTTCGCTGCTGTTCACCAACGTGCGGGTCGACGAACGCTCGACGATCGATCATGCGGTCCTGCTGCCGGGCGTGCAGGTCGGCGCCGGCTGCATCATCCGCCGCGCGATCATCGACGAAGGTTGCGATCTGCCGCCGGGCACGCAGATCGGTGTCGATCCGGAGGCGGACCGCCAGCGTTTCTTCGTCACCGAGCGCGGCGTCGTGCTGGTGACACCGGACATGCTGCGGGTGCCTTGATGCCGAGATCATTGCGCATGCCTACCCCGACCCCGTCTCCCGGAGCCCCCTCCCGATGACCTCGCGCCTGCCCGTCGTGCTGATGTGGCACATGCACCAGCCGCAATACCGCGATGCGCTGACCGGCGAATACGTGCTGCCCTGGACCTATTTGCACGCGCTCAAGGACTACTCCGACATGGCGGCGCATCTCGAGGAGAACCCGGCCGCGCGTGCGGTCGTGAACTTCACGCCGGTGCTGCTCGAGCAGCTGCTGGAGTATGCGTCGCGGGTCGATCAGCATCTGCGCGGCGGTACGCCGGTGCGCGATCGAGTGCTCGCGACGCTGACCGAAGCGCCGCTGCCGACCGCTACCGAGGCGAGGCTGGAGCTGGTCAAGGCGCTGCTGCGCGCCCATCGCGCCCACCTGATCGAACGCTTCGAGGGCTTTGCCGAAGTGGCGCGGCTGGCCGAGTCGTTGGCGTCGCCGGAGCGCATCGCCTGGGCTTCCGACCAGATGATCTGGGATCTCGCGACCTGGTACCACCTGGCCTGGCTCGGTGAAACGGTGCGCCGCGGCGACGTGCGGGCCCAGGACCTGATCCGCCAGGGGCATGGTTATGCGCCGGCACAGCGCCGCAAGCTGCTCGGCCTGGTCGCCGAGGTGCTCAACGGCATCGTGCCGCGCTACCGGGCGCTCGCGCTCGCCGGTCGCGTCGAGCTGTCGGTCACGCCCTATGGCCACCCGATCCTGCCGCTGCTGTTCGATTTCGGCGCGGCGCGCGAATCGCAGCCGGGAGCCGCGCTGCCGCGTCATGCCGAATATGCCGGCGGCGACGATCGCGCCAGCTGGCACATGGCCGAGGCCATCCGCCTGTTCACGGCGACTTTCGGCTTCGCGCCGGCCGGTTGCTGGCCTTCCGAGGGCGCGGTCAGCGATGCGACGCTGGCACTGATCGACCGCTTCGGGCTGCGCTGGGCGGCCACCAGCAGCAATGTGCTGCAGAACAGTGTGGCTGCCATCCAGCCCGACGATCTGGTGCGGCGTGATGCGCCGTATCGCATGCCGGGGCAGCAGCTCACCTGCTTCTTCCGCCACGACGGGCTGTCCGATGCGATTGGCTTCGAGTACTCCAGCTGGCATGGCGACGATGCGGCGGTCCATTTCGCCGGCGAAATCGCCCGGCTTGCCGAGCACTACCAGCACGATCCGGACCGCGTGCTGCTGATCGCGCTCGACGGCGAGAACGCCTGGGAGCATTACCCGTTCAACGGCTACTACTTCCTGCGCGGCATGTATGCCGCGCTCGCGGCCCATCCGCGCATCGAGTTGACCACCTTGTCGGGATACCTGGAGCGCTCGCCGCAAGCCGTGCCGCTGCCGCATGTCGTCGCCGGCAGCTGGGTGCATGGTTCGCTGGCCACCTGGATGGGCGATCCGGCCAAGAACGCCGGCTGGGATCTGCTGTGCGACGCCAAGCTGGCGTTCGACCGGGTGGTCGTCGAGGGGGCGCTCGACGAGGCACAGGTCGCGGCGGCGGAACGCCAGCTCGCGCTCTGCGAGAGCTCCGACTGGTTCTGGTGGTTCGGCGACTACAACCCGGAGGACGCGGTCGCGCAGTTCGACCGGCTGTACCGCCGGCAGCTCGCCAATCTCTACCGCCTGCTGAAGCTCGAGCCACCGGCGACCCTGCAGCAGCCCTTGTCGACCGGTCACCACGGCGCACCCGAGCACGGCGGCACGATGCGCCGCGCAAATGCCGGCTGACGCGCCGGCAGCGTCCGGGGCGACGCCGCTGCGGCTGCCGGTACTCGACCGACGCCGCGCCGGGGTGCTGCTGCATCTCTCGGCGCTCGGCCCGGCTGCGCTCGGTGCGCCGGCGCGGCTATTCGTCGACTGGATCGCCAGTGCCGGGTTCAGTGTCTGGCAGATGTTGCCGGTCGGGCCCACCGGGCCCGACGGCTCGCCGTACTGGTTGAGCGCGGATTGCGCGGGGAACGAGGCGTTTCTCGATCCGGCCGCGCTGCCGGAGCCGCGCGGTCCGCGCTGGCAGGCGTTTCGCGAGCGCCACGCCGGCTGGCTCGACGATTGGGCGCTGTTCGTCGCGCTGCGCGCGCAGCAGGGTGGCCTGCCATGGCAAGCCTGGCCCGAGGCCTTGCGCGACCGCGAGCCCGGCGCGCTGGCCGACGCGCGCGCGGCCCATGCGGCGACGATCGATGCCGTGCGTGCGCGGCAATTCGCGTTCGATACCCAGTGGTCGGCGTTGCGGGCCTACGCCCATGCGCGCGGCGTGCGGCTGTTCGGCGACCTGCCGATCTATGTGGCGCCGGATGCGTTCGAGGTCTGGGCGCATCGCGAGCAGTTCCAGCTCGATGCCGCCGGGCGCGCCACCCGGGTCGCTGGTGTGCCGCCGGACTACTTCGCCGCCGACGGGCAGCTCTGGGGCAATCCGCTGTACGACTGGGAGCGGATGCAGCGCGACGGCTTCGCCCACTGGCGACGCAGGCTGGCCCATCAGCTCGAGCGTTTCGATCTGGTGCGGATCGATCACTTCCGCGGTCTCGAGTCACACTGGGCCGTGCCGGCCGGTGCCGCCAGCGCGCGCGAAGGGCGCTGGTTGCCGACACCCGGTGCGGCATTGCTCGAGGCGCTGCGGGGCGACCTGCCGGATCTGCCGCTGGTGGCCGAGGACCTCGGTGAGATCACGGCCGAGGTCGAGGCGCTGCGCCGCCGCTTTGCGCTGCCGGGCATGCACGTGCTGCAGTTCGCGTTCGACGGCAACCCGGTGAATCCGCATGCGCCGCACATGCACGCGCCCGATGGCGTGGTCTATACCGGCACGCACGACAACGACACCTTGCGCGGCTGGCTGGCCGGTCTCGATGCCGCGAGCCGCGCACGGGTCGGGTTCTATCTGCGCGCGCCGCTGGCCGAAGTGCCGACGGCGCTGCACCGCGCGGCGCTGGGCTCGGTGGCGCGGCTGGCGATGCTGCCGATGCAGGATCTGCTCGAACTCGGCAGCGAGGCGCGTTTCAACACGCCGGGTACGACCCACGGCAACTGGCGCTGGCAACTGCCGTCCTGGGCGCTGGCAGCCGATCGCGCGGCCTGGTACGCGCAGCTAAATCATATTTACGGGCGGAGCTGAAACCGGCGCAGTGTTTGCTACTATCTTGCACTCATGGGCACCCTCATGAAGTCCTGCGTTCTAGGTCTGGCCGTCACCGGTCTCGCGGCGTGCACCGCGTTCGCACCGAAGCTCGAGACGCCCACGCTCTCGATCGTCAACGTCGAGCTGGTCAAGGGCGACTTGTTCGAGCAGCGCCTGCGGGCCCGCATCAAGGTCGAGAATCCGAACGATCGCGAGCTGGCCGTCAAGGGCATCACCTACACCATCGAGGTCGGTGGCGAGGAGTTCGGGCGGGGCATATCGGGCAGCAGCTTCACCGTGCCGCGGCTCGGCGAGGCGGAGTTCGACATGAATGTGACGGCGAACATGGCCGGCACCTTGATGCGGCTCGCGACCCGTGCCCGCGAGGCCGGGGGCAAGTCCGATGCCGTCGATTACCGGATCGTCGGCAAGGTCTCGCTGGCGACCGGGGTTTTGCGCTCGATTCCGTTCGAGGAGCACGGCAGCCTGAAGCTGCGTTGAGCCGCGGCGGCGGCCTTGCTCAATTGCTTGCCGCCGTGCTGCCGTCGCTGTCGCCGGCCAGCTGCCGGTACAGCGCTTCGTACTCCCGCACCTGGTGGGTCCAGGAAAAATCTTCCGCCATGGCATTGCGGACCAACTGCGACCAGAGCGCCGGCTGCGCATGCCAGTCGAGCGCGGTCCGCATCGCCCAGGAGATCGCCGCGGCATCGAAATCGTTGAACACGATGCCGGTGCCGGTGCCCGTTGCAGGATCGAACATCCGCACCGAGTCGGCGAGGCCGCCGGTGCGGCGCACGATCGGAATCGTGCCGTAGCGCAGCGAGTACATCTGGTTGAGGCCGCAAGGCTCGTACAGCGACGGCATCAGGAAGACGTCGGCCGCCGCTTCGATCCAGTGGGCTAACTCGTCGCTGTAGCCGCGGTGGTAGACGACGCGGTGCGGGAAGCGGGCCTGCAGGCCCTCGAAGAACACTTCGTAACGTGCGTCGCCATTGCCCAGCGCGACCAGGGCGAGATCGCGTTCGCCGAGCAGTGCCGGCAGCGTGTCGAACAACAGATCCAGGCCCTTTTGCGGCGTGAAGCGGCTGACGATGCCGAACAGCGTCGTGCCGTCGCGCCGCTCGAGGCCCAGGCGGGACATCAGCTCGGTCCGCAGTGTCGCCTTGATCGGCAGGGAATCCGCGTCGTAGTGCCGCGGCAGGAAATGATCGTGGCGCGGATCCCAGTCGTCGTAATCGACGCCGTTGAGGATGCCCCGCAGTTGCGCGGCGCGCTGCTGCAGCACGCCTTCGAGGCCCATGCCGTAGTGCGGCGTCATGATCTCGCGGGCATAGGTCGGGCTGACCGTGGTGATCGCATCCGCGTAGAGAATGCCGTGTTTCAGCGCGTTGACCTTGCCGGCACGCAGATCGTCCTGGTGCAGCCGCGCGGTGTCGGGCGGGCCGATGCCGAGATCGGGCACCTGCGCGGCGGAGAACTCGCCCTGGTAGCCGATGTTGTGGATCGTCAGCACGGTGCGTACCGGATCGAACAGCCGATCCCAGGCGTAGGCCGTGCGCAGCAACAGCGGCGCGAAGGCCGTGTGCCAGTCGTTGCAATGCAGGATCTGCGGCGCCCAGCCCCAGCGCTGACAGAGTTCGAGTGCCGCGCGCGTCAACGCAATGAAGCGCAGATGTTCGTCGGCGGCGCTGGAATAGAGCGTGCTGCGAGCAAACAGCACGGGGATGTCGATGAACCAGGCTGGTGTATTGCTGCGTGGCAGCGTCGTGCCGTGCAGCGACCAGCGGTAGCGGTGCGGCCCGAATTCGAGCGGCAGGTCGGTGAAGCCCGTGACCGGCTCGATGCCGTGTGCCCGGCGATCGATCTGCGAGTACAGCGGCAACACCAGTCGCACGTCGTGGCCGGCGGCATGCAATTGCCGGGTCAGCGCACCGGCAACGTCTGCGAGCCCGCCGGTTTTCGCGAACGGAGTGGCTTCGGACGCGAGCATGCAGATGGTCTGGGGCATCGGCGGAGTGTACACGCGGTGCGTGCTGCCAAGCGGCCGGCGCCGGGGATCGCAAGGCGTCGCCTCGTGCCCGCCCCGGGAGTGGCGCTGTCGCCGACCGGCGGACATGGCGCGGCGCTGGTCGCGCTATCATGCGCGCCGTTTCGCCGACCGCTGCGTAGCGACCATGGGGGCTCGATGACTCTGCGCCGGGTGATGCTGGTCGTCACCATCGTCCTGCTGGTGCTGTTCGCAGCCCTGGTCGGCACGGTTGCGGCCGACTGGCCGTATCTGCGGCGGGTGATCGCCGCGACCGGGATGACCGAGGCCGGCGACTGGCCCGGCGCGTTCCCGGCGCCGATGGCGCGCATCGACGGCGGCCGGATCGATGGCGAAGATTCAGCGGCCGTCGATCCCGTCGAGGCTGCAGCCGCGATCGATCCGGCGGCACTCGATGCCGCGGCGCGCTGGGCCGCGGCGAATGCGACCCAGGCTCTGCTGGTGCTGCACCGCGGGCGACTGGTGCTCGAGCGTTACGGGGACGGGGCGGACGTGGATACGGCGTTCCAGGGGCAGGGGCTGAGCGGCTCGCTGGTCGGCCTGGCCTATGGCGCGGCGATCGAGCGCGGTTTGCTGTCGCTGGACGATCCGGCGGCAAAGTGGCTCGAGGAATGGCGCGACGACCCGCGTGGCGACATCACTCTCCGCCAGTTGCTGCAGAACATTTCCGGTCTGGAGGAGTTCCAGGGGCTGCCGCGAACCTCGCCGGCCGCGGGCCCTTTCGGGCGGATCGCGGCGATCGTGCGGGCCTGGGCCGATCGTCGGGTGCGGTTCGCGCTCGGCATCGATTTCGGCGCTGCGGCACTGACGTTCGACCTGGCTCATGCGCCGGGGACCCACTTTGCGCTGAATGGCGTCAATCCGCAGCTGCTCGGGTTGATACTCGAGCGGGCCACCGGCACGCCGTTCGAACGCTGGTTCGCGCAGCAGGTCTGGGCGCCGCTCCAGGCCGGTGTCGGCGAGTTCTATCTGGATCGGGCGAGCGGCAGGCCGGCGCTGCATTGCTGTTTCCGCGCCGTCGCGCACGACTGGCTGCGGCTCGGTGCGTTGCTGGCCGGCAACGGCGCCATCGACGGCCGCCAGGTGTTGCCGCCGGGCTGGGTGGGGCAGCTGGCGACCACGACCTCCAACGTCAATCCGCGCTACGGCCTGCAGGTCTGGAGCGGTCGCGCGCTACGTGGCCTGCGGGAGTACCGGCAGGGCTCGGGTATCGGCGTGCGGCACGGTGAGGATTTCCTGACCGACGATGTTGTCTGGATGGAGGGCGACGGCGGTCGCAGCATCTGGGCGTTTCCGTCGCGGCAGCTGGTGATCCTGCGTTTCGGCCGCGACCTGCCGGGCTGGGACGGCTCGGCATTGCCGAACATCCTGCTGCGGGGATTGCAGGCCGAGGTCATCACGCCGCGATGAAGCCCCGCGATGTCGTCCAGATAGTCCTGCTCGGTGCGATCTGGGGCGGGGCCTTCCCGATGCTGCGGATCGCGGCACCGGAGTTCGGGCCGGTGGCGCTGATCGGTGTGCGCCTGGCGATCGCTGCGCTGCTGTTGCTCGCGTTGCTGCGCCGGCGCAGCCGGCTGCTGTCGCAGGTCTGGCCGCTGTTCGTGCTGGCGATGGTGAACACCGCGATTCCGTTCACGCTGTTCGCCTATGCGGCGCTCGGCGTCTCGGCCGGTACAGCCTCGCTGCTGAATGCGACCACGCCGATGTTCGGCGCGGTGATCGCGTTCTTCTGGCTCGGCGAGCGGCTGACGGTCTTGCAGGTGCTGGGCATCTTGCTCGGCTTCGGCGGCATCGCTTCGATCGTCTGGAACGAGATCGGCCTGCATGCCGAGGCTTCGACGCTCGCGGTCGCCGCCGGCCTCGCCGGCGCGGCGCTGTACGGCATCGCCGCAAGCTATGCACGGCGCCAGTTCGACACGGTAGATCCGATGGTGGTCGCGACCGGCAGCGTCTGCGGTGCGGCCTTGGTCATGGTCCCCGCCGGTTTGCTGGCCTGGCCGACCGAGCCGCCCGGTCCGCTGGCCTGGGCGAATGCCGTGGGCCTGGGGGTGCTCTGCACCGCGCTCGCCTATATCGTGTGGTTCCGCCTGTTGCCGCGGGTCGGCGCGGCGCGCGCCATCACGGTCACTTTCCTGGTTCCGGTGTTCGGTGTGCTGTGGGGCGTCGCAGTGCTCGGCGAACCGTTGACCTGGATGCTGCTGGTCGGTGCGGCCGTGGTATTGCTGGGTACGGCGCTGGCCCTGGGACTGCTGCGCTGGCCGTCCGCGCCCGGTGGGCCGGTGCGATCGGATTCGACCGGCGCCTGAGATCCGGCGGCCTCCTGATGAACGGATCCTCCGCCAAACAGTCCAAAACCCCGCCGTTCTGGGCTTCGCCCCAATACATCGTGGAATAATTCGCTGATGTCTGAATCCCGTAGTCTCGTGACCCCGATCGCGATCACCGTCGCGATTCTCTGCGCTGGCTGGGCGATTTACGCCACCAAACATGCCGGTTCCTCCCCGACCAGTGGTTTCGGTCCTCCTGCAGCCGCGGGTGGGCGTGCGCCCGCCGCGGGGGGCCCAGGTGGCGCCCCTGCCGCCGGAGGTCCGCCCGCCACGGCGCCCATGGGGGCTGCGGCCGGCGGCGCGGCGGCGGGTGGCAACCGTGGCGGTGCGCCCAGTGCCGGGATGCCGACGCCGGTGGTCTCGGTCGAGGTGCACGAGCAGCCGCTGGCGCGCGAGCTGCGTGCCCTCGGCACGGCCCACGCCAACGAGGCGGTCGAGGTCACTTCCAAGACCTCGAACGTGGTCGTCGCCTTGCGGTTCCGCGACGGTCAGGCGGTGCAGCGGGGCCAGGTGCTGGTCGAGCTCGACAGCGCCCAGGCCCGGGCCGATCTCGCGGCGGCGCAGGCGGCGCTGACCGAAAGCACGAGCCAACTGGAGCGCGGCCGCGAACTGCTGCCGACCCAGGCCTTGTCGAAATCGCAGTTCGACCAGATCGTCGCGACCCAGCAGGCCAACGAAGCGCGGGTCGCGGCGGCGCGGGCCAAGCTCGAGGACACGGTGATCCGCGCGCCGTTCAACGGCCGCGTCGGCTTGCGGCGGGTCAGTGTCGGCAGCCTGATCAACCCCGGCACAGTGATCACGACGCTCGACGACAGCAGCCTGATCAAGGTCGATTTCGCCGTGCCCGAGGCCAGCCTGTCGCAATTGCGTGCCGACCTGCCGCTGACGGCCACCTCGACTGCCTGGCCGGGCCGGAGTTTCGCAGGGCGCATCACCAGCATCGATTCGCGCATCGATCCGGTATCGCGTTCGGTCGTGGCGCGGGCCGAAGTGCCGAACCCCGAGGCACTGCTCAAGCCGGGAATGTTCCTGAATGTCGAGATCGTCCGCGACCAGCGCAATTCGCTGGTCGTGCCGGAGGAGGCGCTGGTCCCCGAACAGAACCGGCAGTTCGTGTACGTGATCGATGGCGGTGTCGCGCACAAGCGCGAGGTGCGGATCGGTGCGCGCAAGCCGGGCAGCGTCGAGATCCTGTCCGGGCTCACGCTGGGTGAGCGGGTGATCGTCGAAGGCACGGTCAAGGTGCGGCCGGGTGGTGCGGTGCGCGATCTGGCGATGGCCGGGCCACCATCGGGCGGCAGCGCCGAGGGTGTGCGCGCTGCGGCGCCGAGGACCGGCGGATGATTCTTTCGGATCTGTCGATCCGGCGTCCGGTGTTTGCGACCGTAGTGTCGCTGCTGCTGGTGATCCTCGGCCTGATGGCCGCACTGCGCCTGCCGATCCGCGAATATCCCGACGTCAATCGTCCGGTCGTCAGCATCGGGACCGCCTATCGCGGCGCTAATGCCGCGGTCATCGAGTCCCGCGTCACCCAGGTGCTCGAGGACGAGGTCGCGGGTATCGAAGGCGTCGAGAAGCTGACCTCCTCGAGCCGCGATGAATTCTCGCGGATCACGCTCGAGTTTGCGCTCGATCGCGACCTCGATGCCGCCGCCAATGACGTCCGCGAGCGAGTCTCGCGCGCTGTCGGACGCCTGCCGCAGGAGGCCGATTCGCCGCAGGTGACCAAGGTCGACGACGGCATGGACGCGATCATGTACGTCAATGTCACCAGCAGCCAGCGCGACGTGCTGCAACTCAACGACTACGTCGACCGGTATCTGGCCGACCGGATGGGTGCGATTCCGGGCGTCGCTGCGGTACGCTCCAGCGGAGGCGGACGCTACGCCATGCGTGTCTGGCTGGAGCGCGAGGCGCTGGCGGCGCGGCAGCTGACGGTGACCGATGTCGAGAACGCGTTGCGTCGCGAGAACGTCGAACTGCCGGCTGGCCGCATCGAGTCGCACGAACGCGAGTTCACGTTGCGTACCGATACCTCGATGCGCAGCGAGGATGATTTCCGCAACCTGGTCATCGGTCGCGGTGCAGACGGTTACCTGGTGCGGCTCGGCGAAGTTGCCGAGGTGCATCTTGCGGCCGAGAACGTGCGCTCTGTGGCGCGCTCGAACGGCCTGCCGGGCATCAGCCTCGGCATCGTGCCGACTTCCAAGGCGAACGTGCTCGATGTGTCCAAGGCCGTGCGCCTCGAGCTCGAACGGATGCAGACCACGCTGCCCAAGGACATCGAGGTCGGCGTCAATCTCGATTTCACCGTGTTCGTGGTGGAATCGATGAAAAAGGTCGTCACGGTGCTGCTCGAGACCTTGCTGATCGTGCTGGTGGTGATCTTCGTGTTCCTCGGTACCTTGCGCGCGACGCTGATTCCCGCAGTCACGATTCCGGTGTCGATCATGGCGGCGGCGATGGTCATGGCCGTGCTCGGCTATTCGATCAATACCTTGACCCTGCTCGGTGCGGTGCTGGCGATCGGCCTGGTGGTCGACGATGCGATCGTCGTGCTCGAGAACATTGCGCGTCGCATCGAGCTGGGCGAGCCGGCGCTGCTGGCCGCGATGCATGGCAGCCGCGAGATCGGCTTCGCGGTCATCGCCACCACCCTGGTGCTGATGGCGGTGTTCGTGCCGGTCTCCTACATGGAGGGCATGCTCGGCCGCATGTTCGGCGAATTCGGCGTAACGGTTGCGGCGGCGGTCGGCTTCTCGGCCCTGGTCGCGCTGACCCTGACGCCGATGATGGCCTCGAAGCTGTTTGCCGGCGGCATCCACCGCGGTCGGGCTGCGCTGTGGCTCGATGACGCATTCCGTCGCCTGGCTGAATCCTACGAACGCATGCTGCGCGCCGTGATGCGGGGACGGCGGCCGCTGACGGTCGTGCTGGGTGCCGGTGCTGTGACTGCCAGTCTGATCTCGCTGCTGGTGCTGGGCTGGCCGGTATCTGCGCTGAAGCTGAAACAGGAGTTCGCGCCGACCGAAGATCGGGCGATGATGCCGATATTCGTCAACGCGCCCGAGGGCGCGAGCCTCGCCAACCTCGATCGCTACCTGCGGGAGATCGAGACGATCCTGTTCGACGAAATCGCAGCCGGCAACGCCGCCCGGGTGGTGGCGCGTTCGGGCAGTTTCGGAACGCAGGGCGAAGTCAATGCCGGCACGATCTACATGCCGATGACGCTCTGGGACCAGCGCAAGGAGACGGCGCAGCAGATCGCACAGCGCGTGCGGATGCGCACCGCCGGCATCGCCGGGGTACGCATCGTCGTGGTCACGCCGCCCTCGCTCGGCATCCGCGGTGGCGGCAAACCGCTGCAGGTGGTGCTCGGCGGCAGCAACTACGAAGAGCTCGCCCGCTGGCGCGACCAGGTCATCGCCAGGATCGAGCGCGAGAACCCGCGCATCCTCAACCTCGAGTCGGACTACGAAGAGCGCAAGCCGCAGCTGCAGGTGCGGATCGATCGCAATCGCGCGGCTGATCTTGGTGTCTCGCTGCAGAATGTGGGCCGCACGCTCGAGACCATGCTTGGTTCGCGTATCGTCACCACGTTCATGCGGCAAGGCGAGGAATACAACGTCATCCTGCAGGCGCGCGAGGAGGATCGTGCGACGGTAAGCGATCTCGGCAACTTGTACGTCAAGTCCGAGGGATCGGGCGAAATGGTGCCGCTGTCGGCACTGGTCCAAGTTGAGGAGCAGGCCGGGCCGAATCAGCTCAAGCGTTTCGACCGGCTGCGCGCCATCACGATCAGTGCGAACCTCGTGCCGGACTACGCCCTCGCCGAAGCCCTCGACTATGTCGACGGGGTGATTCGCAGCGAGCTGCCGAACGGCCCGCAGATCATGTACGACGGCGAGTCGCGCGAGCTCAGGGAGTCGGGCGGGCGCCTGTGGGTGACGTTCGCGTTCGCCTTGCTGATCGTCTACCTGGTGCTGGCGGCGCAGTTCGAGAGTTTCATCCATCCGCTGGTGATCCTCGCGACTGTGCCGCTCGCGGTCAGCGGTGCGCTGATCGGCCTGTGGCTGTTCAACTCCTCGATCAACGTCTTCAGCCAGATCGGCGGCATCATGCTGATCGGCATCGCCTGCAAGAACGGCATCCTGATCGTCGAGTTCGCCAATCAGCTGCGCGATCGCGGCGTCGAGTACGTCGAGGCGGTGATCGAGTCTTCCGGCATCCGCCTGCGGCCGGTGCTGATGACCAGCCTGTGCACGGCCTTCGGTGCGGTGCCGCTGATGATTGCCACGGGTGCCGGTGCCGAGAGCCGGCATGCGATCGGCGCGGCGGTGTTCTTCGGCACGGCGTTCTCGCTGGCGCTGACGCTGTTCGTCGTGCCGGCGCTGTACGCACTGATCGCCCGGAACACCACCTCGCCGCACTACGTCAGCGACATGATCGAGCGGTTGATCAGCCGCGGCGCGACGACGGCCGGTACTGCGGGGGCCGTGCCGGCCGCTGAGCAGACGGCGGCAACCCCGGGGTCGACATGATCATCGCCCGTTCGCGACTGTTCGGCCCCGGATCGGCGCCATAGCGTTCCAGTTGGGCGCTCCGGGTACGATACGAATGGGCACGATTCGAGGCTGCGTCGATAGTATTGTCTCTATGTTGAGCCAATAGCCGAGACTGGCCGGCTGCGCTGTCAATCGCCCACGCCTGGCACAACATGCTGATTTAAAAAGAATATGTGAGGCACGAGGGCCGCCGTCCGGCAGGCTCGGGGTACACTCGAAGCCCTTCCCGGGCGATTTTTCCGGTATCCGACGGCGTTATGGCTCTCGCCCCCTACAAGCAGCTCGAGCTGGAGTGGAAACGCCTCCACGCGTTCCGCGGCGCGATGTCGTTGCTGCGCTGGGATGCCGCCGTGATGATGCCGCGCGGCAGCGCCGACGTCCGCGGCGAGCAGCTGGCGGCACTCGAGACCGAGTACCACGCGCTGCTGACCACGCCGAAGATCAGCCGCCTGCTCGATCGGGCCCAGGCGAGTGCGCCGTCGCTCGAGGATTGGGAGATCGCCAACCTGCGCGAGATGCGCCGCCAGCGCGACCATGCGATCGCGACCCCGGTGGCCCTGATCGGCCGCCTGGCCAAGGCCACCGCCCAGGCCGAGGTGCGCTGGATGGAGGCGCGCCGGCAGGGCCGGTTCGACCTGTTCGCGCCGCACCTCGAGGAGGTGCTGCATCTGGTCCGCGACAAGGCGGCGCTGCTCGGCCAGGCCCTGAACCTGCCGCCTTACGATGCGCTGGCCGACGCGTTCAGCCCGGGTATTTCCACCGCCGAGATCGAGCTGCTGCTCAAGGCCTACGTGCGCCGTCTGCCGACGCTGGTCGGCAGTGCGATCGAGGCCCAGGAGGCCCGGCCGATCCTGCCGCTGACCGGCAAGTTCACGCCCGGCCGGCAGCGGGCGCTGCTCTCGGATGTGCTCAAGGCGATGGGCTTCCCGTTCGACCGGGGCCGGCTCGACGAGAGCAGCCACGCCTTCACCGAAGGTGTGCCGGGCGACATCCGCATCACCACGCGCATCGACCCATCCGATCCGTTCGTGAGCCTGCTCGGTGCGCTGCACGAAGCCGGTCATGCGATGTACGACCTCGGCCTGCCGAAGCCCTGGCTCGACCAGCCGGTCGGCCAGGATCGCGGCATGGCGCTCGAGGAAAGCCAGTCGCTGCTGCTCGAGATGCTGGTCGGGCGCAGCCGGCCGTTCGTCCGCTTCGTGCGGCCCTTGTTCGAGAAGCATTTCGGCGTCGGCGGTCCCGAGTGGGAGGAGGACAACCTCTACCGCCTGCTGACCCGCGTGCGGCGCAGCCCGGTGCGGGTCGATGCCGACGAGCTGACCTATCCGCTGCACGTGATGCTGCGCTTCGAGCTCGAGCAGCGGCTGCTCAGCGGCGAACTGGCGGTGCGGCATCTGCCGCAGGCCTGGGCCGCGGCGATGGAGCAGCGTCTCGGCCTGCAGCCGGCGAACGATGTCGAGGGTGTGCTGCAGGACATCCATTGGGCGCTCGGCTCGTTCGCCTATTTCCCGTCGTATGCCGTGGGTGCCGCGATCGCCGCCCAGCTGATGGAGGGCCTGCGGCGCGATGTCCCGGCGCTCGACGCGCAGCTGGCCCAAGGCGATTTCACCGGCTTGTTCGGCTGGTTGCGGCAGAACGTGCACGGCTACGGCGCCAAGTTGACGGCGCAAGAACTGATCAAGCAGGCGACCGGACGGCCGATTTCGGCGCAGTCGGCGCTGCGCTATCTCGAAGCGAAATATCTCGCGGACGTGCCGGCTTCGAGCGCGGCCGCCTGAAGCGGCTGCGCTGCGGCTAGAATTCCGACGCATGATGGATGCGCTTGCGACCCCCGCTGTTCCCGACGCCCGCCCGGCCGGGGAAGTGCCGACCTCGAGCACCTTCCGCAAGCTGCAGGCGCGACTGCGCGGCCTGGTCGGCAAGGCGATCGGCGATTACCGGATGATCGAGGACGGCGACCGGGTCATGGTCTGCCTGTCGGGCGGCAAGGACTCCTACACGCTGCTCGACATCCTGCTGTCGCTGCAGCGGGCCGCGCCGGTGCAGTTCGAGCTGGTGGCGGTCAACCTCGACCAGAAACAGCCGGGCTTTCCCGCGCAGGTCCTGCCCGACTACCTGACGGCGCTCGGCGTGCCGTTCCACGTGATCGAGCAGGACACCTATCGCGTCGTCAAACGCGTGATCCCGGAAGGGCGCACGATGTGCGGCCTGTGCTCGCGCCTGCGCCGTGGTGCGCTCTACCACTGGGCTGCGCAGCACGGCATCAACAAGATCGCGCTCGGCCATCATCGCGACGACATCGTCGAGACGCTGTTCCTGAATTTGTTCTTCGGCGGGCGGCTCAAGGCGATGCCGCCGAAATTGCGCTCCGACGACGGGCGACACGTGGTGATCCGGCCGCTCGCCTACGTGCCGGAGCGCGAGATCGCCCGCTATGCGCGGGCCCGCAAGTTTCCGATCATTCCCTGCACGCTCTGCGGCTCGCAGCCGAATGCGCAGCGCCAGGTCGTGGCGGCGATGCTGGCCGACTGGGAGCGCGAGTTCCCGGGCCGCACCGAATCGATTTTTTCGGCGCTGTGCCAGGTGGAGCCCGGGCATCTGGCCGATCCGCGGCTGTTCGATTTTGCGTCGCTGCGGCAACGGCCCGATGCGATGGCCGCCGCGGCGGCGGCGCACGAAGCCGACGATGCGCGCTTCGAACAGGAGACCCTCGGAGAGGGCCGGGCATGAAGTTCCTGCGCCGTCTCGCGGGCGTCGACACCGGGCCGTCGCGGCCGCTGGCGAATACCTACTGGGTGCTGCCGGGCCAGCTGCTGGCCGGTGAATATCCAGGGTCGCCTGACGACGAGGAACGGGTCGAGAGGCTCGCCCGGCTGGTCGCGGCCGGAATCGACAGTTTTTTCGATCTGACCGCAGCGGGTGAACGCGAGGCCTATGCCGCTGCGTTGCCGGCCGGCGTCGAGTACCAGCGCCTGCCGATCGAGGATCATGGCCTGCCGCAGTCGGCCGAATACATGGCCGAGATCGTCGCGGCGCTCGGCGCTGCGCTGGCGGCGGGACGTCGACCCTACGTGCATTGCCGTGCCGGCATCGGCCGCACCGGCATGGTGGTGGCCTGCCATCTGATCGCCTCGGGCCGCACCCCCGAAGACGCGCTCGCCGAGCTGAATCGTCTGTGGAAGCAGTGCGGGCGTTCCGCGGATTGGCGGCGCGTGCCGGAGACCGAGGAACAGCGCGACTTCGTGCTGGATCAGGGCGCGGCGGTCGCGCAGTTTGCGGCAGCGGCCGTCTCGCCGCTGCCGGAGGATGCGGCGCTCGGTGCCGCGCAGCGGCTGCGCAGCCGTTTCCAGGGTGCGCTCACCGGGCTCGCGGTCGGCGACGCGCTGGCCGCGCCGACGCAGATGCTGAAACGCGGCACGTTCGCGCCGGTGCACGACATGATCGGCGGCGGCAACTACGATCTGCTGCCCGGTGCCTGGACCGATGACACGGCGATGGCGCTATGCCTGGCCGAGAGCCTGATCGAGCACCGCGATTTCGATCCGCACGATCAGGTCGCGCGCTACACGGCCTGGCAGCAACAGGGATACATGTCGGCCAGCGGCCAGTGCGTCGGCATCACGGCGAGTGTATCGCGGGCGCTGGCCGCCGCGAAATGGCGGCGCCAGGCCTTTGCCGGTTCGCACGATCCGAGCCAGCTCGACCCGGAGCCGCTGGCCCGGGTCGCGCCGGTGGTGATGTTCTGGTTTGCCGATGTGCAGGCCGCGGTAGCGCGTGCAGCCGATGCGGCGCGAATCACCTGCCAGGCGCCGGAAGTGCTCGCGGCCTGTCGCCTGCTGGCCGCGATGCTGCACGCGGCCTTGTCGGGACAGTCCAAGGTGCAGCTGTTGCAGCCCGCGGCGGTGGCCGCTTTGCGCCCCTCTGGAGCCAATCGGCTGGCGGCGATAGCCGCCGGGTCCTATCGCAGCAAGACCCCCGAGACGCTGCGCCCCGCCGGCGATGCGCTCGACCTGCTGGAGGCCGCGCTCTGGGCCCTGTTTGCCCACTCGACCTTTCGGGACGGGGCGCTGGCGGTGGCCAACCTCGGCGGGGCGTCCGACGTGATCGGCGCGATCCATGGCCAGCTTGCCGGGGCTCACTACGGGCTGCGAGCCATTCCGTTGGCCTGGCGCCACAGCCTGGCCCAGGCCGGGATGATCGAAGGCCTGGCCGATCGGCTGCTCGCGGAAGCCATGGTCGGACTCGGCCGGCTCACGTAAGCTCGGCTCCGAAATCTCCCGACCCCACGCGGGGTCGAGGCGGTCAGGGGTTGTCACGTGCCACGACGTTCTTCGGACTGGTCGCGCCTGTCCGACCAGGATCTCTTGCAGCTGCGTTTCTGCGACCTCGGCCTGTCGCAGATCCGGCGCGCGCCGCTGAAACGCGCGATCCGCCAGCTGTACGACGAACTCGATGCACGCGGCATCGCCTTCAAGCCGCACGTCTGGATCTCCGAGGAATGGTTCTCGCCCGATGGCGTGCCGGGCATCGCGATCCCGTTCTATCTTGCCCACCCGCGGCTCGAACGTCTCGAGCGACGCATGACGCGCGAAGTCGAAGGCGGCAACAGCAAATGGCTGATGCGGATCCTGCGGCACGAGGCCGGGCATGCGCTCGACACGGCGTATCGCCTGCGCCGCCGTCGCCGCTGGCGCGAGGTATTCGGCCCCGCGTCCCTGCCGTATCCCGAGCGCTATCGCGCGCGTCCCGGCAGCCGTCGCTATGTGCATCACCTCGGCGGCTGGTATGCGCAGGCACATCCGACCGAAGATTTCGCCGAAACCTTTGCGGTCTGGTTGACGCCGCGCTCGGCCTGGCGACGGCATTACGCCGGCTGGCCCGCGCTGCAGAAGATCGAAGTCGTCGACGAGTTGCTGGCGCAGGTGCGCGGTACGCCACCCAAGGTGCGCGCCCGCTGCCGGATCGAACCGGCCTCGGCCAACACCATGACACTGGCCGAACACTATCGCCGCAAGCTTGCGCAAAGCGTGCGGCATCGGCGCAGCGCGGCCGACATGCTGCTGCAGCGGGTGTTCACCGAGCATCGCCCGCCGCGTAATGCGCTGCGCGCCGGCGCCATGCTGCGTGCCGAAAAGTCAAGACTGGTTACAGCTTTGGTGCGCGACCTCGGGGTCGAGAGGTATAGTGTCTACCAGATACTGCGCATGGCGATCGAACGCAGCGACAAGTTTGGTCTGTACGTGCGCGGCAATCGTCGCGATGCGCTGCGCAATGCACGCTGGCTGCTCGCACGCCTGCTGCGCCTGTACCGGCAGGCAGAGAGCTTCCAGATCAGCTTATGAAGAAACTTCGAATGCTCGTCGTGGTTCACGCGAGTCTCGTGCCGCCCGACAGTCTCGAAGGGTTCAGCGACAAACAGATCGACGAGTGGCGTACCGAGTACGACGTCATTTCGACGCTGCGCGGGATGGGCCACGAGGTGCGCTGCCTCGGCGTGCTCGACAGCCTCAGCGAGCTGCGTACCTCGATCGCCGACTGGAAGCCGGACGTCGTCTTCAACCTGCTCGAGGAATTCAACGGCATCGTCACCTACGACCAGCATGTCGTCGCCTTCCTCGAGCTGATGCAGCAGCCCTACACGGGCTGCAATCCGCGCGGCCTGCTGCTGTCGCGCGACAAGCCGCTGTCCAAGCAGTTGCTGTCCTATCATCGCATCCCGACGCCGCAGTTCGCGGTGCTGCGGCGCGGCGTCAAGCTGCTGCTGCCGCGCAAGCTCAAATATCCGCTGTTCGTCAAATCCACCAGCGAGGATGCCTCGCTCGGGATTGCGCAGGCGTCGGTGGTCGACGACCCGCAGCGTCTGCGCGAGCGCGTCGAGTTCGTCCACCAGCAACTCGGCTCGGACGCCCTGGTGGAGGAATACATCGAGGGGCAGGAGCTGTATGTCGGCGTGCTCGGCAACGAGCGGCTGCGGCGCCTGCCGGTCTGGCAGATGAAGTTCGGTTCGATGCCCGAATCCCTGCCGGCGATCGCGACGCGCAAGGTCAAGTGGGACCGGCGTTACCAGCAGAAGTACGGCATCAGCACCGAGGCCGCCAACGACCTGCCGCCGGCGGTGCTGGCGCAGCTCGACCGGATGTCGCGGCGCATCTATCGCACGCTCGGCCTGTCGGGCTATGCGCGCATGGATTTTCGCGTCAACGCCGCGGGCCAGGTGTTCGTGCTGGAAGCGAACGCCAACCCGAACATCGCCTCGGCGGAGGATTTCGCGCAATCGGCGCTGTCGTCCGGCATCGGCTACGGCGAACTGCTGTCGCGCATCATCAAGCTGGGTCGTGACTACAAGGCGGAATGGCGGGCGGGCTATGGCTGATCAGCGCGTGTGGCCGAGAGGCTTCGGAGTGGTGGTGTTGCGCGACATCGGCCGCAAGCTGCTGGCAGCCGGGGCGGTGCTGCTGCTGGTGGCTGGTTGCACCAGCGACGTGAAACTGCGCGAAGCCGAGTTGCAGCAGCTCGCGGTCCTGCTGCCGGGCCGCTACGACAATCGCGAGCAGGCACAGCCCGCCGCCGGCGGTGCCGAGACCGCACTCGAGCTGAACGTGGTGCCGATCTACGCGCCGTTCCTGTCGAAGCACGTGTTCTATGTCCAGGAGAACGTCTACGGCGATCCGCTGCGCGTGCTGTCGCAGCAGTTGTTCGTGTTCGACATCAACGCCGAGCAGCGAAGCATCGTGCAGCGTACTTTCGGCTTCGCCGAGCCGGTGCGCTGGCGCGACGGTCACCGGAACACCGACCTCTTCAAGGGCCTGATGGGCCAGGATGTCGGTCCGGTTGCCGGCAGCTGCGTACTGGAGTGGCGGCTCGGCACGGAGTCGTTCACCGGCCAGTCGCCGCGGCCGGGTCCCTGCGCAGGTCTGGCGCGCGCCGAGCTCACGCCGGCCGGCCTCACCCTCGGCGAGCCGGAGCTGCGGTTCCAGCGGCGACGCTAGGCGGTGGTGCCGGGTGGTGACGATCACGCGCCGCCGCCCGGTGTGCCGCACACTATGGCGATCGCTGTCCGAGATACCGGTCCAGCCAGCGGAAGACCGCGTCGTGCCACTGCAGGCTGTTGGCGGGCTTGAGTACCCAGTGGTTTTCGTCGGGAAACACGAGTAGCTGGCTGTCGACGCCCTGCCGCTGCAGGGCCGTGAAGGTCGCCAGGCCCTGGGTATACGGCACGCGGAAATCGCGCAGGCCGTGGGTGATCAGGGTCGGTGTCTTCCAGCGCGTCACGTGCGCCGCGGGGTTGAACTTCTCGTGCAGCTGCGGCGTCTGGTAGTACGGTCCGCCGTTCTCCCACTCGGTGAACCAGAGCTCTTCGGTGGTGTAGTACATCGTGCGGGTGTCGAAGATGCCGGCGTGGTTCACCAGGCACTTGAACCGGTCGGGCCAGTTGCCGGCGATCCAGTTCTGCATGAAGCCGCCGTAGGACGCGCCGAGCGAACAGGCGCGCTCGCCGTCGAGCCAGTCGTATTGGGCGATCGCGGCGTCGAGACCCTTCTGCAGGTCGACCAGCGGCTTGCCGCCCCAGTCCTGGCTGATCGAGTCGGTGAACGCCTGGCCATAGCCGGGCGAGCCATGGAAGTCGACGAACACGACCGCGTAGCCACGGCCGGCGAACACCTGCGGATTCCAGCGATAGCTCCACTGGTTCTGGAAGCTCACCTGCGGGCCGCCGTGCACGATGAAGGCGATCGGGTAACGACGGCCCGGCTGCCAGTCGTAGGGCTTCATCACGTAGCCGTGGACGGTCTCGTCGTTCCAGCCGCGGAAGCTGTACTGCTCGTAAGGCGCCAGCGCACGCTGCTCGAGCAGGCTGGCGTTGATCGAGGTCAGCCGCCGCGGCTTCATGCTGCGGCTGTTTGGGATGGCGACGTACAGGTCCGGAGGTGAGCCGAGCGAGGCCCACGCGATCACGACCGCGTCGCCCGCTGCGGCCGAGTAGCTCATGACCTGGCCTTCGCCGGTCAGCCGGATGCGGCGGCCGTTGGCCGGGTCGATCGAAAACAGCGCGACCTGGCCGACGTCGTCGGCGGTGGCGAGCAGTTTTCGGCGATCGGCAGTCGTGCCGAGCCGCGACACCGAGCGATCCCAATCGGCGGCCACGGCACGCGTCGCGCCGCTGCGCGCATCGCGGATCCTGATCTGGAACCGGTCGGCTTCGAAGCCGGGGCGCGACATCGCGAGCCAGGCGAGATCGCCGTTGGCCAGGAACGTCGGCTGGGTGTCCCAGGCCTGGTTGTCTTCGGTCAGGTTGCGCGGTGCGGCCGAGCCGTCCACCGGCACTTCGTAGAGATCGAAATTCGTCGACCAGGCTTCACTGCGATCGGCGAGGCGCGCGCTGAACACCAGCCGGGCGCCGTCGGGGCTGAACTCGTACTCCTCGTCGCCGCCGAAGGGACGGGAGGGTACGTTGCCGGGCACCTTGCCTGAGACGTTGACCGGAACGCCGGCCTTGCCGTCGGCATCGAGTCTGGCGGTGAACAGTGCCGAACGCCGGCCGTCGGCCCAGTTGTCCCAGTGACGCACGAACAGCTGGTCGTAGCTTTGGCCTGTCGACTTGTCCTGCTTGCGCGCCGCGAGGCGATCGGTGGTGCACTTGAGGTCGGCACAGTCGGGGAACACGTCCAGCGACACGGCGAGCCGGTCGCCGCGCGGCGAGATCTTCAGCGTGCCGACATCCAGCGGGTAGTCGGTGACCTGCAGGGCTTCGCCGCCGTCGAGCGGCATGCGCCAGACCTGCGAGGAGCCGGAGCGGGTCGAGAGGAAGAACAGGCTGCGGCTGTCCGGCGCCCAGCGCGGCGTGGAGTCCGCAGCAGGGTTCTGGGTCAGCCGGCGCGCCAGCGGCGAGGTCGCACTGAGCTCCAGCAGCCACAGGTCCGTGCGGCCGCGATTCGCTTCCATGTCGGTCTCGCGCAGGGTGAACGCGACCCAGCGTCCGTCCGGCGACACTTGCGGGTCGCCGATGCGTCGCAGCTGGACCAGGTCTTCGGCCGTGAACGGCGCCTTGCCCGCTGCAGCGGACGTGGCCGAATCGGCGGCCGGCAGCGGCGCGGGGGCAGCGAGCAGCAGGGTGGCGGCAAGCAGGGCCGCGACCGTGAACGGCCGCTGGCAGAGGCATGTGTCGAGCAGCGACAGCAGGGAGCGGAAGCGCATGCAGGCTCTCCGGAGAAGGCGGAAACGGCGATTGTAGGCCAAGCCTGCAGCCTGGGCTGGAGGGGCGCCGCTCGGATCCGGTCCGGCGGAACGGTTGCTGTACCGCGTCGCGGCGGCTAGCCTGATCCGTCTGCAATGGGCGGTCGGCAGCGATAGGTGGGCCGCGCGGGCGGCTTGCGCCCGCAGTCATGGAGGACTCTCAAGGAGCGTCGGGATGTTCGATGGACTGCAAGTGCTCTGCTTCGATCTCGACGACACGTTCTGGGACGTGCAGCGGGTACTGGATCGGGCCGAGCAGCGTGTCGCGGAATTCTTCGCGGCGCGCTATCCGCTGCTCGCGCAGCGTCATTCGCGCGCCGATCTGCGTGCGGCGCGCCTCGCCCTCATCGACGAGAACCCGCAGCGCGCGCATGACATGACCTGGCTGCGTACCGAGACGGTCCGCCGTTTGGCGGTTGCCGCGGGCTATCCGGAAGCGGCGGGGCAGGAAGCGTTCGAGGTGTTCATCGCCGCGCGCAACCAGGTGGAGCTGTTTCCCGATGTGCGTCCGGCGCTGGATCGCCTGGCCGCGCACTTCAGGCTCGCGACGTTCTCCAACGGCAATGCCGATCTCGGGCGCATCGGCCTGGCGCCGTTGTTCGCGGTCTCGTTGAATGCCGAAAGGGTGGGCGTGGCGAAACCGCATGCCGCGGCGTTCGCTGCCGTGGCGCGTGAGCTCGACTGCGAGCCACGGCGAATGCTGTATGTCGGCGACGATCCGCATATCGATGTCGCCGGTGCGCGTGCCGCGGGCCTGCGCACCGCCTGGATCAACCGCTCCCGCAGCAGCTGGCCGGATACGCACTCGCCGGCGGATCTCGAAATTGCCGATCTACACCAGCTCGAGGCCGCGCTGCTCGACGAACTCGAATAGCTCCTCGTTCGGGCCGCGCACCAGCATGGTTGGCTGACCGTCGACGTCCTGCGGCTCGACTTCGATCGACGCGCCCTGCTCCGACAAGCGTCGGCGCAATGCCTGCAGATCGCGGGTCGCATGGGTGTACAGGCCGACGCCGAGTCGCGAGGGGTGCATGCGGCCGGTCAGGCGGCGCCTGGACGCACCACCGAAGTAGACCAGCAGGATCTTGCCGCTGGGCTCCTGGTCCGCCTGGTAGGTCAGGAAATGCACGCGCGAGCCACGCGGGATTCCGACCAGATCGTTGACGCGATCGCGGAACTCGGGCGCGGTTTCGGCGTCGGTCGCGGCCGTGAGGCCGAGCGCTTCGCCATAGAACCGCCGGGTGTCGGCGATGTCGCCGGCCACCACCGAGATGGTCGGTACCTCGCTGTACTTGCCATGCGGCGTGCCGGCGCGCATCTGGTTCGGCGGATGCTTGTGGCCGACCATGATCAGCAAGGGCACGCCGTCCGGGCCGAACAGCACGCATTCCTCCTGCTCGTTGCCGTCGATGACATGACGCACCGGTTTCGAGCGTGCGATGCAGCCGGCCGCGACCAGCTCCCGCCAGGAATCCTCGACGGGGCTGCGGACGTAGAAGTCGATGGCCTTCGGGCCGATGTCGAGCGGCGAGTCGGGGCCGCCGATCTGGGTGTCGAGGCGCACGACCTCGTGCGGAGCCGGCTGCAGCGCGACCAGTCGCAGCCGGCCGACCGGATAGCCCCGGCAGGACAGCTCGACCATCTCGCCGCGCGTGTCCGCGGGCAGGTCCCACAGCTTCGCCCGGGAAGCGGAAACCGGACTGCGGTGCTCGATCCGCAAGCCCATGACCTCGTGGAACAGACGCAGGGCCGCTGCGAGATCCGTGACGCCCACCGAGATCGACTGCATTGCCGTTATCATCGCGCTCATGATCGAACTCTACACGCAAGCCACGCCGAACGGTCACAAGGTCTCGATCCTGCTCGAAGAGCTGGGTCTGCCGTATCGCATCCACCGGGTCGATCTGCTCAACGACGAACAGTTCTCGCCGGCATTCATCGCAATCAACCCGAACGGCAAGATCCCTGCGATCGTCGATCCGGAGGGTCCCGATGGCCAGCCGATCAACGTCTGGGAGTCGGGTGCGATCCTGATCTACCTGGCCGAGAAAACCGGCAGTGCGTTGCTGCCGCAGGCACCGCGCGAGCGTTACGCGACGCTGCAATGGCTGATGTTCCAGATGGCCGGCGTCGGGCCGATGTTCGGCCAGGCCGGGCACTTCACGCTGTATGCCAAGGAAAAGATCCCGTACGGCATCGATCGCTACAGCAACGAAGCGAAGCGCCAGCTCGGCGTGCTGGACGGCCAGCTCGGCCGGCATCGCTACGTCGCAGGCGAGCACTACAGCATCGCCGACATCGCGATCTTTCCGTGGATGAGTTCGGCGTTGCGGATCCCGACCATCGGCAGCCTCGATCCCTGGCCGAACGTGCGGCGCTGGCGCGCCGGGCTCGAGGCACGTCCGGCCGTGCAGCGCGGACTCGCCCAGCCGAAACGCGACTGAACCGGGCGGCGGGCCGTGCTCACTGCGCGGTATAGCCGCCGTCGATCAAGAGGCTGCTGCCGGTGATCAGCGAGGCTGCGGGCGAGCACAGGAACAGCACCGCCGCCGCCACTTCGTCGATCGAGCCGATGCGGCCGAGCGGAATGCGCCGCAGTGTGTCTTCGCGGAACGCGGCGTCTTCGAAGAACGGCCGGGTCAGCGGCGTTTCGATGTAGGTCGGGGCAACGGCATTGACGCGGATGCCGCGCGGTGCGAGTTCGACGGCCATCGCCTTGGTCAGGCCTTCGATCGCCCATTTGGTCATGCAGTAAACCGAGCGGTTGGGCGCGCCGACATGGCCCATCTGCGACGACATGTGGACGATCGCGCCGCCGCTTCCGCCGCCGCGCAGCATCGCGCGTGCCGCGGCCTGCGCGGTGACGAACATCGAGCGGACGTTCAGGTCCAGCAGGTGATCGAGTGCCTCGAGCGGCACGTCGAGAAACGGCATCGGACGGTTGCCGCCGGCGTTGTTGACCAGCACGTCGCAGCGCGGCAGCGCCGCGAACAGCGCGCCGACCGCGGCCGCATCGGTGACGTCGCAGGGCAGGGCGCGGGCCCGCCCGCCGTCGGCACGCAATCTGGCGGCGGCCTGCTCGAGATCCTCGGCGCCGCGGCTGATCATCACCACTTCGGCACCGCTTGCGGCAAAAGCCTGCGCACAGCCCAGGCCCAGCCCGCGGCTTGCTCCCGTGACCACCACGACTTTGCCGTCGAACAGGCTCATGTCAGCAGTGTAGCGGGTCCGCTGCCAGACGGAATGGACAGCGGCGGACGAGGTGTCCACTTCCGGTTGAGCAGGCGGTCAAACAAATGCCGTCCATAAATCCGGAGCGCGTCACGGCGCCATGACCGGCAGTCGCGTTCCACTGGTTATGTCCGTGTCGCAGCAGAGGATGGAGCGCGATGACGCAGTGCAACGTTGCCGACATGCAAGTCGTTCCGGTGGCCAACCTGACGGAGTTCTTCCGCGATGCCCTGCAAGGGGCGCTGGGTCACCAGCAACTGAAAGTGGGTGATCAGACGGAGCACTACGTCGTCAATCTGCTGACGCTGTTCGCCCGCGCCGAGGCCTTGCAGGACGATGTGCCGACCCGGGCCGCGCACCGGCCGCTGGCCGCCTTGCTCGCCGATGCCAACGATGCGCCGAGCACCGAGGCACGCTGCCGCGCGCTGCAGCGGCTGGGAGACGTTTCGCTGTTCTTTGCGGGGTTTTTTGCCGGCAGCTTTGCGCGCAAGCTGGTCGGCATCGACTATCACATCGCGATGGGCGGCCGGGCTTACGGCACGCTTGCCGAGGCGATGACGCGCGGGCCGCGCCGGGTACTTGGGCAGGTGTTCGGCGAGCTGGCGACGAAGTTCCAGCCGCTGGTCGATGCGCTCAACGAAATCTCCGAGACCGCGTATCGGCACAGCGACCGGGATCTGCTGCGGCTCTACGAGGTGTGGCTGAAGACCGACAGCCGCCGTGCGCACGCTCTGCTCGAGCGGCTCGGCGTTGCGCCGGCTCGTTCGGCCGGGCTGTTGCGTACCCATTGAGGCGGCGCGCAGCCCTTGCCGAAGGGTCATCGCATGCTGTTGCGTCGACTCCAGGAGTTGCTCACGGGTATCTACGACTTGCCCATCGACTGCGATGTGTGCGATTTCGTCACCAGCGACCGACAGCTGTTGCCCGAACACTTGCGCAGCTGCGGCACGGACGAGCAACTGCTGGTGCGGCCGGGCGCCGACGAAGTCGCGATGACCTTGTTCCTCGATGCCGCTCTGCTCGAGCGGCTCGAGCAGGCCGATCCGCTGGCGGAGCTGCACGGCCGCAATCTCGGCGATTTCTGGACGGTGCTCGAAGGAGTCAGCCACTTCGTCTGCGTGGCCTGGAACGCGGGCCATGATCGCGACGTTTCGATGCTCGAGCTGGAGATGCAGGCCGAAATCGACAAGTACGTGGTGAGCTGCTGGCTGCTGCGCCGGCAATCACCGGGACGTTTCCCGAGCGAGCTGCATCCGCTGTTGTTCGAGCAGACACGGGTCGACCCCCGGCTGGCAGGCGAGCGTGTCGGCTTGTACCGCGCCGCGACGCGATATGCGGCGCGCTTTTGCCGCGATGTGGAGCGACGTTTGCGTCGCGACGACCGGCAGGGTGCCGCGCTGGCAGTCGCCGAGCCCGTGCTGCGCCGGTTCTACCGGCTGCCGGGCCGCAGCAAGCTCGAGTTCATCGCTGTAGCCGCGGCGAGTTGAAACGGCGGAGCCGCCGTTCTACGGCCGGTCAATCGTCGCCGTTCTCGGCGCGCTTGCGGCGTTCCTCGAGTTCGCGGGTCATCTTCAGCCATTCGCCGAGCTTGTGCAGGTCCTTGGGCTTGCGCGGCGCCGCTGGCGGTGCGGCGAATGCACCGCCGACCCGCTGGTAGGGCTCGAAGCCGTTGGAGCGATAGCGCTCGGTCTTGAAGGGCGGATTCAGGCGGCCGCTGCGGGCGGGAGAGTCCTCGACCAGTTTGAGTACGTCACGACCCCCGTCCGGGTTGTCCGGCAGGCGTGCCCACTCCATTCGGGCATTGCCCAGGTGATCGTGTTCCACCCGCCCCAACCGTCGCCGCGGAAAGGCGATTTCGGTCGGGGCGTCTTCGGTCCGGGCACGCGAGTTCTTGTCGTAGTCCCGCATGGGCAGGAGTCTAGGAGACGCGTCGGCCCGGATCTGTGACAGCGATCACGCTTCGTGGCCGTGTAGCCGGTGCCGGGCCTTCAGCAGGCCCAGGCAGGTCTTGCCATCGGTGAATTCGCCGCTGTGGACCTTGTCGATGGCCTGGTCGAACGGCAGCCAGTGCACTTCGAACACTTCGCCGTCCTCCGGTGCGTGCATCGCCGGCTCGAGGTCCGTGGCGAGGTACAGATAGATGCGCTCGGTGAATACCCCTGGGGAACTGATGTACCAGCCGAGGTCTTCCCAGTGGCGCGCCCGCACGCCGCCCTCTTCGGCGAGTTCGCGGCGAATGGTCGCGGCGGGCGGCTCGCCAGGCTCGAGCTTGCCGGCAGGGAGCTCCCAGATCCAGCCGCCGGCGGCATGACGGAACTGATGCAGCAGGCAGACGCGCTGCCCGGCGTCGATGGCGACCACGGCGGCTCCGCCGGGGTGATGCAGGATCTCGAGGTCGGTGCGATGGCCGTTCGGCAGCTCGACCGTCTCGACGTTGAGCCGGACCACGCGCCCGGCATAGATCTCGCGCTTGGCGATCAGCATGATGCAATCCGCTCCCTGGAGCGCGGGCGTACCCGCGATTGGTCTACGATGCGGGCCAGACCGCGATCGGCACGGCGCCGCGCCGTGTGCCCCAGCTTACAGGGAGAACGACGATGCGATTCAGACAGCTTGGCCGCTCGGGCCTCAAGGTCTCGGAACTCTGCCTCGGCACCATGACCTTCGGCGAGCAGTCGGGCTTTGGCGCAGCCGCGGCCGAGTGCCGGCGAATGTTCGATGCCTATCTCGAGGCCGGCGGAAATTTCATCGATACCGCGAACATCTATACCTCCGGTACCAGCGAGCAACTGCTCGCGGAGATGATCGCCGCCGAGCGTGGCCGGCTGGTCGTGGCCAGCAAGTTCTCCATGACGACCGATCCGCGGAATCCGAATGCCGGCGGCAATTCGCGCAAGAACCTGCAGCAGTCGCTGGAGGCCAGCCTGCGCCGGCTCGGTACCGACTACCTCGATCTCTATTGGGTACATGCCTGGGATGGCATGACGCCGCTCGACGAGTTGCTGCGCGCGCTGGACGACGCAGTGCGGGCCGGCAAGGTGCTGTACACGGGTTTTTCCAATGTGCCGGCCTGGGTCGTTGCGCGCGCACAGACACTGGCCGAGCTGCGTGGCTGGTCGCGGTTCGTCGCCCTGCAGCTGCACTACAGCCTGGTCGAGCGTGGCGTGGAACGCGAGCTGCTGCCCTGCGCGACGGCGCTCGGCCTCGCAGTCACGGCCTGGAGCCCGCTCGGCGGCGGCGTGTTGAGCGGCAAGTATTCCAGCGATCCAGCGCAGCGTGCCGCGCAGCCCGGCCGGCTGACGACGACCGGTTGGGGACGCCTGCTGCTCAACGACCGCAACCTGGCGATCGCGTCCGTCGTGCGCGAGGTGGCTGAGGCGACGGCCCACACCCCTTCGCAAGTCGCGCTACGCTGGTTGCTGCACTGCCCCGGCGGCGTCGTGCCGATCATCGGCACCCGCAGCCTCGCGCAACTGCAGGACCTGCTCGGTGCAACCCGGTTCGAACTCGATACAGAGACTCTGGCGCAGCTCGATGCGGCAAGTGCCATCGATCCCGGGTATCCGAAATCGCTGCTGGATAGTGCTGCGGGGCGGAGGATGGTTCACGGGGAGATGGATGCGGTTCGCGCGGGCGTTTCATTCGTGGGCTGAGACAGACGCTGGTGCCAGCGTTGGGGCTGGATCGGATGAGAGGGCTTGGGGCGCGGCGTAGCGCGCCAGGACGGCGCGCTCCGAGGCCCCCATGGATGGGTTCACGGCCGTCCGCGCGCAAGACCTCTCACACGCCAGCACTCGCCGGCTGCGCCGCCGTTCCGCGCAAGGACTCTCCGCTACCACCCCCGTCAAATCAGGAGGAAGGCCCCGCGCCCAGACGTACCCTAGCGCGAGAGAGCGTGATACTCCTCGTTCGGCATCATGTCCGTCGCGGTCGCCAGCCGGTTGGTCATGTTGAAGAAGGCTGCGACTGAGCTGATGTCCCAGATGTCGCGATCGCTGAAGCCTGCCTTGGTGAGTGCGCGGCGTTCGGCGGCGCCGGTGGCGGCCGGGTCGACGGTGAGGCGGTGCGCGAACTCGAGCATCGCCCGCTGTTTCGGCGTCACCTGTGCGACGCGCCAGTTCATGACCAGGGTTTCGCCCAGCGAAGCGTCGCCGGACATCTCGCGTACGGCCTGGCCGTGGGCGGTGAGGCAGTAGTAGCAGCGGTTCGCGGACGAGACCACGACGGCGATCATCTCGCGTTCCAGCCGGGAGAGCCGCGACTCGCCCAGCATCAGGTCGTTGTACATCGCGATGAAGGCGCGCAACTTGGTCGCGTCGAAGCTGTAGGCGGCGAGCACGTTGGGCACGAAGCCGATTTTCTGGTCGCAGATCTCGAAGTATTTGCGCAGGTCCGGATCGAGTTTGCCGCGGGTCGGGATCGGCAGCTTCAGACCGATCATCTTCGCGGGTTGGGCGCGGTAGCGGCGGGTCATCTCTTCCTGGCCTCCTGGGGTGGGACATTCGGCTGGCTGGCGGTCGGTCACTCGCTCACCGCCACTACCGGCCGATGCCGCGAACCGGCACACGCACGGCAGTCCAGCGTGATGCGCTTCCCGGAATCTTGGGGGAATGCCGGAAGGCGCACAACTTTCTGTGAACGGCGGCGCGGCTCGCGGATGGCCCCGGTTCGGCCCCTTACGTATAGTCGTGGCGATGTCCCCGACGACTGAACATCTGGAGGCGCTGAACGGCCCCCAGCGCCGTGCCGTGACCTACGGCGAGCCGGTGCTGCCGAAGGGATTCCGCAGCGGGCCGCTGCTGATCGTGGCCGGGGCCGGCACGGGCAAGACCAGCACGCTGGCGGCGCGGGTCGCTCACCTGGTGATCCACGGTGTCGAGCCGGGTCGGATCCTGATGCTGACCTTCACGCGCCGGGCGGCGCTGGAGATGCGCCACCGTGCCCGCGACATCGTCAAGAAGGCCTTGAACGAGACGGTCAGCGGCATCAGCCAGTCGATGCTGCCGCGCATGCAATGGGCCGGCACCTTTCACGCGATCGGTGCACGCCTGTTGCGCCACTACGCGAGGCAGCTGAAGCTCGACCCCAATTTCACGATTCTGGATCGCGGCGATGCGGCCGATCTGATCGATTCGATCCGCGAAGAGCTCGGCTTCGCCAGGCTCGACAAACGCTTCCCGCGCAAGGACGTCTGCCTCGCCATCTATTCGCATCGGGTCAACACGCAGAGCTCGCTGCAGGCGACGCTCGAGCAGCAGTTTCCGTGGTGCGTCGGCTGGGCGCAGGAGCTGACCCAGATTTTCCGGACCTACGTCGAGCGCAAGCAGCAGCTCGCCTTGCTCGACTACGACGACTTGCTGCTGTACTGGCACGCGATGATGCAGGAGCCGCGCTTCGCGCAGCATGTCTCACGGCATTTCGACCACGTGCTCGTCGACGAGTACCAGGACACCAATCGCCTGCAAGCCGAGATCCTGCTGGCCATGCGTCCCGACGGCGCCGGCCTGACGGTGGTCGGCGACGATGCGCAGGCGATCTATTCGTTCCGTGCCGCGGCGGTGGACAACATCCTCGGTTTTCCGGACCACTTCACGCCTCGCGCCGAGGTGGTGACACTGGCGCAGAACTACCGCTCGACCCAGCCGGTGCTCGATGTCGCCAATGCGCTGATGGCCGAAGCGCCGCGCCAGTACCGCAAGCACCTGCTGTCGATCCGCGGCGACGGTCCGCTGCCGAGCCTGGTCACGGTCGACGATCTGTCGACCCAGGCCGAGTTTGTCTGCAGCCAGATACTGAAGAAGCGCGAGATGAATCTGCCGCTGCGTCGCCAGGCCGTGCTGTTCCGTACCGCCAGCCACAGCGACCTGCTGGAGATCGAACTCACCCGCCGCAAGATTCCTTTCGTGAAGTACGGCGGGCTGCGCTTCCTGGAGGCGGCGCACGTCAAGGACCTGCTGGCGATCCTGCGCTGGGCCGACAACCTGCGCAACGATCTCGCCGGGTTCCGCGTGCTGCAGCTGATGCCGGGCATGGGGCCGGTGAATGCGCGTGCGGCGCTGCAGTGCTTCGCCGGGCAGGGGCGTTCGGTCGCCGGTCTGCGCGAGTTCAAGCCGCCTGCCGACGCCAGGCTGTCGTGGAACAAGTTGCTCGACCTGTTGACTGAGCTGACCCGGCCGCAGCGTGCCTGGGCCGGGCAGGTCGGGCTGGTCCGCGAGTGGTACAAGCCGCTGTTCGAGCGGCTGTACGAGCATTTCCATACCCGTGTCGGCGATCTCGATCAGCTCGAGCTGTTGTCCGGGCAGCATGCCACGCGCGAGCGTTTCCTGGCCGAGTTGACGCTGGATCCGCCACAGGCGACCAGCGATGTCGCCGGCCAGCCGCTGCTGGAGGAGGACTATCTCGTGCTCTCGACGGTGCACTCGGCCAAGGGCATGGAGTGGGACAGCGTCTGCGTCCTGAATGTGGTCGACGGCAGTTTCCCGAACGAATACTCGACGCGCAGCGAAGCGCTGCTCGAAGAGGAGCGGCGGCTGCTGTACGTCGCCATGACCCGGGCGCGCCAGGAGCTGGCTCTGGTGCAGCCGTTGCGCTTCGCGGTGACCGCCCAGGCGCCGAAGTCCGACGCCCATGTGTACGGTGGCCGCAGCCGCTTCATGACCGACAAGGTGCTGAAGGCGCTGCAGGAGACGGTGTTCCACGGTACGCGCCTGACCGACGCCGGGCTCGCCGATGCGGCCGCCGACGTCGTCGACGTCACGGCGCGTGCCAAACAGATGTGGTGATCGGGGCCGTGTCTGTGTGGCCGAGATCGGCTCGCGGCGCCAACTGCGGTTCGCACAGCAAGTAAACGGGCGGGCTCACCTTGCAGGCCGCAAAAAAATCGGCCGGTGATGCCCAGGGCGTCACCGGCCGAATCGGTCGCGCGGCGCAGGGCGCCGCGCGCGCTCAGGCAGCCGTCAGTGGCTGCGCTGGTTCTGCTGCGGCGGCGGGACCTTCTTCTTGAAGTAGGTCCAGCTGGTTTCGTTGGGCCGGGCATCGTCGAGCGGCGGCGGCGTCCGGTACTCCGGATACTCGGTCTCGATCGCCTTGAGCATGACCGGCGGCAGCTGGTCGAAGCTGTCGAGCTTGCGGCCGGCGGCGTGGATATAGACCAGGCCGGTGCGATCGCCGTTTTCCATCCAGGGCAGCCAGGTGGCCAGGCGCACCCAGCCGACCTCGACCGACGGGTTGGCGACCTTGTCGTTCACCAGTTCGTCGAGATTGCCCATGAAATTGAACATCTCGGTCGCGTGGTACATGCCGCCGACGTATTTCTGGTAGTCGCCGCTGAGCGGGTTCAGATAGAACAAGGGCACGGTGATGGTGTTCCACCAGGTCCGGCCGCTGAGCGTGCCCCGCCACTCGGTCGGCTTGCCCTCGGCGTCGTACGGGAACACCGGGCGCTGGTTGACCGGGTCGTTGGCGGTCTGAACCACGTTCACCGTGGCACCGGTCCAGGGGTTGGTCCAGGTGCGCAGCAGCTCGCCGGTTTTCAGGTCGGTGTAGAACAGCAGTTCCCGCGAGACCAGGCGCCAGCCGGTGCCGCGCTTCTCGTCCTTGACGGTCTGGCAGGCGCGGATGTTCATGCCCTGGACGTTGAACAGCTTGCGGTCGCGCTCGCCGGGCACGCGGCTGAACGCCTCGCCGTGGAACCAGTAAACCGTCGGCTCGCCGTCCTTCATCGAGCACTGGATGCGGCGCGCAGCGGCGGTCGCACCCTCAGGCGTGTTCAGGTCGATTTTTGCGGCTTGTGCGCTGGCCGCGAACGTCAGTGCCACAAGCGTCGCGGCGAGTGGCGCTGCGAGTCGCGGCATGAGGGCCATGGATCTTCTTTGCATCGGCAGACTCCCGGGATTCGGTTGGGCGTGACCGGCAGCATCATACACGCAAGATGTTTGCAGTCGCGGCCCACCGCCGTGTTGCGGCCGCGCGTCGGGCGTCCGGGCGCTGCGGGTCAGCGCGCGGGATGCTGCAGGTACTTCAGCACGTCGGGGTCGATGGTCGATACTGGTACACGGTCGCGGGCGATCTCGGCGAGCACCCGCTGGGTGAATGCCGCCAGCTGTTCGGCGCGCAGCTGTTGTTCCTGCGGCGTATCGACATGATTCTCGACGGCGCTCTCGGGCAGGACGCGCCGCGCGGTCAGCTCGGACTCTAGCGTCGCGAGCCGCTCGCGCAGCGTCCAGACCTCGGCGGTCAACGCGACGATTGCCCCGACCGCATTGTCCATCGGCACGGTGCGCAGGAAGTCGGGCTCGAGGGTGGTGATGGGGCCCTGCAGGGCGGCGTTGGCGCCGGGGCGGATTGCGCTGTTCATGCCGTGATCCTTGCTCATTTCTCGAATACGTAGAGGTTCCAGTAGTTCGCGCCGACCGGCGTGCCTTGCGGGCGCTTGATCGAGCGGTTCAGGCGATCGAAGGTGGTGATGCTGGTCTTCGAAAAGCCTGCAGCGCGCGCCCAGTCGGCGATCGGCGTGTCGTACCACGGGGTCGCATAGGTTTCGTTGTTGGTCCAGGCATGGGTGCGCTGGATCGCGTTCTGGAAGGGATCGCCCGGACGCAGGTGGAACTCGTGGCCGCCGAAGACGCCGCCGGGTTTCAGCACCCGACAGGCCTCGCGCAACAGCGCCGGCGTGTTGGCCGGCGGCAGCTCGTGCAGCATGAAATTGAAGAAGATCAGGTCGAACGTGGCGTCCGGATAGTCGAGGTGTTCGAGATCCTGCTGCGACAGGAACAGCGTGACGCCCTGCTCCTGGGCGCGCTGGTTGGCGAGCTTGAGGCAGGGCGCCGACAGGTCGACGCCGTGCAGCTCCGACTCCGGATGCAGCTCGTGCCAGGTCAGGAGTGCGGCGCCGTGGCCGGTGCCCCAGTCGAGCACCTTGGCGTAGCGTCGCTGCGGCAGGGCATCGAACAGGATCCGGTAGATTCCGTTCGGATCCATGTGTGCCGGCACGGTGGTACGCCGGCCGATTTCGTAGGCGATGCCGTCGAGCGAATCGTGGGTGACGCCGCCGGTGTGCTGGTGGAACGGCACGTAGCGGAAATACTCGGGCAATTCGAGCTGCGGATTCAGCCGCAGCTGGGCCGGAGGCGTGTTGCGGGCGGTTTCCTCGAGCTGCCGTTCGAGCTGCTCGCGCTGCGCATCGAGCGTGGCGAAGATCCCGAGGCTCGGCCGGTGGTATTTGAAGCGCTGCAGGTTGCGGTAGTACCAGTTGTACAGGGCGTAATCGATGCCGCCGTCGAGGATCGCTTCCGCTTCGCGCCAGTCCGCCGGCGGTTTCGCGTCCGGCCGGGTCGTCTCCCGTTCGTAGCGGTCGTACATCTGGATCAGCAGCGGTCCTTCGATGTAGTTGCGCGCGGCGCGCAGGAACGCGTGATAGCTGCGGAAGTCCCGGCTTTCGTGGACTTCGAGGGGCGGAACCCGGGTCTCCAGGGTCTGGGGTACTGCGCTCATGACGTTCACCTCGGCTTGAGCGGCCAATCTGCCACAGGGGTCCGCTGCCGGTCCACGGGATCGAGTGTCGTGGATCGCAGGGTGAAGGCGGAGCCGTACCGGGTCCGGAGTTCGGGCGCAATCCCGTTGTAGCGTCCTCGACAGTGGCGACGCTCCCGGCGTACCGGCGATCCAAACGGGAGCATGGGTGATGGGATCGGTGACGCCCGAAATGCAGGCAGGCCTGATCCCCCGTCGCGGCGCGCTTCCAGTTCGCGGCCGATGGAGTATTGCGCGAGGATCCGGCGACCGGCTCGGTCTGCGCGAACCTCGGCGAGATTGCGCTCGAGCAGTGATCCGGGACGGGCCCGCGGGTTCGCTTCCGACCGGTATCCATCGTAGTCTTCGGCGGATCGTCGACGGAGGACCGAAACGATGCCCGAGATCGTCGCGCCGCAGGGCGTCCCGTTGGCGGCAGCCCTGATCAGTGCACGCGATCTCGATGCGTCGCTGCGTTTCTATGTCGGGGTGATCGGCCTGGATGCCGATCCCGAGACGCTCTGGTCCGGTGCGGCGTTCGAACGGCTGTGGGGTCTGCCGGCGGGCGCGCGGGCGCGTTGCCGGATGCTGTCGGCCGGCGCTGCGCGGGTCGGCCGCGTCCTGCTGATCGAGTTCGACCAGCGCAGCCTGCCGGCCGGTACGCTGCGCGAGACCATCGCGACCGGCTCGAATGCGCAATGTTTCGGCCTCGCCAACCTGAATTTCTACGATGCGGACATTCGCGCGACGACCGCGCGACTGCGTGCCGAGGGCTTCGGCTTCTGGAGCGATCCGACCCAGCACAGCCTCACCGCCGGTGTCGGCAATCCGATCGAGGTGGTGTTCGACGGCCCGGATGGCGTCGCGATCAACCTGGTCGAGTTGACCGGCACCGATCCCGCGACGCGCATCGGCCAGATGCGCGCCTATGTCGAGCGCCACGGACGCACCCGTACCGGCTTCACGCCGGTGGTGACCACCTCGCATGCGGTGCGCTCGATTCCGCGGGCGCGGGCGTTCTACGAGCGCGTGCTGAAAATGGCCGCGCTGATCGACGAAGTGATGTCGGCCGATCGGGTCAACGTCTTCCTGCGTCTGCCGCAGGCTGCGCGGACCCACATCACCTTCATGCAAGGCAACCACATGTTCGGCAAGATCGCGTTGTCCGAACCTTTGAACTACGCCGATGCCTGCGTCGACCTGGTGCCGCGCGCCCACGCGCCGAACATCGGTTATCTCGCCCAGGCCTTCGAACTCGCCACCGACGGTGATTTCGACGCCGCCGAGCGCAGCTGCCGCGAGCTGGAAGTCGAATTCGTCGCGCCGCCCGAAACTGCCGACCTGCCGGGCTTCGGCCGGCGCCGCTACATGATGGTGCACAACCCGGGCAGCGGCGCCCTGCAGTGGCTGCTCGGGCCGCCGATCGAAGGCTGAGCGCCTATTCGAGATAGGCGTAGCCGTTCAGCTCGCCCTCGTAGAAGCGCTTCAGCGCCTGGCTTTCGGCGATGGTCATCCGGCCCTCGCGGATGGCGCGCTCGCAATCGCGCGACAGCGCCGGATAGAGCTCCTCGACGTCGTACTCCATGTACTCGAGCACCTTGTTGGCCGTATCGCCCTTGACGACCTCGTCGATCCACCAGTTGCCGTCTTCCTCGAGGCGGATGTGCACGACATGGGTGTCGCCGAACAGGTTGTGCAGGTCGCCGAGCGTTTCCTGATAGGCGCCGACCAGGAAAACGGCGAGGTAATACTCCTCGCCGTCGGCGATGTCGTGCAGCTCGAGCGTGCGCTTGATCTCGCGATGGCTGACGAAGTGGTCGATCTTGCCGTCGGAGTCGCAGGTGATGTCCGCCAGCACCGCGCGACGCGTCGGTGCCTCGTCGAGACGGTGGATCGGCATGATCGGAAACAGCTGGTCGATCGCCCAACTGTCCGGCAGCGACTGGAACACCGACATGTTGCAGAAATAGATGTCGGAGAGGATCGACTCGAGACCCGCGAGCTCTTCGGGGCAGTGGTCGAGCTTGCGGCAGCAGTGGCGTATTTTCGCGCAGGTGGCCCAGTAGAGGCGCTCCGCCAGGCCGCGGAATTCGAGCGACAGCAGCCCGAGGTTGAACATCTGCAGGCATTGTTCGCGCGCGGTCAGTGCGTCGTGCCAGCATTCCACCAGGTTGCGTTCGCCGACTTCGCGGTAGGCATCGAGCAGGTCGAGCACCGGCTGGGGCAGCGGGTCGAGGCCGCGGGCGCGGTATTCCTCGTCCTCGCGGCCAGTGACGCGGAACTGGTCGAGTGCCGATGTGCCGAGGGTGTTGAAGATCAGCACGCTGTGGTGCGCGGCGATCGCCCGGCCGGACTCGCTTACGATCCGCGGATGCGGGATGCCGCGCGCGTTGCAGACGCTGGCGACGCGATAGACGACGTCGTTGGCGTATTCGTCGATGCTGTAGTTCATCGACGAGGAGTAATTGGTGCCCGAGCCGTCGTAGTCGACGCCCAGACCGCCGCCGACATCGATGTATTCGAGGCCGGCGCCGAGCAGCTTCAGCTCCGCATAGACATGGGCCAGCTCGTTGATCGCGTCCTTGACGCGGCGGATGTCCTGCAGCTGGCTGCCGGGATGGCAGTGCACGAGTTTCAGGCAGTCGAGCATGTCGTGCCGTTTCAGCACTTCGACGGTTTCGAGGATCTCGGTGATGAACAGCCCGAACTTCGATTTCTCGCCGGCCGAGTCGCGCCAGCGACCCGAGCCCTCGCTGGCGAGCTTGACACGTACCCCGATCTTCGGCCGGACACGATGTTTCTCGGCCTGCCGGAGGATCAATCCCAGCTCTTCGAAATTCTCGACCACCGGCACGATGGTGCGGCCGAGCTTGGTGGCGAGCATCGCGGCCTCGATGTAACTGTCGTCCTTGAAGCCGTTGCAGACGATCAGGCGGTCCGACGAACCTTCGGTCATCGCCATGACCGCGAGCAGCTCGGGTTTGCTGCCGACCTCGAGGCCGAAACCGAACTCGCGACCGTGGCGATAGACCTCTTCCACGACCAGGCGTTGCTGGTTCACCTTGATCGGGAACACGGCCGAGTAGCCGTTGCGGTAGTCGTTCTCGGCGATGGCCCGGGCGAACGCATCGTGCAGGTGCCGCAGGCGGTGCGCGAGGATGCCGGAGAAGCGCAGTACCACCGGTGCGGTCAGCTCGCGTGCTTTCAGGCCCTGGACCACGTCGTACAGGTCGATCTCGCGCCCGGGTTTCTGGTCCGGACGCACGACCACATGACCGGCGGCGTTGATCGAGAAATAGCCCTTGCTCCAGGCGGCGACGTGATAGAGCTCGAGCGAGTCGTCGATGTTCCACGGCGGCGTGCCGTTGCGCCGCGTCGAGGCCGCGGCGCCATTTTCGGTGGCCGCAGCCCGGGCGGCAGCAGGGGCGGAGTTGGCAGGAGGATCAACGGGCATGGGTGAAGCCTTGGCGCAGAGAGGGTTGGAGATTGCCGACGGCATGCCGCCAGGCCGCGGCGGCTGCTGTGGCGACAGGCACCGCCGGTGGGTGCCGAAAATCGAGTGTCATCAGGCGGGGCCTGTTGCGACGGGACGCGAGGGGTCGCGGATCCACTCACTCCAGGAGCCCGGGTAGAGGCGGCCGCCGCCGAGCCCGGCATGCTCGAGTGCCAGCAGATTGTGACAGGCACTGACACCCGAGCCGCACATCGCGACCAGGGCCGTCGGCGCTGCTCCACCGAGAGTCTGTAGCCATTGCGCCCGCAGCTCGTCGGCGGGTCGCAGCCGGCCGGTCGCATCGACATTGCGGACGAAGGGATGATTCACCGCGCCGGGCACGTGGCCGGCGATCGGGTCGATGGTCTCGTTCTGTCCGGCGAAGCGATCGGCGCCTCGCGCATCGACCAGGCGCAGGCCGGCAGCGGCGTCCCGCAGGCCGGTCGCGAGGGCGTCCGTGTCGACGGTGGCGCTGCGGTCGATACGGGCGACGAAACGTCGCGCCGCGCGGTCGCCTGCGGCTGTGGTGACCGGTTGCGCCGCGGCCGTCCAGGCGGCAAAACCACCGTCGAGCACTGCGACGGCGCGGTGGCCGAGCCAGCGGAACAGCCACCAGGCGCGCGCGGCGTACATGCCGTTGCCCTGGTCGTAGACCACGACCTGGACTCGCTCGTCGATGCCCCAGGCGCCGGCTCGTGCCGCGAAGGCGTCGGGGGAGGGCAGTGGATGACGGCCCGTCGAGGGGCCAACCGCTGCGGCGAGATCGTGGTCGAGATCGCAGTAAAACGCGCCAGGTACGTGGCCGGCCGCCCAGGCCTCGCGCCCCCAGGCCGGTCGCACGAGATCGAAGCGGCAATCGAGCACCGCGCAGTCGGGATCGTCCAGCCTCGCGGCGAGTCCGGCGACGTCGATCAGGGTGGCGAGCGGTTCCATCCGCGAATTCTCCGTCCGAAATCTTGCCGTTACAATCACGGACGGCTTCTGGAAGGACGAAATGGCGATAGATCTCTACTGGGGCAGCGGCAGTCCGCAATGCTGGCGCGTCATGCTCGCGCTCGAGCACAAGCGTCTGCCATGGACCAGCCACCCGCTGCAGCTCGCACGGCAGGATCACAAATCGCCGCAGATGCTCGCGATGAACCCGCGCGGCCGGGTGCCCGTGCTCAAGGACGGGGACTACGTCGTGTTCGAGTCGGTCGCGGTGCTCTACTACCTCGACCTCAAATACCCCGATCCGCCGATTTTCGGCCGCACGCCCGAGGAAGCGGGCGTGATCATGCGGGTCATCGAGGAGTTCCAGGCCTACACCGAGGATTACCTGATGAGGATCTGTCAGGTGCTGGACAGCGGCGGGCCGGTTCCGGCGCAGCTGCGCGACGAGATCACCGACGCGATGCACGTCGTGGCCCGCGAGGCGCGCACCATCGAAGGCCGCCTGTCCAGGTCCGACTGGATCGTCGGCGAGGACTACTCGGCCATCGACATGGTGATCTTCCCGGCGATCCAGCAGCTGCGTCGGGCCTTGAACCAGCCCGGCGGCCGCGAGTTGTCGAGCCGTTTCCTGCCGATTTCGGCAAACTACCCCGCGCTCGGCCGCTGGCTGGCACGGATCGAAGCGCTGCCCGGCTACGAGCGCACCTATCCGCCGCACTGGCGGGAACAACCGTCAACAGGAGACCGCTAAAGAAAATGACCGACCACAAGATCCTCATCGACTTCCCCGGCCGCATCGTGATGATTGGTTTCGGTAGCATCGGCCAGGGGGTTCTGCCGTTGATCCTGCGACATGTCGGCGTGCCCGCCGAGCGGATCGTGATCGTGACGGCCGAGGATCGCGGCATCGAGGAAGCGCAGCGCTACGGCATCAAGTTCATCCGCGAGCCGCTGACCCGCGAGAACTTCCGCCGGGTGCTCGAGCCGCTGCTGGGGCGGGGCGATTTTCTGCTGAACCTCTCGGTCGACGTGTCCTCGCTCGCGCTGGTCAAGCATTGCTGGGAGCGCGGCGCGATGTATCTCGACACCTGCATCGAGCCCTGGCTCGGTGGCTACACCGATCCCGGCACGCCTGCCGCCAAGCGCACCAACTATGCGCTGCGCGAAGAAGCGCTGGCGCTGCGCGCCGGCAGCGGCCGCAACCCGACGGCGCTGATCACCCACGGCGCCAATCCGGGGCTGGTTTCGCATTTCCTGAAGCAGGCGCTGCTGAATGTCGCCAAGGACACCGGTGTCGATGCCGGTCGGCCCGCGAGCCGCGAGGACTGGGCGAAGCTCGCGCAGACCCTGGGTGTGCGCACGATCCACATTGCCGAGCGCGATACGCAGGTCTCGCCGCAGCGCAAGCTGCCGAACGAATTCGTCAACACCTGGTCGGTCGACGGCTTCGTCGGCGAAGGCGCGCAGCCCTGCGAGCTCGGCTGGGGAACTCATGAGCGCAATTTTCCGCGCGATGGCCGGCGGCACGATTTCGGTTGTGGTTCGGCGATCTGGCTGTCCCAGCCGGGCGCCGCAACCCGTGTGCGTACCTGGACCCCCAAGGCTGGCCATTTCCATGCCTTTGCGATCACCCACGGCGAGTCGATTTCGGTTTCCGACTATCTCACGGTCCGTGAGGGTGGTCAGGTCGTCTACCGGCCGACGGTCCACTATTCCTATCACCCCTGCGACGACGCCGTGCTGTCGATGCACGAGTTCGCCGGCCGCAACTGGGTGGTGCAGGACCGGAAACGGATCCTGATGGACGAAATCTCCCCCGGCGGCATCGACGAACTCGGCGTGCTGCTGGCCGGCCACAAGAAAAACGCCTACTGGTACGGCTCGCAGCTGTCGGTCGACGAAGCGCGCAAGCTGGTGCCCTACAACAACGCCACCAGCCTGCAGGTGACGGTCGCGGTGCTGGCGGGCGTGATCTGGGCGATGGAGAACCCGAATCGCGGCCTGGTCGAGCCCGACGAAATCGACCACGAGCGCGTGCTCGAGCTTTGCCGGCCCTACCTCGGCCCGGTCGTCGGCGAGTACACCGAGTGGACGCCGCTGACCGAGCGCGAGAGCCTGTTCCCGGAAGACATCGACAAGTCGGATCCCTGGCAGTTCAAGAACGTCCGCGTCATGTGACGCGGGCGGCCGTCAGCTGCCGGCCGTCTCGTAGCGGATATCGACGATCAGGTAGCGCTGCTCGCCACCGGGCAGCGCCACCGTGATTTCGTCGTCGAGCCGCTTGCCGAGCAAGGCCCTGGGCAGCGGGGCATCCATGCTGACGTAGCCCTGCTGCACGCCGAGTTCGTCCGGTCCGACGATACGGAAAGTCTGCTCCGCGCCGGTGTCGTTCTCGAGCGTGACCCAGGCGCCGAAGAAGACCCGCCGGGTATCGGTCGGCGCTTGCGAGACCACCACCATGCCGTCGAGCCGTTTGCGCAGGAAGCGCACGCGGCTGTCGATTTCGCGCAGCCGCTTCTTGCCATAGGTGTAATCGGCGTTCTCCGAGCGGTCGCCCTGCGCGGCCGCTTCGGCAACCGCCTGCGTGACTCGCGGCCGCTCGACCCGCCACAACTGGTCGAGCTCGGCGCACAGCCGCGCATGGCCTGCCGGCGTGATGAACTTCGAGCCGGGGCGGCTCGGGGGACGATAGCGGGACATCCTCTGTCTGCTCTTGGCTGGCTGCTGCGGCTGCCGGCTGCGCCATCGCGACTTGACTTAACCCACGGTTTCGCCGGCGCAGGCCGCCGGGCGATGGCCGTTGCCGTGGGAACTGTGCCGGCCGACACAGTTTACCCGCAATCCCGGACGTAGCCTTTCCCCATGGCGGCGAAGTACTTCACACAGTTCGTCACCGGTGCGGAAGAGGCCCGCTACGCCAGCGAATGGAGCGGCGTCGTCGAGGTGGCCGAGCCGCTCGAAGGGCGCAAAGGCGCGCAGCGCGAGCTGCGTGAGCTGCTTGCCGAAAGTTTCGAGCTCGATTCGGCCGAGATCCGGATCCTGCATTGGGCCAGATTGCATTGAGTTGAGTTCCGACGAATCCCCTAGCGGACTTCCTTCCCTTCATCGAAAGTCCGCATTTCCAACCCCAGGTGGCTTACCTCCTGGGGTTTTTTTTCGATGACTCCAGTACCGCACGAACGCGGGCGAGCGCCGCAAGCCCGCCCTGGGCCAGTATGGGGATCCGGCTGTCGATCAGGCGCGCACGATGGCGCAGGAATGGCTGGCCGATGCCCGAACCGATCAGCAGACTGTTGTCACTCATCAGTAGTGGGAAGAATCAAGCATGCCTCGAAGCCTGAATCCTGTCCGGGCCTCGGCGACTTCAGGACCAGCGCACTGCCGATACGCTGGCCAATCGCATGAACGATCGTCGACCCAAGACCACTGCCATCCCCGAGCTTTGCCACGCGCTCGAATCGGTCCGCCAACCGGGCAAGGGTTTCGCCGCCGCGGTTCTCAAGCAGGTCAGCGCAGTGCAAGACAGCCGTCAGTCCGTGCCGATGTGGCCGCTCAGGTGTCGTCGCCGGCCGGGGCTGGTAACGTGTCGACTTCGTTCCTCCTGCTCGCGGTGATTGCATGCAACGATTCCTGATCGTGCTGTCGGCGGCGGTGCTCTCGGCCTGTGCGGCCTCGTCCGCGGTCAAGCCGGCTTCGTCATCGTCCGCCGGTGCTCGCCCGGCGGCGTCGCTCGCGGCGACAGCAGTGGCACCGGCAACGGCGTCCACGGCAGCGTTGAAGTCCGGGCTGGACCTCGCCGGGTTCGATCTCAGCGCACGGCCGCAGGACGACCTGTTCCGTTTTGCCGCCGGCGGCTGGCTGGCGCGTACCGAGATTCCGGCGGATCGCTCGAATTTCGGCACCTTCGCGGTGCTGGAGGACAATGCGCGCGCGGCGCTGCGCCAGCTGGTCGACGAGGCGGTCGCACAGCCGGGCCGTACTCACGGCTCCAATGCGCAGAAGATCGGCGACTTCTACGCCAGCTTCATGGATGCCGACCGCATCGCCGCGCTCGGTGCGACGCCGCTCGCCGGCGAAGTGGCGCGGATTCTGGCGATCCGCAATCCGCGCGACGTGTTTGCCTACATGGGCTACGCGCAGCGCCTCGGCCTGCGGCTGCCGCTGCGGCTGTACGTCAGCCAGGATGCGCGCGATTCGAGCTCGAACATCGCCTCGGTCTACCAGGCCGGGCTGACGATGCCCGACCGCGATTACTACCTGGCGACCGATGAGCGCAACGTCGCGCTGCGGCGGGGCCTGGAGAACTACATCGCGCAATTGTTCACGCTCACCGGCGAGCCGGACCCGACCGGCGCGGCGCGGCGTGTCGCCGCGATCGAGAGTCGGATCGCCAATCATCACTGGACCCGGGTGCAGAACCGCGACCCGGTCAAGACCTACAACAAGGTGACGCTGGCCGAGGCGGGGAAGCTCACGCCGGGATTCGACTGGTTTGCTTTCGTCGAGGGTGCGGGCGCGCCGGGGATCGCCGTACTGGATGTCAATCAGCCCACCTATGTGCGCGAGCTTGCCGCAATGGTGAAGAGCACTCCGGTCGCGGATTGGCGGCTGTACTTCAAGTTCCGGCTGCTCGACGGCTATGCGCCGTATCTCGCCTCCAATTTCGAGCGCGCCCATTTCGATTTCCGCCAGGCCGCGCTGCGCGGCGTCAAGGAGCCCGAACCGCGCTGGCGGCGTGGCATCAGTCTGCTCGATGAGCAGGTCGGCGAACTGCTCGGTCGACTCTACGTCGAGCGCCACTTCACGCCGGCGGCGCGCGAGCATGTGCTGCAGCTGGTCGACAACCTGCTGAAGGCCTTCGACAGCTCGATCGACGAACTCGAGTGGATGAGCCCGGAGACGCGCGCCGAGGCCAAGCGCAAGCTCGCCGGCTTCACCGTCAAGATCGGCTATCCGGAGCGCTGGCGCGACTACGGGCGGCTGGAAATCCTGCCCGGTGACCTGGTCGGCAACGTGCGTCGCGCGCACGAGTTCGAGTTGCAGCGCCAGCTCGCCAAGCTCGGCCGGCCGGTCGACCGTGACGAATGGCTGATCACTCCCCAGACGGTGAATGCCTACTACAACCCGCCGCTGAACGAGATCGTGTTCCCGGCGGCGATCCTGCAGCCGCCGTTCTTCGACCCGACGGCCGACGACGCGGTCAACTACGGTGCGATCGGCGCCGTGATCGGTCACGAAATCAGCCATGGCTTCGACGATCAGGGTCGGCAGTACGACGGCCATGGCAATCTGCGCGACTGGTGGACGTTCGCCGACAACGCGCGTTTCACCGAGCGGGCGGGGCGGCTGGTGGCGCAGTATTCGGGTTTCCGGGTGCTTGATGGCCGTGCCATCAACGGCCAGCTGACGCTGGGCGAGAACATCGGCGACCTGTCGGGTCTGGCGGTCGCCTACAAGGCCTATCAGATCTCGCTCGGCGGCAAACCGGCGCCGGAGATCGACGGCTACACCGGGCCGCAGCGCTTTTTCCTGGGCTGGGCGCAGATCTGGCGCCGCAAGTACCGCGACGACGAATTGCGCATGCGCCTGCTGACCGACGTGCACAGCCCGAGCGAGTTCCGGGTCAACGGGGTGGTCGCCAACATGACGGAGTTCCACCAGGCTTTCGGCCTCGCGCCCGGCGACCGGCTGTATCGTGCGGCCGAAGATCGTGTGAAAATCTGGTAGTCGCTTGCGGTGGGGCCGTACGCGGCGTCCCGCCCTCCGGCTTTGGCCGGCAGCGCATTCACGGAGATGGAGGTCGACGACATGCGTTTGATTGCCACTGTCCTGCTCGTCGTGGCCAGCCTCGCCCTCGGCGGCTGTGGCTACAACACACTGCAGACCGAAGACGAGGCGGTGAAGGCGTCCTGGTCCGAAGTCGTCAACCAGTACCAGCGCCGCGCGGACCTGATCCCGAACCTCGTCAACACCGTCAAGGGCTATGCGGCCCAGGAAGAGCGTGTGCTGGTCGGTGTCACCGAAGCGCGCTCGCGCGCGACCGCGATCCAGTTGACGCCGGAGCTGCTGAACGACCCGGAAGCGCTGCGCAAGTTCCAGGCGGCCCAGGGCGAGCTCACCTCGGCGCTGAAGAGCCTGATCGCCGTCAGCGAGAACTATCCGCAGCTGAAGTCCGACCAGAACTTCCGCGATCTGCAGGCGCAGCTCGAAGGCACCGAGAACCGGATCGCCGTGGCCCGCAACCGCTATATCGAGGCGGTACAGCGTTTCAACGGCACGGTTCGCCAGTTCCCGACCAACCTGACGGCCATGCTGTTCAAGTTCCAGGTCAAGCCGAACTTCACCGTGGAAAACGAGGCGGCCATCGCGCAGCCGCCGGCGGTCGATTTCGGCACGGCCGCCCCGGCGCCGGCTCCCGCTCCGGCGAGCGGCGCGCCGCTCACCTGAGAAGCTCGGCATCGCTGCCGTGACGCGCCTGTTCGCGGCGCCGCTGCTTCTGCTGCTGTCGATGGTGGCCGCGGTGGCCGCGCATGCGCAGTCGCTGCAGCCGGTGCCGCCGCTCGAGGCGCGGGTCACCGATCTCACCGGTACGCTGACGGCTGCGCAACAGGCCCAGCTCGAGATCCGGCTGGCGGAGTTCGAGTCGCGCAAGGGTGCGCAGGTCGCCGTGCTGATCGTGCCGACGGTGCGGCCCGAAGCGATCGAGCAGTATTCGATCCGTGTGGTCGACAGCTGGAAGCTCGGTCGCGAGCAGCCCGACGATGGCGCATTGCTGCTGGTCGCCAAGGACGACCGCGAGCTGCGGATCGAGGTCGGCCGCGGACTCGAGGGAGCGCTGACCGATCTCGTCAGCCGTCGCATCATCGACGAGACGATCCTGCCGCTGTTTCGCGTCGGGGATTTTGCCGGCGGCATCGCCGCCGGAGTCGAGCAGATGACCCGTGTGATCGACGGCGAACCGCTGCCCGAGCCCGACCGCGACTGGGGCGGTCGCGGTGCGGCGCTCGGTGATTTGCTGCCGGTGCTGTTCGCCATCATTTTCGTGGCATCGGTGATCCTGCGAGCGGTCTTAGGCCGCACGCTCGGTTCGCTCGCCACCGGCGGTATCGCCGGCGCCGCCGGCTGGCTGATCAGCCAGCTCGTGCCGGTGGCGGTCGGTGCCGGCTTGTTCGCGCTGCTGATGTCGTTGCTGATGGGGCACGGCGGCGGCGGCAGCGGCGGTGGCTGGTCCAGCCGCCCGCGCCACGGTGGCTGGGGCGGTGGTTGGGGCGGCGGCGGCTTCGGCGGAGGGCTCGGCGGCGGCGGTGGTTTTGGAGGTGGCGGTGGCAGTTTCGGCGGCGGCGGCGCGTCGGGGCGCTGGTAGCGGCGGGGAGCAGACATGAGCCTGTCGCGCGCATTCCGGCATCTGCTCGCCACCCGTTGGGCGACCCGGCGGCATTTCACCGATGCGACGCTGGCGGCGATCGAAACGGCCGTGCACGAAGTCGAGTCCCGGCACGCGGGCGAGATCCGTTTCGCGGTCGAAACCTCGCTCGATCTGCCGGAGCTTTGGTCGGGTCTCGGTGCACGGCAACGCGCCCTGCAGGTCTTCAGCCAGCTCGGCGTCTGGGACACTGCGGCCAACAACGGCGTGCTGATCTACGTGCTCATGGCCGATCGCGACGTCGAAATCGTTGCCGACCGTGCGATTGCCGCCCGGGTCGGTGCTGCGGAATGGGATGGTGTCTGCCGCGAGATCGAGGACCACTATCGCGCCGGTCGCTATGCCGAAGGGTCGGTGGCCGCCGTGACGGCGGTCGGCCGGCTGCTGGCGCGGCATTTCCCCGCCCAGGGTGGCGAACGCAACGAGCTGCCGAATCAGCCGGTCTTGCTGTAACGGAGCCGCCCCGCTGTAGCCGATCGGCGACAGTTCGATGCGGGGACGCTTCCGGACGGTGGTGCCATAATCGGGCACATGAACGTTCGCCACTCTGCTTTGCTGCGCACGATCTCGCTGGCATTCCCAGCGTTGCTGCTCTCAGCCTGTTCGCTGCTCAATGGTGCGGGTCAGCCAGCCGAGCCCGAGCCGTTGCCGCCGGCGGCGCCACCGATCCCGGAGCCGGTTGCGACCCATCGCTACGAGATCGATCCGGAGCGCGAGGACGTGATCGGCCAGATCCAGGTGGTCAAGGCCAACCACGAAGACACGCTGACCGACATCGCGCGCCGCTTCAACGTCGGTTACGAAGAACTGGTCCGTGCCAATCCGGGCGTCGATCCGTGGCTGCCGGGCGAGGGTCGCGAGATCGTGGTGCCGTCGCAGTTCATCCTGCCGAATGCGCCGCGCGAAGGGCTGGTGATCAACTCGGCGGCGATGCGCCTGTTCTATTTCCCCAAGCGCAAGTCGGGCGAGAAGCAGGTCGTCTATACCCATCCGATCGGCATCGGCAAAGTGGGCTGGAAAACGCCCGAGGGCACGACCAAGGTCGTGCGCAAGGCCAAGGATCCGACCTGGCGTCCCGGTCCGGGAGTGCGCGCCGAGCACAAGAAAAACGGCGAGATCCTGCCGGCCGTCGTGCCGCCGGGGCCCGACAATCCGCTGGGCACGCGCGCCATGTACCTCGGCTGGCCGTCGTATCTGATCCACGGCACCAACAAGCCCGCCGGCGTCGGCTTGCGCTCCAGCCATGGCTGCATCCGCCTGTTCCCGGAAGACGTCGAGTTCATCTACGAGATGGTGCAGGTCGGCGACAAGGTCACCGTGGTCAACCAGCCGTTCGTGTTCGGCTGGCACGACGAGCAGCTCTACCTGCAGGCCTACGACGTGCTCGAAGACGATCCGCGCGATTGGCAGAAGGCACAGAAGAAACTGATCTCCCGTTCGCTGGCGCAACGCATCCAGGCGCAGCTCAAGTCGCGTGCCGAGGCGATCAACTGGGAGGCGGTTGCCAAACTCGCGCACGAGCCGCGCGGCATCCCGGTGTCGGTGTCGGCGGCCGAGGCGTCGATCGAGCAGGTGCTGGCGGCGGCCCCGCGCGTGCAGAACCGTGTACCTGCCGGTGCGACCTGGGACGGTCGCTCCGGGCTGCCGGCCGACGATCAACAGAGCTTCCAGCAGCTGCTGTCCGACAGCGATCCCGACGCGCCGTCGAGCTCGGCGACGCGCGGCGCCCCACCGCGCACCTGAGCGCCGGGTTCCTCTTGTGTCGTTGCTGCGGGCACGCTGGGCCGTGACGGTCATGTTGCTTGCCGCTGCCGGGTTCGGTGTCGGCGGTGCGCTCGCCGCGGTCGCCGATCCGCATTCCCTGGCCAATCTCGACGCGTTTCGCGTCCGTCACCTCGATCTGTCCCTCGAGGTCGATTTCAAGGCGCGGCGCCTCTCCGGCACGGTCGACCTGCAGGTCGAGCGGCTCGATGCGGCCGCCGCCGAGCTGGTGCTCGACAGCCACGATCTGGTGATCCGGCAGGTCTGGTGGCTGGTCGGTGGCCAACCGGAGCGCGAACTGTCGTTCGCCAAAGGCGCGGCGGTGCCCTCGCTGGGCGAGCCGCTGCGGATCGGCGTGCCGACCGGTGTCCGTGGCGAGACTTTTGGCGTACGGATTTCGTACCAGACTTCGCCCGAGGCCGGCGGCCTGCAATGGCTCGAACCGGCCCAGACTGCCGGCCGCGTCGCGCCGTTCCTGTTTTCGCAATCGCAATCGATCTATGCGCGCAGCTGGATTCCGCTGCAGGACTCGCCGTCGGTGCGCGCCACCTTCACGGCGCGGGTGCATGTGCCGCCGGGCCTGCGCGCCGTCATGGGCGCAAGCAATGCGCTCACGGCCTCGACCGATGGCTGGTACCACTTCGAGATGCCGCAACCGATCCCGTCCTATCTGATGGCGATTGCGGCCGGCCGGCTCGATGTGCGTGAAATCGGCCCGCGGACCGCGGTGTTCGCCGAGCCGGAGGTGGTCGCCGAGGCTGCTTACGAATTTGCCGACACCGAGCGCATGATCGAGGCCTGCGAACGGCTCTACGGGCCGTATCGCTGGGGCCGTTACGACCTGCTGATCCTGCCGCCGTCGTTCCCCTACGGCGGCATGGAGAATCCGCGGCTGTCCTTCATCACGCCGACCTTGCTGGCCGGCGATCGCAGCCTGGTTGCCACCATCGCCCACGAGCTGGCGCATTCCTGGTCCGGCAATCTGGTCACGAATGCAACCTGGCGCGACTTCTGGCTCAACGAGGGTTTCACGACCTTCCTCGAACGACGGATCGTCGGTGCCTTGTACGGTGCGTCCCTCGAGGCCATGGAACAGGATCTCGGCCTGCAATCGCTGCGCCGTCAGCTTGCCGGCCTGCCGCCGCGCTCCCAGGTGCTGGCGATCGATCTGCGTGGCCGCAGCCCGGAGGAGGGCACGACCGACGTGCCCTACGAAAAGGGCCGCTTGTTCCTCGACTGGATCGAGTCGCGGATCGGCGTGGCGGCGCTCGATGGGCTGTTGCGCGACTGGTTCGAGTCGCGGGCGTTCCAGTCGGCCTCGACCGAGGAGTTCCGCGATTTCCTGCTGACGCGGGCCGCAACCCTCGCACCCGGTGCGCTCGATGTGGCACAGGTTGACGAATGGCTCTACCAGCCGGGCCTGCCGGCGTTCGCGGTGCTGAAGACCTCGGATGTGCTGGCGCGCATCGACGCGCAACGCGAGGACTGGCTGGCCGGGCGCAGCACGCTGGACAGCCTGCCGGTGACTCAGTGGCGCACCCAGGAGTGGCTGCACTTCCTCGACGGCATGCCCGCCGATCTGTCGCGCGAGCGCGCCGCGCAGCTCGAAACGCAGTTCGGGCTGAACGGAGTGCGCAATGCCGAGATCGCCTTCAGCTGGCTGCGGATCGCGATCCGTGCCGACTATCGGCCGGCGTGGCCGCGGCTCGAGGAATACCTGGTGAGCATCGGTCGGCGCAAACTGATCTGGCCGCTGTATTCGCTGCTGGTGAAGACACCGGACGGCCGCGCGTTTGCGCAGCAGGTCTATGCCAGGGCACGGCCGGGCTATCACCCGATTGCGGCCGCGTCGCTGGATCCACTGATTCTGGGGAAGGCGAGCACACCATGAGACCGGAGCCGGCGCGGGTGCCAGCTCCGGTGCCGCAGCCGCAGCCGGCGCGTCCGAGGAGGGCGGGGTCGCTTTCGGTGCGCACGTCGGCGGGTTCATCGCCGGGATGGTGCTGATACCGGTCTTCAAGTATTCGCACATCCCCTTGCTGCAGCGGCAGTGAGTGGCTTGTTCACGCGTCGTACCACGACGATCGAAGCGTGGTAGATTCCGCGCCACATCAACCTGTGGCGCCATCGTGGTAGAAGCGCTTTCGTACGATTTGCTCCCTGAATCACTGGCGCCTGCCGGTTCGCAAGGCGCCATCGAGCGGGCATCCACCGGCGTTACCGCATTCGTCGGCCGAACGCTCAAAGGCCCGGTCGACGAGCCGCGGGTCGTCGAGAGCTATGCGGACTATCAGCGCCTGTTCGGCGGCCTCTGGCAGCCGTCGACGCTCTCCTACGCGATCGAGCAGTATTTCGAGAACGGCGGTCGACGCGCGATCGTCGTGCGCGTGGTCAACGGCGGGCGACCCCCGACGATCAGCTTGCCGGCCGAGGGCGGTGGCGCGCTGCAGCTCGTCGGCCTGTCGCCGGGCTCGCGCGAGCATCTGCGCGCTTCGGTCGACTACGACGGCATCCCGGCGGGCGAGCACGACTGCTTCAATCTCGTGCTGCAGCGGGTCGGCGGGCCAGGCGCCGGATCGGGGCTGGTCGAAGAGCAGGAAATCCATCGCCGCGTATCCGTGCGGCCGGATGCGAGCCGCTACGTCGTCGAACAGCTCGCCCAGTCGCGGCTGGCACGGGTCTGCGGTACGCCGCCGGCCACCCGGCCGGAGCTGCCGCCGCCGGCCGTGCCCGGCGGGTTGGTCGGTTATCGTCTGGCCAACAACGACGGCGACGACGGCCTGCCGCTGACCGACTACGACCTGATCGGCTCGGCGCAGGCGGGCACGGGTCTGTTCGCGCTGGCGCGCGCGCCAGCGTTCGGCCTGTTGTGCATTCCGCCGCTGAGCCGCGAGCAGGATGTCGGCGCGAGCACGCTGCTGGTGGCGGCGCGGTTCTGCCACGAGCGCCAGGCCATGCTGGTGGTCGATCCGCCGCGGGAGTGGGACATACCGGCAGCCGCGCTGGCGGGCAGCCGCGACTGGCCGTTCCGCGCCGACAACGCGGTGATGTATTTCCCGCGGCTGATCGCGCCGGATCGCCTGCGCGGTCGCGACGAGGTCTTCGCTGCCTGCGGCGCCGTCGCCGGCATGCTGGCGCGGACCGACGAAATCGCGCCGCCTTGGGTGCCGATCGAGCGCGATGCGGTGATGCTGCGGCCGCGGTTCCGTCCTGCCTGTGCGGTCGACGATGCCGTTCGGGCGCGGCTGCTGCAGGCCGGCATCAACACCCTGACCGCGATCCGCATCGCGCACCGCGAGCCGGATACGCCGCGGACGCTGGCTACCGGCAATGTGGTCGCGACCGACTGGCGCTATCTGCCGGCGCGGCGTCTCGCGCTCTGCCTGGCGCAGTCGATCGTCGCCGGCACACGCTGGATGCTGCTTGCACACAACGGTGAACGGACCTGGCAGGCCGCCCGGGCACAGGTCGAGGCTTTTCTCGAAACCTTCGCGCAGCAGGCGGCGTTTCCGGCCGCCGAGGGCCAGCAGGAGTACTTCGTGGTCTGCGACGCGCGGCTCAACGATGCTGCGGCGCTGGCCGCCGGCCGGATCGCGCTGCTCTATGGCTATGCTGCGGCGCGCGCCGGCGAATACCACGCTTTCCTGGTCACCCATCGCACCGCCGGCAGCCAGGTGCGCAGCGTTTCGGTCAACCGGTTCGCCACCTCGGGGCGTCGGGTCGAGGAAGAGATCGAGACCGCCTTGCTGCGCGGCCTGGCCGTCGTCGCCTGAGCGGCTGTCGGACGCGGACGATTCCCGTTCGGTTCAGGCTGCGTCGCGCTTGGTCTCGCCGGTGCCTGCCGCACCGCGTGCTCGGCCGCGACCCTGGCGCAGGCCGGTGGCATTGCGGGGCGAGACGTACATCGTGATCACGGCCCGTACGACTTCCTCGCCGTTGGCGTCCACGACCGTCACCGGCACACCGACGTTGCCCGGGTCGCGCCACTCGTTCTTGTCGAGTCTCGCGGTCGCGGTGACGTCGCTGTCGGCCTTGCGCAGATACTCGATGGTCATGCCGCGGGGAATCCAGCGCATCGACTGAGGGATCGTGACCTCGGTGACCATGCCGGCCGCCAGTTCGCAGAGATTGCCGATGGCCAGGGCGTGCACGGTGCCGAGATGATTCTCGACGGCGCGACGCTTCGGGATGGCGATGCGGCACAGAGCCGGTGCGAGTTCCAGGAAACGCGGTGCGATGGTCGCGAAATAGGGCGCGCGGCGGCAGACTGCGCGCGCAAACAGCCAGCGACCGAACCGGCTGCCGGCGCGCCGCTGCCACTGTTGCAGCACTGGCGCGACCGCGGTCGCGCTGGTGGTGGTGAGCCAGTCGATCTGTGCTGCGGGAACGGCGCTGGGGCTATCGGTCATGAGCAACCGGAAATGGCAACAGTCGTGCGAGCAACCCGACTCTAGAACAGCAGCGCGCGACGTTGCAATGCGATCTGGTCTTGGTGCCAGAAACGATCCACGCCATGGCGTTCAGGCGTTATCGTAGGCCGATCTGCCACGCCAGGGGCCATGTCCGATGCCACGGCCACACGTCGAGTTCCTGCATGCCCAGCAACTGCTCTGGACAGCCGCAGCGTTTGCCGGTGCCGGCTGGCGCGGCGTCGAAGTCAAGGTGCTGAGCCGCGATCCCGGCGATGGCGCGTGCTCGGTGTTGCTGCGGCTGCCGGCGGGCTTCGTGCGCGGGCCGCATGCGCTGGCGGCTGCGCAGGAATGGTTGCTGCTCGATGGCGCGATGCAGCGCGGCTCGTTGCGCTACGGCCTGGACGACTACGCCTGGCTGCCGGCCGGGCAGGTCACGGACGGCTGGTCGAGCGAGCGCGGCGCGATCCTGCTGGCTTTTTTCGATCGCGAACCGGCCTGGCTCGAAGCGGGCGCCGCGGCAGCCGCATTGCCGCTGCCGCCACCGATCGAGCGGATCGCCACCCACGACATGCCCTGGACCAGTCACGACATCGATCCGAGCGTGCAGTTCTTGCGCCTGACGCACAAGGTGCTGCGCCACGTGCCCGAGACCGGCGAGAAAACCCTGCTGCTCGCAACCGGTGCGCAGACCCACCCGCGGGACTGGCGCGAAGCCCAGCTGGCGCACGATTGCGTCGAGGAGATGTACCTGCTGGGCGGAGACATCATCGGCGAGCGCGGCACCATGTACGAGGGCGCCTATTTCTGGCGTCCGCCGGGGCGTTGGCACGGGCCTTTCGGTTCGCGTCGCGGCAGCTTGTCGCTGATCCGGTTCTGCGAGGGACGGCACCACAACGTCTGGTCCGAAGACCCGCGGCCGTTTTCGCTCGAGCCGATGCACGCGCCCGAGCTGCCACCGGAACAGCGCGCCCTGGCCGGGGCAGCCTGGGTGCCGCCGCGGTTCTGAATGCGACCGCGCCGCCGCGACACGGCGACGACTCCGACCGGAGCCGTGGCCAAGGGTAGTGCGCGCCGCCCCGCGCCGCCGCGCCGCAAACGCCAGGCCGCAGCGGCGGCCGAGTTGCCTGATCGCCCGCCGTTCACGGCGATCTGGCGGGCCGTGCGTGCGATCCCGGCGGGCGAGTGGGCCAGTTACGGCGAGGTCGCGCGCCGGGCCGGCCTGCCGCGCGGCGCGCGGCTGGTGGCCTTTGCGCTGAAACGCGCTCCGCAGGCACTGGACCTTCCCTGGCACCGGGTGCTCGGCGCCGACGGCCGCATTTCCTTGCCGCGCGGCTCGCGCGCCGCCGCCGAGCAGGTGCGGCGCCTCGTCCGTGAAGGGTTGCGCGTCGAGCGAGGCCGCGTCCGCCGCGCATCGGCTGCCGACGCTCGAACGGCGCTCGATGCTTTACTGTGGCGCGCGGATGGCGACTGAGCGCTGCGTTGCCTAGAATCGCGGCTCGGTCGAGCAGGATCATTCGTTTTGGCTACTTCCCGCTACTGCGTCTTTTCTCACGGCAAGGACTCCGAACCCTGGGGCAAGAAGATCATCGCCATGGCCGAGACGGCCCGTAGCGAGGGTTATACGGTCGAGTCCATCGACTACCGCGGCCTCGACACCGTCGAGGGCCGCATCGCCAAGCTGGTCGATGGCTGCAAGAATCTGCAGGGCGAGCTGGTGCTGGTGGGCTCCAGTCTCGGCGGCTACGTGGCGACGGCCGCCTCGTCGTTCCTGCACGCGCGCGGCCTGTTCCTGCTGGCGCCGGCGTTCTACATGGACGGCCTGCCGCCGTTGCGGCCGCGGGTCGTCGACTGCCCGGTCGAGATCGTCCACGGCTGGCACGACGACGTCGTGCCGCTCGAGCACAGCTTGCGCTTCGCGCGCGAGTACGGCGCCGCATTGCACGTGCTGGACGACGACCACCGCCTGCACGGCTCCATCCGCCGCATCAAGCACCTGTTCGAGTTCTTCCTGATTTCGGTCGATCTGCCGCCCGAGCTGGTCGCGTGATCTTGCCGGCGGCGGGCCGGGTCGATTGCGGATGAACCCGCTGCTGCGCAGGATCCTGTCGCTCTGGGTCCGGGTGGAGGTGTTGCCGGAAGGCGCGCTCGGTCGCCTCGGCACCGAGCCCGCCGCGCCGCCGATCTGCTACGTGATGGAGCGGCGCAGCCGGGTGGATTTCGCGGCACTCGAAATCGCCTGTGCCCGCCACGATCTGCCGCGTCCGGGCGGGCGGATTGCCCTCGCCGGCGGCGGCCGCCCGGTCGGCGCCGCACTGGCGCTGCTGCAGCAACGTGGCCTGTTTGACGCGCGGATCGATCGCCGCCCACCGCCCATGCTCGCGGCGATGCTCGAGGCGGCGCAGGCCGACCCGGCCTTCGACGTGCGGCTGGTGCCGGTTGCGGTCTATTGGGGGCGCGCGCCGCAGAAAGAGGGCTCCTGGCTGCGGTTGCTGCTGTCCGAGAACTGGGTGTTCGGCAGCAGTCTGCGCAAGCTCCTGCAGCTGATCTTCAATGGCCGTTTCACGATGCTCGAAATGGGTGCGCCCGAAAGCCTGCGCACGCTGCTCGAAGGCGAGATGCCCGCCTCTGCGCAGGCGGCGCGCATCGCGCGGGCGATGCGCGCGCGGTTTCGCCGCCAGCGCGCCGCGCGCATCGGGCCCGATCTGTCGCACCGGCGCACGATCGTGGCGCGGGTGCTGCTGACGCGGGCTGTGCGCACCGCGGTCGCGCAGGAGATGCGCGATCGCAAGCTCGAACGGCGCAAGGCGCTGCTGGTGGCGCGCGGCTATGCCGAGGAAATCGCGGCCAACTACTCGCATCCGTTCGTGACCTTCATGGAGGGTTTGCTGACCCGGCTCTGGAACCGGCTCTACGACGGCGTGACCTTCGAACACGCCGAGACGCTGCACGAGGCGTCGCGCGACAACTGCGAAATCGTGTTCGTGCCCTGCCATCGCAGCCACATGGACTACCTGTTGCTGTCGTACGCGATCTATCGCCAGGGCTATGCGATCCCGCACATCGCCGCCGGCATCAACCTCGACATCCCGGTGGTCGGCCGCTTCCTGCGCAAGGGGGGCGCGTTTTTCATCCGGCGCAGTTTCGGCGGCAATGCGCTCTATACCGTCGTCTTCATGAAGTACCTGGCGACGATCATGGGCCGCGGCCATTCGATCGAGTATTTCATCGAGGGCGGCCGCTCGCGCACCGGCCGGCTGCTGCAGCCGCGCACCGGCATGCTGTCGATGACGGTGCGCAGCTATCTGCGCGACCCGAAGCGTCCGGTGGTGTTCCTGCCGGTGTATTTCGGCTACGAACGGGTGGTCGAGGCCAACACCTACATCGGCGAGCTCTCCGGCCGGCCCAAGCAGAAGGAGAGCATTCTCGACCTGCTGCGCTTCTGGCGCATGCTGCGCGAGCGGTTCGGGCGGGTCCACGTCAATCTCGGCGAGCCGGTGCGGCTCGATGCGCTGCTCGAGCGCTACCAGCCGCAGTGGCGCGGGCAGCGTTTCGACGACGATACCCGCGCCGCCTGGATCGGCCGCTTGGTCGACGAACTCGCGACGCGGATCATGTGCCGCATCAACGAGGCGGCCGCGGTCACGCCGATCAACCTGCTGGCGCTGACCCTGCTCGCCACGCCGCGGCGTGCGATGGCGATCGGCGATCTCGAGCGGCAGATCGCGTTCTATCTCGCGCTGCTGCGCGAGGCGCCCTACGGCGCGCGCGTGACGGTCACGGACCTGGGGGCGGGGCAGGTGATCGACTACGGCACGGCGATGCGGGTCCTGCAGCGCCAGCCCCACAAGCTCGGCGAAGTCGTCCGCATGAGCGACGAGGACGCCGTGCTGATGACCTACTACCGGAACAACATCCTGCACCTGTTCGCGCTGCCGTCGCTGATCGCCTGCGCGTTCATCGGCAACGCCGAAGTGCCTACGGTCGATATCCAGCGTCTGGCGGGGCGGATCTATCCCTATGTCGCTGCCGAGCTGTTCCTGAAGTGGGACGAGGCGGAACTGCCGGCGGCGGTCGAAGCGATCCTGCAGGCCCTCGGGCGCCAGGGCGTGCTCGAGCCGGTCGACGATGGCCTGGCGTGGCGACGGCCGCCGCCGACCTCGCAACACGCCGCGCAGCTCTCGCTGCTTGCGCAGTCGACGATCCAGACCATCGAGCGCTACTACCTGGCGATCGCACTGCTGATCCAGGCCGGCAGCGGCGTGCTGACGGCCAAGGGTCTGGCCGAGCGCTGTCAGCTGATGGCGCAGCGCATCGCCATGCTCTATGGCTTCGATTCGCCGGAGTTTTCCGATAGAGCCTTGTTTGGCAACTTCATTGCGCTACTGGTCAAGCGCGAAGTGCTGCGGTCCGGGGAAGGCGGTCGATTGCTGTTCGACGAGGTGCTGCTGCGGGTCGCAGTCGATGCCGAGTACGTGTTGTCCGAGCAGCTGCGTCACAGCATCCTGCAGGTCACTCATGCTTGATCGCTGTCGCGCAGCCACAACATGAGTTGCAGCACTGCTGTGCGGCCTGTCGTACTTGGCGGACAGAGCACTGTTATACTCCCCGTACGAACGGGAAACCGATCTGAGGGGCCGACCAGATTCCCGCGCGCCGCCATCGTCCGCAGTGGCCGAATCGCCGGGATCCCACAATTCGAATCGGGGATCGACATGCTCAATACCGCCTTCCGTCCGAGCCGCCCGCTGCTTGCGCTGGCGCTCGCGGGTGTCTCGCTGTCCGCCGTGCACGATGCCGCGGCAGTCGAATTCTCCAACGAGTCCGGCACGCTGACCGGTAGCTGGGATACGACTCTCTCCTACGGCCAGGCCTGGCGCATCGAGTCGCGCGACTGTCGGCTGATCGGCACCGCCAACGGCGGCTGTGGCCGCTCGCCGAACATCGACGACGGCAACCTCAATTACGGCACGGACATGTACAGCCGCGCCATCAAGGCCGTGACCGAGCTGTCGGTGAACTATCGGCAGGTCGGCGCGTTCGTGCGTGCCTCGGGTTTCTACGACTTCGAGGTCATGGATGGCAACACGGCCCGTACGCCGATCAGCAAGTCCGCCCGCGATCTGGTGGGCAGCTATACCCGCCTGCTCGATGCCTTCGCCTATGCGCGCTTCGATCTCGGCAGCATGCCCGGCGAGCTGCGGCTCGGTCGGCAGGCCGTGAGCTGGGGCGAGAGCACCTTCATCCAGAACGGCCTCAGCGTGATCAACCACTTCGACGTGGCAGCGCTGCGCGTGCCGGGCTCGGAGCTGAAGGAAGGCTTCCTGCCGCAGGAGATGGTCAACCTGTCGCTGCAGTTCAACGATCGCTGGAGCGCCCAGGCGATCTACATCACCGACTGGAATTCGACGATTCCCGAGGCGAGCGGCAGCATGTTCTCGGCGAACGACTTTGCCGCGGTCGGGGGTGACAAGGTGTTCCTCGGCTTCGGCGCGTATTCCGACCAGGGAGTCGATTTCCGCCCGCTCGGCGGCAGCCTGATTCGGGATTTCCAGGCCGTGACCCGCGCGCCCGATCGTCGTCCCGACGACGACGGCCAGTTCGGCTTCAACATCAAGTATTTCGCTCCCAGCTTCAACAACGGCACGGAGTTCGGGCTGTACTTCCTGAACTACCACAGCCGCTTGCCGGTGATCTCCGGCCGTACCGGCACCGCCGCGGGGGTCGCCAACGCCTGGGGTGCGGCCAATGCCGCGCAGGCCGCGGCCCTGGGTCTGGCCGGCGGCCTGCCGCCGGCGGCAGCGATCGCCGCCGCCGCCCAGGCCGGGCTCAACGCCTCGCGCAACAACGCGCTGGGTTTCGCGGGCGACATCTCGCTGGCGCAACTGACCGAATACGCCCGCATCGCGGCGGGCACGCTGCTCGCCGGCGGCGGTTCGGCGGGGGTGGGCGCCCAGGCGACGGCGCTCGCCACCCACGAGTACGCCAAGACCGCGCGCTACTTCGTCGAGTATCCGGAAGACATCCAGATGATCGGCCTGTCCTTCAACACCCAGCTGCAGACCGGCGGCATCGCGCTGCAGGGCGAGCTGACCTACCGCAAGGACGTGCCGTTGCAGTACGACGACGTCGAGCTGCTGTTCGCGGCCATGACGCCGTTCGAAGCCGGTATCGGCCTGTTGAATGCGATGGCGCCCGCCGGCACGCCGCTCGGCGCCTTCACGCCGCCGCCTTGCACCCTGGCCACCAACACCCTGAACGCCTGCAACCAGCTCGGTCGTTTCGGCGTCGATCAGGACGTGCGGGGCTGGGGTCTGCACGACACCTGGCAGGCGCAGTTCACCGCGACCAAGACCTTCGCCAATGTGCTGAAGGCGGCGCAGGCGGTGCTGGTGCTCGAGGCGGCGGTGTCGCACGTCGCCGATCTGCCGAGCAAGATCTCGGGCGGCCCGAACGGCCGTGGGCTGCGCTACAACGGTCCGGGCACCTCGGTCTCCGGCAATCCGGAGTTTGCCGCGCGCCACTTCGGCGAGGTCGAGCCGCTGGATCGTTTCGCCGATTCCACCTCCTGGGGCTATCGCCTCGCGGGGCGCCTCGATTATCCGGGCCTGATGGGGCCGTGGAACGTTCTGCCGCGCTTCTCCTGGCAGCACGACGTTTCGGGAACCTCGCCCGGTCCCGGCGGCAGCTTCGTCGAAGGCCGCTATGGCCTGACGCTCGGCGTTTCCGCCAACCTGCGGGCGCGTTGGGAAGTCGATCTCGCCTGGACGACCTTCGGAGGCGCGGGCCGTTTCAACGACATCAACGACCGCGACTTCATCGCCACCAGCGTCAAGTTCTCGTTCTGATCTGCCGACGAGCGTCACTCGAGGGGACCGAGCCATCATGATCAAGAAAGTCTTGCTGCTTGTCTGCGGCGCCGCGTTGACGGCCAGCGCCACGTTTCCCGCCTGGTCGGCGATCAGCGCGGCCGAGGCGGCCAAGCTCGGCGGCGAGCTGACGCCGCTCGGCGCAGAAAAAGCCGGCAATGCCGCCGGCACCATTCCGGCCTGGGAGGGCGGGCTCGACTCGGTCGCCAAGGCCGGTGTGGCGAACTTCAAGCCGGGCGGTCATCACCCGGACCCGTACGCGAACGACAAGCCGCTGTACACCGTCACCCGCGCCAACATGGGCCAGTACGCCAACGTGCTGACCGAGGGCCACAAGAAGCTGCTGCAGACCTATCCGACGTTCAAGATGAACGTCTACCCGACGCGCCGCAGCGCGGCGGTGCCGCAGCGCATCTACGATGCGACCAAGCGGATCGCGACCACGGCGCAGCTCGCGCCCGGCGGCAACGGCGTCACCCACGCGGGCGAGGGCATTCCCTTCCCGATCCCGAAGGAAGGCGTCGAGGTGTTCTGGAACCACGTGCTGCGCTACCGCGGCGATGCGATCACCCGCAACATCGGCCAGGCCCCGGTCACGGCCAGTGGCAGCTACACCATGGTCAAGTTCAAGGACGAGACCTTCGTCGCCTACAGCGCGCCGGGGGCCACGTCCGAGAATCTCGGCAACGTGATCGCCTATTTCACGCAGGAAACGGTCGCGCCGGCGCGCCTGGCCGGCGAGATCCTGCTGGTGCACGAGACCCTCGATCAGTCGAAGGAGAATCGCCGTGCCTGGGTCTACAACCCGGGCCAGCGCCGGGTGCGCCGTGCCCCGGACGTCGCTTTCGACAATCCCGGCACGAACTCCGACAACCTGCGCACTTCCGATCAACTCGACATCTATAACGGCAGCCCGCAGCGCTACGACTGGAAGCTGGTCGGCAAGAAAGAGATCCTGGTGCCGTACAACAGCTACAAGCTGAACCAGCCGAATCTCAAGTATTCGCAGATCCTGCAGAAGAACCACGTCAATCCGGATCTCACCCGCTACGAGCTGCATCGTGTCTGGGTGGTCGATTCGGTGCTGAAACCCGGCACCAACCATCTCTACAAGCGCCGCACGCTGTACGTCGACGAGGACAGCTGGCAGATCCTGGTGGTCGATTGCTACGACAGCCGCGACCAGCTGTATCGTATCCAGGAAGGCCATGTGATCGAGTTCTACTCGGTGCCGGCCCTGTGGACGGCGCTCGAGGTGGTCATGGACACGTCCAATGGCCGTTATCTCGCGCTCGGTCTCGACAACGAAGAGCCGCGCAGTCGCGATTTCAGCATCAAGCGCACGGCGGCCGACTACCAGCCGAGCATGCTGCAGCGTCGCGGCGTGCGCTGAAGCGGGGCAGCCATGCCCGACGACGGCGCGGTTGCCGCTGACGTGCCGCCGCGGCGGTCGCTGCCGTTGGCGTTGCTGTTGACGCTGCTGGCACCGGTCGCGTCGGCGCAGTTGCACGATTCCGCGGCGGATCCCGCCATCGCGGTGGTGCCGATGGGCGACAGCACCGCGGCACCGCCATCGTCCGATTGGCTAGACCGGCCGGCGGTGATCGCCCCGGCCGCGAGCCGTTCGCTGCTACTGGGCCTGGCCTGGGCCGGCAGCCGCATGGTCGTGGTCGGTGAGCGTGGCCATGTGCTGCTGTCCGACGACCAGGGGCGGAACTGGCGGCAGGCACGGGCCGTGCCGACCCGCACCATGCTGACCGCCGTCACTTTCGTGGATGCCCAGCGTGGCTGGGCCGTCGGTCACGACGAGATCATCCTGCATACCACCGACGGCGGCGAGACCTGGCGGCGCCAGCACTGGGCGCCCGAATCTCAGCAACCCTTGCTCGCGGTCTGGTTCGCCGATGCGACCCGCGGCATCGCCGTCGGTGCCTACAAGGCTTTCTTTAGCACCCAGGACGGTGGCACGACCTGGACCCGGCAGGCGTTCGAGCCTGCGCCGCTGCCCCACGAGGGGCCGGTCGATCCCGAGGCTGACGTCGACGGCGATGCCGGGTTCGAGCCCGAGTACCACCTGAACGCGATTGCGGCGCAAGGCCAGCGGCTGTGGATCGCGGCCGAAGCCGGCCAGCTCTATCGCTCCGACGACGCCGGCGGGCATTGGCAGACGCTGCCGTCGCCTTACGCCGGCTCGTTCTTCGGCCTGCTGCCGCTGGGCGGCGACACGCTGCTGGCGTTCGGGCTGCGCGGGCACCTGTTCCGTTCCGACGATGCAGGCCAGCACTGGTTTCCGCTCGAGACCGGAACCACCGCCATGCTGACCGATGGCGCGGTACTGTCCCAGGAGCGCATCGTCCTGGTCGGCCTTTCGGGAGTCGTGCTGATCTCGGCCGATCGCGGCATGAGCTGGACGCTGCATCAGCAGCCCGACCGGCGCGGTCTGGCTGCCGTGCTGCCGGCCGGCGACGGGCCGCTGGTCGCGGTCGGTGAGGAGGGCGTGCGGCGCATCGAGATCGCGGCTGCCGCTGCCGGAGATGCCGCAGCGGCGGGAGGGGCACGGTGAGCCATGCACCGTTCTCCGCCCGGATGGAGCACGCGCTGTTCTCGCATCGCCGCCTGATCATCGCGGTGTTCGCGGCGATCACCGTCGCGATGGCGTTCTTCGTCTACCGCGGCCTGCGCATCGATGCCTCGTTCACCAAGCAGCTGCCGCTGAAGCACGAGTACATGCAGACCTTCGTCGAGCACCAGGCGGAGTTCGGCGGTGCCAATCGCGTGCTGATCGCGCTGGTGGCGCGCGACGGCAACATGTTCACGCCGGAGTTCTTCGCGGCGCTCAAGCTGGCGACCGATCGCGTGCTGGTGATGGACGGCATCGATCGCGGCCGCGTGCAGTCGCTGTTCACGCCGAATGTGCGCTACATCGAGGTGGTCGAGGACGGCATCCAGGCAGGCAATGTCGTCGATGCCGAGTTCCAGCCGACCCCGGAAGCGATGGCCGAGATCCGCGAGAACATCCTCAAGGCCGGCATCGTCGGCCGATTGGTCGCCAACGATTTCTCCGGTGCGCTGGTCAGCGCGATCGTGCTCGAGCAGGATGCCCAGGGCCGGCCGATCGATCCGATCGCCGTGGCCGACAGCCTGGAGCGCGAAGTGCGCGCGGCGATCAGCAGCGACGCAGTGGACGGCAGCGGCGCTGCCGGCATCGACGTTCAGGCCATCGGCTCGCAAGTCGATGTGCATATGATCGGTTTTGCCAAGGTGATGCACGACATCGCCCAGGGCGCGCTGTCGGTGGTGATCTTCGCCGTCGTCACCCTGCTGCTGACGCTGCTGGCCGTGTGGATCTACTGCCAGTCGTTCCGCGTGGCCCTGGTGCCGATCGTCTGCTCGGTGATCGCGGTGGCCTGGCAGCTCGGTACGCTGGTCGTGCTCGGTTACGGGATCGACCCGCTCGGTCTGCTGGTGCCGTTCCTGATCTTCGCGATCGGCGTCAGCCATGGCGTGCAGAAGATCAGCGCGGTCACCGATGCCGTGTTCGAGGGGCTGGATCCCGAAGCGGCGGCCCGCCGTACCTTCCGGCTGCTGCTGCTGCCGGCGATCGTCGCGCTGCTCGCCGATCTGGTCGGCTTCGTCACCATTCTCTACATCCCGGTGCAGGTGATCCGCGAGATGGCGATCACCGCCAGCATCGGCGTCGCGATCGTGATCCTCACCGACCTCGTGCTGCTGCCGGTGCTGGTGTCTTTCGTGAAGTTCGATCCCGAGTATCGCGACCGCGTCGCCCGCCGCCAGGCCCGCCTGCAGCGTTGGTGGCACGGTCTGTCGGTGATCACGCTGAAGGGCCCGTCGTTGGCGATCATCGCCGCGGCTGTCGTGCTCGGGGTCGTCGGCTTGCGGATCGGCAGCCACGCGGTCATCGGCGACGCCAGCGCCGGCGTGCCGGAACTGCGGCCGAATTCGCGCTACAACGTCGATTCGCAGGTGATCACCCGCGACTTCTCGATCGGTGTGGACATCCTGACGGTGATCGTCGAGACCCGGGAGCCTGCCTGCGTCAGCCACAGGCTGATGAAGTCGATCGACGATTTCTCCTGGCGGATGCAGAACGTTGAAGGCGTGCAGCAGGTGATCTCGCTGCCCCTGGTCGCCAAGCAGGCGATCGCCGGCTGGAGCGAGGGTGCGCTGGCCTGGCGCGAAATTCCGCGCAATCCCGACCAGCTCGCCCAGTCGACCCGCTACATCGAAACCAGCACCGGCCTGCTGAATGCCGACTGCGACGTCGTGCCGGTGATGCTGTTCCTCGCTGATCACCGCTCCGAGACCATCGAACGCGTGGTCGCGGCGGTCAAGCAGTGGCGGACCGAGAACCCGGTCGAAGGCGCCGAGTTCCGCCTCGCCACCGGCAACGTCGGCGTCATGGCCGCGACCAACGAAGAAGTGAAGCGCACCGAGTTCCCGATCCTGTTCGGCGTGTTCGCCGCCGTGATCGGCATGTGCCTGCTGACCTTCCGTTCGGTGACCGGCGCCGTGCTGGTGTTCATCCCGCTGGCGCTGGTCTCGGTGCTGGCCTATGCACTGATGGCCCTGGTCGGCATCGGTCTCAAGATCTCGACCCTGCCGATGGTCGCGCTCGGCGTCGGCATCGGCGTCGACTATGGCATCTATCTCTTCAGCCGGATGCAGGGGTTCCTGAAGCAGGGCCTGCCGGTGCGCGAGGCCTTCGAGAAGACCATGCGCGTCACCGGTGCGTCGATCATCTTCACCGGTATCACGCTCGCGATCGGCGTCGTGACCTGGATCTTCTCGCCGCTGCAGTTCCAGGCCGACATCGGCAAGCTGCTGACCTTCATGTTCCTGGTCAACATGATCGGCGCGATCGTGCTGCTGCCGGCGCTGGCGACCTGGCTGGCGCGGCCGGCGCCACCGCCGCCGCCTGCGCAAGGGCAGTTCGCGCCGGGTGGCGGGGCGAAGTGGTGAGTGTCCCTTAGGGTGAAGGTGCGCTTGGGGGAAAGCTCTCGGTACTCCGCATCCTCCGCGGATCGCTGATCCCTGGGTGGGATAAGCCGGCAAAATACTCATAGGCGCAATGGGCTGTTGTAGCTCCCGTCTCTGATCGAGAGCAGCGAGTTCACGCGTGTCAGGCTGATCCTCGTTTTTTGGCCGACAGATTCCCGTCGGCACCGCAAATGCGAGATAGTCCACCTTGGGGAGCAGGCAACGACCGGGGAGAAGTCGGCATGGTCTCAATCGTGCGCGGGATGCTTTTGCTGGCGATTTCGGCGGGCATCATTCCTGCGGCCTTCGCACAGGCGGTACCGAGTTTCATGTCGTTCCAGCAAACCGAGAAGCTGGCCGACGGTTTGTACGCGTTCAGGCAGGGGGCCTATCGCAGCCTCTTCCTGGTCGGCAAAGAGGGGGTCATCGTCACCGATCCCGTCAGTCCGAAGTTTGCCAAGGCCTTTCGAGCCGAGATCGCCAAGATCACGGACCAGCCCGTGCGCTACGTGGTGTATTCCGAGTCCCATTGGGACCGGATCAGCGGTGGCCAGATCTTCAAGGACGAAGGCGCGAAGTTCGTGGCGCAGCAACGATGCGCCGACAATCTGCGCGAGACGCCGCATCCGGATGTCGTGCCGCCGGATATCACCTACGACCAGAGCTATCGGGTGGCGCTGGGCGATCAGGCGCTCGATCTGCATTACTTCGGTCCCAGCCTCGATACCTGTCTGTCGGTTCTGGTCGCTCAGCCGGCCAAGATGATGATGATCGTCAATCTGGTCATACCGCCCGTGGCCGGCGTGCCGTGGAATCCGACGATTCCCGACTACCACCTCTACAACCTGCTGCCGTTCTTCAGATCCGTGGAGGACCTGGCCAAGCGGGAGGGTATCGATACCGTGATCGGCGGGTTCATCGCGGCGGGAGTGGGCCGTGACGGCAAGCCTTTCCTGCAACCGTCCACGGGGCCGGTATCCGTGGTCACGGAGCAACGCATCTTCTGGGAAAAACTGATGGGCGCCGTGAAGGCGCAGCTCGATGCGGGTACGCCGCCGCGCGAGATCATCCGGAAGATCGACCTGACGCAGTTTTCGTCATACCCGCGCTACAGCGAGCGAAGTATCGAAATCCTGACGCGGCGGATCGCGTCGTTGTACATCACGGGGCGATAACCATGTTTTGTCGTGCGTTTCGATCGGGTCTCCCGTTCATGCGGCGGGGGATGCTCGCCGCGGTCGTCTGTGCCGCGCTGGGTGCAGGGTTGCCGACGACGGTGAGCCATGCCCAGATGTTCTCGCTGATGACCAGCTCCGAGACGGAGTCGCTGGGCAACGGGCTGTATGCTTTTCGGCATGGCCCGTACCGGAACATCTTCTTGATCGGCGAGGAGGGGGTCATTGTCACCGACCCGCTCAACGTCAAGGCAGCGGCGGCCCTGCGCGAGGAGATCCGCAAGCTCACCGACAAGCCGGTCAAATACGTCGCGTACTCGCATTCTCATTGGGATCATGCCATCGGCGGAGCGATCTTCAAGCAGGATGGCGCGACGTTCGTCGCTCAGGAAAAGTGCCGCGACAACATCCGTGAAACGCCGCATCCCGATCTCGTGGCGCCGGATGTCGTCTTCAAGGATCGTCACAGACTGGATGTCGGCAAGGCGTCGCTGGAGTTGTTCTATTTCGGGCCGAGCCACAGCAATTGCCTGGCGGTGATGCTGGCCCGGCCGGCGAACGTCATGTTCGTCGTCGATATCGCGAATCCTTCCACCGGCTGGTTCAAGGAGTACAACCCGACTGCGCCGGATACCTATCTGCACAGCCTCACTACGGTTCTGGCGGCGGTGGAGCGGCTGGCGGCTGCAGAGGGTGTGAAGTCGTTCGTCGGTGGGCACATCTCCCTGGGCAAGGGGGCCGACGGCCGGCCATTCCTGCGGCCGGCGATGGGGTCCATCGAATCCGTCGGCGAGCGGCGGCAGTTCTGGGAGACCGTGATCGCAGCGGTGAAGGCGGAGATGGCCCGCGGCACCGTCGGCGAAGAAGTTTCCGGAAAACTGGCCGGCAGCGATTTCGAGGCGAAGATCGCCGACTTCGACCGCGGAGAAATGGACATGCTCTACCGCGTGATCGCGTCCTACCTCCAGGCGGGCCGTCCCTAGCACGGTCGGCGAAAGCGCGGCTCGCGAATGGCCGTGCCGGCTTCAATTCATAGCGGACAAATAGTAGACAACTCAGGGGCCATGCACATGACGACGGGATTCAGGCGCGTTATTCAGGCGGCTGCGGTAGTTCTGTTGCTGGGCGGATCGGCCATGTCGATGAGCCCCGCGTTCGCCGAGACGCTGGCGCTGGTGGACCCGTACGTTCATCGATCGAATTTCCTGGTCAGGGACATCGACCGGGCATTGCGGCTCTACCGGGACATCCTGGGTTTCAAGGTCAACGCCTTGGTGCCGGTCAAGTCCGAGAGCTTCATGTACGACGTCTTCAACATCGATCGCACCGCCAGAATGCGCATCGCCTTCCTGAGCAGTCCGGACTCGAGGTTCGGCGCGATAGGTATGACCGAGGTCAAAGGCATCGATCTGCCTCCTGCAGCGACCGTCTTTCCCAGCGCATTGATCGTCGAGATCAAAGGGCGGTTCGAATCCGTCTACGACCAGATCCGCGCCGCGAACCTCGACGTCGGACGGGTCTACGAGTTGACGAATCCCGCCAGACGGGAGTTTCTGGTCACCGACGTCGACGGCCACCGGATCATCATCATGCAGCTGCACGCTGCGGATTGATTCGCGCCCAAGCCCCGCGCCGCTGTCGCGCGGGGGCGCGCTCATTTTTCGCGAGGATATCCCGGCCGGCGACCATCAGCATCATGCACGGTGCGGGCACGCTTCACTTGTGCTATCTCCTTGCCCGTTATGGACACTCCTTTCAAGAACAAGCTGATCCCCATCCTGCTCGTCGCAGTGCTGGCCGTGGCCGCCTGGTATGCCTGGCAATGGTTCGCCGGCGACAAAGGCAATGCGGCGTTCATCAGCAGCAACGGCCGCATCGAAGCCACCGAGATCGATATCGCGACCAAGCTGGCCGGTCGCGTCGGCGAGATCCTGGTCGAGGAGGGCGCCTTCGTGAAGGCCGGTCAGGTGCTGGCTGTCATGCAAGTGCAGACCCTGGAGGCGCAGCTGCGTGAAGCGAAGGCGCAGCGTCAGCAGGCGGTCAATGCCGTGGCCAGCGCGCAGGCGCAGGTGGCGATGCGCCACAGCGACAAGACGGCGCTGCTCGCGCAGGTGCGCCGTGCCGAAGCCGAGCTGGTCGCGGCCCAGCGGCGCCTGGCGCGCTCCGAGAGTCTGGTCAAGGAGGGCGCGACGTCGGCCCAGACCCTGGACGACGATCGGGCGCGCACGCTGAGCACCGAGGCGGCACTGGCCGCGGCCCGGGCGCAGGCGGTCTCGGCCGATGCCGCCATCGCCGCGGCCCGGACGCAGGTGGTCAGCGCGCAGTCGCAGGTCGAGGCCGTCGACGCGACGCTCGAGCGCATCCAGTCCGAGATCGACGACAGCCAGCTCAAGGCGCCGCGCGACGGCCGGGTGCAGTTCCGGCTGGCCCAGCCGGGCGAAGTGCTGGGTGCAGGCGGCCGGGTGATGAGCCTGCTCGACCTGTCGGATGTCTACATGACGTTCTTTCTGCCCACCGAGGTGGCGGGCCGGCTGGCACTGGGCTCGGAAGTCCGTATCGTGCTCGACGCGGCGCCGGATTTCGTGATCCCCGCCAAGGTCTCGTTCATCGCCAGCGCGGCGCAGTTCACGCCCAAGACCGTCGAGACGGCCAGTGAGCGCCAGAAACTGATGTTCCGCGTGCGGGCGCAGATCGACCGCAAGCTGCTGCTCGAGTACCTGGAGTACGTCAAGACAGGCCTGCCCGGCGCGGCCTGGGTGCGGCTCGATCCGTCGCAGGACTGGCCGGCACGACTGGCGCTGAAGACGCCGCAATGACGGCGGGCGTTCGCCGCGCGCCGCAAGTCGTCCGGCTGGAGCAAGCAGGGCTGCGCTACGGCAAAGTCCAGGCGCTGGCCGGCATCACGCTGGAGCTGCCGGCGGGTTGCATGGTCGGGTTGATCGGGCCGGACGGTATCGGGAAGTCCAGCCTGCTGTCGCTGCTGGCCGGTGCGCGCACGGTACAGGCCGGCCGCGTGCAGGTGCTGGACGGCGACATGGCCAGCAAGCGTCATCGCGATCGAGTCTGCCCGCGCATCGCCTACATGCCGCAGGGGCTGGGCAAGAATCTCTATCCCACCTTGTCGGTGGAAGAGAACCTGCAGTTCTTCGCGCGCCTGTTCGGACATGGCGCGGCCGAGCGACGGCGGCGCATCGACGATCTCACCGCGGCCACGGGTTTGCGCGAGTTCCTGGATCGCCCGGTGGGCAAGCTCTCCGGCGGCATGAAGCAGAAGCTCGGTCTGTGCTGTGCGCTGACCCACGACCCGGATCTGCTGATTCTCGATGAGCCGACCACCGGGGTCGATCCACTGGCGCGGGCGCAGTTCTGGGAGCTGATTGCCCGCATTCGCCGGGGTCGCCCCGGCATGAGCGTGATCGTCGCCACGGCTTACATGGACGAGGCGCAGCGTTTCGATTGGCTGGTGGCCATGGACGCCGGCCAGGTGCTGGCTATGGGCACACCGGGGGAGTTGCTGGCGCGCACCGGCAGCGATTCGCTGGAAGCGGCCTTCATCGCGCTGTTGCCAGAAGACAAGAAACGCGGTCATGCGGCGGTCGAGATCCCGCCCTTGCAGGCCTCGGCGGACGATATCGCCATCGAAGCCCGGGACCTGACCATGCGCTTCGGCGACTTCGTCGCGGTCGATCACGTGTCGTTCCGCATCCGGCGCGGCGAGATTTTCGGCTTCCTCGGTTCGAACGGCTGCGGCAAGACCACGACGATGAAGATGCTCACCGGCCTGCTGGAAGCCAGCGAGGGCCGTGCGTGGTTGTTCGGCCACGAGGTCGATCCGCGGGACATCGCCACCCGCCGCCGCGTGGGCTACATGTCGCAAGCCTTTTCCCTCTACGGCGAGCTGACGGTGCGGCAGAACCTGGAGTTGCATGCACGTCTGTTCCAGGTGCCCGATAGCGAGATTCCGCAGCGAGTGGCGGAGATGGCGCAGCGCTTCGGCCTCGCCGGAATGGAGGACAGCCTGCCTGCCAGCATGCCGCTGGGCATGCGCCAGCGTCTGTCGCTGGCGGTGGCCATGGTGCACAAGCCCGAGTTGCTGATCCTCGACGAGCCGACCTCGGGCGTGGATCCGGTCGCGCGCGATGCCTTCTGGCGGCTGTTGATCGAGCTGTCGCGCCGCGACCAGGTCACGATCTTCATCTCCACCCATTTCATGAACGAGGCAGAGCGTTGCGACCGCATGTCGATGATGCATGCGGGCAAGGTGCTCGACAGCGATGCGCCCGCGAAACTGGTCGACAAACGCGGCGCAGGGACACTGGAAGAAGCGTTCATCGGCTACCTGATCGAGGCGGGCGGCGGCGGATCGCCGCTCGGCACCCCCGTCGATGAGGCAACCGTCAGACCTCAGGATCGTCCCCGCGCCCGCTCTGCGCGCTTCAGCCTGCGGCGCCTGATCAGTTACATGTGGCGCGAATCGCTGGAGCTGCAGCGCGATCCGGTGCGGGCGACGCTGGCGCTGGCGGGCTCGGCCATATTGATGTTCGTGATGGGCTTCGGGATCAGCATGGACGTGGAGGATCTGCGCTACGCCGTGCTGGATCGCGACCAGTCCACGCTCAGCGAGAGCTACACGCTGAGTCTCGCCGGCTCGCGCTACTTCGTCGAGCATCCGCCGATCCGCGACTATGCGGATCTGGACCGGCGCATGGTGAGCGGCGAACTCAATCTGGCGCTGGAGATCCCGTCGGGCTTCGGTCGCGATGTGTTGCGGGGCCGGCCCGTCGAGATCGGCGCCTGGATCGACGGCGCCATGCCGCAGCGCGCCGAGACCGTAAAGGGCTACGTGCGGGGCATTCACCAGCACTGGCTGGTCGAGCAGACAGCTGCACGCACGGGTGCGGCAGCCGGCGGACTGGCCGGCATCGAGACGCGCTTTCGCTACAACCCGGACGTCAAGAGCCTGCCGGCTATGGTGCCGGCCGTCGTGCCTCTGCTGTTGCTGATGCTGCCGGCGATGCTCACGGCGCTGGCTGTGGTGCGCGAGAAGGAAAGCGGTTCCATCATCAATCTGTACGTCACACCCATCACCCGCACGGAGTTCCTGCTGGGCAAGCAGCTGCCCTATGTCGCGCTGGCCATGCTGAACTTCGCCTTGATGGCCGGACTGTCCGTGACCGTGTTCGGTGTGCCGATCAAGGGGAGCTTCGGCACCTTGCTTCTGGCGGCGGTGATCTTCAGCTTCTGCGCCACCGGCCTGGGGTTGCTGGCATCGAGCGTCACCAGGAGCCAGATCGCGGCGATGTTCTTCGCGATGATCGGCACGATGATCCCCGCCACCTTGTTCTCCGGGCTGACCGATCCGGTGTCGTCGCTGCAGGGCGGTGCGCGCCTGCTGGGCCAGATCTATCCGGCGACGCACATGATCGGCATCAGCCGTGGCGTCTTCAACAAGGCGCTGCATTTCGGCGATCTGCGCGCTTCGCTGCTGTCCATGCTGGTCGCCGCGCCGGTCATCGTCGGTGCGGCGATCCTGCTGCTGCGCAAGCAGGAGCGCTGAAGCATGCGCCAGTTCCTCGCCAACACCTACCGCCTGGGCATCAAGGAGCTGTGGAGCCTGTGGCGCGACCCGGCCATGCTGGTATTCATCGTCTACGTGTTCACCGTGGGTGTCTACACCGCCGCCACGGCCATGCCGGAGACGCTGAACAACGCCCCCATCGCCATCGTGGACGAAGACCAGTCGCCGTTGTCGCAGCGGATCGTGTCGGCACTCTATCCCCCGCATTTCGCTCCGCCGCAGTCGATCGACTGGCCGCAGATGGACCCCGGCATGGATGCGGGTCTCTACACGTTCGTGATGGTGATCCCGCACAATTTCCAGCGCGACCTGCTGGCCGGCCATGCGCCGCAGATCCAGCTCAATGTCGATGCGACCCGCATGAGCCAGGCGTTCGTCGGCAGCGGCTATGTGCAGCAGATTGTCATGGACGAGATCAACGAGTTCGCCCAGCGCCATCGCGCCAGCGCCGTGCCGCCGGTGGACCTGACGCTGCGCGCGCGCTTCAATCCGGCGCTGGAGCCGTCCTGGTTCGGCAGTCTGGTGCAGATCGTCAACTACATCGCGATGCTGTCGATCATCCTCACCGGCGCGGCACTGATCCGCGAGCGCGAGCACGGCACGGTCGAGCATCTGCTGGTCATGCCGGTGACTCCCGCGCAGATCATGCTGGCCAAGGTCTGGTCGATGGGTGCGGTGGTACTGCTGGCTGCCTGGTTGTCGCTCACCGTCGTTGTGCGCGGCGTGCTGCAGGTGCCGGTGTCCGGTTCGCTGCCGCTGTTCTTCGCGGGCTCGGCGCTGTGCCTGTTCGCCACCGCTTCGATGGGCATTTTCATGGCCACGCTGGCACGCAACATGCCGCAGTTCGGCATGCTGATGATGCTGACCATCATGCCCCTGCAGATGCTCTCCGGCGGTGGTACGCCGCGCGAGAACATGCCCGAGATCGTGCAGAACATCATGCTGGCGGCACCGACCACGCATTTCGTGCAGCTCGGGCAGGCGATCCTGTTCCGGGGCGCCGGCCTCGGCGTGGTCTGGCCGCAGTTCGCCGCCTTGCTGCTGATCGGTGCCGTCCTGTTCGCGCTGTCGCTGCAGCGGTTCCGCAAGACCATCGCGCTGATGGCCTGACTCGGGCAAGGCGGCAGGAGGACTGAGGTCATGTGTACACGCCGGGTCGTGCGTGGGCCGGTCTGCTGCTCCTGCTCGACTGGCTGTCGCTGCCTGCCGATGCCGCGGAGCGGGCGAGTGTTTGCGAGGCAGGTTCGCCGCTGCACCGGCCGCTGCTGGCCGATGTCGGCTACGGCCTGGCGCTCTGCCGCGGCCATTGGCGTTACGCGGTGGCGCGCTATCACCGCACGCACGAGTTCCGCGGCCAGATCGAAGTCCCGGTCTACGGCACAGTTACTATCGGCAGGCGCTGCTGAGCGGTCGCCGCGCCGTCAGTCGTCGAAACGTACGCGGCTGCGTCCGGCTTTGGTGCCGGAGCGGCGGGACTTGCTTTCGAGACGTCGCTCTTTCGAGGCGCGCGTCGGCCGTGTCGCCCGGCGGACCTTGGGTTCGATCAGTGCCCGCGAAATCAGGGCGGCCAGCCGGCCTTCGGCTTCGCGGCGGTTCGCATCCTGGGTGCGGTGATTGCGGGCGACGATCAGCAGCGTGCCCTGGTCGGTGACGCGCTGACCGGCCAGGCTGCGCAACCGTGCCTTGACGCGCGGAGCGAGCGCGCCGCTGCCGGCCAGATCGAAGCGCAATTGTGCGGCGGTCGCGACCTTGTTGACGTTCTGGCCGCCCGGACCGCTCCCGCGGACGAAGGTCAGCGAGTAATCGGAGTCGGGGATCGTCAGCTCACCGACGCGGATCGGCATGCTCGTCGTGCGGGTCGTGGGACAAGCGTGGCCGCTGCGGCGCAGGCATGGTGTCGGACTCGTTGACGCGGACTTCGTGCTGCGACACCGGGATCTTGATGCCGGCCTCGCGGAACAGCTTGACGATCTTGCGATTCACGTCCGAACGGACGTTGTTGACGCCGTTCATCGGATCGCGGATCCAGAAGCGGCACTCGAGCCGCATGCCGTAGTTCTCGAAGGACATCAGGCGCGACACCGGTCCCGGTTCGCGCAGGATGCGCGGATGTTCGCGCGCGGCGTCTATCAGCAGCTCGAGCGCCACTTCGGGGTCGTCCTGGTAGCTGATCATCACCGGCAGACGCAGCCGCACGCGCTGGTCCGAATAGGACCAGTTGATCACCGAATTGGTGATCAGGTTCTGGTTCGGGACCAGGGTCTCGACGCCGTCGCGGTCGCGGACCACGACGTAGCGGCCGCGCAGTTCCTGCACCCAGCCGAAATTCTCGGTACTGGTGCCGGTGTGCTGGGTGAAGCTGATCACGTCGCCGGGCTTGATCGACTTGTCCATCAGCAGTACGAAGCCGCTGACGAAATTGCTGGTGATCGCCTGCAGGCCGAAGCCCAGGCCGAGGCCGATCGCGCCGGTCAGCACCGTCAGGGCGGTGAGATCGACGCCGGTGGCATTGACGCCGAGCAGGATGCCGAGGCCGACCAGCAGGAAGTGCGCGGATTTCGAAATGCCGATACGCGTCGACAGGGCCAGCGACTGCATGGTCATCACGCGACGCTCGATCGCGCGGGCGACCAGGCTGGTGATCACCACGAAGGCGGTGACCACGATCACGCTCTTCAGCAGGGCCCAGAGGCTGAACTCGCCCTTGCCGGGAATCAGGTCGACCGCATCGAGCGTCGACTCGACCCGGTTGAACCAGCCGAGCAACTCGAAGCTGATCGCCAGCCAGATCACGATGGTGATCTGGTTTTCCCAGGTCCGCACCCAGGACTTGTTGCCCATCATCAGCGCGAACAGGTACACGCCGAGACGGATGAACAGCAGTGCCGCGACCAGCTGCAAGGCGAGATCGACGGCGCCGACATGGCTGCCGAGGAATGCCAGGCCGGCACGCAGCGGCAGCAGCACTAGCAGCGCAACGAAGAACGGCGCGGTGACCACGCCGCCCTCGACCAGCTTCCACAGCCAGCTGTCGTTCTCCAGGCCGGATTCGATCCGCCGGAACCAGGCCCGGATGAAATGTGCCGCGGCAGCGGAAATCGCAATGGCGATCGCGATCGCGACGATTTCGGTCAGGACTTCGGCGCTGGTGAGTTGCTTGAACAGGCTCAGCTTGGAGAAATCGCGTTCCATGAGGCTCAGGCGTTCAGGTCCGGGATCATCTGGCTTTCGTAGCGTTCGATCTGGTCCTTGAGCATCAGCTTGCGTTTCTTCAGGCGCTTGAGCTGGATTTCGTCGACGTGGAGGTCGAGCGAGAGGCGCGTGATCACGTCGTCGAGATCGCGGTGTTCGATCCGCAGCTGGCGCAACCTTTCGTACTTGCGAAACAGATCGCGATCGACATTGTCTATGGCCGCTTCCGGCGGGAGATCGCTGGCATCACCCGGGGTGTCGATATCGGAATCTTTGGAGGCCATCGGCGATCGTGGGTCTCGGCCGGCCGGTCGGTGGGGCCGGGCGGTGGCAGAAAACGGGCTCAGAGCCGCCCGGAGACGGGCTCGAGATCGGTGGGTAGCTTAGCGAAGCGGCCCGGGGTATTCCACGGCATGGCCGGATCATGGAAATCCGAGCCGCAGGATGCGGCAAGTCCGTGGCGCCGCGCCAATGCCGCGAGGCGATCAAGATCGGCGCGCGCCATGTTGCCGAGACTGACCTCGAGCGCATGGCCGCCGTGCGCGGCGAATTCGCCGGTCAGGGCGCGCAGGGCGCCGCCGGAGAGACGGTAGCGATGCGGATGGGCCAGCACGACCTGTGCGCCGGCGCCACGCAGCACGGCGACCGTCGCTTCCAGTGCCGGCCAGTCTTCCGGCAGGTGCCCTGGTCCGCCATGGCCGAGCAGCCGGCGGAAGGCATTGGCGAGGTCGGTTGCGGCACCCGCCTCGACCAGGGCGCGCGCCAGATGGGTCCGGGTCGGTACGGCCGTCTCGGCGCCGATGCGGGCCGCAATCGCCGGCGCATCCGGCAGGCGCGCCCGCCGCGCGAGGCGCTCGCCGATCGCCAGCAGTCGCTGGCGCCGGTGCTGGCGCAGGCCGGCAAGATGCGCGCTCAGCACCGGTTCATCGGGCTGCAGTCCGAGGCCGATCACGTGGATCGACTGGCCGCGCCACAGTGCCGTGGCTTCGACGCCCGGCGTGAAGCGCAGGCCCGCGGCGGCACAGGCGGCGGCCGCGTGGTCGAGACCCGCCACGGTGTCGTGGTCGGTGAGCGCGAGATGCCGCACACCCTGCGCCGCGGCCAGGGCCACTAGTGCGGCGGGTGTCAGGCGGCCATCGGACTGGTCGCTGTGCAGATGCAGATCGGTGAGGGCCGAAGTGGACATCGCCCGTATGATACCGGGCCTCATGACGCACCCGACTCATCGTCCGCCCGATTGGGCTGCCATCGATACTGTGCTGCTGGATCTCGACGGCACGCTGCTGGATCTCGCGTTCGACAACCATGTCTGGCTCGGCCGGATACCCGCGCTCTACGCCGAGGCCAACGGGCTGAGCATCGTCGAGGCGCAGGCTGCGCTGGCGCCGATGTTTCGCGCCTGGGCCGGTCGGCTGGAGTGGTATTCGATCGAGTTCTGGAGCCGGGAGCTCGCCCTCGACATCGGGCAGGTGCACCGCGAGGAGGCCTCGCGGATCGCCTGGCTGCCGGGTGCGCGCGGTTTCCTGGAGGCGCTGCGCGATCGGGGCAAGCGCCGGGTACTGATGACCAACGCCCATCCATCGATCCTCGAACTCAAGCACCGGCACACCGGCGTGCTCGACTGGCTGGACGCGGCTTACACCTCGCATGGCTTCGGCGCACCGAAGGAGGATCCGCGCTTCTGGCAGGCGGCCTTTGCGGCCGAAGGTTACGATCCGGCGCGCACGCTGTTCGTCGACGACAGTGCCGCGGTGCTGCATGCGGCGCTGCGCTCGGGATTGCGCTGGGTCTATGGAGTGCGCCGGCCGGATTCCTCGGCCGTGCCGCATCGCCACGCGGAGTTTGAATCGATCGACGGCGTGGCCGACCTGCTTTGACGGGGCAGATCGTCGCCGACCCTCGGGCGGGTCGGTGGCGATGGGTCAGTCGGACGATCCGGACGGTGGGGCGTCGCCACCACCGCTTGCGGCCGGGTTCGCGCCGCCGTCGCCGGTGCTGCCGCCCCGGCCTCGGCCACCGCGTCGGCGGCGACGCTTGCGGGCGGCGTCTGCCGGGCCTTCGCCAGCCGCCTGTGGCTGCGGCGACGCCTGGGGCGAAGAAGCCGCGCCGGCAGGGGTGGCATGGGCCGCTGAAGCAGCGGCGGCGACTTCTCCGGCCGCCTGCGGCGGCCGGGAGTGTGAGCCTGCGTTGCCGCTGCTGCCGCTCGAGCGTGGGGGCCGGGCGCTGCGTTCGCGTCCGCCGCTGCGGCCGCCGAAACGATCGCCGCCGCGACTGTTGCCGCGGCCACCGCCACCACCACGCCCGCCGGGGCCGGGGCGCGGCTCCCAGGCGCGGCGTGGTGGCCAGACGACGTCGATCGCCATGATCTCGGGAGTGATCGGTTCGTAGGGGATCTTGCGGCCGATGTATTTCTCGACATCGGGCAGGGCGATCGCATACTCCTCGCAGGCGAAGGTGATCGCATCGCCCGAGGCGCCGGCGCGGGCCGTGCGGCCGATGCGGTGCACGTAGTCGGCGGCGTCTTGCGGCACGTCGTAGTTGAAGACGTGGCTGACATCGGGAATGTGCAGACCGCGCGAGGCGACGTCGGTCGCGATCAGCACGGCCAGATCGCCGGCATGGAAATCGGCGAGGAATCGCAGGCGCTTCTTCTGCGGCACGTCGCCGGACAGCGCCTGGGCGTTGATGCCGTTGGCGCGCAGCACGTCTTCGAGCCGCTCGGCCATGCGCTTGGTGTTGACAAACACCATCGTGCGCTGGGCGTCGTGACGGCGCAGCAGGCCCAGCAGCAGCGGGATCTTCTCGTTCATGGCCGGGTAGTAGATGACCTGCCGCACGCGGTCGGCGGTGATCTTTTCCGGCTCGATCTGCACCAGCTCGGGGCTGTTCATGTGCTCGTAGGCCAGCTCGAGCACGCGCTGCGACAACGTCGCCGAAAACAGCATCGACTGCCGATGCTCGGCGGCCGGCAGCCGCCGCAGGATGTAGCGGATGTCGGCGATGAAGCCGAGGTCGAACATCCGGTCAGCCTCGTCGAGCACGGCGACCTGGGCATGGCGCATGTCGTAGACGTGCTGTTTGTAGTAGTCGATGATGCGGCCGGGTGTGCCGATCAGCACGTCCACCCCGTCCTCCAGCTCGCGGCGCTGCTTGTCGTAGTCGACACCGCCGAACACCACTGCCACCTTCAGGCCCGTGTGCCGGCCGAGCACCTCGGCGTCGTTGTAGATCTGGACCGCCAGCTCCCGGGTCGGCGCGATGCAGATGGCGCGGATCCCGGTCCTGCTGCGCGTCGGGGGCGGGGGGTTGCCGAGCAGGTTCTGGAACAGCGCCACCAGGAAGGCGGCGGTCTTGCCGGTGCCGGTCTGGGCCTGGCCGGCAACATCCTTGCCTGTCAGCGCGATCGGCAGGGTCTGGGCCTGGATCGGCGTGCAGCGATCGAAACCGGCGTCTTCGATGCCCTGCATGACTGCCGGATGCAGGCCGAGGGAGGAGAATGTGAGGTCGGAAAGATGTTTATCGGACATGTACTACCGTCGTATCGGCGTGGCAGCGCACCGCTTGCAAAAGACGCCCGGACGCGCTAAAAATTGGACCTCGAGAGGCGGAGCGTTCTGCCCGCCTCTTCCAGAATTCACTCGATCCGGAACTCCAGTCCGTCCAGTTCAGGTCCCAGGCTCACCCAGTCAGTATTCATCAGCGTCGGCTCCGGACCCCGATCGGCTCCCGAACCGGCTCCCCGCAATACCATTCCGAGGCGAACCCGCAACTCCTTACAACGGTCTAGTGTAACCGTTTGACGGCCCTTCATAACACGGCGTTCAGCCGCGGGCCGGAAAACCTTGCTCCTATCCCTGATCCGACCATTCTGATTTCTCCAACCGGAGGTTTTCCGCGTGAGCAATCCGCACATTGTGCATACCAGTGATTCGACCTTTTCCCAGGATGTCCTCAAGTCCGACCAGCCCGTGCTCCTCGATTTCTGGGCCGAGTGGTGTGGGCCTTGCAAGATGATCGCGCCGATCCTCGACGAGATCGCCAACGAGTACCAGGGCAAGCTCAGGGTCGCGAAAATCAACATCGACGAGAACCCGCAGACCCCGCCGAAGTTCGGCATCCGCGGCATCCCGACACTGATCCTGTTCAAGAACGGCACGGTCGAGGCCCAGAAGGTCGGCGCCATGTCGAAGTCCCAGCTCGCCGCGTTTCTGGACGGCAACCTGTGAGAGGGTATCTCGGCAACCAGGGCCGCAACCGGTCGAACAAGGGTCATCGACAACACGGCAATCGCGACTCGAACCGGGGCAACCAGGGCAACGTCGCGCGGCCCGAAGATCTCGCGATGGATCACGCGCCGTTCATCGATTCCGGTGACGACGCCGAGATCATCAGCCCGGCGGAGCTGGCCGCCTCGCGCAACTCGATGAACCTGACGACGCTGAAGGCGATGCCGATCGGCAAGCTGGTCGAGCTGGCGCAGTCGCTCGGCGTCGAGAACATGGCGCGCTCGCGCAAGCAGGACATCATCTTCAGCCTGCTGAAGGCCCATGCGCGCAAGGGCGAGGACATCTACGGCGACGGCGTGCTCGAGATCCTGCAGGATGGCTTCGGTTTCCTGCGCTCTGCCGACGGCTCCTACCTCGCCGGCCCCGACGACATCTACATCAGCCCGTCGCAGATCCGCCGCTTCAATCTGCGTACCGGCGACACGATCTCGGGCCTGATCCGCCCGCCGAAGGACGGCGAACGCTACTTCGCGCTGCTGAAGGTCGGCGAGATCAACTTCGATTCGCCCGACAGCTCGCGCAGCAAGGTGCTGTTCGAGAACCTGACGCCGCTGCACCCGACGCGCCGCCTCAAGCTCGAGCGCGGCAACGGCTCGACCGAGGACCTGACCGCGCGCGCGATCGACCTGGTGGCGCCCATTGGCAAAGGCCAGCGAGGGCTGATCGTCTCGCCGCCGAAGGCCGGCAAGACGATGCTGCTGCAGAACATCGCCACCGCGATCACCGCCAATCATCCCGAGGTGTACCTGATCGTGCTGCTGATCGACGAGCGGCCCGAGGAAGTCACCGAGATGCAGCGCACCGTCAAGGGCGAGGTCGTTTCCTCGACATTCGACGAGCCGGCGGCGCGTCACGTGCAGGTCGCCGAGATGGTGATCGAGAAGGCCAAGCGCCTGGTCGAGCACAAGAAGGACGTGGTGATCCTGCTGGATTCGATCACCCGCCTGGCCCGCGCCTACAACACCGTGGTGCCGAGTTCCGGCAAGGTGCTCACCGGCGGCGTCGATGCCAACGCGCTGCAGCGCCCGAAGCGTTTCTTCGGCGCGGCGCGCAACATCGAGGAGGGCGGCTCGCTGACCATCCTGGCCACGTCGCTGATCGACACCGGCTCGAAGATGGACGACGTCATCTACGAGGAGTTCAAGGGAACAGGAAACAGTGAGATCCACCTTGATAGGCGGATAGCGGAAAAGCGCGTGTTTCCGGCGATCAACATCAACCGCTCCGGCACCCGCAAGGAAGAGCTGATCACCGATCAGGGCGAGCTGGCGAAGATGTGGATCCTGCGCAAGCTCCTGCATCCGATGGACGAGCTGGCCGCGGTCGAGTTCCTGCTCGACAAGATGCGCAACACCAAGACCAACGCGGAGTTCTTCGAAGCGATGAAGCGGTGACCGCGGCAGCGGTCACCCCTTGAAGATGTGCCCTGCGTCACGGAATCCGGTGCAAGTACCCGGATTCCGTCAAGCGTCTGTGATGGGCGACGCTGGCGGCGGTATCCCCCTTGTAGGATCATCTCCACGCTTGTGAGGTGGAGTTCCCGCATGTCGACGCGTTTCGCGGCCGTGCTTGCCGCAGTTTTAGCCTGTCCGTTCATTGGTGTGGCCGCAGTGGCGGCGGCTCCCGGCTCGGCGCGGCCGCCGGCAAGTCCGCTGACCGATCACTTTGCGCTGCGCAGCAGCTATTTCCGGCCGTCGTTGAGCACGGACGGCCGCTTCGACGGCGGCTCCAGCGGCCTGGTCGGCACGCCGTTCATCGGCGAGGACGACTTCGGCCTCGACGATGTCGGCAACCTGGGCCGGATGGAGCTCAGTTTGCGGATGCGCGAGCGGCATCTGCTGCGGGTCGATTACCTCGATCTCAGTCGCTTCGGCGAGAGTACGCTTACCCGTCCGTTGAACTTCCGCAATCAGGTGTTCGACGCCGGCGACCATGTCGCCAGCACGCTCGATCTGTGGCTGATGAGTTTCAACTACAGTTTCGCGCTGCTGCGTCGCGAGAACTTCGAGCTCGGTCTCGGCGCGGGCTTGCTGCTGCTCAACGCCGATGCACGCTCCGAGATCCGTGCGCGCGGCATTCGCGAGACCGGCACCGGCGACTTCATGCTGCCGACACTCGGTGTCGATGCCAGCTGGGCCTTCCACCGCCGCTGGTCGATCAGTGGCTATGCGCGTTACCTGGGCGGCAGCACCAGCAAGGCCGACGGCAGCTTCACCAATCTGCATCTCGATCTGCAATACCGCTGGAAGCGCAATATCGCGCTCGGCCTGGGCTACTCCTTCCTCGAACTCGACGCCGAGCTTGCCGAAGCGAGCCTGCCCGGCAAGCTGGCGATCGAGGCGGCGGGGCCGGAGCTGTTCTTCCGCGTCAGTTTCTGAGCGGTCGTCCCGGCGCCAGCGGCACCGTGGCGAGCGCGTGCGCCAGCGGGCCGTTGGGAGTAACGTGGCCGCCATGAGTCAGGAGCGCGATCAGAAGGTTTCCATCGTCGGTGCGGCGAGCATCGTGGCGACGACGGCAACCGCGGGCGGCAGCAGCGTGACGAACGTGACCACCGCCGCGGCGCTTGGCGTCCTGCGGCCGGAGCCCGGCATCGGCGCTCATCTGCTGCTCGCGCCGGGTACGGCGGTCACCTGCCCCAAGTGCGATCACGAATTCAGTCTCGAGCAGGGCTTTGCCCGGAAAGCGCTGGAACAGATCGAAGACAGCAGCCAGGGGGCGCTGCGGGCGCTCGAGCAGACGGTGCGGGTGGCGGAGCAGAAGCGTGCGGCACGGGACGCATCGGAGCGCGAGCAGCAGGCGCTCGAGCAGGTACGCGGTTTGCGCAAGCTGCTGGACGAACAGGCGGAGGCGAACCGCGCGGCGCTGGCGCAGATGCGCGAGATCGAGCGGCGTGGTTTCGCCGACCAGATGACGGCGCTTAATACATTGCTGGCCGAGCGCGATGCACAGCTGCGGGTCAGCGCCGAGCGCGAGCTGGGGTTGCTGGCCGCACAGCAGCGGCTGGCCGACGAGAAGGCCGCGCTGGAGCTGGAGATCGCCCGCCGGATGCAGGTGGCACGCGCCGAGATCGAAACTCAGGTGCGGGCATTCGAGAAGGCGCGTGCGGATTTCGACAAGGCCGAACTTCAGAAAAAACTCGACGACGTCAGCGCCAAGCTGGCCGAGGCGCAGCGCAAGGCCGAGCAGGGCTCGCAGCAGCTGCAGGGCGAAGTGCTGGAGCTGGCACTCGAGGAGCAGATGCGCCGGGCCTTTCCGGTCGATGTCTTCGAGGAAGTGCGCAAAGGCGTCCGTGGCGCAGACCTGCTGCAGCGGGTGACCACTCGATCGCTGCAGACCGCCGGCACCTTGCTGTGGGAAGCGAAGCGCGCCAAGGAATGGGGCCGCGACTGGCCGGCGAAGCTCAAGGAAGACATGCGTGCTTCGGGCGCCGAGGTCGGCATCCTGGTCACGACCACGCTGCCGCGCGAGATTCCGCCGGGCCATGTGTTCGGCGTGTACGAGGACATCTGGGTGACCAGCTGGGCGGCTGCGGTGCCGCTGGCCGCGGCGTTGCGCGAGCGGGTGCTCGAAGTGCACAAACAGCGGCTGGTCTCCTCCGGCAAGGGCGAGAAGATGGAGGCGCTGTACGATTACCTCACGTCGCCGCAGTTCGCGCAGAAGCTGAAGGCCGTCTACGCCGCATTCCGTACCATGCAGGACGATCTGGCGCGCGAACGCAGCCAGGCGGAGCAACGCTGGGCGCGGCGCGAGAAGCAGATTGCGACCGGTCTGCGCGAGTTGCTCGGCTTTGCCGGAGACGTGCAGGGGCTGTCGGCACAAACGCTGCAGCAGCTCGAACTCGAGCCGGAGCACGGTCAGGCAACGGGCGAGACCGCGGCATCATCGGCAGCTGCCGATGCCGGCAGCGCCGCGCGAGGTGGCACTTCGTCGTCAGATTGACGAAGCCCGCCGGGCGAAAGACCTGAAACGGGCGGGAGGCGGGTCAGCGCGCCTTGCGCGCGGCCCGGCCGCGCGTGGTCGTGCTGCTGCGGGTCGTGCCGCGCACGACGCGCAGCGAGATGCGCAGTTTGAAAGCCTTGAACGTGACTGCCGCGGGCGAGCGGCGCAGCGCGCGCGCGATGCGTGCACGCGGCTCCTTGCCGGCCATCTTGCGCAGCGTGCGTACATCCTGCGCGGACCAGGGCTTCGAAGCGGGGGCGGTTGTCGGCGCCGAACGACGGCGCGCTGAAGTCTTGCGAGGCATGAAGATCGGTTTCCCGTTGTTTGGAGCCGGCGATTCTAAGAAGAGTGTCGCACGATGCCTATGAAACGGTTGCACTTCGCTCGCGCGTGATGACTTGTTTCACGGAGAGAGATTTGGCGGCAAACAAGTCGCTGCGCATGCATCAACGGTGCTCATGCCGAACAAGCGGACGATCAAGCAAAAACGGCACTCCGCACCGTGAAAAGTGCGGAGTGCCGTGATTCGACTCGTGAATGTCGAAGTTTGCCTGGATTACTGCGTATCGGTCCGCCGCAGCACGACGCGGCGATTCTTCGCGCGGCCATCGGCCGTTGCATTGTCCGCCTCGGGCTGCGATTCGCCGAAGCCCTGGGTCTGCAACCGCGCGGGATCGATGCCCTTGGACACGAGGTAAGCCTTCACCGATTCGGCCCGGCGCTGCGACAGACGCTCGTTCGACTTGTCGTTGCCGACGCTGTCGGTGTGGCCTTCGAGCACGCCGGCGACACGCGGTACGTCGGTCATGAACTTCGCGACTGCGTCGAGGTCGGCGTACGATTCGGGCTTGAGCACGGCGGACGCCGTGTCGAAGTGCACCTCGAGGCGTGCGGCCAGGCTGCAGCCGTATTCGTCGACCTTGCTGCCGGCGGGCGTGTTGGGGCAGCGATCCTTGCTGTCGACCACGCCGTCACCGTCGCTGTCGAGCTCGCAGCCGCGGGCATCGACCCGGGTGCCGGCAGGCGTGCCCGGGCAGGCGTCCCGCGAATCGATCACGCCGTCACCGTCGGTATCGGCCGGCGGCGGGGGCGGAGGCGGCGGCTCGACCGGAGCGGCGACCGGTGCGGGTGCCGGGGCTGCCGGCTTGCCGAACTTGTAGCCGACGTGCAGGCCGTAAACGAACGGATCCACCTCGACCTTGCCGAGCTTGGTGCCGCCGAGCTTGGCATCCGTGTCGATGTCGATGTAGCGCGCGGAGACGTTCAGGAACCATTTGTCGTTCAGGCCGAAGTCGACGCCGAGCTGCGCCGCCGGGCCGACCGAATTGTCGAGCTCGAGCGTCGCGGGACGTTCGCCGCTGAACCGCGTGTAGTTCACGCCGACACCGGCATAAGGCCGCACGCGCCCATCGGGATTGAAGTGGTACTGCAGGCTCAGCGTCGGCGGCAGGTGGCGGACCCGGCCAAAGCCGGCAGTGCCGGCCGGGGATTTCACGAACAGGCCGTGATCCCAGACGGTCGAGGCCAGCAGCTCCACGCCCCAGCGATTGCGGAACATGTAGGTGACGTCGAAGGTGGGCTGGACCTCTTCGTCGACCTGCAGCGTCGTGAGCGGAGCGAGCGTGAGGTTGTCGGACTTGGGGTCGATGACGCTGGCACCGACTCGCACCAGCCAGTCGCCCTGCTCGGCGACCGCGGTGGTGCCGAGCACCGTGGACAAGGCGAGGCACATCGCCGTGACCGTTGAAGGCTTGATCCTGAACATCGACAGACTCCAGAGAAAGTAGATGAGGGGTGCTGGGGTAAACGGCTGTTGCGTCACAGCCACGCTAGCGGCCGGAATTCTGTCAGCAGAAACCCCAGAAAACCATAGGTTTTTTCCCTAAAGCGTGTCGGCAGTCGCCATGATGTTGCGTCGCCGTTTACCGACAGCGCGGCCGGTTCAGCGGGGTTCGCGACCCTGTTCGCGGGCGATGGCGCGATGGCCGATGTCGCGCCGGAACTGCCGGTCGCGCCAGTGGATGGCATCCACCAGCGCATAGGCCGCTTGCTGGGCCGCACCGACGCTGTCACCGAGGCCGACGGCGCAGAGCACGCGGCCGCCATGGGTCAGGATCTCGCCTTTCGGTCCGAGCGAGGTGCCGGCATGGAAGACCTTGCCCGGCAGCGCGGCGGCGCGGTCCAGGCCTTCGATCACGTCGCCCCTGCGGGTGGCGTCGGGATAGCCGCCGGCCGCCATGACGACACCCAGCGCGGCCCGCGGGTCCCAGTCCATCGACACCTGATCGAGCCGCCGCTCCAGCGCCGCTTCGCAGAGCAGGGTCAGGTCGGAACGCAGGCGGCAGAGGATCGGCTGGGTTTCGGGATCGCCGAAACGGCAGTTGAACTCCAGTACGTTGGGCGTGCCGTCGGGCGCGATCATGATGCCGGCGTAGAGGAAGCCCGTGTAGGGCATGCCGTCGGCGGCGAGACCGCGGATGGTCGGCTCGATCACCTCGCGCATGATCCGCGCATGCATCTGCGGCGTGACGACCGGTGCGGGCGAATAGGCGCCCATGCCGCCGGTGTTCGGGCCGAGATCGCCGTCGTCGCGGCGCTTGTGGTCCTGCGAGGTCGCGAACGGCAGGACGTGCTCGCCATCGGCCATGACGATGAAGCTCGCTTCCTCGCCCGGCAGGAATTCCTCGATCACGACTTCGGCGCCGGCCCCGCCGAACTGGCCGCCGAACATCGCGCGGGCCGCGGCGATCGCTTCGTCGGCGGTCGCGGCAATGACGACACCCTTGCCGGCCGCGAGGCCGCTGGCCTTGACCACGATCGGCAGGCGCTGCCGGCGGACGTAGTCGGGATCGAAATTCTGCTGCGTGAAGGTGGCGTAGCTCGCCGTCGGGATGCCGTGGCGGCGCAGGAATTCCTTGGTGAAGGCTTTCGAGCCTTCGAGTTGTGCCGGCGCGCGACGCGGACCGAAGCAACGCAGGCCGGCGGCTTCGAAGGCATCGACGACACCGAGGACCAGCGGCGCCTCGGGCCCGATGATCGTCAGATCGACCTGTTCGGCCTGTGCCAGCGCGACCAGGCCGGGAACGTCGTCGGCCTGCACCGGGCAGTTGCGCATCCGCGGCTCGGCCGCGGTGCCGGCGTTGCCGGGAGCGACCAGCACCTCGGTCACGCGCGACGACTGGGCGCATTTCCAGGCCAGCGCATGTTCGCGGCCACCGCCGCCGACGATCAGCACCTTCACGGGCGAGAACCCTCCGTCAGTGGCGGAAGTGGCGCATGCCGGTGAACACCATCGCCATGCCGTGTTCGTCGGCTGCGGCGATCACCTCGGCATCGCGTACGCTGCCGCCGGGCTGGATCACTGCGGCGATGCCGTACTCGGCCGCGACATCGACACCGTCGCGGAACGGGAAGAAGGCATCCGAGGCCATCACTGCACCGCTCACGACCAGCTTTTCGTCGGCGGCCTTCATGGCCGCGACACGACTCGAATAGACGCGGCTCATCTGGCCCGCGCCGACACCGACGGTCGCGCCGTCGCGGCAGTAGACGATGGCGTTCGATTTGACGTACTTGCAGACCTGCCAGGCGAAGAACAGATCGTCGATCTGCTGCGGCGACGGCCGGCGCTTGGTGACGACCTTGAGGTCGGCCGGAGTCACCATGCCGAGGTCGCGTGTCTGCGCGAGCAGGCCGCCGGTGACGCTGCGGTAATCGAGGCGCGCACCGGTCGGCGCGCCGAGCTCGCCGAGTTCGAGTAGGCGCACGTTCGCCTTGGCGGCGAAAGCGGCGCGGGCTTCGGCGCTGATGCGCGGCGCAGCGACCACCTCGACGAACTGCCGGGCTATGATCGCCGCCGCGGTCGCAGCGTCGAGCTCGCGATTGAAGGCGATGATGCCGCCGAAGGCGGAGGTCGGGTCGGTGCGCCAGGCGCGCTCGTAGGCCTCCAGCGGCGTGGCGGCGACGGCGACGCCGCAGGGATTGGCGTGCTTGACGATCACGCAGGCCGCGGTGGCGAACTGCCGCACGCATTCAATGGCGGTGTCGGCATCGGCGATGTTGTTGAACGACAGCTCCTTGCCCTGGAGCATCGTGCCGGTGGCGATCGAGGCGCCGCGCGCGGCCGGATTGCGGTAGAACCCGGCCTGCTGGTGGGGGTTCTCGCCGTAGCGCAGGTCCTGCACTTTTTCGAACAGCAATGGCAGGCTCGGCGGGAACACGGCTGCGGCCGCATCGCCCGTTGGCGGTGCCTGGCGGGCGAGCAGCCAGCTGGAGACCATGGTGTCGTACTGCGCGGTATGCGCAAACGCCTTGGCGGCAAGCGCGGCCCGCAGCGCCGAGGTGATCGCACCGCCGTTCGCGCCCAGCTCGGCCAGCAGCCGTGGGTAGTCGGCCGGATCGACGACCACCGTGACGGCATCGTGGTTCTTGGCGGCGGCACGCACCATCGCCGGGCCACCGATGTCGATGTTCTCGATCGCGTCTTCGTAAGTGCAGCCGGGCTTGGCGACTGTCTGGGCGAACGGGTAGAGGTTCACGACCAACAGGTCGATGCGCGCGATGCCGTGCTGCGCCATCACCGCCTCGTCGATGCCGCGCCGGCCGAGCAGCCCGCCGTGGATCTTCGGATGCAGGGTCTTGACGCGCCCGTCCATGATTTCGGGGAAGCCGGTGTGCTGCGAAACCTCGGTGACGGCCAGCCCCGCCTCGGTCAGCAGCTTGGCCGTGCCGCCGGTGGACAGCAGCTGCACGCCGCGGCGCGCGAGTTCACGGGCGAAGTCGACGAGGCCCGCCTTGTCGGAGACGGACAGCAGTGCGCGGCGAAGGGTGACAGGCATGATGACCTCAGGATGCGAGGCCGAGGTCGCGCAACTTCTTGCGCAGCGTGCCGCGATTGATGCCGAGGATGGTTGCAGCGCGGCTCTGGTTGCCGTCGCAGTGATCGAGCACGGCGCGGAACAGCGGCTCTTCGACTTCGCGGATCACCAGATCGTAGAGACGCGCCGGGCGATGGCCATCGAGGTTGGCGAAGTAGTCGCTGAGCGCACGCTGGGCGTGGTCGCGCAACGGCAGTGGCAGTTGCGCGCTCATGGAGGCTGCCGGCATGGCATCGGCGTGGGTCATCGGGCCGGCCTCGGCGCACGCGAGCGCAGCGGCGGAGCGGCCCGCGACGTCGCTGCGGGAGCTGGCCGCAAGCGGCATGGCCATGCGCAGTGGCATCGAGCGTCCCATCGCGCTGTCGGTGCGCCGGGTGGTTCCGTAATTCTTCTTGGCCGGCATGGCACAGGTCCCCGTCCGTCGGGTCGCTGCGTTCCTGCCGAACATTCAGGCAGCCGCGCCGACCCAACCCTGTAAGAGTTCTCGCGTGCACGCAAACTGCGCCGACGTGGAATCCGCCGCCATCATCGCGCGCCGCGCGTCGTGCGCGTCGCTGAGCAGCCTGCTGTACCAGCCGAGGTGTTTGCGTGCAATCCGGAGCCCGGAGTCTTCGCCATGAAAAGCGTAGATGGACTCGAGATGCGCGAGAACTATATCACGCAGCTCGGTCCGCGACAGCGGTGCCGGCGACCTGCCCTCGGTCAGCGAAGCGTTGACAGTTCGGAAAATCCACGGTGCGCCGTGCGCTGCGCGACCGATCATGGCGGCGTCGGCACGAGTGAAATCAAGGACCTCGCGCGCCTTTTGCGGCGAGTCCACATCGCCGTTGGCGATCACCGGAATCCGCACGGCGGATTTGACATCGCGGATGGTTTCGTATTCGGCCTGGCCGGTGTAGAAATCCATGCGTGTGCGGCCGTGCAGCGTGATTGCCGCGATGCCGCTGGCCTCGGCGATGCGTGCGATCCGCAAGGCGTTTCTGCTGTCGCGATCCCAGCCCGTGCGTGTTTTCAGCGTGACCGGTACGCCGGCCGGGGCGACCGCTGCGACCACCGCTTCGAGCAGGCGGGCCACCAGTGGTTCGTCCTGTAGCAACGCCGAGCCGCACAGGCGGTTGCAGACTTTCTTGGCCGGACAGCCCATGTTGATGTCGATGATCTGCGCGCCGAGATCGACGTTGCGGCGTGCGGCGTCGGCCAGCGCGTCCGGCTCGGCGCCCGCGAGCTGCACCACGCGGGGCTCGGGTTCTCCGTCGTGATTCATTCGCTGACGCGACTTGCGCGAGTTCCACAGTCGTTGATCCGAAGTGATCATTTCGGAAGCCGCGAGCCCGGCACCGAAACGGCGCGCCAGCATGCGGAACGGGCGGTCGGTGACGCCGGCCATGGGTGCGAGCACGGCCGGTTCGTGGACTTCCCATCGACCAATCCGAAACATGTGCCAGGGCCCGGGTGTGTGGTGTCTTGCGGCGGCGCGCTAGCCGATCGCGCCGGCGCGGTCGTTGGCGCAGGTGACGGACGAGTCGCTGCGGCGCAGGCAGACATCGAGTTCGAAGCCGACGGCTTCACCGCCCGGATCGAGCAACGAAACCTCGGCGTCGATCCGCTGGCCAGGCGCGAGCATCGGCACCGGTGCGATCGCCGCCGCGCCGGCGTATTCGCGCGGCGTCAGATCGCGGGTCGCGAGCCGGTTGCCGAAGCGATCCTGCAGCGTCACGCGCAGCAGCGGCGCCGGCTGGGCGCGCGCTGCGGCATTGCGGATGCTGGCACGCACGGTCAGGGTGCCGGCTGCAGACGGCTCGGCGACCACGCCCTGCTGGCGCAGCTCGTAGCGCGCGAGTTCCCAGCGAGACTGCAGCGGCCGCCCGAGTGCCGCATACAGCTGGGTCAGCGGCGCCTGCAACGACGGCACGCTGGCGAGTTCCTCTCGATAGAGATGCGCGAGCTGTAGCGCAAGCGCCAGTCCCAGCAGCACGGTCGCGATCCACATCCAGCGCGGTGCCTGTGCCGCGCGGGCGGCACCGCCTGCAGCGAGATCGGCGACCACGGCGTCGCTGGCATTCACGGCGTCGGTGTCGGCGACGTCGTCGATGGGGACGCGCGATGCGACCACGGGGGGCGGTGATTCGAGCTGCGGTGTCGCCGCGGCAGGCGCAGCGACGGGGCGGCCAGGTAACGGGATGGAGGATGGCGGCGCCGGTTCCAGTTCGAGCCAGCGCAGCGTGGAGCCGCTGCCCTGCGCCGCGGTGCGGTGCTCCACGGTCGCCTGCCGGGCTGCAGCGATGCCCGGATCGTCGTCGGTGATCTTGGCCGCAGGTCGTGGCAGTGGCGACGGTGACTCGCTCGGCAGTACCGTGATTTCGGACGCGTCGTCGACGGCGATCCGGATCGAAGCCAGCTCGGGCGGCTCGTCGCGCTGGGCGCGGACGACCAGCGCCGCCAGCTCCGCGGCCATCATGGTGTCGATCTGCCAGTCGCCACCTGCACCGCCCAGGGTGACGGCCTGCTGTGGCGCGGCGGGTCGCTGCAGGCTGTCGGTCGTCGGCTCGCGGGCCGGGGGCCGTGGTGGGGAGAGCTCGGCGGATGCCGCGATGCCGGTGACGGCGTCGGACGCCGGCCGGGGTCGAGCTGCGGGGACGGGTGCAAGGGCGGGTGCGAGGATGGGTGTGGACGCCGGTGCCGATGCCGACATGGGCGCCGGGCGATCCGGCGCCACGCCCGAGCCCGGTTCGCGCCGGAAGGTATCGGTGATTTCTGCCGGCGATTGGACGGCCGCTGCGCTTCCGGAGGTGGCTGCGTCGCGGTCTTCGGCTTCGTCCTCGATGTCGTCCGGCCAGTCGTCGGCGCCGTGGGTATCGTCGAACCGCGGCTCGTCGTCGCGTGGCGGGCTGCGGAACAAGCTGCTGCCGGTGTGTAAAGTCTTGACGTCGGCCGGTAGTGCCGTCGGGCCGGGCGATGCAGGGGTATCGGTATCGGGCAAGTCGCCCGGGTCCGGGTCGGCCGCCATGGAGGCCGGATCCTGGGCGGCCGACTCGTCGTCCGACTCCTCTGCCGTCGGCGGAAGCGAAGTGGGGTGCAGCGTCGTGGTGTGCTGACCACCGGGTTCGAACAGCGAAGCCAGTGCATTGAACACTGCTGCGCAACGTCCGCAACGTACCTGGCCTTGTGCGATACGCAGGTTCGCAGCGGTCACGGTCAGCGGCAGCTGGCATTGTGGGCAGATGGTGATCACGGTGGGTTGTCTGCCGGCTTCCGGCCCGGCCATTCTGAACCGACCGTGGACGCACAGCGACCATCCTGCGCGACTCGACGACCGGCGAGACAGGTCCAGCCGTCGAGTGTGCGCCAGGCCGTGAGTGCCAGCCACGGCGCATAGGCGCCGATCACCTCGTCGGCCTGTTCGTCGAGCAGGCCTGCCAGTACCAGGGCACCGTCCGGCGCGAGCAAGCCGGTGAGCTGCGGGGCGAGTTCGATCAGCGGCCCGGAGAGAATGTTGGCGAGCACCACCCTGGCGGTGCCGGTCGGCAAGGTCGCCGCAGCCGTGTGCACCTGGATGCGGTCTGCCACGGCGTTGGCGGCGGCATTCTCCTGGGTCGCGAGCAAGGCCTGCGGATCGATATCGTGCGCATCGACCCGTGCAGCGTCGAGTCGCGCCGCGGCCACAGCCAATACGCCGGAGCCGCAGCCGAAGTCGATCACCGCCGCAGCGGGCCGGAGGTTCGCGTCCAGCCACTCGAGGCACAGCCGCGTCGTGGGATGCGTGCCGGTGCCGAACGCCAGCCCGGGATCGAGTCGCACGACGACTGCGTCGGTCTCGGTCACGCTGGCATGGGATGGGCAGATCCACAGCCGCGTGCCGAAGCGCATCGGCCGGAAATCCTCGAGCCAGGCGCGTTCCCAGGCGCGCTCCTCGATGCTTGCACGGGTGAAGCGGGCGGCGCCGATGCCCAGCGCCTCGGCGAGCCGGGCGGTCAGTGCGTCGCCGGCGGTGGTTGCGTCGTCGAAGATGGCCTGCAGGCGGGTCGCGGGCCAGAGGCGGAACTCGCCCGGTGCCGGTTCGAGGATCGGATCGTCGCGCTGGTCGGTGAAGCTCAGCGAGACCGCGCCGGCTTCGAAGCAGGCGGTTTCGGCGATGTCCGGATCGAGTCCGTCGAGCTCGAACGTGAGGCTGTACAGGGCCATGCGCGGCAGATTAGCGCAGTGCGTCGCGTCTGGAGCGATCGCCGCGATGTTTGCGGGCCGATGGCGACGCCGGGGTCGCCCGCCGGCGACGCGACCGTGCGCAGACCCTCACTTCAGGCCGAGTCGACGCTCCAGGTAGTGGATGTCGAGGCCGCCCTGGCGGAATGCCGCGTGGTTGAAGATCTCCTGATGCAGCGCCGTGTTGGTGCGAATGCCTTCGACGACCATTTCGGCGAGCGCGTTTTTCATCCGTGCGATCGCCGTGTCGCGGGTATCGCCATGCGCGATCAGCTTGCAGATCAGCGAATCGTAGTTCGGCGGCACGTTGTAGCCGGAATAGATATGGCTGTCGACCCGGATGCCCGGGCCGCCGGGTGCGTGGAACAGTTTGATCGGTCCGGGCGAGGGCATGAAGGTCTTGGCGTCCTCGGCATTGATCCGGCATTCCATGGCGTGGCCACGGATCTCGATGTCCTTTTGCACGTAGGGCAGCTTCTCGCCGGAGGCGATCAGCAGCTGCGCTTTCACCAGGTCGACGCCGGTGACCAGCTCGGTGACCGGGTGCTCGACCTGGATGCGCGTGTTCATTTCGATGAAGTAGAACTCGCCGTCCTGGTAGAGAAACTCCAGCGTGCCGGCGCTGCGGTAGCCGACCGCGCGACAGGCTTCGACGACGCGCTCGCCCATGGTTTCGCGCTGCTGCGCGCTGATGCCGGGCGCCGGCGCTTCCTCGATCACCTTCTGGTGGCGACGCTGCATCGAGCAGTCGCGTTCGCCCAGGTGGATCACGTTGCCGTAGTTGTCGGCGAGCACCTGGAATTCGATGTGCCGCGGCCGCTCCAGGAACTTCTCCATGTAGACCTGGTCGTTGCCGAAGGCCGCGAGTGCCTCGGCCTTGGTCACATTGATCGCATTCAGCAGCGCCGCGGCGTTGTGCACCACGCGCATGCCGCGGCCGCCACCACCGCCCGAAGCCTTGATGATCACCGGGTAGCCGATGTCCTTGGCGATCCGCAGGTTCTCGTCACCGTCATCGCCGAGCGGTCCGCCCGAGCCCGGCACGCAGGGCACGCCGTGCGCCTTCATGATCCGGATGGCCGACACTTTGTCGCCCATCGCGCGGATCACGTCGGCTTTCGGTCCGATGAACACGAAGCCGCTTTTCTCGACGCGTTCGGCGAAGTCGGCGTTCTCCGAGAGAAAGCCGTAACCGGGATGGATCGCGACCGAGTCGGTGACCTCGGCGGCGCTGATGATCGCCGGCATGTTGAGGTAGCTTTTCGGCGACGGTGCGGGCCCGATGCATACCGATTCGTCGGCGAGCAGCACGTGCTTCAGACTGTAGTCGGCCGTGGAATGCACGGCAACGGTCTTGATGCCGAGTTCACGGCAGGCGCGCAGGATGCGCAGCGCGATTTCGCCGCGGTTGGCGATGACGATCTTATCGAGCATGGCGCGAATTGCTTACTCGATCACGAACAGCGGCTGGCCGAACTCCACCGGATCACCGTTCTGCACCATGATCGCGGTGATCTTGCCGGACTTGTCGCTTTCGATCTGGTTCATCATCTTCATCGCCTCGATGATGCACAGCACCTGGCCCACCTTCACCTCGTCGCCGATCTCGACATAGGCTTTGGCGCCCGGCGACGGTGCGGCGTAGTAGGTGCCGACCATCGGTGCGGGCACGACGTGATCGGAGGACTTCGGCCCAGGGGCGGCGGCCGTGGCAGCGGTCGCTGCCGTCGGTGCAGCCGGCGCCGCGGCCAGCGCCGCCGGCGCATACATCGGCATCTGCGTCATGGCGCCGCCGCTCGGCATCCGGCTGATTCGTACGGATTCCTCGCCTTCCTTGATCTCGATCTCGGCGATGCCCGATTCCTCGAGCAGCTCGATCAGTTTCTTGACCTTGCGGATATCCATGTCTCCCCCGGGTTCTTGTCTGATGTAATACGGGTGTGCCGCGACGCTGCGTCAGCGACCGCGGGTCGCGGCCGGACCGGCAGTGCTGGCCAGGCGTGCGACGGCGGCGCGCACCGCCAGTTCGTAGCCGATCGGCCCGAGGCCGACGATGCAACCGACCGCGAGGTCCGACAGATAGGAGCGCTGCCGGAACGGTTCGCGGGCGAAAGTGTTCGAGAGATGCAGCTCGATGAACGGCAGCTGGACGGCGGCGAACGCGTCGCGCAGGGCAACGCTGGTGTGGGTCAGGCCGCCCGGATTGATGATCGCGAAACGGATGCCGGCGGCCGGTGCCTGCTGTATGCGGTCGATCAGCGCGTGCTCGCCATTCGACTGGAAGGCCAGCAGCTCGTGGCCGAGCTCGGCGGCCACGCGGCCGGCGCGGGCGACCAGCTCGTCCAGGGTCTCCCGACCGTAGATCTCGGGCTCCCGCGTACCGAGCAGGTTCAGGTTCGGCCCGTTTAACAGAAGCAACTGTGCCATTGGGGGCGGAATTTACCGGATTCGGGCCCGAAGTGCGAATTTCCCGCCACGATGGGCGCAGGATCGGACCATCATCGTGCGTCGTCCGAGCGAACAGGAAGCTCGCGATGTCGCTCAGGAAGCCTACGTTTGCGAACCCAGCAGTCGGCCGTCGTCGCCGGATGCGGCCTCGGGCAGGCCGGCACGCCGGGCGGCCAGGATCCGCAACTGCAGCGCAATCGCGCGACGCGTGCTCTCGATTTCGGCTTCGCCGGCATTCAGGCGCGCCACCTGATCGAGGATGAACGCGGCCTCGTCGGCATGCAGTTCGCCGACCTTCATCGCGACGATGCGGCGCTGGGCATCGGCGAAGGCGGTGAACGGAAAGCCGAGCCCCATGCCGAAAGCCTGGGCCGCCTGCAGGCCATCCTGCTCGCCGATCAGCAGGGGATAGTCGATGCCGATCTCGCGGGCATAGCGCAGCACCTCGTCGCGGAAGTCGACCGCGATGCCCACGATCTCCACGCCCTGTGCCGCCCGTTCGGCGCGCAGCTGCTTCAGCAACGGGATCTCGCGGCGGCAGGGTGCGCACCAGGTCGCCCAGAAATTCACGACCAGGGAGGGCTGGCGAAACTCCGCGAGGCTGCGTGGCGGGCCTTCGAGCGAGGCCAGCACGACCTCGGGCAGCGTCTCGGGTATCGGCGCCGTCGGTGGCGCCGAGAGCACCGCCGGATCGTCACCGCCACCTGACATTCCGGCTGGTCCGGGATGTACTACCGTATCCAGCGGCATGCGCGCCATGCGGTTGGGACCCAGCACCGCCCAGGCGAGCAGCCCCCCCAGCACGGCGATCGATGCCAGGAGCAGCGCGCGGGGGCCGCGCCGAGCCGCGGTCATCGGCCGCCGCCGTTCGTCGGTGACGCCGCGGCAGCGACCGTGCGGGCGCTGACGGCTTCGCGTGCCAGCCCCGCGAATTCTTCGGCCTTCATGAAGCCGACCACGCGATAGTTGCTGCGTTCGACGCCGTCGGGCCCGTAGAACGCGATGGTCGGCGGGCCGAAGATGCCGAAGCGCTTCAGCAGCGCCTGGTCGGCCGCGTCGTTGGCGGTGACATCGGCCTGCAGCAGCACGGCGTCGCCGAGCGCGGCGATCACCGCGTCCGCAGTGAAGGTGTACTTCTCCATCTCCTTGCAGGAGACGCACCAGTCGGCATAGAAATCGAGCATCACCGGCCGGCCGGCGGCGCGCGCCGCCGCCACCTCGCTGTCGAGCTCGTCGACGGTCTTCACGCGCCGGAACTCGAGGCCGTGATGCTCGCCGGCCATCATCGGCAGCGGCCGCAGTGGGTCGGTTCCGCCGAGCCCCGCACCGGCCACCAGCGCCAGGCTCCAGAGACCGAGCAGCACACCGGCGACGCGCAGAGCCAGCGTCACGGGTGTGCGGCCGCGTACTTCGGTCCATAGCAGCCAGGCACCGATCGCCGCGGGCACGGCCCACAACAACAGCGCCCAGCGCTCCGGCACCACGCGCGCCAGCATCAAGGCGGCGACGCCGAGCATCAGTACGCCGAAGAACTTCTTGACCGTGTCCATCCAGGCGCCGGCCCGCGGCAGCAGCTTGCCGGCCGAGGTGCCGATCACCAGCAACGGTGCGCCCATGCCGAGCGACATCGCGAACAAGGCGCTGCCGCCGCGCGCCATGTCACCGGTCTGACCGATCACGGCGAGGGCCGCGAACAGCGGTGGTGCGACGCAAGCCGTGACGATCAGCGCCGACAGCGCGCCCATGATGGCGGTGCCGCCGTAGGTGCCGGCGCGTTGCCGGTTGCTGACCTCGGTGAGGCGCGATTGCAGGGCCGAGGGCATCTGGATCGTGAACAGCCCGAACATCGACAATGCCAGCACCACGAACAGCAGACCGAACAGCACGATGATCCAGGTCTGCTGGAACGCCGCCTGGATCTGCTGGCCGGCCGCGGCCGCGGCGATGCCGGCCAGGGTGTTGGTGAACGCCATGCCGAGCACGTAGGTCAGCGACAGCAGGAAGGCGCGACGTGTGGTCACGTTGCTGCCCTGCCCGGCGATGATGCCCGAGAGGATCGGCACCATCGGCAGCACGCAGGGCGTCAAGGCCAGCAACAGGCCCAGGCCGAAGAAAGTCGCCAGCACCAGCGCGAGATTGCCGTCGCGGATCAGGATCGCGAGCCGGTCCTGCTCGGAGACGAAAGCGCCGGCCTGGTTGCCGGGCGCGCCGCCCGCCGTGGCCGTGGTGCCGACACCTGCCGGCAGCTCGACCACGAGCCGGCGTGTCTCGGGTGGATAGCACAGGCCGGCGTCGGCGCAGCCCTGGAAACCCACCGATAGCGGCAATTCGAGCGCGCTGGCGCCGTTGCGCGAGACCGGCAAGATGGCGACCAATGTGTCGTAGTAGACCTCCTGCTCGCCGAAGAACTCGTCGGTTTTCAGTTTGCCCTGGGGCAGCTGCGCCGTGCCGAGCTGCGCCAGCGCCGGATCGGTCGAGAACTGCAGTCGGTTGCGATACAGGTAGTACCCCGGCTCGATCTGCCATTCGACCCGCACACGGTCCGGCCCGTCCTGGAAGGCGGCCACCCGGAACGCCACGTCGGGCGGCAGGAAGTCCCCGCCGTCGGTCGGGATCGGCGCTGCCAGCGGATTGGCGGCGGCGCCGGCCGCCGCGGCCTCGCTGCGGCCGAGCAGGGCGGCGAGCGCGCCGCCTCCGCTCAGCGGCACCGCGGTGTTCCAGCGCGTGGGGGGGTAGCACAACCCGGCATCCGCACAGCCCTGCAGCTTCAACACCAGCGGCAGGCTCGCACCGGCTGCCGCGGCGTCGATCTCGACCGGTACCGCTACCGCGAACTCGCCGCGGTAGATCTCCTGGGTTCCGAAGTATTCGTCGGTGTGCGATTCGCCGGGTGGGTAGCGGGGTTCGCCGAGTTTCGCCCAGCCTGCGCCCGACTCGAATCCCAGCCGATTGCGGTAGAGGTAGTAGCCGTCGGCGACCGTCCAGCGCACCGTGACGACGCCGTCGCGCATTTCGGTGCTGTAGCGAAATGCCTGTTCCGGCGGGATGAAGTCCTCGGCCTGTGCGGGGACGGCCAGCGCCAGCAGCAACAGCATGGCGGCGAGCAGGAGGCCCGTCCGGCCGGCCGCGCCGCGCGGGGTGTTGCGGACGCCCACGGTGGTGATCGAGTGGCAGGTCGGCAGCATCGCTACTCCTCGGTCGAATGGCTCCGCCGATGCGCCCGGTGCAGGCTGGCGCCGGCCACTGCGGTTGTGGGGCCTGCCGTCACCGCCTCGCCGGGGCAGCCACACATAACAATAATATTGTTTGAATTCATGAGCTTGCAATCATTCGACTGCGCTTCTGCCCACAGCATACCCGGGCGGCGTGGGGAGCGTCACGCCGCATTAACCGGCCGGGGCGATGCGCCGGCCTTGAATTCCGGACTTTGCTCACTATGATTAGCAGCCACGCGGGGGGAGTGCTAATACTCCTGCCCGGTTCGAACCCCTATCGTCACAACCCAAGCTTCGAGAGGAGCCACATCTATGAAGATTCGTCCGCTTCATGACCGAGTGATCGTGAAGCGCCTGGAAGAGGAACGTACCTCCCCAGGCGGCATCGTGATCCCCGACACCGCCGCCGAGAAGCCCGTCCAGGGCAAGGTGGTCGCGGTCGGCAAAGGCAAGATCCTCGAGGACGGCAGCGTCCGTGCGCTCGACGTCAAGGTCGGCGACAAGATCCTTTTCGGCAAGTATGGCGGAACGGAAGTGAAGGTCGATGGCGAAGATCTCCTCGTGATGCGCGAGGAAGACGTCATGGCCATCATCGAAAAGTAAGGCCCGTCCGAAACCACTGCACTGCAAGGAACTGAACAATGGCAGCCAAAGAAGTACGTTTTTCGGATGACGCCCGTTCGCGCATGGTGCGCGGCGTCAATGTGCTGGCGAACGCCGTCAAGGCGACGCTGGGTCCCAAGGGCCGCAACGCCGTGCTCGAAAAGAGCTTCGGTGCGCCGACCGTCACCAAGGACGGCGTCTCGGTCGCGAAGGAGATCGAGCTGAAGGACAAGTTCGAGAACATGGGCGCGCAGATGGTGAAGGAAGTCGCGTCCAACACCTCCGACGAGGCCGGTGACGGCACCACGACCGCCACGGTGCTCGCGCAGGCGATCATCCGCGAGGGTCTCAAGGCCGTCGCCTCGGGCCGCAACCCGATGGACGTCAAGCGCGGCATCGACAAGGCCGTTGTCGTCGCCACCGACGAGATCCGCAAGCTGTCCAAGCCCTGCAAGGACAACAAGGCGATCGCCCAGGTCGGCACGATCTCGGCCAACAGCGACGAGTCGATCGGCAAGACGATCGCCGAAGCGATGGAGAAGGTCGGCAAGGAAGGCGTGATCACCGTCGAGGAAGGCTCGGGCCTGCAGAACGAGCTCGAGGTCGTCGAGGGCATGCAGTTCGACCGCGGCTACCTCTCGCCGTATTTCATCAACCAGCAGTCCAGCCAGACCGTCGAAATCGACAAGCCGCTGATCCTGTTGTGCGACAAGAAGATCTCGAACATCCGCGAGATGTTGCCGCTGCTCGAGGGCGTGGCCAAGGCCGGTCGGCCGCTGCTGGTGATCGCCGAGGACGTCGAGGGCGAGGCCCTGGCGACCCTGGTGGTCAACAACATCCGCGGCATCCTCAAGGTTGCGGCCGTCAAGGCCCCGGGCTTCGGTGATCGCCGCAAGGCCATGCTGCAGGACATCGCCACCCTGACCGGCGGCACGGTGATCTCGGACGAGGTCGGCCTGCAGCTCGAGAAGGCCTCGCTGAACGATCTCGGCGAGGCCAAGAAGGTGATCGTGGAGAAGGAGAACACCACGATCATCGACGGCGCCGGCAAGGCGGCCGACATCAAGGCGCGGATCGAGTCGATCCGCCAGCAGGTCGAGGAAGCGACCAGCGACTACGACAAGGAGAAGCTGCAGGAGCGCGTCGCCAAGCTCTCCGGCGGCGTCGCCGTGATCAAGGTCGGTGCCGCGACCGAAGTCGAGATGAAGGAGAAGAAGGCTCGCGTCGAAGACGCGCTGCACGCCACGCGCGCGGCCGTCGAAGAGGGCGTGGTGCCGGGCGGCGGCGTGGCGCTGATCCGCGCGCAGAAGGCGCTCGACAAGCTCGAAGGTGCGAACGAAGACCAGACGGTCGGCATCCGCATCCTGTCGCGCTCGATCGAGGAGCCGCTGCGCCAGATCGTCGAGAACGCCGGCGAGGACGCCGCGGTCATCCTGAACCAGGTCAAGGCCGGCAAGGGTGCCTATGGCTACAACGCCGGCACGGGCGAGTACGGCGACATGCTGGAAGAGGGCATCCTCGACCCGGCGAAAGTCACCCGCCTCGCGCTGCAGAACGCCGCTTCGGTGGCGGGCCTGCTGCTGACGACCGAGGTGATGATCGCCGAGGCGCCGAAGGACGACCACGACCATGTCCATCCGGCTCCGGGTGGCATGGGCGACATGGGCATGTAAGCCTCGCGCTTACCTGACCTGTCAGTCGTTCGAAACGAACAGGCCCCGGCGGGAAACTGCCGGGGCTTTTTCTTTGAAGGGCTGGCCGCGGCCGCGTGGCGACCATCCGCGCGTGGAGACTATACCCGCGCGATCGCCTGTTTCCACACCTCGGGATCGGAGTGCTTCGCCGCCGCTGCAAAGTCCCCGTCCATGGTGAGCAGGATGAGATCGTGGCGGATGCGCAGCTGCGCGATCAGGGCGCCGACCGTTCCCAGCTGGACGCCCGCGCGCCTGCAGCGATGGCGAAGGTCCGCCTCGTCCAGCATCAGTGGCCGGTAAATCAGAGCGTCCTTGGGCGACGATTCGCGGCGCCTACTCATGGATGCCATAGCGTTGACGCACCCACCTAACAGGGTGATGCAAAACGCCCGATCTTGGGCGTTTTGCATCACTGGAGTTGACCCGGTTTCGTGGACACCTCACCGTTGGAGATGGAGGAGTTCACGATGGCAGACAAGACGGTTCGGTACGCCCCGGATTTCAAGCGGCAGATGGTGGGCCTAGTGCAGGCCGGGCGTAGCCCGGCCTCGCTGTCGAAGGAGTTTGGCCCTTCGGCCTGGACGATTGCGCTGTGGGTCAAGCAGTCCGCACGTGATGTTGGCAAGGGCGATGGTGGCTTGACCAGCGCCGAGCGCGAGGAGCTGACGCGGCTTCGGCGCGAGAACAAGCGACTGAAGGAGGAGCGCGAGATCCTCTCAAAAGCCGCGGCCTGGTTCGCCACGGAGAGCGGTCCCTCGAAGCGCTCTTCGGGTTCGTGAAGGTGAACCAGGCCACCCACTCGGTGGGGATGATGTGCCGACTGCTGAACGTGTCGAGGAGTGGCTTTTCGCCTGGGTGGATCGGCCGATGTGTGAACGCCGACGCATGGATCTGATGCTCAGCTGCCAGATCGCCGCCATCCACCGTCGTTCGCGCGAAGCGTATGGATCGCCGAGCATCCACGCGGAGCTGGCCGACGATCACCAGATCCGCGTGGGTCGCAAGCGCGTGGCTCGATTGATGCGCCAGGCGGGTCTGCGGGGTGCCACGCTGCGCAAGTACGTGGTGACCACGCAGAGCGATCCTGATGCAGCAAAACCCATCGATCTGGTGGAGCGGCGCTTCTATGCCGACGCCCCGGATCGGCTGTGGGTGGCGGATATGACTTACATCCCGACCTGGTCGGGTTGGCTGTATCTGGCGATGGTGCTGGATGTGTACTCGCGCAAGATCGTCGGCTGGGCGATGGACACGAACATGCGCACCGAGCTGATCCTGGACGCTCTGCAGATGGCGGTGACCCAGCGCCAGCCCAAGAGCGTTATCCACCACTCGGATCGCGGCAGCCAGTACACCAGCACCGCCTTCGGCAAGCGCTGTCAGGAAGCCGGCATCATGCCGTCGATGGGTTCGGTGGGCGACGCCTACGACAACGCGATGGCCGAGAGCTTCTTCGCCACGCTCGAGCGCGAGGTGCTCAACCGCAGAAGGTTCAAGAGCCAGGCCGAAGCACGCATGGCTATCTTTGAGTGGATCGAGGGTTGGTACAACCCGCATCGCCGTCACTCCGGGCTGGGTTACCGTTCACCTGTCAATTTCGAGCGGGCGCATCATCAAGCCAGAGCAAGAATGACAGAGCTTCTGCCGCCTTCTGCGGCAGACTCACTGTCGGGTAAGATCAACAAGGCAGCATGAAAACAAGATCACAGGACTAAGACACTAACCTGTCCACGGAAACGGGGCAGCTCCAGTGACCGATAATGTGCCAGAACAATACGTCGGCAGCCGGCGCGCTCAGCTCAAACGTTATGCCCTCATGAAGATATGCCTATGAAAGCCGATCATTTGATCCTCTCAAAACGACAAATCATCAAAACAAGTTGACGGGTATCAAAATGAATCTTCTTCCAATCAATTCCGAACTAGCATCCACTCAACAAGTTAAGAACTCCGAGCTTCTGACGGGTGTGTGCTCCTCAGTTTTGGCCATGTATCCAAAGAACGGGGCAGTCCTGCCTTGGGTTGGCTACCTTGCAGAGGACAACGGCACGCTGGTTGGTACATGTGCTTTCAAAACACCGCCATCTTCCGGCAGCGTAGAAATCGCCTATTTCACATTCCCTGAGTACGAGGGGCGTGGTATTGCAACTCTCATGGCCAAGAAACTTGTTTCCCTCGCGCTTGAAAACGGTGCTTTGCAGGTAACTGCTCAAACTCTCCCTGAGCCAAATTCTTCTACGCACATTCTGGAGAAGCTTGGGTTTAGGCTGACGGGTTCAGTCATTCACCCAGAGGATGGAGAAGTTTGGGAATGGCAGTTAAAGTGAGGGCATAACAATTCGATCCAGCCGACGCCGCCCTGCGGGCGGCGCGGCTGATTTCAAACGTTGGGCGGCATCGACACGTAGTGCAGTACCATCCGGAGGGCTTTGATCATGCGTAGTCGCCTGGTCCTGTATCTGCTACTAACGTCCAGTGCTCTTTCCGCTAATGCCGGTGCCATTTCGGATGCGTTTGCGGCAGGGGTGCGGGGCGTCCCTTGGAGCCCAGGTTGTGCCCCGGACAAGGTCATTCCGGGTGGAAAGTGGGAGAAGGCCGGAATTGTCAGGCGCTACCGTGTAAGTGATGGCAAGTCGATGCTGGAAGTTTCTCGGTCCCGCAACGACTACCTCGACTTCGCGTGCACTTCCGACGAATTCAGCCTGTCCGGCATTACCATCTCCTTTCCCGGCGACGGCGACACATTCGCAAAGCTGGTTCAGTCGCTCTCCGAGTCCTTTGGGCCCTTTGTTCCCCCTGGCGCTGACGGTGCTGTCACTGAAGCCGGCTTCATGACCATAGGTTCATTCCGCTGGCCCGTGGATGGAGGCTTTGATCTGCGTCTAATTCGTTCGACCGTTGGATTCTCGTCCAAGACAGTGGTTTCAGTGGCGCGACGAGTTCCCATTGAAAGGTCACGATCGGACCGCGGCCTCGAATAGGAACTGAACAACCAGCGTAGTGCCAAAGATGCCGCCCAACAAACACATGCAGCGCGCCGTGATGCATAAAGTGCTCGGCCGCGGGCGATCCGGCCTCGTGCTGTCCCAAGTCCCTCTCGCCCACGTGCTGACGCGCCGGCGTGCGGGCGCTGATGTGAACCGTTAGACCGTAGGGATACGTCGTGCAGAGATCGATCATTCAGATCTACGCCGCAGCTGTGTGCTTTGTTGCAGCCATTTGCATGAGCATAGCGGCGGGTATCGCGCTGTACTCTCTCGTGCAACTGTCGGCGCCTCAGCTGACGTCGAGGGCATACCAAAACGACATTCCGCCGGTGCCGATCTATGGCGGAACGTATCAGGTGAATCCAGCGTTGGTCGGTGCAGTCGGTGGGGTCGCAATACCAACGCCCCCGCCGCCCCCTTCGCCAGCGCAGCTGCGAGAAGCCCGAGAGCGCGCCAGACAGTGGGCGATTGAGAGCGAGCGCACTTCCGGGGTTCAAGGCGTGATTCTCTGGGGCATTGTATTTTGCGTGAGCGGAGTTCTGTGGGCGCTGCACTGGCGGATACTGCGGCGAGAGCGGGCCGGTCTAACGTGCGGTTCGAGCGGACCGTGAAGCGTTGCGGCGGCACGCGCTCGGCACGGACCCTTTTCTGGCCGAGCGCGCGCCGACTGGCGCCACAGCCGGCCGCTCAACCGCGGCGTTAGACCGCACGTCCCCCATCAGCGCAATGCCCATCCCCGCAAACCTTCAGCGCTTCTGGGGCGCATTCGCTTCTGCGAGCGGTGAGCCGGACGATTCCCGCTTCCTCGAAGCGTTTGCCTTCGGCGACAGCGAGAGCCTTGCCAACGAGCTCGCAGAGTTGGTACTGCAAGGGGTCAAGCGCGCAACCGCCGCTTCCCTTTGGGCCTTGCGGGCTGAAGGCAGGCAGCCGGCCAAGCCCGGCGACCTCAGCATCGTCACCAACTGGGCTGGTCAGCCGTTGTGCATCATCGAAACGGAAGCCGTTGAGACCGTGCCCTTCAGTGAGGTCACCGCTGAGTTTGCGGCAACAGAGGGCGAAGGTGATTCGTCGCTGTCCTTCTGGCGTGCAGCGCACACGGAGTACTTCACCCGCGAGTGTAGTCGTATCGGGCGGGTATTCGAGCAGACAATGCCCGTTGTCTGTGAGCGCTTCCGAGTTGTGTACCAGCCAAGTGCGGTCTAACCCCAACGGCACTTACTTTGCGCGCTGCCAGTTTGGCAGATGAGCGGGACGAGCGCGGGCGACATCTCGATGTATCTTGAGCCAGCAGAAGGATTTCGGTCGCCGTTTTCGGGCACGCGGTTCACTGTGGCAGGGACGGTGACCTACAGGCAGCTGCGCGATCAGCCGGAACAGCGTGCTGAGCGCTGCAGCAGCGTCGGTTTCGTGCAGCACGGCGCGCGAAGTGAACTCGCTCCACAGTTGAACCGTGTGCGTGAACGACAGCGCGCGCGGCGCCGTCGCGTGCTGCGCGGCGGCCTGCGCCATCAGCAACCGGATCAGGTTGTACGCGAGCAGGTACGCCCACAGCTCCTTCTGGATCATCTGCGGCGAGCGGCAGCGCAGCACCTCCATCCCGAGCGTCGTCTTGATGCAGCGCAGATCGAGCTCGATATGCCAGCGCTTCGCGTACAGCTCCCCATGCGCTGGACCGCAAGTATGGGTCGACGCCGGTAAGCTGGGCATGGCAGTTCGTGTTCCCTTCGAGCGGCCTTTTGCATCCATCCACATTCGGGCAACAGGGTGCGCCACCACCTGCATCCCAGTGTGGTGCAGCGCGCGGTGAAGATAGCGGTTCGGCGTTCGGGCATCCTGAAACCCGCGAGCTGCCACACGTTCAGGCATTGCTTCGCGACCCACTTGCTGGAGTCGGGGTATGACATCCGCACGGTGCAGGAGCTGCTGGGCCATTCGGACGTGAAGACCACGATGATCTACACGCACGTGCTCAACCGGGGTGGCCGGGCGGTGCGAAGCCCGTTGGACTGAAGGGCGGGCTCGATCAGCCGCGCGTCTTGCGCAGCCTCTCGATGATCTTCAGCTGGCGGGAGCAGGGCCGCCGCTGCGGCATGCGCAGCGGCATTGCGCCTGATGCCCGAGGTCGGCGTCGAACCGACCCGCTTTTAAGGGCGTGTGGATTTTGAGTCCACTGCGTCTACAAATTCCGTCACTCGGGCGCGCACGGGTGGGGAGTATAGAGCCTTGCGACCATTTTGGCCGCTGGCGCATCTATAGGGGACATGAACCGCCTGTCGCAAGTCTCGCTGACACCCGAGTTGCACGCCGCGGCCTGTTGCGGCGAGCGCGCCGCTTGCCGTGAGATCTACGACACCGTCGCCGGGCCGGTGTTTGCGCTCACCTGTCGTTTGGTCGGGCCATTGCGGCGCAGCCCGAACGGGCAGGGCGCCGCGGCGGCGCTGCTGGGCTATCTGTTCTGGCGCCAGGACCAGCGCAGCACCGAGGCCGTCGCCGAGCTCAAAGTCCTTGTTACCCAGGGATTCCAGAATCGCGTCAACGAGGGCATGCCGCCGCCGACAACGGCCTGAACAGCGTCTCGACGCCCGCGCCGTCGGAGCGCGGGCACAGCCATGCCGCTACCATCCTCATGCGACAGGTGGTGGGTCTGGAGACTCTCCCCGCGCCACGATGCTGGCCAGCACCAGATCTCCGGTCACGTTGAGCGTGGTGCGGCACATGTCGAGGAAGTGGTTGACGCCAAGGATCAGGCCGATGCCGATGGGATCGACTCCGACCATCGCGCAGATCAGCGCAACCACGGGCAGGGAGCCGGATGGCACGCCGGCGGTGCCGATGCCGCCCAGTATGCACACCAGCATCACCATGCCCTGCTGCAGCAACGAGAGCTCCACGCCGAAGAACTGCGCGAGGAAAATTACCGTGACGCCCTCGAACAGCGCCGTGCCGTTCTGGTTGGCGGTGGCACCCACGGTAAGCACGAAACGCGACACCTTGTTCGGCAGCCCGAGCTGCTCGTCGGCCACCCTCAGGGCGGTGGGCAGCGTGGCGTTGCTGGAGGCCGTGGAGAACGCCATGAGCATGGCCTCCTGCACACCGCGGAAGAACGCCAGCGGCGAGTAGCCGACCAGGCGCAGCGCCACCGAGTAGGTCACCGTGAGGTGAAGCGCCAGCGCCAGCACCACCACGGCCACGTATGCACCCAGCCGCGCCAGCAGATCGAGACCGAATACGGCGGCCAGATTGAACATGAAGCAGAACACCGCATAGGGAGCGAGCCGGATCACCAGGTTCATCAGCGTCATCGAAACCTGGAGCACGCCCTCGATGCCGCGCTTCAGAGCAGCAGTGGCAGGAGAAGGAGTGAGCACCAGCCCCACGCCGAACATCACCGCGAAGAACATCAGCGCCAGGATCGAGCCGTTGTTGGAGGCAACCGCTACCACGTTGGACGGCACGATGGACAGCAGCAACTCCAGACCCTTGGGCTGCGTATGGACACTGTCGGCAATCTGCCGCGCACGCTCGGAGTTCTCGCTGAGCAGTACCTGGGCCAGCGCGGGATCCACCCCCGCGCCGGGCCGCAGCCAGTTGACCAGCAGCAGGCCCAGCAACACGGCGATGGCGGACAGCAGCATCGTCCAGGCCAGTGTCCTCCAGCCGATGCGCCCCAGTGCGCGAACGTCGCCCATCTCCGCAATGCCGACGACCAGCGCCGAGAACAGCAGCGGCACGATCAGCATGAAAATAAGGTTCAGGAAGGTGCCGGATAATGGCGTCGTGGCGTAGCTGCGGAAGGCCTCGACCCATCCCGCCTCGCCGACGCCGGCAAGGTTCACCACAAGTCCTGCGGCAAGGCCGGCCAGGAAGCCGGCCAGCATCTTCCAGTGCAGCGGCCAGCGCCTGCGACCCGCGGAGCCAGATTCACTCATGTGCCGAGTCTAGCAACACCTGTCGGGGCGGCTGCACGCCGCATCGCTCAGGGCGGCGTGGAGCCGGTGGCGGCGGCTTTCACCAAGGCCGGCGGTTCGCCATGCCAGCGCCGCGTCGCGCGCTGGAAGAACAGGCTGTTCGGCAGGCGCAGGGTGCTCGTGCTGCCGCCGGGATGGCGTTCCTCCACGGTGACGTAGACCAGGTTCATGTTAAGCACCCGGCCGCCGAGCCCCGGCTTGTCGCCGCTGTCGATCAGCTCGATCCAGTCGTACAGGCGGAACGGGCGGGTGATCAGCAGCAGCAGCGCGCAGAAGATATTGGACAACACGCTCCAGGCGGCGAAAAAGGCCACGGCCGCCACGGCGGCGAAGCCGGTGAAGGCCGTCCACAGCACTGCGCCGGATACGCCGAGCCGCTGCAGTATCAGCAGCAGTGCGCCCGAGCTGATCAGGAAGCCGATGAGGCGGCGGGCGCTGACGGTGACTTCCGCGGGCAGGTCGTAGCGGCTGGCCAGGCGACCGATCACCCGTCGCGACAGCCAGCGCAAGCCCCATGCGGCCAGCAGGATCAATACGAGGTGTGTGGCCAGCACGGCTCCTTCGAGCCAGGACCAGGACTGGATCGGCAACATTTCGTCCATCGGCAATATCTCGGGAATGGGATCGGAAGAAAGGGGGGGGATTGTGCCGTGTGGGCGGGCATCGGTCCTTGCATCCCTTTTTTTATTCTGCTACCTTTCTATATAAAGGTAGCTTCCTGAAGAATCGATGGCGAATCCAAGCGAGAAATTCGGGCCGATCCGCAAAGGGCTGCTGGAATTCGTGGTGCTGCGCGTGATCGCCGGCGAGAAGCTGTACGTCGCCGAGATGTTGCAGCGACTGGCCGGTACCGAGTTCGCCACTCAGGAGGGCACGCTTTATCCGCTGCTCTCGCGGCTGCGGCGCGAGAAGCTGGTCGACTACGAATGGCGGGAGTCCGACGCCGGCCCGCCGCGCAAGTACTACCGGTTGACGGATGTCGGCCGGCAGGCTCTGGTCGAACTGCAGGAGTACTGGCGACACCTCACCGACACCCTTACCCGACTTGGACAGCAACCATGAGAAAGGTCACCACCGTCTCGCTCAACGGCACCGCCTACCAGTTCGAAGACGCCGCATACGAAGCGGTGCGCGCCTACCTCGCGCACGCCGAGCGGGTGCTCGCGGCCAATCCGGATCGCAGCGAGATCCTCTCCGATTTGGAGCAGGCCATCGCCGACAAGTGCGACACCTTCCTGGGCAAACAGAAGGACGTCGTGCTTGTGCACGAAGCGCGGCAGATCCTCACCGAAATGGGGCCGGTCGACGGCACCACGGATGTCGGCGGCTGGAGTACCGCGGAAGCCATGCAGGACGGGGCGGTCGGTGCACCGTCACAGGCGCCTGCGCCACGCCGCAAACGGCTGTTTCGTCTGCCGAGCGAAGGTGTCATGGGCGGAGTGTGCGCGGGCCTCGCGGCCTATTTTGCCGTGGATGTCGTCTGGGTGCGGCTGGGCTTCGTGCTGCTGACGTTCTTCACCGGTGTCTGGTTCTTCGTCTGGCTGACGCTGCTGATCGTGATGCCGGCGGCGCGTACGCCGGAGCAGATGGCGTCGGCCCGTGGCGAAGCGCTGAGTGCGCGCGAAGTGATGGAAATGGCGAAAACGAAGTCGGCGGAATTAGGCAAGGCTGCCGCATCCGGTCTGCAGGATGCGGGCCGCAACCTGCGCGAAACCTTTGGACGGAACTGAAAGCGTCAGGAATCGGCGACAGTGCGGGGTGATTCCGACCGCTGTCAGGCCCGGGTGGCATCGAACGACAAAAGAAACGTGCAAGCGTTGAGCCGTTGCTATAGCTTCTCGCGCCTTTCCAGGTAAGAGCCGTCGTACATTGGCGGTCATTTCGATGCGAATGCCAGCGGGTGGGGCGCATGCACCCGGCGTTTCGTCTCGCCATCCACCGGCGATCCGTGCGCGCAGTCCCTGTCGCCGCGAGTAGGCCGAAATCGCCCGCTGTGCGATGGCCACGAGTCCGCAGACACGTTACTGCAGGCTGTCCGACTTCGATGCCGAGCAGGCCCGCTGGCAGGCAAGACGCCCGGTCGCCGCCGTCGGCGGTGATTGGCGTTATCGGGTCCGCAAATGGCTGGCCCGCCGCGAACAGCCGCTGTCGCTGGCCGTTACGGTGGGCGGTGTGCTGTGGGCGGCGCTGATGATTGCCGGATCGTAGACCGCAGACCTCGTCGTGGGTTCGGGGCGGTTCTGGTAACGGCGGCGTTCGGGTAATATCGCGGGCTTCGCGCCGCCACCGGACCGGGGACTGCCCATCGAACCCCGGGCGGCCCGTCGAAGAGGTTGCCATGTCCCTGACTATCGGAATACCGAGGGAGACCTTCCTCGGCGAGAAGCGCGTGGCCACCGTGCCCGAGGTGGTCGAGAAACTCGTCAAACTCGGTTTTTCGGTCGCAATCGAAAGCGGCGCGGGTGCGGCAGCCAACTTCGGCGACGCTGATTATCGGGCCGCAGGGGCGCAGGTCGTCGGCAGCGCGGCCGAGCTGTACGCCCTCTCGGACATGGTGTTCAAAGTGCGGGCGCCGGACGCCGACGAGATCGGCCAGCTTCGGCCCGGCACGACGCTGATCAGCTTCGTCTGGCCGGCGCAAAACCCCGAACTGATGCAGCAGCTCGCGGCGCAGCAGCTGACCGTGCTGGCGATGGACAGCGTGCCGCGCATCTCGCGCGCGCAGAAGATGGACGCGCTCTCGTCCATGGCGAACATCGCCGGCTATCGCGCCGTCATCGAGGCGGCCCATCATTTCGGGCGGTTCTTCACCGGGCAGATCACCGCGGCAGGCAAGGTGCCGCCGGCCAAGGTTTTCGTGATCGGTGCGGGTGTCGCAGGTCTCGCTGCGCTCGGCGCAGCGGTCGGTCTCGGCGCGATCGTGCGTGCCAACGATACGCGGCCCGAGGTCGCCGACCAGGTCAAGTCGATGGGCGCGGAATTCGTGCCGGTCGACTACCAGGAAGAGGGCACCGGCGTCGGCGGCTACGCCAAGGTCATGAGCGAGGGTTTCCAGAAAGCCCAGCTGGAGACCTTCGCCAGGCAGGCGCGCGACGTCGACATCATCATCACCACGGCGCTGATCCCCGGCAAGCCGGCGCCGAAGCTGATCACCGCCGAGATGGTGCGCTCCATGCGGCCGGGCAGCGTGATCGTCGATCTGGCGGCCGAGCAGGGCGGCAATTGCGAGCTGACCGTGCCCGGCGAGGTGGTGGTGCGCGAGGGCGTGACGATCATCGGCTACACCGACCTGCCCAGCCGCCTCGCCAGGCAGGCTTCGACGCTGTACGCCACCAACCTGCTGCGGCTTACCGAAGAACTCTGCAAGCAGAAGGACGGCAGTATCGACGTCAACTTCGACGACGAAGCCATCCGTGGCGCCACCGTGATCCGGGGCGGCGAGATCACCTGGCCGCCGCCGGCACCGCGGCTTTCGGCCGCGCCTGCGCAGGCGGCAAAGGCCGCGGTCGCCGTGCCCGCGACGCCGGTGGCCACGAAGAAATCGGGTGGCCATGGCGGCGCCGGCGAGCCGGTGTCGGGCCGGAGCCTTGCGCTGATGTTCGGCGTCGGCGCGGTCCTGTTCTGGTTGGTCGGCAGCTTCGCCCCGGCGGCGTTTCTCGGGCACTTCACGGTATTCGTGCTCGCCTGTTTCATCGGCTACATGGTGGTCTGGAACGTCACGCCCTCGCTGCACACGCCGTTGATGAGCGTGACCAATGCGATCTCCAGCATCATCGCGGTCGGTGCACTGGTGCAGATCGCGCCGCCGATCGGTGATGCCGGGATTGATCGACCTGCGGCCTTGATCCTCGGTCTGGCCGTGGTCGCGCTGGCACTCACGGCCATCAACATGTTCGGCGGCTTCGCGGTGACGCGTCGCATGCTGGCGATGTTCCGCAAGTAAGGAGTCGTCCGGCATGACCGCAAATCTCGCTTCGGTTGCCTACGTCGGTGCGGCCATCCTTTTCATTCTGAGTCTCGGTGGCCTCTCGCATCCCGAGACCGCACGGCGCGGCAATCTGTACGGCGTCATCGGCATGACGATCGCGGTGCTGGCGACGGTGTTCGGTCCGCGTGTCACCGCCGCAGGCTTGCCGTACATCGTCGGCGCGCTGTTGGTCGGCGGTGCCGTGGGTCTGTACGCCGCGAAGAAAGTGCAGATGACGCAGATGCCGGAGCTGGTCGCGCTGATGCACAGCCTGGTCGGTCTGGCGGCCTGCCTGGTCGGCTTCGCGAGCTACGTCGATACCTCGATCGCCTATCAAGGCGCCGAGAAGACGATCCACGAAGTCGAGATCTACATCGGTATCCTGATCGGTGCGGTGACGTTCTCCGGTTCGATCATCGCTTTTGGCAAGCTGTCCGGAAAGATCGGCGGCAAGCCCCTGCTGCTGCCGGCGCGCCACTGGCTGAACCTCGCCGGCCTGCTGGCGGTGATCTGGTTCGGCGTCCTGTTCGTGCAGGCCCACGACGTGACCGCCGGCATGACGCCGCTGATCGTGATGACCGTGATTGCGCTGCTGTTCGGCATCCACATGGTGATGGCGATCGGCGGAGCGGACATGCCGGTGGTCGTGTCGATGCTCAACAGCTATTCCGGCTGGGCCGCGGCCGCTACCGGCTTCATGCTGTCGAACGATCTGCTGATCGTCACCGGTGCGCTGGTCGGCTCGTCGGGCGCGATCCTGTCCTACATCATGTGCCGCGCGATGAACCGCTCGTTCATCAGCGTGATCGCGGGTGGTTTCGGCACCGGCGGCGGTGCGGCGCCGGCGGCCGCTGGCGGTGGTGCCCAGCCGCAAGGCGAGGTCACGGCGGTCAGCGCGGTCGAAACCGCCGAGCTGCTGCGCGGTGCGAAGAATGTCGTCATCGTGCCGGGCTATGGCATGGCGGTCGCGCAGGCTCAGCACACGGTCTACGAAATCACCAAGTTGCTGCGCGAGCGAGGCGTGAACGTGCGCTTCGCGATCCATCCGGTCGCGGGTCGCATGCCCGGCCACATGAACGTGCTGCTGGCTGAGGCGAAGGTGCCGTACGACATCGTGTTCGAGATGGACGAGATCAACGATGACTTTCCCGCTACCGACGTGACCATGGTCATCGGCGCGAACGACATCGTGAACCCGGCCGCTCAGGACGACCCGACCAGCCCGATCGCCGGCATGCCGGTGCTCGAAGTGTGGCGATCGAAGATCTCGCTGGTGATGAAGCGTTCGATGGCCTCGGGCTATGCCGGGGTCGACAATCCGCTGTTCTTCAAGGAGAACAACCGGATGTTGTTCGGCGATGCCAAGAAGATGCTCGACGAGGTGCTGGTTGCGCTGAAAAGCTGAACCGCGGCCGGCGTAGCGCTCTCCTGTCCGGCCGCGCGTTCCGACGAGCGACGTGGTGCAAGCGAGGCTTGCGGGACCAGGGCTCATCCGGGGAAGTACCTACAGCGGGCGATAATCCGGCCGCCTCGCGGTCGCCCGGCAGCTGCAGGGCCCCGTCGGCGTCACAGCCTGGGCAGCCGGGCTGGCCGTTTCCGCCGCAATTTCCTATCCTCCACAGGTTGGCTACCGGTGGCAGGCGCTTGCCCAGATCCCGGACGGCCCAATTCCGCTCCCGCCCTTTGGCCACTAAACAGGTGTTTGCTGCCGATGAGCAACGAGCCCACCGCACGCCCGCAAGAAAACGCGCCCATCAATTGGGTCAACATGACGGTGTTTACGCTGACTCCGCTCGCGGCGCTGATCGCCGTGCCGTGGTACGGCATCGTGCATGGTTTCAGCACCTGGGCCTGGGTGAGCTTCGTCGTGTTCCTGTACGCCTGCGGCATGTCGATCACCGCGGGGTATCACCGGCTATGGTCTCACCAGACTTACCAGGCCCATCCTGCGGTGCGCTGGGTGCTGGCGGTGTTCGGCGCGATGGCCTTGCAGAACAGCATCCTGGTCTGGGCTTCGCAGCATCGCCGGCATCATCTGGTCGTGGACGATGTCGAGAAGGATCCGTACAGCGCGCGGCGCGGCTTCTGGTTCTCGCACATGGGCTGGATCCTGCGCGACTACCCGAGCGGCCAGAACGATTTCTCGAATGCCCGCGATCTGGAACGCGATCCCATCGTGATGTTCCAGCATCGCCACTACCTGGCGCTGACGCTCTCGACCAACATCGGTTTCCCGTTGGCGCTGGGGTGGCTGGTCGGTGACGTCTGGGGCGTGTTCCTGCTCGGTGGTCTGCTGCGGCTGGTGGTGAACCATCACTTCACCTGGTTCATCAACTCGCTGGCCCACATGTGGGGCTCGCAGCCTTACACGGACGAGAACACGGCGCGCGACAACCCGGTGCTGGCGTTCCTGACCTATGGCGAGGGTTATCACAACTTTCACCACATCTTCCAGAACGACTACCGCAACGGCGTGAAGTGGTGGCAGTTCGATCCGACCAAGTGGTTGATCGTCGTGTTGTCCTGGATGGGCCTGGCCTCGAACCTCAAGCGGGTGCCGGATCTGTGGATCCACCGTGCGCAGCTGGCGATGCAGTTCAAGCGCACGGAGCATGCGCTGGCGAAGCGACATGCGCGCTTCGGCGACGAGCAGCTGGAGCGTGCCCGTGCGCGGGTTGCCGAAGAGTATGCCGCGTTCCGCAAGGCGCTCGAGGAGTGGTCCAAGCTGCGCGAGCAGTGGCTGGCCGACCGCAAGCAGCGCCTGCTGCAGAAGTGGGAGGAGACGAGCTTCCGCCTGCGCCTCAAGCAGATCGAAGCGGAGCTGCGCATGCAGCGGCGTCGGCTGCGCGCGATCAGCCGCGCTTACGCCTGAGGCAGACCGCGCCCGCGCCGGCGGGGGCCAAGCCACGACGAACATGGGTCGCCCGTGGATCGAATTCGTGCAGAGCCAGCGTCTCCCCTGGGAGCGCGGTCTGCTTGATGCCCTGCGCCCCGGCATCGAGACCAAGCTGCTATCGCGTGATCCGCAATCCGGCGGCTGCAGCCTCCTGGTGCGCTACCCGGCGGGCTTCTCGAGCAGCGGTGGGGCGCTGCGGGCGGACGATGAATTTCTGGTGCTCGACGGTGCGCTGGAGATCGGTGATCAGCGCTATGCGGAGCTGGGCTATGCGCACCTTCCGGCAGGGTTTGCGACCGGTACCTGGGCGGCGCCGGACGGCGCGATCGTGCTGGAGTTCTTTTCGGCGGAGCCCGCGCACTGCGTCGATTCGCCATGTTTCGACCAGCGCCGGCTGGTCCTGCATCGCGACGCTTTCCAGGTTCCCTATACTGGCAACTTCCACCCGGAGTTTCCGCCGGGCGCGGGCCGCAAACTCCTCTATCAGGATCCGCTGACCGAGGACACCACCTGGCTGCTCGGCACCTTGCCGATACGCTGGGCCGAGCGATCGGAAATCCATCCGGTGGTCGAGGAGATGTACCTGCTGGCGGGCGAAGTGCATGGGGACCGGGGCATCATGCGGCCAGGTGCGTACTTCTGGCGGCCGCCGTTCGTGCCACATGGTCCGTACGGCACACAGACCGGCAATCTGTACTTCTTCCGTACCCGCGGCGGCGGCCTGTCCACGACTTACGTCGATGCGGCCCGGCCTTTTCGCTGGCGACCCGACTACGATGCGGTACTGCCCGCCGAGTATGAATTCGCCCGCGGTGAAGTGGCGGACGTCGCGGCGCGTTGGTAAGGCTGATCGGCCCTTGCCGCAGGCGATAGCGTCGGTAGTAGACGGCTACTTGATCAGTACCACCGGCACCTTGGCCTGTTGCACGACCCGCTGGGCGACCGAGCCGAGCACCGAGCCGACCAGTCCGCCGCGGCCGTGCGTGCCCATGACGATTTCGCTGCAAGCCTTGTCGGCGGCGTATTCCACGGTCACCGAGCCGACATCACCCACGCCGATGTGATGCTCGACCGTCACGCCGGCGGCGCGCACGCGCTCCACCGCGGGTTGCAGGATCTTCATCGCCTGCTCGCGGTAGTGGGCCTGCAGGCTTTCGGCACTGACGAACAGCTTTACATTGACGCCGACGGCGGGGGTCTGCACGTTCAGGAGATGGATGCGTGCGCCCCGCGGCGCATCGGCGCAACGCGTGATCGCGTACTGCAGCGCGCGATCGGAAAACGCCGAGCCATCTACGGGTACGAGCAAGGTGAGCATGGTCAGGTCCTCAAGTCTGGTCTTCGTCGCGATGATCGCGGTGGGCTAGGTCGACGGGTCCGGCCGGGCTTTCGACTGCCGGCCGCGGCCACAGCTTGCCGATGATCACGACCAGCAAGGCGCCGGTCACTGCCGCGCCGTAGTGGAGCGTGGGGCTGATTTCGATGCCGCGCTGCGGCAATATCGCGTCGCCGGTGATCATGCCGCCGCCGATCCAGCCGAGCAGGGCGGCGCCACCGACGATCACGATCGGAAAGCGGTCCATCAGCTTCAGCACGAAGCGGCTGCCCCAGACGATGATCGGGATGCTGATGAGCAGGCCGAGCGTCACCAGGACCAGGCTGTCCTTGGCGGCGGCGGCGATGCCGATGACGTTGTCCAGGCTCATCACCGCGTCGGCCACCACGATGGTACGGATCGCACCGCCGAGGCTGCTGGCGGCATTGATCTCATGCCCCCCTTCGTGTTGCGGCAGCAGCAGCTTCACGCCGATCCACAGCAGCAGCGCACCGCCGACGATCTTCAGGAACGGGATCTGCAGCAGTTGCAGCGCGAAGAAGATCAGCACCACGCGCAGGGCCACGGCGCCGAACATGCCCCAGAAGATCGCCTTCTTGCGCTGCTCTTCCGCCAGGCGTCGCGAAGCCAGGGCGATGACGACCGCGTTGTCGCCACCCAGCAGGATGTCGATCACGATGATCTGGCCGAGGGCGATCCAGAACTCCGGGGAGGCAACATCCATTGTCGGTATCCAGCTGAGGTGTGGCGGCGCAGCTTACCGATGTCGGGGGAGGGATGCGATGCCCGTGGCGGGACGGCCATGACCCGATTCTGGTGCCGGCCGGAGGATCCGTGGGTGCGGCGCATGGCTCGAACAACGGCCGTCGCTGGTTCACAATGACCCTCGGGATCCGCCATCCCGCCAGCCATCCCGAGGAGCCGCGCATGGAACCGATTTCCCGCCGCATCTTTACCCGGAACCTGACCCTGGCCACGTTCGCCGGTTCGCTGGGCGCGATCCGCCCGGCAACTGCGGCGGCGGCGGATGCCGCCGCGACGTCGACGACCGGCGCCGTGGCCGCCACGACGCTGCGACCGCTGGGTCGATCAGGGTTGAAGGTGCCCGCCGTGGGCATCGGCACGAACAACTTCGGCGGCCGGCTGGATGCGGCGGCGACGGCCCGGGTGGTCGATGCGGCCCTGGCGCTCGGTGTCGGTTTTTTCGATACCGCGGATGTCTACAGCAACGGCCTGTCGGAGGAGTACCTGGGGCGGGCGCTGGGCGCGCGGCGGTCCAGGGCGATCATTGCGACCAAGTTCGGCAGCCCGATGCGCAGCGGCCGGTTCCCCGACGGCGGAGCCTCGCGTGCCGCGATCATGTACGCCGCCGAAGAATCGCTGCGGCGGCTCGGCACCGACTACATCGATCTCTACCAGATCCATCGCCCGGACTCGAAGACGCCGATCGAGGAGACCTTGCGGGCCTTCGATGATCTCGTTCGCCAGGGCAAGGTCCGCTACATCGGCAACTCGAACTTCGACGGCGCGCAGGTCGATGCCGCGGCCGCCGTGGCGCGCGACCATGAACTCACGGCCTTCACCAGCGCGCAGAACCATTACAGTCTGCTGACGCGCGGCATCGAGCAGGATCTCGTTCCGGCCTGCGAACGGCAGGGCCTCGGCATCCTGCCTTATTTTCCGCTGGAGAGCGGTTTGCTGACCGGCAAGTACAAGCGCGGCGAGGTCCCTCCCGAAGGTACGCGCCTCGGTACGGCAGCCAGGCAGAGTCCGTCGGGCGCGTCGCGTTTCCTCAACGATCGCAACCTGGACAAGGTCGAAAAGCTGCAGGCGATCGCCGATGCGCACGGGGCTACGCTGCTCGACATGGCGTTCGGCTGGCTGCTCAGCCGGCCCTACGTCGGCAGCGTGATCGCCGGTGCGACTCGGCCCGAGCAGGTCGAGCAGAACGTGGCGGCCGCGGCCTGGCGGCCGACGGCGCAGCTGGCACGGCAGATCGACGAGATCACCGCGCCGGGCGCCGCTTGAGCCGCGGCCCTGTTGCGGGTCCACCGCCGCGCCGCGGGGAGGATGGGCGACGCGATCCGGTGTCGAGCTGCAGATCGAGCTGCTGGCCGCGGATGCGCACTCTGGAGAGGCGCGCGAGCGTCGCCTGCGGCAGGTTCGCCGGCAAGCGCACCAGGGTGTAGTCGGCGCGGATGTCGACGCCGTTGATCTGCGATCCCTGCAGCCGGGCCTCGTTGGCGATGGCGCCGACGATGCTGCCGGGCTGGGCGCCCTGGCGGTGGCCGACGGCGAGACGATAGGTGACCTGCCGGCCGTCGTCTTCGAAGCTCGGGGTGTCTGCGGCTTGTTCGGGTGATGGCGACGGCGGCTGCGCGGGTGGCGGGCCAGAGTGCACCGGGGCGTGACCCTCGACCATCGAGGCGATCGCCGCCGCGATGCTCAGCAGGTCCGCACCGGTTTCCAGCGCCACTTCCTGCACGGCCTTGCGGTGGAATTCCGCCGGCGGCGTGGCCAGCGCTTCGCCGATGCGGGCCTTGAACTTCGCCAGGCGCCGGCTGTTGACGTCGGCGACGCTGGGCAGCTGCAGCGGCTCGATGCTCTGGCGCGTGGCGCGCTCGATCAGGCGCAGCAGGTTGCGTTCGCGCGGGGCGATGAACAGGATGGCCTCGCCGCTGCGGCCGGCGCGGCCGGTGCGCCCGATGCGATGCACATAGGACTCGGTGTCGTAGGGCACGTCGTAGTTCACGACGTGGGTCACGCGTTCCACGTCGAGACCGCGGGCGGCGACGTCGGTTGCGACCAGGATGTCGATCCGGCCTTTTTTCAGCTGATCGACGGTCTTTTCGCGCATCGCCTGCGGGATGTCGCCGTTGAGCGCCGCGGCCGCGAAACCGCGGGCCTGCAGCTTCTCGGCCAGCTCCACCGTCGATTGCTTGGTGCGCACGAACACCAGCATCGCGTCGAAGTCGGCCACCTCGACGATCCGGGTCAGGGCGTCGAGCTTGTGCAGGCCGCTGACCATCCAGAAACTCTGGCGGATGTTCGCGGCCGTGCCGGTCTTGCCGCGGATCACGATTTCGCGGGGCGCGTCGAGATGACGCTGCGCGATGCGGCGGATGTTCGGCGCCATGGTCGCGGAGAACAGCGCCACCTGCTTGTCCGCCGGTGTCTGCGCGAGGATGGCTTCGAGTGCATCGGCGAAACCCATGGCCAGCATTTCATCGGCTTCGTCGAGCACCAGCATGCCGATGCCCTCGAGCGACAGCGTGCCGCGCTCCAGGTGGTCGATGATCCGGCCGGGCGTGCCGACGACGACCTGGGGGCCGCGCTTCAGGGCATTGAGCTGGGGCACATAGCTCTGGCCGCCGTAGATCGGCAGCACGTGGAAGCCGTGCAGGCCGGTGGCGTACTTCTGGAACGCTTCGGATACCTGGATGGCCAGCTCGCGGGTCGGCACCAGCACGAGTGCTTGCGGTGCATGCCGCTTCAGTTCGAGCTTCGACAGGATCGGCAGCGCGAACGCGGCGGTCTTGCCGGTACCGGTCTGCGCCTGGCCGAGGACATCCTCGCCCTGCAGCAATGCGGGGATGGTGGCCGCCTGGATCGGCGAGGGGGATTCGTAGCCGATCGTCCGGATCGCGCGCAGCACGGCGTCGGGGAGGCCCAGGTCGGCGAAGGTGGTCGTCCCGGTGTCCGGGGAAGGCGTGGCTTTCATCGGTGAAGTGTAGGGATATCCGTCGACCGGGGTCGGACAACCGTGAGCCGTGACTACAATGCGCGCCCCTGCATTGCCTGCGATCAAGTCCTCCGGAGCGCGCCATGGATCAGCCTGGATCTGCAAGCCGCAACGGCGCGCTCGAGGTCGTCATCGTGGGCGGCGGGCCAGCGGGGCTGATGGCAGCGGAAGTCCTCGCAGGCCGTGGCTGGCCAGTCGACCTGTTCGAGGCGATGCCGTCGGTTGGCCGCAAGTTCCTGCTGGCCGGAAAAGGCGGCCTCAACCTGACCCACAGCGAAGATTTCGAGACGTTCGCCGGCCGCTACGGCCAGGCGCGCGAATGGCTGCAGCCCTGGCTGCGGCATTTCGGCGCGGCACAGTTGTGCGCCTGGGCGGATGGGCTGGGGATCGAGACCTTCATCGGCAGCTCGGGTCGGGTGTTTCCGCGCGAGATGAAGGCGGCGCCGCTGCTGCGGCGCTGGCTGCAGCGGCTGCGGGCGCAAGGGGTGCGGATCCATACGCGTCATCGGCTGATCGGGTTTGCGCCTTCCCCTTCGCCTCCGTTGCCGTTGTCGTCGGTGCCGGTGCTGGCCGACGAGGCGGCCGCCGCCGCCTGCACGAGCTTGCATCCGGGCCCACCCGTGTTGCGCATCGCGACGCCGCAAGGCGAGCAGCGCGTCCGCGCCAAAGTGGTGCTGCTGGCGCTGGGCGGCGCAAGCTGGCCGGCTCTGGGGTCGGATGGGGTCTGGCTGCCGTGGCTGCGGGCTGCGGGTGTGGCGGTGGCAGACCTGCGACCGGCGAACTGCGGCTTCGATGTTCTGCGAGTTTCGCCGGAGTGCGGTCCGGAGAGCGGCTGGAGCGAACATTTCCGCACGCGTTTCGCGGGCACACCGCTCAAGGGCGTACAGCTGCACTGGACGGGGCCCGACGGGCAGCCGCTCGTGCAGATCGGCGAGTTCGTGATCACCGACGGAGGCGTCGAGGGCAGCCTGATCTATGCCGCGTCCGCCGGGATTCGCGAGACGATCGCCCGTGAGCAGCAGGCTGTCGTGACGCTCGATCTGTTGCCGCAGCGCAGCGCCGAGTGGGTGCAGCAGGCGGTGTCGAAGCCGCGGGGCTCGAAGTCGCTTTCGAGCCATCTGAAATCGAAGCTGGGCATTGCCGGCCTGCGTGCCGCGCTGGTTCGCGAGTTGCTGCCGCGCGAGACGATGCAGGACTCCTGGCGTCTCGCCATGGCGCTGAAAGCCTTGCCGCTGCGGCTGTGCGCCGCCCGGCCGCTTGCCGAAGCGATCAGCACGGCCGGCGGCGTGTCGCGGGCCGCACTGGATGCGCGACTGATGCTCACCGATCTGCCTGGCGTGTTCTGTGCCGGCGAGATGCTCGATTGGGAAGCTCCGACCGGCGGCTATCTGCTGACCGCGTGCTTCGCCACCGGTGTCGCTGCCGGTGAAGGGATTGCAGATTTTCTCGCTGCGAACCCATGATTTCAGGCGGTGGCCAAGGTCGAGAAACCAGCCGCGACCGGCGACGATCAGGCGTCGAGTCGCTCGGCGATCTCGCGGGCGGCACGCTCACCGGATTCCATCGCGCCTTCCATGCCCACTTCCAGCCGTCGCAGGTGCTCGCCGGCGAAGTGCAGCGATAGATGGGGTTTCGCCATGTTGTGCGCCCAGGCGAACGCTCGTCCCGGCACCATCTGGAAGCTGCAGCCTCGCTGGTATGGTGCCCTCTCCCAGGAATGCGCACCGACGAACTCCAGCAGGCCACGCGTGGCTGGTCGGATGCGTTCGATTTCGGCGATTGCGAACCGGCCGCGCTCGGCCTCCGGCAGGGCGTCGATCCGCACGGATTTTTCGCTGAACGCCAGCACGCTCATGAGTTCGCGTGAGCCATCCGATTCGATCTGCTGGCGGATCAGGTTGAATGGACCGTCGGTCCACATCGAGGCCTCGATGCCGTCCAACTCCCAATACGGCTTGCGCACCCGCAGCCAGACCTGGCTCTGGTTGCCGTAAGGCATGCGCTGCACGGCATCCGCCTGATCGCCGCGCAGTGCAGGCGTGATCGCGATCTGGCGCAGCACGGTGAACGGCACCGCAGCCAGTACGAATCGCGCGCGGATGCGTGAACCGTCGGCGCAGCGCAGCACGGCGGCACGGCGTTGCAGGTCGATTGACCGAACCTGCTTGCCAAGGCGCACCCGCTCGCCGAGCGATGCGCTCATCGCGTCGGTCAACCGCGACGTGCCGCCGATCACGTGCTGCGAGGTGATCGCAGCCCGCTCGAAGGAGTCCTTGCCTTCGAACGCACGCCCATCGTACTGCGCCATGCTGATCTTGCCGCGCGTCGCTTCCTGCATCATGCGCAGCACCGACAGCGATTCCAGCGCGCGCCCCTGGGACTCGCGGATGATGCGTCGTGCTTCGGGCGAGGCGCCCTGACGATCGAGCCACTCGGTCAGCGAGAGATCGTATTGGGCCGCCTCGGGTGCGAGCCAGCCGTCGAGTGTCTTGAACGGTGTTCGACCCTCGACGTAGTAGCTGCCGAGGGCATGGGGCGGGATTTCGCGTTCGGCGCCTTCAAGGCGATTCAGCGGGGAGCGCGGCCACTCCCGGGCCGGGATCAGGGTGCCACCCACCACGAAAGCGTAGGGCGCATTGACATGCGCGCCAGGCCCGAGCTTGACGCCGAGGCGCCGGGCCGCATCCAGCACGCGGGCGTAGTCACGGCCGATCTGCGCGCCACCGAGATCGGGGTGCAGGTGCCAGTGATCCATGGTCAGGCAGCGCCCGCCGGTGCGCTGGCTGGCTTCGAGCACCACGACGTCGGCACCCAGCTCGGTGAGGATCGACGCGGCATGCAGGCCGGCGAGGCCGGCACCGACGATCGCCACGTCGTGACGATCGTCGGCAGCCCGTGTCTTGCGGCTGAAAGTCAGTGTAACCGCGGTCGCTCCCGCCGCGGCCACGAAGCCGCGTCGCGAGAGGTTCGAAGTTGCGGATGATTTCATTGGCAGTTGACCCGCAGTTCGAACTCAGAACGAATAGCGTACCCGCAGTCCCCACTGCCGGGGATCGGGCACGCTGACGATGAAGTTCCGGGCACCGGTCTGCGGATTCAGGAACGGGCTGATGTTGTCCGGCGTGTCGTCGTCGAACAGGTTGGTGACGAATGCCGTGATCTGCCAGCTCGGTGAATTCAGACCGAAGCGCAGGTCGACCAGCGTGCGATCGCCGGTCTCCGCGAGATTGGCGATGCTCGCATATTGCGAGGTCCGGTACTGGGCGTCGAGCTGGCCGAACCAGGCCCAGTCGGCCGCGAGCGGCGCCGTGTAGGTCAGGGAGGCGAGAGCCGTATGGTCCGAGGTGTACGGCAGATGCCGCTTGCCGAGCGTGGAGAGGCCCGCGGCCGTGGCGCTCGACAGCTGGTAGTCGAAGATCCGCGACGGCGTATAGGCATACGCGGCCGATACCTCGAACGCGTCGCTGGCCTGCCAGCGCAACTCGACCTCGGCGCCGTTCACCTCGGCCTTGCCGGCATTGTTGGTATAGCCGACCGTGCCGATCGCCGGTGGCGGCGGGATGTACTGCGAGTCCACCTGCATGCGCGACCAGTCGATGCGGAAGGCGGCGACGTTCAGGGTCATCCGACCCTCCAGCAGCTGCGACTTGGCGCCGATCTCGTAGCTCCAGGCGTTTTCCTCGTCGTAGGGGATCAGCTCCGCGGGCAGCTGCACGCCGACGCCGGCACCCAGCGCGGTGTTGAAACCGCCAGGTTTGCTGCCCTTGGAGGCGTTGGCATAGATCATCAGGTCGGGTGTCCATTGGAAGTCGAGCGTGAAGCGCGGCAACCAGGATTCCCAGGTGTTCGACAGCCTGCGTGGCGCGCCGGCGAAGATGAAGTCGACTTCGGCATCATCCTCGTTCCAGCGGATTTCGGCACCGGCGGTCAGCCGGTCGGTCAGGTCGAAGGCCAGCGAGCCGAACACCGAGGTCGAAGTCACCTCGTTGGTCTGAGGAATCGACGGCACTTGGGTCGGCAGCAGTGAGGTGCCGACGATGCTGCGTCCATCGTCCTCGACCTTCTCGTCGTAGTAGTACGCGCCGACCATCCAGCGCAGCCGCGCTTCCTGCGCCGAGGTGAACCGCAGCTCCTGGCCGAGGCTGCGGATATCGCGATCGGTGTAGGCGCGGAAACCGTTCTGGAACGCGGGATGCAGCGGTATTGCGGTGTCGAGGATGCCGGTGAAGTCGGTGTCGTAATCGGCGAGATAGTCGGTATCGTTGAACGCAGTCATCGACGTGAAGGTTCCGCCGAGCACTTCCCAATCCAGATTCAGGGTCGCCCAGAGCACATCGCGTTCCATGCCGCCGCAGTCGTCGCAGTTGTGCGCGATCAGCGCCGGGTCCGCCGGCACTTTGCCGACGAACCAAACTTGCCTGGGCAGTGCGCCCGTCTGGGTGTTGGAGGCGACGACATGGCGGGCGGGTTGGGCCTGCCACTCGCTCGAGTAGGAGACTCGCGCGTAAGCGGTGAGCTCGGAAGTCGGCTCCCAGAGCAGGGCGATGCTGCCACCCTTGGCGTCCTCGGCACCGACTCCGTCCCGACCGGTGAGCGCGTTGGAGAAGAAGCCATCGAACTCCGACCAGCGGCCGGTCACGGCGAACGACAAGGTGTCGCTGGCCGGCAGGTCGAGTCGGCCACGCAGGTCGGCGCGTCCGTCACTGCCGTACAGGGCCTCGGCATAGCCACCGAACTCGGCTTCGGGGCGACGCGTGACGTAGTTGACTGCGCCGGACAGCACGCCACGCCCGAACAGGGCGCTCTGGGGGCCTTTGACGACCTCGATGCGCGAGACATCGACGGTTTGCAGGTTCAGGCCCGAGCGCCACGACACGCTGTTGCCGTCGACGAAGACACCGACCGTGGGTTGGCTGGCGGTGCGGATGTTCGCCTGGCCGCGGATCGCGGGACGCGCGTCGGCAGGGCTCAGGCCTTCGGACCAGGTGAAGCTGGCCGTGCTCTTGGCCAGATCGGCGAGGTCGGTCAGGTTGCGGCGCTCGATCTGTTGCTGCGAGATCGCGGTGATGGAGATGGGAACCTCCTGGAGGTTCTCGGTTCGCTTGCGGGCCGTAACCAGGATCTCGTCGAGTTCGACGGACATATTGTCCGTCGCGGTATTGCTGGACGGCGAGTGGGTCTGAGCGGAGGCGAGCGAGGTGGCTATCGTCAGCACTGCCCAACCGGCAACGGTTCTCATCGGTCTGATCGGTCGCATGTCGTTGACTCCCTGATGAAGCATTCCAGGTGCGCCAACGCCGGGCTCGTGGCGGTTGCGACACCGGGTAGCGAAGGTGATACTTGCGCCGATCACGTTCAAAGACTTATTCCCGAACGCCGGATTTTTTTCCCGGGTGCTCGTCAGGCAGATCGTCGGATACGTGGCTGCCGCTCAGGAAGCGCGAATGACATGGAGATCGACGCTGGACCACGGCCTTTGCGCAACGGTACGACGGTCATGACCGGGTGGCTGACCGAGAGTGATCCCGCCGGCGAGCGGCGCCTGCACTGGCTGACGTTCTGGTTCTACGTCGGTGTCCCGCTGTTGCTGGGCTTTCTGCTCGGCTGGTTGCAAGTCGGCCGCGCCGTGAGCTGGCCGCGGTCGATCTCGTTGGCCTACTGGATCGTGACGGCTTTGCTGTCGACTTCGATCCTCGGCGCGACCACCCATGCCCTGGCGCCGTTGCTGCGGCGTTGGCGCAGCCCGCTGTGGCTCACACTGCTCATCGGCCAGGTGATCGGTGGCAGCCTGGTAGTGGGCCCCGTGCTGCAGGGGTGGCGTGCCCTGCTCGGATGGGTCTTTCATCCGTCACTCAGTCACGTCGGTGTGGGCCCGCTGTCGACAGCGGTGCAGACCCTGCCCAGCAACGCGGTGCTGTGGATCGGTCTGAATCTGCTGTTCTTCCATGGCCTGCAGATGCCGCGGTTTGGCTATGTGCCTTGGGCGGTGCCAGGGCGTGCTGCGACTTGCTGGTCGCCGCTGCCGGCCGCGGATCTGTCGGGAGGGCCGATGGCTCAGGCTGGTGTAGCAGCGGAGTTGTCGCCCCCGTCGCCCGCGCCGTCGCCGCAAACCGGGCCGGTTGCTGCGACAGCGACGACCGCTGTCGCGACGGCGCCGTCTTCGACACCGCCGGCATTTCTCGGCCGTATGCGTCCGGAGCGACGTGGGGAACTGCTTGCGCTGCAATCCGATGGCCACTATCTGCGTGTATATACCAGTGCCGGTTCCGATCTCGTTCTCTATCGGCTCTCCGACGCCATCCGTGAGCTTGGTGCGGAGGAGGGGGCGCAGGTGCACCGCTCGTGGTGGGTTGCGGGAACGGCGCTGTCAGGCGAGCGGCATCGTGAAGTGCTGAAGCTCGTCAACGGCCTCGAGGTGCCGGTGAGCCGCTCCTTCAGGCTCGTGGCGCGCGAGCGCGGCTGGCTGCTCGGAAGCGATTCGCCACGCGCCTGAGAATGGCATCGCATGCGCTTTGCTGCGCGGCCACGTCGGTGCGCCGTTCCGGGCGCCCACGGCTGCTGGCCGCGGACTGGCCAGCGACCATCGGTCAGTCCAGCACTGGCGGCTGGCGACGCAATGTGGCCTGTTCGAATGCATAAGCCAATGCGATCAGCTTCGGTTCGCTGCAGGCCAGCCCACCGAACGCGACGCCGAGCGGCGCCGATTTGGGCTGGAAGCCTGCCGGGAAGCCGTCGCCATTGGCGACCCTGCCGAAAGGTACGGCGACCGACGGATAGCCGGGCTTGGCGAGGAAAGCGCTGCCACGGCTGCCGACGAACAGCAGTGCATCGAGCCGATGGGCTTTCATGACCGCATCGACGCCCTCCACGGTGGTCAGCCGCAGCTCGCGTGCCCGATCGGCTTCGTAGCGTCTCCGATCTTCGGCTGAAGCGGGATCCTGTTCATCCGAGATGTCCAGCGAAGTCTGGCCGTACTTGAGCGTGCCGGCCGTGGCATGTGCCAGGTTCCACTCGCGCAGCTCGGTCAGCGAGTGTACCGGCGCCGCCTCGCCGAGACTCGCCAGCCAGGTGGAAAAGTCCCGCTTGAAGCCGTATTTCAGTACCACGGAGCAATCGGCATCGCTGCCTTTGCGGCCGCTGATCTGCGAGCACGACGGCTTGAGCATGGAATTCCGCGCCGGATCTTTCGCCAGCACGCTCGGCGGATCGGCGGGATAGACGACGGTGGCACCGCGCTCGCGCAGCACCGCAGCGGCCGCATCGAGCATCGCCTTCTGATCCGCGGGGATTCCGCCGCTCGGCCGGGTCTCGCCCGGCAACACGACGGCATCGACGAACCAGGCCCGCGGCACGCCGATCCGCGCACCGGCCAGTGCATCTCGATCGAGGAAGCGGGTGTAGTCGTGGTCGACCGGGGGCGCACAACGCGAGGTCGCGGGGTCTTTCGGATCGGGTGCACGCCCTTCCATGGCACCGAGCAGGATCGCCGCGTCGGCGACACTGCGTGTCATCGGCCCCGCGGTGTCCTGATCGAGCGAGACCGGCAGGATGCCATGGCGACTGATACGGCCGACGGTCGGCTTGATCGCCGCGAGCATGGCCGCGGAGGCCGGGCCGGTGATCGACACCGTGGTCTCGGTACCGACATTCGCTGCCCAGAGACTCGCGGCCGTCCCTGCACCTGACGAGGAACTGCCGGTGGCGAGCACGGGCCGCCCATCGTCGCGGCCGGGGCGCGGATCGCGCCGCGGGTCGTAGGGATTGAACGCGTAGCCGCCCAGCGAGGAATAGTTGTTGGGCATGCCGACCACCATCCAGTTGGCCATCTCGGTCATCACGGTCTTGGCGAGGAGGATCGCGCCCGCTTCGCGCAGACGTTTGGCCACCGTCGCCTCGTACGGCGGCCGGTAGTCCGCGAAGCGCAAAGTGCCGGCGGTCGTCGGCATGTCGGTCGTGTGGATATTGTCCTTGAGGGCGATCGGGATGCCGTGCAACGGGCCGCGCAGCTGACCGGCGGCGCGTTCACGATCGAGCGCATCCGCCTGCTCGAGCGCACGGGCGTTGACCGCCAGCGTCGCGTTCAGCTCGTTCTCGTAAATCGCGATCCGTGCGAGGTACTGCTCGACGAGCCCGCGCGAAGTCACCCGACCGTCGCGCAGCGCGGCCTGCAGGTCGCCGATGCTCGCCTCCACGACCGAAAAGCCGGCCGCGCGCGCCGGCGACCCGCAGAGTACGACAAGACTCAAAATCACCGTCAGTGCGACGGCACCGGCATGATGCATCGACGACATCGATAACCCTCCGGCAAGCGACCACCCGCTTCGCCGATGATATGGAAACAAGCTGGCCGAATCGCCGTCGACGGCGGCGTGCCGCGTTCGCAGTACGGCTTGCGTCAGACCTCGAGCCGGTCTACGTGATTGCAATCGCATCGGCAAGACCTGCGTGTGCGTCGGGGTTCGCTGGGCGAGCCGGCCAGGTTCGCACCTGGGTGGCGACCTCCGGTATCCTCGCCGTCTGCACCTTGCCAGACGCGGAGTCATCGTGCGTGACCGCCTGATTGGCCGAATGCCGAGCCCGGCCGACCTCGTTGCTACGGTATGCCGCCGTTCGGAGTTCGGCGCGCTGCAGTGGCTGATGGTGCTGGGTGTGGCGCTGCTGGTGGGCGGCTGCGGCACCAAATCCAGGGTTGCCGCCGATCCCGAGATCGCAGCCGCGGTTCAGTTGCGCCAGCACAGCTTCAGCGAGCTCGACACCCTGTACAAGAGTCTCGGCAATGCGATCAGGAAGGGCGAGCCGTTGCAGGACAACCCGGCGGTGCAGTCCGCCGTGGCGCAGCTGGCGAGCTACGCTGCGGACCTGCCGCAATGGTTCGCGTCGGGTACCGGCCCGGAGTCGGGTGCCGATACCGACGCCAAGGCCGAGATCTGGCTCGAGCACGCCGATTTCGACCGGAAGGCCGAGGCGCTGCGGGTCGAGAGCGGCAGATTGCTGCAGATCCACGCGCAGGGTAGCGCCGCCGCATTCGGCGAGCAGCTCGAAGCCGTCGGCGTTGCCTGCAAGAGCTGCCACAAGAAGTACCGGGTCGACGATGGTGTCTGATCGGCAATCGTCGCCTGCTCCTGCCATCAACCTGGACAGTCACTGAGCTGCAATGATCGATGTTCCTGTACTGATCGTGGGCGGTGGGCCGGTCGGCCTGACGCTCGGTATAGACCTCGCACACCGCGGACAGTCCGCGCTGGTGGTCGAGGAGCGCATGGTGGCGACCCCGCATCCCAAAGCGACGCTGCTCGGCTCGCGCTCGATGGAATTGTTCCGGCGCTGGAATCTCGACGAAGCGATCTTCGCCGCGTCGGTGCCGAACCATCTGCCGTACTACATCATCTTCACCACCCGGCTTGCGGGGCAGGAGCTGCACCGCTTCCGCTCACCGTCGATCGATGAAGGCCGCCGGCGCGATCCGGCAGCGCTGCAACGATTCCGGGAGCTGCAGTGGTCGCCTTATTCCAAGACGCAGATCGGACAACAGGCCCTCGAGCCGGTGCTGGTCGAGCATGCGCGCACGCTCCCGGGCCTGACGCTGCGACACGGTTGGCGTTGTGAATCGTTCGAGCAGCATCCGGATCACGTGCTGGGTCATTTGTGCGAGGTTGCGACCGGCAAACGCGAGACGGTGCGGGCGCGCTATCTGGTCGCCTGCGATGGCGGCAGCGGCGAGATCCGCCGTGCGCTCGGCATCCGCCGCAACGGCCGCGGCCGGATGCGTGCCAACGTCAGTTTCTTCTTCCGCAGCCGGGAGTTTCTGGAAGTCCACGGGCTGGGCGTCGCGAATCTCTATTTCGTGTTCACGCCCGACAGCTTCGGCGTGTTCACGGCCATCGACGGTGTCGAGCTGTGGAACTTTCAGTACTATTTCCTCGACCCAACGAAACAGACCGAAGAGCTCGACGCGCGGCAGATCCTGCACCGGGCGGTCGGCAAGCCCTTCGAGTTCGAGCTGCTACAGACCATGCACTGGCATCACCACCAGTCCGTCGCTCGCAGTTGGCGTCAGGGGCGGGTCTTCCTGGCCGGCGATGCGGCGCATCTGTTCGCGCCGACCGGCGGGGTCGGCATGAATACCGGCATCGGCGATGCCTGCGATCTCGCCTGGAAGCTCGATGCCGTGTTGCGCGGCTGGGGCGGCGAGACGCTGCTCGAGAGTTACGAGATCGAGCGCAAACCGATCGCGGTGCGCAACAGCCTGATTTCGGCGACCAACTCCGACAAGATCGACATGGTCATGGACGAGACGCCGGCGAACATCGACCAGCCCGGTGCCGAGGCCGAGGCGGCGCGGGCGGTGCTGGCACGCAAGATCAAATGGCTGGCGCGCCAGTTCAACAGCGCCGGCACCCATCTGGGCTATCGCTACATCGATTCGCCGGTGATCGTCGGCGATGGCACGCCCGAACCGCCGGATGATCCCCTGCAGGTGGTGCCGTCGACCTGGCCGGGCTCGCGCGCGCCGCATGCCTGGATGGCCGATGGCCGCTCGACCCTCGATCTGCTGGGACGCGACGCGGTGCTGCTGCGATTCGGCTCGGCGGAATCCGCCGACCAGCGGCTGCTGGATGCGGCCCAGGCGGTCGGCATGCCGCTGACGATCGAGGAGCTGCACGATCCCGCGATCGCGAAGCTCTACGAAACCCGCCTGGTGCTGGTGCGGCCCGATGGGCACGTCGCCTGGCGGGGCGCGCGTCTGCCGGATGATCCGGCGGCCTTGATCGACGTGGTGCGTGGCCGATGAGCCTGCCGCACAGTGGCCGCGAATATGGTTCGCGAGGCCGGGTTGGTCTGGCGGTGCCGCAGGCGAACCCGACCGCCGAGCCGGAGATCGCTGCGCTGATGCCTGCGGGGGTCAGCCTGCTGGCGACGCGGCTCACCAGTACCGAGCCCGATCCGCCGACGCGTTTCATCGGTTATCTCGAGAATCTCGACGCGACGCTGCGCAGCTACGATGTGCTGCAGCTCGATGCGGTTGGCTTTGCCTGCTCGGCGGCATCGTACTTGCTGGGAGCGCAGCGCGAGGCGGCAATCGTCGCCGGCATCGAAGCGCGGATCGGTGCGCCGGTGATCACCGGCGGCATGGCGATCCGTGCCGCGCTGGCCGCACTGGGCCTGCAACGCATCGCGATCGTCGCACCCTATCCGGCGGTCGTCGTCGCTGCGGGTGTCGCCTATTTCGAGGCTGCGGGGCATGAGGTCGTGGTTCACCATCGCGTGGTCACACGGACCGCCGATACGCGCAGCATCTACGAGCTGGGCTCGGCCGATGCGCTGGCCGCTGCCCGCCAGCTCGATCTGTCGCGGGCCGATGGCCTGCTGCTCACCGGGACCGGCATGCCGACGCTGGCCGCGATCGAAACCCTGGGACCGGAACTCGGCCGTCCGGTGCTCTCGACCAACCTCTGCCTGGCCTGGGCAGTGTGCCGCGCCCTCGGCCTCGAAGCGCTTCCCGGGCCGCATCCGCTGCTCAACGGCTGGCAGGCTCGCCGCGTGTTGCTGTAGGCCGCGCAGAGTAGCCTCGAGCGGAGGAGCATCGCCGCTGATTCCGAATCGGGCAGCCCCTGGTGTTCTATCGTGACCTGCTCGGCATGCGGGTGGTGCTCGACGAGGTCCTGGGCCGTCCGGAGGCCAATCATTTCCTGGCCCGGCTGCTCGATGCGCGCACCCAAACCGTGTTCGTGGCCGGCACTCATTGCAGGTTCAGGCGCCGGGCAGCGGCGGGCTGGCCTTGCTGCTGCAGGCGCGCTGAGCGAGCCGGCCGCAGGCAGCGTTCTGCTTAGTCGCCGTGCCGGCGATGCAGCAGGAAGGCGATCAGCGCACCGAGGCCGACTGCCCAGTGCAGGATCGAGATCCACGACCGCCAGCGGTCGCTGCCGAGATAGTAGAGCGCCACGCCGCTCAGCGTGAGAAAGGCCATGATGCCGAACAGCGTGCCGCCGGTGGGGCGACGCAGGTGGCTGTTCCAGCCGCGCAGGACATGGCCGGGCCAGAGCACGCCGAACATCCAGACCGCGAACACGGCCACGACGGCGTGCGCGGTCAGCCACCACTGTTGCATCGGGTGCGGATTGTCGAAACCGAATTCGTCGGTCACCCGCACGAAATATTTGAAGATCAGCCAGATCGCGCCCGTCAGCCAGGTGCCGATCGCGATCCAGTGGACCGCGCGGCGGCGTCTGGCCGGCAGCGTGCCGACCCGGTGCTTGTGGCGAGCGGCGCTCACGCGTCGCGACCGAAACTGCGCCAGCCGCTGTCGCTGCTGAAGACGTGAGCAGTGGCCGCGAACTGCCGGCACACGGCCGCCGCATCGGCATCGATCGCGAGCGCGATCTTGGTCAATGCGTCGGCGGTCGCACAGCGCGGTGCGGCCACACTGGCAAAGCGATCGACGGCCACCGCTTGCCGGTATCGCCCGTGCAGGTGCGGACCGATCCAGCGCGAGGCGTGGCGGCGGCGGGCGGGGAGGCCCGTGCTGCTGGCGACCGCGCCGTCGGTGAGCTCCAGTACCGGCAACGCCGCGGCCTGCTGGGCCGATGCGTTCAGCACCACACGCTGCGGCCGCGGGCCGGCGACCCGCAGGTCGCCACCGGCGTCGATGCAGACCTGGGCTTCGGCGGGCAGCGCCATCGCGGCCAGTGCCGCGTCCACCGCGTCGCCTTTGGCGATGCCGCCAAGATCGATCCACAGCGCGCGGCGGAAGCGGACGCGATCGTCATCGAGCTCGATGTCCCGCCAGTTGGCCTGCGGGTCCGGCACGGGTGCGGCGCCAGGGGCCGGCAGAAAGCCCCATTCGACCAGTCGCGGTGCGATCGTCGGATCGAATACGCCATCCGAGGCTTCGGCCATGGCCAGCGCGAGGCGCAGCACTTCGAGCACCCGGTGGTCCGTCGCGACCGCGCGCGTCGCGGCCTCGCGGTTCAGGCGGTTCAGCTCGCTGCCGTCGTCGTGGAAGCTCATCAGTGCGTGGTGGGCGGCGATCGCCGCAAAGCCGCGCTCGATCGCGGCATGCGCCGCCGCCGGGTCGAGCCCCTGCACCCCGATGCGTACCAGCGTGCCGAGCCAGGGCTGCGCGCGCTGCACGGTGTCTGCCGCCTCCGGTGCCGGAGGCGGCAGCGACCTGGGCGAGGTCCGGACGCCGGCCGGCGACGCGGGTGATTCGTCGTAGCTCATGGTTAAGACAGATGCTAACGCGAACACCCGCTCCGCCGCTGTTCCTCAGGTATCGAATCGCAGGATGGAATGGCCGAGCAGCCGGCCGAGCGCGAGCGCCGGCGTCACCGACATGCCGCCGCTGACGGATCGGCCCATCAGCTGCCCCAAGCCGAGCAGCTCGCCGGCGGCATACAGGTTGCGGATCGGACGGCCGTCCTCGCGAATCACCCGCAGCTGATCGTCGACGGCGATGCCGGCGTAGCTGGTCAGACTCCAGCTCTGGATCTGCACCGCGTAGAACGGCGCCTTGGCGATCGGCAGCGGCAAGTATTTGCGGCCGAAGGGATCGCTGCGGCTACCGGCCTGCGCGGCATTGTAGATCGTCACTGTGGCGGCGAGGCCGGATGGATCGATACCCGCGGCCCGGGCGAGTGCTTCGATGGAGTCGGCCCGGAAAAAGTTTCGCGTGCCGGAGGCGAACGCTTCGGCGGTGTCGGCAGGCGTCCATGGAGAATTGGCGGCGCCTCTGACCAGCTGTGGTGCAGCGCGGTAGATCGCCTCGTCGAACACCACCCAACAGCGCTCGTCCGGTTGCGCGCCGAGGCCTCGCTCATACTCGGTATGGCTCGGCATGTCCTCGCAGATGAAGCGCTTGCCGGCCTTGTTGACGTAGATCTCCCAGGGCGGCCGGTCCGGCGGGAAGTGTCGTACCATCGCCATCGGTGGTGCCGGGAAATCCATGTCGGGCATGACCGCACCGAACAGCGGGATGTGGTGCTGCCCGCCACGCACGTAGCCACCGGCGGCCAGGCCGAGTTCGATGCCTGCGCCCTGGCTGAAGGGGTAGGTGGTCCGCGAGTAGTCCTTGGCCCCCTCGTACTTTTCGTACATCGCGGGGTTGTCGGTGTAGCCACCGCAGGTGAGCGCGACATAGCGACCCAGGTATCGGCCCGTCTCGCCGCGCTCGTTCTGTGTGGTCACGCCGCTGATCGTGCCGTCGCGCTCCTGAATCAGGGCGGTGACGCGGGTCTGCAGCAGCACGCTGACTTTGCCGGCGTCGATCAGCGGCTTGAGCTGCTCGTTCAGCACCTTGAGGATCGAACGGCCGCCTTCCGGGCCCCAGGCGTAGCGCGGACGGCTGTAGGGGTCGTGGGTGGTGCCGGTGACGGGCTGACCGTCGCGCACCTTGAAGCCGTGGTCGGTCAGCCAGTCGAAGGCCGGCGCGGCATTTTGCACCGCAAGCCGCAGCAGTGTCGGGTCGGCGGTGCCGGTACTGATGCGCATGACATCGTCATAGTGCAGCTGCCAACTGTCCTCGATGTTCATCGATTTCTGCAGCTTGGTACCGGCTGCGCTCATCTGGCCGCTCGACAGGAACAGCGTGCCGCCGAGGGCGCCGGCAGCCTCGACGATGAGCACTCGCGCTCCGCGCTGGGCGGCGAAGATGGCGACCGGCAGGCCGGCATTGCCGCCACCGACGACGATCAGGTCCCAGCGTTCCGGTTTGTCGGCCGAGCGTGCCATGCCGGCGAGGCCAAAGGTCGCGATGCCGGCGACTTTCAGGAAATCGCGTTTGGACAGCGGCGAGGCGATGCCGGTTTCCGCCGCAGTGGCGGCGAGTTCGTGGTCATGGTCGCGATCGTGACCCATCGTGGTGGCTCCCTGTTCCGTGAAAGTGATCTCGGCCCGCGACGCCGGTCATGAGGCCGCGTCGGCCGGTTCGCTAGAGTGACAGAGGTTTGCTTGACAGTACATCTATCGGGCGTGGCTTTGCCAGCACTGTTCACGTGCTGCGACGAGGCTGCGGCGAGGCGCCGGGTGGGACACGGCCGGTTATGTGGATATGATACAAGGCGCGGCATGAGTTCCCGAACCAACGCACGGCGGGGTGACAGGGGTCGTGCCGCTGCCTCCATGCCGCGCAGCCGCCACAAGCTGGTCGCGCTGCATCATCAGATTTATCTGACGTTGCGCAACGAGCTGATTCGCGGCCACTACCGCGGGGCGAACGGCGGCGCGCCGCTGCCGCTGCCGGCGGAGAACGAACTCGCGGCGCAGTTCGTGGTGTCGCGGGTCACGGTACGGCGGGCACTGGCGGCGCTCGAGCAGGAGGGCCTGATCGTGCGGCGACATGGCGCAGGCACCTTTGCCACGCCGATGTCCTCCTATCTGCGGCGGGTCCGTGATGCGGAAAGTCTGTACGACGAACTGAGCGATCTGATTGCCGGCTACCAGCAGGAGGTGCTGGCGTACCGGCGGATGGAGACGCCTGAATTCATCCACAACCACGCCGGGGATTTCGGGCCGGAATGCGTGTACCTGAATTCCGTGAGCAAGCGCGATGACCTGCCGGTGCACCTCAACCATCATTACGTGCCGGCACATCTGCTGGCATCGGTCGATCGCCGGTCGCGGCCGCCGGCGTCGTTTCTGATGATGCTGCAGGAGCGTGGCATCCAGGCGCGGACTTTCGAACTCAATATCAGCTGCACGGCGGCCGACCTCGAAACCGCGACCCAGCTCGACGTACAGGGCGGCATCCCGTTGCTGGCCGCCAGACGCATCGCCCGCGACGCGCAGGGCCGCATCGTCGAGTATTTCGAAGTGCTGACGCGGCCGGACCTGTTCTCCTACGGTTTCCGCTTCAACGCGAAGCCGCGCTGAGGATGGCGCGTTCGGGGGCGGCCCTCTGGGTTTCCCGGGAGTCCTTGTGCTATTTTCGAACTCCATTCCCTGGCATCCGCCGCTGCCACCGTGGTATCCGTCCACGGGTGCCGATCACTGCCCGAGACCGATCGATGAGCTTTCATTCCCGACTGCTGTTCATCCCCGCGACCGCGATCGTCGCCGCCGGCCTGCCGGCCTCTGCCGTCGCGTTCGAGATCCAGACCTTGCAGGCGGCTCAACAGAAGCTTGCCCCCGGAGCGACCTTGACTCCGGCGGACTTCAAACTCTCGTCCGACGATCACGCCTTGTTGAAACAGCAATACAAGGTGCCGTCGATGCGTCCCGCGGTGAAGGCCTGGCGGGTCTCGACGGGGGGCTGGCTGTTCCTCGACCAGGTCTATGGTCGCGAGGACATCGTCACCTACCTGGTCTCGATCGGTGACGACAACAAGGTGCGCGGGCTCGAGGTGCTGGTCTGCGCCGAGGGCTATTGCGACCTGTTCACGCGCGAGTGGCGCGCCCAGCTGGTCGGCCAGACTCACGGCAAATGGCGCCCCGAGGACGTGGTGCCGATCGTCTCGGGCGCGACGCTATCCTGCGTGCATATCGCCGAGGGCGTGAAAAAACTGCTCGCGATCCACGCCCGTTTCCTGCCCGACGCCGGCTGAACGGCTACGACGCCGGGCAGGGACGCGCTGCTGTTCAGGCCTTGAACTGCAGGATCTGCCCGCCGAGTAGCCGACCGAGCGCCAGCGCCGGCGTGACCGACATGCCGCCGCAGACCGCCTTGCCCATGATCTGTCCCGCGCCGAGTGTCTCGCCGGCGGCGTAGAGGTTCGGAATCGGCTTGCCATCGGCGGTGATGACGTTCAGGCGGCCGTCGACGGCGATCCCCGCATAGCTGTAGAGATTCCAGCCGGCCAGCCGGACCGCGTAGAACGGCGCGGCGGCAATCGGCAGCGGCAGGTATTTGCGGCCGAAGGGGTCGCTGCGGCTGCCGGCTTGCGCGGCGTTGTAGGTCTTCACGGTGGCGGCGAGGCCCGCCGGGTCGATGCCGGCGGTACGGGCGAGCGCTTCGATGGAGTCGGCGCGAAAGAAGTTCGGCTCGCCGGTGGCGAATGCTTCGGCGGTGTCGTCGGGCGTCCAGGGCGAGTTGAAGCTGCTCCTGACCAGCGGCGGCGCAGCGCGGTAGATCGCCTCGTCGAACACCACCCAGCAGCGTTCGCCGGGCTGGCGTGCCAGGCCCTGTTCGTAGGCGTCGTGGCTCGGCACATCCTCGCAGAGGAAACGCTCGCCCGCGGCGTTGACATAAATCTCCCAAGGCGGACGGTTCGGCGGGAAGTGCCGGACCATCGCGCGGATGGAGGTCGGAATCTCGTCATCGGCGAGTACCGCGCCGAACAGGGGCGTGTGGTTCTGGCCGCCTCGTACCCAGCCGCCGGCGGCCAGGCCGAGCTCGATGCCGGCGCCCTGGCTGTACGGCCAGGTGTTGCGGCAGTAGTCGGGCGTCTGCTCGTATCGGGCATACATCTCGGAGTTGTCGGTGTAGCCGCCGCAGGTCAGCGCGACGTTGCGCGCGTCGTGGCGCGCCACCTGGCCGGCTTCGGTGCGGGTGACGACCCCGGTCACGCTGCGATCGGCGCGCTGTATCAGCTCGACCACGCGAGTCGCGGTCAGGACGCCGACCTGGCCCGAGTCGATGAACGGCTGCAGCTGCGTCATCAGGGTCTGCAGGATTGCCCGGCCACCTTCCTTGGCCCAGGCATAGCGCGGTCGGCTGTAGGGCTCGTGGGTCGTGCCGGTGATCGGCTGACCGTCGAGCGGGACCAAGCCGTGATCGGTCAACCAGTCGAACATCGGCGCAGCATGCTCGACCGCGAGGCGCAGCAACACTGGATCGGCGGTGTTGCGGCTGATGCGCATGATGTCGTCGTAATGCTGCTGCGGTGAATCGTCGATGCCGCGTTGTTTCTGCAGGCGGGTGCCGGCCGCCGCCATCTGGCCGCTCGACAGGAACAGCGTTCCGCCCAGTGCGCCGGCCGCTTCGACGATCAGCACGCGGGCGCCGCGCTGCGCGGCAAACAATGCGGTCGGCAGGCCGGCGTTGCCGCCACCGACGACGATCAAGTCCCAGGGTCGATCGGCGGCGGCGTGCAGTTCGCCGAAGCCGAGCGCGGCGACCGCCATGCCGGCACCTTTGAGGAACTCGCGCTTGGTCAGGGCGGAGTGTGAGGGCGCCTGCGGCAGCAGGTCGTCGCGATGGATACTGGACATCGATGGGCTCCTGGGCTTGCGGGACTCAACGTTTGGCGAAGCGGGCCTGGTAGGCCGCGGGATCGAAGCCGACCAGCAGCGGGCCGCCGGATGTCAGCACGGGCCGCTTGATCGAAGAGGGATGCGCGAGCATCAGCGCGACGGCCCGGCGGGCGTCGAGCGGCTCCCGCTCGGCAGGCGGCAGCTTGCGGAAAGTCGTGCCGGCGCGATTGAGCAACTTCTCCCAACCGACTTCGGCAACCCATTTTTCGAGTGTGGCGCGCTCGATGCCCGCGCTCTTGTAATCGTGGAAGGCATAGGGGACAGCATGCTGCTCCAGCCAGGCGCGGGCGCGCTTCATGGTGTCGCAGTTGCGGATTCCATAGAGAATGACGGCCAAGTCGTGGCGCTCCCCTGTCGCAATCGTGTCGCGTCGCGAGCTACTGTGAACCCTTGCGGTGCAACGACCGGTTGGTCGGTGGTGAAGATATACTGCGCGCCCGTTTTGCGCACGGTCTGCTGCGATGTGGTTCAAGAATCTGGTGGTTTACCGCCTGCCGGCGGGCTGGTCGATGGCGGCGGCCGAACTCGAAGCGGCATTGGCGGGCGCTCGATTGCGGCCCTGCGGTCCGCTCGAGATGCAAACCCGGGGCTGGGTCGAAGCCGCGCCGGACGGCCGGCTGGTGTACGCGTTGGCGGGACATTTGCTGGTCGCGCTCGGCACGGAGCAGAAGTTGCTGCCGGCGTCGATCGTCCGTCAGGTCGCCAAGGAGCGTGCGGTCGAGATCGCGGCCGAGCAGGGACATCCGGTCGGGCGGCGACAGATGCGCGACATCAAGCTGCGGGTGCTCGACGAACTGCGTGCACGGGCATTGACGCGGCGGCGAGTCACGCGCGCCTGGATCGATGTCGAGGGTGGGCGCTGCGTGGTCGAAGCCGCCGGCGCGGCGCGTGCCGAGCAAGTCGTCGAGGCCTTGCATGCCGTGATCGACGGTTTTGCGGTGCAGCCCCTCAAAGGCGATCGGTCGCCGCAGACGACGCTGGCCGGCTGGCTGCGCCATGGCGATCTGCCGCCGCGCTTCAGCATCGAGCCGGATCTCGAGCTCAAGGCGCCCGACAAGGCCAAGGGTTCGATCCGCTACAACCGCCATCCGTTCGATCCGCGGCAGGTCCAGTCCCTGCTCGCCGGTGGGCTGCGGGTTACGCGGCTCGGCCTGACCTGGCGCGATCGCGTCACCTTCGCCGTCACCGAGCTGCTCGAGTTCAAGCGTGTCGAGCTGCTCGATATCGGCAGTGACAGTGACGGCACTGCCGATCGGGGCGACGAGGGTGGGGATGCGGCTGATGAAGCGGCGCGATTCGACGCCGACTTCATGCTGATGACCGGCGAGCTGGCCGGCTTGCTGGCAGAGGTCGATACCGCCATGGGGCCAATGGCCACCACCGGCGCTTCGGCCCGGCAGGCTGCCTGAGCGGCGTCCCCGTTGCCCACGGCAGGGGCCGTGGGGAGGGTGGCCCGAGCGCCCGGCCTGAAAAGGCGCCGGAATTCCCCTATTCTGGCCGTCGAAACCAGCTACGGAGGCGAGCGGGATGAGCACGTTCACGGCAGCGACATCCACCGGGTTTTCGGCCAGGGGGCGGCGGCTGCGATCCGCCGCGTCGGGACTCCTGCTGGCGCTGGCTGCGTTGCTGCCGTGGACCCTGGCTGCTGCTGCGCCATCGCTGCGCGCGGTCACGGTCGTGGACGGCATCGAGATGGGATGGAGCTTCCAGTTCCTGCCCACCGGTGGGTTGCTGGTGACCGAAAGACCGGGCCGGCTGCGCCAGGTCGCGGCCGACGGGCGGATCGGTGCACCGATCGACGGCGTGCCGAAGGTCGAATACCGCGGCCAGGGCGGCCTGCTCGATGTCGCGCTCGACAGTGGTTTTGCTGCCAACCGCCAGCTCTATCTCTGCTATTCGGAGGCCGGGGCGGGCGGCAACGGTACGGCACTGGCCCGCGCGCGCTTGTCCGCGGACGGCAAGTCGCTGCAGGATCTCACGGTGATTTTCCGGCAGGCGCCCAAGGTCGACAGCCGCGGTCACTTCGGTTGCCGCATCGTCGAAACGCCGGAGGGTCAACTGTTCCTGACGCTCGGCGAGCGCATGTCGCGGATGCAGGATGCGCAGACCCTCGACAATCATCTGGGCAAGGTCGTGCGCATCGACAAGTCGGGTAAGCCGGCGACCGACAATCCGTTCGTGGGGCGTGCGGGCGCGCGGCCGGAAATCTACAGCTTTGGGCATCGCAACATGCAGGGCGCGGTGCTCGACGGCGAGGGACGGTTCTGGGCTCACGAGCACGGCCCACAGGGCGGCGACGAGCTGAACCTGATTCAGCCGGGACGCAACTATGGCTGGCCGGTGATCACCTATGGCGAGCAGTACGGCGGCGGGCCGATCGGTGCCGGTATCACCGCGCGAGATGGCCTCGAGCAGCCGGCAACCTACTGGGTGCCGTCGATCGCGCCCTCGGGTCTCGCCTGGCTGGGCAGCGAGCGCTATGGCGCCGATTGGCAGGGCGATCTGTTCGTCGGTTCGCTGAAGTTCAACTACCTGGTGCGCGTGCCGCTCGACGGGACACGGGTCGGCAAGCCCGAGCGCGTGCTCGATCTGCCCGGACGGGTGCGCGATGTGCGCCAGGGACCGGATGGACTGTTGTACGTGCTGATCGAGGCGTCCCAGGGTCAGATCTTGCGGCTCGAGCCGGCCGATTGACCGGAGACCGGCGGTCCGTACGGGGGCTGGCCCGTCTTGCGCGTGCGTAAATCGGGTCGGGATACTATGCGGTGACAGCGGACAGCGGACAGCGGACAGCGGACAGCTTTCGGTGCCGTGGCGCAGCGCCCAGGGAGATCCATCGTGAACGCATCGTTCCAGGCTCGTAGTCGTTCCCGCCGCCGTCGCGGGTCCGTGATGTCGCGGTGCGTCGCCGCCATGCTCGCCTGCGCAGCCGGCTGGCTGCTGCCGGCTTTGGCGCTGGCCGATGCGACTGCAGACGGCATCGCACACGCCAAACGACAGATCGACAAACATCGTGCCAAGCCGGTGTTCGTGGCGCCGGGTGCGGCATTCGATGCCAGGCAGTGTGCCGCCGGCAAGAAGATGCTGTCGATCCCGAACAGCAGTGCGAATCCTTTTCTCAAGGGCATCATCAAGCGCGAGATCGAAGTCGGCAAGCAGCTCGGGCTCACGGTCCAGGAGTGGCAGAACCAGGGCCAGCCCAGCCAGTGGGCGCAGGGCGTCGAGTTCGCGGTCCGCGACCGGTTCGACATCGTCAATCTGATTTCCGGCGTCGATCCAAAGACGCTCGAGCCGCAGATTCGTGCCGCCAAGGTCGCCGGCGTGAAGACCATGACTTCGCATTTCTACGACCCGTCGCAGCCGCAGAATCCACTGGTCGCGGCGTCGCTGCCGGTCGGCTTCAATGCCATCGGTAAGCTGCTGGCCGACTGGGTGATCCTGCGCAGCAACGGTGCGGCGCAGATCGTCGTGATCAAGAGTTCGGAAGTGCCGCCGACCGAGCCGCTGCTGCGCGGGTTGCACGATGAGCTCGCGGCCCATTGTCCGAAGTGCAAGATCGTCACCGAGATCAACACCGGCGTGACCGAGTGGGCCACCAAGATCCAGCCCTCGCTGCAATCGACCCTGCTGGCCAATCCGGGCGTGAACTGGGTGATCCCGATCTACGACAGCATGTCGCAGTTCGTCGTGCCCGCCATCCAGATCACCGGCCGCAGGGGCAAGGTCAAGGTGGCGACCTTCAACGGCACGCCGTTCGTGCTCGACTACGTCCGCAACGGCGAGGTCGACATGAACATCGGCGAGAGCCTCGACTGGATCGCGCACGCGACGATCGACGGCTATCTGCGCGCGCTCTGCGGCCTGCCGGTACCGAAGGACATCGGCGTGCCGTTCTACATCTTCGATGCCGGCAACGTGAAGGATGCCGGTGTGCCGGCACAGTTCGACCAGGGTTATGGCTCCGACTACATCGCCGGCTTCCGCAAGCTCTGGGGCCTCGCGCAGTGACCGAACCCTTGCCGCCGGCGCTCGCGCTGCGCGGCCTGGCCAAGAGCTTCGGCGGAGCACGGGCGCTCGACGGTGTCGAGCTCACGGTCGGGGCGCGCGAAATCCACGGACTGCTCGGGCACAACGGCTCGGGCAAGTCGACCCTGGTCAAAATCCTCTCCGGCTACCATGCGCCGGATCCGGGCGCGACGCTGCAGCTGTTCGGCGAACCGCTGCGGCTGCCGTTGACGCGGGCCGAGCAACGGGCCCGCGGACTGGCGTTCGTGCACCAGAACCTCGGCCTCGCACCGCAGCTCTCGGTGCTGGAGAACATGCGGGTTGCGGAGATCACGGCCGGTCGGCCGTTCATCGACTGGCGGGCGCAGCGTCGGGCAGCTCTGGCCTCGTTGCAGCAGTTCGGCCTGTCGATCGATCCGGACCAGGCCGTTGCTTCGCTGCTGCCGGTCGAGCGGGCGCTGATCGCGATCGTGCGGGCGTTTGCCGCGATCGATGCCACGCGCTCGGGGCGCGAGCTGCACGGCTTGCTGGTCCTCGACGAGCCGACGCCGTTCCTGGCGCGCGACGATGTCGAGCGGTTGTTCAGGTTGATGCGCCAGGTGGTGGCCCAGGGGGCCAGCGTGCTGTTCATTTCCCATGATCTCGACGAGATCCTCGAGATCACCGATCGCGCCACGGTGCTGCGCGACGGCCGTGTCGCTGGCAGCTTCGAGACCCGGCACACCGGCCGCGAGCGGATCGTCGAGCTGATTGCCGGGCACGCGCCGGTCACGACATCGAGTGCTGGCGCCGTCGCGGGGCGCGGTGGTGCAGCGGCCGAGATCGCATTCGAGGTTCGCGAGCTCGGCGGCGCGGCGTTGCAGCCCATCGATCTGCAGCTGCGCCGCGGCGAGATCGTCGGCTTGACGGGTCTGCTCGGCAGTGGCTACGAGCAAGTGCTGCAGCATCTGTTCGGTGCCGTGCCGGCGACCCAGGGCGTGCTGCAGGCGGGGCGGGAGCGCATCGAGCTGCGTTCGCTGACACCGGCCGCGGCGGTGCGTGCCGGCTTCGCCTTCCTGCCCGGCGATCGGCAGGGCGCGAGTGGCGCCGGCGGTCTCAGCGTGCTCGACAACTTGCTGCTGCCCGATCTGTCGCGGTTCTTCCGTGGCGGGCGCCTGCAATGGCCGATAATGCGCGGCCATGCCCAGGCTCTGGCTACGCGCCATCGTGTCCGGCCGGTGGATGTCGACATGAAACTGGCGGCGCTGAGCGGCGGCAATGCGCAGAAGGTATTGCTTGCCAAGTGGCTGGATGTCGGGCCACGGCTGCTGTTGCTCGAAGAGCCCACGCAGGGCGTCGATGTCGGCGCGCGCGAGGATCTCTGGGCCGCGATCCGCGACATCGCGGCCGCCGGCACCGTGGTGCTGTGCGCCAGCTCGGATCTCGAACAGCTCGAGGCACTCTGCGATCGCGTGCTGGTGTTCGCGCGCGGCCGCTGCCGCGCCGAGGTCGATCGCGCGACGCTCAGCAAGGCGGAGCTGTTGCGGCAGTGCTATGCGGCGGTCGCGGCATGAGTCGCAAACACGGGTCCACGTCGCGCGCGTCCGTCGGCGCCTTGGTCGAGCGTTTCGCGCTGCTCGGCGCCTGGCTGGTGGTGATCGCCGGCTTCGGTATCGCGTTGCCTGGCTCGTTCCTGACCTGGCAGAACTTCGCCGTGATGTTCGCGTCGCAGGCGCCGGCGGCGTTGCTGGCGCTGGCGCTGATCGTGCCGCTGACTTGCGGCGATTACGACCTCTCGGGCGGCGCTGTCGTAACGCTCGCGGCGGTGATCCTCGGGGTGTTGAACGTCGTGCATCAGCAGCCGATCGGCCTGGCACTGGCGGCCGCACTGGCAGCCGGCCTGCTGGTCGGCGTGGTCAACGCGTTCTTCATCGTCTATGTGCGTATCCCGTCGCTGGTGGTCACGCTCGGCACGGCCTCGCTGGTGACCGGCTTCGTGCAGTGGTTCAGCGACTCCTCGACCATCAGCGGTCTCGACGCCGGGTTCGTCGACTGGATCATCGTCCGCCAGCTTTTCGGCATTTCCTACGCGTTCTATGTCGCGGCGCTGGTCGCGCTGCTGCTCTGGTACGTGTTCGAGTACACGCCGCTCGGGCGGCGGATGCTGTTCGTCGGCAAGAGTCGCGAGGTCGCACGCCTCAACGGCATTCGTGTCGACCGGGTGCGGGCCGGCGCATTGATCACCTCGAGTGTGCTGGCGACGCTTGCCGGCGTCGTCTACGCCGGCGTGCTCGGTTCGGCCGATCCGTTTTCCGGCCTGAATTTCCTGCTGCCAGCGTTCGCAGCGGCTTTCCTGGGCGCGACCAGCATCAAGCCGGGGCGTTTCAATGCCGGGGGCACGTTCATCGCCGTCTATTTTCTGGCCTCGGGCATCACCGGGCTGTCGATGTTCGGCATCCCGCTGTGGGTCACCAGCGCTTTCAACGGCGCAGCCTTGATCATCGCCGTGACGCTGTCGCAGTTTGCGCGCGGACGCGCCGAGAGCGACCTGGGCTGAGGCTGCTGCCGGCATCACCCGGCAAGGCGTGTCTCATCCCGCTGCGCGGCGGCGGGTCTGCGCCGTTGCGGAATCTGCCGCTGCTGCCGCTCCTTCGGCAGCGCCGGACGATGTCGGGGGCGTTTCGGGGATCCGCGGAGCCGTGGCTTCGTGGAACATCGCGATCCCGATCACGCCGACGTCGTCCGGGCGCCCCGTGCGTGCGGCATAGGAATGCCGTGGTGTCGTGAACACGAAGCTCGCGACCTCGCCGAGGTTCTTGCGCCAGCCATCGATCGTGCCGTACGCATGGCCATCGATGACGTAGCCAGGATGGTCGACCCGGGCACTGCGGCCGGTGACGACGTTCACCCCGTCGACACGGATCACCGCGAGCACGCGACGGTCCGATCTGCTGTGCAGATGGATTTCGTATTCGTGGCCGGGCTCGCCGGCCACGTACAACTCGCCGCGATGCCGCCAGATCGGCAGCAGGCGCCCGCTGGTCCGGTCATGGAGTGCGATGTCGAGCGGCGATCGTGGCCGGGTCGCGCCTCCGCCGCGCCGCCCTGAAGCGGTTCGTGCTAGCGTTCCGGGGCGGAGGAGCAGACATGAACTTCAGAACTCTCGTGCTGGAAGAGGTGGACGCCGCGTCTATTGCGCCTTTCGGTGAGTTGCTGGGCGTGGATCGCGGCCGACCCTCGGCGCGGACGCGTTTCTATGACGATGCCGTCGAGCTGGTCGAGAAGCCACCGTTCCGCTCCGACGCCGATACCTGCCTGTCGATTGCGCGAATCCGGCCACGCCCGTTCGAAGTGATCTGGATGGAGCGGCATTTCAAGCACACCCAGGTGTTCCTGCCGCTGAACCGTCAGCCCTATGCCGTGGTACTCGCTCCACCGAACGCGTCGTCCCTGCCGGATCTGGACCAGGTGCGTGCATTCCGCTTTTCCGGCGACTGCGGTCTGCTGATGCATATCGGCACCTGGCACGAGTTCCCGTTCGCACTGCAGGATCCGGCCGACATGATCGTGGTGCTGCGCAACGAGACCAACCGCAATCTCGACGCGGTAGCCGATGGTGAAGCGATCGGCGAAGACCTGGAGAAGCGCAATCTGCAACGGCGTCTTGATTTGACGCTGCGCTTCGAGCCGTACCGGTAAGTTCGGTTTGCTTGCGGGAGACGTGGCGCTCCGAAAGCCGCAACCGTCCGCGCATCGCCGATCGGGACACAAGCAGGCGTAAGGACAACTACAGGCGACGACCTGTGATTGTTCGCCGTAGTCTCGTGCTCGAGGCACAGGGGTGCCGCCACCATGGAGGAGTGCGAGCCATGATCAGCCTGTCCACTGCCGCCAGAATCTCGCCCGAGCCGTTGCCGGATCAGATGCCGGATCAGATGCCGGATCAGACGATAGCCGATCCAGAAGACATCTGGAGCGATGACGAACGGCTCGCCATGATTGCCGAGAGCGCCTATTACCGCGCGGAGCGGCGCGGCTTCATCCCGGGTTGCGACCTCGAAGACTGGCTGGCCGCCGAGGCCGAGGTCGACACGCTGCTCGCCCGCGATCGCTGACTCGGCGATCGGCGCCGGCCCGCCGGGTGCCGCGCGGTCCCGCCGCCACCGTGCATGGCGCACGGTGGCGGCATGTGCCTGCCGCTGATACCTGCCCTCGATGTGACGCAGCACGCATTGCTGACATATTTGGGGGCTCCCCGACAATTACGGCAAATACCTTGTCGTTCCCCAGTCCTCGTTGCAGGTGGTGCGAAGTGGGCAGTCGGCCGTTCGGTTGAGTGCCGGATTCGTCGTTGCGCCGGATCCCGCGACTCAAGTCGCCTGTGGCGATGGCCGATAACCGGCGGGTAATGGTCCGCCTGTCCGGAGCATGTCCCGTGTGCCGGCCCGAGTGGGCCGCGGCCCGCCGGTTGAGATTGAGGGAGTGACACAGCAATGAGTGCCGATATCAAGTTCCTGGTCGTCGACGATTTTTCGACGATGCGCCGAATCGTAAAGAACCTGCTGCACGACCTCGGCTACAAGAATGTCAGCGAGGCCGACGACGGCAACACGGCTTTGCCGATGCTGAAGACCGGCAAATTCGATTTCCTGATCACCGACTGGAACATGCCCGGCATGCCGGGTCTCGATCTGCTCAAGCATGTCCGTGCCGATGCGGCGCTGGCTCCCCTGCCGGTGCTGATGCTTACGGCCGAGGCCAAGCGCGAGCAGATCGTCGAGGCGGCGCAGGCCGGGGTCAACGGCTACGTGATCAAGCCGTTTACCGCTGCGACGCTGAAGGAGAAGATCGACAAGATCCTTGCTTCGCGGGCCGCATCGGCGGCGTGAAGATGAGCGGATCGCATTTTCATGAGCGGCGCGAACACTACGCGACCCTGCTCGCGGCGCTCGGCGAAGCGTTACAGGACGGGGACGAAGCCGGCTTCCATGCCTGTGCCCGCCAGCTCGGGGAAGGTTTCGAAAGCGACACGATGCAGGATCTGCGGCAGATCACCGACGGTCTGCATGCGGCGCTGCTGCGCTTCCGCCACGACTCGCGCCTCGACGATCTAGCGACACGCGAGGTGCCGGATGCGCGTGCACGCCTCGAACATGTGTTGCGCATGACCGACGACGCTGCGAACACGACGCTCGATCTGGTGGAACAGTCCTGTCCCATTGCCGATCGCGCGGCAACCCGTGCGGACGAGCTGCTGGAGGCCTGGAACGGCGTGCCGCGGCCGAGTCGCAACGTTGTCCGCAGCTATCTGGAGGAAACCCGCAGCGGGCTTGGCCAGGTGCGCGAGAAGCTCTCCCAGGTGCTGCTTGCGCAGGGCTTTCAGGATCTGAGCGGCCAGATCATCCGCAGCGTGATGAAGCTCGTCGACGAGCTCGAGGTGGCACTGACTCACATGGTGCGCATCTCCGGTGGCAGCCTGGAGCCGTCGTCGATGCTGCGCGCGGACGTGGCTGAACCGGCGCTGTCCGCGCGTGGCTTCGGCCCGGTGGTGCCGGGCGTTGCGCATGGTCTGACCGTCAGCGGCCAGACCGATGTCGACGCTCTGCTTTCCGACCTGGGCATGTGAGCACAGCAAGCCGGCACGCCGCCGCTGCAGTCATTCCGAGGCTAGTTCCATGACGATCGACCTGACTCAGTTCCACGAATCCTTCTACGAGGAGAGCTTCGAGGCCATCGCCTCGATGGAGGATGCGCTACTGCAGCTGAGGATCGGCATGCCCGATCCGGCGACCGTCAACACCATCTTCCGTGTCGCTCATTCGATCAAGGGTGGTGCCGCGACCTTCGGCTTCAACGAGATCACCTCCTTCACGCATACCCTGGAGACCCTGCTCGACGAGCTGCGCGCGCAGCGGATGCAGGTGTCCCAGCAGATCTCCGATCTGTTGCTGAAGTCGGTCGACGTGCTGCGCGACATGCTGCGTGCCCAGCAGTACGGCAAGCCCGCGGATGCCCAGGCCGTCGTCGATCTGCAGTTCGATCTCGAGCTGGTGGTGGCGCAGAAGGGCCCCGCACCCAGCGCTGTCCTGCCGCGCTGGCGGATCGAGTTCCGGCCGTTCCTGCAGTTACTCTCGCGCGGCAATGATCCACTGCGGATGTTCTGCGAGCTTGCCGAACTCGGCGATCTGGCCGTGACTTCGGATGTCTCCGCCATTCCGCCGCTGGCCGAGATGGACCCGGAGAACTGCTATATCCACTGGACGCTCGAGCTGCAGACCGCCGCGCCGCGCGAGGCCATTGCCCAGGCGTTCGACTGGGCCGAGGGTGATTGCGAGCTGTCGATCGAGCCGCTGGAGCCGGTATCCGTATCGGTCGCGACCAACGTTGTCCCGCCGGCGCTCCAGGCGGCGCCCGCGCCCGTTGCCGCAGAATCGGCTGCCACGGTCGTGGCGATCGAGTCAGCCGCGCCACCGGCCGCGCCGCATCCGGTCGAGCAGGCCGTGAAGTCCGCCGGCGCTGCCGGCGGCTATTCCAGCTCGATCCGGGTCAGCATCGAGAAGATCGATGAGCTGATGAACAACGTCGGCGAACTAGTGATCACCCAGTCGATGCTCAGTCAGATCGGCAACGCTTTCCATGGCCCTCAAGGCGAGCGCCTGCGGGCCGGACTGATGCAGCTCGAACGCAGCGTGCGCGAACTGCAGGAAAGCGTCATGCGGGTGCGCATGGTGCCCATCAGTTTCGTCTTCAGCCGCTTTCCGCGGATGGTCCGCGACCTGTCGCAGCGGCTCGGCAAGAGCGTCGAGCTCAAAATGACCGGTGGCGAGACCGAGTTCGACAAGACCGTACTGGAGAAGATCGGCGACCCGCTGGTGCATCTGGTGCGCAACGGCATCGATCACGGGATCGAAACCCGGCAAGTGCGTCTGGCCCGGGGCAAACCGGAGACCGGTACGCTGCATCTGCATGCCTATCACCGTGGCGGCAACATCACGGTTGAGGTCAGCGAGGACGGCGCGGGCCTCAAACGCGAGAAGATCCTGGCCAAGGCGAAGTCCAAGAACCTGGTCGCGCCGGACGTGGAGCTGACCGATGCCCAGGTCAACGAGCTGATCTTCCTGCCGGGCTTCTCGACGGCCGACCAGGCCACCGATGTTTCGGGGCGCGGGGTCGGGATGGACGTGGTCCGGCGCAACATCGAGGAACTCGGCGGCACGGTCGAGATCCGCAGCGAGGAAGGCAAGGGTTCCCGCTTCATAATCAACCTGCCGCTGACGCTGGCGATCGTCGATGGTCAGATCATCTCGGTCGATGGCGAGCGCTACATCGTGCCGCTGACCGCAATCGTCGAATCGCAGCAGCTGCGGCCGGGCATGATCCAGCCGGTCGTCGGGCACGGCGAGGTGCTGTCCTTCCGCGGCGAGTACCTGCCGGTGCTGAGGCTGCCCGAGGTGTTCGGTTGTGGGGCCGGTGCCCGCGACAACTCCGGCCTGGTTATGGTGGTCGAGGGTGATGGACGGCGCGTCGGGATCTGCGTCGACGAGTTGATGGAGCAGCAGCAGGTGGTCGTCAAGGCGCTGGAGACGAACTACCAGCGCGTCGACGGCGTCGCCGGTGCGACGATCCTCGGCGACGGCTCGGTCGCACTGATCCTTGACATCGCCGGCCTGTCGCGACGGCCCGTCGACCGGGTCGCCGCGTGAGGCGTGACACGGCTCACGCCGGGCGCGTGACCCTGTGCACAGAGCAAGGATTTTCAGGCCGCGCCTCATTGGCGGCAGCCACCGGTTCGCCGATAAAGTGGTCTGGAGGGCGTGTTTGTCTGCACTACCCGCGTTCCGATCGACCATAACGAAGTCGAGCCTTATGTCGAATGTCATTCTCGCAGTCGATGACTCCCCGTCGATGAGACAGATGGTGGGGCAGACGCTGCGCGCCGCGGGTTACGACGTCATCGAAGCCGCCGACGGCGTCGAGGCGCTGGAAGTGGCCAAGGAACGGGTCGTGGACGTGGTCATCACAGACGTGAACATGCCGAACATGGACGGCATCACCCTGGTGACGCGGCTGCGCGCATTGCCGTCCTATCGCCTGGTTCCGCTGCTGCTGTTGACGACGGAGTCGGCGCCGGAGCGCAAGGCCGAGGGCAAGCAGGCGGGCGCGACCGGCTGGATGGCCAAGCCCTTCAATCCGGACCAGTTGCTGGCAACCTTGGCCCGGGTGTTGGGCCCGCGGCTGGCCGCGCGTGCGGTCTGAGAATTACCACGGTCGCTGCGACGGCCGCATTGCATGAGGACGAGCCATGAGTGACGCCCTTGCGGCCAACCGACCGGTGCACGACGCCGCCAATGTCGACACCGAGCAGTATCTGACATTCCAGCTGGCCGAGCAGGAATACGGCATCGACATCCTGCGTGTGCAGGAGATCAAGGGCTGGGACAAGCCGACCCGCATCCCGCGCTCACCGCCGCATGTGCTCGGCGTGATCAACCTGCGTGGCGCGGTCGTGCCGGTGATCGATCTGCGGACGCGCTTCGGGCTCGAGCCGCCGGTATACGGTACGACCACGGTGGTGATCGTGGTTCGGGTGCAATCGGAGGAGCGCGAGCTCACCGCGGGCATCGTCGTCGATGCCGTCTGCGAAGTCTGCAATGTTACGCAGCAGGAGCTGCATCCGCCGCCGGATGTGGCGGGCGGCCTGGATCAGGACTTCGTCAAGGGTTTGGCGATGGTGGACGAGCGGATGCTGATCCTGTTGCGCGTCGATCGTCTGATCAACGCGAGCGTGCTGGAAGGCGCTGCCGCGCAGGCAGCCTGAGGATCGCGCCGATGGCCAGTCTCCCCGCTCAGTCCCGCGAGGCGCTCGCCGGCGGCGGCAATGTCGTCGATCTGCCGCCGATGCTGCACATCACCGACGTCCACAGATTTGCCCAGACCTTGGGCGAGGCCGTTGCCCGCGGCGACCTCGTACTCGATGCCGCACGTCTGCAGAGCATTGATACGGCGGGAATACAGCTGCTGTGCGCGACGCGCACGGCTGTGCTCGCCGCCGGGCGGAGTTTCGGCTGGGCCGCGGAATCGGCTGCGCTGCGTACCGCGGCGGGTGCCGCAGGGTTGCGAGCCGCGCTCGGGCTGGATGCCTGAGCGGCGTGGCCGCGACGGAGCATCCTCCCGATGATTGACGCGGTACATGCGGCGGCCGTGGATGGCGCGGGTTGTACCCGCGGAGCCGTGTGGCGCGTCCTTGAGTCCGGGCGATCTGCGCAGCTTCCTCGAACTCGGCGTCGCCCAGCTCGAGAGTGCCATGAAGGATGCCGATGCGCACATGGCCAGTTTGAGCAGCGTGGTCAGTCACATCGTCGCGCGTCTGGGCGAATTGCGGGCGGCGGTGGCCGAGTTGCCGAACGACGCGTCGCCGCATCGGGCCACGCTGAGCGAGCGTCTCTGTGCGATGAGCGCCGAGCTCGAGCGGGATGCGCTACAGCATGGTGGAGGAACGTGTGTTGTTCGATATACCTGTTCCGCGACACGGGTTTGCGGTAAATGATGCAGGCGTTGCCCAGCCTCCTCGGTGCGAGCCGCCCGGTCGAGCTCGAACTGCTCTGAGCCAACAAAGGACCGACGACGTTTCATGAGCATCCAGTCCGCATCGCAGACGCTGGCCGGCGAGTTCCTGCTCAGCGATGCCGAGTTCCACGAGATCCGCCGGGTCGTGCACCGCACCACCGGCATTGCGCTGGCCGATACCAAGCGTCACCTGGTTTACGGGCGCCTTGCCCGGCGGTTGCGGGCGCTGTCGCTGCTGACGTTTCGCCAGTACCTGCAGCGGATCGAGCATGACGCCAGCGAACTCGAGGAATTCTGCAACGCGATCACCACCAACCTGACGTCGTTCTTCCGCGAGAGCCATCACTTCCAGTACCTGAAGTCGACGGCGCTGCCGGCGCTGCAGACGCAGAACGCGACCTTGCGCCGGATCCGCATCTGGTCGGCCGGATGCTCGACCGGCGAGGAGCCTTATTCGATCGCCTGCTGCGTGCGTGAGGTTTTCGGTGAGCGCTGCGACTGGGACATCCGGATACTCGCGACCGATCTCGATTCGACGGTGCTGGCGCATGGCGAGGCCGGTGTGTATCCGGCCGACCGGCTCGACAAGGTCGAGCGGACGCGCCGCGATCGATGGTTCACGGCACGGAACGGCGGCGCGCAATGGGCGGCCCGCGACGAGCTGCGGCGCCTGATCAGCTTCAGACGCCTCAATCTGATGGAGCCCTGGCCCATGAAAGGGCCGTTCGACCTGATCTTCTGCCGCAACGTGGTGATCTACTTCGACAAGGAGACCCAGCGGAAACTGTTCGGGCGCATGGCGGATCTGCAGCGGGCGGGCGGCCATCTGTTCATCGGCCACTCCGAATCGTTGTTCAACGTCTGCGATCGCTACGAGTTGATAGGGCAGACGACGTATCGGAAGTGCGGTTGAGGTGAAGACCGCGACGCAAGCTGCCGAGGCGCGAGGCGTGCGAGCACGGTCTGTGCGGGCATCGCCACCGCCGCCTGCGTTGGCCGCTGCGCACTTCTCCCACATCGGCCGCTACTGGGACGCTCGTCAGGGCAAATGGGTGGCGAAGCTGCTGCCCGGAGATTATTACGTCGCCACGCAGGATGAACTGATCTTCACGGTGCTGGGCTCCTGCGTTTCCGCCTGCATCCGCGATCGGGTGCTGCGGATCGGCGGCATGAACCACTTCATGCTGCCCGAGAATGCCGGTGACGGGCGGTCTCCCTGGGGCGAGGCGGCGAGTGCGGCGACACGCTACGGCAACGTCGCGATGGAGCGGCTGATCAACGACATTCTGAAGCTCGGGGGCCGACGCGAGAATCTCGAGGTGAAGCTGGTCGGCGGCGGACGGGTGCTCGACGCGATGACCGACGTCGGGGCGCGCAACATCCGCTTCGTTCGCGAGTTCGTCGCCACCGAGGGCTACAAGATCGTCGGCGAGGATCTCGGCTCGACCTGGCCGCGGAAGGTGCTGTACCACCCGTCGACCGGTGATGCACGCGTCAAGAAGCTCGGGCGGGACGTCGGTGGTGCGCTGGCCGAGCGCGAGCGGTCCCATGCGCGCAGCATCGACAGCGCGCCGGTGGCGGGCGAGATCGACCTGTTCTGAGCGAAGGGCGCGCACATGGCGACGGGCAACGGCAGGATCAAGGTACTGATCGTCGACGACTCGGCGCTGGTTCGGCAGTTGCTGACGGCGATCCTCGGTGCCGACCCGGACCTGGAAGTGGTCGGCGCGGCGCAGGATGCCTACATTGCCCGCGACAAGATCAAGGCCCTGAACCCGGACGTCATCACGCTCGATGTCGAGATGCCGAAGATGAACGGCATCCAGTTCCTGCGCAACCTGATGCGGCTGCGGCCCATGCCGGTGGTGATGTGCTCGTCGTTGACCGAACAAGGGGCCGAAGTGACCCTTGCGGCGCTCGAACTCGGTGCGGTCGACTTCGTGACCAAGCCGAAGATCGATCTCGCACACACCCTCGAAAACTACGCGGCCGAGCTGATCGACAAGATCAAGATCGCCGCGCGGGCGCGCGTGCGCGGTCTGTTCGTCGGGGGGGCAGCGGGTGCGGGCGCACTGCGCGCCGTGGCGGGCCAGGGATCGCTGCGCTATCGGACCACCGATCAGCTGATCGCGATCGGCGCCTCCACCGGCGGTACCGAGGCGATCCGCGAAGTGCTGTGCCGGCTGCCGGCGGATGCGCCGGGGATCGTGATTTCCCAGCATATCCCGGCCATGTTCAGCGGCCCGTTCGCGGCCCGCATGAATGCGAGCTCACGCATGACCGTGCACGAAGCCCGGGATGGACAGCTGGTGATCCCGGGGCATGTGTTCATCGCGCCGGGCGACCAGCATCTGGTGGTCGAACGTGACGGCGCCCGCTGGCGCGTGCGACTGACCCAGGATGCGCCGGTCAACCACCATCGCCCGAGTGTCGACGTGATGTTCCGCTCGGTGGCGCGTTGCGCCGGACCGAACGCGATCGGCGTAATGCTGACCGGCATGGGCGCCGATGGCGCCAAGGGCATGCTCGAGATGCGCGAGGCCGGTGCGCACAACGTGGTGCAGGACGAGCAGACCAGCGTCGTCTGGGGCATGCCGCGTGCGGCCGCGAACCTGGGCGCGGCGGAGCGGATCCTGCCGCTGCACGAGATCGCCGATCAGATCCTCGAATGGGTGGCGGAGCGGAATACGTCTGCTGCGGCCAGGGCACGGGCCTGAGCAGGGGGCCGGGCAGGGCGTGGGTCGCGCCGCCTCGACGGGCCAAGACGGATCCGACCGCGGTCTTCAGCCCGGGCTGCGCGGCTCGCGACGCAGGAAGCGCACCATCTGGATCTCGTCGACGTAGGCGTCGTAGATCCGCACCGCTGCGGGCTCGCGCGCGAAACCGCGGAAACCAAGCGACGCATACAGCCCCTGGGCGCGTTCGTTGGTGGCCAGCACCATCAACACGACCTGGCGCAGATCGCCGAGCGCTTCGGCGCGTACCAGGGCCTCGCGCAGCAGCAGCTTGCCGACCCCCGTGCCCTCGGCTTGCGGATGGACGAACATCCGCGAGATCAGCGCCTTGTGCCGCAGCTTGTGCAAGCGCTCGCGTTCCAGGCTGGTGACGCCGATCAGCGTGTCATCGAGGAATGCCCCCAGCGTGAAGCTGTCGGGGGCAAAGCGCGTCGGAATGCCGGCGGCGGGCTCGTCGGCGGGCGCCGTGCGGAAGAAATGGCCGTGCTGTGCCAGGCCCTCGCGCCACAGGGCCGAGTACGCTGCGCCGTCGCCGGGCAGCAGCAGGCGCAACAGAGGTTCGGCAGCGGCAGGGCTGACAGTTTCGGCAGTCTGCATTCCGACCACGAGTCCAGGCGGAGGATAAGGCAAGTCTAGCGCCGCCCCCGATGCGGGTCGAGGCGCGGCGCGGTGTTCGCGCGAGGTCGCCTACACAGGCACCGTGGCACATGCTAGAAGGTCGCCATGACCGCCCCCCGTGAGACTTCCCCGTCGGCTTTCGAACGCTGGCGCAGTGCGACGCTTGCCCCGTTCTCCCATCGTGCGTTCGCGCTGTTCTGGACGGCGTCGCTGGTGTCCTCGTTCGGCAGCATGATCCAGACCGTCGGTGCCTCGTGGTTGATGACCACGATCGCACCGTCCCCCGACATGATTGCGCTGGTCCAGACCGCGGGCTCGCTGCCGTTCTTCCTCCTGTCGCTGATCGCGGGCGGTTTTGCCGATACGCGCGATCGTCGCAGCGTCATGATCTTTTCACAGCTGCTGATGCTGGTGGCCTCGACGGTGCTGGCGGTGATCACGCTCATGGGCTCGATCTCCCCCGCATTGCTGCTCGGCTTGACCTTCCTGATCGGTTGTGGCACGGCGATCTTCGCGCCGGCATGGCAGGCGTCGATCAGCGAACTCGTGCCGCGGAACCAGATTGCTTCGGCGGTAATGGCGAACTCGGTCGGCTTCAATCTCGCCCGCAGCGTCGGACCGGCGATCGGCGGCGTGATCGTCGCAGTGGCCGGTGCCGCGGTCGCGTTCGTGGTCAACGCCGTCTCGTATATCGGCATGCTGGCGACGGTGATCTGGTGGCGGCCGCAGCGGCAGCGCAGCAGCCTGCCGCCCGAGCCGCTGGGTGCGGCGATCTCCACCGGCATCCGCTACGTGCGCCTCTCGCCGCACCTGCTCGCGATCCTGGCGCGCTGCGTGCTGTTCACGATCCCGATGGCCGCGACACCGGCATTGATGCCGGTGGTGGCGCGCGACCTGCTGGGCGGCGATGCCCGCACCTACGGTCTGCTGCTGGGTGGCTTCGGCCTCGGTGCGATGCTCGGAGCGCTGTCGAGTGCGGCGCTGCGCAGCCGCTTTTCCGCCGATGCCCTGCTGCGGATCCTGTCCGCGCTCGCGTTCGTCGCGATGCTTGCGATCGGGCAGAGCAGCTTCGCGGCGCTGACCCTGCTCGCGCTGGTGCTGGCCGGCGCCACTTGGACGCTGGGGCTGGCGAATTTCAACATCGCCGTACAGCTCTCTTCGCCGCGCTGGGTCATGGGGCGGATGCTCGCGACCTACCAGTCGGTCGCCTTCGCCGGCATGGCGCTCGGCAGCTGGGGCTGGGGCCAGTTCGCCGAACGGTTCGGGTTGCGCGAATCGCTGACGGTCGCGGCCGTGACGGCGCTGGTATCATTGGTCATGGCTCGCTGGCTGCCCGTCTCCGTGGCCTCGCAAGGTTCGCTCGATCCGCATAGCGGGCCGGGCGTCGCATCGCCCAAGGTACAGATCCACCCGGCGTCGGGGCCGATCGTGGTGACCGTGACCTATCGCGTGCCGCAGCAGAATGCCGCGGAATTTCTCGAACTCGTCAACGAGCTGGGCCGCATCCGCCAGCGCGACGGCGCGCGCCGCTGGTCCGTGTGCCAGGACATCGACGATCCGGAATTCTGGGTGGAACGTTTTGCCAGCCCAACCTGGATCGACTACCAGCGCCGGCACATGCGCATGACGCTGGCCGACGTCGGAGTCCAGGAGCGGTTGCGGCAGTTGATCATCGGCGAGCGCGGCACCGTGCGGCGTACCGTCGAACGGCCGAGTGGTTCCGAGCCGCTCGGCAACGAGCTCCACCGGCCCGAGGCGCTGGACGACACGTCGGGCCACGCCTGAGGTCGGGCTCGTGAAGATCGGCGTCATTGGCAGCGGTACGGCTTCGCAGGAGCTGCCGGCGCATCTGGCGGCATTCGCCAGCGCCGACATCGAGCCGCGGATCGTCAACCCGCGGCTGTCGGTGTTCGCCCTGACGCCCTACGAACGGTTGATCGTCGACGTTGGATACGTCGATGCCGCGCAGTCTGCGGCAGCCGCGGATTGCGACGCGCTGTTCGTCAACTCGGTGGCTGACTACGGTCTCGAGGCGATGCGCGCGGCCGTGCCGATTCCGGTGGTCGGCGCCGGTGAAGCGGCGTTGCTCGAGGCGGCAAGCGGTGGGCGCCGCTTCGCGATTGTGACGGTCTGGCCGCGCTCGATGGGTTTTCTCTACGACGAGCGTCTGCGTGCCTGCGGTCTGACGGGCCAGTGCGTCGCCATCCATCACCTTACGGGCGAGGACGAGCTCGTGCGCCTCGCCGCCGAGGACGGCGTGATGGCGCGGATGCATCGTGGCGAGCACGCGGTGATCGCACAGCTTGCGGCGCTGTGTGCCGAAGCGGTGCGGCGCGATGGGGCCGAATGCCTGGTACTCGGTTGTACCTGCATGGCGCCGATCGGGCCGGCGCTGGCCGCCGCCTGCACGGTGCCGGTCATCGAAGCGTCTCGGGCGGGTTTTCTGGCCGCGGTGGAAGTGCTGCGCGATCCCTCGCGGCGGCAGGCGGCGAGCGCGGCGCTGCGCAGCCGACGCACGACGCTCGTGCCCGGCCTCGTCGATGGCTGGTTCGCCGCGGCCCGCGGCCGTCCGGCCGCGCCATCGCCCGCAGCACCACCGGTCGACGGCAGCGACTGTCCGGTCTGTATCGCCGATCCCCGCTGATCGGCGGGCGGATGATTTCAGGGGTGCGGGATCACGCGGAACCCGTGCAGCCGGACCTCGCCCGTGGCGTAGTGCGGTTTGCACTCCTCGTCGCTGCAGAGATCGGTTGACAGGTATTTCTTGTTGTCGTCGCAGAAGATGGTCGCGACACAGGCGTCCGCACCCTGCTCGTGAGCGACCTGCAGCGCGCCGAGGAAATTCGCGCCGCTCGAGATGCCGAGCGCCAGGCCCAGTTCCTGGGCGAGCTTCTGCGCCATGCAGATCGCATCGCCGTCCCAGACGTCGACGATGGGCGCGAGCTGCTGCAGCTTGACGATCGACGGCACGAACTCGTCGCTGATGCCCTGGATGCGATGCCGGCCGGTCTTGCTGCCGGTGCGCAGTGTCGGCGAGTTGGCCGGCTCGAGCGGATGCACCGCCGCGTCGAGGCCGCGTTCGCGAAAGCACTGTGCGACACCCATGACCGTGCCGCCGGTGCCGACGCCGGCGACGAAGCCGGTCGGTCGACGGCCGATGGCCTCGAGCTGCAGCAGCAGTTCGGGCGCCGTGGTTTCGTAGTGCGCGAGCACGTTATCGTCGCTGTCGAACTGGCGCGGGCGAAACACCCGCGGAGTGTCGCGGGCAAACTCGTCCGCCATACGGATGCTGCCGAGGAAGCCGCCCTGTTCGTGCGAGACGGGGATCACGGCCGCGCCGAGGCTCTGGATCACCAGCACGCGCTCGCGGCTCATCCAGTCGGGCATGTAGATGCGCACCTGATGGCCGAGCGCCCGACCCATCGCCGCGAAGGCGATCCCGGTGTTGCCGCTGGTCGCCTCGGCGATCTGGTCACCGGGGCGGATCTCGCCGCTGGCATAGGCGCGCTCGAAGATGGTCAGCGCCATCCGGTCCTTGATGCTGCCGGTGAAGTTCAGCGCTTCGTACTTGCCGTAGATGCGATGCCGGCGGCCGCGGTACTCGCACTGTATCTCGAGCAGCGGCGTGCGGCCAACGAGGCGGCGCAGTGCGGTCAGGACGTCGTGGCGTGCGGAGTCGGCAGCGGGGGCAGAGGTAGTCATGGCGGAATGGTACCGGACCCGTGCAGACGATCAGCACGAGTCAGGTGCCATGAGCACGTAGCGGTTTCCCTTTCGGGCACTCCCCCCTCGCGCCGCAGCCGGGATCGCGGTATGGCGGTTCAGCGCGAGGCTGTCACCGGTGCCTGGCGCGAGATCGCGGCTTTGTGATGCGCAGGAGTGCGCGCCGCGAGCAGTGCCGCGACGATCACACCCGCCGTCAGCAGGCCCATTTCCAGCGCGAAATCCTGCGGGTGTTCCCAGAACTCGGTGAACAGGTGCCAGCGTCCGGCGAGCTCCACCGCGTTCCAGGTCACGATCGCCGTCGGGATGCCGTAGCGAATTGCGGTCGTGACTTTCCAGAACTTCATCAGCCGCTGGAAGAGATAGACGGCCCAGACAACGTTCAGGAAGAACAGCCCGTAGGTCACGGGGTGGCGGTCGCCGAGAATGTTCTCGTCGTAGATGAACAGCAGCAGCAGATAGAAGAACCAGATCACGTAGATTGTCTCGAGCGCCGTGATCGCAGCGAAGTTGCGTTCGTGGCCGGAGCTCGGGCGGCCGGTCTTCAGGCCGAGATTGCGCTGGAACCAGAGGAAGAAGTTGCACTTCGTTTCCTTGTTCAGCAGGAAGTAGGCCAGGGTTGCACCCATCACGCCGATCGACGACATCATCACCAGGTATTCGGCCTTGGTGGCGATTGCGCCGGCGACCTGCGGATCCATGAGATCGGGCACGCCGAGAAAGTTTGCCGACCAGACGAACGAGAACTCGATCCAGCCGGTCCAGAGCAGCGTGCCCGCCCAGAATCCGTACCAGGTGGCGGCGACCTCCCGCGGATTGCGCATGCCGAGGAACAGCAGTACGGCCCCGACAGCGCCCATCGCGAATGCGGACTGGTAGACATAACCGGGGCCCGGCCAGACGTCTTCCATGACGATCATCACGGTGTGGCCGAGCGCCTGGACGACGAACACGATTCCGAAGGCGAGCAGGCCGATCCAGGGCGGGCGGGCCAGCAGGTTTTTCAGGCCACTCCGCTGCTGCGGTTCGGGGGTCGTGGTGACAGTATCGGCGGGTGTGCTCATCGGCGATGCTCCGGGGCCGGTGGTGCGCGAGGTGGGATAGGGCCAGACTCTAGGCCATGGCGTTCCCTCCGTGTGTCAACCGGAGGTCAACGGGGCGAAATCTGAGGAAAACGTTTGGTGGGATGTGACCCATGGAGCAAAACGGACCCCGAATCCTGCTGATCGACGACGACGTCGCGCTGGCCTCGATGCTGCGCGAGTTCCTCGAGCTGCAGGGTTTTCAGGTCGGGCTGGCCCATGATGCCGAGAGCGGCCTTGCGCGGCTGGCCGATGATCCCCCGGACCTGCTGGTGCTCGACGTGATGCTGCCCGGCATCAGCGGCTTCGAGGCTCTGAAGCGGCTGCGGCAGCGGCATGATCTGCCGGTAATCATGCTGACGGCCCGTGGTGAGGAGGCGGAGCGGATCCTCGGCTTGATGGACGGCGCCGACGACTACTTGGCCAAGCCGTGCAGTCCCCTGGAGCTGGCGGTGCGGATTCGCACCATCCTGAAGCGCGCGCGACCGACGCCAGCCGCGCGCGCCGTCGACGCGACGGTCCTGCGCGCCGGCCCGATCCAGCTTGATCTGCGCCGGCGCGAAGCCCAGGTGCTCGGTTGCGTGCTGTCGCTGACCGCGGCGGAGATGCGGCTGCTCGAACAATTGCTGCGCCATCCGGGCGAAGTGCTGTCGCGCGCGCGGCTGACCCAACTGGCGCTGGACCGGCCGATCGAAGCCTACGATCGCAGTATCGATACCCTGATCTCCAGGTTGCGGCGCAAGCTGGAAGCGGCCGGTGCGTCGCAGGGCTGCATTGGCGGATTGCGTGGTCAGGGCTATGTGCTCGATCCGGAGCGTGTCGCCACCCGGGAGCACAGCTGATGCGCTGGCCGTCGATCCGGCTGTATTGGCGTATGGCGCTGTACATTGGCGCGGCGCTGATCGCTTTTGTGGTGCTGTCGCTGGCCGGAGTCTGGTATGTCGCGGCCGGTGAGCTCGAGAACTACACCGCCACCCGCCATGGCGGCCTCGGACGGGAGGCGGCGCGGGTGCTGGTCGCCGGCGGGCCCGAGGCGCTGCGCCACTGGCTCGATACCGAAGCGCCGATCCCGCCGGATGTCACCGTCTATGTGCTCGATGCCGGTAGTCGCGACCTGCGCGGCCAGCCGCTGCCGGCGCTGTATGCCAATTTCGTCAGACGCTCGGTGATCGCACCGCCGGAACGATCCGACGATGCGTTCCGGCCGGTGCGCCTCGCGCCGCAGTTGCGCGGTCCGGGCGGCGAGGTCTACACGTTCCTGGTACTGCCGAACCGGATCGGCGTGGCCGGCAATGCCATGACGACGCTTGGTCTGCTGGCGGTTGCGGTGCTGGTGATCGCGACCGTGGCCGGGTTGATCGCGCGTTCCGTCGGTCGGCCCGTCGGCGAGTTGCAGCGGGTGGTGCGCGAGCTCGCGTCGGGGCAGATCGATGCGCGTGTGCCGACGCGGATCGCGGCGCGCGGCGACGAACTCGGCTCGCTGGCCGCCGATTTCAACCGGATGGCGGGACAGTTGTCGGACCTGCTCGAGGGGCGTGCGCGGCTGATGGGCGAGCTGTCGCACGAGCTGCGCTCGCCGCTGGCGCGGCTGCAGGCGGCATTGGCACTGGCGGCGCACCGCGGCAGTATCGGCGCCGGCGAAGTGACGCGGATCGAAGCGGAGATCCAGCGGATGGATCGCACGCTCGGTGACCTGCTGCGGTTCTCGCGGCTGGATGCGGCGGCACCCTTGCAGCAGCGGCTGATCCGGCTCGACGAGTTGTTGCAGGCGCTGGTTCGCGACGAAGAGCTCGAGGCAGACAGCCGCGGCTGTCGCCTGGAGCTCGCCGCGCCTGGCGGACAACCGGTAGTCGGCGACCCGGATGTGTTGCGGGCCGCGTTCGAGAACGTGCTGCGCAATGCGCTGCGCTATGCGCCCGCGGATTCGGTGGTGGCGGTCGAGCTGCGGTTCGAACCGGGATGGTGGCAGGTCACGGTTGCCGATCGCGGGCCTGGCATTCCGCCGGCCTTGCTGGAACGGATCTTCGATCCGTACGTGCGTGTTCCCGACGGCTCGGAGGGCACCGGCCTGGGACTGGCGATTGCCCGTCGTGCGCTCGAGGCGCATGGCGGCACGATCGCGGCGCGGCCGCGCGACGGCGGTGGGCTCGAGGTGGTAATGCGCTTGCCGGCGGCGCAGATCGCCTGAGCGAGGTCGTGGCGCGGCGGGTGCCGCCGGCCACGCAACCTGACCCGACATGATGCGAAATGACGCGGCGTGGCCCGATGGCAGTCGCGCCGGCCTCCCGCCACGGGTAGGATCGCCGCCGGATTCACCTGGCAGCCGAGTGGCGCAGCATGGTCGAAACGCAGGTTCTCGCAGTCGTCATGGGCTCGGCCGGCGTGATCACGCTCGATCGTCCGCGCGCCCTCAATGCGCTGGATACCGCGATGATCGAAGCCATCGATGCCGCGCTCGATCGCTTCGCTCGCGATCCGGCGGTACGGGCGGTCGTGCTGCGCTCGTCGAGCGAACGGGCCTTCTGTGCCGGCGGCGACATGCGCCGGATCCGCGAGCTCTGCCTCGCCGGCGAGTTCGCCGTCGCCGAGCGCTTTTTTGCGACCGAATTCGCCCTCAACCGGCGGCTGGCCGGCTTCGATCTGCCGGTGGTCGCGCTGATCGACGGCATCTGCATGGGCGGCGGGCTCGGCTTGTCGGTTCACGGCCGTTTCCGTGTCGCCACCGAGCGCGCGGTGTTCGCCATGCCGGAGACCGCGCTCGGCTATTTCCCGGACGTCGGGGGCAGCCATTTCCTGCCGCGCCTGCCGGCGGCGCTCGGCCGTTGGCTGGGGCTGACCGGTGCGCGTCTCGACGGGCCGGAAGCGGTCGCGCTCGGGCTGGCGACGCATTTTGTGCCGCAGGCGCAGCTGGCGCCGCTGCTCGAGGCGCTGACGCGAGTCGATCCTGCCACGACGGTGGCCGCGACGCTCGATCGACATGCCGTTGCGGCCGAGGCGCCGCGCCTCGCGGCAATCGCCGGCGATTGCGCTGCGACTTTCGGCGTGGCGGATGATCGGCCGGAGTTGCAAGCCGTGCTGCAGCGCCACGGCGGTGAATTCGCGCGCGAGGCCCTGGCCGCGCTGGCGCAGGCTTCGCCCCATAGCCTCGATGTCACGCTGGCGCTGTTCACCGTCGGCCAGTGGCAATCGCTGGCCGACTGTCTGGAGTGCGAGCGGCTCGCGGCGGAGGCCATCCTGCGTCACCCCGATTTCGTCGAAGGCGTGCGGGCGGTACTGGTCGACAAGACCCGCGATCCGCGCTGGCAGCCTGCCAGCTTGCCGTGAGCGGCCGGCGTTCCCGCGAGCGCGCCGCGCCGGCGTGTCAGCCGGATGCGGAGCGCTGCGGGCGTGTCGAGTCGATGCGCAGCAGCAGCACCAGCGGTAGGGCGAGCGCCGTTGCCGCGGCCATGATGTAGAAGTCGTTGGCGTAGCTGATGCCGGCAGCCTGCCGGCCGATCTCGCCGAGTACCCGTGCGCTCGAGCCCGGATCGCCGGGCTGGGCCGCGATCGCGGCCCAGCGCAGCGCGGCGTACGGTGTGAAGTGCTCGGTGAGGTAGGCCTGGTTGATCTGGGTCGAGCGCGCCAGCAGGGCCATCGAGGCGGAGATGCCGACCGACGCGCCGATGTTGCGGGTCAAGGTCAGCAGCACGCCGGCTTCGGTGCGCTGCGGGCCGCTGAGCGTGCCGAAAGCCACGACGCTGAGCGGCACGAAGGTCAGCGGCGCCCCGCAGCCCTGCAGCAGGCCGGCGGCCACGACCTGCGCAGCCGACGTGTCGAGCGTGAACTGGCCCATCATCCACAGCGATACTGCGGTCGCGCCGACGCCGGTCGCCATCAGCAGACGCGGATCGACGCGGCCCACCAGCCGACCGGCGGCGAGCATCGCCAGCATGGCCGACACGCCGCGCGCCGCCGTCAGCCAGCCGGCCTGGGTCGGGCTGTAGCCCTGCAGCTGCTGCAGGAATCCCGGCAGCAGCACGGTCGGGCTGAAGATCGCGACCCCGATCGCGAACATCACGATCAGCGCCAGCACGAAGTTGCGATCGCGAAACAGCTGCAGATCGACGAAGGGTCGCTGCCGGGTCAACGAGTGCGCGATGAACATGTAGAAGCAGAGCGCCGCGAAAAAGGCTTCGGCGACGATCTCGGTCGATTCGAACCAGTCCTCGCCCTGGCCGCGATCCAGCATCAGCTGGAACAGGCCGATGGCCAGCGACAGCAGAATGAAGCCGGTCAGGTCGAAGGGGCGGCGTGCATCGCCGTCGCCGCGTCGCATGGTGGCCAGCAGGCCGACGAACGACAGCACTCCCACCGGCAGGTTGATGTAGAACGCCCAGCGCCAGGAGTACTCGTCGGTCAGCCAGCCGCCGAGGGTCGGTCCGATCACCGGACCAAGGAGTACGCCCATGCCCCACATCGCCGTGACCTTGGCGTGCTGCTCGCGCGGGAACTCCTGCAGCAGCACCACTTGTGCGAGCGGCACCAGGGCCGCGCCGGAGGCGCCTTGCAGGATCCGGAAGCCGACCATCTGCCCGAGATCGGTCGCGAGGCCGCAGAGCATCGAGCCGAGCGTGAAACCGGCGATGCTCCACAGCATCACCGGTCGCAGGCCATAGCGGGTGCCGAGCCAGCCGGCCAGCGGTGTCATGACCGCACTGACCACGATGTAGGAGGTCAGGATCCAGGCCGCCTGGTCCTGCGTGGCCTGCAGCGTGCCCTGCATGTGCGGCAGGGCGACGTTCACGATCGTCGAGTCGATCGTGTAGAGCATGGTCGCCAGCACGATGGCCAGCGACAGCAGCAGCCGGCGCGAATCGGTGGGCGCGGCAGCAGCTGCCGGCGCAAGGCTGGCGTTCATCGGCGTATCCGTCAGCGTCGCAAGGCCGCAAACCAGCGATCGAAGCGACGATGCGGCCCGGTATCGATGCGTACCTCGGCGCTCATGCCGTCACGCAAGGGCGGATCGTCCGAGCCGGGCTGCAGCGCGATGCGCACCGGGATGCGTTGCACGACCTTGACCCAGTTGCCCGAGGCATTCTGCGGTGGCAGCACCGAAAACGCCGCACCGGTCGCCTGCGAGATGCTCTCGACCGTGCCGTGCCAGCGGTGCTGGCGGTAGGTGTCGACTTCGATTTCGACCTGCTGGCCGGCCCGCACCCACTCGAGATCGGTCTCTTTGAGGTTCGCTTCGACCCAGGCCGCGCGGTGGGTGACGATGGCGAATGCCGGGCGCCCCATTTCGGCACGACTGCCGACCTTGGGCAGCTGACTGACGACACCGGCCTGCGGCGCGTGCACCACGCTGCGCGCAAGGTCGATGCGGGCCCGCGCCAGCTCGGCGGCGGCGGCCTGCACTGCCGGATACTCGTCGGTCGGCAGGCCGGCATTGCCACCGAGCTTGGCGATGGTCTGCTCGGCCTGCAGCCGCATCACGGTGGCGCTGCCGAGGGCGATGTCGGTCGAACGCTGCACGGCGTCGAGCTGCGAGGCGGGGATCAGGCGGGCTGCGGCGAGCTGCTGCTGGCGTTGCAGCTCGCGGGACGAAAGCTCCGCGGCGCGCGCGGCGACGGCTGCCTGGCCGACCTTCTCCCGCCAGCTGGCCTTGAGCGCCTCGATGTCGGCGCGCGCCGTACCGAGCCGTGCTTCGGCGGCGGCGACCGCGATCTTGGCGGTCGTATCGTCGAGGCGCAGGATGACCTGGCCGGCGGCGACCTGCTCGTTCTCGACGGCCTCGACCGCGATCACGTCGCCCGAGACCTGCGGCGCAACGTCGATCAGGTCCTGGTGCACATAGGCGTTGTCGGTGTCGACGTAGCGGCCGGTGCTGCCGTACAAGGCGATCGCGCCGGCCGCGACCACGAGCGGCACGATCCACAGCAGCAGGCGGCGACGCCATGGACTGGCGGCCGTGACAGCGGCGGTGGCTGCAGCGGGCGTAGCGGCGGCGGGCGGCGGAGTCGCCGCGGTGTCGTCGTCCGGGATCAGCGGGCCTTCCATTCAGGGGGTCTCCAGCGCGAGATTCGCGCGCATCCTTTCGAGCGCCGCACGCAGCGCGGCGCGTTCGGCGGCCGGTACGCCGCGCAGGGCGCGCGCCATCGTGTGGGCCATGATGGTCTGCATCCGCTCGATCAACGGGCCGGCGGCGGCATCGAGATGGATGCGGAATGCGCGCCGGTCGGCCGCATCCGGCCGGCGGCGCAGGTAGCCGTCGGTTTCCAGGCGGTCGATCATCCGTCCGACCGTGGCCGTGCTCAGGTCGAGGAAGGTGGCCAGTTCCGCCTGGCTGCAGCCGGGGTACTGATCGACGTAGATCAGCAACCGCGACAAGGCCGGTGTCAGGTGCAGGCCCGAGGCCTGGCGGCGGAACTCGGCGCGCGAGCGGCGCACCACGTCGGCCAGCAGGAAACCCAGCGAATAGGCCCGCGGCGATCCGGCCGGGGCGACGCGGCCGGGTGGGCGCGGGCGGCGGGACGAGGGGCGGGAGGCGGACATGCGGGGTGGGGCAGATGATAACCTTGGCTGATAGTAATCCAGGGTTACGATCCTGGCGGACCCGGAACCGCCGGGATTCACCGGCCGCCGTCCCGCGGCTGGCGGTGAACCTCGCTACTGCAAAGGTGTTGTCTTCAGGGCAAAGAGCTTGCCCGCAGCGACGCTATGCCCCCACTCAGCCGCTGCGTCCGGACTACGCCTTGCCGCAGAGCGGCACGGTGTCGTGTACCCAGTTGCCCGGTTCTTCGCGCCGACCCGGTGAAGGGATGACCAGCACCTGGCGACGCCGCAACTGCTCGAAGCGGTCGATGTCGATCTCGTTACCGGCCGCGGCGGAGCGCGCCACCACCTTGCGGAACGCGACTTCCATGCCGTCGGTTTCGGTCAGGAACTCCTGGGTTGGTGAGCGCGGCGTCAGCTTGGGCTCGACCTTCTCGAGCACCCGCAGGTCTTCTTCGACGGCGAGCTGGATGGCGGCCATGCGCTCGGCATCGTGCTCGGGCTCGAGCAGGTAATTGCGCGCCTGCCAGCCGATCGCACGCGACCGCCAGGGATCGATCGGCGTGCGGGCCGTGAAGCTGATCTGGCTCATGCCCTCGCGGAACGTCGGCTGGATCCGGTGGCAAAGGCCGACCAGGCTGAACTCCAGCGAGACCTGCGTCGAACGGCGCGGGCCGCTCTCGGCCAGCAGCCTGGCCATCTCGCCGGATTTCTGATCCTGCTGCGGTGCCGGCTTTTCGCGTGCGACCCGTGCGCCCCATTCGGTCAGTTCGATCGGGTAGGGCTCGAGCTTGGGCGTGCGCTTGGCGCCGAACTGGCGGTGCACGAAGTTGGTATGGGCCGTATCGAGCGAGTTTTCCTCGAAGCGCATCCAGTTGGCGTTGGCTTCGAACTGGTAGGGCATGCGCCGCCAGTGCACCGTGTCGTCGAACTCGGGGAACAGGTCGGGGATCGCAGGCCGCTGCGACTCCGGCAGGTCGCCGAGAAAGGTCCAGACCCAGCCGTATTTTTCCTGGGTGGGATAGCGGTCGACGCGTGCCCGCTTGGGCGGCACCACGCCGGGTCCGAGCGCGGGGATCAGTGTGCAGCGGCCGTCGGCGCCGAAGCGCCAGCCATGGTAGGGACAGGCGACCGTGTGCTCGACCAGCTCGCCGTCGCCGAGCGCCGCGCCACGGTGCACGCAGGTGTCGGCGAGGCAGGAGACCGCGCCGGCGGCATCGCGAAACAGCACGAAGTGGCAACCGAGCATCTGCACGCGTGTCGGCTTGTCGGTCGCGATGTCGCTCGAAGCGCAGGCGACATACCAGTTGTTGATCAACATGCCGGGATCCTCGCGGGCGGGTCGATGATTGTATGACGGGTTCAGGCGGCGTCGGCGCGGCGCGGCGGCGTGCTTGCGGTGGTTTCCGCGGCAACGGCGGCGCTGCGCTCGGCCTGCTCGGCGCGCAGCGCGACGAGCTCCTGTTCGACCACGCGCAGCAGGCGTGTGACGAAGGCTTCCTGCATGGTCAGGCGTTCCTTGGCCACTGCCGGATCGGGCACGTAGGCCTGCAGCGCGCCGGCCTGCAGCGAGCCGGACTGCACCAGCAGGCGCTCCAAGGTGTCGAGACGCTCCAGCACCGTGCCGACTTCCTGGGCGACGGCCATCGTGATGCCGAGCACGCGATCGACCGCGGGATCCTCGAAAAAGGCGATGCGCGGCTCCGTGCTGTACTCGATTGCGGCGCGAACTGCGTTCAGTTGGTCCATGGTCGTGTTCCTCCGCGGTGTCAGTTGCGGCTCGAGGCCGCAGCCGGTTTCTCGGCGATCACGGCATACCAGTGACCGGGCCCGTTGATCTTGCCGAGCTGGATCTCGCGCACCGTGTCCGCCGGGAAACCGGCAGCCTTCAGCTCGGGCACCATGTCGGCGTCGGCATAGCTTTCCCAGAACGGCTCGTCGTTGTAGTAGACGTCGTAGGCCCTTTCGGCCTGTTCGAATGGCGTGCGCGTGGCGTTCTGGATCGCGACATCCTGGTTCACATTGAGACCGCCGGGCGCCAGCAGCCGCCAGATCTCGCGGAAGGTGGCGTTGCGGGTTTCGTCCGAGGCTTCGTGGAACAGGTTGTGCGAGACGATCAGGTCGAAATGGCCGTCGGGGAAGGTGGTCGCGCTGCAGTCCATCTGGTGGAAGAACACCCGCGCGCCGAGCGATTCGGCACGTGCGCTGGCATAGCGCAGCATGGCGGCGCCGACGTCGATCGCATGCACCTCGGCGTCGGGGAACTCCTGCGCATAGGGCACCGAGCTGGCGCCGGCCGAGCAGCCCAGGTCGAGGATGCGCCGCGGTGCGAAGCCGGGGCGATTGGCCTTGATCCAGCGGATCGCGGCGAACCCTTTGCTGTCGTCGCCGCCCATGCCCTGGCCCATGGAATAGAGGTTGCCGCCGGCTTCGTACAAGGCGCCGGCCATGACGTCGTCGCTGCTGCTCGTATAGGCATAGCCTTGCGGCTGCAGGTGGATGTGGTGCTCCCGCATGGCCGCCGGCGGCACGAAACCCGCCGGCAGGTCGAGTCCGCCGAGCTTCTGCGGACTCTCGCGCAAGCGCTTCGCCTCGGCCTCGATCCGCTCGCGGTCGCGCATCAGCGGTTCGGTGATGGTCGCCCACATCATTTCCTGCGAGCAGCGGGTCAACGCGGCCCAGGTCTGCCAGCTGGGGTCGGCCAGCAGGCCGCGCTTGATCTCCTCGCGGTCGACCGGTGCCTTGGAGCGCAGCCGGCTTTGCAGCGCCGGTTTGACGCGCGCGTCGAAGATCAGCTGGTTGCCCGGGCGGATCCGTCCGGTGAGCTCGCGCTTCAGCGCGAGCACGAAGCGCTGCCGGGCGAGATCGTCGGCGGTCTGCCGCGCCAGCATGCTGTGCTTGAGCTCGTGGACCATGGCGTGGGTCTCCTCAGGCGGCCTGGCGCAGGCCGAAAGTTTCGTACATGCCCGACAGCATGCTGTAGCGCATCTGGGCCGATGCGCGTACCGCGGCAATCGCCCGGCGCTGCAGCTCCGGCGTGCTGGCGTAGCGGCTGGCGATCGCCAGACCCGACGCTTCGTGACCCGGATCGTTCTCGATGTGGACGTGGAAGAACTCGAGCTGGTCGTCGTCGAAGCCCATCTTGCGCATCGCATCGACCAGCATGGGATAGAGCGTCGGCAACTGGCCTTCGAGCGCGACCATGATGCCTGCGAAGGCCTCGGCCATCGTCCGCTGGCTGGCGAGCTCCCAGATCCAGGCACGCATTGCGCGGGTCGTCGGCAGGATCAGGCCCTTCTCCTCGGCGCGGTAGATGTCATCATCCGCCATGCCGCAGGCACGCGCGAACTTGGCGCAGAGCTCGGGATGGCGCTTGGCCGGCTGGCCCGGCATCTCCTCGCCCAGGAGGTTGTCGAGCAGCTCGCGGCGGGCGTCGAGATCGGGTAGCCGCGAGTAGAGCAGGGCAAACTGCTGGGCAATTGCGTCGACGTAGTAGAAATGCTGGATCGCCCATTGGCCGAGTTGCTGGCGGGAGAGTTCTCCGCGGGCCCAGGCGAGACTGAAGGGGTGAAGCTGGCCGTGTTCGGGCTTGCGGGCAGCTTCGAGAGCCTTGGCGAAATCCTCGTTCGGCAGCAGGGCATCCATCACTGCAACCTCCCATGACTGACGTAGTGAGGCGAGGTTGTTATAGTTTTATGACGACCGGCAAGTACGCAGATACCCGTAGCCGGTTGCGGGAGAACGCCGAGTGATCGAATACTTCAACGAAATCCGTGTCGTCCACATCGTGGCCGCAATGGCCAGCGGTGGCCTGTTCCTGCTGCGGGGCATCGGAATGTGGCTCGGCTCGAGCCTGGGGATGCTCGCGCCGGTGCGCTGGCTCAGCGTCGCGATCGACACCACGCTGCTGGGTGCAGCGGTGGCGCTGGCGTTCATGCTGCACCGCGTCCCGCTGGAGGACCAGTGGATCACGACCAAGATCGTGCTGGTCGTGGTCTACATCGTGCTCGGTTCGCTGGCCCTGAAGCGGGCGCCGAGCGTGCGGGCGCGGCGGATCTGCCTGATCGCCGCGTTGCTGACTTTCGCCGCGATATATTGGGTGGCACGGATGCGGGGCGCCGTGCCCTGGGCGTTCCTGGGGCAGTGAGCGGGGGCTATTGGCAGCGGCCGCCGGAACGTGTACCTTGTTCAGCAAAGTATGGAGTATTCGATGCAGTTCGACCGCGAGTTCCTGACCGGCAATCTCACCACACTGATCCTCGCCCTGCTCGGCGAGCGGCCGATGTACGGCTACGAGATGCTGCAGGAAGCCGAGCGTCGCAGCGACAGCCAGTTGCGGATGAAGGAAGGCAGCCTGTATCCGGCGCTGCACCAGATGGAGCGCGGCGGCCTGCTGGTCGCGGAGTGGCGCGAGGCGCCTACCGGGCGCTCGCGCAAGTACTACCGGCTCACGGCCCGCGGGCGTCGTGCCGCGGCCTCGAAGCGGCGCCAGTGGGAGACCATGGCGGCGGCGATGCGCACGATTCTCGGAGACGCAGGTGCCTGAGGGCGAAACGCCGGCCGAACTGGTCGAGCGCGTGCTGCGCGACGGCCGCGTGCCGCCGCACCGCCGTGCGGCGCTGCAGCGCGAACTGCTGGATCATTTCGAGGATTCGGCGACGACCCGCCCGGTCGAGCGGGCGATCCGTGCTTTCGGCGATCCGGCCGAGATCACGGCGGCGGTGCGGGCGCTGTATCGCCGCGAATCCATCCTGCTCTACTGCGTGAAACTCGTGCTGCTGGTCGCGGTCGGGCTCGGCTCGGCGACGGCGATCCTGGCGCTGACCAGCGTACAGTTCGAGGCGCAGTGTGCGGCGGCGGCGGCCGGTACCTGGCATCTCGCTTCCGGTTTCGGCACCTCGCTGCTGGTGGCTGCGGCGCTGGTGCTCGGCATCATCGCCTGGCGTGAGGCGGTCGGCCCGCGTTTCGGCCCGCTGCGCGCGGCCGTCGCGGTGCTCGCCTGGGCAGCGGCTTGCATGGGGTTGCTGCGATTCTCGCCGGACGGCGCAGCGGCGGTGCTCTGGTCCATTGCCCTGCTGGCCGGCGGCCTGATCGTTTTCCGCCATTCGCTGCGTCTGCCCCGGGTGCTGCTGGCCGTGCTGGTGTTCACGGCCACGATCACCGTCCTGCACGCCTTCTCGAGCGTGCCCATCGATTTCGGCGTAGCCGTGGTGTGCAGCACGGCGCTGGTCGCCGCCTGGAAGGTGACCGTGGCCGTCGCGGCGCGGCTCGACCGGCTGTTCCTCGATCCTTTCGAATCCACTCCGACTCAGATCCACCCAAGGGGAATGACATGACCTCGATCCGCAACATCGCCGGCCGCGTACTGCTCGCGGCGGCGCTGGCCTGGAGCTCGCTGGCGATGGCGGCCGGCACGACCGATTTCACCGGCACCTGGCAGTTCAATGCGGCCAAGGGCCAGAACCTCGGCATGATGGGCGCGATCAACCAGACGATCACCATCAAGCAGAGCGCCACCGAGATGACCCTGGTCGAAGCCTCGGATTTCCAGGGCAAGAAGAGCGGACGGACGGTGCGTTACGACCTCGGTGGCGCGACAGTGACCAATGAAGCGTCGATGGGCGGGCAGAGCGAAACCGTGGTGCAGTGGCGCGACGGCAGGCTGGTGGTCACGTGGATTTCCGAAGGTTCGGTGGCCGGCACCCGCAATGTCCGGACCGAGACGCGTTCACTGAGTGCCGACGGCAAGACGATGACGGTCGAGGCAGTGCGTGGTACCAACAAGCCGATGATCATGGTGTTCGACCGGATCAAGTGAAAACCGCGGCAGTGGTGGTTGCGGCCACCGCTATTGCCGGCCTGGCCGGAGCGGGGTTCTGGGCGTGGCGCGCCGGCAATGTGGATGCCACGCCGAACCTCGCGGCGCGGGTGGTCACGCCCGCGCGTCGTACGGTGGCCGCCGTGGTGCTCGCCACCGGAGCCGTGCGGCCGCGGGTCGGCGCCGAAGTGCGAGTCGGCTCGCAGGTATCCGGCATCGTCGACGAGCTGAACGTCACCGTCGGCTCGCATGTTCAGCAGGGCGAGGTGCTGGCGCGGATCGATGCGCGCTCGCTCGATGCGCGCCGCGCCCAGGCGCGGGCCCAGATCAGGGTGATCGAGCAGGACCTCGCCCGTGCGCGGGTCGAGCTGGCACGGGTCGAGCGGCTGGCGGAACGCCAGCTGGTCGCGGTCAGCCAGGTCGAGGACCGGCGGCTCGACCTGGCGGGCGCCGAGGCGCGGCTCGAGAAGGCACGGCGCGATGCCGCCGTGATCGACACCGACATGGCGTACACGGTGATCCGCGCGCCGATCAGCGGCACCGTCGCCTCGGTGACCACGCAGAAGGGCGAGACCGTCGCCGCCTCGTTCACCGCGCCGACCTTCGTTACGATCATCGGTGACGACGCCCTGCAACTGATCGCGCTGGTCGACGAAACCGATATCGGTGCCGTCGCACTCGGCAATGCGGTCAGCTTTTCGGTCGAGGCTTTTCCGGCCGACGAATTTTCCGGCATGGTCGAACGGATCGCACCGCGGGGCACGATCATCTCCGGCGTCGTCAACTACGAAGTGATGGTCGCGATCGAGCCGGGCGCCACCCGGCTCAAGCCCGACATGACCGCGAACATCCGCATCGCCACCGCGGAAACCGAGGCGCTGGTCGTGCCCGACGAGGCGATCCAGCGCGACGGAGCGCAGCGCTGGGTCTGGGTCGAGGAGGACGGCAGGCGGCTGCGCCGCGACGTCACGATCGGCTCGCGCCAGGGCGGCCAGACCGAGGTGCGGCGCGGGCTCACGTCGACCGACCGGGTGATCGTCCTGCCGGCCGCTGCAGCGGCCGGCAACACGGGGAGTGCAACATGATCGAGACCCGCCAGCTGTCACGGATCTATCGGCGCGGTGACGGCACACCCGTCACGGCCTTGCGCGACATCACCCTGAGCATCGCCGACAATGAGTTCGTGGTCGTGCGCGGTTCATCCGGCTCTGGCAAGTCGTCGCTGTTGAATATCCTCGGCTGTCTCGACACGCCGAGCGCCGGCCAGTACCTGCTCGCCGGCGAGGATGTCTCCGGTTACAGCGAGGAGCAGCGCTCGAAAGTGCGCTCGCGCCGCATCGGCTTCGTGTTCCAGTCGTTCAACCTGCTGCCGCGCACCACGGCGGTCGAGAACGTCGAGATGCCGGCGCTGTACTCGGATAGCCCGGTCGATCGCCAGCGCGCGATGTCCTTGCTCGAGCGGGTCGGCCTCGGCGCACGGGCGCATCATTTCGTGTCCGAACTGTCGGGCGGCGAACAGCAGCGGGTCGCGATCGCGCGGGCGCTGATGAACGGCCCGCCGCTGCTGCTGGCCGACGAACCTACCGGCAATCTCGATTCGACGGTCGGCAACTCGATCATGCAGCTGCTGACCGAGCTGAACGCCGAGGGGCAGACCATCGTGCTCGTGACCCACGACGAGCACACGGCCTCGTTCGCGCGGCGCGAGATCGTGATCCGCGATGGCATGGTGGCCTCCGATGGCCCGCAGGACCAGAGCAGGAGGGACGCATGATACTCGGCAACACGGTCGGGCTCGCCTGGCGTTCGCTGGTCCGCAACAAGCTGCGTTCGTTTTTCATGATGCTCGGGGTGATCATCGGCGTCGCGGCGCTGACCACGCTGGCCTCGGTCGGCGAAGCGACCCAGCAGGAGACCTTGCGCCAGTTCAAGCGCATGGTCGGCACCTTCGACACCTTGACCGTGAGGCCGGGTGCGAGCGCCACTCGCGGCATGCCATCGCTGAGCGTGGTGGAGCCGACGCTGAAGTTCGAGGATGGCGCGGCGGTTGCGGCGGTGCCGGGCGTCAGGCGGGTCGCGCGGGTGCAGCAGGTCTTCGACCTGGACGTGATCTACCGCGATCGCAGCACGACGCCGGGGCTGTTCGGCGCATCGACCGAATGGGCCGATATCCGCGGCGAGACGGTCACTGCCGGCGAGCACCTGACCGAGGAAGACGAGCGTTCGCTGGCGCGCGTGGTGGTGATCGGCGAGGACGTCCGGACCAGCCTGTTCCCGGACGAGGATCCGCTCGGCAAGATCGTGCGCATTGCCGACGTGCCGTTCGAAGTCAAGGGCGTGCTCGCCTCGAACGGCGTGGGGCCGGGCGGCTCGAGCCTGGACAACATGGTCGTGATCCCGGTGACCACGGCCTCGAAACGCCTTTTCAATCGCGAATATCTGACCAACCTGATCGTGCAGGTCGAGGATCCGGAGCAGAGCGACACGGTGGCCGAGCGGGTGCGGGCCGTGCTGCGCGAGCGCCACCGCCTGGCCGAGTCGGCGCCCGACGATTTCAACATTGGCAGCCCGCGCGCGTCCGTGGCGCAGGTCACCGCAGTCGGCACTACCCTCGGCCGGGTGATGAACGGCGTCGCCTGGATCGCGACCTTGATCGGCGGCGTGATGATCATGGCGCTGATGCTGGTCGGCGTCTCGGAGCGCCGGCGGGAGATCGGCGTGCGGCGTGCCGTCGGCGCGACCCGTGGCGACATCCGGCTGCAGTTCGTGGTCGAGACCGCGGTCATCGCCGGCGTCGGCGGCCTGCTCGGCATACTGCTCGGGATCGGCGGCGCCACCGTCGCGGCCCTGTTGCAGAAGCTGCCGCCGGCCTATCTCTGGAGCAGCATCGGGATGGCTGCGGTCCTGTCGGTCGTCATCGGGCTGCTGTTCGGGCTGTTGCCGGCCTGGCGCGCCGCGCAGGTCGATCCGATCGAGGCTCTGCGCAGTTGAGATAGGGTTTCGATGACACGATGGCAGCGCCAGGCCAGGTTGATCGGCGCGGCCTCGCGTCAGGCTTTGCGCTATCCCTTGCGTTCGCTGCTGGTGGTCGGCTGCGCTGCGATGGGTGTCGCCGGCGCGGTGACCGCCGTCAACTATGCGTCCGGCGGGCGCCAGCAGGTGCTGGAGCAGATCCAGCGGCTGGGCACCAACGTGATCAACGTCAGTGCGCAGCAGAGTCGCGCCGTGGCCGGCCTGGCCCGCACCGGCGCGATCGTCACTACCCTGCGCGAGGCCGACTACGTCGCGCTGCGGCGCGAGTTGCCGGAGATTGTGCGGGCCTCGGCCGTCGCGACCAGGAGCCAGCGCATCAAAGGCGCTGGACAGTCGAAAGTCGCCGGCATTGTCGGCGTCGAGCCCGACTGGTTCACGATCCGTCGCTGGGACGCGGTCGAAGGCCAGTTGTTCGACGACGTCGAGCTGCGCCGCTCCGCACGGGTCGCGGTGCTCGGCGCCGGAGTCGCGCGCGATCTGTTCGGCAGCGAATCTGCGCTCGGCGAGCGGCTGTTCATCAACCAGGTGCCGTTCGAGATCGTCGGCGTGCTGCACGAGCGCGGGCCGAGTCTCGATTCGATCAACGAGGATCAGCAGGTCTATGTGCCGCTGACGGCCGCGATGCGACGGTTGATGAACGTCGACCATTACAACGCGTTGCTGCTCGAGATCCGCGACTGGACGGCGATGGATCGGACGGCCGCCCGGGTCGCCGACGTCATGCGGGAGCGGCATCGGGCACGGGCCGGCCAGGACGAGGATTTCAGGGTCCAGAACCAGAAGGCCCTGGTCGATGCACAACTGCAGGCTTCGGCGCAGCTCGGGTTTTTCGTCCGCTGGATCGGCTTGAGCGCCCTGCTGGTCGCCGGCCTCGGTGTGCTGGCGATGGCCTGGATCGCCGTGCGCGACCGGACCCGTGAAATCGGCACGCGGCGGGCGCTGGGCGCGACCCGCGACGACATCTTCCTGCAGTTCGCCTGGGAAGCGATCGCGCTGGCGGCGCTCGGTGCGGCTGCCGGTCTGGCGCTCGGCTGGGTGGCGTCCCAAGTCGTTGCGGCGCGGGCCGGCCTGCCGTTCGTCTTCGAGAGAGGTACTGCGGCCGGGGCGCTGGCGGCAGCGCTGCTGCTCAACGTCCTGTTCGCGAGCTGGCCCGCGCGGCGCGCGGCGCGGCTCGATCCCATCCTCGCGTTGCGGCACGAGTGATCGGCAGAGGGTGATTCGCCGCGCGGGCATCGTCCGCGCTACGATGTCGGTGGGTCGACGAGGTTCGTGGGGCATTTGCGGATGACCGATTTTTCCCGTAGCGCGCGTGAAATCGATCTCGAGAACCGCACCCGGCGGTTTGTCCGCGAGGTCGTCATCCCGTTCGAATCGGACCCGCGGCTGGCGGCGCAGGGTCTTGCGCCTGAGCTGGTGCGCGAGCTGCGCGCCGCCGCCAAGGCCGCCGGCCTGCTCACCCCGCAAGTCGCCGAGGAGTGGGGCGGCCATGGCCTCGATCACCGCGAGACCGCGACGGTGCTGCGTGCTGCCGGTTATTCGCTGCTCGGTCCGGTGGCGATGAATTGCATGGCGCCCGACGAGGGCAACATGCATCTGCTGCACAAGGTTGCGACGCCGGAGCAGCAGCAGCGCTTCCTCGCGCCGCTCGCCGCCGGTGAAATCCGCTCGGCGTTCCTGATGACCGAGCCGGACGGTGGTGCGGGGTCCGATCCCGAGCTGCTGCAGAGCACGGCGCGCCGGGTCGGTGGCGACTGGGTCATCGACGGCCGCAAATGGCTGATCACCGGCGCTGTCGGCGCGGGTTTTGGCATCGTCATGGCGCGCACCGGCGGGCAGAAGGCGACCATGTTCCTGACGCCGATGGATGCGCCGGGCATCACCATCGAACGGGTGCTCGATACGCTCGACGATGCCATGCCTGGCGGCCATGCCGTGATCCGGCTCGAGAATCTGCGGGTGCCGGATTCGGCCGTGCTGGGCGAGGTCGACGAGGGCTTCAGGTATGCGCAGGTGCGGCTTGCACCGGCGCGGCTCACGCACTGCATGCGGTGGTGGGGCGCGGCGCAGCGCGCGCACGACATTGCGGTCGATTACGCCTGCCGCCGCCAGGCTTTCGGCAAGACGCTGATCGAGCACGAGGGCGTCGGCTTCATGCTGGCCCGCAACGAAGTCGATCTGCGACAGACGCAACTGCTGATCGACTGGGTCGCCTGGCTGCTCGACAATGGCTCGCGTGCGGGCGCCGAGTCGAGCATGGCCAAGCTGGAATGCGCCGAAAAGCTCTACGGCGTCGTCGATCGGTGTGTGCAGGTGCTCGGCGGGCTCGGCATCACCGGCGATACGCAGGTGGCGCGGATCTTTCGCGAAATCCGCGCGTTCCGGATCTACGACGGGCCGACCGAAGTGCATCTGTGGTCGCTGGCGCGACGGTTGCAGCGGCAATACCTCGAGGCGCGGACGCACGCGCCAACCGGCTGAGCACGGCCCGGCATCCGGGTAACGGAGTCATTGCCTTGGATCACCTCGAGTTCTGGCGCTGGATCCACGTCCTGCTGTTCGTGTTCTGGCTCGGTGCGGACGTCGGGGTATTCGTCTGCGGCAGCTGGATGCGCCGCGAATCGCTCAGCGACGAGCAGCGCCTGGTGTTGCTGCAGGCGTCGGCGGTCGTCGATCTCTGGCCGCGGTTCTCGGCGGCGCTGATGCTGCCGGTCGGGCTCATGCTGGCGCAGGCCTGGAATCCGCAGCTGCCGGCGTCCTGGATCGTCATCGGCTGGATCGTCGCGCTCGCCTGGTTGGCGCTGACGCTGCTGGGCATGCGGTACTTCGATCAGCCGCTGGGTGCGAAGCTGCGGCAGATCACCAACCTGTTTCTCATCGGCCTGGCCATCGCCTGTTTCTGGGGTGGCGCCAGCTGGTTGCAGTCCGCCGAGATGCCGTTCGCCTGGCTCGCGACCAAGTTGCTGCTCTATGGCGTGGTCTGCCTGCTCGCGATCGGCATCGATCTGGCGTTTCGCCCGGTGCTCGGGGGATTTGCGCTGCTGTCGGTCGAAGCGCGACGGGTCGAGGCAAACCGGCTGATCCGTTCAGGCATGAACCGCACCCTGATCGTGGTCGGGATGCTCTACGCCGTGCTGATCGCGGCCAGCGTTCTCGGGATTGCCAAGCCGTTCTGAACTGCCCACGCCGACTGATGTGGCGGCCGATGGGCAAACCCCGTCTCGTCGCAGTCTGGATTCCGGTGGCACGATCACGACCAATGCCTCGACCAGGGCATCGGTCATCGTCTCGTCGTGCAGCGGCGAGGGCGTGATCCGTAGACGCTCGGCGCCGCGCGGCACGGTCGGATAGTTGATCGGCTGCAGGTACAGCGAGTGCTCACGCAGCAGGCGCTCGCTGAGCTTGCTACAGCGGGCGGAATCGCCGATCAGCAGCGGCAGAATCTGCGCCGTGGTCGGCAGCAATGGCAGGCCGGCGGCGGTGAGGCGTGTGCGCAGGCCGTCGACGCGGCGGCGCAGTGTGAGGCGTTCGGTCTGGCTGCGACGCAGGTGGCGCACGCTGGCGAGCGCCGCGGCCGCGACCGCCGGTGGCAGCGCGGTCGTGAAAATGAACCCAGGCGCGTGACTGCGTACGAAGTCGACCAGCGCGCGGCGGCCGGTGATGAAGCCGCCGACCACACCGAAGCCTTTGCCGAGCCCGCCCTGGACGATATCCGCCTGATCGAGCAGCCTGTGGGCTTCGAGCAGGCCGCCGCCCTGCGGACCATGCACGCCGACTGCGTGGGTCTCGTCGACGTAGCTCAGCGCACCGTGGCGGCGCGCCACGGCCAGCAGCTCACGCAGCGGCGCGATGTCGCCGTTCATCGAGTACAGCGACTCGAATGCCACCAGCTTGGGACGAGCCGGGTCGGCCTGCGACAGCGCAGCGTCGAGCGCAAGCGGGTCGTTGTGCGCAAAAACCCGGGTCGTGGCGCGACTGCGGCGGATGCCTTCGATCATCGAGGCATGGTTGTCGGCGTCCGAAAACACGATGCACCCGGGCAGGCGTGCAGCGAGCGTCGCGAGTACGGTATCGTTGGCGACGTAGCCCGAGGAGAAAACCAGCGCAGCCTGCTTGCCGTGCAGCGCGGCCAGCTCGGCCTCGAGCGCGACGATCGGCTCGTGGGTGCCGGCGATGTTGCGGGTGCCGCCGGCGCCGGCGCCGTAGCGCGCCAGCGCGAGCCGGCTGGCCTCGAGCACCACGGGATGGCGGCTCATGCCGAGATAGTCGTTGCTGCACCAGACGGTGACGGCGCGGCGCCGGCCGCCGAGGGTCGTGAACGCGACTGGGCCCGGTGCGAGTTCGCGGCCGAGTGGGTGGAAGCTGCGGTAGCGCGCTTCTCGGTGCAGTTGCCCGAGGGTGTCTTCGAAGAAAGCCTCGTAGTCGAAACGATCCATGCTGGCTGCCTGTGTGCGTTCGTTCAGGCCAGGCCGGATCAGGGCAGACCGAGCGCGCGTGCGCGGCGCGCGCCGTAAGTGATGATGAAAGCGGCACCGGCGCGGCGCATCACGTACCAGCTCTCGAGCAGCGCGGCATCGAAGTTCGCCAGACCTTCGCGGGCCAGCAGAGTCAGGCTCGCGTACTCGCCGCTGACCTGGTAAGCACCGACCGGCAGGCCGGTGCGCGCGGCGATGCCGGCGATCAGATCGATCGAGCTCATGCCGGGCTTGACCATCAGCAGATCGGCGCCCTCCTCGGCGCAGCGCAGGCTTGCGGCCTGGGCGGCGCGCGCGCTGCGCACGTCGAGCTGGTAGCTGCGGCGATCGCCATGCTGCGGCGCCGAGTCGGCAGCGACGCGGAACGGGCCGTAGAGATTGCTGGCGAACTTGCTGCTGTAGCTCATGATCGGCACGAGGTCGTGGCCGGCGGTGTCCAGCGTCGAGCGCAGCCGGGCGACGCGGCCGTCGTTCATGTCACTGGGTGCGATGCCGTCGGCGCCGGCGTCCGCGTAGACCTGCGCGAGTTGCGAGAGTTCGGCCAGCGTGCCCGGTAGATCCTGGCGGCCCTGCGCATCGTGCAGGCAGCAATGACCCGAGGCGGTGTGGCTGCAGAGGCAGGTGTCGACCCAGAGCGTTGCGGCGCCGCTGCTGCGCGCCTTGACGGTTTCGATCGCGCGTGCGGCGAAGCTGGCATCGAAGCCGCGTGTCTGCTTCGCGGCCGGCACGACGAACAGCATGAACTGACGGACGCCGTCGGCGAGATCGCGCTCGACGCGCGCACCGAGCTCACTAAGAGGAAGGCGGTCGTTGTCGCCGAGACCGGGCACGGGTTCGGGCGCCGCGAGTCCTTCGACCACGAACAGTGGCTGCACGAGCTGTGCGGCGCCGAAGCCGATCTCGGCGACCAGATCGCGCAGCGCGGCGCTGGATCCGAGGCGCTGCAGACGCTTCATGCGGTCAGCAGCTCGGCGCGGAACTGCGTCGCTGACAGGAACGGCCGCACGCGTGCGGCGCCGAGCGTCGCGCGAATCACCCGCAGTGTGTTGCCGGGGCCGCAGCCATGCAACGCGGCATGCTCGAGGCCCGGCATGGCGCGCAGGTATTCGAGGAACTGCGAACCGCTGGTCCAGAAGAAATGCGTGTGGTCGTGGATCGCCAGCGGCGTGCGCACGCGTTCCAGGCGGTAGGTGGGTAGCAATGCGGCACGGCCCGGATCGAAACCGGCATCGTGCGAGAGCTTGACCCAGCGCGTCAGGCCCGGAAAGAAATGCCGGACGTCGTCGGCGGCGGTCTCGCCGAGACTCTCGTCGGATCCATTGACCCAGATGCCGCGTGCGGCGAGGCGGCGCCAGGTGGCGAGACCCGGCGTCCACAGGCATTGGCGCTCGTGCGGGACCCAGTGCGCGGGCAGGGCTTCGGCGCGCGCCACCAGCAACCCCGTGGCCGGGTCGGTTGCCGGGGCAGAAGGCTGCAGGGGCACGCGACGGAACGGATCGGCACCTGGCAGATCGCCGCACCAGACGGCGCCGGCGTCGCGCGGCCGCGGCAGCGGCTCGTGCCGGCGCAGGCCGACGCGATCGATGCGCTGACCGTGGTGCTCGCCGCCGCGAAACTCGACCACGCCGAAGCCGAGGTCGAGCGCAGTGATGCCGACCGGTGTGTCGTCGTCGCCGAGTGCGGCGAGGCCGGCGCGCTCCTCGCTGACCAGGCGGAAACTCGTGGCATCGTTGATCGGCTCGAGCAGCGTGCGCAGATCGGTGCGGTCGCGGCGGATTTCGATCGCCAGCGCACCCTGGCCGGGTGCGGCGGCGTTGGCGGTCAGCGGCACCACCATGATCCGGCATTGGGCGAGTGCGGCGCGGACTCGCGCCGAGGTCGCGGCGAACTGCGGCGCCGGCGCGCACAGCAGACGGTCGAGTGCGGCCTTGGCGATTACGACCGCATGGCCACGGCCTGCGAGCAGGGCGCTGAGCCGGCGCTCGATGTCGCCGCGGACCGGCGGGAATGCGAGCGCGCGCGGCCGGAACGGCAGCGCCCAGGCGAGAAACGGACGCAAGTTGCTACGGCGCCGCTCCGAGCAGCACAGCACCCGCAGCGTGCCGTCGTCCTCGCCGGCCAGCAGCCGTTCGAGGCTGGCGCGCGAGAACACCAGCACGTCTCGCGCATCGGCACGCGGCAGCGTCGCTGCGATGGTGGTGGTCGTGCGCGCCGGCAGCGGCAGGTCCTTCCAGGAATGAACGGCGAGATCGATGCGCGCGGCATCGAGCTGGTCGTGCAGGTGCACGGCGAAGCCACCGCCACGGTTGATCGTGCCGATGGGCGCGGCGGCATGGAGTGGCAACGGCACGTCGCCGGCTTCGGCATACGGCAGGTCGGCCGGTGCTGCGCTGAACGCGTAGCGGATCCGCAGACCGGCATGGGCCTGCGCCAGTGCTTCGCCGACCAGTACTGCCTGGATCCTGGACAGGGCGCTGCCGCGCGCGCCGATCATCAGCTCGCGGCTCACGAGGCCTGCTCCAGCGCGGTGCCGGCCGCGAGCGTGGCGAGGCTATCGGGGGCGCGCCCGAACCAATGTAGCTCGGTGGCGAGCGCGACCGATGTGCCGACGATCATCAGCACCGGGCCACGCAGATCGTGGGTGGGATCGTCGCGCGCCAGTTCGCCGAGCGTGGTGGTCACGATGCGCTGCTGCGGGCGCGTCGCGTGTTCGATCAGCGCCACGGGTGTGCGTGGTGCGCGGCCACCGCGCTGCAGGGCGCGTGCCGAATCGTGCAGCCGGGCGCGGCCCATGTAAATCGCCAGTGTGTCTGTGCCGGCGCCATGGGGCGCGAGGTCGTTCGCTGCTGCGTCGTGGCCGGCGCCGCGGCCGGCGAAATCGCCGATGGTCGTGTCGGCGCCAGGCGCGCGATGCGCGGTCAGCAGACGTGCGCCTGCCGCATGCTCGCGGTCGGTCAGCGGAATGCCCGCATAGGCGGCTGCGCCGAGCGCGGCGGTGATGCCGGGTATGACTTCGTAGGGAATGCCCGCGGCACGCAGCGCGCGCAGCTCTTCGCCACCGCGGCCGAATATCAGTGGGTCGCCGCCCTTGAGGCGTACCACGGTCAGGCCCTGGCGGGCGAGTGCGATCAGATGGGCGTTGATCTCGGCCTGCGGCACCTGTGCGCCACCGCCTTGCTTGGCGACTGCGACGCGCTGGGCGTCGCGGCGGACCAGCGCCAGCACGCCCTCGGATACGAGGCCGTCATGCAGTACGACGTCGGCCTCCTGCAGCGCGCGCAATGCCCGCAGCGTTAGCAGGCTGGGATCGCCCGGGCCGGCGCCGACCAGCAGCACGCGCCCCGGTCCGGGCCGCGTGCTTTCAGCCGGCGGTGCGGCTGCCGCGGCGACTCGCAGCGCGGCCTCCAGCGCCGATTCGGCCTCCGGCTCGCGGTGGGCGCGCAGCAGGCCCGCGACGGGGCCGGCGAGCAGGCCGTCGTAGAAACGGCGCCGTGTCGCGCTGTCCGGCAGCGCCGCGACGATGCGGCGCCGCGCGCGGCCGAGCAGCCGTGCGAGTGCACCGTGGGATTCATCGATCAGCACTTCGAGTCGGCCGCGCAGCAGTCGCGCCAGCATCGGTGCGCTGCCGGCGGTGGAGATGGCGATCAGCAGCGGCGAGCGATCGACAATCGCCGGGACGATGGCGCTCGAGAGCGCCGGGTCGTCGACGACGTTGACCGGCAAAGCGGCGCATTCTGCGGCCGCGGCCACTTCGGCATTGACGGCACGATCGCCGGTGGCCGCGATCACCAGCCGCTGGCCCGCGACCATCGGCGGCTCGAAGCGCGCTGCGCGCCAGATGTAGCGCCCGGCAAGCGGCGGCGTCTGCAGCGCCGCGCCGAGCACCGGTGCGACCACGGTGACCTCGGCGCCGGCTTCGAGCAGCAGCGCAAGCTTGCGCGCGGCAATCGCGCCACCGCCGACCAGCAGCACGGGCCGACCGCGCAGATCGAGGAACAGCGGAAAATAGTCCATGACGGAGCGCGAATGCTCAGCCTTCGAGGCCGTGCAAACCGCATTCGCGCTTCAGGCCGTTGAAGCGTGTCAGCTCCGCGTCACCGGCTTCGGCGAGCGTGCGGGTGGAATGCCAGTCGCCGATCGACACGTAGCCCCGCTCCCAGAGCGGGTGGTGTGGCAGATCGTGGTGCCGCAGATAGCGGCCGACGTCGCGATTGGTCCAGTCGACGATCGGATGGACTTTGAAGCGGCCGTCGAGGCGTTGCAGCACCGGCAGGCCGCGGCGTGTCCTGGACTGCGCGCGGCGCAACCCGGAGAACCAGGTGCCGACGCCGAGCTCGCGCAGTGCACGCCGGAATGGTTCGAGCTTCATGATCTCGTTGTACTGCTGCAGCGCTTCGGCGCCCTGTTCCCAGGAGCGGCCATACTGGGCTTCGAATTCGGTTGCCGACAGCGGTGAGCGGTAGATACGCAGGTCGAAGCCGAGCCGGCGCTGCAATTCGGTCACGAACTGCCAGGTCTCGGGAAACAGGAACTGCGTGTCGACCAGAACCACCGGCATTTTCGGATCGATCTGCGTCACCATGTGCAAGGCGACCGCCGCCTGGGCGCCGAAGCTCGACGGCAGCACGAATGGCCCCGGCAGGCTGGCGAGCGCCCACTCGATTCGCTCCGGCGGCGTCAGCGCTTCGAGTTGCTGCGACAGCGCCTGCAGCGCGTCAGGATCCTGGGTCGCGGCCCGCAGCTGTGCTTCGAGGTTGAGAACGGGAGCGCTCATGCGGCACCTGCGCCAGTCCCGATGTCGATCGGCCCGGCCGGCCAGAGCCGGTGGACAAAGTCGCCGAAGCGTTCTTGCGACTGTCGGTTGCGCGCCCAGTACGCAAACAGCCGATCGAGCTCGGTGAGGATCGAGGTTTCGTCGAGGTTTTCACGGTGCAGGCGATTCATCCGCACGCCGCGCGAGTCGCCGCCGACATAGAGGTTGTAGCGGCCCGGCGCCTTGCCGATCAGCGCCAGCTCGGCGAGCTGCGGACGGGCGCAGCCATTCGGGCAGCCGGTCATGCGCGCCAGTAGCGGCTCGCCAGCGAGACCGCTTTTGTCGAGCAACCGTTCGAGTTGTCCGACCAGCTCCGGCAGGTAGCGCTCGGCCTCGGCCATCGCCAGTGGACAGGTCGGCAGTGCGACGCAGGCCAGGGCATCGCGGCGCACCGGCGAGGCGCGTTCGTGCAGGTCGAGCTGATGCTCGCGCAGCAGGGCCTCGATCGCCGGCCGGTCGGCTGTGGCGATGTCGGCGATTACCAGGTTCTGGTTCGGTGTGAGCCGGAAGTGGCCGGTGTGGACTTCGGCAATACGCCGCAGCCCGCTGCGCCACGGACCTTGCCCGCGGTCGGCGATGCGGCCCGAGGGAATCCGCAGCGTGACTTGCCAGAGGCCGTTCTCGCCCTGGTACCAGCCGAAGCGGTCGCCCGAGCCGGTGAACCGGAAGGGCTGCGGCGGCGCGAGCGGCCCGCCGAGGCGGCGGGCCAGCTCCTCATGGAACCAAGGCAGACCACGGTCGTCGATGGTGTACTTGAGCCGTGCGTGTTTGCGGTTGCTGCGATCGCCGAAGTCACGCTGGATCTCGACCACGGTCTGGGCGACTTCGAGCAGGCGCTCAGGGGGCAGGAAGCCGATCAGGCTGGCGAGCCGCGCATAGGTGGCCGGCTCGCCGTGAGTTGCGCCCATGCCGCCGCCGGCCACCAGGTTGAAACCGCTCAGGCGGCCGTCCGCGACGATCGCGATGAAACCGAGATCCTGCGCGAATACGTCGACATCGTTGACCGGTGGCAAGGCGATCCCGGCCTTGAACTTGCGCGGCAGGTAGGTCGGACCGAGGATCGGCTCGACGTCGTGGGCGGTGTCGACCGATACGGCACGGCTGCCGCCGTCGCCGGAGTCGACGTACTTCTTGCCGTCGAGCCAGATTTCGTAATAGGCCGTGGATCGCGGCAGCAGATGCTCGGAAAGCCGCCGCGACCAGCGCAGCACCTCGGCTTCGAGGTCGCTGCCACCGGCATGGCTGCTGGCGACGACATTGCGGTTGACGTCGCCGCAGGCGGCGATGGTGTCGATCAGTGCAGCGTTCATCGCGGCGATGGTCGCTTTCAGCTCGCGCTTGACGACGCCGTGCACCTGGAAAGCCTGGCGGGTCGTCAGACGCAGCGTGCCGTTGGCGAAGGTCGTGGCGACGTCGTCCATCGCGCGCCACTGTGCCGGTGTTGCGATGCCGCCTGGCAGGCGCGTGCGGATCATGAAGCTGTAGGCTGGCTCGAGTTTCTGCAGCCGGCGTTCTTCGCGCAGGTCGCGATCGTCCTGCTGGTAGCTGCCGTGGAACTTGATCAGCTGGGTATCGTCTTCGCGCAACGCGCCGGTCAGCGGATCGGCCACGCTTTCGGCGAGCGTGCCGCGCAGCAGGCGGCTTTGGGTCTTGATCTTTTCGACTGGGGAAAGGGGAGCGCTCATCTCAGGCGTACCTGTTCAGTAGACGTCGCGGGCGTAGCGCCGCTCGGCCAGCAACTGGTCGAGATAGGCCCGCGCGGCCTCGGTATCTCGGCCGCCGTGCCGGCGCACGACCTCGATCAGTGCGGCGTGTACATCGGGCGCCATTTTCTGTGCGTCGCCGCAGACGTAGACGTGGGCGCCGCCATCGAGCCAGCGCCACAGTTCCGCGCCCTGTTCGGCGATCCGCTGCTGCACGTAGATGCGCTGCGGCTGGTCGCGCGAGAACGCGACGTCCATGCGGTGCAGCGTGCCGCGCTTGAGCGCTGTCAGCCATTCGGCCTGGTAGAGGAACCCGTCGTCGAAGTGGCGGGCGCCGAAGAACAGCCAGTTGCGGCCGCGTGCGCCGGCGGCTTCGCGCTGCTGCACGAAACCGCGGAACGGCGCGACGCCGGTGCCGGGACCGATCATGATCACGTCGCGTGCGCCGTCGGCCGGCAGGCGGAAGCGCGGGTTGTGTTCGACATAGGCCGGCAGCGTCGCGCCTTCGGCTGCGAGCGCGGCTAGATACTGTGAGGCAGAGCCGACGCGGCGCTCGCCGCCGAAACGGTAGTCGATGGTCGCGACCGTGAGATGCACTTCGTCACCGACCGCAACGCGGCTCGAGGCGATCGAATACAGGCGCGGCGCCAGCAGACGCAGCGCCGCGACCAGCGCTGCGGGCGTCCAGGCTGCCGGCCAGCGCTTGAGCACGTCGGCGACCTGCCAGTCGGCCAGCAGCTCGCGCAACTGCGTGGCGCCGGCAGGCGTCAGCGCCGCGGCGAGTTCGGATGCGTTGGCCAGGCGCGCATGCGCCTCGAGGAAGGGACGCGACAGCCGGGTGATCTCGCGGTCGGCTTCGAGCCAGGCGGCGAGCGGCTGGCTGCGGCCGTCGTGCTCGACGCTGGCCGCGCCGTCGAGCTGCGCGGCGCGCAGTACGCCGTCGATCGCCATGGCGGGATTGCGGTGCACGATGCAGAGCGCGTCGCCCGGCTCGTAGTCGAGCCGGCCGGCCGGTGCGGCGAGTTCCAGGTGGCGGACGTCCTTGTCGCTGCCGCGGCCGGTGATGCGCTGGTTGGCCAGCACCTCGATTTCGATCGGGCGCTCGCGGCTCGCCGCGGCAGAAGCGGCAGTGGGGCGCAGCGGTGTGACGACCGCGAGCCGCGGACCGCCGATTTCCGCGAGCTGCTCGCGCGCCAGATCCAACGCGCGTTCCGCCCAGGCCGCGGCCGGCGTTTCGTAGTCGAGGTCGCATTCCTGCAGTGGCGCGAGACGGTGCGCGCCGAGTGCCGCGAGCCGAGCATCGATTTGCCGGCCGGTCTCGCAGTACTTGGGGTAGCTCGAGTCGCCGAGTGCCAGCACCGCGAACGCCAGGCGCTCGAGGCGCGGTGCGCGCTTGCCGAGCACGAACTCGAACAGCGCGCGGGCATCGTCCGGCGGATCGCCGTCACCCTGGGTGCTGGTCGCGAAGAACAGCAGGCGCTCGTTCGCCAGTTCGCGCGGCGCGTAGTCGGCGGTGCTGACCAGGTGGACCGCGAGCCCGCTGGCTTCGGCGGAGCGGGCCAGACGCTCGGCCACGCGGCGCGAATTGCCGGTCTGCGAGGCGTAGAGGATGGTCGCACGGACACTGGCGTCGGGACGCGATTCGGCCTGCAGGGCGTGGGCGGCAAGAGCAGGGTTGCCGCCGGCGCGGGCCCGCGACAGGCCGGCGAGATAGCCCGAGACCCAGCTCAGGCCGATCGGGTCCAGACTCTGAGTCAGTGTCTCGAGGGCGGCATTGTGTTCGGCGTCCAGCACCGGCGCGGGAAGGGAAGCGCTCATGGCCTGCAGCCTACGCAGCGGGCCGTGCAGCTGAACGAACGAATGGTTATATGCGAATAACTTCTACGGGCCGAGGCGCGGGCCAAAGCGGTGACCATGGCGGTGCGGCGCGGCCGCGAGGTCGTGCCGGCGGCGGCTTCGGCCGGCGGCTTGGCGCAGATAACCAGCAGATTGCTGCTGAGGCGCGTTTGTTCTTGGACGCTGCCGGGGTGGTGACGGCAGAGTCACCGGCAGTTCCAGGGAGTCACCTCGATGTCACTCGAGCAGGTCGTTACCTCCACCGCGGCCTTTGCCTACATGCCGACTTCGGTCGAGATCGTGCCGCTGCGCGATCACGCCACGACCTCGGGGCTGGCGATGCCGCGCAGCCTCCGCGCCCTGGAGACCGAGGCGATCCACGTTTTCCGCGAGGTCGCGGCTGAGTTTGAGCGCCCGGTGCTGCTCTACTCGATCGGCAAGGACTCCTCAGTGCTGCTGCACCTGGCGTGCAAGGCTTTCGCCCCGGCGCCGCTGCCGTTTCCGTTGCTGCACATCGAGAGCGGCTGGGATTTCCGCGAGATGATCGAGTTCCGCGACCGCACCGCACGCGACCAGGGCCTGGACCTGCGCGTGCATTACAACGCCGCGGCCCGGGTGGCCGGGGTCACGCCTTTTTCGCATGGTGCGGCCTACGCCGATCTGGTGCTGACCACCGCGCTGAAACAGGGCCTGGACCGCTGGGGTTTCGACGCTGCGTTCGGTGGCGGACGCCGCGACGAGGAGAAGGCGCGCGCCAAGGAGCGCATCCTGTCGTTCCGAGACGCCCAGCACCGCTGGGATCCGCGCAACCAGCGCCCCGAGCTCTGGCGCCACTACAACGGCCGCATTGCCCGCGGCCAGAAACTGCGGGCGTTCCCGCTGTCGAACTGGACCGAAGCGGACATCTGGACCTATATCCACCTCGAGAACATTCCCCTGGTGCCGCTGTATTTCGCCAAGCCGCGTCCGGTCGTGCGGCGTGACGGCGCACTGATCATGGTCGACGACGAGCGCCTGCCGCTGCACGCGGGCGAGCAGCCGCGGCTCGAGCGCGTGCGCTTCCGCACGCTCGGCTGCTATCCGTTGACCGCCGCGACACCGTCCGCGGCGACCACCGTGCCCGAGGTGATCGCCGAGCTGCTGGCAAGCAAGGAATCCGAGCGCTCGGGCCGGCTGGTCGACTCCGATCAAGTTGCATCGATGGAGCGCAAGAAGGCCGAAGGCTATTTCTGATGGGTGGCGAGATCGCGTTCCGCCGCTATGCCGAGGGCCAGCACGCCAAGGACCTGTTGCGGCTGATCACCTGCGGCAGCGTCGATGACGGCAAAAGCACACTGATCGGCCGGCTGCTGCTCGACACCGGCAGCCTGCCCGAGGACGTGGTACGCGCCGCCGCGCGCGACAGCGAGCGCTGGGGTACCAATGGCGACCAGCTCGACGTGGCCTTGCTGGTCGACGGCCTGCAGTCCGAGCGCGAGCAGGGCATCACGATCGACGTCGCGCACCGCTACTTCGACACCGCCCGCCGCAAGTTCATCCTCGCCGATACGCCTGGCCACGAGCAGTACACACGCAACATGGCGACCGCCGCCTCGACCGCGACCGCCGCCGTGCTGCTGCTCGATGCCAGCCGCGGCCTGCGGCCACAGACTCTGCGGCACGCCTGTATCGCGCGGCTGATGGGCGTGCGACAGTTCATCGTCGCGGTCAACAAGATGGATCTCGTCGGCCACGATCCGGCGGTGTACGCGCAGATCGTCGCCACCACCCGCGAAGCGCTGGCGCGCCTGCCGTCGCACGAGGCGCATTTCGTGCCACTGGTCGCGCGCAGCGGCGACAACGTCGTCGGACGCAGCGCCGCGCTCGACTGGTATACCGGGCCGACACTGCTCGGGTTGCTCGAGACACTCGACTCGAGCGAGCCCGAGGCGCCGGAGCTGCGCCTGCCGGTGCAGTACGTCGCCCGTCCGAACGAGCACTTCCGCGGCTATGCCGGCACGATCAGCGGCGGACAGCTGCAAGTCGGCGACAAGGTCGTCGCGCTGCCTGCGGGCGTGCGCAGCCAGGTCGTGTCGATCGACACCGCCCAGGGTCCGCGCCAGCAGGCTGCGGTGGGCGAGGCGGTGATGATCACGCTGGCCGATCAGCTCGATCTCGGCCGCGGCCAGGTGCTGGCGCATCTCGCGGCGCCGCCGAACGTCGGTACGCGCTTCGAGGCTGAGGTGGTCTGGATGGCGCCACAGCCGCTGGTCGCCGGCGACGGCCTGGAATTCAAGTTCGCGCATCGCTATGTCGCCGGCAGTGCGGCCCGCGTCGTGCATCGCGTCGATGTCGCCGATCTCGGCGCGCACCCGGCCATGACCCTCGGGCTCAACGACGTCGGCCGCTGTGAGTTCGTGCTGGCCGAGCCGATCGCATTCGACAGCTATGACGAGCATCGGGCCACCGGCAGTTTCGCGATCATCGACCGTGTCACCCACCAGACGCTCGGCGCCGGCCTGGTGCGCAGTGCCTCGCGCGGCCGTCTGATCGCGGCGCCGGAGCAGGTGACGCGCCCGCAGCGCGCGGCGCAGAAGCATCAGCGCCCGGCCGTCGTCTGGCTGAACGGCCTGTCCGGCTCGGGCAAGTCGACGATCGGGGCGGCGCTGGACCGGGCGCTGTTCGAGCGCGGCCACCACAGCTATCTGCTGGATGGCGATGGCCTGCGCCAGGGGCTGAATCGCGATCTCGGCTTCTCGCCGCCGGAGCGGCGCGAGAACCTGCGGCGAGCTGCCGAGGCGGCCCGCCTGCTCGCCGATGCCGGCCTGATCGTGATCGCCGCGTTCATTTCGCCACTGCAGTCGGACCGCGATGCGGTGCGGGCGATCGTCGGCGCCGAGCTGTTGGTCGACGTACACGTCGATGCGCCGCTGGCCGAGTGCGAGCGTCGCGACCCCAAGGGCCATTACCGCCGTGTCCGGGCCGGCACGCTGCGCGAGTTCACCGGGATCGATGCGCCGTATGAGCCGCCGCAGTCGCCGGACCTGCGGCTCGACACCTTGCAGCTCGATCTCGCGGCGGCCGTGGACCGGCTGCTGGCGTATCTCGAGGCGGACGGCTGCCTGGCGACGGCGTGACGCCGCAGCCCGAAGCTGGCAGGCTGGTCTCCGGCACCGGACCGGTTGGCGCGAGTCCGGGCGCTGTCCCTGCCATCCGCACCGAGGTTCTTGGCCGTGTCAACCGACCCACTCGATCCTGCGACCATTCGCGACCTCGCCCGGCTCGCCGGCCTGCCCCTGGAGGACGACGAGTTGCCGCGGCGGATCGCCGGCGGCGCGAGCACGGCGATCGCGGCGGTGGCCGGCAGCCTGCGCGAACCGCTGTTCGACTTCGAGCCGAACGATTACCTGGCGACGCTCGAGGGCCTGGCCGAAGCGCCGCCGGGTGCGGCGACATGAGCGCAGGCAGCGTCGCGGTACCAGGTCTGGTCGAGCTGGCGGCACGCATCCGCGACGGCCGCACATCGAGTGTCGAAGCGACGCGGGCGGCGCTCGAGGCCGCGCAACACGAGCAGCCGCGGCTCAATTGCTTCCTCGAAATCGATGCCGAGGCTGCGCTTCGTGCGGCGGCCGCGGCGGATGCGGCGCGGGCCCGCGGTGCGGTGCTGGGTCCCCTGCACGGTGTACCGCTCGCCCACAAGGACATGTTCGACGTGGCGGGGCGGGTGATCCGCTACGGCTCACGGGTTCGCGGCGAGCATCGCCCGACGACGACGGCCACGGTCATCGCCCGGCTCGAGGCAGCCGGGGCTCTCCGCATCGGCTGCCTGAACATGGCGGAGTTCGCGCTCGGGCCGACCGGTCACAATGCCGCCTGGGGCGATTGTCGCAATGCCATCGATCCGGCTTACATGGCGGGCGGATCGTCGAGTGGTTCGGGTGCTGCGGTCGGTGCGGGCATCGTGACCGGCAGCCTCGGCTCGGATACCGGCGGTTCGATACGCATCCCGGCGGCGGTCAACGGCGTGGTGGGCGTCAAGCCGACCTATGGCCGTGTGCCGCGCAGCGGGGCCATGCGTCTCTCGCCTTCGGCCGACCATATCGGGCCGCTGGCGCGGCGGGTCGTCGATGCGGCGCGGCTGCTTGCCGTCGTCGCCGGCGCGGATCCGCGCGATCCGGCCTCGAGCCATCTGCCGGTGCCCGACTACGAGGCCGCGACACAACGCGACATCGCCGGAGTGCGGATCGGTGTGCCGCGCAACTATTTCTACGACGTCGCCACGGCGGAGATCCGCAGCGCGATGGAAACGAGTCTCGCCGCGCTCGAGCGCGAAGGGGCGCGCCTGGTCGAGGTGGAGGTTCCCGACGTCGCGGCCATGTCCGAGCTTAGCCGCGCCATCGTCTATGCCGAGGCGACGGCGCTGCACGGCGTCTGGTTGCGGCAGCGGCCGCAGGACTACACGCCGCAGGTGCGGGTGCGGGCCAGCACCGGCATCGGCATTCCGTCCTCGGTCTACCTCGAATCCTTGCTGCTGCGCATGCCCTTGCTGGAGCGCTTCGTCGGCGAAGTGTTTGCGCGTTGCGACGTGCTGCATTCGCCGACCCTGCCGATACCGGTGCCGCGACTGGAGGAGGTCGATGCCGGTGGCGGCGCCGCCCTCTGGACCACGCTCGCCAAGCTGGTGCACAACACCGCGCCGTTCAACTACCTCGGTTTGCCGGTAGTGGCCGTGCCGGCAGGCCGCACCGGCAATGGTCTGCCGGCCAGCGCGCAACTGGCGGGACGGCCGTTCGCGGAGTCGCTGCTGCTGCGCGTCGCGGCGGCGCATGAACGCGCCTTTCCGGCGGCCTGAAGCCTGCTGCGGGCCCGAGATGTTCGCACGCCCGCGGAGCCGGGCCGCGCTTCGGTCGGCTGGGCGCTGCACTCACGGGCATCCGCGCTGTCGCGGAGCCGGGTATCGGGCGGCCGGTGCGGTTGCTTGTTCAGCCCGGCAGGTCGACGCCGATGAAGCGACTGCGGAAGTAGCCCAGCGGCGTGCCGGGCGCATGGGCCGCATCTTCGACTTCGCCGATGAAGATGCTGTGGCTGCCGCCGTCGAATTCGTTCACCACGCGGCAGCCGAGCGTCGCGATCGTGCCCGCCAGGCGCGGCAGGCCATGGGCATCGACACTGAACGGCAGGGAGGCGAACTTGTCGATCGACTTGGCGGCGAAGCGTCGCGCCAGTGCTTCCTGATCGGCGGCGAGCACATTGACGACGAAGCGGCCGGTATCGACGACCGCGCCGCGTGTGCTCGACTGGCGATTCAGGCAGATCAGCAGTCTCGCGGGTTCGACCGACAACGAGGTGACTGCGCTGGCGGTGATGCCCTGGGGGCCGGTGGGGTGCCGGGTGGTGACCACGGTTACACCGGTCAGGAAGTGGCCGATCACGTTGCGGAACTCCGCCGGCCCGATCGTCGTCGTGGACATGGCGAAAGCCTACCGGTCCGCCGGCGTTCCGCCCAGTCGCGCCGCCGGTTGTCGGGCCGCGCCCGCCGCCGCGGCAGGGCCTCTTTGCGTGACACTCGCGTCGCGGCCGCCGATTTGGCAGTCTGACGGTGTGAGTTCCATCGCCGATCTACCGGCGCCGCTCGCCGCGGCCGCCCCCCATGTCCTCGCCTGCAGCGAATTCGTCGCCACGTCACTCGAGCGGGATCCCGCGCTGCTCGACGACCTGCTGGCCAGCGACGCCTTGCGCAGACCCCGTACCGCGGGTGGCACCGGCTGCTGGCCCGGTGGGCAGGGCGTCGATCCGGCCGCCGACGAGGCCGCCTGCCAGTCCTGGCTGCGGCGCTGGCGGCGGCGCGAGATGGTGCGGATCGCCTGGCGGGATCTCGCCGGGGACGCCGACCTGCAGGAGACGCTCGAGGACCTGTCCGCCTTCGCCGACGATGCGATCGGCGTCGCCTATGAATGCGCCTGGCGCAGCACTACCGCGCGCTACGGTACGCCGCGGTCGGAGGACGGCAGCCCGGTGCCGATGGTGGTCGTCGGCATGGGCAAGCTCGGCGGGCGCGAGCTGAACTATTCGTCCGACATCGATCTGGTGTTCCTGTTTCCGGAGCATGGCGAGACCGATCACGCGGCACCGGTCAGTCACGACGAGTTCTTCATCCGGCTCGGCCAGGCACTGATGCGACTGTTGTCGGCGCAGACGGCCGACGGCTTCGTGTTCCGGGTCGACATGCGCTTGCGGCCTCTCGGCGATTCGGGTCCGCTGGCCTGCAGCTTTGCGTCGTTCGAGGACTATCTCGTGCAGCACGGCCGCGATTGGGAGCGCTACGCCTGGATCAAGGCGCGGCCGATCACCGCGCCGACGGCCTATGCCGAGCTGTACCACGATGCCGTGCGGCCGTTCGTGTTTCGCCGGTATCTCGACTTCGGGGTGTTCGAGAGCCTGCGCGAGATGAAGACCCTGATCGAAAAGCAGGTGATGCGGCGCGAGATGGCCGACCACATCAAGCTCGGTCCCGGCGGCATCCGCGAAATCGAATTCATCGTGCAGGCGTTCCAGTTGATCCGCGGCGGGCAGGATCGGCGACTGCAGAATCCGCGGCTGCTCGAGGTGCTGCCGCTGCTCGCCGGCCGGCGGCTGCTCAGCGCGGCCGCGGTGGATGCGCTGGCCAAGGCGTACCGCTACCTGCGCACGCTGGAGAACCGGCTGCAGATGATCCACGACGCGCAGGTCCATCAGCTGCCGACCGACCCACCGACCCGCGAGCGGCTGACGCGGGCGATGCACGAGCCGTCGTGGGACGACTTGCGGCGCACGCTCGAGGGGCATCGGGAACGGGTCCAGGCACAGTTTCATGCGCTGGTGTTCGGGCCGGTTGCCGAACCCGGCGAGCCCGCGGCGGCCGCGGGCGCAGGTGCCGCTGCGGCATCGACCATCGCTGCCACCGCCGCCGGCCGGCTGCTGCCCGATGCCGCACCGCCCGCACCACTGCAGGCCTCGCTGGCGACGCTGCCGTGGTGGGAGGAGGGGTTCGCGCCCGCGTCGCTATGCGAGTCGCTCGAGGCCGTCGGGTTGCGCGAAGCGGCCGAGGTCGCACGCCTGCTGGTGGAGTTCCGCGCGGGTGCGCTGCTGCGCCGCCTCGATGCCACTTCCGCCCGCCGGCTGCACCGCCTGATGCCGGAGCTGCTTGAGTCCATGGTGCCGCAACCGGACCCGCTGCCGCTGTTCAAGCGCTTCCTGCGGGTGATCGAGGCGATCGGCCCACGTTCGACCTACTTCGCGCTGCTCAACGAAAACCCGGCGGCGCGCCGCCGTTTCGTCGATATCTGCCTCAGTGGCGACTTCCTGGCCGGCCAGATCGCCGCGCATCCGTTGCTGCTCGACGAACTGCTCGACGATCGCGTATTCGGCGCGCCGGCGACCCGGGCCGAGTTCGCCGCGGAACTGGCCGAGCGGATCGCCCGCGTCGATGCCGGCGATCCGGAGCGCCTGGTCGAGGCCCTGTGCCAGTTCAAGCGTGCCGCGATCTTCCGCATCGCGATCGGCGATCTCACCGGTACCTTGCCGTTGATGCGCGTCTCGGACCGGCTCACCGACGTCGCCGAACTGATCCTGGAGCAGGCGATGGTCCAGGGCTGGACTCAGTTGACCGCGCAGTTCGGTCGCCCGATGTGCAGCGAGCGCGCAGGTGCGGTGCGGCGCGAAGTGCGGATCTGCGCGGTCGGCTACGGCAAGCTCGGCGGCATCGAGCTCGGTTACGCGTCCGATCTCGATCTCGTGTTCCTGCACGACTCGAGCGGTGAAGTGCAGGAGACCGACGGGCCGCAGCCCATCGACAACCAGGTGTTCTTCGTGCGCTTCGCGCAGCGCATCGTGCACCTGCTGACCATGCATTCCGCCGCCGGCCGGCTGTACGCGGTCGATGTGCGGCTGCGTCCCTCGGGCAAGGGCGGTATGCTGATCACCCAGATCGACGCCTTCGCCGACTACCAGCGCCAGGATGCCTGGACCTGGGAGCATCAGGCGTTGCTGCATGCGCGCGCGGTGGCCGGCTCGCCGGAGCTGCGGGCCGAGTTCGAGCGCATCCGGCTCGAGATCATCACCCACTCGGTACGGCGCGACACCCTGCAGGCCGAGGTGCGCGCGATGCGCGAGCGCATGCGCCGCGAGCTGTCGAAGGCGAAAGCCGGCGAGTTCGACCTGAAGCAGGGCCCGGGCGGGATCGCCGACATCGAGTTCCTGGCGCAGTACTGGGCGCTGCGCTGGGCCGAAAGCCATCCGGCGGTCGCGATTTTCCCGGACACGATCCGGCAGCTCGAAACCCTCGCTTCGGGCGATCTCGTACCGCAGGCCACGGTCGATGTGCTGACCGGGGCGTATCGCAATTACCGCGAACGCGGCCACCATCGCTCGCTGCAGGATTCGGCCTCGATTGTCGCCGACACGGAGTTCGCGGCGGAGCGGGCCGCGGTTCGTCGGATCTGGGACGAGACCTTCGGCAGCAGCCTATAATCGCGCCATGAACGCTTCCGAACGCCAGCCGCCCGTCGTGCCGCTGCTGCTGCCCAACGCCCAGAACCGCTACGAGGTCACGGCCGAAGACCTGCCGCTGTCCTGCCCGATGCCGCAGATGCAGCTGTGGAATTCGCATCCACGAGTCTATCTGCCGGTGGAGGAGACGGGGTGGGCGAAGTGTCCTTACTGCTCGGCTGAGTACACGCTGCGGCGTTGACGGCGATTCCCTTTCGGAATCGGAGCCAGGTGCCCCGCAACGCGGATCGGTGGTGCAGCCCCGGAGAAGCTCTTCAACTCCGGTCCAGAACACCTGGCACTATCCTCAGCAGCGCACTCCGAACGAAGAACCCGCCCCGACCAGGCATCACCGATAGGGTTTGTAAGACTTCTCCTCCACCAACCGCGACCCCAGCGCCGAGTTGATGCGTTTCTTGATCGCGGCCCGCTCGTCGTTGGTCACGTAGACCGCACGGGCAAGTTCGATGAAGGTCGAGTCGAATTGCTGCGTGGCCTCCTGGTCGCGGATCCGGTCTTCGATGTCCCAGAGGGCTTCGTTGACCTTCTGCAGCGCGGCTTCGTCGGCGGCCGCGGTGGCGGCGGCGGCGCCGCTGTCCTGCCAGGTGCGTTCGAGCAGGTCGAGCTCGATGCGGACGTTGGCGAGCCTTGCCGGATCGGTCATGCGCGCGGCCTTGATGCGCAGGATGGTGATCTTGTCGAGCAGTTCGCCGGGCGAGATGGGTACGAGGATGTCCTTCATGGGCGCGATCCTAGCAAGGCATCGAGCCGAGCGCAGACTTCGTCGACCTCGATCAGGTCCATGACGCCGGGTCGTTCGATCTTGGTGGTCCAGGGCAGTTGCTCGGGAGTCGAGTTGCGGAAGCGGGCGGCTGCGCGCGCATAGGCGTCGACGCAGTGAGCCCGCGAGCGGTATGGACCGCTGCGTGCCGGGTTGGTGGCTGCATACAGGCCGATCACCGGCAGATCGACCAGGGTGGCCATGTGCACCGGGCCCGAGTCCGGCGAAAGCAGCGCCGTTGCACGCGCCAGCAAGGCGAGCAGTTGCGGCAGGGTGTCTTTGCCGACCTGGTCGAGCACCGGTACGCCGCTGTGGCGGGCGATCGCGGCGGCCATCTCGCGCTCCAGCACAGCGGGGCCGCCGCTGAGGATCACGCGCATGCCGTGGCGCTGCACGGCATGGCGGGCGACCGCAGCATAGCGCGCCGCCGACCAGTTGCGCAGCGCGTGGCTCGAGCAGGCGCTGATCACCAGAGTGCCGGGGGCCGCCGGATTTTCCTGCGGCGTTTCCGGTACGAGCGCGCGCGCGTAGGCGAGCGCGTCCGGCGGCAGCGGCAGGTCCCAGCGAAGCGGTTGGGGTTCGACGCCCAGCGCCGTGGCGAAGCCGAGGAAGCTGTCGAGTACATGCTCGCGCTGGCGGGGCGCGACTTGCTCGTCGGTAAACAGCCACTGCAGCTCGCGTGCCCGGGCACGATCGAAGCCGATCCGGCGCTGCGCCCTGACCATCGTCGATACCAGGCTGGCGCGCAGCGCCAGCTGCAGATGCAGCAGCAGGTCGAAGTGCCGGCCGGCGAGTTGCCGGCGCAATGTGCGCAGTGCACCGAAACCGGCGCGCTTGTCGACGGTGATAAACTCCACTTCCGGCAGGAGGGGGGCCATCAGTCGCGCCTCGATCCGGCCGATGATCCAGGTGAAGCGCGCCTGCGGCCAGGCGCGCTGCAAGGCGCGCAGCAGCGGCACGACATGGCAGGTGTCGCCGATCGCCGAGAGACGCAGCAGGCAGACGCTTCGCGGCGGCTCCGGTACAGGCGCGGGCACGGCTCCACTGCCGGATGTGTCCGGCGCGGCGGTCAGTGGGGCAGGCTCTGGCGCAGGTGGAGGCACGATGGGCGAAGATGGGGTGCTCGGCTCCAGGGCGAAGCGCGTCGAGCTGGGCAGCGGCGCCATGCTATACGACACCTCCCGGGCCGGCAATTTGACCCCCGAGTGGTTCGATCCGCTCCACTGGGCGGAGCGTGGTGCGATCGAGGGCGAGGCCCGCGGCCGTGGCACGACGGTGTTCGTCCGCGACGGCGAGTCGCAGTTCGCGCTGCGCCACTATCGGCGCGGCGGCCTGGTCGGCAAGCTGGTCCGGGATGCCTATCTCTGGTGCGGCGAAGGCCGCGTCCGGCCGTTCGTCGAATGGCGGCTGATCCACAGTCTGCACCGTGCCGGCCTGCCGGTGCCGGCGCCGATCGCCGCACGCTACCGCCGCTCCGGCGGCACCTATACCGGCGACTTGATCACCGCGCGGATCGGTGCGGCGCGTTCGCTGGCGCAGCGGATACACGCTGCGGACTTGCCGCTGGCCGACTGGATTGCGGTTGGTCGTTGCATCCGCCGCTTCCACGATTTCGGTCTCTGTCATGCCGATCTGAATGCGCACAACGTGTTGTTCGACGAGAACGGCACGGTCTGGCTGATCGACTTCGACCGCGGACGACTGCGCCGTGCAGGCCTGTGGCGCGATGCGAACCTGGTCCGGCTGCGCCGCTCGTTGCACAAGATCAGCGATCCTTTGCCGCCGGGGCATTTCACGGAAACCGATTGGCAATCGCTGCTCGCGGGCTATGCCGCGGCCCCGCTGCGGCCCACCGTGTCGGACCTGCGCTGACGTGCGCCTGCTGTACGTCCTGGTCGCCTATCTGCTGGCGCCGATCGTCTGCGGCGTGATGCTGTGGCGCGGCTTGCGCGACCGCAGTCACTGGGAGAATTTCCGCGAGCGTTTCGGTTACGGTCCCGGTCCCGCGGTCGGCGGCAGCATCTGGGTGCATGCGGTCTCGGTCGGCGAGGTGCAGGCGGCGGCGACCCTGGTGCACACGCTGCGCGCGCGCTATCCCGCCGTACCGCTGGTGGTCACCACCGTCACGCCGACCGGGGCGCAGCGGGCGCGCGAGTTGTTCCGCGAAGGCGTGCTGGTGCGCTACGTGCCCTACGATCTGCCCGGCAGCGTGCGGCGTTTCTTCGATCGGGTGCGGCCCCGCGTCGCGATCATCCTGGAAACCGAGCTTTGGCCGACGCTGTATCACGAGTGCGGCCGGCGCCGCGTACCGCTGGTGCTGGCCAGTGCGCGGATCTCGCCGCGTTCGGTCGCACGCTACCGCCGGCTGGCCGGGCTGTTCCGCGAAACCTTGTCGCACGGCATCGTGATCGCCGCACAGAGCGAGGGCGATGCGGCTCGTTTCCGCTCGATCGGCGCGAATCCGGCGCGGACCCATGTCACCGGCAACATCAAGTTCGATTTCGCCTTGCCGGCCGACATCGCGGCGCGCGGTGCGGCGCTGCGCGAGCGCTATGCCGCCGGCAGGGCGGTCTGGGTCGCCGGCAGTACCCACGAGGGCGAAGAGGATGCCGCGCTCGACGCCCAGGCGATGGTGCGTGCGGCCGGTATCGACGCTTTGCTGGTGCTGGTGCCGCGCCACCCCAATCGCTTCGCCGGGGTGGCCGATCGGTTGCAGCAACGCGGCATTGCGTTCATGCGGCGCAGCGCCGAGCAGGGCTCGCCGGACGGTCCGCCGGCGGCGGCGAACGGCCTGCGGCGCACGCAGGGTGGTGCCCCGGGAGCCGCCGGGGGCGAGGTGCTGCTGGTGGACACGCTGGGCGAGCTGCTGGCGTTCTATGCGGCGGCCGATGTCGCCTTCGTGGCCGGCAGTCTGGTGCCGATTGGCGGCCACAACCTGCTCGAGCCGTTGAGCGTGGGCGTGCCGGCGCTGACCGGCCCGTATGTGTTCAATGCCGAAGACATCGCCCGGCTGCTGATCGATCGGCAGGTCGTGATCAGTGTGCGGGATGCCCGCGAGCTCGCGGCGACCGTGGTCGCGCTGCTCGAGGACCTGCCGCGCCGCCGGCAGCTGGCGGCCAATGGGCTGGCCGTGCTGGAAGCCAATCGCGGCGCGCTGGCCCGGTTGCTGCTGCTGCTCGGGCCGGTGATCGAAGGGATAGATCCGATCGTGGCCGGCCGCGAGGATGAGCGGCCTACGGTGCCCTTTCCACCAGCCAGCCGTTGATTTCGGCCAGCGTGTCGCGATCGAGTGTGCCGGCGGCGAGCCGCAGGCGCATGACGTTCAGCACGTAGTCGTAGCGGCTGCGGGAGTAGTTCGTCTGCGCCTGCACCAGGTTGCGGCGGGCGTCGAGCACGTCGACCGCGGTGCGCGTGCCGACCTCGTAGCCGGCCTCGGTGGCCTGCAGGGCCGTCTGGCTGGACTCGAGCGCCTGGCGCAGCGCATTGACCCGCGAGATTTCGCTGATCACGCCCAGATAGGCGTCGCGGGCCTGGCGTTCTGTCTGGCGCGAGCTGCGTGTCAGGCGCTCGCGCGCGGCCTGCCAGCGGTACTCGGACTGGCGCACGCGGGAAGAGGTTGCGCCGCCGCTGAAGAGAGGCACCGAGAGCTGCAGGGCGTATTGGGTGTCGTCGTTGTCGCTGTCGGAGGTGGTGAGCGCGCCGGTGCGCAGCCGCTGCTCGGAGTCGACAACCGCATTGGAGCGGCTGGCGACCAGATCGACCTGCGGCAGATGGCCCGAGAAGGCGGCGCGCACGTCGTCGCGCGCGATGTCGGCGGCCAGCCGGCTGGAGATCAGCGCGAGGTTCTGCTCCATCGACAGTGCGACCCATTGATCCTCGTCGGCAGGATCGGGCGCGTGCAGCGGCATCGCGGCGCCGGGCTTGGCGAGCGTCGCGTACTTTTCGCCGGTGATTTCGCGCAGCTGCTCCTGCGCGGACGCGAGCGCGCGCTTGGCGGCGATCACCGCGGCGGCGGCGCTGTCGCGTGCGGCGCGGGCTTCCTGCACATCGGTGATGGCGATCAGACCGACCTCGAAGCGCTTGTCGGCCTGTTCGAGCTGGCGCGAAATCGCCTCCAGCGCCGACGATTGCGCCTCGACCGTGTCCTGCGCGGCCAGAACGTTGAAGTAGGCGTCGCCGACGCGCAAGATCAGCGCCTGCTCCTCGGCCTGGTAGTCGGCTTCGGCCTGCGCAACGGTCTTGTCGGCACGTTTCAGCGCGACCCAGTTGGCCCAGGAGAACACCGATTGCCGCAGGTCGATGCTCCAACGCTTGTTGGTGGCATCGCTCTTGCCGCTGCGGTCCGAGGGCACCAGCACACCGTTCAGCACGAACTGGCTGGTGCTGGTGCCGTCGGAATCCGTATGGGTCCGTGCCGCGGCGCCCGAGACTTGCGGCAACAGGGTTGCCAGCGCCTGCGGCTTGGATTCGCGCGAGGCCTTGCGCAGCGCGTCGGCTTCGCGGATCTGCGGGTCGCTGGCCTCGGCCCGTTGGAATACCGTCAGCAGGTCTTCGGCATGGACGGCCGCGGGCGTCGCCGCCAGCATGCCAAGCGTCAGCAGCAGCGCGCGCTTCATAGAATATCCTCTGGATAACAAGGACTTATCGGCATTCTTCGGAGTATGACAGGCAACTATAACACCGCTGAAACAACTGTTCCAGGCGCCTCCGCCCGCGGCGGAATCAAAACCTGAAGGCCTCGCGATGTGCGGCGCCGTGCAGCGGCGGCAGGATCGTTTCGAACAGGCTCTCGGCGACCCATTCCTGGCTGCCCAGGCGGCGCACCAGGCGTGCCTCCATGACCGGCGGCTCGCCGACCACGACGAACAGCCGGCCACCGATCGCCAGCCGCTGTTCGAAACGCGGATCGGGCAGCGGCAGCGAGCCGGTCAGCACGATCACGTCGTAGCTGCCGTTGCCGAGTGCGTCGGCCGCGAAGACATCCGCCGCGACGACTTCGGTGCGGCCAAGGTCCAGCGCCGCCAGCCGGGCCCGGGCGGCGTCCGCCAGGTCGGCGTGGATATCCAGCGAGCGCACGCTACCGGCCTGCAGTGCGAGGCAGGCGGTCAGGAAGCCGGAGCCGGTGCCGATTTCGAGCACCGATTCGTCGGCCTCGACTTGCAATGCCTGCAGGATGCGGCCGGCGACTTTCGGCGTGAGCATGCGCTCGCCGTGTGGCAGGGGAATCGCCGCGTCGGCGAATGCCAGCTCGCGGAAGTCCGGCGGCACGAACTGCTCGCGCGGTACCTGGCCGAGTATCTCGAGCACGCGTGCATCGAGCACGTCCCAGGCGCGTACCTGCTGGTGGATCATCTGTTCGCGTGCGGCTTCGGTCAGCATCGTGGAACTCGCGGCAAGGGCGGTGATTGAACTTAATCCGGGGCGAAGGGCGGCGAAGAAAGGTACGTGGTTTCACCGGCGGTGCCAAGCCGTCGGTCGATATGGTGAATGGAGGGGGCAGAGTGTGGCCGCTCCGATATGCTCCGGGCATGGCCGCTGCGAGGCGGCGAACAATAACTAACGCGTCGCAGGTTCACGGGAAGGACTGCGCGCGAGGTCGACGCTGAAGATGTCTTTGCTCGGGTTGTTGTGTCTGCTGCTCGCCATCGTGGCGACCCTGCTGTTCGTGCTGTATATGATGCAGCGGCGCGAACTGTCGGGGATCGCGGAACTGACGCGGCAGATCGGTCGTGTGGTCGGTGCGCAGGGACCGCCGACCGGCCGGATCTATCTGCAGACCGACGAGCCGGAGCTGCAGGAGCTGTCGCAGAGCGTCAACCTGTTGATCGCCCGTGCCGGTCAGCTCGGCGAGCAGCGTCCCGTTTCGAGCCCGCGGCTGTTCACCGAACTAGCCGATCGCACCCACGAAATCGTCATCGTCCACCGCAAGGTGATCGTGTTCGCGAACCAGCAGTTCGCGTCGCTGGTGGGCATCGAGCGCGACAAGCTGCACGGCCGCGGTCTCGAGGATCTGGTCACACCGGAGTTTTCCGAGCTGGTGGCGGACGTGCTGCCCAAGCGGCTGGCCGATGAACCCAGCGCCGACCGCTTCGAGGTCGAGATCATCGGCTTCCAGGCACAGGTCAGCCGCCTCGAACTGAACGTGCAGCGGATCGATTACGAGGGTGCGCCGGCCCTGCTGATCACCGGCGTCGAGATCGTGCTGACCTCGCAGGTCAAGGCGCTGGCCGAGCCGAGCTATGCGCAGGAGCTGGCCGAGTCCGGTATCTTCCGCGCGCCGAACTTCGCCGCCATGCTTGCCGCGCCGCAGGACAGCGCGCCGGCGATGGCGCTCGAGTCGCTGGCCGAGGCGATCGTGACGACCGATGCCACCGGCCAGATCGAGTACCTGAACCCGGCCGCTGAGCGCTTGATCGGTACCAGCCGCGATCTGGCGCAGGGCAAGGCGCTGGCCGCGGTGGTCGGCCTGGTCGACGAGGCCGACCGGCGTACCTTGAGCGATCCGGTCTATCAGGCGCTCGCCAGCGGCGTGCCGGTGAATCTCAGTCGCCGCGCGCTGATGATCACCCGCGGCGAAGGCGACGAACGGGCGATCGAGCTGTCGGCTTCGCCGATGCGCTCGGCCGAAGGCGAGATTGCCGGGGCGGTCGTGTTGCTGCACGACGTCACCGAGTTGCGCGGTTTTGCGCGGCAGTTGTCCTATCAGGCCACCCACGACGCGCTGACGGGCCTGGTGAACCGCCGCGAGTTCGAGCGTCGCCTCGACGAGGCGATCACCACGGCACGGCGCGGCGACAGCACCCATGTGCTGTGCTACCTCGATCTCGACAACTTCAAGGTGGTCAACGACACCAGCGGCCATCTCGCCGGCGATGCGCTGCTGCGCGACGTGGCGCGGCTGCTGCGCGAGGCGCTGCGCGACTCGGACACCGTGGCGCGTCTCGGGGGCGACGAGTTCGGGATGATTCTCGGTGGTTGTCCGCTCGACAAGGCGCGGCAGATCGCCGACGACCTCTGCCAGCGGATCGCCGAGTTCCGTTTCGTCTGGAAGGATCGCGTGTTCCAGATCGGCGCCAGCATCGGCATCGTCGAGCTGGCCCGCGAGAGCAGTTCGGTCGAGGATTCGCTGGCGGCGGCCGACAGTGCCTGCTACATGGCCAAGCGGCAGGGCAGCGGCCGGGTGGTCGTCTACTCCGCCCGCGACGAGGCGCTGGCGCGTTCCACCGGCGAGATCCAGTGGCTGCAGAAACTGCAGACGGCACTCAAGGACCAGCGTTTCGAACTCTACGTCCAGCCGATTGTCCCGGCAGTGGTCGCGGCAGCGGGCACCGGCGACGGCCCGGCGCTCGAGGTGCTGGTGCGCATGAAGGACGAAACCGGCGTGGAGGTGCAACCGCTGGAGTTCATCCGTGCTGCCGAACGCTACCGCCTGATGGGCCTGATCGACCGCTGGGTCGTGCAGCAGACCATCGATGCGATCGTCGACGGCACGCTGCAGGTGCCGGAGGGGCGCTGCGTGGCGATCAATATTTCGGGGCAGACGCTTGGCGACACGCAGTTCCTGGAGTTCGTCGTCGACGGGCTCGATCGCTCGGGGCTGGCGCCATCGCAGCTGTGCTTCGAGATGACCGAGACCGCGGTCGTGGCCAATCTGGATCATGCGCGGCGTTTCGTCGGTGTGCTGCACGGCATGGGCTGCCGCTTTGCGCTCGACGACTTCGGTTCGGGTGTCGGCTCGTTCTCGAACCTGCGCAGCCTGCCGCTCGATTACCTGAAAATCGATGGTTCGTTCATCCGCAACCTCGACCGCGACTCGGTCAACCAGGCCATGGTGACCGCGATGATCAAGCTCGCACGCACGCTGAATTTCAAGGTGATCGCGGAGCAGGTCGAGGACAACGCTGCGCTCGACGTGGTGCGGCAGATGGGCGTCGATTTCGTGCAGGGCTACGCGATCTCGCGACCGCACAAGCTGCGACTCGCCGCCTGAAGCGGCGGCGCGAGGCTCCTCGCGGGTCCCGCGGCCAGGCCGACCTGCCGGCACCCGCGGTCCGCCCGGCCGCGAAATCCCCGCCTGCGGCCACTCAGCTGCCGCGAAATCCCTGGAAGAGGCCCAGCGACACGGCGTTGGCGAGGGCGCGCGCCACGTCGAAGTCCGGCGCGACGGCGGTGGCCGCATCCCAGGCTTCGCCGAGCGTTCCGCCGCCGACCAGTACGCGCAGCCAGCGGACGTTCGCCGGCTGGCCGCAGCGGCGCGCCTCGGCCTGCAGACGATCGCAGCGGCGCAGCAGCACGGCCTCGCCGCCGCTATCGAGATCGATCCTGGCGTCGCGGTGCGCGGTTTCGCCGTCGCCCTCGTCGCCGCGATTGGCCTGCCAGATGGTGAACACCGGCCAGCGTGATTCGATCAGTCGCAAGGCCGGATGCGGCTCGAAACGCAGATCTGCGGCGCGTGCCGCATCGACACCCGCCAGGGCGGCGACGTCCAGCGAGCCCTGTGGTTCGGCGGCCACCAGGCATTCCTGCCAGGCCCACTCCAGGGCCGCGACGTCGGCGAACCAGGCGTGAGCGGTGCCCGCGAGGCGACGGGCCAGGAAAGCCGCAAACGGCGCGCCGATGCCATGCAGATCGCCACTGCGCGAGGGATGTTCGCGCATGAATTCCAGCCCGATGTGGTCGAACCAGTCGAGGCCGCCGAGGCGGCGGATCGCCGGGAATTCCAGTGCGAGCACTTTCAGGAAATTGCCATGCACGTTGCGACGATAGAGCGCGAGCCGGCGAGCGGGCGCGATGCCGTCGTCGCGCAACTGCGCGAGCAGCAGCGGATCGACCGCCGCATCGGCGTCGGCCCGCAAGGCGGCGGCGAAACGTTTCTGCAGCTCGGCGAGGCTGAGGGTGGTGGATGTCCGCAACGTGCGAGCCCTTCAGGCCACGCTCGCCCGGGCGCTGCGCGCCACGGCGTCGGCGCGCAGCGCCTCGGCCACCAGCACCTCGAGCGGCGGCAGTTTTGTGTCCCACTCGATCAGCGTCGGCACCTGGCCGACGTGTTCGAGCGCGAACCGATACAGCGACCAGACTTCGTCGCAGACCTCGTGCGCATGGGTGTCGATGCGGATTTCCCGGCCGTCGAGCCGTTCCACATCGTGGCCGGCGAGATGGATCTCGCCGATCGCCGCCGCCGGCAGCGAGGCGATGAAGTGATGTGCGTCGAAGCCGTGGTTGCAGGCGCTCACGTAGACATTGTTGACGTCGAGCAGCAGGCCGCAGCCGCTGCGCTCGGCCAGGGCCGCGAGGAACTCCCATTCGTCGAGCGTCGATTCGGCGAACTGCAGATAGCTCGACAGGTTCTCGACCAGCACGCGCCGTTGCAGCCGCTGCTGCAATTCGTCGACCCGCGCTACAACGTGCCGCAGCGCTTCTTCGGTGTAGGGCAGGGGCAGCAGGTCGTTGAGGTGGCCATCGTCGACCGCACCCCAGCAGAGATGCTCGGAGACCAGCATGGGCTCGAAGCGCGCGATCAGTTGCCGCAGCCTCGCGACATGCGCGAGGTCCAGCGGTGTGGTCGATCCGAGGCCGAGACCGACGCCGTGCAGTGCCAGCGGGTAATCGGCGCGCAGCCGTTCGAGGATCGCTGGCTGCGCACCGCCTTGCGGAAAGTAGTTCTCGGCATGCGCCTCGAGCCAGCCGACGACCGGTCGCTGCGCGAGCAGTGCCTCGTGGTGCGGAGCGCGCAGGCCGATGCCTGCGGCAACCGCAGGGCTCACTTGGCGGGGGTCAGGCTGCCGCCGACGATCTTTTCGCAGGTGCCCTTGGGGACACTGATCCATTCCTTGGGATCGGCATCCTGCTTCGCCTGCGCGGCGCAGCCATGGCCGTTCGCGGCGCAATCGTTCTTGCCGGCCTTGGCGACGCCATAGCACTTTTCGCTGTTTTCATCGGGGCCCATGGCTTGTGCGCCTGCCGCCAGCAGGCTGCCGAGCGCAGCTGCCAGCAACGCGGTCTTGGTGTTCATCCTCGAATGTCTCCTGGCCTGGAATATGTAAGCTGCGCCACCGCAGGCGGCGGTGCGCAAGGCACAACGACTCAAGAATAGACCGCGCGGCGGTCGATTGCATGCCGGGCAGCCCGGCATGCCGGGTCCGCAAGGCTTGACTCTGCGCGGGGGGGGGCTATCCTCGGTCCCATGTTTGCCTGCGTCTGCAATTTCTCCCGACGAAATCATATTACGGCCGGGACTCTGATCCAGGGCTCTTTGCCCCGGGCGTAGGCGCATTTTCGTCCTTCGCCCGGGGGTGTTCCCGCGGGCGATGGGCAAGGTCATTCCGGCGTATTCGTTCGCCGGCCTCCACATCGCCACTTCCGGCCCGCATGCGGGCCTCATTGTCTTCGAGGAGCGGATGATGTCTCGAATCGAATCAACGGCGACGGGCGTGCTGCCCCCCATCGTGATCCCGGCCGGCGACTATGCGCGGCTGAACCAGCTGGCCGAGTCGGCAGGGCCCGAGCTCGCGCAGGTCAGCGATTACCTGGTGCGCGAGTTGCAGCGTGCGCATATCGTGGCCGATACGGCGGTCGACAATAAGGTGGTGCGGATCGGCGCCTGGGTCACCTATCGCGAGGGTGCCGATGGGCGCCGGCGCACCGTGCAGCTGGTCTGGCCGCATCAGGCCGACGTGAACCACAACCGTGTCTCCGTGCTGTCGGTGGTCGGTGCGGCGCTGCTCGGCATGAGCCAGGGTCAGACGATCGAATGGCCGAGCCCGGTGGGCGGCACGCGGACGCTGACCGTGCTCTCGATCCACGGCGACGACGGCGGCGGCCCGCCGGACGCGGCCTGACCACCGCGGTGGTCGTGGCTGCGGCGGGACAGGCGATGCTGCGCACCCCGTACTACCTGATCGATCGTGCTGCCCTGCAGCGCAATCTCGAGATCATCGGCCGGTTGCGCGAAGACTCCGGCGCGAAGGTATTGCTCGCGCTGAAGTGCTTCGCGACCTGGTCGGTGTTCGAGCAGATGCGTCCCTATATGGACGGCACGACCTCGTCGTCGCTGAACGAGGTGCGCCTCGGCCGCGAGCGTTTCGGCGGCGAGACGCATGCCTACAGCGTGGCCTGGGCCGATCACGAGATCGACGCAGCCGTGTCGTATGCCGACAAGATCATCTTCAACACCATCGGGCAGCTCGAACGGTATGCGCCGCGGGCGGCGGGCATCGCCTGCGGTCTGCGGCTCAATCCGGGTGTCAGCTCCTCGAGCTTCGATCTCGCGGATCCCGCCCGGCGTTACAGCCGGCTGGGCGAGCGCGATCCGCAGCAGATCGCGGCCGTGCTCGACCTTATCAGCGGCTTCATGATCCACAACAACTGCGAGAACGGAGATTTCGGCCTGTTCGACCGGTTGCTCGGTCAGCTCGAAGAACGCTACGGCGGCTTGCTGCAGCGGGTGCAGTGGGTGAGTCTCGGTGGCGGCATCCACTTCACCGGCGAGGGCTATCCGCTCGAGGCGCTGTGCCGGCGGCTGCGGGAGTTCGCCGCGCGTCACGAGGTGCAGGTGTATCTGGAGCCCGGCGAGGCGGCCGTGACCGGCAGCACCACGCTCGAGGTGACCGTGCTCGATACCCACTACAACGACCGCCAGCTCGCGATCGTCGATGCCTCGATCGAGGCGCACATGCTCGATCTGCTGATCTACCGCGAGAGCGCCAGCGTGCTGCCCGACGCCGGGCCGCACGAGATCATGATCTGCGGCAAGTCCTGTCTCGCGGGCGACGTGTTCGGCACTTTCCGGTTTCCGCAGCCGCTGCAGGTCGGTGACCGCATCTCGTTGCAGAATGCGGCCGGCTACACGATGGTCAAGAAGAACTGGTTCAACGGCGTACAGATGCCGTCGATAGCGATCCGCGACACCGACGGCTCCGTGCATCTGGTCCGCGAGTTCGATTTCGCGGATTTCGAGCGGAACCTGTCCTGAGGTTCACGCGGTCAGGGTCCAGCCAAGGAGTTCCAATCCCCACGATGAAAAAGAATGTGTTGATCGTCGGCGCCGGTGGCGTGGCTCAGGTGGTGGCGCACAAGTGTGCCCGGAACAACGACGTGTTGGGCGACATCCATATCGCCTCGCGCAAGCGGGCCAAATGTGAGCAGATCATCGCCTCGATCCGCGAGCGTGGCGTGCAGCGGGCGCCCGGCAAGCTCGAGGCGCATGCGCTCGATGCCCGGGTGGTCGAAGACACCGTGGCCCTGATCCGCGCGACGGGCGCACAGATCGTGATCAACGTGGCGGCCTCGTTCGTCAACATGGCGGTGTTGTCGGCCTGCATCCAGACCGGCGCGGCCTACCTCGACACCGCGATCCACGAAGACCCGCTCAAGGTCTGCGAGGCGCCGCCGTGGTATGCGAACTACGAATGGCGGCGTCGCGCCGAGTGCGAGCGCGCCGGTGTCACGGCGATTCTCGGCGTCGGCTTCGATCCGGGTGTGGTCAACGCCTGGGCCAAGCTGGCGTCCGACGAGTACTTCGACCGCATCGATTCGATCGACATCATCGACGTCAACGCCGGCAGTCACGGCCGGTATTTCGCCACCAATTTCGATCCGGAAGTGAATTTCCGCGAATTCACCGGCACCGCCTGGTCCTGGCAGGGCGGGCGCTGGGTCTCGAACCGGATGTTCGAAGTGAGCCGCGAGTGGGACCTGCCGGTGGTCGGCCGGTACAAGACCTACCTGACCGGTCACGACGAGGTCCACTCGCTGTCGCAGGTCCTGGGCGTGCCGAATGTGCGTTTCTGGATGGGCTTCGGCGACCACTACATCAACGTCTTCACGGTGCTGAAGAACCTCGGCCTGCTGTCCGAACAGCCGGTACGGACCGCCGAAGGACAGGAAGTGGTGCCGCTCAAGGTGGTCAAGGCGGTGTTGCCCGATCCGGCTTCGCTGGCGCCCGACTACACCGGCAAGACCTGCATCGGCGACCTGATCAAGGGCGAGCGCGGCGGCAAGCCGCGCGAGCTGTTCCTCTACAACGTCGCGGATCATCGCGAGGCCTACGAGGAAGTCGGCAGCCAAGGCATTTCCTACACGGCCGGTGTGCCGGTGGCGGCGGCGGCCATGCTGATCGCCAAGGGCGAGTGGGACGTGCGGCGGATGGTCAACGTCGAGCAGTTGCCGCCGCGTCCGTTCCTGTCGCTGCTCGGCCGGCTCGGCCTGCCGACGCGCGTCGTCGTCGATGGCGTCGATCAGGCCTTCGAGACGAGCCGGGCGGCCTGACGGCCGCCCGGATCACATCGGATCGAATCAGACCGGATCAGATCAGAGCAGCGGCACCAGCAGCAGTGCCACGATGTTGATGATCTTGATCAGCGGGTTGATCGCCGGGCCGGCGGTGTCTTTGTAGGGATCGCCGACCGTGTCGCCGGTGACGGCGGCTTTGTGGCTGTCCGAGCCCTTGCCGCCGAAGTTGCCTTCCTCGATGTACTTCTTGGCGTTGTCCCAGGCGCCGCCGCCGGTGCACATCGAGATCGCGACGAACAGGCCGGTGACGATCGTGCCGATCAGCAGACCGCCCAGGGCCTTGATGCCGGCGCCCGGACCCATCAGCGCATTCATGCCGAAGGCGACGACGACCGGCACCAGGATCGGCAGCAGCGACGGCATGATCATCTCCTTGATCGCCGCCTTGGTCAGCAGGTCGACGGCACGCGAGTAATCGGGCTTGCCGGCGCCGTCCATGATGCCCTTGATCTCGCGGAACTGGCGGCGCACTTCGGTGACCACGCTGCCGGCCGCACGGCCGACGGCTTCCATGGCCATAGCCGCGAACAGGTAGGGCACGAGGCCGCCGATGAACAGGCCGATGATCACGGCCGGATCGGACAGCGAGAACTCCACCAGCTTGCCGGCGGCTTCGAGGTTGTGGGTGTAGTCGGCGAACAGCACCAGCGCGGCGAGACCCGCCGAGCCGATGGCGTAGCCCTTGGTGACCGCCTTGGTGGTGTTGCCCACGGCGTCGAGCGGATCGGTGATGTCGCGCACCTTCTTGTCGAGCCCCGACATCTCGGCGATGCCGCCGGCGTTGTCGGTGATCGGGCCGTAGGCGTCGAGCGCGACGATCATGCCGGTCAGCGACAGCATGGCGGTCGCCGCGATCGCGATGCCGTACAGGCCGCCGAGCTCGTACGAACCCCAGATGGCGGCGCAGACGGCGATCACCGGCAGGGCGGTGGACTTCATCGAGACGCCCAGGCCCGCGATCATGTTGGTCGCATGGCCGGTCTGCGAGGCTTCGGCCACCTTGCGTACCGGGCTGTATTCGGTGGCGGTGTAGTACTCGGTGATGACGATCATCGCCGCGGTCAGCGCGAGACCGATCAGCGTGCAACCGAACATCGCGCCGAACTGGTTCGGGAAGAACTGCTTGGTGATGAACCAGAAGGCGATGGCCGCAATGATGCCGGACACGATCACGCCCTTGTAGAGCGCGTTCATGATCTTGCCGCCGTCGGTGGTCTTCACGAAGTAGGTGCCGACGATCGAGGCGACGATCGAGGCCGCGCCGAGCGCCAGCGGGTAGATGATGGCGGCGATGCCCGCATCCACCATCAGCAGGCCGCCGAGCAGCATGGTCGCGACCAGCGTGACCGCATAGGTCTCGAACAGGTCGGCCGCCATGCCGGCGCAGTCGCCGACGTTGTCGCCGACGTTGTCGGCGATCACGGCGGGGTTGCGCGGATCATCCTCGGGAATGCCGGCTTCGACCTTGCCCACCAGGTCCGCGCCGACGTCGGCGCCCTTGGTGAAAATGCCGCCGCCGAGGCGCGCGAAGATGGAGATCAGCGAACCACCGAAAGCCAGGCCGACCAGCGCATGCAGCGCGTGATCGCGGATGACGGGGTCCTCGCTGGCGCCGCCGAGCAGGAAGTAGTAGCCCGCCACGCCCAGCAGGCCGAGGCCGACCACCAGCATGCCGGTGATCGCGCCGCCCTTGAAGGCGACCTGCAGGGCCGCGTTCAGACCCTGGTTGGCGGCCTGCGCGGTGCGCACGTTGGCGCGCACCGAGATGTTCATGCCGATGTAGCCGGCCAGGCCCGAGAGGATCGCGCCGACGGCGAATCCACCGGCGGTCGCCCAGCCGAGCGCGAAGCCCAGGATCACCAGCAACACCACCCCGACGATGCCGATGGTCGTGTACTGGCGGTTCAGGTAGGCCTTGGCGCCGGCCTGCACGGCCGCGGCGATTTCCTGCATCCGCGCGTTGCCGGCGGGCAGGCCAAGGATCTGCATCATCGAGACCACGCCGTAGACGACGGCGAGAATGCCCGCCGCGACGGCGAGCCAAAGCCACATCGTGGCATCCATCAGGGGGATCCTCCCAAACGATTTTATCGGCCGTGAATCAAAGGCTTACGATTGTACGGAACCCGGTCTTCGTGCCGGGTTGCCCCACTGCCGCAAAGCACTATAGCACAGGGGCTCCGGCCCACCGCGGGGCCGTGGGGGGGGGGCGGGTCCGGCCGCGCCGGCCGGACAGCGGGTCAGCGCCCGAACGGCGGTAGTTTTTTGCGCACTCCGACGCCTTTGATCCGCACATAGGCCGGCAGGCCGCCGACGTAGGGCGGGTAGTCCTCGCCGGCGATCAGGGGCTCGAGGTAGCGGCGGCACTTGGCGGTGATGCCGAAGCCGTCGGTGGTGATGAAGTCCCGCGGCAGTTTGCGTTCGATATTGGCGACCTCGGCCAGCGGCGCCGAACCGATGGTCCAGCGATAGGGCCGGGACGATTTGCGCACGATGGTCGGCATCACGGCGTTGGCGCCACGCACCGCCAGTTCGACCGCGGCCTTGCCGACGGCGTAGGCCTGCTCGACGTCGACTTTCGAGGCGATGTGGCGCGCAGAGCGCTGCAGGTAGTCGGCGACCGCCCAGTGATATTTGTAGCCCAGCGCTTCGCGCACCATGTTCGCGACCACCGGCCCGACGCCGCCGAGCTGGGTGTGGCCGAAAGCATCCTTGGTGCCGGCGTCGGCGAGGAACTTGCCGTCGGCGGTCGCCGCACCCTCGGACACGACGATCACGCAGTAGCCTTGCCGTTCCACCGACTGCTTGACGCGGGCCAGGAAGGCGGCGCGTTCGAACGGGATCTCGGGAAACAGGATGATTTGCGGCGCGTCGCCGGCCTTGCCGGCGGCCAGACCACCGGCCGCGGCAATCCAGCCGGCGTGGCGGCCCATGACCTCGAGCACGAACACCTTGGTGGAAGTGCGGGCCATCGAGGCGACGTCGAGCGCCGCCTCGCGGGTCGAAACCGCGACGTACTTGGCGACCGAACCGAAGCCCGGGCAGCAGTCGGTGAACGGCAGGTCGTTGTCGACGGTCTTCGGCACGCCGATGCAGGTGATGGGATAGCCGAGCTGCTCGCCGATCTGCGAGAGCTTGTGGGCGGTGTCCATCGAGTCGTTGCCGCCGTTGTAGAAGAAATAGCCGATGTCGTGGGCGCGGAACACCTCGATCAGCCGCTGGTATTCGGTGCGGTTCTGCTCGATGCCCTTGAGTTTGAAGCGGGCCGAACCGAAGGCGCCGGCCGGGGTGTAGCGCAAGCCGCGCAGCGTCGCGAGGCTTTCGCGCGAGACGTCGATCAGGTCCTCCTGCAGGGCGCCGACGATGCCATGACGGCCCGCGTACACCTTGCCGATGTGACGCCGGTGCTTGCGCGCGGTCTCGATCACGCCGGCAGCGGTGGCGTTGATCACGGCCGTGACGCCACCGGACTGGGCGTACAGGGCATTCTTCGGGGTCGTTTTCGGCATGTTTGCGCTACCTGGGCGGGGATGGCCGCAGGATAGCGCACGGTTTGACCTCTCGAAACCGGCCGGTAAACTGGCCGCCCTCAGGGCTTGCCCGGTCTCGACTGCAGCGTCCTCTCAAATAATGCGCATTGTCTTTCTTGGTGCCCCCGGTTCCGGCAAGGGCACACAGTCCCAGCGTCTGATCGAACGTCACGGTATTCCGCAGGTCTCGACCGGCGATCTGCTGCGCGCCCATGTGCGCGACGGCACGGCGCTCGGCCGGCGGGCCAAGGTCGTCATGGACGCCGGCAAGCTGGTCGACGACGCCACGATTCTCGGCATGGTCCGCGAGCGGCTCGCGCAGCCGGATGCGGCACGCGGCTTCATCCTCGACGGCTTTCCGCGGACGATTCCGCAGGCCGACGGCCTGAATACCCTGCTGGCCGACATCGGCCAGCCGCTGGATGTCGCGATCCTGTTCAACGTCGACGACGACAAGCTGATCAAGCGCATTTCCGGGCGGCGCAGCTGCGCGCATTGCGGGCAGGTGTTCAACATCCACAACCTGCCGCCGGCTGGCCCCGGGTCGCGCTGCACGCAATGCGGCGAGCCGCTGCAGCTGATGCAGCGCCCCGACGACAACGAGGCGACCGTGAGGCATCGCCTCGCGGTCTACAACGAACAGACCCGCCCGCTGATCGACTACTACCGTGCCCGCGGTCTGCTGCGGGAGATCGACGCCGATGCGGCGGTCGATGCGGTCACCGCCCGGGTCGAGCAGATCCTCGCGCCGGCGGGTTGAGGCGCGCCCGCAGCCTCAGACCAGCGCGCGCAGGCGTTCGCCGATGATCTCGCGGCGCCAGCCGCGACGGAGTGCGGCGACCGGCTCGCCGCGTGCCAATTGCTCCAGATCGCGGCGTGTCGCCAGCAGCTCGGCAGCGATGTCGAGCTCGCCCGCCACTTGCTGCACGACTTCCGCGAGGCGGCGCAGCAGGGCGGTGAAGGCCGGGTCGGGCCGTTCGCGCCGCGGCAGCGGCGGGGCCGGATCGGGGATTGCGGCCGTCTCCACCATCGCCAGCAGTTCGTCGCCCGAGTGGCGCACGATGCCGTCCTGCATTTCCGGGATCGTCGCCAACGCCGCGTGGCTGCGCGGCACGCGGTTGACGATCTCGCGCAGCGCGGTGTCGTCGAGGATCCAGCCGCGCGGCCGGTTCTTGGCGATGGCGCGGCGCTCGCGCCAGGCGGTCAGCGCCTGGGCCAGTGCGATGCGGCCGGGGTCGAGACCCTGCAGTCCCTTGAGGCGCAGCCAGGCGCGCTCCGGGTCGGGCTGCACACCCGCGAGCTGCGTGAGCGCGCCGAGTTCTTCCTCGAGCCAGGCGCTGCGCCCGAGTTGCTCGAGCCGCTCCTGCAACGCGTCGCGCAACGGCAGCAGGAAGCGCACGTCGTCGAGCGCGTATTCGATCTGTTCGGGTGACAGCGGTCGGCGCGACCAGTCGGTGCGGGTGTGCGCCTTCGGCAGGTCGTGGCCGAGGATCCGCCGCACCAGTTCGGCATAGCCCACCTGGGCGGGATGGCCGGCCAGGGCCGCGGCTACCTGGGTGTCGAACACCGGGCCGATCGGGCCCACGACCGGGAACAACACCTCGAGGTCCTGACGCGCGGCATGCAGGACCTTGAGTGGCGTCGCGCCGGTCGATGAGCCGGCGGCGAGCATCGAGGTCAGCGGCGGGCCGAGCTCCGCTGCCAGGGCGAGCGGATCGACGCACACCGGCCCGGTCGGCGTGGTCAGCTGCACCAGGCAGAGTTCGGCGCGATAAGTGCGCTCACGCAGGAACTCGGTATCGAGCCCTATGGCGGCGGTGGTCTGCACCCGGGCGGCGACGTCGGCGAGCGCCTCGGGCGTGGCAATGATCGGCATGGACGACGGCACCGGTGAACTATGCAAGAATTCGGGCGCGACAGGAATGGACTCCGGATGACTGCGATCCTCAAGCTGTACCTCGATATCGCGCTGCTGCGGCGGGGACCGGAGGACGTCCCGGCCTCGCGCAACCTGCTGTGGGCGACCCTGCTGGCGTTCGTGGCGCTGAATGCGCTGCTGACGCTGGCTTTCCGTCCGACCACCGACAACTGGCCGCTGCAGCTGCTGGTGTCGGTCGGCTTCACGCTGCTGTGGTACCGCGTACTGCTGGGCCTGTTCGGGCGACCCGAACGCTACCAGCAGACCGTGACCGCCATTTTCGGTTTCGGCTGCATCATCACGCCGCTGATCGTGCCGGTCACCGGCATGATGGCGCCGCTCGCCGATCATCCGGAGCAGGCGATGCCGTGGATGCTGCTGTTGCTGCCGCTGGCGATCTATCTGCTCTACGTCACGGCGCGCATCCTGCGTGCGGCGATCGAGCGGCCGATGTTCCAGTGCGTGACACTGGTGCTGCTGCAGACTTTCCTCGAGCCGCTGTTGCTGCTGACGATGTTCGGCGCCGACCTGCCGGCCGGTGCCGCGGCGCCGGTCGGCGGCTGAACGGCACGGAGTTTCGATGCACGTCCACATCCTCGGCATCTGCGGCACGTTCATGGCCGGCATTGCCGCGATCGCCAAGCAGGCCGGTCACCGCGTCACCGGCTCGGACCGCAATGTCTATCCGCCGATGAGCACCCAGCTCGAGGCGCTCGGCATCGAGCTGACCGAAGGCTTCGCACCGGCCCAGCTCGATCCGGAGCCCGACGTGGTCGTGGTCGGCAACGTCATGACCCGCGGCATGCCGGTGATCGAAGCCTTGCTCGATCGCGGCATCCCCTATGCCTCCGGCCCCGAATGGCTGGCGCGCGAAGTGCTCGCCGACCGCTGGGTGCTGGCGGTGGCCGGCACACACGGCAAGACCACGACGACCAGCCTGCTGGCCTGGATCCTCGAATACGCCGGTCTCTCTCCCGGCTTCCTGATCGGCGGCATCGCCGAGGATTTCAGTGTCAGTGCACGCCTGGGCGAGCGGCCGTTCTTCGTGATCGAAGCCGACGAGTACGACACCGCGTTTTTCGACAAGCGGGCCAAGTTCGTCCACTACCGGCCGCGGACCGCGATCCTGAACAACCTCGAGTTCGACCACGCCGACATCTATCCGGACGTGGCGGCGATCCAGCGCCAGTTCCACCACCTGGTGCGCACCGTGCCGGCGGCGGGCCGGCTGGTCGTCAATGCCGTCGATCCGCGGCTCGCGGAAACCCTGGCGATGGGTGCCTGGACCCCGCGCGAAGGCTTTGCGCGCGACGGTGGCGGCGAGGCGCAGTGGTGCGCACGCGCGCTGCCGGGTGGCGAGGACGGTTCGAAGTTCGAGGTCCTCGAATCGGGCCGCGTGCTGGGTCGTGTGGACTGGCGATTGCTGGGCGGCCACAACGTCGACAATGCGCTGGCGGCGATCGCCGCGGCGCGGCATGCGGGCGTGCCGCCCGAGGTGGCCTGCGCCGCGCTCGGCGAGTTCCGCGGCATCAAGCGCCGCATGGAGCTGCGGGGCGAGGCCCGCGGCGTCAAGGTCTACGACGATTTCGCCCACCATCCGACGGCGATCGCCACGACTCTCGATGGCCTGCGCCGCCGCGTCGGTGCCGCGCGGATCGTCGCGGTGCTCGAACCGCGCTCGAACACCATGAAGCTCGGCGTGCATCGCGAGACCCTGGCGCCCTCGCTGGCCGCGGCCGACGAAGTGTGGCTGTACGCACCGCCCGACCTGGGCTGGGATGCCGGCGAAATCGTCCGCGGGCTGGGTGCGCGCGGCCATGCCGCCAGCGATGTCGACACGCTCGCCCGCGAACTCGCCGGCCGCTTGCGCGCAGGCGACCACGCGCTGATCATGTCGAACGGCGGTTTCGGCGGCTTGCACCTCAAGCTGCTGGCTGCGCTCGAGGCCAGCGGCTGAAATGACCCTCGCCAACCACAGGGCCAACGACAAGCGGATCACGGTCGGTCTGACCGGTGCCTCCGGTGCGCAATACGGCCTGCGCCTGATCGAATGCCTGGTCAAGGCCGACTACCAGGTACTGGTGATGTTCACCCGCGCCGCACAGATCGTCGTCGGCTCCGAGACCGATTGCCGGTTGCCGGGTCGCACCGTGGAGCAGACCCGCTATCTGGCGTCGCGCTATGGTGCGCGCGACGGCCAGTTGCGGGTCTATGGCGACGAGGAGTGGACCTCGCCGGTGGCGAGCGGCTCGGGCGCGCCGCACCGGATGGTGGTCTGCCCCGCGAGCATGGCCACGGTGTCGGCGATCGCCTGCGGCGCCAGCGAAAACCTGCTGGAACGTGCGGCCGACGTGGTCATCAAGGAGCGCGGCAGCCTGGTGATCGTACCGCGCGAGACGCCGTTCTCGGCGATCCATCTCGAGAACATGCTGAAGCTGTCGCGGCTTGGCGTGACGATCCTGCCGGCGAATCCCGGCTTTTATAACCGTCCCGTGCAGCTCGAAGCCCTGGTCGATTTCATCGTTGCGCGGATACTCGACCAGTTCGGCATCGAGAGCGACCTGATGGCACGCTGGGGCGTCTGAGAATGCACCGCGGCTGCGGCCTCCGGAGGCGGGGCTTGCGGCACGGCGGCGACGATGCTGGCCATGGCGACGGGGCGTGAGGATCATGCCCAACCGCACGAGGTAGTCGGCCCATCATGAACATCGCTGAAATCTCGCTGTTTCCGCTGAACACCGTGCTGTTTCCCGGCGGGCCGCTGCCGCTGCGGATCTTCGAGACCCGCTATACCGACATGGTGCGGCGCTGCCTGCGCGAGCACAGCGCATTCGGCGTGGTGCTGATCCGAGCCGGTACCGAGGTGGGCGAAGTGGAGCGCACCGCCGACATCGGCACGACCGCCCGCATCGTCGATTTCTACCAGCTGCCGGATCGGCTGCTGGGCATCACCTGCTCCGGCGAGAAGAAGTTCAAGGTGCTCGAGCGGCGTCGTCAGCCCGACGGCCTGAACGTCGGGACGGTCGAATGGCTGCCCGCGGAGCCGCGGCAGGAGCTGCCGCTGGAGTACGCCCATCTCGCGACCCTGCTGCGCAAGGTGCTGCCCGAGCTCGGCAAGATCTACGAGTCCGTGCCCAAGCACTTCGATGATGCGGCCTGGGTCGGATCGCGGCTGGTCGAGATCCTGCCGATCAGCCTCGGTGACAAGCAGGCCTGTCTCGAGATGCAGGATCCGCTGCAGCGGCTGGAGCGGATTGCGCCGCTGATCCGGCGCGACGAGAGCTGACGCAGCACGCGATCCGCGTTTCAGACGAGGTTCTCGCGAACCGTGGAAGCATCTCGATAGCGATAAAAGCGGACGAGGACGGCGCCGATCACTCCACACCACGCCAGCACCAGCCAGCCGACGACGCCGTCGAAGTCGGACAGCAACCAGCCGGCCGGGTGGTCCGCGACGGGGCGGGAGGCTTCGCGGACCACCGAGATCACCCAGACCCAGCCGGCATGCAGGCCGATGCAGGCCGCGATGTTACCGGTCAGGGCGCGCACCAGGCCGAGCAGCACGCCGACCGCCGTGAGGCAGAGAAACGCATCGATGATCGACAGCGGCTGGCCGAAAGCGGCCAGTGAACCGGCGAGCAGGTCGAAGCCGCTGCCCGGGCCGAGCTGCCCGGGCGGGATGCGGTAGCTGGCGAGGAAATGGGTCGCGGCATACAGCGGCGCGATCAGCAGGATCGCGACGACCGGGCCGGACTCGCGTTGCACGGCGCTGTGCATCGCGCCGCGCAGGAAGGTCTCCTCGATCAGGGCCACCGTCAGTCCGGTCCCGAGGCCCGCGGCGGCCAGGCGCAGCAGTGTGGCCGTGTCGAGTGCCACATCGGCCCGGGACGCACGCAGGCCGGCCGCGAACATCAGCAGCACGATCGGCAGCATGGTCGCGACGCCGAGTGCGAGGCCGATCCCGGTCTCGCGCAGGAAGATGCGGCGCGGTGCGCCATAGCCGAGGCTGCCGCGATCCGCGACGGCCAGGCGGCGGGCCAGCAGCACGATGCCGATCAACACCAGCAGCATCCAGACCCGGCTCGCGACGCGGTGGAAGCGCAGGTCGAACTGCGGTGTGAGCAGCTCCCAGGCGGGCCAGGCGAGACCGGCGGCGACCGCGAGCGTCAGCAGGATCAGGGCGAAAAAGGCCAGGAAAGCGCGCATAGTGGCAGTATGCCCGGCCGCAGCGGGGTCAGTGTGGCTGGAATGGCTCCACCATGAGACCGCGCTCGCGCAGCAGGCTGACCAGGCCCTGCGAGCCGACCAGATGCAGCGCACCGACGACCAGCAGCGTGCTGCCGAGCTCGTGCAGCAAGGCCTCGACCTGTGGCAGCCAGTTGCGATTGCGGTCGTGGACCAGCGGTGCATAGAGGCGCGGGAAGCGCCGGTACTCGCGCAGCAGCAGTCGCGTCAGCGTGGTCTCGTCGCCGGCGCGCCAGGCGCGGGTCAGGGCATCGATATCGCTCAGCTGGTCGGTGGTCTCGGACAGCGTCAGCTCGAGCAGGCGGGCCTGGTCGGCGGGTGTGAGCCGGTCGAACAATCCGAGCTGGTATTCGAGCGTTTCGAGGCCGCCTATCGGTTTGCCGTCGGCGAGCGCGCGGGCTTTGAGCTGTTCCTCGACACCGAGTGTCGGCTCGAAGCCGCGCTGAGTGAGGCTCGTGACCGAGTACACCAGGGCCACCGCCCAGGGTTCGAGCTGATCGAAGGCGGCAAGATCCAGGCCCAGACGCTCGAACTCGGCCTGGGCTTTCTGCCAGCGGCGCTTGCCGAGGTTGCGCCGCAGTCCCTCGCCGGACTCGTAAACGCCGTGCTGGGCGGTGAATGCCGCAGCAGCAGCCGGGTCGACGGCACTGAGATCGATTTCCATCACCAGGCGCCCGGCTTCGCGATAGGCGTGTTCGAGTGCGGCCGGCAGCGCCGCATCGTCGGCGCGCAGCAAGTGGATCGAGCCGGCGAGAAACACCGTGCCGCCTGCAGGGCCGCGGACCGTCCAGACCAGCCCCTGGTTGGCGACAGGTGCGATCGCGGTGGTTGCGGCGGGCGCGGACGTCGCCGCCGCGGCCCGCGCGCCGTCGAAGTTCAGGCCACCGAAGAAGAGGGCGAGGAGGGGGAGGCAGACTCGCGCTGCTGTTGCTGCACGGCGAAACGTTCGAGCCACACGACCTCCGTGTCGATCGCGCCGTCGGCGCGCAACTCGAGGATACGATAGCCGGGTGGGCGGGTGTCGACGGCGAAGTCTTCGGCCCCGGGCCGGAACTGGGCGCAGGTGGAGGGCGAGGACAGCAGGCGTACCGTGCCGCGCTGGCCGTCATAGGCCTGATGTACATGACCCCAGACGATCCCGCGCACGCTGCTGTGGCGATCGACGATGCCGAACAGCGCCGCCGGATTCTCCAGCCCGACCTCGTCCAGCCAGCGGCTGGCCATGGGTACGGGATGGTGGTGCAGGCAGACCAGTACGTGGCGCTGACCGGCACTGGCCAGGGCGAGTTCGAGAGTGTCGAGTTCGGCCGGCACCAGCCGCCCACCGGCCTGGCCCGGGATGGTGCTGTCGAGCAGTACCAGCCGCCAGTCGGCGAGGTCGCGCCAGCCGCCGATCTGGAACGGGCCGTCGCGCAGCAGCGCAGCGCGCATCTGCGCGGTGTCGTCATGGTTGCCGGGCAGGCAGAGCACCGGTTTGCGCAGGTGCCGCAACGCGGCGTGGAAGTGCGCGTAACCGCCCGGATCGTCCTGGACGAGATCGCCGGTCACCAGCAGAGCGTCCGCAGCGGCGATGTCGGCGGCCGCAGCTTCGAGCACCGCATGCATCGCCGGCAGGGTCACCCGCCCGCGCAGATCGCCGGCCGGTGTGCCGAAGAGATGGGTGTCGGTGATCTGTACCAGCCGCAGTGGCTTCATCCGCGTCGTCGTTCCGTGGGTCAAGTGGTCGTGCGATACCGATGCGGCGGATGCCGTCCTGCAACGCGCTCCTGTCAGTTCGAGCCAGCGTAACAAACGAAGTTCACTGAACGGAGTGAACTGGGTCAACGGGGGTTCCGCACGTATGTGTTGTGGGCGACATACTGTGCGGAGTCGACTCATAATTGTGACGCGGTTACAGGTGCCGGGAACGGCGGAGGAAATTTATGTCGCAGTCGACGCTGTCGCTCACGCCGCCGCTGCATCGCTATCTGCTCGAACACAGCCTGCGGGAGCCGGCGATCCTCGCGCGCCTGCGCGCGGTGACGGCCGGGCTGCCGATGGCGAACATGCAGATCGCGCCCGAGCAGGGGCAGTTCCTGCAGCTATTGGTGCGGATACTCGGTGCGCGGCGCTGCCTCGAGATCGGGACCTTCACCGGCTACTCGAGTCTGGCCGTCGCGCTGGCACTGCCCGGCGACGGGCGCCTGATTGCCTGCGATGTCAGTGCCGAGTGGACCCAGATCGCGCGCCAGTTCTGGCGCGAGGCCGGGGTAGATGGGCGGATCGATTTGCGGCTGCAGCCGGCCCTGCGCACGCTCGACGAACTGTTGCTGGAAGGTCAGGCCAGCGCCTTCGACTTCGCCTTCATCGACGCTGACAAGGCGAATTACTGCGCCTACTACGAGAAGGTCCTGGACCTGCTGCGGCCGGGCGGGCTGATCTGCGTCGACAACGTGTTGTGGGGCGGTGCAGTCGCCGACCCTTTGATCAACAACGACGCCAACACCCAGGCGTTGCGGGCGTTCAACGAGCTCGTGCACCGCGACGAGCGCGTTGACTTGTCGCTGCTGCCGATCGGCGATGGCTTGACGGTGATGCGCAAGCGCGGTTGAAGTCGGCGCGGGCCGCCGCGGTGGGTGTGCCGCGGCGCTCCCGGGGGCGCGCCGCGGCACGTCGGTTTCAGTAGCGGTAGGTGTCGGGCTTGTACGGACCGGCGACCGACACGCCGATGTAGCGTGCCTGCTGGTCGGTCAGCTCGGTCAGACATGCGCCGAGCTTCTTGAGCTGCAGCCGCGCGACCTTTTCGTCGAGGTGCTTGGGCAGCACATAGACCCCGACCGGATACTTCTCGTGGTTGGCCCACAGTTCGATCTGCGCGATCGTCTGGTTGGCGAACGACGAGGACATCACATAGCTCGGGTGGCCGGTGCCGCAGCCGAGGTTCACCAGCCGGCCTTCGGCCAGCAGGGTGATGCGCTTGCCGTCCGGGAAGATGATCTGGTCGACCTGCGGCTTGATGTTCTCCCAGGTGTACTGCTTGAGCGAGGCGCAATCGATCTCGTTGTCGAAGTGCCCGATGTTGCAGACGATCGCCTGATCCTTCATGTTCTTCATGTGATCGTGGGTGATCACGTGGAAGTTGCCGGTGGCGGTGACGAAGATGTCGGCCTTGTCGGCGGCGTAGTCCATGGTCACGACGCGGTAGCCTTCCATCGCAGCCTGCAGCGCGCAGATCGGATCGACCTCGGTGACCCAGACCTGGGCCGACAGCGCCCGCAGCGCCTGCGCCGAGCCCTTGCCGACGTCGCCGTAGCCGCAGACCACGGCGATCTTGCCCGCGACCATCACGTCGGTGGCGCGCTTGATCGCATCGACCAGTGACTCGCGGCAGCCGTAGAGGTTGTCGAACTTCGACTTGGTGACCGAGTCGTTGACGTTGATCGCCGGGAAGGCGAGCTTGCCGTCCTTGGCCATCTGGTAGAGGCGCTTGACGCCGGTGGTGGTCTCTTCGGTGACGCCGCGGATCTTGCCGATGCGGCTCGAATACCACTTCGGATCGCGCTTCAGCGTGGCCTTGATCGAGGCGAACAGCGAGGTTTCTTCTTCGCTGGTCGGATGCGCGATCAGCGATGCATCGGTTTCGGCCTTGGCGCCGAGGTGCAGCAGCAAGGTCGCGTCGCCGCCGTCGTCGAGGATCATGTTGGAGTAGCCGCCGTCGGGCCACTCGAAGATCCGGTGGGTGTAGTCCCAGTAGTCCTGCAGCGACTCGCCCTTCCAGGCGAACACGGGTGTGCCCTTGATGGCGATCGCCGCGGCGGCGTGATCCTGGGTCGAGAAGATGTTGCACGAGGCCCAGCGCACCTCTGCACCGAGTGCCTGCAGGGTCTCGATCAGTACCGCGGTCTGGATCGTCATGTGCAGCGAGCCGGTGATGCGCGCGCCGCGCAGCGGCTGGGTCGGGGCGAACTCTTCGCGGATCGCCATCAGGCCCGGCATCTCGGTTTCGGCGATCCGGATCTCTTTGCGGCCCCAGTCGGCGAGCGCGAGATCGGCGACGACGAAGTCGCCGGCTTTGGCATTCCCGGCTGCGCCGGTCTTCTTGTCAGATACAACAGCGTTCATCAGTGTCTCCGTTAGTTGGGCCCCGAAGGGAGCCGGTTAACGGGCGCCGTTGCATTGCGCTTCCCCTCAACGAGCCTGGCGTCCTTGCGACGCTGCAGCGCCCCTCGATGAGCGGGTTGGAGCGAGATCAGCGGTGGCGGCGTCCGCGCCCGCTGCCCGCCTTGCTCTTGCCTGGCCGCTTGCCGGCCGCATCGGCGGCCAGTGCGGCGGCCTTGTCGGTCGCCTCCCAGCTGAAGTCCGGATCCTTGCGGCCGAAGTGGCCGTAGGCGGCGGTCTTCTGGTAGATCGGGCGGACCAGGTCGAGCATTTCGCGCAGACCGTAGGGCGTCAGGTCGAAGTGGCGGCGCACCAGCGCCGTCAGTTCGTCGCGTGACAGCCGGCTGGTGCCGAAAGACTCGACCATGATCGAGGTTGGCTCGGCGACGCCGATGGCGTACGACACCTGCACCTCGCAGCGTTCGGCGAGGCCGGCGGCGACGATGTTCTTGGCGACGTAGCGCGCGGCATAGGCGGCCGAGCGGTCGACCTTCGACGGATCCTTGCCCGAGAACGCGCCACCGCCGTGGCGGGCAAAGCCGCCGTAGGTGTCGACGATGATCTTGCGACCGGTCAGGCCGCAGTCGCCGACCGGGCCGCCGATCACGAACCGACCGGTGGGGTTGATGTGGAACTTGGTGCCCTTGTGCAGCCACTTTCTCGGCAGCACCGGCAGCAGGATCTCTTCCATCACGGCCTCGCGCAGGGAGCGCGTGGAGATGTCGTCGGAGTGCTGGGTCGAGAGCACGACCGCGTCGATCGCGACCGGCTTGTCGTTCTCGTAGCGCAGCGTGACCTGGCTCTTGGCGTCGGGCCGCAGCCAGGCGAGTCGCCCGTTCTTGCGGATTTTCGCCTGGCGTTCGACCAGCCGGTGCGAGAGGGTGATCGCCGCCGGCATCAGCACGTCGGTTTCGTTGGTGGCGTAGCCGAACATCAGGCCCTGGTCGCCGGCACCCTGCAGACGCTCGTTCTTGCGATCCACGCCCATGGCGATGTCGGGCGACTGCTTGCCGATGACGTTGAGCACGCCGCAGCTGGCGCCGTCGAAGCCCATGTCGGAGGAGTTGTAGCCGATGTCGAGCACGGTCTTGCGGACCAGCGTTTCGACGTCGACCCAGGCCGAGGTGGTGACCTCGCCGGCGACGATCACGACACCGGTCTTGACCAGTGTTTCGCAGGCGACGCGGGCGCGCTTGTCCTGCGCGAGGATGGCATCGAGGACGGCATCGGAAATCTGGTCGGCGACCTTGTCCGGATGGCCTTCGGAGACCGATTCGGAGGTGAACAGATAGCTGTTCGACATGCGGCTGTAAGCTCCCTGGAAACGACCCCCTAGTATACCTCCGGCGAAGTCGTTTTTTGCATCCGCCGGGGTTGTTCCGATACAGATTGCGTTGAACGCTCGCAGCGCGTGGAGGACAATGCGGCCCCGCAATTTGACCCTGGTGCCCGTCCATGCCGTCACGCCGCGATCTCGCCAATGCCATCCGCGCGCTGTCGATGGATGCGGTCCAGAAGGCCGCCTCCGGCCATCCCGGTGCACCGATGGGTATGGCCGACATCGCCGAGGTGCTGTGGCGCGACCTGCTGGTGCACAACCCGGCCAACCCGCGCTGGGTGGACCGCGACCGCTTCGTGCTGTCGAACGGTCATGCTTCGATGCTGCTCTACTCGCTGCTGCAGCTGACCGGCTATCCGCTGTCGATGGATCAGTTGCGCAATTTCCGCCAGCTGGGTTCGCACACCGCCGGCCATCCCGAGCGCGATCTGGATCTCGGCATCGAGACGACCACCGGTCCGCTCGGTCAGGGGTTCGCCAATGCGGTCGGCATGGCGCTGGCCGAGAAAATGCTCGCCGCGCAGTTCAACCGCGACGATCACCGGATCGTCGACCACCACACCTGGGTGTTCCTCGGCGACGGCTGCATGATGGAAGGCATCTCCCACGAAGCGGCGTCGCTGGCCGGCACGCTCGGGCTGGGCAAGCTGATTTGCATCTACGACGACAACGGCATCTCGATCGACGGCCGGGTCGAAGGCTGGATGAAGGACGACACGCCGAAGCGTTTTGCGGCCTATGGCTGGCAGGTGATCCCGAACGTCGATGGCCACGATGCCGAGGCGATCGGCAAGGCGCTGAAACGCGCCAAGGCCAATCGCCGCCAGCCGACGCTGATCTGCTGCAAGACCACGATCGGCTGGGGCGCGCCCAACAAGCAGGGCACCAAGGCCACCCATGGCGAAGCGCTCGGCGTCGAGGAAGTCGCGGCCACCCGCGCGGCGCTCGGCTGGCCGTACGAGCCTTTCGTGATTCCCGACGAGATCCGCGCCGCCTGGGACCAGCGCGAGCGGGGTGCGCGGGCCGAGCGGGCCTGGAAGCGGCGTTTCAACCGCTATCGCAAGGCGCATCCGGAGCTGGCTGCCGAGTTCGAGCGGCGCATGCGCGGCACCTTGCCGGCAACCTGGCCGGCATTGCGCGAGCAGGCCGTGGCAGCGGCCACGGCCGTCGAGGCGGCGCAGGCGACCCGCGCCTCGTCACAAGTAGTACTGAATGCGATCGGCCCGGGCATGCCGGAACTCGTCGGCGGTTCGGCCGACTTGACCGGTTCGGTGAACACCTTCCGCAAGGATTCGCGCGCGATAACGACCGAGGATTGCTCCGGCAACTACGTGAACTACGGAGTGCGCGAGTTCGCGATGACCGCGATGATGAACGGGCTGGCGCTGCACGGCGGCTTCATTCCGTACGCGGGCACTTTCCTGGTGTTCTCCGACTACGCGCGCAATGCGGTGCGGCTGGCAGCCTTGATGCAGCAGCGCGTGTTGCTGGTCTACACGCACGACTCGATCGGTCTCGGCGAGGACGGTCCGACCCACCAGCCGGTGGAACATCTGGCGAGTCTGCGGGCGATGCCGAACCTCAGCCTGTGGCGGCCCTGCGATGCGGTCGAGACCGCGGCGGCCTGGCGTGCCGGCGTCGAGCGCGACACTGGCCCGACAGCCTTGGTGCTGACCCGCCAGGCGTTGCCGCAGCAGCCGCGCAGTCCGGCGCGGGAGCTGGCGATCGCGCGCGGCGGCTATGTGCTGATCGATTGCCACGGCACGCCCGAAGCGATCGTGATCGCCACCGGTTCGGAGGTGGCGCCGGCGGCCGAGGCAGTGCGCAGCCTGAACGATGCCGGCCGGCGCCTGCGACTGGTGTCGATGCCCTCGGTCGACATATTCGAGGCCCAGGATGCCGCCTGGCGAGAAGCGGTGCTGCCGGCCGCGATTACGCGCCGGCTGGCCGTCGAGGCCGGGGCGACCCAGTGCTGGTGGCGTTATGTCGGCAGCAGCGGCCGCGTGCTGGGCATCGACCGTTTCGGCGCCTCCGGCAAGGCGGCAGATTTGTTCCGGCACTATGGTTTGACGGCCGCTAACGTGATCCAGGCCGTCGAGGCCCTGCTGGCAAGCTGACACACTGGGAGACTCCTCTCCCGGTTTCCAGAACACATCGACAAAGGGGTATATCGGATATGGCGATCAAGGTTGGCATCAACGGCTATGGCCGCATCGGCCGCAACGTCCTGCGCGCGCTGTACGAGTCGGGTCGCAACAAGGAGATCCAGATCGTCGCGATCAACGACCTGGGCGATGCCAATACCAACGCGCATCTGACGCGTTATGACACGGCGCACGGCAAGTTCCCCGGCGAAGTCAGCGTCGACGGCGATTCGATGGTCGTCAACGGCGATCGCATCCGCGTGCTTGCCGAGCGCGATCCGGCCAAGCTGCCCTGGGGTCAGCTAGGCGTCGAAGTCGTGCTCGAATGCACCGGCCTGTTCACCAGCAAGGCCAAGGCGGGCGCGCATCTCGCCGGCGGTGCGAAGAAAGTCGTTATCTCGGCGCCCGGCGGTGCAGACGTCGACGGCACGATCGTCTACGGCGTCAACCACGACACGCTGAAGGCCAGCCACACGGTCATTTCGAACGCCTCCTGCACCACCAACTGCCTTGCGCCGGTGGCCAAGGTGCTCGAGGACAAGGTCGGCATCGTCAGTGGCCTGATGACCACGATCCACGCCTACACCAACGACCAGGTGCTGACCGACGTCTACCACTCCGATCTGCGCCGCGCGCGTTCGGCGACCCAGTCGATGATCCCGACCAAGACCGGCGCGGCCGCCGCGGTCGGCCTGGTGCTGCCGCAGCTCAAGGGCAAGTTCGACGGTTTCGCGGTGCGCGTGCCGACGATCAACGTGTCGCTGGTCGACCTGACGTTCACGCCCAAGCGCGCGACCACGGTCGAGGAAATCAACGCGATGATGAAGGAAGCCGCCGCCGGGCCGCTGAAGGGCGTGCTCGCCTACACCGACGCGCCGCTGGTGTCGATCGACTTCAACCACGATCCGCATTCGTCGGTGTTCGATGGCACCATGACCAAGGTGGTCGGCGGCAGCCTCGTCAAGGTCTGCTCGTGGTATGACAACGAGTGGGGTTTCTCGAACCGCATGCTCGATACCACGGTGGCCTGGTCGAAGGCGCGCTGAGGTCGCAGGCGGATGAATGTTCTGAGCATGGCGGAGCTGGACCTGCGCGGCAAACGGGTCCTGATCCGCGAAGACCTGAACGTGCCCGTGGCCGCCGGCAAGGTCACCAGCGACGCGCGCATCCGCGCGTCGCTGCCGACCATCCGGCTGGCGATGGAAAAGGGCGCGAAGACCTTCCTGATGTCGCACCTCGGCCGCCCGGAAGAGGGCGTGTTCGCCGAGGAGTTCTCGCTGGCGCCGGTCGCCGCGAAGCTGTCCGAGCTGCTGGGCCGGCCGGTGCCGCTGGTGCGCGACTGGCTTGGCGGCGTCGACTGCGCGCCGGGCTCGGTCGTGCTGTGCGAGAACGTCCGCTTCAACAAGGGCGAGAAAAAGGACAAGGAAGAGCTCGCACGGCAGATGGCGGCGCTCTGCGACGTCTATGTCATGGATGCTTTCGGCACGGCGCATCGTGCCGAGGCAAGCACGCATGGCGTGGCGCGTTTCGCGCCGGTGGCTTGCGCCGGCCCGCTGCTGGTCGGTGAGCTCGAGGCGCTGGAGCGCGCGCTGGAGAAGCCCGCCCGGCCGTTGGTGGCGATCGTCGCGGGTTCCAAGGTCTCGACCAAGCTGACGGTCCTCGAGACCCTGCTTGATCGCGTCGACAAACTGATCGTCGGCGGCGGCATCGCCAACACCTTCCTCGCCGCCACCGGTGTCGGCATCGGCAAGTCGCTGCACGAGGCGGACATGCTCGACATCGCGCGGCGGCTGATTGACAAGGCCCGTGCCCGCGGCACCGAGATCCCGCTGCCGACGGACGTCGTGGTCGCACGTGAATTCGCCGCGACCGCGCATGCCGACGTGCGCAGCATCCACGAAGTTGCCGGCGACGAGATGATCCTCGACATTGGCCCCGACACCGCCGAGCGCCTTGGCGCCCTGCTCGAGCAGGCCGGCACGATCCTCTGGAACGGCCCGGTCGGCGTGTTCGAGTTCGACCAGTTCGGCGAAGGCACCCGCACGATCGCCCAGGCGATCGCCCGCAGCAAGGCGTTCTCGCTGGCCGGCGGCGGCGACACCCTGGCGGCCATCGAGAAATACGGCGTCGAGGAAGGCATCTCCTACATCTCTACCGGCGGCGGGGCGTTTCTCGAGTTCGTCGAGGGGAAGGTGTTGCCGGCTGTGGCTGTTCTCCAAGCCCGGGCGGCTGGCTGAGAGGCGCGAATCGGGCGGTTACGGGGTGTGGCCGGAGTGTAGCGTTCGTGTCGGGAGTTTCCGGGCGGGGACGCGAAGAGCATCCATGCGCTCGGGAGGCGCCATCCATGGCGCCTGCGCCCGGTGCGAACGGCGCTGGCGTGCGCTGGCTGCTGGACGCAAAATGCCCGGATGCTCCGTAGAACCAAAATTGTAGCCACGCTTGGCCCTGCCACCGATGACGTCGAGATCCTGCGCGGCATGTGCCGTGCGGGGCTGGATGTTGCCCGTCTCAATTTTTCTCATGGCACCCACGAGCAGCATCGTCGGCGCCTGGCGATGTTGCGCGAGGCTTGCCGGCTCGAGGGGCGGGTCGTCGGTCTGCTCGGCGACCTTGCCGGGCCGAAGATCCGCATCGAGAGTTTCCGCGACGGGCCGGTGCAGCTGGTCGAAGGGCAGGCGTTTGCGCTCGATACCAGTCTCGATCCGCAGGCCGGCAACGCCGAGGCCGTCGGCTGTGCCTACCAGAACCTGCCGGCGGATGTCGGGCCCGGCGATACCTTGCTGCTCAACGACGGCCTGATCGTGCTCGAAGTCACGGGCATCCGCGGCACCCGCATCGACACGCGTGTGGTCTCCGGCGGCGAGCTGTCGAACCGCAAGGGCGTCAATCGCAAGGGGGGCGGCATTTCGGCGCCGGCGCTGACCGACAAGGATTTCGAGGACATCCGCTTCGCCGCCGCCGAGCAGCTCGACTACGTCGCGCTGTCCTTCGTTCGTGACGCGGCCGACATCCGTCAGGCGCGCAAGTTGCTCGACCAGGCGGGCTCGTCGGCGCGGATCGTCGCCAAGGTCGAGCGGCAGGAGGCGATCCAGCATCTCTCCGGCATCGTCGACGTGGCCGATGTCGTCATGGTCGCGCGCGGTGATCTCGGTGTGGAAATGGGTTATGCGGCGCTGACGGGCCTGCAGAAAACCATCATCCAGCAGACTCGCAATCGCAACCGTCTGGTCATCACGGCTACGCAGATGATGGAGTCGATGGTCCAGAATCCGGTGCCGACCCGTGCCGAGGTCAGCGACGTGGCCAATGCGGTCATGGACGGTTCGGACGCGGTGATGCTGTCGGCCGAAACGGCTTCCGGCCGCTACCCGGTGAAGGCCGTTGCGGCCATGGCCGAGGTGATCGAGGGCGCCGAGGGCTATCAGCTCAGTCAACAGCGCGTCCGCCATCGTGCCGAGGGGAGTTTCAGCGGTACCGAGCAGGCGATCGCCAATGCCGTGATGTACACGGCCAACCACATGAAGGTGCGCGCGATCGTCGCCTTGACCGAGTCGGGTTCGACGCCGCTGTGGATGTCGCGCATCCGCTCGGACATTCCGATCTATGCGTTCACCCGGCACGAAGCCACCCGCCGCCGGGTCACGCTGTACCGCGGTGTCTATCCGGTCGACTTCGACGTCAGTCCCACGGCGCTGGTGACCATGACCGGCGCGATCTTTGCCCAGCTGCTGAAGCTCGGCTTGGTCGACGAGGGAGATCTGGTGATCCTGACCAAGGGTGAGCTGACCGGTGTGGCCGGTGGCACCAACTCCATGCAGATCCTGCCGGTGCGGCGCTTCTGAGGTCCGGTCCCATGTCCGACCTCCGCTTCTCCGGTACCGATCAGTACATCGCCACGCCCGACCTCAACATGGCGGTCAATGCCGCGATCACGCTGGCGCGGCCGCTGCTGATCAAGGGCGAGCCGGGTACGGGCAAGACGCGGTTGGCGCAGGAAGTGGCTGCCGCGCTCGGCCGGCCGCTGCACGAGTGGCACGTCAAGTCCACCAGCAAGGCGCAGCAGGGCCTGTACGAATACGACGCGGTCTCGCGGTTGCGCGATTCGCAGCTCGGCGATGCCCGCGTTGCCGATATCCGCAACTACATCGTCCGCGGCAAGCTCTGGGAGGCCTTCGATTCCGAGCAGCAGCCGGTGCTGCTGATCGATGAGATCGACAAGGCCGACATCGAGTTTCCGAACGATCTGCTGCGCGAACTCGACCGGATGGAGTTCTACGTCTACGAGACGCGCGAGCTGGTCAAGGCACGGCACCGGCCGATCATCATCATCACCAGCAACAACGAGAAGGAACTGCCCGACGCCTTCCTGCGCCGCTGCTTCTTCCACTACATCCGTTTTCCGGACCCGGAGACGATGGCGCGGATTGTCGAAGCCCACTATCCGGGGCTGCGTCGCGAGCTGCTGGCCGAAGCGCTGGCCGCGTTCTTCCAGGTCCGCGAGACACCGGGGCTGAAGAAGAAGCCCTCGACCTCGGAGCTGCTCGACTGGATCAAGCTGCTGCTGGCCGAGGAGATCCCTCCCGAAGCCCTGCGCAGCGAGGATCCGAAGAAGGCGATCCCGCCGCTCTACGGGGCGCTGCTCAAGAACGAACAGGACGTGCATCTGTTCGAGCAGCTGCTGTTCCTGCACCGCCGTGGTGGGCGGGCCTGAGCCGGGCGGACGGCGGTGCTGGTCCGGTTCTTCCACGATCTGCGCGAGGCTGGGGTGCCGGTCTCGATCACCGAATTCCTGAGCCTGCTCGAGGCGCTGCAGCAGCGTGTGGCGTTCTGCTCGGCCGAGGAGTTCTACTGGCTGGCACGGCTCGCGCTGGTCAAGGACGAGCGCTACTTCGATCGGTTCGATCACGTGTTCGCCGCGACGTTCACGGGCGCCGAACGGCTGTTCGAGCGGCTGCTGGCCGAGGTCCCCGCGGACTGGCTGCGGCTGATGTCCGAGCGGCTGTATTCCGCCGAGGAGAAACAGAATGTGCAGGCGCTCGGCAGTTGGGAAAAGCTGCTCGAGACGCTGCGCGAGCGCCTGCGGGAGCAGAAGGCGCGCCACCAGGGCGGCAACCGCTGGATCGGAACCGGCGGTACTTCGCCCTTCGGCTCCGGCGGCTACAACCCCGAAGGCATCCGCATCGGTACCGAGGGCCAACGACAGCGGCGTGCGGTCAAGGTCTGGGAACAGCGCGAGTTCCGCAACTTCGACGACGGCGTGGAGCTCGGCACGCGCAATCTCAAGCTCGCGCTGCGGCGCTTGCGCCGGTTCGCGCGCGAGGGCGTGGCTGAAGAGCTGGATCTGGGCGGTACGATCGAGGCGACGGCACGCAATGCCGGCTGGCTGGACCTCAAGCTGGTGCCGGAGCGGCGCAATGCGGTCAAGGTGTTGCTGCTGCTCGATGTCGGCGGCTCGATGGACGATCACGTCCGCCTCTGCGAGGAGCTGTTTTCCGCGGCCCGCAGCGAGTTCCGCCATCTCGAGTCTTTCTACTTCCACAACTTTCTCTACGAGAACCTGTGGAAGGACAATCGCCGGCGCCAGACGGAGCGCACTTCGACGCTGGAGTTGCTGCGCCGCTTCAACCCCGACTACCGCGTCGTGATCGTCGGCGATGCGACCATGAGCCCGTACGAGATCGTGCAGCCCGGCGGCAGTGTCGAGCACTGGAATGCGGAGGCCGGCGCAACCTGGATGCAGCGGCTGACGGCGCATTTCCCGCGGGTGGTGTGGCTGAACCCGGAGCCCGAGGAGCGCTGGGAATGGACGCCGTCGGTCGGTCTGGTACGCGAACTGCTCGGTGGGCGGATGTTCCCGCTGACGCTCGAGGGGCTCGATCGCGCCACCACCGAGTTGCGCCGCCGCGGCGTGGGTGCGCAGCAGGCGGCTGTGTCGTCGCTCACACCCCTGCCGGACAGCGCGCCGGTGCTGCCCTGACATGTTGCAGGATGGCGGGGTGATCCACGTTCATTACCCATCGGCGCCGTCGTCGGTGTCGATGGCACCGAAGATCGTTACCACCGAGCCGCCTTGTGTCGCGCTGGTGCTGGCCGGTGGCGGCGCGCGCTCGGCCTATCAGGTCGGTGTGCTCAAGGCTCTGGCGCAGCTGTTGCCGGCAGCGCGCAATCCGTTTTCGGTGATCGTCGGCACTTCGGCCGGTGCCGTGGCGGCGTCGGCGCTGGCGGCGCATGCGCATCGCTGGCACGACGGTGTCGTGGCGCTGGAGGATGTGTGGTCGGCGTTCCACGTGCACCATGTGTTCCGGGTCGACCCGGCGGCGATGTTGCGCGCCGGCGCCCACTGGACGCTGTCGGCGCTGTCGGCGGGATTGCTGCTGCCGGCGCCGCGCTCGCTGTTCGACAACGGGCCACTGCGCGAGTTGCTGGCGCGGCGCATCGACTGGCGCGCCATCCGCGAGAACGTCGAAAGCGGCGTACTGCAGGCGATCGCGCTGTCGGCGACCACCTACAGCGGCGGGCGGCATACGGTGTTCTTCGACGGCGCGCCGGAGCTAGCGGAGTGGCGGCGTGCCAGCCGCATCGGCCGGCGTTCCGTGCTGGGGATCGACCATGTGATGGCGAGCGTTGCGATTCCGCTGTTGTTCCCTTCGGTGCGGATCGGCTCCTGCTACTACGGCGACGGTGCGATGCGCCAGCTGGCGCCGCTGTCGCCGGCCATCCACCTCGGAGCGGAGCGGATCCTGGTGGTCGGCGTGCGCTCGCTCAGCGGCGCCGGCATCGGCGCGCTGATTGGTCGCGCGCAGCCGCCGAGCACCGGCCAGTTGTTCGGTTTCCTGCTCGATACCTTGTTCAGCGACCAGCTCGAGGGCGATCTCGAGCAGATGCGGCGGCTGAACACCTTGGTCGCGAACACGCCCGAGCTGGTGCCGGGCGTGCGCCCGCTGGAGGCCATGCTGCTGGCGCCGAGCGTCGAACCGAGCGTGATCGCCGCCCGTTACCTGCATACCTTGCCGGTGGCGCTGCGGGTGCTGCTGTCGGTGATCGGCGCGCGCGGCGCGGCCGGCAGCCTGCTGGCCAGCTATCTGATGTTCGAGTCCGCGTTCACCCGCGATCTGATCGCGCTCGGCGAGGCGGATACGCTGGCGCAGCGCGACGAGCTGCTGGCGTTTTTCGCCGGCCAGCCGCCCAGTCGTGTCGAGCCGGTCGCGCCGGTCGAGCCGGTAGCGATCTCCGGCGCAGGCTAGATCAGGAACAACGCCGCCAGGCCAAGCAGCGAAGCGAAACCGATGCAATCGGTGAAGGTCGTCAGGAACACGCCGGCGGCCAGGGCCGGGTCGATGTTCAGTCGCCGCAAGGCCAGCGGCACCAGCACGCCGACTGCGGCGGCGGCCAGCAGGTTGATCATCATCGAGGCGGCGATGATCGCGGCGATCCGCCACGTGTCGAACCAGAATGCCGCGATGCTGCCGACTACTGTGGCCGCGATCAGCCCGTTGACAACGCCGACGCCCATTTCCTTGAACAGCAGCCAGCGGGCGTTCGACCACTGCACCTGGCCGAGTGCCAGGCCGCGCACCATCAGGGTCACGGTCTGCGTGCCGGCGATGCCGCCCATCGAGGCGACGATCGGCATCAGTGCGGCGAGCGCGGCCACGCGGGCGATCGTGCCTTCGAAGTTGCGTACCACGGATGCGGCCAGGAAGGCGGTGACCAGGTTGATGCCGAGCCACAGCAGGCGGCGTCGGGTCGAGGGCAGGACGCCGGCGAACAGGTCTTCTTCGTCGCGCAGGCCGGCCATCGACAGCACCGAGTGCTCGGCTTCCTCGCGGATCACGTCGACCACGTCGTCGACGGTGATGCGCCCGAGCAGCTTGCCGTCGAGACCGACGACCGCGGCCGACACCAGGTCGCGGTCCTGGAACAGTTGCGCGACTTCCTGGGCGGGCATCTGCGGCTCGATCCGCGGGGCTTCGGTATCCAGGGTCTCGCCGACCGTGCGCTCCGGATCGCCGATGATGATCTGCGTCAGGCTGATGGTGCCGAGGTAGCGGTCGTTGCGGTCGACCACGAACAGGCTGTCGGTGCGGGCCGGCAGGTCGCCGCGCATGCGCAGGTAGCGCAGCACGACCTCCAGGGTGACGTCGGCCCGCACGCTGACGGTGTCGGTGTTCATCAGGCCGCCGGCGCTGTCGTCCGGCCAGGCGAGCACCGTGCGCAGGCGTTCGCGATCCTGCTGGTCCATCGAGCGCAGCAGCTGCAGCGTCACGGCTTCGGGCAGGTCGCCGACCAGGTCGGCGAGATCGTCGACCTCCATGCCTTCGGTGGCGGCGACCAGCTCTTCGGCTTCCATGCCCTCGATCAGCGCCTGGCGCACGCTGTCGTTGAGCTCCACCAGCACGTTGCCTTCGAGCTCCGGGTCGACGAATTCCCAGACGATCTCGCGCTGTTGCGGCGGCAGGGATTCGAGCAGCAGCGCGATCTCGGCCGGATGCAGCGCGTTGACCATGCGATGCGCCTGACGCAGCGTGCCGGAGTCGAGCGCGTCCCGCAGCGCCGACAGGCGCCCGTCCTTCTTCATCTCGCTGGACAAGGGAATGGACATTGCGCGTCACTCGCTGCGCAGGGCGCCGCGAGTGTAGCCGTCGCGAACTACAGTCGCCAGCGAGGCTGACGTACGTCTTGCGGTGATCCGCGGCGCGTCGCATCGCGACGACGCCGGGTATCGCCCAGCGTCGTCGCGGTCAGTGGGGTGGGGCGGGTTGCTGCGCCAGCGCCGGTTGGCTGGTCGCGGGCAGGGCGCTGTGCCGGGCCAGCAGGTCAGGAAAGCTGGCGGCGAAATGCTCGGCCAGGCGCTCGACCAGGTAGACCGAGCGATGCCGGCCGCCAGTGCAACCGATCGCGATGGTGAGGTAGCGGCGGTTGCTGGCCTGATGTTCGACGATCCGCGCCTCGAGAAAGGCGATGATGTCGTTGAGCAGACGCTTGACGCTCGACTGTGCTTCGAGCCAGCGCGCCACCTGGGGATCGCGCCCGGTGAAGAGCCGCAGGGAGATGTCCCAGTAGGGGTTCGGCAGGGTGCGGGCATCGAACACGAAGTCCGCGTCCCCGGGCAGGCCGTGCTTGAAACCGAAGGACACGAACGTGATCGACAACCGCCCGGTGCTGCGCTGCTCGATCCGCCGGGCGACCACATCGCGCAGGTCGTGCACGCCCATCCGCGAGGTGTCGATCACCAGATCGGCAGCGTTGATCATCGGCTCGAGCATGCGACGCTCGAGGGCGATCGCTTCGCGCAGTGCGAGACCGTCGCGTGCCAGGGGATGGCGGCGCTTGGTTTCGACATAGCGGCGCAGCAGGTCGTCGTCTGTGGCGAGCAGGAACAACACCTCGCAGCGGATGCCGCTGCGCTTGAGCTCGTCGATCGTCGCCGGCACGCCGCTGATCTCCTGCTCGCCGCCGCGCGCGTCGAGCCCGATGGCCATGCGGTCGTAGGTGCGGTCCTTGCTGCGCACCGTGTGGGAGATCAGCGGCGCGAGCATCGCCGCCGGCATGTTGTCGATGCAGTAATAGCCCGCATCCTCCAGGGCATTGAGCGCCACGCTCTTGCCGGCGCCGGAGAGGCCGCTGACGAAGATCAGGCGCATGCGAGGGGTGGGCATGGGTTGTGCGACCGGCGGGCGTCCTACTGACGCGCGCTGCGGCCCTCGATGGCGCGATGGTCGGCCATCTGTTCCTTGCGCTTCTTCACCATGCGGTCGAGCTTGTCGACCAGCGCGTCGATGGCCGCGTACATGTTGCCGTCGATCGCGTCCGCATGGATGTCGGGGCCGCGGACCTTGAGGGTGGCCTCGGCTTTCTGCTCGAGCTTCTCGACCGACAACACGCAGTGCACGTCGATGACGTGGTCGAAATGCCGCACGATCTTTTCCATCTTCTTCTCGACGTAGGCACGCATCGCGGGCGTCACTTCGACATGGTGGCCGGACACTTGAAGCTGCATGATGTTCTCCTTTTGGGTTTCTCGTTGCGTCATCTGGCGGCGGCACGTTTGCGTTCGGCCGACGAGGCGATGCCCATCGCCTCGCGGTACTTGGCCACCGTGCGCCGCGCCACCGGGATCCCCTCGCCGGAAAGGATCTCGGCAATTCGACTGTCTGAAAGCGGGCTGTCGGCCGCCTCCTCGCGCACCAACTTGCGGATCTTGGCGCGGATCGCCGTGGAGGAGGTGCCCTGGCCGCCTTCGCTCTCGACCTGGCTTGAGAAGAAATAGCGCAGCTCGAACACGCCCCGCGGCGTCAGCATGTATTTGCCCGAGGTGACGCGCGAGATCGTGGACTCGTGCATCGAAATCGCTTCGGCGATGTCTTTGAGGATCATCGGGCGCATGTATTCCTCGCCCTGCTCGAGGAAGTCGGACTGGCGTTCGACGATCGCACGCGCCACCTTGAGCATGGTGTCGTTGCGGATCTCGAGGCTCTTCAGCAGCCAGCGCGCTTCCTGCAGTTGGCCGCGCATCGTGGTGTGGGTGGAGTTGCGGCCGATCAGGCTGGCATAGCCTTCGTTGAGGCGCACGCGCGGCACGGTCGCCGGGTTCAGCTCGACCGCCCAGCCGCGTTCGGTACGGCGGACGAAGACGTCGGGCACGACATACTCCGGTGCGCCGGCGCCGACGATCGCGCCCGGCCGCGGATGGCAGCCGCGCACCAGGGCGAGGGCGCTGGCGACGGATTCGTCTTCGGCGGCGAGCGCGCGCTTCAACTGCGCCAGGTCGCGTCCCGCGACCAGCTCGAGGTGGTGCTCGGCGATACTCCGCGCCAGAGCGAGGTCGGGCGTGCCGGGATCGAGCTGGCCGAGCTGCAGCAGGATGCATTCGGAGACCGAACGTGCGCCGACGCCGGGTGGATCGAGCATCTGGACCAGCATCAGGACTCGTTCGACCTCTTCCTCGTCGGCTTCGACTTCCGGGCGCAGCGTTGCGGCGATGTCGGTCAGCGAGTCGATCAGGTAACCGTCGTCGTTGATCGCATCGACGATGGCGGAGGCGATGGCTTGATCGCCCGGCGACAGGCCGGCCAGTTCGAGCTGGCCGAGCAGGTATTCGTGCAGGGTCTCGCCTACGGCATCAGCCACATCCTGCGGGCGATCGTCGTCCCCGGAATACGTACTTTCACCCGGGCTCGAACTGCGATCCGACCAGTTGTCGTCGACGATCTCGACTTCGGCGAGCGCTTCGTCCTGGTCCGCGCCGCGGTCGGTTGCGGGGGATTCCACGGTCGGCGGCGTGAGCGCCTCGAACACGCCCGTCGCCTCGGTCTCGTCGACCGCCTCGAGCATGATGTTGCTTTCGAGCAATTCACGGACGTGGGCTTGCAGTTCGAGGGCAGGCATCTGCAGGAGGCGGATGGCCTGCTGCAGCTGCGGGGTCATCGTCAGTTGCTGACCCAGCTTGAGCTGCAGAGAAGGTTTCAGCATGTCTCGGTAATGCGACGACCGGGCGACGCTGGCGTCGGCGGGCGACCCTCTCTCAAAGCCGGAAAGATTGGCCCAAGTACACCTCACGGACTTGGGCATTGGCAAGGATTTCTTCTGCGGATCCGGTGGCGATCACACGGCCGTCGCCGATGATGTACGAGCGGCTGCAAACGCCAAGTGTTTCACGGACATTGTGATCAGTGATCAGTACACCAATGCCTTTTTCGGCGAGTTCGCGCACGATCTTCTGGATGTCGATCACCGAGATCGGATCGACGCCGGCGAACGGTTCGTCGAGCAGCACGAAACGGGGGTCGGCGGCCAGGGCACGGGCGATTTCGACACGGCGGCGTTCGCCGCCCGAAAGCGACATGCCGAGGCTGTCGCGCACATGGGCGATGTGCAGGTCGCCGAGGATCTGTTCGAGCCGCTCCTCGCGGCCGGCGCGGTCGAGCCCGGCCCGCGTCTCGAGGATCGCCATCACGTTGTCCGCCACCGACAGCCGGCGGAACACCGACGCTTCCTGCGGCAGGTAGCCGATACCGGCCCGGGCGCGGCGATGGATCGGTTCGTGGGTGAGATCCTGCTGATCGAGATGGATGCGGCCGGCGTCGGCATTGACCAGGCCGACGATCATGTAGAACGCGGTGGTCTTGCCGGCGCCGTTGGGTCCGAGCAGGCCGACGACTTCGCCGCTCTCGACCTGCAGCGAAAGATCGCGGACCACCTGCCGCGACCCGTAGCTTTTCGCGAGGTGTTCGGCGCGCAGCGTACTCATCGCGGCTGCCCCGTCACGACGGATCGCCGGTCGTGTCGCCGACCGGATCGCCGGGTGGATTACCGGCAGGATCGGCGGTCGGCGCTGCGTCGGGCGGTGCGGCCGGATCGGCGGTCGGTGCTGTGCCGGGGGTCGCGACCGGATCGGTCGCCGGGGCTGCCGCACCGGCCTCGCCGGGCTCGCGCGGCCGGATGGTGATCTGCACCCGGTCGGACTGGCCGGGTCGGGTGCTGGACTGCACGCGCTGGGCCCGGACATCGTAGGTGAGCCGCTGGCCGCGGATTTCGTTGCGACCGTCGGTCAGCCAGGCATCGCCGTCCAGGGTCACGGTACCGGCGCCGAAGTCGTAATCGATCGCACCGGCATGGCCGCGCGCGGTCTCGGTGCTGCCGGTGCGGGGCTGCTCGAATTCCGCCGGGGTACCGCGAATCCGCGCGCTGGCGACCCGGTTGGCCGTGAACCGCACGGTCGCCTCGTTCGAGCGCAGGGCACCGTCGTCGGTGTTGATGCGCACCGCGCCGGTGAACGTCCAGGTGGCGTCGTCGAAGTCGAGTCCCGTGGCACGCGCCTCGCGGGCGGCGACGCGCACCGTGCCCTGGGTGATCACGATGTCGCGGAACACCAGCGTGTTGTTGCGGTAATCAACGTCGGAAGACGCGGCATCGAGCGTGACGGTGCCGGCGGCGCGTGTGCCTTGCCGCTCGGCTGCCGGCAGCCCGGATGCCAGCAGCAGCAAGGCCATGCCGGCCAGCAGCGCCACCGGCACGGCGGGGCGTCGATCTGCGCAGGGCCGATCGGCGGCGGCGGGACGAGCGGGATCCCGCCGGTTAGGGAGCGAAGCGGCCATGTACGTTCGATTCTAGTCGGACCTGCCGTTGCTTCAAGTTCGCATCGAGCCCGCGGGCCTGCAGCCATCTGCCCGCCATCCGCAAGGTGACGTCGGCCGCGGTCGTGACCCGCGCCGGGCCGAACTCGTAGCGCAGCGTTTCGGAACGGATCTCGAGCGCTTCGCCGCCGGTTCCGGCCGAGCCGGTGTCGATGCGGCCGGTGACGCGCACGTCGCCGAGCAGATCGATCCGCGAGGCGTCTTCGGGCATCAGTCCACCCCGGGCCCGCAACTGCCACGGTGCCGCCGCGTCGTCGGCGTGCACTTCCATCGACAGGTGCTCGAGGCCGACCTCGAGCGTGCGCGGATCCTGGCGGATGGCAGCCGCCCGCAGCGTGTAGCGTGGCTGGCCATCCGGGCCGGTTTCGACGATGCGTGCGTCGCTGGCCGAATAGCCGGTGTCGAGGCTCTGCGAGCTGGCGGTCGCGTCGCCGTCGTCGATGCCGCTGGTGCAGCCGGCCAACGGCAGCAGTGCTGGCAGCAGCAGGGCCGGCAGCAGGCCGGCGCGGCGCCGGGGTTCGAGCGGTGGCGGCTGCACGGGTTCGTGCTCAGCGGGCACGCGCTGCCAGCAGCCGGTCGCAGACTTCGCGCACCGCGCCCTGGCCGCCCGGCGCCCGGGTGACGACATCGGCCGCCGCGAGCGCGTCCGGGTGGGCATCGGCGACCGCGAAGGCCAGGCCGACGGCCTGCATCAATGCGACGTCGGGCGTGTCGTCGCCGACACAAGCAACGGCGGCCAGCGGCAGGCGCAGGCGCGCGCGCAGCCGCTCGAGCGCCGCCAGCTTGTCGTCGATACCCTGCAGGACGTGGGCGATGCCGAGTTCGCGCGCCCGCTGTTGCACGGCACGGCTGCGGCGACCGGAGATGATCGCCAGACGCACGCCTTGCCGGCCGAGTGCGCGGATGCCATGGCCGTCGCGGACGTGGAAGACCTTGAGCTGCTCGCCGCCGGCGTCGAAATACAGGCGGCCGTCGGTCAGTACACCGTCGACGTCGAGCACCAGCAAGCGGATGCCGGCGGCGGCGCGCTGCAGGGCGGCGGCGGTGACGTGGCGACGGAGGCTGCGGCGGGCCACGGGGTGCCTCAGACCACGCCTGCGCGCAGCAGGTCGTGGACGTTCAGCGCGCCGACCAGCGTGCCGGCGGCATCGACCACCGGCAAGGCGCTGATCCGCCGGGTTTCCATGACGTGCACGGCTTCGGCGGCCAGTTCGCGGGGCCCGATGGTGTGGCAGCCGCGGGTCATGACGTCCTGCATGGTTGCGGTGTGCACGTCGATGCGTGCATCCAGCATGCGTCGCAGGTCACCGTCGGTGAATATGCCGAGCACGTGCGCATCCTCGCCCACCACCACGGTCATGCCGAGACCCTTGCGCGACATCTCCAGCAGACCCTGAGAGAGCGGCGTGGTCGGACCGACCTGCGGCATGTCGCTGCCGCGGCGCATCACGTCCTCGACGTGCAGCAGCAGTCGGCGGCCGAGCGAGCCGCCCGGATGCGAGCGTGCGAAATCCTCGGCCGTGAAGCCGCGGGCCTCGAGCAGGGCGACGGCCAGCGCATCGCCCATCGCCAGCGCCGCGGTGGTGCTCGCCGTCGGGGCGAGATTCAGCGGACAGGCTTCTTCCGGCACGCTGACGTCGAGATGCACGGCGGCGTTGCGGGCCAGCGTGGAGCCGGGGTTGCCGGTCATCGCGATCAGCGGCGTGCCCAGGCGTGCCAGATGCGGCAGCAGCATCGACAGCTCGGGGGTCTCGCCGGAGTTGGACAGGGCGAGCAGCAGATCCTGGCGGGTGATCATGCCGATGTCGCCGTGGCTGGCTTCGGCCGGATGCAGGAAGAACGCCGGCGTGCCGGTGCTGGCCAGGGTCGCGGCGATCTTGCGTGCGACATGTCCCGATTTGCCCATGCCGGTGACGACTACCCGCCCGTGGCAATCGAGGCAGAGGCGGCAGGCCGCGACGAAGGCGGTGTCGACGCGTTGCTGCAGCGCTTCGAGCGCGCGCGCCTCGATCGCCAGCGCGCGGCGGGCAGCGGTGAGCAGGGCCGTGGCGGCCCGTTCCTGCGCAAGGGAATCCATGGAATGGCATGATAGCGCCATGAGGAGTTCGAGCCATGCATCCTGATGCCGTTGCCGACCTGATCCGCGCCGCGCTGCCGGGCGCCGAAGTTCAGGTCGAGTCCGATGACCAGACCCATTTTGCCGCGCGGATCGTCAGCGCCAGCTTCGCCGGCCAGCGCAGCATCGCCCGGCACCAGATGGTCTACCGCGCGCTGGGCGGCCGGGTCGGCCACGAGATCCACGCGTTGTCGATCGAGGCGCTGACTCCCGAGGAGGCCGGCACGGGCCGGCCCGGCTGAACCCGGCGGCGCCCGTCCATGGACAAGCTGCAGATCACCGGCGGCACGGCGCTCGAAGGGGAGGTGCGCATCTCCGGCGCGAAGAATGCCGCTCTGCCGATCCTGGCTGCGACCCTGCTCGCCGACGGCCCGGCGTCGATCGGCAACGTCCCGCATCTGCAGGACGTCACCACCATGATCGAACTGCTCGGCCGGATGGGCGTGTCGGTCACGGTCGACGAGCGGATGCGGATCGAGGTCGATTGTTCGACGCTGCGCCAGCCGGTCGCCCCCTACGAGCTGGTCAAGACCATGCGCGCCTCGATCCTGGTGCTCGGGCCGCTGCTGGCGCGTTTTGGCCAGGCCGATGTCTCTCTGCCCGGCGGCTGCGCGATCGGTGCCCGGCCGGTCAACATCCACGTCGCCGGCCTGCAGGCGATGGGTGCGAACATCGCCATCGAAAACGGCTACATCCGCGCCAAGGCGGCGCGCCTCAAAGGCACCCGCCTGGTGCTGGAGACGGTCACCGTCACCGGCACCGAGAACCTGATGATGGCGGCGGCCCTGGCCGACGGCGTGACGGTGCTCGAGAACGCCGCGCGCGAGCCCGAGGTCGTCGACCTGGCCAATTTCCTGATCGCGATGGGCGCGAAAATCCGGGGCGCCGGCACCGACACGATCGAGATCGAAGGGGTGGAGCGTTTGCAGGGCGTGCCTTACGAAGTGCTGCCCGATCGCATCGAGGCGGGCACCTACCTGCTCGCCGGCGCGATCACCAGCGGCCGGGTGCGCGTCAAGAACACCCGCCCGGAGCATCTCGACGCGGTGCTGCAGAAGCTCGCCGAAGCCGGCGCTACCGTGACCAGCGGCAGCAACTGGATCGAGGTCGACATGCGCGGCCGTCGACCGAAGGCCGTCGACGTGCGCACCGCACCGTACCCCGCCTTCCCGACCGACATGCAGGCGCAGTTCGCCGCGCTCAACACCGTCGCCGACGGCGTCGGCACGATCATCGAGACGATCTTCGAAAACCGCTTCATGCACATGCTCGAGATGCGGCGCATGGGCGCGGAAATCCGCCTCGAAGGCAACACCGCGATCATCAAGGGCGTGCCGCAACTGCAAGCCGCGCCGGTCATGGCCACCGACCTGCGCGCCTCCGCCTCGCTGGTCCTGGCCGCCCTGGTCGCCCACGGCCGCACCGACATCGAGCGCATCTACCACATCGATCGCGGGTACGAGGGGATCGAGGAGAAGCTGGCGCAGCTTGGCGCGAAAATCCGGCGCGTACCTAACTAGGGCTGTTGGTGCGGGCGCCGCTTCAGGCTTGAGTACGCGGCCGCTCAGTGATCTCCACCGGTACCGCCGAAGTCTCCCGCCCGCGCTGCACCCGGAGTTCGATCTTGGTGCCCGGTTTGGCTTGCGCGACCCGTGCCAGCACTTCCTGGGCACTGCCGACTTCGGTGCCGCCGACCGACAGCACGATGTCGCCAGGGCGCAGGCCGGCGGCCTGGGCTGGGCTGCCGACGTAGAGGTTGGTGATGACTACGCCGCCGCGTGCCAGGCCGAGCTGGCGTGCCTGGGTTTCCTCGATGTCTTCGGGGACGACGCCGATCCAGCCGCGTACCACCCGCCCGGTGCTGATGATTTCGGTCAGGACGCCGCGTACCAGGTTCACGGGGATCGCGAAGCCTATGCCCTCGACGCCGAGGTTCTTGCCGATCACCGCGGTGTTGATACCGACCAGTTCGCCGGCGGCGTTGATCAGCGCACCGCCGGAATTGCCGACGTTGATCGGCGCATCGGTCTGGATGAAGTTCTCGAAGGTGGCGACGCCGAGCTGGCCGCGGCCGGTGGCGCTGACGATGCCCTGGGTCACGGTCTGCGACAGGCCGATCGGGTTGCCGATCGTCAGCACCACGTCGCCGACCTGCAGCTGGTCGGAACGGCCGAGCGGCATCACCGGCAGGCGCTCGAGGCCGATGCGCAGCAGCGCGAGGTCGGTGTCGGGGTCGCGGCCGACGATTTTCGCGTCGGCGACGCGGCCGTCGGCGAGTTGCACGCGGATGGAGTCGGCGTCGGCGATGACGTGATGGTTGGTGACGATGTGGCCGTCGGCATCGACGATCACGCCCGAGCCGAGCGAGCGCTCGATCCGTTGGCGATAGCGCGGTGCGAGCTCGCCGAAAGGATCCTCGAACGGATTGCGCGGCACGCGCTCGGTGACCACGCGGGCGGTGTAGACGTTGACGACGGCCGGGGCCGCGCGCTGCACGGCGGGGGCGTAGCTCGGCAGGCCGGCCGTTGCGGCGGCCGGGACGGGCGCCAGGGTGGCCGCCGGCGCGCCCGGTGCTGCAGCGGCGGTAGTGCCTGGGTCGGTGCCCGCGCCAGCGCTGGCCGGAGCGCCGTCCGAAGTTGACCGGGCGGCGGGCAGGGCGGCCGTATTGCCGCCGGTTGCGCCGGCCCCGGGCAACAGCTCGGGCCGGAACACCACGATCAGGAAGGCGAGCGCCAACCCGCCCACCACCGAGCCGGCGAGAAATACAAGACCGCTTTGCGCGCGATTCATCTGGTCGTGGTTTCCGTGACGCAATGGCCGCGAGCCGGATGGCGCGCACGCCGTGACACTCTCGACCGACGCTGCGTCTCCCGTCGGCAAGCAAGCCCGTGTGTATAATGCGCCGCTTCCCTGAAATACGAATAGCGCCCCCCCTCGAATGGGTGAGTGGAGAGCCTGTGATGAGCGACGACGTGATCAACCCCCAGGACGTCGACCTGAGCCGGCGCAAGTTCCTGATCGCAGCCACGACCGCCACCGGCGCCGTGGGCGCGGTTTTTGCGGCCGTGCCCTTCGTGGCGTCCTGGAAACCTTCCGAGCGGGCCCGCGCCATGGGTGCGCCGACGGAAATCGACCTGAGCAAGCTCGAGCCCGGCCAGATGGTGGTGTCGAGCTGGCGGCGGCAGCCCATTTATGTCGTGCACCGCACGCCGGAGATGGTGGCGGCGCTAACCAAGAATGATTCGCAACTGAAGGATCCGCAGTCGAAGGATTCCGATCAGCCCGAATACGCCAAGAACGAGGCGCGTTCGGTCAAGCCGGAATTCCTGGTCATCTACGCCGCCTGCACCCACCTCGGTTGCCTGCCGAAGCAGCATTTCAACCCGGGCGATCCGGTGGTCGGCGCCGACTGGCCGGGCGGCTTCTTCTGCCCCTGCCACGGCTCGAAGTTCGATCTCGCCGGCCGGGTGTTCAGCGGCTCGCCGGCCTCGACCAACCTGCGCGTCCCGCCGCACAGCTTCCAGCAGCAGCTGCTGGTGATCGGCGTCGATGAAAGCGCGGCGGCCGTGGCTGCCCGGGTCGAACCTGCTTCCCTGTCGTCCAACGATCCTCGAGGTGTCGCCTGATGGCCGCCGTTCCCGAATCCAGCGCCGGCGCTGCTCCCGAGGCGCGCGGCTTTCGTGCCTGGCTCAACAAGCGGATGCCGGTCGATGCCTTCGTCGCCGAGCAGCTGACGGGCTACTACGCACCCAAGAACTTCAACATCTGGTACTTCTTCGGTTCGCTCGCGCTGCTGGTGTTCGTCATGCAGATCCTGACCGGGATCTTCCTGACGATGCACTACAAGCCGGGCGAGATGATCGCGTTCGACTCGGTCGAATACATCATGCGCGAGGTCGAATGGGGGTGGCTGATCCGCTACCTGCATTCCACCGGCGCATCGTTCTTTTTCATCGTCGTCTATCTGCACATGTTCCGGGCGCTGATGTACGGCTCGTACCGGGCGCCGCGCGAGCTGCTGTGGCTGCTGGGCATGGCGCTCTATCTCGCGCTGATGGCCGAAGCCTTCATGGGCTACGTGCTGCCCTGGGGCAACATGTCGTACTGGGGCGCGCAGGTGATCGTCAACCTCTTCGGCACGATTCCGGTGATCGGACCGGGGCTGGTGGAGTGGATCCGCGGCGACTACGGCATCGCCGATGCGACGCTGAACCGCTTCTTCGCGCTGCACGTCATCGCGGTGCCGTTCGCGATCGCGCTGCTGGTGGTGCTGCACCTGGTCGCGCTGCGCCAGACCGGTTCGAACAACCCGGACGGCATCGAGATCAAGAAGAACCTCGGGGCGGACGGCAAGCCGGTCGACGGCATTCCGTTCCACCCCTACTACACGGTCAAGGACATCCTCGGCGTCGGCGTGTTCCTGATGATCTTCTGCGCCGTGGTGTTCTTCGTGCCGACTTTCGGCGGCCTGTTCCTCGAGAAGCCGAACTTCGAGCCGGCCAATCCGTTGTCGACGCCCGAGCACATCGCGCCGGTGTGGTACTTCACCGCTTTCTACGCGATGCTGCGTGCGGTGCCGGACCAGCAGATGGGCGCGCTGATCATGCTGCTGTCGATCGTGGTGCTGTTCTTCCTGCCCTGGCTCGATCGTTCGCCGGTCAAGTCGATCCGCTACAAGGGCATGCTGTCGAAAATCGCGCTGACGCTGTTCGTCATCACGTTCATCGCGCTGTCCTATCTCGGCCTGCAGCCTGCCGATGGCGTCTACGTGCTGCTGGCGCGTATCTTCACGGTGCTGTACTTCGCGTTCTTCCTGCTGATGCCGTGGTACACGCGTGCCGAGAAAACCAAGCCCGTCCCGCAGAGGGTTACGTATCATGCTTAAGCAGCCGGCAATGCTCCGGGCGTTGCTCATCCAGGTTGCGTTCGTCGTCCCGACGATCGCGTTAGCCCAGGAGCCCACCGCCGCCGGCGGAGCGGCGCCGGCGGCAGAAGGTGCCGGACATGCGGACCAGCATGTCGACTGGAGTCACTGGACGGCCGGCAACGAAATCAACAACCGCGACTCGCTGCAGCGCGGCGCGCGGAATTTCGTCGCCTACTGCTCCGGCTGCCACTCGCTCAAGTACAGCCGCTATTCGCGCGTCGGCCAGGATCTGTCGATCCCCGACGAGCAGCTCGAGCAGTTCATCGTGCCGCCGGGCGAAAGCAAGAACGGCTACATGCTGACCACGCTCTCGACCGCCGACGGCGAGGCCTGGTTCGGCAAGGCGCCGCCCGATCTGTCGCTGATCGCCCGCGCCAAGGGTACGGACTACGTCTTCCGCTTCCTGAAGACGTTCTACGCCGATCCGAACTCGCCGACCGGGGTCAACAACCTGGCGCTGCCCGGCACGGCAATGCCGCATGTGCTGTCAGATCTGCAGGGCGTGAACGCCGGTGTGTTCCGCGAGGTCGAAGTGCCGGCGCACGGCGACGTGCCGGCGTCCACCAAGGCCGAGTTCGTGCGCTTCGAGCGCTATGCCCCGGGCAAACTGTCTGAGGCCCAGTATGACGAAGTGGTGCGCGACATCGTCAATTTCCTCGACTACGTCGGGGAGCCGGCCAAGGCGAGGCGCATTTCGATCGGTGTCTGGGTGGTGTTGTTCCTGTTCGCGTTCTCCGGTATCGCCTATCTGCTGAAGCAGGAGTACTGGAAGGACGTGAAGTAGTCGCGTCGACGGCGGGCGCGGCCGGACCGGAGGTCCAGGCGTGTCGATTCGACGATCAGCGATGACGTTGTTCTCGGCGCCGCACGATGCGTGGAGCCACCGCACGCGGATCGTGCTCGCCGAGAAGGGTATTCCGGTAGAGATCATCGACGTCGAGCCGGGGCGCTTGCCCGAGGATCTGCTCGACCTCAACCCCTATCACAGCGTGCCGACGCTGGTCGATCGCGATCTGGTGCTGTACGACTCGCGGGTCATCATCGAGTATCTCGACGAGCGTTTCCCGCATCCGCCGCTGATGCCGGTGGATCCGGTGTCGCGGGCACAGACGCGATTGATGCTGCATCGGCTGGAACGCGACTGGTACGTCGCGGCGGCGGTGCTCGATGCCGGCCAGGACCGCGACGGGCAGGCCGCGTGCCGCAAGGAGTTGCGCGAAACCGTGATGCAGAGCGCCGACCTGTTCAAGCTGAAGCCCTATTTCCTCAGCACCGAATTCACGCTGGTCGATGCGACGCTGGCGCCGATCCTATGGCGTCTGCCGCACTGGGGGATCGATCTGCCCGCGGCGCAGGCGCAGCCGATCATGCGTTACGCGCAACGCGTGTTCTCCCGTCCGGGCTTCCGCACGAGTCTGTCGGTTGCCGAACAGGCCATGCGGGGCTGACGCATGGCATCGATCCGCGACCCGGGCGTCGCGCAGCGGCGTCCGGCATGACCACGCCGCCTCTCCCGTCCCGGCGCCCGTATCTGCTGCGCGCCATGCATCACTGGATGAGCGACTGCGGCTACACGCCGCACGTGATCGTCAATGCCGAAGCGGCCGAGGCGCGACTGCCGCGCGCCTATGTGCGCGACGGCCGGATCGTGCTGAATCTCAGTTATACCGCGACCCAGCGGCTCGATATCGGCAACGAGTGGGTCGAATTCGATGCGCGTTTTTCCGGGGCCGTGCAGCATGTGAGCTTCCCGGTCTCGGCCGTGCTCGGCGTGTATGCGCGCGAGACCGGTGAGGGCATGGTGTTTTCGGAGCAGGAGGACGGTGGGCCCGAGGCACCGCCGCCGTCGGGACCCGGCGCAGGCCCCGACGGGCCGTCCGGACCTGCACCCGAGGAACCGCCGCCTGCCCGGCGACCGCAGCTGAAGGTCGTCAAGTAGCCGTCGCAGCGTGCGTCCGGCGGATCCGCCCGGGCGGGCCCCACGATGTCGGGGAATTCCTGCCGCGGTTCAGCCGGCTTCGAAGGCGTGCGGTATCCATTCGATCTGCCAGCGCGACAGGCCGGGCGTGACCACGGCGACGTCGAAGCGCACTGGCAGTTTCGCGAGCTCGGGGCGCTGTTGCAACAGCTGGCGGGTGGTGGTGACGATGCGGCGTCGTTTGCCCGGATCGACGCTGGCGGCGCCGCCGCCGAAGCGGTCGTCGGAGCGCATCCGCACTTCGATGATGCGCAGTACGCCCCGTTCGCAGGCCACGAGATCGAGCTCGCCGCAGCGCCGGCGGTAGTTGCGCAGCAGCAGGGTCGCGCCGCATTCGAGCACCGCGGCAGCGACCAGGTCTTCGGCCCGTCGTCCGAGCGCGTTTCGATCCGGCGTCGACCTCAAGTGCCGCCCGCGCCATCGAGCGCGCGCGGCAGGCCATTGCGGATCTGCGCCCAGTCGAGATCGCGTCGCACGCGGCGTTCGGCATCGAGCCACAGCCGGCCGGTGGCGCCGTCGACCGGCGCCATCGTGCCGCGGCCGGCACTGCGCAGCCCCTGATAGATCAGCCAGGCGTCGTAGCCGAAGGCATATAGTCGTCCGCGGCCCCGCACGTCCGGGCCCCAGGCTTCGAGGGTCGCGCTGCGCAGCCGTTCCGCCGTGCCTGGCATGCCGAGCATCCAGGGCATGTCGGGAAACAGCAGGCCGTCGAGATCGGCGTTGCCGCTGAGCCCCGGTTCGTAGGCATCCGAGGTCGCATAGGCGGGCAGGTCGCCGGCGAAATGGAAGCGCAGTTGCGGCCGCAGCTGACGCGCGGTCGCCGAAGGCGCCGGCGTGAACAGCAGCTCGATGTCGGCGCGGCGCCGGGGCTGGAAAGCGAGCGTCGTACCGAGTGCGCTTTCGAGGCGCTTCTGACGGGTCTGGCTCTCCTTGAGACGCAGCACGGTCTGGATGGGATCGGAATAGTCGTTGCGGCCGGCCGCGTAACTGACCGCATCGAGCACCTGGCCGCCGCCGCTCTCGAGTTCGCTGCGGAAGGCGCTCAGCACGCGCGTTCCCCAGTCGCCCTCGGGCACGAGCGCGACCGCACGGCGTCGGCCGTCGGCCAGCGCGCGGCGCGCCACCAGCCGCGCCTCGTCTTCGGGCGAAAGCGCGTACTGGTAGAAGTTCTGCGGCGCTGCGGCTTCGGGCGCGAGGAAGTTCAGTGCCAGCAGCGGCGGGCGGCGTACCGTGGCGTCGGCGGCGGCGATGACCTCTTCGCGTGTCAGCGGGCCGATCACGAACTCGGCGCCGGCACGCTGCGCGTCGATCAGCGCTTCGGCGACGCTGGTCGCGCCCGTGTCGTAGAAGCGCAAGTCCGGTCGAGACGCAGCGGGCGTCGCGTAGTAGCCGGCCAGCAGGCCGTCGCGGATCTGCGCCGCGGCGCCGGCATTGCGACCGCTGATCGGCAGCAGCACCGCGACATGCGCGCCGGGCTGCGTCTGGCCGGCAGTCGTCGGCCCGCTGAAATCGGTGCGTAGCAACTCGGCCGCCGGATGCGAGGGGTTGCGTGCGCGCCAGGCGGCGATCGCCGGCGCGACGCCGCCACGCTCGACCTGCGCCGCGATCGGCCCGAGTTCGAGCCAACCGCGCACGATTGCATCGCCGTCAGCCGCGGTGGGCTCGAGCTTGATGCCGCGGGCGCTGGCTTCGCGCAACTGTGCGAACAGTTCGCGACGGGCCTGCAGCTTCGCGCCGGAATCGGTCAGCAGCTGCTCGCGGGCCAGCTCGGCGCGGATGCCCTCGGCCGGCCGGTTGGTCGCGAATGCCAGTTTCTGGCGCAGCGCGTGGTAGCGCAGCTGCGCCGCCGGTTCGCGCGGCCGGCCGGCGGCTTCGAGTTGCTGCCAGGCGCGCTGCGCCTCGCCGGCCGCGAGCAGCAGCTCGATGTCGAGCAGCCGCAACTCGGCGCTTTGCGCCGTCGAGGGCGTGCCGGACACCTGCGCCAGGACGCGCCGCGCTTCGGCGACACGGCCGGCCGCGAGCCACTCGCGGGCGGCGCCGAGCAGGTAGTCGGTGCCGGCGCTGCCGGGATTGTCGTCGGCGAGTTTTTCGTACTCGCGCGCGGCGGCGTCGTGCTCGCCGCGCTGCGCCAGCGCTTCGGCGCGCTGCAGCGAGCCCGGGCCGGCCGCCGCGCCGCCGAGGCTCTGGCAGCCGGCCAGCAGCAGCAAGGCGGCGGCTAGCAGCAGCACCGACAGCGCGGCCGGCCAGCTTCGCGGGCAGGGCGATGCGTGGCGGAGGGGCGTCGCGTGACCGGCGCGCGCGCCGCAGGAGGCTGCGACCGCGGTGATGTCGGCGGTGGCGGGGAATTTCAGGGACGACCCGGCATCGAGCGCTGCGGACGAGTGGTTCAGCATGGATTGAATACCCTCTCGGCGAAAGGCAGGATGCCCGGAGCCAGCGAAGAACAAGCGAAATTATAGTGGCTCAGGACGGAGAAACCGCGCCGCCCGTGGCTCGCGCCGCGGGCTGCCTGGAGATCGTGGCGACGCCGATCGGCAACCTCGGCGACCTGTCGCCGCGGGCACGCGAGGCGCTGGCCGCGGCCGACGTGATTGCCGCCGAGGACACGCGCCGCACCGCGCAGCTGCTGGCGGCGCTCGGCCTGCAGCGGCCGTTGCTGTCGCTGCACGAGCACAACGAACGCGCCCGGGCCGAGTCGCTGCTCGAGCGCCTGGCGCGCGGCGAGCGGGTGGCGCTGGTCAGCGACGCCGGGACGCCTTTGCTGTCGGACCCGGGGTACGAGCTGGTGCGACGTGCCACCGCGGCGGGCTACCTGGTGCGGACGATTCCCGGGCCGACCGCGATCGCCGCCGCGTTGAGCGTCGCGGGGCTGCCCACCGACCGGTTCTGTTTCGAGGGTTTCTTGCCGGCGCGCGCCGCCGAACGGCGCGCGCGGCTCGAAGGCCTGCGCCACGAGCCGCGTACCCTGGTGTTGTTCGAGTCGCCGCACCGAATCGCCGCCTCGCTGGCCGATTGTGCCGAGGTGCTCGGCGCCGAGCGTCCGGCGGCGGTGGCGCGCGAACTCACCAAGGTCTACGAAACCACTTATCGCGGCGCGCTCGGCGAACTGGCGGCGCGCGCCGCCGGCGAGGCGGATTTCACGCGGGGCGAGATCACGCTGGTGATCGCCGGGGCGCCGCCCGTCGCCGCGGACGACGGGGACGAGGCGATCGATTGGGTCGCGCTCGAGCGGCTGGTCGCGGCCGCGCTCGAGCATCTGCCGGCGGCCAAAGCCGCGGCACTGGCCAGCAGCGTGACCGGCGTGCCGCGCAGGCTGGCCTATGAGGTGGCGGTAAGGCTGGCGGCGCAGCGCCGCTGAAGCCGCTGAGGCCGCCGAGGCTGCAGCGGGGGTGCCGCGCCGATTTGTGCCCGTTGCCATGGAAGGGTATCTTCGCCGCGGGAGCCGGCCGGGTGGTCGCTGCATTTCTCGCGAAATGTGGAGGAAAGTCCGGGCTCCGACGGACACGGTGCCAGGTAACCCCTGGGGGGCGCGAGCCCACGGAAAGTGCAACAGAAAGATACCGCCGGTCCGAGCCGCGCAGCGATGCGGGGCCGGGCAGGTAAGGGTGAAATGGTGCGGTAAGAGCGCACCGCGCGGGCGGCAACGTTCCGCGGCACGGCAAACCCCACTGGGAGCAAGGCCAAATAGGGAAGTCGCGGGGGCAACCCCGCAGCGCCGTGTCCGTGCGCGACTTCCGGGTAGGCTGCTAGAGGCGTCCGGTGACGGCCGTCCCAGAGGAATGATCACCCTCGACAGAACCCGGCTTACAGGCCGGCTCCCATTTTCCGGATACATATATAGAGGCGGTGATGCAGATCTCCTGCGTCCGGATCGAGCATCCCTCACCAACTCCCTGAAACCCTTCGATCTTTGATTTGCGACACTGCGTTTGCATACAGCTTTTTGGGCTGTAAGTTATTGGCACTGCGGAAATTTTTTCTCTGTCGCCCGTTGACACCCCCGAGCCCCGATTTTTATAGTGGCGGCAAGTGGGAGGAAGTGGGTACAAGTGGGCTCCCGAGCCCAGTGAGACATGTTTCGCGGCGCACAAAAAGTCACCCTCGACGACAAAGGCCGGATGGTGTTGCCCACCCGCCACCGTCAGCGCGCCCTCGAGCGCGGCGAGGGGAAGCTCGTCATCACCGTGGACGTGGCCCAGTGCCTGCTGATCTACCCCCTGCCTGACTGGGAACTGATCGAGCGCAAGCTGATGAGTCTGCCGTCGCTGCACGAGCGGTCCCGCCGCCTGCAGCGCCTGATGGTAGGCCATGCAACCGAGCTCGAACTGGATGGTCAGGGACGACTGCTGGTGCCGCCCGAGTTGCGCGAATTCGCGCAGCTCTCGCGGCACGCGATGTTGATCGGTCAGGGCAACCGCCTCGAGCTCTGGGACGAAGCGCGCTGGAACGAGCAGCGCAGCTTCTGGCTCAAGTCCGAAGCGACGGCTTCCGATCTCTCGGCCGAGCTCGACTCGCTCTCGCTCTAGCAGGCGTCGAAGAACAAAGGGTGCACGCATCGTCACAAGGGATGCGTGTGTCGGCAAGGTGGTGCGGAGCGGCAGGGACGGTCAGGCGACGGTCCCTCGAGGGGACGGACTCCAGTGGATGAGCACGTACCGGTGCTTGTCGAAGAAGCACTGGCAGGACTGGCCCCGGTCGCGGATGGGCTGTATGTCGATGCGACGTTCGGGCGCGGTGGCCACACGGCACGGTTACTACAAGCCTTGGGTCGAGAAGGCCGCGTGCTCGCGCTCGACCGTGATCCGCAGGCCGTCGCGGCTGCCGCGGTGCGCTTCCCCGGCGAAGTGCGGCTTGAGGTGGTCCACGCGCCGTTTGCCGCTCTTCGGCAGGTCGTGCGCGAACGTGCGGGCGGCCGCCCGGTTCGCGGCATCCTGTTCGATCTCGGCGTGTCGTCGCCCCAGCTCGACGCGCCGGAGCGCGGTTTCAGTTTCACCCGGGACGGTCCGCTCGACATGCGGATGGACCCGACCACAGGCGAGTCCGCCGCAGCCTGGATCGCCCGCGCGTCCGTCGAGGAGATGCGCAGCGTGATCGCGACGCTAGGCGAGGAACGGTTTGCGCGACGAGTTGCAGAGGCCATTGATGCCAGCCGGCGGGAGACCCCCATCACCCGTACGGCGCAACTCGCCGCGATCGTAGAGAGCGCAGTGCGCACGCGTGAGCCGGGCAAACACCCGGCCACGCGTTCTTTTCAGGCGCTGCGGCTCCACGTCAACGACGAGCTCGGCCAGTTGCGAGCCGGGCTCGACGCTGCCTTCGAGGTGCTCGCGCTCGGCGGGCGTCTGGCGGCGATCAGCTTCCATTCGCTCGAAGACCGGATCGTCAAACAGTTCATGCGTCGCAAGGCGAGCACCGACCCGGTCTACGCCGGTTTGCCGCGGGTGCCGCCGCATGCACAGCCGGCGATGCGGCTGGTCGGCCGCAAGCTGCGGCCGTCGGCGGCCGAAGTGGCCGCGAATCCGCGCGCCCGCAGCGCCGTGCTGCGTGTCGCCGAAAAGATCGCCGAATGTGGCGGGGCTCCGGCGTGAGGGGCCCTTCGGCACGGTTTCTCGCGGTGCTGCTGCCGGTACTGTGGCTGGCGACACTCGGCTCGGCCGCGGGCGCGATCTATTCCAAGCATCGCGCCCGCGAGCTGTTCGTGCAGCTCGAAAAGCTCAACCGCGAGCGCGACCGGCTCGAGATCGAATGGGGCCAGCTGCAGCTCGAGCAGAGCGCCTGGTCGACCCATGCGTTCGTCGAGAACGTCGCCGCGCAGAAACTGCGGATGGCCATTCCGCAACCGGCCGAGATCGAGGTGGTTGCGCCGTGAGGCTGCCGTTGCTGTCGCGTCGCAAGAGTGGCTCGTCGCGCGGGCGCGGCGGCAGTTCCTCGCGCGAGCCGGCCCGTCCGCCGTCGTTCCGGCTGCGCTCCGGCGTGCTCGCCGGTCTGCTGGGTCTCGCGGCGGTGGGTCTGGTGTATCGCGCGGTCGATCTGCAGCTGGTCGACAATGCCTTCCTGCAAGGGCAGGGCAACCAGCGCTACATGCGGGTGGCGGCGATCGCGGCGCATCGTGGCACGGTCAGCGACCGCTACGGCGAGCCGCTGGCGGTCAGCACGCCGGTCGACTCCATCTGGGTCAACCCCAAGGAGCTGGCGCTCGCGGCCGACGAGATCCCGCGCCTGGCCAAGGCGCTGAAGCGCGACAAGAACGAGCTGGCGCGGCGCATCACCAGCAATCTCGACCGCGGCTTCCTCTATCTCGCGCGTCACATGCAGCCGGTGGATGCTGCCAAGGTCAAGGCGCTCGGCATCCCGGGTGTCTACTCGGTGCGCGAATATCGCCGCTACTACCCTTCCGGCGAGGTCGCCGGCCACATCCTCGGTTTCACCGACATCGACGACGGTGGCCAGGAAGGGCTCGAGCTGGCGTTCGATCACTGGCTCGCCGGCGAAGACGGCGCCAAGCGCGTGATCCAGGACAACCTCGGCCGGATCGTGCAGGACGTCGAGAGCATCCGCACGGTGCGGCCGGGCCGCGACCTGCAACTGTCGATCGACCTGCGGATCCAGTATCTCGCCTATCGCGAACTCAAGCAGGCGATCCGCGACAACCGCGCCAAGGCGGGCTCGGTGGTGGTGCTGGATGTGACTACCGGCGAAGTGCTGGCGATGGTCAACCAGCCGGCCTACAACCCGAACGATCGCGACCAGCTCAAGCCGGGCGGCTATCGCAACCGTGCCGCGACCGACATCCTTGAGCCGGGCTCGTCGATCAAGCCGTTCGTGGTGGCGGCGGCACTCGCCTCGGGCAAATACAACGAGCGCAGCGTCATCGATACCTCGCCGGGCTTTTACCGGGTCGGCGTCAAGATCATCGAGGACTCGCGCAACCTGGGTCCGATCGATCTGGCGACGGTACTCGCCAAGAGTTCGAACGTCGGCATGGCGCGGCTCGCGCTGGCGCTCGAGCCGGAGCAACTGCACGGTACGCTGACCCGTCTCGGCTTCGGCCAGGTGACCACCAGCGGCTACCCGGGCGAGTCGGCTGGCTTGCTGCCGCACTACTCGCACTGGCGGCCGATCGGCATCGCGACCATGTCCTACGGCTATGGCTTGTCGGTGACGCCGCTGCAGCTCGCGCATGCCTACGCCACCGTCGGTGCCGGCGGCATTTCGCGGCCAATTTCGTTCCTGCGCGTCGATCAGCCGGTCGCCGGCGAGCGCGTGCTCGATGAGCGGGTCGGGCGGCAACTGGTCCACATGCTCGAATCCGTGGTGCAGCCGAACGGCACCGGCCAGCGCGCGACCATTCCCGGCTATCGCGTGGCCGGCAAGACCGGCACGGCCCGCAAGTCCATCGCCGGCGGTTATTCGACCGAGCGCTATCTCGCGGTGTTCGGTGGCGTCGCGCCGGCTACGCGTCCGCGCCTTGCCGCGGTGGTCACCATCGACGAGCCGATGGCCGGCAAGTATTACGGCGGCGACGTAGCCGCGCCGCTGTTCGCCGGCGTGGTCGGTGGCGCGCTGCGCTTGCTGGCGGTGGCGCCGGATGCGCCGATCGGTGCGCCGGTCGAGGAGATGCCGCCCGGCACGCTGCCGATGCCGGGTGTGCCCGACGAGCAGTCCGGGGCGCTGCGCGAGCCGGTGACCGCGGCGGTCACGCCGCCGGCGCCCGACGCGGTGGCGCGCCGATGAATGCCGGTTGCAGCATGAGCGCACCGCCGCAGCCGCCGCGCGAGCTGGCGAGCCTGCTCGATGGACTGGCCGCTGCGCCGGCGGGCATCGCGATTTCGGACCTGACGCTGGACAGCCGCTGCGCGACCGCCGGCAGTCTGTTTCTCGCCTGCGCCGGCCGGCGCAGTCATGGTCTGGTTGGTGCCGCCGCGGCCGTCGAAGCCGGTGCGCGGGCCGTGCTGTGGGAACCGGCCGGCGAGCTGGCGCCACCGGCGGCATTGGCCGCCAAGGCTTATCTGGCCGCGGTACCGGCGCTGTCGCAGCATGCCGGCACGATCGCGGCGCGTTTTTTCGACCAGCCGTCGCGGGCGATGACGGTTGCCGGGATCACCGGCACCAACGGCAAGACCACCTCGGCCTGGCTGCTGGCGCAGGCTCTGCGCGAACTGGGTCGGCCCTGCGGCTACATCGGCACCCTTGGCACGGGGCTCGTGCCTGGGCCAGTGGTGGCGGGCGAGCTCACCACCGCGGACGCGGTCTCGGTGCAGCGCCAACTGGCCGCGCTGCGCGCAGCCGGCGCACAGTGCGTCGCGATGGAAGTGTCCTCGCATGCCCTCGACCAGCATCGGGTCGGCGGCGTCGAGTTCCAGGTCGCGGCGTTCACCAATCTGACCCGCGATCATCTCGACTACCACGGCACGATGGCCGCCTACGGCGCTGCCAAGGCGCGGCTGTTCACCTGGCCGTCGCTGCAGGCGCGGGTCTTCAACGTCGACGATGCCTTCGGCACGGCGCTCGCCGAGGCATCGATCCGCGACGGCCACGCGACCACGCTGCTGATCGGGCGTCACCCCGACTCGCAGACGACGCTGCGGCGGCTGGCGGCGCGCGGTGCGCGCGTGCTGCAAGGCGGTGCAGTGCGCAGCTCCAGTCGCGGACTCGAACTGACCATCGACGGCAGTTGCGGCGCGCACCGCTTGCAACTGCCGCTGATCGGCGATTTCAATGCCGACAATGCCCTGCTGGTGCTCGGCTGTCTGCTGGCGCTCGATCTAGAGCCCGCAGCCGCCGTGGCGGCGCTGGCGAAGGTGCGTGCGCCGGCCGGCCGGATGGAGGCGATCGGCGCCGACCAGGGCCCGCTGGCGATCGTCGATTTCGCGCATACCCCCGACGCGCTGGCCAAGGCGCTGCGGGCGGCGCGCGAGCATTGCGAGGGGCGGCTGCAGGTCGTGTTCGGCTGCGGCGGCGATCGCGATGCCGGCAAGCGCCCGCAGATGGGCGCGATCGCTGCGCAGCTCGCCGATGGTGTCGTCGTTACCGACGACAATCCGCGGACCGAAGCGCCGCAGCAGATCGTCGCCGACATCCTCGCCGGTCTGCCGGACGGTACGCCGGCGGTGACGGTGATCCATGATCGCGCCGCCGCGATCCGCGCGGCGCTTGCCCAGGCGCGCCGGGGCGATGTGGTACTGATCGCCGGCAAGGGCCACGAGGATTACCAGATCGTCGGCACCGAGCGGCGCGGGTTCAGCGACCAGGCGGTCGTGCGTACGGCGCTTGGTCTGGCTGCGCCGAACATGCCAGGCGTCGATGTCGGTGCCGGTTCCGGTCCCGCTGGCGGGGAGCGGCAGCCATGATGCGTCGGCTCGGCGAGTTCGCGCTCGACTGTGGCGGCGTCCTGCACGGTGCGGATGCCGCGTTCAGCGCGGTCGGCACGGACACGCGCAGCCTGCGGCGCGGCGAGTTGTTCGTCGCGTTGCGCGGGCCGCGTTTCGACGGCGCGGCGTTCGTCGCCCAGGCGCTGGCCGCCGGAGCTGCCGGCGCGATGGTCGAGGCGGCGGCCGTCCCGGCCTTGCTGGCGCCGCAAGGCGCGGCCCGCAGTGCCGGCGGTGCGGTACTGCCGCTGATCGCCGTGACCGACACCCAGCTCGCCTTGCAGCAGGCCGCACAGCGCTGGCGGCAGCGTTTCACGATCCCCGTGGTCGGTGTCGCGGGCAGCAACGGCAAGACCACCTGCAAGGAGATGCTCGCGGCGATCCTGGCGCAGGCCGGGTCGGTGCTCGCGACCCGCGGCAATCTGAACAACCACATCGGCGTACCGCTGACCTTGCTGGGTCTCGAGGCCGGCCATCGTCACGCGGTGATCGAGCTGGGCGCGAATCGCGCGGGCGACGTCGCCGAGCTGACGCGTCTGGCGCTGCCGGGGATCGGCATCGTGACCAATGCGGGCGCCGAGCATCTCGAAGGTTTCGGCAGCCTCGAAGGCGTGGCCCGCGCCGAGGGTGAGCTGTTCGCCGGACTCGAAGCCGACGGTATCGCCGTCGTGAATGCCGACGATGCCTTTGCGCCGCTGTGGCGCGGCATGACGGCCGCGCGCATCGTCACTTTCGGCCTAGACCGGTCCGCAGACTTCCACGCGCTCGATGTGACGACCTCGGTCGGTGCCGAGGGTTTCCTGACCCGCTTCACGCTGGTGTCGCCAGGCGGCCGGATCGCGATCGCGCTGCGGCTCGCCGGTCTGCACAACGTCGGCAATGCGCTCGGCGCCGCGGCCGCGGCCGTCTGTGCCGGCGCGACGCTCGAGCAGGTCGCCGCCGGCCTCGGCGCGATGCGCTCGGTTCCGGGGCGGCTGAACTTCCGCACCGCACGCAGCGGTGCCTGGGTCATCGACGACGCCTACAACGCCAATCCGAGCTCGATGCACGCCGGCATCGACGTGCTCGCCGGTCTCGACGGGCGACGCTGGCTGGTGATCGGCGACATGGCCGAACTTGGCGAGTTCGCCGCCGATGCGCATGCCGAGCTCGGCGACTATGCTCGCGCGCGCGGCATCGAGCGCCTGTACGCGACCGGCACCCTGGCCGGTATTGCGGTGGAGCGCTTCGGTGCCGGGGCCCGCTGGTTTCCCGACGGCGAGTCGCTGGCACGCGCCCTGGAGGCCGAACTCGAGGCCGGCGTGCGGGTGCTGGTCAAGGGCTCGCGGATGAATCGCCTGGAGCGGGTGGTCGAGGCGATCGCGCCGGCCGCACCGGCCGGCGGCGGCACACCGACCACGCAGGTGAATTGATCGATGCTGTTGTGGCTGGCCAAACACCTGTCTGCCGAGATCACGTTCTTCAACGTGTTCTCCTACCTGACGCTGCGCGCGATCCTGGCGGCGACTTCGGCGCTGGCGATCGCGCTGCTGATCGGCCCGTGGATGATCGCGCGCCTCTCCCGCGGCCAGATCGGCCAGGTGGTCCGCGACGACGGGCCGCAGACCCATCTGCAGAAGGCGGGCACCCCGACCATGGGCGGGCTGCTGATCCTGGTGGCCATCACGGTGTCGACGCTGCTGTGGGCCGATCTCGGCAACCGCTTCATCTGGGTGGTGCTCGGCGTCACCGTGCTGTTCGGTGCGGTCGGGTTCGTCGACGACTACCTGAAGCTTATCAAGAAGAATCCGCGCGGCCTGGTGGCACGCTGGAAGTACTTCTGGCAGTCGGTCGGCGGCCTCGGCGCGGCGCTGCTGCTCTGGTATACCGCCAAGTCGCCCGCCGATACCACGCTCTACCTGCCGTTCTTCAAGTCGTTCGCCTTGCCGCTGGGCTTCCTGGCCTTCCTGCTGCTGACGTATCTGATGATCGTCGGCATGAGCAATGCCGTGAACCTCACCGACGGCCTTGATGGTCTGGCGATCATGCCGGCGGTGATGGTTGCGGCGGCGCTCGGGGTGTTCGCCTACGCTGCGGGCAATGCGGTGTTCGCGCAGTATCTCGGCATCCCGGCGGTGCCGAACGCCGGCGAGCTGCTGATTTTCTGTGCGGCGCTCGGCGGTGCGGGTCTCGGCTTTCTCTGGTTCAACGCCTATCCGGCGCAGGTGTTCATGGGCGACATCGGCGCGCTGGCGATCGGCGCCGCGCTCGGTGCGATCGCGGTGATCGTGCGCCAGGAACTGGTGGTGCTGGTCATGGGCGGGATCTTCGTGCTCGAGACCGCCTCGGTGATCCTGCAGGTGGCGTCGTTCCGGCTCACCGGCAAACGCATCTTCCGCATGGCGCCGATCCACCATCACTTCGAACTCAAAGGCTGGGCCGAGCCGAAGGTGATCGTGCGCTTCTGGATCATCACCCTGTTCCTGGTCCTGGCGGGTCTCTCGACCCTGAAGCTGCGATGAGTGCCGCTTCGCCACAGGCCGGCACGGCCGTGATCGTCGGGCTCGGGCGCAGCGGCGTCTCGGCCGCGCGCCATCTGGTGAGCCGCGGCTGGCGGATCGCCGTGACGGACAGCCGCGCCGAGCCGCCGGGCGTCGCGGCCTTGCGCCAACTGGCGCCGCAGGCGCCGTTGCGGGTCGGTGGTTTCGACGATTCGCTGCTCGAGGGCGCGACACTGGTGGTCGCCTCGCCGGGCGTCTCGCTCGATGCGCCGCTGCTGGCGCGAGCCCGCGCACTCGGGCTGGATGTGGTCGGCGACATCGAGTTGTTCGCGCGCGCGACCCGCGGCATTCCGACGATCGGCATCACCGGCACCAACGGCAAGAGCACGGTCACCACCCTGGTGGGCCGGATGGCGGTGCGGGCCGGGCGCAAGGTGCGGGTCGGCGGCAATCTCGGGCCGCCGGCACTGGAACTGCTCGACGAGCCGGGCGAGGTCGATCTTTACGTGCTGGAACTGTCGAGCTTCCAGCTCGAGGCGACGCAGTCCCTCGAACTGGTCGCCGGCGTGGTGCTGAACGTCACCGCCGATCACCTCGATCGGCATGCCGACATGGGCGCCTACGCCGCCGCCAAGGCGCGGATCTTCGCGCACTGCGGCACGGCGGTGGTCAACGCCGACGACGAGCGCGTCGCCGCGATGCCGGCGCCGGGGCAGCGGACCCGGCGTTTCAGCTTGCGCGAGGGCGTGCCCGCCGATTACTCGATCGCGCTGCGCGCCGGCGAGGGTTGGTTGATGCGCGGCACGCAGCCGCTGTTGCCGCTCGCTGCGCTGAAGCTCGCCGGCCTGCACAATGCCGCCAATGCGCTGGCCTCGATCGCGCTCGGCGAAGCCGCCGGGCTGCCCATGCCGGCGATGCTCGAGGAGCTGCGCCAGTTCACGGGTCTGCGCCACCGTGTGCAGCAGGTCGTCGAGATCCGCGGCGTGCGCTACATCGACGACTCCAAGGGCACCAACGTCGGTGCGACTCTGGCGGCGGTCGCCGGGCTCTCGGGCACCCTGGTGCTGATCGCCGGCGGTGACGGCAAGGGGCAGGATTTCCGGCCGCTGGCGGCGGCGCTGCGCGGCCGGGTGCGGCTCGCGGTGCTGATCGGCCGCGACGCGGCGACGATCGAAGCGGCGCTCGGCGATGCCTGCCCGGTGCAGCGGGCCGCGTCGCTCGAAGCGGCGGTGGCTGCTGCCGCAGCGGTGGCCGAGCCGGGAGATACCGTGCTGCTGTCGCCAGCCTGTGCCAGCCTCGACATGTTCCGCGATTACATCCACCGCGGTGAGGTGTTCGCCGCGGCCGCCCGGAGGCTCGCCTCGTGAGCAGCAGTACGGCACGTTCCGCGGGTCGTTCGAATACCATCCGCCTCGACACGGTGACCATCGCCCTGGTGCTGGCGATCGTGCTGATCGGCCTGGTGATGGTCACCTCGGCTTCGATCTCGATCTCGACCAAGGAAAGCGGCGATCCGTTCCTCTATCTCGAACGCCAGTTGTTGCTGGCCGCGCTCGGCATCGGCGCCGCGGCGGCGGTGTTCTGCGTGCGTACGGCGGTACTGGAGAAGGCGGCCTGGCCGCTGCTGATCGCCGCGGGGGTCATGCTGGTGCTGGTACTGGTGCCCGGCATCGGCTACTCGGTCAACGGCAGCCGTCGCTGGCTGCGACTGTTCGGCTTCAACTTCCAGGCGTCGGAACTGGCGCGGGTGCTGGTGCTGGTGTTCGTCGCCAGCTACGCGGTGCGGCGCGAGCAGGAGTTGCGCACGACCTTCGGCGGCTTGCTGAAGCCGCTGGCCGTGTTGCTGCTGTTCTTCGTGCTGTTGCTCGCCGAGCCGGATTTCGGCGCTGCGACTGTGTTGTTCGCGACCGGTTTCGGCGTGCTCTACCTGGCCGGTGCACGGCTGCGCGACGTCGCGATGCTGCTGATCGCGGCGGTCGCGTTGCTGACCGTGGTGGTGATGAGTGCGAGCTATCGCGTACGCCGCCTGACGGCGTTCCTCGATCCCTGGGCCGATCCATTCAACACCGGCTTCCAGCTGACCCAGAGCCTGATCGCGATCGGCCGCGGCGAGTGGTTCGGCGTGGGTCTCGGCGAAAGCGTGCAGAAGCTGTTCTACCTGCCCGAAGCGCATACCGATTTCCTGTTCGCGGTGCTGGCCGAGGAATTCGGCCTGATCGGCGTGGTGGTGGTGCTCGGTCTGTTCCTGGCGCTGGTCTGGCGGGCGTTCTGGATCGCACGCCTGGCCGAAGCGGCCGGCCTGAAATTCGCGTCCTATCTCGCCGCCGGTTTCGGCCTGTGGCTCGGCATCCAGGCGTTCATCAACATCGGCGTCAACATGGGCGTGCTGCCGACCAAGGGTCTGACGCTGCCGCTGATGAGCTACGGCCGCTCGAGCCTGATCGTCACGCTCGCCTGGGTCGGCATGCTGCTGCGGGTCTATCACGAGGCGATGCAGCCGGCGCGCGCGCCGGCCGGCGGTGCGGTGCGGCGTTCGATGCTGGCGCGACGCGGCAGCGACGCATCGGTGGCGGCCTGATGCAGGGACCCATCCTCATCATGGCAGGCGGTACCGGCGGACACGTCTTCCCCGCGCTGGCGCTGGCGCGAGCGTTGCAGGAGCGTTCCTTCGAGGTCGTCTGGCTCGGCACGCGGCGCGGCATCGAGTCGCGGCTGGTGCCGGCCGCCGGGATCCCGGTCGAGTGGGTCTCGATCGGTGGCCTGCGCGGCAAAGGCATCGCGACGCTGCTGCTCGCGCCGTTCCGTCTGCTGCGTGCGCTGTGGGAGTCGCTGGCGGTGATGCGCCGCCGTCGCCCGCTGGTGGTGGTCGGACTCGGCGGCTTCGTCAGCGGCCCGGGCGGCCTCGCGGCCTGGCTGGCCCGTCGCCCGCTGGTGATCCACGAGCAGAATGCCGTCGCCGGGCTGACCAACCGGTTGCTGGCGCGGTTCGCGCGCGAGGTGCTGGTCGCCTTTCCCGGCGCCTTCGCCGGCCAGCGTGCGACGCGCGAGATCGGCAATCCGGTGCGGCGCGAGTTCTTCGCCTTGCCGTCTCCCGAGTTGCGCTATGCCGGTCGCAGCGGTCCGTTGCGGCTGTTGGTCGTCGGCGGCAGCCAGGGCGCGGCCCGCCTCAACACCATCGTGCCGCAGGCGCTGGCCCGGCTGGCACCGCATCTGCCGGTCGAGGTGCGCCATCAGGCCGGCGAGCGCTGGCTCGAGCCTGCGCGCACGGCCTATGCGACCGCGCGGGTCGCCGCCGAAGTCGTGCCGTTCATCGACGATATCGCGACCGCCTATGCCTGGGCCGATCTGGTCGTCTGCCGGGCCGGCGCGCTGACCATTTCCGAACTGGCGGCCGCCGGCGTGCCGGCCGTACTGGTGCCATTCCCGGCGGCGGTCGACGATCATCAGACCCGCAATGCCGGCTTCCTGGTGGCGCAAGGTGCGGCGGTATTGCTGCCGGAGCGCGAGCTGACGCCCGAGCGTCTGGCTGCCGAGATCGCCGCGCTCGACACCGCGCGCCTGCAGGACATGGCCAGCCGTGCCCGGGCACTCGCCCGACCACACGCCACGGCCGAACTCGTCGACGCCACGCTGGCCGCGGCAGGTGTCGCATGAGCATCCGCGACCGCATGCGCCGCATCCACACCATCCACTTCGTCGGCATCGGCGGCAGTGGTATGGGCGGCATCGCCGAGGTGCTGCTGAACCTCGGCTATGCCGTGCAGGGCACCGACCTGAAGCCGAATGCGGTCACCGCGCGGCTCGCCGGGCTCGGCGCGCGCGTGATCGTCGGTCACGATGCCGCGCATGTGGCGGGTGCCGACGTGGTGGTGGTGTCGACTGCGGTCTCGAAGGAAAACCCCGAAGTCGCGGCCGCGCTCGAGCGGCGCATCCCGGTGGTGCCGCGGGCGGAGATGCTCGGTGAGCTGATGCGCTTCCGCTACGCGATCGCGGTCGCCGGCACTCACGGCAAGACCACGACCACCAGCCTGGTCGCGAGCGTGCTGGCCGAGGGCGGCGAGGACCCTACTTTCGTGATCGGCGGCCGGCTCAAGAGCGCCGGCACCAACGCCCGGCTCGGCGCCGGCCGTTACCTGGTGGCCGAGGCCGACGAGAGCGATGCCTCGTTCATGCACCTGCAGCCGATGGTGGCAATCGTCACCAACATCGACAACGATCATCTCGGTACCCACGACGGCGACTTCGGCCGCCTGAAACAGAGCTTCGTCGATTTCCTGCACAACCTGCCGTTCTACGGCCTGGCGGTGCTGTGCGCCGACGACGAGCAACTGCGCAGCATCCTGCCCAGCGTCGGCCGCCCGGTCGTGACCTATGGCATCGAGGAGGGCGCCGATCTGCGCGCCGTCGACATCGAGCGGCGCGGCTTGCAGAGCGCGTTCAACGTGCTGCGCCCCGGCCATGCCGCACCGTTGCCGGTGGTCGTCAATCTGCCGGGCCGCCACAACGTGCTGAACGCGCTGGCCGCAATCGCGGTGGCGACCGAACTCGGCATCGAGGATGCCGCGATCCAGCGTGCGCTCGCCCGCTTCCAGGGCGTCGAGCGACGCCTGCAGTTCGTCGGCAGCGTGCCGGCCGGCGATACCGATGTCGCGATCGTCGACGATTACGGCCATCACCCGACCGAGATCGCCGCGACCCTGGAGGCGGTGCGCCAGGGCTACGCCGGCCGACGCGTGGTGCTCGCCTTCCAGCCGCATCGCTACACCCGCACCCGCGACCTGCTCGACGACTTCGCCCAGGTGCTCTCCGGCGCCGATGCCCTGCTCGTGACCGAGATCTATGCCGCCGGCGAGGCGCCGATCGCCGGTGCCGACGGTCGCGCGATCTGCCGCGCGGTCCGCAGCCGCGGCCATGTCGAACCGGTGTTCGTGTCCAAGGTCGAGGAGCTCGCGGCGGCGCTGCGCGATCTGCTGCGGCCGGGCGACGTGGTGCTGGCGATGGGTGCCGGCAACATCAGCACCGTGGCACACGAACTGCCGGCGCAGCTCGCCGCGCTCGGCGGTGTCACCGGTGGGGCAAGCGCATGAGTGCCGCCGCCGTCGGCCGCGCGTTCGATGCCCGCTTCGCCGGGCGGCTGCGACGCAGCGAGCCCATGTCGCGCCACACCTCCTGGCATGTGGGCGGGCCGGCCGACTGGTATTTCGAGCCGCGCGATCGCACCGATCTGGCCGAGTTCCTGCACGAGCTGCCGCGCGAGCTGCCGCTGTGGTGGGTCGGTCTCGGCAGCAACCTGCTGGTGCGCGACGGTGGCCTGCGCGGCGCCGTGATTGTCCTGCATGGCACGTTCGAACGCCTCGAGCGTCTCGCCGACGGCGACGTGCATTGCGACGCCGGCGTGCCCTGCGCCCGTCTCGCCCGGCAGTGCCTGCGCTGGGGCATCGGTCCGGCCGACTTCTTCGCCGGCATCCCCGGCACGTTCGGCGGTGCGTTGGCGATGAACGCGGGGGCTTTCGGCGGCGAGACCTGGCCGCACGTGGCTGAGGTCGAGGTCATCGGTCGCGACGGTACGATCCGCAACCGTGCCGCCGGCGAGTACCGGATCGCCTATCGGCAATGCCTGCCGCCGGTCGCGCACGAGGGATTTCTGGCGGCGCGGCTGCGCTTCGGCCCGCGCAGCGAGGCCGACGACGCGCCGATCCGCGCCATGCTCGAGCGGCGCCGTGCGACCCAGCCGATCGGCGCCTGGAGCTGCGGCTCGGTGTTCACCAATCCGCCCGGCGATCACGCCGCGCGGCTGATCGAAGCCGCCGGCCTCAAGGGCCGGACCGTCGGCGGAGCCCGCGTCTCGCCCAAACACGCCAATTTCATCATCAACGAAGGTACGGCAACCGCAGCCGACCTCGAGACCTTGATCACACAGGTACAACAGACCGTGGAAGCGAAGTTCGGCATCCGTCTCGTCCCCGAAGTCCGCATCGTCGGGGAGGCTGCCTGATGCGCCTGCGCCTCGATCGCTCGTTGGCTCGCGAGGCCGGCACCCCGGCGGAGTTCGGCAAGGTCGCGGTGTTGCTCGGCGGCAGTTCGACCGAGCGCGAGATCTCGCTGCTCTCGGGCAATGCCGTGCTGGCGGCACTGCGTCGCCGCGGGGTCGACGCCCATCCGTTCGATCCGGCGGCGACGCCGCTGCTCGAGTTGCCGCGCGCCGGCTTCGACCGTGCGTTCATCGTGCTGCACGGCCCCGGCGGCGAGGACGGCACGGTGCAGGGGGCACTCGAATGCCTCGGCCTGCCGTACACCGGCTGCGGCGTGCTCGGCTCGGCGGTCTGCATGGACAAGCTGCGCACCAAACGTCTTGCGGCGGCAGTCGGCATCGCCACCGCCGAAGTGGTGGTGCTCGAAGGGCCGCAGGATTTCGAACTCGCCGTGGCGAAGCTCGGCCTGCCGATGATCGTCAAGCCCGCGACCCAGGGCTCTTCGGTCGGCATGAGCAAGGTGGAGCGTGCCGCCGATCTGCCACAGGCCTGGGCGGCCGCCGCGGCCACCGACGACACGGTGTTCGCGGAGCCCTGGATCACCGGCGGCGAGTACACCGTCGCCATCCTCAAGGGCCAGGCGCTGCCGTCGATCCGCATCGAGACCCCGGGTACCTTCTACGACTACCAGGCGAAGTACTTTCGCGACGACACGCGCTACTTCTGCCCGTCCGGTCTGTCCGCCGAGGCCGAGGCGCATCTGGCGGCACTGGCCCGCGGCGCGTTCGCCGCGGCTGGCGCCTTCGGCTGGGGCCGGGTCGATTTCATGATGGACCAGACGGGTCGGCCGTTGCTGCTGGAGATCAACACCGTGCCCGGCATGACCGATCACAGCCTGGTGCCGATGGCGGCCCGCGCCACCGGCATCGATTTCGACACCCTGTGCTGGCGCGTGCTCGAGACCAGTTTCGAGCGTGTAGCGCTCGCCGTGCCCGGTAACTGAGCCAAGGACTCTGGACATGAGCCTGTTCGGACCACGCAAGCCGAAGAATCGCCGCAAGCAGGACGGCGAGCCGCGCTGGCGCCTGCCGGCGATCGACTGGCGGCGGGTCGCGACCTCGATGCTCGGCGCCGCGATCCTCGGCGGCGGCATTGCCGCGGTGGCCTGGGCGCTGGATCAGCCGATCCAGCGGGTGGCCGTGCAGGGTCTGTTCCAGCGCGTCTCGCCGCTGGATGTCGAGCAGGCGGTCAAGGCGCGGCTGCAGGGCGCGGGCCTGGTCTCGGTCGATCTCGCGGCCGTGCAGCGCGAGATCGAGAATCTGCCCTGGGTCGACACGGCCAGCGTGCAGCGGGCTTGGCCGCGGGGTCTGCAGGTCGTGGTCATCGAGCAGGTCGCGGCGGCGCGCTGGGGCGCGAACGGGATCCTGAACGCCCGCGGCGAATTGTTCGCCAGCGAGAGCCGGCACATTCCCGCCGAGTTGCCGCGTCTGGCCGGTCCGCCCGGCACCGAGCAGCAGGTCGCGCAGCGCTACTTCGGGATCCAGGGCCGCCTGGTCGAGGCGGGCATGCGGATCGTCGCGCTGCAGCTCGATGCCCGCGGCGCCTGGCAGATCGTGCTCGACAACGGCGTGCAGATCCGGCTCGGCCGGCGTCAGGTCGACGAGCGCTTCGAACGCTTCGTCACGGCCGCATTGCGCCTGGTGGCGCAGCGCGCCCATGACATCGATTACGTGGATATGCGCTACACCAACGGCTTCGCGGTCGGCTGGAAGGGCGGGGCGGGCGGCACGGCACGCGTGGCGGATGGATCGATGCGCGACGACGAGGAATTCGTCGGCGCCTGAGGGAGTTGCAACAAGTTTCATGGCGAAGAAGCAGGACAGACAGTTGATCGTGGGCCTCGACATCGGTACGTCGAAGGTGGTCGCGCTGGTGGGCGAGATCGGCGCGGACCGCTCGGTCGAGGTCATCGGCATCGGTTCGCAGCCTTCCCGGGGGCTGCGCCGCGGGGTCGTGGTCAACATCGAATCGACCGTGCAGTCGATCCAGCGGGCGGTCGAGGAGGCCGAGCTGATGGCCGGCTGCGAGATCCATTCGGTGTTCGCCGGCATCGCCGGCAGCCACGTGCGCAGCCTGAATTCGCACGGCGTGGTCGCGATCCGCGACAAGGAGGTCAACGGCGCCGACGTCGACCACGTGATCGACGCCGCCAAGGCGGTCGCGATTCCCGCCGACCAGAAGATCCTGCACGTCCTGCCGCAGGAATTCATCATCGACGGCCAGGAAGGCATTCCCGATCCGATCGGCATGTCCGGCGTGCGGCTCGAGGCCAAGGTGCACATCGTCACCGGCGCCGACAGCGCCGCGCAGAACATCGAGAAGTGCATCCAGCGCTGCGGTCTGGTGGTCGACGACGTGGTGCTCGAGCAGCTGGCGTCGAGCTACGCGGTGCTGACCGAGGACGAAAAGGATCTCGGCGTCTGCCTGGTCGACATCGGCGGCGGCACCACCGACATCGCGGTGTTCTCGCATGGCGCGATCCGGCACACTGCAGTGATTCCGATCGCTGGCGATCAAGTCACGAATGACATCGCGGTATCGATGCGCACGCCAACTCAGTGCGCAGAAGACATCAAGATCAGGTACGCTTGCGCGCTTTCGCAGCTTGCCAATCCCGATGAAAGTATCGAAGTGCCGAGCGTCGGTGAACGCCCAGCCAGGCGACTCGCGCGACAGACGCTCGCCGAGATCGTCGAGCCCCGCTATGAAGAACTGTTCGGCCTCATCCGCGAGGAGCTGCGCCGCAGTGGGTTCGAGGAAGTGATCGCCGCCGGCATCGTCCTCACCGGCGGCAGCGCCAAGATGGAAGGCGCGATCGAACTCGCCGAGGAGATCTTCCACGTGCCGGTGCGGCTCGGTTTGCCCGCAGGCGTCAAGGGCCTCTCCGACGTGACGGCCAACCCGATCCATTCGACCGGCGTCGGCCTGCTGCTGTATGCGCGCGATCACGCGCTGCCGCGCAATAGAGGTCGTTCCTTAGGTAACAACGCCAAGTCGATGATCGAACGGATGAAGCTATGGTTTCAAGGCAACCTTTGACACGTCCGCCATTGGCGGGCGCGGGGGTCCGCATCGATCGGATCCCCATTGCGACGACGCTGATATCGAAGACTGACGACGACGACCGAGACGACGTTTCCGACCACCAATCGTTCCGAAGCTGACACTTCAAGACACCGACTCGAACGACTACAGGAGCCAAACGATGTTCGAACTCATGGATGCATACAGCCAGAGCGCCGTAATCAAGGTGCTCGGCGTCGGCGGCGGCGGCGGCAACGCCGTCTCCCACATGGTCACCAGCGGCATCGAGGGTGTGGAGTTCATGTGCATCAATACCGATGCGCAGGCGCTCAAGCACTCCAAGGTCAAGACCGCGCTGCAGATCGGCGCCAACATCACCAAGGGGCTCGGCGCCGGCGCCGACCCGGAGATCGGTCGCCAGGCCGCGCTCGAGGACCGCGATCGCATCATCGAGCTGATCGAGGGTTGCGACATGTTGTTCGTTACCGCCGGCATGGGCGGCGGCACTGGCACCGGCGCCGCGCCGATCGTTGCCCAGCTCGCCAAGGAGCTCGGCATCCTGACCGTCGCGGTCGTGACCCGGCCGTTCGAGATGGAAGGCGGCAAGCGCAGCCTGGTCGCCGAGCACGGCATGAGCGAGCTGGGCAAGCATGTCGACTCGCTGATCACCATCCCGAACCAGAAGCTGCTGACCGTGCTCGGTCCAAAGACCACGCTGCTCGATGCGTTCAAGAGCGCCAACCAGGTGCTGCAGGGCGCCGTCCAGGGCATCGCCGACCTGATCACCCGTCCGGGTCTGATCAACGTCGACTTCGCCGACGTGCGCACCGTCATGTCCGAGACCGGCATGGCGATGATGGGTTCGGGTATCGGCGTCGGCGAGAACCGCGCCAAGGTGGCCGCCGAGATGGCGGTCTCCTCGCCGCTGCTCGAGGACGTGGATCTGTCGGGCGCCCAGGGCATCCTGGTCAACGTCACCGCCGGCATGGACCTGGCGATCGGCGAATTCCAGGAAGTCGGTGCAATCGTCAAGCAGTTCGCCTCCGACGATGCCACCGTCGTGGTCGGCACGGTTATCGATCCGGAGATCAGCGACGAGCTGCGCGTCACCGTGGTGGCGACCGGCCTCGGCCGTCCGGCCACCGCGGCGATGCCGCGCGGCATGACGCCGGCGCAGAAGGCCGTTTCGACCGGCCTGCACGCCACCGGCCTGCAGGCGCCGCCGGCCGTCGAGCGGCCGCGCGTCGTCACGCGCCGCGCGCCGCTGGCCACCCCCAACTACGGGGATCTCGATCGGCCGGCCGTGCAGCGCAAGATGGCGGTCGGTGACGGCCTGAGGCCCGAGATGGACGGCGAGGATATCCTCGATATCCCAGCCTTTCTGCGCCGCCAGGCCGACTGAGCCGAGCGACAGTCAGCCCGGCGCTCGCGCCGGGTTGTTGTAGAATCGACGTCCGGGCTCCCGGGCGGGCATCTTGGTCAGTGGGGTGCCCGCCCGCCGCTACCCCCCCTCATGGCGACGGCCGGGGATCCATTGGAATGGTCGGACAACGCACGCTGAAGAACACGATCCGGGCAACCGGCGTCGGTCTGCACACCGGCAAGAAGGTGTTGATGACGCTGCGCCCTGCAGCGCCCGACACCGGCATCGTGTTTCGCCGGACCGATCTTCCCGAACCGGTCGATATTCCCGCTCACGCCGAGAATGTCGGCGACACCATGCTCGGCACCTCGCTGGTCAAGGGCGAAGTGCGGATCTCGACGGTTGAGCACTTGCTGTCGGCATTCGCCGGCCTCGGCATCGACAACGCGATCGTCGAGGTCAGCGCCGCCGAGATCCCGATCATGGACGGCAGCGCCGGTCCGTTCGTCTTCCTGTTGCAGTCCGCGGGCATCGAGGAGCAGCGCACCCCGAAGCGCTTCATCCGTATCCGCAAGACCGTGCGGGTCGAGGACGGCGACAAGTGGGCGCAGTTCGATCCGTTCGATGGCTTCAAGGTCAATTTCGAGATCGAGTTCAACCACCCGGTCTTCAAGCGCCGCTCACAGCGCGCCACCATGGACTTTTCCACGACCTCCTTCCTCAAGGAGATCAGCCGCGCCCGCACTTTCGGTTTCATGCGCGACCTCGAGACCCTGCGCGCCCGCAATCTCGCGCTCGGCGGCAACCTCGACAACGCGATCGTGCTCGACGAATCCGGCGTGATGAACGAGGATGGATTGCGCTACGAAGACGAGTTCGTCAAGCACAAGATCCTCGACGCGATCGGTGACCTCTACCTGCTCGGCTACAGCCTGATCGGTGAGTTCAGCGGCCACAAGTCCGGCCATGCGCTCAACAACCGGCTGCTGCGCACGCTGCTGGCCGACCGCAGTGCCTGGGAGGCCGTGGTCTTCGAAAAGCCGGAAGATACGCCGATTTCCTATCTGCGCACTCCGGCTGTCAGCGCCGCCTGAGGTCGACGCTGGAACTCCGGCAGCTCCGGCACGGCGCGGAGCTCAGTCCTTTCGGTCACCAGTTGCTGCCACGCGCCTTGAAGATCGTCGACGAGGCGCGGGTCGCGCGGGCCGAAGCGGCAGGGCCTCGTACGACATCCGCGTCAGTGAAAACTGGACCCTGACGCCGGCGGTCAATGCCGTGCGCCAGTCGGACACGGAGGTCGCGGCAGCTACGTTGCCGGCTCGTTGCAGGAGTCGCACACCCTGCTCAACGCCAGCCTCACGCTGTCCGGTGGCGCGAACGCCAACTGGAAGCTGATGGTCGACTGCGACAACTGTACCGACGAGGCCTACACCCAGGCGTCGATCTCGGGCTATTCGTTCCTGAATCCGCCGCGTACCTGGTCGGTGCGCGGCGGTTACTCATTCTGACCGACCTCGCGAGCTGCTCGCCCCCTCGTGTCAGTCGGCACGAGGGGGGCTGCGCAGGCGTACGCTGACACGGGCCAGCGTCCCGCCTTCGAGCTCGCGCAGCGCCGGCAACCGCTCGGCCAGCGCATAGCGCAACCGCGCCGACCAGGCGGCTGTCGCCGCATGGACGGTCAGGGTGCCAGCATCGAAACTCGCGCCGGTGATGTGTTCGTGCAGCTCCGGCGGCAATACCTCGTGCAAGCGGGCCAGCCACTTGCTTTGCTGCTCAGCGTGTTGTGCGGCTCCTTTAGACGTAATTCCAGCTTTTGCCAGCAAGTCTTTGACGATAAATGGCCCGCGTTGACCATAAGCGCGGGGCGTCTGCAAAGGCGGACGGAAATTCTTGTTTCGTGGCAATCGTTTGGGCATAGTTCGCCGCGCTGCATCAGGGCAAACCCGTCGAAAGGCGGGGACGCAAAGCCACCGGTCTACAGCGAGGAGCTATGACAGCGGGGTTACCGGCGAAGCGCAAGCTTCGTATCGAGGCTTGCCAGGTCTTTCGGGTCGCGCCAGCGAGGGGTGCTTCCGGAAGCTCTCTGCATGGGTATTTCGTGCGACGCGTGATCGGGTCGTGCCGAAGCGGGTGGACATGGCATTCGACCAGGCTGAGCAATCCGATGACAAGCGGCGTGGCGGCCCGGCCGCCGCGTCTTCACGTATCCATCGTAGTGCGGAGCACGGTATGAATCTGGTGCTGCTGTTCCGCCGTCGCGGCGAGCTTCGCAATCTTCATCTGTCACACCGTCTGCTGATCGGCGGCGCCTCCGGTGCGCTGCTGGTGCTGCTGACCATGGCGTTCGTGGCGGGTATGCAGCTCGGTCAGCGCGCGCAGGGCCGCCTGCCGCAGTCGGTCGCCAGTGTGGGCGAGTGGACCCGCGCCCTCGGCGACCAGAAACAGCAGATCGGCGAGCTGCGGACGCAGCTGCAGGAGCGCATCGACGCCCTCGCGGCGCGCATGGGGCAGGTGAACGCCCATGTGATCCGTCTCGATGCACTTGGCAAACGCTTGACGCAGATGGCCAACATCGACGACCGCGAGTTCGATTTCGATACTGCACCCTCAACCGGTGGCCCGGAGACCGAGGGTCTCGCGATGCAGGTGCCGGATTTGTCGCAGATGCTGGCCGCGCTCGAGGACCGCGTCGCGCTGCGAGATGCACAGCTGAGCGTGCTCGAGAACGTGATCCTGCAGCGCGAACTGCGCGAGCAGATCGTGCCGGGTGGCCGCCCGGTCAAGCGCGGCTTCATCTCCTCCTATTACGGTGAGCGCCAGGATCCGTTCACCGGTCACCAGGCGTTCCACAAGGGCCTGGATTTCGCCGGTTCCGCCGGTGCCGAAGTGATCGCAGTGGCCGCCGGCATCGTCACCTCCGTCGGCCTGCGTTCGGGCTTCGGCCATATCGTCGAGGTCAACCACGGCGATGGCCTGGTGACCCGCTACGCCCACAACAGCGCGGCCATCGTCAAGGTCGGCGACAAGGTGCAGCGCGGCCAGACGCTGGCCTTGATGGGCTCGACCGGTCGTTCCACCGGGCCGCACGTGCACTTCGAGGTGCTGCGTAACGGTCGGCCGGTCAATCCGCTGTCGTTCATCGGGCAGTAGCCGGATTTTTTTGGAGGCGCCGCCGCTACCGAGGCGAGCGGCGCGATGCCTGGGCTCCTCTGCCGCGCGCCTGGCGTCGCCCGTGCATGCCCTTGCATCCCACCCAATCGCCCTCATACCTGAGCGAACGATTTCGCGATCTCGGCCTCTATTCGTACAATACGGGGCTCGATTGCCCGTTCTCAACGTAAGCGCTTGATTGCGCTGACAATTTCTAGAAGGCCTCGCTGTGCTCAATTTCCTGACGCGGATCTTCGGCAGCCGCAATGATCGGCTGTTGAAGGGGTATACCCGCTTGGTGCGCGATGTCGCCCAGTACGAGGAGACCCTGAAGGGGCTGTCCGACGAGGCGCTACGGGGCAAGACCGGGGAGTTTCGCAGCCGACTGGCCCAGGGTGAGCCGTTGTCGGCGATGCAGGCTGAGGCGTTCGCGGTGGTCCGCGAAGCGTCCCGGCGGGTGCTGCAGATGCGGCATTTCGATGTGCAGATGATCGGCGGTTTCGCGCTGCACGAGGGCAAGATCGCCGAGATGCGCACCGGCGAGGGCAAGACCCTGGTCGCGACCCTGCCGGCATATCTCAACGCCCTGCCGGGCGAGGGCGTGCACGTCGTCACCGTCAACGAGTACCTGGCGCAGCGCGATTCCGACTGGATGGGTCCGGTCTACCGCTTCCTCGGTCTGACGGTCGGGGTGATCCGCAACCAGCAGAGCCCGGCCGAGAAGCGTGCGGCCTACGCCTGCGACATCACCTACGGCACCAACAACGAGTTCGGTTTCGACTACCTGCGCGACAACCTGGCGTTCCGGCTCGAAGATCGTGTGCAGCGGGCCCTGGCCTACGCGATCGTCGACGAGGTCGATTCGATCCTGATCGACGAGGCGCGTACGCCGCTGATCATTTCCGGCCCGGCCGAGGAGAGCACCGAAACCTATCTCGCGATCAACCGGGTCGTGCCGCGGCTGAAGCGCCAGAAGGAAGAGAACGGCCCCGGCGACTTCACAGTCGACGAGAAGCAGAAGCAGGTGCACCTGACCGAAGAGGGACACGAGAACGTCGAGGCGCTGATGGCCGAGGCGGGGCTGCTCGCCGAAGGACAGAGCCTGTACGACGCCGCCAACATCCGCCTGATGCATCACCTGAACGCGGCCTTGCGTGCGCATGCGATCTACAAGCGCGATGTCGAGTACATCGTGCGCAACGGCGAAGTGATCATCGTCGACGAGTTCACCGGTCGCACCATGCCGGGCCGGCGCTGGTCCGACGGCCTGCACCAGGCGGTCGAAGCCAAGGAAGGCGTGCGGGTCCGCGAGGAGAACCAGACGGTCGCCTCGATCACCTTCCAGAACTATTTCCGCCTCTACAAGAAGCTCTCCGGCATGACCGGCACGGCCGACACCGAGGCGCCGGAATTCCTGCAGATCTACGGTCTCGAGGTCATGGTGATCCCGACGCACCGGCCGATGATCCGCAAGGACAACCCGGATTACGTGTATCTGAACCAGAACGACAAGTATCAGGCGATCGTCGAGGACATCAAGGACTGCCTGACGCGCGAGCAGCCGGTGCTGGTCGGCACGGCCTCGATCGAGGCCTCGGAACTGCTCTCCGGCATCCTCAAGCAGGAGGGCATCGCCCACGAGGTGCTGAACGCCAAGCAGCACGAGCGCGAGGCGCAGGTGGTCGCGCAAGCCGGCAGCCCGGGCGCGGTCACGATCGCGACCAACATGGCCGGTCGCGGCACCGACATCGTGCTCGGCGGCAATCTCGAAGCCGAATTGCACGCCCTGCCAGCCGAGGCCACCGACGCGGATCGCGAGCGGGTACGGGCCGAGTGGCGGGCGCGGCACGACAAGGTACTCGCCGCCGGCGGCCTGCACATCATCGGCACCGAGCGCCACGAGTCGCGGCGCATCGACAACCAGCTGCGCGGCCGTTCGGGCCGCCAGGGCGATGCGGGCTCGTCGCGCTTCTATCTGTCGATGGAAGACAGCCTGATGCGGATCTTCGGCGATCCGGCCTTCACCAAGCGCCTGCTGACGGTCGCGGGTATGAAGGAAGGCGAGGTCATCGAGAGCCGGATGCTCTCGGGTCGGATCGAAAAGGCGCAACGCAAGGTCGAGAGCCACAACTTCGACATCCGCAAGCAGCTGCTGCTGTTCGACGACGTCGCCAACGACCAGCGCAAGGTGATCTACCAGCAGCGCACCGAGATCATGGGTGCCAGCGATCTTTCTAACGCGATCCGGGCGATCCGCGCCGACGCGCTCGAGACGGCGATCGAAAGCCACCTGCCGAAGAACGTGCCGCAGGACGACTGGGATCTCGACGGCCTGCGCGAGCTCATCGCCAAGGACTTCACCACCGCGGTGGATCCGCAAGCCTGGCTCGCCGCCGAGCCGGACATGGACGACACCACGCTGCGGCAGAAGATCGTCGAGGCGGTCGAGGTGCAGTACGCCGGCAAGTTCGAGCGCTATGGCGAGGAGCTGATGAAGCATGTCGAGAAGGACATCATGCTGCGCACGCTCGACCAGCACTGGCGGGATCACCTGGCGGCGATGGACTACCTGCGCCAGGGCATCCATCTGCGCGGCTATGCGCAGAAGGACTACCGTTACGAATACAAGCGCGAGGCCTACGAGCTGTTCAGCTCGATGCTCGACCGGGTGAAGTACGACACCGCCTCGGTGCTGACGCGGATCGAGATCCGGACCGAGGCCGAGCTGCAGCGCGAGGAAGCGGAGCGCCAGGAGCGGCTGATGCGTGCGCTGCAGGCGCAGCATGCCGAGGCGCAGTCGGCTCTGGATGTCGATGCGGCGGCCGAGCCCCCGCCGGGCGCCGGCGGTCCCGCGGCCGGCATGGCTGCGGCAGGGCGTACTTTGGGGGCGCCGCCGGAGCCTCCGGCACCGGTCGCACCGTTCGTTCGCGGCGATCGCAAGGTCGGTCGCAACGAGGCCTGTCCTTGCGGTTCGGGCAAGAAGTTCAAGCACTGCCACGGCGCGCTCGTCGACGCGGGGTGACCGGAGCGTGCGTATCCGGGTCGTCGCCGGTGCTCTGTTCGATGCCTGCGGACGAGTACTGATTGCGCAGCGCCCGGCCGGCAAGCATCTTGCCGGTCGTTGGGAGTTCCCCGGCGGCAAGATCGGCGAGGGCGAGTCATCCACGGCGGCGCTGGTCCGCGAGCTGCGCGAGGAGCTCGATGTCGAGGTCGAAGCGGGCGATTGCCGGTATCTGATGACGCTGGCCCATGCCTACCCCGATCGGGAAGTCGAGCTGCAGCTGTATGTCGTCGCCGGCTGGCGCGGCACAATCCGCGCACTCGACGGGCAGGGGCTGAAGTGGGTCGAGCTGCCGGCGCTCGATGCCGAGGATATCCTCGAGGCGGACCGGCCCTTCGTCGCGGCCCTGCAGCGGCACGGCCCATTCACGACGATAATCGATTGCGCAGCCGCCCCAGGTGCAGCTGCCCCAGCTGGAGTCTGAAACCATGGCCACATCCCTGCAGCATCCTCCCGCCACCTCCGCATTCAGCGGCGAACACTTTGCGGTACGCAATCCGCGCGACGGGCAGGTCGACTACCACTTCACCGCCCCGAGCCGCAGCGAGCTCGAGGACATCGCCGCTGGTCTGCGTCGCGCGCAGGTCGCCTGGCGCGAGGCGTCGCTGCAGCACCGGATCGACGTGCTGCGCCGCTGGCGCGAGGAGTTCGCCAAGCGTCAGGGTGAGATCGCCGCGGCGCTGGCGGTCGACACCGGCCGCTATCTGATCGCCACCGCCGAAGCGGGCTCGGTGCTCGGCATGATCGACCGCTGGACTGCGCTGGTGCCGAAGCTCGCGCAGGAGGAGGCTTTCCCTTCCGCACAGCAGCCGACGATCAGCTACTGCTCGCAGTACGTGCCGTATTCGCTGGTCGGCGTCATCTCGCCGTGGAATTTCCCGGTGTCGCTGTGTTTCATCGATGCGATTCCGGCCTTGCTGGCCGGTTGCGCGGTGCTGGTCAAGCCGAGCGAAGTCACGCCGCGCTTCGTCGAGCCGGCCCGCCGTGCGATCGAGGCGGTGCCGGAGCTGGCCGCGGTGTTCCAGATCCACCCGGGCGGGCGCGAGGCCGGCGAATCGCTGGTCGCGCTGTCGGACGTGGTCTGCTTCACCGGCAGCGTCGCCACCGGTCGCCGGGTCGCGGAGAACGCCGCGAGCCATTTCATCCCCGCGTTTCTCGAACTCGGCGGCAACGATCCGATGATCGTGACCGCCAGTGCCGATCTCGAGCGTGCCACCGACGTCGCGCTGCGCGCCACCTGCCTCGCGACCGGCCAGGCGTGCCAGTCGCTGGAGCGCATCTACGTGCACCGCAGCCTCTACGATCGCTTCGTCGCACGGCTGGTCGAGAAGGCGGCGAAAGTCGAGCCGAACTGGCCTGACATCCACGCCGGTACGATCGGTCCGTTCATTTTCGGCAAGCAGGCCGAGACCGTCGCGGCACAGCTCGCCGATGCGCGGGCCAAGGGTGCGCGCATCCTCACTGGCGGCGAGATCGAAGATCACGGCGGCAAATGGCTGCGCCCGACCGTGGTCGTCGACGTGAACCACGGCATGCAGATCATGTCCGAGGAAACCTTCGGGCCGGTGATCCCGGTGATGCCCTTCGACAGCGTCGACGAGGCTGTCGCGCTCGCCAACGAGGGCGTCTACGGCCTCTCGGCCGCGGTGTTCGCCGGCACGCTCGAAGAAGCCGAGGCGATCGGCCGGCGCATCGACGCCGGCGGCATCAGCCTCAACGACGGCTCGCTGACCGCCAACTGCCACGAGGCCGAGAAGCACTCCTTCAAGCTCTCCGGGATGGGCGGCTCGCGCATGGGGCCCGCCGGTTATCTGCGCTTTTTCCGCCGCAAGGTGTTGATCCGCCAGTCGGGCGCACCGCCGACCATCGAGTCCATCGCCGAGCGCAACGCGCGCCCGGCCTGACGGGCGCGGCGGCGCGGCTGCTGCCGGCTGATCCTCGAGCACTCCAAGATTCACGACAACCAAAGGACCACACCATGGCTGCGCCAGATCAAAGCCTCCCGGACATCAAGCTGGATACGACCGCGCTTTACCGCGAGGACGTCTATACCGACCGCCGCGCCGGCACGATCCGCGTGATGACCCCCGTGACCGTCGACGGCGCAGTCGATGCCGCACGGCCGGTCCTGTATGCCGGGCAGACGCAGCTGATGACCCCGGGTGGCGTCCTGCCGTTGATGTTCGAGATCGAGGCGGAGTCGCTGTCGCAGGCGATCGAGCGCTTCCCCGAGGCCGTGAAGCAGGCGCTCGAAGAGGCGATCGAAGAGGCCCGCGAGATGCGGCGTGAAGCCGCGTCGCGCATCGTCGTGCCGGACGCCGGCGCGGCAGCCGGCCCCCTGGGCGCTCCTGCGGGCGGCGGGCGCATCAAGTTTCCCTGAACCGGCCGATGCGGGCGCTGCTGCTCATCCTCGCGAGTGTCGCGGCGGCAGCCGGCGCCTGGGCTGCGGAAACGGCGTCGCCTGCACCCGCAGCCGCGCCTGCGCTCGAGCCCGATCCGGTCGCGCAAGCGCGGGAGATGCTCGAGGCGGTCGCACAGGCCGAGATCGAAGTCCGCGATTCGCTGCGGCGCTTCGATCGCTGGCTGGCCGAGGGGCGCGCCCGGTTCAGCGACGAGCAAGGCGCACCCGACTGGCGCTGGTCGCTGCTCGAGCGCATCGTCGGCCGGGTGCACAGCCTGCTCGATCCGGAGGAGCTCAGCCGCGCCCGGCAGGAAGCCGGCGAGCGGCTCGAGCACGGCGACGCAGCGGCGGCGCGCGAGCGTCTGGCTGCAACCATGCGGCCGTTCATGGATCACGGCGAGGAAGCCGCCACGCTGATGAACTACGTACCGCGACGCGTCGCCGCACAGCTCGGCCTGGCACGCCTGCAGGCCCTGCTGCGCGGCAACGGCATCGATTCGCCGGCCATGCCGCGGCTCGCGCAACTCGAAGCCCTGCTGGCGGCGCGCGAAGCCCGCGACGATTTCGCCATGGCGGCCGAGGTCGAGCTGGCCGAACTCGAAAGCCTGCAGCGGCAGGCCTACGACGCGGCTTTCCAGAGCGCGCTGGGTGCGGCCCGTGCCCGTCCGGTACAGTCGCTGCGTTTCCAGTCGCGCGACGTGCGCTGTCCGCTCGCCGCCGATACCGGCGCGCCGGGCGAGGCGCCGCGACTCGATACCACGCTGTCGGCACCGACTTACGACTACTACCCCGGCGAGGCGCTTGACCAGGACATCGAAGGCAAGGTCGCGCTGTCGGCCCGGATTGATCCGCAAGGCTGCGTGCGCGCCGCGGCGGTACTGGTCAGCAGCGGTGTCGAGATGCTGGATGCAGCCGCACTGCGCTGGATGCTCGAGGGCGCGGTCTACACCCGCAGCCGGCCCCGGCCCGATGGCCAGCCGGCAGTGACGGCGTTGAGCGTCAATTTCCAGGTCGCAGAGCGCTAGGGCGGGTTCACTCTCCCTAAGTAGTGCGACCACGCGGCATTCACACAGCTGTGCGGGAGTGTGAGGCGCTTTGCTCTCCGATGGTCTGTGACACAGATCGTTCGTGAGCGCCTCGTGCCGGCGCTACATCGTGCGTCTGCAATGGCAGGCGGGGGCGTTGCGCGCTGCGGCGTGACGACGACGGACGGCGAATCGAGCTGCGCGTGCTGCGTTGCCAGCCGCTGGATGAGGCCGAGCCGTAGCGGTTCCGAACTCCCGTCGCGCGGTCTGCGCGGGGTTGAGAAATTTCGTGACCACGAAACCTGTTGCGCTGCTGCCGTTCGTAGTCCTCTCGACGCCAGCAAGCCTCGCCGTGGTGGACAAGGCTGCGGCGCTGGGTGCATTAGATTATCTGGCGAAGCCGGCCGAGCTCCCGCAGTTGATACCGGTGATCCGTGTCACTAATTTGACGTAAGGCGTGCCCCGAAGTGCGGTGGACCGTCGACTGGTTCTCGAATCGCACCCGGCCTCTCGTGAGATCAAGGCATCCGATCCTCAAGCGGTGTCGTCCCCGGGCCGATATCCGGCCGGAGAGCGCTGCTGTGGTTCGGATGCATCCCCTCGTCCCCGGGCTGCGTCCAGCTGGCCCTTTTCGCCCGGCGTACCCGGATCGGCTTTGCACCCGCCGTATGAATGTTCGTGAACGATCTCATTTGAGGGTCTAGCTAATGAAGTTCCTGACCGCTGTGCGCCGGAATGCGACGGCATCCACCGAGCTCGTCCAGCTGCGCGGCATGCTCGACGCGATTAATCGGGTGCAGGCCGTGATCCAGTTCGAACTCGACGGCACGGTCATCGATGCCAACGAGAACTTCCTGCAGGCGACCGGCTATTCGCTCGACGAGATCCGCGGGCGCCACCACCGCATGTTCGTTTCGCAGAAATACGCCGGATCGAGCGAGTATCGGCAGTTCTGGGAGAGGCTCGGCCGCGGTGAGTACATCGCCGGCCGCTATCCGCGCATCGCCAAAGGCGGCGGGGAGCTGTGGCTGCAGGCCAGCTACAACCCGATCCTCGATCTGAACGGCCGACCGTTCAAGGTGGTCAAGTACGCCAGCGACATCACCGAGGAGGTCAAGCGCGAGGAGGCGAACAAGCGCCGCGCGCGTCTGGTGCAGGCCCTGGACAACGTCCGGACCAACGTCATGGTGGCGGACGAAGACCTGAACATCTTCTACCTGAACCGGAACGCGGAAACCCTGTTCCGCGACATCGAGGCCGACCTGCGCAAGGATCTGCCGCGCTTCGAAGCCTCGAAGCTGATGGGCGCGAACATCGACGTCTTCCACAAGAATCCGGCGCATCAGCGCGCCATCCTGGCGGCGTTGTCCAAGACGCACGAATCGCAGATCCACGTCGGCGGGCGCACCTTGCGGATCACCGCCAATCCGGTGCGCGACGAAGAAGGCAACCGCGTCGCCACGGTGGTCGAATGGGTCGATCGGACGCAGGAGCAGGCGATCGAGCAGGAGGTCAACCAGATCGTCGCTGCCGTGGTCGATGGCCGGCTCGAGCAGCGCATCGCGCAGGAGGGCAAGAGCGGGTTCGTCCTGATGCTCTCCAACGGGATCAACCAGCTGGTCGACACCGTGAGCCAGGTGGTGACCGAAGTGCGCCAGCTGGTCGATGCGGCCAATCAGGGCGATCTGACCAAGCGCATGGCCGTCGAGGGCAAGCCCGGCCTGTTCGCCGCGATCGGCAACGGTGTGAACGACCTGACCGGCAACCTCACCGACATCGTGACCCAGGTCAAGGCCGCGGCCGGCGAGGTGGCGCACGGTGCGAACGAGATCAGTCAGGGCAACGCTGATCTCTCGCAGCGTACCGAGGAGCAGGCCTCCAACCTGGAGGAAACCGCTTCGTCGATGGAGGAGATGACCAGCACCGTGAAGCAGACGGCCGATAACGCCGCCCAGGCCAAACAGCTGGCGACCACGGCGCGCGAACAGGCCGAGAAGGGTGGCTCGGTCGTGTCCAATGCGGTGCGCGCCATGACCGAGATCAGCGAGGCGTCGAAGAAGATCGCCGACATCATCGGCGTGATCGACGAGATCGCGTTCCAGATCAATCTGCTGGCGCTCAACGCGGCCGTGGAAGCGGCCCGGGCCGGCGAACAGGGCCGCGGCTTCGCGGTCGTCGCCAGCGAGGTCCGCAGTCTCGCGGGCCGTTCGGCGACTGCCGCCAAGGAGATCAAGACGCTGATCCAGGACTCGGTCCGCAAGGTCGAAGAAGGCGCGACGCTGGTCAACGAATCCGGCCAGACGCTGCAGCAGCTCGAGGGTGCAGTCAAACGCGTCAACGACATCGTGTCGGAGGTGGCTGCGACCTGCCTCGAACAGTCGAGCGGCATCGAGCAGGTCAATACTGCCGTCATGCAGATGGACGAGATGACCCAGCAGAATGCGGCCCTGGTGGAAGAGGTCAGCGCAGCCAGCCAGTCGATGGCCGAGCAGGCGGCGGCGCTCAACGAGATGATGGAGCGCTACCGCGTGCCGGGTTCGCAGGAGCCGCATGGCGCGCGCGCTGTCGCCCACGAGGCGTCACGATCCGCGTCGTCGTCGGCCGCGCCCAGCACCGAGCGTCGTACCGGCAACCGGCCGTGGTCGGCCAAGCGGTCGGCCAAGCGGTCGGCTACGGCGGCGGCAGAACCGGCACGGCACGCGGCCGCGCCTGCCAAGCGCGCTGCGGCGGGTTCTGGCTGCACGTCGCGAGCCAACGAGGACTGGGACGCGTTCTAAGGCCGCAAGGCCTGCGCCCGTCGCGGCGAGGTGGTGTGCGGCATCGTTGGCGGTGACGACCCGCCTGCCCCCGTTCCGCGGTTCGTGACGGGCACAGCGGGCTGCGCTCGAGGTCGGGCGAGCCGTGTAAGCTCCGGGCATCGATTGAGCCGGAGCCCGCGAATGTCCCACCTGTCCCGACGCCTGCCTGACTCCCGGATGCTGCGCGTGTTGTTGGGAGGGTTGCTGGGCAGCGTGCTGGCCGCCCAGCCGGTCCGGGCCGTGGCCGCCGCGGATCCGGGCACTCCGCCCGCCACCGCCACCGCGGCCACCACCGCCACTACTGCCGTTGCGGCTGCGCCGACGCCTGCGGGTACGGCACGTTTCGCCGGCAAGGTCGCGATCGTGACCGGCGGTTCACGCGGCATCGGTCGCGCGATCAGCGAGACGCTGGCGCGCGACGGCGCGACCGTGGTGGTGAATTATTCGAAGTCGACCGCGGCGGCGCAGCAGGTCGTGGAGACGATCGAGGCGCGCGGTGGCCGGGCGATCGCCATCCAGGCGGACATCTCCAGGATCGAGGACGTGCGGCGGCTGTACGCCGAGGTGCAGCAGCAGTTCGGCCGCATCGACATCGTCGTCAACAATGCCGGCATCCTGCCGCCGGTCGTGCCGGTCGAAAAGGAAACCGAGGCCACCTGGGATGCGGTCTTCGGCCTGCTGAAAGGCACCTACTTCTCGATGCAGGAAGCCGCCAGGCGCATCCACGACGGCGGGCGGATCATCAACCTCTCGAGCAGCACCACGCGAGGCTGGTCGCCCGGCTACTCGATCTATGCGGGTTCGAAGTCGGCGATCGAGCAGTTCACGCGTTCATTGTCGCGCGAGCTCGGGCCGCGTGGCATCACGGTCAACGCCATCGTTCCCGGCCTGACCGATACCGACATGATCGGCGACTATCCGCCGGCGTTGCGGGAAGCGGCGGCCAAGGGCACCACGCTCGGACGTCTCGGCCAGCCGCGCGACATCGCCGACGTCGTGGCGTTCCTGGCCAGCGACGAAGGTCGCTGGATCACGGGGCAGATGGTGGTTGCGAACGGCGGCCTGAATCCCTGACTTGCCGGATCGCGGTGGTGGCGGTGGTGGCGGTCGTAGCGGTCGTCGTGGCCGGCCGGCGCGTGCCCCGAGCCCACAGCCGCGGCGCTCGGCTCAGGTGGCTGCGCTGGCCGCTTCGGTCGAGGCCGCTTCAGCAGCAGCCTCCATGGGCATGTCCGCTGCCGCCGGCGGGATCGTGGGCGCCACCGCCTGAGCATCGGCCACCGACAACTCGATCGGCAGCAGCGCCACGCTGGTCGAGATGATCAGGTCGATTCCCGCGGGTGTGAGTTCGACGCCTTTGCAGCTCTGGCGCGGGATCGGGATGCGCAGCTTGAAGCAGTATTGCAGCAACGCGGCCGCGACCCAGGCGGCGGATCGCTCGACACTTGCCGTTTCGGCGGCACCGCTGCGGCGTGCGCCGATGGCGATGCTGCAATCCGCGGCCGGCAGGATCGTCAGGGTGTGTTCGCTGGCCCGCCACAACCAGCCGTTGTGTTCGCGATCGAACGCCAGCGCCGCGTCGAGTACCAGCGGGTACGGGACGGTGATGCGGCGGTGGTCGTTGATTTGCAGCTTGGTCACGAGACCTGGCGTTGGTATTCGGGTTGTTCGGCCATTTTCGGCCTTGCGGCAGCGCAAGCCCGTGCACACGGTCGCGATGCTGCCGTGCAGCATCGTGAGCGCAGTCACGAATCCCGGCAGTCGCGGCCGCCGCAGCCTGCCTGATCCTGTCCCCGGTTCCGGGCTCAGCCGAAGGCGCGGGCGAGCCGGCCGAAAGCGGCGGGATCGGTCAGGGCGACGAACAGCAGCCCGAACAGCGCGCCGCCGAGATGGGCGTCGTGGTTGATGCGGCCGCGCGCCCGGCGGGCCGAGTACCACGAATAGGCGACGTATCCGATCGCGAACACTGGCGCGGGAATCGGCACCGGAATCGGCACGATGAACAGGCTCTGCTGGGGGTAATAGACGATCGAGGCGAACAGCACCGCGGCGATCGCGCCGGAGGCACCGAGCGAGCCGTATTCGGGGTCGTGGCGGTGTTTCAGGAACGTGTTGATGTCGCTGGCCACCAGCGCCAGCAGGTAGAGCAGCACGAAGCGCGCCGTGCCGAGCACGTGCTCGAGCTGGAACGCGAAGAACCAGAAGGTCAGCATGTTCAGCAGCAGGTGTCCGAAATCGGCGTGCACCAGGCCGCTGTTGATCACGGTGTGCCACTGGCGGCGGCGCAGCAGCCAGTAGGGGCGCAGCACGCAGCGTTCGATCAATCCGGGAAGCCATAGCAGGCCGCTGACGCTGAAGGTCAGGGTCAGCGCCAGGATCGCGGTCGCGCCGGGATGTTGCAGCAGGAAGCTCGAGTTCGGCATCGGCCGATTATGGGCGAGCGCCGCCGTGCGCGCGAACCGGCATGCGGCGTAGACTGCGCAGGCGATGACGATGCCCGCTTCGCTGCCACTGCCGACGCCGCGGCCTTCCGCCACGCTGCTGCTGCTGCGCGAGCACTCGGGCCGCCTCGAGGTGCTGCTGCAGCGCCGTGCGGCAACCCTGACTTTCGGCGATCACTGGGTCTATCCCGGCGGTGTGGTCGAGCCTCGCGATGGAGACTTCGCACGCGAGCCGCTGGCGGCGCTGCGCCGGGCCGCTGTGCGCGAATGTCTCGAAGAAGCCGGCGTGCGGCTGCAGGCCGTCACCGACGGCGAGGGTCTGATCGGCTGGAGTCGCTGGATCACGCCGGAGGGGCGGGGGCGACGTTTCGATACCTGGTTTTTCGCGGCTGCGTTGCCGCCAGGGCAGGTCGTGGTCGGCGATGCCTGCGAGACCACCGAGAGCCGGTGGCTCGAGCCGCAAGCGGCCATCGAAGCGGCTGCGGGCGGCCACATGCTGCTGATGCCGCCGACTCGCCTGACCTTGCTCGATCTGCAGATCAGCTACGCCCGCCACGGCAGCCTGGTCCGATTGTTCGAGGTCGAGCGCTCCCGACCGATCGTGCCGATCCTGCCGCGCTTGTCTGGCCCGGCCGAGGCGCGCATCTCGGTCTATCCCTGGGACCCCGAGTACGACAGCCTGCCGGGCGAGGGCTGGCCTCTGAGCGCCCCGCCGCCGGAACACCTGCGTCGCCTGCCCTCCAGGCTGGCGCTGGGCGCCGGTGCCGCGACACCCCGGTCTGCCAGACCCCGGCCCGGAAGGTCTTGAGTCGCCGGTCGGTGATCGTGCCGCTGCCGACCGTGAGCCACGTCACGTTGCGCCTCGGTGATTCCCCATGGACGAGCAGGGCCGGTCCGGCCCGCTGGCGATGCCCTGGCAAGTGGCTTAGCATGGCGGTGTGTTGCTGCGTTTCAGACAGTTCGTCCGTCGCTGGCCCGGCCTGTGCGCTGTGCTGCTGCTGACGGCGTTCGTCCCGCAGAGTTTTGCTGCCACGCTCAGCTGGTGCCTGCATGGCGGCGAAGAGTCCCATGTGACCAGCGCGGTCCAGCCCTGTGATACTCCGCAGGTCGATGCGGCTGCCGGTCATGCGCACTGCCATGGCGTGGTGTTGCACACGGCGCATCTTTCCGCCGCAAGCGATCTGGCGGCTGCGCCGGCCAGCGCGTTGCCGCTCACTCTGGCGGACGTATTCTGGTATCCGGTGTTCACCCTTGTGGCGCAGCTTGCGCCGCTGCAGCCGCCCGCCACCGTGGGTTGGTGGCCAGGGTCCGCGCTTCCCGAGCTGCGGCCCCGTCTCGCCGGCGCCGTCGCCGGCGAATCCATCCGCCTGCTGATCTAGGCCTCTCGTCGTAGTCGTGCGCCGCGTGCTCCGCATTGCGGAGGCGCGGCTTCGTTCGTCTGCGTCGAGGTTTCGCCATGATCAGTCTGGTTCGCCCCACTACATCGGCAGCTGCCGGGTTCCCGCTGCATGCCTTACTGCTTGCCGTGTTGCTCGTGTTGCCGCAACTGCTGTTCGCGCACGAGGGGCACGATCACGGGGAGGCCGCGCCGACCGCGGCCGCGTTGCCGGCGACGGCGGGCCGCGATGTCGTCGAGCTCAGCTCGGAACTCTACGAGACGCTGGTCGAAGCGCATGCCGATCGGCTCGACATCTGGCTCGATCGCTACGACAGCAACGAGCCGGTCAGCGGCGCCCGGCTGAGTGTCGCGCTGGGGGACGCGGCCGAGGTAGTGGCGACGGAAAACGCTCCGGGGCGATACACGGTGTCGATCACGCCGCTTGCGCCCGGCAGCACGACCCCGATCACACTGCTCGTCCAGGCCGAGCCGGGCGACGATCTCCTCGGCGGTACGCTCGAATCGATTGCGCCGGCCGATCCGGATCTCGCCGCCCGCGTCGGCGGCTGGTTCGCGGACAGCTGGCGTTGGGCACTGGGGCTGTTGGTGCTGAGCCTCGCGGCAGTGGGTGTCTCGCGCTGGCGGCGACAGCGCCTGCAGGTGCTGGCCGTCGGCATGCCCTTGCTCTTGCCCTTGCCTTGGGCTGCGCTGCTTGGCGCGGGGCTGCTGTTCGGATTGGCCGGGGTCGTCGCGGTGCCGGCAGTCGCCCACGAGGGCCACGATCACGCGGCGGAACCGGCCGCAGCGCCGCGGGTCGAGGCGGGTGGCGCGCGTCCGCAGCGGCTGGCGGACGGCAGTGTATTCGTGCCGAAGTCGACGCAGCACATCCTCGAGCTGCGCACCCAGGTGGCGGCGGCCGGTCCGACCTCGGAGTCGCTGCGTCTCGCCGGCGAAATCATCGGCGATCCGCGCGCCAGCGCCGCTTTGCAGACCTTGCAGGGCGGGCGGGTCGCGGGCAACGCCGGCCAATGGCCGGTGCTCGGCGCCACGGTGCACCGCGGCCAGGTGCTGCTGCGACTGACGCCGAGTGGTTCGGGCGGCGAGCGCGCGGCCACGGCCGCCGAGGCGGCACGGGTGGCCGCAGAGTTGACCCAGGCCCAGGCCGAACTGGCGCGCCTTGAAGGCCTCACGGGTGTCGTGTCCCGGGCCGAGGTGGAGACGGTGCGGGCGCGGGTCACGAGCCTGCGCGCGCAGCGTGCGGCACTGGGCGCGCCGCTGGCCGCCGGCGGTGAAGCGATCGTCGCACCGATCGACGGCCTGATCGCGGCGATCGAGGCGCGTCCGGGTGCTGTCGCCGCCCCCGGCGAGACTTTGCTGACGGTGATCGATCCGTCGCGCCTGTCGATCGAGGCACTGGCCTTCGATCCGGTCGCCGCTGCCGGCGTGACCCGCGCCAGCGTCGCGCTGCGCGACGGCACGAGCCTCGAGGCACGGCTGGTCGGTGTCGGTGCGCAACTGCGAGGCGGCGCCGTGCCGGTGCGGCTCGATCTCACGAAGGCCGCGCCGGGGCTGGTCGTGGGACAGCCCGTGACGGTATTCCTGGAGCGTTCCGTGACGGTGCCGGGTTTGCCGTTGCCGGTCGATGCGCTGGTGCGGCTGCCGAGCGGCGAACGCGTCGTCTACGAGAAGGTCTCGGCGGAGCGCTTCGTGCCGCGTGTCGTCCGGGTCCGCCAGATCTCCGCCGAGCATGTCGCGGTGCTGGCCGGCCTCGAGCCGGCGGCCCGCGTCGTGGTTCGCGGGGCCCCTCTGATCGCCCAGATCCGCTGAGCGGCGCACACCTGCCGCCCCGGAGCCCGTCATGTTCAACCTGATCGTCACCGCGAGCCTGCGCAACCGCGTGTTCGTGCTCGCGGCCGCACTGCTGCTGATCGGCTTCGGCAGCTGGATCATTCCGCAGCTCAACATCGATGTGCTGCCAGATCTCAATCGTCCGACGGTGACGATCCAGATCGAAGCCGAGGGCCTCGCGCCGGAGGAGGTCGAGCAGCTGGTGACCTTTCCGATCGAGTCGGCGATGCAGGGTTTGCCGGGCGTGACCCGCGTGCGTTCGACTTCGAGCCTCGGCCTGTCGTTCATCTACGTGGAGTTCGAGTGGGGGGCGGACATCTACCGCGCACGCCAGCAGGTCGCCGAGCGGCTCGCGGCGGCGCAGGGCGCATTGCCGGAGAACATCCTCCCGACGATCGGGCCGATCTCCTCGATCATGGGCGAAATCATGCTGATCGCGGTCGCCGGCGAGCAGGCCGACCCGATGGCGCTGCGCGAGCTTGCCGATTTCACGGTCCGGCCGCGACTGCTGGCGATTCCCGGGGTCTCGCAGGTGATCCCGATCGGCGGGCTGGTGCGCGAATACCGGATCACGCCGGATCCGGCGCGGATGCGCCAGCTCGGCGTGACGCTCGAGGAGATCGAAGCCGCGGCTCAGGGTTTCTCGGCCAATGCCGGCGGCGGCTTCATCGATACGCGCTCCCAGCAGTTCGTGATCCGCACCCTGGGCCGCGAGCGCGATCCGGAAGCACTCGCCGGCCTGGTCGTCACCAGTCGCGATGGTGTGCCCATTCTGCTGAAGTCGGTGGCCGAGGTCGGCTTCGCGGCCCGGCCGCGTGTCGGCAGCGCCGGTTTCGACGGCCGGCCGGCGGTGGTGCTCGGCGTGCAGAAGCAGCCCGATGTCGACACCCTGGCGCTGACCCACGAGATCGAGGCCGCGCTGGAGGTGCTGCGCGCCACCCTGCCGCCGGAGATCACCACCCTGCAGGTGCAGTTCCGCCAGGCCAGCTTCATCGAGAACTCGATCGGCAACGTGCAGAAGGTGCTGCTCGAGGCGCTGCTGATCGTCGGAGTGGTGCTGTTCCTGTTCCTGATGAACGTCCGCACGACGCTGATCTCGCTGGTGGCGATTCCGATGTCGGTGTTCGTCACCGCGCTGGTGTTCTGGCTGTTCGGCCTGTCGATCAACACCATGACCCTGGGTGGGCTCGCGATCGCGATTGGCGAGCTGGTGGACGACGCCGTGGTCGACGTCGAGAACATCTTCCGCCGGATGCGCGAGAACCGCACGCGAGCGACGCCCCGGCCGCTGCTGAACGTGGTCGCCGCGGCCAGCCAGGAGGTGCGCTCGGGCATCCTCTACGCGACCCTGATCATCGTGCTGGTGTTCGTGCCGCTGTTCGCGCTGACCGGCATCGAGGGGCAGTTGTTCGCACCGCTCGGCGTCGCCTACATCGTGTCGATTCTCGCCAGCCTGATGGTGTCGATCACGCTGACGCCAGTGCTCTGCTACTACCTGCTGCCGTCGCTGCGCAGCCTGGAGCAGCCCGAGTCGCGTCTGGTGCACACCCTCAAGGGCGGCTATTCGCGCCTGCTCGACTGGGCGCTGCCGCGGCATGCCCTGCTGCTCGGCACGGCCGGTCTCGCGATCCTGCTGGCGGTGGTCGGCGCGATGCGCCTGCCGAAGAGCTTCCTGCCGGACTTCAACGAAGGCACGAGCCTGATCACGCTGGCGTTCACGCCGGGCATCTCGATGCGCGACTCCGAGCGGCTCGGTGCGGTCGCCGAGCGCCTGATCGGTGAGGTGCCGGAAGTCGTGTCCGTCAGCCGCCGCACCGGCCGCGCTGAACTGGACGAGCATGCCGAGGGCGTGCACATGAACGAGCTCGACGTGAACCTGCGCGCCAGCGATCGCGATCGTGCCGAGGTGCTCGCCGACATCCGCGGCCGGCTTGAATCTCTGCCCGGCTCCGCGTCGCTCGGGCAACCGATCAGCCACCGCATCGACCATCTGCTCTCGGGCGTGCAGGCGGCGCTGGTCGTCAAGATCAGCGGCGACGACCTCGATACCTTGCGTGCGCTCGGCGCCCAGGCGGAACAGTTGCTCGTGGGTACGCCGGGCCTCACCGACTTGCGGCTCGAGCGCCAGGTGCGTGCGCCGGAAATCCACGTGCGGGTCGACGAGGATGCCGCCCGTTTCCACGGTGTCACGCCGGCGCGCGTCGCGGAGCGGGTCGAGATGCTGGCGGGTGGTCGTCGGGTGGCCGAAGTCGTGGACGGCTCGCGCCGCTTCGCCGTGACGCTGCAGTTGCCCGAGGAGGCGCGTACCCCCGAGGGACTCGAAGCGGTGCTGATCGACACACCGCGCGGCGCAGTGCCGCTCGGCAAGCTGGCCAGTGTCGTGGAGGCCGACGGGCCCAACCAGGTGCAGCGCGAGGATGGGCGGCGGCGCATCGTGGTCTCCGGCAACAACACCGGCGCGGGTGCCGACGTGGTGGTCGCCGAAATGCAGCGGCGGCTCGCGGCGCTGCAACTGCCGGCAGGTTACACGCTGCGCATCGAAGGCCAGTTCCGCGCCCAGCAGGAAGCGGCGCGGATGATCGGCCTGCTGTCTCTGGTGTCGCTGACGCTGATCTTCCTGGTGCTGTACACGCGCTACCGCTCCGCCGCGCTGGCACTGATCGTCATGGGCAACGTGCCGCTGGCCCTGGTCGGCTCGGTCGCCGCGCTGTGGATCGCCGGCCTCGAGCTGTCGATCGCGGCGATGGTCGGTTTCATCACCCTGACGGGCATCACCGCACGCAATGGCATTCTCAAGATCAGCCACACGCTGAATCTCGTGCTCGGCGATGGCTTGCCGTTCGAGCGGGCCACCGTCCGTCGCGCCTGTCTCGAGCGCATGACGCCGGTGTTGATGACGGCCGTCTCGGCCGGCGTCGCGCTGCTGCCGTTGATGATCGGCGGCGACCAGCCGGGCAAGGAGATCCTGCATCCGGTCGCGGTGACGATCTTCGGCGGTTTGTTCACCGCCACCCTGCTCGATGCCGTGGTCACACCGACGCTGATCGAGCGCTACGGCGCCGCGGCGATTGCGCGTCTGCGCGAGGAGCGCGCGATCGCCGGCGATGCATCGGCCGGAGCTTATTGAAGTGAGTTGATTGTTCGTGGCGCACCGCGCCACATCGATTCGAACGAGGAGGTTGTGATGAGAATGCTGAACGATTCGTGCCTGTGGACTCGCCGGCTGGCCTTTGCGATGTGCGCGGCATTTGCGGTAACCGCTGCGGCTGCGTCGCAATGGGATTTGACAGCAGATGATTACCATTCGCATCTGCTCAAATCGGACAAGAGCTTCGAATTGCATTTACATGACAAGGCGACACACGGCATCGTTGATACCTCGAAGGGCAAAGTAACGGCGATGCTGCTGGTCGGCGGCGCGCGCCAGGAGATCCCGATGCGGCAGAAGCAGGCGGGCATCCTGGTGGGCGATCGTGCTCTCGAGGGCGACTGGACACTGCTGTTTCGCGTCGAGGTGCCGGGTCGCAAGCTCGCGCAACTCCGGTATTCCTCGAAGATGCAGCCCAGCGGATCCGATGCCGGAGCGAAACACGACCATGCTGGACCTGACCACGACCACGACCATGACCACGACCATGACCACGACCATGACGACGGCCACGATCGAGACCACGACCATCAGCATGACAAGACCGCCAAGAAATGAATCGTCGGGTGCGCAGCGGGTCAGGGCGGGGGCGGCCGTACTGCTGCCGGCCTTGGCGCTGACTGGATTCCTCGCCGCGCCGGCCGCCGCACAGGCGTCTGCTGCCGTACTGACTCTCGAGCAGGCGCTGGCACGGGCCAGTGAGCGCAGCCCGGTGCTGGCTGCGGCCGGCAGCGGCCGCGAGGTCGCCGCGGCACGGCTGCGCCAGGCGCGCGCCTGGGAGAATCCGACGCTGTCGGTCGAGGTCGAGAACGTTCTCGGCTCCGGCGAGTACGCCGATTTCGACGTTGCCGAAACCACCGTGGCCTTGTCGCAGCCGCTGCCTTGGGGTGGCGGCCGTGCGGCCGGCCGGCGCGGTGCGCGTGCCGGCGTGGCGCTGGCCGAAGTCGAGGCCGAGTGGGCCGCGCGCGAGGTGCGGCGCGAGGTGCTGATCGCCTATGCCGAGGCGATCGCGGCGGACCGGATCGCCGCGATCGAACGCGAGCGTGCGCAGATCGGCATCGCGACCCACGAAGCTGTCGACAAGCGTTTCGATTCGGGGCTCGAATCGGCGCTGGAGCATTCGCGGGCCGTGGTGGAGACCAGCGACCTGCAGGCCGCTGCCCGCCGAGCGACGGCTGCGGCGCAGGCGCGTCGTCGCGCGCTCGCGGCACTGTGGCGCGAGGACCTGGTCAGCGAGCCGCTGGACGATGCCTGGTTCGACGCGGCCCCCGCCGGCAGCGTCGCGTCGCTTGCGGCCACCGGGTCCGGCAGCCGCGCGCATCCGCGGCTGGTGCGTGCGCAACTGCAGGTGGAGGTGGCCCGCGCGGCCTTCGAGGCGCAGCGCGGTGCGCGCTTCGAGGGTCTGGAGGCGACGGTCGGCACCCGGCGTTTCGCCGACGGGTCGGCCGGCAGCGAGCGCGCCTGGGTACTGGGCGTGTCGACGCCGCTGCCGCTCTGGGATCGAAATGGCGCGGCCATCGCCGAAGAGCGGGCCGCGCTGCTGGCTGCGGAGATCGAGGCGGAGCAGGCCGCGCGCCTCCTGCAGGATGAACGCGAGCAGGCCATGGCCGAGCACGAGGCGGCGCGCATCGCCCACGATGCCCTGGTGAACAGCGGTGTGCCCGCGGCCCGTGCCGCAATGCAGCTCGCGCAACAGGGCTACGAGGCCGGTCGGTTGTCGTTGCTGGAACGCCTGGATGCCGAGCGCGCGCTGTCCGATCTGCGCGAGCGGCTGGTGAACGCGCGCCTGGCGCTGCGCCGCACTGAGGCGGAGCTCGACAGTCTGCGCTGAGTCCGGTGGACGACGGGCGCCGCGGATCGTCGGCGGCGCGACTCAACCCTCGAGTACCGAGCGGTAGGCCTGTTCGAGCTCCTCCGGAGTCCGTACGCAGACGTTCAGATCTTTCAACAGGCCGTCGCTGAGGCCGTAGACCCAGCCGTGCACCTGCAGCGACTTGCCGCGGTCCCAGGCGCTTTGCACGATGGTGGTCCGGCAGACGTTCAAGACCTGTTCGATCACGTTCAGCTCGCACAGGCGGTCGAGGCGCGCCGCATCGTCGGGCAGGCGTTCGAGCTGTGCCTGATGCTTGCGGATGACGTCCTGCACATGCCGCAGCCAGTTGTCGATCAGGCCGGACCGGCGGTCCTGGTAGGCGGCCTGCACGCCACCGCAGCCGTAGTGGCCGCAGACGATCACGTGTTCGACGTCGAGCACGTCGACCGCGTACTGCAGTACCGACAGGCAGTTGAGATCGGTCTGCACGACCACGTTGGCGACGTTGCGGTGGACGAACATCTCGCCCGGCAGCAGGTCGACGATCTCGTTGGCGGGTACGCGGCTGTCGGCACAGCCGATCCAGAGATAGTCCGGCGATTGCTGTCGGGCCAGCTTGGCGAAGAACTCCGGGTCGGCGTCGGTGACCTTGCGGGCCCACCGGACGTTCTGCTTGAAGAGATCGCTGAGACTGCGCATGGCCTGAAGCTTATCGGGTCGGCGCCGCCGTTTCGGGGGACACATCCTTCGCTGCCCACGGTGGAGATTGCGCAGCCCGCAGATGGCGATCGAAGAAACGTGCAATGGAATGGTAGGCATGCGGCCCGGTGCCCTGGAAGCGCAGCAGCCCGTGCTTGCTGCCGGGATAGGGCATGACGTCGAACGGCTTGCCGAGATCCTGCAGGCGCTTGAACAGCGCGGTGCTGTGGGTGAACAGCACGTTGTCGTCGGCCATGCCGTGCATGACGAGCAGCGGACCCTGCAGGCCGTCTGCATGGGTCAGCACGCTGGCCTCGCGATAGCCCGCGGCATTGTCTTGCGGCGTGCCGAGATAGCGTTCGGTGTAGTGCGTGTCGTACAGACTCCAGTCGGTCACCGGCGCACCGGCGACACCGGCGGCGAAATGCTGCGGGGCGCGCAGCATCGCCAGCAGGGCCATGTAGCCGCCATAGCTCCAGCCGAATATGCCGACGCGGGCGGGGTCGACGAATGGCAGGCTGCGCAGATACTCGACGCCGCGCACCTGGTCGTCGATTTCGCGCTGGCCCAACTGGCGATGGACCGCGCTTTCGAAGGCCGTGCCGCGGAAACCGCTGCCGCGGTTGTCGAGCGTGAACACCACGTAGCCCTGCCGCGCCAGATACTGGCGGAAAAAGCCTTCGTTGCTGCGCGGGAAGCCGCCCCAGGCGCGTTTCACGCGCTGGAAACCGGGACCGCCGTAGACGTCGACGATCACCGGGTAGCGGCGGCCCGCCTGCATGCCCGGCGGCCGCAGCATCTGCCAATGCAGCGTCTGGCCATCCGCGGCCTGCAGCGTGCCGAATTCGGTCGGTCGCTGCGCGCTGCGAAACGGCGCATAAGGATGCGCCGCGTCGAGACGGTTGGACACCAGCGTGGCCAGGGCGCGGCCGTCGCTGCGGCGCAGCGTCAACGATGGCGGCGTGTCGGGATCGGAGAACAGGTCGAGCCAGCGGCTGCCGTCCGGCGCCATGGTCACGGAATGCCAGCCGGCACCGCTCGACAGCTGACGGATGCCGGCCTCGATCGCCGCCGGGTCGCGCGGCCCCTCGAGCGGTGCGACATACAGATGACGTTCGAGCGGTGACTCGCGGTTGGCTGTGAACCAGACCCGGCCGCTGCGTTCGTCGACCGCCTCGATCGCCCGTTCGCCGCCGTCGCCGGTGACCATCCAGTCGCCGGCCGTGACCGGGCGCAGCAGTTGGCCTCGATAGTCGTAGAGATAGAGATGCCTCTGGCCGCTGCGTTCCGAGGCCCAGAGAAAGGCGCGCCGGCGCGGCAGGAATGTCAGCTCGTCGTGCAACGACACCCAGCTGTCGCTGTGTTCGCGCAGCAGCTCCTGCGACCGGCCGGTCGCAGGATCGGCGCGCCGCAAGATGAGCTGCCGCTGGTCGCGGCTTTGCCACTGCAGCGCGAGTGCCATCGAGTCGGGAAACCAGTCGACCCGTGCGAGATAACCGTCGGCCGGCTCGCCGGTGTCGATGCGGATCGGGGCGACGGGCGGTTCGTCGGCGGCTGCCGGCTTGCGCGGGTCGCGGCCGGGTAGTGTGGCGACGTACAGCCGTACATCGGCATTCGGCCGGCCGGCAGCGGGATAGCGCTGCTGAACGACCCGCACCGAATCCGCCAGGATCTCGAAGCGCTCCAGCAGGTCGACCGGCGCCTCGTCGACGCGCGTGAACGCGATCCGTGTTTCGTCGGGTGACCACCAGTAGCCCGTGCTGCGATCCATCTCTTCCTGGGCGACGAACTCGGCGGTGCCGCAGGACACGGTGCCTTGGCCGTCGCGGGTCACTGCCTGTTCGCGACCGCTTGCCAGTTCGATCACCCACAGGTTCTGGTCGCGCACGAAGCTGACGTAGCGGCCTTGCGGCGAGAACTTCGGATCGGTTTCGTAGGCCGCGGTATCGGTCAGGCGACGCACCGCCTGCGCGGCGGGCGCATCGCGGTCGTACAGGAACAGGTCGCCGTCGATCGGGAACAGCAAACGCCGCGAATCGGGCGAGAACACATAGTCGACGATGCCGGACAGCGAGGAGGTCCGCTGCCGTTCGCGGCGCTGCTCTTCCTCGTTGTTGACGACGGCCTTGCCGGCTTCGGGTGGACCGGCCGCGACCGAACCGCGCTGCGCCCCTGCGGTGATCTGCGTCGAGTCGACCAGCCGCAGGCTGCGCCCCGCGGCGACGTCCCAGGCCCAGAGATCGAGCCGGTCCTTGTCGTCGGGCCGGCCCTGCAGGTAGGTGACCAGCCGGCCGTCGGGCGAGAAACGCGGATTGCGCAGGACCGTGCCGGAGAGATCCGGAGCGGCGAAAATGCGTTCGATGGTCAGTGGTTCGGCGACTGCGGCCTCGGAGGCCTGCTGCGCCGTGGCCGCGAGCGCGGCGGCCGCAATGGCTGCCGACGCGAGTGCGGCCACGGCGAGTCGGCGGTCGGGCTGGTGCGCGGGCCGGATACGTCTGTACGAGGGATTGGTCATCGTCGGCCACCGTCCGATAACATGCGCGCCGTCGCTGTCGTTGGGCGCGGAGTGTAGGGATGAAACGACCATACCACCACATCACGGCCACGGCGGCTGTCGCCACTGCCGGACTGTGCACGGCCCTGGCTGCGGCGAGTGCGGCAACGCCGCTGACCTATCCGCAAGTCGAACGCGGTGCGACCGTCGATGACTATCACGGCACGCGCGTGGCGGATCCCTATCGCGCGCTCGAGGATGCCGATGCGCCGGCAACGCGGCGTTTCGTGGCCGAGCAGAATGCGCTGGCCCAGCCCTGGCTGGAGGCGATTCCGCAGCGTCCCTGGATCAAGTCGCGGCTCGAGACGCTGTGGAACTACGAGCGGGTCGGGTTGCCGCGCAAGGAAGGCGGACGCTATTTCTTCCTGCGCAACGAGGGGCGGCAGAACCAGAGCGTGCTCTACTGGACCGATGCGCTCGATGCGACGCCGCGTGTATTGATCGATCCCAATGCCCGGCGCGCCGATGCCACGGTGGCGATCGCGCGTTTCGAGCCGTCGCCGGACGGCAAGATCCTGGCCTATTCATTGTCGGATGGCGGCACCGACTGGGAGGTATGGCGCTTCCGGCGCGTGGACGACGGCGTCGATCTGCCGGACGAACTGCGGTTCACCAAGTTCTGGGAGTTGTCCTGGTCGCGCGACGGCAGCGGTGTCTGGTACAGCCGCTATCCGCAACGCCCGGCCGGCGCCGGGGGCGGCGAGGATCCGCGCGGCGACGATCAGGGGCAGCCGGTGGTGCATTTCCACCGGCTCGGCGAGCCGCAGTCGGCTGATCGGCCGGTCTATGCCGTCGCCGGGCACCCGACCCGCGCGCCTTCGGCGCAGGCCACGGCCGATGGCCGCTGGCTGGTGATCACGCTGTTCGACGGCTACGACAGGAACGCGATCGAACTCATCGACCTGCAGCGCCCCGCTGCACGGCCCCAGGTCCTGTTCGGCGACTGGGATGCGCTCTACACCGTGGTGGGCAGCGAGGGCGACAAGTTCTGGGTGCAGACCACGAATGCGGCGCCGCGCGGCCGGGTGATCGTGGTCGATGCGCGCCGGCCGCAGCCGCGGCACTGGCACGAAGTCGTGCCGCAGGCCGATGCCGCGCTGCAAGCCGCCAGCCGGGTCGGTTCGCGGCTGGTGACGAGCTATGTGCGCGATGCTCATGGCGTGGCGCGCCTGTTCGAGAAGGACGGGCGGCCGGTCGGCGAGGTCGCGCTGCCGGGTCTCGGTTCGATCGCCGGTTTTGCCGGGCAGCCGGGCGATTCCGAGACGTTCTTCAGCTACACCGACTACCTGAGTCCGACGCGTATCGTGCGCTACGACACCGCGCGCAACGTCAGCGAAGTGTTCCGACAGCCGCAACTCGCGGCCGACACCTCACGCTACGTGACGCAGCAGGTGTTCTATGCCTCGAAGGACGGCACCCGCATCCCGATGTTCGTCACCCACCGCCGCGATCTGGTGCGCGACGGCAATGCGCCGACGCTGCTCTATGGCTATGGCGGCTTCTCGATTTCGTTGACGCCGGCGTTCCGGCCCGCGGTACTGACCTGGCTGGAAATGGGGGGCGTGTACGCCGAGGCAAATCTGCGCGGGGGCGGCGAGTACGGCGAGGCCTGGCATCAGGCAGGTACCCGGCTGCGCAAGCAGAACGTGTTCGACGATTTCATCGCGGCGGCCGAATGGCTGGTTGCGGAGCGCTACGCGCAGCCGGCCCGGCTGGCGATCAGCGGTCGCAGCAATGGCGGCTTGCTGGTCGGCGCCGTGCTGACCCAGCGGCCGGAGTTGTTCGGTGCGGCGCTGCCGGCAGTCGGTGTGCTCGACATGTTGCGCTATCACACCGCGAGCGCCAATGCGCGCCAGTGGTCGAGCGACTACGGGCTCAGCGAAGTCGCGACGGAGTTCGCGGCACTGCAGGCCTATTCGCCGGTCCACAACGTCCGTGCCGGCACCTGCTATCCACCGACACTGGTGACGACCGCCGATCGCGACGATCGGGTCGTGCCTTGGCACAGCTACAAGTTTGCGGCGGCGCTGCAGCATGCCCAGGGTTGTGCCAATCCGGTGCTGATCCGCATCGAAACGCGGGCGGGTCATGGAGCCGGCAAGCCTGTCTGGATGCAGATCGAGGACTATGCGGACCAGTGGGCGTTCGCCGCGCACGCACTCGGTATCGAGTTGCCGTTGCAGTAGGTGCAAGCCGACGCGACGCCTGCGCAGTCGCTGACAGGCGTGCCAGACCGGGGATGATGGGCGCGCGGGCCTGCCGGCCCTATAGAGAGAGTGGAGCCGTCAGGCGCTCGCGCTAGCCCGGCTGGCAACCTGCTCGTACCACCGCTTCAAGTTCACCTGCTCGGGCTGCAGCCGTATCCCGGAGGGTTTGCCGAATTCCAGGGTGGTGAAGGCGACGATGTCGGCGAGGGTGAAGCGTTCGCCGGTGAGCCATTCACGGCTGGCAAGGTCGCGGTCGAGTGCCTGCCAGCGTTCGAGTACCTGTTCGCGGGCCTGGGCGCCGTACTCCGGCACTTGTTTCAGGCGGTCGGCCCAGTAGCGATGGGTGTGGCGGAAGGCCTGGGTGGTCGGCACGTAGCACTGGAACATCAGCCGCAGCGCTTCGGATTCGATGCGGGCGGCTTCGAGCGGGTCGCGGCCGAGCAGGTTCGGCTCCGGCTGCAGGGCTTCGAGGTAACGGCAGATGGCCAGCGATTCGGTCAGCCGCGTGCCATCGTCGAGTTCGAGTACCGGGACTTGGCCCTGCGGGTTGATCGTCAGGAATTCCGCTTGCTGGCCGGCGCCGGCGCCGAGGTCGATCTCGACGCGGGGGATTGTCAGGCCCTTTTCGGCGGCGAACATCCGCACGCGCCGTGGGCTGGGCGCGAAGCGGTTGTCATAGAGCTTGCGCGGGGTTGGCAGTCTCGTCGTGGCTGTCGTCATCGGCGTGGGCCTCCTTGCTGGTGGCGTGCAGTAGCGCCGTCTTCCGTTGCAGCGTCGATCATTGGCAGCTCGTCGCCTTCCGCCGGCTCGCCCGGTATCGCCCGATCGCCGCTCAGCCAGGCGCCGAGATCGATCAGTCGGCAGCGTTCGCTGCAGAACGGCCGCTCGGGGAAATCGGCGGTCCAGAGGATTGCGCGGCCGCAGGTGGGGCAGTTCACGTGCAGCAGGTGATTTCGAAGCTGATGTCGCCCTCGGCCTGTCGCGGCCGGTTCGGCGGGCCGCTCCAGGTGACGAAGCGGATGCTCGAGCGATAGTGGCTGCCGCTGATTTCCGGAAAGATCGACGAGTCCGCCGGCAATGCGATGCGCATCAGCTGCACCGGGGCGTCGCGGTCGAAGGTGATGTGGTAGACGCCGCCATGCGCGATCTCGGTGCGCGGCCGGCCGCTCTGGCGCGTCAGCCACAGTAGCTCGGCGATCGCGTCGCACAGCGGGCGCAGCATCGACAGCCATTTGGCGAAGGTCTCGTTGCGTAGCTCCGCCGGCTGGCTCAGCCAGAAGTAGTAATCCGGCAGATCGAATTCGCAGGTACCGCCCGGAATCGCGCTGCGGTGGCGGATGGCGGCCAGGAACTCCGAATCCTTGAGGGGCTGCAGGAAGGCCGTGCCGCAGGCCAGCACGTCGGCCCGCAGGCGCAGCAGGTTCGAGACCACGGTCCGCAGGCGGGCCTGGTCGACCCCGGGGCGCGACTGGAACTCGTTGAGCAGCGACACCTGGCGTTCCAGCTCCTTGAGGACGTCGGCGCGGATGTCGGCGCGGGTGGTGATCGCGAGGATGTCGAGCAGGCTGGCCACGGCCGCGCGGCTGCCCCAGTGGCTCGGCGACTGGTGGTGGAACGAGGCCTGGTTGTAGAGGAAGTCGACCCGCAGGAACGAACGCATCCGCTCGTTGAGCGGCTGCTCGAAAACGATGGGCGCTGCGGTGGCGGCGGTCGCCTCAGGCGCCGCCACCCCGCCGTCGGCAGGTGGCGAAGTCATCCGGCTATTGTGCGACATCTCGCCGGCCGTCGCGCGCTGCGTTGCGGTACTGGGTGTGCAGGGCCTCGACCTGGCTCCGCAGATCGGCGAGATCGCCGTGGTTGACGATCACGTCGTCGGCGGCAGCCAGGCGGGCCTCGCGGCTGGCCTGGGCGGCGAGCACCGCGCGCGCGGCGGCCTCGGTCGAGCGGTCGCGGGCCATGACCCGCCGGATCTGCAGCGCCTCCGGGCAATCGACCACCAGGATCCGCTCGACGCGCTCCCGCGCCCGGGCAGCACCGCCCTCGACCAGCAAGGGGATCGCCAGAATCTGGTAGTCGCCGCCGGCGATAGCCGAGCGCCGGTCCATTTCGGCGCGGATCGCCGGGTGGGTGATCGCTTCGAGGTCGCGCCGGGCGGTGGCGTCGGCGAATACCAGTTCGCGCAGGCGGCGTCGGTCGAGCTGGCCATCAGGCTGCAGCAGCTCGCGGCCGAAACGCCCGATGATCGCGGCCAGGGTGGCCGTGCCGGGCGCGACGATGTCGCGGGCGATTTCGTCGCTGTCGATGATCGGCACGCCGAGCGCGGCGAACAGCTGCGAGACCGTGGTCTTGCCGCTCGCAATGCCGCCTGTGAGCCCGATCCGGTACATGCTCGCTCAGGGTGCGGTACGGAACAGCCCCAGATAGCCGTCCACGATTTCGCCGCCCCAGACCAGCATCAGCCAGCCGGCTGCGGCGAGATAGGGGCCGAAGGCGATCGGCACGCTGCGGTCGCGGCCGAAGCGCAGCATCAGCGCCAGGCCGGCCACGGCGCCGACCAGGGCCGAGCAGAGCACGATCGGCAGGATCATCTTCCAGCCGAGCCAGGCGCCGAGTGCGGCCAGCAGCTTGAAGTCGCCGTAGCCCATGCCTTCCTTGCCGGTGGCGAGCTTGAACAGCCAGTACACGCTCCACAGCGACAGGTAACCGGCCGCGGCGCCGATGATCGCGGTGCGCGGCCCGACCGGCACCGCGGCGCCGCCGTTGCCGGCCGCCCAGAGACTCAGGACCAGGCCGATCCACAGCAGCGGCAGGGTCAGCGAATCGGGCAGCAGCTGGGTGTCGAGGTCGATGAAGGTCAGGGCGATCAGGTACCAGGTCAGCACCAGGGCGGCGAGCAGCGGCCAGCCGTGGCCGAATTTCCAGGCGACCGTGGCGGACAGCAGGCCGGTCAGCAGCTCGACCAGCGGATAGCGGGCGCTGATGCCGGTGCCGCAGCCGGCGCAACGGCCGCGCAGCGCCAGCCAGGAGACCACGGGGATGTTCTGCAGCGCGGTGATCGGCGCCTTGCACTGCGGACAGGCCGAGCGCGGCACGATCAGGTTGTAGCGCGCGGTCTGGGCCGGCTCGCGCCCGGCCAGTTCGTCGCACTGCGCGCGCCACTCGCGGTCGAGCATGATCGGCACGCGGTGGATCACCACGTTCAGGAAGCTGCCGACCAGCAGGCCGAGCAGCAATACGGCGCCGATCAACAGCGCCGGCGACGCGGCGAACGCCTCGATCAGCAGGGTCATGATCGCGCGGGCGCCGTCGCGAACGTCGTCAGACCACCGATCCGAGCTTGAAGATCGGCAGGTACATCGCGATCACCAGGCCGCCGACCAGCACGCCGAGGATCGCCATGATCAGCGGTTCGAGCAGGCTCGACATGCTGTCGACCGCGTTGTCGACGTCGGCTTCGAAGAAGGTTGCGACCTTGCCGGACATCTCGTCGAGGGCGCCCGATTCTTCGCCGACCGCGACCATCTGGATCACCATGTTCGGGAACAGGCCGGTGTTGGCCATGGCCTGCTGCAGGCGCTGGCCGGTGGCGACCTCGTCGCGCATCTTCATGACGGCGTCTTCAAACACGATGTTGCCGGTGGCGCCCGCGACTGATTCGAGCGCTTCGACCAGCGGCACGCCGGCGGCGAACATGGTCGAGAGCGTGCGTGCAAACCGCGCGATTGCAGCCTTTTCCAGGATTGGTCCGATCACCGGCATTTTGAGCGCCATCCGGTCGAGCACCTCGCGCATTTTCCTGGAGCGCTTCTTGAAGTAGAAGAACGTGTAGACGATGCCCGCCAGGACGATGGCAAGATAGATGCCGTTGTCCTGCAGCCAGCGCGACAGGTTGATCACGAACTGGGTGAAGGCCGGCAGATCGGCACCGAAACCCTTGAACAGCGATTCGAACTGCGGGATCACGAAGATCAGCAGGATCACGGTGACGATCACCGCGACCACCATCACCGCGGCCGGGTAGAAGAGGGCTTTCTTGACCTTCTTCTTCAGCGCCTCGGTCTTTTCCTTGTAGGTGGCGATCTTGTCGAGCAGCGACTCGAGCGCACCGGCCTGCTCGCCGGCTTCGACCAGGTTGACGTACAGGTCGTCGAAGTACAGCGGGTGCTTGGCCAGCGCCTCGTGCAGCGCGCTGCCGCCCTCGATGTCGGCCTTGATGTCGAGGATCAGCTTCTGCACCGCCGGCTTGTCGTGGCCGTTGCCGACGATTTCGAACGACTGCACCAACGGGATGCCGGCCGCCAGCATGGTCGCGAGCTGGCGGCTGAAGATCGCGATGTCCTCGGGCTTGACCTTGCCGCCGCCTTTGCTGAACAGCGTGATCTGTTTGGCGACCTTGTTGGCGACGATGCCGCGCCGCCGCAGGTCGGCACGCAGCGCCTGCTCGTCGACGGCCAGGTCCTTGCCCTTGACCTTGTTGCCTTTGCGGTCGATGCCCTGCCAGGTGTAGGCCTGGTCCTTCTTGACGGCTTTGAGGGTCGCAGTCGCGGTTGCGTTGGCCATAGGGAATCGCTCAGTCGATCGTGACGCTGTTGATTTCTTCGAGACTGGTCAGCCCCGCCTTGACCTTCTCGAGGCCGGCGCGGCGCAGGTCCCAGATGCCTTGCTGGCGGGCTTCGTCGGCGATTTCGATCGCATTGCCGCCGGCCATGATGATGCGGCCGATCGCTTCGGTGACCGGCATGACCTGGTAGATGCCGAGGCGCCCCTTGTAGCCGTCGGTACAGTTGGAGCAGCCCTTCGGTCCGTAGATGCGCATGCCGGTCTGCACGTCTTCCGGCTGGAAGCCTTCCTTCAGCAAGGCTTCGGCCGGAACGTCGACCAGCTGCTTGCAGGAATTGCAGAGGCGGCGCGACAGGCGCTGCGCGATGATCAGGCTGACCGAAGTCGCGATCGCGTAGGGCTTCACGCCCATGTCGATCAGGCGGGTCAGGGTCTGCGGCGCATCGTTGGTGTGCAGGGTCGAGAGCACCAGGTGGCCGGTCTGCGCGGCCTTGATGGCGATTTCCGCGGTCTCGAGGTCGCGGATCTCACCGACCATGACCACGTCCGGATCCTGGCGCAGGAAGGCACGCAGGGCCGCTGCGAAGGTCAGGCCCACCTTCGGATTGACGTTGACCTGGTTGACGCCCGGCAGGTTGATTTCCGCCGGGTCCTCGGCGGTTGAGATGTTGGTGTCTTCCTTGTTCAGGATGTTGAGACCGGTGTACAGCGATACCGTCTTGCCCGAGCCGGTCGGGCCGGTCACCAGGATCATGCCCTGCGGCTTGGCGAGATACTTGAGGTACAGATCCTTCTGGAACGACTCGTAGCCGAGCGCGTCGATGCCGAGCATCGCCGAGGACGGATCGAGCACGCGCATCACGATCTTCTCGCCGAAGAGCGTGGGGCAGGTACTGACGCGGAAGTCGATCGCCCGCGTCTTGGAGATCTTCATCTTGATGCGGCCGTCCTGCGGGACGCGCCGCTCGGCGATGTCCAGCCGCGACATGACCTTGAGGCGGGCCGAGATCTTCTGCGCCAGCTGCACCGGCGGTGAGGCGATTTCCTTGAGTACGCCGTCGACGCGGTAGCGGACCCGATAAATCTTTTCGTAAGGCTCGAAGTGGATGTCCGAGGCGCCGCGGCGGATCGCATCCAGCATGATCTTGTTGATGAACTTGACGATCGGCGCGTCGTCGACGTCGCTGGTGTCTTCCTCGATGTCGCCGTCGCCGCCGGTGACTTCCAGCGATTCGAGATCGATGCCTTCCTCGTCGACGAGGCCTGGCATCGAGGTGTCGGCCTGCTCCATGGCCTTGTCGATGGCCTTCTGGAGCTTGTCGTCCTCCACCACGATCGCCTCGACGCCGAGGCTGGTCGCGAACTTGATCTCGTCGATCGCGCCGATCGCGGTCGGGTCCGAGACGCCGAGGAACAGCCGCTTGCCGCGCCGGTACAGCGGCAGCACCCGGTGCTTGGCGATCAGCTTGTCGGAGGCCAGCCGCACGACGTCGAGGTCGATGACCACCGCGTCCAGATCGACCATCGGCACGCCGAACTCGGTCGAGGCCGCGATCGCGACATCGCGGGCATTGATGATGCCGTGCGAGACCAGTTGCGAGACCACCGAGGTGCGCTTGTCCCTGGCCTCGGCCATGGCCTGCACCATGGCGGATTCCTCGACCAGGCCATCCTGCACGAGCCGCTGGGGCAGCCCCCCCAGACCCATGCGGCCCCCCCCGGCGATGGCCAAAGAAGCGTTATCGTTCATGCACTTGCAACACAGTCGGAGAGACCAGGATTACATAGTCTACTCGACCAGGCCCTCCCGGCAATTGTTGTCAGAACGTACAAGCAGCCGGCGGATCCTCGCACGGGCGTGCAGGTGGCTGCGTGACCGGATTCCCAGTCCCGGAAAGCACAAAGCCCCTCCGGGGAGGGGCTTTGTGGGACCGACAGGTCACTGCAGCGGGGTTTAGCCGCGGCAGTTGGCCGGGCGGTACTTGGCGGTAAGAGTGCCACCACCGGCAGGTACGGCAGCGCCCGAGGCGATCGTCAGGTTGCCGGTGCCCGACAGGTCCTTGTCGCCGCACTGCCAGGAGATGTCGCCGCTCGTGCTGGTGTACGGCGTCAGAGCCAGAGTGTCGCCAGTAATGGCACCATTGACGTCGTTGCCGTATGCGATCGTGATGACGCCGCCGGCGCCGACGGTCACCGAACTGACATACTTGCCCTGGATGTCAGTCGCAGCGGACAGGCCCGCGCTGGCGTTGTCCGTCGGCCAAGTACCGTTGCTGCCGAAAGTCTCGGACACAGCGGCCTTGGCGGCCGAGGCAAGGTTCAGACCCTCGGTGACCTGCGAGCGAATTGTGTAATCCTGGTAGGCCGGGATCGCGATCGCGGCCAGGATGCCGATGATCGCTACCACGATCATCAACTCGATCAGCGTAAAACCTTTCTGAACAGTCTTCATTCTGCGTACTCCTGAGGGAAACGAACCAAATTCAACGTAGCAGCTAGAATCGCTAGCAGTAGAGACCAAGCAAGCCGTGTGCCAACCGATGCAGTCTCCATAAGTCATTGAAAAATAAAGATGTAGTTCTGAGATTGCAGCCAGATTTACAGCGCCCGCCAGCATCTGGCGACCGCCTGGGTCGCATAGTGACGCTGGGTGTCACATCGTGCTGTGGTCGCTGAAGCTCTCTGCAAAGCGTGCGAACAGAGCGTCCCACAGTTGGGTTGCCGTCGGGTCGATTTCCGGATCCGGACGCTCAGAGAGGTTGCGGGGCAAGGGACCGCGCTCGGGGTTGATGTAGATGAAGCGGAAACCTTCCGTGTAGTAGCCGGGGACTGCCGCCACCATCGAGTTGCCGCGCACCGCTGCGTACTGCCGTTGGCGCAACAGCTTGGCTCGTTCATTGCGCCGGATGTTCATGCGGCCGGTTTCCGGATCGATCTCGTAGACGCGGATGGCGTCAGCGAGATCGCTGGAGGTGGCCTGTTGCCCAGGCAGGAATCCGCGTGGGTTGAACTCTGTTTCAGTAAAGCGGATCCGTGATTGAAATGTCGACTTCATCGCCGGGTCGCTGATGCCATTCAGGATTGGCAGCAGCGAGCGTCCGTCGAATTGATCGTGCATGTCGAGCGACAGCCATTCGTTCAATGTCGGCGCCAGATCCTCCAGGGAGACCGGTACCGAGATGTCATGGGTCGCCGCGAAATCCTGGGCGGCAGTTCCAAAGCCGCGTATCGCGAGTACCACCCGATACTGGTGCGGTGAAAGCACGCTCGTGCCGTGACCGGTAATCGTCGGCCAAGCATAAGGATCGTCTATCGGTCCACTCATGGCAAAGGGGGAATCACCGGGGAGGCCGATTGCTTCGCCATGGTCTGACAGCAGCACCACGATGGCGTTGCGCAAGGCCCCCTTGCGTTCCAATACTGCAAGTACGTCCGCGAACTGCTGGTCCAAGCGACGAACGGCTGGTGTGTAGTGGGCCGCCACCCAATGCTCGGCGTTGGCGAGATCGGTGCGGCGTGCCGATGCCCAAGTGTAGGGCCAATGCGCCAGGGTGAGGTGCAACGCAAGGAACGTCGGTTTGTCGAAATTCAACTCGCGATCCAGGCGCTCGACGAATGTATCCGGGTCGTACAGCGTTGCGGCGGCGCGGTTGGCATGACTGTAGGGGAACAGCAGTCGGCCTAGGCGTGTGTTGACGATCACGTTCGACAGCGGGGCATCATTGACCATGCCGATCAGGAAATCGGCAGCGCCCATCGGTGGCGTGATCGTCTGGTCGAAGCCGTATGATTCGTCGATGTTCGAAAAGCGTACCTCATCGATCGCATAGGCTGTGCGCCAGCCATTGCGGCGCATCGCTTCCGGCAGGTTGTCGCCCAAGGCCATCTGATCGCGATGCAACAGGTTTACGAACGCTCCGGTCGTGTGAGGGTGTTTGCCGGTGAGAATCGAGATCCAGGACGGATAAGTGCGCGCCAGCGGGGTCATTGCATCGGTGAAACGTGCAGCTCTGCTCAGGAAGCGGTCGATGTTTGGCGCCGTGCTCTCCTTGCCGATCGGAGCTGCGAAATCACAGCGCAAAGAGTCCAGGCCGAGCAGGATGACATGTGGCCGTTCTGTCCCGTTCTTCGGTGCAGGAGTGAGGGAGGTGTAGTGATCGGGCAACACAATCGCCGCACTTGACGCGACGAGGCCGAGCCCCACAGCGGCGGCCCAGCCGACGCGTGTGCCAGCGCGCGCACGGCGCGACAGGCGCCAAGCGGCCGTGCCTACGGTCAGCAACAGCAGGGAACCGACCAATACGCTAACGACGACGTGTATCGTGACGCCGCCGATCCGCGCCTGGGCGACGTGGAATAAATGGTCACCAAAAGTCGAGTTGGGAAACAGCGCTGCGTTGGCGATTAACACCCAGAAGATGCCGAGCAACAGCCAAAGGGTCACCCAGGTACGCTGGGTTGCCGGATAGTCCGGCCAGGCGCTGCGGGCTGCGCGCGCCAGCCCCCAGCAGGCCAAACCGAACCCGAGGTGCAGTGATAGCTGGGCCAACACGAACAGCGCGAGTTGGGTGCCCAGCGCGGATCCGAGCAGGCTATCCTGGTGTAAGCTCCGGAACGCGCGATTTGAGCCGAGGGTGTCGCCCCACTGGGCCATCCATTGCCAGAAAGACAACACGAGCACAAGCAGGCTCGCACCCAGCGCGAGCAATAAGCCATCAAGGCGAGTGGAGCGAGGCGCAGCCGTCATTTGCCGGATCCGGTGTCGAGCGAATCGATGGACTTATAGCAGCAGGGTTCCGGTCCGATGCACCACCAATAGTGCAGTTGCGGAATACGTCACATTGGCGGACTGCCCAGCCGCCTGCAGATTCACTCTATACCCAGCTTCTTGATCCGGTAGCGCAGGGCGCGAAAGGTCATGCCCAGCAGCTTGGCGGCCGCGGTCTTGTTGTAGCGGGTCTGTTCCAGCGCGCGGATGATCGCGGCCCGCTCCACTTCCTCGAGTTGGCTGCCGAGCGCACCGTTCGCGGCAGCGTCCATGGTGGGACTCGCTGTGCCGGCATCCTGCGCCACGGGCCGGCTGGCATCACTCGCCGCGCTGCCGCGCGCGGACGACTGGACTGATTCAGCGGCGAACTGCAATCGCACCAGATCCCGTAGCTGGATGTCCGCCGCCCCGATCACGTTGCCGTCGCAGAGAGTCATGGCTCGTTCGAGCACGTTTTCCAGTTCGCGGACGTTGCCCGGGAACGGGTAGCTGGCGAGTTGCTGCAAGGCTTCGGCGGACAGCGACGGCGGGTCGAGCTGCAGGCGCTGCGCCAGGCGATCGATGATGACCTCGGCGAGCTCGGGGATGTCTTCGACACGTTCACGTAATGCCGGCACGCGCAGCTCGATCACGTTGACGCGGTAATAGAGGTCCTCGCGGAACCGCCCCTGCGCCACCAGCATGGCGAGATCCTTGTGGGTCGCCGAGAGGATGCGCACGTCCACCGGCAGCTCGCGCGATTCACCGACCGGTCGGATGGTCTTCTCCTGGATCAGACGCAGCAGCTTGACCTGCATGTGCAGCGGCAGATCGGCGACTTCGTCGAGGAACAGCGTGCCGCCTTCGGCGCTTTGCACCAGGCCCTTGGAATCGGCTATGGCCCCGGTGAAGGCGCCGCGCTTGTGACCGAAGAGTTCGCTTTCCATCAGTTCGCCGGGAATCGCGCCGCAGTTAACCGGCACGAACGGGCCCTCCCGTCGTGGCCCGGACTCGTGCACCAGCCGTGCGACCAGCTCCTTGCCGACACCGGACTCGCCCGAGATATAGACCGGCGCCTGGCTGCGGGCGACCCGCGCGACCAGGTCGCGGACCTGGGCCATGGCTGCTGACTGGCCGACCAATGCCTTGCCGCGGCGCGCTGCCGCGCCCGTCCCGAGCCGGATCGCGCTCGCGACCAGCTTGCGCATCACGCCGAGATCCAGCGGCTTGGAGACGAAATCGAAGGCGCCGAGCTTCAACGCCCGCACGGCTGCCTCGACATTGCCGTGGGCGGTGATCACTGCGACCGGCAGCTGCGGCCGGTGTTCCTGGATCCAGGCGACCAGGTCGAGGCCGTCGCCGTCCGGCAGGCGCATGTCCGTGAGGCAGAGGTCGAAGGTTTCGCTTTGCAGCAGCGCGCGCGCGCCGGCCAGGTCGCCGGCCGAACGGGTATCGAGGTTCATCCGGTTCAGCGTCAGGCTGACCAGTTCGACCAGATCCGGTTCGTCGTCGACCACCAGTACCGTGGGCTTGCTCATCTATCTTCCTTCAGGATTCCCAGCGGCGGGGGTCGGAGAACACCAGCCGGAACACACTGCCGCCGCCGGGTCGCGGCTGGTAGAGCAGGGTGGCCGCATTGGTCTGCGCAAGCTCCCGTGCCAGAAACAGCCCGAGGCCCGAACCCCGCTCGCCACCCGAAAAGAACGGCTCGAAGATCCGCTCGGCCACGGCCGGCTCGATGCCGGTGCCGCGGTCGGCGACCTCGACAAAGGGTCGCATCGACGGCCGCAGGCGGCCGTGACGCAGTTCGATGATGCCGTCATCGCGGTCGCGCAGTCCGTGCTTCAGCGCATTCTCGCAGAGATTCCACAGAATCTGTCGCAGGTGCGAGACGTCGATGCTGACCTCGGGGCCGTCGCCATCGATCGCCACCAACTGCAGGTTCGCGGTCGGGCACTGCATGGTGGCGCAGAACTCGTCGCGGAAGCCTTCCAGCCACGGCGCGAGTTGCAAGCGTGTCGGGCGGTTGGCGTCGCGCCGCGACATCGACAGCACGTTCTGGATGATTTCGCTGACCCGTCCGGCATTGCGGGTGATGATCTCGACCAGCTTCCGGTCGACTGCCGGCAGCGTCGGCGATTCGGCCAGCAGTTGCGCGGCATGGCTCATCGCGCCGACGGGATTGCGGATCTCGTGCGCGATGCTGGCCGACAGGCGCCCGAGGGCGGCGAGCTTGGATTGCTGCACGCGCGCGGCGAGCATGCCGACATCTTCGAGGAACACCAGCACCGGCGCCGGGGTCGAGCCGCCGAGCGGGGCGAAATGCGGCTGGATCACCCGCGCGCCATCGGCGGCGACGAAGGTCGCGGCCTCGCCCCGGGGCAACCAGGTGCCGCCGAAGCCGTTGCCGTCGGTGGCCGCCTGGCGCCAGGTGGTGAGCAGGTACAGCAGTCGCGGCGAGGCTTCGCCGAGCAGGGCGCCTGGGAAGGCGTGCTCGTCGCCGAGCATCTGGGCGGCCGATTCGTTGATCAGCCGGATCCGGTCCTCCGGATCGACCACCAGGATGCTCTCGCGCAGGTGCTGCACGATGTACTGCGACAGCTGGGCGAGGTTGGCCAGGTCGATTTCCTGGCGTTTGACCAGGGCCTCGCTTTCGCGCAGCCGGTTGGCGAGCGGCCAGGCGCCGAGCGCAACCAGGAAAATGATGGCGCCGAGCACCCCGGCGGCCGGGTAGTCCGCCGCGCTGGCGCTGCCGGCCAGCTGTCCGAAGATCTGCTGAGCCAGCACCGCGACGCTGGCGGTCGCCGCGACGAACAACGCGACCCGGCTCGGGGCGAGCAGGGCCGCCGCACCGACTGGCAGTACCAGCAGGATGCCGAGGCCGCTGTCCACGCCACCGCTGGCGAACAGCAGTAGGGCGATCGCCAGCGCATCGACCACGCCATGGATGATCGCCACCTGGCGCAGTCCCGGCGCGCGGAACCGCTGGCCGAGTACGAAGATCACACCGGCTGCGAAATACAGGATGCAGCCGGCCAGGAACAGTCTGGGATGCTGGGCGCCGACCGTCGGTTGCGGTGCGGTGATCCAGCCGATCGCCAGCAGGGTCGGCGGGATCAGCAGGCGATAGAGATTCAGCAGCCCAATGATGCGCCGGGCGAGGTCGCCGGGGGCGGTCGAGGGGCGCGCAGAGCCGGGCATGGGACCGCATGATCCCCAAAGCGGCAACTGCGGGCAATGTCGCAGCTCCCACCCTGCGAGTTGCGTCGCAGTCCGAATTGGTGAAAATGGCGGACTTTACGCAAGCTTTAGGGCCCCGACGCGATGAACCTGCACGAGTACCAGTCCAAGGAAGTGTTCTCCTCCTACGGCATCCCGGTCCCCGTCGGACGCGTCGCGACCAGCCCGGAAGAAGCAGTGGCCGCCGCCAAGGCGATCGGTGGCTCGGTCTGGGTCGTCAAGGCCCAGGTCCACGCCGGCGGTCGCGGCAAGGCCGGTGGCGTCAAGGTGGTCAAGAATCTCGACGGGGTCGCGCAAGCCGCCGCCGGGATGCTCGGCCAGCGCCTGGTCACCAAGCAGACCGGCACCGAGGGCCTGCCGATCGACAAGGTCTATGTCGAGACCGGCTCGCAGATCGAGCGCGAGATCTACCTGTCGATGACCCTGAACCGCGACAAAGGCCGGATCGCGATGATCGGCTCGGCGGCCGGCGGCATGGACATCGAGGAAGTCGCGGCCCATTCGCCCGAGAAGATCGCCCGGGTGGACATCCATCCGGCGGCCGGTCTGCAGCCCTACCAGTGCCGCGAACTGGCGTTTGCGCTGGGTTTCAAGGGTGCGCAGATCGCGCAGTTCCAGTCGATCGCGATGGCGCTCTACCGGTTGTACATCGAGAAGGATGCGGCGCTGGTCGAGGTCAATCCGCTGATCGTGACCCAGGACGGCGCGCTGCTCGCGCTCGATGCCAAGATCAACATCGACCCCAACGCCGTCTTCCGTCAGAAGGCCGTCGCCGCGATGCGCGACACCTCGCAGGAAGACCCGATGGAGCTCAAGGCCAGCGAGCACGATCTCAACTACGTCTCGCTCGACGGCGACATCGCCTGCATGGTCAACGGCGCCGGCCTCGCGATGGCGACCATGGACCTGATCAAGCTGCACGGCGGCTCCCCGGCCAACTTCCTCGACGTCGGCGGCGGCGCCACGGCGGCGCGGGTCACGGCGGCGTTCAACCTGATCCTCTCCAACCGCAACGTGCGCGCGATCCTGGTCAACATCTTCGGCGGCATCGTTCGCTGCGACCTGATCGCCGAGGGCGTGATCACCGCCGTCAAGAACGTCGGCGTCAAGCTGCCGGTGGTCGTGCGCCTGCAGGGCACCAATGCCGAGCAGGCGCGCAAGATGCTGGCCTCGAGCGGGCTGGCGGTCGTCGCGGCCTCCGACCTCACAGACGCGGCCAAGAAGGTCGTGGCGGCGGCGCGCTGAAGCGGCAGAAGACGGATACGGACACCTAAAATATGAGCATTCTGGTTACCAAGAACACCAAGGTCATCTGCCAGGGTTTCACCGGCAAACAAGGCACCTTCCATTCCGAACAATGCCTCGCCTACGGCACCCAGCTGGTCGGCGGCACGACCCCGGGTCGCGGCGGCAGCAAGCACCTCGGACTGCCGGTGTTCGATACCGTTGCCGACGCCGTGAAGCAGACCGGCGCGACCGCCAGCATGATCTACGTGCCGGCGGCCTTCGCCGCAGACGCGATCCTCGAAGCGGCCGACGGCGGCATCGAGCTGGTGGTCTGCATCACCGAAGGGATTCCGGTCAACGACATGGTCCGGGTCAAGGCCACGCTGGCCGGCACGGGCGTGCGGCTGATCGGGCCGAACTGCCCCGGCGTGATCACGCCGGATGAATGCAAGATCGGCATCATGCCGGGCTTCATCCACAAGAAAGGCGCGATCGGCGTGGTGTCGCGTTCCGGCACGCTGACCTACGAAACGGTCTACCAGACGACCAACAACGGCCTCGGCCAAAGCACCTGCGTCGGCATCGGCGGCGATCCGGTGCGCGGCATGAACTTCGTCGACGTGCTCGAGCTGTTCGAGCGCGATCCGCAGACCGAAGGCATCATCATGGTCGGCGAGATCGGCGGCAGCGACGAAGAGGCCGGTGCCGAATACATCCGCAAGTACGTCAGCAAGCCGGTGGTCGCCTACATCGCCGGTGTCACAGCGCCGCCGGGCAAGCGCATGGGCCATGCCGGTGCGGTGATTTCGGGCGGCAAGGGCACGGCAGCCGACAAGTTCCGGGCGCTCGAAGAGGCCGGGGTACGCACCGTCAAGTCGCCGGCCGGACTCGGCGCGGCGATGAACGAGCTGCTGCGCCGGCGGCGGCGGGCCAAGCCGGCTGCGCGGTCGGTGGTGCGACCGGTGCTCGAAATCCCCGTGAAGGAAGTATCGTCCAGATCCCGGGCTGTGTCGGCCGGCAAGACGAAGCGCGCCAAGAAGGCGGCGGCGAAGCCGAAGCCGGTGTCGAAGGCCAAGAAGACGGCATCGCGCAGCAAGCCGACGCGGCGGGCCAAGCCGGCTCAGGCGAGCATCGAGCGTCGCGTCCGGCGCAAAGCCGCCGATCGCGCCAGAGCCGCAGCGCGCCGGGGCAAGGCGGCCACGGGCAAACGCGGCCGGGCCGCGCGCGCCAAGCGTCGTTGAGCCTGTGCGTGCCACACCGGTCCTGCTGATGTGAGCACGCTGCGGATCGCACTGGCGCAGACCGATTTCCTGGTCGGCGACGTCGGTGGCAATACCCGGAAGGTCCTCGATCTGGCGGCGCAGGCTCGCGCCGCCGGCGCGGATCTGCTGCTCTGCCCGGAGCTGACGCTGTCGGGTTATCCGCCCGAAGACCTGCTGTTCCATCGCGGCTTCCGCCACCAGATCCACGATGCCCTGGGGCAGTTGCGGGACGCGGCGCGCGACATAGGCATCGTCGTCGGCTATCCCGAGTATTCGAACGACCAGATCTACAACGCCTGCGCGTTGTTCGACGACGGCATGCTGCAGGCGCACCATCGCAAGGCCTGCCTGCCGAACTATCGGGTGTTCGACGAAAAGCGTTATTTCGCCGCCGGTGCCCAGCCGACGGTGATCGACTTCCGCGGCTTTCGTCTCGGGCTGCTGATCTGCGAGGACATCTGGGAGCCCGAGCCGGCGCAGCTCGCACGCTCGCAGGGCGCCGAGATCCTGCTGGTGATCAATGCCTCGCCGTACGAGCTGCACAAGCAGCGTGCGCGCGAGAGCGTCGCACGCCGGCGGGCGCTTGATGTCGGTTTGCCGGTGGTCAACGTCAACCTGCTTGGCGGCCAGGACGAACTGGTGTTCGACGGCAATTCGTTCGTGACCAATGCCCAGGGCGAGGTCGTGCTGCGCGCGCCCGCCTATGCGGACGGCCTGTACACGGCGGAGTTCGTCCGCGGTGCGCGCGGCGCCGCCGTACCGCAGGTCGCCGAGATCGTGCCCGAACTCGCGGACGAGGCCAGTGTCTATGGTGCGCTGGTGCTCGGTGTGCGCGACTACGTCACCAAGCACGGTTTTCCGGGTGTCGTGATGGGCCTGTCGGGCGGTATCGATTCGGCGCTGACGTTGGCGATCGCAGTGGACGCGATTGGCGCCGACAAGGTGCACGCAGTGATGATGCCGTCGCGCTACACCGCCGATATCAGCCTCGACGACGCCGCGGCGCAGGCGCGCCGGCTGGGTGTGCACTACAGCGTCATTCCGATCGAGGGCATGTTCGCGGCGACGCTGGCCGCGCTGGCCGCGGAATTCGAAGGACGCCCGCCGGACACCACCGAGGAGAACATCCAGTCGCGCTGCCGGATGCTGCTGCTGATGGGGATCTCCAACAAGACCGGGCGGATGCTGCTGACCACCGGCAACAAGAGCGAGATGGCGGTCGGCTACGCCACGCTCTACGGCGACATGGCCGGCGGGTTTGCGCCGATCAAGGATTGCAGCAAGACGCTGGTCTATCGTCTGGCGGAGTATCGCAATGCCATTTCGCCGGCGGCGGAGCCGGCGATCCCGCGCCGGGTGATCGAGCGTCCGCCTTCGGCGGAGCTGCGTCCCGACCAGCGGGACAGCGATTCCTTGCCCGAGTATCCGGTGCTCGATGCGATTCTCGAAGCCTTCATCGAGGAAGACCTGTCGGTCGGCGAGATCGTCGCCCGCGGTTTCGACAAGGTGACGGTGGGCCGGGTGCTGGACCTGGTGAAGCGCAACGAGTACAAGCGGCGGCAGGCGCCGCCTGGCGTGCGAGTCAGTCGTCGCGCCTTTGGCCGCGACTGGCGCTACCCGATCACCAACGGCTACAAGCGCTGAGCTGCAACACTCGCCCGACTCCACAATCTAGAGGACGCCCGCATGGATGCGCCTGCGACCCCGCCGCCACCCGACATCGATCCGGAAGAGACCCGCGAATGGCTCGAAGCGCTGGTCGCTGCGGTGCGCACCCACGGCAAGCCGCGCGGCGAGTTCCTGCTCGAGCGCCTCGAAGCCGAGGCACAGCAACTCGGCATCGTCGCGCACGTCCAGCCGTATTCGGCCTACCGCAACACCATTCCGCTCGAGCACCAGGCCGTGCATCCGGGCGACGTCGCGCTCGAGGAGCGGCTGACCGCGATCATGCGCTGGAATGCGCTCGCGATGGTGGTGCGCGCCAACCAGGCCTACGGCGAGCTCGGCGGCCATATCGCGACCTATGCCTCGGCGGCCGAGATCTTCGAAACCGGCCTCAATCATTTCTTCCGCGGGCCCGATGCGGAGGGCGGCGGCGACCTGGTGTTCTTCCAGCCGCATTCGGCGCCCGGCATCTATGCGCGCGCCTTCCTCGAGGGTCGCCTGAGCGAAGACCAGCTGGCCCACTATCGCCAGGAAACCGGCGGCCGCGGCCTGTGTTCCTATCCGCATCCCTGGCTGATGCCGCAGTTCTGGCAGTTCCCGACGGGCTCGATGGGCATCGGCCCGATCAGTGCGGTCTACCAGGCGCGCTTCATGCGCTATCTCGAACATCGCGGCCTTGCACCGACCGGCGACCGGCATGTCTGGGGCATATTCGGCGACGGCGAGATGGACGAGCCGGAGTCGATCGGTGGCCTGACGCTGGCGGCCCGCGAGCGGCTCGACAACCTGACCTTCGTGATCAACTGCAACCTGCAGCGCCTCGACGGCCCGGTGCGCGGCAACGGCCAGGTGATCCAGGAGCTCGAGTCGCTGTTCACCGGCGCGGGCTGGAACGTCATCAAGGTGTTGTGGGGCTCGGACTGGGATCCGCTGTTCGCGCGTGATGCGTCCAATGTGCTGCTGCGCCAGCTCGCGGCGACCGTCGATGGCCAATACCAGACGCTCGGCGCCAACGATGGCGTCTACAACCAGGAGCATTTCTTCAAGCTCGCGCCCGAGCTGCAGCAGCTCGTGGCGCACATGTCGGCGCGGGAGATCGATGCGCTGAAGCGCGGCGGTCACGATCTGCGCAAGCTCTATGCCGCGTTCGCCGCCGCGCGCGCCCATCGCGGCCAGCCGACCGTGATCCTCGCCAAGACCAAGAAGGGCTATGGCATGGGCCGCGCCGGCGAGTCGCGGATGGTGTCGCACCAGCAGAAGAAGCTCGACGAGGAGGCGCTGCGCGAATTCCGCAACCGCTTCGAATTGCCGCTGTCTGACGAGGATCTCGCCCAGCTGCGCTTCCTGCGGCTGGCCGAGGACAGTCGCGAGCTGCAGTACCTGCGCGCCCGTCGTGCGGCGCTGGGCGGTGCGATGCCGGAGCGTCGCAGCACGGTGCCGCCGGTGCCGGTTCCGCCGCTCGCCGGCTGGGCACAGTTCGCGCTGCAGGCCGACGGCAAGGAGATGTCGACCACCATGGCCCTGGTGCGGATGCTGACGGCGCTGCTGCGCGATCGCACGCTCGGGCCGCGGCTGGTGCCGATCGTCGCCGACGAGGCGCGCACCTTCGGCATGGCGAGCCTGTTCCGCCAGATCGGCATCTACTCGCCGCTTGGACAGCGCTACGAGCCCGAGGACGCTGGCTCGATGCTGGTCTACAAGGAGGCGCGCGACGGTCAGTTGCTGGAAGAGGGGATCACCGAAGCCGGTGCGCTCTCGTCCTGGACGGCGGCCGCGACCGCGTACAGCGTGCACGGCCTGCCGATGCTGCCTATATACATCTACTACTCGATCTTCGGCTTCCAGCGCGTCGGCGACCTGATCTGGGCCGCGGCGGACCAGCGCGCTCGCGGCTTCCTGCTCGGCGCCACAGCCGGCCGGACCACGCTGAGCGGCGAAGGCCTGCAGCACCAGGACGGTTCGAGCCTGCTGGTTGCGGCGACGGTGCCGAACTGCCGCGCCTACGATCCGGCGTTCGCCGGCGAGCTTGCGGTGATCGTCGATCACGGTGCGCGGCAGATGCTCGAGCAAGGCGTGGACGTTTTCTACTACGTCACGGTGATGAACGAGAACTACGCCCAGCCGAGCTTGCCCGAGGGGGCAGCGGAGGACGTGATCCGCGGGTTGTATCGCTATGCGAGCTACGGTGCCGGCGGCGATGCCGGCCGTGATGCCGACCGCGGCGGTGCCGCTGCGGGCACGGGTATCGGTGCTGGGGTTGGTGCAGAGCCCGTGAGTGCGCCTGCGGTTCGGCTCATCGGTTCGGGCACCATACTGCGCGAGGTGATTGCCGCTGCGGAAATGCTGGCCAAGGACTGGCAGCTCTCCTGCGAGGTCTGGAGCGCCACCAGCTTCAGCGAACTGGCGCGCGAAGCGCGCGAGGTGGAGCGCTGGAACCGCTTGCATCCGACAGCACCACCGCGCGGCAGCCATGTCGCCCGCTGCCTCGATGGCGGGGTTCCGGTGGTGGCCGCCACCGATTATGTGGCGGCCTGGCCGCAACTGATCGCACCCTATGTCGCCGTGCCGTTCACGGCACTGGGCACCGATGGTTTCGGTCGCAGCGACACGCGCACGGCGCTGCGCCGGTTTTTCGAGGTCGATCGCCAGCATGTGGTGCTCGCCGCGTTGCGTGCTGTGCAGCGGCGCGGTGCGGTCGGCGCCGAAGTGGTGGCGGCGGCGTTGCAGCGCTACGGAATCGACTCCGACGCGGCGCCACCCTGGAGCCGGTAAAGCACGACCGACCCGCTCCCGTGCAAGTCGGTGAGATTCTGGCGTCGCAGCTGATTCCACCATCGGCGATGGTGGGAGGTGTTGCGTTGTTCGTCGGGTTCAACTCCCCAGGGCTCAGCCCCAGAGCTTCCACCAAGGCCGCTTGTAAGGCACGACCTTCTGCTGGTCGCCGCCGTAGTTGGCCGCATAGACCTGGCGGGTCTGGTCGGCGAGTTCCTTCATGCCGAGGTTCTCGTAGGCCTGCACCATGATTTCCAGCGCATCGCGCGCGGCCGGAGCGCCGTCGTACTGTTCGATCGTCTCCTTGGCGCGCTGCGCCGCGGCCACCCAGGCGCCGCGCTTCATGTAGTAGCGGGCGACGTACAGCTGGTAGTCGGCGAGCCGGTTGCGCAGGTGGATCATGCGTCGTCGGGCGTCGTGCGCGTATTCGCTTTTCGGGTAGTCCTCGACCACTTTGCGAAACGAGGCGAAGGCCTTGCGTGCCGTCTGCGGCGGGCGCTCGTTCAGATCGACCTTGAGCCAGCGCTCGAGGAAGTTCGGCAAGCGTTCGAAGTCGACCAGGCCCTTGATGTACCAGGCGTAGTCGACCCGCGGGTGGGTGGGGTTCTCGCGGATGAAGGTGTCGGCGGCATCGAGCGCCGACTCGGACTCGCGCGCCTTGTAGTAGGCGTAGATCAGGTCGAGGCGTGCCTGGCGTGACTCCGCGGCGAACGGGTAGCGTGCATTCAGGGCTTCGTAGAGCCGGATGGCGTTGTTGTAGTCCTGCTGGTTCAGGCTCTTCTGGGCGCGCTCGTAGATGACCTCCGGGTTGCTTTGCAGCATGTCGGCTTCGCGGTTGGTGCGGCAGCCGCTGAGCAGCAGCACCGCCAGGGCCAGCAGCAAGGCGGCCCATGGCAGCAGCAATCGGTGCGAGCGCGAGTGCGGTCGCCGCACCCGCCACGGCATGGAGGAGGGCGGGAGGGCCAGGGCCTGGGCGCGCGGGGCGTGGCGGGAACGCCGGGCCGGCGTGGAAAGGTCGAGCGACGGCGTCATGCGCGGCATTATAGCGGACTCCATGAATTCCCCAGCACAGCCTCGAACCGATGCCCCGGAGGGTACGACGGCAGTCTCGTCCTCGCCGCGCATCGTGATCGACGTGCCGCCCGGCCTTGAGGGCCGGCGGCTCGACCTGGCGCTGGCGCAGTTGCTGCCGCAGTACTCGCGTTCGCGGCTGCAGCACTGGCTTGAGACTGGCCGGGTGCGGGTCGGCGACCGCGCGCTCGGGCGCCGGGACCGTCTGCTCGGCGGCGAGCAGCTGGTGCTCGAGCCCGAGTACGAGCCGGACGGCTCGGTCGAGCCCGGCGAACCGGCGGTACCGCTGCGGCTGGTGCATCGGGACCCAGACCTGTTCGTGTTCGACAAGCCGGCCGGGCTGGTAGTTCACCCGGGCGCCGGCGTGCGTCATGGCACGCTGCAGAACGCGTTGCTGGCGCTCGATCCGCAGCTGGCGCGCGTGCCGCGTGCCGGCATCGTCCACCGGCTAGACAAGGACACCAGCGGCCTGCTGGTGGTCGCGCGCACGCCGGCGGCGCAGGCGGCGCTGTCGGCGGCGCTGGCCGCGCGCGAGGTGCACCGCGAATATCTCGCGCTCTGCGTCGGCGTGCTGACCGGCGGCGGTACGATCGACCAGCCGATCGGTCGCCACCGCAGCCAGCGGACCCGGATGGCGGTGCGGCCCGACGGGCGTGCCGCCGTGACCCACTATCGCATCGAGCGGCGCTTCCCGGCGCATACCTTGCTGCGGGTGCAGCTCGAGACTGGCCGGACTCACCAGATCCGGGTGCATCTGGCGCATATCGGCTATCCGCTGCTCGGCGATCCGACTTACGGCGGCCGGCGCCGCCTGCCGCCCGGGGCGACGCCGGAGTTGCTCGCGGCACTGGCCGGATTCCAGCGCCAGGCGCTGCATGCCGCGCGGCTTGAGTTCGAGCACCCGCGCAGCGGTGCCATGCAAACGTTCGAAGCGCCGTTGCCGGCGGACTTCGTGGCCTTGCTCGCGGCGCTCGAACAGGCTGCGCCGGCGCAGCGCGAGGCTCTGGCACCGCGGCGGCGCGGGGTTCCCCGGTGAATCCGGCGGATCGGGCGAATCCGGTGATGCCGCTGTCGACGGCCCAGCCCGCGTTCCTCGTTCCCGACTGGCCAGCCCCGGCGGTGGTCCGGGCGGCGTTCGCCTTGCGCAGTGGCGGGGTCAGTGCCGCGCCCTGGGCGAGCCTGAATCTCGGCGGCCATGTCGGTGACGATCCGGCGGCGGTGGGCGAGAACCGCCGTCGACTGTGTGCCGCGCTGGCGCTGCCAGCCGAGCCTCGCTGGCTCGAGCAGGTGCATGGCACGGTGGTCCATGACGACCGGGATGCCGATGAGGTTGCGGCCCGCGCTGCCGGGGAGGGGCTCGTTGCAGCGCCTCCGGTGGCCGATGCGGCCATGACCCACCGGGCCGGCACGGTGCTGGCCATCATGGTGGCCGATTGCCTGCCGGTGTTGTTCTGCGATCGTGCAGGGACCGTCGTCGGCGCCGCGCACGCGGGGTGGCGCGGCCTCGCTGCCGGCGTGCTGGAGAACACGGTCGCGGCGCTCGGCGTGGCGCCGTCACGCCTGCTGGCCTGGCTCGGGCCGGCGATCGGGCCGACGCACTTCGAGGTCGGGCCCGAGGTGCGCGAGCAGTTCATCCTGGGCGCGCCCGCGGCGGCGGCCGAAATCGAAGCCCGCTTTGTGCCCCACCGGGCGGATCGCTGGCTCTGCGATCTGCCCGGCCTGGCGCGCGACCGGCTGATGCGGCTCGGGATCGCCTCGGTCACCGGCGGCGAGGCCTGTACGGCCTCGGATCCGCAGCGTTTCTTTTCGCATCGCCGGGATGCGCCCCGGACAGGGCGGATGGCGGCGCTGATCTGGCTGCAGCCGCGACAGGCGTGATGTTAGAATATAACGCTTGAGCACTCTGACTGCGATCATCCTGTTCACCCTGGCCAGTGGCGTGCTCAGTGCCGCCATCGCGGGGCTGTTCCTGCTGTTGCCCGAGCGGCGCCGGGTCCAGGTGCTGCCGCATATGGTCAGCTTCGCCACCGGCGCGTTGCTGGGTGCCGCGCTGCTGGCGCTGGTGCCGCATGCGATCCTCGGCGCGGGGCCGTTCCGGGTGCACAGCATCGGCGTGGCCCTGGTGGCCGGCATCGGCCTGTTCTTCGTGCTCGAGAAGTTCCTGCTGTGGCGGCACTGCCATTCCGAGGACTACGAAACCCACGAGGTCCACGAGCACCACCGGCACAAGGCCTCGGGCGTGCTGGTGCTGGCCGGCGATGCCCTGCACAACATTCTCGATGGCGTGCTGATCGCAGCGGCCTTCCTGACCGACTTCCATCTCGGCATGGTCACGGCGCTGGCGATCATGGCGCACGAAATCCCGCAGGAGGTCGGCAACTTCGCCGTGCTGCTGCATTCCGGCATGAGCCGCGCCCGGGCTTTCGCCTGGAACATCGCCACCAGCCTGACCGCCGTGCTGGGTGGCATGGTGGCGTATTTTGCGCTGCGCCAGACGCTGGCCTGGCTGCCCTACGCCCTGGCGATCGCCGCCGCCAGCCTGCTGTACGTCGCGGTCGCGGACCTCATCCCCGGCCTGCACCGGCGTGCGGACACTCGCGCGAGCCTGGCCCAGGTTGCGCTGATCACCGTGGGGATCCTGGTGGTGGCCCTGGCGGAGAGCCACGCGCACTAGCCCCCCGCCTTGCAAATCCGGTTCGCAGGCCCCACGTTCGCGGGCATGAGACAGGACAAACTTACTGCACGCTTCCAGCAGGCCCTGGGCGATGCCCAGTCCCTCGCGGTCGGCCGCGACAACCAGATTCTCGAACCGGTGCACGTACTGCTGGCGCTACTCGACCAGCAGGGCGGTACGGTCCGGCCGCTGGTCGCCAAGGCCGGCGGCAATGTCGCGAGGCTCCGGACCGAACTCGGCCAGGCGCTCGACCGCCTGCCCAAGGTCGAGGGGGCGCCGGGCGACATCCACATTTCGAACGACCTGTCGCGGCTGCTGAATGTCACCGACAAGCTCGCGCAGCAGCGCGGCGACCAGTTCGTTTCCAGTGAGCTGTTCCTGCTGGCCTGCTTCGAGGACCGCGCGCTGCTGGCCCGGCTGCTGAAGGAGGCCGGTCTGCAGAAGGCCGCGATCGAGAAGGCGATCGAGGAGGTTCGCGGCGGCGAGAAGGTGCAGGACGCCAATGCGGAAGAGGGCCGTCAGGCGCTCGAGAAATACACCATCGACCTGACCCGGCGCGCCACCGAAGGCAAGCTCGACCCGGTGATCGGCCGCGACGACGAGATCCGCCGCACCATCCAGGTGCTGCAGCGGCGCACCAAGAACAACCCGGTGCTGATCGGCGAACCCGGCGTCGGCAAGACCGCGATCGTCGAAGGGCTGGCACTGCGCATCATCAACGGCGAAGTGCCCGAGAGCCTGAAGAACAAGCGGATCCTGGCGCTCGACATGGGTGCGCTGATCGCCGGTGCGAAGTTCCGCGGCGAATTCGAGGAGCGCCTCAAGGGCGTGCTCAACGATCTCGCCAAGCAGGAAGGCCAGGTGATCCTGTTCATCGACGAGCTGCACACCATGGTCGGCGCCGGCAAGGCCGAGGGCGCGATGGATGCCGGCAACATGCTCAAGCCTGCGCTGGCGCGCGGCGAGCTGCATTGCGTCGGCGCGACCACACTCGACGAATACCGCAAGTACATCGAAAAGGATGCGGCGCTGGAGCGCCGCTTCCAGAAGGTGCTGGTCGACGAGCCCTCGGTCGAGGACACGATCGCGATCCTGCGCGGTTTGCAGGAGCGCTACGAGATCCACCACAAGGTCGAGATCACCGATCCGGCGATCGTCGCGGCGGCGACGCTGTCGCACCGCTACATCACCGACCGGCAGTTGCCCGACAAGGCCATCGACCTGATCGACGAGGCGGCGGCGCGGATCCGCATGGAGATCGACTCCAAGCCGGAGGCGCTCGACAAGCTCGAACGCCGGATCATCCAGCTCAAGATCGAACAGGAAGCGCTGAGAAAGGAAGAGGACGAAGCCTCGAAGCGCCGCCTCGCGGCCCTGAACGAAACCTTGCAGGGGCTCGAGAAGGAATACGCCGATCTCGAGGAAATCTGGAAGAGTGAAAAGGCCGCGCTGCAAGGCGCCGCGACCATCAAGGAGGACCTCGAGAAGGTCAAGCTCGAACTCGAGAACGCCCGGCGCAAAGGCGATCTGACCCGGATGGCCGAGCTGCAGTACGGCCGGATTCCCGAGCTCGAGAAGCGGCTGGCGCAGGCCCAGGAAGCCGAAACCCGCGAGACCCAGCTGGTGCGCAACTCGGTGACCGAGGAAGAGATTGCCGAGGTCGTCTCGAAGTGGACCGGCATTCCGGTCTCGAAAATGCTCGAGGGCGAGAAGGACAAGCTGCTGCGCATGGAAGAGGCGTTGGGCAGACGCGTGGTCGGCCAGGAAGAGGCCGTACGCATCGTCTCCAATGCGATCCGTCGCTCGCGCGCAGGTCTTGCCGATCCACGCCGGCCGAACGGTTCGTTCCTGTTCCTCGGACCCACCGGCGTCGGCAAGACCGAGCTCTGCAAGGCGCTGGCCGAGTTCCTGTTCGATACCGAAGACGCCATGGTCCGGATCGACATGTCCGAGTTCATGGAAAAGCATTCGGTCGCGCGGCTGATCGGCGCGCCGCCGGGCTATGTCGGTTACGACGAGGGTGGCTATCTCACCGAGGCCGTGCGCCGCCGTCCCTATGCGGTGATCCTGCTCGACGAGGTCGAGAAGGCGCACCCGGACGTGTTCAACGTCCTGCTGCAGGTGCTCGACGACGGCCGCCTGACCGACGGCCAGGGCCGCACAGTCGATTTCCGCAACGCGGTGGTCATCATGACCTCGAACCTCGGTTCGAACGTTATCCAGGAATACGCCGGCGAGAAGAACTACACCCGGATGAAGAGCGCGGTCATGGAAATCGTGCAGCAGCACTTCCGTCCCGAGTTCATCAACCGCATCGACGACATCGTCGTGTTCCATCCGCTTGGTACCGCGCAGATCCGCGCCATCGTCGATATCCAGCTCGGGCTGCTGCGCCGTCGTCTGGCGGAACGCAACATGGACCTGGTGCTCGATGACGCCGCGCGCGACCTGATCGGCGAGGCCGGCTTCGACCCGGTCTACGGCGCGCGGCCGCTGAAGCGTGCGATCCAGCAGCAGATCGAGAATCCGCTGGCCCAGCAGTTGCTGCAGGGTGCGATGGGCCCGGGCGATGCGATCAAGGTCGGCGTGCAGGACGGGGCGCTGGTGTTCACCAAGGCCGCGGGCCGCCGCTGAGTCCGCTGGCCGGGTTCCGGGATGGCGCCGCGCAACGGCATGCGCGGCGCCACCGCTATACTGCCCGGCAGGGAGGAGATTCCGGATGCCGTTCTACGAATACGAGTGCTCGAGCTGCAAGTACTATACCGAGGTGCTGCAGAAGATCAGCGATTCACCGCTGCGCAAATGCCCGTCCTGCGGCAAAAGCACGTTCAAGAAGCTGATCTCCGCGCCGGTGTTCCGGCTCAAGGGCTCGGGCTGGTACGAGACGGACTTCAAGTCCGACAAGGAGAACAAGCGCAACCTCGCCGGTGGCGAGCGCGAGGAATCGCGCAGCGACGACAAGAAAGAGGCTGCCAGCTCGTCCGAGGCGCCGAAATCCGAACCAGCCAAGGCCGAGGCCGCCAAACCCGCTGCTGCCAAGCCGGGCGGGGACAAGCCCGCTGCCCGCCCACGTCGCAGCAGGGCCGCGGCCAAGGCGAAGGCCCCTTCGCGGGCGACGGCGAAGTCTGCCAAGAAGAAAGCACGTCGCTGATCGTTGGCGGCAGCGTGCCGCGGTGGAGCGGGCGTGCGCCGCGGTCGTCCGCGTTGCGGCGGTCGCCTCAGCCGTCGGTCGTGCGGCGACCGCGGGCGTTGCGGCGCTCCTCGCCCAGGTAGGCGGTGCTGGTGCGCAGTGATCTGCCCGTCTCAATATCCAGCAGGCGGCGTGGGCCGGAACGCCGGTCGTCGTGGTGCTTGTAGACGCAGCGGCAGCCCAGCGGGTTGGTGCAGCCGGTCAGCGGTAGCTTCGGCGCCTGCTCCGACAGGAAGCGCTGGCCGGCCACGAGCTGGGCCGACGGGCAGCCCGGGCGGCCGCACTCGATCGAGACGGCATGCCAGGGGTTCACGATCCGGATGCGCATGCCGGGGGTAGCCGGGTCGACTGCCGGCTTGCGCGGTCCGAATAGTTTCGCGCGGATCACCATAGGGGGAAGTAACGCGGCTGCGGCGGCTTCTGTCAATGCCGCAATTGAGCGACACTGCTGTTGCGTGGCGGCAAATTGCCCATGTATCAAGGACTTGTTGCGCAGCGGTAAGCGCCTCCGTAACATCCCCGGCCCTTATGCGCACTCACTACTGCGGACAAATTGACGAGCGGCTGGCCGGTTCGACCGTGACGGTCGCCGGCTGGGTTCACCGGCGGCGCGACCATGGCGGAGTCATCTTCGTCGACTTGCGCGACCGCGAGGGCCTGTTGCAGGTCGTGTTCGACCCCGATCAGGCGGCGATGTTCGCCGAGGCCGAGAAGCTGCGGCACGAGTTCGTGCTGCGGGTCACCGGCAAGGTGCGCGAGCGTCCCGCGGGCACCCAGAACGCCAACCTGCCGTCGGGCAAGGTCGAGGTGCTCGCGCAGCAGCTCGAATTGCTGAACCGGTCCGAACCGCTGCCCTTCCAGCTCGACGAGCAGGCTTCGGAAGAAGTGCGGTTGCGCTACCGCTATCTCGATCTGCGCCGCGAGGTGATGAGCCAGCGGCTGCGGCAGCGCCATCAGATCACCCGCGCCATGCGCCAGTATCTCGATGATGCCGGCTTCATCGACATCGAGACGCCGATGCTGACCAAGGCGACGCCCGAAGGTGCGCGCGACTATCTCGTGCCGTCGCGCACCCATCCCGGCAAATTCTTCGCGCTGCCGCAGTCGCCGCAGATCTTCAAGCAGCTGCTGATGGTGTCGGGCTTCGACCGCTATTACCAGATCGTGCGTTGCTTCCGCGACGAGGATCTGCGTGCCGATCGCCAGCCCGACTTCACCCAGATCGATATCGAAACCTCGTTCCTGTCGCAGCAGGACATCATGGACCTGATGGAGCGGCTGATCCGCCACCTGTTCAAGGCCGTGATCGACGTCGAGCTGCCGGATCCGTTTCCGCGGCTGAGCTATGCCGAGGCGATGCGCCGCTATGCCAGCGACAAGCCGGATCTGCGCGTGCCGCTGGAATTGGTCGATGTCGCGGATCTGGTCGCCGACTGCGACTTCAAGGTCTTCGCCGGCCCGGCGCGGGATCCCAAGGGGCGCGTCGCGGCGCTGCGTCTGCCCGGCGGCGGGCGGCTGACGCGCAAGGAAATCGACGACTACACGGCTTTCGTCGCGCGCTATGGCGCGAAAGGCCTGGCCTACGTCAAGGTCAACGAGGTCGCGCGTGGCCGCGACGGCTTGCAGTCGCCGATCATCAAGTTCCTGTCCGACGCTGCGGTTGCGGGTATTCTGCAGCGCACCGGCGCGGTCGACGGCGACCTGGTGTTCTTCGGTGCGGACAGCGCGCGTGTCGTCAACGACGCGCTCGGCGCGCTGCGCCTCAAGGCCGGCAACGACCTGGGACTGGCCACGGCCGGCTGGCGTCCGCTCTGGGTCGTCGATTTCCCGATGTTCGAGTTCGATGCCGACGAGCAGCGCTGGGCGGCGATGCATCACCCGTTCACTTCGCCGCAGAGTCTCGATCCGGAGGCATTGCGGGGCGATCCGGGCGGGGCGCTGGCCATGGCTTACGACATGGTGCTGAACGGTTCGGAAATCGGCGGCGGCTCGGTGCGTATCCATCGCCAGGAATTGCAGTCGACGGTGTTCGACCTGCTCGGCATCGATCCCGAAGAGGCGCGACGCAAGTTCGGTTTCCTGCTCGATGCGCTGAAGTTCGGTGCGCCGCCGCATGGTGGCATCGCTTTCGGCCTCGATCGGTTGGCGATGCTGATTTCCGGGGCGGACAGCATCCGCGACGTCATCGCGTTCCCGAAGACCCAGACCGCGGCTTGTCCGTTGACCGATGCGCCCACGGAGGTCACCGACAAGCAGCTGCGCGAACTGCATATCCGGGTGCGGCAGCCGCCAGGTCAGACGCCGCCGGGGCCGACGACGACGCCCGGCGGGGCGGCGAGGACCCAGGACTGAGCAGCAGCAACTGCCACCCGTCGCGCGAGGCGACGCTGTCAGCATGCTGACACGCTGCGGCGATTGTCCTCGAGTGCGCGAGGTCCGGCCATGACGGCCGCCCGCGTGGTCTTCGTCCATGGTCTCTGGATGACCGGTGCCGAACTGCGTTGGTTGCGGCGCCGCCTCGAGTCCCGATTCGATTTCGATACCGAAATCTTCACCTACCGCACGGTCAGCGAACCGCTCGATTCCGTTCTCGCGCGCCTGGCCACTACCGTTTCGCGCGGCGGCACTTCGCAGACCGTGCACGTCATCGGCCACAGCCTGGGCGGCGTGGTGGCCTGCCGGCTGTTCGAGCGCCATCCCGAACTGCCACCCGGACGGGTGCTGTGCCTCGGCTCGCCCCTCGCCGGCAGCCAGGCCGCCCGCCGGTTCGAGCGCTTCAAGTTCGGCCATCGGATGATCGGCGCGCTGGTCATCGCAGAGCTGCTTGGTAACGCCGAATGCCGCTGGACCATGGCACGCGAGCTCGGTGTGATTGCCGGCACCCGGCCGGTGGGACTGGGGCGCCTGGTCGCCGGTTTCAGCGAACCGAACGATGGCACCGTGGCGCTGCGCGAGACCCGTATCGAAGGTGCGACCGATCACCTCGCGCTGCCGGTCAGCCATTTCGGCATGCTGCTGTCGAACCGCGTAGCCGACGAATGTGGCCGCTTCCTGCGCGACGGGCGCTTCAGTTTGCGGGCGGCTTGAGGCCGGCAAGTCCCGCCAGTTCGTAGACGAGCTCCAGTGCCGCGCGGGGTGTCAGGCTGTCCGGATCGACGGCATTCAACCGCTCGCGCAATCGATGCGCGCCTTCGTCCGGGGTCGTGGCGGGGGGGCGGTTCTCGTCGGCATCCGTAGTGCCGGCATCGTCGGCGGCAAGCGGCGGCCCGAACGGCAACTCGGCCTGTGGTCCCGCAGCCAGTGCCGCATGCCGCGCGGCCTGCGCCTCGAGCTCGGCGAGGTAACGGCGCGCCTGCGTGATCACCTCGCGCGGCACGCCGGCGAGCTGTGCGACCGCGAGGCCGTAACTGCGGCTTGCCGGCCCGGGCTGCACGGCATGCAGGAAAACAATACCGTCGCGATGCTCAGCGGCATCCAGGTGCACGTTGGCGACCCCCTCGACTTCGTCGGCCAGCGAGGTCAGCTCGAAGTAGTGGGTGGCGAACAGCGTGAACGCCCGCAGCCGTTCGGCGATGTGCCGCGCCGTCGCCCAGGCGAGCGACAGTCCATCGAACGTGCTGGTCCCGCGGCCGATTTCGTCCATCAGGATCAGGCTGCGTTCGCTGGCGTTGTGCAGGATGTTGGCCGTCTCGCTCATCTCGACCATGAACGTCGAGCGTCCGCCGGCAAGATCGTCGCCGGCACCGATGCGGGTGAAGATCCGGTCGAGCGGCCCCAGCGTCGCGCGCTGCGCCGGCACGAACGAACCGATGTGCGCGAGAATCGCGATCAACGCCGCCTGTCGCATGTAGGTCGACTTGCCGCCCATGTTCGGGCCCGTGATCACCAGCATCCGGGTGCGCGCATCGAGGAACAGATCGTTCGGCACGAACGGCGCCTCGCTGAAGTGCTCGACCACCGGATGCCGGCCGGCGACGATTTCCAGCACCGGCTCCGCGACCAGTGTCGGCTCGCTCCAGCGCAGGCTGGTGGCGCGCTCGGCCAGTGCCGCCAACGCATCGGCCATGGACAATGCCGTCGCCGTGTCCTGCAACGCTGCGAGCCGATCGACGAGTTGCTGCAACAGCTCGTCGTAGAGCGCCTTTTCGCGGGCCAGGGATTTCTCGCGCGCGCCCAGCACCTTGTCTTCGAAGCCCTTGAGTTCGGGTGTGATGAAGCGTTCCGCGTTCTTGACGGTCTGGCGACGCAGGTAGTCGGCGGGCACACGCTCGGCCTGCGTGCGGCTGATTTCGATGAAAAAGCCCTGCACGCGGTTGTAGCCGAGCTTGAGCTGCGGAATGCCGGTACGCGCCCGTTCGCGCGCTTCGAGCTCGAGCAGGAAGCCGTCGGTGTTCGAGGCAATGTGCCGCAGCTCGTCGAGCTCCGCGTCGTAGCCGGTCGCGATCACTCCGCCGTCACGGACGAAGGTCGCGGGTTCGTCCGCGATCGCCCGCTGCAGCAGCTCGAGGACCTCCGGGTGTTCGCCGCTGGCGGCATGCAGCGACTGCAGCAGCGGCGAGTCGAGCGCCGCCAGCGCGGCGCGCACTGCCGGCAGTCGGGTCAGCGACAGACGCAAGCCGGCGAGGTCGCGCGGCCGGGCCGAGCGCAGCGCCACGCGTGCGAGGATGCGCTCGATGTCGCCGATCCCCTGCAACTGCTCGCGCAGATCTTCGTAGCGCCGTCCTTCGCCGAGCGTGCGGACCGCGTGGTAGCGCTGACGCAGCGCGACCGGATCGGTGATCGGGCGATTCAACAGGCGCCGCAGCGCCCGCGCGCCCATCGCCGTCACGGTGGTATCGAGCAGCGCGCGCAGGCTCGCGTCCTCGCGCTCGCCCGTGGCGACGTCGATCTCCAGATTGCGGCGGGTGGCGGCGTCGATCTGCAGCGCTTCGTCGCGTTCCTCGACCCGCAGTGCGCGCAGATGCGGCAGCGCTGCTTTCTGCGTATCGCGCACGTACTGCAGCAGTCCGCCGGCCGCGCGTACCCCGAGCGGCAGCACGTCGGCGCCATAGCCCCGCAGGTCGAGCGTGCCGAGCTGATCGGTCAGCTGGCGCGATGCGGTCGAGAATTCGAAATGCCAGGGTGGCCGCGCCCGCGCGGCGCAGGAAGTTCCCGGCGGCAGCGCGGTGCCCACCGCCTGATCCTCCGGCGCGAGCAACTCGGCCGGCCGCAGGCGTTCCAGCTCGGCGGCGAGCGCGATGTCGTCGTCGCCCTCCAGTACGCTGAAGCGCCCGGCCGCGAGATCCAGCCAGGCGAGACCGAAGCGCGCCCCGTCCCGTACCACCGCCGCGAGCAGCGTATCGCGCTTCTCGTCGAGCAAGGCCGCATCGGTGACCGTGCCGGGTGTCACGACCCGCACCACCTGCCGCTCGACCGGGCCCTTGGACTTGGCGGGATCGCCGATCTGCTCGCAGATCGCCACCGACTCGCCCTTGCGCACCAGTCGTCCGAGATAGTTCTCGAGCGCATGTACCGGCACACCGGCCATCGGGATCGGTGCCCCCGCGGACTGGCCGCGGGCCGTCAGGGTGATGTCGAGCAGCCGCGCCGCCCGCCGGGCGTCGTCGTAGAACAGCTCGTAGAAATCGCCCATCCGGTAGAACAGCAGAACGTCGGGGTTCTGCGCCTTGATGCGCAGGTACTGCTGCATCATCGGCGTGTGGGCGGTGTGTGTGCTCGTATCCGTATCTTTCACTTTGTCACCCGCTCGACGTCGCGGCAGTTCTGATCAAACCAAGTTCCGCGGGGACATTCCGATTCTGGCCGTGAATGCGCGCGACAGCGCCGAGGAGTTTGCATACCCCGGCTCTTCGGTCAATCGCTGGCATCGAGAGCGTTCGAGCAGGCGGGAGAGCCGGTCGATGTTGGGGCGGAGGATGAGCGCTTGAACAAGATGGTATGTTTTATGAACTAATTAAACCCAATCATACATTTCGTGCGCCCACACTGCCGGCACGTCCTTTCTTCAACCTGCCCCGGAGATCGACATGCCTCGCGTCAACATTCAGCCACAGTCCACTCCCGCCGCCAGCCAGCCCATCTTGGCGCAGATCCAGCAAGCTTTCGGCACCACGCCCAACATGTTCAAGGCGGTGGCGAACTCACCGGCCGCGCTGCAGAGCATGTGGGCGGCCTTCGGCGCCTTGGGCCAGGGAACCCTGGGCGCCAAACTCGGTGAGCAGATCGCAGTGGCCATCGCCAACCGCAATCGCTGCGAATACTGTCTGGCGGCACATACCGTGCTCGGCCAGAACGCCGGTGCGTCGGCCGCGGAGATGGGCGCCGCCCAGGTCGGTCAGTCGAACGACAGCAAGACTGCCGCCGCATTGGCCTTTGCACTGAAAGTCGTCGAGCAGCGTGCTCAGGTCACCGAAGCCGATGTGGCTCGCCTGCGGGAGAGCGGCTTGCGCGACGAGCAGATCGTCGAGATCATTGCGCACGTGGCCCTGAACCTGTTCACCAACTACATCAACGTCGCGCTGGACATCCCGGTCGATTTTCCCAAGGTTGCGCTGAAGTGAACGGTGGGGAGCCTGGCGTTGCGACGCGCCAGGCTCCCTTGCACGGGTCGGTGATCGGCCACTTTCGGACCACGGTACGCGGATCAAACTGGAACTCGGCGATGGTGCCGATCCATCGTCTGAGTTGCGCCGAGCTGGACGCTGTGCCGGTGCAGTTCATGGGCTCGAAGCGCTTGCATGCACCGCCCGTAGCGATCAAAGATCTGCCGCCGATCCCGGCTGTGCCGAGATCGGCGAGCGCTTCGGCCCGTTCGACTTGACCCCGATCGAAGCCGGTGCCTACAACCTACAGTGGCGCTGCGTTCACATGAACCCGCCGCAACCGCAGCCATCGTCGCGGGACGGGCCCTAGTCATTTGCGAGTGTGTCGTCGCCCCATGTTGCTCATGCTCATCTTGCTGACGCTGGGAGGCATGATCGTCGGCGCCCTGCTGGCGAACCACCTGATGCCGAAGGCCGTCGGCGAGCCCTCGCACGCGTTGGAGGTCGAGGCGGACGCGACCGAGTTGGATCGCGCGCTGGAGCCGATGCTGGCCGGCCATCCTGGCCACAGTGGCGTGGTGCTGATCAACGACGGGTTCGATGCGTTCGCGGTCCGCGCACTCGCTGCCCGCAGCGCCGGGCGCAGTCTCGACCTGCAGTACTACATGTGGCGCGACGATCTGTGTGGCCGGTTGCTGGCGCTGGAAGTGTGGCGTGCGGCCGAACGCGGCGTGCGTGTGCGCATGCTGGTGGACGACATGAATGCGCATGGGCTCGATCGGCAGATGCTGGCCCTCGACGCGCACCCCAATATCGAGCTGCGGCTGTACAACGCGTTCCGCAATCGCCGCGGCATCCGGCGACTGCTGGAAATGGTCGTTCGGGCGCTGCGCATCAATCATCGCATGCACAACAAGGCCTGGATTGCCGACGGTCGGGTCGCGATTGTCGGCGGCCGCAATGTCGGCGAGGAATACTTTGGCGCCGCGGCCGAGGTCAATTTCCGCGACCTCGATCTATTGCTGATCGGGCCCGCGGTGGCGGGGGCCGAGACGATTTTCGATCGCTACTGGAACAGCGAGGCGGTGGTGCCGCTGGCGGCCGTCGGTGAACGAGGCTCGAGAGGCTTGCAAGACTTTGTGAGCGATATCGAGCGGCAGGTCGACAGTGAAGAAGCGCAGGCATATTTTGCCCGGGTACGTGCTTCGTCCGGAGTCGCGGCCTTCCTGGCGAGAGAGCGGCATCCGATCTGGAGCGAGCGCGTCGAAGTGGTGGCCGATCCGCCGCACAAGTGGCGCACCGACGATCGTCAGCAATGGCTGGTCGGGCGCCTGGCAGAAATCATCGATGCCTCCCGGGTGCGCGCCTGGCTGATATCGCCGTACTTCGTGCCTGGCCAATCGGGTACCGAGCGCCTGCTGACCCTGGTGCGGCGGGGTGTTGACGTCGGCATCGTGACCAATTCACTGGCGGCAAACGACGTGCCGGCGGTGCATGGCGGTTACGCGCGTTATCGCAAGCCGCTGCTTGCGGGAGGCGCAAAGCTGCGCGAGCTTCGCGCCCAGGGCTACACCGAAACCGCCGGACTGTTCGGCAGCAGCGGTGCCAGCCTGCATACCAAGGCTATCGTGGTCGATGGGCAGCGCGGCTTCGTCGGCTCGTTCAACGTGGATGCCCGTTCGGCCGCTCTGAATACCGAAATGGGTGTGCTGTTCGACGATCCGCAGCTCGGTGCGGCGCTGGAGGAAGAATATCGGCACCTCGCCAGCCCGGCCCTGAGCTTCAGCGTGCAGCTCGGCCAGGACGATCGCGTGCGCTGGGAAGACCACGCGACACAGCCCCCCACAATCTTGAAGCGCGAGCCGGGTTCCGGTCTCGCGCGTCGCGTCGTGGCGCGAGTGCTGCGCTGGCTGCCGATCGAGTCGCAGTTGTGATTGCGCGGGCTGCCACTTCAAGCCAGCGCCGCCGCCGGCTTCTGCGCCAACCACTCGCGCGGCGCCAGCCCCACCCTGGCGGCGAATGCTCGTGACAGGGCCGAAGGATTCGCATAGCCCAACTCGCCGGCCAGCAGCTTGAGGGATCGACCTTCGCGCAGCCGGCTTTGCGCCAGTGCGATGCGCCAACTGCTCAGGTAGTCGGCCGGAGTCTGGCCCACACGTTCGCGGAACAGGTTGGCGAATGCGGTGCGGGACATGCCGGCGCGCTCGGCCATGCGCTCCAGGGTCCAGGCTTCGCCGGGGAAGTCGTGCAGGGCCACGAGCGTCCGCGCCAGGCGGGGGTCCGACAGGCCGGTGATCAGGCCGGGCTGCACGCCGGCTTGCCGGGGATGATCGAGCAACCAGCGCAGCAGTTGCAGCACCACGACTTCGAACAGGCGGTCGGCCAGCAATCGCTGCCCGCAGCGCACGCGATCGGTTTCCAGGAACAGCAGTTCGAGCGCCTGGCCGAGCCCGGGCACCTGCGCCAGCGGCAGTGCGATCAACGGCGGCAGCGCCCGCGCCAGCGGGTTGTGCGGGCCGCCGTCGAAGCTCAGTCGTGCGCAGGTGAAATCGGCGCCTTCCACCGGTGGATTGCGGAAGCGGTGGGTAAGCGGCCGGGGGTACAGCAGCAGGGTGGGTTCGTCGAAGCGCAGCGATCTGGGAACGTCCAGGTCCCGTGCGCCGGGATGGCTTACTTCGAGCTGGCCGCGGCGCAGCACGTGCAGATAGCCGTGGCCTTCGCAGGCGTCGAAACGATTGAGCCCGCAGAGCGCGCCGGAGTGATGCAACTGCGCCTGCACACGAAAGCGCTCGAGGATGCCGGACAGGCGATCGATGGGAGCGGGGGTATCCATTGAACGGATTGGTATGAATCGTGGATTAATTGATTCCGATCATACAGCCGTTGCGCCCATGCTGTCTCCACCCACCCATCACTTCCTGAGGCAAGACATGCAACCATCATCGATCTCCATCCTCACCGCGGCGCTGCTGGCGGGCTGTGCCGGTATCGCGGCCGCCCACGACGCGGGTCACCAGGGCGGCATTGCCACCCCGGCCAGCAAGGCCGTCCAAGCGCCGTTCGACATCGTGCACACCCGCCTCAGCACGGAGGGCAACACGGCGGTGTTCCACATGGCGGTTTCGGGCACAGCGGGCGCGTCCCGGCCGGCCAAATCCGGCAAGCTCGCCGGCAGCTCGGTGTTCTCGTATGTCTGGCCCACCAGCCTGGATCCGGCCGTGGTCGGCTTCGAATCCAAGGCCGGCATCCTGGCCTTCGCGGTCACCGCCCATCCCGATTTCGACGACACGCCGTTGTTCGACGAGAACGGCGACGGCAGGCTCGACAACGACGGCGACGTCTGGCATTCGCACTGGGTGGTCCTGCAGCCCGATGCGGCTTGCGGCAAGGACGCACTGAAGGTCGTGGACATTCCCGAGGGCGCCAAGCCGCGGTTGCCCAAGACCTGGCCAGGTTTACCGATCCTGCTCGACAGCCCGGGCTGGTCGCCGACGTTCGACGGCGGCAGTGTCGAGGTGCGTGTGCCTTTTGACGACATCGGTGTCGTCGGCGCGGGCAGTTTCGATGGCGTGACGGCAGCGCTGCGCGTCAACGCCAGCGTGCACAATCCGCTGCTGTGCGTGGTCGATGTTTTCAAGGTGGCTTCGGGCGATCTGTCGCTGCCGGGCAAGGTCAACCAGTAGGCTCTGATGGACAGCAGGCCCCGGCGGGTTCCGCCAGCCAACGCATTCGTGCGGCCTTCGTCGGCCGGAGAGGATTTCCACATGGACATCGCCGTTTTCGACACCCATGTTCTCCGGCCCGACGGCCGCCGGATGCACTTCGATATCCTGGTGCGCGACCAGGATCCCGACCGACGACCGGATACGGTGCTGGCCCACGGGCGTCGTTATCTGGCCGCAAAAAGCGTGCCGACGGACAGTTTGAGTGCTCAAGCCTGTCGCTTCTGTCACCGCAGATTCGCGACGCCGGCGGTCGAGGCGGAGATCGACCGCATCGGCTTCGCGATCATCGAGTTGGAGAACTGCGATTGAGCCCTTGTTAAGATGTATCTAAAATACGCCTTATGGCCGCCGTCGTGCTCTGTACCGAAGAAGAAATCACCGCCCTGGTCCATGCGTTCTACGCCAAGGTCCGCCGCGACGCGGCGCTCGGCCCCATCTTCGAAGCCCATGTCGACGACTGGGATCACCATCTCGCCAAGCTGGTCGATTTCTGGTCGGCGATCCTGCTGCGTACGGGGCGCTTTTCCGGCGCCCCCATGCCCAAGCACGCTGCGTTGCCGGGCCTGAACGCGGACCTGTTCAAGCGCTGGCTGGCGTTGTTCCTCGAAACGACCGCCGAGCAGCCCAATCGCGAGATGGGCAGTCAGGCCTATGTCGCTGCCCAGCGGGTCGCACAAAGTCTCTGGTACGGCTACCAGTACACCCATCAGCCGGATGCGTTGCCGACCAAGCTGCTCGGGTAAGCTTGGCAGATGGCTGCCGACGAAGATTTACTGCGGCTGTCGGTGCGCACCGGCCGCCACCTGCTCGCTGCGGGCCTCAAGCTTGCGACTGCGGAGTCCTGCACGGCTGGCTGGATCGCCAAGCTGCTGACCGACGTGCCGGGCAGCTCCGACTGGTTCGACAGCGGCTATGTCTGCTATTCGAATGCTGCCAAACGGCGCGACCTCGGCGTGGCGGAAGCGACTCTCGCGACCCAAGGTGCGGTCAGCGAGCCGGCGGTGCGCGAGATGGCGGTCGGTGCACTCGAGCGCACCGGCGTGGGCGTTGCGCTCGCGGTCAGCGGCATCGCCGGGCCGACCGGCGCCGTCCCGGGCAAGCCCGTCGGCACGGTCTGGTTCGCGCTGGCGTATCGGCGCGGGCAAGCCGTCGAGATCACGACCCGCGTCAAGTTCTTCAAGGGCGATCGCGATGCCGTGCGGCGCAAGGCCGTGCAGTTCGCGCTGCAACTCGTGTTGGCGCTCGAACTACCTGCCGCAGCTCGTTGATCGATACCGGATTTGTGCGCCGTCACCGCGCAAAGAACGACTGCAACGCCTGCCGGTTGCGCATACAGTGCCGTCATCGGAGCACTACTGTATGCGGCGTGGTCGTCGGTAAATATTCTGCGTTAGGGCTGTTTTGCCGCGTCCCCGTGCGAAGTGGCTGTGGGATACTTCCGCCTTAACCGAACAGGGGATGTTCCGATGGATGACAATCGCAAGAAGGCCTTGGCCGCGGCGCTCGGGCAGATCGAGAAGCAGTTCGGCAAGGGCTCGGTCATGCGGCTGGGCGATGCGTCCGCCGCGTACGACGTCGAGGCTGTGTCGACCGGCTCGCTCGGGCTCGATATCGCGCTCGGCATCGGTGGCCTGCCGCGCGGTCGCGTCGTCGAGATCTACGGGCCGGAGTCCTCGGGCAAGACCACGCTGACGCTCGAAGTCATCGCCGAGGTGCAGCGCAACGGCGGCACGGCCGCCTTCGTCGATGCCGAGCACGCGCTCGATCCCACGTATGCCGAGAAGCTCGGCGTCAAGATCGACGACCTGCTGGTGTCCCAGCCGGATACCGGCGAACAGGCCCTGGAAATCACCGACATGCTGGTCCGTTCCGGCGCGGTGGATGTCGTGGTCGTCGATTCGGTGGCGGCGCTGACGCCGAAGGCCGAGATCGAGGGTGAGATGGGCGAGCTGCAGGTCGGCCTGCATGCCCGGCTGATGTCCCAGGCGCTGCGCAAGCTCACCGGCAACATCAAGCGCTCGAACACCATCGTCATCTTCATCAACCAGATCCGCCTGAAGATCGGCGTGATGTTCGGCAGTCCGGAGACCACCACCGGCGGCAACGCCCTGAAGTTCTACTCCTCAGTCCGGCTCGACATCCGTCGCATCGGCGCGATCAAGAACGGCGAGGAAGTGGTCGGCAACCAGACCCGCGTCAAGGTCGTCAAGAACAAGGTCTCGCCGCCGTTCCGCGAAGCCGAGTTCGAGATCATGTACGGCCAGGGCATCTCCCGCGAGGGCGAGATCATCGAACTCGGCGTGGCGCAGAGCATCATCGAAAAAGCCGGCAGCTGGTACAGCTACAAGGGCGAGCGTATCGGCCAGGGCAAGGAAAACGTCCGCGAGTTCCTGCGCAACAATCCGCAGATCGCGCAAGACATCGAAGAGCAGATTCGCGCCCGGTTGCTGCCGGCCAAGGGGCCGCGCAACAACGTCGAGTCGATCGACAAGGCTACGGCGACGGGCTGAGTCCTCCCGTCCCGTCCGCCTGTCAGACGGCTAGACGGCGCCCGCCGGAACCGCCATGCGCCGGCCGCCTCGTCGCCTGTCCCGGTCCGGCCGGGGCAGACCCGGCCCTGAGCAGGCCGGCGATCCCGCCACGATCCGGCGGGCGGCGCTGGGGCTGCTGTCCCGGCGCGATTTCGCCACCACCGAGCTGGTGGGGAAGTTGCTGGGACAGGGTTACGCCGAGGGTCCGGCCGAGGAGGTCGTGGCCGAGCTCGCCGCCGAGCGCCTGCTCGACGACGAGCGCTACGCGGCCAACTATGTCGCCTGGCATGCGGGTCGCGGCCAGGGTCCCCTGCGGATCCGCCAGGACCTGTTGGCCACCGGGCTGCCGGGCGAGCGGGTGGCGCAGGCGCTCGACTCGGGCCCGGATTTCGCGGCCCTGTGCCGCCAGACCCGGGCACGACGCTTCGGCGTCGAGCTGCCCGCCGACTGGAAGGAGCGCGCCCGCCAAGCGCGTTTTTTGCAGTATCGGGGCTTTTCAGCGGATCATATCCGTTCCGCCTTTGGCCCCGACTTCGACCCGGAAGAATGACCCCCAGCAAGCCGCCCTATATGAGTGCGACGGACGTCCGTCGCGCCTTCCTCGAGTTTTTTCGCGAACAGGGGCACACGATCGTGCCTTCGAGCCCGCTGGTCCCCGCCAACGACCCGACCCTGCTGTTCACCAATGCCGGCATGGTCCAGTTCAAGGACGTGTTCCTCGGCAAGGACAAGCGCGACTATGTCCGTGCCACCTCCTCGCAGCGCTGCGTGCGGGCCGGCGGCAAGCACAACGATCTCGAGAACGTGGGCTACACGGCCCGTCACCACACCTTCTTCGAGATGCTCGGCAATTTTTCCTTCGGCGACTATTTCAAGCGCGACGCGATCCGCTTCGCCTGGGATTTCGTCACCGGTGTGCTGCGGCTCGATCCGCAGCGTCTCTGGGTCACGGTCTATCGCGACGACGACGAAGCCGCCCGCATCTGGCTCGAGGATGTTGGCGTACCGCCCGAGCGGTTGACGCGGCTGGGCGAGGCCTCGAACTTCTGGGCGATGGGCGATACCGGCCCCTGCGGGCCCTGCAGCGAGATCTTCTGGGATCACGGCCCCGAGATCCCGGGCGGCCCGCCCGGCTCACCCGACGAGGACGGTGACCGTTTCGTCGAAATCTGGAACCTGGTGTTCATGCAGTTCGAACGCGCCGCCGACGGCACGTTGACGCCGCTGCCCAAGCCTTCGGTCGACACCGGCGCCGGCCTCGAGCGCCTCTCGGCCGTGATGCAGAGCGTGCACAACAACTACCAGATCGACCTGTTCCAGGATCTGGTGGCCGCAGCTGCCGCACTTGCCGGGACCCGGGATTTCGCCAATCCGTCGCTGCGCGTGATCGCCGACCACATCCGTGCCTGTTCGTTCCTGGTGGTCGATGGCGTGCTGCCTTCGAACGAAGGGCGCGGCTACGTGCTGCGCCGGATCATCCGCCGTGCGATCCGCCATGGCCACAAACTCGGCATCGAAGGTTCGTTTTTCTACAAGCTGGTCGCGCCGCTCGAACGACAGATGGGCGCGGCCTATCCTGAGCTCAGCCGCGGGCGGGCGCAGGTCGAGAAGGTGCTGCGGCAGGAAGAGGAACGCTTTGCCGAGACGCTCGCCAAGGGCATGGAATTGCTCGAGGGGGCGATCGCTGCGCTGCCGGCGCAGATCAGTCCGCAACCCGCATCCGTAGCGGAAACGGGGACCGCCACTCGCGTGATCGACGGCGAAACCGTCTTCAAGCTATACGACACCTACGGCTTTCCGGTGGACCTTACGGCCGACGTGGCCCGCGAGCGCGGCCTCGGGATCGACCAGGCCGGCTTCGAGGCCGCGATGGCAGCGCAGCGCGAACGTGCCCGCGCCGCGAGCCGTTTCGGCGTCGATCAGCGTGCGGTGCAGCTCGATGTGCACAGCCGCTTCGACGGCTACGGGCAGACGCAAGGCGAGGGTCGGGTGATCGCGTTGCTCGCCGACGGCCAGCGGGTCGCGGCGCTGCAGCCCGGCGAGCGCGGCGAGATCGTGCTCGACCGGACGCCGTTCTACGCCGAATCCGGTGGTCAGGTCGGTGATGTCGGCGAGCTCTCGGCCGACGGGGCGTGTTTCGTGGTCGAGGATACGCAGAAGCGCGGCATCGGCGCAGCGCATGCCCACATCGGTCGCGTTGCCGAGACATCGACGCCGATCCGCGAGGGCCAGGTGTTGCAGGCACGGGTCGACGCGCGGCGGCGCGGCGCCACCGCGGCCAACCACTCCGCGACCCATCTGCTGCATGCCGCGCTGCGCGCGGTGCTCGGCACGCATGTGCAGCAGAAAGGTTCGCTGGTGTCGCCCGAGCGGCTGCGTTTCGACTTCGCGCATTTCCAGGCGGTGACGCCCGAGGAGCTGCGCCGCATCGAGCACCTGGTCAACGAGCAGGTGCGCGTCAACGCACTCGCCGAGACCCGCGAAATGGATTACGACACAGCGGTCGCCAGCGGCGCGATGGCGCTGTTCGGCGAGAAGTACGACGCCACGGTCCGTGTGCTGCGGCTTGGCGATTTCTCCACCGAACTCTGCGGCGGCACCCATGTGGCACGGGCCGGCGATATCGGCTTTTTCAAGATCGTCAGCGAGGGTGGTGTGGCGGCTGGCGTACGCCGTATCGAGGCGATGACCGGGCAGGGCGCGCTCGAATTCGCCGAAGCCAGCGAGCACGCGCTGCGCGAGATCACCACGGTCGTGCGTGGTACGCGCGAGGACGTTGCCGCCAAGGTTCGCGATGCGCTGGAGCGCATTCGCCAGCTCGAGAAGGAGAATCGCGCGCTGAAGGACAAGCTCGCCTCGGGGCAGGGGACCGACCTCGCGGCCGGGGCGACCGAAGTCGCCGGCACCTGGGTCGTGGCCACCAAGCTCGAGGGTGCCGATGCCGGCGCGCTGCGCAATGCCGTGGATCAGCTCAAGGAGCGACTGAAAACCGCGGTAATCGTGCTTGCCTCGGTCGAGTCGAACGGCAAGGTCCTGCTGGTCGCCGGCGTCACGGCCGACCGCAGTTCGCAGATCAAGGCGGGCGAGCTGGTGGGACGTATCGCCAGCCTGGTCGGTGGCCGAGGCGGTGGGCGAGCGGATTTCGCCCAGGCCGGCGGTACCGATGCGGCGCGACTTGACGAGGCGCTCGCCGAGGTGTTGCCATTTGTACGTGCCAAACTTTAAGAACGACCGGCCGCCACGGCTGACCGGTCGCGGACACAGGGAGAGGTCAGGTTATGCTCATTCTCACCCGGCGCGTCGGCGAAACCGTGATGATCGGTGGTGAAGTCACCGTCACTGTGCTCGGGATCAAGGGCAATCAGGTTCGTCTCGGTATCAACGCACCGAAGGATGTCGCGGTGCATCGCGAGGAGATCTTCGAACGCATCAAGGCCGAGCATGGCTGTGAAGGCGACGCGGCGAACGGCTCGGCTGCCGGCGCCGCGGGCGCGGGGCTCGGCAACGGCGCGGGCCTGTACGACGCTCGCTCGTGAGCTGGGCGCCAGCCAGGTTGGGTGAGGCGGGCGGGCCGGCCGGATGGGGCGGGAATCAGGCCGCGCTTTACGGCGGCAGGCCCCGCCAGTATCATTCCGCCCCTGCCTCGGGTCGTTGCGTTGCCGGTCATCGTAAGCGCCTGATTGAAAAGGAGTTTTAGTCCGGAGAGATGGCCGAGTGGTCGAAGGCGCACCCCTGCTAAGGGTGTAAGGGTCAAAAGCCCTTCGAGGGTTCGAATCCCTCTCTCTCCGCCAGCTTCCCGACCACGACGAACGCGACGACGACGAGCCAGATAGACAGACAGTTTCAAACGGTGCGCCCGTAGCTCAGCTGGATAGAGTACCTGGCTACGAACCAGGTGGTCGGGAGTTCGAATCTCTCCGGGCGCGCCATTATTCTTTCGCAGCGGGACCGGTCTTGGCCCGCTCGATTCGTTCGGCGAAAGCAAGGGCATCGGCGGCTCTACCAAGGCATGGTCCTGCGCACTCGGTACGTATCCGCGCCCGAGGAAAGCCATGCCGAACATCTCTGACGACGTTTTACCGAACCCATCGGCATCACGTTCCACGATGACGACACCTGGACGTACGTGACGCATACCGATCTGGCGGTGCGGGGTCGCGTGCCGGCGTTCGACCACCGCGACATCAGCACCATGCGGCGTATTGCGCCACCGATGCCGAACCCGCTTGCCGGTCTGGTGAAGGCCAAAGCGGACTAGGGTCCTGTTTCGTCGCGTTCCACCGGAGGCAAGGAACGTTGTCGGCGCGGCGACCCTTCATGTGCGCGGATCGTTCGCCGAAGACTTCCACCCTGCCCAGGCCAGCAGCAGCACGCCAACCAGCGACAGCCACAGCCCCGATCCAATCGAGATGGCTTGCCGCATCTGTACGGCGGCCTCACGCGCCATCTCTTTGGCCATCTGCCGGAACTCCGCGCCACCGAAGTCGCCGGCAGCGTCGAGGCCGGCCGAGGCCAGGGAAGACACGCGCCAGTACACAACGACCATTGCCAATGCGAACACGGCCAGAGGTGCGAACAATCCCCAGGCGGCGCGTCGGTCTTTCCACACCTGGGGGAGGAATACCAAAGCCAGCGCCAGGAAACACAACAGTCCGATAAATCCTGAGCTGCCGCGGATGCTCCCACCGCGGTCGAGGACGTTCGTCAGCGCTTCGATGCCGCCCGTCCCGGCACCCGCGTTGGAGAGCTTCAAGGTCTGATAGAACGTGGCGCTGATGTCCGGGCCGAATGGAATCTCCGCCGAGAGGAAGGGCAGGAAGAACCAGCCGAGCACCACCGCGGCGAAGCCGGCGAGCACCGGACAGCCGATGTGCTGCGCGTACCGGCGGATGAACGGCAGTCCCTGCGACTGGAAATTGCCGGCAAGTTTCTTCGCGGCAGTCTGCGCGGCGTCCATGGCCTGCGTGGCTTGTTCGCCCGCAATCGTGGAGGCGTCGAGCCCGCGCAGACTGATCAGGTTGCCGTGCTCGTCGAACTCGGCCTCCACCATGCCGTTGATCCTGGGCGCGAACTCCGAGCGCCACATGCCTTCGAGGCGGAATGGATACTGTCTGCCATCGATGCTGACCAGGCCGTCGCCGACCTGGGTGTCCCGCAGAATGCGGCCGCGTTTCTGCATGTCGATTTCCCCTTGAATACCGGTGAATCAGAGCTGCGGTGTGCCGCGCGCCTTCGCGCCGCCTTGAATCTGCTGTTCCACGTAGGTCCGCGTCTGCCGGATCTGCTGTTGCAGCACGGCGTAGTCCACGATGGTGGTCCAGAAGCCGCTGACCATGGGTGCGCGTGGAGTGCCGGGGTCCCCGCCTCTGAAGTTGGCGATGATGGTCAGTCCGCATCCCTCGACGAACTGAGTGTGATTGAAGAAGGCATGACCTTCGTTGCTCCGCGGCGACCAGTGACCTTTCGGACACTTGCTCGATTTGTCGAGGATGCGTGTGCCGGCAGGGGTGTCGATCCAGGCCAGCCGCAATGACGCGGCGTTGGCATAGCGGTCGTCGATCAGCCGGTTCGAGCCATACTTGCTTTCCATCGCGGCAGCGACTTCGCGGGTGAGCGGGCCGCTGTCCACTGGGTACTGCACCAGGCGCGTGATCAGCACTGCGCGAGGCTCGTGCGGCGGCGGCGGGAAATCCACGCGGATCTCGTCGGAGCGTACGTCGCCTCCGTTGCGCATGGCGTGGATGCTGCCGAGGAAGGCGGCGCCGGGAAGTTCCCGCAGTGTGCTGCGGATCTCCCGAACCTGGAACCGCAGCCCGGAGGCGTTCAGCGCCGTTGTGATTTCTGCCGATGTCATGCCCAGGCGCATGCCGAGGATGTCCGCGGCCGGGCTGCCGGACGAGGCCGCGTCCGCCGGACCGATGGCGACGAGGGCGGCTAGGATCAATGCGGCGACATGGGTTTTCTTCATGCTCTTCTCCTGATATCCGATCAGCGTGGACTCAGCTGTACGCGGCCGACGAGCTGCCCGCGCAGCGAGTCGCGCATTTCGTACTCGATGACATCGGTGACGATGATGCCGCCCTGTACGGCGGGCTGGACGCCGGTGATGACCAGCAATGCGTCCAGCGTGACACTGCCGTAGCCGATCCGGTCGCGGATGGCGCGGGCCTCCTCGGCCTCGACCCGCCATAGCTGGGCGTCGCGTCCATTGCCGAACCTGACCGACGCCTTCTGCCCGAAGGCTTCGAACTCGAACACCGAGCTCGGGGCGAGGGCACGCACGGTGAATTCGCCGTAGGTCGGGTCGTAGTCGCTGAGATTCGCGTTCGTCGACAGACGCAGCAGGCCGACGTCGCGCACCGCCTGCGCGATGGCCTGCAGCTCGGCCCGTACCTCGGCGCGTCGCGCCGGCTTGTCGGCCGGGCGCGCGAACTGCACGCGTGTGTCGCGCTCGACCCATTCGTCCATCGGAGGTGCGATGCCGGCGAGATCGTAGTAGAGGAGCACCAGCGTGCCGTTGTCGGGACTGGCCAGCTCACGCTGGCGGCCCGCGACGGTCCGCGCCGCGGCGCCGGCCGTGGCCTGCGGCATGGGGCCGCGTGCAGGCACGCTGTCCGTTGCTGGCGCTGCGGGTGCATCGCTGCTGCCGGCGGGCGTCGCGGCGGCGGGCTCGCGGCCCTCCGGGCTGGCGCAGGCGGCCAGGCACAGCGCTGCCGCGAGCATTGCCGTTCGCATCGTCATGGCGGCGCGCCTCACAGCGTGGGAGCGTCGGCGTTCCGGCCGGCCGCCTCGACTTCGGTGGCACGGCGTCGGGCGTCCTGCTGCGCGAACCATTGCTCAGTCGTCCGGATCGCTTCGTAGCCGCCAGCTTGGTCCTGCACGGTCACCTGCAGGATGCTGGCCAGGGCAGGGTTGTCGCGTACCGGAACGATGCGTGCAGCCACCACGATGCCGCAGTCCGGCGAGAAGGACAGTGCGACCGTCGGACTGCCGTTGGCATGGCACTGGCGGAACAGTGGCGAGGTCTCGGTGATGCGGCGACCAGCCGGATCATTGGCCCAGACCAGATTCTGTTCGCCGCCGCTCTGACTGCCGCTGCGCTGGGTGAGTGGACCGTACTTGCCGATCAGCGCCTGGACGACGCTTTCGATGGCTGGACCGCGACCCTCCTCGTAGCCTTCCTCGCGCGAAACGTTGACCACGCGTTCCTTGCCCGGAACGCCCATCGTGCCGACATGCCAGCGCGCCGTTCCGGGTGCGACCTGCGCGGCCGCGCGGCTGGGCTCGCGGTATTGCAGTTCGCGGGCGTAGTCGCGGGCCGTCTTCTGCACGTGCGCGCGGGCCTGGGCAAAGCCGGCACCGAAACCCTGACGCAGCCGCTGGCCGTAGGTGTTGATCTGGAAGCGGTTGCGGGCATCTTCGGTGACGACCAGCAGCTCGTGCGTGCACTGCACCACATGCGCGGCCTCCTCGTAGGTCATGCCGGGACGCACGCCGACAATGTCGTCCACCGGCGCGTTGGCCGCGCGCGGCGCAAGTGTCACCTTGGCGGGGCACTTGAGCTTGCCGCGCGCCTCGGCTGCGACCTGCGCCGCAGTGGCATCCTGGTTTCTGGCACCGTTCTCCTGGCGTGCCGTGGCTTGCGGTGTGGATGCCTTCTGGCTGGATGCCTTCGGCGCATCTCCCGATCCGCAGCCGGCGAGCAGGCCGAGAACGGACAACATGGCGATTCCTGCTTTCATGTGCGTGTACTCCTTTTCAATTCGAGTCCCGTGGGTCCGCTGAGCCGCTCGCCGTCACGCAGCAGCACCACCGTGCCCTGCGGGCCGGTAATCACCACGCGGTCGCCCTGGATCTGGTAGTCACCACGCACGCTGGTGCCGAGGATGGTCATGACGACGCTGCCGTCCCGTCTGAACTCGTAAGTGGTGAGGCCGGCTGCGTCCTGCCATGTGCCCGACAGGCTGCGTGCGCAGCCGCTGACCAGACACAGCAGCGCCAGCAGGCTGACAGTGGTGCAGGCGCGCCGAGACGTCCCGGGTGTGGTGTCCATAATGGGCGCCGAGAATGGGCCCGGACCTGATCGGGAGACATCGACAGAAGACGACAGTTATCGCCGGATAAGGAGCCGATGGGCCTTTTCTTGGTAGTCTTGCGCCTCGCGCCAACGACCCATGGACGATTGCACTCCTGAACGATGTCCGACTCTGAAGTTCGCAGCCGGCGCCGAGGCATCCGCGGATCTCGGCGCAAGCTGATCAAGGCGCTGACCGACGCCGGCCTGAAGACCCAGGTAGCTCTGGCTGAGCGCATGGCCGATCTGGAGGGGCTCGATGCTGCGCCCAAGGATGTGGTCAACCGGGTGTTCCGCGGGCTGGCCGTGGATCCGCAGACGCTGGAGCGGGTCGCGCGGGCGCTGAACACCCAGGCGCATCGGCTTTACCTCACAGCGGACGAGATGCAGGGCGAGGAGGCGGAGCTGGTTGCATCGCCGGCCGAGGATATCGAGACACTGTCCTCGCCACCGCCACCGCCACCGCCACCGCCACCGCCACCGCCACCGCCACCCCGGCGTACGGCTCGCTGGTTAGCGCTGGCAGTGGGGTTGACGGTGCTGGGCGTGGCGGCGGCAGGTCTGTACCTGTCGTGGCCGAGCGAGTCACGGCAGGTCACGGCCGTGGCGGGCGTCAGCGCACCGGCCTCGCGCTTCGGCCGGTATCGCATCGTGGTGCTGCCGGTACGTGGCGACGAGGGCGGCGAGTTTGCCGTGGCGATCCGCGACGGGCTGGAGAAATCCCTGGGTGTCGCTTCACCGGCTGTGGCGCTGATTGCCGGCAGTCCCGATCCGCGCGAGATCGCTCGGCAGCTGCGCGCCGAGGCCGTGCTGGATGGCGAACGGGTGACCGTGGGCCGCTTCAGCGGCGTACGCATGTATATGTACATGCCCTCGCGCGGCCACCGCGAGCAGATCTGGGCGGAGAGCTTCCCGCACCGGGCAGAGGAGGCGGTGCGGGCCGATGTGACCGGGCGCGTCATCGCGGCGGTGCATCGCGCCATGGGCTTGCCGGCCGTCGAGGGTCGCAATCCGCCGCATTTCCCGCTGGCGCCGGTGCAGGACGATTATCTGCAGGGCCGCCGCTATCTCGACAGCGCGCCGAGCGAGCTGAACCTGCGGCGCGCGCAATCCAGCTTCGAGGCCGCGACCCGCCAGGATCCCAACTACGCCGAGGCCCATGCCGCCCTGTGCGAGACCATCCTCGACTACATCTGGGTCGGCGATGAAACGAAGAATCTCTACAACGCCGAGCGCGCCTGCAGCCGTGCCGTGCAGCTGGCGCCCGACAGTCCTGCGGCGCTGGGCACGCATGCCTATTTCCTGAGCAAGACGGGACGGGCGCAGGAGGCGCTGGAACGCTACCGCGCGCTGGCGCAGGCGCACCCGGACAATCCCGATGTGGCCTTCGGTCTGGCGGGTGTCGAGTTCGCGCTCTACCGTCAGGAAGGCGGGGATGGTTTGCGCGAATCGATGCTGCGCAATGCCCGGCATGCCGCCGACCTGGATCCGTCGTTCTGGAAGACGCGCATGTGGCTGGGCATCTTCGAGTTCCAGAGCGGCGCGACCGAGAGAGCGTTGCAGGACCTGCGGAGCGCTGCCGACCTCGAGATCAACGAATACACCGTGACCAATCTGGGAACGGTGTACATGTGTCAGGCGCAGTTCGAACAGGCGCGCGACTTTTTCGAGCGGGCCGCGACGCTGGCGCCGGGCAACTACGCGGGCGACGAGTTCCTCGGCGGACTCTATTACTACATGCGCGATTTCGAGCGTTCGCTGCAACACCGCGAAAAGGCATTGAAGGCGGCCAGCGCCGGCGGCGAGGCGGAAATCCATCAGATGTGGGGCGATCTGGGCGATTCGCGTCGCCGGGTCGGTGATGTGGGCGGGGCACTGGAGGCCTACAGCAAGGCGCTGACGATTCTCGAACGCGACTTCATGAACGGCAACGGGACGGTTGCCGACCAGGTATGGCGTGCCTACTACTATGCGAACTTGCTGCGGCTGGATGCGGCGCGCGTACCGCCCGCCGTGGAACGGGCGCTGGAACGCGATCTGGAGCAGGCATCCGGCAAGCCCATGGAGCCTTCGGGTCTACTGCGTCTGGCCCAGACCTGGGTGCTGCGCAACAACCCCGCGAAGGCGCGCGCCGCGCTGGCAGAGGCGACGCAGCGGTGTTCGCACTACCTGCGCAACCCGGATCTGGACGCGTTGCTCGCTGCCGCGCCGTAGTATCCGGGATCTGCCGCAGCCCGGAATTTCACTTCTCGGCCGCGAATACCAGTAATGCGTTACCCGGCATGTGCCAGCTGTAGCCGTAGCCGGAGTTGATATAGACGCGACCGCCGACGATCACGGGGCCGCCAGCGCCGGAGATCGATCCGCCGTGCGCGACGCCGCCGTTGGTTGCCGGATACTCGCGGTCGGTCTGCTCCTCCCAGAGCACGCGGCCCGAGGCGGATTCGTAGGCGCGGAAGCGGCCATCCAGGTGGCCGGCGAACACGACGCCGGGGATTGCGGTCACTGCGGCCGAGATGCCGGGATCGCAGTACTTGCGTCCTTCGCAGACGTTGTCGGCGATGACGCTCCAGAGTAGTCGGCCGTCGCGGGCATCGACGGCATGCAGTCCGGGGGCGGGCGGCACATCGGAGGCCCAGTCCTCGTTGTCGGTGATCGGCACGAACACGCGGTGGCCTTCGGCTGCCATGCCGAAATGTTGCCCGCCCTGGTTGCCACCGCGACCGATGCGTCGTTCCCAGAGCACGCGCCCGTCCGCCGCATCGAGCCCGTAGACGACGCCTGATTTCTGGCCGGCGACCAGCCGGTCGCGGCCGGCTCCGGCGAGGCCGGGCCCGGTCGTGTCGAGGCGGCGCAGCAGGATCGGCGGTGAGCCGTAGTCGAGGTCGCGGCCGTTCTCGGCCGGGCAGTTGGTCTTGTCGCGGACGAACATCACGCAGGCGGCATTCCAGGCATCGCGCGGCGTGGTCTGGCGGATCCAGCGGATCGCGCCACCGCGCCGCATTTCGATCGCGAGTATCGCGTCGCTGCTGCCCTGCGCAGGCGAGGAGTAGTTCTGGCCGGTGCCGAAATAGAGCAGCCCGCGTCGCGCGTCGACGGTCGGGCTGTTCCAGACTGCGGCACCCGAGGGTGCCAGCATTTCGATACCGCGTGAGTTGTGACCGACGACTGCCGGTGTTTCCGGAATCGTGTAGCGGGTCCAGAGCAGGCGGCCATTTGCAGCGTCGAATGCGACGATCGAGCCGCGAAAACTGCAGCAGGGGTAGAGTGGATCGGCTGCCGCCACCACTTCCCGCGACGACACCGCAGCATAGACCCGCCCGCGATGCAGCACCGGTTGGGCCGTGACGGTGGCGCTTGGGTGCTCGCTGGCGCGGCCGATCCAGAGCTCGCGCCCGGTGACGGCGTCGATGGCGTATATGCGGCCGACGAGATCGGCAAAGTAAGCGGGGATCACGCGTGGCGCTTGGCCGACACGCCAGGGCGTGATCGTGATGCCGGTACGTACCTCGGCCTGCGCGCGATAGCGCCAGCGCAGGCAACCGGACGCCGCATCGAGTGCGAACACGCTGCCGTCCTGGCTGCCGACCAACACGGCGCCACCTGCGAACGAGGGTTGCGAGCGCGCGCGGGTCGCGCCCGGATAGGCGAAGGCCCACTGCAACCTTAGCCGCGGCACGTCGCGGGCCTCGAGACCGGCTGCGGCTGCGGGAATGAAGCGCGTGTTCTCGGGGTCGATGCCCCAGCCGCTCGCGAAAGGCGGAGCGTCGAAATCGAAACGGGTCGTTGCTGCACTGCAGGTCGGCGGCAATGCAGTCGATGCAGTAGCCGCTGCATTGGCTGGCGCGAGGTATGCGACCAGCGCGTCGCGCTGGGCCGGCGACAACGCAGCGCCTTGCTGGCGCATCACGCCGGTCTCGAGCGCGGTGCGCAGTGCATCGGCGGACATCATCTCGAGGAACCAGCGCTGCGGTGCGCGCGTGACGCGGCCGTCGTGGCAGGCGGCGCAATGCTCCTGGTAGATTCCGGCCCCGGCGGCACCGCGGTTCTGCGCGGGAAGCTGGGCCTGTACGCCGGCGCTCGCGGCCAGCAGAACGGCCCAGGCCAGAGCTGTCAATGTCTGGACGCCTTGGCGGTCAGCGGTCATCCTAGCCCTCTACCGGAGGCAAGAGTGTCCGTCGCATATCCCCATCTTTTTTCGCCGTACACGCTGGGGTACGCGAAGCTCAAGAACCGGATCGTCCATGCCTCGATGTCGACGCGCTACGTCAGCGGCGGCCGCGTCACCGATCGGTTGATACTCTATCATTCGACCCGCGCCCGCGGCGGCGCGGCGATGACGGTCACCGAACCGCTCAATCTGCTGAAGAGGCAGACCAATCCGCAGAAGGTCACGGTGCGCGCCCCGGAGAACGCCGAGGGGCTGTGTCGCTGGGCGGCAGAGGTGCGGGCCGCGGGTTCGCACCTGATCGCGCAGATCCAGGATCCGGGCCGCGGCCGCCATCAGCCAGGTCGCAATCACGATGCGGTCGGGCCTTCGCCGCTGCCGGACGATCTGAGCTGGACCGTGCCGCATGCGCTCACGACCGACGAAGTCGCGCAAATGGTCGAGGAGTTCACCGAGGCGGCGCGGATCCTGCAGCAGGCGGGTTTCAGCGGCGTCGAGATCTCCGCCGGCCATGGCCATCTGTTCCATCAGTTCATGGCGCTTCGCTCCAATCGGCGCACCGATCGTTACGGCGGCACGCTCGAAAACCGGGTGCGGCTGCTGACCGAGCTGCTGGAGGCCTTGCGTCGTGCCTGTGGCCGCGAGTTCGTGATCGGGGTGAAGCTGCCGGGTGAGGACGGGCAGGTCGACGGCATCGACCTGGAATCCTCGGCGGCCATTACGCGTCTGGTGCATGCGACCGGTGCGATGGACTACCTCACCTGGTGCTGGGGTTCGCATGCCGACACGCTCGACTGGCATCTGCCGGACCTGCACGGCAAGCGTGTCCCGTATGTCGAGAAGATCGCGGCGCTGGCGAAGAACGCTCCGGGCGTCGCGATCGGGGCGCTCGGCCTGATCACCGATCCGAACGAGGGCGAGCGCTGTGTCCGCGACGGGCTCGCCGATCTGGTGATGCTCGGCCGGCCGCTGGTCACCGATCCGGGTTGGGGGATCAAGGCGGAGCAGGGCCGCGAAGCGCAGATCCGCTACTGCGTGTCCTGCAATACCTGCTGGGGTGCGATCGTCGGCGGCAGCACACTGGCCTGTGACAACAATCCGCGCGTCGGCCTGGCCGACGAGCTCGACTGGTGGCCGAAGCCGGCCCCGCGGCGACGGCGCGTGGTCGTGGTCGGTGCGGGTGTGGCGGGCATGGAGGCGGCCTGGGTTGCCGCCGCGCGGGGCCATGAGGTCACCGTGCTGTCGGCCTCGGCCGAGGTCGGCGGCAAGACGCGCTTGCATGCCTTGCTGCCGGGCGGCGAAAGCCTCTCCAGCATCTACGACTACCAGCGCCTCGCGGCGGGTCGCGCCGGTGTGCGGTTCGAGTTCGGCTTGCGCGCCGGGGTCGACGACATCCTGGCGCTGCGACCGGATGCGGTCGTGCTGGCGACGGGATCGACGCCAGCCTGGCCGGCCTATCTGCCGGAGGAATACCGCGAGGAGGGGCTGTTCCCCGACGTGCGCGCAGCTGCGGCGGCGCTGGTTGTGCGCAGCACGCGCGAGACGGGTACGGCGGTGCTGGTCGACCAGGACCACACCTCGTTCACCTATGCGACTGCGGAGTTGCTGCTGAAGCGTTTCACGCGGGTCGTGTTGCTGACACCGCGCGCCAGTCTCGCGGTGGAAGAGCCGCTGGTGAATCGACAGGGCATCTATCGGCGGCTGTATGGTCGAGGCATCGAAATCCTGACCCTGTCCGAGCCAGTGTTCGACGACGATTTTGCCGATGGTGTGCTGAAGACGCGCCACCTGCTGGGCGGCCCGGCGACGCAGATCGAGGATGTCGCGCTGCTGACGCATGCGACCGCGCGTATCCCTGACGATGCGCTGGTCGCGCCGCTGCGCGCCGCGGGTGTGGAGCTGTCGCTGGTGGGCGATTGTTTTGCGCCCCGCTCGCTGCTGATCGCGACGCGGGAAGGTCATGCGATCGGCAACGCGCTGTAGTGCAGCCGGTCTAGAATAGAGAAACTTTCCTCGATTGCGGCGATCTCAATGCGACAGAAACCCGTACTCAGTCACGACGACGTCCTGGCGATTGCCGCGGCTGCGCGCGCCGAAGCGCAACGCAACGGCTGGACGGTGACCCTCGCGATCGTCGACGACGGAGGTTATCCGCTGCATCTGGAACGGCTCGATGGCGCGAGAGCCAGCACGGTCGAGGTGGCGATCGGCAAGGCGCGCACGTCGGCGATGTTGCACGCTCCGAGCGCCGGCATCGCCGCAAGGGTCAAGGACAACCCGGGGCTGCTGGCGCTCGGGATGATGCCGATGCAGGGTGGCCTGCCGCTGATGTACGGGCCGCATTGCGTCGGCGGCATCGGAGTGTCGGGTGTGCAGTCGCAGCAGGACGAGCAGGTCAGTGCGGCCGGCGTGGCTGTGCTGGAGAAGATCTGGAGCGGGTCGCAGCCGGCTTGAGGCCGCGCGCGACGCTGTGCCGCGGGCCAGGAAGGGCCCTCGACGTGACGTCGAAGACCGTCGTAAAGGAGTACCGTCATGAGACTGCCGGACATCGAAAAACTCGTCCGCCCGAATCACGACGAGCGCGCGCGCCAGGGTTTCGTCAGCATGCTGCGCAAGCACGCGATCATCGACATGCGCCGTGCGCTGAAGGACGACTACCAGACACGGGTCGAGCCGGCGCTCGCCAGCCGCGGCCAGCGGCCCACCGACTGGCGCGGCATCGAGGCGGCGATGCAATCCGAGCCGTCGTACCGCTTCTACAGCTCGCTGCGCTACAACGCCCAGGAGATGTGCTATCTCAGCGTGCAGCCGGCGGTCGAGCGGGCCTTGCCGGAGATGATCGATCTGGTGCGCGAGGCGGCGGCCAGCAACCCGGCGGGTGGTTCGCTGCGGCTCGATCCCGGGCTCGAGCTGCCACGTTATGTCGCGGCGCTGGATGTGCACCTCGTGCCCGGCTGGGTGCATCAGGAGCACACGGTCGACGACGTTTCGCAGGGTGCGGTGGTCGCGCTGGGCGGCAAGGTGTTCACCGGCCAGCATCCGTTCCGCAGGAATCTCGGCGTCATCGGCGAGTCGATCGGCGCCTGGGTGAAGGAAAAATACCCGGGCTTCAAGCCGCGCCGCATCCTCGACATGGGCACGACCACCGGCAAGAACCTGCTGCCCTACGCCGCGATCTTCCCCGAGGCGGAGCTGCATGGCATCGACGTCGGCGCTCCGGTGCTGCGCTATGCGCATGCGGCGGCCGGGCATGAAGGCATTGCGGCGCATTTCAGCCAGCAGAATGCCGAGCACACCGATTTTCCCGACGGCTACTTCGACCTGATCGTCTCGAGTTTCTTCCTGCACGAGATCCCGGTGAAGGCGACCCGCAACGTGCTGCGCGAATGCCATCGGCTGCTCGGGCCGGGCGGCATCGCCTGCCACATGGAGCTGCCGGACGAAGCCTCGGTCGACGCCTACGAGAACTTCTTCTGGAACTGGGACACCTACAACAACAACGAGCCGTACTACACCTCGTTCCGCGCCGAGAAGCCGCTCGAGCTCTGCGCCGAGGCCGGTTTCACTCCAGCAGAGTGCTTCGCGCACCTGATCCCAGATTTCGCCAGCACCGGCAGCGAGAAGCTGCGCCAGTTCGTACGCGGCGAATACGCCGCGCCGCCGCATGGCAGCGGCGGCTGGTTCGTGTTCGGCGGCGTCAGAGGTCGCTGACCCGGTATGCCGGACGATGTCGCTCGTGGCGTCGTCCGGGCTGGCCTAGTCTGCCTCCCCAGGCGGGCAGGGAGGTGCCGTGTGGTGTCGCGCGCCCTAGAGCCCATCGTCTACGATTACGCCGAATCCTGCGGGTCAGGTCTTGCCGCCGGCGAGTACGTCGACGGGATCGCGCACCAGGTCGGGATGGATCTGGCGGGTCAGGCGCAGCAGTTCCGGCGGCAGGTCCTCGACCCGCTCGACCTTGCCGCCGAGGCCGTTCTGCAAAGTGTTGCCCGGCGCGTTGCCCATTTTCATCCAGGGACGCCAGGCGGTGGCTGCGGAATAGACAACCTCGGTGGCGACACAGTGCACCGCCGGATCCTGCACGGCTTGCCAGTCACCCCGCCAGATCGTCCACTCGCGATAGAAAAAACCGCGCTGACCCGGCTGCGCGGGCACGATGCGCGCGCCTAGCTCTTCGCGGACGCGAAACCGCTCGCCCTCGAGCTGCGGTTGGCTGACGAGTTGCTGGGTGATCGCCTGGCCGGTCTGGAAGAAACTGGCGCCGGCCGGGGATTCGCCCGGCATGCGAAATTCCCGGGTCTCGTCCAGCCGCAATGCGACCTTGCCGTCGGTGGGGCCGGCGCGATAGGCCGGCACGTCCACCACGGTGCCGGTCAGCGGCATGGTCAGCTTCTCGAGCAGCGCGCCGCTCTGCATGTCCAGGAAATGCGCGATCTCGAGCGTGCGGCTTTCCCAGAGCGTGTCGCTGGCCTGCCGGAAGGTCTGGAAGGTGGCGGCGAGCAGGCGGTACATCGGCCAGGTCGCGCCGTCGACGAAGGCGTGATTGGCGGCGTCCATCCAGCCGATGGTCAGGCGCCCGTCGGTCGCACCGCGCAGCTTCATGAAACTGCGCATCAAGGCCGCGTCGTCGAGCGCCAGCGGGCGCGTTGCGGCGTTGGCGGAGGCGGTCGTGGCGGCGGCGGAGCCAGTCGCAGCCTGCGCCATGACGGAGGTCGCCGACGGTCCAGCGGTCGCCGCTGCAGCAGTCGCCGACGCAGCGGCCGATCCGAAAGCGAACAGCAGCGAGCGGCGGTCGGTGGTGGTGGTGGCCATGCAGCAGTTCCGCGCGGTGCCGGTTCAGCCGAGATTGTGGAACACGCGCTGCACGTCGTCTTCCTGCTCGAGCTTGTCGACCAGCTCCAGCACTTCGCGCGCTTCGGTTTCGCCGAGCTCGGTCGGCGCGGTCGGAAGATACTCGTGCTCGGCCGACAACGGTGCGAGGCCGCGTGCTTCGAGGCCGGCTTGCAGGGTGCCGAAGTCGCTGAAGGCACAGCGCGCGATGATTTGCGGTTCGCCTTTTTCGCCGCTGCTCTCGCCCATTTCGTCGAGGCCGTGATCGATCAGGTAGAGCTCGAGATCGTCCTGGTCGATGCCGGCGGGGTCGAGGCGGAACACGCCCATCTTCTTGAACTGGAAGCTGACGCTGCCGCTGGTTGCGAGGTTGCCACCGTTCTTCGAGACGACGTTGCGGACGTTGGCAACCGTGCGGGTCGGGTTGTCGGTGGCGGTTTCGATCAGCAGCGCAATGCCGTGCGGTGCGTAAGCCTCGTAGATGACTTCCTCGTAGTGGGTCGCGTCGCGGCCGCTGGCGCGCTTGATGGCGGCCTCGACCTTGTCCTTCGGCATGTTGACCGCACGGGCGTTCTGGATGACGCGCCGCAGCGTCGGGTTGGCGCCGGGATCGGGGCCGCCGGCCTTAACGGCCATGGTAATATCCTTGGCGATGCGGGCGAACTGCTTCGCCATGCGGTTCCAGCGGGCGAACATCGTCGCCTTTCTGACCTCGAAAATGCGTCCCATGTTGCTTCCGTCCGATGCGAAGGCGGCATGGTACCAGCTAGACTCGGCCGGGTGCCCGGGTGGGGCGCTATCATCAAGCGGGGCTGGCCGCCTCCTCGGCGCGGCTGCCACGGAAGGAGGGCGTGCAGATGTCCAGCCGGTCACTCCGGGAGCTTTATCGTCCGACCCACGACGAGGCCTCGCGCCAGCGTTTCGTCGGAGCACTCAAGGTCTTCGCCAACGGTCCGCTCGAGGGCCAGCTGGCCGCGCTGTACGAGTCACGTCTGGCGCCGCAGTTCGCGGCGGCACACGGCGGGCGGCTGCCGGCGAACCGCGTCGAAGCGCGGCCGCTGTTCGAATCGACTCCGCTGTACCAGCTGTGGGGTTCGATGGTCTACACCTCGCAGGATTTCATGTGGCAGGCCGTCGGAGCCACCTGCAGGCGGATCCAGGCGGATTTCGAGGCCCGCGCGCGGCTGGCGACCGCCCGGCCGCGGGGCAGTCTGCAGCTCGATCCGTCGTTGTCGCTGCCGCGACCGATTGCCGATTTCGAAATCCACCGCCAGCCCGGCGGCTACTTCGCGGCGTCGTCCGTCGATGATCTGTCGGCGGCGCTGAACTACTTCGGCACGCTGGAGCTGTATCGAGCCGCCAAGGGCCTGACGGCCAATGCGCCGGTCGGCGAGCCGGGCATCGGCCGCTTCATCGCGTCGGTCGTGCGCCGACGCTATCCAGACCTGAAGCCTCGCCGGATCCTCGACCTCGGTTGCGGACCGGGACTCGAGACCGTGGGGCTGCAGGATGTCTTCCCCGATGCCGAGGTCCATGGTCTCGATCTATCGGCGCCGTTCCTGCGCTTCGCGCACGCCTGGGCCGAGGACCGGGGTCTCACGATGCACTTCCGTCAGGCCGATGCGCAGCGCAGCGGCTATCCCGATGGTCATTTCGATCTGGTGGTCTCGCATATCCTGTTCCACGAAACCTGGCATGACATCGCGCCACGTATCTTTGCCGAGGCGCGGCGCATCCTCGCACCCGGTGGCGTGTTCCTGAATGCGGACGTGCCCTATCAGCCGTCGCGGATGCCGATTCCCAAGCAGGTCACCAACGATTGGCAGGTGCGCAACAACGGCGAGCCGTTCTGGACCGGGTTTGCCGACACCGATGTGCCGGCGGCGCTGCGGGCGGCCGGCTTTGGCGTTGACGAGGTGGTGGCCGATTACGAGCCGCTCGGCGCGGGTCACTACTACTTCTTCGGCGGACGCCGCGGTACAGCGAACGCGCAGAGGGCGGCGGCATGAGCGACGTGTCTGGTTCCTCATCGATCCCGCAGCCACCGCCGCTGCGGCTCGTGGCCGGCCCCGACCAGGTGCTGGATCCCGCCAGCATCGCGCAGCTGGTGGCCGTCACGCTGCGGCTGGCCATGGAAGTGAGTGTGCTGCGCGATCGACTGCGCACCCACGAGAGCCTGCTCGCCGGCCACGGCTTGCTCAGCCCCGAGGCGGTGGATCGGTACGAGCCTCCGGCGGATGAACTCGCCCTGCGTAGTGCGCTGGCGCGGGAGCTGGTCGAAGCGCTCGCCGCGGATCTCGGTCCCCGGTCCTGAGCCAGGGTCCGGTTCTGATGCGGCCGCCGGCCATGGCACGCCATGGCCGGCGGCGGCGTTTTAGATGTCGCCCATGTTGGCGACGTCACCCGCCGGATTGCGGCTGGTGACCACAGCCTTGACGCGCAGGTAACGCGCGATGCCCGACGCGCCCATCCGCGCGCGTCCGAGGCCGGAGAAGCGCACCGGCTCCCATTCGAAGTCGAGCACGAAGCTCGACATCGAGATGTCGTTGATGCTGACGAAGCCGGCTTCGAGCCGCTCGGCCAGCGCCTGTGCTTCGGCTTCGGAGCCGGCGATCACATTGGCCGACAGGCCGAAGTCGCCTTCGTTGGCGAGACGGACGGCCTCGTCCAGCGTGTCGTAGGGCATCACCGGGATCACCGGACCGAAGGTTTCTTCGGTCATCACCTTCATCTGGTGCGAAACGTTGCTCAGCACGGTGACCTCGCACCAGACGCCGCCGCGTTCGATGATCCGGCCGCCGATCTCGATCTTCGCGCCCTTGGCAACCGCGTCCTCGATGTGGGCGCGCACGATCTCCGCCTGGCGTCCCATGATGAACGGGCCGATCTGGCCGTGTGGATCCTCGGCCGTAGTGCGCACGCTGCGCGCCTTCTGCAGCAGCTTTTCCATGAAAGGCGCGTACACCGCGCGATCGACGTAGACGCGTTCGAGCGACTGGCAGGCCTGGCCGCTGGCGAGGATCGAAGCGCGCAGCACTGCAGTTGCGGCGCGCTCCAGGTCGGCGCTGCGGGTGACGATCACCGGATCGTTGCCACCGAGTTCGAGGAAGGCCGGGATGAAGCGCCGCGCCGCATGCTCGGCGACGATCCGGCCGGTGCGCACGCTGCCGGTGCAGACGATCGCGTCGGCCAGGTCGACCAGGTCGGCGCCGGTGCTGCCGGGGCCGGTCACGACGCGGAACACTGCGGCGATGGCCGGCACCGAGTCGAAGATCTTGCGCAGCGGCTCGACGTAGCGCGGCGTGACTTCGCTGGGTTTGAGCACCACGCCGCAGCCGGCCATCAGGGCCGGAATGGTGTCGATCATCGACAGCACCACCGGGAAGTTCCAGGGCGCGATCACTCCGACCACGGGGTAGGGCACCAGCCGGCGGCAGCCGGCGATGCCGGGTATGACCGACGGCCGTTCCGGCTCCGGTGCCAGCACGGTTCTGGCGTTGGCGATCGAGTGGGCAATCATGCTCTGCACGGCGCCGGCTTCGATCTTGGCGATCCGGTGCCGGCCGGTATCGGCCGACAGAGCCTCGTAGAGCGCGGCGCCGTGGGCCTCGAAGGCCTGGCCGAGCGCGCGCAGCGCCGTGGTGCGTCCCTCCGCCCCGAGGGCCTGCCAGGCCGGCTGGGCGCGGCGCACCGCCTCGCAGGCCGCCTGGACGTCGGCACGCGAGCTGACCTCGAAGCTGTAGTCCTCGAGCCCCGTGAGGGGATTGCGTGCGTTCATCCGGGTGCTGCTCATGCTCGGTGTCTCCGGTCGGTCTCGTGATGCGGGCCGGATTCTCCCACCCGTTCGCAGGGTCTGTCATGCGGCGCGAGCGGGCGGATCCGCGGCGCGGCTCCCGTCCTGGCCTGCGGGCGATCGCGTGATGGGGGGGTAGACTCGGCCCATGGCCTCCGTGCTGTTGAACGTCGAGCCGCCGGGCAGCGTGCCGAGCGCGGGATCGAGGCGGGTCGGCACCCTTCGTGTCCGGCGGTGCTGGGGCGTCCTCGAGGGGTAGACGATCCACGCCAGAGGAGATTCTCATGTCGCTGTACGTCGATGGTTTCCTGACCCCGGTGCCGAAGAGCAAGGTCGCCGCTTACCGCAGTCTCGCGCGCCGGGCCGGCAAGGTCTGGATGAAACACGGCGCGCTGGCCTATCACGAGTGCATTGCCGACGACGTCAAGCCGGGCAAGTGGACCTCGTTTCCGCAGGCCGTGAAGCTCAAGCCCGGCGAAGTCGTCTGGTTCTCCTGGATCGTCTACCGCTCGCGCCGCCATCGCGATCAGGTCAATGGCAAGGTCATGAAGGATCCGCTGTTCGCCGGCATGGACCCCAAGAAGATACCGTTCGACGGGCGGCGGCTGGTCTTCGGCGGATTCAAGTCGCAGGTCTCGATGTAGGCGCAGCGGCCGGTCCCTGCGTCGATTGGCGCTTGCAATGCATCGAATCGTGAATGGCCGGTGCTCCTGCGCAGGGCGCAGACTAGGCGTATTGCGAAAGTTGCCGTGAGGGCTCGGTCGATGCGCATCGGGGTTCCGACAGAGATCAAGATCCACGAGTATCGGGTGGGGCTGGTGCCCCAGTCGGTGCGCGAGCTGACGCTCGGTGGCCACGAGGTTTGGGTGCAGGCCGGGGCCGGCGAGGGCATCGGCTGCGGCGATGCCGATTATGTCGCCGCCGGTGCGCGCATCGTCGCGGAGGCCGCCGAGGTGTTCGCGGGCAGCGATCTGATCGTCAAGGTCAAGGAGCCGCAGCCGGCGGAGTGCGCCTTGCTGCGCCGCAGCCAGGTGCTGTTCACCTATCTGCATCTGGCCGCCGATCGTCTGCAGGCCGAGGCGCTGCAGCGATCCGGCGTGCACGCCATCGCCTATGAAACCGTCACGGCCCGCGATGGTTCGCTGCCGCTGCTGACGCCGATGAGCGAGGTCGCCGGGCGGATGGCGGTGCAGGTCGGCGCCACCTGCCTGCAGAAGGCCAACGGCGGGCGTGGCGTGCTGCTCGGTGGCGTGCCGGGGGTCGCATCGGCCAAGGTCGTGGTGATCGGCGGCGGCGTGTCTGGGACGCATGCGGTTGAGACGGCGCACGGGATGCGGGCCGCAGTGACGGTGATCGACCGCTCGATAAAACGGCTGCGCGAGCTCGACGTGCAGTTCCTCGGCGCGATCGAAACCTTGTATTCCACGACCGAGACGATCGAGCGCGAAGTCCGGGCAGCCGACCTGGTGATCGGTGCGGTGCTGCTGCCGGGGGCGGCGGCACCCAAGCTGGTCAGCGAGGCCATGGTGCGTGCGATGCGCCCCGGCTCGGTGCTGGTGGACATCGCGATCGACCAGGGCGGCTGCTTCGAGACCAGCCGGCCGACCACCCACGCGCAGCCGACCTACGTGCTGCACGACGTGGTGCACTACTGCGTGACCAACATGCCGGGTGCGGTGCCGCGCACTTCGGCGTTTGCGCTCAACAACGCGACCTTGCCCTATGTGCGCGCACTGGCCGACAAGGGCTGGGAGCGCGCCTGCGCCGAGGACTCGGGTCTGGCGGCGGGGCTGAATGTCAGTGCCGGCCGCATCGTGCACCCGGCGGTGGCGCGTTCGCTGGCAACTGCAGCGGCCTGAGCTCAGGCGGGCAGGTGCACGCGCCGGCCGAGATCGATGCCGGCCAGCTCGAAACCGCGGCGGAAGTCGCGGATGTGCTTTTCCGTCCAGGTGCGCGCCGCGGCTGCATCGCCGTCGCGCAAGGCTTCGACGATCCGCCGCTGGGCGCTGGCGATGCGCGTGCGCGCCTGTGCGAGCTCGTCGATCATCACCTCGAGCGAGGGCGCGAGCAGTTGCAGCAGCGGCTCGTGGCCGAGCATCAGCACCCGGTTGTGGGTCGCCTCGCCGAGGCGCTGGAAGAACTCCGCGGCCTGCCGGGCGGCAGCCTGAGGGTCGGGGTCGGCAGCGCTGGCCACCACCGCCTGCAGGGCTTCGAGATCGCTGCCGTGGCGGCGGCGCGCGGCGGCTTCGGCGATCGGCGGTTCGAGGATCGTCAGCCCTTCCCAGACATCGCGCAGCGTGACGTCGTGCAGGGCGAGGGCGCGACTGATGCCATCGGCGACGGCGCCGGGGTGAGGGCGGCTGACCATCATCAGCTTCGAGCCGCGTTCGCGACGCAGCAGGCCGCTTGATTCGAGCTCGCGCAGGGCTTCGCGGATCGTGGAACGGTTGACGCCAAACTGCCGTGCCAGTTCGAACTCGGCGGGCAGGCGGTCGCCGTTCTCCAGCGAGCGGTTGGTGATCCGCTCGAGCAGCGCGGCCGCGACCTTGCGGTAGGCGGGCTCGAGCCGCAGAGGTTCGAAAGGCGCCGTCGGGCGCCGGCGGGCGTCGGGGAGGTTCATGCGCTCTTGGCGAACAGCTCCCGGCCGATCAGCATGCGGCGGATTTCCTGCGTGCCGGCGCCGATCTCGTAGAGCTTGGCGTCACGCAGTAGGCGGCCGGCGGGACAGTCGTTGACGTAACCGTTGCCGCCCAGGGCCTGAATCGCTTCGAGCGCGACCTGGGTGGCTTTCTCGGCGGCGAACAGGATCGCGGCTGCGGCGTCGTGGCGCGAACTGCGGCCGGCGTCGCAGGCGCGAGCCACGGCATAGACCAGCGCCCGGGCGGCGTTCAGATTCGCGTACATGTCGGCGATCTTGGCTTGCATGAGCTGGAAGGTGCCGACCGGAGCGCCGAACTGGCGGCGCTCGTGCAGATAGGGCAGCACCAGGTCGAGCGCCGCTGCCATGATGCCGAGCGGGCCGCCGGCCAGCACCGCACGTTCGTAGTCGAGGCCGCTCATCAGCACCCGCACGCCGCCATTGAGCTGACCGAGAACGTTGGCCGCCGGCACCGCACAGTCTTCGAACACCAGCTCGCTGGTGTTCGAGCCGCGCATGCCGAGCTTGTCGAGCTTCTGCGCGGACGAGAAGCCGGCGAAGCCGCGCTCGACGATGAAGGCGGTGATGCCGCGCGGACCGGCCTGCGGATCGGTCTTGGCGTAGACGACCAGCACGTCGGCATCAGGACCGTTGGTGATCCACATCTTGCGGCCAGTCAGACGATAGTCGCCGCCGCGGCGCTCGGCCCGCAGCTGCATCGAGGTCACGTCGGAACCGGAACCGGGCTCGGACATGGCCAGCGCGCCGACGTGGATGCCGCTGACCAGCTTCGGCAGATAGCGGTCACGCTGCGTTTCGTTGCCATTGAGGCGGATTTGGTTGACGCAGAGATTGGAATGCGCGCCGTAGGACAGGCCGACCGAGGCCGAGGCGCGCGAGATCTCTTCCATCGCGATCACGTGCGCCAGATACCCCAGATCGCTGCCGCCCCAGCGCTCCGGCACGGTCAGGCCGAGCAGGCCCTGGGTGCCGAGGCGCGGCCACAGCTGTGCCGGGAACTGATTGCTGCGGTCCACCGAGTCCGCGAGCGGGGCGATTTCGGCGCGCGCAAAGCGGCGGACCGAGTCGCGGACTTCGTCGAGGGTGTCGCCGAGACCGAAATCGAAGTCGCAGGCGTCGAGGCCAGGCATGGCGGTTGCCCCCGCAACTGGGAGGGTGCTATTGTCCGACAATCGAGCAATGACTGCAAGCCGGTCGTGACCGGCAGGGTCCGAGGGTCCAGCCCATGCCCGTGATCGAGTCCGCGCTGAATCCGCGCAACGCGGAGTTCAAAGCCAACGCCGCGGCGATGCAGGCACTGGTCGCGGATCTGCGGGCGCGGCTGGCCAAAGTGGCCGAAGGCGGTGGCGAGGCGGCGCGAGCGCGGCATCTGGCGCGCGGCAAGCGTCTGCCGCGCGAGCGCATCGAGCTGCTGCTCGATCCCGGTACGCCGTTTCTCGAGCTGTCACCACTCGCGGCCCAGGGGCTGTACGGCGACGAAGCGCCGGCCGCCGGCCTGATCACCGGCATTGGCCGGGTTGCCGGTCGCGAATGCGTGATCGTCTGCAACGATGCCACCGTCAAAGGCGGCACCTACTATCCGCTGACCGTCAAAAAGCATCTGCGGGCGCAGGAGATCGCGCGCGAGAACCGTTTGCCCTGCCTGTACCTGGTCGATTCGGGAGGCGCGCATCTGCCGAGCCAGGACGAGGTGTTTGCCGATCGCGAGCATTTCGGGCGGATCTTCTACAACCAGGCGACCCTGTCGGCCGCCGGCATTCCGCAGATCGCGGTGGTGCTCGGCAGTTGCACGGCCGGTGGTGCCTATGTGCCGGCCATGAGCGACGAGTCGATCATCGTGCGCGGCCAGGGCACGATCTTCCTCGGGGGGCCTCCGCTGGTGAAGGCGGCCACCGGCGAAGAAGTGTCGGCCGAGGAACTTGGCGGCGGCGATGTGCATACGCGGCTCTCGGGTGTGGTCGATCATCTCGCCGAGGACGAGGCCGACGCACTGGGCCTGGCGCGCCGGATCGTCGGCCGGCTCGGATACGCAGCGCCGGCGGGTCTGGCGCAGCTCGATCTGGCGTCACCGGTCGAGCCGCGGTATCCGGTCGAGGAGCTGCACGGACTGGTGCCGACCGATCCGCGCCGGCCTTTCGATATCCGTGAAGTCATTGCCCGCATCGTCGATGGCAGCGAGTTCGACGAATTCAAGCCGCGCTACGGTACGACGCTGGTGACCGGCTTCGCGCGCCTGCAGGGCATCCCGGTCGGCATGCTCGGCAACAACGGGGTGCTGTTCTCCGAGTCGGCGCTCAAAGGCGCGCACTTCATCGAGCTGTGCTGCCAGCGGCGCATACCGCTGGTGTTCCTGCAGAACATCACCGGCTTCATGGTCGGGCGGCGCTACGAGAACGAGGGCATTGCCAAGCACGGCGCCAAGATGGTGACCGCGGTCGCCTGCGCGCGGGTGCCGAAACTGACCGTGATCGTCGGCGGCAGCTTCGGCGCCGGCAACTACAGCATGTGCGGACGCGCCTATTCGCCACGCTTCCTGTGGATGTGGCCGAATGCGCGCATCAGCGTGATGGGCGGCGAGCAGGCGGCCAGCGTGCTGGCCAGGGTGCGGCGCGACGCCGTCGAGACGCGCGGCGGCAGTTGGAGTGCCGCCGAGGAGGAGGCATTGACCGAGCCCGTGCGCGCGCAGTATGAGATGCAGGGACATCCGTACTATGCCTCGGCGCGGCTCTGGGACGATGGTGTGATCGATCCGGCGGACACACGCCGCGTGCTCGCGCTCGGCCTGGCCGCGGCACTGCAGGCACCGATTCCGGCAACGCGCTTCGGCGTGTTCCGGATGTAGGCGGCAGGCAGGCGATGAACACGCAATCCGCTGCTGGTGCCGCTTCGGTGATCGTCGAGCGTTCGCTCGATGGTGCGGTCGCGCAGCTCTGGCTCGACCGACCCGCGCGGCGCAATGCTTTCGATGCCGCCATGATTGCCGAGCTCACGACAGCGATCGAACGGCTCGGGGGCGAACCGGCCCTGCGCGTGCTGATACTCGGCGGCCGTGGTCCGGCGTTCTGCGCCGGGGCCGATCTCGGCTGGATGGCGTGCCAGGGCGTGGCCGACGAGCAGGCCAATCGGGCCGACGCGCTGCGACTCGCACGGCTGTTCGAGGCGCTCGATCACTGTCCCTGTCCCACGGTCGCGCGTGTGCAGGGCGCCTGCTTCGGCGGCGGCCTTGGCCTGGTGGCTGCCTGCGATCTCGCCATCGCAGCGGATGACGCACGCTTTGCGCTATCGGAGGCGAAGATCGGTGTGTTGCCGGCGACCATCGGGCCGTACGTGTTGCGCGCCATCGGTTACCGCGCCGCCAGCCGCTACATGCTGACCGCCGAAGTCTTCGATGCCTCCGAAGCGGCACGGATCGGCCTGATCCACCAGACGGTCCCGTCGGCGGAGCTCGACGCCACGATCGCGCGACGGGTCGCGAGCCTGCTCGGTTGCGGTCCGCGTGCGCAGCGCGAGATCAAGCGGCTGCTGCGTGATCTCGTCGGCCGGCCGATCGATGCGGCATTGCTGGCCGATACCGCCGACCGCATTGCCGCCGCCCGCGCGTCCGACGAGGGCCGCGAGGGCTTGCAAGCGATGCTGGACAAGCGCGCGCCGCCCTGGGCTCCGGGCGCCGGTGCGGTGGTGGATGCCGGCGGCGGCGCGCCACCATCGGGTGATCAGGATCGCGATCGGGGCCAACCCTGATGTTGCCGCGGCGCCTGCTGATCGCGAATCGCGGCGAGATCGCCTGCCGCATCGCGCGCACCGCACGACGCCTGGGTGTTGCCACCATTGCGGTCTTCTCCGACGCCGATGCCGGGGCGCCGCATGTGCGTGCCTGCGATCAGGCCGTGCGGATCGGCCCGCCGCCGGCGAGCGCCAGCTATCTGCGCGGTGAGGCGATCCTCGAGGCGGCGCGTCGCAGCGATGCGGATGCGATTCACCCCGGTTACGGCTTCCTGTCGGAGAATGCGGCGTTCGCGCAGGCCTGTGCCGACGCCGGCCTGTGTTTCGTCGGGCCACCGGCCGCGGCGATCCGCGCGATGGGTTCGAAGGCCGAGGCCAAGGCATTGATGGCTGCAGCCGGCGTGCCGCTGGTGCCGGGATATCACGGCGGGCAACAGGATGACGTGTTCCTGCAGCAGCAGGCCGACGCTCTCGGCTATCCGTTGTTGATCAAGGCGGTAGCTGGCGGCGGCGGTCGGGGCATGCGCCGGGTTGAGCGCAGTGGCGAATTCCGCGAGGCGCTCGAAGCCTGCCGCCGCGAGGCGGCGGCGAGCTGCGGCGATCCGCGCGTGCTGCTCGAGCGCTACGTGCTGCGGCCGCGGCACATCGAAGTACAGGTGTTTGCCGATACGCACGGCCGGATCGTGCATCTGTTCGAGCGTGACTGCTCGGTGCAGCGCCGTCACCAGAAAGTGCTCGAGGAAGCCCCGGCACCCGGCATGACGCCGGCACGACGGGCAGCCATGGGGCAGGCCGCGATCGAGGCGGCGCGCGCGGTCGGCTATGTCGGCGCTGGTACGGTCGAGTTCATCGTCGCCTCCGATGGCGCGTTCCATTTCATGGAGATGAACACCCGCCTGCAGGTCGAGCACCCGGTCACGGAGATGATCACCGGACTCGACCTGGTGGAATGGCAGCTGCGGGTCGCCGGTGGCGAGCCCTTGCCGCTGACTCAAGATGAACTGCGGATCGAGGGACATGCGATCGAAGCGCGTCTCTACGCCGAGGATCCGCAGCGCGGCTTCCTCCCGTCGGCTGGTAATCTGGTGCATCTGGCATTCCCGCCGTCTTCGGCGAGCGTCAGGATCGACGCCGGCGTGGTCGAAGGTGGCGAGGTGACGCCGTACTACGATCCGCTGCTCGCCAAGCTGATAGTGCATGGCGCCGATCGCGTTGCGGCGCTAGCGCGGCTGCAGCAGGCACTGGTGCGTTGCCGGATTGCCGGCGTGGCCAGCAACCTCGAGTTCCTGCGGCGATTGGTCGCTACACGATCCTTTGTCGAGGCCGATCTCGACACCGCACTGATCGAACGCGAGCGCGCGGCGGTGTTGCCGGGCGTTGTGTCGCCACCGCCCTCCGTATGGCTTGCCGCGGCCGCAGCCGAGTGTCGGCTAGGACAGCTGGCGCTCGTATCTGGGTCGGCTGCGATGTCCGCATGGCAGCGGTGGGCCTCGCCCTGGGACACGCAGTCGGGGTGGCGACTTGTTGGCAACGCACGACGCCTGCTCGAACTGCGCTGCATCAATGGCGATAGCGGCAGCCGCGGTGAAGAAGGAGAGGCAGCCAGCGTCGAAGTGAGCTGGGATGCCGCGGGCCCCCGGTTCACACTGCTGCAGCGGGCTCTGGAAGCCAGTGCTGCCGCGACCGCGACCATGGATAGCGCGCGAGCCGCCTGGCAGGATGATTCGGCCACGCTTGTCCTGGAGCTGGAGACGGAGCGCCTGAGTCTAGTGGTCGTGCGGGTCGGTGCAGCTTGGCAGGTGTTCGACGAGCATGGCAATCGTCACTCGATCGAAGTGCTCGATCCGTTTGCGTCACCTGCGACCGTGGGCCCGCACGACAGCCATTTGCGCGCGCCCATGCCTGGCCGAGTGATTAGTTTGCTGGCACAGCCTGGTGCCGTCGAGCGCGGGACGCCGCTGTTGGTGCTCGAAGCCATGAAGATGGAGCACCTCGTGGTCGCGCCGACGTCGGGGACGCTCGAGGGTTTCCACGTGCGGCCTGGTGAGCAGGTTGCCGAAGGAGCCGATCTCGTGACGTTTCACGCTGCGGCGGCGGGGCGTTGATGATCCCGGGTGTCGGCGCTATTTGCCCAGCGGTGCGAAGTGCGCGACCAGGTCGAAACCCGAGCCGGGAAACAGCAGGCGAACCCGTGTGATGTGCTCCGGTCCGCGCAGGGTACGACGCGAGAGTTCCAGGCAGGCCCGATGTGAAGACAGTTCAAGCAGGTCCGCTTCTTCTTCGCTGGCATCGATGGCGCGGATGCGATGCTCGGCTTCGGTCCAGGGGATGTGCCGCAACAGCCAGGACCCCGGTGGTTCCAGGGAAAAGTCGATGCTTGCGGCCTCGGGCACCGCGACCAGACTGATGAGACGTTCCTCGAGGGCATAGGGTCTGCCATTCGCGAGATGCAGGCAGCGGACGGCGAGCAAGTCGCCGCCCGCGGCCAGCGTTCGCTCGTATTCACGGCGTCCGGCGGGTTTGCGCCGGCGGCGCGACAGCAGCTGCAAGGAGTAGGTCTGGCCGCGTTCCTCGATCTTCGCGCGGATATCCGGTATCTCCAGCACGGCCGATTGCACCCGTGGTTCGGCGACGAAGGAACCGGCACGACGCCTGCGAACGATCAGGCCGGCGGAGACGAGGCTGGCGATGGCCTTGTTGACGGTCATTCGCGAGCAGCGGTACCGCGCCACCAGCTCGTGTTCGAACGGGATGCGGTACCCCGGCGGCCACGAACCGCTGAGTATCTGTTTCTGGATGTTCGATCGGATGCGAAGATGGAGCGTCGAATTCATTCGTTCAGCAGGCGTTGCAGGGTCGCACGGAATCGTGTGGCGATCGACGCGCGTTGTGCGTGCACTCCGTTGCAGACCAGTTTGTGGCCAGCGCGCCACACGCAGTCGATGAGCCCGGGGCGTGCAGCATAAATGAAGCTGTCGAGGATCGCGTCGTCGCCACGGCCGGTCAGCGCAACGTGATCGGCCAGGGACAGGATATCGGCGTGTGCGCCAGCGTGCAGCCCGACGGCGCTCGCAGGTTCATCCGAGTCTGCGCTCGCGCCCATACCCACGCCCGATGCGCGCAGACCCCCCTGCAGCGTTGCCTCGAACAGTGCGCGACCCGTGGAGCGCTCCGGGGTGGCCAGCGCGTTGCGGATGCCATTGCGCAACCGCTGACCATAGTCCAGCAGGCGCAGTTCCTCGGCCAGATCGATCAACAGGTTCGAATCCGTGCCCACGCCAAACCGGCCGCCTTGTGCCTGGTAGGTCGCGACCGGGAACAGTCCGTCGCCCAGGTTAGCCTCGGTGATCGGGCAGAGTCCTGCTACGGCGCCACTGGCGGCGAGCCCCGCCAGTTCGTCCCCGGTGACATGCGTGGCGTGTATCAGGCACCAGCGAGCATCCACCGGCATTTCGTTCAGCAGCCATTGTACCGGTCGGGCGCCGAGCATGGCTTCACATTCGATCACCTCCCGTGGCTGCTCGGCGATGTGAATGTGCACCGGGCCATCGGCTGCTAGCGGTAGGATGTCGCGCAGCTCTTCGGGAGTCGCAGCGCGCAGGCTGTGTGGTGCGATGCCCAGCCGTGCAGCGTGCAGGCCGGTCAGGGCGGTACGGCTGGCTTCGAGCAGCTGGCCATAGCCGTCCACGTCGTTGACGAAGCGGGCCTGTTCGGCAGCAGGAGCTGCACCGCCAAAACTGCTGTGGGCGTAGAAGACCGGCAGCAGGCTCAGGCCGATGCCGGTATCGGCGGCGGCCGCGGCGATACGCTCGACCATCTCGGCGGGGTTCGCATAGCGCGCACCGCCCGGGGCGTGATGCAGGTAGTGGAACTCGCAGACCCGCGTGAACCCCGCTTCCAGCATTTCCACATAGGCCTGCGCCGCCAGAGCCTGCAGGTCCTCCGGCGCAAGCCGCGCCGCGAAGCGGTACATCAGCTTGCGCCAGCTCCAGAAGCCGTCGTGGTTTACGCCATGCCGCTCGGTGAGGCCGGCCATGCCGCGCTGGAAGGCGTGACTGTGCAGGTTCGGTATGCCTGGAAGCCCGACCAGGCCCCGCTCATCGCCGGACGCAGGCTTCACGCCCTGCTCGATACGTGTGATTCGGCCGCCGGCATGCTCGATGCGCACGTTACGTGCCCAGCCTTGGGGCAGCAGTGCCGTCTTGAAGTGCAGTCCGGAAGCCGGAACGGTCGGGTACATGGGGCCTATGAAGCAACGATCCGCTGGATTAGACTATGTATAGACATTATTGCAGCGTAGCTGCAAGCGGGAAGCGAGGGCAAACGAGTGCTCTGCGATCGCATCTGGCGACACGCGCGGCTGGCCACTATGGCGGCGGGGTCCGCGGGGCTTGGTGCGGTCGAGGACGGGATCGTTGCCGCGCGCGATGGCAGAATCGTGTTTGCCGGTGCCGCGGACCAGGTGCCGGTCGGTCTTGCGGCGCGTGAGACCATCGACTGCGAGGGACGCTGGGTCACGCCTGGCCTGATCGACTGCCACACCCATCTGGTCCATGCTGGTGATCGCGTTCGCGAGTTCGAGCAACGCCTCGCTGGTATGTCCTATCAGGCCATAGCTGCTGCGGGCGGTGGTATCGCCGCCACCGTGAACGCGACGCGGGCTGCGAGCGAATCGCAGTTGCTGCAGGTGAGCCTGTCATACCTCGATGCCTTGCTGGCCGAAGGCGTGACGACGGTGGAGATCAAGTCCGGCTACGGCCTCGCGCTGGTCCATGAGCGCAAGCAGCTGCGCGTCGCACGAGAGCTGGGGCGGTGCCGGCCGGTGTCGGTCACGACCACGTTCTTGGGTGCGCATGCTGTACCGCCGGAGTTCGCAGGCGATCAGGAGCGGTACATCGATACCGTTTGTACGACGATGCTTCCTGCCATTGCGAGCGAGAGATTGGCGGACGCGGTGGATGCGTACTGCGAGAGGATCGGGTTTTCGCTGGCGCAGACCCGCCGCGTACTGGAAGCGGCGCGAGCATGGGATCTGCCGGTCAAGTTGCATGCCGGGCAGCTCTCCGATATGGGCGCGGCTCAGCTGGCTGCGCAGTTCTCTGCGTTGTCGGCCGATCATCTGGAATATGCGGACGAGGCGGCTATCGCCGCGATGGCCCGCGCCGGTGTGGCGGCAGTGCTGCTGCCCGGTGCGTACTACTTTCTGCGCGAAACGCAGCGGCCACCGATCGATCTGCTCAGAAAGCACGGTATACCAGTTGCTGTGGCGACCGACAACAACCCTGGTACTTCGCCGCTGACCTCGATCCTGCTTGCCATGAACATGGCCGCGACGCTGTTCCGTCTGACCGTCGAGGAATGCCTCGTCGGCGTCACGCGGGCGGCGGCACGGGCCCTCGGTCAGGGCGCGAGCGTCGGCACGCTGGAAGCCGGCAAGTACTGCGATATGGCGATCTGGGATATTGCCCAGCCGGCCGAACTCGTCTACCGCATCGGATTCAACCCGCTGCACAAGCGGGTCTGGAGGGGTCAATGAACATTGTGCTGAAACCTGGCGAGATCAGCCTGGTCCAGTGGCGTGCCGTTTACCGTGGTGCGCCGGTCGCGCTGGAAGCCGGTAGCCATGCACTGATCGCTGCGGGTGCCGAAACGGTGCGGCGATTGCTCAGCGGCAGCCAGGCCATCTACGGCATCAACACCGGCTTCGGGCGGCTGGCCCAAGTTCGTGTCGAGCAGGCGGATCTGGCGAAGCTGCAGCGCAACCTGGTGGTCTCACATTGTGCGGCTGTCGGCGAGCCGCTGCCAGTGCCGATCGTCAGACTGATGATGGCGCTGAAACTGGCAAGCCTCGCGCAGGGCGCATCGGGTGTGGGCGTGGCGACCGTCGAGTTACTGGACACGTTGCTGGCGAAGGGATTGATTCCGGTAGTTCCTTCACAGGGTTCGGTGGGTGCTTCAGGCGATCTTTCGCCGCTGGCCCATATGGCTGCAGTGCTGATCGGCGTCGGCGAGGTGCTGCACGATGGTGAGCGGCTGCCGGCGGCCACGGCGCTGGCTCGTGCGGGGCTTGCGCCAGTGAGGCTCGGTCCGAAGGAGGGACTGGCGTTGCTGAACGGCACGCAGTTCTCCACCGCTTGCGGATTGGCCGCATTGTTCGAAGCTGAGGTGCTGTTCCAGAGCGCGCTGGTGACAGGCGCCCTGGCGACCGAAGCCGCCAGAGGGTCGGATACGCCTTTCGATCCGCGCATCCACATGCTGCGCCGCCATCGCGGCCAGATCGAGTGTGCGGCGGCGCTGCGCGAGCTGATGGCTGGTTCGGCGATCCGCGCATCGCATCTGGCCGGCGACCCACGCGTACAGGACCCGTATTGTCTGCGTTGCCAGCCGCAGGTGATGGGCGCCGCGCTGGATATCCTGCGGCAGGCAGCCGCTACCTTGGGCCGGGAGGCCAATGGCGTCACCGACAATCCACTGGTGTTCGCCGATACTGGCGAGGTGTTGTCCGGCGGCAATTTTCATGCCGAGCCGGTAGCGTTCGCCGCGGACATCATCGCGCTGGCGATCTGTGAAATCGGCTCGCTGGCCGAGCGGCGCGTCGCCATGCTGGTGGATGCGGATTTGTCCGGTCTGCCGGCTTTCCTCAGCCCGAACCCGGGGCTCAATTCCGGGTTCATGCTGCCGCAGGTCACCGCGGCCGCTCTGGTGTCGGAGAACAAGCAGCGCGCGACACCTGCGAGCGTGGATTCGATTCCGACGTCGGCGAATCAGGAAGATCACGTCTCGATGGCCGCGCATGGTGCACGGCGTTTGCTGCCAATGGCGGGCAATGCGGCTGCCATCGTTGGGATCGAGTTGCTGACTGCGGCGCAGGGTTGCGACTTCCACCGGCCGCTGGCGTCTAGCTCGGCGCTCGAGTCGGTCCGCGGCCTGCTCAGGGCGCGGGTGCCGATGCTGCAGGAAGATCGCTATCTGCACGCGGATCTGCAAGTGGCGCTCGATCTGGTGCAGGCCGGTGCGATCGTGGCCGCTGCGGCGCCGATTGCGCTGCCGTCGGTGATCGACGAGCCGTGAGCGAAGTGGTCGACATCCAGCGCGGCGAAGCACCGCTGCTGCTGAGCATTCCGCATGCCGGCACTGGGATTCCCGAGGATGTCGAGGCACAGCTGATTTCACCCTGGCTCGCCAACAAGGACGCCGATTGGTGGGTGCATCGGTTGTACGACTTTGCCTTGAATCTGGGAGCGACCGTGGTTCGCGCGCGCCTCTCGCGGACCGTGATCGACGTCAACCGCGATCCCTCGGGCGCCTCGCTGTATCCTGGACAGGCAACGACCGGGATTTGCCCGACTACCACGTTTGACGGACAGCCGCTTTACGCCGATGGGCAGGTGCCCACCGAGGCCGAGGTTGCCCGGCGCAGGCGTCGGTACTTCGAGCCCTACCACGATGCATTGCGTGCCGAGCTCGACCGGCTGCAGCGCAACCATGCCTGTGTCGTGCTGTACGACGCGCACTCGATCCGCTCCCGTGTGCCACGGCTTTTCGAGGGCGAGTTGCCGAACTTCAACATCGGCAGCAACGGCGGCATCAGCTGCTCGCCGGTGCTTGTGGCGGCGATCGAAGCAATCTGCGCGCGTACTTCGTTCACGTGGGTCACCAACGGGCGCTTCCGTGGCGGTTGGATCACTCGCCACTACGGCAAGCCCGACCGAGCCGTTCACGCGATACAGTTGGAGCTTGCCTGCCGGGGATATCTCGCTGAGCCGCGGGGACCGCTGAGCCCCGATTGCTGGCCACCCCGCTATGACATTTCGGTTGCCGCCACGATGCGCGCGGCTCTGGTCGAGATACTGCAGGGTTGCCTCGCGTTCGCCGATGGGAGAGTCACATGAGTTCCAGACGCACTCGCGTCGATTTCGACCGCGTGATCCGCGCACCGCGCGGCACGCAGCTCATCACCAAGAGCTGGTTGACCGAGGCACCGCTGCGGATGCTGATGAACAACCTCGATCCGGAGGTGGCCGAGCGCCCGCACGAGCTGGTTGTCTACGGTGGCATCGGCCGCGCCGCGCGCGATTGGGAGAGCTATGACGCCATCGTGGCGGTGTTGCGGCGACTGGAGGCCGATCAGACTCTGCTGGTCCAGTCCGGTAAGCCGGTAGGCGTGTTCCGCACCCACACCGATGCGCCGCGGGTGCTGATCGCCAACTCGAACCTCGTGCCGCGCTGGGCGAACTGGGAGCATTTCAACGAGCTGGATCGCAAGGGTCTGACGATGTTCGGGCAGATGACGGCTGGCTCCTGGATCTATATCGGCGCGCAGGGCATCGTCCAGGGGACCTATGAGACTTTCGTCGAAATGGGTCGGCGCCACTACGGCGGCGATCTTGCCGGCAAGTGGCTGCTGACCGCCGGACTCGGCGGCATGGGCGGCGCCCAGCCGCTGGCCGCGGTGATGGCCGGCGCCTCCTGCCTCGCGATCGAATGTCAGCCTTCGCGCATCGAGATGCGCCTGCGCACGGGTTATCTGGACCGGTCGACGATCCATGTGGAGGAGGCGCTGGCGATCATCGAGCGCTCCTGTGCACAGCGGCGCCCGGTGTCCGTGGGGCTGCTGGGCAACGTCAGTGAGCTGCTGCCAGAGCTGTTCGCGCGGGGCGTGCGGCCGAGTCTACTGACCGACCAGACGTCCGCTCACGATCCAGTGAACGGTTATCTGCCGAAGGACTGGACATTGGAGCAGTGGGAGCATGGCCGCAAGCACGATCCAGCAGTGGTGGCAAGAGCCGCCAGAGCCTCGATGGCCATCCATGTGCGCGCGATGCTGGATTTCCAGAAGGCTGGCGTGCCGACCGTGGACTACGGCAACAACATCCGCCAGATGGCTTTGGAGGAGGGCGTCGAGAACGCCTTCGACCTCCCGGGATTCGTGCCAGCCTACATCCGGCCGCTGTTCTGTCGCGGTGTCGGGCCGTTCCGCTGGGTTGCGTTGTCCGGGGATCCGCAGGACATCTACCGCACTGATGAACGCGTGAAGCAGCTACTGCCGGACGACAAACATCTCCATCACTGGCTCGACACGGCTCGCGACAAGATCCGGTTCCAGGGCTTGCCGGCGCGCATCTGCTGGGTGGGGCTGGGAGATCGTCACCGCCTCGGTCTGGCGTTCAACGAGATGGTGGCGTGCGGCGAACTGAAAGCGCCGGTGGTCATCGGCCGCGACCACCTCGACTCCGGTTCCGTGGCATCGCCCAACCGCGAAACCGAAGCCATGCAGGATGAGTCGGATGCCATCTCCGATTGGCCTCTGCTCAACGCGCTGCTCAACACGGCCTCCGGCGCCACTTGGGTGTCCATCCACCACGGTGGCGGCGTCGGGATGGGTTTCTCCCAGCACGCTGGAGTGGTAATCGTCTGTGACGGGACCGAGGCTGCTGCGCGACGCATCGAGCGTGTGCTGTGGAACGACCCCGCGACCGGGGTTATGCGCCATGCCGATGCTGGTTACACGGCGGCCATCGAGTGCGCGCGGCAGCACCGGCTCGATCTGCCCGGGATATGGGCTTGAGCCGGGCGCCGCGATTGCGGTTCAGATCAATCCGAAGGCCAGCATCGCCTCGGCAACCCGCCGGAAGCCGGTGATGTTGGCGCCGACGATGTAGTTGCCGGGGCTGCCGAATTCCTCGGCCGCCTCGAAGCAGCGGCCGTGGATGTCGCGCATGATCGCGTGCAGACGCTTCTCGGTGTATTCGAAGGTCCAGGCATCGCGGCTGGCGTTCTGCTGCATCTCGAGCGCCGAGGTGGCGACACCGCCGGCATTGGCGGCCTTGCCGGGGCCGTAGGCGATCCGGGCTTCCTCGAACACGCGAATGCCGCCCGGCGTGGTTGGCATGTTGGCGCCTTCGGCGACGGCGATGCAGCCGTTGGCGACCAGCCGTCGCGCGGCGGTTTCGCCGAGCTCGTTCTGGGTTGCGCAGGGCAGAGCGACATCGCAGGGGATGTCCCAGATGCTGGCGCCAGCGTGGTACTTGGCGCGTGGCCGGTGCTTGATGTAGTCGCTGATGCGGCGGCGTTCGATTTCCTTGAGCTGTTTGACGGTCTCCAGCGAGATGCCGTCCGGGTCGTGGATCACGCCGTTCGAGTCCGAGCAGGCCACGACCTTGGCGCCGAGCTCTTCCAGCTTCTCGATTGCATAGATCGCGACATTGCCCGAGCCCGAGACGAGGCAGGTGCGCCCTTCGAGCGATTGGCCGCGGGCGCGCAGCATTTCGTCGACGAAGAACACCGTGCCGTAACCGGTCGCCTCGCGACGCACCAGCGAGCCGCCCCAGTGCGGGTTCTTGCCGGTCAGCACGCCTGATTCGTAGCGGTTGGTGATGCGCTTGTACTGACCGAACAGGAAGCCGATCTCGCGCGCGCCGACGCCGATGTCGCCGGCCGGCACGTCGGTGTACTCGCCGAGATGACGGTGCAACTCGGTCATGAAGCTCTGGCAGAACCGCATGACTTCGCCGTCGCTGCGTCCCTTGGGATCGAAATCCGAGCCGCCCTTGGCGCCGCCGATCGGCATGCCGGTCAAGGCGTTCTTGAAGATCTGCTCGAAGCCGAGGAACTTGATGATCCCGAGATAGACCGACGGGTGGAAGCGCAGCCCGCCCTTGTACGGGCCGAGTGCGCTGTTGAACTGCACGCGGAAGCCGCGGTTGATCTGCACGTGGCCGTTGTCGTCCTGCCAGGGCACGCGGAAGATGATCTGCCGCTCCGGCTCGCAGATGCGCTCGATGATCTTGTGCTCGGCGTACTCGGGGTGCTTTACGAGCACCGGTCCGAGAGTCTCCAGCACCTCGTGGACGGCCTGGTGGAATTCGTCTTCGCCCGGATTGCGGCGGACGACCTGCTGGAAAATGGACTCGATAGCTGTTTCGGCCGACATGCTCCCTCCGGATGAACGACGGTGTCCGGGCCGGAACAGGCTGGCCGCCCCGCCTCGGCGGCGGAGTGTCTAGAGCACGGCCGCCAAAATCAAGTCGCGTGAGGTCCGCGGCGCACTCTGCGGTGAGCGTGGGCAGACCTCTCCCCAGGGAAAACAGTCATTTGCGCTGCCAGCGGGCCGCTGCCGCCCAGCGTCGGCCCGATCCTGGTTGCGGCCGGCTTCAGCCTGCCGGCGACCGTGCCCCCAGGAATTTCGCCACGGCCTCGGCCCACTCCTCGGGCTGCTGATCGACGATGTCGACGCCGCCGCCCTGCAACTCGGCGTACTCGAAGTCGGGGCGAATCTGGCGCGCGATCTGCGCCTCCGGGTAGATCTGGTCGCCAGTGTTGGTCAGCAGCAGCGTACGGACCTGCAATTTGCGCAACGCGGGTTCGTGGTCGTACTGGAAGGCGGCATAGTGGCCCTGCCAGAACGGCCCGAAACCCTGGAACTTCTCGACGATGTAGCGCGTGATGTGCTTCGGATCGGCGCCAGGGCCGTACATGCGCCAGCGGGTCATGAAGGCCTTGGCCAGATGCTGGCCGTCGGGTTCGTAGACGAAATCGATCTCGCTGGTTTTGTGGCCGGCCAGCAGTTTGGCCCGCTTCGACTCGGTCAGCGGGAACGGGCCGTTGATCACCAGGTTCCGAACCCGCTGTGGGAACTGCAGGCCGACTTCGGTCGCGACCATCGCGCCGGTGTGATGGCCGAGTACATCGGCCTGCTCGAAGCCGAGATGATCCATGACTGCGGGTGCGATCCGCGCCCAGTCTTCGCAACGCGGCACGAAGTCCGTCGGGTCGGACATGCCGAAGCCCGGCATGTCGATGCCGATTGCGCGCACGCCGCGGCGGGCAAGCGGTTGGTAGACCCGGTCGAACTGTCGCGCCGACATCGGCGCCTGGTGGAACATCAGCAAAGGCCGGCCTGCGGCGCCGTTGTCGTAGTAGTGCACCAGGCCGAAGGGCCCCTGCGCATAGCCGCGCTTCGGCGCGCCGGCCGGCAGGTTGGCGCGTGCGGGGCTGGCACCGCTACCGAGAACGGCCGCGAGTCCGCCGAGGATCGTCGCCTGCAGCGCATCGCGGCGTGAGGATTTCCAGGACTCGAAGCGTGTGGCGGTAGGGTGCTCGGATTCGTGGGCGGTACGTGACATCGTGTTTCTCCGGTGGGGCTGCTGGCCGGACGATCAGGCGGCTTTGCGGCAGCATGGCCCAAGTATAGCCGGGCCGCAGGCTACAATGCGTCTGCGCCGCACAGGAGAACTCGCAATGGACTTCCAGCTCCGCCAGCAGGGGCGGGCCGCGATGGCCTTCATGTCCGAGCTCGCGGCGGCCGGCGCCCGGCTGCGCACCCGTGTCGATGCCGATCTCGCGGCCCGCGGGCTCGACGCGCGAACTCTCGCCGATGATCTTGACCAGCGCCTGCGTGAGGTCGATGCGGTGCTGGCCGATTCACGCGCCAGCCGAGCGCTGGCGATCCTCAGCGAATGGAGCGGTGTCCAGCATGGCCGGATCGGCCAGGCCGCGTTCGAGGAAATTCGCGCGGAGCTCGAGCCGCGGCTGCGTGAGTTGCAGCAGCGCGGCCCGGCGACGCTCGAACTGCGGCTCGGCGACCGCGTGCCTGAATACCAGAGCCGCGCCTGGATCCACCGCACCACCGGTGGCTGGGACGGCCATCCGTACCAAGGCTTCGTGCATGGCGAGTTGATTCACCGCGAGTACGTCGCTCGCAATTTTCCAGGGGACATATTCCGGCAGCGTCGCGCGGTGCTCGGCCTGCTGCCGCGCCGTGACTACCGCCGCATCCTGGAATTCGGTACCAGCAGCGGTCACTACACGCGGCAGATTCAGCGGGCTTTCCCCCAGGCGGAGATCTGGGGCTGCGATCTCAGCCCGCGCATGCTCGAACAGGCGCAGCGCCTGGCCAACGAGCAGGGCTGGGCCTGGAAACTGTTCCAGCTCGCCGCGGAGGATACGGGTTTCGAGCCGCAGTCGTTCGACCTCGTCACTTCATATATCGTGCTGCACGAGATTCCGGCCGAAGTCACGCGCGCGCAGCTGCGCGAGGCATTCAGGTTGCTGCGGCCAGGCGGCGATCTGCTGTTCACCGATGTCACGCCCTACGCAGCGCTCGACAAGCTCGCGCAGCACTGGGCCGAATACAGCGCGGTGCACGGCGGCGAGCCGTTCTGGCGCGAAGCGGCGACGCTCGATTTGGCGCAGCTGGCGCGTGACGCCGGTTTCGTCGACGTGCGTTCCGAGGGTTTCGAAGGCGCGAATTATCCCTGGGTGACCTATGGCCACAAGCCCGAGTAATCCTCACCTCGCCATGCTCGGCCTGACGCCGAACGATACTGCGGTCCGCAACGATCCGGTCGCCCAGCTTGCACTGTGGCTGGCGAAGGAGCTCTGGGTGCTCAAGGATCGCCAGCTGGTGCTCGAGGCCGTGTTGGCACAGCAGGGCATCCCGGTGCGCGAGCTCATCGAGCGTTGGCAGCCGACCGACGCGGATCGCGCGACGATCGACGCATCGCGCCGACGCTTTGCCGAGGAGGTCGTCGCCACGCTCGAGGGCCCCGATGATCGGCGTTGAGCCGCTGCGGCGCGTCGCGCTGGTCGGCGCCGGGCTGGTCGGCTCGGGCTGGGCGATCGTGTTCGCGCGGGCCGGGTTCGAGGTCGTGCTGCACGATGCGGCGCCGGGTCAGGCCGCGCGGGCGCTGCAGGCGATCGCGGTATCGCTGGCGGATCTCGAGCAACGCGGTTTGCTGCAAGAGCCGGTGGCTGCAGTGGCCGCAAGGATTCGCGTTGCCGATGAGCTGTCGGCGGCGTTGGCCGGGGTCGACTACGTGCAAGAGAGCATCGTCGAGCGGCTCGAGGCCAAACGACCGCTGTATGCGCAGATGGACGCGATCGCCGCGCCCGGCGTGATCCTCGCGAGTTCGACCTCGGCCTTCCCGACCTCGGCCATAGCCGAAGGTTTGCGCGGTGCGGCACGTTGCGTGGTCGCGCATCCGGTCAATCCACCGTACCTGGTGCCGCTGGTCGAGGTTTCCGGTGCGCCGTTCACGGCCGAGTCGACCATCGAGCGCACGCTCGAGCTGCAGCGTGCGGCAGGCCAGGCACCGATCCGTGTGCGGCGCGAGATCCGTGGTTTCGTGTTGAACCGGTTGCAATGGACGCTGCTCGCCGAAGCCTGCCGCCTGGTCGCGGACGGCGTGGCTAGCGTCGACGACGTCGATGCGGCGATCCGCGACGGCCTGGGCCGGCGCTGGGTGTTCATGGGTCCGTTCGAAGTCGGCGACCTGAATGCGCCGGGCGGGCTGCGCGATTATCTTGAGCGCTTCGGGCCGACGATCGAGCAGATCAATGCGGCCGCCGGATTCCGTCTCGAGCCGGCGCAGATCGAGGCGTTGCACACCGCGCGGCGCGCGCTGTTGCCGGAGCCGGCACGGGCCGAGCGCAGCCGCTGGCGCGATCGGCGGCTGATGGCGCTGGCGCGGCATCTGGACGAGGCCGCGACTGAAAAACGCTAAGGTTTCTTCTGCTTTTCCAGAATCGCCTGGGTCGCCGCCGCCGTTTCCAGTGCCGACGCGATCGTCGGCTGGGGCGGCGCCACGCTCGGCACCGGCGGCAGCCATGCCGGCGTTTTGCCGGTTGACTGCGGCAAGGCCTGGTCGGCCATCGGGTCGAGCCGAGGTGGGTCGAGTGCCGGTGAGCCGGCCGCGGGAGTGGGATCCGTGTGCTGATCTGCGACGGGTGCGGCGGTCTCTGTCGGGCTGACCAGCACGTCGGATTTCAGCGCGGCTTCCTCGGTCCGCCGGGTCATCACGATGATGCTGATGCGGCGATTGATCGGATTGCGGGGCTCCGCCTTGTCGAACAGCACGGACGAGGAGAGGCCGACGACGCGCGTCACCTTGTCGGCGGCGAGGCCACCGCGTTCGAGCGCACGGCGCGCGGCATTGGCACGATCGGCCGACAGCTCCCAGTTGGTGTAATCGGCCCGGGCGGAGTACGGCGTGGTGTCGGTGTGACCGGTCAGGCTGATGCGGTTGGGGACCGACGAGAGATACGGCGAGAGCTCCCGCAGGATCTTCTCGGTGTAGTTCTTCAACCGCGAGCCGCCGAGGTCGAACATCGGCCGGTTCTGCGCGTCGACGATCTGGATCCGCAGGCCTTCGGGGGTGATGTCCAGCAGCAACTGGTCCTTGAAGGGCTCGAGCGCCTGGCTCTTGGAGATCGCCTCCCGCAGCTCGTCCAGCAACGATTCCAGCTGGCGCCGCTCGGCCGCCTCGGTGATCCGTTGTGCCTCGGCGACGTCCGGCGGCGGATTCAGCTCGGTCGGGCCGATCGGCGCCACTGGGCCACCGATGTCCGGAACCTGCGAAAAGGTGCGTGGCGAGTCCAGGCCGCCACGCAGATTGATCGGGCTGGTGCTCGCGCCACCCGGGCCGGCCTGACCGGGTGCGGGCCGCGCTGCCTTGCCGGATTCCAGGCTGGGATTGCTGAAGTAGTCGAACAGCGCCGCACGCTGTTCCTTCGAGACGGTCGAGACCAGCCACATGACCATGAAGAAGGCCATCATCGCGGTAACGAAGTCGGCGTAGGCGACTTTCCAGGCGCCGCCGTGGTGGCCGGCGGCGATCACCTTCTTCCGGCGGATGATGATCGGGCGTTTGGCGTCCGGGTTGTTGGCCATGATCTCGGTCTGCGGTGCGGGCGATTACTTCGCGCCGACCTTGTTCTTGAGATGGGACTCGAGATCGGAGAAGGTCGGGCGGATGTCGCTGAACAACAGCTTGCGCGCGAACTCGACCGCGACCTGGGGCGGATAGCCGCGCACGCTCGCCACCAGGGCCATCTTCACGACTTCGAACGCCTTGCCTTCCTCGTGGGCGCGATGCTCCATCGCCGCCGCGATCGGGCCGACGAAACCGTAGGCCACGAGGATGCCGAGGAAAGTGCCGACCAGCGCGGCACCGACCTTCGCGCCGATCGTCACCGTGTCCGCGCCGTCGATGGCCGCCATGGTGTTCACGATGCCGAGCACCGCTGCCACGATGCCGAAGCCGGGCAGGGCATCGGCGACTTTCTGCACCGCATGGGCCGGCTCGGCCGCTTCCTTGTGGTGGGTGTCCAGCTCGTATTCCAGCAGGCTCTCGAGTTCGTTCGGATCGAGGTTGCCGCCGACCATCAGGCGCAGGCAATCGGTGATGAACTCGAGCATGTGATGGTCGGCGAGGATGTCGGGATAGCGTGAGAATACCGAGCTCTTCGCCGGATCATCGATATCGGCTTCGATGGCCAGCAGGCCTTCCTTGCGGGACTTCACCAGCAGGTCGTAGACCAGCTTGAGGATGTCGACGTAGTCGTCGCGCTCGTAGCGTGGCTTCTTGAAGAGGCCGATGGCACCGGCGAACGAGGCCTTGACGATCTTCAGCGGATTGCTGGTGAGGAAGGCGCCGAGCGCGGCGCCGACGATTACGACGATTTCCGATGGATGCCAGAGCAACAGCAGATTGCCGCCGGACATCATGAAGCCACCGGCCACGCATAACAGCACGACGATGGAGCCGATCATTGCGAGCATGACGTGGGTGCAGCCTCTGGCGGGGTACCGGTTGCCTCGGTTAACGGCCGCGGCGGGGTCCGCTTGAGTGCCTGCAGCGAATGAGTGGCCGGCCGCGGCTGCACTGCGGGTTGCCGGCGGCAAATGCCGGCCGGCTCGCGGCAAGGGCTTGCCGCTGCGCGGATAATCGCTGCCGCTGCCATTGCCGGCGGCAGCGGCAGACGCAGGCAGCCTCAGTCCTCGGCGGATTCCGCGGCGCGCGAGGCGCGCTTGCGCTCGTGTTCCTTGAGGAAGCGCTTGCGCAGCCGGATCGACTCCGGCGTGACTTCGACCAGTTCGTCGTCGTTGATGAACTCGACCGCGTACTCGAGCGTCAGCCGGATCGGCGGCGTCAGCAGCAGTGCGTCGTCCTTGCCGGCGGCGCGAATGTTGGTGAGCTTCTTTTCGCGGATCGGGTTGACGACCAGGTCGTTGTCGCGGCTGTGGATGCCGATGATCATGCCTTCGTAGACCTTCGAGCCGTGCTCGACGAACAGGCGGCCGCGCTCCTGCAGGGTGAACAGCGCGTAGGCGACGGCTTCGCCGTTCTCGTTGCTGATCAGCACGCCGTTGTGGCGCTCGGGGATGTCGCCTTTGACGACGTCGTAGCCGTCAAAGATGTGGCTGAGCAGGCCGGTGCCGCGGGTCATGGTCAGGAAGTCGCCCTGGAAGCCGATCAGGCCGCGGGCCGGAACCCGGTACTCGAGCCGCACGCGACCCTGGCCGCGGCCGGTTGGATCGCCTTCGACGACCATGTCGAGCAGCTCCCCACGCCGCAGGCCCATCTCCTGCATCACCGCGCCCTGGTGCTGTTCGTCGATGTCGATCGTGACTGCCTCGAACGGCTCCATCGACACGCCGTCGACCACGCGGCGCAGCACCTGCGGCTTGCCGACGGCGAGTTCGTAGCCCTCGCGGCGCATGTTCTCGACCAGGATGGTCAGATGCAGCTCGCCGCGCCCGGAGACTCGGAACACGTCGGCGTCGGCCGTGTCCTCGACGCGCAGCGCGACGTTGCTTTGCAGCTCGCGCATCAATCGTTCGCGGATCTGGCGGCTGGTGACGAACTTGCCTTCGCGGCCGGCGAGCGGTGAGGTGTTGACCTGGAAGTTCATCGCCAGCGTCGGTTCGTCGACCTGGATCGGCGGCAGCGGTGCCGGATTCTCGGGGTCGCAGAGGGTCAGACCGATGTTGATGTCGTCGATACCGGTGATCGCGACGATGTCGCCGGCCTGGGCTTCGTCGACGGCTTTGCGCTCCAGACCGCGGAAGGTCAGCACCTGGTTGATGCGGCCGCTGCCGCGGCTTTGCTCACCCCACCAGAGCGCGACGTTGCGGCCCGGCTGCAGCCGGCCGCGGCGGATGCGGCCGATGCCGATACGGCCGACATAGCTGTTGTAGTCGAGCGTTGAAATCTGCAGCTGCAGCGGCGCGTCGACGTCGAAGGCCGGTGCCGGCAGGTTCTCGAGCACAGTGTCGAACAGCGCAGTCATGTCGGTCTTCGGCTGGCCGAGATCGCGCGTCGCCCAGCCGTGCAGCGCCGAGGCATAGATGATCGGAAAATCGAGCTGCTCGTCGGTCGCACCGAGCTTGTCGAACAGCTCGAAGGTGCGGTCGATTACCCAGTTGGGCCGCGAGCCGGGTCGGTCGACCTTGTTGACGACGACAATGGCCTTGAGGCCGAGCGCCAGTGCCTTGCGGGTCACGAACCGCGTCTGCGGCATCGGCCCCTCGACCGCATCGACCAGCAGCAGCACGCCGTCGACCATCGACAGCACGCGCTCCACCTCACCACCAAAGTCGGCGTGGCCAGGGGTGTCGACAATGTTGATGCGTGTGCCCTGGTACTCGATTGCGCAGTTCTTGGCCAGGATCGTGATGCCGCGCTCGCGCTCGATGTCGTTCGAGTCCATGACGCGTTCACCGACGCGTTCGTGAGCGGCGAAGGTACCCGATTGCTTGAGCAGGCAGTCGACCAAGGTGGTCTTGCCATGGTCGACGTGCGCGATGATCGCGATGTTGCGGATGGGGCGGGCGCTGGACATGACAGGGCGGGCCGGTGGGCAAAAAGGTCGCGAAGCGTAGCAGAGCGGCTCAGGGGTTGCGACCGGCAACCGCGTTGCGTATACAGTCCGCATTTGTACCGTCCGTCATCGCAGGAGCGTTACCAGATGTCGATCTCGTCCCGGAAGAAATGGACGGCCGCCGTTGCGGGCGTGCTCGTTCTTGCCACCGCCGGCATGGCCTCCGCCCAGGGCAGCAAGGAAGCGGAAGCGGCTATCAAGTACCGTCAGGCCGTGTATACGGTTATTTTCAACAATTTCGGCCCGATGGGGGCGATGGCCAGCGACAAGATGCCGTTCGATGCTGCGCGGTTCCGGCGCCATGCTGGGCGCGTAGCGTCGGTGGCAGCGATCGCTCCGGATACTTTCCCGGAGATCTCCAAGGACGGTAACACCCGGGCCAAACCCGAGATCTGGACCAACAAAGCCGAGTTCGACCAGATGATGGCGGATTTCCTGAACAAGGCCGCTGCGCTGGCCACGGTCTCGCGGACCGCGGCATCGGTGGACGACGTGAAGGCGGCTTTCGGTGCCGCCGCGGGCACCTGCAAGACCTGCCACGACAAATTCAGGGTGGATTGATCCGACCGTGCAGAGTGGGTTCGTGGAGCGTGACGGCTGCCGGTTGCACTATGTCGTGTCCGGCCGCAATCACGCTCCACCGTTGCTGCTGTTGCATCCGCTGGGAGCCTCGCTCGACGTCTGGGCGCCACAGTTGCCGCAGCTCGAGCCGCATTTCCGCGTGATCCGCTGCGATCTGCGCGGTCACGGCAAGTCCGAACTCGATCTGGCACCACCCTCGCCGCGCAGCATGGCGGATTTTGCCGCCGATGTGCTGGCGGTGCTCGATGCGACGCGCGCGCCGCGTGCCCATTGGTGCGGTCTGTCGCTCGGCGGTCAGATTGCGATGTGGGCGGCCCTGCATTACGCGGCTCGGGTACGGCGTCTGGTGCTGGCCAACACGGCGGCCCACCTGCCACCCGCCTCGCTGTGGGAAGACCGTATCGCCACGGTGTTGTCGGCGGGAATGGGGCCGTTGGCCGAGGCGGTGCCGGCACGCTGGTTCACCGCCGGATTCCGTGAGCGCGAGCCCGCGACCGTTGCGCGCATCGTCGAGATGCTGCGCGGCACCACGCCGCGCGGCTATGCCGACGCCTGCGGCGCGCTGCGGGACACCGATCTGCGCGAGGCCATTGCCGGCATCGCGTTGCCGACGCTGGTGATCGCCGGTGCACAGGATCCATCGACACCGGTCGAGCAGGCGGAGTTGCTGATCGAGCGGATTGCGGGCTCCGATCTGCTGGTGCTCGATGCCGCCCATCTCTCGAACGTTGAGCAGCCCGAGGATTTTTCCGCGGCGGTGATCGACTTCCTGCGCGATTAGCCGGGTCGGCCGGCGCGACCGTTGGTTCAGCGGTCGGACGATGCGCGCGCCGCGAGTGCCGTCAGTGCGGCGCCGGTCACCCGGTGCAGAGTCCAGTCGTCGAGGCCTACGGCACCCAGGCTGCGGTAAAACTGCAGTGCCGGTTCGTTCCAGTCGAGCACCGCCCATTCGAGGCGGGTCAGCTGCTGTTCGACGCAGCGATGGGCGAGCTGCGCGAGCAGGGCGCCGCCGATGCCATGGCCGCGGTACTCGGGACGCACGAACAGGTCTTCAAGATAGATACCGTGCCGGCCGCGGAAGGTCGAGAAATTGTAAAACCATAGCGCGAAGCCGGCGATGACCGGCGTGCCGGAAGCCGGGTCCGGCTCCGGACCCTTGGCAGGCTCGGTCCATTCGGCGATATCGCAGAACACGCGTGGCTGCGGTGCGAACAGCGCGCGATCGATCATTTCGGGGTCTGCGTCGACATCGTCGAGCAGTTTCTCGTACTCGGCCAGCTCGCGGATCAGCGTCAAGATCGACGCGGTGTCGGCCGGTCGGGCGGGGCGGATTTCGAGCATCCGGCTTTCCTTTTGCAGTGCAGGAAGCCACAATCCTGCGCCTGTTCCGGCGCGTTCGCCACTAGAAGGGAGTCGAGATCCATGCAAATCCAGGGCAGTACGGTAGTCATCACCGGTGGTGGCCGCGGCATCGGCCGCGAGCTGGCGAAGCATTTCGCCGGCAAGGGCGCCAACGTTGCGCTGCTCGATCTCAACCAGGCGGATCTCGACGAGACGGCCAAGCAGTGCAGCGCGCTCGGCGTCACCGCGCGCGGCTATCTCTGCAACGTGACTCGCGAGGCCGAAGTGAGCACGGTGATGGATGCCGTGGTCGGCGATTTCGGCCGGCTCGACGTGCTGGTCAACAACGCCGGCATCGTCAAGGACGGCCTGCTGCTCAAGGTCAAGGACGGCAAGGTGGTCGGCAAGATGACCCTCGAACAGTGGCAGCCGGTGATCGACGTCAACCTCACCGGTGTATTCCTCTGTGGCCGCGAGGCTGCCGAGCGCATGGTGGCTTCGGGGCGCGGCGGCGTGATCATCAACATTTCGAGCGTGTCGCGGCACGGCAATCCGGGCCAGACCAATTACACCGCCACCAAGGCCGGCGTTGCGGCCATGGCCGAGGTCTGGGCCAAGGAGCTGGCGCGCTATGGCATTCGCACCGGCGCGATCGCGCCGGGCTACACCGCGACCGAGATTCTGTCGGCGATGCGCCCGGAGATCCTCGACAAGCTCACGGCAGCCGTGCCGCTGCGTCGGCTCGGTACGCCCGGCGAGATCGCCCAGGCGGCGGTGTTCATCGTCGAGAACGATTTCTTCACCGGTCGCTGTGTCGATGTCGACGGGGGCCTGCGGATCTGACCCTGCGGATGCAGGGCTATCCGTTACCGTGGATTGTGTAGCGCCAGAAAAAAGAGGCCGGGCACAGGGCCCGGCCTCCAGATCGCAGACCTGCTTTGTGGTCAGAAGTTGTAGGTGAAACGCAGGCCGTAGGAACGCGGGATCGGCGCCGAGAAGCGCAGGTCGTTGGTCTGATAGTTCCCGGGGATCGAGCTAATGCCGAAGGAGAGCGCATCGACACCCAGGGTGCCGGCGAGCAGCGTGTCGTCGTCGGTCACGTTGCTGGCGCAGAAGGCCGCCACCGACCAGGCTTCTGCTGGTGGATGCCAGCTCAGGTTCAGGTAGTTGTCGCCGATCCAGCCACGTTGATGCAGGTCCGTGCAATTTTGCCCTGTGCGGTTCGCACGAGCAAACCAGTCGATATCACCGGTGGTCAGCTGCCGTTCGTGAAGTCCGCCGACAGGCCATAGGTGACCTTGGTGCGGCGGGTGCCGGTTGCCGATCACGCCGTCGTGAAGCCATAGATGAAGAAACATCTGGTGCAGTTCGGCAGACCGTTACCCGATTGTCAGCTCTCTACCCCGGTGTCGTTGCAGCCGAAGGTGGCTGCTGGCCGCAGCCTTGGGTCACGCGGAACTGCCTTCGAATTCCACGCCGCCGCGCAAGTCGGCCTGCCGCAGCGCTGACGACCAGCGCGATCAGGTTAAAAAGTCGGCGACGCCGATCGAGCTGCTCGACACCCGGCTGTTCTTCCTGTTCTGGGTAGAACGTCGCTGGCTGCGGGCCCGGCTGTTCAGCCAGAAACGCCTTCCAGCCGATTTCCGTAGTTGTCCAGTTTTCGTAGGCGATGTGGGCGCGTTCGGCACGACGGCAGCGGCGACGACCGCTGGCGGGGACGTCACCAGGCTTTTCGAGTTGGCCGCCCGGGCGGTGCCCTTCGAATACCACCAGCGCGTAAAGTGTTGAATTGGGCGCGTACTTCCAGTCGAGCTACGCGGGGATTGAAGTTGTGTAGTCTCGGACACGATGGTTGGTCGCGGCAAGCCGGTGTTTCGATTTTCGGTAGCCGCTTGATCTCGTCCTCCCCAGAGCGCGCTTCCCACCGAAGCGGTCAGGTGGTGATGTCGCGTAGTACGCGCTGCCGAACACTGATGCGCGGCGTGCCGCGACATCATCCTGCTCGGTCACGACGAGAAGCCTGGCCCCATGGGCGGAGAGGCCGTAGACGGAGCCAGCGGGGTGAACAGGCTGTATTTTTAAAGTTCGCGTTGAGGTGGTCCAGCGGAAGCCGCGCCTGGCCGGCGAGGTCAGGTAGTTCCCGGCCCAATCGTAGCGCGCTGATTCTGCGACCTGGATATCACTGGCGGCTGATTTTTGCGGCGGCCGGGATCAGGTTCGGTAGTCCGCTGGCGTCGCGATAGTTCAGTCGAGGATGATCATCCACTTGCTGAAGTGGGTCGCGGTCAGCAGCCCATAGGTAGCTGCCGCCGAACTCCAGTCGATGCGCAGATCGGCCTGCGAAGTTTCAGTGGCGCATGCGCCGCCGTCTTTCTTTTGAAGCTGCAGAAGTGCCGAATAGAAGCCAACTGGGGTTCGCTGAAGACGGCGGCCTGGGTGGCGGTTTCGCCAGGTCAGCCACACTCAGCAGGTTGCGGAATGCGTCGAGACCGGGGATCCGCCACACCAGTAGCCGGCTGAGGCGCGAGTTGGCAGCCCGGTCGATGCCGCGGAGCCTGCGAGAAGGGCACGCAGCTGCCGTCGGGGCCACGCGGTGCGTGAACTCGCTGGCCTGATCGCGCCGGCCGGCGGGCCATCGTCATCCTCGAACAGCGAGCCATGAACTTGATCTTCAGACTGCCGCCTGGTCGGGCGCTGTTCAGCGAGCCGGCACTGCTCGGCTGGTTCTGCCTGCTGAGCTAAGCCGCCCGGGTGCTGTTGTTGCTGCTGTAGTAGCCACCGCGCGCTTGAAGTCCTGCAGCGTAAATGGGCGCCGAGGTGCCGATTCGGAGCCTCCAGGCTTATGAGGCATCATGCGAGCTGAAAGCTCGAGCCTTCGAGGCGACACGCGGTTATTGAAAAACCGCCCGGCTCCTTCATGATGAAGTTCAGCGCACCGGCGAACGGAGCGGTCAAAACAGTGCCTGCGGACCTGAGTACCTCGATGGGCGACGTCAGCCATCGGCGACCGCTGCCGAAACACCGGGGGCCATCGATCGCGAACAGCTGACGCCTACTGACGCTGCGCGACGTTGCCGATAGAGGCTGCGGAATATCAGCGAGGTGGCGCTGCGGTCGTTGCGACCGGAGGTTCCCGCGGCTACGGTAAAACTGAAGCTCGGCGTAAAGCGCATCAGCCGTCGGTCAGCTGCTTGAGACCCGCCTGATTGCCTTTCGGGAGGCGCGATCGCCACCCGCACCTCCAGATGAGTTTTCCTCGACCTTGCGAGCGGTGACCGTGATCTCTTCGAGGCCGAGACTGGCGTCGGAATTGTCCTGGGCAACGGCGTAGCCGGAGCCGATGAGTGCCGTGGCGACAGCCGCAGCGACGGAGACCGCGGGCGCGGCCGACTTGGGCGTAAAACGCATCTTGAGTTGACTCCTGATGTGAAACGAAACGACTCTTGGTCTCTCCCCCGAGGCCAATGAGCCTGATAGTAGAGTAAGGAAGGGCTGGAGTGGAACAAGCGCCTGCAGACTTGTCAGGGCCGGTAGTTTACCCAGTGAAACCTTTCTGTTCCGGCTCGAGTGATGTTGGGGCGGGGCCGACAACCCCTAGACCGCATGCTGCGCCACAGTGCCGGTCAGGCACGGTACAGCCGCCAGAACGGGGCTGATTGCGGTCGAACTGGCACTCTGGCGGCGCACAGCCGGGTGGCAGATGCGGACTGGCAGTGAGCGTGCTCATCGGAGCAACGCCCACGCGACAGAATCCCGCGGAGGCAGCAGCGGCCAGGTCGATCGATGTCAACGAGCAGGGATCACGCCGCAGGCGATGCGCGGGCCGGCATTGCCGGCCGGCTGCGAGCGGTAGTCGTCCGGGTCACGATGCACGATCAGTGCCCGAGCGGCCACGCTGTTCGCGCCGGCGGCGAGTGTGACCCCGACGACGACCTGGTTGACCTTGGCGACTCCGTCGGCACCGGCATGGATATTCGGCATGTCGCCGGCGTGGTGGGGGTCGCTGCCGGCATGACCATGTGGCGCGCCGCCGGGATTGAAGTGACCACCGGCGCTGGCGGCATCCGCAGCCGAGCAATCACCGGTCTCGTGGATATGAAAGCCGTGCTCGGAGTTTGGTTGCAGGCCGCGGACTTCGCCCTGGATATGCAGGCCCGCGGCGCTGTCGCGCAGCTGCAGCGTGCCGGTGACATTGCTGCCGGAGCGCGATTCGAGGATGACGGTGCGGGTTGCCGGGTCGCTGCTGCCCGGGGTGGCGCAACCGGTGGCGAGCGAGGCAAGGGAGAGGGCAGCAAGGCGGAAGACAGCGGCCATGGGGTTTTCCATCGGTGACGGGCAAACGCGAAGTCTATAATTATTCGTTACGCCCATCGGCGAGGAATCGCTCATGCGACTGCGATACTGCACTTGGCTCGCCTTGCTTTTGTCCGCGCTGTGCCTCGGTCTGCCGAGCAGTGCTGCCGAGACCGTTGCGGTGCTCGGTACCGGCCGGGTCGGCGCTGCGCTGGGACCACAGTTGGCGAAACAGGGTTTCGAAGTCGTCTATGGTTCGCGCGAGCCGCAGCGGGCGGATGTGCAGGCGCTGGTCGCACGCAGTGGCCGCGGCGCCACGGCGGCGACGCTGCCGCAGGCCGTGGCCCGCGCGCAGTATGTAGTCGTGGCACTGCCCTGGAGCGTCACCGAGGCGACGCTGCGCGGACTCGATCTCGGCGATCGCATCGTAATCGATCCTACCAACGCGCTGCGGGTCGGGGCCTCGAAACTGATGGAGATGGCGGTGGCGGATTCCGCCGGCGAGCGCATCCAGGCGCTTGCACCACGGGCCAAGGTCGTCAAGGCGTTCAACACCGTCGGTTCGCACGTGATGGCCGATCCGGCAGCGGCTGGTGGTCCGGTCACCGTGCCGCTGGTCGGCAACGATGCCGCGGCCAAGGCGCGGGTGGCGGCGATCGTCGAGAAGATGGGTTTCGAGACCGTCGATGCAGGTCCGATCGGCAATGCGCGGGCGCTGGAGGGGATGGCGGTGATCTACATGGTTCCGTACCTGACAGGGCAGCGGGATCAGGCTTTCGAATACCACCTGCGCAAAGGCGCTGCGCCACGAGACAGCCAGGGCGTGCGTCCCGCTGAATGAGTCCACGTATGGGTGCTACTGCGGCGGCGAGCCCGGGCGCTGCCCCTGGCGATGGCCGGCGCGATCCACTGCGCGGCTTTCTCGGGGTGTTCCGCTACAGTCGCCGCGCGCTGGAGCTGGTCTGGTCGACCAGCCGTCCGCTGACGGTCGCGCTCGGCCTGCTGACCGTGCTGGCCGGTGCCATGCCGGCGGCGGTCGCCTGGGTCGGTGCACAGATCGTCGATGCCGTGGTCGCTGCAGCGCGGCTCGGCACCGACGCGGCGGCGATGGTGGCCAACGACGGCGCGGCGTTTGCGGCCGCGCGCACCCGGGTCATCGAGCTGGTCGTGCTCGAGGGCGTGCTGGTTGCGGTGCTGGCGGCCGCGCAGCGCGCGCTCAGTCTTAGTCAGTCGCTGCTGCGCGCGCAGCTCGGCCAGCGGGTTAACGTGATGATCCTCGAGAAGGCGGTGACGCTGACCCTGGCGCATTTCGAGGATTCGGAGTTCTACGACAAGCTGACCCGCGCGCGTCGTGAGGCGTCGAGCCGGCCGCTGTCGCTGGTGATGCGCAGCTTCGGCCTGGTGCAGAACGCGGTTTCGCTGGTCAGCTACGGCGTGCTGCTGGTGAAGTTTTCGCCCTGGGCAGTGCTCGTTCTGTTGCTCGCCGGTCTGCCGGCGTTCATCGCTGAAGCCAAGTTTGCCGGAGATGCGTTCCGGCTGTTTCGCTGGCGGTCTCCCGAAACGCGCATGCAGCTCTATCTCGAAACCGTGCTGGCGCGCGAAGACTATGCCAAGGAGGTCAAGCTCTACGGCCTGGGCGAGCGTCTGCTGGCGCGTTATCGGGCGATTTTCGAGCGGTTGTATCGCGAGGATCGCAAGTTGACGATCCGGCGCGACAGCTGGGGTTTTGCGCTGGGACTGATCGGCACGGTGGCCTTGTACGGCGCCTATGGGTGGATCGCGCTGGCAGCAGTCGCAGCCACCATCACGCTGGGTCAGATGACCATGTATCTGCTGCTGTTCCGTCAGGGCCAGGCAGCGGTTTCGGCCAGCCTGTCCGCGATCGGCGGCATGTACGAGGACAATCTCTATCTGTCGACCTTGTACGACTATCTGGAGACGCCGGTGCAGCGCCTCCTGGGCGGGCGCACGAGCGGGCCCGATCCCAGCGACGGTGTGCGCTTCGAAGGTGTTGGCTTCACTTACCCGGGTGCCGATCATCCGGCGCTGGAGCAGGTCACACTGCATCTTAGACCCGGCACTAGTCTCGCGCTGGTCGGCGAGAATGGCTCGGGCAAGACCACGCTGATCAAGCTGCTGACGCGCCTCTACGATCCGACGCAGGGGCGGATTCTGCTCGACGGGCTCGACCTGCGCGAGTGGGACGAGGGCGTGGTGCGGGCGCGGGTCGGTGTGATCTTCCAGGACTTCGCCCGTTACCAGATGCTGGTCGGCGAGAATATCGGTGCCGGCGACGAGCCGGCCTTCGAGGACGAAGCGCGCTGGCGCGAGGCGGCGTCTCAGGGGCGCGCCGCGGAGTTCATCGATGCACTGCCGGCTGGTTACCAGACCCAGCTCGGCAAGTGGTTCAAGGAGGGGCGCGAGCTGTCGGGCGGCCAATGGCAGAAGATTGCGCTGTCACGGGCTTTCATGCGCACACAAGCCGACATCCTGGTACTCGACGAGCCGACCGCGGCAATGGACGCCCAGGCGGAGGCGGATGTATTCGAGCATTTTCGCCAGTTGGCCAGTGGCCGGATCGCGATCCTGATCTCACACCGCTTCTCCACGGTGCGGATGGCTGACCAGATCGTGGTCATCGATGGGGGCCGGATCGTTGAACACGGCAGCCACGAGGTCCTGATGGATCAGGACGGGCTCTATGCCCGCCTGTTTGCGCTGCAGGCGCGCGGCTATACCTGACACCAGCGAAGCGGCTGGCCGGTTCGCCCCGTGCGACATAAGGGTAACGGCTTTGCGGCGGTGCCGGCCTTGTGCTAGCTTCGATCAGCTAGTGGAAATCACGCGTTGATGCAGGGACGGGTGTTCCTGGCGCGCGCGTGCGGTTCGATCACTTTCAGGGGAAACATTATGGCTGCAGCCGATCCCAAGCGTCCAACCTACGCGGTTGAGGCGGTTCCTTCGGACATCAAGAACGGACTATTCCTCGGCAATCCGGCGCTCGACAACCTGATGAGCTGCGTGATTGCGATGGGCGCGGAGGTCTGGGCCACCAAGCGGCGCTTGCATGTCATGGAAGCGCTCATGGCCAAGAAGGGTATTACCGAAGAGATGCTCGAGCAGTACGTGCCGAGCGCAGCAGAGCGAGCGGCATGGGATGCTGACCGGAACCGGTTCGTGGAGCTGACCTTTGGTGCGCTCGGCAACGAGCCGTATCGCAGCATCGGCTCTTCCTTTCCCAAGCGCTGACACCGCGCTTCGCTGTATTACTGGAGAACATCCATGATCGGTCGTCGTCAATTGTTTGGTGCCGCCGCTATGTCGCTGGCGGTTGCTCATACCATGCACGGTGAGCTTGCTGCCGCCGCCGCCGAGGTCGCGAAGTCGGCTTCGCCGGAGCAGGCCGCAGACTCGATGCACAAGATGGCTCGGCTCGCGCCGCGCGGCACCAATGGCCGGCTGGTGCGCCTCGGCACGCTCAACCTCGAGAGCCAGCAGGATTTCACCATGGCGTTCCGCCAGATGCAGGCGCAGTCGGTGCGCAAGGCGTCCATGGCGGCGCTGGACCGGGTGCTGGAAGCTGAAGGCGTCGACCCCGCCACGCCCATAACGGTCGAGGAGATGCGGGCGCTGGTGGAGAAGGACCCAGCGATCGGCATCGCCGCCAAGACCTGGCTCGCCAACCAGCAGATCACCTGGAAGACGCTGCAGGACTATTTCCACGCCAACGCCGACCAGTATCTGTCGGAAATGGAATCGACCGACAAGACCGGCCCAGGCGCCTTGGTGTTGTCGCCGAACATGAACATCCCTGAGTACACCCGCCACGAGATCCACATCCAGCCGGGCGGCTACGTTGGAGATCCGTTCGCCGGCCATATGTACTTGTACGGCACCAACAGCTTCTACTACGGCAATCGTGGCAGCAACGAGCAGGACGAGATCCATCGTTCCGCGGCTGCCAAGCTGCCGGTGCCGAAGGATGGCAAGGTCCGGCGCATCCTCGACATGGGTTGCGGCGTCGGTCAATACACGGTGGCGCTGAAAGAGCGCTTCCCGGATGCCGAGGTCTGGGGCATCGATATCGGTGGGCCGATGGTGCGTTTCGCGCACATGCGGGCCGCCAAGCTCGGCATCGGCGCGAACTTCGCGCAGAAGCTGGCCGAGGATACCGGCTTCCCGGATGGCCACTTCGACATCGTGTCCAGCTACATCATTCACCACGAGCTGCCGGCCCAGAAGACGCTAGCGGTCATCGACGAGGCGCGTCGCGTGACCCGTCCCGGCGGTGTCTACTACCCGCTCGACTTCAACAGCGGCGGCACCCGGATGCCGGCGCATCAGATGTACGGCCGCTGGTGGGATCATCGCTGGAACAACGAGGTCTGGAGCTTCGAGTACCACTCGGTGCCGTTCAGCGAGGAGATCGGCAAGCGCGGCTTCACCGAGGTCAAGCCGTCGGTGGCGCTGCTGCAGGGCTTTGGCGCACGGCATTTCGTGCGCGTCGCCTGACCTGACGATCCGCCGGGTTCCGTCAGGGACCCGCTGATGAACACGAGGGCCGTCCCGGTCGACCGGGACGGCCCTTCGTCATTGTGGAGATCCCGTGATCGCTGCAGCAGGCGCGTACCGATTCTCCGAGCAGCGGGTCAGCTGCCGGCGTTTGCCGCCGGTGGGGCTGCCAGATCTGTGAACTGCAGCGCCGCGAGGTGGGCATACAAGGGGTTGGTGGCGATCAGTTCGTCGTGACGGCCGGTGGCGACAATGCGCCCATGGTCCATCACGATGATGCGGTCCGCCTTGAGCACGGTCGCGAGCCGGTGCGCGATGATGATGGTGGTGCGTGCCGCCATCAGCGTCTCGAGTGCGCTCTGCACGGCGCGCTCGCTCTCCGCGTCCAGCGCGCTGGTGGCTTCGTCGAGCAGCAGGATCGGCGGGTTCTTCAAGATGGCGCGAGCAATCGCGATGCGCTGACGCTGGCCACCCGAGAGTCGTGCGCCGCGTTCGCCGAGGAAAGTGTCGTAGCCCTCGGGCAGGCGACGGATGAAGTCGTCGGCTGCCGCAGCGCGCGCAGCCTGTTCGATTTCAGCGTCGGTGGCCTCCGGTCGGCCGTAGCGGATGTTCTCGCGTGCGCTGGCGCCGAACAGCACTGTTTCCTGGGGCACCAGACCGATGCGCCGGCGTATCTCCTGCGGTGCAGCCTGAGTGACGTCAACGCCGTCGATCAGGATGCGGCCCTGCTCCAGGTCGTAGAAGCGAAGTAGTAGTTGGAAGGTAGTGGTCTTGCCGGCGCCCGAGGGGCCGACGAAGGCCACGGTCTCGCCGGGCTGGATATCGAGCGTAAAATCCTCCAGCGCCGCGCTGTCCGGCCGGGAAGGGTAACGGAAACGCAACTGCTCGAACTGGATGTGGCCCGCGGGTTCGCCTGGCCGCAGGGGGGGCAAGGATTGTGGCTGTGGCGGAGCGGTGATCGCCGGTTCGGATTGCTGCAACTCGACCAGGCGCTCCATTGCGCCAGCGGCGCGCTGTACCTCGCTCCACATCTCGCTCAGCGACGCTGCAGCCGTGCCGGCGTAGACCGCGAGCAACAGAAACTGACCCAGCTCGCCACCGGTCATCTGTCCGGCGAGTACTTGATGGGCGCCGAACCACAGCACCAGCGTGATCGCGCCGAATACCAGTACGGTCGCAATCGCGGTCAGCCAGGCGCGCACCTTGGTGCGGGCGACAGCGATGTCGAACGAGGCTTCGACCGCGTCGGCATAGCGCTGACTGTGCAGATCTTCGAGCGTGAACGCCTGCACGGTCTGGATCGCGTTCAATGTTTCGCCGGCGAGGCCGCTGGTGTCGGCAATGCGGTCCTGCGAATGCCGCGACAAATGGCGCAACCGCCGGCCGAGCACGATCAGCGGTACGATGGTCACCGGCATGGCGATCAGGATCAGCAGCAGCAGCTTGAAGTTGGTGATCGCCAACAAAACCAGCGAACCGAGCAGGTTGATGGTTGAGCGCAGCGCGATCGACAGGCCGGAGCCGGCGATCGATTGCACCAGGGTGGTGTCGGTCGTCAGCCGCGACAACACCTCGCCCGTGCGGGTCACTTCGAAGAACTGCGGATCCATCCGCACGACCTTGCGGTACACGGCTTCGCGGATGTCGGCGACCACACGTTCGCCGAGCCAGGTGACCATGTAAAAGCGCAGCGCGGCGAATCCGCCGAACAGCACCGCGACACCCAGGAAGGCGATGAAATAGCTGTTGATGGTGGCGGCATTGCCGGCCGCCATGCCTTTGTCGATCAGGCCTTTCAGCGCGAGCGGCAGCGCCAGCATCGCCCCCGAGGCGAGCAGCAGCGCCACCAGCGCTGCGAGCAGCACCAGGCGGTAGGGGCGGAGGTAGGGCCAGAGTGCCGCGAGCGGTCGGACGGAACGGGCCTTGGGACGGTCGGCGAGGTGGGCGTCTGCCATTCGGTGAAGCGGATCACAGCGCGGAAACACGAACCTGACAGGCGCGCCGGACCCGCCTAGTTTACCTGCTGGATCGATCCGTCCTCAGCTTTCCGCGTTGCCGCCACGGTTCGGTCCGCCAACTTGGAACAGGACGTATCCGAAGACACGCTGACCGTACGCGGCAACTTGCAGGTGCTGTTGTCCGGCTTGCCGATCTTTGCCGGCCTCGATGCCGCGACGATCGCGTCGATCGCCGCCATCTGCGAATGGTTGTCGTTACCAGGCGGCGCGACGTTGTTCGAAGCCGGCGAGCCGTCGGATTCGATGTATGTCTTGCTGTCCGGCTGTCTCGGCTCGTTCGCGCCGCCGCAAGCCGCCGATCGGCGACGCACGCTCGGGCGGGTGTCCGCCGGTGAATGCGTCGGTGAGATGGGGCTGGTTTCCGGCCGGCCGCGCATGGCGAGCGTCGTGGCGCTGCGCGACAGTGAGCTGCTGCGCCTCTCGCGCGAAGCCTTCGATCGGGTGCTGCGCCGCCATCCCGAAGCGATGCTGCGTATCGCGCAGTTGACCGTAGCCCGACTCGAATCGTCGGCAGGGCCGAAGCCGCGGGGTCGCGCTCCCGGACCGCGCAGCTTCACGCTGGTGCCGCAGGCACTCGATGTCGATGTCGCGGGCTTCGCACTGGAACTGGTCGATGCGCTGCGCCGGCTCGGCCGTGTCGAGCTCGTCTGGAGTGCGCGCGGCGCCGATCACACCAGCCAGTGGTTCCACGAGATCGAATCGCGGAACGACTATGTCGTGTACGTCGCCGAGCCGGCGCCGACGACCTGGACGCGGCTGTGCCTGCGCCAGGCCGATACGCTGCTGTTGCTGGCCCGGGCCGGCTCGCAGGCGGCGCCCTGGGCTTCGCTGGCCGCGGCGCGCGATGCACAGCTGGCGACGCAGCGCGTCGAGCTGGTGCTGCTGCACGACGGCTCGCTGCAGCGCGGTGCGGCAGCACGCTGGCTCGCCGTGCAGCCCGAGGTCGCGCATCACCATGTGTGTACTGCGGCCGACGTGCCGCGGGTGGCCCGCCTGTTGACCGGCACGGCGGTGGGGCTGGTGCTCTCGGGCGGCGGTGCGCGCGGTTGTGCGCATCTCGGCGTGATTCGCGCATTGCGCGAGCAGGGTGTGCCGATCGACATGGTCGGCGGGACCAGCATCGGTGCGATCATGGGCGCGGCGGCCGCCTACGGCTGGCCCGACGAGCAGATGCTGCAGGTGTTCCGGCGCACCTTCGTCGACAGCAATCCGCTCGGCGACTACACCTTGCCGCTGGTGTCGCTGGTCGCCGGGCGGCGCGTGTCGAGCCGGTTGCGACGCGAGTTCGGCGATGTCGCGATCGAGGATCTGCCGCTGCCGTTCTACTGTGTCTCGGCGAACCTGACCTTGGGCCATGCCGCCGTGCACCGCAGCGGCGAGCTGTGGCGGTGGCTGCGCGCTTCGGTGGCGATCCCGGGTGTACTGCCGCCGGTGATGCATCACGGTGAAGTCTTCGTCGACGGCGCGACGATCAACAACCTGCCCGTGGATGTGATGCGCGAAGCGGGACGCGGCCTGGTGATCGGCGTCGACGTCGGCGCCGATCGCACCTTCACCACCGATATCGACGACACCGATGCGCCGCCGTTCTGGAAGCTGATCAGCAGTTTCCGGGCCCGCGACCGCAAGCGGCCCAACATCTTCCAGGTGCTGTGGCGGGCCGGCATGGTCAACAGCGCGGCCGCGACGCTGGCGCGACGCCACCAGACCGACCTGCTGCTGCAGCCGCCGCTAGAGGATGTCGATCTGCTGAACTGGCATGCCTTCGATCGCGCGCTCGTGGCCGGCCACCGGCATACCCGCGAGAAGCTCGCCGGCCTGCCGGCCGAACTGGCGCGGCGGCTGGGTTTGCGGATCGCGGCCGGTGTGCAGGCCGACCACATCGGCGCCGGTACCGCGGCCGCCGAGTCGCCCGAGAGCGAGTGGTTGATGGCCTGAGCCGCCGCGGCCGGTCCCGCTTTGCGGCGACTTTCGGTCGCGCGGCAGTGGCTACCGCTGCGCCAGCTCGAGCTGTGTGATCCGCGCTTCCAGCTCCTCGAGTCGTCGCTCGAGGGCCGACAGCGCATCCGCTGCGTCGCCGTGCGGCGCGGCTTCGGGCAGGGCGGCGGGTGTCGGGATGCGGCCTGCCGTAGTCATGCTTGCCGCGGTGGTTGCCGCGCTTGCTGCGGAGGTTGCCGGCGCAGCCGACTCCGCAGCATCGGCCTCCCCAGCCGCACCGAAGCAGTCGGCATAGCGCGCCTCGCGCCGTCCGGGTTCGCGTGCCAGCCGTCGGACGAACGGCCCGTCGGCACGGCTAGCGAGGCGCTCGAGCACCTGCTCGACCGCGGCGGCATCGGCGAACGACGCCATCCTCGCGGCGCGGCTGCGCAACTCGCCGGGGGTCTGCGGGCCGCGCAGCAGCAATTCGCAGAGGATCGCGAGTTCCTGCGGATCGAAGTGCAGGGTGCCGAACTCGGTGTTGCAGAGCCGATGCTGGTACTTCGGCACGCGGCTGCCGAAGCCGGATTTCTCGACGACCAGGTGTCGGCGCTGCAGCGTTTCGACGCCGGCCTGCAGCTCGCGCTCCGCCAGCGACAGCACCGGTTCGCGGTTGCTCTTCTGGTTGCAGGCCGCCAGCAGGGCATGCAGCGACAGCGGATACTGGTCGGGGGTGGTGATTTCCTTTTCGATCAGGCAGCCGAGCACGCGCGCTTCGAGCGGCGTGAATCGCAGATTCATGGTGTTGCTCCCGATTCTTTGGCGCTCGGTCGTACGGCGGCCTGCACCTGGTTTTCGAACGCCAGGATCGCTGCGGCGAACGCCTGCGGTGCATCGATGAAAGTGGCGTGGCCGGCACCCTCGATCACCTGCAGATGGCCGTCGGGCAGGCGCTGCGACAAGGCCGTCAAGGTGTCGATCGATTGCGAGCGATCCTGGTCGCCGACCAGCAGCAGGGTGGGCGTCGTCATTTGCGGCACCACTTCATCGAGCTGCAGCGGCAGCGCGGCCATGGCGCGGCGGGCGTACGGCGGCAGCATCTGCTGGCTCGCGAACATGATCTCGGCGAGATCGGCAGGCGCGGGTTTGACGGTCATCGCCTTGACGAAGCCGTGGCCCTCGGCGATGCCGGCCTCGATGTCCGGCAGGCGCGCGGCGCTGGCGGCCCGGGTCGCTTCGAGGCGTGCGAGCAGCGCCGGATCGGTGGGCGGCGGCAACAGTCCGGCGTGGGAGCCGACCAGGACCAGGCCGGCGATGCCGGCCGTGCCGTGGTGTTTCACATAGTGCGCTGCGACGTAGCCGCCGAACGACCAGGCGACGATCAGCGGGCGGCCGAGATGCTTGGCGCGGATCACCGCATCGACGTCGTCGGCCCAGGTCCGGCTGCGGTCGTAGGCCGACGCGACCCAGGGCTTGCCGGAGCAGCCGTGACCCCGCAGATCGAAGGCGACGATCCGGTGGTCGGCCGCCAGCGGGCCCTGGTACTGCTGCTTGAACACGGCGTAGCTCTGCGAGAAGCCGTGGATCAGCAGCAGTTCCCGGCCTTGCGGATTGCCGGTATCGAGCACGCAAAGCGGCACGCCGTCGGCACCGGTCAGGTACTCGAACTGCGCCGTGCCGGTCGCGGCGCCGGCCGGATCCGGAATCGAGGCGCCGGCAAGGCAGGCCAGGATCAGCGCAAGCGTGCGCAGCACCGGCTTGCAGGCGGGCCGCCGGTGACCGTACAGGGTGTCGTCGGCGTCACTCGCCCGAGGGCGAGGTGGGCGGGTCGTTGGTGTGGTCGCGTAGGGCGGCGGCTTGCGCATGCGCACGAGCATACTGGGAAGGCAGCATGCCGGTGTAGCGGCGGAACATCCGCGCGAAATACGAGCCGTCGTGGAAGCCGACCGCGTAGGCGATCTCGGTGACCGGCGCGGTGGTGTGGATGAGCCGGACGCAGGCCTCGCGAATGCGATAGCGTAGCAGGTACTCGCGGAAGGTGACCCCGAACACGTGATGAAAGCTGCGGCTGAACTGGAACCGGCTCAGGCCACAGAACTTCGCGATCGCACTCGCCGGGAACTTCTCGTGGAAATGCTGCTGTACGAACTGTGGTGCGCGCAGCACCGCCAGCCTTGACCCGGCCAGGTGAGCGGGATTGTCACCGATTTCGGTGCGTGCTTCCGGCAGGACGATGTCACCCGGTTCGACGCGAGCGCCGGGGGGGCGACGGTTCCTTGGTGTGTCTGCTTCTTCGAACATGCCGCAGCAGAATAGGGCGATCGGCATGGATCGGCTAATTAAGTTTCCGTAACTTGGGTGCGCACGATGAATGTCGCGCACCTGGCGGTCGGCTGAGGGACCGGGCCGCTTCGGGTAGAATCCCGGGCCGTATCCTCCCAGTTGGTCTCCCCCATGCACGACGCGCCAGACAGCTTCGACTCGGCTTTTTCCAAGGCGGTCGATTTGGGCAACAAACTTGCCGACAAGGACAAGGACGCCGACCTGTGGGACATCGCCGACGGCCTGCTGGCCGGGGCCATCCAGTACTGGCTGTATTCCCGCCAGCCTTGCGGCGACGCGCGCTGCCAGGATTGCATGCCGATCAGCACGGCCGAAGGGCGCATGGCCGAGCTCAAGCGGCTCACCGACGAACTGGCTGCCGAGAGCGAGTACTTCCATACTCCCACGGATTCGAACGCCGGGCGCGCCTGAGTCGCTTGCCCGTTCGCCCGCTTGCCGGGGGCGAGGGTGAGCCTCAGCCCGAGGGGGATTCGGCCTGGAGTGCGGCTGCGCGATGGATCGCGGTGCGGATGCGCTGGTAGGTCCCGCAACGGCACAGATTGCCGGCCATCGCCTCGTCGATCTGTGCGTCGCTCGGCCGGGGGGTCTTGGCCAGCAGTGCCGCCGCCGACATGATCTGCCCGGACTGGCAATAGCCGCACTGCGGGACGTCGATTTCGATCCAGGCCTTCTGCACCGGGTGGCTGCGATCCTTCGACAGCCCTTCGATGGTCGTGACCCGGGCCTCGCCGAGCGCCGAGACCGGCGTCACGCAGGCGCGGACCGGCTCGCCGTCGAGATGCACCGTACAGGCACCGCAGAGCGCCATGCCGCAACCGAACTTGGTGCCGGTCAGGCCGATGGTGTCGCGCAGCACCCAGAGCAACGGGGTCTCGGGATCGACGTCCACTTCCACTGCCTGGCCGTTGATGTTCAGCGTGATCACGGATGGTTCTCCTGCGCCCCGGGGCAGGACGTTCGCATGCGCTCCGGCGCGGTGCAACCCATGCCGCCGCGACGGGCGCATCGCGTAGCCACTGCGTGGAAATCGGCGCCGCCGGCCCTCTGCTAGAATCCGTCGCGTTTTCGCGAGCGACCAGAGGACTCCCCCTTGAGTGATGCTGCCGCCGTGGCTCCTGTCGTGGAGCCGATCCGTACCGAAGTCGTGATCGTCGGCGCGGGCCCCTGTGGCCTGTTCCAGGTGTTCGAGCTCGGCCTGCTCGGCATCAAGGCGCATCTGCTCGATTCCCTGGCAGCTCCGGGAGGCCAGTGCACCGAGCTCTATCCGGACAAGCCGATATACGACATCCCGGCGCTGCCGGTCTGCGGCGCCCAGGAGTTGGTTGACCGGCTGCTGCAGCAGATCAAGCCGTTCGATCCCCAATTCCACTTTGGCGAGGAAGTGGTCGAGGTCGTGCCCCAGGCGGACGGACGCTTCCGGGTCGTCACTTCGGCCGGCACGGTCTTCGATGCCGGTGCGGTGGTCATCGCCGCTGGCGTCGGCTCGTTCCAGCCGCGGCGCCTCGGGGTCGAGGGTTGCGAGGTGTTCGAGGGGCGGCAGATCCACTACAAGGTGCAGAACGCCGCCCAGTACCGGGAGCAGTCGCTGGTGATTTTCGGTGGCGGCGATTCGGCGCTCGACTGGACGCTGGATTTCGCGCCGACGGCGCGCAGCTTGGTGCTGGTGCATCGGCGCAGCGAGTTCCGGGCCGCGCCAGCCTCCGTCGCGAAGATGCAGGAGCTGGTCGAAGCGGGCCGGATGCGCTTCATCCAGGGCCTGGCTGAATCGCTGCAGGTCACGGGTGAGCGCCTCGACGGCGTGGCCGTCAAGGGTGCCGACGGCACGCGGCACGAGCTGCCGGCCGATCATGTGTTCGCGTTCTTCGGCCTGCATCCCAAGCTCGGGCCGATTGCCGAGTGGGGATTGGCGCTGGAGAAGAAAGCGCTGAAGGTCGACACCGAGAAATTCCAGACCAGCGTGCCGGGAATTTTCGCGATCGGCGACATCAATACCTACCCGGGCAAGAAGAAGCTGATCCTGTCGGGCTTCCACGAAGCCGCACTCGCGGCTTTCGGCATCCAGGCGCATCTCTATCCCGAGAAAAAGCAGTTCCTGCAGTACACGACCACCAGCCCCGTCATGCAGAAACGCCTCGGTGTCACCTCGCCCACCTGATCGCCCCGCCGAATCGCCCGGCATGGATCCGCGCCTCGCCGACTTATTGCAGCAGTTCTCGCTCGAACGCCTCGAGGTCAACCTGTTCCGCGGCCAGAGCCGCGACTTCGGCAGTCCGCAGGTGTACGGCGGACAGGTGCTCGGACAGGCGCTGATGGCCGCCTATGCCACGACCGGGACCGGCCAGACGGCGCACTCGCTGCATGCCTACTTCCTGCGCCGTGGCGACTACGAGCAGCCGATCGTCTACCAGGTCGATCGCAGTCGCGACGGTCGGTCGTTCGCGTCGCGACGGGTGATCGCGATCCAGCACGGCGAGCAGATCTTCACGCTCGCGGCCTCGTTCCAGCGGCCGGAGTCCGGCATCGAACACCAGGTGGCGATGCCATCGGTGCCGCCGCCGGAAGCGCTGCCGGATTCCACCCACCTGGCCGCCGAGGCGCTCGCGCGGCTGCCGGAGAGAATGCGCCGCTTCATGGCGCAGGAGCGCCCGTTCGAGCTGCGGCGCGTCGAGCCGCTGGACGTGCTGCAGCCGCGCAAGGTCGCCCCGATCCAGCATGTCTGGCTGCGGACGGTTGACCGCCTGCCCGACGACGATCAGTTGCACCGCTGCCTGCTCGCCTATGTGTCGGACTACAATCTGCTGGCGACGGCGACGCTGCCGCATGCGCTGCGGACCCTGGATGTGGGAATGGTGACCGCGAGCCTCGATCATGCGGTGTGGTTCCATCGGCCGTTCCGCCTCGATGACTGGCTGCTCTACTCGATGGACAGCCCGAGCGCGAGCGGGTCGCGCGGTTTCGTGCGCGGCAGCATCTATTCGCGCGACGGACGGCTGGTAGCGAGTACGGCGCAGGAGGGTTTGATCCGCGTCGTGGCCGAACCCGCGGCGGTTGAAGCCGTCGAATAGCCGCATGCCGGACATTCGCCCGGCACGTTAAGGCCGTGTTCAGGCGCGTGGCTTAGATTGAACGGTGCGGCACGGGGGCCGCCCGAAACGACGATCCAGGAGACGACAGAATGTGTGAGCGCAGCAGCGTGGCGAAGTGGGCCGGTATGATGGTGCTGGCGATGGCAATGACCGCTGCGGTCCAGGCGCAACAGCCGGCCGCCGAGGCCGATGCCGCTGCGGCGGAGCTGAAGCGCGGCCGCCTGCTCTACATCCAGTGCCGGGCCTGTCACGAGCTCAAGGCCGGCGAACCCCACAAGGTCGGGCCGAACCTGCACGGCATCATGGACCGCAAGGTCGCCGCCGCCCAAGGCTTTGCCTATTCTGCGGCCCTGAAGGGCGCGTCCCTGGTCTGGAACCGGGAGACGTTCGACAAGTGGCTGGAGAAACCGAGTGCGGTGGTGCCGGGCAATTCGATGGCGTTCGCCGGCATCGCCAGTCCGAAGGATCGCGCCGCGCTGATCGCCTACATCGCAGCCGAATCGAAATAAGTCCAGGCCCAGCGCGCGGCCGCGACCGTCAGTCCCAGGACGACGACGATCGCGAGCGCCGCCGCCGCCGGCACCGCCCAGAGCGCCAGCCGGCTGGTGCGCTCGATGCGCCGCGGCTGTTCGAGCCAGCGTTCGAGCAGGGCGTGATTGCGCTGGTGCGCCTTGAACGTCGCGTCGAACAGGTCGCCGGCGACCGGCACCGATCCCAGCGTCGCATCCAGCACGACATTGGCGATCATCCGCAACTGCACCGCCACCGGCACGCCCATGCGTCGTGCCAGCGTGATGCCGTAGGCCGCGAACGCGGCACCCAGCAGATCGCCGATGCCGGGCAGCAGGCCGAGCAGCGGGTCGAGGCCGAAGCGCCAGTTCGTGCCGGGGATACGGAACGCGTGGTCGAACAGCTGCGCCAAGGCGCGGTGCCGCAGGAAAATCCCGACGTGCTCGCGCGGCAGATATTGCGGCTGCGGATCGCTCACGGCAGGTCGAGGCGAGCCGGGACGTTCAACCCGTTGCAGCCGCGGCGGCGTGCTGCAGCAGCGCGCGGATCTCGGTATCGAGGATCGGATTGAAGCGGGCCGGATCCTCCATCATCAGGAAATGACCGAGGCCGGGGACGATGACGGCGCGGAAATCCGGCACCTGCTTGCGGATCCGCGCCTCGTCGGTGACGCCGCCGAGATCGGCATTGATCGCCACGATCGGCACCGACAGCGCGCGCATCGTGTCGGCCCCATCCCAGGACAGCAGCGCCCGCATCGCCGGGATCGCCACCGCCGGCGGTGCCTGCGACATGTCGTCGGCAATGCGGCGCATCAGCGTGGGATCGCTGCCCGGGGCGAACAGCGACGATTCGACCATGGCCCGGGTCGTGCCGATGAAGTCCTGCTCCAGGGCCGCCAGGCGCGGCCGCAGCGCGCTGTCGTGCGGGCGCGGCAAGCCAATGTTCTTCAGGGTGTCGACACCGATCAAGCCGATCACTCGCGGGCCAATCTGCCGTGCGGCCTCGACCATCACCGGGCCGCCCATCGAGTGCCCGACCAGCACGACCTGCGGATGTTTCGGCAGGGCCGCGACGACGGCAGCGACATCGGCGCCGAAAGCGGCCATCGACCAGTCGCTGCGGTTCGCACCCGAACCGCCATGGCCGGCCAGGTCGACCGTGGCCACGGTGTAGCGGCTTTTCAGATCGGCCACCTGTGCCTGCCAGTAGTTCGAGTCGCAGGACCAGCCGTGGATCAGCACCAACAGCGGCTCGCCGGCACCGTAGACCCGGTACTGCACGTGCACGCTGCCGGCGGCCGAATCCACCAGCCGCGGACTGCCATCGGGCACCACCGCGGCCGGGTCGGTTGCGGCTGCCGCAGCGACGGAATCCGTACTCGCGGGGCTGTCGGTGGCGGGCCGGGGCGTGCTGGCTGGGGGTGTCGCGCGCGAGCAGGCGGCGGGGCCGCCGGCCAGTGCGAAGCCGAGCAGGGCGAAGAGCAGCGGACGGAGCGGGTGGTGGGCGGTCATGGCTGCAGCACCTTGCCGGGGTTCATGATTCCGTGGGGATCGAGTGCGCGCTTGATGGCCTGCATCAGCTCGAGTTCGACCGGCGGCGCGTAGCGCGCCAGCTCTTCGACCTTGGATCGGCCGATGCCGTGTTCGGCGCTGAAGCTGCCGCCGAAGTCGTGTACCAGGTCGTGGATCGCGCGGCGGATCTTCGCCTCCTGCGCCTGCAGGGCCTCGGCCGGGGTGCCGGGCGCCTGGTTGAGGTTGAAGTGCAGGTTGCCGTCGCCGACGTGGCCGTAGGCGACCAGCACCGCGTCGGTGACCTGCGCCTCGATCCAGCGGCTCGCCTGCTCGATGAACGCCGGCAGTTGCGCCACCGGCACCGACACGTCGTGCTTGAGGCTCGCGCCGTCGCGGGTCTGCGCCGTCGGCACGGATTCGCGCAGCCGCCAGAAGGCCTGCCGCTCGCGCTCGCTCTGCGCCAGCACCGCATCCGTGACCAGGCCGGCTTCGAATGCCCGGCCGAGCTCCGTTTCGAGCAGTACGCCGAGACCTTCGTCGGCACGCGGCGAGCTCAGCTCGCACAGCACGTACCAGGGCGAGGCCCGGTCGAGGGGTGCGACGATCCCCGGGATGTGGCGGGTCGTCAGGTCGATCGCGATCTGCGGCACGAGCTCGAACGAGCCGACGCGATCGCCGCTGGCCTCGCGCAGCCGCACCAGCAGTTCGACCGCCGCCTGCGGCCGCGGTACCGCGACGAATGCCGTGGCGACATCGCGCGGCAGCGGGAAGAGCTTCAGGCTGGCCGCGGTGATCACGCCCAGCGTGCCTTCGGCGCCGACGAACAGCGACTTCAGGTCGTAGCCGGTGTTGTCCTTGCGCACGCTGGACAGACTCGAGAGCAGGCGACCGTCGGGCAGCACGACTTCGAGGCCAAGCACCAGGTCGCGCGTCATGCCGTAGCGCACCACATTGAGGCCGCCGGCATTGGTCGAGAGATTGCCGCCGATCTGGCAACTGCCCTCGGAACCGAGCGACAGCGGGAAGAAACGGTCGGCGGCGGCGGCGGCCTGCTGCAGCGTGGCGAGGATGCAGCCGGCCTCCGCGACCATCGAGTAGTTCAGCGGATCGACGGCACGGATCGCAGCGAGCCGGCGCAGCGACAACACCAGCTGCGTGCCGCTGGCATCGGGTGTGGCGCCACCGCAGTAGCTGGTGTTGCCGGCGTGCGGCACGACGCCGATCCGCTGCGCATGGCAGAACGCCAGCAGGGTCGACACCTCCTCGACCGTGCGCGGCAGCGCCAGCGCCAGCGCGCGACCCTGGTAGAGGCGGCGGTGGTCCTGCTGCAGCGGCTCGAGTTCGGCTGCCGCGGTGCGGATCACGTCCGCGCCGAGCAGGGCCTCGAGCCGTGCCAGCGAACCGTTCCCGGCGGTCATCGGTGGTGACCCGTTGCGCCGAGGCGGCCGGATCCGCAACCGGATCCGGCCGACCGTGTCGGCTCAGGCGTGACCGGCGGAGCGACGCAGGGCTTCGATGCGCTCGTCGAGCGGCGGGTGGCTCATGAACAGCCGCTTCAAGCCGGTCGGCGTGCCGCCGTTGATGCCGAAGGCCGCCATCTTTTCCGGCAATGCCTGCGGCTCGTGGGCACGCTTCAGCGCCTCGAGCGCACCGATCATGCTGCCGGTACCGGCGAGCCGGGCGCCGGCCGCATCGGCGCGGAACTCGCGCTGCCGCGAGAACCACATGACGATGATGCTCGCCAGGATGCCGAACACGATTTCCAGCACGATCACGCTCAGGAAATAGCCCATGCCGCGACCGTCTTCGTTCCTGAACACGGCCTTGTCGACGAAGCCGCCGACGACCCGTGCCAGGAAGATCACGAAGGTGTTCACGACGCCCTGGATCAGCGTCAGGGTGACCATGTCGCCGTTGGCGACGTGACCGATCTCGTGACCGAGCACCGCCTCGACTTCCTGGCGCTTCATCCGCTGCAGCAGGCCGCTGCTGACGGCGACCAGCGCCTTGTTGCGATTGGCGCCGGTGGCGAAGGCGTTCGGGTCCGGCGAGTTGAAAATACCCACCTCGGGCATGCCGATGCCGGCCTGCTGCGCCTGCGCGCGCACGGTCTCGACCAGCCATTGCTCGGTGGGGTTCTGCGGCGAGTCGATCACCCGCACGCCCATCATCCGCTTGGCCGACCACTTGGACATCAGCAGCGAGATGATCGCGCCGCCGAAACCGAACAGGGCCGCGAAAACCAGCAAGCCGGTGTAGCTGCCACCTTGTGCGGCGATGTACTGGTCGATCCCGAACAGGCGGGCGATGATCGAGAGGACGACGATGACCGCGAGGTTGGTCGCGAGGAACAGCAGTACACGTTTCATGGCAGCTCGTTTGCTCCTGGAGTAAGACGCCGTGTTCCACGGCAGTGAGGCCGCAAGGCCATCGACCATCCGGGTCCATCCGGACCCGTCCTGCCGGTGCTCGCCGAACCGCTGTTCCGGCGGCGCGCGAGCTTGGGCAATTTAGCTGCCCGCGGACCACGCTGCCATATCTGCTTGCGGGTCGGCGGGAATTCAAGGCCGGCCGGCTGGCCGGGCGGGACGGGTAGGGGGCCCATCATCCAGGATTCGACCGCGCCGCCCGGCGGAGGTTCGGGACCGGGCCGGGTTTATGTCGTGTGCAGGTCAGTGCCGGCGCAGGATGAAATCGGCGATGGCCCCGGTGTCCTCGAGATCGAGCCGCAGAGCTTGCAGCCCCGCCGCAAGCACGGTGTCCGGGGGGCAGGCCAGTGCCACGATGCCGGGATCGTCGAGCGCCAACGGTGCGCAGGCCGGCGTGGCGGCCCGCCGGTAGACCTCGATCCGCGGCAGCGTCGCCAGCCCCTTGTAGCCCTCGACCAGCACCACGTCGCAGGGGGCGAGGCGGCCGAGCAGGGCGTCGAGCGTCGGCGGCGGCTCGTGCTCGCCGCGGGTATGGGCCAGCCACCAGCGATGCTCGCTGGCCACGATGACCTCGCCGGCGCCCGCTTCGCGGTGTCGCCAGCTGTCCTTGCCGGGCTGGTCGAGTTCCAGCTCGTGGTGGTGAGTGTGCTTGATCGTCGAGACCGCCAGCCCGCGCTGGCGCAACGCGACGATCAGCCGCACGACGAGGTGGGTCTTGCCGCTGTTCTGGCGGCCGACGATGCCGACGACCTTACCGATCGTCGTCGTCCCAGTCGTCCTCCTCCTCGTCATCGTCGTCCCAATCGTCGTCGTCCTCTTCTTCCTCTTCGTCGTCTTCGTCTTCTTCGTCATCTTCGTCGGACCAGCCCTCCGGCTCGTCCGTCAGCTCGAGGTCCATCTCGTGCCAGGCTTCGATGTCCAGTTCCTCGATGTCGCCGTCGAGGTATTCGATTTCGATCAGCTCGGAATCCTCGTCGACCGACAGCACGCGGAAGGTCTCTTCTTCTTCCACGTTCTCGTACCATTGACCAGGAACCGGCTCGTTGTCTCTGCTCACGGATCTGTCCTCATGCGCGGGCCTTCGGGATGCGGCCCAGCGCTGGGATCTTACTCATCGCCTTCCACCGCAAGCAATCGACACTCGCCCCCGGACCGGGCACTGCACTATAGTGACGTGCCCGTCCACGGCCCTGCCCATGCCCGATTCCGCCGCCAAGTCCCCCGCCCGCAATCCGCTCGGGAGTGCCCGTCGTGTCGTCGTCAAGGTCGGTTCGGCCTTGCTGGTCGATGCGGCGACCGGGCGTCTCAACCGCAGCTGGCTCGAAACGCTGGTCGAAGACATCGTGCGGCTGCGCCGCGCCGGCCGCGAAGTGCTGCTGGTGTCCTCGGGCGCGATCGCGCTCGGTCGCCGGCATCTCGGCCTGCCCAAGGGGCCGCTGCGGCTCGAGGAGAGCCAGGCTGCCGCGGCCGTCGGCCAGATCCGTCTCGCGCATGCCTACAAGGAGCTGCTCGAGGAGCGCGAGATTCCGGTGGCGCAGGTGCTGCTGACGCTCGAGGATACCGAGCAGCGGCGACGGTATCTCAACGCACGGGCGACGCTCGCGACCCTGCTGGCGCGCGGCGCGGTGCCGGTGATCAACGAAAACGACACGGTCGCCACGGCCGAGATCCGCTACGGCGACAACGACCGGCTGGCCGCCCGCGTCGCGCAGATGGTCAGTGCCGACTGTCTGCTGCTGCTGTCGGACATCGACGGTCTGTACACGGCCGATCCGAACAAGGACGACGCGGCGCAGTTCATCCCGGTCGTGCAGTCGATCACGCCGCAGATCGAGGCCATGGGCGGCGGCTCGGCGTCGGATGTCGGCAGCGGCGGCATGGCCACCAAGATCGCGGCCGCGAAGATCGCCGTGGCGGCGGGTTGCCATTTGTGCATCGCGGCCGGTGCGCATCGGCATCCGGTGCGGCGGATCGAGCAGGGCGCGCGCTGCACCTGGTTCGTGCGGACCGAGTCGCCGCGTGCGGCCCGCAAGCAGTGGATCTCGGGTACGCTCAAGCCGGCCGGCGCGCTGGTGATCGACGACGGCGCGCTGCGTGCGCTCAAATCCGGCAAGAGTCTGCTGCCGGCCGGCGTCACGCGTCTGAGCGGCCGCTTCGACCGCGGCGATACCGTCAGCGTGCTGACGCAATCGGGCCGCGAGGTCGCGCGCGGCATCAGTGCCTATTCCGACACGGACGCCGCCCGGATCATCGGCCGGCGCACCGCCGAAATCGAGAGCGTCCTGGGCTTCCGCGGGCGCGACGAAATGATCCATCGCGACGATCTGGTGCTGCAATGACGACTCCCCCGGAATCCACGGTCGAGCTGATGAACCGCCTCGGCGCAGCGGCGGTCGCCGCGCGCCCGGCCCTGGCGGCGGCGGGCACCGAGCAGAAAAACCAGGCGCTGCAGGCCGCGGCGGCGGCCTTGCGGCGTCGCCAGGCGGAGATCCTCGAAGCGAACGCGCGCGACATGGAAGCCGCGCGGCGCAAGGGTCTGACGCCGGCGCTGCTCGATCGCCTGCAGCTCGATCCCAAGCGCGTCGAAGCGATGGCGCGCGGGCTCGAGGAAATCGCCGCTTTGCCGGATCCGATCGGCGGTGTCGCGGCAGCGTGGCAGCGGCCGAATGGCCTGCGGATCTCGCGGGTGCGCGTGCCGCTCGGCGTGGTCGGCATCATTTACGAAAGCCGGCCGAACGTCACCGCCGATGCCGGTGCGCTTTGCCTGAAGTCCGGCAATCCGGTGATCCTGCGGGGCGGCTCGGAGAGCCGCGAGTCGAGTGCCGCGATCCATGCCTGCCTGCTCGACGGCCTGCGCGCGGCCGACCTGCCGCTCGCTGCCATCCAGCTGGTGCCGACCGCGGATCGCGCGGCAGTGGGCCACATGCTCGCGAACATGGGTGGGATGGTCGACGTGGTCGTGCCGCGCGGCGGCAAGAGCCTAGTCCAGCGCGTCAAGGACGAAGCGCGGGTTCCGGTGATCGGGCATCTCGAGGGCAACTGCCACGTCTATGTCGATCGCGATGCTGATCCCGACATGGCGCGCGAGGTGCTGCTGAACGCCAAGCTGCGGCGCACCGGCATCTGCGGCGCCGCCGAAACCTTGCTGGTCGATCGCGGCGGCGCGGCGCGGCTGCTGGCACCGCTGGTGCAGGCCTTGCTCGAGGCCGGCTGCGAGGTGCGCGGCGACGAGTCGGTGCAGCAGGTCGATGCGCGGGTCAAGACGGCGACCGAGCAGGACTGGTCCACCGAGTATCTCGACGCGATCATCGCCGTGCGGGTGGTCGACGACGTCGATGCCGCAATCGCGCATATCGCGCGCTTCGGCTCGGCCCATACCGAATCGATCGTCACGGCGAACGCGGCGACGGCCGAGCGTTTCCTGGCGCGGGTCGACAGCGCGATCGTGCTGCACAACGCTTCGACCCAGTTTGCCGACGGCGGCGAGTTCGGCATGGGGGCGGAGATCGGCATCTCCACCGACCGCTTCCACGCGCGTGGTCCGGTCGGCGTCGAGCAGCTCACCAGCTACAAGTACGTCGTCCACGGTAGCGGACAGGTCCGGCGTTAGGGCTTGCTCATGTTCGCGTAGTGCCGGGATGCCGCAGGGTCGTGCTGCAGGGCGCTAGAACGCCGCGCCTGCGGCGCGTTGGCCGGCCAGTTCGGCGAGGGCGAGGTCATGTTCGACGAAGTAGAGGACTTTCAGGTTGACGACGCGTGCCAGGCGTTGCCGGCCGTCTTCGCTGTGACCTTCGGCCAATGCGAGTTGTGCGGTGTAGTACAGTGCTTCGCAGGCCATTTCGCGGCGCTGGCGCGGGTTCGTCGCCGCGGTCTCCATCGCTTCCACCAGGCTGGCTTCATCGCGCAGTCCCAGCAGATGCTCCCATAGCGGCGCGGGCCAAAAGTTGCCGAGCGCGGGATCGGGTTCGTCGCCGGTAGTGGTGGGCGGCAAACCGCCGCGGCGGCGTGCCAGCAGTGCCAGCAGATCCCAGTAGGCGGCCGACAGGCGTACGCCCGAAGGTTCGCCGTCCTCGGTGTCGTCGGCTTTGGATGCCGACGGCGACAGGTGCCCGGCTGTGTTGCGATGTTCGGCCGCCAGTTCGGCGGCGCCGCTGGCGGCTTCAGTCCAGCGTCCGGCAAGGTAGTCCAGCCGGATGCCGAGCTGCCGGCTCCGCTCGAACTGCGGGGCGAGCTCGAGCGCCCGCGCCAGTCGTGCGCGGGCGGCGGCGGATTCGCCGGCCAGCATCGACAGGCGCGCCAGGGCGAGCTGCGCAGTGGCGTTGCGTGGCGTGCAATCGAGGACGGCGTGCCAGGCGGCTTCGGCGCCGCGCCGGTCGCCCAGTGCGTCGCGGGCGCGGGCGAGTTCGACATGCAAGTCCGCATAGCGCTGCGCACCGAGTGCCTCGGCGCAACCGTCGCGAGGTGCGGCCACACGGGCCAGGCGTGTCTCGGCGCGCCGCAGATCGGCCCGCCGGGCGGTCTCATCGAGCATTACCCCGGCCTGCAGGGCGTTGGTCCAGTCGATCAGCGGTGAAGCCAAAGGCGAGGGCTCGGCCGCGCGGGTGGTGGTCGCAATGGCCAGCCACAGCAGGCCGCAGCAGGCGGCCAGGATGGCGTGTCGCCGCGAGTCAGCGCGCGACCGGCAGGCCAAGCACACCGCCACGCAGCGAGTAGACCTCGGTCAGGCCGCGCTCGCGCAGTATCCGGGCCACCGCGAGGCTGCGGCTGCCGCGCGCGCAGATCAGCAGGTAGCGGCCATCGGCCGGCAGATTCGTGCCGCCGAGCAACTCGCCCATCGGCAGATGCCGGGCGTCGGTTGCGGGTGTGGGATGCCGCAACAGTTCCTGCGGCTCGCGGATGTCGATCAATGCGTAACCTGCCGCGCGGGCGGCATCGAGGTCGTCGAACACCCGCTCGAGTTCGGCGTCCGCGACCGGTGCACCTGCCGCGGCGAGTTGTGCCTCGCGCAGGCCGGCCGCGGCGAGCTCGCATCGGCCGCCGTGGCAGGCAGGGTTGCGCGCCGTGCGCAGCCGGGTGGTCGAGAGATTGCGCAGATCGAACAGCAGCACGTCGTCCTCGAAGCGGCCCGGCAGATCGAGCAGCAGCTTGATCGCCTCCAGGGCCTGCAGGCTGCCGAACACCCCCGGCACCGGACCGAGCACGCCGGCTTCGGCGCAGTTGCCGACCAGGCCGTCGCGGGTCGCGGTGGGCCAGACACAGCGCAGACAGGAGCTGCCGCGCGCGGGGTTCACGACCTGCAACAGGCCCTCGTACTGATAGATGCTGGCCAGCAGTGCCGGCTTGCCGAGCAGGTGTGCGAGATCGTTCAGCAGGAACTTGGTGGAGAAGTTGTCGGTGCAGTCGATCACCAGATCGGCGGGTGCGAGCAGCCTCGCGGCGTTGCCGGCATCGAGCCGCAGCGCATGCACGATCGTCTCGACATCCGGATTCAGGGCGCGCAGCCGTGCGGCGGCAAGCTCGGCTTTCGGCCGACCACATTCGGCGAGCGCGTACAGCGTCTGGCGGTGCAGATTGGATGGCTCGAGACGGTCGCCGTCGATGATCAGCAGGCGGCCGATGCCGGCACCGGCGAGGTACTGCAGCACCGGTACGCCGAGGCCGCCGGCACCGACCACCGCCACCGTGCTGGCGCGCAGCCGTGCCTGGCCGGCCGCGCCGACTTCGCGCAGCGCCATCTGGCGGGAATAGTCCGGAACCAGGCGCAGGCCGGGCGTCGCAGTGGAAGATCCTGCCGGCGCATCGTGACGGTGTTCATGATCGTGCCCGTGCCCGTGCCCGTGCCCGTGCCCGTGCCCGTGCCCGTGGGTGTGTGCGGCTCCGGCAGGTGTCGTGCGGCCGGGCAGGTCCTGCGAACTCGGCGCCGCGGCGCAGCGCTCGCAATTGACCCAGCCGGAATCGCCGTCGACGTAGTGTTCCTTCTTCCAGATCGGAACGCGGTGTTTGACCTCGTCGATGATATAGCGGCAGGCGCGGAATGCTTCGTCGCGATGACGCGCGCTGACTCCGACCCAGACGGCCAGCTCGCCGATCTCGAGTGTGCCGATGCGGTGCACGCAGGCGGCCTGGGTCACACCGAATTTCGCGCAGGCTGCGGCGACGATCCGGCTGCCCTCGCGAACGGCCAGCTCGGCGAACGCTTCGTACTCGAGGCGGGTCACCGAGCGACCTTCGTTGTGGTTGCGCACCCAACCTTCGAACGAGGCATAGCCGCCGGCGACCGGATCGGCCAGCGCGCGGCGCTCGGCGTCGAGATCGACGGCGGTGGGGCTGAAGCGGAAGGCGTTCATTGTCCGGGTCCGGGTTGCAGAGGCTGGGAGGCGTGGCGATTCGTGCGCGGTTTTCAACCGCCCGCGACCGGCGGGATGAACACCACCGTATCGCCGGCGGCCAGCGGTTGCTCCCAGTCGCCGAACTCGGCATTGACCGCGACGCGCAGCAGCTCCGCGCCCAGCGTGAACGGATGGCGGCCGCGCAACTCGTCGTAGAGCTCGCGCGGTGTGCGGGCGCGGGTCTCGATCGTCTCTTCGCTGCGGCCGGCCTGCTCGCGCAGCAGGGCGAAGTACTGCACACGGATCCGCTGCGCCGTCGCGATCTGATCGGGGGCCAGGGTCTGCATGGTGTTCCAGTATTCGTCGGCCGAGTTGACGTTGTCGAGAGCCCGCGGATCGAGCGGTTCGAGCAGTCGCGCGCCGGACTGGATCAGGAACTTGCGCGGGCAACTGCGGCCGGTGTCGGCCCAGGCCAGCAGCGCCGCGGCGCTGCGCGGCTCGTAGATGGCGCACAAGGGCTCGGGCAGGCCGTCGTGGGCGGAGCGGAAGGCGGTGGCCAGGCCGGCGGCATCGCGCGAGGCGAGCAGATGGCTCAGTGTCCGCGCTTCCAGGAACGGCAGATCGCAGGCGAGCACCAGCCAGGCGGCGTCCGGTCTGGCGGCCTGCGCCGCGAGGATGCCGGCCAGCGGGCCGAGTCCGGCACGCTGATCGACGATCTGCGGATATCCGCGGCGCACCGCATCGTCCTGCTGGTCCGGCCGCACCGAGACGAAGACCTGTTCCACCGCGGTGGTGAGCAGGTCGAAGGCGTGTGCGAGCTGGCTGCGGCCGTGGTATTCGAGCGCGGCTTTGTCGCGATGCATCCGCGAGCTGCGCCCACCGGCGAGCAGCAATCCGTAGACCGGTGCGTTCATGATTTCGCTCTCTTGCGCCGGGTCGTGCGGCTGAAGTCGCGACGTCCGCCGCGCTTGGCCAGCAGGCGCACGCTGCCGATCTCGATGTCGTGCGACAGCGCCTTGCACATGTCGTAGATCGTCAGCGCGGCGGCGACCGCGCCGGTCAGCGCTTCCATCTCGACCCCGGTCCGGTGAAACGCGCCGACCGTGCAGCGCACGACGATCAGGCCGTCGCGGCCCGCTTCGATGTCGATCGAGCAGCGCTCGATCGGCAGCGGGTGGCAGAACGGGATCAGCTCGTGAGTACGCTTGACAGCCTGCACGCCGGCGATGATCGCGGTATCGAACACCGGTCCCTTGCGCGTGCGGTGGCCGGTCGCGGCCAGCGCGCGCGCCACCGCGGACGGCAGCTTGACGCGAGCCTCGGCGCTGGCTTCGCGGGCCGTCGCGGTCTTGCCGCTGACATCGACCATGCTCGGCCGGTTGGCCGCATCGAGATGGGTGAGGCCGGTCGGGCGGCGCCTGGAACGGATCGCGGGCATGGGTTCGTCAGCCGCCGATGTAGTACATCTCGACCTTCGATCCGCCGCGCTGCCGCAACTCGGCCCGCAGCTCGCTGTAACGGTCGATGCGATGCGTCCAGAGCGCCTGGATCAGGGCCGTCAGCTCGGCGTCGCTCGCACCGGCGCGCAGCGGCCCGCGCAGGTCCGCGCCCTGGTTCGCGAACAGGCAGGTGAACAGCGAGCCGTCGGACGACAGCCGGGCGCGCGAACAGCTGCCGCAGAACGGCTGGCTGACCGATGAGATGAAGCCGATTTCGCCCTGGCCGTCCTCGAAGGCGTAGCGCTCGGCGACTTCGCCGCGATAGTTCGCCGAAACCGGCCGCAACGGCCAGCGCGCGTTGATCTGCGCCACTAGCTCGGCCGAAGGCACGACCAGTCCCTGCTGCCAGTGGTTGCGGTTGCCGACATCCATGTACTCGATGAAGCGGACGATGACGCGGGTGCCGCGGAAATGCTCGACCAGCGGCAGCACCGAGCCGTCGTTCAGGCCGCGCTGGACCACCGTATTGACCTTGATTGGCGCCAGGCCGGCGCGGCGGGCATGTTCGATGCCGTCGAGCACTTCGTCGACACCGCCGAAGCCGCCGCTCATTTTCGCGAACACGGCCGGGTCGAGGCTGTCGAGGCTGATCGTGACCCGCGACAGTCCGGCGGCTTTGAGCTCGGCGGCGCGCCGCGCGAGCAGCACGCCGTTGGTGGTCAGCGCGACGTCCTCGATGCCCGGAATGGTGGTGAGATCGCCGACCAGGTCGATCAGGTTGGGCCGCAGCAGCGGCTCGCCACCCGTGATCCGCAGCTTGCGGACCCCCAGGGGTACGGTGAGCCGCGCCAGCCGCACGATTTCCTCGAACGACAGGCGCTCCGCCGATTTCAGGAAACGATAGCCGTCGTGGAAGGTATCCGCCGGCATGCAGTAGGGGCAGCGGAAATTGCAGCGGTCCATGACCGAGATGCGCAGATCGCGGAGCGGCCGGCCGAGCGTGTCGCGCAGGCGCTGCGTGCTCGGCAGCTGGGTGGCGGTTTTGGGACCGGAGGTCATGGGTCGCGGCTCACCAGCGCCAGAGGCGGGTGACGAAGCCTTTGGGGTAGGTGTTGGGGCCCGGCGGCAGCTCGACGAAACCGTCGGTGCCGCTCAGCGCGTTGAAATCTCCGGAACCGTTGGTCGGCGCCGGATTCGCCCAGGCGCGACTCCAGTCGTCGGTGGAGAGCTGCACCGGCATGAACAACGCCAGCGGTGCTTTGGCCTCGACCGGCGCGGCCAGGGCGATCTTCTCGATCGGCTGGGTCGCCTGGCCCATCGCAGCGTACAGCGCCGGAATGACATAGCGCGCGAGGCAGACCAGGGTCGAGACGGGGTTGCCGGGCAGGCCGAACACCGCCGTGCCCGAGGGCGCGATGCCGAACCACATCGGCTTGCCGGGGCGTTGGGCGATCTTGTGGAAGATCTTGCGGACCCCGAGCTCCTCGAGCGCACGCGGCACGAAGTCGAGCCGGCCCATCGAGACGCCGCCCGAGAGGATCAGCACGTCGTGCGTATCCAGATGCACCCGCAGCCGCTGCCGCAGCAGCGCGAGATCGTCGACCAGATGATCGTCGGCGATGCGCTGGAAGCCGCGCTGGCGCAGCGCGCTCATGATGCCGTAGGCATTCGAGCGACGTACCTGATGCGCTTCGATGGGCACGCCGGGTTCGATCAGCTCGTTGCCGGTGGAGACGACGATGATCGTCGGCTGGGCACTGACCCGGATCCGCGGCATGCCGGCACCGGCAGCGACCGCGATCTCGGGCGCCTGCAGCCGCAGGCCGGCGCGCAACAGCAGCGCCCCCTGCAGGCTGTCGCTGCCGCGACGATGCACATTGCTCCAGGGTTCGGCTTTCGCGCCGTCGGACAGCAGCGCGAAGCCGTCGTCGAGACTGATCCGCTCGACCGGAATCACCGCGTCGCAGCCGGTCGGCAGCATCGCCCCGGTCATGATTTCGATGCAGTGCTGGCCGTTGGCGAGAGTCAGCGGCGCGTCGCCGGCCGCTTGCATGGCCTGGACGCGCAGGCGACGGGCACCGGAGCGGACCGCGGTGCTGTCCACGGCGATGCCGTCCATGGCGACCCGGTCGAACGGCGGCTGGTCACGCTCGCCGTAGATGTGCTCGCGCAATACCGCGCCGGTGCACTGCACCAGCGGCAGTGACTCGATCGGCAGGCAATTTACGTGCCGACCGATCAGGCGGTCGGCCTCGGCCGTGGAAATCATGTCGGGAAGTGTATCCCGGCATGCGGCCTGGGAGAGCCGCTGGGCGGCCGCTGCAGCATTCGGCAGGCAGCCACCCAGGCGGGTATTCGCTCCCCTGCGGGCTATTTCTTGTTCTTTTCGCGGTAGATCTTCACCTGGTCGTTGAAGCGCGCCGCGACCGCCTGGGCGTCGTCGGCAGCGGCGTTCTGCTTCTGCGCGAGCATTTTCTGGCGCTCGGCCTTCTGCTGATCGGTGAGATTGCCTTCCTTGGCGAGCATTTCGTTGTGCTCGGTCTCGAGGCAGGTCTGGTAGGCGCCGATGTCGGTGTCGAATTGCTTGACCAGCTTCTGGGTCGCCAGCATCTCTTCGAGCGTGGCGGTCTGGCCGTCGGGGATCTTTTCCGGAGCCTTCGGGTAGGTGCAGGCGGCATAGGCGGGGCCCATGGCCAGGGTGGCGACGAGAGCCAGCGAGAACAGCGATTTCATGTCGAGGGATCCCCCCAAGAAGATCGAATGACGGCAACATGCCTGGGCCGACAGCCTGCGGAACCGGGCCTGAATGCCTCCTGAACGGAAGCCACCGGACCTGTCGCCGACGGTCGTCCGGCTATCTTACGGTCGCAGCCCGGGAAGGGCTACCCGCCGGCCCGGCCGGACGATTGCGGGGCCTTCGGGTTCAAGGCCGCGGCTCGGGCCCGCTGGCGTCGTGGGCCGACTCCGGTGGCAGGTCGTCGTCGAGAATCGCGCGCGCCGGTTCGTCCAGCTCCTCGAACTGGCCCTGGTTGACGGCCCAGAAGAACGCCCAGATGGCGGCGCCGGCCAGCACGATCGACAGCGGGATCAACAGGTAGAGGCTTTGCATCAGCTGATTCTGCTCCCAACCGGGCCGCTGCCCACCAGACCGGTGCTGACCAGGCGGCGTGCGTTCATCACCACCAGCAGCGACGACAGCGACATGCCCAGCGCCGCCACCCAGGGTGGCATCAGGCCCAGCGCCGCCAACGGGATCGCGCCGAGATTGTAGATCGCTGCCCAGCGCAGATTCTGGCGCATGATCGACATGGTGCGCCACGCCACCTGGATCGCCGCCGGCAGTGCAGCGAGCGATTCACGCAGCAGCACCAGATCGCCGGCCGCATGGGCGATCGACGAGCCACCGCTCATCGCCATGGAGACGTCTGCGGCGGCCAGCACCGGCCCGTCGTTGATGCCGTCGCCGATCATCAGGACCTTGTGGCCCTCGCGTTGCAGATCCTGCAGCAACTGCAGCTTGCCTTCGGGACGCTGCTCGGCGGCGTAGTGGGCGATGCCCAGCGCCTGTGCCGCCCGGGCCACCGGTGCGTCGCGATCGCCACTGGCCAGCCGCAGTTCGAGACCGAGTCCGGTGAGCCGGCTGACCGTCTGGACGGCATCGGCACGCAATTCATCGGCGAAGGTGAACAGGGCTTGCAGGCCATGCGCATCGCCGAGCGCCACGCCGGCCGTGGCCGCGGTATCGGCCAGCGGGACCGGCGGCGATGCGGCGGCGGGCGGGCGCAGCGCTGCGACCCATTCCGCCCGACCGATGCGCCAGCGACGGTCGTTGATCGTGCCCTCGATGCCCTGGCCGGCCACCTCCTGCGCGTCGCTGCAATGCAGCCCGGCGCGCGCATGCGGCAGGAACGCGGCCGCCAGCGGGTGCCGCGAGCACTGCTCGAGCGCGGCCGCGAGCGCCAGAGCGGTGGCGTCGTCGAGCGGCTCGACCGTGCGTACCTCGAGCAGCCTCGCGGCGCCGGTGGTCAGTGTGCCGGTCTTGTCGAGCATGACCGTATCGGCCTGCGCCAGACCCTCGATGGCATCGGGGCGGGTCACCAGCACGCCGAGCCGGGCCAGCCGCGAGGTCGCGGCGGCGAGCGCCACCGGGGTCGCCAGCGACAGCGCGCAAGGGCAGGTGGCGACCAGTACCGCCAGCACGGCAGGAAACGCCCGCGACGGAACGATCAGAGTCCAGACGATGCCAACCAAGGCCGTCAATACCAGCACCCGGACGATGAACCACGAGGCCATGCGCTCGGCCGCGAGCCCGAGCCGTGGGCGTTGCGCCTGCGAATGTTCGAGCAGGCGTACCAGCGCGTGCAGCGTCGATTCGTGCGGTGCCGTGGTGACCTCGAGTTCGAGTGCGGCGCCGACGTTGATCGAGCCGCCGAGCAGCGAGGCACCGGGATCGCGTCGTTGCGGGATCGATTCGCCGGTGACCAGCGCTTCGTCGACCACCGCGGCCGTGCTGCCGCAGACGCGCCCATCCACCGGGATGACCTGGCCGCTGCCGATGCGCAGGCGGTCGCCGATGCGGACCTCGGCCAGTGGCACGGACTGCCCCGCCCCACCGGCATCGAGGCGCTGTGCCGTGGCGGGCAGGGCCCGGGCGAGCGCATCGGTGACGTTGGCCGTCTGATGACGGCCTTTCATCTCGAACCAGCGGCCGAGCAGCAGGAAGAAGATGAACATGGTCACGGAGTCGAAATAGACTTCGCCGGCGCCGCGCAGCGTGTTGACGGCGCTGGCGACGTAGGCGAGCACCAGCGCCAGCGACACGGTGACGTCCATGCCGAGCGTGCCGCGGCGCAGGTCGTGGATCGCACCGCGCAGAATCGGTGCGCCGGAGTAGAACAGCACCGGCGTCGTGAGCACCAGGCAGGCGATCTTCAGGACCTCGGCGAGCTGCGGATCGATACCCTGCAGGGCCCCGGTGTAGAGGCCGACCGCGTACATCATCACCTGCATCGAGCCGATGCCGGCAAGGCCGAGGCGCTTGAGGGCCTCGCGCCACTCCTTGCGCCGGGCCGTGGCGGCCGCGTCGCCCGCCAGCGGCACGGGACGGAAACCGAGTGCTGCTACCGTGCGCAGGATCGCCGCGAGCGAGGTGCGGGCGGCATCCCAGGTCACCGAAACACGGCCGTTGACGACATTGACGTCGGTCTGTCGCACGCCGGCCAGCTGGCCGAGACCGGTGCGGATCGAACGCGCACAGTTGGCGCAGCGGATGCCGTCGGCGTTGAAGATCGCGTGGCCTTCGCCGTCACTTTCGCTGGCCCAGTGGCCTTCGAGCGAATACGTGTCCATTGCGCCGATGGCCGAGGGTTTGACTGCCATGCTGGGGCCCGAGGCCCGGGCTCAGAGCCCGAGGCCGACCTGCGCGGCCGGAGCGAGGAAGCGTTTGCGCAATCGCCAGGCATTGCCGTCGCCGTCCGCGATCTCGATCAGCCAACGGCCACGCTGCAAGGGTGGCAGCCTCGCGATGTAGGTGCCGGAAGCGTCGTCGAGTGGCATCTCGAAGCGACGGTCGAGTTGCGGTAGCGTCGCATGCGCCAGCTGCACGACCAGGCGGGTCGGCAGGACCTGTGTCGCATCGCGGAAGCCGAGCCGGGCGACCAGGTTGCCGTCGGCGCCGAACTCGAGACCGATCATCGCGCCGAGCTCTTCGGCACGGCGTGCGCGCTCGAGATCCTGATCGAGTGCGGCGCCCTCCCAGCTGTAATTCGCCGGCAGCTCCGGCTCGGCGCCGCGCAGCGAGAGGAACACCAGCAGGATGCCCGCGATTACAGCGAACGCCGGCACGCCGATCGCTACCCAGACGACGTAGTTCGGTCGGTGCCGCGGGCGGGGCGATCCGGCCAGATCCGGTGCCGCAGCGCGGGTTGAGGAGGGCAGCTCGGCGTCCATGGGGGTCTACTGCAGCTCAGTAATCCGGCGAGAAGAATCGTGCGATCGCGGTGGCCGTGACATCCGGGGCATCTGTGGCCCGGATCCGGAACCTGATCGAGGCGGTTCCGGAACCGGTGGGCTGGACACTACTGTCGTCCCAGGCGTCCGCCCGGACCCGTACTGCGGCATTGTAGACCTCGCCGGGCGCCACTTCGAAAACCGGCGTGGCTGGGTCGAGCCGGTACCGACTGTCGTCCACCGCGCTGCTGCGGGTGGCCAGCGCGCCTGTGTCGCGCGGTTTGCCCTCAACTGCCTCGAGTGTCACCGCGAAGCGGTGTGGACGCTGGTCCTTGTTCATGATCTTGAGCGTGTAGACGTTCTCGATCTCGCCGCTTTCCAGGCTGCGATAGAGCGTATTGCGGTCGTGCAGTGCGTCCAGGTCGGCCGGCTTGCGGGCCGAGATCGCCACCCCGAGGCCGATCGTCAGCACAGCCAGCAAGGCGCTGTACAGCAGTACGCGTGGTCGCAGCGGGTTGGACTTGCGGTGTTCGAGTTGGTTCTCCGTGGCGTACCGTACCAGGCCACGCGGATAGCCCATCCGGTCCATGACCGAGTCGCAGGCGTCGACACAGGCTGCGCAGGCGATGCATTCGTATTGCAGGCCGTTGCGGATGTCGATGCCCGTCGGGCAGACCTGCACGCACAACGTGCAGTCGGTGCAGTCGCCGAGCCCGACGCTGCGCGGATCCGTGCCGCGCTTGCGGCCGCCGCGCGGGTCGCCACGTTCGGCGTCGTAGCTGACGATCAAGGTGTCACGGTCGAACATCGCGCTCTGGAAGCGCGCGTACGGACACATGTACTTGCAGACCTGCTCGCGCAGAAAACCGGCGTTGCCGTAGGTGGCGAAGCCGTAGAACAACACCCAGAAGGTTTCCCACGGGCCCATGCTGAAGCTCAGCAGGTCGCGGCCGAGAGTCTGGATCGGCGAGAAGAAGCCGACGAACGTGAAGCCGGTCCAGATCGAGAAGCCGATCCAGAGGAATTGCTTGGCAAACTTCCTGGCGAATTTGGCGAGGCTCCATGGTGCCCGGTCGAGCTTCATGCGCTGCGAACGGTCGCCCTCGGTCAGCCGTTCCATCCACAGGAAGGCTTCAGTCCAGACGGTCTGCGGGCAGGCGTAGCCACACCACAGGCGGCCGCCGATCGCAGTGACAAAGAACAGCCCCAGCGCGGCGATGACCAGCAGCCAGGTCAGAAAAATGAAGTCCTGTGGCCAGAGCGTCAGGCCGAACAGGTAGAACTTGCGCGCCGGCAGATCGAACAGCACCGCCTGGTGTCCGTCCCAGCGCAGCCAGGGGCCAAGATAGAAGATTCCGAGCAGCGCCCAGACCGCGATCACGCGCAGGTTGTTGAAGAAGCCCTTGACCTCGCGTGGATAGATCTTGCGCTGGGCTTCGTAGTAGGACTCGGATTCCGGTGGCGTGCCCGCCGGCGGTAGCTTGCTGCGATGCGCCACCGCCCGGGGAGCATCTGGCGTGTTCAATTCCGGCTCCGTCCCGCGGCGCCGTCCCGGCATGTCCGGGAGGCAGGGGTTGCAGTCGTCAGCATGAAGGCGGTCAGCGCGGCGGCGGCGGCGCAGATCGCCCAGAAAAAGAAAAAGCCGACGCCGTACAGCGTCATCCGAGCCGGGCCGTCGTCGGGCGCAGCGCCTGCGTAGGGCGCCGGGTCGACGATCGCGAAGAACACCATTGTGGCAACGCTGGCCGCCAGGAAGCTGCACCAGGCGACGGTGAACCAGACGCGACCGCGCGAGCTCAGCTCGCGCGGTCGGTCGTCGAAGTCCGCGACTTCGGGTTCAAAGTCCGGCGGTCGTGACACCGTGCTGTCCCCCCATGCTGATCACGTAGGCCGTCAGCAGCTTGACCCGCACCTCGCCCAAGCGCTCGCCGTGCTCGGGCATCACGCCCATGCGGCCCTTGGCGATCGATTCGTTGACCCGCAGCTGCGAGCCGCCATACACCCAGATGTTGTCGGCCAGGTTCGGGGCGCCGAGCGCCGGATTGCCCGTGCCGTCCACCCCGTGGCAGACCACGCAGATGGTCTCGAATTGTGCCTTGCCCGTAGCCGGGTTGCCGCTGACGGCTTTGCGGCCCGAGAGCGATAGTACATAGGCGGAGACGTCGTCGACGCCCTTGGGGCCGAGCAAGTCGATCCACGGCGCCATCACACCTTGGCGGCCGTCGCGGATCGACGCTTCGATCATGTCGGGCTCGCCACCCCAGAGCCAGTCGTTGTCGGTGAGGTTGGGGAAGCCGATGGCGCCGCGACCGTCCGATCCGTGGCAGGCGGCACAGTTGTTGGCGAACAGGTTGCGCCCGACCGCCAGCGCCTGCGGATCACGCGTCAGCTCCACCGGCGAGCGATCGGCAAACTGCGCCAGCATGGCCTGCGACTTGCGCTCCTGCTCGGCCTGCATGGCCTCGAACTGCGCTTGCTGTGTCCAGCCGAGCGTGCCGCGGGCGTTGCCCATGCCCGGGTAGAGCACCAGATAAACCAGCGAGAAGATTACCGACAGGATGAACAGCCACAGCCACCAGCGTGGCAAGGGGTTGTTGTACTCGCACAGATCGCCGTCCCAGACGTGGCCCGTAGTATCCGAGGCGGTGCTGGACTCCTCACCACGACGCTTGCGCATCCAGAGCAGCAGCCACACGGCCGCCGCGATGTTCAGGAGCGTGACGACGACGACGAAAATGCTGAATCCGCTACTCATGATGCTGCTGCCCGTTCAGCGTTGCGGCGGCGTCTGCCGACCTGCATCGACGATGTCCGCGTCTTCCTCGAGCGGCAGCTGAGCCGCCGCCTCGAAGCTGTCGCGCCGCCGCCGGCTCCAGGCCCAGAGGAATACCCCGACGAAGGCGCTCATCGCGAGGATGGTCGTGATGCCGCGCAGGAAGTTGAGCGTGTCGATACTCATGGTCATCTCATTTCCAGGTCTGCGAAGCCGTGCCGAGCATCTGCAGATAGGCGACCAGGGCGTCCATCTCGCTGCGGTTCTGCACTTCGTCGGCGGCGGCGGCGATCTGTTCGTCGGTATAGGGCACGCCCAGCTTGCGCAGAACCTGCAGCTTCTTCGGCGTCTGGCTGGCGTCGACGCTCCGGCGTTCGAGCCAGGGGTAACCCGGCATGTTCGATTCGGGCACGAGGTCGCGCGGGTTCAGCAAGTGCCGACGGTGCCATTCATCGGAGTAGCGACCACCGACGCGCGCGAGGTCCGGTCCGGTGCGCTTGGAGCCGAACTGAAACGGGCGGTCATAGACCGACTCACCGGCGAGCGAGTAGTGCCCGTAGCGCTCGGTCTCGCCGCGCAGCGGCCGGATCATCTGCGAGTGGCAGTTGTAGCAGCCCTCGCGGACGTAGATGTCGCGTCCTTCGAGTTGCAACGCGGTGTAGGGCTCGACGCCCGGTGCCGGCTGCGTCATTTCGCTGGAAGCGGCCAGCGGGACGACTTCCACCAAACCCCCGATGCTGATGACCACGGCGATCAGCACGCCCAGCAGGGCGGAGTTCTTCTCGATGACTTCGTGCTTCACGGTGCTTGTCCGTCCTTCGGATCGATCGGCAGCTCAGGCCGAGGCTGCTGCGGGGCTGCCCTGCGGAGCCTTGTCGCGCTGGCCGATCGTCTTCGCGACGTTGTAGGCCATCAGGAACATGCCAGCGACGATCAGCACGCCGCCAACCAGGCGCACCGCGTAGTACGGGTAGGTGGCCTTCAGCGATTCGACAAAAGTGTAGGTCAGCGTGCCGTCGGCATTGGTGGCGCGCCACATCAGTCCTTGCATCACGCCCGCGATCCACATGGACGCGACGTACAGCACGATGCCGATCGTGGTCGTCCAGAAGTGCCAGTCGATCAGCCGGATGCTCCACATCTTCGTCTGGCCGTAGAGCCGCGGGACCAGGGCGTAGGTCGTGCCAATGGTCACCATCGCCACCCAGCCGAGTGCGCCGGCGTGCACGTGGCCGATCGTCCAGTCGGTGTAGTGTGACAGCGCATTCACCGTCTTGATTGACATCATCGGGCCTTCGAAGGTCGACATGCCGTAAAACGACAGCGAGACGATCAGGAACTTGAGGATCGGGTCGGTGCGCAACTTGTGCCAGGCACCGGACAGGGTCATGATGCCGTTGATCATGCCGCCCCAGGATGGCGCCAGCAGCATCAGCGAGAACACCATGCCGAGGGTCTGCACCCAGTCGGGCAGGGTGGTGTAGTGCAGGTGGTGCGGACCCGCCCACATGTAGATCGAGATCAGCGACCAGAAATGCACGATCGACAGCCGGTAGCTGTAGATCGGCCGGCCCGCCTGCTTGGGGATGAAGTAGTACATCATTCCCAGGAAGGCCGCGGTCAGGAAGAAGCCCACGGCGTTGTGGCCGTACCACCACTGCACCATGGCATCGGTGACGCCGGCATAGGCGGAATAGCTCTTGACCAGAGAGACCGGCAGGCCTGCGCTGTTGACGATGTGCAGGACTGCAATCGTGATGATGTACGCGGCGAAGAACCAGTTCGCGACGTAGATGTGCTTGACCCTGCGTGTCGCCATCGTGCCGAAGAACACCACGCCGTAGGCCACCCAGACGACCGCGATCAGTATATCGATCGGCCATTCGAGCTCAGCGTACTCCTTGGCCTGTGTGATGCCGAGCGGCAGGGACACGGCGGCGAGCAGGATGACCAGCTGCCAGCCCCAGAACGTGAACCGCGCCAGACCGGGCATGAACAGCGGCACATGGCAGGTACGCTGCACGACGTAGTACGAGCTGGCGAACAGCGCAGAGCCGCCGAAGGCGAAAATCACTGCATTGGTGTGCAGCGGCCGCAGCCGGCTGTACGTCAGGAACGGGATATCGAAGTTCAGCGCCGGGAACAGCAGCTGGGCGGCAGCGATGACGCCGACCAGCATGCCGACGATGCCCCAGACGATCGTCATGATCATGAACTGGCGGACGACGCCGTCCTCGTAGTCGGTGCGGACCGCGGCGTTCTCGTGGGCGTTCGCCGGGACGCTGACCGGCATCGGTCCACCGTCCATGGTGCCTGCGGCCACGGAAGCCGCCTGGCCGAACTGGTATGCAGTCATAAAGGGTTATCCTGGGCTACGCGGTGCGCGAGCAGCGCCCCTCCCGAGGCGGGATGTTCGTGGCTTGTACGCAGTGCATGAATACGTAGATATCGAAAATCGACGTGTTTCCCATGTACAAATCGCGAGCAAGCGAGGGAGGGCATCGCCTAATGTCGGCACTGTTTGGAACGGGAGAATACTAGTGAGGAATCGACGGGATTGTGCGGATGGATCCAGGCAGGCGCAAGGGCGCCACCGTCTGGGTCGCGGCGTGTTGCTGTGGATGGTGCTATCGGCCCTGGCCGCCGTATCCGGTACTGTGGTCGTCAGTGCGGCGGCGCGCGGTGGTAGCGGTGCCGAGCTCGCGGCGGCGCTTGCCACGGCAGCCGATGCTGCGAGAGGCGCTGAGCTGTACCGCAACTGCGCGGCCTGCCATGGTGTCGATGGCGGCGGTGTCGCTGACGGCTCGATCCCAGCGATCGCCGGGCAGCCGCAGCCGGTACTGGTAAAGCAGCTGATCGATTTCCGTCGCGGTGCCCGGCTAGACATCCGCATGGAGCACTTCGCCGATCGGCGGCATCTCGAAAGCCCCCAGGACATTGCCGACGTCGCGGCCTATACCGCTGCGCTACGACGTACCACGCCGGCCGGTATCGGCAGCGGTGCGGAGCTGGCGACCGGCAGCCGCGCCTGGCTCGACTCCTGCAGCGGCTGTCATGGGGCCACCGGACAGGGGGATGCAGCGCGCAAGCTGCCGCGGCTTGCCGGCCAGCATGCCGGCTATCTGGAGCGGCAGTTGCTGGATACGGCCGACGGGCGGCGTTCCAGCATGACGGCGATTCACCGCAAGACTTTCAAGCGACTCTCGCCCGAGCAGATTGCCGGGATCGCGGACTATCTGTCGCGGCAACAGTGAGATGTCCAGGCAGCAGTGAGACACCGGGTGGCGGGGCGGTCACGCGCGCTGCGGCCGCGCACCGCGAGCGGTGCCGTCAGCCGTCGACGGGCTTGCCGAGATCCATCGCCATGCGCACCAGATGGGCCAGCGATTTCGCGCCCATCTTTTCCATGACCCGGGCCCGGTGGATTTCGACGGTGCGCTGGCTGACGCCCAGATCGCCGGCCATGACCTTGTTGGCCTTGCCGTCGGTGACCAGCTGGAATACTTCGCGTTCGCGCGGGGTCAGCGAGTCGAAGCGGGCGCGGATCTGCGCGGCTTCGCGCAGTTCGGCGCGGTTCTGCTCGTCGAGCTCCAGCGCCTTGTGCACGCGGGTGATCAGGTCCTGATCGCGGAACGGCTTCTGCAGGAAATCGAACGCGCCATGCTGCATCGCTTCGACCGCCATCGGAATGTCGCCGTGGCCGGTGACGAAGATCACCGGGATCATCGCGCCGCGGCGGTTCAGCTCCTCCTGCAGCTCCGGGCCGCTCATGCCGGGCATGCGCACATCGAGCACCAGGCAGCCGGGCTGGTCGGCGTCGTAGCCGGCAAGGAAATCGCGTGCCGATTCGTAGGTGATCGTCGGCAGGCCCACCGACTTCAGCAGTAGGCGTAGCGAGCTGCGCACGGCGTCGTCGTCGTCGACGACATGGACGGTGGCGGTACGGTTCATTCAAGGCTCCCCAGGCTTTGGTACGGCAGTCGCAGCACGAAGCGGGCGCCGGGACGATCGCGGCGTGGTTCGTAGACCAGCTTGCCCTGATGCGACTCGGCGATCGTCCGACTGATCGCCAGGCCGAGGCCCGTGCCCGTTTCCTTCGTGGTGCAGAACGGGTCGAACATCCGTGCCACGATCGAATCGGGAACACCCGGCCCGTTGTCCTGCACCGCTATGGTAATGGCTCCGCTACTCTCTTGCGCGGTCTGCACGCTGACCTCGCGTTCGTTGGCCGGGCGCTCGGCGAGGGCCTCGATGGCGTTGCGTATGAGATTCAGGACGATCTGCTGGACCTGGATGCGATCCAGCGACAACATCGGCAGGGCCGGTGCCAGTTCGGTGCGGATCCGCACGTCGTGCAGCCGGGCGTCGCTCAGCGAAAAGCTGACCACCTCGCCGACCAGATCGTTGACCTCGACCGATTCGCGGTGGGTCTCGCGGTTCTGCACCAGACTGCGCAGGCGCCGGATGATCTCGCCGGCGCGCAGAGCCTGCGCCGCGATCTGTTCGAGCGCCATCTGCACGTCGTCCGACACGTTCTCGGCGGCGACCAGTCGCGATGCTGCGCTGGCATAGTTCGCGATCGCCGCGAGCGGCTGGTTCAGCTCGTGGGCGATGCCGGCGGCCATCTCGCCCATGGTCGCGAGACGCGAGACATGGGTCATGCGCTGTTGCGCCAGCCGCTCGTCCTCCTCGGCCTGCTTGGCGGCAGTGATGTCGAGGATCGTGCCGGCGATGCGCATGCTGTCGCTGCTGCCGGGGCTGGTGTTGTAGATCGAGCGCACGTGGCGTATTGCGCCGCCGGGCGTCACGATCCGAAACTCGCTCGAGTAGCTGCCGGGGGCGGCGATCGCGGCGCGCCAGTCAGCGGCTTGCCGCGGCATGTCCTCCGGGTGCACGGCCGACTGCAGATGTTCGAGGCTGAGCCGATCCTCGACCGGGTCGAGTCCGAAGATCCGGTGCAGCTGCGGCGACCAGAACTCGACGCCCGTGTCCGGCACGTGCACCTCGAAGTTGCCGATGTTGCCGATCTCCTGGGCCTCGTTGAGCAGCGAGCGTGTGCGCTCCACCGACTGCTCGATCGCGCGGCGCACGGTGATGTCCTCGCCCGAGGAGAAGTAGCCGACGATCTCGCCCTCGAGGTTGTGCAGCGCGATGCAGCGCCACGCGATCAACCGCCGGCCGCCGCGCGCGACCTGCACTTCGTGTTCGCAGTAGATCTCGGCATCGCCGCCGCGGCGCTGCAGTCGCAGCAGGTGGGCGCGGGCGATGTCCCGCTGCTCCGGCGGTACGGCGGCCTCCGGCCAGTCGCGGCCGAGCAGGTCGGCCTCGCGCCGGCCCAGGGTGTCGCAGCCCTTGCGGTTGATCAGCTGGATGCGCAGGTCGGCCGACAGGGCGACCAGGATCACCTGCGCCATCTCGAGATACATGTTGGCGCGGTCGCGCTCGCGGCGGATTGCCGCCATGGCCTCGCGCCGCAGCGTGATGTCGTGCAGCAGGCCGACGAAGCGCGGCGGGTCCGACTGGATCCGGCCGACCGAGAGGAAGACCGGAAACACCGAGCCGTCCTTGCGCTGCGCATCGACCTCGCGGCCGATGCCGATGATGTGCGGCACGCCGGTGCTGACGTAGCGATGGATGTAGGCGTCGTGCGAGTCGCGGTCCCGCGAGGTCATCAGCATGTTGACGTTGCGGCCGATCACCTCGTCGGCACGCCAGCCGAACAGCCGCTCGCCGGAGCGGTTGAAGGTCTCGACCAGGCCCTGATGATTGATCAGGATGACCGCGTCGACGGTGGCATCGAGCAAGGCCTGCAACTCGAGTTGTGGCGAATCGCGGCGGGGGGAGTCCGAACGTTCCTGCACAATGAATTCCTTTTTGCGGCGGGATGTTAGCACGCGTCCGCCGCGGGCCTCCGGAGCCCCGGCGGGGTACGTAGTAATCGCAATGCAGGGGTCACCGCGCCTATGGCAGCGTGCCACGACCACCGAGCACGAGCACCCGCAAGGGGCCGCCGACCCAAGGAGTAAGGAGTTGGAACTGGAGACAATCCGCAAGCGCCTGCTGGCGCGCCGCGAGGAGCTGGCGAGCCGTGCCGCGGCCACCGACGCCGATCTGCGTCACGAGCACGAGCCGCTGTCGGCGGATTTCAGCGAACAGGTCGTGCAGCGCGAGAACGAAGACGTGCTGCGTGGCCTGGGCGACGCCGCAAGGGGCGAGCTGGCCCGCATCAACCGCGCGCTCGCCCGGATCGACGCCGGCAACTATCTGAGCTGTGCCGTCTGTGGCGTGGAGATCGATCCGCGCCGCCTGCAGGCGGTGCCGTACACCGATCGCTGCACGCATTGCGCGCACTGAGCCGGCTGCCCGAACCGCCCCATCACGGAGTCGCCTCCCTCAACGACATCGGATGCTGGCCGTGCCTCCCCTGAAGTCCATCCTGGTACTCGCCGATCGTTCCGCCGGGGCGCAAGGGGCCTTGCAGAAGGCGTTCGTGATCGCCCGTCACTTCGGCGCCGGGATCGAGTTGGCTGCCTGCGACGCCGAACAGGCCTGGATGGCGCGCGTGTCGGATCGGGCCGACGAGAACGCGCCGGCACGCGCGGTGCGGCGGGCGGAATCGCGCCGTTTCCTCGAGGCCCTGCGCAGCACCGTACTCGCCGACGATCTGCAGATCCGGGTCGGCGAGGACTGCGACGGCCCGCTGTACGAAGCACTGCCCCGACGGGTGCAGGCGGCGGGGTGTCATCTGATCGTCAAGCGTATGCTGCGGCGCGAGGGGCGTCATCGCCCGACACTGACCTCGGCTGATTGGCAGTTGATCCGTTCCTCGCCCGTGCCGGTGATGCTGACCCACGGTCGCCCCTGGCGTCCACGGCCGCGATTCGTCGCCTATGTCGACGACCCGACCGCTGCCGCCATGGTCGATACCGCACGTTTTCTCGCCGAAGGGTGTGACGGCATCTTCGAGGTGGTTTGCGGGGCCGTCGCGGGAGCGGCAGCGAGCGTGTCCGGCGAGGGCGGAGCCTGCAACCTGGCGGCTAGGCCGGCCGCCGCTGGTGGCGCAGCGGCTGCCACGACCATGCCTGCGGATCAGAGCATCGACGTGGTGGTGCTGTGCACCGGCGGCCAGAGTTCCGGCGAAGACGAGTTGCGCGCCGAGCTGACCGACCGGCTCGTCGATCAGCTCAATTGCGACGTACTGCTGATACCCTGGACGGTCCTGCAGAACTGAACAGCGGCCCTCAGTGGGGGTGCTCGTCGATGCCGCGCAGATCCTCGGCCGGCATGTCGAGCTCGCGCAGCCGCGCGAGGATCCGCGGCCCGGTCGCCGCATCGGCCACTTCGATCTCCACCAGCACTTGCACCGACTTGGCATCTCGCGGCACGAACGCCCGGTCGTGGGTCACGTTGTTGATGTTGCCGCCGAGCTCGCCGATGGCCGTGCAGAGGCGCGCAAGCGAGCCCGCCTGGTCCGGTATCGGCACGGCGATGCGGAACAAGCGTCGCTCGCGCACCAGTTGTCGCTGCAGGATCGCCATCACCAGCCGGTTGTCGACATTGCCGCCGCTGAGCACCAGCGCGACCCGCTGGCCGCGGAATTTCTCCGGCGTCGACAGCAGCGCGGCCAGCGGTGCAGCACCGGCGCCCTCGACCAGGGTCTTCTCGATCTGCAGCAGCAGCGCCAGCGCTTCCTCGATCCGCGCTTCGGAAACGATCGTCACGTCGACGCCGAGCGTCGTGAGGATCTCGCGCGTCAGTGCGCCCGGTCGCGAGACGCCGATGCCTTCGGCCACCGTATTGCCGTGTGCGGCCCGTGCCTGGGCCACCGGCCTGCCGCTGGCCGCGGCCTCCAGGGCCAGTGCCATCGCCGGATAGCGCTCGCTCTGCACGCCGAGCAAGCGCGTGCGCGGTGCCCGTTCGTGCATCGCGACCGCGCAGCCCGCGAGCAGGCCGCCTCCGCCGACCGGCACGATCAGCAAGTCGAGCTCGATACCCGTCGCCGCGATCTCCAGCGCCACCGTGCCTTGTCCGGCGATCACCTGCGGATCGTCGTAGGCGTGGACCAGCGTCAGCCCCCGCTCCTCGATCAGGGCCGGCACGCTCGCTGCCGCCTCCTGGAAATCGTCGCCGGCGAGAATCACCTCCGCGCCGAATTCCCGCGTGCGCTGTGCCTTGACCCCCGGCGTGGTGCGCGGCATCACGATGGTCGCCGGGATGCCGAGCTGGGCTGCGTGGTAGGCCAGCCCCTGCGCATGGTTGCCCGCCGAGGCCGCAACCACACCGCGCCGGCGCTCGGCCGGCGTCAGGCTCAGCAGCCGGTTCAGCGCGCCGCGCTGCTTGAAGCTGCCCGTGAACTGCAGGTTCTCGAACTTCAGCCAGATTTCGGCGCCGGTCAGATCGGACAGCGTTTCCGAGCGCAGAAACGGCGAGTCGAGCACGTGGCCGGCGACGCGCTCCGCGGCCAGGTGGATGTCGTCGAGAGTGATCGGCAGGCTCATCGCCACAAGATAGCGCAAGTCGCCGGCCCGGTCGTCGTCGGCACGAGCGATCCCGCCGGGTAAGGTGATAGCATCCGCAGCGCTGCGCCCGTAGCTCAGTTGGATAGAGCATCAGGCTTCGAACCTGAGGGTCGGGAGTTCGAATCTCTCCGGGCGCGCCAATTCCGGAACGCCAATGCCAACGCTATGTTGCCGTCATGACCGCCCTGGAAGAAGCCGAGCTGGCCGGTATCGACCTGAGTCTCATCGAGGTGGGTCTCGATTACTCCTACGACCAGCGCGCCTTGCAGCATCAAGCCGCGCTCGAGCTTGCGTTGGAGCTCGAACGAGTAGGGCGGCAGTTACGTGGTGCAACTGAATCGCCTGATCGAACGCCTGTGTGATACGGGCATCGACTTCGCCATCGTCGGCGGCTTCGCCGGCATGTTGCATGGTTCTGCATTGGTCACCCGGGATCTCGATGTTTGTGTCGTTCTCAGTGGTGAGAATGTCGCTCGTCTTCGAGAAGTCAGTCGCGACTTGCAACCCAGACATCGATTCTCCAGCCCCAAGCTCTCGTTTCTGGATAGTCCAGATCCCGGAGTCGCACTCGACAATCTCTACCTGGAAACCGAACTCGGTCCGATCGGCCTCCTCGGCTCGGTGAAGGGGGCGGTGATTTCGAACGCGTCCGTGCCGTCTCCATAGACATCGAACTGTTTGGACGCCGCTGTCGCGCACGATGGCGTCGGTTGCCAGGCTCGGCGCTTTCACCATGAAACGAACATCCGCCGGAACCCGCGCCGCATACTCGGCGAGCTGTGCGGCCATCAGCGGGCGATTGAAGCCTCAGTCCACGCTGACGGTACGAAACAGCGGATGCCTGGCATCAGCAGCCAGACCGTAGCGCGAGAGGCTTGCTTCGGGACAATTCCGGGCCCACACCATCCCGGCCCAGCCGGGATAGTTCCAGGATGCCGTTCCCAGCCGGATCTCGGGGGATAGCGCGGTCGCAAGCTCGGCGACTCCGGGATCGATCGCTGCGGGCTCGACCAGAAGCGCAGACGCTGCACGGGATTGTCGATCCTGCCGCAAGGTAGGCACCCCAAAGGACGGCATGGCCGGGGTGCGGTGCGCCTATCGACCGGTTCGGTGTGCCGTGGAGGGTCAACGTCGATCTGTCGGCGGATTGAAAGCCGTCGGGCGGCTGATCGCAGGCTTTCAGGCGACGCTCGCTTCAAGGGCTGCTTTTTCTGTCGGACTCTTCTGACGCATCCCCTGGGCAGTGAATCCTTGCCGGAACCCGGGCCATGGACGGTTACTATGCGATTGTCGACCTGAGACAGAAGAGGACGTGGAAATGCGAGCTCGACTCACGGATTCATCATTGAGCGGAGTGCGTGGCCCGCTTGCTGCACTGGCGAGCATGGCAGCGCTGGCATTGATCTTCGTCAGTCCGGCGCAGGCTCAATACTATGACGGCCCGGCATACTCCTTTCCGGTCACCGACATGATCGGGCCGGCGATCTCCGGTGTGTCGATGCAGTCCTATCTCTCGCGCAGTGGGCGCTCGAACAGCGGCACTGCGCGGCCATCGGGCTCGCTGCCCTTGCCATCGCCGTTGTCATCGGCTTCGGCGACGAACCCGGGTGTCGTCGCCGATCTGCAGATCGGTGCGGATCCTGCGATCTCCAGCAGCGTCAAGTCGGCGTTCCACGATCAGCTGGTCCAGGCCCATCCGTCCCGGCGCGCAGCGATCGATCAGGCACTGAGGCAGGATTGGCTGGCGGGTTATCGCGATGAGATTGCGGCCCCCAATGGTCTCGACGTGCGCAACCTGGCGGATGCCGTCACGGCCTACACGATCGCCGCCTGGGCGATCGTCAACCAGCGCGAGACCATCCGCCCGCAGGCGATCGCGGCAGTGCGCGATTCGATGCGCGCAGCCATGGCGGCCAGCCCGCAGACCGCGGCGATGAATGCGGCCGAGCGGCAGCGGATGGCTGAGGAGCTCATCCACCATACAGTGCTCATCATGGCGAACCGGACCGAGATCGCACGGACCCGTAACAAGTCGCTGGCCGACTCGGCGGCCCGCCACTATCGCAGCGCGGCTTTGGCCGGGATGCAGACCGATCTCGCCGGGCTGGATCTTACCGATCGCGGTTTCGTACAGCGGTGAGAGAGGTCGTGCTTACGACCGGATACACCGATAGCGTCAGGAGCCCGCCGACGCCCATGGTCATGCGTATGTCGAAACCGAAGCTGTCGATCCGATCGATCAGTGCTGCGGATGGCGTCGGTGCTCGTCGGCGATGAAGCCGGGGCTCGTGCCGGCGTCGATGAATGGACCGGGACCGGCGCAAGCATGGCGCTGCCCGATGCCATCATCACGCCGATCTCCGCCATCAAGAGCCGCGATGCATGTGATGGCCTCCTGTTCCCGGTGGGGCCGTCATTCCCCGGGGTTTGCGTCACCAGCGTCATGGGACCAATATCACGGGCAGCATTCCGTACGTCAACCGATGCGTAACCCAGCGAATAAACATCCTTCGCCGCGAGATGCCGCGTGGCCCGATGGCGCGATTTTCACGGTCGGGCATTCGGCCCTGCCGATCGGTGATTTCGTTTCTTTGCTGCAGATCTATGGCATCGAGCAGCTCGCGGATATCCGCACCGTGCCGCGCTCGCGTCACAACCCGCAGTTCAACGCCGATGCGTTGACCGACAGTCTCGCCGCCGCGCGGATCGACTATGTGCCGATGCCGGCACTCGGCGGATTGCGGCGGGCGCGCAAGGATTCGGTCAACGCCGGCTGGCGCAACGCCAGCTTTCGCGGTTTCGCCGACTATATGCAGAGCGCGGCGTTCGACGAGGCTGTCGAAGTCCTGATCCGAATGGGTCGCGAGAAGCGCGTCGCGATCATGTGTGCCGAAGCCGTGCCATGGCGCTGCCACCGCTCGCTGGTGGCCGACGCGCTGAACGTACGCGGCGTGCCTACGATCGAGATCATGTCCGCGAGCGACTATCGGCCGCACAAGCTCACGCCTTTCGCACGGGTCGACGGGACCTCGATCACCTATCCGCCCGATCAGGCGAGCTTGTTCTGATCCAACCTGTTCGGCGGTGCGTCATGGCGGTTTTGCCGGCATGTCGGTCGGCAGAGTATGATGCTTGCCGGGTGTCCCGCCGCATACCGCAGCGCGACAGGCATACGCGTCGGTCGGGCCGCCACGCCGGGTTTCTGCGACCATGCACCGCAACGTTTCGCGGCAGGATCTGCCGCGCGCCCAGCTCCTGGCCGAACGCGCTTTCGCGACCCTCGAACGCTTTCTGCATATCGAAGCCGCCAGTGGCATCGTGTTGCTGATCGCCGCGGCCGTGGCGCTGATCTGGGCCAACTCGCCGTTTGCGGCCAGCTATCACGCGCTCTGGCATCTGCCCGCGTCGATCGGTATCGGCGGCTTTACGTTTTCCCAGTCGCTGCATTTCTGGATCAATGACGTCGCGATGACGGTGTTCTTCCTGGTCGTCGGCATGGAGATCCGCCGCGAGATCCACGAAGGGGCCCTGAGTGATCTGAAACAGGCAGCGCTGCCGGTCCTGGCGGCTGCCGGTGGTGTGGTGGTTCCGGCGCTGATCTATCTGAGCTTGAACGGCGACCCGGCGCAGCACCGCGGTTGGGCGGTGCCGACCGCGACCGACATCGCCTTTGCCGTGGGCGTGCTGGCGCTGCTGGGCCGGTCGATCCCCACCAACGTGCGGGTGTTTCTGCTCGCGCTGGCGATCATCGACGACATCATCGCGGTGCTGATCATTGCGCTGTTCTATTCCGGAGGGCTCGACTACTCCGGTTTCATCGTTGCCGGTGTCGGTCTCCTGATGGTGTTCGCGCTGCATGAGGTGGGGATCGGCACGGCTTGGGCTTACGTGATTCCCAGCATCGTCACCTGGGCGGGTCTGCTGATGACTGGTGCGCACCCGGCACTGGCGGGGGTGATCCTCGGCATGGTGACTCCGGTCGTGCCATTGCGCATGCGCGATCATCCGCTGGAGGTCGTGCTGCGCGCGGCCGAGAAGCTGCGCAATCACGATGATCAGGCGGCGATGAGTGCACAGCAGTTGGCGGTGCCGCTCAGGCAATTGCGGCTGGGTCAGCGCGAGCTGTTGCCGCCCGTGGTCCGGATGCAGATGACGCTGCATCCCTGGGTGGCCTATGGCGTCATGCCGCTGTTCGCGCTGGCCAATGCCGGCGTCAGTCTGCAGGGCCTCGATCTGTCCAGTCCGGCACCGCAGTGGGTCATGATCGGCGTCGTGTTGGCTCTGGTTGCCGGCAAGCCGCTGGGAATCATCGGGATCAGCTGGCTGATGGTGAAGCTGGGTTGGTGCCGTCTGCCACCCGGCGTGTCCTGGGGTGGTGTCTGCCTGATCGGCTTGCTGGCCGGCATCGGCTTCACGATGTCGATCTTCGTCGCGATGCTCGCTTTCCCCGATGTCACGCTGCTGGGCGCGGCCAAGCTTGGCGTGCTGCTGGGGTCATTGTGTGCGGCCGTGCTGGGCCTGACCTGGGGCGTGGTCTATCGGCGCAGCTTGCGGCAACTGCCATGCTGATCCTGCGCACTTTCGGATTGTTCATCGTCACGGCGTGGCCGAGATCGTCGGTTGCTGTCTGCCCTACCTCTGGCTGAAGCGGGGTGGGTCGGTCTGGCAGCTGCTCCCTGCGGCGAGGAGTCTGGCGCTGCTCGGGATGGGCATCCTGGCCTGGGGCGGCTGGCGAGTGTGACGCCGCCGATTCTGCCGCGGCCGGCAGGGCTGCGAGATCAGCTACCGGCTAGCGATTGCGGATCAGCTCCGCCACCCCGCTCCAGAGGATCTCGATGCCGATGCAGAGCAGGATGAAGGCTGCGAGGCGCATCAGCACCATCGTGCCGGTTTCGCCGAGCTTCTTCAGCAGCGGACCTGAATAACGGTAGGTCAGGTAGATGGCGGCCACCGCCAGCACCAGGCCGACGATTGCGCCGGCGGCCTGCGGGATCAGGCTGAGGGCCTGCTGCGGCTCTGGCCGGCGTGAACCGAGCGCGATCGTGGCGGCGATCGTGCCCGGGCCCACCGTCAGCGGGAAGCTCATGGGCATGAAGCTGCGCTTCGCGATCTCGACCTCGGACATGGCGGCGGTCGAGTCGGCGACCGAGCGCTGCACGGCATCCTGGCCCGTATCGTTGAGCATGCGCCAGCCCGCCGAGGCCACCACCAGCCCGCCCGCGACCCGCACGATCGGGATCGACAGGCCGAAGAAATCGAGCACATAGCCGCCGATCAGCAGCGCGCCGACCAGCAGGAAAAAGCAGTTGATCGCCACGCGTCGCGCCATGACGCGGGCCAGCGCATCGTCGCCACCGGTGACCGACAGGAAGATCGGCGCACCGGCCAGCGGGTTGATGATCGGCAGCAGCGTCGCCGGCACCAGCAGGGCGGTCGCAACCAGAATCTTCAGGAACTCGTCCACGGCCGCCATGGTACCGCGTACCGGGGCGACCCCTCATCCGGGCGGGGGCCGTCGTGATCCGCAGGCAGCGGCCGGCCGGGCAAAGCCGCCGGCGGTGCTCTATGATCGCGCCCTTCCGGCGAGGCCGGGCCGGTTGCCCGTGACGCTGCCGGGAAAGGGATTTTTTCCGGCATGCCACCCATTCTCGATACCGATCATATGCGGCGCGCACTCGGCCTTGCGCATGCCGCGGCTGCGCGCGGCGAGGTGCCTGTCGGTGCGATCGTGATCCGCGGCGAGGAGTGCCTGGGCGAGGGCAGCAACTCGCCGATCGGCGATCACGATCCGACGGCTCATGCCGAGATCATCGCCTTGCGCCGCGCGGCCGAACGCGTCAACGACTACCGCCTGGCCGGCACGACGCTGTACGTGACGCTCGAGCCCTGCATCATGTGTGCAGCGGCGATCGTGCATGCGCGGGTCGCACGCGTGGTGTTCGGTGCCTGGGATCCCAAGGCGGGCGGGGCAGGCAGCGTCGCCGACGTGTTCCGGACGCCTCAGCTCAATCACCGAGTGGATGTGTTCGGCGGGGTGCTGGCCGAGGAGTGCGGCCAGGTGTTGCAGCGGTTCTTCGCGGAGCGGCGGGCGTGAAATCCACCAGCTCCTCGCTGACGACCGGTTCGATCCCGCGTACCTTGTTCGCGTTCGCGTTGCCCATCCTGATGGGCAACATGCTGCAGTCGATCAACGGCTCGGTCAACGCGATCTGGGTCGGGAAGTTCCTCGGCACCGCGGCGTTGACCGCGACCAACAACTCCAACATCGTGATGTTCCTGCTGCTCGGCGGTGTGTTCGGCATCACCATGGCGTCGACCATCCTGATCGCCCAGGCGGTCGGCGCCCAGCGGATGGACGAAGCGAAGCGCGTGGTCGGGACCAGCACGACATTCTTCATGGTGCTCGCGCTGCTGTTCACGGTCGGCGGTGTGTCGTTCAGCCGGCATGTGCTGGGGTGGATGGCGACACCGCAGGATGCATTGCCGCTGGCCGTAGCCTACATGCGCGTGATGTTCCTGGCGCTGCCGGCCTCGTATGCGTTTTTCTTCATCAATGCGGCGCTGCGCGGAGCCGGTGATTCCCGCACACCGTTCTACTTCATGCTGCTGGCGGTGGTGCTCGACATCGCGCTGAATCCGATATTCATCTTCGGCCTCGGGCCCATCCCGGCGCTCGGGATCGCGGGCTCGGCCACCGCGACCCTGGTGTCGCAGGTGGTGAGTCTGCTGGCGCTGCTGCGACATGTGTATCGTCGCCGCAATCCGTTGACCCTGCGCCGCGGCGATCTCGGCTTGCTGCGGATCGACTGGTCGATCGTGTGGACCCTGGTGCTCAAGGGCATTCCGATGGGCCTGCAAATGATCGTGCTGTCGTCGACCATGGTGCTGTTCATGCACGTCGTGAACCGGTTCGGTTCGGATACGGCGGCCGCGTTCGCGGCATCGATGCAGCTGTGGAATTACGTACAGATGCCGGCGCTGGCCATCGGCGCCGCGGTCTCGTCGATGGCGGCGCAGAACATCGGGGCGCGCCTGTGGGATCGGGTCGCGCTGACCGCGCGCTACGGCGTGCTGTTCAATTTTGCGCTGACCGGCGTCCCGGTACTGGTGATCTATCTCGCCAGCCGGCATGCGATCGGCGTCTTCCTGCCGCCGGGCAGTGTCTCGGTCGGTATTGCCGAGCACATCAACCACATCGTGCTCTGGTCGTTCCCGCTTTTCGGCATCTCCATGGTGCTGTCCGGCGTGGTGCGGGCCGCGGGTGCGGTGGTGGTGCCGCTGCTGGTGCTGGCCGTCGCGATGCTCGGCGTTCGCGTACCGCTGGCATTCATCGCCGTCGATCACTGGGGAGCGGATGGCGTCTGGTGGAGCTTCTCGATCTCGTCGGTCGTGGCGGCCACGCTGATGGGCGTGTACTACCGCTTCGGCAACTGGCGCGCGGCCCGGATGATGCCGACTGCGGCGGGAGCGGACTAGCGGTGCAGGAGAGGTCCGAGTTCCGGATCGTCTATCCCCTGCCGGCACGGCCGATAGTCACGATCGGCGCGCATCGCTTTCGTGCGCTCGACATCTCCGAACAGGCACTGCGCCTGGATCAACGGGACGTCACCCGGACGCTGTCGGTCGGCGAACGTGTGGCAGGCCAGATCTGTCTCGCGCAACAGGTCGAGCACCCATTCGAGGGGCAGGTGCGGCGGCTCGATGCCCAGGTTGCGGTGGTGCTGCTCGACGATTCGTTCCGGATCGGTCTGGCGGTGATCTACCAGGAGCAGCGCCATCTGCGCGCCCACTATCCGGATTGGCGCTGATCGGCGACGGGGTCGCGTGGTGGAGCGAGCCGTCCTCCGCCGGGTGCCGCCGCAGCGTCGCTAAGGCGCTGTCGCCGTCGCGGGCTCGGCTGCGGCCGACAGGGGCGCGGCCAGGCCGGATTCGTCCTGGGCGAGATCTTCGTCCTCGAGGCCGGCCAGATCGTCGATCCGGCCTGCGCCCGGTTCATGGCGCGCAGTCGAGCGCCATTCGAGCACCTTGGCGAACTGCTGCGCGCGATCGACCGTGTACTGCGCCTCCCAGCCACGCGCATAGCCGTTCTTGACCCGCACGTACCAGGATTCGTCGGCCAGCAGCGGCAGGTTCTCGCGCACTTCCGCCCAGCTGTCGGGGTTGCCACCGCGCATCTGGGTGATGACGCGGGCGTCTTCGAGATGCCCATAGCCCATGTTGTACGAGGCGATCGCGAACCAGCTGCGATCCGGTTCCTTGATCCGCGCCGGTATCTTGGCCAGCACCTCGCGAAGGTAACGGGCTCCACCGAGGATGTTCTGGCGGGGGTCGAACGGATCCTGCACGCCGACGGTCGGGGCGGTCTCGGGCATCAGCATCATGATGCCCTGCGCGCCGTTCGGCGATTGGGCCCGCGTGTTCCACTGCGACTCCTGATAGGCCAGCGCGGCCAGCAGCCGCCAGTCGACGCCGGTCTGGACGGATGCCTGCTCGAACAGCGGCTGCAGTTCCGGCAGCCGCTGCTCGACATGGGTGCGGAATTCGCGCGCCGTCAGGCGCCGCATCTGACCGGGTGCCTGCAGTGTGCGCGCCGATACGGCGGCGAGGCGCCCGCTGCGGCGTTCCTCGGCGAACCAGTCGTCGACCGCCTCGCGCAGCGCTTCGGCGCCGCGTGGCAGGATCCACTGCACCGGCCGTTTCTGCGGCAACGAGAACGCGATCCCCACCTCCGGATGCAGGGCGCGGGCGAACGCGAACTCGTGGCCATCGACCAGCGTGACATCGGCCGAGCCGCGGCCGACCGCATCCAGCGCATCGATGCCACTGGCGCGCGACAATTCGATCCAGCGCAGGGGCGGGTCTGCATCCGGCACCGAGGTCGAGAGGTAGAGCGCCTCGACGCTGTCCTCCATCACCACGACTCGTCGCGCGGCGATATCGGCGAGTGTCGCCGGGCGCCGCTGGCTGCGGCGATAGATCCAGTGCTGGGGTACCGAGTCGTACGGCGCCGCCGGCAGGCCGACGTCCTCCCAAGCCGGGTCCCAGCTCAGTTGCGCGGCGACCAGGTCAAATTGCCCTCCGGCGAGCGCGTCCCGCAGTGCCGAGCGATTCGGGAATACCTCGATCTTCAGGCGGACCCCCAGCTGCCGCGCAAAGCCATTGACCAACTCGTATTCGAGCCCTTCCGGGGCGTGGCTGCCGAGGTAGTAGGTGGTCGGGCTGTTGAGTGTGGCGACCCGCAGCACCCCACGGGCGGCGATGCTTTCGGGCGTCGGCGGCGGTACGGACGTCGGCGGCAGCCGGGACTCGCAGCCCGGCAGGGCGGCCGTGATGCCCAGCAGGGCGATCAGCCCCGGCAGGGCGCGCCACCGACGGTATCGACCACCGTGACGCCACGGGGCGCAAGAGCTTGTCACTTCGAGGCTCATCCTGGGCTAGAATAGGCGATTCCGGAGAGGTACCGAAGCGGTCATAACGGCGCCGACTCGAAATCGGATGGTCGGTTAATCCCGGCACGTGGGTTCGAATCCCACCCTCTCCGCCAATTTCTCGTTCCAGATCGACGCTGAGGTCCGGTGGCAGGAATGTGGCATGTCTGTTTGCGTCTATTCCGGGTTCCATCATCCACGATACCCGTCGATGGATGAGGCGAGGCACCGCTCAGTTCAAGATCGTCGAGCGCTACATATCATTGGCCCGAAGGGCCATTCGAGGTAGCAATTGAACAACCAGGCAAGTGAGTCGGTTACCGGCGCCGCAGGCTTTCGCTGGGACGACCCGTTTCATATCGCCAGTCAGCTCTCCGACGACGAGCGGGCTGTCCAGGCGGAAATCCAGTCGTTCGCACAGCGGCGGCTGATGCCGGGCGTCGTCGATGCCAATCGTCGGGAGATTTTCGACCGCTCGATCTTCAAGGAGCTGGGTTCGCTCGGACTGCTCGGAGCCACCTTGCAGGGCTACGGCTGTGCCGGCGTCAACTATGTCTGTTACGGGCTGATCGGGCGCGAACTCGAGCGGGTCGACAGCGCATATCGATCTGCAGTGAGCGTGCAGTCGAGCCTGGTCATGTATCCGATTCACGAGTTCGGATCCGATGAGCAGCGGCAGCACTATCTGCCCAAACTGGCCAGCGGCGACTGGGTCGGATGCTTCGGCCTGACGGAGCCGGACCACGGTTCGGATCCGGGTTCGATGCGCACCCGCGCACGCGAGACGGCGGGGGGATATCGGATCAGCGGCGGGAAGAACTGGATCACGAATGCGCCCATCGCGGACGTGCTGCTGGTCTGGGCCAAGTGCGACGACGACCGCATCCGGGGCTTCCTGATCGATCGCGACACCAAAGGCGTCCACACGCCGCGGATCGAGGGCAAGTTTTCTCTGCGGGCGTCGATCACCGGCTCGATCGGGCTGGACGACGTGTTCGTCCCGCAGGATCGGGTCCTGCCGGGGGTGAGCGGACTCAAGGGGCCGTTCAGTTGCCTGAACAAGGCGAGGCTGGGCATATCCTGGGGCGCGATGGGCGCCGCCGAGCATTGCTGGCATGTCGCGCGCCAATACGTGCTCGATCGCAAGCAGTTCGGTCGTCCGCTCGCGGCGAATCAGCTCATCCAGAAGAAACTCGCCGACATGCAAACGGAGATCGCTCTCGGGCTGCTCGCGTCATTGCGCGTCTCGCGGATGGTCGATTCGGGGGAAGCCGCGCCCGAGGTGATCTCGATCGTGAAGCGGAACAACTGCGGCAAGGCGCTGGAGATTGCTCGTGTCGCCCGGGACATGCTCGGCGCGAACGGCATCTCGGACGAGTACCACGTGATCCGTCACATGCTGAATCTCGAGTCGGTGAACACCTACGAAGGAACCCATGACGTTCATGCGCTGATCCTGGGGCGAGCCATCACCGGCATTTCGGCCTTTTCCGCTGTCTGAACAGCCAGCGCCCCGTACGCGAGCATCCGGAGTCTACGATGCAGAAGATCGAAAGCGCACATGGGTTGGTGTACACCTGCACCAACCCCGAAGCGGTCGTGGCGCTGGAGCGCACGCTTCGAAGCTATCTCGCGTTCGACAAGGCCACCGGCTCCGAGATGAAGGCAATGCTGGCGCTCGATCCGACGATGCCGATGGCGCGCGTGATCCGCGGTTCGTTCCTGATGCTGATGGGCGTCGGCGTGCTGGTCGGGAGGGCGCGTGCCGAAGCCGAGTCGCTTGCCCGGGACGTCGCCGGGCTCGAACGGCGCGAGGCCATGCATGTCGAGGCGCTGGCGGCGTGGTCCGGCGGTACGCTGCAGAAGGCTACCGCGCTGTGGACCGCCATCATGCTGGAATGGCCGCGAGACATTCTCGCGATAAAGCTGGCCAATTTCGGCAGCTTTTATCTGGGGCGGTCTCGGCAGGTCAGGGACGGTCCGGCCGCCGTCATCGATCACTGGGACCGCAGCGATCCGGAATATTCGTATCTGCTGAGCCTGCATGGGTTCGGTCTGGAAGAATGTGGCGATTTCGGGCAAGCCGAACGGCTGGTGCGCGAGGCGTTGGCGATCAATCCGCGCGACCCCTGGGGTGTCCACGGGCTTGCCCACGTGCTCGAAGGTACCGAGCGGGTGGGCGAAGGAATCGAAAACGTCGAGCGCCTGCAGCCACACTGGTCCGAAGCGAACAACTTCCGCTATCACGTCGCCTGGCATCTGGCCCTGTTCCATTTCGAGAAGGGCGATCTCGACGGTGCGCTGGACGTCTACGATCGCCTCGTGTGCTCGGAGAAGGCGGTCGAGTACCTAGACATCTGCAACGACGCATCCATGCTGGTGCGGCTCGAGATCGCGGGCGTCGACGTCGGTGCACGCTGGAAGGCGGTCGCCGAAAAAGTCGCTGCGCGCAACGTCGAGCTGGTGATGGCCTTTCCGGATGTGCACTTCGTGCTGGCGCTGGCCAGCAGCGGCGACGCGGGGCATCGCTCGATCGCCGAGGCCCTGTGCGCGAAGATGGACGAGTTCGCGCGGCGGATGGATTGCGACGATGCCGACGCTTATCGCCGAGCCGGTGCTGCGATCGGTCGGGCCACCTTGCACTACCGCGACGGTCGGTATGCGGAAGCGGCCCGGTTGCTGATTGATGTCGAGCCCGACCTGCCGATCATCGGCGGCAGCAATGCGCAGCGCGAGCTCTTCTGCGAGCTTGCAGCCGAATGCCTGTGGCGCGATGCACCCGCAGGCGTGGCGACGGGCAGTTACCTGGCGTCGCGAACCTTCCGCCGGCCCGGGGATTCGCGCTGGTGGAATCGCTATCTCTCGAACGTCGGGGCGGGCAAGCAAGGCCGGTTGCTTGCGGCGGCGCAGCGGCGCAGGACAGCTTCGACCTGAGCGTACGCGGCCGGCCCGACCTGTCCTCTCGCCGTCGCCGGCACGATCGCGGCGGGTGCGTATCTCGATCAGATCGAGCGGATCATCACGGGCAGTTCTCTTGTCCGGCCCAGGCCATGCTGCCTGGTGGGTCGCCTTTACTCCCGCGGCGGCGGCTTGATGACTTCGTCGTAGGCGGTGGCGAAACGCTCGGCGGCGACATGCGGCATGCCGGCTTCGGCCGGCGAATCCGTCAGCGTCCGATGCAGTTCGCGGAACAGTTCCCAGTTGGAGGGCCGTGCGCCGACGAGATTGCGGGTCGCCGAGCGCTCGAAGCGCTCCTCGAGATCCTTGGGTTCCAGCTGGTGCATCAGTTCGGCGCAGGCGGCCCGGGCGCCGGCTGCGAGGCCGTCGTCGTGGCGCTTGGCAAATTCGAAGTTCTGCCGCAACCACTGGCAGGCGTCGAGCCGGCGGCTGCTGTGACTCGCGAGCATCTGCTGCAGCAGGTCGTCGGCGGGGGTGGTCAGATTGAACGGCGGATCCTCGCTGTCGGACCGCGGCGGCGCGAGGCCGAATACCCGGGCCTGTTCGCGCTGGGTGAGGTCGAGATCCTTCAGTCCGACGATCGCTTCGCGCAGCAACTGGCCGGCGAGCTGCAGCATCGCTGCGGCCCCGTCTTGCGACAGGCTGGTCGGATCGAGTCCCGCGCCGCGGCACAGAGCCTCGAGTCCCGGGCGGGTGTCTCCGCCATACTGACCCTGCGGGCCGTAACTGCCGCCGTCGCGCTCGCCGGCGGCGAGGCGCTGCAGGCGTTCGAGGCGCCGCGCGGCGATGATGTCCGAGCTTTCCGTATGCGGTGCGGCGGATCGGCTGGCGGCGGCGCCGCGAGCGGCGCCGAAGGGCACGACGACCGCCTGGCCGTAGGCGTTGCCGACCTGGAACGAATCGCTCTGCGCCGCATCCTTGTTGAACAGTGCGCTGGTGTTCAGCGAGGCATCCAGGTGACCCTCGACCTGGGGCGGCAGGGTCGCGGCGGCCACCTGCAGTCCCGAGTCGCCGAGCAATTCGCGCTCGAGATCGACCCCGGCCACCTGTTCTGCGGGGTGCTGGGCCTCCGCTACGTCGATGGCGACCACGATCTGGTATTCGCCGAGCACCAGTATGTCGCCGTGATGCAGCTCGTACGGCGTCTGCTTCGGCATCGGGGTGTCGGTGTCGTTCAGGTAGGAGCCGTTGGTGCTGGTGTCTTCGAAGAACCAGCTGCCATGACGGAACAGGATGCGTCCGTGGCACCCCGAGATGTAACGCGCCGGATCCGGCAGGATCCAGTCGTTGTCGGCCGAACGGCCGATGGTACCGCCGCTGATGCCGAACACGATCGTTGCCCGGGGTCCCAGGGCACGGCGGTGTTCGCTGACGACGCGCAATCTCAATGCCATGGTCGGGAAGCCGGCCTCCACAGTCGCGGCCCGGCGCCGGCCGGGCGGCCGGGCGTTCGCCGGCCGGCGGCGCGGCGGGCTTCGGCCCTATAATGTCGGTCCACGTTATCAACCGGTTACGCCAAGCCGATGGCCGCAAGTCACATTTTCAAGATCATGTTCGTGAATCAGGGCAAGGTTTACGAGATTTACGCCCGCAAGGTCAGCTACGGCAGCCTGTTCGGCTTCATCGAGGTCGAGGAGCTGATTTTCGGCACCCGCTCCTCGGTGGTGGTCGATCCCAGCGAGGAGCGGATCAAAGCGGAATTCAGCGGGGTCAAGCGCAGTTTCCTGCCGCTGCAGTCGATCTTGCGGATCGACGAAGTGGCCAAAGCGGGTGCCGGGGTCAGCAAGATCTCGGCCCTCGAAGGTTCCAACGTCGCCCAGTTTCCGGTGTCGCCGACGTTCCCGCCGCCGGCCGGTGAGCCGGGTTCCAGGAAGTAGTCCGTTCCCACATGCTCGTTCTTCGCGGTGCCGAGGCACTTTCTCCGTTCCGGATCGACAAGCTCCACGAGCGCCTGGCATCCGCCGACGCCACGGTGACCGTCGCCGAGGCTCGCTGGCTGCATCTGGTCGATGTCGCCCGGCCACTCGACGCCGACGAAACCGCGCGCCTCGAAGCGCTGCTGCACTACGGGCCGCGTGAAGCGGCAGCAGCGGTCGACGCGCCGCCCGGGGCCAGCGGGGCCTTGGTGCTGGTGGTGCCACGGGCCGGCACGATTTCGCCCTGGTCCAGCAAGGCGACCGATATCGCGCAGGTCTGCGGTCTGAGCGCCGTGCGGCGGATCGAGCGCGGGGTGGCCTATCGTCTGAGGGCCGTGGAGGGCAACTGGTCCGCGGCGCGACTGCAGGCGCTCGCGCCGCTGCTGCACGATCGCATGACCGAGAGCGTACTGTTCGATCTGGCTTCGGCCGAGGTGCTGTTCGAGCGCGAGGCGGCCCGGCCGCTGCGCCGGGTGTCGCTGGCGCGCGGCCGCGAGTCGCTGCTGGCCGCCGATGCCGAGCTGGGTCTGGCGCTGTCGGATGACGAGATCGACTACCTGCTGCAGGCCTTCGCTGCGCTGGGTCGTGATCCGACCGATGTCGAGCTGATGATGTTCGCGCAGGCCAATTCCGAGCACTGCCGCCACAAGATCTTCAATGCCAGCTGGGTCATCGACGGCCGGCCGCGCGACAAGTCACTGTTTGCGATGATCCGCAACACCCATGAGCGCAATCCTGCCGGTGTGCTCTCGGCTTATCGCGACAACGCGGCGGTGATCGAGGGCGCGGCCGAGGGGTTGCGCTGGTTCGCGGATCCGGCCGATCACGTCTACCGCGGCCGGCGCGAGCCGATCGACATCCTGATGAAGGTCGAGACGCACAATCACCCGACGGCCATCTCGCCGTTTCCGGGCGCCTCGACCGGCTCGGGCGGCGAGATCCGCGACGAGGGCGCGACCGGGCGCGGCGCGAAGCCCAAGGCGGGTCTGGTGGGTTTCTCGGTATCGCATCTGCGCATTCCGGGCCATCAGCGACCCTGGGAGCAGACACTGGGCAAGCCGGCGCGGATCGCTTCGGCGCTGGAGATCATGCTCGAAGGCCCGATCGGCGCGGCGGCCTTCAACAACGAATTCGGCCGTCCGGGCATCGCCGGCTATTTCCGTACGCTCGAGCTGCAGGCGCCCGGTGATCCACCGGGTCGTGCCCGCGGTTACCACAAGCCCATCATGATCGCCGGCGGCCTCGGCAACGTGCGCCGGCCGCATATCGAGAAGGCCGATTGCCCGGTCGGCGCCAAAGTGGTCGTGCTCGGCGGCCCGTCGATGCTGATCGGCCTGGGGGGCGGGGCTGCGTCCTCGGTCGGCGCCGGCAGCTCCAGCGTCGATCTCGACTTCGCGTCGGTGCAGCGCGGCAATCCGGAGATGCAGCGCCGTGCGCAGGAAGTCATCGATCGCTGCTGGGCGCTCGGTGACGCCAATCCGATCCTGCTGATCCACGACGTCGGTGCCGGCGGCTTGTCGAATGCAGTGCCGGAGGCCGTGGCGCATAGTCAGCGCGGTGCACTGATCGACCTGCGCGCAGTGCCGAACGACGAACCGGGCATGTCGCCGATGGAACTGTGGTGCAACGAGTCGCAGGAGCGCTACGTGCTGGTGGTCGCCGCCGACCGCACCGCCGAGCTCGAGGCGCTGTGCGCGCGCGAGCGTTGCCCGGTGGCGGTGGTCGGCACCTTGACCGACGATGGCCGATTGCGGGTCGTCGATGCACTGCTCGGCAACGAACCGGTGGACATGCCGCTCGAGGTGCTGCTGGGCAAGGCGCCGCGGATGACGCGCGACGTCGCGAGCCGCAAGCCGCCGTCGCGGCCGCTCGAGCTCGACGGATTGTCGCTGCGTGAGCTGGCGTATCGCGTGCTGCGGTTGCCGGCGGTCGCCGACAAGACCTTCCTGATCACCATCGGCGATCGCAGCGTGGGCGGCATGATCCATCGCGACCCGATGGTCGGTCCCTGGCAGGTCGCGGTCGGCGATGTCGCCGTCACGGTTGCGGACTACGACGGCACGGCCGGCGAGGCGATGGCGATCGGCGAACGCACGCCGGTTGCCGTGCTCGATGCGCCGGCTTCAGGACGTCTGGCGGTCGGTGAGGCCCTGACCAATCTGCTCGCCGCCGACGTGGCGTCGCTGCAGGATGTCCGGTTGTCGGCGAACTGGATGGCCGCTTGCGGCGAGCCTGGCGAGGACGCCGCGTTGTACGCCACGGTCGAGGCCGTCGGCGAGCAGCTCTGTCCGACGCTGGGTATTGCGATCCCGGTCGGCAAGGACTCGCTGTCGATGCGCACCGCCTGGAAGGAGGCTGACGGATCGCAGCGCGCCGTGGTGGCGCCGGTCTCGCTGATCGTTTCGGCGTTTGCTCCGCTGGCGGACGTGCGCCGCACGCTGACGCCGCAGTTGCGGCTCGATTGCGGCGAGACGGTGTTGCTGCTGGTCGACTTCGGTCGCGGCCGCAACCGGCTTGGCGGTTCGGCGCTGGCCCAGGTGTGTGGCCAGCTCGGGGACGTCGTTCCGGATTTCGACGATCCGGCGCTGATGCGCGGTTTGGTCGCGGCGTTGCACGAGTTGCGGGCTGCCGGTCAGGTACTGGCCTACCACGACCGTGCCGACGGCGGCCTGTTCGCAACCCTGGTGGAGATGGCGTTCGCGGGCCATTGCGGCCTGCAGATCGAGTTGCCGGCGTCGCGTGGTGATCTGCTCGGCGAGCTGTTCGCCGAGGAACTTGGCGTGGTGCTGCAGGTACGGGCGAGCGATCTCGAACAGGTTCGCGAGGTGTTCGCCCGCCACGGTCTCGGCGGCGACGAGGTCGTGCTGGCGATCGGCCGGCCCGACCCGAAGGATCCGCGTGTCGCGATCCGCGGCGACGATTCGCAGCTCGTGCTCGACGAGTCCTGGGAAGACCTGCGGCGCGCCTGGTCCGAGACCTCCTGGCTGATGCGCAGCCTGCGCGACGATCCGGCCTGCGCCCGCGAGGAATTCGAGACGGCCACGTGCTGGAAGACGCCGCCGCTGCAGGTGGCGCTGCGTTTCGATCCGACCGAAGACGTGGCTGCCCCGTACATCGCGCGTGGCGCGCGGCCCAAGGTGGCGGTGCTGCGCGAGCAGGGTGTCAACAGCCAGGCCGAGATGGCCGCGGCGTTCGCACGGGCCGGATTCGAGGCCCACGACGTGCACATGACCGACCTGATCGGTGGCCGTCGCCAGCTCGCGGATTTCCAGGTGCTGGTGGCCTGCGGCGGGTTTTCCTATGGCGACGTGCTCGGTGCGGGCGAGGGCTGGGCCAAGTCGATCCAGTTCAACGAGCACCTGCGCGAGCAGTTCGTGGCGTTCTTCCGGCATCCTGACACGCTTTCGCTCGGCGTCTGCAACGGCTGCCAGATGATGTCGGCGCTCGCCAGCCTGATCCCGGGCGCATCGAACTGGCCGCGCTTCGTGCGCAACCGCAGCGAGCAGTTCGAAGGCCGCCTCGGCCTGGTCGAGGTATTGCCGTCGCCGTCGCTGCTGCTCGAAGGCATGACCGGCTCGCTGCTGCCGATCGCGGTCGCGCACGGCGAAGGGCGGGCAGAGTTCGCCCACGAGTCCGGCGCCCGAGCTTGCCACGACGCCGGCCTGGTTCCGCTGCGCTACGCCCTCGGCCCCGGCGTCGTTGCCACGACCTATCCCGCGAACCCCAACGGCTCGCCGCTCGGCATCGCCGCCATGACCACCACCGATGGTCGCGTGACCATCACCATGCCGCATCCGGAGCGTGTGTTCCGTTACGTGCAGCATTCCTGGGCGCCGGCGGGGGCGGGCGAGGATTCGGGGTGGATGCGGATGTTTCGCAACGCCCGGCGCGCGTTGGGCTGAGGGGTGATTTGGTCTTTATAAAAGCCCAAATGGACCTATACTGTGCATGACTGCCATGGAGAACGTGGTGCACAGCGCGCTGATCGACGAGATTCTGGGTCCTTTACCCGGGTCTCGGGTTCCAAAGGGCAGCGGGTTTCTGGCGGAGCTGCACCAATTGATCGGCAAAGGGGTGCCGGCCCGGGTTATCGGGAAGCTCGAAAAGATCCTCGGGCTCTCGCCCCCGCAAAGCGCGCGGCTGCTCGCCGTCAGTGAAACCTCGCGCAAGCGGTTCAGGCAATCCCCCGCGAGGCGATTGGACGAAGCCGTTTCCGACCGCATCGTGCGCCTGGTCAGCACGCTGGCCGAGGCGGCGGACGTCTTCGGCGAAGACGCCAAGGCCATTGCCTGGTTCAAGACACCGAGCCTGGTATTGAACGGACAGTCGCCTCTCGATCTTATGACGAGCGATCCGGGGGCGAAGATGGTGCGCGACGAACTGAACCGGATTCGCTATGGGCACTGGGCGTGATCACTGTCCATCGCCTGGTCGCCGCGCGCGTCCGGGAGTCCGCCTGGAATGGCGACGGTGGATTATACGTGGACGGCCGCTGGCATTCGCCCGGGCGCCGGATCGTCTACACGGCGCAATCCTTGTCTCTCGCGCAGCTGGAGATCCTGGTCCATATCTCCGACCGTCAGCAACTGCCGGCACTCAGTCTCGCGCAGGCCTCGATTCCCGAAACGCTTTCCATCCAGACGATCGAGGCGGCAGACCTGCCGGCGCACTGGCGGCAATTCTCGCCCTATAGCGAGGAAACGCAGCGACTGGGCATGCAATGGCTGACGCGAGCCCGCAGTCCGGTATTGAAAGTACCCTCGGCGATCAGCGCAGCGGAATGGAATTTCCTGTTGAACCCGGCGCACCCGGAGTTCGGGCAGGTGCGGCTGGGTGAACCCAAACCCTTCGCCATGGATCCGCGCTTGCCCTGACGGGGATGAGGGCGTGAATGGCCGACGTCCGTCCGTTCAGACGGGCAATCATCCGTGCAGCAGGCGCAGGTCAGCTACGCCTAGCGCGTCAGCGGCTTGTAACGAATGCGATGCGGCTGCGCCGCATCCTCACCGCGCCGCTTGCGGTAGTCCTCGACGTACTCCTGGTAGTTGCCTTCGAACCAGACGACTTCGGAGTTGCCTTCGAAGGCGAGGATGTGGGTGGCGATGCGGTCGAGGAACCAGCGGTCGTGCGAGATCACCACGGCGCAGCCGGGGTAGGCCAGCAGGCCGTCTTCGAGGGCGCGCAGCGTTTCGACGTCGAGGTCGTTGGTCGGCTCGTCGAGCAGCAGCACGTTGCCGCCGCTTTTCAGCACCTTGGCCAGGTGCACGCGGTTGCGCTCGCCGCCGGAGAGTTCGCCGATCGACTGTTGCTGTTGCGTGCCCTTGAAATTGAAGCGGCCGACGTAACCGCGCGACGAGGTCTCGTAGTTGCCGACCTTGATGAGATCGAGGCCGCCGGAGATCTCCTGCCAGACGGTGTTCTTGTCGTTCAGCGCCTGGCGCGACTGATCGACATAGGCGAGTTTGACGGTCGGGCCGATGACGATTTCGCCGCCGTCGGGCTGGTCGGCGCCGGTCAGCATGCGGAACAGGGTCGTCTTGCCGGCGCCGTTCGGGCCGATGATGCCGACGATGCCGCCCTTCGGCAGGTTGAAGTTCAGGTTGTCGATCAGCAGGCGATCGCCGAAGCCTTTGCGCAGGCCTTTCGCCTCGATCACCAGATCGCCGAGGCGCTCGCCCGGCGGGATGTAGATCTCGTTGGTTTCGTTGCGCTCCTGGAACTCCCGCGAGGACAGTTCTTCATAGCGCTGCATGCGCGCCTTGCTCTTGGCCTGGCGGGCTTTCGGATTCTGGCGCACCCATTCGAGTTCGCGCTCCAGCGTCTTGCGCAGTGCGTCGCGCTCGCGCTCTTCCTGGGCCAGGCGCTTTTCTTTCTGTTCCAGCCACGACGAGTAGTTGCCGTGATAGGGAATGCCGTGGCCGCGGTCGAGCTCGAGGATCCACTCGGCGACGTTGTCGAGGAAGTAGCGGTCGTGGGTGACCGCGATCACCGTGCTCGGATACTGCTCGAGGAATTTTTCCAGCCAGGCGATGGACTCGGCGTCGAGATGGTTGGTCGGCTCGTCGAGCAGCAGCATGTCGGGCTCGGAGAGCAGCAGCCGGCACAGCGCCACGCGACGCTTCTCGCCGCCGGAGAGTTTGTCGATGGTCGCGTCCCAGGGCGGCAGACGCAGCGCATCGGCGGCGATCTCTAGCTTGCGGTCCAGCTCCCAGCCGCCGGCGGCGTCGATCTCGTCCTGCAGCTTGGCCTGCTCTTCGAGCAGCTTGTTCATCTGCGCATCGTCCATCGGTTCGGCAAAGGCTTCGCTGATGGCGTTGAAGCGCTCGAGCTTGGCGAACATCCCGCCGATTCCCTGCACGACTTCCTGGCGCACGGTCTTGCTCGGGTCGAGCTCCGGCTCCTGCGGCAGATAGCCGATGCGGGTGCCGGGCTGGGGGCGCGCTTCGCCCTCGATGTCCTGGTCGATGCCGGCCATGATCTTCAGCAGCGTGGACTTGCCCGAGCCGTTCAGGCCGAGCACGCCGATCTTGGCGCCGGGGAAAAACGACAGGCTGATGTCGCGCAGGATCTGACGCTTGGGGGGCACGATCTTGCCCACCCGATTCATCGTGTAGATGTACTGGGCCATGGACTCGACGGAGGGCTGGGGAAAGGGGCGCGCATTATGTCGGAGTCGGGCGTCCGAGCGGTAGGGCGGGGCTGTGGTAACCTGCCTGTCTCGTGCCAGATCGGGCCGCGAACGGGTTGCAATGAGTGCGGATGTGCTGGTGATCGCTGGCGAGAAGCTGGCTCGCTACGGCTTCGGCGATGGCCATCCCTTCGGCCCCGACCGCCACGCTGCGTTCTATCGCGAGTTCGAGGCGCGTGGCTTGCACCGTCGGGTCGAGGTGCAGGAGACGCGGGCGGCGACCGAAGCGGAGCTGCTGGCTTTCCATACCCCGGAGCATCTCGCCCGGGTCAGGGAGAAATCGGCGACCGGCCAGGGCTGTCTCGACGGCGGCGACACGCCGGCCTATCGGGGGGTGTTCGAAGCGGCGGCCTATGTCGTGGGCGGCACCCTCAAGGCGGCCGAGGCGATCATGGCCGGCAGGGCCCGGCGGGCGTTCGTGCCCATTGCCGGGCTACACCACGCCGGCCGCAACCATTCGGCGGGTTTTTGCGTGTTCAACGATTGCGGGGTCGCGATCGAACTGCTGCGCGCCCGCCACGGCCTGAGCCGGATCGCCTATGTCGATATCGACGCCCATCACGGCGACGGCGTGTTCTATGCATTCGAAGCCGATCCGCAACTGATTTTTGCCGACCTGCACGAAGATGGCCGCCATCTCTACCCCGGTACCGGCTCGCCCGAGGAGACCGGCAAGGGTGCTGCGGTCGGCACCAAGCTCAATGTGGCCTTGCCGCCCGGTGCCGACACGGCGGCGTTCGAGGCGCACTGGCCGGCGGTCCTGGCCCATGTCGAGGCGCATGCGCCCGAGTTCATCCTGCTGCAATGCGGCGCCGACAGCATCGATGGCGATCCCATCGCCCATCTGCGCTATGCCCCCGAAGTCCACGGGCGCGCCGCCCGCGATCTGGTTGCGCTGGCCGAGCGCCTGGGGCATGGCCGCGTGTTGGCGACCGGCGGCGGCGGCTACCATCGCGGCAATCTCGCCCGGGCCTGGAATGAAGTGGTGGCGGGGCTGATCGGCTAGAATGCGCCTCCTGCCGGCGCAACTGCCGGCACCCTGTTCCCCTGCCAGTTTTTCTTCCGAGGTCTGCCGATGTTCCGGACCAGCATGGTCATCGAAGGTTTCGATCCCGAACTCGCCGGCGCGATCCGCGCCGAGGCCGAGCGCCAGGAACATCACATCGAGCTGATCGCCTCGGAGAACTACGCCAGCCCCCGCGTGCTCGAGGCGCAGGGCTCGGTGCTGACCAACAAGTACGCCGAGGGTTATCCGGGCAAGCGCTACTACGGCGGCTGCGAGTTCGTCGACATCGCCGAGAGCCTGGCGATCGAGCGCGCCAAGCAGCTGTTTGGCGCCGACTACGCCAACGTGCAGCCGCATTCGGGTTCGCAGGCGAATGCCGCGGCCTATCTGGCGCTGCTGCAGCCGGGCGACACCGTGCTCGGCATGAGCCTCGATCACGGCGGCCATCTGACGCACGGCGCCAAGGTCAATTTTTCCGGCAAGCTGTTCAAGGCCGTGCAGTACGGCATCCGCCCCGACAACGGCGAGATCGACTACGACGCGCTCGAGCGGCAAGCGCTCGAGACCCGGCCGCGGATGATCATCGCGGGCTTCTCGGCCTATTCGCGCACGCTGGATTTCCCGCGGTTCCGCGCGATCGCCGACCAGGTCGGCGCCTATCTGATGGTCGACATGGCGCATGTCGCCGGCCTCGTGGCCGCGGGCTGCTACCCGAACCCGGTGCCGTACGCGGACGTGGTCACCACCACCACCCACAAGACGCTGCGCGGCCCGCGCGGCGGCCTGATTCTCGCCCGGGCCAATGATGCCTTGACCAAGAAGTTCAACTCGCTGGTCTTCCCGGGCACCCAGGGTGGCCCGTTGATGCACGTGATCGCCGCCAAGGCGGTCGCTTTCCTCGAGGCGCTGCAGCCCGAGTTCAAGACGTATCAGCAGCAGGTCCTGCGCAACGCGCAGGCCATGGCCGAGCGCCTGATCGCGCGTGGCTACCGCATCGTCTCCGGCGGCACTGACAATCACCTGTTCCTGATCGACCTGTCGGACAAGAACATCACCGGCAAGGATGCGGATGCGGCGCTGGGTCGGGCCAACATCACGGTCAACAAGAACGCGGTGCCCAACGATCCGCGCCCGCCGATGATCACCAGCGGCCTGCGGATCGGCACGCCGGCGGCGACCACGCGGGGCTTCCGCGAGGCCGAAGTGCGGCAGGTCGCCGACTGGATCGCCGACGTGCTCGATGCCGAGGGTGCCGAAGCGACCCTCGAACGTGTGCGTGGCGAGGTCGTCGCGCTCTGCAAGCGCTTCCCGGTCTACGGCTCCTGAGGGCCGGAACCAGGATGGGGAGCGCGGCGCAGCCCCTGACTGGATCGAGCCGATATGTACTGTCCTTTTTGCAGCCACGTCGAGACCAAGGTCAACGATTCGCGGCTGGCTGCCGAGGGGCGTCAGATCCGGCGGCGGCGCGAATGCCTCTCCTGCGGCGAGCGGTTCACGACCTTCGAGACCGCTGAACTGGTGATGCCGCTGATCATCAAGAGCGATCAGACCCGCGAGCCGTTCGACGAGCAGAAGCTGCGCTCGGGCTTGCTGAAGGCGCTCGAGAAACGTCCGGTCGCACAGGATGCGGTCGAGGAAGCGATCGCCCGGATAGGTCACAAGCTGCGCAGCCTGGGCGAGCGCGAGCTGCCCTCGCGCCATGTGGGTGAGTTGGTGATGGAAGAGCTGCGACACCTGGACGAAGTCGCCTATGTACGCTTCGCGTCGGTGTACCGCAGCTTCCAGGACGTGGAAGCCTTTCGCGAGGAAATCGAGCGCCTGGGTCATCGCCGCCGGCGTGATCCGGTCGCGGGGCAGTTGTCGTTGCTCGGTGGCGAGTCGGCGACCGCAGGCGCGACGGCGTCGTCGACATCGCCGGCACGGGCTGGTGCGGCGTCGGCCCGCACAGGGCAGCAGAAGGGCCGCGGCCGTGAAAAATAGCCTGCGTGAGGCCGGCCCCGCGGGCGATGTCTCGAACGCGGCACCTTTCGAACCCGGCGAGCGGCGATGGATGGCGCGCGCGCTGCAGCTCGCGGCCCTGGGTCGCGACAGCAGCCAGCCGAATCCGCGCGTCGGTTGCGTGCTGGTGCACGAGGGCGAGCGGGTCGGCGAGGGCTGGCATCGCCGGGCCGGCGAGCCGCATGCCGAAGTGTTCGCGATCCAGGCCGCCGGCGCGCGGGCCCGGGGGGCGACCGCGTACGTGACGCTGGAACCCTGCAATCATCACGGCCGCACGCCGCCCTGCACCGAGGCATTGATCGCCGCGGGCGTCGCCCGGGTCGTCTATGCCGTCGCCGATCCCGACCCGCGGGTCGACGGCGGCGGTGCGGCCCGTCTGCGGGCTGCCGGCATCGAGGTGGCTGCAGGTCTGCTCGAAGCCGAGGCGACCGAGATGAACCTCGGCTTTCTCAGCCGCCTGCAGCGTGGCCGTCCCTGGCTGCGTCTGAAGCTCGCTGCCAGTCTCGATGGGCGTACTGCGCTCGCCAGCGGCGAGAGCCAGTGGATTTCGAGCGCCGAATCGCGCGAGGACGTGCAGGCCTGGCGGGCGCAAAGTGCGGCGATCCTGACGGGTGTGGGCACCGTCCTGGCCGACGATCCGGCGCTGACGGTGCGCCGCGGCGAGTCGCCGCGCCAGCCGCTGCGGGTCGTGCTCGACAGCCGGCTGCGCACGCCGGCCACGGCGCGCGTGCTGACCGGGCCCGGCGAGAGCTGTCTGTTTGCGGTCGATGCCGTGGCAGGTGGGTCGAGGCAGCTTGCTGGCACATCGCTGTCGCCGGGGGCGCTGCCGCCAGGCGCCACGATCGAACGCCTGCCGGCCGGAGCCGATGGCCGCCCGGCCTTGCTCGACGTGTTGCAGCGGCTTGCGGCGCGGCAGATCAACGAGATCTGGACCGAAGCCGGCCCGACGCTGGCCGGCGCACTGCTCGTCGGCGGGCTGGTGGATGAGCTGGTGCTGTACCTGGCGCCGACGCTGCTCGGGCCGGATGCCCGCCCGCTGGCGCAGCTGCCGCTGCTCGGCCGGCTCGCGGACCGCCCGCTGTGGCGGATCCACGATCTGCGGGCGGTCGGCCCGGATGCCCGTATCATGCTGCGGCCAGGAGGCCTTTGACGTGTTCACCGGAATCATCCGCGACGTGGGTACCGTGCGCCGGCTCGAGCCGCGCGGCGGCGACGTGCGGTTGTGGATCGACGTCGCCGCGCTGCCGATGGCGGACGTGGTGGAGGGCGACAGCATCTGCGTCAGCGGCTGCTGTCTGACGGCACTGGAGGTTGCTGCCGGGGGTTTTGCCGCCGATGTCTCGCGCGAGACACTGTCCCTGACCACGCTCGGCGAGCTGGTCGCGGGTGCGCGGGTCAATCTGGAGCCGGCGCTCAGGGCCGGCGATCCGCTCGGCGGCCATCTGGTCTCGGGCCATGTCGACGGGGTCGGCGAGCTGCGGGCGATGGATGGCGATGCGCGTTCGGTGCGCATGCGCCTGCGTTGCCCGCCGGCACTGTCGCGCTACGTCGCGCGCAAGGGCTCGATCGCGATCGACGGCGTGAGCCTGACCGTCAACGAGGTCGACGGCGACGAGTTCGGCGTCAACCTGATTCCGCACACCCAGGCGGTGACCACGCTCGGCGAGTTCCGTGTCGGTCGCCGCGTCAATCTCGAGATCGACCAGGTTGCGCGCTACGTTGAGCGGTTGCTCGGTGCGCAGCACGGCACGCCGCCGCAGCCGGCGCACTGACTGCAGGAGCACCGAGCATGCACATCGTACGCAACGACGCCGCCGCCGCGGCCACGCAGGCCGGCGGCCTCAACAGTGTCGAGGAGATCCTGGCCGATCTCGCCGCCGGCAAGATGGTCGTCATCATGGACGACGAGCAGCGCGAGAACGAAGGCGATCTGCTGATGGCAGCGAGCCTGGTACGGCCGGAGGACATCAACTTCATGGCGCGGTACGGTCGCGGCCTGATCTGCCTGACCCTGACCCGCGAGCGCTGCCAGCAGCTGCGCCTGCAGTTGATGGTCAGCGACACCGATCTCGAACAGCGCACCAACTTCACGCTGTCGATCGAAGCGGCCGAGGGGGTCACCACGGGCATTTCCGCGTTCGATCGCGCACATACCGTGCGTACCGCGGTGGCGCTGGCCGCGAAGCCCACCGACCTGCGCCAGCCCGGCCACATCTTCCCGATCATGGCCCAGCCCGGTGGCGTGCTGACCCGCGCCGGTCATACCGAGGCGGGCTGCGATTTTGCGCGGCTTGCGGGTCTCGAACCCGCCGCGGTCATCGTCGAGATCATGAACGACGACGGCACGATGGCCCGGCGGCCCGATCTCGAGAAGTTCGCGCGCGAGCACGGCCTGAAGATCGGCACGATCGCCGACCTGATCCGCTACCGGCTGCGCAACGAGCGCTCGGTCGAACGTATCGACGAGCGCTGCGTCAGCACCGAGTTCGGCGAGTTCACGCTGCTGGCCTACCAGGATCACGTCCATCGCGACGTGCACCTGGCGCTGGTGCGCGGCACGATCGCGCCGGACGATCGGCCGCCGCCGCTGGTGCGGGTGCATCTGACCGATACCTTGCGCGACGTGCTCGGAATCGGCGGCGGCGAGGGGCGGCACTGGACGCTGCGCGCGGCCATGGCGCGGGTCGCCCGCGAAGGTCATGGCGTGATCGTGATCCTGCGCGAAGCCGAGACACCGCGGCAGCTGGCCGACACGGTGCGGGCGCTGTCGTCGGTCGACGAGCAGGCGCCGAAGCCGGGCGAGGGCAGCCCGGTGCTGCGCACCTACGGCATCGGCGCGCAGATCCTCAAGGACATCGGCGTGCGGCGCATGCGGGTGCTGTCCGCGCCCAAGCAGTTGCATGGTCTGGCGGCCTTCGATCTCGAGGTCGAGAGCTACGTGGACAATGACTGAGGTGCCCGCTCTGGCGCAGATCGAGGGCCGTCTCGACGCCCGTGGCCTGAAGGTGGCGATCGTCGCCGGCCGCTGGAACGACTTCATCATCGCGAGCCTGCTGCGAGGCGCGCAGGCCGCCTGGTCCCGCCATGGCGGTGCCGCGGGCGACCTCGCGGTGGCGCGGGTGCCCGGCGCATTCGAGCTGCCGGTCGCGGTCAAACGGTTTGCGGCCAGCGGGCGCTATCACGCGGTGGTGGCTTTCGGTTGCGTGATCCGCGGCGACACACCGCACTTCGACTATGTCGCGGGTGAAGCGGCTGCGGGACTGATGCGTGCCCAGCTCGATTCCGGAGTGCCCTGCATCTTCGGTGTGCTGACGGTCGATACGGTCGAACAGGCGCTCGAGCGGGCGGCGACCAGCCGGATGAACAAGGGCGGCGAGGCGATGGACGTCGCGATCGAAATGGCGGACCTGTTCCGGCGGGTCGGCGCATGAGCCGCACCGTGCAGCACGATCCGCGCTCCGGCGCGCGTTCGCTGGCGCGCAAGCTGGCGCTGCAGGCCTTGTACCGGCTGCAGATCAACGAAGGGCCGTGGCAGGACGTGCTCAGCGAGTTCCAGTCGGCCGAGGACATGTCCAAGGCCGACCGCGAGTACTTCGAGACGATCATCCGCGCCGTCGCCGGCGAACGCGAGGCGCTCGATGCCAGCCTCGGCACCTGGCTCGACCGCAAGCCCGCAGAGCTCGATCCGGTCGAACATGCGGTGTTGCTGGTCGGCACCTGGGAATTGCGTTCGCGGCCCGACGTCCCCTGGCGCGTGGTGATCAACGAAGCCGTGACCCTGACGCGCCGCTTCGGCGCGACCGACGGGCACAAGTTCGTCAACGCCGTGCTCGATCGTGCGGCACGCGAACTGCGGCCGAACGAGCACTGAACAGCGGTTTGCAGCTGCAGGTCCGATCGATGGCACTCTCCGAATTCGAGTTGATCCGTCGTTACTTCGGTGCCGCCGGCGCAGCCGGCGCCGGCATGCTGCGCGACGACGTCGTGCTCGGCATCGGCGACGACGGAGCGATCCTGCGACCGCCGCCGGGACAGGATCTGGTCGCGGTCATCGATACCGTCATCGAGGGCGTGCATTTCCCGATAGGTTCGGCAGCCGCCGCGGTGGGCCATCGTGCGCTGGCCGTCAATCTCAGCGATATCGCCGCGATGGGGGCGACACCGGCCTGGGCGCTGCTGTCGTTGTCGCTGCCGCAGGCCGACGAAGCCTGGTTGCAGGACTTCGCCACCGGCCTCGGCCGATTGGCGGGCGAGCATGGTGTGGCCCTGGTCGGCGGCGATACCACCTGCGGCGCGCTGGCGGTCGGCATCCAGCTGCTCGGTTTCGTGCCTGCAAACGGCGGGCTGCGTCGCAGCAGCGGTGCGCCCGGCGACTGGGTGTTCGTTTCCGGCACACCGGGCGATGCCGCCGCGGGCCTTGCCATCGAGATGGGGCAGGCGGGACCGGGTGGCCTCGACGAAGCCTGGTTGCGTGATCGCTTCCTGTATCCCACGCCGCGGGTCGCACTCGGCGGCCTGCTGCGCGAGCTGGCCAGTGCCTGCATCGACGTCTCCGACGGTCTCGCCGGGGATCTCGGCAAACTCGCTGCCGCCAGCGGCTGCGGGGCCGAACTCGACGTGACGCGGCTGCCGCTCTCGCCGGCGCTGATCCGCACGGTCGGTGCGGAGCAGGCGCTGGAGCGGGCGCTGAACGGCGGCGACGACTACGAGCTGTGCTTCACGATCCCCGATGCGCGGCTGGCCGAAGCCGAGGCCAGGCTCGCCGGGCAGCCGACGCCGGTGCGCCGTATCGGACGCCTGGTGTCAGGAAGTGACGTGAAACTGCAGCGGGCCGGGGCCGTGACCGGCAGCCCGCACGCGGGGTTCGACCACTTCGCCCGCTGAGTCCGGCTCCGCCGGGAACTGCGTCACAGCCGTCCGCGGCGTCTCTTCGTATCCTGACCGGGCTAGCTGCGGCCAAGTCCGGCTGCAGGGCGATCTGACGTTCCATGTCATCACTTCTGCAGAACAATTCCAGGATCCATTCGCCGGCCAAGATGCCGGAGAAGATCGGCAAGTACGTGATCGTCAACGAGGTCGGTCGCGGCAGCACCGGCACCGTGTATCTGTCGCACGATCCGTATTACGGCCGCGACGTCGCCATCAAGGTCTACAACCTGCAGGCCGGCGGCGACGAGGAGAAGGCGCGCATCGCGCGCAAGATGTTCCTTTCCGAAGCCCACATGGTCGGGATGTTGCAGCAGCCGCACATCCTGCCGATCTACGATGCGGGCGAGGAAGGCGACTACTGCTACATCGTCACCGAGCATGTGCACGGTGCACGGACACTGGCGGCGTACTGTAAACCCGACAACCTGCTGCGCATCGATGACGTGGTGGAGATCATCTACAAGTGCGCCCGCGCGCTGCACTACGCGCACTCGCGCGGCGTGATCCACCGCGACATCAAGCCGTCGAACATCATGCTGACGCAGGACTCCGACGTCCGCATCATCGATTTCGGCATCGCGCTGGTCGCCGATTCCGACATTTCGCGGATCGAGGGCATTGCCGGCAGCCCGAGCTACATGTCGCCCGAGCAGGTGCAGAGCCTCGAGCTGACCCATCGCTCGGACATCTATTCGCTCGGCGCCGTGATGTACGAGCTGCTGACGGGTGCGCGGCCGTTCAAGGCTTCGAACCTGGCGAAGCTCCTGCACCAGATCGTCTACGCGACGCCGGCGCCGATCCATACCCTGCGCGCCGACATCCCGGAGGAGCTCGAGCAGGTTTGTGCCACCGCGCTGATGAAGCAGCCGGAGCGGCGCTACAAGACCGGTCTCGACTTCGCGGCGGATCTGACCCGCGTCCACCAGAAGCTGCGCGAGGCCTATGCCAAGATCGACCAGCAGGAGCAGTTCGCCACGCTGCGCCGGCTGCGATTCTTCCACGAGTTCTCGCATGCCGAGATCTGGGAAGTGATGCGCGCCAGCACCTGGCGCGACTACGCGCCGGGCGAGCACATCGTCCGCGAAGGCGAGATCGACGATCGCTTCTACATCCTGGTGTCGGGCGAGTGCGCCGTGGAGCGCAACGGAACCCACCTCGGCCGGATCGAGACCGGTGATTGTTTCGGCGAGACCGGCTACGTCAAGGGTGCGCGGCGCACCGCCAGCATCCGCGCGAGCAGTCCGGTGACCGTGCTGAAGGTCAGTGCGACCTTGCTGGAGCAGGTCTCGGCGGCCTGCCAGCTGCGCTTCAACCGCATGTTCCTCAAGACCCTGATCACCCGCCTGCAGAACGCCGAGGCGCTCGAAATCCGCTGAATCAGCCCTCGGCGTCCTTGTCGCGCTCGATCAGCGCGTAGGCCGAGTGGTTGTGGATCGATTCGAAGTTCTCCGACTCGACCACGTAGGCGGCGATGCGCTCCTCGCCGTTGAGGCGCACCGCGACGTCGCGCACCATGTCCTCGACGAACTTGGGGTTGTCGTAGGCTTTTTCGGTCACGTACTTTTCGTCGGGACGCTTCAGGATGCCGTAGAGGTCGCAGGAGGCCTCGGATTCGGCGATGTCGATCAGCTCCTCGATCCACATGTGTTCGCGCAGCTTGGCGGTGATGGTCACGTGCGAACGCTGGTTGTGGGCGCCGTACTGGGAAATCTTCTTGCTGCAGGGGCAGAGGCTGGTGACCGGCACGACGACCTTGACCCACAGCGACGTGGTGCCGTTGCGGCGCTCGCCGATCAGGCTCGCCTGGTAGTCCATCAGGCTCTCGACACCCGATACCGGCGCTTTTTTCATCACGAAGAACGGGAAAGTCATCTCGATGTGGCCGGCTTCGGCCTCGAGCTTGACGGTCATCTCCTCGAGGATCTTCTGGAAGCCGTCGACCGAGAACTCGCGCTCCTGGTGCAGCAGCTCGACGAAGCGCGACATGTGCGTGCCCTTGAAGTTGTGCGGCAGGTTCACGTACATGTTCAGCGTCGCGACGGTGTGCTGGTCGCCGGCGGAGCGGTCGCGGACCTTGACCGGATGCACGATCTCCTTGATGCCGACCCGGTTGATCGGGATCTGGCGGGTGTCGGCACGGCTCTGGACGTCTTCGACGAGCGCGACCTTGGCCTTCGAGGCGAGGGGAGTGACTGGGTTCACGATGGGACTTCCTTTTCCAATTACCCGCCGACCAGGCGGGCACGGTCCGAATGGTGGGCCGCCCACCATCCTTCGATCGTCCGTGCGAGGCCCGCGGCATCGAGCCCGGCGGCGGCGAGGCAGTCCTCGCGCGAGCCGTGCTCGATGAACCGGTCGGGGATGCCGACGGACAGCTGCGGCAATTGGACGTCGGCGGCGGCGAGCAGTTCGGTGACGGCCGCGCCGGCGCCGCCGGCCAGCACGTTTTCTTCGACGGTGACCAGGCCGCGGTGGCGGGCGCTCAGGTGCAGCACCAGTTCTTCGTCCAGGGGTTTGACGAAACGCATGTTGACCACGGTTGCATCGAGTCGCTCGCCGATCGCGAGCGCGGCCTGCAGCAGGGTGCCGAAGCAGAGGATCGCCAGTCCGGCGCGGCCTTCGCGGCGAATCTCGCCGCGGCCGACCGGCAGGGCCGACAGCTGCGATTCGATTGCGACGCCCGGGCCGGTGCCGCGCGGGTAGCGGACGGCGGTCGGTCCATCGATCGTGGTGGCCGTATAGAGCATCTGCCGGCACTCGTTCTCGTCGGCCGGCGCCATGATCACCATGTTGGGGATGCAGCGCAGGTAGGAGAGATCGAAAGCGCCCTGATGGGTGGAGCCGTCACTGCCGACCAGGCCGGCGCGATCGAGTGCGAACACGATCGGCAGGTTCTGCAGCGCCACGTCGTGGATCAGCTGGTCGTAGGCGCGCTGCAGGAAGGTCGAGTAGATCGCGACCACCGGCTTCAGTCCTTCGCAGGCGAGGCCGGCGGCGAAGGTCACCGCGTGCTGCTCGGCGATCGCGACGTCGAAATAGCGCTTCGGAAAGCGCTTCGAGAACTCGACCAGTCCCGAGCCTTCGCGCATCGCCGGGGTGATGCCGATCAGCCGCGGTTCGCGCTCGGCCATGTCGCAGAGCCACTGGCCGAAAACCTGGGTGAAGGACGGCCCGGTCGCCTTGTCCTTGAAGATCGTGCCGCTCGCCGGATCGAACGGGCCGGGGCCATGCCACTTGATTGGATCGGCCTCGGCCGGCGCGTAGCCTTTGCCCTTGCGGGTGACGACATGCAGGAACTGCGGGCCGCGCAGCTTGCGCTGGTTGCGCAGGGTCGCGACCAGGGTGTCGACGTCGTGGCCGTCGATCGGCCCGATGTAGTTGAAGCCGAGTTCCTCGAACAGCGTGCCGGGCAGCACCATGCCTTTGACGTGTTCTTCGGAGCGGCGAGCCAGCTCCCAGACGGTGGGCATCTGCCGCAGCACCTTCTTGCCGCGTTCGCGCAGTGCGGCGTACATGCGGCCCGACAGGATCCGCGCGAAGTAGTGCGACATGGCGCCGACGTTCTCGGAGATCGACATGTCGTTGTCGTTGAGCACCACCAGCAGATCGGCTTTCAGGGAGCCGGCGTTGTTGAGTGCCTCGAACGCCATGCCGGCGGTCATCGCGCCATCGCCGATGACGGCCACGACGCGGCGGTCGATGGCCTCCTGCTGGGCCGCGACCGCCATGCCGAGCGCGGCGCTGATCGAGGTGCTCGAATGCCCCACGCCGAAGGTGTCGTAGATGCTTTCGCTGCGGGCGGGAAACGGCGCCAGCCCGTCCTTCTGCTTGATGGTGGCGAGCCGGTCGCGGCGCCCGGTCAGGACCTTGTGCGGATAGGCCTGGTGGCCGACATCCCAGACCAGCCGGTCGTGCGGCGTGTCGTAGACATAATGCAGGGCGACTGTCAGCTCGACCGTGCCGAGGCCGGCCGCGAAATGACCGCCGCGGGTCGCAACCGTGCGGATCAGGTAGTCCCGCAGCTCGGCGCAGACCGCCGCGAGCTGCGAGGGCTCGAGGCGTCGCAGGTCGGTCGGCGATTCGATGCCCGACAGCAACGGGTGGAGGGAGGCAGGGCCGGTCATTGCACCCGTCATCTTACACGGGCTGGCCAGGGGCCCGGATGCGAGCCGTTCAGAGGGCCGCCGCGGACCCCGTGGCGCTCAGTTGCCGCGTCCAGTGACGAAATGCGCCAGGTCCACCAGATCCGCCGCGCGGTCGCCGAGCGGCGCGAGCGCCGCGACCGCGAGGTCGTGCTGCGCCCGGGCGAGGCGCCGGGCCTCGTCGAGACCGACGATGCTCGGATAGGTGGGTTTGGCGCGCGCGGCATCCGCACCGGCCGATTTGCCGAGCTGCTCGGTGGTCCCCGCGACATCCAGGATGTCGTCCTGGATCTGGAAGGCCAGGCCGATCGCGGTCCCGAACTGGTGGAGTGCGTCGTACAGCGGGCCACTGCGGGCGCCGGCGGCCACCGCGCCGAGCAGCACGCTGGTCTCGATCAGCGCGCCGGTCTTGCGACGGTGCATGGCTTCGAGGGTCGGCAGGTCGAGACGCCGGCCGACCGATTCGAGGTCGATCGCCTGACCACCGGCCATGCCGAGGGTGCCGATGCCGGAGGCAAGCAGGCGGATCATGTCGAGGCGGGCCGCCGCGTCGCCGGCCGCCGGATCTCGTTCGCCGGCCAGTACCTGGAAGGCCAGAGCCTGCAGCGCATCGCCGGTCAGGATCGCCGTGGCTTCGTCGAACGCGCGGTGGCAAGTCGGGCGGCCGCGGCGCAGATCGTCGTTGTCCATGGCCGGCAGGTCGTCGTGGACCAGGCTGTAGACGTGGATCAGCTCGACCGCGGCGGCCGGGGCATCCAGCTGCTCGAGCGGTGCGCCGAGTGCGCTGCCGGTCAGGTACACCAGGATCGGCCGCAATCGCTTGCCGCCACTGAGCGAGCTGTAGCGCATCGCGGCCCGCAGCCGGGGCGTGCCGGGATCGGGCAGGGTGAGCACGACATCGAGCACGGTCTCGATGCGGTCCCGGTAGGCAGCGAGTCGGGCGTCGAGTGCCGCGGCCGGCGGTCGGGTCACGCCTCGTCCTCGTCGTCGGCATCCTCCGCTTCGGGCTCGCTCTCCGCACGGTCGGCGTCGAAGGTGCCGGTTTCGGTCCGGCCGTCGCGCTGCAACAGGATTTCGACCCGGGCCTGAGCCGATTGCAGCGCGAGCTGGCAGTCGCGGGTCAGTGCGACGCCCCGTTCGAAGGTGCGCAACGACTCCTCGAGCGGCAGATCGCCGGCTTCCAGGCGTTCGACGAGTTGCTCGAGTTCCTGCAAGGATTTCTCGAAATCCGGCTGGCGAGACTTGCGATTCAAGGCGGCGGCCTGTGTGGCGTGGGTACGCGACGTTATACGGGGGTGGATTTGGCGGTCAAACCAAACGGCACTCGTTGACCCTGTCGGGAACCGGGCATACAGTTTCCGTCTTAGACTTGGTCTAAAGGTTGGGCAAGGAAGGAGAGATTTCGTGAACCTAAAAGGCAGCAAGACCGAAAAGAATCTGAAGGATGCCTTCGCCGGCGAGTCGCAGGCGAACCGTCGTTACCTCTATTTCGCGGCCAAGGCCGATGTCGAGGGTTTCAACGACGTGTCGGCCGTGTTCCGTTCCACCGCCGAAGGTGAAACGGGGCATGCGCATGGCCATCTCGAGTATCTCGAGGCGGTCGGCGATCCGGCCACGGGCCTGCCGATCGGCGATACCAAGCTGAATCTGAAGGCTTCGATCGCCGGTGAAACCCACGAGTACACCGACATGTACCCGGGCATGGCGAAACAGGCCCGCGAAGAGGGCTTTGCCGAGATCGCGGACTGGTTCGAGACGCTGGCCAAGGCGGAGCGTTCGCACGCCAACCGTTTCCAGAAGGCGCTGGATTCGATCTGATTCGACGCCTCCGGTCCCGCGGCGTCGCGCCGCGGGGCCGGGCTCGAGCCGGCCGTGGCACATCCAGGCGCAGCCCTGATGCTGTGCCGCGCCCTCTGCGGCCCCGCTTGCTTCGTTTTGCGCAGGACACGCCGACGCATGAGCAGCACCCCGACTCCCGCAGGGCGCGAAGGCAGCCTCGAGGCCCCGACCCGCCATCCGCTCGACTGGCAGAACCCCGGGTTCTACGACCAGGCCGCGCTCGACAAAGAGCTCGAGCGCGTCTTCGACATCTGTCATGGCTGCCGTCGCTGCTTCTCGCTCTGCAATGCGTTTCCGACGCTGTTCGATGCGATCGACGAGAGTTCGAGCGGCGAGCTCGACGGGGTCGCCAAGACGGTCTACTGGGACGTCGTGGATCACTGTTACCTCTGTGACATGTGCTACATGACCAAGTGTCCCTATGTGCCGCCGCATCCGTGGAATCTCGATTTTCCGCACTTGATGCTGCGGGCCAAGGCGACCGCGGCCCGCAAGGGCAAGATCCGCGCCCGCGACCGGATCCTCTCGTCCACCGACGTGGTGGGCAGCATCGCGGGCATCCCGGTGGTCGCGCCGATCGTCAATGCGGTGAACGCGTCGAGTGCCGGCCGCAAGCTGCTGCAGAAGACGCTCGGTGTCGCAGCCGATGCGCCGATCCCGAAATACCATTCGAACAGTGCCCGCAAGCGTCTCGCCGGCCGCGAGCTGCAGGCCGAGGTCCGGCCGACCGCCGAGACGCGCGGCAAGGTGGTGCTGTTCACGACCTGCTACGGCAACCGCAACGAGCCGGATCTGAACACCGACCTGGTGGCGATTTTCGAGCACAACGGCATTCCGGTACGGATCGTCGCGCAGGAAAAGTGCTGTGGCATGCCGAAGCTCGAGCTCGGCGACCTCGAGACCGTGGCGCGCCACAAAGAGGTGAACGTCCCGCAGCTCAAGCAGGCGATCGACGACGGCTACGACATCGTCGCGCCGATTCCATCCTGCGTGTTGATGTTCAAGCAGGAGCTGCCGCTGATGTTCCCGCAGGATGCGGCCGTGCAGGCGGTCAAGGCGCGGATCTTCGATCCGTTCGAATACCTGATGCTGCGGCACAAGGCCGGCTTGCTGAAGACCGATTTCAAGACCTCGATCGGCAAGGTCAGCTATCACGTGCCCTGCCATCTGCGGGTGCAGAACATCGGCCTGAAGACCCGCGATACACTGAAGCTCGTGCCCGACACCACGATCGAGGTGATCGAGCGCTGCTCGGGCCACAACGGCACCTATGCGGTCAAAGAGGAGTTTCGCGCGGCCTCGGTCAAGATCGGCAAGCCGGTGGTGACACGCGTCCAGGGCGCCAAGCCCGACTACTACGCCAGCGATTGCCCGATGGCCGGCCACCAGATCGAGTCCGGCCTCGCCGAACACTCGCCGCCGACGCATCCGTTGCGGTTGCTGCGCATCGCCTACGGCATCTGAGCGGGCGGAGCAGGTCATGCAGAAGCTGACAGCCACGGATCTCATGCCGCTCGAGCAGTACGCCCGCGAGCGCGCCGCGTTCCGCGCCCGGGTGCTGGAGCACAAACAGACCCGTCAGGTGGGCGTGGGGCCCAATACCACCTGGTGTTTCGAGGATCGGCTGACGATCCAGTACCAGATCCAGGAGATGCTGCGGACCGAAAAGATCTTCGAGCCGGCGGGCATCGCCGGCGAGCTCGAGGCCTACAATCCGCTGATTCCGGACGGGCGCAACTGGAAAGTGACGCTGCTGGTCGAGTTCTCCGACCCGCAGCTGCGCCAACGGCGTCTTGCCGAGCTAAAGGGGGTCGAAGACCGCTGCTGGGTCCAGGTCGCCGATTTCGGCCGGGTGTTTGCGATTGCCGACGAAGATCTCGACCGGGAAAACGAGGAGAAGACCTCGTCGGTCCATTTTCTGCGCTTCGAGCTGACCGAGGCGATGGTGGCGGCGTTGCGCTACGGGGCGTCGCTCGCGATGGGGGTCGATCATCCGACCTATCGCCATTCGGTCGACGGTGTGGCCGAGCCCGTGCGGCGATCGCTGCTGGCCGATCTGAGCTGACGACGCGAAGGCCCGCGTCGTCCGCTATACTCGCCGCGCCGCGGGACTGACAGCCTGCGGCAAACCCAGCCCGGGGACTGACAGCCCTGGGCGGCGGGCGCTTGTCACTCACTATCTCTTTGCTTGCGGAACCGTCCCCTGATGGCGAAAGACTACGACGCCTCGGCGATCGAGGTCCTGTCTGGATTGGAGCCCGTGCGCCGACGCCCGGGCATGTATACCGACACCTCCCGGCCGAATCATCTCGCGCACGAAGTCATCGACAACAGCGTCGATGAAGCGCTCGGCGGGCATGCCAGGCACATCACGGTCACGCTCCACAAGGACGGCTCGCTTGAAGTCGCCGACGATGGCCGCGGCATGCCGGTCGACATCCATCCGAAAGAGAAGGTCAGCGGTGTCGAGCTGATCCTCACGCGCCTGCATGCCGGCGGCAAGTTCGATGGCAGCAGTTACAAATACTCCGGCGGTCTGCATGGCGTCGGCGTCTCGGTGGTCAACGCGTTGTCGAAGCAGCTGGAGTGCTGGATCCGCCGCGGCGGCAAGGAATACAACATCGGCTTCAGGGACGGCAAGGTGGCCTCGAAGCTCGAGGTGGTGGGCACCACGGGGGCGCGCAACACCGGCACGAGGCTGCGCTTCTGGCCCGACCCGAAGTACTTCGACTCGGAGAAATTCTCGGTGCCGCAGTTGCGGCATGTGCTCAAGGCCAAGGCGGTGCTCTGCCCCGGGCTCAGGCTGGCTTTCCTCAACGAGCTCACCGGCGAGAAGGGCGAGTGGTTTTTCACCGGCGATCTGGGCGGTTATCTTGCCGACGAGCTGGGCAAGACGGAGCGTCTGCCCGCGGAGCCGATCACCGGGCGGCGCGAGCAGGAACAGGACACGGTCGAGTTCGCGCTCTGCTGGGCACCCGATGCCGACCAGGCGATTGCCGAGAGCTACGTCAACCTGATTCCGACCATCGAGGGCGGCACGCACGTCAATGGCCTGCGGGCGGGCACGACCACGGCGGTGCGCGAGTTTTGCGAGTTCCGCAACCTGCTGCCGCGTGGCGTGAAGCTCACGCCCGAAGACGTCTGGGACGGCGCGCGCTATGTGCTGTCGATCAAGATCCGCGAGCCGCAGTTCGCGGGGCAGACCAAGGAGCGGCTGGCCTCGCGCGATGCCGCGGCACTGGTCGAGGGTTTCGTCAAGGATCATCTCGGGCTGTGGTTCGCCCAGCATCCGGATGCCGGCGAGAAGATCGCGCAATACGCGATCGCCAATGCACAGGAGCGCCTCAAGGCGGCGCAGAAGGTGCAGCGCAAGCGGGTCTCCAGCGGTCCGGCCTTGCCGGGCAAGCTGGCCGATTGCGCCAGCGACGATCCGCGCCGTTCCGAGCTGTTCCTGGTCGAGGGCGACTCGGCCGGCGGTTCGGCCAAGCAGGCGCGCGAGAAGGACTTCCAGGCGATCATGCCGCTGCGCGGCAAGATCCTGAACACCTGGGAGCTTGATCACGGCGCCATCGGTTCCTCGCAGGAGGTGCACGACATCAGCGTCGCCCTCGGTGTCGAGCCCGGCGATGCCGACGTTTCGCGGCTGCGCTACCACAAGATCTGCATCCTCGCCGATGCCGATTCCGATGGGCAGCACATCGCGACGCTGCTGTGCGCGCTGTTCCTGCGGCACTTCCGGCCGCTGGTCGCCCAGGGCCACGTGTTTGTGGCGATGCCGCCGCTGTTTCGCATCGATGCCGGCAAGCAGGTGGCCTATGCACTCGACGAGGCCGAGCGCGATCAGATCCTGGAAAAGTTTGCACGAGAGTCGCGGGCCAAACCGGTGGTGATGCGATTCAAGGGTCTCGGCGAGATGAATCCGAGCCAGTTGCGCGAAACCACCATGGATCCACGCACGCGCCGCCTGGTGCAGCTGACGCTGGAGGCGCGCGACGAGACCGATTCCCTGATGGACATGCTGCTCGCCAAGAAGCGTTCCGCCGACCGGCGCGCGTGGCTCGAGCAGAAGGGCAACCTCGCCGAAGTCCTGCCCTGATCACCCCACGGGTTGCCGCGACCCGGAGATTCAAGCGACGATGAAGGATCTGGAACTGAACTTCGAGGGCATCGAAAAACGCCCGCTGCGCGATTTCACCGAGAAGGCGTATCTCGACTACTCGATGTACGTGATTCTCGATCGTGCGCTGCCGGCGATCGGTGACGGTCTCAAGCCGGTGCAACGCCGCATCATCTACTCGATGAGCGAACTCGGCCTTTCGGCCGGGCAGAAGCACCGCAAGTCGGCGCTCTCGGTCGGCGACGTTCTCGGCAAATACCACCCGCACGGCGATTCCGCCTGCTACGAGGCGATGGTGCTGATGGCCCAGCCCTTCGCCTATCGCTATCCGGTCGTCGACGGGCAGGGCAACTGGGGTTCTCAGGACGATCCGAAGTCGTTCGCGGCCATGCGCTACACCGAGTCGAAGCTGACGCGCTACGCGGAGACGCTGCTCGACGAACTCGGCGAGGGCACGGTCGACTGGGTACCGAACTACGACGGCCGGCTCGAAGAACCGGCCGTATTGCCGGCGCGGCTGCCGAACCTGCTGCTGAACGGCACGACCGGCATCGCGGTCGGCATGGCGACCGACATCCCGCCCCACAATCTGTGCGAGGTGGCGGCCGCCTGCATCCACCTGCTCGACGAGCCCGAGGCCACGACCCGGGCGCTGATGAAACACATCAAGGGCCCGGACCTGCCGACCGGCGGCGAAATCGTCTCGCCGCGCGCCGACCTGGTCGAGTTCTACGAAAAGGGCCTGGGCAGCTTCAAGGCGCGGGCCACCTGGAAGATCGAGGACGACTGCATCGTCATCACGACACTGCCCTGGCTGACCTCCGGTTCCAAGGTGCAGGAGCAGATTGCCGAGCAGATGCGTGCCAAGAAGCTGCCGCTGGTCGACGATATCCGCGACGAATCCGACCACGAGCATCCGACGCGCATCGTGATCGTGCCCAAAGGCCGCAAGGTCGATACCGGCCAGCTGATGGCGCATCTGTGCGCGACCACCGATCTGGAGCGCAACTACCGCGTCAATCTGAACGTGATCGGCCTCGACGGCCGGCCACGGGTCATGGGCCTGCGGGAGATCCTGGGCGAGTGGCTGCAGTTCCGCACCACCACCGTGACGCGTCGCCTGCAGTGGCGGCTCGACAAGGTCGGCAGGCGCCTGCACATCCTCGACGGCCTGCTGATCGCCTACCTGAACCTCGATGAGGTGATCCGCATCATCCGCCGCGAGGAAGAGCCGAAGCCGGTGCTGATGAAGCGCTTCACGCTCTCGAACGAGCAGGCCGAGGCGATTCTCGAGACCAAGCTGCGGCATCTCGCCAGGCTCGAGGAGATGAAGATCCGCGAGGAGCAGAAGAAGCTCGCCGCCGAGCGCGACGAGCTCGAGGCGATCCTCAAGAGCAAAGCGCGGCTCAAGAAACTGATCGCCGCCGAGATCGAAGCCGACGCGGCCAAGTATGGCGATGCACGCCGCTCCAGGATCGTCGAGCGCGAAGCCGCGCAGGCGATCGACGAGACTGCGCTGATCGCCAACGATCCGGTCACGGTCGTGCTCTCGACCGGCGGCTGGGTCCGCCAGGCCAAGGGGCACGAGATCGATCCGCGCACGCTGCAGTACAAGTCCGGCGACGGCTACCAGCATTCGGTCCGCGGCACGGCGCTGCAGCCGGCCGTGTTCATCGATTCGACCGGACGCTGCTACGCCCTGCCGGCGCATTCACTGCCATCCGCGCGTGGTCTGGGCGAGCCCCTGTCGGGACGCCTGAATCCACCCGACGGCGCAAAGTTTGCCGGCGTGATGATGGGCGATCCGGAAGGCCTGTGGCTACTGGTCTCCGACGCCGGCTACGGCTTTACTGCGCGCCTCAAGGACCTGATCACCGACCGCCGCGCCGGCAAGACCGTGCTGACGGTACCGCAGGGCGCGATGGTGCTGCCGCCGGCGCCGGTGCCCAGCTCCGACGCGCTGGTCTGCGTCGCGAGCAGCGAAGGCCGGTTGCTGGTGTTTGCCGGCAAGGATGTGCCGGAAATGCCCAAGGGCAAGGGCAACAAGCTGTTCAACATTCCCACGGCCAAGGCAAGCTCGCGCGACGAAGTTCTCGCTGGCGTCGCCGTGGTGCACAAAGGCGGCAGCCTGATCGTGCACACCGGCGAGCGCCGCATGACGCTCGAATGGCCGCAGCTCAAGGACTACAAAGGCGAACGCGCGCAGCGCGGCGCGGTGCTGCCGCGCGGCTGGCGTGGCGTGACACGGCTCGAGACTTGGGTGGAGCCGGCGGCTGAGGTCAAGTAGCCGAGCTGCCGACGCTTGTTTGCGCGCGTTCGTGATTCGTCATCATGGCGCGCGAATGCGTTACCGCCGGGTGTTCGTCATGTAGTTGTGCGGTCAACCCAGGCTACGACTTCGATCGCCCAGGGCCCCGGGCTTTCACGCGGACGGTTTGGGCGGATATTCTTGTGCGGGCGTTTGGTACCGGCGCCAACTCTTGTTTGACCAGGGCTCGCCCGTCCATGCAGTCTTACCCGAGCACGACCTGCTCAGGCTCGTTGATGAAGTAACCCTGCACGAACTGCACGCCGATCTGGAACAGCACCGCCATGGTGTTGGCCTCTTCGACGCGCTCGGCGACGGTCAGGACCTGCTTGGCGTTGGCGGCGTCCACCAGTGTCCGCACTTTCTGCTGCACGTCGTGGTTGCCGGTGAGGCCCTGGAGCAGGGCGCCGTCGATCTTGATGAAATCGAGCGACACGAGGTTCAGCAGGCCGAGTGGGTCGCGGCCGGCGCCGAAACGTTCCAGTGCGAACCGCAGGCCACGCTGCTTGAGTGCGCGCGCCAGGGCCTGGACCTGTACCTGATAGCTGGCGGCGACATCCTCGGGTACCTGGATGCAGATGCGAGCCGGCTGTGCCTTGGTGGCCTTGAGCTGGCCGTCGAGCCACATCGGCATCGAGGGGTCGAGCACGCTGTCGCGCGAGAGGCGCACGAATACGCAGCCGGGTTTGCGCTGTGCCACGAACGACAGCGAGGCGCCGATGACCCAGCGGTCGATGTTCTTCAGCAGGTCGTTGCGTTCGGCGGCAGGCATGAACTCCGACGGCAGGACCTCCTTGCCTTGCAGATCGACCATGCGCACCAGCAGGTCGTACATCTGCGGGTCGTCGCCGTGCAGGCTGGCGATCGGCTGCTGCACCAGGCGGAAGCGGTTTTCCATCAGTGCGGCCTTGATGTGCTTGACCCAGACCTGGTCGTAGGCCTGCACGCGGGTATCGGCATCGGCGCGGTCGAGCAGCGCGACCTGGTTGCCGCCGCGCTGGCGGGCGCGCCGGCAGGCGTCGATCGCATCGTCGATCGCGGCATTGAGATCGGGGTTGCCGTGCGGGATCACGGCCAGGCCGATGCTGCAGGTGGCGCTGAGCGTCTTGGCGCCGATGGAGAAGGTGTGCTTCTGGACGTGCTGCACGACCTGCTCGGCCCAGGATTCGGCATCGCGGGTGTTGCCGCGCTCGATCATGATCAGGAAGCTGACGCCGCCGAAGCGGCCGCTGACGTCCTTGGGCATCACGTGGCCCTGCAGCAGGGCGGCGAACTCGACCAGGATCTGCTCGCTGCCGTCGATGCCGAAGTCGCGTTCGATCACGGCAAACTTGTCGAGGCGGATCTGGGCGACGTGCCGCACGCCGCCGGTGGCGGGCGTGGCGGCACGTTCGCGCATCGCTTCGAGCAAGGCGCGGCGGTGCAGATAGCCGGTCGCCGGGTCGCGGCGCACCGCATCGGCGAGGTCGTGTGCGAGCTGGTTTTCGTCGTGGCGTCGCGCCGGCACGATCAGCCGCACACAGGGCTCGCCGTCGCTCTCGCCGACCGACAGCACGATTTCGAGCGGCAGCACGCTGCCGTCGGCCTTGCGGCCGGAGGCGTTGAGCACCTGGTCGGTCCACTTGCCCGACAGGCAGGCCGCCAGCGCGCCCTTGAGCGCGGTGTGTGATTCGGGATCGAACAAGTCCATCAGCGGCTCGCCGACCAGCACGTCGCGGCTCTCGAGATCGAACATCTCGACCCAGGATTCGTTGACCTCGACCAGGATGCCTTCCTTGACCTGGGCGATCGCGTCGTTGGAGCGCTCGAGCACAGTCTCGAGCTGGCGACGATAGTCGCGTGCCGATTGCAGGGTCGCGTTGAGGGCGCGCTCGAGCCGGAAGGCGCGCAGCTCGCGCAGCATCACGGCCTCGAGGCGTGCGGTGCTCGACAGTGGCACGACATCGCGTGCGCCGCGGCGCATGGTGTCGGCGATTGCGGTTTCGTTGGCCGCTTCGGTGAGTGCGATCAGTGGCACGTCCGGTGCGACCTGATCGCGAACCCTTGCGGCCTGAACGGCCTGCTCGAGATTCGCGTCGATGCAGACCAGCAGCTCGGGGTTGATCTGCTCGAGTGCGTCGGCAAGGTCGGGCAGCGCCGGGATCCAGGTGCAATGCGCCGGCTGGCCGGCACGACGCAGGATGCCGTTGACCGCCTCGACGGGCTCGGCGGTTGCGGAGAGGACGATCAGCGGAACGGAAACCTGTGCGCTCACGACGAAGCCACCACCTGCGACAAACAGCCGCTGAAGGCGGCACCGGGAACGCGGCGGATTGTCTCCGGCGGAGCGGGTTTCCTCCTGAGAGACAGCTCACATAATCGGTGCGGCGGCGGCGGCGAGGCCGGCACTGAGCACGGTCTTCGCCTCGTTTCCCGGAATTTCCCGCGCCAGTCGCGGCACGAGGTAGCCCGGCAGCCGCCGTGCCAGGGCGTTGATCAGCGCCCGGGCGCGGCTCTCGGGAACGTCGAAATGCGCCGTACCGGCGACGGCGTCGGGCATGTGCAGGTAGTACGGCAGCACACCGGTGGCGTGCAGACGTCGCGACAGCGCTTCGAGCACAGCTGCATCGTCGTTGACGCCGGCCAGCAGCACCGACTGGTTGAGCAGCGTCGTGCCGCTGGCGCGCAGGGCGACGAACGCCTGCGCAACTTGCGCGTCGATTTCGTTCGGATGATTGACGTGCAGGACGATGACTACCGGCCACGGCAGACTGCGCAGCCAGGCGAGCAGGCCGGTGTCGACCCGTTCCGGCAGCACCACCGGCTGACGTGTGTGGATCCGCAAGGTTTCGAGGTGCGGGATGCGCGCCAGCTCACCAGTCAGCACGGCGAGGCGGGTATCGGCCAGCGACAAGGGGTCGCCACCGCTGAGGATCAGTTCGCGGATCGAGGCATCGGCGGCGAGTTGCTGCAGTGATTCCCGCCAGCGGCCGAGTTCGCCGAGCTGTTCGGCGTAGGGGAACTCGCGGCGGAAGCAGTAGCGGCAGTGCACCGCGCAGGCGCCGGTGGTCACCAGCAGGGCCCGGCCGTGATACTTGTGCAGCAGCCCCGGTGCGCGACGGGCGTCCGCTTCGTGCAGCGGATCGGGTCCGTAGCCCGGCACCGCCAGGCCTTCGGCAGCGAGCGGCAGCACCTGGCGCAGCAGCGGGTCGGTGGGATCGCCGTGGCGCATGCGGCGCACGAAACCACGCGGCACGCGCAGCGGAAAACCGGCAGTGACCGGGGCGCTGCCGGCGATCAGCCCGGGCGGCAGGCCGAGTATCTCGAGCAGCTCGCGGGGGTCGGTGATGGCCGAAGCCAGTTCGCGCTGCCAGGTGGAAGTCTGGCGAGCCTGCGGTGTTGCCGTTATCATACGCGGCCCTTTCGGCGCGGCGTCTTGCGGGGGCGCCATTGTGGGCCGCGCCACGACGAAATCAACCAGGTTCGACCGTCCAGGCCCGGGAAACCAGCACCATGTCCAGCTACAACACCAGCGAATTCAAGTCCGGCCTCAAGATCCTGATCGACGGCGATCCCTATGTGATCGTCGAGAACGAGATGGTCAAACCCGGCAAGGGCCAGGCTTTCAACCGCGTCAAGGTCCGCAACCTCAAGACTGGCCGCACGGTCGAGCGTACCTGGAAGAGCGGCGACTCGGTCGAGGCAGCCGATGTCATCGACATCGACATGCAGTATCTCTACCAGGACGGCGATTTCTGGCATTTCATGGTGCCGGACAGTTTCGAGCAGCACACCGCCGGCAAGGCCGCGGTCGGCGAAGGCGCGCAGTGGCTCAAGGACGGCACGGTCTGCATCGTCACGCTGTGGAACGGCGTGCCGCTGGCGGTCATGCCGCCGCAGCACGTCGATCTGAAGATCGTCGAGACTGACCCGGGCGTGCGCGGCGATACCGCCACCGGCGGCCAGAAGCCGGCCAAGCTCGAGACCGGCGCCGTGGTGCGCGTGCCGCTGTTCCTCAATGAGGGCGAGATCATCAAGGTCGATACCCGCAGCGGCGCATACATCTCCCGCGCCAAGTGAGTCGGCCTCGCGGCTGACCTCCGGCGCGGCCTGCACCTCGAGGGGCAGGCTGATGTCGCCGTAACGGCAGTCCGCCAGTCGGTGGCTGCCGCTCAGGCCCGCTCCAGCGGAAAGGCGAGCACCTCGTCGATCGAGGTCGCACCGCTCGCCAGCATCACGACGCGGTCGAACCCCACTGCCACGCCGGCGCAGCCGGGCAGGCCCTGTTCCAGCGCCGCCAGCAGGCGGGTATCGATCGGCAATGTCTCGCGGCCGAGCGCATCGCGCCGGGCGTTGTCGGCGGCGAAACGTGCCGCCTGTTCGCCGGCATCGGCGAGTTCCTCGAAGCCGTTGGCTAGCTCCAGTCCGTCGCCGTAGAGCTCGAAGCGCAATGCCAGGCGCGGGTCCGCCGGGTCGAGTCGGGCGAGGGCGGCCTGCGAGGCCGGGTAATGCGTCAGCGCGCAGAGCGCGCCGAAGCCGAGCGCCGGGCCGACGCGGGTGGCGACCAGCAGATCGAGCAGGTCGTCGCGGCTGGCGGCGGCCAGCGTTGCGGCATCCAGGCCGAGGTCGGCGACGGCGGCGCGTAGTGCGGCGAGGTCGGCGTCCAGCGGATCGACGCCTGCATGGCGGCGCAAGGCTTCGCGGTAGGTCAGGAACTCGAGGCCGCGCGCCGGTGCGCCGGCGACAACCAGCAGGCTGTCGACCAGGGCGGCGGTTTCCGCGGCGATCTGCTGCAAGCTGTAGCCTTGGCGATACCACTCGACCAGGGTGAACTCCGGATTGTGGTGGCGGCCGCGTTCGGCGCCGGCACGCATCACCCGACAGGCCTGCCAGATGTCGCCGCTGCCGGCGGCCAGCAGGCGCTTCATCGCGTACTCGGGCGAGGTGTGCAGCCAGCGTCGTACGCCGTCGCCGAGATCGACCCGGGCGGATTGCAGATGAGGGTCGGTGACCGGTGCGCCGACCAGCAGCGGTGTTTCCACTTCGAGCAGGCCGCGGGCCGCGAAAAAGTCGCGCATCGCCGCGCGCAGCCGCGCGCGCTGGCGGAGTGTCGCGGGCGTGGCACTCGGGCGCCAATCGGTCGGCGCGCCCGCCGTGCCGGCGGTGGCCGCGCCGTCCGTTGCGAGGGATCTAGGCGCGCTCGGCATTGGCGAGCAGCCGTCCGATCGGCTCACCCATCCGCACGCTGCGACCGGCATGCAGGTCGTGCCGCCATTCGATCCTGCGGTGGGGGAACAGCAGGATCACGGTCGAGCCCATGTTGAAGCGGCCCATTTCGTCACCGCGGGCGAGGGCCGGCGGGGCGCTGGGTGGGCGCACGGCGAGCGTGGTGACGACGCGCGGCGCGCGCGGTGCGACCTCGCCGTGCCAGATCGTCTCGATGCTGCCGACGTTCAAGGCGCCGACCATGACCAGGGCATGATCGCTGCGCGGGTTCTCGAAGGCGCAGATCACCCGTTCGTTGCGGGCGAACAGATTGGCCACGCCGGCCGCGGTCGCCTGGTTCACGCTGAATAGCCGGCCGGGAACGTACCAGGCCTCGCGCAGCTGGCCGTCCATCGGCATGTGGATGCGGTGGTAGTTGTAGGGTGCGAGATAGATGGTCGCGAAGTGTCCGTCGGCGAACCGCTGTATCCATTCCTGCCGGCCGGCGAGCAGGGCGTCGAGCGTGTAGCTGCGACCCTTGGCCTGGACCAGTCGGCCTGCCTGGATCCGTCCGAGCTCGCTGATCGTGCCGTCGACCGGGCAGGCGAGGATCGCCGGCCAGACCGGCAGCGGCCGGGCGTCCGGGCGCAGCGCGCGGGTGAAGAAGGCGTTGAACGATTCGTAGCCTTGCGGATCGGTGAGCACCGCATCGCTGAGGTCCGGGCGAAAATGGCGGACGAAGCGGCTGATCAGGAGGTTCTTGAACCAACGGCTGCGGCTGCGCGCGGCGGCATGCACCAGTCGTGACAGCCCGTGCTGCGGCAGCAGGTGCTGCAGGAGGATGAACAGGCGGGCGCCCAGCCCGAAGCGGCGCCCGGCGGGCATGTGCGGATCGGCGGCAGCCATGCGTGGGTCAGTGCCGGAGGGCGGGCAGCCGGATGGGCCAGGCGGCCCGCGGCTCCATCGGGGCGGCGAACACGGCAAGATACGCGTCGGCAGATCGTCGGAGATCCAGGTAGTTCATGCGGCAAGTATCCCACAGGGCGCTGCGCCCGACGGTTGACGAGGCCCTGCAGGCGGCGACCCGCCGACTGGCACGCGCGCGCGTCCATTTCGGCCACGGTACCGACAATGCACGCGATGATGCCGCCGTGCTGCTCTGGCATGCCCTGGATCTCGATTTCGACGTGCCGCTGGCGCAGATCCAGCGCCGGCGCTTGAGCGCGGCGCAGCTCGAGGCCTTCGAGACGCTGCTGGCGCGGCGGATCGTGTTGCGTGAACCGGCCGTCTACCTCACCGGCATGACGCTGTTTGCCGGTATCCCGATCCGCATCGATCGTCGCGCGCTGGTGCCGCGCTCGCCGCTTGCCGAGCTGGTGGAGCGCGGCTTCGCGCCGTGGATCGATGCGCGGCGGGTGCATCGCGTGCTCGATCTCGGGACCGGTTCCGGCTGCATCGCGATCGCCTGCGCGCGCTTCCTGCCGCGCGCCCGGGTCGATGCGACCGATGTGTCGAGCGAGGCGCTGTCGCTGGCCCGCGAGAACGTCCGCCGCTTGCGGCTCACGCGTCGCGTCGAGCTGCTCGCCTCGGACCATTTCGCGGCACTGCGGGATCGCCACTACGATATCATCGTCAGCAATCCGCCTTACGTCGGGGAACGCGAACTGCGTGGTCTGCCTGCCGAATATCGGCACGAGCCGCGACTGGCGCTGGCGGCGGGTCGGGATGGCCTGGCCTCGGTGCGCCACATCCTTGCCGGCGCGGCCCGGCATCTCACCCCGGGCGGCATCCTGGTGGTCGAGGTCGGCAATACCGAGATCCTGGTGCGTCGTCGCTGGCCGCGTCTGCCTTTCATCTGGCTCGAGTTCGAGCGTGGCGGAGGCGGCGTGTTCCTGCTGACCCGCGAGCAGTTGCTCGCCCATGCGACCCGGCAAACGGTCGGTCCGGAAGGTCGCCGCAAGCGTCGCGGTGCCGCCGTCGGTACGAAAAAATAGGCTTCATATGTCCGGCAACACCATCGGCAAGCTGTTCACCGTCACCACCTTCGGCGAGAGCCACGGCCCCGCGCTGGGCTGCATCGTCGATGGCTGCCCGCCGGGGCTCGAACTGAGCGAGGCCGATCTGCAGCGCGATGTCGACCGGCGGCGCACCGGCACCTCGCACTTCGTCAGCCAGCGGCGCGAGCAGGATGCGGTGCGCATCCTCTCCGGAGTGTTCGAAGGTCGCACGACCGGCACGCCGATCGGGCTGCTGATCGAGAACAGCGATGCCCGGTCACGCGACTACGAGAAGATCAAGGATCGGTTCCGGCCGGGTCATGCCGACTACACCTACCAGCAGAAATACGGCCTGCGCGATCATCGTGGCGGTGGGCGTTCCTCGGCGCGCGAGACCGTGATGCGGGTTGCCGCCGGTGCGGTCGCGCGCAAATATCTGCGGACCCGGCTCGGGGTGCACATCCACGGCTATCTCAGCAAGATCGGTTCGCTGGAGATCGAGCCGGTGCAGCCGGAAGCCGCCTACGACAATCCGTTTTTCTGCCCCGATCCGTCCCGCATCGCGCAGCTCGAGGAGCTTATCTGGAAGATCCGCGAGCAGGGCGATTCGATCGGCGCGCGGGTCACCGTGACCGCCACCGGCGTGCCGCCGGGTCTCGGCGAACCGGTGTTCGACCGGCTCGATGCCGATCTCGCCTACGCCATGATGAGCATCAACGCGGTCAAGGCAGTGGAGATCGGCGCCGGCGTGCGGGCGGTCGAGCAGCGCGGCAGCGAGCATCGCGACGAGCTGACGCCGACCGGATTCGCCAGCAACAATGCCGGCGGCATCCTCGGCGGCATTTCGAGCGGCCAGAACATCGTCGTGCACGTGTCGCTGAAGCCGACCTCCAGCATCACGGTGCCGGGCCGCACGATCGATCTCGCCGGCCAGCCGGTCGAGGTGGTCACGACGGGACGCCACGACCCTTGCGTGGGCTTGCGCGCGACGCCGATCGCCGAGGCGATGCTGGCGATCGTGCTGCTGGATCACTGGCTGCGGCATCGCGGCCAGAATGCCGAGGTGCGCTCACCGACGCCGGTGATCACCGCGCGTCCGCGACGACCGTCGGGGAAGGCGCCATGAGCAACGACAAACAATGGCGGGTCGCCGTGCTCGGGGCGACCGGACTGGTGGGCGAGACCCTCATCAAGGTGCTCGAGGAGCGGGATTTCCCGATAGCCGAGATGTATCCCCTCGCCAGCAACCGCTCGCTCGGCAAGGACATCCGTTTCCGCGGCCGTCGCCAGGCGGTGATCGACGTCGAGAGCTTCGATTTCGCGAACGCCGAACTCGGCCTGTTCTCGGCCGGCGGCGAGGTGTCGCGGCAGTGGGTGCCGCGGGCCACGGCGGCCGGCTGCGTGGTCATCGACAACACGTCCGAGTTTCGCTACGAGGACGATGTGCCCCTGGTCATTCCCGAGGTCAACCCGGAGGCGATCGGGCAGTTCCGCCAGCGTGGTGTCATCGCCAACCCGAACTGCTCGACTATCCAGATGCTGGTGGCGCTGAAGCCGCTGCACGATGCGGCCGGCATCGAGCGCATCAATGTCGCCACCTATCAGTCGGTGTCCGGAGCGGGCAAGGATGCGGTCGACGAGCTCGCCGAGCAGAGCATTGCGCTGCTCAGCGGTCGCGGGCCGGTGCAGCCGAAAGTGGTCGCCGCGCAGATCGCGTTCAACGCCGTGCCGCAGATCGATGCCTTCCTGGACAACGGTTACACCAAGGAAGAAATGAAGATGTTGTGGGAGACCCGCAAGATCTTCGGCGACGCCTCGATCCGCGTGAACGCCACCGCGGTGCGTGTGCCGGTGTTTTTCGGCCATTCCGAAGTAGTCAGCATCGAGACGCGGCGCAAGCTGACGGCGGCGGAGGCGCGGAGCGTGCTCGAGGCGGCTCCGGGCGTCGAGGTGCTCGATCAGCGCCGCCCCGGCGGCTATCCGACTGCGGCGGTCGAAGCCGCGAACCACGACACGGTTTACGTGGGCCGGATCCGCGAGGATATGTCGCATGAGCGAGGGCTGACGCTGTGGATCGTCGCCGACAACATCCGCAAAGGGGCGGCGACCAACAGCGTGCAGATCGCCGAGATTTTGGTCCGGGACCATTTATAAGTTATATTGGCGACTTGAAGCACTTAAGCTTTGGTCTAGCTTAAGTGGCTGTTTTGCAAGTCTTTTAATTCAAGATTCCGCTGGCTTGTGCGGGGAGAGCAGATGGGCGTGAAGCATTGGGTGCGGGCCATGCTCGTGCTGGCGGCCTTGCCGTCATCCGCGTTTGCGTTGGGGCTTGGCGACATCCGCCTTAATTCGCCGCTGAACGCACCGCTGGACGCCGAGATCGATCTGGTCAACGCCACGCCGGAGGAGCTCGCGAGCCTTCGCGTCCAGCTCGCGTCGCGCGAGACGTTTGCACGCTATGGTCTTGAATGGCCTGGGTTTCTTAGCACCGTGACCCTGGCTCGTTCGAAGAACGATGCGGGCCGGGACGTACTGCGCGTCCGCTCGTCCGAATCGATCACCGAGCCGTTCGTCACCTTGCTGATCGACGCCAACTGGGGTCGCGGACGCTTGGTGCGCGAGTACACCCTGCTGCTCGACCCACCGGTGTTCGCACCGGCGGCGCCGGCCGCGGCCCCGGCTCCGGTCGTCCAGGCTCCTGCGACCGGTGCCTCGCGCAGCGGTGCCGTGGCGCGTCCCGAACCCGTGGCTGCGGCGACGGGCGAGGAAGGCAGCTATGCCGTGCGCCGCGGCCAGACGCTGTCGGGCATCGCGCAAAGCCTGGCGGCAGGCCAGGGCGTGTCGACCGAACAAGTCATGGTCGGGCTCTTCCGGGCCAATCCGGGGGCGTTCGATGGTTCGATGAACCTGCTGCGCGCTGGGGCCGTGCTGCGCGTTCCCGATGCGGCTTCGCTGTCGGCGATCGATCGGGGCAGTGCCCTGGCCGAGGTGCGGCGGCAGCGTTCCGAGTGGCGCAGCCGCGTGGCCGCCACCGGCAGCGGTGCTGCGACCGATACCTCCGCCGACCGCCTGCGGCTGGTGCCGCCGTCCGAGACCGGCACGGGTGCGGGCGCCGATGCGGCTGCGGGCGAGACCCAGGCGATGCGCGAGCGTCTCTCGCAGCTCGAAAGAGAACTGACCGAGTCGCGCCGTCTGCTCGAAGTCCGCTCCGCCCAGATCGCCGAGTTGCAGCAGCGCCTGGCCACCGGTGCGGATGCCAGCCTGGCAGTGTCGCCTGGCGCCGAGGCGGAGACTCCTGCATCGGAGGTACTGCCGCCGGCGACGGTTGCAGCCGAGGGTTCGCTGGCCGAGGAACTCGCGACGCCCGAATCCGGCGTCGCGGTGGAAGCCGCGGCCGATGCGGCAGATGAGCCTGTCGCCGCGCCCAGCGCCGAGCGGCCGCGGCGGGCGAGGCCGGCCGTCAGCGACGCCGCAGCAGCCGACGAGCCTTCACTGATCGGTTCGCTGCTCGATTCGTTGCGGCAGTTCTGGTGGTTGATCGTCGGTCTGCTGGCGCTGACGGCCGGGTTCTTCGGTTACCGCCGCTGGCAGCAGCAGCGCGCCGCGGAAATCGAGGATACCTTCGGCGGTACGACCACAACTGCGGCGACGCCTGAAATGACCATGCCGCCGCCGGCCGCGACACGCGACACGGCCCGGCTGCGCCGGCCTTCGCTCGCGGCCGACAACGACCGGAGCGGTTTCGTCGTCGAGGAGTCGGGCGAGTTCGAGGCGCCGCAGACACTGGCTCCGGCGGTGGCCCAGGCCGTGGCGGCAGATGACACGCTCAGCGGCGAGACCGGCATCAACCTCGACCAGGGCGATCCGCTCGCCGAAGCCGATTTCCACATGGCCTACGGCCTCTACGATCAGGCCGCCGATCTGGTGCGCCTGGCGTCGTCGCGGGAGCCCGAGCGTCGCGATCTGAAGCTGAAGCTCGCCGAGGTGTTCTTCGTTTGGGGCAATCGCGACGAGTTCCTGCAGACGGCCCGCGAGCTGCGCCAGACGCTCGCCGAGGGCGAGAGCGGCGAGTGGGACAAGATCGTGATCATGGGCAAGCAGATCGCGCCCGAAGATCCGTTGTTCTCGCAGGCGGTCGCCCGCGGCGCCGGCGGCGCTGGTCTCGACCTGCAGCTCGATGGCGGCGCCCAGCCGCTCGATTTCGACGTGTTCGGCGACGGCTCCGGCTCCACGCAGACGATCGAATCCGTGGCCGGTTCGGACCTCGATTTCGGGCCGGCACCGCGTGGCGATGTCGAGCCGACCGTCGAGCGCCCGGGCCCTGCGGGCAGCAGTGCAGCCGACGCGCCGACCGTGCTGGTCGACGTCGGTGGCGGCACGACCCGCGAGATGGCCCCGAATTTCGCCGCGGGCGCCGCAGACCGGGCGGCCGAGGCGCGACGGCATGGCGACGATCTCGACTTGCCGCTGTCGGCGGACGACAGGCTCGATGCGGGCGATGCGCCGACGGTCGAGCAACCGGCTCTGCGAGGGGGCGGCGGCGAGCCGACGATTCGCGCCAAGCTCGATGCGGCCTTGAAGCAGAACGCGCCGGCCAGCGATCAGACCGCGGAGCTCGCGATCGACGATCTCGGCCTCGACCTGGGCGATCTCGAGCGGCTCGGCGACCTCGATTCCGCCGGTCCCGAATCGATCGCGCCCCACAACGACAGCGAGTCCATAGACGCCAATGCGCCGACCTTGCTGGCCAGCCTCGACGATGAGGCCCAGCAACTGATCGAGCGGGCCGCGCAGCGTGGCGGCAATGGTCGTCGCGACATGGCGCCCGACCTCGGTGCCACGGCGGCGATGGAAGCGCTGCGGGTCGATCCCGCCGAGCTCGATGGCGGACATGATTCGGGCGCGACCTCGATGGTGGCCGCACTCGACACCACCCAGTTCGATTCGGACGACGTCGATCTCGACAAGCTGGATGGCACGGGCGCGGCGGCGGCCAACGGGCTTGGTGACGGGCTCGATCTCGACATCGGCCAGGCGACCTCGCCCGATATCGCGCCGCAGAGCGGCCGCGAAACGACGGTGTTGCCGCAGCTTGAGCCGGTCACCATCAGCGAGGTGGGCACCAAGCTCGATCTGGCGCGGGCCTACATGGACATGGGCGATCCGGACGGGGCGCGCAACATCCTGCGCGAAGTCCTCGCCGAGGGTTCGGTGTCGCAGAAGCAGGAAGCCAACCGCCTGCTCGAGTCGCTGCCCAGCTGAGATCGGCGACGGCGGTTGCGGCCGCCGTCCCCGATCGCTCGTCCGATGCAGCAGCGGATCGCGCTCGGGGTCGAATATGACGGTGTGGGCTTTGCGGGCTGGCAGATCCAGCCCGGCTTGCGGACGGTCGAGGCCGAACTGACCCGCGCCGCCGGCATCGTCGCCGATCATCCCATCGCGCTGATCTGCGGGGGGCGCACCGATGCGGGTGTGCACGCCGTTGGACAGGTGGTGCATTTCGACACCACGGCGCAGCGCGGGCTGCGAGCCTGGCTGCTGGGCATCAATGCCAACCTGCCGGCCGACATCAGCCTGCGCTGGGCCCAGCCGGTGCCGCCGTGGTTTCACGCGCGGTTTTCGGCCCTGTCGCGCGCTTATCGCTACCGGATCCTGAATCGCGACACACGCTGTGCGCTGCTGGCGGGCCGGGCGACCCTGGTACGCCGCCCGCTCGAGGTCGGCCCGATGCAGCAGGCGGCCGACGCACTGCTCGGTGAGCACGATTTCAGCGCGTTTCGCGCTGCCGAATGCCAGTCGCACTCGCCATGGCGCCGGATCGACCGCTTGCAGGTGAGCCGGGAAGGGAATGAGGTGCGGATCGACGTGGTGGCGAACGCCTTCCTGCATCACATGGTGCGCAACATCGCCGGGCTGTTGATCGCAGTCGGCGGCGGCCGCGCATCGCCGCAGCTCGCTCGCGAGCTGCTGGCCGGGCGCGACCGGCGGCAGGCGCCACCGACCGCGGCGCCCGACGGGCTCTATCTGCGGAGCATCCGCTACCCGGCGGCTTTCGGTCTGGCGGTCCTGCCGGCGTGGAGCCGCGGGCCCGATCCGTTATGATCGCGGCTGATTGACGGGAGGCCGCCAGGCATGTCGTGGTTCGAAAAGATCATGCCCTCGCGCATCAAGACCGAGCGTCGCACGCGGTCGGTGCCGGAGGGTTTGTGGATCAAGTGCCCGGCTTGTGACTCGGTGCTCTACCGCGCCGAGCTGGAGCGCAATCTCAACGTCTGTCCCAAGTGCAGTCACCACATGCGGATCGGGGCGCGCGAGCGCCTGCGCCGTCTGCTCGATGCCGATACCGGCATCGAGATCGGCGCCAACGTGCAGCCGGAGGATCCGCTGCGTTTCAAGGATGGCAAACGCTACAAGGACCGGCTGGCCGCGGCGCAGAAAGGCACCGGCGAACGCGATGCGCTGGTGGTCATGGCCGGCCGCATCGACGATGTCGAGGTGGTCGCCTGTGCGTTCGAGTTCCAGTTCCTCGGCGGCTCGATGGGTTCGGTGGTCGGCGAGCGCTTCCGTCGGGCGGTCGAGCATGCGATCGAGCATCGTGCCGCGGTGGTCTGTTTTTCCTCGAGCGGCGGCGCGCGCATGCAGGAGGCGCTGCTGTCGCTGTTGCAGATGGCCAAGACCAGTGCCGCGCTGGCCCGCCTGGCGCAGGCCCATCTGCCGTTCATTTCCGTACTGACCGATCCGACCACCGGCGGTGTCTCGGCCAGCCTCGCGATGCTCGGCGACCTGAATCTCGCCGAGCCGCGGGCGCTGATCGGCTTCGCCGGTCCGCGCGTGATCCAGCAGACGGTGCGCGAAACGCTGCCGGAGGGGTTTCAGCGCAGCGAGTTCCTGCTCGAGCACGGCGCCGTCGACCAGATCGTCGACCGCCGCGACATGCGCGACCGTCTTTCGCAAGTGTTGCGGATGATGATGGGCCTGCCGCCGCATCCGCCTGCCGCGACGGCCAGCGCCGTGCCCGCGATCTGAACGCGCCGGCTGCGGCGCGCCGTTCCGCTCTCTGCTCTGCCGATGCGCTCGCTCGCCGACTGGCTCGATTTCCAGCAGCGCCAGCATGCGCTCAGCATCGATCTCGGGCTGGGGCGGGTCCGGGAAGTTGCCGGGCGCCTCGGTGTGCTGCCGCTGCCCTGTCCGGTGGTGCTGGTGGCGGGCACCAACGGCAAGGGCTCGACGGTCGCGCATCTGGCGACCCAGGCGCGTGCCGCCGGCCTGTCCACCGGCACGTTCACCTCGCCGCATCTGGTGCGCTACCAGGAGCGGATCGCGCTCGATGGCGGCAGCGTCGACGACGTCGAGCTGATCGACGCATTCGAGCGCATCGAGGCGGCGCGCGGCGGGATCCCGTTGACCTTCTTCGAGTACAACACGCTGGCCGCCTGCCTGATCTTCGCGCAGCGTGCTCCGGCGCTGGCGGTGGTGGAAGTCGGTCTCGGCGGGCGTCTCGACGCGACCAACATGCTCGATGCCGACGTCGCCGTGATCACCTCGATCGGGTTCGATCACGTCGATTGGCTCGGCACGACGCTCGAGCAGATCGGTGCCGAGAAAGCCGGCATTCTGCGTGCCGGCGGCGCTGCGGTACTCGGTTCCGCCGACATGCCGCGCAGCGTGGCCGAGGCGATTGCCGCGATCCGGGTCGATGCCCGCTGGCCGGGACGCGATTTCCAGTTCGAGCAGACGCCGGCCACCGGGCCGGGGAGCTGGCGATTCCGCGGTCGTCGCTGGCGGTTCGACGCCTTGCCGCATCCGGCGCTGCCCGGCGTGATCCAGTACGACAACGCGGCAGCGGCGCTGGCGGCACTCGAGGCACTGGACGAAAGGCGACCTGGCTTGCTCGGTGGGTTGAACGAAGCGACCGTCGCGGCAGGCCTCGAACGAGTGCAGCTCGCCGGCCGCTTCCAGATACGGCCGGGGCGTCCCGAATGGATTTTCGACGTGGCGCACAACGACCCGGCGGCGGCCTTGCTGGCCGCGAACCTGCAGGCACGACCGATCGCCGGCCGGACGATCGCGGTCGTCGGCGTGCTGGCCGACAAGGATGTCGAGGCGATCGGCCGCCGGCTGGCGCCGTATGTCGACGAGTGGGTGCTGTGCGCGCTCGACGGTCCCCGCGGCCTCCCGGCTGCGGCGTTGCAGGCGCGTCTGTTGCCGCTCGAGGCGCTGGCGACTCTCGCAGCGGACGTGGTCGCAGGCTGCCGGATCGCGCAGGCCCGCGCGACCGATGCCGATCGCATCGTCGTGTTCGGCTCTTTCCACACGGTCGGCCCGGCGCTCGAGTGGCATGGGCTATAATTTCCCGACTTCGCGCGCCATCGTTCGACGTTTCGCGCGAATCCCCGATCGGCCCATTCCCGCAGGCAGAGCTTGCAGATCGACATGGACGCCCAGCTCAAGTATCGCCTCACCGGCGCCGTGATCCTGGTGCTGCTTGCCGTGCTGTTCGTGCCCGAACTGCTGACGGGGCCGAAGCACGCGACGCCCGATGCCGGGCCGGTGTCGGCGACGACGGTCCATGACGGCCCGCCCTTGCGTTCCTACGACATCGATCTCAGCGATGCCCGTAGCGTGGTGCCGATGGCCGATGCGGGCATGGCCAGTCCGCCGCCGGCCATGAGTCCCGACAGGAGCGAGCCGCCCGCGCCGCCGGTGGAGGCGCCGGCTGCAGCAGCGCGTGCAGTTGCACCGCCGGCCGGCCCGCCACGGCCAGCGACGACGGGCCGATCGGACGGTTCCGAGGCGGCCTCGAAGCCTGCTGCCTCGGCCACCGCGACCCCGCGTGCGACGGTGCCCGCAGCAGCGGCGGTGCCGACCCGCGGGTTTGCCGTCCAGGTCGGCAGTTTTGCCTCCCGGGCTTCGGCCGACCGGCTGGCTGCGGATCTGCGCCGTCGGCAGTTCCAGGCCTTCGTGGAGCCTGTGCGCAGCGGTGGTCGGCAGCTGTATCGCGTGCGGGTCGGACCGGTCGAAGATCGCGAGGCTGCGCAGGCGCTGGTCGTGCGCCTCAAGGCAGCGGGGCAAGCGGGCAGTGTGGTCCCGTTGTCATAGTCCGGTGCGGCGGCGCGGAATGCGGCCGCATCCAGTAGAATGTATGCGCGCCAATCGTGCGCCGGAGTTCGATCCGACATCATGACGCCCGTGGATTACGTCATCCTCGCCATCGCGGTGGCGTCGGCCTTGCTCGGAGTGATTCGTGGTTTCCTGCGCGAGGCGATCTCGGCGGCCACCTGGATCGTCGCCCTCTGGGCCGCCTGGCAGCACAGCGACTTCGTGCGACCCTGGCTCGGCGGGGCACTTGCCGCCGAGCCTTATGGCACCTGGGGGGCGCGCGCGCTGGTCGTCTTCGCGGTCCTGATCCTCGGCACCCTGGTCGGCATGCTCGCCGGTCAGTTCGTGCGCGTCTCGCTGTTCAGCGGCCTCGATCGTTTCCTCGGTTTCCTGTTCGGCCTGCTGCGCGGGGTCGTCGTGATCGGCCTCGCGGTGATCGTCGCGACGACGCTGCGGCTCGACGGCGAGCCGTGGTGGAAGCAGTCGAAGCTGATGCCGTACGCCGAAGGCATCGGCGACGTGGTGCGCGTCGTCGTCGGCGACGCGGCTCGCACTGTCGTCGGGAAGATCGCGGTGCCCGGTGCCGATGGCACGGGCGTGTAACCAGAGAGGCCAGTCATGTGCGGTATCGTCGGTATCGTCGGCACGTCCGCAGTCAATCAGCGCCTCTATGACGCGCTGATCGTATTGCAGCATCGCGGCCAGGACGCCGCCGGCATCATGACGGCCAGCGAAGGCCTGTTGTCGATGCACAAGGGCTCGGGGCTGGTGCGCGACGTCTTCGGCCAGCAGGACATGCTGGAGCTCAAGGGCAACGTCGGCATCGGCCACGTGCGCTATCCGACCGCGGGTACGGAAGGTGTTTCCGAGGCCCAGCCGTTCTACGTCAATGCGCCTTACGGCATCTGCCTTGGCCACAACGGCAACCTGACCAATGCCACCGAGCTGGCCGAGGTGCTGACGCGAGAGGAGCGCCGCCATCTGAACACCCGCTCCGATTCCGAGGTGCTGCTGAATGTCCTGGCCTCGGAGCTGCAGCGCGTCGGCACGCCGCGCGTCACGCCGGCCGACATCTTCGCGGCCGTGACTGCGCTCTACCGCCGTTGTCGTGGCGGCTACGCGGTGGTGGCGATGGTGATCGGCCACGGCATCCTCGGTTTCCGCGACCCCAACGGCATCCGTCCGCTGATGCTCGGCCGGCGCGAAACCGCGAAGGGGCCGGAGTACATGCTGGCGTCCGAGTCGGTTGCGCTGGACATGCTCGGTTTCAAGCCGCTGCGCGACATCGCCCCGGGCGAGGCCGTGTTCATCGACGAGGCCGGCCGGCTGCATGCGCAGCAGTGCGTCGCCACGATCCGTCACGCGCCCTGCATCTTCGAGTTCGTCTATTTCGCCAGGCCCGACACCATCATCGACAACATCTCGGTGCAGCGGGCGCGGATGCGCATGGGCGACACGCTCGCCGAAAAGATCCGCCGCGAGCGAGCGGACCACGACATCGACGTGGTGATCCCGATCCCCGACACCAGCCGCACCGCCGCGCTGCAGGTCGCGCAGCACCTCGGGATCAAATACCGCGAAGGGTTCATCAAGAACCGCTACATCGGCCGGACCTTCATCATGCCGGGGCAGGAGCAGCGGCAGAAGTCGGTCCGCTCCAAGCTGAACGCCATCGACCTCGAGTTTCGCAACAAGGTCGTGCTGCTGGTCGACGACTCGATCGTGCGCGGTACGACATCGGCACAGATCATCGATCTGGCCCGAGAGGCCGGGGCGCGCAAGGTCTATTTCGCTTCGGCTGCGCCACCGGTGCGTTTTCCGAACGTCTACGGCATCGACATGCCGGCACCCGACGAACTGGTCGCGGCGGGCCGCACCGAGGAACAGGTGCGCGAGCTGATCGGCGCCGACTGGCTGATCTACCAGGATCTCGACGATCTCGTGCAGGCCTGCCAGCACGACGATGCGCGGATCCGCGAGTTCGACACTTCGTGCTTCTCGGGCTGCTATGTCACCGGGGATGTCACGACGGAGTATCTCGAGCGCCTGCGGCTCGAACGCTCCGACGCAGCCCGGGCCCGGCGGCGCGACGCGCACGGCTCGCTGCGGGTCGTCGGCGGCGGCTGATCCGGCGCGCAGCGGGGCGGTGTCGCGGTGCGGGTCCTGCTGATCGATCACGATCCGCGCTTTCGCGCGCTGCTCCGCCACCATCTGACCTGTACCTGGGCCGAAGCACAGGTGGACTCCTACGATCCGGTCGTGCGCGGTCCGCTGCCGGCGGGTTTTCTGGCCCAGGCTTACGACCTGGTCGTGCTCGGTCCCTCCTGGCCCGGCGGCGATGCCTTTGCGTGGCTGGCCGACTGCGCCACGCGTGACGGGTTCGCGCCGGTGATTGTCGTCGCCGCCGACGACTCACCAGAGCTCGCCGCGGCAGCGCAGCGGGCCGGCGCCTGCGCCGTGATCTCGGCGCAAAAGATCGATCACGGCAAGTTGACCGCGGTGGCCCAGGCCGCGGCGGAGCGTCAGGCCGCGGCGCGTGTCGCTTGGCGTAGCACCCAGGCGGCGCGCGAGCAACAGACCTTTGCCGGCGCCTATCTGCCGGGCTATCGGCGGATCCGCCGGATCGCCGGCGGTTCCGTTTCGGAGCTGTTCCTGGCCGAGCATCTGCAGGGCGGCAACCTGGTGGTGCTCAAGGTCACCCGCGACCTGCGGCGCGCCGATGGCGTTGACCAGTCCTTCGGTCGTTTCCTGCAGGAATATGAGCTGATTCGCGGCATCCGCCATCCGCATGTCGTGCGCCTCTACGATCTCGGGATCACCGACGACTTCGCCTATCTGGTGATGGAATATTTCTCGCGTGGCGACCTGCGGGCGCAGATGAGCGGGCCGCTGGCGCCGACGCGCTCGCTCGGCTACGCGCTGGAGATCGCCACCGCACTCGATGCGATCCACCATGCCGGCATCCTGCATCGCGACCTCAAGCCCGGCAACGTCATGGTGCGCGACGACGGTTCGCTGGCGCTGATCGACTTCGGGCTGGCCAAACATCGGGCACTCGAGCTCGAGATCACCGACAAGGGCCTGATCTTCGGCACGCCGCACTACATGAGTCCGGAGCAGGGCCACGGCCAGTCGACCGATGCGCGCAGCGACCTGTATTCACTCGGGGTGGTGTTGTACGAGCTGTTGACCGGCGCCAAGCCTTTCGATGCCGACAACCCGATGGCGATCATCTACCAGCACGCCAAGGCGCCCGTGCCCCGGTTGCCGCCGGCGCAGCAGTGGCTGCAGCCGCTGCTCGAGCGCCTGCTCGCCAAGCAGCGCGAAAATCGCTACGAGTCCGCGGCCATGGCGATCGAGGCGATCGAGCGTTATCTCGAAGACGCGCGGCGGGCGGAGCTGGCCGCATGACGGCTTCCCGACCCGGGCTGCCGATCGCGGTGGCGACGCCGGCCAGCTGGATCCATGCGGCCTGCGAGCGCTGGCCGCTGCTGCTGGCCGATCATGCCAACTGCGAGAAGAAAGCGGCCTCGACCGCCATCGCGCTGATGTTCGCCTACACCGACGACCGGCGGCTGGCGATGCGCTTGTCGCGGCTGGCGCGCGAGGAACTGCGCCATTTCGAGCAGGTCGATCGACTGATGGCGCAGCTCGAGGTGCCGCCGCAGCGCTTGCCGGCGGGGCGCTATGCCGCCAGCCTGCGGGCCGCGCTGCGCAGCAGCGAGCCGGCGCGCAAGCTGGACCAGCTGCTCTGCGGCGCGCTGATCGAGGCGCGATCCTGCGAGCGTTTCGGTGTGCTGACCGGCGGCGCAGGCGGGCCGGAGGCGCCGCGGCTGCCGGCGCCGGTGGCGGCGCTGTATGCCGGCCTGCAGGCCTCGGAGGCGCGGCATTTCGAGTTCTACCTGCAGGCGGCGCAGCAGCATGCCGAGGCCGCCGGCGGCGACTGGCAGGCCCGGCTGGCGGCCTTGGCGGCCGTCGAGGCGGAGCTCGCGACCAGCCCGGATCCCGAATTCCGCTTTCATTCGGGGCCGCCTCCGGCCGCGATCTGAGCGCCGCTCAGGCGGCGGCGAACGGCAGGACGATGTTCGTGAAGCCGTGCTCGTCCCAGCGCAGGGCGCTGCCGCGCTCGTACCAGGCGTCGAGCACGATCCGCCGCACGCGGCGGCCGTCGAGCTCGAATTCATGCACGCCCGGCCGGTGGGTGTGGCCGTGCAGGATCACGTCGACCCCGGTGGCGCGTGCCAGTGCCGCGACCGCGCCGGCGTCGACATCCATGATCTCGGTGCGCGCCGTCGCGGTATGGGCGCGGCTGCCGGCCCGTGCCGCCGCGGCCAGCAACTCGCGTTGCGCCAGCGAGAGCGCGCCGACCCGTCGCTGGAAGGCCGCGCTGCGGACGGTGCTGCGCAGCTCCTGGTAGGCGTGATCGCCGGTGCACAGCAGATCGCCGTGACTGAGCAGCACCCGGGCACCGTGGATCGTGGCGATCGACGGATCCGGCAACAGCCGGCAGCCGCTGCGCGCTTCGAAGCCCGGGCCCAGCAGAAAGTCGCGGTTGCCGTGCATCGCGAAGACCGCGACGCCGCGGGCGGCGAGCGCCCGCAAGGCCTCGCAGACCCGCGTACGCACCGGATCCGGATCATCGTCGCCGATCCAGCTCTCGAACAGGTCGCCGAGCATGTAGAGCGCTTCGGCATCGCGCGCCGCGCCGGCCAATAGTCCCAGGAAAGTGTCGACCGCGGCCGGACTGCCGGCGTCGAGATGCAGGTCGGAAACGAACAGCAGGGCCACGCGGGGCCCCGGCCTCAGGGCTGCCCGGCCGGCGTATCGCCCGCAGGGGTCGCCGCACCGGAGGCTGCGCCGCCGGGCGCGGCACCGGCATTGGCACCGCGACCAGCCTGGTCGTTCGACTCGCTGCCGCCCAGCAGCTCGGCTTTTTCGATCAATACCTGGCGTTGCGGTACGTCGGATTTCAGCGGTCCCATCGGCCCGGTCACCAGCATGCCGATGCGATCGACCACGTCCATGCCCTCGACGACGCGCCCGAATACCGCATAGCCCCAGCGGGTCGGCAACGGGTTCAGATCGGTGTTGTCGGCGAGGTTGACGAAGAACTGCGCATCGCCCGAATGCGGCGCCCCGGTGCGTGCCAGGCCGACCGTGCCCCGGACATTGACCAGCCCGTTGCCGGATTCGTTGACCACTGGTTCGCGTACCGGTTTCTGTGCGAAGTGCGGGGTCAGGCCGCCGCCCTGGATCACGAAGCCCGGCACGACGCGATGGAAGATCGTTCCGGTGTAATGACCCTCGTGAACGTAACGCAGGAAGTTCGCGGTCGTCAGCGGGGCGCGCTCGTTCTCGAGCTCGATGGTGAAGGCGCCAAAGTTGGTCGTGATCCGCACCAGCGTGCCCGCCGCCATCGCGGCCAGCGGCAGCGCGCCGAGCAGCAGCGCTGCGATCTGCGCCGGCCACGGCCGGCGGGCGCGGCGACCGGGACGGGGTAGCGGAACGGCGGGGTGGCGGGGCGCAGGCGCGCGGCGATCAAGGTACGACATCGGCGCCATTCTAGCGGCCACCGAGTGGGCGCGGCGACTCGGGTAACATGCCGCCGATGACTCCCGCTCTCGTCACCCGCTTCGCGCCGAGCCCGACCGGCGAGCTGCATCTCGGCAATGTCCGCACGGCGCTGTTCAACTGGTTGCTGGCACGGCGGGACGGCGGCCGCTTCATCCTGCGGATCGAGGATACCGATCTCGAGCGCAGCCGCGCCGAGCATCTGGCGCAGCTGCTCGAGGATCTGCGCTGGCTCGGTCTCGATTGGGACGAGGGCCCGGAGGTCGGCGGACCGGCGGCGCCTTACGAGCAGTCGGGTCGAGGCCCGCTCTACACGGCTGCGCTCGCGCGCCTGGAGGCCGCAGGCCGGATCTATCCGTGCTACTGCAGCCCCCTCGAACTCGAGCTCAGTCGCAAGGCCCAGGCCGCGGCGGGCCGTCCGCCGCGGTATGCCGGCACCTGCCGCGAGCTCGATGCCGCGCAGCGGGCGGCACACCAGGCTGCGGGCCGCCGGCCGACTCTGCGTTTTCGCGTGCCGGCGGGCCGGGAGCTGGTGTTCGAGGATCTGGTCCATGGCCACCAGCTGTTTCGCAGCGACGATATCGGCGATTTCGTCGTGCGTCGCGCGGATGGCGGTGCCGCATTCTTCTTCTCCAACGCGCTCGACGACAGTCTGATGGGCGTCAGCGTCGTGCTGCGCGGCGAGGACCATTTGTCGAACACGCCGCGCCAGCTGCTGCTGCTCGAAGCGCTCGAGCTGCCGGCGCCGCGCTATGGCCATCTCGCCTTGCTGGTGGACGCTCACGGCGCGCCGCTGTCCAAGCGCGAAGGTGCGGTGTCGGTGCGCGAGTTGCGCGCGCAGGGCTATTTGCCGGCTGCGCTGCTGAATCTGTTGTTCCGGCTCGGGCATTCGAGTCCCTTGCAGGGCCTGCTCGATCGCCCGGCGCTGGCGCGCGGTTTCGATACCGCGCATCTCGGCCGGGCGGCCGCCAGACTCGATCCGGTCCAGCTCGCTGGGTGGCAGAAGGAGGCCGTGCAGGCACTGTCGCCGCAGGCGGCCGCCGACTGGCTCGCGCCGGTCCTGCCCGCGGGGCTCGACCCGACGGTGCGTGCGGCATTCGTTGCCGCGGTACGCGCCAACGTCGTGCTGCCGGCCGACGCCGCGCTCTGGTCGGCGGTGGTATTCGGCGAGCCGCCCCCGCCCGATGCGGCGGCACGTGCCGTATTGCAGGAAGCGGGCCCGGAGTTCTTTGCCGCCGCGGCCGCCGCGAGCCTGCAACACGATCGCGACTGGTCCGCGCTGGCGGCGGCGGTCAAGTCCGCGACCGGACGCAAGGGGCCGGCATTGTTCAAACCCCTGCGTTGCGCGCTGACCGGTCTCGATCACGGTCCCGAACTCGCTCCGCTGCTGCGCCTGATGCCCGAGGGCCGGGTGCACGAACGCTTGTCCCGTCACGCCCGCTGAGGACGCATGCTCCGCATCTACAATTCCCTGACCGGTCGCAAGGAAGAACTGCAGCCGATCCGTCCCGGCGAGATCGGCATGTATGTCTGTGGCGATACCGTCTACGACTTCTGCCACATCGGTCACGCCCGCTCGAAAGTCGCGTTCGACGTGGTGCGCCGCTATTTGCAGTGGCGCGGCTATCGCGTGCGCTTCGTACGCAACATCACCGATATCGACGACAAGATCATCCGGCGCGCAGCCGAGCTCGGCGAACCGATCGAGGCGTTCACGGCCCGTTTCATCGAGGCGATGCATGCGGACTACGACCGTCTCGGCATCCTGCGCCCCGACGCCGAGCCGCGCGCCACCCAGCATGTCGGCGGGATGATTGCGCTGACCGCGGCACTGGTCGACAAGGGCCATGCCTATGTCGCGCCGAATGGTGACGTCATGTACTCCGTGGCGAGCTTTGCACCCTATGGTCGGTTGTCGGGCAAGCGGCTCGCCGATCTGCGCGCCGGCGCGCGGGTCGGGGTCGACGAAGCCAAGCGCGATCCGCTCGATTTCGTGCTCTGGAAACGCGCCAAGCCCGGCGAGCCCGCGTGGGAGTCGCCCTGGGGACCCGGTCGTCCAGGCTGGCACATCGAGTGCAGCGCGATGTCGCACGAACTGCTCGGCACGCATTTCGACATCCACGGTGGCGGCCTCGATCTGCAGTTCCCGCACCACGAAAACGAGATCGCCCAGTCCTGCGCAGCCAGCGGCGACCGGTTCGCGAATCTCTGGATGCACAACGGCTTCGTCAACGTCGACGATGAAAAGATGTCGAAGTCGCTCGGCAACTTCTTCACGATTCGTGCCGTGCTCGACTCCGGCCACCTCCGTCATCCGGAGGTGCTGCGCTTCTTCCTGATGTCGAGCCACTATCGTGGCCCGATCAACTATTCGCTCGAGCAGGTCGAACAGGCCGATGCCGCGCTCGGTCGGCTGTACACCGCGCTGCGCGAGGCCGTGCCGCCGGACAGTGCGGCGGCGGCCGCAGCGCTTGCCGAACTGGAGGCCACCGGCGGGGAAGGCGAGGCCACCGGCCGGTTCCGCGAGGCGATGGACGACGACTTCAACACACCCGAAGCGCTGGCGGTGCTGCAATCGCTGGCCAGCGACCTCAATCGCGCCGGCGCCAGTGGCGACGCTGCGACGCGTGCCCGGCTTGCGGCTGAGCTGCGCCGGCTCGGCAACGTGCTCGGCGTGTTGACGCTCAGCCCGGCGGAGTGGTTCCGGCTGCGTATCGGTGCCGAGGATCAGGGCCTGCCGGCAGCGGCAGTCGAGGCGCTGATCGAAGCGCGCCGCGAAGCCCGTCGCAACAAGGATTTCCGGCGTTCCGACCAGATCCGCGATCAGCTCGCCGCCGCCGGCGTGATCCTCGAGGACAAGCCCGGCGGCGTCACGCAGTGGCGCTATCGATAGCCGTCAGTTGCCGCCGCTGCCCTGCTGGCGGCGAAACGATGTTTCAAGCGTGTTTTTCATCAGCATCGCGACCGTCATCGGTCCGACGCCGCCCGGCACAGGGGTGATCCAGGCCGCGCGTTTCGCGGCCTGCTCGAACTGCACGTCGCCGCAGAGCGTGCCGTCCTCGCGGCGGTTGATGCCGATGTCGACCACCACGGCGCCTTCGCGAACCCACTCGCCGGGGATCAGGCCAGGCTTGCCGGCCGCCACGATCAGCACTTCGGCCTGGCGCACATGCTGTTCGAGGTCGCGGGTGAAGCGGTGGGTGACGGTCGTGGTCGCGCCCATCAGCAGCAGTTCGAGCGACATCGGCCGCCCGACGATATTCGACGCACCGACCACGACGCAGTGCCGGCCTTTGACCGGGACGCCGATGTGATCGAGCATTCGCACCACGCCGTAGGGCGTGCAGGGCCGGATCAGCGGCGCGCGCTCGGCCAGGCGCCCGACGTTGTAGGGATGAAAGCCGTCGACGTCCTTGCGCGGATCGATGCGCTCCACGACCGCGGATTCGCGGATGTGATCCGGCAAGGGCAGCTGGACCAGGATGCCGTCGATCGCGTCGTCGGCGTTCAACTCGTCGATCTTCGCCAGCAGCTCGGTCTCGGAGGTCGAGTGGGGCAGATCGTGGGCGAACGAGACGATGCCGCATTCCTCGCAGGAGCGGCGCTTGTTGCGGACATAGATCTGCGAGGCGGGGTTGTCGCCGACCATGAGTACCGCCAGGCCAGGCCGGCGCTGGCCGCGCGCCACCATTCCGTCCACCGACCGGCGGACCTCGTTGCGGACCTCCTGGGCGATGCTCTTGCCATCGATAATGCGGGCTGTCATTCGCCCATTCTGGCATGCCGCAGCCGCGTTTGACGCTGGTGCGACGACCCTCGTATGATGCGCGCCCCGCGGCTGGGGTTCGTTCGGTGGCGTCTGCCGCAGGGCGGTATTTCCGGCACGGGGCATGGCGCAGTCTGGTAGCGCATCTGCTTTGGGAGCAGAGGGTCGCAGGTTCGAATCCTGCTGCCCCGACCAGCCGGTAACCGAAGGCTTCTTTTTGACGGAAGCCCCAGGGTGACCGGTGTCGGCTCTCGGGCCTTGCGTTGCGATACGCTTGATCCTGCTGAGCGCCCGTAGCTCAGCTGGATAGAGCAACGGCCTTCTAAGCCGTAGGTCGCAGGTTCGAGTCCTGCCGGGCGCGCCAGGTCGAGGGGCAGAGAGGTTTAGTCGGGAATCGCGATCTACGGTGGACGTAGCTCAGTGGTAGAGCCCCGGGTTGTGATCCCGGCTGTCGTGGGTTCGATCCCCATCGTCCACCCCACTCCCGGCGCCATGCCGTGCGGGGCGGGCAGATAGAGCGCCCCGCGGATGACTTGCAAGATTGGGCCGTTAGCTCAGTTGGTAGAGCAGGAGACTCTTAATCTCTTGGTCGTAGGTTCGACTCCTACACGGCCCACCAACTCCCCCCATTTGTCTTTGGCTGCGCAGGCTTTTGCAGCGCAGACGGCGTCAACCGCCTTCCGCCGCCGCCGTCGAGGCGATAAGCCAGCCGAGCCCCAGTGCGACCGCCAGGCCGACCAGCTGCTGGGTGCGGGTCCAGCCGAGGATCGTGCCGTCCATGGCCGCGATGCCGATGCCGGTGATCACGAACCACAGGGCGCTTTGCAGCGCCACGCTGTGAATGCCGAAGCCTTGCATGAACCGCACCGCAATCACATAACAGGACAGGCCGCCGATGAAGGCGGCCACGGCGGCGAGGCCCCATTTCAGGTCGAGCCGGCCGTCGGGCCAGGCGCGGGAGGCGTAGACGAAGCCGCGGGCGTCGAGAAACCCCGAGAACGCGGTCAGGCCGAAGACCAGCAGCGCATTGACCAGCTGGGACATGATCGGGGCAGCTCCCTGGCGGGCGGCCTGGTCCGATCCCTACCGGCAGGCCCCTCGCGCATCGCTTCTGCCCACAGGATAGCGGATCGACCCCGGGGCCGCCCCCGGCTGGCCGCGACGACCACCGCGATCCGCTATAATCGACGACCCGCTCGCGCGGACACGCTGGTCGGGCCGACCGGGCGAAAGTGGCGGAACTGGTAGACGCGCTGGATTTAGGTTCCAGTGGGGCAACCCGTGAGAGTTCGAGTCTCTCCTTTCGCACCAGCTGCCGGGCCGCCAGGGTGTGGTTTCAAGGTTCGTCCAGAGTTTCAACATCCAGACCGGATCCCAGGTCTCCCTAAGGAAGCATCATGCAGGTATCTCTGACTCCCGTCGGCGCGCTCGAGCGTCGTCTCGAAGTGGCCGTCCCGGCCCAGCGTGTCGCCGGTGAAATCGACCAGCGCCTGAAGAACATCGCGCGCACCGCTCGCCTCAAGGGCTTCCGTCCGGGCAAGGCGCCGTTCGTGGTCGTCAAGCAGCAGTTCGGTTCGCAGGTCCAGTCCGAGGTCGTCACCGATCTGATGCGCGAGTCCTTCGCCGCCGCGGTCGATCAGGAAAAGCTGCGGCCGGCGACCGATCCGCGCATCGAGTCCGTCTCGGCGGAGGCGGGTGCCGATCTGCGCTACGTGGCGGTGTTCGAGGTCCTGCCGGAGTTCAAGGTCAAGCCGGTGGAGACTATGGTGCTGGAGAAGCCCGATGCGGCGGTCACCGAGGCCGACATCGACGCCATGCTCGAGACCATGCGCAAGCAGCGCCCGGTGTTCACGCCGGTCGAACGCGAGGCGCGCGATACCGACCAGGTCGTGGTCGACTTCGAAGGCCGGATCAACGGTGAGCTCTTCCAGGGCGGTTCCGGCAAGGAGATCCCCTTCGTGCTCGGCGCCGGCCGGATGCTGAAGGAGTTCGAGGCGGGTGTCCGCGGCGCCAGGCCCGGCGAGACCCGTACCGTCAAGGTCGATTTCCCGGCCGACTACGGCAGTGCCGAGGTCGCGGGCAAGAGCGCCGAGTTCACCGTTACGGTCGGCAAGGTCGAGGAACAGAGTCTGCCGGTCATCGACGAGGAGTTCTGCCAGGCCTTCGGCGTGCACGAGGGTGGGGTCGAGGCCCTGCGGATCGAGATTCGCAAGAGCATGGAGCGCGAGCTGGCCGAGGCGGTCCGCAACCGGCTGCGGGTGCAGGTCATGGACGCGCTGCATCGCGACAACAGCATCGAGGTTCCGAAGGCCATGGTCGAACAGCAGGTGCAGGCGATGCAGGTCGACATGGCGCGCCGCATGGGCGTCAAGGATGCCAGCCAGTTGCCGTCGCGCGAGGGCTTCGAGGAGCCGGCCCGCCGCCGCGTGGCGCTCGGCCTGATCGTCGGCGAACTGATCCGCGCCGAGGGCATCAAAGTGGAACGTGAACGGGTCAACACCCGGCTGGCCGAGCTGGTCGCGGCCTACCCGAATGCCGATGAAATGCGACGCCAGTACTTGCAAAGTCCCGACGCAATGCGTCAGATCGAATCCGCGGCGCTGGAAGACCAGCTGATCGACTGGATCGTCGGCAAGGCCACCGTGACGCCCAAGGCGGCGAGCTTCGGCGAGCTCACCGGGTTCGGGCAGAACTCCGGACAATAACGAAGGTATGGCAATGAACCCAAAGGGCTTGAACCTGGTACCCATGGTCGTCGAGCAGACGGCTCGGGGCGAGCGCGCCTACGACATCTACTCGCGCCTGCTGAAGGAGCGGGTGATCTTCGCGGTCGGTCCTGTCGAGGATTACATGGCGAACGTCATCGTCGCCCAGCTGCTGTTCCTCGAATCCGAGAACCCGGACAAGGACATCTCGATCTACATCAACTCGCCAGGCGGCTCGGTCACTGCGGGACTCGCGATCTACGACACCATGCAGTTCATCAAGCCGGATGTCAGCACGATCTGCATCGGCATGGCGTATTCCATGGGCGCCGTGTTGCTGGCCGGCGGTGCGCAGGGCAAGCGTTTCATGCTGCCGAATGCGCGCGCGATGATCCATCAGCCTTCGGGCGGCTTCCAGGGGCAGGCGACCGACATCAGCATCCAGGCCAAGGAAATGCTGCTGGTGCGCGAGCGCCTGAACCAGATCCTGTCGTCGCACACCGGGCAGCCGATCGACCGCATCCAGGTCGATACCGAGCGCGATACCTTCCTGAGTCCGCAGGAGGCGATCGCCTACGGCCTGGTGGACAAGGTGCTCGACAAGCGCGGCGCGCCGGCGTCGCCCGCAACGACTCCGGGGGCCTGAGAGCGGGCTGCGAGCCGCGATCGCCGGATGCCCGGTGCGCACGAACCGGCGCCTGTCCGGGGTTGCCGGCGCGGGCTTGGCGGCGAATTGTGAAACACGTCTCCAGCTTGCGCAGCTGACGGCGATTTGCCGCCGTTACAATGAGTTAGCTGCGAGGTGGCGCTTTGATTCCGCGCTTCGCACCGTGCTATAAGGTTCGAGACTCGACAAGGGGCTTGGCTTCATGACAGAAGATTCCCGCGGCCGGCACGACGACGGCAAGCTGCTGTACTGCTCGTTCTGCGGCAAGAGTCAGCACGAGGTTCGCAAGCTGATCGCCGGCCCGTCCGTGTTCGTCTGCGACGAGTGCGTCGAGCTGTGCAACGACATCATCCGCGAAGAGCTCGAGGACCGGGCCGAGCGCGCCCGCGACAAGCTGCCGAAGCCGACCGAGATCAAGAAGGTCCTCGACGATTACGTCATCGGCCAGGATCGCGCCAAGAAAGTGCTCTCGGTCGCGGTCTACAACCACTACAAGCGCCTGCAGACCCGTACCGGCGGCGCAACGCGTGGCAAGGACGATGTCGAGATCGCCAAGAGCAACATCCTCTTGATCGGGCCGACCGGCTGCGGCAAGACGCTGCTCGCCGAGACGCTGGCGCGTCTGTTGAACGTGCCGTTCACGATCGCCGATGCCACCACGCTGACCGAGGCGGGTTATGTCGGCGAGGACGTCGAGAACATCATCCAGAAGCTGCTGCAGAAGTGCGATTACGACGTCGAGAAGGCCCAGACCGGTATCGTCTACATCGACGAGATCGACAAGATCTCGCGCAAGTCCGATAACCCGTCGATCACCCGCGACGTCTCGGGCGAGGGTGTGCAGCAGGCGCTGCTGAAGCTGATCGAAGGCACGATCGCCTCGGTGCCGCCGCAGGGCGGCCGCAAGCATCCGCAGCAGGAGTTCCTGCAGGTCGATACCGGCAACATCCTGTTCATCGTCGGCGGCGCATTTGCCGGCCTCGAGAAGATCATCCTCAACCGCACGCAAAAGGGCGGCATCGGCTTCACCTCCGAAGTCCGCGAACAGAATGCGCGGCCGCACGGCACCGACGTCTTCCACGACGTCGAGCCCGAGGACCTGATCAAGTTCGGCCTGATCCCCGAGTTCGTCGGTCGCCTGCCGGTGGTGGCGACGCTCGAGGAGCTAGACGAGACCGCGCTGATGTCGATCCTGGTCGATCCGAAGAACGCGCTGACCAAGCAGTACAAGCGCCTGTTCGACATGGAAGGCGCCGAGCTCGAGTTCCGCGAGGATGCACTGCGGGCCGTGGCCCGCAAGGCGATGATCCGCCGCACCGGTGCGCGCGGCTTGCGCACCATCCTCGAGACGGTGCTGCTCGACACCATGTACGACCTGCCGTCGCTACGCAGCGTGCAGAAGGTCGTCGTCGACGAGACGGTCATCGAGGGTCAGGTCAAGCCCTATATCGTCTACAAGTCCGACGCGCCCGGCGACGAGCCGCCGGCCCGCAAGGTTTCCGGCGCGGCCAGCTGAGGGCCTGCGTCGGGGCAACCCCGGTCGGGCCGCATCCGGCGGCGTCCCGGGCCTGGCCGGATCCCGTCAAAGCGTTCCAGCGCACTGTCGGGACGGACGGGCTGCACCTTGATTCGCGGATTCGCGCCCCCATCCCGGGTTAGACTCGCTCCAGCATTCGTTGAGCGACTCCAACCCACGGGGAAGACCGCGTGTCCGAAGAATCCAGCTCCGGCCTCAAAGTAACTGCCATCGAGAACATTCCCGTCCTGCCGTTGCGGGACGTGGTGGTCTATCCGCACATGGTCATCCCGCTGTTCGTCGGCCGGGAGAAGTCCATCCAGGCGCTCGATGCGGCAATGCGGGCCGACAAGCGCATCATGCTGGTCGCGCAGAAGCAGGCCGACGTCGACGATCCGAAGGTCGAAGACCTCTACCTGATCGGCACGATCGCGACCATCCTGCAGCTGCTGAAGCTGCCCGACGGCACGGTCAAGGTACTGGTCGAGGGCGTCAATCGCGGCACGATCGAGAAGCTCGGCGGCGGCGAGTACTACACCGCCGACGTCACGCTGGCCGTGGATGTCGACAAGTACGAAGAACGCGAGCTTGAGGTGCTGTCGCGCTCGGTGGTCTCGCAGTTCGAGCAGTACGTCAAACTCAACAAGAAGGTGCCGCCCGAGGTGCTGACGGCGCTGTCCGGCATCGAGGATGCCGGGCGTCTCGCCGACACGGTCGCGGCCCACATGTCGCTGAAGCTCGGCGACAAGCAGAAGGTCCTCGAGATCCTCGACGTGCGGGCGCGCCTCGAGCACATCCTGGTCGCCATCGAAGGCGAGATGGACGTGCTGCAGATCGAGAAGCGCATCCGCGGCCGCGTCAAGGCGCAGATGGAAAAGTCCCAGCGCGAGTACTACCTGAATGAGCAGATGAAGGCCATTCAGAAGGAACTCGGCGAAATGGAGGACGGCGTCAACGAGGTCCAGGAGCTCGAGGCCAAGATCCAGAAGGCCGGCATGCCCAAGGAGGCCCGGGACAAGGCCACCGCCGAGCTCAACAAGCTGAAGATGATGTCGCCGATGTCGGCGGAGGCGACCGTCGTCCGCAACTACATCGACTGGCTCGTCAAGGTGCCGTGGAAGAAGCGGACCAAGGTCATCAAGGACATCGCCCGCGCCGAGAAGGTGCTGGACGAGGACCACTACGGGCTGGAGAAGGTCAAGGAGCGCATCGTCGAGTACCTCGCCGTCCAGCAGCGGGTCGACAAGATCAAGGGCCCGATCCTCTGCCTGGTCGGTCCGCCGGGTGTCGGCAAGACCTCGCTCGGCCAGAGCATCGCGCGCGCGACTAATCGCCAGTTCGTGCGCATGTCGCTGGGCGGCGTGCGCGACGAAGCCGAGATCCGTGGCCATCGCCGCACCTACATCGGTTCGATGCCCGGCAAGATCGTGCAGAACATGGCCAAGACCGCCGTGTCGAACCCGCTGTTCCTGCTCGATGAGATCGACAAGATGTCGATGGATTTCCGCGGCGACCCGTCCTCGGCGCTGCTGGAGGTGCTCGATCCCGAGCAGAACGCCGCCTTCAGCGACCATTATCTCGAGGTCGATTTCGATCTCAGCCAGGTGATGTTCGTCTGCACGGCCAACAGCCTGAACATCCCCGCGCCGCTGCTCGATCGCATGGAAGTCATCCGTCTCCCGGGCTATACCGAAGACGAGAAGATGAACATCGCCAAGCGTTACCTGCTGCCGAAGCAGATGAAGAACAACGGCCTGAAGGAAGGCGAGCTGAAGGTCGGCGAAGAGGTGCTGATCGACATCATCCGCTACTACACGCGCGAAGCCGGCGTGCGCAATCTCGAGCGCGAGATCGCCAAGATCTGCCGCAAGGCCGTCAAGCAGCTGCTGGTCAACAAACAGAAAGCCGTGACGGTCACGCCGAAGACGCTGGACAAGTTCCTTGGCGTGCAGCGTTTCCGCTACGGCAAGGCCGAGGAGGAGAACCGCATCGGCCAGGTCACCGGTCTCGCCTGGACCGAGGTCGGCGGCGAACTGCTGACCATCGAGGCCGCGACCGTGCCCGGCAAGGGCAAGCTGCAGCACACCGGCCAGCTCGGCGAAGTCATGCAGGAGTCGATCCAGGCCGCGATGACCGTGGTGCGCAGCCGCGCCCGCGTGCTCGGCCTCGATCCCGAGTTCTATCAGAAGCTCGACGTCCACCTGCACGTGCCGGAAGGCGCCACCCCGAAGGACGGTCCGTCGGCGGGCATCGGCATGTGCACGGCGCTGGTTTCGACGCTGACCCGGATCCCGGTGCGCTCCGACGTGGCCATGACCGGCGAGATCACGCTGCGCGGCGAGGTGCTGCCGATCGGCGGCCTGAAGGAGAAGCTGCTGGCGGCCCATCGGGGCGGCATCACCACCGTGCTGATTCCGATCGACAACGAGAAGGATCTGGCCGAGATCCCCGACAACATCAAGGGGAGCCTCACGATCAAGCCCGTCAAGTGGATCGACGAGGTGCTGGAGATCGCCTTGGCTTCGCAGCCGACGCCGCTGCCGGAACCGGCGGCGGAGGCCAGCAAGGTGCCGCCGAAGCCGGGCAACCGGCGATCGGGTCGGCGGCCGGGCAAGATCGCGCCGTCATCGGCGCACTGAACCCCGAAGGGGAGGACGGTTCGCGGACATCCAACGGGCGCCGTCCAGCCTCCTGGTACCGGCCAGCCGTTTGCAGCACGTGAGTCTGCTCCCGGCGGCTGGCAAGCGCGATGGGCTTCCGCTATAGTGCGCAGCCCTTGGGGGGGTGCTTAGCTCAGCGGTAGAGCGTCGCCCTTACAAGGCGAGGGTCGGGGGTTCGATCCCCTCAGCACCCACCAGTCCCTGCCAGGCACCAAGCTCGGGTGGGATACGCGGAGCGGTAGTTCAGTTGGTTAGAATACCGGCCTGTCACGCCGGGGGTCGCGGGTTCGAGTCCCGTCCGCTCCGCCATCTTTGGCAAGACCAGAATGCTTGATTTTCCGCCAGCTTAGGCGGCCCCATTGCCGGGGTATTTCTTCCCGATCAGGTTCTAGTGGCAATCGAGTGGCAAATCCGAGGGGATTGCAGGGGCCTGTCGGGGGCGGGAATGCTCACGGTACATGCGCGCTCGGGAGAGCGCTCCATGGCCCGCCGTATCGCCTGACACCGACAGAGCTATATACGTCGCTAATGATTTCCTCCGGTGGTCTCACCCATCGACTGGATCGGCTCGAAAAGGCCGGACTCATTCGGCGGGAGAAGTCGGAACAGGATGGGCGGAGCATGCTGGTGGCATTGACCAATGCCGGCATCTCGCGCGTCGAGGAGGCCTGCCGGGCGCATGTGGCGAAAGGGTTCACGTTTCTTGAAGCTCTGAATGCGAAGGAACGCGTCGCGCTGGCCGATCTACTAAGGAAATTGCTGGTCAGCCTCGAGGGCAAGGCTTAGCGATCATTGGGTTCCCGTCGCGTCGTCCGATAGCATTGCCCGATATCGACGACTCGGGCGGGAGGCATCGATGAAAGGGATACCTGCGACACTGGCGGCGATGCTGCTGGCCTGCGGACTACCGATAGCCGCGCCGGCGCAAGACTTCATGGGCATGGTGGAAGCGTACGGGCAGGCGCACCGCAACCTGCTGGGCGACCAGATCCTGGCCAACGCCACCCGGCAGACCATCCGCAATCAGCAGGGCGGGGCGTCTCGCCAAACTGCGTGGCCCGACGGGATCGACGAGCGCACCGTCACGCAGCGCGTGCTGACCATCGAGGAGCTTCATGCGATGCGCTACAGCGACCTGCAGCGCATGCGCAGGCTGCTCAACGGCCGCGAGATCACGGTGCAGGGGGCGGCACGCCTGCATCCGCGGGCGCCCAATTCCTTCGACATCGCAATCCCCGGAGCAGACGGATACCGGGTCTGGGCGTACTGGAGGAATTCGGCGCCGCGCATGCCGCAGCCCGGCGACATCGTCCGCCTGCGTGGGCGCGCTGAGATGGAGCGGCCGAACAGCCTCTACCTGTATTCGCCGCAACTGTTGCCGCCGGTCGCGACGGTCCGTCCCGCCCCGACGGCGACGCCAGCGTCTGTTACGGCCGCCGCCGATCCACGGATGTTGCGGTTCACGCCTTCGGCCGAGATCACGCACGAGACCAACGCGAGGCTCGTACAGACGCTCTCGCCGGCGATGGCGCAGGGCCGCAGCCCCGACGAGTTCCGTCGCGTGCTCGACGGCGGCGAATTGCAGCGCGGCTTTCGCCAAGTCATCGGCCGTTTCGGCTTGTCCGACCGTGACCTGGCCGACGTGATGACCGGGCACCTGATCATGTCGTGGCAGGTGGTCAACGACGTGCCCGAACTCAACGAACCGCGCGGCAACACGATCGTTCGCGACGGCCTGCGCGAGGCGCTGCTGCAGGCCGACTGGATGCAGGGCCTGGACGATGCGCGGAAGCAGGCGCTGGCCGAAACCCTGATCGTCGGCACCATGCTCAACGTGTCGCGATTCACCGCCGGCAAGCAGACGGGTGACGCACAACTGGTGTCGGCGGCGCGGCAGGACGCCGACGCCATGGTGCGCAGCATGGCCGGCATCGACCTGCGTCAGCTGCGCTTTACCTCGCGCGGGTTCGAGCGGAAATAGCCGCTGAAGGTGGTGGAAGTGAATTCAGTCCAGCTTAAGACCTGCAGGGGTCTCTGGTGGCGTCATTCGAGAGCTATATTGTTGCGTTCCAAACGCCGCTCTCGATCTTGCGCTCCATGGCTTTCACCGTATAGCCAGTCATTGCGGCGGCCACGGGTAGCAGGACGTAGCGGGGCGGTGCGACGGATGGCATTGGCGTTGCGAAGGGGACTTCAGGGGGCCTGGTTGAGGAGTCTATGGCCGGCGACGTGGGTGCGGGGAATGGAAGGGACGCGGTGCGCTGGTCGCGGAGCCGGCTGGTGCGGCGCCGGGGACGTGTCAGGGTGTTGGCCATCGTTGCATCTGAAGCGTGAAGTCAGTGTCCCGGCGCCATGAAGTGAATACGCGTAGTCACAAAAAAACAAATATCAGAACGCGTCGAGCCTTGCAAGCATCGAGGCATTTGTCACAGTTTCGGCCTAATATGCGTGGCGCGTTTGCACTACGTGTGGCATAGCCTTGAGCGTCCCCGCCCTCTGCAGGGACAGCCGCCATGTCCGTCGTCGCCCGAGCGCGGCCACCGCGCGCGCCGCCGTTCATCGATCCGCCGGGTTACGCGCGCCACCGCCCGGAATCGACGCTGCTGTACCAGCTCGTTGAGCAGCACTATCCAGCCTTCCGGGATTTACGGGCCGAAGCTGGTCGTCCGCTGCCGGACTACGTGCAAGAAGAGTTCGGCGCCTACCTGAAGTGCGGGCGGCTGGAGGAGGGCTTCCTGCGCGTGCGCTGCGAGAGCTGCCGCGCCGAGAAGCTGGTGGCGTTCAGCTGCAAGAAGCGCGGGTTCTGCCCGTCGTGCGGGGCGCGGCGCATGGCCGAGACGGCTGCGCTGCTGGCTGACGAGGTGCTGCCCGAACGCCCGCTGCGGCAATGGGTATTGTCGCTGCCGCACGCGCTGCGGTTCCTGCTCGCCACGGAACCGGAGGCGCTGACGCTGGTGCTGGGCGTGGTGTATCGAACGATCTCGCGCCACCTGCTCCATAAAGCTGGCCTCGCGGGCAGCCGTGGCGCCACCGGCGCGGTGACGCTGGTGCAGCGGTTTGGTTCGGCGTTGAACCTCAACGTGCACTTTCACATGCTGTTTCTGGATGGCGTGTATGAAGCCGCCGGCGCCGGCGCGCCGGTGTTCCGCCATGTTGCCGGACCGGGCCAGGACGAACTGCAGGCGCTGATCGAGCAGATCGCCAGTCGCATCGGTCGTGTGCTGGAGCGGCGGGGACTGGTCGAACGCGACATGGAAAGCGCCTGGCTCACCAGGGAGGGCGAAGGCGGCCCGCTGGATGATCTGCTGGGTTCTTCGATCACCTACCGGATTGCCGTTGGCCCAAGATCCGGACAGAAGCTGTTCACGCTGCAGACGGTGCCACCCCGGGTGCAGGGCCTGGAAGGCGATGCGAGCGGAGCAGGCCGCGCCGGTGGCCACCGAACGCTTAGGCCTGACTTCATCTGGCCATGTGCGCTACGCGCTCAAGACCCCATACCGGGACGGCACCACGCACATCGTGATCGAGCCGCTGGATTTCATGGCAAGGTTGGCGGCGCTGGTGCCGCCGCCGCGGATGCACCTGACGCGATACCACGGCGTATTCGCCCCGCATAGCAAGCCGCGCGCTGCGGTGACGCCCGCGCAACGGGGCGTCGGTGCTGTGCAGTCCGCTCCGGTTGCCGATCCGGCCCGGCGGCCGACACCCAGACATGTGGCGATGAGCTGGGCACGGCGGCTCAAGCGGGTCTTTGGCATCCAGATCGAGGGCTGCGCCCGCTGCGGCGGCAGGCTCAAGATCATCGCCAGCATCGGGGAGCCGCAGGTCATTGCCCAAATCCTCGCGCACCTGGAGAAGACCGCGCCGGATCAGTACCAGTGCGAACTGCCGATTGGCGCGCGGGCACCGCCGTCGCAGGCCAGCCTGCTTTGAATTCGAAGGTGCGGGGATTCGGCCGGGCAGCGGTCCGGGCGGACGGGGCGGTGCGTGCCGGCCTTGAGGGCGGTGCCAGGCGAAGGCGGTCTTGCGGACAGGCAAGCCGGGAAGCACCGGGAATGAAGGGCAGGGTGTGCGTCCGGGCGCGTTTCTGGCCGGAGCTCTGGCGGGGTTCAGGGCGGTGACGGCAAGCCCGGTTCCAACATAAGGCCCGTTCCACGAACCGAGGCAAGACGGACCAAGCACCCACCGAGCAGGCAAGGGCGTTTGAATTTCCTATCCGCGGCCGACGTGCTGCGCATGGCGACCTGGCGGCCCTGCGTCGCATCCGCATGGTCGTGAAGGATGGCGTGATCTACTTCCCCGCCGAGATCCACGAAGCACTCGGCATCGAACCGTTCGTCACTCCGCCGCGGATCACACCTGCGACCCCGTAGACGCGGCGATCTCAGTCCGCCGATTGCAGCGCACCCTTCGCTGTGGCGTGAACCGTGGGAAGCATATCCGCCGACCAGACGCTGTCGGCGCGACCCTCGCGCATGCGCCGGCGACTGTGCCGCGCGAGCAGCAGCAACACCGGCACGGCCGCGAGTGCGGTGAGATCGATCGCCGCGCTGCCGGCGTGATTCCAGGTACCGCCGATGCCCCACACGCCCGCAAGGCTGCTCAACGGGATGAGCAGCGTCGTCAGTGCGCACAGCCACAGCAGCTCGCCGGCGCTTCTGGCGGCGCCGCGCAGCAGCGCCCAGCCCACCGCGGCGAAGAACACCACGTAGTAGATCGCCTCGTGCCAGAACATCAGATCGTCCACGCGTGACGGCAGCCACTTCGCCGCCGCAATCGACGTCGACAGGCCGGCCACGCAGCCGAGCGCGACGCCGACGGTCAGCACGGCCAACACGCGCACCGACCGTTTCTGTTCGACCGTCGCCGCACCGCGCTGCTTTCTGCGTCGCGACTCCACCCACAGCAGATTGCCGGTGTAGAACAGCGCCGCACCCGCCAGACCCATCAGCACATACAACCAGCGCACGGGATTGCCGCCATAGCTGCCGAAGTGCAGCGCGAAGAACGCATTGACCGACTCGCTCCAGCCGTCCATGTGGCCGGGCAGGTCGTGAGTGTCGATCGTGCCGGTGAACGGATCGAGGTGAGTCTGCATGTAGGTGCGCCCGCGTGCGCCGCGTCGCACGTCGAGTCCCACGATGCTCGCTTCGAGCTGGCCGTCGCGATTGCGCTGAAAACCGAAACGGTACACCTCGAAGCCCGGCAGCTGCGCGTTGGCCTGCTGCAGCAGCTGCGACGCCGGCAGCGGAGCACTGCCGGTCGGCGCTTCCTCGTGTTCGCCCCAGTTGATCTGCCCACCGTACAGCGCCTTCGCCTGACTGTCGTAGAACGGATCGTGGAAGGCGAACACCACGCTGGTCAGCGCGATCACCAGGTGAAACGGCAGACTGAAAATGCCCAGCGCGTTGTGCGCATCCAGCCACATGCGCTTGATGTTCTTGCCGATGCGCAGTGCGAACACATCGGTGACCAGCGTCGGCAGCAGCACGATCAGCCCCGACAGCAGCGCCACGGCATACGCCAGCGCCACCGCGCCCATGATGTAGCGGGCGATGCCGTCGGGCAGCGGCAGGCCGACGAACTGATGCATGCGATCGACCATCTGCGCGGCCTGCGCCTTGCGCAGCTTCTCCACCTGCAGGCTGCCGTCGGCAGCGAAGCTGGCGCCGTACTCGATCTGCTGGCGCGGACGCGCGCCGCGTTCGGACCAGATGACGCGCGCCGGCTGATCGGGCACCGGATTGACGACGATGGAATAGCGCTGCGCTGCCTGTGGATGCGCAGCCAGCACTGCGGCCAGCAGTTTCTCGGCGTCCTCCAGCGGCGGCGGCGGCGACAGCGTCGAGGGCGGCGTCGCCCAGCGCTCCAGCGGCTTTTCGAAAATGGTGATCGCGCCGGCGTAGAACGCGATGAACAGCATCAGCCCGCAGACGATGCCGACCCAGATGTGCACATCCTTGTAGACCTTGACGATGTCGCTGCCGATCTTCACGCAACTGCACTCACTTCAATGCCCACAACAGGCCGAACGCCGCCACGTTCGCCAGCGCCAGCCACAGCCAGGCGCTGCGGCTGTCGCGGAACAGGAAAACGAAGCCCAGCACGCCGGCCCACAGCGGCGCGACCATCCACATGATGAACTGGATCTTGCCGCTGCCGCCCTCGAACCCGCCGCGTGTCAGTCCGGCAATCACGCCGCTCAGCGCCAGCGACAGGGTGTAGCCCAGCAGCACGCCGGCGCTGGTCTTGCCGAACCAGTGACGACTGTCGAGCTTCGTGCGAGCTGCGTCGTTCATGCGTTCTCCTGCGCACGCGAGCGGCGCCGCCAGGCGCCGAGGAACGGCATGATCGACGCGACGAACATCAGCAGCACCGACCACGCGAAGACGGACTCCATCGGTGCCAGCAGCTGCAGCGTGGCCATGAGCGATGCCAGCGCGCACACACTGCCGGGCCACCAGCGCCCGCGTACCGGTCCGGCGGCACGCCATTGCTGCTGCGGCGAGGCGAGATAGAACAGCACCGCGGCGGCAGCGCCCGTGAGAATCGCCAGCAACAGCCATGGATTCATGGCGAATCATCCTCTTGAGCCAGACCAATCAACAGCCGGCGCAGCGATTCGCCCAGCGTCTGCCCGTGCGCAGCGCCCGGCAGGGTTTCGAATGTCACGTCGATGCCGCGCGTACGCAGGCGTTCGGCCATGCGCGCGGCGGCATCGGGCGGCACCGAGGCGCGCGCACTGCGCATGGCATCGACCACAGCCGGGTCGCGGCCGGAGTCGCGCTGCGGGTTGCGCGCGGAGTTGCTGTCGGGCGGCGAAGCGGCACGATCGTCCTCGCCCGCCCACAGATGCACACGCACCCGCGGTGCAGGCAGCGCAGCGGCCGCTTTCTCCTCGCGCAGCAGGTAGCCATCGCCCCACCACAGCGAGGCGTCGGCAGCGGCATAGCCCGTGAACATCTGCGGCCGCGCGAACAAGGCATGCAGCACCGGCACGCCGCCGTAGGAATGTCCCCACAGCGTGCGTTGCGACGGATCGAGCTTCGTCAGCGCCGCCACCCGCGGCGCGATGTCGCGTTCGATGAGATCGAGGAAGGCATCCGCACCGCCATTGCGGCGATCGGGATGGAAATCCCGCTGCGCTTCGTCGCCGCCGGGCCGACGCGGCGTGTAGTCGAATGCGCGCGCATCGGCGTCGATGCGCAGATCGTTGTCGTAGCCGATGTAGACGATCACCGGCGGATGCGGTGTGCGCGCCAGATCGGCCAGCAGTTCCGCGGGCGTCTCCATCAACGCCGCGTTGCCGTCGAGCAGCCATGCCGAGGCGAATCCATTCGCAGGCGCGTCAACCTGCGGCAGCGCGACGCGCACGCGGTAGTGGCGCTGCGCGTCGGCCGAGTCCAGCCGGAATTGTTCGAAGCGCCAACCCGGCGCGCCGGTATCGGCTACGGTGATGCCGGTATGGCGCGACAGGTCCGGTTGCGCTGTCGCTGTCGTGGCGAATCCCGCCAGACAGGACAGCGCAACGAGCGCCGCACGCCTCACCAGCTCCATCGTGCGTTGGCGATCAGGATTCGGCCGCTGCCGTAGAAGCACGCGGACACGCCGGTGCAGGTGGACACATAGGTCTTGTCGGCGAGGTTGCTGACGTTCAGCGACAGCAGCAGCCTGCTATTGCTGATGCGTGACAGGTCGTAGCGGATCGCGGCGTCCCACAGCGTGTACGACGGAATCCGGTACAGGTTGGCGCTGTCGCCATAGCTTTCGCCGATGTAGCGCACGCCCGCGGCAAGGGCGAGACCGTTCAGTACGCCCGCATCGAAGGTGTAGTCGCCCCACAGCGAAACGGTCCAATCCGGCACCATCGTCAGCTGGTTGCCCTGATAGCCGTTGTTGCTGCGCGTGACTTCCGACTCCATCCACGACGTCGCGCCGATTACGCTGAAGCCATCGAGCGGCGTAATGCGGCCTTCGAGTTCGATGCCACGCACCCGGCCTTCGCCGTCCTGCACCTGACACTGGCTGGTACCGGCCGTGCCGCAGGTGTTGTGCGTCGGATCCGGGTCGCTGGTCAGGATGTCCTGCTGGCGCAGATCGAACGCGGACAGCGTCAGCAGACCGTCAAAGCTCGCGGGCTGATACTTCACGCCCGCTTCGATCTGCTTGCCGGTCACCGGATCGAACGGCGATTGGGTGAAACTCATGTTCACGCCCGTGCCAGCCGGCTGGAACGACTCGGCGTAGCTCAGGTACGGCGTGAGGCCGTTGTCGGCCACGAACAGCACACCGACATTGCCGCTGAACGCCTCGTTCTTCACGTCGGTCGGCACGACCGCGCCGTTGACGCCGGTGATGGCGTTGTAGCTGCGCGTCCAGGTGTCGTCATCGGTCCAGTCATAGCGACCGCCGAAGGTGAAGCGCCATTTGTCGAGTTCGATCTGGTCCTGCAGGTACGCGCCGGTCTGCTTGTTGACGCCGCCGCTGTAGCTGATGGAATTGGTCACCGGGGTGTAGCCGGTATAGACCGGGTTGAAGATGTCGATGCTGGCCGGGTTTGCCATCGCGCCGCGCGCGGCATTCCAGTCCGCCTTCTGCCAGTCCAGACCGACCAGCAGCGTGTGCGCCAGGGCGCCGGTCTCGAACTTGCCGATCAGGCGGGTGTCGATCGTGTCGCCATCGGAGTCGCCCTCACCCCAGGTGGCGCGGCGCGCCTGGGTGCGACCGTCTGCCTGCAGTGCACCCAGGGTCACCACGGTACGGAACAGCGAATCCACATGGGTGCGCCGTCCGCTCTGGCTCAGACTCCAGTGATCGTTGAAGTCGTGCTCGAACAGCCAGCCCGCAGTCCAGATGTCGCGGTCGTAGGTGTTCCAGCCGGGCTCGCCGATGAACGTCGAGTTGTCCATGCGACCGTAGGCCGTGGGGATCAGCGTGCCGTTCATCGGCAGGAACTGGTAAGTCGAGCCGCCGTCGTCCTGCTGATACAGGCCCATCACGGTAAGACGGGTCGCATCGGAGATCCGCAACGTGTAGCTCGGCGCCACGAACCAGTGTTCCTGCGAGGTGTGATCGATCTGGGTATCGCCGTCGCGATACAGGCCGACCAGCCGGAACAGATGACGGGCATCTTCGGTGCCGGCGCCGGCATCGAACGCCGCGCTGTACTGACCGTGGCCGTCGATGCCGACCTTCAGCGCCTGCGTCGGATTCGCGGTCGGCGTCTTGCTGACCTGATTGACCAGACCGCCCGGCGCCATCTGGCCGTACATCACGGCCGACGGTCCCTTGAGCACTTCGACGCGCTCCAGGTTCCAGCTGTCGAACATGGTGCGGTTCCACTGCCCGCCCTGCGGTGCGCGCATGCCGTCGAGCGTGACGTTGTTGCCCCAGCTGCCGGCATCGAAGCCGCGGATGCGGAAATCGTCGACGCGATTGTCGATGCCGCTGCTCTCCAGCGACACGCCGGCGACATAGCGCATCGCTTCATTGAGGTTGGTCACGCCGCGCGCATCCAGTTCTTCGCGGGCAATCAATGACACCGACTTGGCGGTTTCGGCGATCGGCGTATCGGTCTTGGTCGCGCCGGAGGCGTGCGTGGTGACGCGGTAGGCGTTGACGACGACGGTGTCGAGTACTTCGGTGTCGCCAGCGGTGGATGTCGCGGCTTGCGCGAGGGACGCGGCGGAACACAGAGTGGCGGATACGAACGCAGCCAGCCGGCCGCGGCGGTGCAAGAGGGAATTCATCTGGAGCTGCCTATTGAATATGTAGCGAATTTTCCCGGCCACCCGTTGAGATCAGCGATCGGCCAGTGCAGCGCAACAGTAGCAGCAATACGAGTGATTCTCAAATACTCTTGCGATTAACTCCTGAAAAGAAATTGGGCGGGAATGGGATCAAGAGCGGGCCGGGGGGGTGGAACGCAAAGCCCCACGTTCGTGGTGAAACCTTCTATTGAGTACACGTATACAAGTACGGGATAAGTTTGTCAGGGGAGTTCCGTGGTCGACCATCTTGTGCGCTATCAGGTGCGCCTGGACCCGCGCGAGGGCGAGCGCGTGAAGAGCTGGGCGTACGCGCAGGGGAAATCCGTGAGCGCCGCGCTGGCGCACCTGGTGGGGCGCGGACTGGGCTTCGAATCGGGCCACTCGCCGGGCTATCTGGCGCGCGAAATCAGATCCCAGCGGGAGATGATGGATCACCTCGACGCCCGCCTCGGCGGGCTGGATCGGAGCGAGGCCGAGCGCTTCCAGCTGGTGCTCGGGCACATGCGGTTGCATCAACGGATCAGCACGGAGATGGTGCACCTGGTACGCGAGTTGTACCTGTGCATGCACGAGAATCACCATCTGCGGAAGGTCATGGAAAGGGTGCGCGTGGAGATCGAGGAAGACGCCAAGGTGTACAAATCCAGCACCGATTCGGCGGGCGTATCGCAGCGCGGTGAGGACGACGAGGCGGTTGAGTACTGATGGCCAAGGCACGCAAGGGCAGAGCGAAAAGGACTACCGCCGAGAGCGGCGCGTGGCCCCGGATGCAGCGCAATACCCGCGCCACGTTGGCGAGTGTGGCGGCGGGCCGGGTGATCAGCAATCACCGTCCGACGGAGGAAGCCCAGCGCAAGATGGAGTTGCTGATGGCGAGCGTCCGGGTGCTGCAGTTCGATGCCGGGGCCAAGCTGCCGGAGGGCGTGCCGGATACCTACGAGAAGCTCTACGACCGTGCCGTTGGGCAGTTCCTGGAACTCAATGACGCCGAGCCAGAGTTTCGGCTGCCGGCCGTGACGGGCTCGACGGCCAAGCGCCGCAGCGTCTGGATCAGAGGCGACTACATGATCCGAATTGAGGCGATTGCCGCGGCCTATCCATGCCCTGTCAGTCGCTTGATCGACGCGGCCATCGATACCTATGTGGACTATTACACGCGCGGCATTGATCGGAAATTGGTCGCTACGCTGACCGGCACGTCGCGGAAGATCCTGGAGGCCAGCGAGGCGACCGGCGAGGTGCTGCGGGAGCGGGAGCGCAAGGCCCGGAAGCTGATGCGGACGGGGAAGGCTTGAGGGGAAGGCAGGCCGCCGGAAGGGCAGGGCGAGCCTTTGCGCCGGTCCACGTCCCGGTTGCCGGACTCTGGCACAATTGCCCCGCGAAGCCGTCCGCATACGCCCTGTCATGGAGCATTGATCATGCCAGCTGTATTCAAGCAAGAAGCCCACAAGCTCGTTGACGAGATGCCGGAATCGGCAACCTGGGATGACCTCATCTATCGCGCGGTGGTGCGAAGGGAAATCGAGGCTGGCCTTGCCGACAGCAGGGCGAATCGCGTAACGCCGGTGGATGACGTGCTTCGCGAGTTCGGCTTGGCTTCGTGAAGGCAGTCTGGACTGATCGCGCCAAGGCCCGGCTTCGCAGTATCCGTGACTATATCGCCCGGAATTCCCCGAGGGTGGCGGATGACGTGGCGCGCAGGTTGCTTGAGCGTTCTCGTCAACTTGAAGTGCTGGCCAGGTCGGGGCGCCAGGTGCCGGAATACCAGCGTGACGACGTTCGTGAACTGCTCGAAAGGCCCTATCG
>JACKOV010000004.1 GCA_024234075.1 Nevskiaceae bacterium
CTCGATCCGCGAGAAGCCCACTCGTCTTGGTAAAGTTATTAATGGGACGAAACACTAGATCGGAAGCTACAAAGCCGGTTGCGGGCCCGTTATACTGCTGCAACTCCATGAGCGCCACCCTCGCACTGCTGTGTTTGCATGTCGGCATCTGGGAGGGTGACTACACGCATATCGATCCGGCCGATCGCTCGGTGCAGGAGAGCTATGCGTTTCGTATCAAGGTGGAGTGTCCTGGTGACGGCCCGGTCGCTTATCGCCAGACGAGCCGTTACCGTTGGGACGACGGCCGTACGACCGAGCTCGTCTATACCGGCATCATGGATGGCGACCGGTTGGTGATCGATGACGGCCGCATTCGCGGCGAGGTTCGAGCCATAGAGCCGCAGACGCTATATATGCGCTTCGGATTCACGGCGGATCCCAGCAATCAGGTTACCGAGATGATCCAGCTGTCGCAGGACGGCCAGCACCGTGCACGCACTTGGCACTGGCTGCGCAACGAGCAGCTGTGGCGGATCACGCTCGTGCGCGAGCGGCGTACGAGTCGGGATCCGGCGGACTGGTAGGAGTTCGTCTACTTCCGGCATGACCGGGCGTGCTAGATGTCCGGGGTCATCTCGATGGAGATCCCCAATGCGTCTATCATCGGCCGGCCAGCGAATCCAAAGATGCCCAAGATGCCGGGCAGCGACTCGCGCCGCGGAAAGCCAACTACGAGGGGCGCGAAGTCGAGCTGTACACGGCTGCGGTTGCAAATATTTTTGTCGAGAATGTGTTCAAGCGCGGCTTACCTCGATCAATCAAGGTAGCTCATGCCCTGGGGATCGAGGACCCGGTGTTCGGCCGGCCGCATGGCTGGCTCGCTGACCCGTCTCGTAGCGAGGCTTCCGAGAAGCCGGGCCAACGGCTCGATGTCTTGCTCGACGCTCGCGGCTTCCAGGCAAGCCATATATTCAGCCCTTCGGTCGGCTGGAATGATCATCCATGGCAGGCCACCGGAAGCCATCATGGCGTTCATGAGGAACCGTCCTGATTTCCCGCACTGCGTCCCGATTCGGCGGGACATGCATCGACCGACGAATATAGACTTGTCCGCTCCGTAACCCGGCTAGTTCAGCGGGTTGCGGAATGCCGGCGACTACACCGGGTTCGAAGAACTGCGCGTACCACCTACTGTAGTCGTCCTCGACGACAGTGCCTGGATTCTTGCCGGAGAGTATGCGTCGCACGCTTGCCTTGACACTCCGGAACGCCTGCCAATAGCCGCGCGCAGCCAGAACATTGCGGTTGTGACGATCTTCTTCGTTCTGGTCGGGATTCCAGTTACCGGATCTGACGCGCTCGATGAGTTCGGTACTGACTCGGTAGCCTTCGATCGAGAGTGAGTGGTAGGCATCAGTGACGTAGATATCGTCAACATTCTTGAGGTACGTCTCGATGTTGATCGGAAGGCCAGGCGAGGGAGGGAACGCTCGGAGAATGGGCTCACGCATGCGGGTCCACATGAGCTGCATGCGATTCACATAGGGCGAGACTTCCCGGGCTTCAGTGCAACAGGTGGTCGATCGGCGAAGGGATCGCTTTCGATCGTGGCGTAGCCGGCTGTCCGCATGGTTTCGATGATGCAGTCCGCGATCCGATCGCGGCCGATGTTGCGAAAGGCGCCGGCCAGGCGACCCGCCACCACGGTATGCCCGCCCTCGAGCAGGCGGGCCAGCAGGCCCGAGGGTTCGGTGACCATCGCCAGGGCGGCCCGCAGATCGAGCGGGTGGGCAGCGAACTCTCTTGGCGAGCATCCAATCAGCGCCGCGGGAAGGGTATAGATCTGCAGGCCGTTCTTGACAGTCATATCGGCAAGCGGTGGCATGCTCAGGCGTACATCGAACAGGGAGGTTCCATGACGCAATGTAATGGGCTTGTTGCCTCCCGTGGGGGAGCGAACGAGTAGCTGCCGAGGAACGCTCCTGTTACCGGCGTGCAGGTGAACGGACTGTTCGGGACTGAGGCACCAGCTTTTGCCAAAACGACTGTTGAGATAGTCCGCACAGAAGCCCCAGAAAGACGCGTACCATCCCGGGCTCTCGCGGGGTGGTTCGTTCGGTCCGCTGGGGATGTACCAACCGCGCATGACCGGCTGGATGAAGCCTCCCTTGAGCAGTCTTTCGCGATCGGTGCGCGACAGCTCGGCGCTGGGAATGGCCACGAGTCCGCGATCCTGAATCGCCTTCAGGGCGGCCAGCGAATCAGCCAGTTTGTCGCGTGGCTGGGCCACGGGGCTATCCGGGTTAGGCGGAAGGATCAGAGCTAGGTTTTATGGGAATACTATTTCTAGGTTTTAGTGTCAAACTATTTCTAGGTTAAACTGTTATACGCAGCGCCGGCGGCTATCCCCTACGACGGTGGGGCAACTTTGGAATTCGTGTCACGCGCGTCCTTTTTGTTGAGTGATGGCATATGATTGATGATGTAAATATCGGAAATATAAGAAAAAGAAGAACGTTCGCCATCATTTCCCACCCTGACGCCGGCAAGACCACACTGACCGAAAAGCTGCTGCTGTTCGGGGGCGCGATCCAGATGGCCGGCACCGTCAAGGGCCGCAAGGCGGCGCGCCACGCCACCTCGGACTGGATGCGGCTCGAACAGCAGCGCGGCATTTCGGTCACTTCCTCGGTCATGCAGTTCCCCTATGGGGACTGCATCGTCAATCTGTTGGATACGCCGGGCCACGAGGATTTCAGCGAGGATACCTATCGCACGCTGACCGCCGTCGATTCGGCGCTGATGGTCATCGACTGCGCCAAGGGTGTCGAAGAGCGCACCATCAAGCTGATGGAGGTCTGCCGGCTGCGTGACACGCCGATCATGACTTTCATCAACAAGCTCGATCGCGACGGTCGTCCGCCGATCGAACTACTGGACGAAATCGAGCAGGTGCTGAAGATCTCGACGGCGCCGGTGACCTGGCCAATCGGCATGGGTCGCGAGCTCAAGGGCATCTATCACCTGCTCGAGGACCGGATCTATGTCTACGCCGCCGGCGAGCGGGGTCGGGTCGGTGAGAACCAGGTGATTGATGGTTTGCACAGTACGGCCGGACGCGAGCTGCTGGGCGATCTGGCCGAAGCGTTCGATCAGGAGATCGAGCTGGTGCGGGGTGCGACGCAGGCGTTCGATCTGGCGGCATATCGCGCCGGCAAGCAGACGCCGGTATTTTTCGGCTCGGCGATCGCCAACTTCGGTGTCGAAGAGTTGTTGAAGTCTTTCGTCGTCCATGCGCCGTCGCCGCTGCCGCGCGCGACACGGCAGCGTACGGTGGCGGCCGAGGAGCCGAAGCTCAGCGGTTTCGTGTTCAAGATCCAGGCGAACATGGATCCGGCGCATCGCGACCGGATTGCGTTCCTGCGACTCTGCTCGGGTCGGTACAGCCGCGGGATGCGGCTGCGGCATGTCCGTCTGGAGAAGGACGTGCGTATCGCCGATGCCTTGACGTTCCTGGCGGCCGACCGCAGTGCTGCCGACGACGCTTACGCCGGTGACATCATCGGCCTGCACAACCATGGCACGATCAACATCGGTGACTCGTTTACCGAGGGTGAGGCGCTGGTATTCACGGGCATCCCGAACTTCGCGCCGGAGCTGTTTCGCCGTGCCGTGCTGCGTGATCCGTTGAAGATGAAGGCGCTGAGCAAGGGCCTCGGCCAGCTCTGCGAGGAGGGGGCGACGCAGTTGTTCCGGCCGTTGCGCAACAACGACCAGATTCTCGGCGCCGTGGGACCGTTGCAGTTCGAGGTGGTCGCGTTCCGTTTGCAGGATGAATATGCCGTGCAATGCAGCTTCGAGCCGATCGGCGTGCACACTGCACGCTGGATCCACTGCGACGACGAGAAGATACTGGCCGATTTTCGTACCAAGGCCTATGACCATCTCGCGCTCGATCATTACGGCGGTCTGGTCTACCTGGCGCCATCGCGGGTCAATCTGTCGCTGACCGAAGAACGCTGGCCCGGGATCACTTTCCGGGAGACGCGGGAACAGGGGGTGTAGATGGCCTTGCCGTGGGAGCAGGGCGCGGCCCGATGGTGGCGGGCCGCGCCATCAGCTGCTACTTGACGGTAATGGTGATTTTCTCGGAAGCGATGACCGGATCGAAGGGAATGTGCAGGTGGTCGCCGAGCACCAGCTGCAGCGTGTGCGTGCCGGGCGCCAGCTCCCGCGTGGTTTCGGTCTGTCCCAGGCCGAAGTGCACATGCTTGTCGTCGGTCGGAATGGGCATCGACGGGTCGGCGAGGTCGGTGTCGATCAGCAGATGGTGATGACCGGTGCTCGGAAATTGGGTGCCGGCCGGTGCCACGCCCATGCCGGAGAGGCCGAACACGATCTTCACGGGGCTGCTGACCGTTTCGCCGTTCTGCGGGCTTATGAAATACACCTGTGCGCCATCCGGCGCCGCCGTGCGCGGCAGCGCCGTGGGGGTGGCCGTGGCGGGCTGCACGGCGGGGCCGGCCGTTGGCGCAGGAACGGGGTCTGGAGCCTTCGAGCAAGCTGCCAGCATCGTGATCGTCGCGGCTGCGGCCATCGTCATCTTCAGAACCATTGTCCTGCTCCTGCGCGGGTTTAACGTTGGTGGATCGTCGCTTCTCGCGGGCAGTGCCTGCGGCGTGAAGTCGTCGATGGGGGTGATGTGCATGACCCTGCGATCATAGTCGAACTGCGGTCGGTTTCCTCTTCGTCACGGGTTGAGCTCTACAGGACGGCAGGATACTCGGCCGCATCGCGCGTGCCTGCGGTGATCAGCCTCCCGCCACGGCTGCCCGTGCGAACGCCGGCCGTGTCGTCAGCCGCTCGAGGTACGGCGTGAATTCCGGCAGTGCCGGAAAGCCACCGAACTTCACCGCATAGTTGAGGCCGCCGCCGAGCACGACGTCCACGGCCGTGAAGCGTGCCCCGAGCAGCCAGGGGTCGGCCTGCGCGATACGTTTCTTCAGCACGTCAACCACCAGATCATATGAGCCCCATCCGGCCTGGCGAGGGTTCATCTGGAAGTCCGCGAACTTCTGTGTCATCGCGGCTTCGACGTTCGCAGTGAACACCATCCAGCGCAGATAGTCGCCGCGCTGCGAATGGTCGATCGCCGGAGCAAGGTCGTTGGGCGACTTGTATCGGTCGGCCAGGTAGAGCGCAACGGCGACCTGTTCGCTCACCGACTTGCCGTCATCGACGATCGCGGGGATCTTGCCCAGGGGGCTGATGGCGAGGAATCCCGGTGTGCGCATCGAGCCGTCGTCGTATTCGACCGGCGCGATCGTGTAGGGAATGCCCAGTTCCTCGAGCAGCCAGCGTGCGAGCTGCGCGCGCGATTGTGGATTGTAGTAGAGCGTTACTGGCATGGAGTGATTAATAGCCCAGTTGCGGGTACATGGCCAGTGGTTGCTGCATCGGGTGCGTACGTTTCCCGACGTAGCCACGATTGATTCAGATTCGAAGACGAGCCGGCCTTCGTCGGGCGGCTGATATGGCAGGGAGATGCGCCGGCCCGCCATCCCCTGCCGCGCTGGCTGTCCATGACAGGCCGCATGCTGCGCGCCACCCCGCGACGGGTTAGTCTTTCCCCCGTGACCCGACTCTATACCCGCCGCCCGGTCCTCGCCTGGGCGTTCTACGACTGGGCGAACTCGGCCTTCGCGACCACCGTGATGGCCGGCTTTTTCCCCGCGTTCTTCCAGCGCTTCTGGAGTGTCGGTGTCGATCCGACGATCAGCACGTCGCGGCTCGGCTTCGCGAACGGCCTGGCCGGCTTCGTGGTGGCGGTGTTGGCGCCGGCGCTCGGTGCCATCGCCGATCGCTGCGGTCGGCGCAAGCGCTTCCTGATCGCCTGGAGCTTGCTCGGCATCGTCGGTACCGGGCTGTTGTGGTTCGTCGAGCGGGGTGAATGGGCCTGGGCAGCGACCTTGTTCGTGGTCGGCTCGGTCGGCTTCTCGGCGGCGAACGTGTTCTACGATGCGCTGCTGCTCGATGTTGCGCGAGACGACGAGCTCGACCGGGTTTCGGCATTTGGCTATGCGCTCGGCTACCTGGGCGGTGGCCTGCTGTTCGCGCTGAATGTCTGGATGACCTTGCAGCCGCCCCGGTTTGGTCTGGCCGATGCCGCGGAGGCCATCCGGGCGTCGTTCGTGCTGGTCGCGCTCTGGTGGCTGGTGTTCATGCTGCCGCTGGCTCTGCGAGTGCGCGAGCGACCCGGGGAGGTCGGGGTCTCGTTGGCCAGCGCGACCGTGCAGGGGCTGCAAGGTTTGCTGGTTTCGTTGCGCCGGGTGGCCCACTACCGTGAGCTGGCGCTGTTTCTGGTGGCCTACTGGCTGTACATCGACGCCGTGAATACGATCATCAAGATGGCGGTCGACTATGGCACTGCGCTGGGTCTGCCGACCGAGAGTCTGCTGGCGGCGTTGCTGATGACCCAGTTCATCGCCTTCCCGGCGGCGCTGGTTTTCGGCTGGCTCGGCGATCGGATCGGGGCGCGGCGCGGTATCCTGATCGGCATCGCAATCTATACGCTGGCGACGCTGTATGCGTTCTTTCTCGACAGCGTAGTCGAGTTTTTCATGCTGGCGGGGATGGTGGGTCTGGTCCAGGGGGGGGTGCAGAGCCTGTCGCGTTCCTTTTTCGGCAGCCTGGTGCCCGAAGGCAAGGGTGGGGAGTTCTTCGGCTTCTACAACATGATGGGCAAGTTCGCGACCGTTCTCGGACCGATGCTGGTGGCCTTGGTAGCCCTGATCACCGGTAGCTCGCGCGCGTCGATCGCCTCACTGGCGATCCTGTTCCTTGCGGGCGGGCTGGTTTTGCTGCTGGTGCGCGAACCCTCGGATACATCGCGCCGCGGGTCGTCGCTCGGCTGATATGCTCGTGGCATGAAACTCGATCTGATCCAGACCGTCGCGTTCGCAGGTCTCGTGCTGTTCGTCGGCTATGGCGTGCGGCGGGTGCTGCCGATGCTGGCGCGTCTCAACATTCCGGTGCCGGTCATCGGGGGGCGCGCTGCTGGCTGCGATGTGGGCCGGTGAGTGGGTCAGTGCGGAGATCGAGGCGGCCGGTCTCACGATGCCGGCTTAATCGACGCCACGTTTGCTTAGGCCAAGGGTGGGGGCGATGAGGTCCGGCCGCAAAGGCGTGAAAATCATGCGAGGTGCGGCCGGAGAATCTGATCGGCGATCGCGCCTACGACAGCGACCAGCTGGACGCGCAGTTGCGCGAACAGGGCACCGAGACGATCGCGCCGCACTGCTCCAACCGCACCCGCAAGAAGACCCAGGATGGCAGACGGCTACGTCGCTACGAGCGGCGTTGGATCGTCGAGCGATTCTTTTCCTGGCTGCAGTGGCAAGGGCGGCTGCTCGTTCGCTGGGAGTATCACGCAGCGAATTTTCTCGGCTTCGTACACCTCGCGACCCTTTGCATGCTGCTCAAGCAGTTTTGAGATAGGTTCTAGCCAGTCATGGGCTTCGTCATTGGTCTGCTCGCTTTCGGCGCGGCGTTGTGGTTGCTCTACTGGGTCAAGCAACGCGACCTGACCCATTGCCGCGAGGTACTCGGCCTGACCCAGATTTCGTCGGCCGTGCAGGAGCGCGGGAGTACGCCGGAGGGGTTCGCATTCGTCGACTACGCGGTTTTGCAGGGCAGCATGCTGGGTCGATCGGCACGGCTGGTGCATCGCATGGTGCGGTCGCCATTGGCACCGAGACGCCAGCGCTATGGTTCGAATTTTACGGTGTTGGTGTTGACTCTCGAGCACCCCGTGTCCGCATCCCTCCGTCTCCAACCGGCCGGCATGCTCGGCGTGGTCGAAACCCTGGTGCGCGGTGCGGTGACGGATCGCGTACCCATCGACACGACGTTCGACCAGGCCTACTCGGTCTACAGCGATCACCCCGCCGCGGCGATGGCCATTCTGGCGATGCAGCCGTTGCGGGAGCGTCTGCTCGCGTTTCGCAGTCGGATGGCGGGTGAGCTGCCCAACTCCGTAGCGGGAAAGATGGCCTCCGGCCTGGTGCTCGGTAGCTTCCATGTCGAAGGCAAGGTGGCGCGCTATCTTGCTTTCGGTAGTCCGACGAAGGCGACCGCGGAGCAGCTTGCGGCAGCCGCGCCGATACTGCTCGATCTGGCCACTGCGGCCGGCGGCCGCTGAATGGCTGCGTTGCGAGGCGATCCGTCATTTGACGTCCCGACCGTGATCAGACGAGCCCAGCGTCAGTCGGCGGCCCGGCCGGCCGACGAGATCGAGGAAGCGGTCGAAGGTGGCGGCAGCCAGTGGTTGCATGGTCGCGAGCTGCGCGGCGGTGGTGGCGCGGATGGCTTCGGCGTCGTGACCGAGATTGGCGAGTTCGAGCTCGCGGCGGTGGGCCGGCAGTTGCAGCCAGCGTTCGATCAGCGCGGCGTCGGCCTCGAGATGGAACTGGAACCCGTAGGCGCTCGCGCCGTAGCGGAAGGCCTGCTGTTCGCAGGTCGTGGTGCGGGCGAGCTGGACTGCGCCGGAAGGCAGCTCATAGGTGCAGCCGTGCCACTGGAACACGGGCGCTGTGGCGCCGAGATGGCCGAGGACTGCATCGTCCCGGCCAGCGTGAGTGGTGCTGAGTTCGTACCAGCCGATTTCGTGGTGCAGATGGCGGCGCACTGGGGCGCCCAGCACATGGGCGAGCAGTTGTGCGCCGAGGCAGATGCCGAGTACGGGCTTGCCGGCGCGCAGCGCGGCTTCGATCGCCCGCAGTTCGGTGCCGAGATGGGGACAGCGATGCTGGTCCATGACGTTCTGGGGTCCGCCAAGGACCACGAGGCCCTGGTAGCGATCGATTTCCGGCTGGGCGTCCGGATGGCGGTGGAAGTTGTGGAAACGGATGCGGTAGCCGCGTGCGCGGATGCGGGCATGCAGCGTGCCCAGCGGTTCGGCCGCGACGTGTTGGAAGACCATCAGCCGGGGCATGGCGTGCTCATCGGCGGCGGCCAGTTGGCCGGATCGAGGCGGAAGGCCTCGCACAGCGTCGCGTAGAGCGCGGGGTGCTGGCGTCGCAAGCGACGGGGTTGCTCGAAAAACAGCTCGGCCGAGACGGCGAGGAACTCGGTCGGGTCCTCGGCACCATACGGATCGATCAGGGTCTCTTCGCCGCGATCGACGGCGTCGCACAGCTGCTGGTACTCCTCGGCGAGTGCGCCGCCCTGCGCGGAGGCGCGGCCGCCGGCCATGTGATCGAGATAGTGCACGACCTCGTGCACCACGACGTTGTAGCCGTCCTGGCGTAGCGCGCCGTCTTCGACATCGCGCCAGGAAAGGACGATCCGGTCGGTTTCCAGGGTCTGGCCACTCAGTGCACGCCCGCCTTCGGTGACCACGCCGGTGGTTTCGTCGACGTCCTCTTCTTCGACCCAGAACTCGTCCGGGTACAGCATGACGCCGTGCAGGCGCTCGAAGGCCGTCGCCTCGAGACCGAGGGTGGTGATGCAGGCCTGGGCGGCGATCACCAGGCGCATCTCGTCCGCCACTTCGAGGCCGCCGCAGCCGACGACTTCGATCTGCGTCAACCAGGCGCGGATGCGGCGCTCGAGCTCTGGGCGCAATGTCGGTGGAATCCGGCGGAACAGGGGGACGCGGGTTTCGAGCAGGCTGCGCTCGAGTGGTTCGAGTGCCGCTGCGGCCGGTGTCGTGTGGCTGCGAGGGCGGCGATGCCGGGCATCCCTGGTCAGCCGCAACCCCAGGGTCAGCGCCAATGCCAGCACGCCGAGCAGCAGCCATGGCAGTAGGGCTAAGGCGGTCGAACCGGTGGTAGGCATTTCAACCTGTCTCTCGCAGCCGGACGCTGTTTGCGGCCCGCACGAATGCCGTGATCGCGTCGGGGTCGGATGGTGTCGGGCCGTAGCGTAATCGGGCGTAGCGTTCGGCGAGCGGTGCGACGTTCGTGGCCAGGGCCGGATGGGTGAGGCGCAGCCGCTGTGCGTAGTCGAGCGGCCCTTCGTCGGGCCTGCGCGCCACGCCGGCCTTGGCCAGGCGCTCACCGAGACGGCGCCAGGCGCGCGCCAACGGATCGCGATCGCGGGCGCGTGGCATGCGGCCGAAGCGCAACAGCAGCCAGCCCAGCCAGACTGCGATCGCGCCGGCGAGCAACGTGCCGAGTTGGGCGACTCGCGGTGAATCGAAACCGAGCCGCGACAGCAACGCGAACTGGCTGCCCAGGTCGAATTCCAGCACGTCGTCTTTCCACCAGGTGTTGAGCGTGTCCCAGGCCAGGCGGGCATCGCTGAGCCAGTCGATTTCACGCAGCATGCGATCGGTGGTCGATACCGCCTGCGGCAGGGCTTCGAAAAAACCTCGATCGAGGCGTTCGGGAGCGACGACGCCGGTGGGATCGACCCGGGTCCAGCCACGCCCTTCCAGCCAGACTTCGGCCCAGGCGTGGGCATCGGATTGGCGGACGATGTAGTAACCACCGATCGGGTTCCATTCGCCGCCCTGATAGCCGGTGACCACACGGGCCGGCACGCCGCCGGCGCGGGCCAGGTTGACGAAGGCCGAGGCGTAGTGGCCACAGAAGCCGCTGCGGGTGTTGAACAAGAAGTCGTCGATCGAGTCGACGTCCAGTTTGGGGGGCGTCAGCGAGTAGACATAGCCGCCGTCGCGGAACATTGCCAGCAAGGATTGCACGTAGCTGGCGTCGCTACCTGCCCGCGCACGCATTGCCACGGCCAGCTCGTGGCTGCGGAGATTGCGGCCCGCCGGCAGATGCAGAGCGAGGCGGCGCTGCAGCGGCGAGAGTGGCTCGGTCGTGCGGGTCTCGGTGTGGGAGACGAGGTCGTAGCTGACTGGCTGACGCACTGGCTGCAGCGACACCAGCATGTAGTCCCAGGTAAACATGACCTCTCGGCTGGGTCCACCGGTCGGCAGATCGAGCGCGAACCACCAGTTGCGCTGGTGGGGCTCGAGTGTGATCCGGTAGCGATAGCCCTCGCCGAGATACTGCAACGGCGCCTGGCGGTAGATGCTGCGCGGCTCGCGCCGCCAGGTGTAGCCGTCGAAGTTCTGCAGTACCGGGCCGCGCCAGTAGAGCTCGCGTGCCGGCGGCGGGCGGCCTACGAAGCGGGCCCGGAAGGCTGGGTCGTAGGCGGTGGTCAGCTCACTGATCGCCCCGGGATTCATTTCATTCGACAGGCCGGTGACGGCGGTGCCGCTGCCCGGCAGTGTCCAGGTCTTGCCCTGGATCCGTGGGAAGAACAGGAACAGGACGATGGCGATCGGCAGTGCCCAGACCAGGGCCCGGCCGGCGATCGAGGCGGCGCGGCGTGCCGGCAGCGGTACGTTCGGGGTGCCGACGATGGCCAGCGCGGTGCAGATCAACCAGGTGATGGCGATGTAAAGCGGCAGTCGCAGCAGTGACTGGCGATCGAGACAGGCGGCGATGACCAGGAACAGCGCCACGCCGATCACGACGAAATAGTCGCGCCGCGAGCGCGTTTCGAGCAGCTTGAGCGCGCCCATGCAGGTCAGCAACGCGGTGCCGCCGGCCAGACCCGAGACACCGCTGAACTGGCTGGCGATGCCCAGCAGCAGCGTGGCGCCGAGTATGGCGATAGCGAATTTTCCGGGTGGTTGGCGTCCTTGCAGCGCCGTGACGATACGCCAGCCGATCAGCGCCAGGATCGTCAGCGTGCACCAGGGCGGCAGTCGATCGACATGCAGGACGATGGCAGCGAACAGCACGCCCGAGCTCCAGAGTAGCGCGTGCCGGTCCGTGCGGCTGCGCAGCGCTGCCAGGCGGCCTTCAAGCATGGTCGGGCCCCTCCGGCGCGAGTGCGTACAACGCCAGCGCCGTCAGGCAGCGGCTGAGATGTGCGCCACCGCGATCGGCCGGCAGCTCGCGGTCCGGCAGTCGCAGGGCGTAGCGCTGCCCACGCGCCTCGGCATCCACCGCCCAGCGGCAGAGTTGTGACAGGCGGTCTTCGAGATCGAGCCCGGTGAGCGTATCGAAGTCGAGACGCAGTGCTTCGGAACTGCCGCCGTCGTACTCCTTGACCAGCAAGGGTTGGCCGCGTGCATAGGCCTTCCAGGCGACTTGCCGCGGCGAGTCGCCGTCGCGAAAGGCGCGCAGGTCGCGCAATTCGTCGCGCCCGTTGCCGGCGTGTGTGCTGCCGGACTCGCAGCCCGCGGGAGCGGCGGGTGGCGGTTGCGCTCCGATCGGGCGTGGATAGACCAGTGCGGTCAGCGGCAGATGGATCCAGGTCCAGCAACGAAACAAGCCGAAAGGGAAGGCGCTGGTCAGACGCAGACGCGTGATGCGCAGCCGACCGCGGTGCGGAGCCGGTACCCGCAACTCGAGCTGCGCCGTCCCTGTGGACGGGAGCGTCGCGACGCTGGTGCGGGCTTGCGGTACTTCCACGGTGATGTCGAAACGTCCGTCCGATGGATTGTCTAGCATCAGCGCGAGGCGGACCGTTTCGCCGGCGAAGGCGGGTTCGGCGTGAGCGGCGTTGAGGCGCAACCCCAGCAGGTTGCGGTGACACTGGTTCATGCCGACGATCGCAAAGCCACCGAGCACGAAGCTCAGCAGCAGCGCGAGGCTGTTGGCGTAGTTCAGGCCGGCGAGCAGCATCGCCAGCAGCAGTACCGCGAAGGCGACTCCGGCGCGCGTCGGCAGGATGTAGAGCCGGCGCCGCTGCAAATCGACCGGCAACCGGTCTTCGCCCTGGCGCCGGCGTGCCCAGCCGGCTGCCCATGTCTCGAGCACCGTGGAGCCGCGTGCGATCAGGGCTCGCAGCGCCATGGCCCGCTCAGGCGTCGACGGGCACGGTGCGCAGCAGCCCGCGGGCGAAGTCCGCCGGGTCACCGCTGGCCACCGGGTCGCGCCGCAGCAGGCGGTGGGCGGCGACGGAGGGAAACACCGCCTGCACGTCCTCGGGCAGTACGGCGTCGCGCCCGGCCAGCAGTGCCCAGGCCTGGGCGGCACGCAGCAGGCCCTGGCCGGCACGAGGCGAGAGGCCGAGCTTGATTTCCGGGTGTTCGCGGGTGGCCCGTAGCACGCGTTGCAGATAGTCGTAGAGTGCATCGGCGACGTGCAGGTGCCGCACGCGCTGCTGCACCTGGCAGACGCGGACCGAATCGAGCTGTGCGGTCACACGTTCCATCAGGTCGCGGCGTTCGCCCGAGCGCAGCAGCTCGCGTTCGTGCGCGGCATCCGGGTAACCGAGCTCGACGCGCATCAGAAAGCGGTCGAGCTGCGATTCGGGCAGCGCGAAGGTACCGAGTTGTTCCTTCGGGTTCTGGGTGGCGACCACGAAGAACGGTTCCGGCAGCACATAGGTCAGCCCGTCGGCGCTGACCTGCCGCTCTTCCATCGCTTCGAGCAGGGCGCTCTGGGTGCGTGGACTGGCGCGATTGACCTCGTCGGCCAGCAGCAGCTGGGTGAAGACCGGGCCTTTGCGGAATTCGAACTGCTGGGTCGAGCGATCGAACACCGAGACGCCGATGATGTCCGCCGGCAGCAGGTCGCTGGTGAACTGCACACGGTTCCAGCCGAGGCCGAAGACGCGGGCCAGGGCATGGGCGAGGGTGGTCTTGCCGACGCCGGGGACGTCCTCGATCAGCAGATGGCCGCGGGCGAGCAGGCAGGCGACGCAGAGTTGCAGCTGCCGCGACTTGCCGAGGATTACCCGTTCGAGGGTCGCGACGGCGGCGGCGAGGTCGGGTTCCAGGCTCATGAGAGCAGGCGTCGCACGCGTTCCAGTTGTTGTTCGAGGCTCAACACCGAGCGTTCGAAATCGGCGATGCGCGCTCTCTCCTGCTCGACCACGGCTGCCGGGGCGTTGCGGACGAAGTTGTCGTTGGCCAGCTTGGCGTTCGCCCGGCTGATCTCCTGACGGGTCTTGGCGAGCTTCTTGCCCAGACGTTCGACCTCGGCCTGCGGGTCGATCAGGCCAGCCATCGGTACCAGCAGTTTGGTCGCGCCGAGCAGTGCGATGGCGGCAGGTGGCGGAGTATCGGTGGTTGCCAGGATCCGGATCGACTCCAGGCCGGCGAGGCGCTCGAGCAGGCGGTGGTGCGCGTCCACGCGCCGATCATCCTCGGGATCCGCACCTTCGAGCAGCACGGGCAGTTTTTTGGCGGGGCTGATGTCCATCTCGCCACGGATCTGCCGGATGCCGAGTACGAAACCCTGGATCCAGCGCAGATCGGCTTCGGCCGCCGCATCGCTCGGAAAGCTGGCGGCGTCGGGCCAGGGGGCGATCATCACCGAAGGCGCCGTCGCGCCGGACAGGCGTGCCACGCGCTGCCAGATTTCCTCGGTGATGAAGGGCATCAGCGGGTGCAGGGCGCGCAACAGGGCTTCGAGCACTTCGACGAGCGTGCGTCGCGTGCCGCGTTGCAAGGACGCCGAGGCTTGCTCGTTCTGCAGCACCGGCTTGGTCAGCTCGAGATACCAGTCGCAGAACTCGTACCAGGTGAATTCGTACAGCGCGGTCGCGGCGAAATCGAAGCGGTACTCGGCCAGGGCTTGTTCGACCTGCCGTAGCGTTGCACCGAGGCGCGAGCGGATCCAGCGATCGGCGATGTTGTATTCGACCGGACCGCTCAGGAGCTGCGGATCCAGCGGCTGGCCGTCGGCGGACTCCAGTGCCAGCAGCGCGAACCGTGCGCCGTTCCACAGCTTGTTGCAGAAGTTGCGGTAGCCGGCGACGCGAGCGACGTCGAAACGCAGGTCGACGCCCTGGGTCGCGATCGAGGCGAACGTGAAGCGCAGCGCGTCGGTGCCGTAGGCGGCGATGCCTTCGGGATAGGCTTTGCGGGTGGCTTTCTCGATGGACGGCGCCATCTGCGGCTGCATCAGGCCGGTGGTGCGTTTGGCCACCAGAGCATCGAGGCCGATGCCGTCGACGATGTCGAGCGGGTCGATGACGTTGCCCTTGGACTTCGACATCTTGTCGCCGTTCTCGTCGCGGATCAGGCCGGTGATGTACACCTCGCGGAACGGCACGTCACCCATGAACTTCAGGCCCATCATGATCATCCGGGCGACCCAGAAGAAGATGATGTCGAAGCCGGTGACCAGCACGGCGGTCGGATAGAACTGCCGCAGCACCGGTGGATTCTCCGGCCAGCCGAGGGTCGAGAAGGGCCAGAGCGCCGAGGAGAACCAGGTATCCAGCACGTCGTCGTCGCGACGCAGGGCGACGTCGGCAGCCAGCCCGTGACGGGCACGAAGCTCGGCTTCGCTGCGGCCGACGTAGACCTTGCCGTGGTCGTCGTACCAGGCCGGGATGCGGTGTCCCCACCAGAGCTGGCGGCTGATGCACCAGTCCTGGATGTTGCGCATCCACTCGAAGTAGGTCTTCGACCAGTTCTCCGGCACGAAACGGATCGCGCCGCTCTCGACAGCGCGGATCGCCGGCTCCGCCAGCGTCTCGACCTTCACGTACCACTGGTCGGTGAGATAAGGCTCCAGCACGACCCCGGTACGGTCGCCGCGCGGCACGGCGAGGCGATGTGGCTCGATCTTCTCGAGCAGGCCGGCGGCTTCGAATTCGGCGACCACGCGGCGGCGTGCTTCGAAGCGATCGAGGCCGCGGAACCGTTCCGGCACCGTATCGTTCAGCGTGGCCGACGGCGTCAGGATGTTCAGCAGCGGCAGGCCGTGGCGCTGGCCCACGGCATAGTCGTCGAAGTCGTGTGCAGGGGTGATCTTGACGCAGCCCGAGCCGAACTCGGCGCTGGCATGGGGGTCGGCGATCAGCGGAATCTCGCGCTCGGTGAGCGGCAGCCGCAGCATCTGGCCGACCTTGGCTGCGTAGCGTTCATCCGACGGATTTACCGCGACTGCGACGTCGCCGAGCATGGTCTCGGGGCGGGTGGTCGCGACGACCACATGGCCGCTGCCGTCGGCGAACGGATAGCGCAGGTGCCAGAGCTGACCGTCTTCCTCTTCCTTCTGGACTTCGAGATCGGAGACCGCGGTCTGCAGCACCGGGTCCCAGTTGACCAGGCGCTTGCCGCGGTAGATCAGGCCTTCCTCGTAGAGGCGCACGAACACTTCGGTCACGGCCTGCGACAGGCCTTCGTCCATGGTGAAGCGGTCGCGCGACCAGGCGACCGAGGCGCCGAGGCGGCGCAGCTGGGTGGCGATCGTGCCGCTGGACTGTTCCTTCCAGGCCCAGACGCGTTCGATGAAGGCTTCGCGGCCGAGGTCGGTGCGTCGCTGGCCGGTGGCCGCGAGCTGGCGTTCGACGACCATCTGGGTAGCGATGCCGGCGTGGTCGGTGCCCGGCTGCCACAGCGTGGGTTGGCCGCGCATCCGGCGATAGCGGGTCAGCGCGTCCATGATCGTGTCCTGGAACGCATGCCCCATGTGCAGCGTGCCGGTGACGTTCGGCGGCGGGATCACGATGCAGTATCCCGAACCTGCCGGCGCATCCGGCGCGGCCCCGCCTCGGGGCTCGAACCAGCCGGAATTCTCCCAGCGTTCGTAGAGGCGCCGCTCGATATGCTGCGGCGAGTAAACCTTGTCCATGGCGAGATCCGGGGGCGACGATAGGGCGGTGAAACGAGCCGCCGATTATAGCGAGCGGCCGGCCTTTGGCTGGCCGCCGAGCTGGTGGGTGGTCGGCTCGGCGCCGAGCTGGCGCCAGGCGCGGAACCGTTCCCGGCCCTGCTGCCGGCCTTGCGGATCGGCGGCCGGGATCTCGAGCACACGGGCGAATTCGATCGCGGCGGCCGGGACTTCGGCGCAGAGGTTGATCAGCAGCGTGCGGGGCACGGCAGCGGGGATCGAGCTGGCCAGCAGCACCGGCGCTTCGGCTTCCGCGCCCGAGGCCGCTGCGGGCAACAGGTCGTGGGGGATGAACGAACTGTCGAGGTTGGTCCACAGCAGCTCATCGAGTGCGGCCAGCTCGCGCGGCTGATCGGCGACCACCAGGGTGGGCTGGCCTGCCGCGTAAGCCTTGTCGACCAGGCGACAGACCAAGTTCAGCCGCGTTCGCTCGCCGGCCGTCGGGTCGGTGATGTAGAAGTCGACGCGCGGTATAGCCACGGAGGGAAGGCGACGGGACGGCCGGCCTGGGGACCGTTCAGCGGCTCGAGCGGTGGATCAGGAAGTCGGACAGCAGCGCTACGGGACGCCCCGTGCTGCCTTTGTGCGCGCCACCCAGATAGGCCGTGCCGGCGATGTCGAGATGCGCCCAGCGCAGGTTCTGGGTGAACTTGCCGAGGAACGCCGCGGCGGTGATAGCACCGCCGTCGCGGCCCGCCACGTTGGCGAAATCGGCGAAATTGCTCTTGAGTTGCTCGCCGTACTCCTCGGTCAGCGGCATCTGCCAGGCACGATCATCGGAGCGCCGGCCGGCTTCGACGATCTCGGCCGCGAGTGCGTCGTCGTTTGCCATCACGCCGGTGTGGTGTGCGCCGAGCGCGATCACGCAGGCGCCGGTCAGGGTGGCGACGTCGAGCACGACCTCGGGCTGGAAGCGGCGCGCGTAGTGCAGCGCGTCGCAGAGGATCAGCCGGCCTTCGGCATCGGTGTTCAGGATCTCGACGGTCAGGCCGGCGGCGCTGGTGACGATGTCACCGGGTTTGATCGCGCGGCCGCTAGGCATGTTTTCGCAAGTCGGCACCAGCGCGATCAGGTGCAGGGGCAGTGCGAGTTCCGCGGCGACCGTGAACGCGCCGAGCACGGCCGCGGCGCCCGACATATCGAACTTCATTTCGTCCATCGCGCCGGGGTCCTTGAGCGAGATGCCGCCGGTGTCGAAGGTGATGCCCTTGCCGACCAGCACCACGGGGGCACGCTTGGTCCGCGTGCCTTTGTGCTCCAGCACGATGAATTTCGGCGGCTCGTCGCTGCCTTGGGTGACCGCCAGGAAACAGCCCATTTTTTCCTTGCGGATTGCGGCTTCATCGAGCACCCGCACACTGACGCTGCGGTACTTCGCGGCGATCTGTCGCGCGCGCGCGGCGAGATACGAAGGGGTGCAGACGTTGCCGGGCAGGTTGGCCAGATCGCGCATGGTGCGCGTGCCGAGGCCCATCGCCGCGCCGTGGACGAGGCCGCGGCGCAGGGCCTCGCCGCTGCCTTTGGTTCCGGCAGGGCCGACCTGCAAGCGCGCAAGTGCGGCAGGCTTCGGCTTCTTGCCTGTCTTGAGATCGTTGACGCGATACAAGGCTGCGTGGGTGATCTCGGCTACGGCGCGACCGAAGTGGTAGTCGTCGAGATCGCGATCGGCCGGGCGGGCCAGCGCGAGCGCTGCGCTGCGTACCTGGGTGCGGGCCAGCGCGGTCACCGCGGCGCGTACCGCCTTGCGCCAGTCGCGGCGCGATACCGCGCCGCGCGGCCCCTGGCCGACCAGCAGGGTCCGCGTCGCCTTGAGCCCTGGCAGCCCCGGCAACAGCAGCGTTTCGCCGGTGCGGCCGGGGAAATCGCCATGCGCCAGCATTTTGCCAAGGGCGCCCTTGCAGGCACGGTCGAGCTGCCGAGCCTCATCGCCGAGTTCGCCATTCTCGTGGATGCCCACGACCAGGCAGTCCACCGGGAGCTGGGCGAACGGTTTGGAGAAGACTTGGAACTGCATGGGCATGGGCCTCCGTACTGGCCGTACGCACCCCCTTACGCACCCGTTGAGGCGCGGCGGCCAGTGCTCTAACGTAGCTGGGTCAAGAAGACAGATCATTCTATCCGAACCGGGAACTCCTGGCCTTGGGCCGTATCCTCGACCGTTACATCCTGCGCCAGGTGATCGCCAACTGGCTTGGGGTCACCAGCGTGCTGCTGGTTATCCTGCTGACCAACCAGGTCGCGCGTGTGCTCGATCGGGCGGCAGAATTCCAGTATCCGCGCGGCGTCGTGCTGGAGCTGATCGGCCTGAGCGCGGTGCAGAACGTCGCCGTGCTGCTGCCGGTCGGTTTGCTGCTCGGGGTCGTACTGGCTTTCGGCCGCCTGTATCACGACAGCGAGATGGCGGCGGCCTCGTCCTGTGGCGTCGGCCCGGCCCGCATCTATGGGCCCATGCTGGCCCTTACGCTGCTGGTGACCGCATTGCTCGGCTGGCTGACACTGGTGGTCGCACCGTCGGCGGCGGCCAGGGTTTACGATCTGCGCAGCGCGGCCACCCGCGCCGGCCAGTTTGCTGCGCTCGCGCCCGGCAAGTTCCGCAGCTTCGGCGGTGGCGCCACGGTGGTCTATGCCGAGGCGGTGGATGCCGACGGGCTGCTGGAGCGGGTCTTCGTCAAACGCAACCGCGGCAATCACTACGAGATTGCGGTCGCGCGGCACGCACGCCACACGATCTCGGCGGATGGCTCGCTGCACACCATGACGCTGTACGACGGCGAGCGCTACGAGGGTATGCCGGGTAGCGCGCAGTTCCGGATCGTGCGCTTTGCCGAGAACGTGATCCCGGTCCGTCTGCCGGCAGCGGATGCCACACCGACCGCGCTTGAGGCAAAGCCCACACTCAGCCTGCTGGCTTCGTCCAGTCTCAAGGAAAGGGCCGAGCTGCATTGGCGCATCGCGCTGCCGCTCATGGCCGTGGTGCTGACGCTGCTGGCGGTCCCGTTGTCGCGTCTGCGGCCGCGCCAGGGACGCTATTCGCGCGTCTGGATCGCGATCGTGATCTATTTCGTCTATATCAGTCTCGCGTCGGCCGCCAAGGCCTGGATCGAACGCGGCACGGTGCCGGAGACCCTCGGCTTGTGGTGGGTGCATGCGGTGGTCGTGGTGCTGGCGCTGCTGGTGATCCTCGTTCCCGGATGGTGGGCGCGGCTGCGGCACCGCGATGTCGCGGCGGCGGTGACGGCATGAGCACGCTCGATCGTTATCTGCTGCGTTCGATCCTGAGCTCCGTGTTGCTGGTCATGGCCGTGTTCCTGACGCTCGGCGGCCTGTTCCTGTTCATCGGTCAGCAGGACGATATCGGTGTGGGTCGTTACACCGCCGTCGATGCGTTCAGCTTCGTGTTGCTGAACCTGCCGCAGCAGGCCTGGGACTTGCTGCCGATCAGCGCGTTGATCGGCAGCCTGGTCGGGCTCGGTGCGCTCGCCCGCGGCAGTGAGCTCACGGTGATGCGAGCCGCCGGCTTCTCGATCTGGCGGATCGCGCGGGCTGCGATGTACGCGGGGCTGTTGCTGGTCGCGTTCGCGGTGGTGCTCGGCGAGGTGCTGGCGCCGCCGATGCAGCAACTTGCGCGGCAGCAGAAGGCGTTCGGCAAGTTCGATAACGTCAGTTTCGCGGGGCGCGGCGGCGCCTGGGTACGTGACGGCAACCTGCTGGTCAATGTCGAGCGGCAGTCGGGCAATGCCGAATTCGGCGGCATGATGGTGTTCGAACTCGATAGCGAGCATCGCCTGCGGGCCATGGGCCGCGCGGCTTCCGCGACCGCGGCACCGGGCGGCGGCTGGCGGCTGTCGCAGTACGCAGAGTCGCGCTTCGTCGGCGACACCGTCGCGGCGCGGCGCGAGCCGACGCGGGCCCTGCAGTCCAATGTCAGCGCCGAGTTCGTCGGCATCGCGGCCACGTCGCCCAACGAACTGCCGTCCGCGACGTTGTGGCGCATGATCCGCCATCTTCAGGCCAACGAACTCGATGTCCGTCCCACCCTGTTCGCGTTCTGGTCGCGGATCGCGCGCAGCGTGGCCGTGTTGTTCGCGGTACTGGTCGCCGTGCCGTTCGTATTCGGTTCGCTGCGCGCCTCCGGCGGCGGCGCACGCACGACCATCGGCCTGCTGATCGGCATCGGGTTCTTCCTGCTGCAGCGCATGCTCGAGAGCGGCGCGATCGTCTTCGATCTCAATCCCGTGCTGCTGGCCTGGATTCCTACGGGGTTGCTGGCGGTGGCGGCTGGGGCGCTGATTGCCCGAACGCGGTAGCGGTTGCTCATGTTGTGTCTCTCCTGACTTGAGTCGGGAGATGACAGCAAAGAGACTCCGCGCGGGACGGTGGTGCACCCGGAGATGTTGCCCGTGTCCGAGGGTTTGCGCGCGGACGGCCGCAAGACGCATCCATGTGGGCCGCGGAGCGAGCCGTCCTGGCGCGCTACGCCGCGCTCCAAGAGCCTTCAGGCTCACCCGACACCAACGCTGGCACCAGTGCCCGGAATCAGCCGAAGGAAGCAGCGCCCACGTGGCCCGCCTCTAACTAACGCGCTACGGGGTTGTTGAACAACGTGGCATACCGATAAGCCGGGATCTCGAACTCGCGACCGTCGGTGCGTCTTGCGAGGGTCACGATCTGCTCGCGCGGATCTGCTGTTGGTGTGATCGATGCCGGCGTCGGTGCGGCGGGGCTCGTCGCGTCTTCGTCTTTGGCGTCGTCGGCCGACGTATCGGGTCGCGGGCGTGCCGCGCTGGAGTCGAAGCTTGCGGCGATGCGGATCCAGCGCCGCGTACCGTCTTCGCGTCCTTCGAGTTCGATGATCCGCCCGTCCCAGCTCGTGAAGCGCAGGCGCGGGACGGCGGTGTCGGTCGTTTTGCCTGGAGGCGTGGCGGGCTCAAGCGCGGCGGCTCGAACGTCTTCGAGCGCGAGGTGGACCAGGGCGGCGGCGAGATCGGGGGGAAGCTGTGCACCCTCTAGCGTCCGCGCCGGCCTGCCGCGCGGCAGCAGGGTCACGGTGCGGATATCTTCGGCGGGGACGTCGAGCAAGGTGGTGTCGAGCCAGCGTACCGGAGCCGTATCGGTCGTGACTTGCGGGCTGGCGAGATAGCTGGGCTCTGCGCCGACCGCGCGCACATAGACGCCGCGTGCGCCCGAGGTCTTACCGATGATCAGCGAGTGGATCGCGCCGTGGCTGGTTTTTACATCGATACGTACGCCGCCGGCTTGCGGCCCGTCGACGTCCTCGACGCCGAGCACGGCATAGCGTGCGGCATCGTGGGTCTTTTCCTCGACGATCGCGAGTTGCGACAGATCGAGCAACAGCTTGCGAAGCTTGCCAGCGTCCGCCGGCCAGCGGCGCTCGCCCACACTCCAACCGGACTCGCCGCGTTGCAGGGTCACGACGGCGCCATCGCCGCGCGACAGTCGCAGCTCGGCGACATCGTTCAGCGCGGTCCGCAGTTGCGGCAACACCGGGTCGCTGACGTTCACGGCGCGATCGAGGTGGCGCTGCGAGGACAGCCAGAACGCGCCGGCGGTGGCGAGCAGCGCAGCGAATGCCAACAGGACGAGGCGCGACGATGTCATGTGTCGACCCGGCTCGCGGTAGGCGGCAACTGTGCGGGATCCGGTCGTGGCGGTGGGGTGTCCGCTGTCCGGTGTCGTCGCTGACGACGGCGCCAGAGCGCCGCCAGCAGGGCCAGGCCTGCGAACAGCAACGGCACGACCACGATGTTGGTGAACTTGAGGCGGTTGCCGAGTTGGCGGATGTCCTGGTCGAGCTCCAGCCGTACGTCGCGCAGCTCCTTGCGGATTCGCAGCTTTTCGTGCTGGAAGCGTTGCAGTTCTCGTTCCTGCTCCGGTGTCAGCAGCACGTCGGACGATTCGTTGCGGCCGGTCTCGAGGGCGGCCAGTTTCTGTTCGGTGTCCTGCAGCTGCTGCTCGAGCTCCTGTTCCTTGCTCCGCAGGCGGCCTTCGGCCGAGCGGCGCAGCGCATCGACGCGATCGAACGGCCGGGTGAAGGTTGCGCGGCCGCGGATGCTGATCAGGTCGTTGCTGCCGGCCAGGTTGTCGAGCGCATTCCAGACCAGATCGCCATTGTTCGCCCAGACCTGGGCGACCCGCTGGCCGAAGAGATTCTGTTGGCGCACCCAGAGGAAGTCGGACAGCAGGTCACTGTCGGCGACGATCACCAGGTTCAGCGGCTTCTGGGAGGTGGTGAGATGCATTGCTGCATCGCCTGCGACGCCGGCCGGTGGGCCGTCCGGAAAGGCGCTGCGCACCTCGCCGGTGACCCTGGCCGCCAGGGCGTAGCGCTCGCCGGTGGGACGGAAGCCGTCGCGCAGGGTAGCCGGGTCCATCAGCATCTGGAAGCGTGACACCGGCAGCGGTGCCGCCTGAGTGCTGGTGCTGAGCAGCGGCTCGAATCGGGTGGTGGCGCCGTCGAGCGGTGCGAGATAGCCGCTCGAGGCGAGATTCAGCGAGGTCAACGTTGTCGTGACGACATCGTCGCCGGCGACCGAGCTGGCATCCAGGCCGAGGATGCCGATGTGCCGGGTGGGCGGTTCACCGGGCCGCATCGCGACGACCAGGCCACGCTCCAGATCGCCGATGGCGTGCTCGCGATCGAAGGCCACACCCCAGGCGGCCAATAGCGGGCCGGGGTCGGACGCCCGGTCGGCACCGAGAGCGGTCAGCGGATTGCCGGGCTCCGCACCCGACGGATCGGCTTCGGAAAGCGGATCGACGAACATCAGGATGTGGCCGCCGCGCAGCGCGTACTGATCGATCGCGTACTGCATGGCGGGTGAAAGATCTTTCGGATGCACGACCACCAGTACGTCGACGTCCGCGCCGATTTCCCTGGCATCCGGTTGCAGCGGCCGCACGTCGAACAGCTGCTCCGCCTGGCCGAGTACCAGCCAGGGGTCGGCGACCTGGCCGCTCATCGGATCGAAGCCGCCATCCATCGGCAACGACGACAGCCAGGCGACTACCGGTTTGTGCGAGGTCGAAAGCTGATGGATCAGCTTGGCGACGTCGTACTCGAGAAAAGCCTCTTTTGCAGGATCGAAAAACTCGATCGCGGCATGCCCGTCGGTGGAGTTGGTCGCGCCGAGGCCGAAGTAGAACGCCTTGCCCTCGCCACCGAGCGGTATGGCACGGACGCCGAGTTCGGCAGCGCGGTCTTCCTCTTCGGAGAAGGGTTGCGGATCGATCACGCTCAGGCGCAGCTTGCCGCCGGAGCGTGAAGCCAGCTCCTGCAGGAATTCGCGCACCCGAGTGCCATAGGTGCGCAGGGCCGGATAACCGGTAGCCGCCTCGGACGAGAAGAAGAAGTGCAGGCTCACCGGCTCGGCGAGGTTGCTGACGAGGTGAGTCGTTCCTGGCGCGATGGTGTAGAGGCGGTTTTCAGTGAGATCGAGACGAGCGCCGCGCAGCAGGTTTGCCGACAGCACGGTCAGTGCGACGAACAGCACGCCGAGCAGCAGCAGGGTGCCCGTACCGAGAGTGGATCGCTTCATGGTCATGGCGTACCCGCTCCCGTGTTCACTCGGACTTGCGGGCGTCGAGCACAACGCTCGTCGCCACCAGGAAGAAGACGATCGTCATGCCGAAGTAGAGTATGTCGCGCAGATCGATCACGCCCTTCGACAAGGCCTCGAAGTGGGTCAGGAACGACAGCGACGCGATCGCTTCGATCAGCCCCTGTGGAGCCCAGGCGCGAAAGGCATCGAGCACCAGCGGAAAGCCGGACAGCAGGAACACGAAACAGACGACCACTCCGAGGATGAAGGCGATCACCTGGTTGCGAGTCAGTGCCGACATGCAGGAACCGATGGCGAGGAATCCTCCTGCCATCAGCAAGGCGCCGAGATAGCCGGTGACGATTGCGCCGTGATCCGGTGCGCCGAGGTAGCCGACGGTGATCCACAACGGAAAGGTGAGTGCGAGCACAATGCCGGCGAATGCCCAGGCAGCGAGGAATTTGCCGAGCACGGCCTGCCAGAGCGTGATCGGCTGGGTCAGCAGCAGCTCGATGCTGCCGTTGCGGCGTTCCTCGGCCCAGAGGCGCATGGAGATCGCGGGAATCAGGAACAGGTAGAGCCAGGGCAGGAAGTTGAAGAACGGCGCGAGGTCGGCCTGACCGCGTTCGTAGAAGCCGCCGAGATAGAAGGTGAAGGCGGCGGCCAGCACCAGAAAGATCAGGATGAATACGTAGGCCAGCGGTGTGGCGAAGTAGCTGGCGAGCTCGCGTCGGAACAGGATGCCGATGATGCGCAAGGGAACTCCGTTTGCCAAGGATCGCTTCAGGCGGTGATGCTGCGGAATACTTCGTCGAGGCGGCCGGCTTCGAGCTGCAGCTCTTGCAGCGATGCGCCCTGGCCGGCGGCAATGGCCTGTACCGTCGCGAGGATCGCGGCGCCGTCGCGCGGCAGCGCCGTCAGTCGCCGGCCGCGTGCCTCGTACTCCACGGCGGTGATTTCCGCCTGGCTTTCGAGTGCGGCGCGCAGCCGCAGCGCCTGTGCCTCGTCGTCGGCGCAGAACGACACGGCGTTGTGATAGCGCGAGCGGGCGGCGAGCTGCTGCGGGGTCTGGTCGGCGACGATCCGGCCGCGAGCAATGATGATCGCGCGTGTGCAGACCGCGGTCACTTCCTCGAGGATATGGGTGGATATGACGATGAGCTTGTCGCGAGCCATTTCCCCGATCAGCGTGCGCACCTCGTGCTTCTGGTTCGGGTCGAGGCCGTCGGTGGGTTCGTCCAGGATCAGCACCTGCGGATCGTGGATCAGCGCCTGCGCGAGACCGACTCGGCGCCGGAAACCTTTGGAGAGCGTATCGATGGTCTGCTCGAGCACCGGCTCGAGTTGCAGGCGGCCGAAGACGCGATCGAGGCGGCTGCGGCGCAGTGCGCCATCGAGCCCGCGCAGCTCGGCAATGAAGCCGAGGAAGCCACGCACGGTCATCTCGCCATAGCTGGGTGCGCCCTCGGGCAGGTAGCCAAGGCAGGCGCGGGCGGCGACTGGGGCCTCCAGCACGTCGTGGCCACAGAGCGAGGCGGTGCCTGCGGTCGGGGTGACGAAACCGGCGAGCATGCGCATGGTCGTCGATTTGCCGGCACCGTTGGGCCCGAGGAAGCCCAGCACCTCGCCGGGGCTCACCTCGAAGCTGAGGTCCTCCACGGCGGACAGGGAGCCGTAACGTTTGCTGAGACGGTCGGTCTTGATCATCTGGCGCAGTAAGAGGGAGGACGACGCGGAAAGTTCCGTATCGGCCGGCGTGGTTTGCCGACGCGGGAATTCTGGGCAAGCCGGGATCCCGATTTCAAGGCCGATTTCAGGGGCCGGCGAGGCCGCGGCTGGTCCCGGTGCGATCCTCTAGTAGAATGCGCCAATGAGCACTTCTTCGAGCGACACCGGTACGAAGGCCGCGGCACCCACGGCTCCCGCCAGGGCGCTGGTCTGGGATCTGCCGGTCCGGCTGATGCACTGGATCCTGGTGCTGGCGGTGGCCGGTGCGTGGATCACCCAGCAACTGGAGGGCGACTGGTTCAATTACCACGTCTGGTGCGGCTATACGGTGCTGATCGTGGTCGTGACGCGACTGATCTGGGGATTCGTCGGTACCCGGCATGCACGCTTCGGCTCGTTTTTGCGTGGGCCGGCCGCGGTTTTCGGTTATGCGCGTGGCCTGGTCGGCCGCGGTGGCGGTCATCACGCGGGCCACAATCCGCTCGGGGCGCTGATGGTGGTCGTACTGCTGTTGTTGCTGCTGGCGATGGCCGTAACCGGTCTGTTCGCCAACGACGAGATCATGTCGTCGGGCCCGTTGTACGGCTATGTGCTCGGCTCGACCAGCAACCGGCTGACGTCGATCCACCGGCAGATCTTCGATTTCCTGCTGATCGCGATCGCACTGCACGTCATTGCCGCGTTTTTCTATCTGCTGGTGCGGCGCGACAATCTGATCCTACCGATGATCACCGGGCGCAAACCGGCCGATGCAGTGCCACCGGAGGAGCGCATTGCCAGTTCGCGCACCTGGCTGTGGGCACTGATCGTGGCGGCCTGCGCGATCGGCCTCTATCAGCTGGTCCGGACCGCGCCCAAGGCCTCGTTGTTCTCGTTCTGAGGCGGCGCTCCGAGCGTCGCCGTTGCCCGTCGTTCCGTTCACCCTGTCACGAGTCGCCGTCCGCGCCATGCAGCACCCGCCCCGTACCGAAAGCCCCAAGCTCGATCTTCCGCCGCGGTTCGTGCTCACGACCCAGTGTCCCGATACCACCGGCATCGTCGCAGCAGTGGCCGGCTTTCTTGCCGCGCACAACTGCCTGATCACCGAGGCGCAGCATTTCGACGATCCGGTGGCTAACGTATCGTTCATGCGCACGGTATTCCACGACAACGGCCGCGGCATCCCGTCGCTCGAAGATCTGGATCGCGCCTTTGCCGGTCAGCCGGGGGCGCGCTTCGGCATGAGCTGGAAGTTCCACGAGACGCGCCGTCATTGTCGTACCGTGCTGGCCGTGTCGAAGCAGGGGCATTGCCTCAACAGCATTCTGCATCGCTGGAGTACCGGCACGCTGCCGATCGAAGTGGTCGCGGTGGTCTCCAATCACCAGGATCTGCGCAGCCTGGCCGAGTGGCATGGCGTGCCATTCCACTATTTCCCGATCAGCGATGGCCGCAAGATTGAGCAGGAGCATCGCATTCTCGAACTGCTCGAACGCGTCGACGCCGAGTTGCTGGTGCTGGCGCGTTACATGCAGGTGCTGACACCGGAAGCCTGTGCGCGGCTCGCAGGCAGGGCGATCAACATCCACCATTCGTTCCTGCCGGGATTCAAGGGGGCGCGGGCCTATCACCAGGCCTATGCGCGCGGGGTCAAGCTGATCGGTGCTACCGCGCACTACGTCACGACCGATCTGGACGAAGGGCCGATCATCGAGCAGGAAGTGGAGCGCGTCGACCACACGCTCTCGCCCGAGGAGCTGACCGTGGTCGGCAGCGAGCTCGAGAGCCTGGTGCTGAATCGCGCGATCAAATGGCACGCGGAGCGTCGGGTGTTTCGCAACGGCGCCAAGACGGTCGTGTTGCGCTGAACGGCTCGCGATGATGCGCGCGCTGGCCTGCGGTCCGCCCGGTACCCCGCTGCAGCTCGAGCGGCGTCCGGTTCCGCAGCCTGGCGATGGGCAATTGCTGATCCGGGTCGCCGCCTGCGGGGTCTGCCGTACCGATCTGCACGTCGTCGATGGGGAGTTGCCGCGTGCCCGGCCGGGAGTCGTGCCTGGGCACGAAATCGTCGGCGAGGTCGCGGCCACCGGATCCGGCCCGGCCTGCGAGCGCTGGCCGGTGGGCAGCCGTGCCGGTGTGCCCTGGTTGGGCGACACCTGCGGTCGTTGCCGCTATTGCCGCGACGGTCGCGAGAATCTCTGCGAGCAGGCACGGTTCACTGGCTGCGATCTCGACGGCGGTTATGCCGATTATGTGCTCGCCGATGCTGCTTACTGTCTGCCGGTGCCGGACTCGTACTCGGCTGCAGCCGCGGCGCCGCTGCTGTGCGCCGGTCTGATCGGCTATCGATCGCTGCGCCTCGCCGGTGATCCGGCGCGCCTGGGGCTCTACGGCTTCGGAGCCGCGGCCCATATCGTCGCGCAGCTTGCCGTTGCCGAAGGTCGCGAAGTCTATGCCTTCACGCGCCCCGACGATGTGGCGGCGCAAAGGCTGGCACGTTCGCTCGGGGCCTGCTGGGCCGACAGTTCGGAGCTGGCACCGCCCGAGGAGCTCGATGCGGCGATCGTATTTGCGCCGGTCGGCCCGCTGGTGCCGCTGGCGCTGACGCGGCTGGCCCGTGGCGGCACCGTGGTCTGTGCCGGAATCCACATGTCCGATATTCCGTCGTTCCCGTACCGCGACCTGTGGAACGAACGCGTGATCCGTTCGGTGGCCAACCTGACACGGCGCGATGGCGAGGAATTCATGGCGCTGGCCGCGCGCCTGCCGATCCACACCGAGGTGCACGAGTTTCCGCTGGAACAGGCCGACGAGGCGCTCGGGGGCCTGCGGTGCGGTGCGTTTGCCGGCGCTGCAGTGCTGCGGCCGTGAGCGGCATGCCGGCCATGCGGCCTGCGGTCGGGCACCGCCGGTCGATGTTGTGGCGGAGATGTCAAACGGGGACGGCTGCGGCGGATTTTCGCGCTACAGTCATGCCATGCTGATCCCGCGGCGTGATCTCGACTTCCAGCTGTTCGACGTTCTGGGCCTCGATGAACTGCTGGGGCGGCCGCGCTTCGCCGATTGCGATCGGCCGGCCGTCGATGCGGTGCTCGATGCGGCCTATGCCCTGGCCGCTGCGCGTTTTGCGCCGCATGCAGCGCTGGCCGACGCGGCGGAGCCGCGTCTCGACGGTGGCCGGGTGTGGTTGCCCGACGAAACGCAGGCCGCATTGGCCGCCTATGCGGCCGGCGGGTTCATCGGCGCCGCGTTGCCGCGGCCGCTCGGCGGGCTCGGCCTGCCGTTCGTCGTGTCGCAGGCCTGCGGTGGCGTGTTCGCAGCCGCCAACGTCGCGGTCCATTCATATGCGTCGTTGACCCAGGGCGCGGCCAATGTGATCGCCCGTTTCGGCACGGATGCACAGCGTGTGCGTTATCTGGCTGCCATGCTCGACGGACGTGCCTTCGGCACGATGTGCCTGTCCGAGCCGCAGGCGGGCTCGTCGCTGGCCGACATCCGTACCCGTGCGACCCCGACTGGTGACGGCCGCTACCGGATCAGCGGTCAGAAGATGTGGATTTCAGGTGGTGAGCACGAGCTGTCACACAACATCATCCATCTGGTGCTGGCGCGGATTCCAGGCGGACCACCGGGCACCAAGGGCATCTCGTTGTTCATCGTGCCGCGCTACCGCGTGGCCGACGAGAGCGCCGGCGATGGCGGAGGCCGCGGTGCGTCCAATGGCGTGAGCCTGATCGGGCTGAACCACAAGATGGGTTGGCGAGGGCAGGTGAACACGGCACTGGCCTTCGGCGATACGGGCGAGTGTCTGGGCGAGCTCGTCGGTCGCGAGCACCACGGCCTCGGCTACATGTTCCACATGATGAACGAGGCGAGGGTCACGGTCGGGTTGTGTGCGGTCGGTCTCGGCTACGCCGGTTATCGCCAGGCGCTCGACTATGCCCGCACGCGGCTGCAGGGGCGCAGTCCGTCGATAAAGGATCCCGCCACGCCGCAGGTTCCGATCCTGCAGCATGCGGATGTGCGAAGGATGCTGCTCGCGCAGAAGGCCTGGGTCGAGGGCGGCTTGGCGCTGACGCTGTACTGCGCGCGGCTGGTCGATGACCTGGCTGCGGAGGAGTCCGAGACAGGACGGCAGGGACTGGCCTTGCTGCTCGAGCTGCTGACGCCCATCGCCAAGTCGTGGCCGTCCGAGTATTGCCTCGAGGCGAACAAACTCGCGATCCAAGTGGCCGGCGGTGCCGGCTATACCCGCGATCTGCCGTTCGAGCGCTTGTACCGCGACAACCGTCTCAATCATATCCATGAGGGTACGTTCGGCATCCACGGTCTCGATCTGCTCGGCCGCAAGGTCGTGCAGCAGGATGGGGCCGCTCTGCGGAGTTTCATCGGCCGCGTGCAGGCGACGATCACGCAGGCACTCGGCGAGCCGGCGCTGCATGCCGAGTGTCGCGCCTTGGCGGCGGCGGTTCGAGGTCTGGCCGCTGTGACCCGCAAACTGGTAGCCGTCGGCGCCGACGGGCAGACCGAACTCGCGCTGGCCAACGCGACGCTGTATCTGGACGCATTCGGCACGATCGCGGTGGCCTGGCGCTGGCTCGCACAGGCGCAGGTGGCGCAGCACGCGTTGCGGGATCCACGACCCACCGACGATGCGCAGCGGGCGTTCCTCGAGGGCAAACTACATGCCTGCCGCTGGTTCTATCGGCACGCCTTGCCCGAGGCCAACCTGCGCCTGTCGACGCTCGAGCGGCTCGACGACGCGCTGCTCTGCATCTGCGACGAGCATTTCTGAGCCCGTCGCCGACCGGTGCCGTTGCCGCTCAGCGGGCCAGCAGTTCGCGCAACAGTTCCGGTGCCGCGTAGACCTTGTCGAGTGCCTCCCGCATGATCGCCGGATGTACCGCGACCGAGCGGTTCTGGCGGGGGTCGAAACCGTAGTTGCCGGCGATCGAGTGGATATTGCCGTCGAAGATCAGGCCGACGATGTCGCCGCGGACATTGACCAGCGGACTGCCGGAGTTGCCGCCGATGATGTCGTTGTCGGTGACGAGGTTGAACGGCGTCTGCAGGTCGAGGCGATCCTGCACGGCGAGCCAGCTTGCGGGGATGCGGAACGGGTCCTGTCCGGTGGCGCGCTGGAACGCACGCTCGAGACGGGTGAATGGCGCGATCGCCGTGCCGTTCTCGGTCCAGCCGCGGACCGTGCCGTAGTTCAGGCGCAGCGTGAACGTGGCGTCCGGATAGACCTCGGTGCCGTAGACCGCGAAGCGCGCCCGGGCGATCTTCTCCGTCGCGACCCGTGTCGGCGCCTCCACTTCGTCTTCGACGCGTTTACGCACGGTGCGCGCCTCCGGGTCGACGTCGCGGGCGAGCCGGATCATCGGGTCGTCGCTGGCATCGATCGCCGCTTGGCCGCCGTTCCAGAGTGCGAGCCGGATTGCCGGGTCGCCGAGTTTCGACTCGTTCGCCAGCCGCGTCGCGAGCGCTTGCGGCGATTCGGTGGCCAGCAGCCGACGTACGACCGGGTGATCGGGGCCGAGCCATTCGCGCATCCGCTCCAGGCCGAAAGCCAGGGTCAGCCGTTCCAGTTCGGGGTACACCGGTACGGCTGCCGCGAGCTGCTGCTCGAGTCGTGGCAGCGAGGTTTCGGTGAACTCGCGCAGCCGTTCGCTGTCGGGTTGCTGCCGTTCGGCGGCAGCACGCACCAGCACGCGTGCATAGCGGAACAAACGACTGTTGAAGCCTGCGCCTCCCTCGAGGAAGGTTGATGACTGTTCGAGCGCACGTGCCGTGGCGGTCGCTGCGGCGATGTCGCTCCACGGATCGCCGATCCCGGCGAAGGCGGGCAGGGTCGATACTCGTTGCCGCAGCTCGGCCTCTTCGCGCCGTTTGCGCGCCATCAGCTCGTCGTCGAGCAGGGCGTCGAGCAGCTTGCGGCGGACCTTGAGGCCGTTTTCGAGGCCGTTCAACGGCTCCTGGGTGATGCGGCGTTCGGTCGGGCCGCGCTGTGCGAACTCGATGTAGCGACCGCGCAGCTCGCTGGCCCGCAGCAGGGTCGGCGGCATCACGGCATCCCGCAACAGGCCGAGCTGGGCGGCGGTCAGCAGGCGATCAGTGGCGCCCGGATGACCGGAGACGAAAACCAGTTCGCCTTCGGCGGGGCCGGCGAAGTCGATGTGCAGCGGCGCGGCGATTCTTGCCGGTTTGCCGTCTTCGTAGGCCCGCAGCAAACCCATGTCGAGGCACCAGCGCGGGAACTGGAAGTTGTCCGGATCGCCGCCGAACGCGGCGACGCCTGCTTCGGGCGCGAACACCAGCCGTACGTCGGTGTGGCGTCGATACTTGTAGAGGAAATACTGACCGCCGTTGTACAGCGTCACCGATTGACACTTCAGCGCGGACCCTCGGCGGCCTTTGGCGGGCGATTTCTCGCAGGCACTTTCGAGCGCCGTGAGGCGGCGCTTGCGGGCCTCGTTGGCGGCCTGATCGTCGAGACCCTGCGTCGCCGCGAGCACCTCGGCCGTGACGTCCTGCATCTCCACCAGGACGTCGGCGACCTGCGCGCCGCAGCGCAGTTCCTGCTCGCGGCTGCGTGCCAGGAAGCCGTCCTCGATCAGGCTGCGCTCCGTCGACGAGTGCTCGGCGAGACAGGACTCGATGCAGTGATGGTTAGTCAGGATCAGGCCGTCCTTGGAGACGAAGGAGGCGCTGCAGTTCGACAGTCGCACCGAGGCCAGCCGCAAGCGATCGAGCCAGGCAGCGTCGATGTTTGCGCCGTACTGCTCGCCTAGCTTTTTCGAAGGGAAGTTGTCGTAGGTCCACATGCCCTCGTCGGCATGCAGCGGTGCCGAGGCCGCGGCGACCACGATCAGGGCGGTGAAGGCAGCGAGTGGGGGCAACCAGGGGCGTGGCATGGGTTTCTCCTCGACGGCGCGCGAGCCGATGTCGAGCCCGAAGTATGAACCATCGACGTCCGGCGTGCTGCACGACCGCGGCGCCAGGGTGTTTCCGGTGTGTTTGCCCTGATTGATTCCGCAAAGCCGAACGCCGCGAAGTATCCGGTCGATTGCCGCGATTTCGCGGCGTGCCCTGCGGCGTGCGTGGGGGTTCAATTCATCCGCCGCGCATCGCCGGCAGTTCTCCGGAGAGTCCCATGCATCACACCCGCTTTCGCCGCTACGCCGGTCAGGGCATGACCGAGTACATCATCATCGTCGCGCTGATCGCCGTCGCCGCGATCGGTGTCTACACCGCGCTCGGCGATATCGTTCGAGGCCAGACCTCGGTCGCGGCAGCGGCCCTGGCCGGCGACAACAACGGCAATGGCCGTGGCCTGGTCGGCAACGCCCAAGGTCGCGCGAACAACGAAGGTCGTCAGAAGAACCTGCAGAACTTCGAGCGCTGAGTCATGCACGGTCCCCGAGGCGGAGTCATCGTCATGTCCCGATCGGCTGCGATCGTCAGGTCACGCCTGGGCCGGGTGTGGTTTGCGGCAAGGCGTGACTCTGCCCGGGGCCAGGCAATGGTGTTCCTGCTGCCGATGCTGGCGGCGCTGGCCGCGGCCTTGCTGTTCGTGTTCGATGCCGGGCAGGCCGCCAGCGAGAAGCGCCGCCTGGTCGATGCGGCCGATGCGGCGGCGTTGAGCGCCGCGACCTGGCAGGCACGTGCGCTCAACTTCGAGTCCTACATGAATCGCGCGGTGATCGCCAACGAGGCAGTGATCGCGCAATCGGTGAGTCTGCGTTCCTGGTCCGACTACATGGACCAGATGCTGCCCGAGGCGGCGCTGGTGACTCGTTGGGTGCCGCTGTTGAACGTCGCGACGCTTGTCTTGCAGCGTATCTGGGCGGGCTTCAACGCCGCACTGCAGCCGGGTCTCGGTGCGATGGAGACGATGCTCAGCCTGGTCGATCACGACCTGGGTGCGGCGCAACGCTATGTGCATGCGGTGGCGCTGGCGGTGGTGCCGGAGACGGTGCGAGCGACCTTGGCAGCCAACGATCCACGCTACCGCCTATCCGAGGGTGGCGAGTTGTTGCTGGCACGCTGGGTTGGCGAGTGGACCCGGTTCACGTCGCTCTACGGTGGTGCGTTCCGTTGGCGACAGGCCGATCTGCTGCGCCGCTCCAGCGATGGGTTTACCACCGAGCGCAGTGCGACCGTGAACCCTCCGCTGGTCGGCGAGGCACTGCGGTTCGAGAAACGGGGGGGCAGCGATCTGCTCGATTTCGAGACCTGGCGGGCCATGGATACGCTGGCCATGCACACCCGCTCCGGTTTACTGGTGGGGCGGATGCGTGAGCGACTGCCGATCGGCTGGGGAGGCGCCGAGAATGGCCGCTTCAGCACACTGCGCGGCGTGCATGGTGGCAGCCCGCGCGTTAATCCGCGGGCGTCGCGGCTCGCCAGTGCAGCGACTTCGGCACGGCGCGGCTATCTCGGGCTGCCATCGTTGCGTGATGTGTCGGCGGCACAGCGCGAGGAGCTTGCGCCACCCCGGATCGTGGTCCGGGCGATCGTCCCCGGTGAACTGATCGTCGATTCGCGACGAGCGCTTGACCGTGCTTCGGCCGTGGATCTCGGTGGCCGTCGTTTCGCGACTACGCGCGAGTCTCCGGCGCCGGCCTATGCGGTCGCTGCAGCCGAAGTGCGCTTCGCCCGGCTGGTACCGCGAGCCGATGGTGCGCGTGAGCTCGGCAGTCTCTACAACCCCTATTGGCGCGCGCGCCTTGCGGCACCGACCTCTGCAGAGCGTCTGCTTGCCGCAACCGCAGACGGCAGTGTGGATCTCGCGTTGGTGGTGCTGCCATGAATCGCCGTACTGCAACGGCACTCCGGCGGCCACTCGGGCAGGCATTGATCGAGGTGCTCGCGGCGCTGTTGGCGCTGGGGCCGTTGTGGTTCGCGATCCTGCTGGTAGCGCGCTGGCACGACCTGCAGCAGACCGCCATCGGCGCCGCCCGCTACGCTGCGTTCGAATCCTGGGTGGCTGCCGGTTCCGTAGAGGCGGCCGCGGTGCGCGAGGCGACTCGCCGGCGATTGTTCACCGATGAGCCGCGGCGCTTTTCGGCCACGGCAGCGGCAGGTGTGGTCTCGACGGTGGGCGGACTGCCGCGTTGGCGCGATCCCCATGGCACAGCGTTGATCGCGGAGAGCGGGCCGGAAATCGAGATCCGTGCAGTGGCACAGGCATCCATGATCGAGAACGCGGAGCAGCTGGCTTTCGTGATGATCGCGCCGGCGCGTGCCGTCGGCGGGCCAGCCTTCGATCTGCAGCGCAATGCCGCGCGTGCGGCCACCGTGTCGGTACCGATCGTGCACGGCGCCTCGCTGCCACAGCCTCTGGCCGGACTGCGTTTCACGCTGGTGGAGCGGCTCGAACTGCTGGTCGATCCCTGGGCCGCCGCCGACCCGCGCGCAGTCGCGCAACGTACGGCCGCACTGTCGCCGACGGAGGCGTTGCGCAGGCTGTCGCGGCCACTGGAGCCGTTGCGCTGGGCCGCCAGTTTGCTGGAGCCGGCTTTCGAGCGGTTCTGTCCGGGACGCATCGAGCCCGACATCGTTCCGCCGGATCGGTTGCAGGGAGGTCGCCTGCCACCGGCCGACTTGAGGGACCAGCCATGCTGATCGCGCGGATCCTGCCTGGTGTGTTGCTGTCGCTGGCCCAGGCTTCGTCCGCCGCCGCGGCGCAGCAGGTCGCGCCGGTGGTGCTGCGCGTCAATGGCGTCAGTCTCGCGATGCAGTGGCAGGTACTCGAGGGCGCTCCGGAGGAGCTCGCGCGGCGTCTGCAGGACCGTTGGGGTACCCGCCTGCCGGGCCCCGGTGCGGCGAGCTCCGCGCGTCGCCTGTTGGGTCGTCAGCGCGGGCCGTTCCACGAGACCTTGACGCTGTCGCCGGGGCCACGCGCCGGCACGGCACTGGCGCTGGTCGCGGTACAGGATCTGCGGCGCCGGCCTGCGCCGCTGCCGCCCCGACCGCTGACACTGCCGGTGGCGGCGCAGCTGTTGAACGTGATCGAGTTCGGTGCGCCGGACGGCCCCGCGACGGCCTGGACGTTCGAGGTCGCCGGCGCGGCCGATGTGGTCCTGAAGGCGATCGATACGGCCGCTCGCGAGGCCGGCTGGCGGCAGCGGATCACACTGCCTCTGGAGTCGCGGCCTCAGGCGTTGTGGGCGCAGCGCGCTGCGCAGGAGCTGGCCGCCGTCGCCATCGACAGTGGGGCGCGCACACGATTGGTTCTGCTGGTCACTTCACCGGTAGCGGGTGCTGCGCCATGACCGCGCCGCGGATCCACCGCATTTCGCGCCGCCTGGGCGGTCAGGCGGTCACCGAGGCCTTGGTGGCCGCGCTGGCGATCGCCGCTGCGCTTTGCCTGCCATGGCTTGACGGCGAGTCGCCGGCCGGGCTGTTGCTCGGTGCGCTGGTGGGTGCCTCCCGGGCCTTCCAGCACTGGATCTTCCTCGTCTAATGGCTCCGCGAATCGAGAGGTCACGACGATGCTTTCCCGACTGAAGTACTCTTCCACCTGGTTGCTGGTGCTGCTCGCGGTTGCGGCCGGCGCCACAGCGTTCTGGTCGACGCAGCGCTTCCTCGACGACAACGCGGCCGGGGTCCGGCGCCAATGGGAAGCGCGCTACGCGCTCAAGCCGGTGCTGGTCGCCGCCCGCGATCTGACTGCCGGTCAGATGCTTCAGTCCGCCGATCTCGCCCGACGCGAGATGCCGGCGGGATTCCTGCCGAGCGGTACGTTCGATGCCGCCGATGCCGAGCGTGTATTCGGCCAGCGGCTCGGTGTGGCCCTGCGTGCCGGCGATCCGCTCGGCGAATCCTCGCTGGAGGCCCGATTGCCGGCGCTGTCGCAGCGACTGCCGGACGGTTCGCGCGCCGTCACCGTGCCGGTCGATCAGGTCAGTTCGCAGGCGGGGTTGGTCCGGCCCGGCGATCGCGTCGACCTGATGCTGGCCGAGGAACGCCTGGAGGGCATGGACCGCTGCGTCGTGGTGCGCTCGCTGCTCGAGTCGGTGCAGGTGTTGGCGACCGGGCAGGCGACACGCGATGCCTTGTCCCCAGGGGAGGGTTTGCCGGACCTCGGCGCCCAGTATTCGACTATCACGCTCGACGTCACCCCAGAACAGGCGCAACAACTCGCGGTGGGTCTGCGCATGGGGGAGTTGATCCCGATGCTGCGCGGCGCCGAGGACGATGCACCTACGGGTCTCGACACGCTAGGCGATGGGCGATTGGCCTGTCGTGGCCTGGTTCGCGACGACGGTTCGGCTGCGGCTTCCGCCCGGCGGCGGCTTCCGGTCGACGTCATGGTCGGTGGCCGCCCGCCCGCCCGTTTCGCCCGAGTCTGGGTTTCCGATAGCGATATCTAGGAGGCACCGTGTCCCGAATCAACAACCGGATCCTGCTGCTCGGGATCCTGCAGGCCTGTACACCGATGATCCATGCCGCGGCGCCGGCCCGCCCGCCCGTAGAGGTCCTGCCGCAGCGTGTCGATCTGTTCGTCGGCGACAGCCGTGTGCTCGCAGTCCGCCCGGCGAAGATCGCGGTGGGCAATGGCAAGGTGCTCACAGTCACGCCCGTCGACGCGGGTCAGCTGGTACTGATCGGCGAGTCCCCCGGCAGCACCGTGCTGCAACTCTGGCTGCGCGATGGTCGTCAGCACCGCGTCCTCGTGACCGTGGTGGAAAGCGATCTCGAGGCCACGTTGCAGGCCGTGCGCGAGCTGCTGACCGGCGTCGAGGGCGTCACGGCCCGTATATCCGGGCGCCGGATCGTCATCGAGGGCGATGCCGCCGGCGCCCGTGCACGCGAGCGTGCGGTGGCGGTCGCGACCCTGTATCCCGGGCTGGTGCTCGATTTCGTCGGCAAGATCGGCTGGGAGAGCATGATCCACTTCGATGTGCGCATCGTCGAGTTTCGTCGCGGACGTCTGCGCGAGCTCGGCATCCGTTGGCGTGACGATATCAATGGCCCGAACGCGGGTGTCATTGCCGATTTCGTCCGCAACGAGCGTTTCCGGGCCTTGCCACCGGAGTCGGGTCTGCCCGATTCGACCTTGCAGCAGCTGCCACCCGGTTTGGCGTCGGCGCAGCGCTATTTCGGTATCGCCACCACACTTGATTCACGCATCCGGTTGCTCGAGCAGCGCGGCGAAGCCACGATCGTGGCGGAGCCGACCTTGAGTTGTCGTAGCGGCGGCACGGCGCGCTTCGTCGCTGGCGGAGAAATCCCGTTTCCGGTGGTCAGCGGCGTCGGTGCGACTGATGTCGAGTACAAGGAATACGGCGTGATTCTCGATGTCCGGCCGGTGGCCGACGCGAGCGGTGTGGTGTTTGCGCGCATCGAGACGGAACTCAGCCAGGTCGACAACTCGCAGCGGGTGCTCGGTGTTCCGGGGCTCCTGAAGCGCCGCTCGGCGACCGACGTGAACCTGCGTGATGGCGAGACGCTGGTGATCGCCGGCCTGACCAGTCACCAGCGCAGCCAGGACGATGCGGGCGTGCCCGGTCTGTCACGCCTGCCGGCGGCCGGTCGGCTGTTCGGTACGCGTGGGCGCCGTCACGAGAGTTCGGAGTTGGTGATCTTCCTGACTCCGCGCATCGTGCGGGCCTCGGCGGCGGCGGAGCCCTTGCCGCCGGACCCGGGCGAAGCGGCGCTGGAGCGGGCGCGTCGGCATCTCGATGTCGCCGGCAGTGGATCCTGACATGCAAGCCGCAGTCACTCATCCCGACGGCCGCATCGAGCGCATCGCGCTGTCGCGGAGTCCTTGCTGGATCGGCAGCGGCGAAGGCTGCACCTTGCGCTTGCCGCAGCACGGCGTCGGGATTCGCCATGCGCGCCTCGATTTCATCGCCGCCGGCCGCTATGGGGTCGTCGATCTCGGCTGCCCCGGGGGTACGCGCGTCAACGGTGAACGTATCGTTACCGCGGGGCCGCTCGGCGCCGAAGACGTGCTGCACATCGGCGAGTTCGCGATCCGCATCCAGACGCCGCCACCGCTTCCGGTCGCGGTGGTGCGGCGGGACGCGCGCGAGTTCGACTCACCTGTGGAAGCCGTGGCGGCTGCCGGGCCGGCTCTCGCTACGGCTTCCGGGCCACTGGCACACGGCGGCACTGTACTTCCCGCTGCTGCCGCTGCGGTGCGGTCGTTGCCCGAACATGCTGACGAGTTCCTGGCGATTGCCCGGCGCATCCACCAGCGCCTGATCGAGCAGTTCGACCTGCGCCGCCGCGATGTGGCCAGCATGAGCGATGCCGAGCTGCGGTCGCTGGCCCGGGCATTGCTCGAACCGACGCTCGCCGCCGAGTCGTTGCCGCCGACCGTGGACCGGGACGAACTGCTGCGCTTCGTCATCGACGAAGCGCTCGGTCTGGGCCCGCTCGAAGCACTGCTCGCCGACGATGCGGTACACGAGATCATGGTCAACGGACCGGAGACGATCTTCGTCGAGCGCGGCGGGCGTACCGAACGTGTCCACGGGCGATTCAGCGGCGAGCCGGCGCTGCGGGGCATCGTCGAGCGCATTGTCACGCCGGTGGGACGCCGCGTCGACGATGCTTCGCCGATGGTCGATGCGCGATTGTCAGATGGCTCGCGCGTCCATGTGGTGATTCCGCCGGTGGCGTTGCGCGGCACTGCCGTGACGATTCGCCGCTTCGGCCGGCGCCGTCCGCAGGCCGAGGATCTCGTCACCTGGGGGACACTCGATCGACGCATGCTCGAGTTCCTGCGGCTGTGCGTCGTGCATCGGCGCAACCTCGTGGTTTCGGGAGGCACCGGGTCGGGTAAGACCACCTTGCTGAACGTGCTCTCGAGCTTGATTCCCCGCTCGGAGCGCGTGATCACGATCGAAGACTCGGCCGAACTGGCCTTCGATCACCCGAACCTGGTCGCCCTCGAGACACGCGCGCGCAACATCGAGGGGCGCGGCGAGGTCAGTGTCCGCGAGCTGGTGCGCAACGCCTTGCGCATGCGGCCCGACCGGATCGTCGTCGGCGAGTGTCGTGGCGGGGAGACGCTCGACATGCTGCAGGCGATGAACACCGGCCACGACGGGTCGCTGACGACGGTGCATGCCAACAGTCCGCGCGAGTTGCTGTCGCGCCTCGAGGTGATGGTCCTGATGTCGGGGGTCGAACTGCCGATACTCGCGGTGCGCGAGCAGATCGCCGCCTCGATTCACGTCATCGTACAGCAGGCGCGTCTTGCCTGTGGCACCCGCCGTATCACCCATGTGACTGAAGTCACCGGCGTCACGGCCGGCACGATCCAGCTGCAGGAGCTGTTCCGCTTCGTTCCCGAGATGCCGGATGCCTCCGGTCGCAGCCGCGGTCGTCATGTCGGTTGTGGCCATGCGCCGCAGTTCTTCGAGCGCCTGACGCGCACCGGCTACTCCCTCGATCTCGGCCTGTTCGACGAGGAGCCGCCGGTGGCGGTCGGGAGGCGCGCATGAGCGGTGTCGCCGAGAGGGTTGCGTTGGTCGCCGCATTCGCTGCGGTGGCCGTGGCGCTGCTGGCCTGGCGGGTGGGGAGCTGGAGCACGCAACGTCATCGGCAGCGGCTGGAGCGACTGACGCAGGTCGAGCTGATCGAGCTGTTCGTGTTCATCGAACCACGGCGATTCCTGCAGCTGAACCTCGCGGCCTTCGCCGTGATCCCGGCCGTGTTCTGGTTCCTTAGCGGCAGTGGCTGGGTGGCGGGCGCGGCGGCCGCGATCGTGCTGGTGTTGCCGACCTGGGTACATCGGCGCCTGCGACACCGTCGGCTGGCCCTGCTGCAGCGACAACTGCCGGATGCGATCGCCGCGGTGGCCGCCGGGTTGCGTGGTGGGCTCGGCCTTTGGCAGGCGCTCGAACTCGTGCCGCGATACCAGCCGCGTCCGGTTTCCCAGGAGTTGGCGCTGGTACTGCGCCAGCATCGCATGGGCTTGCCGCTAGAAGAGGCCCTGGACGGCTTCGCGCGGCGCAGTGCGCTGCACGACGTACGCATGCTGGTGGCGACGCTGGCGATATCGCGTGATCTGGGTGGCGGACTGGCCGAGGCGCTCGAGCGTCTGGCCAACGCGGTGCGCCGGCGTGTCGCCATGGAAGAGCGGATCCGTGCACTGACGGCCCAGGGTCGGATGCAGGGCGTGATCGTGGGTGCGCTGCCGATCGGAGTGGCCGCGGTGCTGTGGCTGGTCGAGCCGCGATCGATGGGCCAGCTGTTCGTGACTCCGCTCGGTGTGTTGATCGTCGGCCTGGTCGCGGTGCTGGAGGTCATCGGCGCACTGCTGATCCGGAAGATCGTGCGGATCGACATATGACATGGCCGGTGCTGCTCGGCGTGCTGGCATTCGCGGCCGCGGCAGTCGCGATCGTGTTGCTCGCGCGCCTGATGGCTGTCGCCGGCCCGCGGCTGAGCGAATCTCGCCGCCGTGCCGCGATCGCGCGCCAGCGCCTGCCGGTCTGGGTGGGTTTGCAGCTGCCCTGGGTGCTCGCGCTCTCCGAACCTCTGGGGCCGCGTCTGCCATTGGTCCTGCGGGAGCGCTTGCATCGTGCGCTGCGTGCTGCGGAGCTCGAAGAAGCGCTCGCGCCGCAGGCCTATGTCGCGCTGCTGATCTGCCATGCGGGAGTCGCGGCGATCATCGTCGGCGGGTCGTGGCCGATGCCGCTGGCAGCCTGGCTCGCTGGACTGCTGGTCGTGGTCTGGCCAATCTTGTGGTTGCGCGATGCGATTGCCGTCCGCAGCTGGCGAATCCTGCGCGACCTGCCGGTCTACGTCGACATGCTGACCTTGGCGCTCGAGGCCGGCAGTGCATTGAGCACGGCCTTGCAGGTCGCCACAGCGCGCATGCCGGACAGCCCGCTGCGACGAGCCTTCGCGCGGGTGCAAAACGATCTGCGCTCCGGCCGTTCGCGTGCCGACGCATTGCGGGCGCTGGCCGAGCGCATCGACACGCCCGCGATGACTTCGCTGGTCGCGGCATTGGTGCAGGCGGAATCGAGTGGAGGCAGCCTGGTGGGGGTCTTGCGCAGTCAGGCCGATCAACGTCTCAACGAGCGCTTTGCCCGTGCCGAAAGGCTGGCGCTGGAAGCACCCGTCAAGCTGCTTGCGCCACTGATCTGCTGCATTTTCCCGTGCACGTTCCTGGTGCTGATGTTCCCCATCGCCATCCGTTTTCTCGAGTCATCCTGATATGAGAAGCCTGCCGATTCCGCGAAAGTACACCGCGAAGAGCGAGCACCGGCTTGCCGTGGAATCGCGGGCCACCGGGATTCCGGTGCGTCGTGCGGAAAGCTTCCTGACACGGGCAATCGGCTTGCTCGATGCTTCGCCAGGAGCACCGGCGGTTGCTTTAGAACTGCGTCCTTGCGCGGCGGTGCATACCTTCGGGATGCGTCGGGCGATCGACGTCGTTTTCGTGGATGCGGCGGGATGCATCCGCCGCGTGGTCGGTGATCTCGCGCCCTGGCGTCTGGCGTGGTGTCGCGGTGCGGCGGCGGTCTGGGAGCTGCCTGCCGGCATGGCGCATCGGCTCGGATTGCGCCCCGGCCTGCGGCTCGGTGTGGTCACTGGCGCGACCAGCGTCGTGGAGCGCATGGATCCCTCGAGTGCCGGGCCTGCCGCCGGGGTCGCGTCCGGCTTCTGTGGCCGTCGGCGCTGCAGGAGCCACGGCAAGGAGACGGTTCCGGTCGTGTTGTCGCCTTGCCGGACAGCGGGTCGCCGGCCGGCGCGGCAGCGGCCGCGCTCCGCGGCGGGGGTTGCCTTGGTCGAGTTCCTGCTGGCCGGGTTGCTGGTGTTGCTGCCGCTGACCTTCGCGACCCTCGAACTGGCGCAGCTGATGGTGGCGCGACATGCGCTGGATTACGCCACGTTCGAGGCGGCCCGTGCCGGCGCCGTCAGTGGCGCCAGCGAGACGCAGATGCGTCTGGCGCTGGCGCGAGCATTGGTGCCGTTGCTGGCGCCGGTCGACGTCATCGCCGTGCTGGGTGGCCGGGACTCGGACGGCGACCTCGCGGTCGGCAGTCGTGCGCTGATCCGTGCGACGACTGAAGTTCTGCGTCCCGACCTGACCCGCCTGTGGATCGAGAATCCGACCGCCAGGGCAGCGGCTGATTTTGCCGAAATCGACGACAGCGGCCGGCGGGTGATTCCCAACGATGGGCTGGAGGTCCGCAATCCGCTTGGGGCCCGGTCTGGTCAGACTCTGCGTGAAGCGAATGTGCTCGCGATCCGGGTGCGCTACTGCCGGGTATTGGTCATGCCGCTGATTCGCGACCTGCTACCGGCGATGTTGCGCACCGCGTTGCCACAGCCGTTCAACCAACTGTGCCTGGCGCAGGGGCGTTTGCCGATCGACGCGCGGGCGGTCGTACACATGCAGTCGCCGGTCGAGGTGGCGGGCTTGCCGCCCGGGTGAGTGCAGTCGTTTCGCCGGGATGCGGCGTCGCGGCTCGGGGCGGCACGCGTACAATGAAGCGGCCCGCACACCCTTGCGAATGAGGAATGCCCCGCATGATCCGCCACCTCAAGACCGGCATCAGTACCGAGCAGCGTGCCGCCGACGATGCTCAGGTTCGCGACACCGTCGAGCAGATCCTGGCCGATGTCGCGAGCGAGGGTGATGCCGCCGTGCGCCGTTATTCGCAGCGTTTCGATGGTTGGTCGCCGCCGAGTTTCCGGCTGTCGCCGGACGACATTGCCGCCGCCTATACCAAGCTCGCGCCCCGGGCGATCGAGGACATCCGCTTCGCCCAGCAGCAGGTGCGCAATTTCGCGCAGATCCAGCGCGCCGCGCTGCGCGACGTGGAGGTCGAGACGCTGCCCGGTGTGGTGCTCGGTCATCGGAACCTGCCGATCAACAGCGTGGGCTGCTACGTGCCCGGCGGCAAGTATCCGCTGGTGGCGTCCGCCCACATGAGTGTGGTCACGGCCAAGGTCGCCGGGGTGAAGCGGGTCATCGCCTGCGCGCCGCCGTATCAGGGCGAGCCGAACCCGGCGATCGTGGTGGCGATGGACATGGCGGGCGCGGACGACATCTACGCCTGCGGTGGCGTGCAGGCGATCGCGGCGATGGCGCTCGGTACGGCGACCATCGCCGGGGTCGACATGATCGTCGGGCCGGGCAACGCCTACGTCGCGGAGGCTAAGCGTCAGCTGTTCGGTCGCGTCGGCATCGACCTGCTGGCCGGGCCGACCGAGACGCTGGTGATCGCCGACGACAGCGTCGACGGCGAACTGTGTGCGGCAGATCTGCTCGGACAGGCGGAGCACGGGCCGAATTCGCCGGCGGTGTTGCTGACCGATTCTGAGCAACTGGCACGGGATACGGTGGCGGCGATCGACAAGCAGCTGGCCTGGCTGCCGACTGCCGAGATCGCGCGGCGTGCCTGGCAGGACTATGGCCAGATCATCGTCTGCGACAGCCGCGACGAAATGGTCCAGGTGGCCGACGAGATCGGCTCCGAGCACGTGCAGGTCATGACGCGCGATCCGGATTTCTTCCTGCAAAGGATGACCAACTACGGTGCGCTGTTTCTCGGTCCCGAGACCAACGTCTCCTATGGCGACAAAGTGATCGGCACCAACCACACGCTGCCGACGCGCAAAGCCTCGCGGTATACCGGTGGGCTCTGGGTCGGCAAGTTCATCAAGACCTGCACGTATCAGCGCATCAAGACGCCGCAGGCCTCGGTGATGATCGGCGAATATTGCTCGCGGCTATGTGCGATCGAGGGTTTCGCCGGCCACAAGGAGCAGGCCGACATCCGCATCCGTCGCTATGGCGGCGGTTCGCCGGCGCCGTTGCCGTCGCCGGGAAAGGCTGCCACAGGCTGAAGCGGGTTCAATAGCTGGAGGGGCGGCGGAGTGGCCCGGGCCTGGGCGTGGACGCGGGATCAGCGCTGCCCGGGCTTGGTTTCCTGCGGTGCGGTGTTCGACGACGCGGCCTTGGCCGCTGTGCACTCAGCGGCGCGAACCTGGCGGATTCGAATGCTCGAGCAGCAATAGATCCTCGGGTGTATCGACATCGTGTGCGGCGGCAGCGATCGGTACACGGACCAGCCGATCGGCATGGCGCTGCAGCAGTGCGCCGGCGCCACGATCGCCCCGCAGCTCGCCGAGCTCACGAAAACACCAGCGTGGAAAGATCGCCGGAGCACCGGTGACGCCGCCGCCGTACTGCGCCGCGGCGATGGCCTCGGGCTGCCGGCGCCAGGTGCCGACCAGTCGTCGCAGGTCTTCGGTGGTGACGGAGGGCTGGTCGGCGAGCAGGATCAGCAGGCCTTCGACGGTGCCGGGCAAGCGCCCGAGGCCTGCGCGGATCGAGCTCGACAGGCCCTGTTCCCAGTCGCGGTTGATCACGATCGCTGCCGGGGAGTGCTTCAGCAACGGTGCGAGCTCGGCCGCGTGGGCACCGAGCACGACGCTGACCGAATGCCCGGCAACTTCCACCGCCCGCGACAGCACCGCATGCAGCATCGGCCGGCCGTCGATGCGTACCAGCTGCTTGGGCGAGCCGAAGCGGCGCGATGCACCGGCCGCGAGGATCAGGGCGTGCAGTGTGGGTTCGGGCTGGACGTCCATGACCTGGGCACCAGTGGCTCGGGAACAGCGAGCGTCAGGGCATCAAGCCGTCGGGCAGGCTGGCGACCACGCGTGCGTAGCGTTCGCGTTCCTCGAGAATCGAGTCGGCGTCGACTCCCGCCGCCTGCCGCCATTGCATGATGTCGTAGTGACTATCGCAGAGCGTCAGTAGCGCGCGCTGGTTGGCATGTACGCCGGCGTGGCTGGCGAGATAGTCGTGCAGCAGCGCCTCGATCGGAGCAGCCTGGGTCATCTGGTTCTCGGCGGCCGTGGCCGCAGCGGCGCGGTCCGGATCGATTGCCGCGGCGAGACGATCGAGGGCGCTGCGACGGATCGGCAGCGATCGCTGCAGTTCACCGAGCAGCGCCTGTGCTTCGCGCTCGCCGGCCGCGATCTGCGGGCGCAGCAGGTCCAGGTGGGTGGTGTCGCGAATCTCACCGCGGCGATCGGCAAACACCAGATAGTTCGCGCAAACGCCGAGGAACTCGCCGGCGGACGCGGGCGCAGCAGCCGTGCCCAGGGCGGTGCTGCAGGCGGTGCGTACCGCGGCCGCGTGGCCGTATTCCAGGGCGATCTGGCTGCGGATGAATTCGAGTTCGTTCACGGCGGCGACTGTATCACGTCGGCTGCGCCGATCCCCGCCGTGCAGCGGCCTGCGGGGGCTCGGGCCGGACGATGTGCCGCCAGCGCGCCGCTCAGCCTGCCACTTGCAGGACGGCCGATGTCTCCGATGATGCCGGCGCGAGGCGTGGTGCCTCGTCGAGCACCCAGGCACGGGTTACCCGTCGCGCAGGGCAGGGAATCGCGAAGATCGTATCGCCGCGGGCACGCGCGGCCTGGACGGCGGGCATGTCGAGTTTCCAGCCCTGGCGCCGGAATTCGTCGAGCTTGTCGCGGTACTGCAGGATGCATTTGTCCGCGGGCATCATCAGCTCCTTGGTTCGCGACGGGGGCGTGAGCCGCGGTTGCACCGTGTTCATCACGCGAATGTCCTGCGAAGCGATGTAGGCGTTGCGCTCGTTGACCGCCATGATGGGCGGGCGGGACGCTTCCGGCAGATCACCGAGGAAGGCGAACACGATGCCGTACCTTTCCTCGACCGGATAGGCGTCGACGCGCGCTCGTGGCGGTGGCCGGGTCTTGGAGCCGATCGACGGAATGCGGGTGCAGACACCCCGGGCATCGAAGCGCCAGCCGTGGTAGGGGCATTGGACCGTGCCGTCTTCCTTGCATTTGCCGGCACTGAGCGAGGCGCCGCGATGGGCGCAGGTATCGGAGAGCACCGCCGCATGGCCGGCCTGGTCGCGAAAAGCGACCAGGTCGTGCGCGAGGATGCGGACTTTCAGCGGCGTCCTGCCGAGATCCTGCGAGCGGGCGACCGGATACCAGAAATTGATGTACATGGATCGAACCCCCGCCCGATTCAACGGCGGCAAGTCAGCGTGGGTTCTTAGCTTAGTGCGGGCTCCAAGTACAGTCCAACGATCAGCTGACGGGCTGGCCGCCCGCACCTGCGGCCGGTGAGGTAACCTTGCTGCGCGGCTGCCCTGTATGGGCGCCGTTCGTCGTGTGGCCGGAGGCCACGTCGCCGCAGGTTCTCGATGTCGGCCCAGTCCCTGGTGTTCCTGGTGATTCTCGTCACCGCACTCGGCCTGTTCATCCAGGGCCGGGTACGTGTCGATCTGGTGGCAATGCTGGTGGTGTTGGCGCTCGCGCTGACCGGCATCATCGGGCTCGACGAGGCGATGGCGGGTTTCGGCAGCGAGCCGGCGATCATCGTGGCCGCCGCGTTCGTGATTTCGGGCGGATTGAGCGCGACCGGAGTCACCGATCGCATCGGGCAGGCGATCGGCCGGGTGGCGGGGGCCAGCGAATGGCGCGCGATCGCGGTGGTGATGCCGGCGGTGGCGGCGCTGGCGGCGTTTTCGCATCACCTGATGGTCACGGCGATGATGCTGCCCATCCTGCTGCGGCTCGCCCGCGACCAGCGGCTGCCGGCATCGCGTTTGCTGATGCCCATGGCGCTGGCGGCCTCGCTGGGTACGACGCTGACGCTGTTCAGCGCACCGGCGTTCCTGCTGGCGCGCGATCTGCTCGATCGCAGCGGCGCGGGCAGCCTGGGCATATTTTCGATCACGCCGATCGGGGTGGTGCTGGTCCTGCTCGGCGTCGTTTACATGCTCGCGGGCCGCTGGTTGCTGCCGAAGCGCGCCGGCGGCACGCCCGACGACGAGTATCTGCGACTGGACCGCTACTACACCGAGTTGCTGGTCGAAGAGAGCTCGCCGTGGATCGGTCGTTCGCTCACGGATTTCGAGACGCGGTTCGTCGATCGGCTGCAGGTCATCGACTGGCTGCGCGGCGGCGTGCGGCACGCACCGACTCGCAGTGAGATCGTGCTGGCGGCGGGCGACATCCTGCTGGTGCGGGCTTCGCCGGACGAAATCGCCTCGATCGCCGAGGAACCGGGGCTCGAGCTGCATGCCGTCGCGAAGTATGGCGAGGAGGAGATCGCCGGCGGCGTGCGCACTGCGGCCGCTCAGGGTGAGATTGCCGCGGCTCCGCGCAATGTCGAGCGCCGTTCCGGCCGGCGACGGTCGGAAGGCGACAAACAGCTGGTGCAGGCCGTGGTTGCGCCGAACTCGGAGTTCGCCGGACGCACGGTCGGCGACATCGATTTCCTGCGCACGCTCGGCGTGGTGGTCGTGGGCCTGTGGCGCAAGGAAGGCTTCATCAGCGGCGAGGTTGCGCAGGTACGTCTGCAGGAGGGCGATCTGCTGGTGCTCTGGGGACGGCAGCGCACCTTCGCGGATCTGGCGGCACACCGCGGCTTCCTGATGATGGTGCCGTTCGTGGCGCGCCGCCGGCAGCGGCATCGTGCGCCCTTCGCCATGGGTATCGTGGCTGCGGTAGTGCTCGCCTCGGCTTCGGGTCTGCTGCCGGTGCAGCTGGCCTTCCTCGCCGGCGCGGTGGCGATGGTGCTGACACGTTGCGTGAGTGTCGAGCAGGCGTATCGCGAGATCGACGTGCGGATCTACGTGATGATCGCGGGTGTCATTCCGCTTGGTGCGGCGATGCAGCAGACCGGCACCGCAGAGTTGCTCGCGCGCCAGCTGCTGGTGGTCGCGGCCGACTGGAGCCCGCTGGCGGTGCTGCTGCTGGTGTTCACCGCGGCCGCATTGCTGACGCAGATCCTGTCGGATGCCGCGACGGTCGTGTTGCTGGCGCCGGTCGCGATCTCGATGGCCGCTGCGCTCGGCCTGCCGCCCGAGCCATTGGTGGTCTGCACCGCGCTCGGCGCGGTGGCGTCATTCGTGGTGCCGATCGGCCACCACGGCAATCTGCTGGTATTCAATCCCGGTCAGTACACCTTTTCGGATTTCGTGCGTGTCGGTGTGCCGTTGACGGTATTGATCGGCGCCACCAGTGCCTGGATGGCGCGCTATCTGTGGCTCGATGGCCCGTTGCTGCCGCCCGATCTCGGACCGTTGCTGCGCAACTTGCTCGGCAGTTGAGCCTGCAGGGCGCGCCACAGCAGCCAGGCGGCGATCGGATTGGCAACGCCCGCCACGATGGCCATCGACCAACCGATACGCTGCTCGTCGCCGAACACGTGGTCGGTGATGAAACCGACGGCAAACGGGCCGACGATTGCGCCGACCAGAACCAGTGAGAGCTGGTAGGCGGCGCCGAACTGGGCCCGCATCCGGTCGGGCGTGATCTGCTGCACATAGGCTCCGGCCGGACCGGTTGCGGCGCTGCCGAAAAAGAACGTGAAGAAGATCAGCGCGGCATGCGCCTGCATGGTCGGCAGCAGCGGTGCGATCACCGACGGCAACAGCAGGCCGAAACCGCAGCCGCACAGCACACGCAGCTTGGCCTGCGCGACGCCGCGCTGCTCCAGGCGATCGGCCAGCGCGCCGCCGCTGAATGCGCCGAGCAGGCCGCCGAGCAGCGCCACGGTACCGATCGTGGCAGCGGCTTCCGGGATCGTCGCGCCGTACTGGCGCTGGTAGAGCGCGGGTGTCCAGGTCATCACCGACAAGGCGGTGATCGAGGTCGCGCCGTAGCCGGCGAAAACCAGTCCGTAGGAGCGCCAGTGATCGAGGAAATGGCGGCGCACCTCGGCGAACTGTGCCGGACGGGACCCCGGCTCACGGGCCGGTTCGCGGACCAGCAGCATCAGCAGGGCGACCGGCAGGCCCAGCAGGCCAACGGTCACCATCACCAGTCGCCAGCCGGCCAGTTCACCGAGCACCGGGACCTCGACGCTGCCGAACGCCGTCAGCCAGCCGATCAGCGCGCCGCCGAGCAGATAGGCGAAGCCGGTGCCGGCGGTCACGCCGGCGCTGAACACGCCGATCGCCAGCGACAGTCGGCGCGGCGGGAAATAGCCGGCGAGCATCGAGTAGGCCGACGGCGAGAGCGTGGCTTCGCCGACCCCGACGCCAATTCGGTAGAGAAACAGCTGGCCATAGCTGCGGGCCGTGCCGGCGAGTGCCGTCATCAGGCACCAGAGCGTGATGCCGCTGGTGATGATCCACTTGCGGCTGTAACGGTCGGCCCAGCGCGCGACCAGCAGGCCCATGCCGCAGTAGAAGATCCCGAAAGCCGCGCCGGCGAGCAGGCTGAACGCGGTATCGGAGATCTGCAGGTCGGATTTGATGGGCTGTACCAGCAGCGACAGAATCAGGCGGTCGATGAACGAGACCGTGTTCGCCAGCGCCAGCACGGCCACCACGAACCAGGCGTAGAGCGTGCTCGGGCGGCGGGTATCGCCCGGCGGTGGGCGGTCGATCGGTGCCGGTGAAGCGGGCGCAGGGTTTTGCAAGGGGGATGCCTGGGTTGGATAAAGCCGCTGCGGTATGCCGCGGGTACGGGTGCGCGCGATGCCGGCTCGGGTTCGTCAGCTGAACTTCGGTGCGCGCTTCTCCAGGAAGGCACGCGTGCCTTCCGCGAATTGCGCCGAGTCGAAAGCGCCGTCGAACATGGCGCGGGTCGCGGCCGTCTCGGCGCGCGTGCCGTCCATGATCAGGTTGACGATGTGCTTGGCGGCAGTCACCGAATTGCTGGCGTTGGCGGCGATCGTACCGGCCAGTTCGAGAGCGCGGGCCTCGAGATCCGCGGCCGGGACGACCTCGTTGACCAGCCCCAGATCGAGCGCCTCACGGGCGTCGATCCGGCGGCCGGTGAACAGGATCTCCTTGGCGCGTGCCGGGCCGACCAGATCGACCAGGCGGCGGGTGTCGTCGAGAGCGTAGACCAGGCCGAGGCGTGCCGGCGGAACCGAGTAGAAGCTGTCGTCGGCGGCCAGGCGCAGGTCGCAGGCAAGCGCCAGTCCGCAGCCGCCGCCGGTGCAGGCGCCGCGGATCACCGCCAGCGTCGGGATCGCCAGACGCGCCCAGGCGAGCTGGCCTTCGAGCACCGCCTGCTGCATGGCGCGCATGCGCTCGGGATGGGCGGCGTTCTCGGTCATCTCGACGATGTCGGCGCCGGCGCTGAAAGCGACCTGACCGGCACCGCGGACCAGGGCGACGCGGATCACCGGGTTGGCGGCGATCTGTGTCGCGATGTCGGGCAGGGCCGCCCACATCGCGGCAGTGACGGCGTTGCGCCGTGCGGGACGGTTCAGCGTCACCCACGCCAGCGGCGGGTGGAATTCGGTCTGGATGTCGTTCATGGCTCTCGTTGACACTGTCGATGCGCGGGTGATGTTATCAGTGCTCCGCGCAAGCTGCCGACAGGGAAGGGAGAGGAGCATGGCGACGTATCCGGATCTGCAGGGCAAGGTGGCGATCGTCACCGGCTCGGGGCGGGCCCAGGGACTGGGTGAAGCGATGGTGCGACGGCTCGCGGCCGAGGGTTGCCGGGTCGTGGTCAGCGACATCGGTGCACCGCGCGGTGCGGAGATTCCGGCAGAAGCGATCGGCAGCCGTTCGGGCATCGAGCAGGTCGTTGCGGGGATCCGTGCGGCCGATGGCGAGGCGATCGGTCTGGCCTGCGACGTGCTGGATGAATCTAGCGTCGCCTCCCTGGTCGAACAGACCGTGGCGCATTATGGTCGCCTCGACATCATGGTCAACAATGCCGGCATCGGCTACCTGATGAAACCGCTGGTGGAGATGGACCAGTCGAGTTGGGATGCCGTGCTGGGCGTCAATCTGCGCGGTGTGTTTTTCGGCATCAAGCACGCGGCGATCCGCATGATCGCGCAGGGGCAGGGCGGGCGGATCATCAACATCGGCAGCCAGGCATCGAAGTCGGGCTTTCCGTATGCGGCGCCGTATGTCGCGTCCAAGCATGGCGTGGTCGGCCTGACGCGTACCGCGGCGATCGAACTCGGCGCGCACGGCATCACCGTGAACGCCATCTGCCCGAACCATGTCACCACCGGGCTCGGCGCCTGGCAGAACAAGTATTTCAGCGCCGCCACCGGTCGCAGCGAAGAGGCCTATCTGAGCGAGATGCGGGCGCGCATTCCGCTCGGGCGACCGGGCTTGCAGGACGACATCGCAAAAGCCTGCGCTTTCCTGGCCTCGGGCCAGGCCGATTACGTCACCGGCGAGTCGATGAACGTCTCCGGTGGCGAGGAATATCATTGATGACCTCGAAGCCGGACTGGGCCTGGCCCAACGGGGCACGGCTGGCGCTTTCCCTGGTCGTCAATGTGGAAGAGGGCGCCGAATTCAACATCCGCGACGGGGATCGCGGTCCGGAGCCGGTCGACGAACTCGGCATCGTGCTGAAGAAGCCGGTGCGCAACTTCGGCAACGAAAGCAATTACGAGTACGGCATCAACGAGGGCGCGCCGCGCGTGCTGCGTCTGCTGGAGAAATACGGCCTGCAGGCCACCTTCACTGCCGCCGCGGTCGCGCTCGAGCGTGCGCCGCAGCTCGCGGCCGAAGTCGTTACCGGTGGCCACGAGGTGTGCGCGCATGGGCATCGCTGGGCGCATCAGCTGGGCATGAGCGAACAGCGGGAACGCGAGTTCATCCGCGCCGCTGCCGACAGCATCGAACAGACCACCGGCACCCGCCCGGTAGGCTGGCTGTCGCGCTATCTGCATACCGCCGATACACGGCGGATCCTCGCCGAGGAAGGTTTCCGCTATCACATGGACGACTTCAGCCGCGATGTGCCGTTCATCGATGCCGGCGTCACCCCGGCGATGGTCGTGCTGCCGTATGCGCTCGATTCCAACGACATGAAGATGTGGAATGCGCCGGCACTGATGCCGCGTGACTGGCTCGCTTACTGCAAGGACACGTTCGAGTGGCTGTACGCCGAAGGTGCACGGACACCGCGGATGATGTCGCTGGGCGTGCACTTGCGCATCATCGGCCGTCCTGGCCGGATCGGCGCTTACGAAGAATTCCTGCGCTATGCGGCGGCGACGCGCAAGGTCTGGATTGCGACGCGGCGGGAGATTGCTGCGCATTACGCCGAGGTTATGCGGGCACTCTCCGGCTGAACCACGGTTCCGCGCAGAGTCTCTTTGCTACTGCCCCCGACCGAACTCAGCCTGAAGTGCCACCGCAAGCTGGCACAGCCGGAGGTCCGCAGAGGGCCGGCCGACCAGCTGTAGCCCGGCCGGCAGCGCACCTGCGGGAACCGGCAGCGGCAGCGAAATGGCGGGTGCGCCGGTGGCGCTGGCGATCGCAGTCAGATCCGCGGTGTTGTGAGGGGGGCGTTCGTGGTGCGGGAATGCGCTGCAGGCCACGGTCGGCATGATCACAGCTTCGAACGGCTGGGTCTTGCTCTGCCACTCGGTGGTGAAGGCGACGATGCGTCGCTCGGCCGCGGCGAGTTCGTCGGTCGACAGTTTGCCGCCGTAGCGGATGAAGGCACGCAGGCCGTCCGAGAAGTCGTCGGGCCGCTCGACGATCCGCTCGCGGTAGACCCGCCACATCTGGTGTTCGCATAGCGAGAGGATGGCGCGGCGCAGGCGGGCAAGATCCCAGTGGCGCAGGTCCAGCGGGACCAATTGTGCGCCGAGCGTGCGCAGTGCCGCGATGCCGCGGTTGTAAGCCGTGACGACCTCGGTGCCGACCGCGAGCTCGTTGAGCCCGACCGCATAACCGAGTGTCGGCGCAGCACTGCGGCCGGCACTGTGCGGCGGGGCGAGCTTGACCGGGAAAGACACCGGGCAAGCCGGGTCATGGGCGGCGAGTTGCGGCAGCAGGAGGTCGAGGTCACGGGCCGAGCGGACGATCGGTCCGAGCTGATCGAAGCGCAGATGTACCGGCACCACGCCGCCGAGGCTGATCAGGCCCGAGCTGGGTTTCAGTGAGGTCACGCCGCAGAACGCGGCGGGGATGCGTACCGAACCGATGGTGTCGGTGCCCAGCGAAATCGTGCAGTGACCGGCGGCGATTGCCGCGGCCGAGCCGCTGCTGGAGCCGCCCGCCGAGTAGCCGCGGCGCTGGGGATGATGGGTGACGCCGTACCAGGGATTCATGCCTTCGGCGCCGAGTGCGCCTTCGTCCATGTTGGTTGCGCCCAGCAGCACGACACCTGCGGCCCGCAGACGGGCGACGGCGAAGGCATCGGCGGCGGCGAACTCGTCGGCGCGGAACTTCAGGCCGGCGGTATGTGGCCAGCCGGCTACGGCGATGTTCGCTTTGATGCCGGCCGGCAGGCCGTCCAGCGGCGTCAGCGGCGCGCCGGCCGCGCGGCGCCGATCGGCGGCCTGGGCTGCGATGCGTGCGCCTTCGACGTCGACGAAGGTCCACGCGCCGAGATCCGGATTGTCCCGCGCGATCGCAGCCAGGCAGTCTTCGACGAGTTCGGCCGCGCTGAATTCGCCCCGCTGCAGTGCGGCGGCGGCAGCGGTCGCATCGAGCAGCCGCGGTGACGATTCGGCGGTCGTGCGTGATTTGGGCGGGTGAGTCATGGGCGCTCGTCGATCAAGCGGATCGGCTTCTGCCGGCTGTAGATCTGGGTCGATGCTGCGGTAGCGCCGGTGGCTACCAGTTCCACCTTCAACTCGACACCGACCCGCTGTGCGAGCAAGGCGGCGAAAGCTCGTGCCAGATCGGCACTGGGCTCCACTTCGCGGCGGGTCTCGATGACCACGGTCAGCTCGTCACGACTGGTGCCTGGCTCCCGGGTCGCCCGGCAGACGTATTCGCCGGCGAATTCGGGGCGCTCGTTGAGGATTGCCGCCAGTGCCAGCGGATAGACGTTGATGCCGCGCAGCTTGACCATGTTGTCGCTGCGGCCGAGCACCCCGACGATGCGGCGCAGGCCGTCGTAGCCGAGCGCTGACCGTCCAGATTTCCAGGTGGACATGTCGTGGGTATTGAAGCGGATCAGCGGATAGACGTCGTCGCGGTACAGTGAGGTGACGACCATGTCGCCTGGCTGGCCGGCGGCGACCGGGCGATGACTGCCGGCGTCGATGATCTCGAGGTATTGCGCGTCTTCCATGATGTACATGCCGTCCTGGTCCGGGCCCTCGGCGGCGATCGGTCCGGTATCGGCCACGCCATACCACTCGCGGATCAGCGCGCCGCCCCAGGCATTCGACAGTGCGGCGCGCGACTCGCGGCCGACGTGACCGAAGATCGCCCGTATCGGCAGATCGCGTCCCGGCTCGAGGCCGAGCTCGCGTGCGGTCGTGGCGAGCTGGCGGATGTAGTCAACGAAGCCGACGATCACCGTGACCTTGAGGTCGCGCATCAGCTCGATCTGGGTCACCGAGCGGGTTTCCTTGCCGGTGCCGGCCGACAGGAACAGATTGTTGGTGTAGTGCAGGGCGGCTTCGCGCGCGAAGTGGCCACCGTTGATCATGCCGTGACCGTAGACCGAGTGGATCACGTCGCCGGGCTGCAGGCCCTGCATCCGCCAGATGCGCGCCACCAGCAGCGCCTGCACTTCACGCGCCTTCGGACTGAACAACACCACTTGCGGACGGCCGGTGGTGCCGCTGGTGGTATGGATCACCGTGATGGGGCGCTGCTCCAGCGGCCATTTGTCCCAGCCGTGGTAATCGCCATACGGCGGGTGTTCGGCGAGGCTGCGCATCAGCTCGGACTTGCCGAAAACCGGCAGTCGCTCGAGTTCGTCGAGACTGCGCACGTCGCCGGGCTGGAGGCCGGCGGCACGCCACAATCGCCGGTAGAACGGGATTTCCCAGGCGCGCGCCATGCAGCGGCGGAAGAGAACCTCCTGGCGCGCCCGGATCTCGTCGGCGGACAGTCGTGCGTATCGCTCGGTGAAGTCCGCGCCCAGCGGGAAGTCGCGCCGCAGTTGCGCGTAGTCGAAGGACTCGTAGTAGTGCGGGAAGCTCATGGGGCGTTCAGGTCTCTGCCGGGACGAGCAGCTCGACGAGCTGGCGGACATCGGGCAGCTGCTCCAGCTGGTCGATCTGTGCGATCAGGGCTTCGATACGCGCAGGCGGCAGTGGCCGACGCGCGGCAGCTGCCGCCGTGCGCAGCTTGGCGAGCTGCCGCGCGCGATCGAGCGGCCGGCCCGGAGCGCCGAGCACCGCGGGCAGATCCATCGCCAGCTGGGCACCGCTGCGCAAATCGACTTCGACGCGCTGCGGTGCGAGCGCGTTCAGCGACGGGTTCGCGTCGCGCCGTGGATGGATACGGGCTGCCAGTGCATGCCGCGCCGGGTCGCGCAGGGCTTCGGGGTCGAAATCCTCGACCGAGACCGTGCCGCGCAACAGGGCCGTCGCGGTGACGTAGGGCAGGCAGAGTCGGGCATACGATGCGCCCATCGCCGGTTGCGAAGGGCGGTCGACGAGCTGGATCACCAGCGGTGGCGCGAGTACGCGGATCGCTTCGATGTCGTCGATCGCGAAGCCGTGTGCCGCGCGCAGCGACAGTGCACCGTCGACGCCGCCGTGGGTCGCGCGACCGCTCGGAAATGGCTTGTGGGACAGCTCGGCGATGCGTGATACCCGGCCGAGCTCGGCGAAGGGTGCGGGATCCCATTCCGGGTCGATCAGGGCGAAATAGCCGTAAGGACCCTCGAGGAACTGGCCGGGACCGTCGATGCCGCGTTGCGCAAGGTCGATCGCCAGCAGCGCGGCGCGGGCATTGAAGCTGATCTGCATCGGCAGCACCGGCGAGCCTTCGACATGGGCCTGCATGGTGCCGCAGAGCTGGCTGTAGGCGAGACCGAGCGCGCTGCGGGTCGTTGCGGCATCGAGGCGCAGCATGGTCGCGATCCCGGCCGTGGCACCGAGTGCGCCGCACATCGCGGGGCGGAAGAAACGCAGCGCATTGCGGGCCGCGCTGCCGATGGTCGCGGCGACATCGACCGCGACCGAGCAGCCGAGCATCAGCTCGCGGCCGCTGACACCGCCGCGTGCTTCGGCCCAGGCCACCAGGGTCGCCAGCACCACGGCCATCGGGTGTACGACGGCCGGCTCGTGCAGGCAGTCCCATTCCTGGTTGTGGATCTGGTAGCCGTTGATGAACGCTGCCGTGGCGGCGGGAACGCGCTCGCCACCGCCCCAGATCCGGCAATCGCTGCCCTGACCCCAGCGCGTGGCCACGGTCTTGAGATCGTCGACCAGGGGTACCCGGCTGCCCGCGAGTGCGACGCCGCAGCTGTCGAGGATGAAGTTGCGGGCGGCTTCCCGTGCCTGCAGAGGCAACGCGTCGTAGCGTTGCGAAATGATGTGCGCGACCAGGATGTCGGTGGCGGAAGCTGTCGCGGGGCTAGGCATGCGCATTACCGGAATCCGCTGCGGCGGCCGCCATGCTAGCAATGGCGGCGCCGGGTCGCGTCGGGCGGCTGGACTCAACCGCCTGGCGGAGTGACATCTTCGGTGCAGTGCGGCAGATGCATGGAGTGCTTGCCTGCGCCGGCACGACGACGAGAATGCAGACATGACGACGCCACGAATCGACTGTGCGCCTGCCTGGACCGAAGCGGGACAACACGCGATGTCGCCCGAGGCGCGCCATGACGAGATTGCGCGCTTCAATTTCCTGGCGAACTTCAACAAATACCTGTCCGCGGTCGTGGTCGGCGGCAACGCCGTGGCCTATCAGGCCCGGGCGAGGCCAGCCTGGGAGGCCGAGCACGGTCGCCCGCCGCGCGATCGGCGCGAGATTCGGGCTGCGATGTCTGGCGATCCGTACTACCGGATGTGGAGTGCGCTGCGTCGCAACGGCATGGAAATGCGTCAGCAGGCCGGCCGCGCACTGGTGCTGCGCCAGGCCGAAGCACTGCGCGATCGCGCGCGGGCGCTGAACGGCGACGCGCCGACCCTGCAGCTCGATCCGTCGGTCGAGGTGCCGCGCTACCAGTCGGCGATCGACAACCATTGCATGCCCGGCAGCTATTTCGCCGAGCACCTGCCCGACGACGTGTCCGCTGCGGCCAATTACGACGCGGGGATGTTCGCAACCACCACCGGCTTGTTCGGCCGCTTTCTCGACGGTGCCGGACGCGGTACGGCCGAGTGGCTGGCGCGCCGGCGTCCGGGCTGGTCGCCGCGGCGGATCCTCGATCTCGGTTGCGGCCTCGGGCACAACACCGTGCCGGTCGCGCGCGCCTATCCGGCGGCCGAGGTGATCGGGGTGGATCTGGCCGCGCCGATGCTGCGCTACGGCCATGCGCGGGCCCGCGGCATGGGCGTCGGCAATCTCAGGTTCCTGCAGGGCGACGTCGAGCGTTTGCCGTTTCCGGACGGGCATTTCGACCTCGTGTATTCGACCATGTTCTTCCACGAGACTGCGCGCGGCGCCTTGCGGCGGATCCTGCGCGAGGTCGGTCGCGTGCTCGCGCCTGGTGGCCTGCATCTGCATCTCGAGCAGCCGCCTTACCGGGACATGGACGAGTTCGAGAAATTCCTGCGCGACTGGGATTGCTACTACAACAACGAACCGTTCTGGACGACGCTGCACGATCTGCACCTGCCGACTGTGCTCGCTGAATGCGGCTTCGACGCCGACCGCATATTCGAGACCCGGATCCATGCGATCGTCGACGACGCGATGCCCAAAGTGGCCGGCGAGGTCGAGGATTTCGGACGCGGCGGCATGTGGTATGCGTTCGGTTCAGAACGCGCGCCGTTCGAGGCCTGGCGGGAGTCTGTGGCACTGCCCGCTACGGTGATACCGCCGGCGACGGGCGGCGACGTGCGCGCATGACGCCCGACGAGATCCTGCGGCTGGCCAATGCGGCGCCGTCCGGCAAGCGTCCGCATTTCTTCGCCGATCCCGACATCGATCGGCTGCTGGCGATCGTCTGGGCGATGGCGGGCGAACTGGCGGTGACGCGGGAGCGACTCGACACGGTCGAGCGCCTGCTCGACGGCAAGCAGCTGTTGTCGCAGGTCGAGATCGATGCCTACCGACCCGACGCACAGGCCGCGCGCGAGCGCGGCCAGATGCAGCTCGAGTATCTGGCGCGGCTGCTGCGAGTGCTGCAGCAGGAAGTCGAACAACTGCAGCGCGGGCTGTCCGAATCCGCCGAAGACGTCGCGCGTGAGCTGGGCACGGACTGATCGGCACTCCCCCCGGCCGTCGGTCTGCGCCGAGCTCAGGCGGCGAGCAAGCCGCGATACAGCATTCGCGCGGCCACGATCAGCAGGAAGGCACCGAACAGTCGCGACAGCACGCGTTTCGGCAGGGCATGCGCCAGGCGCGCACCGAGCGGTGCCGTCAGCATCGAGCCGGGGGCGATCAGAACGACGCCGAGCAGGCTGACCAGACCGATCGTCGCTCCGGGTAGCTCGTCCGGTGGCCGCGCGCTCAGGTAGCCCAGGGTGCCGGGTAGGCTGATCAGCAGTCCGAACAGTGCACCGGTACCGATGGCGCGGTGGATCGGTGTGCCGAGCAGGATCATCGATGGCACCGAAACCGTGCCGCCACCGATACCCATCATCGCCGACACCGCGCCGATGGCGGCGCCGATCGCGCTGCCGGCCAGGCCGGTCGGCGCTTGCCGGGCGAGCCGCAGGTGATCGAGCGGCAGGAACATCTTGACGGCGACCAACAGGGCGAGCGCACCGAACATCGTGGCCAGCACCCGTGCCTGCACCTGCGTCGCCAGCAGGCTGCCGGCGAGTGCTCCGAGCAGCATGCCCGGCCCCCAGGTCCGGACCAGCGCGAGGTCGATCGCGCCGCGTGCATGATGGGCCCGCGCCGACGAGATGGAGGTCGGGATGATGATGGCGAGCGAGGTCGCCACGGCGACATGCATGCGCCATTCCGATGGAACGCCGGCAAATTGCAGGGCGAATTCCAGCGCCGGTACCACCACGATGCCGCCGCCGATGCCCAGCAGGCCGGCGACCACACCGGCAAACAGCGCCGTGGCGAGCATCGCGAGTGCGACCGGCCAGAGTGTCGTGATGTCCATGCGATCCGTGCGGAATGGGGTCGTCCGCCGCGCATCGCGGCGCCGTGCAGTCTAAGCGATGGGGCCGCAGTCCAACGAGCGCGCTTGCGCGAGGCGGTGCGACACAATAGAGTTCCACGGTTTGGTCCCCGTGGGTCCACCGCCGTCCATGCCAGCCCCGTCTTCCCCCTGGGTCGTCCACAAGTTTGGCGGCTCCAGCGTTGCCGATGCCGATTGTTTTCGGCGTGTCGCTGCCATCCTCGAGTCCCAGCCTGCCGGCCGCCTCGGCGTGGTGCTGTCGGCCTGCAAGGGCGTCACCGACGCTTTGCTGGCGCTGATCAGCCAGGCCGAGAGCCAGGATCCGGCCCATCGACGAGGCCTCGAGAGCCTGCGCAGCCGTCATGCGGCGATCGCTGAGGCCTTGCTGCCGGCCGATGCGGCGCGGCTCTACCTGGCTGGGTTCGATCGCGATTGCCACGATCTCGAGGGCATCCTGCACACCGTGCAGCTGACCCGCTCGGCGGCGCGCAACGTCGTCGATCTGATCACCGGTTACGGCGAGATCTGGTCGACCCGGTTGTTCCGCGAGTTCTACGAGCGGCAGTCGCAGCGGCCGGGCGAAGTGCGCTGGATCGATGCGCGCGAGGCTGTGGTGGTCGAATGGGGGCCGCTCGGACCGGCCGTGCAGTGGCCCGAGTCGCGTGAGCGACTGCAGCGACTGGTGCCGGCCGATTTCACCGGCACGCTGATCATCACCGGCTTCATCGCGTCCGACCGGCGCGGCGTGCCGACCACGCTCGGCCGCAACGGCAGCGATTTCTCCGGCTCGATCTTCGGCGCGCTGCTTGACGCCGCGGCAATCCATATCTGGACCGATGTCGATGGTGTCTTGTCGGCCGATCCGCGGCGTGTGCCCGATGCGCAGGTCATCGACTCGTTGTCGTACAACGAAGCGATGGAGCTGGCCTATTTCGGCGCCAAGGTCATCCATCCGCAGACCATGGCGCCGGCGGTCGGTCGCGAGATTCCGATCTGGATCCGCAACACCTTTGCACCGGCTCATCCGGCGACGCTGATCTGTGCCCGTCCCGAGTCGCAGCTCGCGGTCAAGGGCATCACCACGATCGAGAACATCGCCCTGATCAACCTCGAGGGCGCCGGCATGATCGGCGTGCCCGGTACGGCGCATCGTCTGTTCGGCGCGCTGCGTGAGGAAGGGGTGTCGGTCATCCTGATTTCGCAGGGCAGTTCCGAGCACTCGATCTGCTGTGCCGTGCCGCTCGAGCAGGCGCAACGCGCGGCGGCGGTGGTGCGGGCGGCTTTTGCCCGCGAACTCGAGGACGGGCAGATCCAGTCGGTCGAGATCGATTCCGAACTCGCGATCCTGGCCGTGGTCGGCGACGGCATGGCCGGCATCCCGGGCATCGCCGGCAAAGTCTTCGATGCCCTCGGCAGTGCTTCCGTCAACGTGCGGGCGATCGCCCAGGGCGCGTCCGAGCGCAACATCTCGGTGGTCGTGCCGCGCAAGGCGACGACCCGCGCATTGCGTGCGGTGCACGCGAGCTTCTATCTGTCGCCGCACACGCTGTCGATCGGCGTGATCGGTCCGGGCACGGTCGGCCGGGTGCTGCTCGATCAGCTGGCCTCGCAGAGCGAGCGCCTGCGCCGCGACTTCAAGCTCGACCTGCGCGTGCGCGGCATCCTCTCCTCGAAGAAGATGCTGCTGTGCGAGAAAGGCGTGGATCTGGCCAACTGGCAAGGCGAGTTCGATGCCGCGACCACGCCGGCGGACCTGGCGAAGTTCGTCGAATACGTCGGTGCGGATTACCTGCCGCACCGGGTGATCATCGACTGCACCGCCAGCGGTGACGTGGCCAAGCACTATGCTGCCTGGCTCGCGGCCGGCATCCATGTCGTCACGCCGAACAAGAAGGCCAACAGCGCCGATCTGCCGTCCTATCGCGCACTGCACGAGGCGCGGCGTGCTGGCGGCAGCCACTATCTCTACGAGGCCACGGTAGGCGCCGGCCTGCCGGTGATCCAGACCGTGCGCGACCTGCGCCAGACCGGTGATCAGATCGCCAGCATCGAGGGCATCTTCTCCGGCACGCTGGCATATCTGTTCAACGTCTACGACGGCAGCCGCGAGTTCAGCGACATCGTCCGCGAGGCCAAGCAGCGCGGCTATACCGAGCCGGATCCGCGCGACGATCTGTCCGGCATGGACGTGGCCCGCAAGCTGATCATCCTCGGCCGCGAACTGGGCATGGCGCTCGAACTCGCCGACGTGCAGGTCGAAAGCCTGATTCCGGCCGGGCTCGAGCAGGGTTCGATCGACGAGTTCCTGGCACGCCTGCCGGCGCACGACGCCACCATGCGGCGGCGTTTCGAAGCGGCCCGTGCGCAGGGCAAGGTGTTGCGCTACGTCGGCCGGCTCACGGCCGATGGCACCGCGACCGTGGGCGTGGTCGAGCTCGATGCCCGGCATGCCTTCGCGAACATTGCGCTGACCGACAACGTCGTGCGCTTCGCAACCGCCCGCTATTGCAACAACCCGTTGATCGTGCAGGGCCCGGGCGCAGGTCCGGAAGTGACCGCCGGCGGCATCTTCGGCGACCTGCTACGACTCTCGGCCTATCTCGGAACACGCCTGTGAACAGCTCCCGTACCCACGCTACCGCCTTCGCGCCGGCTTCGGTCGGCAATGTCGCGATCGGCTTCGACATCCTCGGTTTTGCAGTCGATGCGCTCGGCGACCGGATCACCGTCACGCGGGTGCCGACACCGGGCGTACGCATCACCGGCTGCTCGGGACTGGTGACCGAACTGCCCACCGAAGCGGAGCGCAACACCGCCGGCCGCGCCTTGCTGGCGCTGAACGTCGCGGTCAAGCCGGATTTCGGTTTCGAGATGCACATCGAGAAGGGCATTCCGCTCGGCTCGGGGCTCGGCGGTTCGGCGGCTTCGGCGGTCGGTGCCGTGGTCGCGGCCAATGCATTGCTGGCCGAGCCCTTGCCCAAGATCGAGTTGCTGAAATTCGCGATGCAGGGCGAGGCGGTCGCCAGCGGTTCGCTGCATGTCGACAACATCGCGCCCTCGCTGTTCGGCGGCCTGGTGCTGACGGTCGGCATCGACCAGCCGCGGGTCAAGCAGATCCCGGTGCCGGACGGCGTCATGGCGGTGATCGCGCATCCGCACATGTTCCTCTCGACCCAGCAGGCGCGCGCGATCCTCAAGCACGAGGTCGCGATGTCCGACTTCGTCTGGCAGACGGCGAACCTCGCCGGTTTCATCTCCGGCTGCTACACCAGTGATCTCGACCTGATCCGCGAGAGCTTGAACGACGTCGTCATCGAGCCGCAGCGTCGCCAGCTGATTCCCGGATTCTCCACGGTACGCAGCGCGGCGCTGGCCGCGGGCGCGCTGGGGTGCTCGATTTCCGGTGCCGGGCCGACGATGTTCGCCTGGGTGCCGCGCGACGAAGCCACGGCGGTGCGCGAGGCGATGATCGCCGAGTTCGCCCGCAATGGCGTCGAGGTCGATCACTGGGTCGTGCCGGTGCAATCGGCCGGAGCCCGGGTGATCGAAGACTGAGTCCGGGGCGATGCGTTATTTCAGTACTCGTGGCAGCGCCCGCGGCGGCAGCCGGGATTCGATCGGTTTCGGTGCAGCCCTGCGTCGCGGGCTGGCGCCGGACGGCGGCCTGTACATCCCGACGGAATGGCCGGCGGCATTCCGGCCGCAGGACTTCGCCGCCGAGGCGTCGCTACCGGCCATCGCCGAGCGACTGCTGGCGCCGTTCGTAGCCGACGAGCCACTGATCGCCGCCGCGCTCGGTGACATCGTCCGCGAAGCCTTCGATTTTCCGGCGCTGCTCGTGCCGATCGGCGGCAATCCACGTTTCGGTGTGCTCGAGCTGTTCCATGGGCCGACGGCGGCCTTCAAGGATTTCGGTGCCCGTTTCCTGGCGGCCTGCTGGCAGCGGCTGCTCCGCCCGGACGAGCGGCCGGTCAACATCCTGGTGGCCACCTCGGGCGATACCGGTGGCGCCGTGGCGGCGGCCTTTCATCGGCGGCCCGGCACCCAGGTCACGGTGTTGTTCCCCAAGGGGCTGGTGTCGCCGCTGCAGCAGCAACAGCTGACCTGCTGGGGCGACAATGTCCGTGCGCTGGCGGTGCGCGGCACGTTCGACGACTGTCAGGCGCTGGTGAAACAGGCTTTCGTCGATCCGTCGATGCAGGCGCAGTTCGAGCTGTCGTCGGCCAACAGCATCAATCTCGGACGCCTGCTGCCGCAGACGGTGTATTACGCCGCCAGCAGCCTCGCAACCTGGCGGCGGACCGGTGAGCCGTTGTCGTTCGTCGTGCCGAGCGGCAATCTCGGCAACGTCGTGGCCTGCTGCTGGGCGCGCAAGCTCGGCTTGCCGATAGGCGAGGTGATCCTCGCCCACAACGCCAACACGACCGTACCGGACTATTTCGCGAGCGGGGTCTGGCAGCCGCGTCCGAGCATTGCCACCCTGGCCTCGGCGATGGACGTCGGCAATCCGTCCAACATGGAGCGCCTGCAGGCGCTGTATCCCGATCTGGATTCGATCCGCCGGGCGCTGTCCGCCTGCAGCATCGACGATGCGGCCATCGCGGCGCGCATCACCGCCGACTTCCGGGAGTATGGCCGGGCCTGGTGTCCGCATACCGCGGCGGCGGCCGAAGCCTGGGCCCGCCTGCCCGAGTCGCGGCGGCGCGAGCCTCACTGGTGCATCGTCGCGACCGCCCATCCGGCCAAGTTTCCGGAGATCGTCGAGCCGTTGATCGGCCGGCAACTCGAGGTGCCGGCGACGCTGCGCGCGTTGTACGATCGGTCCTCGGAGTTCGTCGAGATCGACCCCGCACTGGCGGCGCTGCGCGCCGCAATGGGATGAGCTGAATGCCGGCTGTTCCGCCATTTCCGGATCCGACGACGACCCACATCATCGTGGCGGCCATCGCGGTCATCGCCGGCATCGGCATCGGCCTGCTGATCGCCTGGGGCTGGCGGCGCTACCGGTTGCGGCGTCAGCGCCTGGCGCTGGCTGCACGGATCACCGCCGTCTCGGTGGATCATGTGCGGGACGTGCTGGTGCCCGACGGCAACGGCGGGGTGCTGCACCTCGATTTCGTGCTGCTGACGCCGCGCGGCATCCTGATCATCGATCTGCGCGACGTTGCCGGCAATGTGTTCGGCTCGGACCAGATGAGCGAGTGGACGGTCATGGACGGTGCGCAGCGCTTCACGTTCATCAACCCGCAGAGCGCGCTGTACGACCGCGTCGCCGCGGTCCGGGCACTCGCCGGCAGCGTGCCGGTGGAGGGCCGCATCGTGTTCACCCGCCGGGCGATGTTCCCCAAGGGCTTGCCGCGCTTCACGCTCGGCGAGGATTCGATGCTCAGCGACTATCCGCTCGGCGATCGCGAAGCGGCCGAAAAGGCGACCGGACAATTCCGCGGCTACTGGGAAAGCCTCAAGGGGCAGTTCTCGCCGAGCCCGCTGCGCAAACCCTGAGCCGTTCAGGCCGGGTCGGCGGTCGGCGATGCCGACAGGCCGAAAAATTCACGGGCTGTTGCGGTCGTATGCCCGGCCAGCGTTTCCAGGGATTCGCCGCGTTCGGCGGCGATCGCGGCCGCTACATGCGGCAGGAATGCCGGCTCGTTGCGCCGCGAGGCGGGCTTGGGCTCAAGGTCCCGTGGCAGCAGATAAGGGCCGTCGGTTTCGATCATCAAGCGACCGCGCGGCACCAGCCGCACCAGCTCGCGCAAATGTCCACCACGGCGTTCGTCGCAGATCCAGCCGGTGATGCCGATGTACAGCCCGAGGTCGAGATACTCGAACAGTTCGGCGCGTTCGCCGGTAAAGCAATGGGCCACGGCGCGAACCAGGCCATGCAGCTGGTTGCGCAGGATCGCGACGAAGTCGGCGTGGGCGTCGCGCTGGTGCAGGAATACCGGTTTTCGCAGTCCGGCCGCGAGTTCGAGCTGGCGCTCGAAGGCCGTACGCTGGGCCTCCGGCGGCGAGAAGTTGCGGAAGTAATCGAGGCCGCATTCGCCGACCGCCACGACCTGCGGTGCAGCCGCCAGCTGCGCCAGCTTCGCGGCTGCGCCGGCGTCCAGCGTGGTGGCGTGATGCGGATGCACGCCGGCGGTCGCATGCAGCACCGTGGGCCGTGCCTGCGCCAGCGCGATCGCGGCCCGTGTGCTCTCGAGCGACGCGCCGGTGACCACCATCTGCGTCACGCCGGCGGCCTGGGCGCGCCGGATCACGGCCTCGCGATCGGGGTCGTAGCTTTCGTGGGCGAGATTGATGCCGATGTCGACGAGTGTCATGTGAGGCGTAGGGTGAGGTCGATGCGGGGTTGCCTGCCATCGGTGCCGAATGCTACCCGATCGGCGCTATCATCCGGTTTCCATGTCGTACTCGAAGCTGCCCGGACCGTCGCTCGCCCCGGGTGTTCCGTTGCCGGATCGCGTCGCGAAGTGCGCGCTGGAGCTGGGCCGCGAAGCGCACCCGCCGGCCGCGCGGCAACTGCCGCTGCCGGGGATCGGCGACCAGACCGCGGACTGGTCGGTGCGACGCAGCAGCCGGGCACGCCGGCTCAGCGCCCGGGTATTCCACAGCGGCCGGGTCGAGATCGTCGCACCGCTGCGTGTTTCGCAGCGGCGCATCGCCGACTTCGTCGCGCGCCACCGCGAATGGATCGAACGCAAGAGCCGCGAGGGACGCGCGCGCGCGAACACCGCCGCCGCGCAGTTTCCGCCACCGCAGCTGGTGCTCGCGGCTTTCGGCGAGCACTGGCGTCTGCATCTCGCGGGCGGCAAGGGCGCGCCCCGGGTCGTCGTGCGCGATACCGGTCTGCTGGCGATAACGGGCGATCCCGGAGACCCGCGGCGACTGCGGCGGGCGGTGCTGGATTGGCTGACCCGGCATGCGCAGGCGCACCTCGGCGCCCGGCTGGCCGGCATTGCGGCCGAGGCCGGCTTCAGCTACCAACGGCTGCAACTGCGCCTGCAACGCACGCGCTGGGGGTCCTGCTCGGCGCGCGGCACGATCAGCCTGAACGTCTGCCTGGCGTTCCAGCGACCGGAGGTGGTGCGCTATCTGCTGATCCACGAACTGGCGCATACCCGCCACATGAACCACTCTGCGCGCTTCTGGGACTGTGTCGCGCAGCATTGTCCGCAGTGGCGTACGCTCGACAGCGAGCTTCTCGACGGCTGGCGGCAGGTGCCGCCCTGGATGTTTCCATGAACGAACCCCAACCGCGCCCGCAGAAAGTCGACCTCTCCGACGAGAAGGTCCACTGGGATCTCGGCGCCTCGCAGTCCTATGCCGAATATCTGCAGCTCGACAAGCTGCTCGATGCGCAGCGGCCGAATTCCTTCGAGCACGACGAGATGATGTTCATCGTCGTCCACCAGGTCAGCGAGCTGTGGATGCGCCTGTTCCTGCACGAACTCGAGTCGGTGTTCGAATACGTCCGCCGCGACAATCTGGACCCGTCGTTCAAGCGCTTTGCGCGGATCGCGCAGGTGCAGGCGCAGATGCTCGCGGTCTGGGACACCCTCTCCACCATGACGCCGTACGACTATTCGGCGTTCCGCAACACCCTCGGCCGCTCGTCGGGCTTCCAGTCGCCGCAGTACCGGTTGCTGGAGTTCCTGCTCGGCAACAAGAACGCCGACATGGTGGCGGTCCATCGCCGCGACCCGGCGGCGCAGGAGGTGCTGCGACGCGCGCTCGAGGGTCCGTCGTTGTACGACGAGGTGCTGCGCCTGCTGTCGCGGCGCGGCTACGGCATTCCCGAGGACTACCTGGCGCGCGATTTCAGTCAGCCCTATGTCGCCAGCAAGGCGGTGGCCGGCGCCTGGCTCGGGGTCTATCACAATGCCGAAAAGGACTGGGATCTCTACGAACTCGCCGAGCGCCTGGTCGATGTGGATCACAGCTTCCAGATCTGGCGCGTCCATCACCTCAAGACGGTGGAGCGCGTGATCGGTTTCAAGAGTGGCACCGGCGGCACCTCCGGCGTGACCTATCTCGCCAAGGCGCTGGAACTCAAGTTCTTCCCGGAGTTGTGGACGATCCGGACGTCGATGTAAGCGCGGCGCGGCGCTTCCACCAGAGCCGCCAGCCGAGCAGCGCAGTGAGGATCGCCGCATAGAGCGCAGGCTGGCGGATGTCCGCTTTGACCTGCCACCAGAAGTGCCAGACCCCGAGCAGGGCGGCCGGATAGATCGCCCAGTGCAGCCGTTGCCAGCGCCGTCCGAGGCGCCGCATGGCGCGCTGCGTCGAGGTTGCGGCCAGTGCGGCGAGCAGCAGCACGGCGACGAAGCCGAGGGTGATGTACGGCCGCTTGACGATGTCCTCGCCGAGTACCGGCCAGTCGAATTGCAGCTCCAGCACCGCATAGGCTAACAGGTGCAGCACCGCATAGAAGAAAGCGAACAGGCCGAGCAGTCGCCGCAGCCGCAGCAGTTGCGGTGCCTGCAACAAACGGCGTAGTGGCGTCACCGCCAAGGTCAGCAGCAGCAGGTTCAGGGCGGTCTTGCCGCAGGTCCGCAGGATTTCCTCGGCCGGGTCCGCACCGAGCGAGCCGCCGGCAAGGCCGAAGCCGCGGCCCAGCAGCAGCGCGAGCGGCAGCAGTGCGCCGAGCCAGACCAGCGGTTTGTAGATCAGGCGGTAGCGTTGTTCGACGCGCATGCGGCGCCATCGCGATCCGTCAGAAATGGCGCCGTAGATCCATGCCGCGATACAGGCTCGCCACCTCGGCGGCATAGCCGTTGAACGGCAGCGTGTCGCTGCGGGTCGCGAGCAGGCCCGTGCCGATGCGCCGCTCCTTGGCCTGGCTCCAGCGCGGGTGATGGACTGCCGGATTGACATTGGCGTAGAAGCCGTATTCGTCCGGTGCGGAGCGGCTCCACGAAGTCTGCGGCTGCTTTTCGGTGAAGCGGATCCGGACGATCGACTTGATGCTCTTGAAGCCGTATTTCCAGGGCACGATCAGCCGCAGCGGCGCGCCATTCTGGTTCGGCAGCCATTGGCCGTAGACGCCGACCACCAGTAAGGCCAGCGGATGCATTGCCTCGTCGATCCGCAGCCCCTCGACGTACGGCCAGTCGAGCACCCGGGCACGCTGCCCCGGCATCTGCTTGGGGTCGAGCAGGGTCGTGAACTCGACGTACTTCGCCTTCGAGGTCGGCTTGAAACGCCGCAGCAGATCGCCCAGCGGCAAGCCGAGCCAGGGCACGACCATCGACCAGGCTTCGACGCAGCGCAGGCGATAGATGCGTTCTTCGAGTGCATGTGGCGCGAGCAGGTCTTCGAGTGCGAAGCGCCCGCTCAGCTCGGCTTCGCCGCCGATCTCGACGCTCCACGGGTCCGTGCGGAAGCGTTGCGCGTTCGCTTTCGGATCGGGCTTGTCCAGGCCGAACTCGTAGAAGTTGTTGTAGCTGGTGACGTGCTCGTAGGCGGTCGGTGGCTCGGTGCTCGACCAGCGGGTATTGCGGGTGTATCGCGGTGGACTGCGAGGCGGTCTGCCGGTCGACGCGGCCGGTGCCTGGCTGCTTGCGGACGGACCTGCAACGGCGATCGCCGTGGCGCCCAGTGCCGCCAGGATGCGGCGACGATCATGGAACACGGCCTCGGGGGTGATCTCCGAAGGCGAGATCGTGGCTGGGGCGCGTCGGTTCATCGGTCCTCCACCTGCCACCGATCATGCCCAAGCCGCGGCGGTATCGCGAGTGCGGCGCGCGGGTTGGCTGCCCGGCAGACCGACGGATAGTTCATTGTAATTTATTTAAATACAATGAGTTGTAATTAAATATTAATATTTTTTTAACCAGTTTACGGTTTCGATTCCGAGACGTTCGCACTGCTGGCGCAGGGCTGCGGACGGATTGACCATCACGGCGCGGGTTGCGAGCTGCATGTGCGGCAGGTCGGAAGCCGCGTTGCCATAGGCGACGGTGTCGACGCCGGGATGAAGGGCTGCGATCTCGCGAAAGCAGCGGGCTTTTTCCTGGTCGCGCCGGTTCGGTGTCGCGAGGCGGCCGTCGAGCTGCTGCGCCTGCCAGTGTGTGCCGCTGCAGACGGTCTCGTGAAAACCGAGCCGGCGGCCGATTTCCGCAACGTAGAGGTCGACGCTCGCAGACATCAGGACCAGGTGGTCACCGCTGCGCCGGTGGGTCTCGATGGCGGCCAGCGCGGCGGGGCGGAGGCCGCGGGCGAACAAGCGGGGCAGGAAGCGTTCCGTCCAGGCCGTCACCTGCGCGCGCGAGGCGCCGCCCATGCCGGCATGGATCAACGCACCCTTGAGCGCACCGCGATCGCCGCGCCCGCAAGCGAACGCCAGCAGCGGCGGCAATACGGCCAGCAGTCGCCCGCTGCGCCAGGGATGGCGTAGCAGGAAACCCGCGACGTAGGGCAGCAGCGTATCGCGGCGGGAGAGGGTCCCGTCGAGATCGAAGAACACCAGATGCGACACCGAGCCTCCGGACGCTGCAGCGTCGTCGTGCCGACCCGGCGTCGCGATCCGGCCTCAGCGCCGCCGACGCGCGGCCTTGCGGCGGGCCGTGGTCCCGCGAGCGCTGCGGCGCGGCTGGCGCGATGCGGTCTTGCCGGCTGCCGCCGTCTTGCGGCCCGCGGCCCGAGTCTTCGCCTGGCGCTTGTCCGCGGCTTTGGTCCTGGCCTTGGCTTTGCTCTTGGCGCGGGTCTTCGCGGCTGCGCGGGAGCGGCTCGTGGTGCGAGCCGTCGCGCCTGCCCGCGAGGCCGTTGCTGCGGTTCTGCCGGTGGTCTTTTTGGCCGTCTTGCGTTTCGCCTTGGTCTTGGCCGTCACCTTCGCTTTGGCCTTGAGCGGGCTCTTGCGCGCCGTCTTCTTGGCCGCGGCGGCTGTGGCCGGCTTGGCCGGCGACGCCTTGGCGGGCGCTGCCGCCAGCTGGCGCAGCACGTATTGCAGGATGCCGCCGTGGCGGAAGTACTCGCGCTCCTTCGGCGTGTCGATGCGGACCCGGACCTCGAAGCGGATTGGTTTGCCGGACTCCGGCGTCGCGGTCACGCTCACGGTGCGCGCTTCGCCGTTCTTCAGATCGCCGAAGTCGAAAATCTCGCGACCAGTCAGGCCGAGGCTCTGCGCGTTCTGGCCGGACATGAACTGGCAGGGCAGCACACCCATGCCGATCAGGTTGGAGCGGTGGATGCGTTCGAAGCTCTCGGTGATCACCGCCTTGACACCGAGCAGCATCGTGCCTTTCGCGGCCCAGTCGCGCGACGAGCCGGTGCCGTATTCCTTGCCGGCGATGACCACCAGCGGCGTGCCTGCCGCCTGGTACTTCATCGCCGCGTCGTAGATCGACATCGTCTCGCCGTTCGGGATGTAGGTCGTCACGCCGCCTTCGGTGCCCGGGGCGAGCAGGTTCCGCAGCCGGATGTTGGCGAAGGTGCCGCGCATCATGACTTCGTGATTGCCGCGGCGTGCACCGTATGAGTTGAAGTCGACCTTCTGCACGCCCTTGGATTCGAGGTAGCGCGCCGCCGGGCTGCCGAGGGCGATGTCGCCGGCCGGCGAGATGTGGTCGGTGGTGACCGAGTCGCCGAGCAGGGCGAGCGCACGCGCGCCGCGGATTCCCTCGACGCCGCGCGGCGTCATGGTCATGCCTTCGAAGTAGGGCGGGTTGCGGACGTAGGTGGAGTCGTTGTCCCAGCGGTAGAGCTTGCCCGGCGGAACCTTGATCGCGCGCCACAGGGCGTTGCCCTCGAACACCTTGCCGTAGCTTTCCTTGAACATCTCGGAGGAGATCGCGGCGCGCATCACGTCGGCGACTTCGGTCGGCGAGGGCCAGATGTCCTTGAGGTAGACCGGCTGGCCGTTCGTGCCTGTGCCCAGCGGCTCGGAGTTCAGGTCGATGTCGGTGGTGCCGGCGAGCGCATAGGCGACCACCAGCGGCGGCGAGGCGAGGAAATTCATCTTCACCTCGGGATGCACCCGGCCCTCGAAGTTGCGGTTTCCGGAGAGGACCGAGGTGCCGATGATGTCGCCGGCCTTGATGCCGGCCGAGATCTCCGGCCGCAGCGGGCCGGAGTTGCCGATGCAGGTCATGCAGCCATAGCCGGTGACGTCGAAGCCGATGGCGTCGCAGTCGTCGAGCAGGCCGGCCTTGGCGAGATAGTCGGTGACCACCTTGGAGCCCGGCGACAGGCTGGTCTTGACCCAGGGCTTGGCCTTGAGCCCCGCCCGGCGCGCATTGCGGGCGAGCAGCGCGGCGCCGAGCATCACCGAGGGATTGGAGGTGTTGGTGCAACTGGTGATCGCGGCGATCAGCACCGCACCGTCGGTCAGTTCGTAGGATGTCGCGTCGCGGGTCGCCGGCGTGATGTTGGCCCAGCCGGTCGCATTCGGCTTCTTCTTGCTGCGCTCTTCGGCCATCGGCGCCAACGCCTTGCGATAGGCCTGCTTGAGCAACCTGAGCGGGACGCGGTCCTGTGGCCGCTTGGGGCCCGCCAGCGAGGGTTCGACGCTGCCGAGGTCGAGTTCCAGCACGTCGGTGTAGTTCGCGGCCGGAGCGCCGTCGTGGCGCCACATGCCCTGCGCCTTGGCATAGGCTTCGACCAGTGCGATCTGCTCGGCGGAGCGACCGGACAGCTGCAGATAGCGCAGCGTTTCACCGTCGATCGGGAAAATGCCGCAGGTGCTGCCGTACTCGGGCGCCATGTTGGCGATCGTGGCGCGATCGGCCAGCGGCAGGCTGGCGAGGCCGTCGCCGAAATATTCGACGAATTTTTCGACCACTCCCTTCTTGCGCAGCATTTCGGTGATGGTCAGCACCAGGTCGGTCGCCGTGCAGCCGGGCTGCAGCGCGCCGGTCAGGCGTACGCCGATGACCTGCGGGATCAGCATGGTCACCGGCTGGCCGAGCATCGCGGCTTCGGCTTCGATGCCGCCGACGCCCCAGCCGAGCACGCCGAGGCCGTTGATCATGGTGGTGTGCGAATCGGTGCCGACCAGGGTGTCCGGATAGGCTTGCGGACGCGCGCCTTCCTTGTGGAACACCACGCGGCCGAGATACTCGAGGTTGACCTGGTGGACAATGCCGGTGCTGGGCGGCACGACCTTGAAGTTCTCGAATGCAGTCTGGCCCCAGCGCAGGAACGAATAGCGTTCGCCGTTGCGCTGGAATTCGATCTTGGTATTGAGCGCCAGCGCATCGCGCGTGCCGTAGTGATCGACCTGCACCGAGTGGTCGATGACCAGCTCGGCCGGCGCCAACGGGTTGACGCGCTGCGGATCGCCGCCGAGCTTGCGGATCGCCTCGCGCATCGCTGCGAGATCGACTACGCACGGCACGCCGGTGAAGTCCTGCATGATCACCCGCGCCGGCGTGAAGGAGATTTCGTGCTCGGGCGCGGCCTTGGGATTCCAGTTGAGCAGCGCCTCGATGTCCTTGCGCGTGACGTTGACGCCGTCCTCGAAACGCAGCAGGTTCTCGAGCAGGATCTTCAGCGAATAGGGGAGCTTCGCAACCTTGTTGGCGGGCAGGGCGCCCAGACTCCAGATGTCGTACTTGCGCGAGCCTACCTTGAGCTGGGTACGTGCGCCGAAGCTGTCGGTCATGAGTCCTCCCCGTCACTGATCGAGCGCCGGTGCAGCCGACCGGCATAGAGATTCGGCCTGCCGCCGCGCGCGGCCGGCAAGGCAATGCGCGGGGAATTATAGCGCAGGCCCGTCTGGCTCAGGCGGCCCGTACGCCGGCGAGGTCGCCGGCGACAGGCACCGTCGCGTCGATAACTGCACCGCCGAGGCAGCGATCGCCGTCGTACAGCACGCAGGACTGGCCGGGTGTGACGGCCCGCTGCGGCTGCGCGAAGCTCACGCGGAGCCGGCCATCGGCCAGTGGTTCGATCCGGGCGGCCTGGTCGGGCTGTCGATAGCGGACTTTCACCTGCGCGTCGAAGGCGGTGCCGGGCGGTTCGATCAGCCAGTGCGCCGTCTCGGTCAGCAGTCCCCGCGACAGCAGCAGGGGGTGGTCGTGATCCTGCACCACCACCAGTGCGTCGCGTGCCGGATCCTTGGCCGCGACATACCAGGGGCGCTCCTCGAAGCCGGCGCGACCACCGATTTCGAGGCCGCCGCGCTGGCCGAGGGTGTAGAACGCGATGCCGCGATGCTCGCCGAGCCGCTGCCCATCCGCGGTCTCGATCGGTCCGGGTCGGGACGGCAGCCAGCCGGCGAGGAACTCGCGGAACGGGCGCTCGCCGATGAAGCAGATGCCGGTGCTGTCCGGCTTGTCGTGGACCGGCAACCCGGTGGCGCGGGCCAGGTGGCGGACTTCCGCCTTGCCGAGCTCGCCCAGCGGGAAGTGCGTGGCGGCCAGCGAGGCGCGCTCGATGGCATGCAGGAAATAGGACTGGTCCTTGGCCAGATCGCGCGCCTTGAGCAACTGCGGGCCGTCGGCCGCGTTGGCGCGACGGGCGTAGTGCCCGGTGGCGAAGGCGGTGGCGCCGAGCCGGCGGGCATGTTCGAGACAGACGCCGAACTTGATCTCGCGGTTGCAGAGCACGTCGGGATTCGGCGTGCGTCCGGCGCGCTGCGCCGCGAGGAAGGCGGCGAACACCCGCTCGCGGTATTCGGCTGCGAAGCTGACGCGATGCAGCGGGATATCGAGGATCTCGCAGCAGCGGCGCGCATCCTGGAAGTCGGCCGCCGCGGTGCAGTAGGCGTCGTCCTCGTCCCAGTTGCTCATGAACAGCCCGTGCACCTCCCAGCCGGCGCGCTGCAGCAGCAACGCCGCAACGGCCGAGTCGACGCCGCCGGACAGGCCGACGACGATTCGCGGGTGTGACGGGGAGACCGGCGCAGACATGCTGCGCAGTGTAGTGGCGTGCCCGGCAAATATCCTGCCAGGAAGGTCAGGCAATCGTCAGGGCGGGGGCGCTTGCCGCCGTGTCCAGGTCGAGCGCGGCGAACGGCTCGAGCGGCCGGCGTTGTCCGGCGAGAAAGTCGTCGATGCAATGCAGCACCAGCGGACTGCGCAGTTGCCCGGCCGCGGCGACCAGTTCGGTGCGCGTCATCCAGTGGGCGGCAAGGATGCCCTGATCGAGGCGTCGCAGTGGGTCGTGCGCGGTGGTTTCACCGACAAAGGCGAAGCGCAAGGTCGGGCGTCGCGCGGTCGGGGGCTGCCAGCGATAGACGCCGAGCAGCGCCAGCGGACGCAGCGTCCAGGCGGTTTCCTCGAGAGTCTCGCGCACCACGGCCTGCAGCAGTGTTTCGCCCGGCTCGACATGGCCGGCCGGCTGGTTGAAGACATTGCGCCCGGCGATGCGCTCTTCGACGATCAGGAAGCGTTGGTCGCGAACGACGATCGCGGCGACGGTGATGTCTGGCGGCGGGCTCATGGCCGCGCAGTCTGCCAGAGTCTCAGCGCAGCGCACTGCGCAGGACGGGCTCGGGCTGGTTGGCCAGCCAGACGGCATCGAACTCGGCCAGATGGCTGCGCGCGATCGGCGGATTGTTGAAATCGGCCACGCCGGCCCAGTTGCGGGCCGCGGTGCGCAGCGCGATCGCACGATCGTCGGCGATGATGTACGAGGCTGCCCGCTGCGGCAGCTTCTCGTGCAGGATGCGGATGTCGATGTAGCTGGTGAGTCGGCGGCCCATCGCCACGAAGCGGTTGCCGTCGCGCAGCAGGCGCGCACCGTCACCGAGCACGACGCGCACCTTGGCGAAGTTGCGGCCCAGCACGAAGCGTTTGATGATGTCGAGAAACTCGGTCTGGTCGTACAGCTCCGGCTCGAGGTCGGGTGTGTAGATCGACATCAGCCGTTGTGCGCTGGCGGCGACCCGGTTGAAGGCGGTGCGCATCTCGTCGAGCGAGGAGATCACGGTCATCGACTGCGAGGGGGCGATGGACGGAGGCACGGGCGCCGGCGCCGGTGCAACCGGCTGCGTCAGGATCGCGAGTCCAAACTCCCCAGTGTTTTCCACAGCTCGATCAACCATCGCTCGCTGCACGTCTGTTGCGTGCGGGCGGGGATGTTCGGCTGGGAAACGGTCTGGCCGACGTCGAACCGATCACGTTTTCGCCGTTGTTATGACATCAGGCGGTGAAAACGCGCACTGCGTCTCAAATTCCCGGGGGCGGGCCGCCCGAGAGGGTTGCGCAATGTTGCCGGTCCGGTCGGACCGGCCGGGTTCAGGTCGAGGTGGCGAGCGTCGCGGCCAGGCCGATGTAGTCGGCGGGGGTCAGGGCGGCGAGCCGCCGGCGCTCGGCTTCGGGCAGTGGCAGGCCGGCGACGAACTCGCGATAGCGCGCCGCGTCGACCGCCTGGCCGCGGGTGAAGTCCTTGAGGCGCTCGTAGCCGTCCGGCACGCCGGCGGCACGCAGCGCCGTCTGCACCGCTTCGCCGAGCACCTCCCAGGCGCCACCGAGATCGGCGGCGAGCCGCGCCGGATCCGGCGCGAGCTTGCCGAGGCCACGCTGGATCGAGCTCCAGGCGATCAGCGAGTGCCCCAGCGCCACGCCGAGATTGCGCAGCACGGTGGAGTCGGTGAGGTCGCGCTGCCAGCGCGACACCGGCAGCTTGTCGGCGAAGTGGCGCAGCAGGGCGATGGCCACGCCGAGGTTGCCTTCGCCGTTTTCGAAGTCGATCGGATTGATCTTGTGCGGCATCGTCGACGAGCCGACCTCGCTGGCCACGGCCCGCTGCCGCAGGTAGCCGAGACTGATGTAGCCCCAGACATCGCGCGCGAGATCGATCAGCACCACGTCGATCGCCGCCAGGGCATCGCAATACTCCGCTATCCAGTCGTGCGGCTCGATCTGCGTGGTATGCGGGTTCCAGGCGAGGCCGAGCGACTCGACGAAGCGGCGGCTTTCGGCCGGCCAGTCGATGTCGGGCAGCACGGCCGCATGGGCGTTGAAGTTGCCGACCGCGCCGTTCCACTTGCCGAGTATCACGACCCGCTCCCAGCGCGAACGGGCCCGCTCGAGCCGGGCGACCACGTTGGCGAACTCCTTGCCGAGGGTGGTCGGGCTGGCCGTCTGGCCATGGGTGCGCGCCAGCATCGGCAGGGCCGCGTGGCGTTGCGCGAACTCGCGCAACTGGCCGGTCAGCGTGGCCAGGGCTTCGAGCATCACGCCGCGTGCGGCCTGCAGCATGCGGGCGTACGACAGGTTGTTGACGTCTTCGGACGTACAGCCGAAATGCACCAGTTCGAGCGTCGCCACGTCGGCGCCGGCACGGCGCAAGCGGTCGCGGACCCAGTACTCGACGGCCTTGACGTCGTGGTTGGTGCGCGCCTCGATCGCCTTGACCTCGGCGGCGGCGCCCGGTGGCACGTCGGCCGCCAGCTCGCGGGCGAGCGCCGCCACCGCCGGCGGCAGCGGTGCGGCTTGCGGCAAGGCCGGCGACACCGGCCCGGCGAGCTGCAGCAGCCACTGCGCTTCGATGCGGATGCGCTCGCGGATCAGCGCAGCTTCGGACAGCTGCGGCCGCAGCTTTTCGGTGGCGCGGGCGTAACGCCCGTCGATGGGGGAGAGCGCGTCGAGTGGATCGAGTGCCATGGTCGGGGAGTGGGCGAGGCAAGTGCTAGAATCGTCATTCTAACCCATCGTGACGACGGACTTTCCGGAGCACGCATGTCCCCGACCGAGACGCGCATCGAACACGACAGCATGGGCGAGCTGGCCGTCCCGGCGGCGGCGCTGTGGGGGGCGCAGACGCAGCGGGCGGTGCAGAATTTTCCGCTCAGCGGCCGGACCATGCCGCGGGCCTTCATCCGCGCCCTGGCGCAGGTGAAAAGTGCCGCGGCGTCCGCCAATGCGGGCCTCGGCCTGCTCGAGGCCGAGGTCGCCGCGGCGATCGTCGCGGTGGCCGCCGAGGTGGCTGCTGGCCGCCACGACGCGCAGTTTCCGGTAGACGTGTTCCAGACCGGTTCGGGCACCAGTTCCAACATGAATGCCAACGAGGTGATCGCGCGACTGGCTGCGGCGCGTCTCGGCCGGGCAGTGCACCCGAACGATCAGGTCAACATGAGCCAGAGCAGCAACGACGCGATTCCGACGGCGATCCATGTCGGCGCGTTGCTGGCGCTGCGCGAGGATCTGCTGCCGGCGCTGCTCGGACTGGCAGCGACACTGCAGCGGCGCGAGCAGGAGTTCGCCGGGCGGGTCAAGACCGGGCGCACGCATCTGATGGATGCAATGCCGCTGACGCTGGCGCAGGAGCTGTCCGGCTGGCGCACGCAGATCGAGCACGGCATCGAGCGCCTGCGCAGTGTCGAGCCGCGGCTGCTGGCACTCGCCCAGGGCGGTACCGCGGTCGGTACCGGCATCAACGCCGAGCCGCGCTTCGCCGCGCAGTTCTGCGCGGCGCTCGCCGATCTGACCGGCCTGCCGTTCCAGCCCAGCCGGAACTTCTTCGAATCGCTGGCGACCCAGGACTCCGCGGTCGAGTTGTCGGGTCAGCTGCGGGTGATCGCGGTCGGGCTGATGAAGATCGCCAACGATCTGCGCTGGATGAATTCCGGGCCCCTGGCGGGTCTGGGCGAGATTGCGCTGCCGGCCCTGCAGCCGGGTTCGTCGATCATGCCGGGCAAGGTCAATCCGGTGATTCCGGAGGCGGTGGCGATGATCGCGGCGCAGGTCATGGGCGGCGACGCGACCATCGCGATCGCCGGCCAGTCCGGCAATTTCCAGCTGAACGTGATGTTGCCGGTGATCGCCTGGAATCTGCTGGAGAACATCCGGCTGCTGGCCAACGCCGTGCGCGCGCTCGACCAGAAGGCGATCGCCGGCTTCACGGTCGATGCGGCGCGCCTGGATGCTGCGCTCGAGCGCAATCCCATTCTCGTCACAGCGCTGAATCCGGTGATCGGTTACGAGCGGGGTGCGGCGATCGCCAAACGTGCGTTGGCCGAAGGTCGGCCGATTGCCGAGGTGGCGGCGGTAATGACCGGCCTGCCGGCGACGCGGCTGGCAGCCCTGCTCGATCCGCGGGCGCTGACCCGCGGTGGCATCGTCGATCGGGGAGGATCCGGCAGCTGATGGCGGCGGCCACTCCGATCGAACCGGCCAGCCTCGATCCAGCAGCCTTGCGGGCCTTGATCGTGGCGCGTCTGGCGGCGGCGCCGCGTGCCGCGGTCACCGAAGACTGGCGGATCGGTGCCGCCACCCCGCAGCGCCGTGCCGAGTTGCGGCGCTTCTTTCCGGCGGAACCGGTGCGGGCAGCCGTGCTGGTGCCGCTGGTCGAGCGCCCCGACGGGTTGATGGTGCTGTTGACGCAGCGCGCCAGCCATCTGAAAAAACATCCCGGCCAGATCAGCTTTCCCGGCGGACGGATCGAGCCGGGTGATCGGGATGCGGTGGCGGCGGCACTGCGCGAATCGGCCGAGGAAGTCGGTCTCGATCGCCGCTATGTCAGCATCGCGGGCCTGCTGCCCGATCACCTGATCGTGACCGGGTTCCGGGTGACACCGGTGGTCGGCTTCGTGCAGCCCGGTTTCGAACTGCGCGTGGATCCGACCGAAGTCGACGAGGCGTTCGAGGTGCCGCTGGCGGCACTGTTCGATCCGCGCAATCACGTGCGGCGGATCCGCCGTTTCGACGACCAGGAGATCGAGTTGACTGACCTGCCGTTCCAGGGGCGCAACATCTGGGGCGCGACCGCCGGCATGTTGCTGACGTTCTATCGCCTGCTGCGTGGCGAGGACGCCTGATGGCCAACCCCGCGGCGGACGCGCTGCTCGAACTGCTCGAGGTCATGGCGCGATTGCGCGATCCGCAGCAGGGCTGTCCCTGGGATCGCGCCCAGGATTTCGCGAGCATCGCCCCCTATACGCTCGAAGAGGCTTTCGAAGTCGCCGATGCGATCGAGCGCGGCGAGCCTGCGGCCATCCGCGACGAACTGGGCGATCTGCTGTTCCAGGTCGTGTTCCATGCGCGCCTCGGCGAGGAGCGGGGCTGGTTCGATTTCGCCGCGGTCGCTGCCGGCATCGCCGCCAAGCTGCGCCGTCGTCATCCGCACGTGTTCGAGACTGCGATGCCACCCGGGGCGTCTGCGCCGGCGGCCGATTGGGAGCGGATCAAGGCCGCCGAGCGCGGCGCGGCCGGCGAGGGCGGCACGCTCGACGGTATCGCCCGCGCACTGCCGGCACTGACCCGGGCGGCCAAGCTCGGGCGGCGTGCCGCCCGGGTCGGTTTCGATTGGCCGGATGCGGGGGGCGTGCGCGACAAGGTCGGCGAAGAACTGGCCGAGATCGACGAGGTGCTGGCGGCCGAGGCGCCGGCTGGGCGCAGAGTCGAGGAACTCGGCGACCTGTTGTTCGCGATCGCCAACTGGAGCCGGCATCTGGGCGTCGATGCGGAAGCGGCGCTGCGGACCGCGAACCAGAAATTCGAGCGCCGCTTCGCGTCCATGGAGGCTCTGGCACGCGAGCGGGGCATTGCGCTGGAGTCGCTGTCGGGCGATGCCTGGGAGGCGCTCTGGGCCGAGGTCAAGCGCGATGAGTTCAGCGAGTTCAGGAAGCATTCATCGCCTTCGTCCTAGGCTCGATTCCGGGCTCTGCCAATGAGGACACCGACCGGTCGTCCGGAGCCCGCGAGGCGAGTGTCATGGACAGGATCAGGAGCATCAAAGTCGTGGCGGCCGCGATGAGTGCCGCCCTGGCGGCGCAATCGGCGTTGGCGGATCCGGGCCGCCCGTCGGGCTGGGAGCGCAATCGTGGTGGCGGATACTATTCCGACACCGACTATGCGCGGGTCGTCGATGTCCAGCCGATCGTGCGACGTATCCGTGTCACCGAGCCGCGCCGCGAGTGCTACCAGGAGACGCGTTACGAACAGCCGCGTTATCAGCCACAGCGTTACGGCGGCGAGTCGCCGGCGGCGGGCTCGATGATTCTCGGCGGCATCCTCGGTGCCGCGGTCGGCAACCAGTTCGGTCGCGGCGACGGCCGTCGGGCCGCCACGGTGGCCGGCGCGGTGATCGGCTCGGCGCTCGGCCACGATGCGGCGGCACGACGCGACGATCGCTACGGCCGCTACGATGATCCGCGGGCCTATGAGCCGGCGCGGGCCTACACGGTCGAGCGTTGCGATCTGCGCCAGCGCGAAAGCTGGGAGGAGCGCGTCGAGGGTTACCGCGTCGCCTACGAATACCTCGGGCGGCGTTACGAGACGCGCATGCCGTACGACCCGGGTGAGCGGGTCCGCGTACGGGTCGACGTCTTCCCCGACGAGTGAAGCGTCCCCGATCTGCCGCCGTGCCGGCGCTGCGACTACAATCGCGCTGCGCCCGGCAGCGGGGAGAGGCATGAGCGTCGAGACAACCACAGCACTCCGTCGGTCGGATCGCAGCAGGATGCCGCGGCCCGACCGCATTGCCGCGCTGCTCGTCTGCGGCTGGCTCGGCCTCGGCGGCAGCCTGGCGGTCGCTGCACCGTGGCTGCATGGTGCCCACAGCCAGGGTGCGCGATCGCGGCCGCCGGCCGGCCGCCCGCTCGTCGATGACGGTGGCGGGCGCCGGGTCCTGCAGCAGGAGCGCGCGATCTCCATGGACGAGGCAATCGACATGGCGCAGCGGCGCTTCGATGCGCGGGTGGTACGCGCCGAGGTCGTGGAGCGGAGCGGGCGCCGGATCTACGTGCTGCGCCTGCTGTCCAGCGATGGACGGGTGTTCAACGTGCGGGTCGATGCCGCGACCGGGAGCATGCAGTGAGGTTGCTGGTCGTCGAAGACGAGGCCGAGCTGCGCGAGCAGCTGCGCACGCGGCTGGTTGCGGCTGGTTTCAATGTCGACGTCGCCGCCGATGGCGAAGAGGGCCTGTACTGCGGGCGCGAATACCCGATCGATCTCGCGGTGATCGATCTCGGCCTGCCGAAGTTGCCGGGTCTGGAGTTGATCCACCAGTTGCGGGCGGCGGGTCGGGCCTTTCCGATACTGGTGCTGACCGCCCGGGCGCGCTGGCAGGACAAGGTCGAGGGCTTGCAAGCCGGTGCCGACGACTATGTCGGCAAACCCTTCGAATTCGAGGAAGTGCTGGCGCGGATCCAGGCCCTGCTGCGGCGCGCCGGTGGCTGGGCGTCGGCACAGTTGCGCTGTGGGCCGGTGTTGCTCGATACGCGCGAGCAGCGCGTCACGGTGCACGGTGTGCCGGTGGAGCTGACGACGTTCGAATACCGCATTCTCGAACATCTGATGCTGCGTGCCGGCGACGTGATCTCCAAGGCGGAGCTGACCGAGCGGCTCTACGAGCAGGACTTCGAGCGCGACAGCAACACCATCGAGGTGTTCGTCGGCCGGCTGCGCCGCAAGCTCGATCCGGGCGACAGCCTGCATCCGATCGAAACCCTGCGGGGCCGCGGCTATCGTCTGGCGCTGGCGCGAGAGGCCGGTTGAGCGAGCGGGCCGCGCCAGCCGCGTATTCGCTGTCGCGGCGCCTGCTTGTCTGGGTGTCGGTCGCGCTGGCGGTGTTTCTCGGCGTATCCGCGCTGGCGCTGGATGCGATTTTCCGCGACCTCGCCCAGCGCTCGCTGCGCGAATTGCTCGATGCGCAGATGGTGGCGCTGATCGCCGCCATCGAAACCGACGAGGAGGGGCATATCCGCGCCGCCTCGACCCAGGCCGAGTCGCGGCTGCAGACACCGGGTTCGGGCCTGTATGCCGGCATCCGCATGGCCGGCGGCCCGGAGCTGTGGCGCTCGCCGTCCACGGCCGGCACTTTCCTGGACTTCGGCGCGGATGCCGCGCCGGGCAGTGCGCAGTTCGAGCAGCGGCGCCTGCCGGACGGCCGGCACATCGCGCTGGCGCGCCGCGGCATTCGTTGGGAAGTGGGCTCGGGTCCACCGCAACGGTTGACGCTCGCCGTCGCGACCAGCATGGCGCCCTACGAGCAGCAGTTGCGGCGCTTCCGTACCCAGCTCGGAGGCGGCCTGCTGGTGCTCTCCGCCATGCTGCTGCTGACGCTCGCCTGGTTGTTGCGGCGGGTCATGAGCCCCTTGCGCCGGCTCGAGCAGGAGATCGCCGCAGTCGAAGCCGGCACGCAGGAGGCCCTGGGCACCGGCTATCCGCGCGAGCTCGCCGGCGTCAGCGGCAACCTGAATGCGCTGCTGACCGCCGAGCGTCGGCGTATCGACCGCTATCGCAACACCCTCGGCAATCTCGCTCACAGCCTGAAGACGCCGCTGGCCGTGCTGCGCGGCGCCTTGTCGCAGGATGCTCCGGGCGGGCATGCCGCCGATGTGGTGGTGCGCGAGGTCGACCGGATGAACGGCATCATCGAGCACCAGCTGCATCGCGCTGCGGCCAGCGGCGGCGCTCTGCTCGGGCAGCCGCCCGTCGAGATCGAGCCGGTCGCGCAGGAACTGCGGCGGGTGCTGGGGCGGGTCTATGGCGGCAAGGATCTGCTGATCGAAATCCGCTTGCCGGCGGGCCTGCAGTTCTTCGGCGAGCGTGCCGACCTGACCGAAGCACTCGGCAACCTGCTCGACAATGCCTGCAAGTGGAGCCGGGGCCGCGTGCAACTGAGCGGCGGGATCGATGCACCCGGCAGCAGTAGTGCGCGCGGCGTGATCACCCTGGTCGTCGAGGACGACGGACCGGGCCTGCCGCCGGCGCTGCGTGAACAGGGACCGGCACGCGGCCGCCGCGCCGACGAGACCACACCGGGTCACGGCATCGGCCTCGCGATGGTGCAGGAAATGGCCGAAGGCTACGGCGGCTCACTGCGGCTTGGAACTGCGGCGGGACTCGGGGGAGCAAGGCTCGAGTTGCGGTTGCCCGGCCGGTCCTCGGCAAAACCCTAAGAGCTGTCACACAAGCGGCTGGTGTTGAGTTTGAGAACCCTAGGGCTCGGCGTGGTGCCGCCGAGCTAAGGAATTTAACTAGCGCCAACTACTTAGGTGGGCGCTGACCATCGAGATGCTTGCACTCTCGCGCTGGGTTTTGTGCTGCGCTTTCTCATCCGGCCAGATCGCCACGTCTGGCACCCCGCCCGCAACCGCCCCCCCTCGGATCCGAAGGAGCCGGCGGAAACCCACTTTTGCCGCGCTCCGGATGGTGGAGTAGTATGCACTGCACCATGAAAACCCCCGCACATCACGCTTGGAATCCGGCGAGCTGGCAGACCAAACCCGCGCAGCAGCAGCCGACCTATCGCGATCGCGAGGCGCTCGAGGGCGTGGTCGCACAGTTGTCGCGTCTGCCGCCGATCGTCGTGTCCTGGGAGGTCGACCGGCTGCAGCAGGAGCTCGCCGCGGCCCAGCGTGGCGAGCGCTTTCTGTTGCAGGGCGGCGATTGCGCCGAGAGCTTTGCCGATTGCGAGTCGGACAATATCGCCAAGCGGCTGAAGATCCTGCTGCAGATGAGCTTGGTGCTCACCCATGCGATGAAGAAGCCGGTGATCCGCGTCGGGCGCATGGCGGGCCAGTACGCCAAGCCGCGCTCGGCCGACACCGAGACGCGTGACGGCGTGACGCTGCCGTCCTACCGCGGCGACATCGTCAACCATGCCGCCTTCACTGCGGTCGATCGCGAACCCGATCCGAACTTGCTGCTGCGCGGCTACGAGCGGGCCGCGCTGACGATCAATTTCGTGCGGGCGCTGATCGACGGCGGTTTCGCCGATCTGCACCATCCGGAATACTGGGATCTCGGCTTCGTCGGCCATTCGCCGTTCAAGGCCGAGTACGAGCGGATCGTGGCGGCGGTTGCCGACGGCCTGGAGTTTTTCGAGACCATCAGTCGGCGCGAAGTGCATCAGTCGCTGCGCACCGATTTCTACACCAGCCACGAAGCGCTGGTGCTGCACTACGAGCAAGCGCAGACGCGCTTCATCGCGCGCCAGGATCGCTGGTACAACCTTTCCACGCACATGCCGTGGATCGGCATGCGCACCGCGCAGATCGACGGCGCGCACGTCGAGTACTGCCGCGGCATCGCCAATCCGGTCGGCGTCAAGGTCGGCGCGGCCATGGACGCTGAGTGGCTGCAGCAGCTGGTGACCACGCTCAACCCGCAGAACCTGCCCGGCAAGCTGGTGTTGATCCACCGCTTCGGTGCCAAGCAGATCGAAGCGGCGCTGCCGAAGATGATCCAGGCGGTGCGGGCCATCGGCCATCAGGTGCTGTGGATCTGCGATCCGATGCACGGCAACACCGAGAACAGCCAGAGCGGCCTGAAGACCCGGCGCTTCGAGAACATCCTGCGCGAGCTCGACCTCGCGTTCCGGATCCACGAAGACCTCGGCTCGAATCTCGGCGGCGTGCACGTCGAGCTGACCGGCGAGGACGTCACCGAGTGCACCGGTGGCGCCCGGGGGCTCTCGGACGCGGACCTGCAGCGCGCCTACAAGTCGACCGTGGACCCGCGCCTGAACTACGAGCAGTCGCTCGAGCTCGCGATGATGATCGCGGAACGTACGCGTGCCCCGCGGCGCCGCGGTGGCGGCAGTGGCGGCGGCTTTGCGGCGGGGCGCAGCGGCGGCTGAAACGCCGCCCTGGCCTGATCGCCCACCCGGGCGGCCCGCCCAGTCGCCGGCACTGCGGTAGAATCGCCGCGGCACTCGCGACAGGGCTCCCGGATGAAATACGACCACATCATCGTGCCGGCCGACGGCGCGAAGATCACGATCAATCCCGACGGCTCGATCGACGTCCCCGATCGGCCGATCGTTCCTTACATCGAAGGCGACGGCATCGGCATCGACGTGACGCCGGCAATGCTCAAAGTCGTCGACGCGGCGGTCCACAAGGCCTACGGCGGGCGGCGACGCATCGCCTGGATGGAGGTCTACGCCGGCGAGAAGGCCCACCGCATGACCGGCTCCTGGCTGCCCGACGAGACCAGCCACGCGCTGCGCGAGTACGTGGTCTCGATCAAAGGGCCGCTCGGCACGCCCATCGGCGGCGGCATGCGCTCGCTGAACGTCGCGATGCGCCAGACGCTCGACCTGTATGCCTGCGTGCGCCCGATCCGCTATTTTCCGGGTGTCGCGAGCCCGATGCAGGATGCTTCACTGACCGACATGATCGTGTTCCGCGAGAACACCGAGGACATCTATTCCGGCATCGAATACCCGGCCGGTTCGTCCGAAGTCCACCGCCTGATCCACTTCCTGCAGACCGAACTCGGTGCGAGCGGCATCCGCTTTCCGGCGAGCTCGGGCATCGGCATCAAGCCGGTGTCGAAGGAAGGCAGCCAGCGCCTGATCCGGATGGCGATCCAGTACGCGATCGACAACGACCGTGTCTCCGTGACCCTGGTCCACAAGGGCAACATCATGAAGTACACGGAGGGCGCTTTCCGCAACTGGGGCTACCAGCTCGCGAAGGAAGAGTTCGGCGCCACCGAAGTCGGCGACGGTCCCTGGCTGAGCTTCCGCAATCCGAAGTCCGGCAACGAGATCGTCGTCAAGGACGTGATCGCCGACAACTTCCTGCAGCAGGTGCTGCTGCGACCCGAGGAATACGACGTCATCGCGACGCTGAACCTCAACGGCGACTACATCTCCGACGCGCTGGCGGCCCAGGTCGGCGGCATCGGCATCGCGCCCGGCGGCAACATCGGTCATGGCTTGGCGGTGTTCGAGGCGACCCATGGTACCGCGCCGGGTTTCGCCGGCAAGGATCGCGTCAATCCCGGTTCGCTGATCCTCTCGGCCGAGATGATGCTGCGCTACCTCAAATGGACCGAGGCCGCGGACCTCATCGTCAAAGGCGTGGCCAACACCATCGCCGCCAAGGAGCTGACCTACGATCTGGCGCGGTTGCGCGAAGCGATCCGTGCCAGCAAGCGCGAGCTGGCTGCGCGGCGCAACGTCGAGGAAGCCATGCAGACGCTGATTCCGGGGGCCAAGCTGATGACCTGCTCGGGCTTCGCCGCGGCCATCGTGCGGCACATGGATGATTGAGACCGCGCTTTACGACCCTTCTTGCCGCCGCTGTCCGCGGCTCGCGAGCTTCCGCGACGAGGTCAAGGCAGAGCATCCGGACTACTGGTGCCGGCCGGTGGCGGCTTTCGGCGATGCCGCACCGCGGATCCTGGTGGTCGGGCTGGCGCCCGGCCTGCATGGCGCGAACCGCAGCGGCCGGCCGTTCACCGGCGACTATGCGGGCATCCTGCTCTACGAGACCCTGCATGCGCTCGGCATCGGTTCGCAGCCGCAGTCGGTCGCGGCCGATGACCCGCTGCGGCTCACCGGCCTGCGCATCACCAATGCGGTCAAGTGCCTGCCGCCGGCCAACAAGCCGACCCCCGACGAGATCCGTCGCTGCAATGCCTTCCTCGCGGCGGAGCTGGCCGCGCATGCTTCGGCGCGGGTGCTGGTGGCGCTGGGGCGGATCGCCCACGATGCCGTGCTCGCGGCGCTCGCGATCCGTCGCGGCGGCGTGCCCTTCGGGCATGGCGCCGAGCACCACCTCGAGAATGGCCGGGTGCTGCTCGATTCCTACCACTGCAGCCGCTACAACACCAATACGCGGCGGCTGACCGTGCAGATGTTCCACGACGTGCTGGCGCGCGCCGTGGCGCTCGCGGCCCGCTAGCGTCGTCTCGTCGCCTGTCACCGCCGCTATCGCGATGCCTGGCGCTGCTTCCACTTTCGACGGCAAGGCGTTCGTCGCCACGCTGCCGCGCCGGCCCGGCGTCTACCGGATGTACAACGCCGCCGGCGACCTGATCTATGTCGGCAAGGCCTCGAGCCTGCGCGATCGCGTCGGCAGCTATTTCAATCCCTCGAACGTCAATCCCAAGGTCCAGGTGCTGGTTGCGCAGATCACCGTGATCGAGGTCACGGTGACCAGCTCCGAGACCGAGGCGCTGCTGCTCGAATACAACCTGATCAAGGCCCACAAGCCGCGCTACAACATCCTCCTGCGCGACGACAAGAGCTACCCCTACATCTGGCTCGACACCTCGCACGAGTATCCGCGGCTGTCGTCCTATCGCGGTGCGCGCAGCCAGCCGGGGCGCTATTTCGGGCCGTTTCCCGGCGCGGGCGCGGCCCACGAGACGCTGCACTACCTGCAGAAGATCTTCCGGCTGCGCAATTGCCGCGACAGCTACTTCGAACACCGCAGCCGACCCTGCCTGCAGTACCAGATCGGCCGCTGCTCGGGCCCCTGTGTGCGGCTGATCGACCCGGAAGCCTATGCACGCGATGTCGAGGCGGTCACCCAGGTGCTCGAGGGGCGCGATACCGAGGTCAATGCGCAGCTCGCCGCGCGCATGGAGCAGGCCGCGCAGCGGCTCGATTTCGAAACCGCGGCGCGCCTGCGCGACCAGCTCGCGGCGCTGAAGCAGATCCAGGCCACGCAGATCGTGGCCGCCGAAGGCGAGCGCGACGCCGATGTGTTCGCGCTGGTCGGCGATCCAGGCCAGTACGCCATCAGCGTGATGCTGGTGCGCGGCGGGCGCAGCCTCGGCACTTCCGGCTTTTTCCCCCGCGGTGCGCTGACCGAGGCCCCCGAGGCCCTGGCGTCGTTCCTGCTGCAGTACTACGACGGACGGGAGCCGCCGCCGGAGGTGTTCGTCGACCTCGAGCTTGCCGATGCCGAGGCCCTGAGCGAGGCGCTGACGCAGCTGGCCGCACGCAGTGTGCGTGTCAAGCGTGCACAGCGCGGCATGACGGCCAAGTGGGTCGCCATGGTCCGCGACAACGCGCAGCAGGCGCTGCGCATGCGGCTGGCACGGCACGACGCCTACGACGAGCTCGCCGCCGCACTGGCCGGCGAACTCGACCTCGACGGGCCGCCGGCGCGCATGGAGTGCTTCGATATCAGCCATACCCAGGGCGAGGGCACGGTCGCCTCCTGCGTGGTGTTCGGGCCGGAGGGCCCGCTGAAGAAGGATTACCGGCGTTTCAACATCGCCGGCATCACCCCGGGCGACGATTACGCCGCGCTGCGCCAGGCGATCCAGCGGCGCTATGCGCGCATCCGGGAGGGCGAGGTCGAGCGACCGGAGCTGCTGTTGATTGACGGCGGCCCGGCACAGCTCGCCGGGGTCCGCGAAGAGCTCGAAGCACTGGGTTTCGCGGACCTGCCGGTGATCGGTGTCTCCAAGGGCGCCGATCGACGGGCGGGTCAGGAACGCGTCCACGTGCCGGGCGAGACTGCGCCGCGGATCCTGGGCGCGGATTCGGGAGCGCTGCAGCTGATCCAGCGGATCCGCGACGAGGCGCACCGGTTCGCGATCGCTGGCCACCGGCGGCGGCGGGCGCGACGCTTCAACGAGTCGGTGCTCGAGACCGTGCCGGGCCTCGGGCCGGCCAAGCGCCGGGCGTTGCTGCGCCATTTCGGCGGGCTGCAGGGCGTGCTCAAGGCCGGGCTGGCCGATCTGGAACGGGTCGAAGGAATCGGCGCAACGCTGGCGCGCAGCCTTTATGATCATCTTCACCCCGGTGAGTGACGATGCTCTGGACTGTCCCCAATGTGCTGACCTGGCTGCGAATCCTGGCGATTCCGCTGGTCGTGATCCTATTCTATCTGCCGCTGCACTGGGCCGATCCGGCGGCCGGTCTGTTGTTCGCCGCGGCCGGCATCACCGATTCGCTCGACGGCTATTTCGCCCGCAGGCTTGGCCAGACCTCGCGTCTCGGCGCCTTCCTCGATCCAGTGGCCGACAAGCTGATCGTCGCGGTCGCGCTGGTGCTGATCGTCAGCAAGGATCCACGCTGGATGGTGGTGCTGATGGCCATCGTGATCATCGGCCGCGAAATCGCGATTTCGGCGCTGCGCGAATGGATGGCCGAGATCGGCCAGCGCACCAAGGTCGCGGTCTCGCGGCTCGGCAAATACAAGACCATCCTGCAGATCGTCGGCCTGTCGATGATGCTGTATCGCTGGGATCTGTTCGGCCTGCCGATCTACCTCATCGGCTTCGTGCTGATGGTGCTCGCGGCGATCCTGACCCTGGTCTCGATGTTCGACTACCTGCGGGCGGCCTGGCCGGACCTGCGCCGCACGGACTGAGTGCCGGGCGCGGGCATGCGCCCCAGGGCATGCCATGAACCTTGACTAAATCGTTCGCCCGCCTACAATCTCGCGCCTCTGTCCGAGCGGGAATAGCTCAGTTGGTAGAGCACGACCTTGCCAAGGTCGGGGTCGCGAGTTCGAGTCTCGTTTCCCGCTCCATTTCTTCCTAACCGTCTCCGCGGGTCTCGCCGGGTCGTCGTCGGGGCTAGGTGGCAGAGTGGTCATGCAGCGGCCTGCAAAGCCGTGTACGCCGGTTCGATTCCGACCCTAGCCTCCAACCCCTTTGCATCGACCGGCTTGGGTACGGTCCGCCTGCGCCAGCAATAAAGTCCTATTTACCGAGCCTGAGCGATGTCGGTCGCAACACGGTTTCGCTGGCGGAGTTTGGACTTACGTCACATCAGCCGGTGTCTGCTCCGGGTGTAATCGCTCCCAAACCGCGCCCAACGCGCAGGTCCATGACGATGTAAGGGGGGGCAGACCGCATGAGCATCATCACGCCAGTCCGTTTCGCGACCTTGGCCCTGCTATCCGCCCTGTTGGTGGCCTGCGGTGGGGGCAGCAGCAGCAGTCGGGGCGGCGGTGGCGGCGGTGGCGGCACTCCTCCGAACCCACCTGGCCCGCCGGCGACCTACACCATCGGCGGCAGCGTGTCCGGCCTCGCCAGCGGCGCCACGGTGGTGTTGCAGAACAATGGTGGCTCGGATCTCACGATCAATACCAACGGCAGCTTCCGCTTCCCCGGATCGGTCAACAGTGGCACGAGCTATGCGGTCACGGTGCTGACCCAGCCCTCGACACCCGCGCAGGTCTGTTCGGTCAGCGCCGGTTCGGGCGCAGCGACCGGCAACGTCAGCAACATCGTGGTGACTTGCGCGACCACGCTCTACACCGTTGGCGGCACGGTCTCCGGCCTGGCGTCGGGGGCGAGCGTCGTCTTGCAGAACAATGGCGGCATGGACTTGACGGTCGGCGCCAACGGCAGCTTCACCTTCCCGACCGGCGTGCCCAGCGGCTCGGCGTTCGCGGTCACGGTGCTGACGCAGCCGTCGTCGCCGCCCCAGACCTGCACGGTCAGCGGCGGGAGCGGCACGGTCGGCGCGGCCAACGTCAACAGCGTGATGGTCGATTGCGCGACCGATGCGTACACCGTCGGCGGCACGATCGCGGGGCTCGCATCGGGCGCGACGGTGGTGCTGCAGGGTGGTGCGGGCCTCGGCACCCAGGCCGTGACCTCCAACGGCAGCTTCGCTTTCGGCATGGCCGTGCCCAGCGGTACCGTCTACACGGTCAGCGTGCTGACCCAGCCGGCCGCTCCGCTGCAGAACTGCGTCGTGAGCGCCAACGGTTCCGGCACGGTCGCGTCGGCCGACGTCACCAACATCGAAGTGAACTGCACCAGCCTGTACACCATCGGCGGTACGGTCACCGGTCTCGCGGCCGGTGGCACGGTCGTGCTGCAGAACAATGCCGGCGACGATCTGAGCGTGGCAGCCGATGGGGCCTTTACGTTCGCGACGCCGCTGGCCGGCGGTGCGGCGTATGCGGTTACGGTACTGACCCAGCCGACGGTGCCGGGCCCGGGCCAGACCTGCGTCGTCGCCATGGGCGCCGGCACGGTGGGCGCGGCCGATGTCACCAGCGTTACGGTCACCTGCAGCAACAATGACCAGACGGCGCCGACGATCACGGCACGCTCGCCACTGCCGACCGCGGTCGGTTCTCCGGTTCAGGGCGCGGTCGTCAGCGTGACCTTCTCAGAGGCCATCGAAACCTCGACGGTCAACAGCAGCTCGTTCAGCGTGCAAGGTCCGTCCGGCCCGGTCGCCGGCACGATCAACTTCGCCGACGGCAATACCCGGGCGATCTTCACGCCAACGGCGACGATTGCCTACGACGCGGACTACACCGTCACGGTCACCACTGCGGTGCGCGATCCCTCGGGTAATCCGCTGGCGGCGAACTCGGTCTGGGCGTTCAACTCCGGCAAGAAGATCGCGGCGGGCGCCTATCGCCACACCTGCGTGCGCACCGACGACGGGCGTGTGAAGTGCTGGGGCCACAACGACGCTGGAGTCCAGGGCGCCGGCATGCTCGGTTACGACGATACGACCAATCGTGGCGATGCGACGAATCCGCTGCTGGGCGCGTTGCCGGACGTGAATCTGGGTGCCGGCCGCACGGCCGTGGCACTGGCCGCCGGCGACTATCACACCTGCGCGATTCTCGACAACGGCGACACCAAGTGCTGGGGCAGCAACCTCGTCGGTGAGCTCGGCCAGCCCTACCCGGGGACCGGTTCGAGCGTCGGCGACCAGGCCGGCGAGATGGCACTGCTGCAGCCGCTGGACTTCGGCGCCGGGCGGCGGGCGCTCGAAATCGTGCTCGGCCAGCGCTTCGGCTGCGCACGGCTCGATGACGACACGCTCAAGTGCTGGGGTCGCAACGACAGCGGTGAACTGGGGCAGGACAACACCACCGCCCTGGGTGTCGTGGCCGGTGATCTTGCCGCGGCCCCGCCGATTGCGCTGGGTGCGGGTTTGCGGCCGGTGTCGATGGGTCTCGGTCACTATCATGTCTGTGCGCTGCTCGAGGATGGTGCCGGCGTGCGCAGCGTGAAGTGCTGGGGCAACAACCAGTGGGGCCAGCTCGGTCTCGGTCACCAGAACAATCGTGGCGACAGCGCCGGCGAGATGGCTGGACTGCCGCTGCTGAACTTTGGCACCGGTCGCACACCGGTCAAGCTTGCGGTCTCGGCAGGTCATTCCTGCGTGGTGCTCGACAACGATGCAATCAAGTGCTGGGGTCTGAATACCTGGGGCCAGGTCGGCCTGAATGCCGGCAACAACGGTGGCGCGGGTATGGGCCTACTGAGTCGCACCGTCTGCTGGAATCATCCGAACGACTGCATCGGTGATGCCGGCGGCGAGATGGGTGACAGCCTGCAGGCGGCGATCACCGCGCCCAGCATCCGCCTTGCGCTCGGTTATCGCTTCAGCTGCGCGCAGCTCGCCACGGGCGAGTTGAAGTGCTGGGGCACCAACGAGCACGGCCAGATGGGCATCGGCGACAACAACGGCACCAACGAAGATATCGGTGACCAGACCGGTGAGATGGCCGCGCTGGCCGATACCCAGCTGAAGCCCGGGACAACGGTCGAGGAGCTGACCGCAATCGGCTTCCACAGCTGCGTGTGGACCGAGCAGGACACGCTCAACTGCTGGGGCTTGAACAATTTCGGCCAGCTGGGGCGCAACGATACGAACAACTGGGGTGACGAGGCCGGTGAAATGGGCGTCAACCTGCATGACGTCGATTTCGGGCCCTGATCTCGCCGGTGACCTGATGTCTGGACGACGTCGGTCGCGGTCGCTGCGGTACCTGCTGCCGTGACCACGACCGGCGGCAAACCGGAGCCGCGCCGGCTGCTGCGGCGCTTCCTGCTGCCCAGCCCGGTGGTGTCGCTGTTGGGCTGGTGGCGATCGCGCGCCTGGATCTCGACCCGCGCCGAGGTCGAATGGTCCGACAACCTGCGGCTCGGCGCGGGTACCGTGGTCAGCTCATTCACCAAGATCAAGACCACCGAGGGGCTCCTGCAGACCGGCAAGCACTGCGGCTTCGCGACCGGCTGCTTCGTGGCGACGGGCAGTGGCGGCATCGTGCTCGGTGATCACGTGGTCTGCGGGCCGAATGTGGCGATCATCGCGACCAACTACCGGTATGGTGCGCTCGACGTGCCCTTCGACCAGCAGGGCACGACCTCGGTCGGCGTACGTATCGGTCGCAATGTGTGGATTGGTGCAAACTGTACGATCCTCGATGGCGCGATAATCGGCGACAACTCGATCGTGGTGGCCAACAGCCTGGTGAATCGGCGGCTGCCACCCAACGTGATCGTGCAAGGCAATCCCGCACGGGTGATCCTGCAGCGGCGGACAGAGGAGTCGGATACGAGATCATGATCGACGATCAGGTACTGCAGTTCGTCATTCAGGTCGCCAGCCGGGAAGCCGACGATCTCGGCTACGACGAATTGCGCGCGCCGACAGCCGAGACGGTGCTGTACGGCGACGACAACGGCATCGATTCGCTGTCGCTGGTGCGACTGGTGGCGGCGCTCGAGCGGGCCGCCGAGCGGCAGTTCGGCCGGCGGGTGGTGCTGGCTGACGAGCGCGCGATGTCGATGCGTCGCAGCCCGTTCCGCACGGTGGCGACTCTGGCCGAGCTGTTGCAGGAGCGGCTCGGGGGTCCGCATGCGTGAGATCGCCCTGATCACGGGCACGCGCAAGGGTCTCGGGCGTTTCCTGGTCGATCACTTCGTGCAGAAGGGTTTCGCGGTGGCCGGTTGCAGCCGCGAGCCATTCGAGGGCGATTGGCCCGAGGGCTATCGCCACTATTGCGTCGACATCGCCGACGAAGCGGCGGTGGTCGGGATGGTACGCGACGTGCAGGAGCGTTATGGCGGGCTGACCATCCTGGTCAACAACGCCGGCATCGCCGCCATGAATCATCTGCTGCTGACGCCGCTGGCGACGGTGCAACGGGTGTTCGCGACCAATGTCTTCGGCACCTTCCTGATGTTGCGCGAAGCCGCCAAGGTCATGCAGGAAGGGCGCTACGGCCGGATCGTCAATTTCGCGACCGTGGCCACGCCGCTCGATCTCGAGGGCGAAGCGGCGTATGCGGCCTCCAAGGCTGCGGTCGAATCCCTGACCCGGGTGGCGGCGCGCGAGCTGGCGCCGTGCAACATCACGGTCAATGCCGTCGGGCCGACCCCGGTCATGACCGATCTGATCCGCAACGTGCCACGAAAAAAAATGGATGCCTTGATTGCGCGCCAGGCGATCCGGCGTCTGGGCGAGCCTCGCGACGTCGCTCAGGTCATCGATTTTTTCATCTCCCGGGACAGCGACTTCGTCACCGGACAGACGGTGTTCCTCGGGGGCGTGAGCTAGGGCGGGTCGATCGATGAGCGCTGCATCTTCCGTCACTGCAGCGGGCCCGCGGCCGGAAGGCGAGGGCAGATCCAGACTGCAGCGCCTGCTCGACGGGCTGCCGCGCCGCGCCGCGACGCCCTGTCTGTTCGTCGACGGTCGTTGGCACGACTACGCCGCGCTGGCGGCGGTGGTTGCGACCTGGCGCGCGCGTCTCGCGAGCACCGGTCCGGCACCCGGATCGACGCTTGCACTGCAGGCGGACTACTCGCTCGACTCGGTCGGTCTGTTGCTGGCGGCCTGGGCCCAGGGTCTGATCGTCGCCCTGGTGCCGCGCTCGGCCGACCCGACATCCTATCTCGACGATGCCGACGCGGTCGGCCGGTTCGAGCTGTCGTCCGGCCACGGGGTCCGCTGGCAGGCGCACACGCCACGGCGTGCACCTCATCCACTGGTGGCGGCACTCGCCGCAGATGGCGAAGCGGGCCTGGTGATCTTCACCTCCGGTTCCACCGGGCGTCCTCGCGGTGCCGTGCATGGCGTGGAGCGTTTCCTCGGCAAGTTCGATCGCCCCGGGCGGGCGCTGCGCACCCTGCCGTTCCTGCAGTTCGACCATGTTGCCGGGATGGATACACTGCTCTACACGCTGTCGGCCGGTGGCAGCCTGGTGGTTGCGGCCAGGCGCGATCCGCCGACCATTTGCGGCTTGATCGAGACCGCCGGCGTCGAGGTGCTCAGCACCTCGCCGAGTTTCCTGCGGCTGCTGTGGGCCTCGGGAGCGGCCGGTGGCCGCGATCTCTCGAGCGTCAAGGTGGTCACCTATGGCTCGGAACCGATGGACGCGGCAACGCTGCAGCGGGTCGCGCAGCTGTTCCCGCAGGCACGGCTGAGCCAGAAATACGGCACCACCGAGCTCGGCGCACCGCGCACCGTCTCGCGCGGCGACGACAGTCTGTGGATTCGCATCGAAGGCGAGGGCGTGCGGGCCGAAGTGCGTGATGGCTTGCTGTGGATCCGCAGCGAAGGCGCGTTCCTCGGCTATCTCGATGAAGTAGGCGCCCCACGCCAGGCGGGGAGCTGGTACTGCACCGGCGATCTGGTCGAACAGGACGGCCCGTGGATCCGCGTGCTCGGCCGCGGTGGCGAGTTGATCAATGTCGGCGGCGAGAAGGTCGTGCCGGCGGAGGTCGAAGCCGCGATCCTCGAGCTTGACGATGTCGCTGCCGTGGCCGTCAGCGGCCAGACGCATCCCTTGCTTGGGCAGGTGGTCACGGCCCGCGTGCAGCTCGCGCCCGGCGCCGACGCGGCGAGCATCGAAACCCGCGTGCGGCGCCATTGCCGCGCCCGGCTGCCGCGGCATGCCGTGCCGGTCACCGTGGACCTTGCGACCGAGTCCCTGACCAACGATCGGCAGAAGGTCCAGCGACGCCGCGACTGAGCGCTGCGGCATGCGGGCATGCCGAACCGATTCCACTGCTAGACTTGGCACGACGCCCGAGTGGTGAAATTGGTAGACACAAGGGACTTAAAATCCCTCGCCGCAAGGCATGCCGGTTCGATTCCGGCCTCGGGCACCACCAGAGGCGCGCATGAGCGATATCTCGATCTATCACAACCCGGATTGCGGCAGCTCCCGCAATACGCTGGCCTTGATCCGCGCCAGCGGCATCGAGCCCGAAGTCATCGAGTACCTGAAGACTCCGCCCGACCGCGAGACCCTGAAGGCACTTATCGCGCGCATGGGCATGCGCGTGCGCGATGCGCTGCGCGTCAAGGCCGCGCCGTACCAGGAACTGGGCCTGGATGCCGCGCACTGGAGCGACGATGCGCTGCTCGACCAGATGCTGGCGCACCCCATCCTCATCAACCGGCCCATCGTGGTCTCCCCCTTGGGTGTTCGCCTCTGTCGCCCGGCAGACCTGGTGATCGAACTGCTGCCGCAGCGGCCGCCCGATGAGTTCCGCAAGGCCGACGGCGTGCCGCCGCTGGTGGATACGTCCATCGCCGGCGACGACGCGGGTCTGGCTGCAGCGCTGCGGCACGCCGCTCTTCCCGCCGACGACCTGACCGAGCCGGGACGCCGCTTCTTCGCCTATGCCACCGCATCCGGCGAGCGCGTGGGCTACGGCGGCTACGAGTGCCTGGGCAGGGATGCGCTGCTGCGTTCGCTGGTGGCGTTGCCGAGCGCGCGCCATCGCGGTCTGGGCGGCGGAATGCTCGCGCTGCTGCTGCGACGCGCCTACGACGACGGCGGACGCAATGCCTGGTTGCTGACCACGACGGCGGCGCCGTTCTTCGAGCGCAATGGCTTCAAGCCGGTGGAGCGCGATGCGGCACCGGCGTCGATCCTGGCCACGCGGCAGGCTGCGGAACAGTGTCCTGCCGGTGCCGGGCTGCTCAGGCGGTCCATCCGGATATAGCGCGCCATTCAGATATAAGGCGAAAGTCCCGATGAAGCGGCGAACCTTGTTGACGAGTGTCGGTGGTGCGGCCGCGGTGGCGGGAGCGGGTCTGCTGGGCTGGCGGTTCGCGACCGGCACGGCAGGCGACTACGACGCCTACGCCAGCGGTTTGCGCGCGCCGCTCGGTGCCAAGCCCGAACTCGCCGAGTTGATTCGCTACGCGACGCTCGCTGCCAACGGTCACAACACCCAGCCTTGGCGATTCCAGGTCTTGGGCGACCGCATCGACATCCTGCCCGATCCGGCACGCGCCACGCCGATCGTCGATCCGGACGATCACCACCTGTTCGTCAGTCTCGGCTGTGCAGCCGAGAACCTGCGGATCGCCGCGGCTGCGAGTGGGCGCCCCGGTGCGGTGGAGGCGAATATCGACGGTAGTGTCACGTATCGCTTCGAAGCGGCGGTGCCGCAGGTCGATCCGTTGCTGCAGGCCATCCCGTTGCGGCAATCGACCCGCAGTGTTTACGACGGCCGCGCGGTCGCAGCCGATGAGCTCGAGGCTTTGCAACATGCTGCCGCTGTGCCGGGGGTCCGTATCGTCCTGTTGACCGGGCGAATGCAGATCGATCGGCTGCGCGATCTCGTCGTGGCCGGCAACGATCTGCAGATGAACGATGCCGCTTTCATGGCCGAGTTGCGGGAATGGCTGCGTTTCAGTCCGCGCCGTGCCATGGCGACGGGCGACGGCCTGTATTCCGCGGCTACCGGCAACCCGGTGTTGCCGGAAGCGCTGGGGCGGAGGGCATTCGACAGCTTCGTCACCGCGGCGGCCGAAAACGATCGCTATGCACGGCAGATCGACTCCTCTGCCGGTCTGGCGGTCTTCCTGGCCGAGCGTGCGGATCGGCCGCATTGGGTCGCGGTGGGGCAGGCCTGCCAGCGCTTCGCACTGACGGCGACCCGGTTCGGTCTCAAGCAGGCGTTCGTCAATCAGCCGGTCGAGGTGAAGGGGCTGCGCGCCGAACTGGCGACGCTGGTGGGGGAGCCGGGCTTGCGGCCGGATCTGCTGATGCGCTTCGGTCGTGGTCCGTCGCTGCCGTTCTCGCCGCGTCGGCCGGTGTCGGTGGTGCTGATCTGAGAGGCCGCCAGCGCCAGGGCTTGCTTGCGGTCTGGTGTCGTCGTGCGGCGTCGTTCCGGACTGCCTCGCACCTCATCGATCGATCGAGGAGAGCTGAGACCTTCATGTCGATGCCCTGGAACAGTTCGGTGGCACGGTGATAGGCCGGCTGGCCGATGCTGAATTGCCACCGAATTGCCTGCGCCAGGCCTGTAGAATGCACCGACGTTTGCACTGCGTCCGCCTCGAAGTTTGCGTACTTCATCCTGGCTACTGACGATGACGATCGCATCGCCGGGTTCTTCGTTGCCTTGCCCTTGAGAGATGGGGCGGTTGATTCTAGGTGGCTGCTCGCGATTTCCCCGGGTAGCGCTGCACTGAATGGGTAAGCCATCATGTGGGCTCTGATCAATTAAGATCCGTAACCCGCAGAAATTCAAGAAAATGCTGGCTGTAGAGAACCTCCATGTCTTCCGTGGTGACCGCCACGTGCTGCGCGCGCTGAGCTTCGAGCTGGCGGCGGGCTGCTGCCTGCGGGTGACCGGCGTCAACGGCGCAGGCAAGACGACTTTGTTGCGGGCGCTGTGCGGCTTGGTCGAGGCCGAGGAAGGGGTGCTGCGCTGGCGCGGCGTCGAGACCTCGCGTTCGGCGCCGGGCTATCACGCCGAGCTGGCCTATCTCGGCCACGACGCGCCGCTGAAGGCGGATCTGAGCGGCCGGGAGAACATCCGCTATGCCGTCGGCCTGCGTCGCGTGCTGGATCGCGAGGCGGTGTCCCGGGCGCTCGAGCGGGTCGGGGCGACAGCCTTCGCCGAGCGGCCGGTGCGGTCGCTGTCGGCCGGCCAGCGGCGGCGGATCGCGTTCGCGGCGCTCTGGCTGTGTGGCGCGACCCTGTGGCTGCTCGATGAGCCCAATACCAATCTCGACACCCAGGGGCAGGAGCTGGTTGCCGGGCTGATCGAGGAGCAGCTGCGGGCCGGGGGGCTGGTGGTCGCGGCGGTACACCAGGATCTGCACCTGACGGCGGGCCGTCGCATGGATCTGGTGATCCCGGGGGGGCGATGAACCGCTCGCTGCCGCCGTCGTCCTGGCCGGTGGCCGGCCGGCTGGTGCTGGAGCGTGACCTGCGTCTCGCTTTTCGGCGCCCCGGTCAGTTGCTGCAACCCCTGGCGTTTTTCGCGGTCATTACCTTGCTGTTCCCGTTGGCGCTGACGCCGGAGCTCGAGCGGCTGCGGGAGGTGGCACCGGGCGTGTTGTGGATTTCGGCATTGCTATCTTCCCTGCTGGCGCTCGACTTCCTGTTCCGGGACGATGCGCAGGACGGCACGCTCGAGCAGTTCGCGCTGTCCGGTCAGTCGCTGACCTTGCTGCTGTTCGCCAAGACGGTGGCGCACTGGCTGCTGACCGGCCTGCCGCTGGCGGTCATGGCGCCGTTGCTCGGGGTGGCGCTCGGCGTGCCCCTGCAGGCCTTGCCCGGCATACTGGCGGCGCTTGCGCTGGGTACGGCGACACTGAGCCTGGTCGGGGCCATCGGTGCTGGGCTGACGCTCGGCGCGCGGCGCGGCGGCGTGTTGCTGTCGCTGCTGACCTTGCCGCTCGCGGTGCCGATCCTGATCTTCGGCGCGCGGGCGACGGAACTGGCGATCAAGGGCGCGGGCTATGCGGGGCCGATGTACCTGCTGGCCGCGCTGGCGGTGCTCGGGCTCACGCTGGCGCCGCTCGCGGCGGCGGCGGCGGTGCGTATCGGACTGGAGTGATCGATCGATGGACTGGACATGGTTCCACCGGCTGGCCTCGCCGCCGCATGTGTACCGGATCGCCGGCACGCTCACGCCGTGGTTTGCCTGGCCCGCGGGCCTGCTGATCGTGGCGGCGCTGTACGGCGGTTTGGTGCTGGCGCCGCCGGACTATCAGCAGGGCGACGGTTTCCGGATCATCTACGTGCACGCGCCCACGGCCTGGCTGTCGGTGATGATCTACACGACCATGGCGGTCGCCGCTGCGATCGGCCTGATCTGGCGCATGAAGGTGGCGCATGCTGCGGCCGCGAGCTGCGCCGGTATCGGTGCCTGGTTCACGGCCGCTTCGCTGGTCACCGGCATGCTCTGGGGCAAGCCGATGTGGGGCACCTACTGGGTCTGGGATCCGCGGCTCACCGCGCAGCTGATCCTGCTGTTCCTGTACCTCGGCTACATGGGGCTGCGCGCCGGCATCGAAGACACGGCCCGCGCCGATCGGGCGAGCGCGGTGCTGGCGATCGTCGGCGTGGTCAACGTGCCGATCATCCGCTTCTCGGTGGACTGGTGGAATTCCATCCACCAGGCGCCGTCGGTGATGAAAATGGACCGGCCGTCGATGCCGGCGGACATGCTGGTGCCGCTGCTGCTGATGTTGCTCGGCTTCACGCTGTATTTCTTCGCGGTGTTGCTGGTGCGCTTGCGGGCCGAGATCCTGCGCCGCGAACGCAGTGCGAGCTGGCTCCGGGAGGCGTTGTCGGCATGAAGGAATTTTTCGCCATGGGCGGCTATGCCTGGTTCGTCTGGCCCTCGTATCTGCTCACCTTTCTGGCGGTGATCGCCAACATCGTGATCGCGCGCCGCTCGCTGGCGGCCGCCCAGGCCGAGGCGCGCCGCCGCCTCGCCATCGCAGGAGAAGAAGGATGACGCCACGTCGTCGACGGTTGCTGTTGGTGGTCGGCATTCTGGCGGGCGTGTCGCTGGCGGGCCTGCTGGCCCTGCGAGCCTTTCAGGACAACGTCATGTTCTTTTTCGATCCGTCGCAGGTCGCGGCGGGCGAGGCGCCGAGCGGCGAGCGTTTCCGGTTGGGCGGCATGGTCCGGCCGGGCACGGTCGATCGCAAATCGGGCAGTCTCGACATGGCCTTCGTCGTCACGGATTTCCAGCACGACGTCAAAGTGCGCTACAGCGGTGTCGTGCCCGACCTGTTCCGCGAGAACCAGGGCGTGATCGCCCACGGCCGGCTCGAACCGGACGGCGTGTTCGTCGCCGATGAAATCCTCGCCAAGCACGACGAGAACTACATGGCGCCCGAAGTTGCGCGCTCCATCAAGGACAAGCACGGCGGCGTCATGCCGGTGAACCCGGACCCCGCCTCGGCCGGTGGCGGCGGTGCGGCTGCGCCGCAGCTTCCGGCATCGACGCCGGTGACGCGTTTCTGACGGGCGGCGAGGGCAGACCATGCTTCCGGAAATCGGTCATTTCGCGCTGATCCTGGCCTTGCTGCTGGCCGCGGCCCAGGCGTTCTTCGGGCTCGCGGGACCGGCGCTCGGTCGCGATCGCTGGCTCGCGGTCGTCGGGCCGGCGGTCACGGGCCAGTTCGTCATGGTCAGTGCCGCGATCGGGACCCTGCTCGTCGCCTTCGTGCAGAACGATTTCTCGGTCGCCTATGTGGCGCAGAACTCCAACTCCGCGCTGCCGGTGTTCTACCGGGTCGCGGCGTTGTGGGGGGCGCACGAAGGCTCGCTGCTGCTGTGGGGCTGGATCCTGGTCGCCTGGACGCTGGCAGTGGCGCTGCGTTCGCGCCAGTTGCCGGCGCGGTTCGCGGCGCGGGTGCTCGGTGTGCTGGGCATCGTCAGCGTCGGTTTCCACCTGTTCACGCTCGCGACTTCCAATCCCTTCGCGCGGCTGTTCCCGGCTGCGCCGGATGGTCGGGACCTGAATCCGCTGCTGCAGGATCCGGCGCTGGCCGCGCATCCGCCGATGCTCTATGCCGGTTACGTCGGTTTCTCGGTGGCGTTCGCCTTCGCCTGCGCCGCGATGCTCGAAGGCCGGCTCGATCAGGCCTGGGCACGCTGGACGAGGCCCTGGACCACGGTGGCCTGGGCGTTCCTCACGATCGGTATCGGGCTCGGCAGCTGGTGGGCCTATTACGAGCTCGGCTGGGGCGGCTACTGGTTCTGGGATCCGGTGGAGAACGCATCGTTCATGCCCTGGTTGATCGGCACCGCGCTGATCCACTCGCTGGCGGTGACGGAGAAACGCGGCCTCTTCAAGAGCTGGACACTGCTGCTGGCGATCCTGGCGTTCTCGTTGTCGTTGCTCGGCACCTTCCTCGTGCGCTCCGGTGTGCTGGTCTCGGTGCATTCGTTTGCGGCGGATCCCGCCCGCGGCATTTTCATCCTGAGCTTCCTGGTCGTGATGATTGGCGGGGCGCTGGCGCTGTACGCCTGGCGTGCGCCGCAGCTGAAGTCGAGGGCGGGTTTCGAACTGACTTCGCGCGAGTCCTTCCTGCTGTTCAACAACATCCTGCTGGTGGTCGCGACTGCGACCGTGTTCGCCGGCACCATGGCGCCGCTGATCTCCGATGCGCTCGGTCTCGGCACGCTGTCGGTCGGCGCACAGTACTTCGATCCGACCTTCCTGCTGCCGATGCTGCCGCTGCTGGCGCTGGCGGCCGTGGGTCTGCATGCGAGCTGGAAGAAGGGGCGCCTCGGTGAACGGCGCGGCGCGCTGCTGGTGACGCTGGTCTGCGGCCTGCTGCTGGCGGTGGCCGTGATCGTCGGCGCCAGTGGCGGCACTGCGGTGCTGACGCCGGTCGGGCTGGCGCTCGGCGGCTGGCTGCTGCTGTCGGCGCTGATCGATCCGGTCGATCGTTTGCGGCGGCGCCTGAGTCTGACGCCGGCGATCGTCGGCATGGCGTTGTCGCACGCGGCGCTCGGCCTGTTCGTGATTTCGCTGACCACGGTCGAGTCGTACACCGCCGAGCGCGACGTGGCGCTCGGGGTCGGCGAGAGCGCCACGGTCGGCCAGTACGAATATCGCTTCCTCGGGCTGCAGCCGCTGGAAGGGCCGAACTACGATGGCGTGCGCGGCGAGATCGCGGTGTTCGAGGACGGGCGGCAGGTCTCACTGCTGCATCCCGAGAAGCGTCGCTACTGGGTGCAGCAGTCGGTGATGACCGAAGCCGGCATCGACATGCAGTTCTCGCGCGACATCTTTGCCGCGCTCGGCGAGGATCTCGGCAGCGGCCGCTGGAGCGTGCGCGCGCAGGTGCGGCCGATGATCAACTACCTCTGGCTCTCGGCCTTGCTGATGGCGTTTGGTGGTCTGATCGCCGCGGCCGATCGTCGCTATCGCCGGCCGGTGGCGACGCCGCAGGCGCAGCAGGTTCCGGTGGCGGCGGATCAGGGCGTGGGTCAGGCGTTGCCGGGACGGGCGGGATGAATCGTTTCCTGCTGCCGCTCGGGGCATTCGTCTTGCTGGTGGTGGTGCTGGCGATCGGCGTCAGCCGGGCCCCGGAAAAATCGGTGATTCCATCGGCGCTGCTCAACCGGCCGGCGCCGCAGTTCTTGCTGCCGCAGCTCGGCAGCGCCACGGATTTCGATTCGCGGCGCATGCAAGGCCAGTGGTATCTGCTGAACGTCTGGGGCACCTGGTGCGTCGGTTGTCGCACCGAACACGACATGCTGCTCGAGATCCAGCAGCAGGGACGGCTGCCGATCGTCGGCCTGAACTGGAAAGACGAGGATGGTGCGGCGGTGCAGTGGTTGCAGGAGCTCGGCAATCCCTACGCCTATGTCGCGCTGGATCGCGAGGGCCGCGTGGCCATCGACTGGGGCGTCTACGGCGCGCCCGAGAGCTTCCTGATCGATCCGGCGGGTGTGGTCGTCTACAAGCATGTCGGACCCATCACCGCCGAAGTCTGGCAGCGTGAGTTCCTGACCCGGCTGCCACCGCCTGCCGGCGACGGGAGTACGCCACTGGCTGTGCCGCAGTTGCCCCCCGTAGGCGCCGTACCGCCGGCCGCTGTGGCGGGCGCAGGGGCCGCATCGTGAATCACCTGACGCTGGCGCGACCGCACTTGTCCCGTCGCGCTCGGGCCATCTGGATCGGCCTGGTGGCATTGCTCGGTTTCGGTGCGGCCGGGATGGTGCTGGCCGTGGATCCGGTCGAGCTGCAGGATCCCGCACTGCAGGCGCGCTACCGGTCGCTGTCGCACGAACTGCGCTGCATGCAGTGCCAGAACCAGTCGATCGCCGATTCGCCGGTCGGCCTGGCGGGCGATCTGCGGCGCGAAGTGCGCGAGCTGCTGGTTGCCGGCCGCAGCGACGACGAGATCCGTGCCTGGATGAGCGAGCGATACGGCGACTTCATCCTGTTCCGGCCGACGTTCTCCTGGCGTACCGCCTGGCTGTGGCTGGCACCGGGCGTGCTGCTGCTGCTCGGTGTCGGCATTGCGGTGCGGATCGTGCGGCAGCGGGCTGCGCTGGCTGCGGTTGCGGGTGTCGAAGACGACGATGAGTCGCTGACATGAGCCCGACATTCGTCGTCGTCGCAGTGTTGTTGACGCTGGCCGCGGTCGCCTGCGTGGTACTGCCGTTGCTGCGCCGCTCGCCGTCAACTGCGGACCAGGATGCCGCGGCTGTACCGCTGCCGCCGCGGGCGCCGCTGGCGGCTGCGGTGGCCGGTGTGCTGCTGCTGGGGGGCGCAGCGGCGCTGTATGCGACCTGGAGCAGCTGGGACTGGCCTTCGGCGGAAGCGGTCGCGGCCGCGACACCGACCGAGATGGTCAGCCAGCTCGCGCGCCGTCTGGAGAAGCAGCCCGACGATGTGGCCGGCTGGCTGCTGCTCGGGCGCTCCTATTCGGCACTCGAGCAGTACCCGTTGGCCGCGCGGGCCTTCCAGCGGGCAGATCGTCTCGAACAGGGCCGCAATGCCGAAGCCTTGATCGGCTGGGCGGAATCGCTGGTGCTCAACAACGACGCCGAGCTCGAGGGGCGCGCGGGCCGGTTGTTCGAAAAGGCGCTGGAGATCGAACCGACCTCGCCCAAGGCGCTGTTCTTCGCGGCGCTCGCGGCGCAGCGACGCGGCGAGTTGCCGCTGGCGTTGCGGCATTTCGAGACCATGCTGGCCGGCGATCCGCCGCAGAACGTGCGGCAGCTGCTCGAGCAACAGGCGGCGGCACTGCGCGGCGCAATCGCAGCGGCCGGCGCTGGCGCCGGAGCAGGCGCGCCAGCCGGTGCCGCGGCGTCGGGCGATCCGGCGAGCACGACGGGCAAGGCTTCGACGTCCACGGCGGCCGTGAAGCTGCAGGTCGGCGTGGCGCCGGCGCTGGCGGCGCAGGTGCCGGCCGATGCGCCGCTGTTCGTGTTCGTGCGCGTTCCGGGTCAGCCGGGTCCGCCGCTGGCGGTGAAGCGGCTGGCGGCGAAGCTGCCGCTGCAGGTGCAGCTGACGTCGGCCGACGTGATGCTCGAGGGTCATGGCTTCACCGCCGGCGATCGGGTCGAGGTGACCGCAAGGGTCGCGCTCGGCGGCGCGCCGACCGCGAGCCGTGGCGATCCCTTCGGCCAGACGATCTACGAAGTCGGCCGTGACGGCGAAAAAGAACTGGTGATCGATCAGCTCACGCCATGACGGGCACGCTGTGGCCGGTGCCGCCGCCGCCATCCGCGGCGGCCTCCCGTTGGCCACGGCTCGTGGCGCCCGGCGAGCGCCGGTCCTTGCTGGCGGCCGCCGGAGCCTACTTCGCGCTGCTCGCCGGCTACTACATGCTGCGCAGCCTGCGCGAGGCGTTCGCGCTGGAGGTCGGCCGCGAGCACATCGACGTCCTGTTTTACACCACCTTCGTGGTGATGCTGGCAGTGCTGCCGCTGTACTGGTTCGCGGTCGCACGCCTGCCGCGCCGGTGGCTGCTGCCGTCGATCTACGCGGCCGTGATCGTGTTGTTCCTGCTGCTGGCGGTCGGCATGAGGTTGTCGCCGGGCAGTCGTGTGCTGGCCGCGATCTATTTCGTCGCCGTCACTTCACTGAATCTCTTCATGGTGTCGGTGTTCTGGAGCGTCATGGTCGATGCCTGGCGCTCGGAAGCCGCCCGGCGACTGTTCGGCTTCATCGCCGCCGGCGGCAGCGCCGGCGCGATTGCCGGGCCGCTGTTCAATTCGCTGCTCGTCGAGCGTCTCGGGCCCAGCTGGGTGATCGTGGTCGCCTGCGCCTTGTTGTCGCTGGCGATCGTTGCGGGACGCCGCGCGCAGCAGGCCGATCCGCAAGCCGGGGTCGCGGTCGGCGACGGCAACGGCGCCGACCGCGTCGACATCGCCAATGGCTCCAACGGCGGCGACGGGCGCGGCGACGCCCGGCTCGACGTGGCCGTCGGCGGTCGGGCGCTCGATGACCTGCGCCGCCTGCTGACTTCGCCCTATCTGCTGACGATCGCCGGCCTGATCCTGCTCGGGCAGGTGCTCGGCGCTTTCATGTACCAGGAGCAGGCGCGCTACGTCGAGCAGGCCTACGGCGCGCTCGGGGAGCGTGCGGCGCTGTTTGCACGCATCGACCTGGCGGTCAACCTGCTGGCGCTGCTGTTCCAGAGCGCCGTGGTCGGCTGGCTGGCCGCGCGGGCCGGGCTGCGGCTGGCGCTGGGGTTCGTACCGTTGCTGCTGATCGGCTCGCTGGTCCTGCTGGCGCTGCTGCCGCTCGGCATGGTGCTGCTGGCGACGCAGGTGTTTCGCCGCGCGGTGGACTACGGCCTGTTCAAGCCGGTCCGTGAAATGTTGTTCACGGTGCTGAATCCGGAAAGCAAGTTCAAGAGCAAGAGCCTGATCGATACCTTGCTGCAGCGGGGCGGCGACAGCCTCGGGCAGTTCAGCTATCCGCTGATCGCCGGGCTCGGTCTGGCGGGTGTCGCCTGGGCCTGTGCCGCCGTCGCCGTGCTGATGCTGGCGGGGGCCTGGTGGCTGGGCGGGGCGTTCGCGCGCCAGCAGGCGGCGCCGGTGCTTCAGCGCCTGGCGGCCGAGCGCCAGTAACGCATCACCAGGAAGCCGCCGACCATGCCGCCGAGATGCGCGAAATGCGCGATGCCACTGCGCGTGCCGGTGACGCCGAGGTAGAGCTCGAGGCCGGCGAACAACAAGGCAAACAGCCAGGCGGGCATCGGGATCGGCGGGATCAGCGGCACGACGCGTCGTTGCGGGAACATCATCGCGAAGCCGAGCAGCAGGCCGTAGATTCCGCCGGAGGCGCCCACGGTCGGCACATACTGCCCCAGCGAGCGTGTCACCAGCAGTTGCGCCAGTGCGGCGGCGGCCACGCTCGCGAAGTAGAACACCAGGAAACGGCGCGTGCCCCAGTAGCGTTCCAGTTCGTTGCCGAAGGTCAGCAGGCCGATCATGTTGAATGCCAGATGCGTCATGCCGCCGTGCAGGAAGCCGTAGGTCAGGATCTGCCAGGGCGCGAACAGCGGACCGAGCGGCCAGAGCGCGAACCACATCTCGAGCACGCCCTCGAGCACTTGCTGCAGCAGGAACACGCCGATGCAGGCGAGGAGGATCGAGCGTGTTCCGGGAGCGAGGTTGCCGAACATGTACTGCGTGCTTCCACCGGGGCGGCGCAGCGCGCCGCAGCTGCGCGGCGCCCGGGTCGTCCCGCGGCGCCGATGGAGGGGTTCAGTGACTCGCGAGCCAGTCGAACAAGCGGTTGGCGAAGCGGATCTTCTGTTCCTTGCCGGCGACCACGTGCGCCAGATCGTCCCAGGTTTCGCCATAGGCGCCGGGAATCGCCTGCTGGATGGGCAGGGTGGTGCGCGGCGTGGTGACCTGGTCGCGCGCCGCATGCAGCACGAAGGTCGGGCAGCGCACGGCGCCCAGGCGCGAGCGCGATTCGAAGTTGACGCAGGCGTCGATCAGGCGCGAGTGGGCCTGATAGCGCCCGTTCAGTTCTTTCCAGCCGCCGTTCGGCCCCAGCAGCTTGGACTTGTTGGTGTTGTAGTAGTCCGGCGTGAACGACAGCAAGGTGACGACTTTCTGGAAGGCTTCGAAGCTCAGGTCGCGGTGCAGCCAGCGGAACATTTCCAGGTGGTCGCGCAGGCAGTCGTCGACCTCGCACCAGGCGCCGGTATTGAGCATCGAGCGGGCGAGATCCGGCCGGCGGATCGCGATCTCCTGGCAGACGCAGGCGCCCATGCCGACCAGCCCGACCAGATGCACGTTCTTCAGGCCGAGATGATCCAGCAAACCGATCGCATCGGCCGCATGCAGGGCCATGGTCGAGGGCACGCCCGGATCGTCGCTGGACTCGCCGATGCCGCGGTAGTCGAACACGATCACCTGGTAGCGATCGGTCAGGCCGCGTGCCAGGTGCGAGTGGTTGTCGTGACAGAACGTGCCCCAGCCGCCCATGCACAGCACGGGGTCTCCCTGACCGAGGACTTCGTAGTACATGTCGTGATCGTTGATGCGGGCGATGGGCATGCGGACTCCAGCGATGCGCCGCGGATTCATGTCGCGGCCAGCGGGATTCTACCGGAATGCCTCAGGCGGCGAGGTCATCCGTAGGCCGGTCGAGGCAGGGGCGAGGTTGCACGGCGCGCGCCAGCCCGTGGCCGGGCTGTTAACCTCGCCCGGCACGCCGGCCGGGCACGGCCGCGTGGCCATCCCGAGGTGCACATGGTTTTCGACAGCTATTTCCTGCTGAAGCTCGCCCACATTCTGCTGTTCGTCTACTGGCTGGGCGGCGACATCGGCGTGTTCTATTCGGCCTTCCAGGTGCGCGACCGCCACCTGTCGGCGGACGGGCGACGCACGGCCCTGAAGATCCTCGTCTGGGTCGACCAGATCCCGCGTTATTGCCTGGTCTTGATGCTGCCGGTCGGCTACACCCTGGCGCTGCGCCTCGGCGTGGTGCGCATGCCGTCGTCGTTCGTCGTGATCCTCTGGGCGGTGGCGCTGGTCTGGCTCTGGGCCGTCTGGGCCATCCACCATTATCAGGGCACCGCACTCGGCGAGCGGGTCCGCCGCACCGATCTCGTCTGGCGTTACGTGCTGCTGTTCGGCCTGCTGTTCGATGCCTGGCGCGGTTTCAGCGGCCAGGGGCATTTGCTGGTCGACTGGATTTCGCTGAAATTTCTGCTGTTTGCCGCGATGCTGTTCTGCGGAATCATGATCCGCACCCTGGGCAAGCCGTCGGCGCCGGCGCTGCGGCAGATCTTCACCACCGGCTCCACGCCGGAACTCGAGGCGATCGTGCAACGCACGGCGGCGCGTACGCGGCCGTTCGTGCTGGGGATCTGGGTGCTGTTGGTGATCGCCGCCTACGTCGGCATTTCCAAGCCGGACTTCGGTTTCACACCCTGAGGGATCTCACATCCCGAGGCGTGCCGGCGACATCGGTCAGCGCGGCACCTTCATGCCGCGCTGCACTGCCGGGCGGGCGCCGATCTCGCCGGCCCAGCGTGCCAGATTCGGATGGCCGTCGAGATTGCCCGGGTAGCGTTGCATCGATACGGCTGCCACCGGGTAAGCGATGATGTCGGCGATGGTGTAGTCGTTGCCGGCGAGATACGGCGTCTGTCCGAGCTGCACTTCCAGCGTCTGCACCATCCGTGCGCAGAGCTTGTCGTAGAACTGGATCGCCCAGGGCAGCTTCTCGGGTGCGATCACGTTGAACGCGAACTGGCCGCTGTAGGCCGGCCCGACGTCGCTGGCGATCACGCCGACCCATTCGTACACCTTGGCGCGCACGCGCGGATCCGCCGGCCAGAACCGACCGGTCTTTTCCGCCAGGTAGAACAGGATCGCCGCCGTTCCATAGACCGAAACCGCGGTGCCGCCGGGCAGATCGTGATCGACGATCGCCGGCATTCTTGCGACGGGCGTGATGGCGACGTACTCGGGCTTGAAGTTCTCGCCCTTGATCAGGTCGTAGTCGATGACTCGATACGGCAGGCCCGTTTCTTCGAGCATGATCGAGGCCTTGTAACCGTTGGCCGTGGCGGTGGTGTGCAGGTCTATCATGTCGGCATATTGCAGGAGCTTTTTCCAATGACGCAAATCGAGCGCACGTTCGTGACCATCCGCGAAGGCCAGGTCCATCTGCGGCGCAGCGTCGGCGCCGCGCCGCCCGGCGATGCGCCGCCGCTGTGGATGATCCATGCCTCGCCGGCCTCGTCGGTGTCGCTGGTGGGGCTGATGCAGGAGCTGGGCCGCACCCGCGCCGTGATCGCGCCCGACACGCTCGGCAACGGCGATTCGGCACCGGCTGCACCGGCGGTGCCCGACATCGCGTACTACGCCGACTCCAGCCTGCGGGTGATGGATGCGCTGGGCATCGAGCGGGTCGATCTGTATGGCAGCCATACCGGCGCGCATATCGTCTCGGAGATGGCGATTGCGCGCCCCGACCGCTTCCGCCGCATGATCTTCGACGGCATCGCGATGTTCTCGCCGCAGGAGAAGCGTGAAAACCTCGCGAACTACGCGCCGGCGATCGAGCCGGATGCTTTCGGCAGCCAGTTTCACTGGGCCTGGCATTTCGTGCGCGACCAGGGCTGGTTCTTCCCGTATTTCAAGCGGGATGCCGCGCATGCGCGCGGCCTGGACATGCCCTCGGTCGAAGCCCTGCATCGCACCACGGTCGAGGTATTGAAAGCGATCCGCACCTACCATCACGCCTACCGCGCGGCCTTCGCCCACGACGAGCCGCAGCGACTGCCGCTGGTGAAAGTGCCGACGCTGATCATGGCCGATCACAGCGACCCGCTGAAGCCGGGCGTGGCCCAGGCCGCGGCGCTGATGCCCGGCGCTTTGCAGACGATTTTCGACGATCGCACCCATGGCCGCGGGGCCCTGGCGGCCAAGGCGGCGCTCTACGCGCACTTCCTCGACACCGGCCGGCTGCCTTGAGCAGCAACGGCGGGAGTGGTGCTGCCGCCCGCATCGTGCGATCAGCGCAGGTCCAGCCAGCGCACCGGACGTAGTGCCGTCAGGCTGTCGTCGTTCCAGCCGACCACCCGCTGCGAGATCAGGCGTCGACTGACCAGGAAATAGATGGGTATCACCGCCTGTTCGTCGACCAGCCGCTGCTCGGCGACGCGCAGAGCCCGGCCGCGCGCAGCCGGGTCGGTCAGCACCTGGGCGGCATCGACGGCGGTCTCGTAGGCGGCACTGTCGTAGGCGCCGCCGTTCTGCGGGCTGCCGCGCCGCAGGAAGCCGAGATAGCCCATCGGGTCGGCATAGGGCGAGAACCAGGCGGCGCGCACGATTTCGAATTCGCCGTTGCGGGTCGCCACTTCGACGACCTGGCGTTCGGCATTGCGCAGCGTGGCGCGCACGCCGATCGCCTGCCACATCGCGGCAACCGCGATGGCGACTTTCTTGTGCTCTTCGCTGGTGTGGTAGAGCAGCTCGATCTCCAGCGGATTCGAAGGCCCGCGGCCGGCATCGCTCAGCAGGCGCCTGGCCAGCGCCGTGCGTTCGGCCTGCGAGCCGAGCGGCGGTTTCAGTGCCGGCGCGTAGCCCGACATGCCCGAGGGCACGATGCCCCAGGCCGGCGTATCGCCGGCGCGCACGATGCGGGTGGTGATCACGTCGCGATCGATCGCCAGGGACAGTGCGCGCCGCACCCGCGGATCGGCGAATTTCGGCAGGCGATGGTTGATCACGTAGACCGTGATGCCGAGCGAGGGCGAGAGCCGCAGCTCGCGCGGCATGTTCTGCCGCAGCCAGTCGAGCCGCTCGGGCGGGAAGTTGGTGAGTGCATCCAGCGCTCCGGTCTGGAACATCCGCAGCCCGGCATTCAGGTCGATGATCGGCCGGTATTCGATTGCGTCGATTTTCACGCTCGCCGCGGCGTGGAAGCGCGGATTGCGCTTGGCGCGCACCATCTGTCCGGGGCGCCATTGGTCGAGCACATAGGGCCCGTTGCTGACGAAGTATTCGGGGCGCGTCCAGTTGCGGCCGTGTTGGTCGATCACGTGGCGCGGCATCGGCGCGAACACCGGAAAGGCGGCGATCGACGGGAAATAGGGGGCCGGCACGACCAACTTGATCTGCACGGTGCGCGGATCGGGTGCGGCGACACCGAGCGTCGTGACCGGTTGCTGCCCGCGCACGACGGCGCGACCGCCCTCGATCAGATCGATCCAGGCGGCCAGCGCGGTCGAGGCGGTGCGCGGATCGGCCAGACGGCGGAACGAATACAGGAAGTCCGCGGAGTCGATCGGCCGGCCGTCGGAAAACTGCAGGCCCTGGCGCAGCGTGAACGTGTAGATGCGGCCGTCGGGGCTGACGCTGTAGCGCTCGGCCGCGCCGGCGATCGGGCGGCCGTGCGAGTCGAGCGTCAGCAGCGATTCGAACAGGTCGTTGATCACGACCAGAGACGGTGCGGCGATCGCGATGTGCGGATCGAGCGAATCCGGTTCGCCGGGATGGCCGGTGCGCAGCACTTTCTGCGCCGTGTCGCCGCTGCCGGCCTGTGCGCCGACCAGGCCGGGCAGGGCCGCGGTGCCGAGCGAAGTGGCCGCGAGGGTGAGGAGCAGCTCGCGGCGCTTCCGGTCCACGTCCGTCGTCAGGAATGTGCGTTGCACCGATTCGCCGCTCCGTTGGTCGCTATGATGGCGAGAGCCTAGCACTCCGGAGGACCCCCGATGTCGAACGTCACGCCATTACGACGTACCGCGATCATCGTGCGCAACATGGCGCGCTCGTTGCAGTTCTATCGAGACGTGCTCGGGCTGAATGTCTGGCGGCAGGGCGACGGTGGCGGCAGCCGGGTGTTGTCGCAGTTGCTCGGCGCACCGCCCTGTACGGTGCGCTATGCCATCCTGCAGTCCGACGACATCGAGTGGGGCATGGTGGGCCTGTTCGAGTTGTCCGAGCCGGTGCCGGACGACGATCGGCATCCGGCCGTCGATCGCGCGAATCGCGGCGAGGCCTGCCTGGTGTTCCACACGCCCGATGTACGACGGATCCATCGTCAGGCCAGGGCGATGGGGCTGACCGTGCTCTGCCCGCCGCGTCGGCTGGTGCTCAAGCAGCATGGCGTGGAAAGCCTGGAAATGACCTTGCGCGATCCGAACGGCGTGCTGCTGAACTTCATCCAGAGCGTGCGCGGCGGGCTGGCGCCGCACAATCGCTTTCCCGGCATGCTCGCCGGCAAGGCGGGTCCGCGCCGCAGCGGAGCTGCCAGAGCCAGAACGGGAAAAGCCGCAACCGGGCGCCGCAAGCCGGTGCCGGCGAAAACCCGCAAGAAGGCCGGCATGACGGCCGGTCTGAAGACAGGCCAGGCCGGCCGCTCCAGCAAGGCCGGAGCGGCCGTGCGTCTCAAGCCCCGTAGCGCGGCAGCGCGGCGTCCGCGGTCGGGATGATGGTCGCCTTCAACTCGGTGCAGAACTCGATGCTCGAAGTCGGGCCGTCGCGACCGATGCCCGATTCCTTGTAGCCGCCGAAAGGTGCACGCAGCTCGCGCATCATCGGCGTGTTGACCCAGACGGTGCCGGCGCGGATTTCCTGCGAGCAGCGCATCACGGCCTTCAGGTCGTCCGACCAGACGTAGTTCACCAGGCCGAACTTGGAGGCGTTGGCGATCGCGATGGCTTCGTCGAGCGTGTCGAAGGTCAGCAGGGTGGCGAACGGCCCGAAGATCTCTTCCTGGCAGACGCGCGCATCGTTGTGCGGCGCCAGCACGGCGGTGGGCTCGACGAACCAGCCTTGGGCGGGCCGGGTGGCACGCTTGCCGCCGGTCAGCAGCTTGGCGCCATCGGCTTCGGCCACCTGCACGAACGACAGCACGCGCTCCATGTGCTGGCGGAACGCCAGCGGGCCGACTTCGGTGGTCGGCAGGCGCGGATCGCCGAGACGGATCTGCCGCGCCCGGGCGACGAACTGTTCGATGAACCGGTCAGCGATGCTGCGCTGGACCAGGATCCGCGAGCCGGCGAGGCACTGCTGGCCGTTGTTGCCGAATATGCCGGCCAGCGCGCCGTCGAGCGCACGTTCGAGATTGGCCGATTCCAGGATGATGTTGGCCGACTTGCCGCCGAGCTCGAGCGCGATCGGCTTGAGGTTCCTGCCGGCGGTGGCGGCGATCGCCCTGCCGGTGATGGTGCCACCGGTGAAGCCGATCATGTCGATGTCCGGATTCGAGACCAGCGCATTGCCGGTGACGGCGCCGCGGCCGTTGACGAGGTTGACGACTCCGGGCGGCAGGCCGGCCTCGTGGAAGATCTCGACCATGCGCCGCATCGACAGCGGCGTGTATTCCGACGGCTTCAGCACGCAGGTGTTGCCGAAAGGGACCACCGTGGCGATGCGCATCGAGGCCAGCGCCAGCGGCGCATTCCAGGGTGCGATCGCGGCGCAGACGCCCTTGGGCTCGCGGGTGACGACGGTCAGATAACCCTTGGTCTGGTTGTAGGTCTCGCCGTGCATGGTGCTGGCGACTTCGGCGAAGAACTCGAAGTTGCGGGCCATGCGCTGCACGTGCACGCGCACGCTGTGCAGGGGCAGGCCGGTGTTCAGGCACTCGAGATAGGCGAGCTCCTCGGCGTTCTTGCGCAGATGGTCGCGGATCGAATAGCAGATGTCCTTGCGCTCGTTGATGTCCATGCGCGGCCAGGGGCCGCTGTCGAACGCGCGCCGCGCCGAGCGCACCGCGGCGTCGACTTCCTCCGGATCGGCCTCGCGCAGCTTGCTGATCTGCTGCTCGGTGGTCGGGTTGCCTACCGGAAAGTCCTCGCCGCCCGCCTTCGGCCTGATCGACTCGCCGTCGATCAGGCTGGTGACGTGCGGGTTGACCGGAAACTCGCGGGAAATCGTGATCGCTTCGGCACTCATGCGGGCATCCAGCCGCAGGCGACGAACCACGGCAGCGAGCCGGGCGCGGCCGGCAGGTTGCCGACCCAGGTGTTCTCGGTCGGGAAACCCGCGGCCTTCATGTCGACCACCAGGTCGGCATTGGCGTAGACCTCCCAGAACGGCTCGTTGTTGCTGTGGCTGTCCCAGCCGAGGTCGAACTTCTGGAACTCGGTCTTGCCGCGGAAGGTCAGCGGCACGTCCTGGTGGATGCAGACGCCGCCGGGGCGCAGCAGCCGCCGGCTTTCGCGCAGCATGCCGAGGCGGGTCGCGTCGGAGATCTCGTGCATCGCGTTGTGCGAGACGACCAGGTCGAACGATCGATCGGGGAAGGTGGTCGCGGCGCAATCCATCTGATGGAAATGCACCGCGACGCCAAGCGCCTCGGCGCGCGCATGCGCATAGCGCAGCATGCCCGAACCGACATCGATCGCATGCACCTCGGCATCGGGGAAGGCCATGGCATAGGGCACGCTGGCCGAGCCCGCCGAGCAACCCATGTCGAGGATCCGCTGCGGCTTGAAGCCCGGGAAGCGCTCCGCGATGAAACGCTGCACGTGCGCAGCCTTGCTGTCGTTCTTGCCCAGGCCCTGGCCGAAAGCGTAGAGATTGCCGCCGCACTCGTACATCGCGCCGGCACAGACGTCGCCGCCGCCGAGGTCCATGGCGTAACCGCCGGTCTGCAGGTGGATGTCGACGGCCGTCACGCCGCGCGGCGGGACGAAGTCGGGGTCGAGCGTGAGGCTGCCGCGGCGGCGTTCCGGCGCCGTCAGCTCGCGCGCCTTGGCGGCGAGCCGCTCGCGTTCGCGGAAGATGCTGTCGCTGACCGCGACCCACATCTGCTCCTGCGCGGCGCGCGCCAGCGACGACCAGCTGCGATAGGTGGGATTGGCGTGCATCGCCTCGCGGATCTCCTCGCGGTTGGTCGGTGCATGGCCGTGAGTCTTTTGCCATTCGGGCGTGACGACGGTTTCGAACACCGTGCCGAGGGAGGGGCGCAGACCCCGGTTCAGGGCCTGCTTGAAGGCGACCGAAAACTGCTGGCGGGACGCTTCGTCAGCGGTCGCTTGCGGGAGCATGTCGTGGCGGATGCTGCGGACCATGGTCGTCTCCTGGGCCGGGTAGGCCGGCGGCAAAGGCTAAAGCTAAAGCAGCCCGGCGGTGATGCGGAAGCCACCGAGCATAATGCGCCCGCGATGCCGGGCGTTCGCGCTCAGGGTTGAGGGCTGCGGAAACATCATGCCAATATAACCATTCTCCTGGACGCTGCGAAGGCCGACTACCACCGATGCGTGATCTGCGAAGCTTTCTGGCGGATGCCGGTCCCGCCGTCTGGGAGTTGCCCGGAAGCGTCTCGCCACGGTACGAGCTGACTGCACTGCAGCACGAGCTCGACCGGCGGGGCGAGTTCCCGATCCTGATCGCCCGGCACATCGCCCGGCTCGACGGCGCCGCCTCGACGCTGCCGGTGGTCACCAATCTGACTGCGAGCCGCGAACTGACGGCACGGGCGCTGGGCATCGCCGATCATCGCGACACCGCCCGCTGGTTTGCCAGCCGCACCAGCCGCGGTCTCGATCCGGTGATCGTCCCGCCGGACGAGGCGCCGGTGCAGCAAGTGGTCTGGGAGGGCGAGGAGGCCAGCCTGTTCCGTCTGCCGGCGCTGACGCAGCACGATCTCGAGCCCGGCCCCTACCTGACCGCGGCGCACGCCACGACCTACGATCCGGACACCGGGGTCGACAACACCGCGATCCAGCGCTGCTGGGTCATGGCGCCGCAGCGCATGACCTATTTCCCGTATCCGACCACCCACAACGCGCGCAATCTGCGCAAGTTCTGGGCCAGGGGCGAGCCTTGCCCGGTGGCGTTCTGGATCGGTCACCATCCGGCCGTGCTGCTCGGCACTCAGGCCAAGCTGCGCTATCCGCAAAGCCATTGGCGGGCCGCGGGCGGCGTGCTCGGCGAGCCGCTGCGGCTGGTGCCCTCGCGTCTGCACGGCGAGCGGATCATGGTGCCGGCCGATGCCGAAATCGTGATCGAGGGGTTCGCGCCGCCCAATGCCTACGCGGCCGACGGCCCCTTCGGCGAATACACCGGTTATCTCGGTTCGCAGGTCCAGGCGCCGACCTTCGACGTCCGCTGCATCACGCTGCGGCGCGACGCGCTGTATCACGACTATGCGTCGGGCCTGACCGACATGCTGGTGCCCGACAACATGGCCATGGAGGGCAAGGTGTACGAGCTGGCCAAGGCGGTTGCGCCGTCGCTGGTGAACGTCCACGTGCCCACCGAAGGGCGGCGGCTGCATGCCTATCTGCAGTTGCGCAATCCCGGCCGCGGCGAGGCGCGCGACGCGCTGACCGCGGCGCTGGCCTACCGCCGGCTGAAGACCGTGATCGCGGTCGACGAGGACGTGGACCTGTTCTCGCCGCAGTCGATGCTCTGGGCGCTGGCGACCCGGATGCAGTGGTCGCGCGATTCGATCGTGATCGACGGCCTGTCCGGTTCCACGCTCGACCCCTCGCTGCCCGAGGGCGCCGTGACGGCGTCCAAGATGGGGGTCGACGCGACCCTGCCGCCGCCGCCGCGCCCCGGGGTGCCGCGGGCGGTGCCGCCGGTGGCCACCGTACCGGAAGCGGCGCAGCAGCGTGCCGCGGCGCTGCTGACCGGCGCCGCCGTCGGCGAGTGGCCGCGCGCATGAGCAGCGCCAAGCGGCCCGAGATCGTCCGTGACCCGCCGGGTGCCAGCTGGGAGAAGCGCGGCAACACCTTGTGGGTGGGTTGCACCCGATGTCCCACCTGGTTCCCCGTCAGCCCAGTGCTGACGCGGCCCGGAGCGCCCACAGCCTGTTGTCCGACCTGCCATACTCAGTTAAAGCTCGCGGCAGAGGTGCCGCGGTAAGGAGAAACCGATGTCCAAGCTGATGCCTACCAAAGAATTCTTCGCGGCGCTGGAAGCCGCTCGCATGCCCAAGCACGGCGGCGGCCATGCGTTCAGCCGGGCCTGGGCGGCCGGCGAGCTGTCGCGCGCCCAGCTCGGCCAGTGGGCGATCCAGCATTTCTACTACATCGACCCCATCCCGCAGCAGTTCGCGCTGCTGTACTCGCGCCTGCCGGATCTCGATGCGCGCCAGCATCTGCTCGAGAACCTGCTCGGCGAAGAGATGCCCGGCCAGCCGGGCAAGCGCCATCCGGACCTGCTGCGCAAGTTTGCGCGCGCCTGCGGCGTCTCCGACGAGCGCATCCTCAACGCCGAGCAGCGCGGCGAGGTGTTGCCGACCACGCGGGCGATGCGCGCCTGGATCTGGGAGCTTTCCGGCATCCGTACGCTGCCCGAGTCCTGTGCCGGCATCATGGTCGCGCTCGAAGGCCAGCTGCCGACGCTCTATCCGAAGTACGTCGAAGCGATGCGCAAGATGGGTTTCTCGGAAGACGACATGGAGTTCTTCCATGTCCACATCGAGGGCGACACCGAGCACGCGCACGTCGGCCTCGAACTGACCGATCGCTATGCGACCACGGCCGAGCTGCAACAGCGGGCCATTGCCTGCGTGGGCGCCTCGGCCGAGTTGCGCTACTCAATGCTCGACGGCATCAACACGCAGCTGGTGCACAGCAAGGCCGCCTGACCGCGCCGCCATGTCTGCTGCCAACGGTGACCCGTCGGGCGCGCGAGACCCTGCGCGACGGGTCGCCTTCGTCACGGGGGCGGCCGGCGGGCTCGGCCGCGCCACCGTGGCGCTGCTGCGCTCGCGGGGTCTGGCGGTGTTTGCGACCGATCTCGCACTCGCCGCCATTCCCTGCACCGAGCCTGGTTTCGCCGCCGAGAGCCTCGACGTCACTGACGAGGCGGCGGTCGGGGCGCGCATGGCGCAGGCGCTCGGCGAGTTCGGCCGCATCGATCATGTCGTGCATTTCGCCGGCCGGGCCGGTCACGGCCCGCTGGATGCCGTGTCGCGTGCCGACTGGCAGGCCGTGCTCGATGTCAACCTGACGTCGGCCTTCCTGCTCGCCAAGGCGGCGCATGCGGCGCTGGCCCGGACCCGCGGCACCTTGACGCTGGTGTCCTCGACCAACGGGCTCAACGGCGGCAGCTCGCTGTCCGGCCCGGCGTATGCCGTGGCCAAGGCCGGGCTGATCAACCTGACGCGGTATCTCGCCAAGGAATGGGCCGGCGAGGGCATCCGGGTCAATTGCCTCGCGCCGGGGCCGATCGACACGCCGATGGTCAGCGATCGCTTCTCGCCCGAAGTCATCGCCCAGTTGCGCAGCAGCGTGCCACTGGGCCTGATCGGCGAGCCGCGGCATGTCGCCCATGCCGTCGGCTATCTGGTCAGCCCCGATGCCGCGTTCGTGACCGGTACGGTCATGAACCTCTCCGGCGGCCTGGTGCTCGACTGATGCCGCGGTCGAGCCCATGACCACCGGCTCGCCCGCCCGCAAGCGGCCCACTGCCGAGCCGCCCGGCAACGGCGCCCGCCGCATGCGGGCGCTGCCGTCGCCGCGCTATCACCAGGTCTATGTGACCCTGCGCGCTTGGGTGCGGGACGGCACCTACCGTCCCGGCGACCAGATTCCGACCGAGCCGGAGCTGTGCCGGCTGTTCGACGTCTCGCGGATCACGGTGCGCAAGGCGATCGAGGAGCTGGTGCGCGAGGGCTGGCTGGTGCGGCAGCAGGGCAAAGGGACCTTCGTGCAGCTCTCCGCGGCGCGGCCCGCGGCCTCGCTCGATCTCGACGAAGCGCGCAGCCAGATCGCGGATCTGGTGGCGGCGACCGAAGTCCGCGACCATGTGGTCGGCGAAATCCTGCCCGACGAGGAAACGCGGGTCGCGCTCGATCTGCCGGTCGGCAGGCTGGTGCAGCGGGCGTCGCACCTGCGGTTGCTGCGTGGCGTGCCGCTCGGCCTGATCACGACCTTCGTCCCCCTGGACGTCGCGGCGCGGGTCAGCCAGGCGGAGCTGGCGCGCCAGCCGATGTTCGAGCTGCTCGGCAAGGCGGGCATCGAAGTCGCCCGCGCCGACCAGCTGATCGGCGCAACCCTGGCCGGTGTCGAGGCGGCGAGTGCGCTCGACGTCGAGGTCGGTGCGCCGCTGCTGCGCCTGGTGCGGGTGGTGTTCGACAATGCGGATCGGCCGGTGGAGCGCGTGGTGGCGCTGTACCGGGCCGATGCCTACCAGTACCACATGCGGTTGCGGTCGACACCGACCCGTGGCTGAACGTTTGTTCCGGTCCGTTTCCGACGATTGATTCAGGAGTTCGCATGTCCTCACTGCGCATCTTGGTACGGCGCGCGGCGTTCGCCGCGACCCTGCTGACCTGTTCTTCCTGGCTGTCGGCGGCGTCCACGCCCCAGTCGGCGCCGGCGGCCTCGACCACGCCAGCGGCGGCTGCGGTGGCCGTGCCCAATCCGCCGCGCCTGCGCGATTGTCCGGATTGCCCCGAGATGGTGATCGTGCCGCCGGGACAGTTCGACATGGGCTCGAACGACGGCGAGAAGACCCGCCCGGAGGGGCCGATCCACCGCGTGACCCTGGCGCGTGCGTTCGCGCTGGGTCGCACCGAGGTGACGGTCGCCGAATTCCGCCGCTTCATTGCCGCCACGGGCCACAAGGTGCCGCCGGGTTGCCGCGTCCAGGAAACGGCGATCGGACCGCGCGGCCGGGTCGAATGGCGCGACGATCCGAGCAAGGGCTGGAGCGATCCGGGCTTCAGCGAACCGCTGCGCGACGACATGCCGGTGGTCTGCATCGGCCACGACGACGCCGAGGCCTATGCCCGCTGGCTCGCGAGCGCCACCGGCAAGCCCTACCGCCTGCCGAGCGAGGCGGAGTGGGAATACGCCGCCCGGGCGGGCAGCACCACGCCGTTTCCCTGGGGGTCCAACAGCGACAATGGCTGCCCCCATGCCAATCTGTACGACCGCAGCGGCCGGCAACATCTCGATTTCGGCTGGAGCTTCGTCGACTGCGACGACGGCTTCCGCGAGCTGGCGCCGGTCGGGCAGTTCCTGCCGAACGCTTTCGGTCTGTACGACATGATCGGCAATGCCTGGGAGTGGACCGCGGACTGCCATCGCGAGTTCTACGACCCCAGCTTCGACGACGGCGGGGTGGTACCGCCGCCGCCGGACTGCCAGCGCTGGACGGTGCGCGGCGGTGGCTGGATGACCCGCCCGAGCCGGCAGCGGGTGACCTTCCGCGGCCGTGATCCGAAGGCTACGCATTACAGCTACTTCGGCTTCCGGGTCGCCCGCGACCTGGTGAACGGCGAAACCGGCCACTGAGCGTGACGGCCGCGGCATTCGGCGCGCGGCTGCTGGCGGCGCTGCGGGTCTGCGAGGTGGCCCTGACCAGCGCCGCCTTCGCCGTGCTGGTGACAGTGGTGTTCGCCGACGTCGCCTGGCGCTGGCTCAGTGGCAGCGGGCTGATCTGGGCGCGGGAAGTCGGCGTGTTCGCCAACATCGTGCTGACGATCCTCGGTATCGGCATCGCGTCGGCCGACGGCACGCATCTGCGGCCGCGGTTTTTCGACCGCATCTTCCCCGCGGCCTGGGACGGCGCGCTGACGCGCCTGCAGGAGCTGCTGACCGCGCTCGGTTTTGCGGTGCTCGCCTGGATCGCGATCGCGGTGGTGCACGAAACCTGGCAGCTCGAGGATCGCTCGATCGTGCTGCGCTGGCTGGTCTGGCCGGTGCAGCTGGTGCTGCCGCTGGCGTTCGTGCTCGGCACACTGCGCCACGGTATTTTTGCGGCGTTCCCGCCGTTGCGGCCGATGGATCGCGACGAAACCACGGTTGAGGTCCCGGCGCGATGAACGGGTTGCTGCTGGCGGCGCTGGCCACCGGACTGTTGATGCTGCGCCAGTACGTGTTCCTGGTGCTGGCGGCGGCGGTGATGTTCGTCTACGTCGTCTGGGGCGACGGCCGGTTCGAGAACCTGGTGATCGACGGCTGGGAAGCCCTGAACCAGGACATCCTGCTGCCGATTCCGCTGTACATGCTCGCCGGCGCGATCATGGCCGAGGGCGCGATCGCCGGGCAGCTGGTGCGGGTGATGCGGGCCCTGACCGGCCCGATACCGGGCGGGCTCGCGGTGGCGACCTGCCTGTCCTGCGGGTTGTTCGCCTCCGTGGTCGGTTCGAGCACGGTCACCTTGCTGGCCGTGGGCACAGTGATGTACCCGGCCTTGCTGGCCGGCGGCTATTCGAAGTCGTTCTCCATCGGCCTGATCTGCGCCGGAGCGACGCTGGGCATCATCATCCCGCCGTCGATTCCGCTGATCCTCTACGGGGTCATGACGGCCACCTCCATCGCGGACCTGTTCATCGCCGGCATCGGCCCCGGGCTACTGCTGCTCGGGCTGTTCGCGGTCTATTCGATGGTGGTCAACTGGCGCCTGCGCAGCGGCCGCTGGGACCTGCGCGAGCTGCTGGCGGCGCTGCGCAGCGGGGTCTGGGCCCTGCTGATGCCGGTGCTGATCCTCGGCGGCATCTATTCGGGCCTGTTCACCGCGACCGAATCGGCCGCGATCGCGGTGGTTTATGCGGTGGTCATCGAGGTGTTCGTCTACCGTCGGCTCGACCTGCGCGCGCTGCTGCGGGTCACAACCGAGACCACCCGACTGCTGGGGGCGCTGTTCCCGGTGCTGATGATGGCCCTGGCCCTGAACAAGTTCCTGGCCTTCGAGCAGGTCCCGGGGATGATGATCGAACAGCTGGAGCGGGTCTTCGAGACGCCCGGCAGCTTCATCCTGGCGACCAACCTGCTGCTGCTGGCCATCGGCACTGTCATGGACATCGGTTCGGCCATATTGATCCTGGCGCCCATCCTGCAGCCGGTGGCGGAAGCGCAGGGGATGCATCCGGTGCACTTCGGCATAATGATGACCGTGAATCTGGAGATCGGTTATCTGACCCCGCCGCTGGGGCTCAACCTCATCGTCGCAATGACTGCTTTCCGGGAGAATTTCTGGCTCATTTGCAAGGCTGTGCTGCCGTTCATCGGATTGATGGCCGTCGGCCTGGCCGTGGTGGCGCTGTGGCCGCCGTTGTCGCTGTTCCTGCTCGGCTGACGCCGGGCCGACTCCACTCAAGGCTCTTCACTCAGGGGTTTATGTCATGGCTGAGTCCGCGAAGAAATACGATCTGCTGATCAAGAACGTGCGGGTCGTGCGCCCGAGAAAAACCACCGTCGAGAAGATGGACATCGCGGTCCGGGGCGGCAAGATCGCCAAGCTCGGCAAGGGTCTCAAGGCGGCCGAAGCCGCCGAGGTGCTCGATGGCAAGAACCAGCTCGCCTTCCCGGGCGGTGTCGATCCGCATATGCACTGCGGCATCTACGGGCCGCTGCGCGAGGATGCCTACTCCGAGAGCCTGGCGGCCGCGCAGGGCGGCGTCACCAGCAGCCTGAACTACATGCGCACCGGCGGCTACTACATGGAGCGCGGCGGTCCCTACGCCAAGGTCTTTCCCGAAGTGCTCGACGAATCCCGCGACCGCTTCTGGGTCGACTACGCCTACCACCTGGCGCCGCTCGATCGCACCCACATCGGCGAGATCGACATGCTGATCCAGAAGTACGGCGTCACGTCCTTCAAGATCTTCATGTTCTACGGTGGCTACGGCCTGCACGGCGCCTCGAGCTCGCAGCGCGAGTTCCTGATGATCGGCAAGGACGAGAAATACGACATCGCGCACTTCGAATTCGTGATGCGCGGCGTGCAGCGCGCGATGCTGCGCAACCCCAAGATCAAGGACTCGATCTCGCTGTCGCTGCACTGCGAGCTGGCCGACATCCTCAGCGCCTACACCAAGATGGTCGAAGGCGGCGCCAAGGTCACCGATCTCGACACCTACCTCACCGGCGAGACCCACGATCCCGAGTGCATCGACTGCAAGCCGCTGACCGGCCTGAGGGCCTACAGCGCGGCCCGTCCGCCGCACTCCGAGGGCCTGGCGATCACCATCGCGTCCTATCTTGCGCACGAGACCAATTGCCCGAACATCAACCTGCTGCACCTGACCTCGCGCAAGGCGGTCGAGGCGGCGCTGAAGATGCAGAAGGCCTTCCCGCACGTGAATTTCCGTCGCGAAGTCACCATCGGCCATCTCTGCCTCGACTACGACTCGAAGATCGGCAGTTTCGCCAAGGTGAACCCGCCGATCCGTTCGCGCGCCGACGTCGAGTTCCTCTGGGAAGCCCTGCTCGACGGCAAGCTCGACTGGGTCTGCTCCGACCACGCCTGCTGCAAGACCGAGAAGAAAGTCGGCAAGCAGGGACGCAAGGACATCTTCCAGGCCAAGTCCGGCTTCGGCGGCACCGAGTATATGCTCCCGGCGCTGATCACCGAGGGCAAGCCGCGCGGTCTGTCCTACAACCGCATGGCCGAGCTACTGTCCTACAACCCCGCGCGGCGCTTCGGCCTCAAGGGCAAGGGCGATATCGCGCCGGGCTTCGATGCCGACATCGCACTGGTCGATCCGAACAAGAGCTTCGTCGCCGGCGGCAAGCACTCCGAGTCGTCGCAGGGCTACTCGGTGTTCGAAGGCTACGAGATGAAGGCGAGCGTCACCCGCACGATCCTGCGCGGCAAGACGGTCTACGCCGACGGCAACGCAGTCGGCAAGCCGATCGGCCAGTACCTGCACCGTCCGTACGTCTGAGGCTTAGCTCGGTTCGCACGAGGCCCGGGAAACCGGGCCTCGGCGTTTTGGGCTAGACTTCCACGCTTCCTCCACCTCACTCACCGGAGACCAGGACATGAGCATCAAGGCCGGCGATCGCATGCCTGCGGGCACGCTCAAGACCATGACCAAGGACGGTCCGCAGGACATCACCACCGAGCAGATCTTCAAGGGCAAGACCGTGGTGCTGTTCTCCGTTCCGGGCGCATTCACGCCGACCTGCGATGCCAAGCACCTGCCGGGCTTCGTGCAGCAGGCCGACGCGATCAAGGCCAAGGGCGTCGACACCATCGCCTGCATGGCCGTCAACGACGTGTTCGTGATGAACGCCTGGGGCAAGTCCGGCGGCGTCGGCGACAAGGTCGTCATGCTGGCCGACGGCAATGGCGACTATTCCAAGGCGCTCGGCCTCGAGCTGGATGCGCGCGGTTTCGGCATGGGCGTGCGCGGCCAACGCTTCGCGATCGTCGTCAAGGATGGCGTCGCGACCCACGTCAACGTCGAGGAGAAGGGCCAGTTCAAGGTCTCGACGGCCGAGCACGTGCTCGGTCAGCTCTGACGCCGGAACGGTCCGTCGCTGATCTGCTCCGGGGCCTGCGAGGCCCCGGAGCCGTCTTGGAGACCTGTCATGCCTGATCGCAACCGCCGCATCACCTTTGCCCGCTCACCGCAGGGCCTGCCGGTGCCCGAGGACTTCGGTGCCGACTCCACCGCCATCCCGACGCCGGGGCCGGGGCAGTTCCTGTCGCGCAGCATCTATCTGTCACTCGACCCGTACTACCGCAATGTGATGAAGAACAGCCAGATGTACGCCGACCGGCTCGCCGCCGGCGACGTCATGGTGGGCGAGACGCTGGCGCAGATCGTCGATTCACGCCATCCCGAATTCTGCCCCGGCGAGTACGTCGCGGTGCGCAACGGCTGGCAGCAATACGCGCTGTCCGCAGGGCAGGGCGTGCGGCGGATCGACCCGAACACCGCGCCGCTGTCCACGGCTCTCGGCGTGCTCGGCATGCCGGGCCTCACGGGCTGGTCCGGCACGGTCTATCTCGGCGAGCCGCGGCCCGGCCAGACCTTCGTGGTCTCCGCCTGCACCGGCCCGGTCGGCAGCACCGCCGGCCAGGTCGCGCGCCACATGGGCGCGCGCGTGGTCGGCATCGCCGGCTCGCAGGCCAAGTGCGACTACGCCGTCAACGAGCTCGGTTTCGATGCTTGCGTGAACTACAAGAGCGGCGACCTTGCGGCGCTGCTCAAGACCGCCTGTCCGGACGGCATTGACGTCTATTTCGACAACGTCGGCGGCGACACCCTGGCGGCCGTGATCCGCAACCTCGCCCTGGGCGCACGGATCATCCTCTGCGGCATGATCGAGGCCTACAGCATGGATCAGCCACCGCCCGGCCCCTGGCTCGGGCCGGTAGTCGGCGCACGCGCCACCATGAAAGGGCTGGTGGTCTACGACCACCTCTCGCGCATGCCCGAGATGACCCGCACCGTCGGCGGCTGGATCCGCAAGGGCGAATTCCGCTGGCGCGAGGACATCGCCGAGGGCCTGGAGTCCGCGCCCGACGCCTTCTGCCGTCTGATGCGCGGCGGGAACTTCGGCAAGGCCCTGGTGCGGATCGGCCCCGAAAAGCTCTGAGACCCGCCGCCCGTCGTCGTGCGGCGGTTCCTCGCGATCTACTGATTCGCCGGTTGCGCGGGCGCTGCGTGGGTGGTGCGCCGTCGCGGCATGATTACCGCCAGGAACACGGCCAGCAGGAAGGCCGCCAGCACGATCCCCATTTCCATCGCGTATTCTGCCGGCTTCGACCAGAACTCGTCGTAGAGCCCCCACTCGTGGGCGATTTCCACCGTCGTCCAGAAGAGGCCCGCGGTCGGTATCGAATAACGGATGCCGGCCATGATACGCGTGAAGCGCACCAGCCGCAGCAGCAGATAGAACGTCCACAGCATCAGGCCGAAGCTCACCACATAGGTCACCGTGTGATGCGGTCCGAGAAAGCGCTTGTCCACCAGGAACAGTGACACCGCATAGCAGAACCAGATGACGTACAGGACTTCGAGGAAGGTGATGCGGGCGAAATTTCTTTCCGAGGCCGGCAAGGGCTTGCCGGCATCGAAGCGCACGGCCCGCTGGATCCACAGGAAGGCATTGCAGCGCGTATCCCGGTTGAACACGAAGAACGGCAACGTTGCCATCAACAGGCCCACGGTGGCCTGCACGAACAGCAGGCTCGCGGTCAGGATCCGCTCGCCGTCGACGACCAGCGGCCCCATGTTCATGTAGTCCGGGTTGAAGCGGAACGCCAGCTCGATCCAGCTGCTCCAGATGATGTGCGCGGCGATGAAGCCCATCCAGGTGCCGAGCGTCTCGGTGTTGCGCAGCGTGCCATAGACGACCATGCCGACCGCGATCGCCCCGAGGGCGATGTTGATGCCCGTCTGTTGCTGCTGCTCGAAGTTGTCCAAGATCAAGGTCAGCATGCTGTGCATCAGCGGCACGATGCCGAGCACGATGAAGAAGGCAAAAATGCCGACGAACGGCGGGCGATACAGGCGGCCGAGAGGGCCGGCCTCGAGGGGCGAGGGCGCAACCCGGTCGCTCGACGAAGGGCTCGTGGACATTCTGCGATCTCCTGCAGGCAGCAAACAAAACGCCCCGCCGCCCGCTGCTCCCGAACGATGGCGTCGGTCGATCACGATAATAGAGTCCACCAGGACAATCGGTGGCGCGGCACGTCCCCGGGTGTCCTACAGGTGGGCGAAGGCTTGGCCCATTCTGGTACGCACAAACACTTAAAGAGAACCATTCGCGTTCGTGGTTACGATCCATCCATGACTGGGCAGCGCAGATGATGGGCTGGGTCTGGAAAACCCTGGGCTGCGTGGCACTCGCGTTCGCGGCGTTGGGTGTGGTGCTGCCGCTGCTGCCGGCGACGCCTTTCGTCTTGGTCGCGGCCGGGGCCTTTGCCCGCGGCTCGCCGCGCTTCCACGCCTGGCTGCTGAGCCACCCCCGCTGGGGGCCGATCATCGACGCCTGGCGCGAACAGGGCGCGATTCCGGCCAGCGGCAAGATCCTGGCGATTGTGCTGATGCTCGCATCGTTGCTGATGGGCGCGTTCGCCGGTTCGCCGCCTTCGATTCAGGTGATGCACGGTCTGGTGATTCTATGTGCCGGCAGCTGGATCCTGACGCGGCCTACGGCGCAGTTGCGGGAGCGTAGCCCGCAGCAGCGTCGGGTAGCTTGCTCAGGCGAGTCATCCAGCGCGAAGCGCTAGCTTCACTGCCGCAACGTGATTCCCTGAAGGGCCGACTCCGGCTCCGATTCAGTACTGTCCACGGAAACCGGGCAGCTCCAAGCATCTGCCGATCTGTCGTACCCAAGAGATCCTGCTCAGACGAACCACCCGGTACGAAACGATAACCCCACGACCACGAACAACACGGAGATCACGGTCACCGGGATGATGTGCCAGGCCAGCGCCGTCAATCGACTCGAACTGAGTCGCGGGATCAGTCGCAGCCGCGCATCGAGCGCGAACACGGCAGTCAGCGCCAGCAGGCCAAGTTTCAGTCCGACCAGCCGCCCGATCGGGTCGGATAGGTCCACCCAGCGTCCGATATCCGGTACCACCGTGTGCGCGAGCATCACGCCGCTGATCACCTGGATCAGCAGCGCCGGCAGTCCGATGCGCTCGTAGGCGGATTCGTATTGCAGCAGCTCGGCCACCGACTGGCGGCGCAGCGCTCGTGGCAGGATCGCCAGGGCGAGGATCAGGTGGCCGCCGACCCAGATGGTTGCGGCCAGCAGGTGCAGCAACAGCATCGCGTTACGCATTCGTACGGAGTGTTGCGGTGGGCGGGGTGCGGCGCCATATCGGTTTTACGCAGGGAACCCGCCGTGACTACTGACTTTCCAGGTACTCAAGCGGAGTCCTCGACGGGCGCGCCAGGGGCCATGCCCCGTGTGACCCTGCAGAATCCGGATTTGGATCTAGCTCCGTTGGCCCGCAATTGCATCTGGTGGCAGGCGCCGGAATCTGCGCTCCGGGAGCGTCATCGGCTGGTCGCCCGGCGTTTGCATCCCGCGTGCTGGATGAATCCCGGGCTTGACGTGTTCAATCGGCCGGCAAGGCTGCGAACTTATCCGCCAGACAATCCAGCAGCGCGCGCACCGAAGGCAGCAGCCCGCGCCGCGACGGGAACACGGCGTGTACGACCGCGCCGTGTGAGCACCAGTCCGGCAGCAGCTTGACCAGGCGGCCGCTGCGCAACTCGTCTTCCATCATCATTGCCGGCAACTGAGTGACGCCGAGCCCGGCTACGGCGGCGTCCAGGCGGGTGGACAAGTCGTCGGTCACCAGCCGCGGGCGATGGGACACGCTGGCGGTCGCGCCGTTCGGGCCGACGAGTTGCCAGAGCGGGGCGGCCTGATCGACCGGGCCGTCGCCGATGCTGGGCAGGGCTTCGAGATCGGCGGGATTCTGCGGTACGGGGTAGTGCTCGCACAGCAGCGGGCTCGCGACCAGATACAGGTTGTGCTGCGCGAGCTCGCGCATCACCAGGCTCGAATCCTCGAGCGGCGGGGTTCGTGCACGGATCGCGATGTCGAAGCCCTCGGCCACGACATCGACGCGCCGATTGGTTGCGGTGAGCTGGATGGTGATGCGCGGATGGCGTTGCATGAACTCGATCAGCATCGCGGCGACCTGCGCGTGCAGCAGGGCCACCGGACAACTGATGCGCACGATGCCCTGCGGCGCGGCACTGGCGTGGTCGATGACTTCCTGCGCGGCCTGGGCTTCGACCATGATCGCCCGGCAGTGCTGGTAATAGCGCTCGCCGATTTCGGTGACTGAGAAGCGTCGGCTGGAGCGCTGCAGCAGGCGTACTCCGAGCTGCTCCTCGAGCTGCGCGATCCGCCGGCTGAGCCGGGATTTCGGTATGCCCAGCGCCCGCGCGGCTGCGGCGAATCCGCGGTGCTCGACCACGTGGCCGAACAGCACCAGGTCGTCGACGTTTTTGAGCGCGGGTATCATGGTGATTTATCGTTCTGAAAATGGGACGATAAGTCCTGATCTTCGGCCCTTGTAGGGCAGCGTTGCAATCATAGATTGTCCGCAAGGCCCGGCAACAGGTCGGGCTCGTTTCAGGAGCCTGCGATGAAGAAAGTCCTCGGTATCCACGGCAACCGCAGTCCGCACTGGGTGGGCGACGGCTTCCCGGTACGCACGCTGTTTTCCTACGACACGCTGGGCCGCGAGGCGAGCCCCTTTCTGTTGCTCGACTATGCGGGGCCGGCGGAGTTTGTCGCGGCGACGCGTCGGCGGGGTGTCGGTGAGCATCCGCATCGCGGTTTCGAGACGGTGACCATCGTCTACCAGGGCGAGGTCGAGCATCGGGACTCGACCGGCGCAGGTGGGCAGATCGGCCCGGGCGACGTGCAGTGGATGACTGCCGGCAGCGGCATCCTGCATGAGGAATACCATTCGCCGGCGTTCACGCGCCGCGGCGGCACGCTGGAGATGGTGCAGCTCTGGGTCAACCTGCCGGCGCAGCAGAAGATGGCCGCGCCGAGCTACCAGACGCTGCTCGATGCGGATATTCCCGTCGTCACGTTGCCCGGGCAGGCGGGTTCGCTGCGGGTGATCGCCGGCGACTATCAGGGCCATCTGGGTCCGGCCCGGACCTTCACGCCGATCGATGTCTGGGATCTGCGGCTCGAGGAGAGTCGCCACGTGTCGCTGGCGCTGCCGGAGGGTCGCAATGTCGGCATCGTGGTGCTGCGCGGTGTCGTGCAGGTCAACGAGTCGCAGATCGCCAGGGAAGCGCAGATGGTGCTGCTTGATCGGGCGGGCAGCGAGGTCCGCCTGGAAGCCCAGGACGGCGCGAAGCTGCTGTTGCTCAGCGGCGAGCCGATAGACGAGCCGATCGCCGGCTACGGGCCGTTCGTGATGAACACACGGGCCGAGATCGAGCAGGCCTTCCGCGATTTCAACGAAGGCCGGTTCGGGATGATCCCGCCGGTGGAGGCCGTCGGTCGTATCGCGGCGGCGGACGGTATGCGCTGAACAAAAGGCCCGGTCACACCCTGAGTGCCCGGGCCCTTGCCAGCGATCCTGCCGCGCGACCATCAGCGGCTTCACGCTGCTGACATCAAACGTCTGCGCGAAACCTTGCGGTTCAGCCAGCCGGTGTCTGCAGGCCATCATCTGATGGCGGGGTCTGTGGCTGCGGCATAGAGGCTGCAGCCCAAATTTCGATCAGCTGCCGCGACGACGCGCCAGCAGCGTATCGAAGTGCTGCCGGATGGTGTCGGCGCGCTCCACAGCAGCAACCGCACGCGATGCACGCAGGGCCTGGCCGAGCCGTTTCCCGATTTTCCCGATCCACTGGTAGCGCACGTCGCCGGCGTCTTCGAGCAGCAGCACCGGCTGGGTGATCGCATCGAGTGCCGGCTTGAGGTCGTAATCGAGCGCGGCCCGGGCGGCGTCGCCGTAGTTTTCCAGCTGCAGCGCGAGATCGGTAACGATGGCCGTGAGGCGCTGGCCATCGAGCGGTGCGGCGCGACGGCGGATTCCGGCGGCGCTGCGTTCGTACCAGGGCCAGCTGAGTTCCTGGTCGCGCAGGCGGTGCCAGAGCGCGAGCAGATGCGTGCCATCGGTGCGCGGCGCCAGCGCGGGGCAGTATTGCCGCCACAGGTTGCGGCGTTCGGCCGCAGCCAGCAGCCAGGCGCCGTCGAAGCACAGGGCGTGGACGCGGTTGGCGGCGGTGCGCGCGAGCTCGACCGCAAACGGCACGGCGGTGAATTCGGCGACCACGTCGACCTGGGGCAGGCCCAGGGCATCGAGCAGCTGGGTCAGCGCGGTGGCGTAGTGGGCGACGTCGGGCGTCGGCAGCGGATCGGACTCGCCGGTGCCGGGCAGATCCAGCGCATAGACCGTGCGGTCGGTAGCCAGCGCGGCGGCGAGGTCGCGCAGGCCCGAGGACGAGCCGGGGCATTCGTGCAGCAACAGCAATGGGCGCGCGTTGCCGCTCGTGCCGAAGCGCCGCAGATGGAGCTGGCCATGCGGCAGGTTGACGTAGCCGCGGGTTTCTTCGCGGCGGCTGCGGGCCAAGGGGTCCGGCAGACTGATTCCCGACGCTGCGATGCCCTCGGCGTTCTGGCTGCCTTCGCGCAGCAGCGCGGTCACCCGCGCGGCCCAGCTGCTCCGCTCGCCTGGCAGGCGCTCGATGCTGCAACCGGCCGGCAGTTCGCGCGGCAGGGCATCGAGGAACACATACAGCGGGTCATTCTCGCGGCACATGAACACCGTACGCGCGCGGACCTGTTCGACCCGCGGCAGGGCCAGGTAGCGCATCGCGGCGGCATAGGCCGACGAGTAATGCGGGCCGGCCAGCAGCATGTCGAGCACATAGCGATGCAGGAAACGCTCGTCGGGCTGATCGAGCGGCAGGCGGGCCGCAGGTTGGGTGTCGAACCAGGGGAAGAAGCGGAACAGGTCGCGACCCCGCGCCCAGCTGGAAGCGAGATGGCTGCCGTCTTCCTGGACGACGTAGGGCTTCATGTAGCGCGCGATGAAGTCCTCGGACGGGCCGCCGGGCGGCAGGCTCAGGCCGTCGAGGATCGCCAGCGAAACGCGATCCGGGTGATCGACCGCGAACTGCAGGTTGATCTTCGAGCTGGTGTGGAAACCGTAGACGGGGCAGCGTGCGATACCGAAGGCTTCGAGAGTCGCCGCCAGTGCGCGGGCGAAGTCGGGAATGGTCGGTACCGGTTCCGACGGTAGCGGTGTCGAGTGGCCATAGCCCGGGGTGTCGATCGCGATCGCGGTGAATTCACCGGCCAGCGCCTGCAGCATCTCGGCGTGCATCACCGAGGAGCGCGGCGAGTCGTGCAGCAGCACGACCGGCGGGCCGTAACCCGCGGCACGATAGTGGATCTGGCCAGAGGGGACGTCGACAAAGCCCTTGCGAACGGGCAGGGAAGCAGTGGCAGCGTTCATTCGGTCCGTTGGGTAACTCAGGGGAAATCGTGGTGGATCCACTGTAGCACGCGTGCCGGCGGGCTCAGCGAGGTCTGCCGGCGGGGCGGCTGCGGGCGGCGGCAAGTTCGCCGGCGAGCGCGCTGCGCAGTGCGAACCAGGCCGCGATGCAGGCCAGGCTCAGAGGGACCGCCGTGGTCAGCGGCCGGCCGTCGTAGAGCGCGCCGGTGATCATCGCGCAGGCCATCGAGATCAGCATCGCGATGGAGCTCGACAGGCCGGCGGCCATGCCGGCGAGCGAGGGATTGTCGCCGACCGCACCGGCCAGGGCCAGCGGCGATACCAGGCCGCTGGACATCGACTGCAAGGCGAGCGCGGCAATGAATGCCGCCAGCTCGGGCCGCGGCCACAGCGCCGCGGTGCAGAAGACCACGGCCGAGAACAGGTTCAGGTAGATGCCGGACTGGATGACCCGCTGCGTGCCGTAGCGCCGCGACAGCGCGCCGGCCGAGGCGGCGCCGAGCACATACGAGCCGGCGAGCCCGGCCCACATCGAGCCGAACTGGGCCGCGGTCATGCCGAACAGGTGTTCGAACAATGCCGCGCCGATGGTGATGAACATGAACGATGCGCCGCTGACGAAACTGTAGGTCAGCGAATAGCCCATGAAGCGCCGCTCGCGCATCAGCTTGCCGAAGCCCCGCAGCAGCTCGCGCAGCGAAGCGGGTTTGACACCCGCCGGACGTGTTTCGCGCAGGCGCAGCGCGATCAGCAACAGCAGCAGCCCCGCCATCGCGGCATGCAGCCAGAAGACCGCTCGCCAGCCGAGCGCACTCGCGACCACGCCGCCGATGACCGGGGCGATCACCGGCGAGAAACCCATGACCGCGGAGATGAAGGACAGCGCGATCGCGGCCGGCTCGGGCTCGTAGGAGTCGCGCACGATCGCGCGGGTGACCACGGTCGCGACGCTGGCGCCCATGGCCTGCAGCCCACGCGCCAGCACCAGCCACGGCAGCGAGGGTGCGATGCTCGCCAGCAGACTCGCGACCAGGAAGATCGCGAAGCCGCCGAGCAGCACGGGGCGTCGGCCGAAGCGATCGCAGAGCACGCCCTGGATGGGCTGGAACAGGCCGAGGCCGAGCAGATAGGCCGAGACCACGAACTGCAGCGTGGCGAAGTCGGTGGAGAGCGCACGCTCGAGCTCCGGCAGCATCGGCACGACGCTGGCCATGCCGAAAGCCGAGAGTCCGCTGGCCGCGCCGAGCAGCGCGATGAAGCCCCAGCGCGGCCGCGGCGAGCCGCCTGCGGCGATCACCGTCGCCTCGTTGTCGGACTCACTTCCCGCTGCTGACCAGGCGTGCGATCTCGGGCACGATCTGGAACAGGTCGCCGACCAGGCCGATGTCGGCGATCTCGAAGATCGGCGCTTCGGAATCCTTGTTGACCGCGACGATCGTACGCGCGTCCTTGATGCCGGTCAGGTGCTGGATCGCACCGGAAATCCCGAAAGCCAGGTAGAGCTCCGGCGCGATGATCTTGCCGGTCTGGCCGACCTGCAGGTCGTTCGGGGCATAGCCGGCATCGACCGCGGCGCGCGAGGCGCCGACTGCGGCGCCGAGCGTGTCGGCGAGGTCGTAGAGGATCTTGAAGTTGTCGGCGCTGCCGAGTGCGCGACCACCCGAGACCACGCGCGCGGCGGTCTGCAGATCGGGACGGTCGCTGCGCGCGCCCGACACCGAGACGAAGCGGGTGTGGGTCGGCAACTCGGCCGTGACAGCCACGGCTTCGATGGGCGCGGCCGCGGCCGCGGCTGGCGCCGCCTCGAACGAGGCGGTGCGCACCGTCGCGACCAGCTGGGTGCCGGCCGCGACTTCGACGGTGACGATCGCGTTGCCGGCGTACATCGGCCGGCGGAAGCGGGTGGCGCTCTCGGCGGCCATGACGTCGGAAAGTTGCGGGGTATCGAGCAGGGCTGCGACCCGCGGCATCAGGTCCTTGCCGAAGGTGGTCGAAGGGCCGAACACATGGCTGTAGCCCGGGGCGAGCTGTGCGACCTGCGGGGCCAGGGTGGCCGCCAGGGCATGCGCATTGGCCGGATGGTCGACCTGCAGCACGCGAGTCACGCCGCTGACCGCGGCGGCCTGGGCGGCGACGGCAGCGCCATCCGCCGCGAATACGGCCACGACGATTTCCGCATCGGCAATGGCCTTGGCGCAGCTGACGCACTTCGCGGTGGCAGGGTTGAGCTTGGCGCCGTCATGTTCGGCGACGATCAGGATCTTGCTCATGACGGGTTCCTTACAGCAGGCCCTTCTTTTTCAGGGCGTCGACCAGTTCTTGCGCGTCCTTGACCATCACGCCGCGCGAGCGCGCTGCAGGGGCCTCGAACTTCAGCAGTTGCAGTGCCGACTGCAGCGGCACGCCGAGCGACGCCGCCTCGAGCGTCTCGAGCGGCTTTTTCTTGGCCTTCATGATGTCGGGCAGCTTGACGTAGCGCGGCTCGTTGAGGCGCAGGTCGGTGGTGATCACCGCCGGCAGGTCGACTTCGAGAGTCTCGAGGCCGGCATCGACTTCGCGGGTCACGCTGGCCTTGTCGCCGTTGATCTCGACCTTCGAGGCGAAGGTGGCCTGCGGGCGACCCCAGAGCGCGGCAAGCATCTGGCCGGTCTGGCTGCAGTCGTCGTCGATGGCCTGCTTGCCGAGGATCGCGAGTATCGGCTGCTCCTTGTCCACCAGCTTGCGCAGCAGCTTGGCGGCCACCGGCGGCTCGATGGCCGCGTCGGTCAGCACGTGCAGTGCGCGGTCGGCGCCCATCGCGAGTGCGGTACGCAGCTGCTGCTGGCAGTCCGCCGGACCGATGGTCGCGACTACGACTTCCTCGGCGAGGCCCTTTTCCTTGATGCGCAAGGCTTCTTCGAGGGCGATTTCGTCGAACGGGTTGATGCTCATCTTGACGCCGTCGGTGATCACGCCGCTGCCGTCGGGTTTGACGCGAACACGGACGTTGTAGTCGACGACCCGCTTGATCGAGACGAGGATGCGCTTCATCGTGGCTGACGCTCCCTTCGCAGCTACTTTCGAAAAAACATGTAAGTAGCTGGATTCATGATGGTTTCAAGGGGCACACGCAACGACGCATGACCCCCGTGAGCCGGGCATCATAGCGATGCTTGTCGGCTCCGTCAGCCCCGTCGGCCGAGTAGCCGCCGCCCGGCTGCGCGTTGCGGATTGCGGGCGGGACTCAGCGCGACGCGACCAGTGCGACCGGACGCAGATGCGGCGTCGGCGCATCGCGCTGCTGGTCGAGGAACGACTGGCGGATCTTCTGCGCGGTGTCGCGCAGCTTGGGCAGGAAACGATCGACCGCCATCTTCTGCGGGATGGCCGTGCTCGAAAAACGGATCGATACCACGGCGAGGACGCGATCGTCGATCAGGATCGGCACCGCCAGGCTGGTTTCGTCGGAGACCCGTCGCGGGCGTACCGCCGAGGCATAGCCCTGCATCCTGAAGCCGCTCAGCAGCTTCATCAGTTCGGTGCGGTCGCGCGCCAGTTGGTCTTCCTCGCGGTTCGAACGACCGAGGATGTCCAGCAGCGAGTCGCGCTGGGTCGGCGGCGAGAACGCCAGGTAGGCACGGCCGGAGGCCGAGGTCAGCATCGGCACGCGGAAGCCGGCGGAAAAACGCTCGACGGCCAGCGGGCTGCGATGGTCAGTGGACTCGCGCACCATCATCGAGCTGCCCGACAGCGAACAGACCGCGACCGGCCAGACGATGTCTTTGCCGAGCTCGTTGATGTAGGGGCGCGCGATCTGCGTGACCCAGGCCTCGTCGTCGTAACCGTCGGAGAGGCCGCGGACCATGATCGTCAGCCGATAGCGGTCGTCGGTCGAATCGCGGTAGACGAAGCCGGCGTGGCTCAGTGTCTCGAGGATTCGATAGGTCGTGGTGCGCGGGAGCTTGATCTCCTGTGCGACCTCGGAGACGGTCGCGCCGTTGCGCAGGTTCAGGACGGTGAGGGCGTCGAGGCCACGGATCAGGGCTCGTATCGGGCGTGTGCTTTCCATGAAGCGCGAATTTCCCAGCATCCCCCCGCAAAGGGAAGAGTCCGAAGGGTGGACAGCCGAGGGCGTGAAGTGTTTGTCCACTCTGTGGATATGTGTCCAGGATGCGGACGGTCTCGGCGCAAGCCGGGCGGCATATAGTCCGGCTGCCCCGGCCGGTTGCCGTGGTTCCAACGACTTGGTGAGTGTCATGCACTACGACCACATCCCGATCACCCATCGCCGCCGGCTGCGGTGGCCGCACGACAAGCGCATCGCCCTGATTATTACGGTGAATCTCGAGACCTGGGATCTGGTCAAGGACACGGACCGGCCGTACTGCGCCGGCGGCCCCGCGATCCTGCCGGATGTGCTGCCGGGCAATACCGCAGACTTCCCGAACTTCACCTGGCGCGAATACGGCCAGCGTGTCGGCGTGTTCCGCCTGTTCGATCGGTTTGACGAAACGAACGTCCGGCCGTCGTGCACGATCAACGCCGTGACCGCGCTGCGGCGCCGGCCGATGGAGGAAGCGGCGATGACCGGCAAGATGATGAACGCCGGCCTGCATCCGCATGTCAGTGGCCGCGCCTATCGCGTACGCGCACCGCGCGAGTTCATCCGCTACGCCCAGTCGCCGCCGGGCGTGTGGTTCGCGACCCGCGAAGAGATCGCGAGCTGGTATCTCGCCAACCATGCGACCCACATCCCGGCAGCTCCGGGAGCGCGGCCGTGACCCTGGAGGTCGCGACCCTCGAGCCGGGGATCGACGCGACCCGGCGCTTCCTGGCACGGCCGCAGCGGCGCTTGCTGATCGACAACGAATGGGTCGAGCCCGCGGCGGGGCGCAGTTTCGAGACCTTCAATCCGGCGACCGGAGCCTCGCTCGGGCGGGTCGCGGCCGGCGAGGCCGTCGACATCGATCGTGCGGTTGCCGCGGCACGGCGTGCGTTCGAAGCCGGCGCCTGGCGCGACATGCTGCCGATGCAGCGCGCGCAGCTGCTGTGGAAAATGGCCGATCTGATCGAGCAACACATCGACGAGCTGGCCGAGCTCGAGACCGTGGATCAGGGCAAACCGGTATGGATCGGGCGCCAGGCCGAAATCCCCGGCGCGGTAGAGCAGTTCCGCTATTTCGCCGGGCAGGCGATGCGGATCGAGGGCACGACCATCCCGACCTCGATCAGCTACCAACCGGCCGACAAGCAGATCTTTGCCTACACGGCCAAGGAGCCGATCGGTGTGGTCGGCGCGATCGTGCCGTGGAATTCGCCGATCGTGTTGACCGCGTTGAAGATTGCACCGGCCCTGGCGGCCGGCTGCACGATGGTGCTCAAGCCCGCCGAGGACACCTCGCTGACCGCGATTCGCCTGGCCGAGCTGCTGCTCGAAGCCGGCATTCCACCGGGGGTGTTCAATCTGGTCACCGGTCTCGGCGAAACGGCCGGCGCGGCGCTGGCGGCACATCCCGGGGTCGACAAGATCGCTTTCACGGGTTCGACCCAAGTCGGCAAGCGGATCGTTGCGGCTGCCGGCGGCAACCTCAAGAAGCTGACGCTCGAACTCGGCGGTAAATCGCCGGTGGTGGTGCTCGACGATGCCGATCTCGAGCTGGCGATTCCGGGTGCGGCCAATGCGATCTTTTTCAACAGTGGCCAGGTCTGCGTCGCCGGTTCCCGGCTGTATGTCCACGAAAGGATCTTCGATCGCGTGCTCGAGGGCGTGGCGGCCTGCGCGCGCGGCATACGACTCGGCAACGGCCTCGATCCCGCCACGCAGATGGGTCCGGTGGTCAGCCGCAAACAGGCGGACCGCATCGCGGGCTATATCGCCTCCGGCCGGGCCGAGGGTGCGAGCGTGCTCACCGGTGGCCGGCAGCTCGGGCCGGCCGGGACGTTCATCGAGCCGACGGTGCTGGTCGGTGCCGTGCCTTCCGCCAAGGTCGTCCGCGAAGAGATCTTCGGACCCGTGGTCGTCGCCACGCCGATCCGTTCCGCAGAGGACGTGCCGGCGATCGCCAACGACACCGACTACGGGCTCGCCGCCAGCGTCTGGACCCACAACCTGTCCACCGCGCACCGGCTGGCGGCGCGGATCCGCGCCGGCACTGTCTGGATCAATTGCCATTCCATGTACGATGCCAGCCTGCCCATGGGCGGCATGAAGCAGTCGGGCTGGGGACGGGACAGCGGGCATCAGGCGCTCGAGAATTTTCTCGAGACCAAGACGGTCTGCGCGGTGATCTAGCCGCATCCTTGGGTTCCCCGGTAGGGGCGGCTCGAAGGGGAGGAGAGGTCGCGTGTCGACTACCGGAAGATTGTCCGCGGCCCGGCTGATGGCCTATGCCGCGCCCACCGTGGCGCTGCAGTCGATGATGGTGCCGCTGCTGATGTACCTGCCGCCGACCTACTCGCAGGTCGCCGGCCTGTCGCTGGCCACGGTCGGCGTGATGTTCGCGATCGGCCGCGCCTTCGAGGCGCTGACCGATCCACTGATCGGCGCGCTCTCGGATCGCACGACCCTGGCTTTCGGCCGTCGTCGCAGCTGGATGGCGCTCGGCACGCCGATCGCCATGGTCGCGACCTGGTTCCTGCTGACGCCGGCGCCGGACAGCTCGGCGCTGTATCTGCTGTTCTGGTTGCTGGCGTTCTACGCCGGCTGGACCATGGTCTTCATCCCGCACCAGACCTGGGGCGGCGAGCTCAGCGGCGATTACCACGAGCGCACCCGCATCGCCGGTTTTCGCGAGACCGGCGCGTTCATCGGCTATCTCGCTGCGGCGCTGATCCCGCTGCTCTATCTGCAGTTCATGCTCGGCAAGGCCGCGCCGACTTTCGAAGAGATCGTGCAGACCATCGGCGTGTTCTTCGTGATCGCCTTGCCGCTGTTCGTGCTGTGGTGTTTCGCGGCCGTGCCGGCGGTCAAGGTGGCCGAAGGCGAGTCGCCGCCGTCCTGGGGCGAGCTGTTCGCGATCCTCAAACGCAACAAGCCGTTCGCGCGCCTGGTGCTGGCCTATCTCGTCGATCGCCTGGCGATGGGCACATATTTCTTCGTGCAACCGTTGCTGGTGGTGTTCGCGCTGGACATGGCCGAGCACCTGTTGTGGATCGCTCTGGCCAACACCGTGGCGGCGGTGTTGTTCGCGCCGCTCTGGGTGCCGGTGACCCGGCGCTTCGGCAAGCATCGCGCCTATTGCTACGCGAACCTGGTGACCATGATCGCCTACGTGCTGTTGTTCGCGGCGCGGCCCGGCGACTTGTGGGTGGTGCTGCTCGCCAACATGGTCATGGGCCTCGGCAACGGCGGCACGATGATCACGCCGCCGGCAATGGCCGCCGATGCCGTGGACCACGACGAGCTGCAATCGGGCGTGCAGCAGATGGGCGGTCACATGGCCTTCATCGCCTTCGTCTTCAAGGCCGGCATGGCTTTCGGCCCCTTGGTGGGTGCGGCTTGTCTGGCTTTGTTCGGCTACGAGCAGTCGGGCCAGGCGCTCGATGCCCGATCGACCCTGGGTATCCGTCTCTGCGTCTCCTGGCTGCCGGTCGCGCTGTTGCTGATTCCGCTGGCGATGATGTGGAAATACCCAATCGATTCCGCGCGGCATGCCGAGATCCGGCGCAGACTGGAAGAGCGGCGCCGGGGTGTGGTCTGACTCGACACCGGCAGCCGCCCGTGGGTTCAGGAAGGCTGTCGTTGGCTCGATTTCGCGGCAGCGTCACCAGCCAGCCGTCCGAGCGTGATCGCCATGCACAGGCCCACGCCCGGCAGGTAGCCGGTAACCATGGGGCCGGAGATGCTGCGCGCCGCGCCGCCACCGGCGAACAGATTCGGCAAGGCGCTGCCGTCGGGACGCAGCACCCGCGCCTGCCCGTCGACCACCAGCCCGCCCTGGGTGTGGAACAACGCGCCGGTGACCCGCAGCGCGCAGTAGGGTGGCTGCAGGGGCTCGAGGCCATCGAAGCGGCGGCCGAAAGCGTCGACCTGGCCCGCGCGCCGTGCGGCATCGATGTGGCTGTTCTCGCGCTCGAGCGAGCCACGAGGCAGGTTGCAGCGCTGTTCCAGTTCGTCCCAGCTCGCGGCCTGTTTGATGGCGCCGAGCTCGGCGAGCTGTCGCTGTTCGACGGAGTGGGCGAGGCAAGCGGTGTTGCGACGGCCGTCGAAAACCACCCAGGCGAGGCCTTCGGGTTGCGCGAGCACGGGTACGCACATGCCGGAGATGTTGGCGTTCTCGTGCGTGAAGCGTTCGCCGCGCAGATTGACCATGAAGCCGCCTTCGAGCAGCAGCGGATGCGGCACGATCACCTGCTGGGGATCGGCCAGCGTGCCGAGTCCCTGGTAGGCGCTCATGTCGGCGAGCTGGGCGCCGAGTGCCTGGCCCCAGTGTATGGCATCGCCCTGGTTACCCTCGTGGCCGAAATAGCGGCTGTTGGCCATGTCGGGGATGTGCTGCGCGACCATGTCGCGATGGCCGCCGAACCCGCAGCAGGCCAGCACCAGCGTATCGACGCCGAGATCCTCGGTGTGGCCATCGGGGCGTTCGATGCGTATGCCGCGGATCCGGCCGTCGGGGCCGGCATGCAGGTCGCGCACTCGCGCTTCGGTCATCACCGCGACCTCGGCGCGCTCGCAGGCGCGGCCGAGCAACGAGAGCAATTCCTCGCCGTTGCGGCCGGGCGGGAGATGCAGCCGCGGCACGGAGTGGCCGAGGCTGGTCCACTTGAAATCCAACCGCAATGGCACGTCGTGGTTTTCGGTCAACCAGTCGACGGCCGGTCCGGATTGTTCGGCGATCGCGCGGGCGAGGCGGGGATCGGCGCGCCCCTGGGTCTTGGCCATGACGTCGGCGACGAAACGCTCGGCGCTGTCCTCGATGCCATGCCGTCGATGTTCGGCCGAAGCGGCCGCGCACATCGCGCCGAGCGACATCGCGGTGCTGCCCGCGGGATGCTTGTCGCGCTCCAGCACCAGCACCTCTGCGCCAGCGTCGCGAGCGGCGAGCGCGGCGGTGAGCCCGCAGGCTCCGGCGCCGACCACGGCGACCGGGACGACGTGCTCGAAGGCCAGCTGACTGTCGCGTAGGATGCCCATCCGGTGCCGTGTTGCCCCGCGCCATGCGACGGTCAGGTGCGCTTCTCGGCGGGTGTCGCAGCTTAGCAGTCTCGGTGACGGGGCGGCGGATTGGACCGATCCTGTTGCGAGGTGATCGGTCGGCCCGCGAGGCGGACGGCCGGAGCGGTCGCCGCGGATACCGCGGTAACCGGAAGCCGGTTGCGGTCTCTACCGGCTTGCTGGCTTGGCGGTCGCCGCGAATAATCCAGCGGCTCACAACGCATCGTAAGCGCGGAGACCAGAGAATCATGCAGTCAGCCGTCCAACTTGCACCCGGGGCCCTCGATGGCTTGATCACCGAACTGCGCCGCCAACTGGGTGCGGCCAACGTGATCACGGATCGCACCGAGTGCGAGTTCTATTCGCAGGATGTCTACCGCGGCGGCGAGTTGCCGGCGGCGGTCATCCGTCCGGGCAGCGCCGAGGAACTGGCGGCGGCATTGAAGACGATCGCGCCTCTGGGCCTGCCGCTGGTGCCGCGCGGCGGCGGCATGTCGTATACCGACGGCTATCTGCCGCAGACGGCCAACTCGATCATGATCGACATGCTGCGCATGGATCGGGTGCTCGATATCAATGTCGAGGACGCCTATGTAACAGTCGAGTGCGGCGCCACCTGGAAGGGGCTTTTCGATGCGCTCGAGCCGCATGGGGTGCGCACACCGTATTACGGCCCGCTGTCGGGCCTGCGCTCGAGCATCGGCGGTGCGCTGTCGCAGGGCAGCATCTTCCTCGGTTCCGGCCAGTTCGGTGCTGCCGCGGAAAGCGTGATCGGTCTCGACGTGGTGCTGGCCGACGGGTCGGTCCTGCGGCTCGGCAGCCATGCCAACAAGAACGGCCAGCCGTTCTTTCGCCAGGTCGGCCCCGACACCATGGCGATGTTCCTGTCCGATACCGGCGCGCTCGGCGTGAAGACGCGGGCGACCTTCCGTTTGATCCGGCCACAGCGCGAGTCGCGCTATCTGTCGTTTTCGTTCGATAGTGCCGCCAAGCTGTTCGCCGCCATGGCCGAAGTGGCCCGCGCCGACGTGGTCGCCGAGCAGTTCGCGTTCGACCCGGGCCTACAGGCGGTGCGGATGAAACGTGTCAGCCTGATGGAAGACGCCAAGTCGCTCGGCAAGGTGGTCAAGAGCACCGGCGGTCTCAAAGGGCTGGTCGAAGGCGCGAAGGTGGTGATGGCGGGGCGCAACTTCCTCAAGGAAGGCACGTTCTCGGCGCATATTTCGCTCGATGGGCGTGACGCGGTTGATGCCGATGCCAAGGCGGCGATCGTCCGCGGCATCATGTCGCGCAGTGGGACCGAGGTCGAGAACTCGGTGCCCAAGGTGATGCGCGCCCAGCCGTTCGCCGAGGTCAACAGCATGCTCGGTCCGAACGGCGAACGCTGGGTGCCGGTGCATGGCACGGTGCCGTTCAGCAAGGCTGCACAGATGTGGGAACGCTGCGAGGCGGTATTCGCGAAGCATGCGGCCGCGGTCGAGAAATTCGACATCGACCACGGTTATCTCAGCTGCACGGTCGGGCAGGTGGGCACCTTGCTCGAGCCGGTGATGTACTGGCCGGATGCACGCAATGCGTTCCACGAGCGCGTGCTGGACGCCGGCTATCTGGCGAAGCTGCCGAAATATCCGCCGAATCCCGAGGCGGCGGCGGCCGTCGCTAGGATCCGCGAGGAACTCGCGACCACGTTCATGGAATCCGGCGCGGTCAGCTTCCAGCTCGGCAAGTTCTATCCCTACCTGGAGGGTCTCGAGCCGACCGCGGCGCACCTCCTGAAACAGCTCAAACAGATGCTCGATCCGCAGGGACGCATGAATCCCGGCGCGCTCAGGCTCTAAGGGCGGGGGTGCGCGGCGATGAATGCGGAAACCACCCTGACGGGCCAGGCCGGTCCGCTGAAGCGGGTCACTCTGTGGGTGCGCGATATCGACGCTTCGCTGCGTGTCTATCACGATGCGCTGGGCTTGCAGGTCGTCGAGGACAAGTCGCTCGCCGGTCCGCTGATTGCGCGACAGATCGGGCTGGCCGAAGCGAGGCTGCGGATCGTGCATCTCGCGGCCGGCGGCCTGGAACATGGCTGGATCGGCCTCTACGCGATCAGCGATACGCAGCCGGCGCCGATGCAGTCCTTGCCCCGGCCCGACGGCTTTCCGCGCTATGGGCAGGCGGCGGTGGTGCTGAGCGTGCAGGGCCTGGCGGCGATCGTCGCGCGACTGCGGGCCATGCCTGGCGTGCAGTTCATCACCGAGCCGACCGAATACCGCAAGACGACCCCCGATGACAGCACGCCGGCCGGAATCTATCGCGAAACGATCTTTTTCGACCCCGACGGCATCCCCGTGTCATTGATGGAATACACACCGCTTTAGCATTTACTTTCAGTAGCTCGCGGCGGCAATTTCAACCAGGCTTGACGACGCCCAGGAAGGCGATCGCGGCCACGCAGAGCCACAGCAGCTGCGCCAACCGTGCCGCGCGTCGGTGGGCGGCGTGAATCAACCGGTTGGCGGCATCGTGGCCGGCCTCGGCGCGCAGCTGGGCGAAGCCCCTTATCCAGTCGCGGATCACCAGGCGCAACAACAGGCCGAGTGTGACCACCGCGGCGAACAGCACGAACTTCCCGGCCAGCCAGCCGGCCTGCAGCGGCCCGCCGATCGCCAGGCTGGCGAGCCCGACGCCGAGGAAGCCTGCGATCACCAATAGGCGCAGCACCAGATCGACCTTGGCCCAGCGCGCCGCGCGCGACGTAGCGCGAGGTGATGTAGACGCCGAGATCGGCGCCGAGCCAGTAGACGAACAGCAGGATGTGGGCGTACTGCCAGAGCGGGCAGCTGTTCAAACGTCGGATTCCATCGGCAGAGCCGGGTCCGGTCCCCATTCGCTCATCGAGGCGTCGTAGATTCGGACTACCTCGTGACCGAGCAGATGTAGCGCGAAAGCGTCGGTGGTTGCTGTGATGCCGCCGCCGCAATAGGTAATCACCTCTCGTCCATCGAGCAGCCCGCGGGTCGCGAAGCGTTCACGCAACTGTGCCAGCGGCAAAAACGTTTGAGTCATGGGATCAAGCAAATCCATGGCGGGCAGGTTGACGCTGCCGGCAATTCTTCCCGGGCGACCATGATTGGCAACACGGCCGGCGAAGATCTCGGGGGCGAGAGCGTTGACGATATGGCGGTCGCGCAGGTGCACGGCCGAGAGCACGGTGGTTTTGTCGACGAACAGGCCTCGCGGTGGGCGGGTGACAAACTGTGCCGATGGGTAATGGCAGGCGGTGGTGTCGAGCGGCCGGCCCTCGAGACGCCATTTGTCGAGTCCGCCGTCAAGCACCTGTGCGGCATCGAAGCCGTATTCGCGCAGCATGAACCAGACCCGCGTCGCCCACCAGGTCGGACCAGAGTTATAGAGCACGACGCGTGTGTCCGGGCCGACGCCCCAGGCGGACATTCGCGCAGCAAACATGGCTGGCGGCGGCAGCATGAAACGCAGCGCATGCTCCGGGTCGGATAGGTCGGCTTCGACATCGATGTAGCCTGCACCTGGTAGATGGGCGGCTTCATATTGCGCGCGACCGCTTTCGATGAAGACACCGCCCCCGGTGCGTGGCCGTATCTGCATACTGGTATCGAAAATGCGCAGTTCCGGCCGGTCGAGAATCTGCTGCAGTTCCGCGGTGCTGATCAGCGGCGGCAGCGGTTGTGGCGACGAATCCGTCATGGCTTGCCTTGCGGGAGATCCTGCGATCTGCCTAGACTGCCTGTATCAGCCATCGGCCGCAACGATAGGATCCCTCCATGCCGAAGATCATCGTGCTGTTCAATCTCAAGTCCGGCGTCACGGTCGCTGACTACGAGAAGTTTGCACGTGAAACTGATCTTCCGATCGTCAATCAATTGCCGTCGGTGAATCGTTTCGAGGTTCTGCGGGCCACCGGTCTGTTGAATGGTGCTGCAGCACCGTATCAGTACATCGAGATCATCGACGTCAAGGATCTTGGCCAGCTCGGTCAGGACGTCGCGACCGAGCAGATGCGTGGCGTTTCCTCGGCCTTTCGCGCACTCGCCGATAGTCCTCAATTCATCGTCACCGAGCAGGTTTGAACATGGACAAGGCGATAGTCACGCCGGGGGCGGACGGCTCCCGGTTCTATGGCTGGTGGGCGGTCGTTCCCGCCGTCTTCATCATCCTGCTGGTCAGCAATGGGCTGACAGCCGGTGGAATCGCGGCCTTCGATCCGTCGATCATCGAGCAGCTGGGCGTGAGTCGCGCCGACGTCAAACTGGGTGATGCGATCCAGTTCGGCGTGTCGGCCATCCTGACGGTGCTGACGGGCTGGCTGGCTGATCGTGTCGGTGTGCGCATCGTAATGGCGATCGGTGCCGTTGCGTTGGCAGCGTCGTTCTTCCTGCTCGGCGATGTCACGTCGCTGTCGGAGTACTACTGGGTCCGCTTCCTGATGGGTGTCGGTTTGGCCGGCTGCGGTCTGGCGTTGTGCGTGGTCGCGGTATCACGCTGGTTTGTGCTGCGTCGTGGTCGGGCGCTGGGTCTGGTGCTGGCCGGCACCAGTATCGGCAATGCGCTGTTTCCGGGGCTGTTCACGCGCCTGATCACCGCCAAGGGGATCGATGCAGCCGGCGATGTGGCCGGATGGATGATCCTGGCCTTGTTGCTGCTGCTGGCGTTTGCGCTGGTGGAGTGGCCCGCGGTCAAGGGGCTGAGACCCTATGGCGCTAGCGAAGTCGAGGCGAGCGGCGTGACCGCGGGTGCCGATGTTGCCGGCCCCGAGCTGAGCTACGGCCAGATCCTTGCCAACCCGAAGTTCTGGCTGATGGGTATTGCCGCGTTTGCGACGTTCTACTCGATCCTCGCCGTCAACAACAACATGATCCTGCACATGCAGGGTCTCGGCGTGCGCCCGGAAATCGGTTCGTTGATCGCGATGCCACTGTTTTTCGCGGGTTTGATTGGCAAATTGGCTTCGGGTTGGCTCACCGATATCTATGGACGAAAGCCGGTCTGGCTGATCAGCCTCGTGTTGATGCTGATCGCGGCCGGCATGCTTGTGGCCATGAATGCGACACTGGTGCCGTTTGCAGCGGTCATCATGGGGCTGGGCTGGGGGGCGAACTACACATTGCTGCAGGCCGTTGCGAGTGATGTATTCGGCACGCGTTCGCTCGGTCGCGTGATGGGTGCCGTTACCGTGCTCGATGCCGGTGGCGGTGCGATCGGTCCCTACATCACCGCTCGTTTCGCCGATGCCTCCGGTGACTACCAGAGTGGCTTTCTGGTGATCTTCGTGCTGATCGGCCTGGCACTGTTGTGCGCATCGCGCCTGAACGTTCCTACACCGGACGCCCAGGTCAGATCACGATGATGACGTATGCGCTGCGTCGTATCGCCGGGGTGATACCGACACTGTTTGTGATCATCACACTGTCGTTCTTCGTGATCCGGCTGGCTCCGGGCGGGCCGTTCGACGAGGAGCAGGCGCTGCCGCCGGAGATCAAGGCCAATCTCGAGGCGGCCTATGGCCTGGATCGACCGCTGCACGAGCAGTATGTCCGGTATCTTTCCGGGCTGGTGCGCGGCGATTTCGGGCCGTCGTTCAAGTTCAAGGACTTCAGCGTCACCGAGCTGATCGCACAAGGCCTGCCGATCAGCCTGCTGCTCGGATTTGCGGCGATACTGGTCGCGCTGCTGATCGGAATTCCGCTCGGCACGCTTGCGGCGCTGCGCCAGAACTCGCCGACGGACTACAGCATCATGGGCATCGCCGTGCTCGGCATCGCGCTGCCGAGCTTCGTCACCGGTCCGCTGTTTGCGTTGATCTTCGGGCTCTATCTGCGCTGGTTCCCGGTAGCGGGCTGGGAAACCGGCCAACTGCGCTATCTGGTGCTGCCGGTGATCACCCTGGCGTTGCCGGTGATCGCCTATATCGCGCGACTGACCCGCGGCAGCCTGCTGGAGGTGCTGCGCACCAACTTCGTCCGTACGGCGCGCGCCAAAGGCCTGCCCGAACGGCAGGTGATCCTGAAGCATGCGCTGCGGCCGGCCTTGCTGCCGGTGGTCAGCTATCTGGGTCCGGCGACGGCGTTCGTGATCACCGGCTCGCTGGTGGTCGAAACGGTGTTCGGCTTGCCGGGCAGCGGACGCTACCTGGTGCAGGGCGCGATCAATCGCGACTACACGCTGGTGATGGGCATGATCGTGGTTTATGGCGCGGTGACGCTGTTGCTGAATCTGCTGGCCGACCTGATCTACGGCTGGCTCGACCCGCGGGTGCGCTATGACTGAGATCGTTGCCAACGACGCCACGCCTGCGGTCGTTTCACGGGGTTTCTGGGGCGACGCCTGGCGCCGGCTGCGGCGCAATCGGGCCTCGATGGTGGCGGCCATGATCATCGTGCTGATCACGCTGCTGGCCTTCCTCGGCCCGGAGTTCTCGCCGCACGCCTTCGATGCCATCGACTGGGATCACATGGCGGTGCCGCCGGGCGGGCCGAACGACCACTGGCTCGGCACCGACCGTCTCGGTCGAGACCTCTACGTCCGGACCCTGCACGGCGTGCAGATTTCCCTGCAGATCGGCCTGCTGGCGACCCTGGTCTCGCTGCTGATCGGCGTCAGCTGGGGCGCGACCGCGGGCTATCTCGGCGGACGCATCGACGAGTTGATGATGCGCTTCGTCGACGTCCTCTATGCGCTGCCGTACATCTTCATCGTGATCATCCTGTCGACGATGTTCGATCGCGGCAACATCTATGTGCTGTTCATCGCGATCGGTGCCGTCGGCTGGCTGACCATGGCGCGCATCGTTCGCGGACAGACGCTGTCGATCAAGCGCAAAGAGTTCATCGAGGCGGCGCTGGCCAGCGGGGTGGGGACACCGTCGATCCTGGCGCGGCACATCGTGCCGAACGTCATCGGACCGGTGATCATCTACGCGACGCTGACGATCCCGCAGATGATCCTGTTCGAGAGCTTCCTGTCGTTCCTGGGTCTCGGCGTGCAGGAGCCCGAGGCGAGCCTGGGCAGCCTGATCAACGAGGGTGCGCAGGAAATGGAATCGGCGGTCTGGATGCTGCTGGTCCCGGCGAGTTTCCTCGTGACCCTGTTGACCTGCTTCAATTTCCTCGGCGATGGACTGCGTGATGCCCTCGACCCCCGCGACCGCTGATCTGCCGGCTGCCGGCCACAGCCCCATGACGACCACTGCAGCACCGGTGCTGGAGATCGAGGATCTGTCGGTCCGCTTCGCGACGCCCGACGGCGAGATCCCGGCCGTCAACGATTTTTCGCTGACGATTCGCGCCGGCGAATGCATCGGGGTGGTCGGCGAATCCGGCGCCGGCAAGAGCCAGTCCTTCCTGGCGGTGATGGGGCTGCTGGCCTCGAACGCCCGGGTGGCCGGGCGGGCGCGCTTCGAGGGGCGGGAGCTGCTCGGCCGGCCGGCCGAGGAGCTGAATCAGGTGCGCGGCTCGCGCCTGTCGATGATATTCCAGGATCCGATGACTTCGTTGACGCCCCATATGCGCGTCGGCGAGCAGATCAGCGAATCGCTGTTGCGCCATACCTCGACCACGCCGGCGCAGGCGCGCGCCCGCGCGCTGGCGCTGCTGAATCGCGTGCACGTCACCGATGCCGAGCGCCGCCTCGACCAGTATCCGCACGAACTGTCCGGCGGGATGCGCCAGCGCGTGATGATCGCGGTCGCGCTGGCCTGCGATCCGGTGATGCTGATTGCCGACGAGCCGACGACGGCGCTCGATGTGACCATCCAGGCGCAGATCCTGCAGTTGCTGGCCGAACTGAAGCGCGAGCAGGGCATGGCGATGGTGCTGGTCACCCACGATCTCGGCGTGGTCGCCGGCATCGCCGACCGGGTCGCGGTGATGTACGGCGGTCGGCTGGTCGAGCTCGGCACGGTGCGTCAGGTGTTGAAGATGCCGCACCATCCGTATACCCAGGCGCTGCTGCGCTCGATGCCGCGGGTCGACGAGCCGGCGGATGCGCCCTTGGTGACGATCCAGGGGCAACCGCCGAATCCCCGCCGCCTGCCGCCCGGCTGTGCCTTCCATCCGCGCTGCGAGCAGGCACAGGAGCGCTGCCGCAGCGAGCGGCCGCCGCTGGTCGAGCGTGACGGCGCGCGCTTCGCCTGCCATTTTCCGATCGAATGGGGAGCGCCGGCATGAGCGATTCACTGCTGACCTTGCGCGGGCTCAGTGTCTGGTTCCCGATCGGCGACCGGCTGTTCGGCCGCAAGCCGATGCTGCATGCCGTCGAGGGTGTCGACCTCGATCTGCGGGCCGGCGAAGCGCTGGGTATCGTCGGCGAATCGGGCTGCGGCAAATCGACGCTCGCCCGGGCGGTGCTGCAGCTGGTGCGGCCGACGCACGGCCAGGTCGTCTGGATGGGGCGGCGGATCGAAGAACTGTCGCTCGGCGAACTGCGGCCACTGCGCCGCGATCTGCAGATCGTGTTCCAGGATCCACTGGCGAGCCTGAATCCGCGACTGACCATCGGCGAGATCGTGGCCGAGCCACTGCGGGTGCATCGACCGGAGCTCGACTCTGCCGGGCGCAAGCGCGAAGTCGCCGACATCCTCGGGCGGGTGGGACTGTCGGCCGACATCATCAACCGTTATCCACACGAGTTCAGCGGCGGCCAGTGCCAGCGCATCGGCATCGCACGCGCGATGGTGCTGCGGCCGAAACTGCTGATCTGCGACGAACCGGTCAGCGCACTCGACGTTTCGATCCAGGCGCAGATCGTCAATCTGCTGAAGGAACTGAAGCGCGACTTCGGCATGACGATCCTGTTCGTCAGCCACAATCTCGCAGTCGTGCGGCGCCTGTGCGAGCGGGTGCTGGTGCTGTATCTCGGCCGGACGATGGAACTGGCGCCTACCGATGAGCTCTACGAGCGGCCCTTGCATCCCTATACGCGCGGTTTGCTGGCGGCCGTGCCGATTCCCGATCCGGATGTGCAGCCGGCACGACTCGGCACCTCCCTCGGCGGCGAGCTGCCGTCGCCCCTGTCGCCACCTTCGGGCTGCGTGTTCCGCACCCGCTGTCCGGATGCGACCGCGCAATGCGAGCGCGAGGTGCCGGTGTTCAAAGCCGCCGAACCCGACCATCACGTCGCCTGCCTGCGCTGGCACGAATTGCGGCCGCAGAACCGCAGGTAGCGCCAATACAACACCGGCCTGTGCGCTGATCGACTGGTGTTGCAGGTCCGGCAATGTCGTTGCGGTCGCATTCTGCGCAAGGCAAAGCCTGCAACGGCCGAAGATCGTGCGGGACATTGACATTATGCGGACATGACGTTTAGATCGGTGTCGGGTACAAGTACCCGTTCGCTGTTTTATCTATACAACTACGACCGCCCCCCCCGGAGGAGTCGATGCCATCCAAGCCACACTATCTGTCACTGGGCGCCACGCTCGTGACGGTCTTAACTGCTGCGCCGGCGTTCAGCCAGAGCGGGTCTGCTACCTCGACGGATGTCAGTAGTGGTGCCGTGCTCCAGGAGATCACGGTCACCGCGCGCAAGACCGAGGAACGCCTGCTTGATGCGCCGCTGTCGATCACTGCATTCTCGGCCGACGACATCGAGAAGAAAGGCTTCACCAATCTCGAGGATGTCGCCCGCAGTGCCCCGGGTGTGCAGTATTCGCAGCAGGGCGGCCAGATTCCGGGCCGCTACACCTCGGCAATCCGCTTCCGCGGCATGAACGTCAACTCGGACAGCCCGTCGCTGCAGCTCGGCTCGCTGTTCATCGACGGTATCTACGTGCTCGGCGGCACGCAGTCGATCCCATACGACGACGTCGAGCGCATCGAGGTCATCAAGGGGCCGCAGTCGGCCACCTATGGCCGCAGCACCTTCGGTGGCGCGATCAACTACATTACGCGGACGCCGTCGATGACCGAGTATTCGGGGCGTCTGAATGCCCTGGGCGCTAACTTCGGCGAGAGCGATGTTTCGGCGAGCTTCGAAGGTCCGATCATCGAAGACAAGCTGGCGTTCCGCATCGGCGGCCGCTACTACAACCGTGGCGCCGTCAAGCGTGCCAGCGATGGTGGTGGGCTCGGCGAGGAAAACAGCAAGTCGCTGTCGCTGACCTTCGTCGCCAAGCCGGTCGAGGGGCTGGAGATCAAGCTGCGCGGCTTCCACGCCCAGGACGAGGACGGTCCGTCGCTGGGCGGCCTGATCCAGGGCTGGCGCAACGACACTTGCACGGGTCAGCAGATTTCGACCAACGACCCATTGTTCCCGGTTGCTTCGCCGATGAACTACATCTGCGGCGCAGTGCCGGAGCAGGGTCAGGCGATTTCCGCGCTCGGCGATCGGAACATCATCAATACCGTCACGACGCTGTTCCCGGCGCGGGCGGCGCTCAATGGCACGCCAAACATTCTCTGGGACAACCTGGTGGCGAGGCCCAATCCGTCGGTCGTCAACGTGCCGAACATCGACCATGTCGGCCTGGTTCGTACGGTCAACCGCTTCTCGCTGGCAGCCGAATACGAATTCGCGGGCGGCTATGTCGCGACCTTCCAGGCCGGCACCAACGAGCTGAAAGCCAATTGGATCCGTGCGTTCGGCTTGACACCGTTGAGCTACTGGTGGTCACGCGACCCGCAAGACTCCGAGGATGAGAGCTACGAGCTGCGCGTCGCCTCGCCGACCACGGGACGACTGTCGTGGTTGGCCGGCGTCAATTCCTACGAGCAGACCTTTCTGCAATCGGGTTCGGGCGGTGATTCGCTGTGGCTGTGCTTCGGTGCGATGGTCGGTCCGGTGGGTCAGCCTTGCAGCGGCGCGAATTTCTTCACACCCAACACGCTGGTGCAGAACACCGACAAGGTGTCGACCGACGGCATCTTCGGCTCGGTCAGCTTCAACTTCACCGACAGCTGGTCGGCGAGCGTCGAGCTGCGCTACCAGAAGGACGAGGTAAAGAAAGGCTTCCTGGTCGCGAATGCCACGCCGGCGCTGATCAAGGACGAGAGCTGGCTGCCGCGCGCGATCGTTCGCTGGCAGCCGTCCGCCGCCACCAATGTCTATGCCAGCTATGCCAAGGGCATCCTGCCGGGCGTGATCAACTCGGAGGTGTCGCAGGCGACTCCGCGCGAGCTGGCGCAGTATCAGGCGCAGTTCCCGGGTATCGCGGGCATCGTCAAGGGTGACGAGCTCGACATGTACGAGCTCGGCTGGAAGCAGGAGTGGCTGGATCGCCGCGCCCGCACCAATCTTGCGGCGTACTACGGCAAGTGGGAAAGCCAGAAGGGCCGCACGCTGTTCGTCATCCAGGAGGATTGCGGCAGCTTCGCGCATGGTGGTGTCGGTGGCGCCACGGCCGCGCAGGGCTGCCCGAACGGCGCCACGGGCTTGCCAGCGGTGGCGGCTGCGGGTGGTCCGCATTTCAACACCCGCAACGCCAACGTGCCGGGCAACTCGACGCTCTGGGGCCTCGAAGCCGAGGGCCAGATCCTGGTCACCGAGCGTCTCGATCTGCGCGGCACGCTGACCTGGGCGAAGTCCGAGTATGACGACTTCATCTTCAACTTCGTGCAGCCGATCGCTGGCTTTACTCAGATGAAAGGCAACCAGAACGCACGCTTCCCCGAGTGGTCGGGCAGCATTGCCGCCAGCTACACCGCACCGATCGAAGGCTCGGACTGGAGCTGGTTCGTCAACGGCGACCTGAACTACGTCGGCAAGACCTTCGTGGACGAGAGCAATCTCGCCTACTGCAAGGACTACACGCTGGGCAATCTGCGCTTTGGCGGCGAGAAGGACGGATTGCGGGTCGAGGCGTTCGTCAAGAACGTGTTCGATGACGACAGCTGGGCGGCCTGCGCGCGCTGGACGGACTTCGACTCGGCGCCAAGTCTGGCGCAGCTGACGACCTATCAGGGCGTTGCGGTCACGCCGAACATGCCGCGGCAGTACGGCATTCGCGCCAGCATCAAGTTCTGACGCACGCGTTGCCTGCGTCATCAGGCTGAAGCGGGGCCGCGGCGGCGACGTCGCGGCCCCGTTCGTTTTGGGACATGCCGCAATCCGGCGGTGCGATGGAGGACCGGAACCGATGAAGCTGCTGTACACACCGATCAAGGGCTATGTGCATACCGTCGAAGCGCTGATCAACTATGCCGGGCTGCGGGATCGCATCGAGCCGGTGGCGACCCGGCCGTTCGAGCCGGATACGCCGCTGCCGTCGGTCAATCCGCTGGGCAAGGTTCCGACCCTGCTGCTCGATTCCGGTGAATACCTGGCCGGCGGCCCGGTGATCTACGAATACCTGGACTCGTTGCACCGCCGTCGCCGGCTCTATCCGGCCAAGGGGCCGCAGCGCTGGACGACCTTGCGCCAGGCCTGGATGGCCGACGGGCTGTTCGACACTTTCGTGCTGGTCATCATCGAGTCCTGGCAGCCGCCGGAGCAGCAGCGCCGCGAGTACCTGGCACGCTGCTGGCGCAAGGTCGTCGGCATCCTCGACCAGATCGAGCGCGACGTTCCGGGCTACGGACGCCTCGATATCGGTCAGATGCGCACAGTCGGCGCCCTGCAGTTTCTCAGGCTGAAACTGCCCACCATCGGCAAGGCCGCCTCCGGCATCGATCCGTCGTACGATCTGCTGGCCGGGCGCCCGCAACTCGCCGAATGGCTCAAACCGCTGCTGCGCAAGAAGCTGTTCAGGGAGCCTTTGCTGCGACCGGAATGAGGAGGCGGGAAGCGCCCGCCGCCCGCTGCAGGGCGGGGGGCTTGCCCGTCATGGGTCACACCGTCAAAGCGAGAGAGCTCACATGCCGATACCCCACCGTCGCATTCGCGGCAAAATCCACTACACCAGCGACAAGCCCGATCGCAAAGGCGTCGAGCGCGGGCGCGAGTACTTCACGATGACGGTGCACGGCGACGGTCGGCGCACGCTGCGTGCCTATACCGAAATCGACGATGCACCGAACGTGATGCGGGACGTGATCCTCAGCCTCGGCGCCGACTGGAAGCCGCAGGATTGCTTCGTGCGGCTGTCGGTCGGCGATGCGCTGATGGGCTCGAGCTGGTTCCAGTTCACCGCCAACGAGGCGATTTGCGAGGGGTACACGATCAACGAAGGGCGCATCTCGCAGCGCTATCCGCTGCGCGAGCCGCTCGCCGGCTTCGGCACCCACCCTATTGCCGCCGATGCCTGGCTCACCAGCGTCGTCGATCACAGCAAGGGGCCGAGCCGCGGCACGTATCCGAACGTGCTGATGTGCTCGCTCGATCATCGCGGCGCGACCGGCCCATTCATCGTGCGCCATCCCGTCGGCGTCAAGCTGTCGTTCATCGGCAAGGAACGGATCACGGTCAAGGCCGGCACTTTCGATGCGCTGCATTTCCGCTATTCGGAGACGGCCGATGCGAACGCGGAAACGCGCAACGAGCCCGGCAAGCACCCGCCCTACGATCTCTGGTGCACCGACGACGGCGACCGGGTTTTCCTGCTCGCCTATGTCACGGGCTACATGATGACCCGTTACGAACTCACCGAGTACGAACGCATCGAAGCGGCGCCCTGAGCCGAGCGCGGTGCGCGCCCCGGCTTCACGGCCGGGGCGTGGCCTCGACCAGTTCGATCCACTCGCCCGCGGCACCGATCAGCAGGCCGGCGCGGCGGCCGGCATAGGGCGCTTCCGGCCGCGCGGTCGGCGGCACGACCCAGGGCAGCGGGCGTGCATCGAGCGAGGGCACGACGAAGCTGACCATCGCCATGCCGGGCGGCAGCTCGCCGTCGCGGCGCGGGCGTGGTTGGGCCTGCGGCGGGTATTCGTCGAGCTCGATCGCGAAGCTGGTCGAGAAGTTGACCAGCGCCAGCTGGCTTTTGGTGTCGGGCGGCAAGCCCCAGGCGTCCTGCAGCACGTTGATCTCGGCGGCGACCGGCTCGGTGACCGGTGCGCCGAGCACATCGCGGTAAAAGGCCTGCATGGCCGCCATCGACGGACCGCCGAGCACGACGATGAAGCTGCGGTCGACGAAGCTCTGCGCCCGGCTCTTGATGAACACCGAGCCGCTGGCCGGAATGTGCGTGAAGTAGTTCATCTCGCCGGCCGGGCCGAGCGCCTGCATGGCGCGCACCTTGGGGTTGGTCGACAGTGGCTTGGGCTCGCCGACCACGCGGAACGGCGAACCGGCGAAACTTGCGGCGAGTGCATCGGGGTCCTGGACGAGGATTTCGTTGGAGTTCCAGCCGTGGGTTTTCATCGCCGCGAACCCGGCTACCGGCGGCGACTGCACCAAGCGCAGATAGGTCGGCGCGCCGCTGGCCGGCTGCAGCAGTGCGTAACGCCGGCCGACGATCCGCGGCGCATTCCAGCCGTCCGCCAGTTCCTGTGACACCACGCCCTCATCGGCGACCCGATAGCCGAGTGCATCGGCGTAGGCCGCCTGTGCGGTGGACAGATCGGGGACGGACAGCGTCACGGCGATGATGGCGGTCAGCATGCGGAGCTCCGGGCGACGGACAGGGTTGTGTTATCGTCTTTCGATCTTAGCGGTGCGTGTGTCGCCGCGTCATCATCGCAGCGGAGTCAGGTGTGATCGATCTCTATTACTGGCCTACGCCGAACGGCCACAAGATCCCGATCATGCTCGAGGAAACTGGCCTCGAGTACCGTGTTCGACCGGTGAACATGCTGCGCGGCGAACAATTTCGGCCGGCGTTTCTCAAGGTGAATCCGAACAACAAGATTCCCGCGATCGTCGATCGCGACGGCCCGGGTGGGCGGCCGCTGGCGTTGTTCGAGTCCGGTGCGATCCTGCAGTACCTTGCCGAGAAGACCAGACGCCTGATGCCGCGCGACCTGACCGGGCGCTACACGGTGATCCAGTGGCTCACCTTCCAGGTCGCCAACGTCGGGCCGATGTTCGGGCAGTGCGGGCATTTCCTCGGCTACGCACCCAAGCGCATCCCGTATGCCATCGAGCGCTACCGCAACGAGACGCTGCGGCTCTACGGCGTCATGAACCGGCGGCTGGCGAAACATCGATATCTTGCCGGCGACTATTCGATCGCGGACATCGCGACCTGGCCCTGGGTGCGGGTGCGCTGGCTGCACCGCATCGATCTCGACGAGTTTCCGCATGTGCGTCGCTGGTACGAGACCATCGCCGAGCGTCCGGCCGTGCAGCGGGGCGTCGCCGTGCTGGAAGAACGGATGAAAATCGGCAATCCGGACAGCAAGGCGCGCGAAGCGTTGTTCGGCCGTCAGCAGCTCAGGCAGGGGCAGCGGGCAGGTCAGCGCAGGTCGACGCCGGCACCACGCCGCCGGGTGACGCCGCCGCCCGGCACCCGTGCCGCGGCTCGGGGCCGGCCATGATGTGCGAGCAGGTCTTGATGGACGGCCCGATTCCGATGTCTGGCCGAAGACCGGCACCGGCGTATCGAACCGCGCCGCGGGCCAGGCGCCGCGTCGCGACCGTGGTCGTGACGCTGTTCGCCCTGCTCGGTGGCATGGTGGCCCACGCCGCACAGCGTGTCCTGCATCGCGCCGGCACCGACGATGCGACCACGCTCGATCCACACAAGGTCGCCTATCCGGGCGAGATCACCTTCATGTCGGATCTGTTCGTCGGCCTCACGACGCTCGATGCCGAAGCGAAGGCGATGCCGGGTTGTGCCGAATCCTGGACCATCAGCCCCGACGGGCTCAGCTGGACATTCCGCTTGCGGCCCGGGTTGCGCTGGTCCGACGGACGAGCACTGCAGGCGGCGGATTTCGTCTGGTCGATGCAGCGTGCGCTGCGTCCTGAAACGGCCAATCCGTTCGCGGGCAGGCTGTTCATGATTCGCGGGGCTCGCGCGGTGGCTCGCGGCGAAGTGCCGCCGGCCAAACTCGGGGTGCGCGCTCCGGATCCGCGTACCGTGGTCGTCGACCTCGAGCATCCCGTGCCGTATCTGGACGAAGTCCTCGCCACCTACGGAATGCCGGTGCCGCGGCATCTCGTGGAGTCGCGGGGCGATGCCTGGATCGCTCAGGGCAACTTCGTCAGCAACGGACCGTTCGTGCTCGAGGAGTGGCGGCCGAATGCATTCATCCGGATGCGCCGCAATCCGCAGTTCTACGAGGCCGCCGGCGTGAAACTCGATGCCGTGGTGCACTATCCGGTGACCCAGCCGGCGACCGCCATCCGCCGCTACCAGGCCGGTGAGCTGGATTTCCTGATCAGCGTTCCGGCAGACCAGGTGGAGCGCCTGCAGCCGCAGTTCGGTACCCAGCTGAAGATCGAACTGGCCTACGGCCTCGAGGCGCTGGCGTTCAACATGCGCCGCGGTCCCACCCGCGACCCGCGGGTCAGACGCGCGCTGTCGCTGGCGATCGACCGCGATGCGCTGGCGCGCAACGTGCTCCGGGAACCGCGCCAGGCGGCCTGGGGGTATGTATCACCGGGGGTCAACCGCTATCCACGCGCCGCCTCGGTCGATTTCGCCCGTTGGCCGGCGGCGCAGCGCCAGGTCGAAGCGCGACGGTTGCTGCAGGAGGCGGGCTATGGCCCGGGTACGCCGCTGCGCTTGCGGCTCGCGTTCCCGGCCAACGACGTCCATCGGCGGATTGCCGTCGTGCTGGACGCCATGTGGCGCCAGATCGGGGTGCGGGCCGAGCTGCAGGGACGCGAGCAGCGGGTGTTGGTGGCGGATATCGCGCGTGGCGAGTTCGATGCGGCGCGGGTGCTCTGGCTGCCCGGCAATTCCGACGCGATGGCCTTCCTCGAACGCCTCGATGGTGCTGCCGTCGGCGGCAGCCTGAATCCCTCCGGTTATGCCAACGCCCGGTTCGATGCACTCCTGGCGCAGGCCTCCCGGCAGGTCGATGTCGAACGGCGTGCCGCACTGCTGTTCGAGGCCGAAACCCTGGCACTTGCTGACCAGCCGGCTGCGCCGCTGTACTGGTTCGTCGGGCGGCGACTGGTCTCGCCGCAACTCAAGGGCTGGTCGCCCAACCCGCGGGGCGTGCATGTGTCGCGTTTCATGGAGGTGCCGGCGCGCTAGCCGGCCGCCGCCGCGGCCGACAGCAGCGCGCGAGTGGCGGCGACCAAAAGACGGGCGTTGCAGCGTCGCCAGGCCGTTGATGGTTGTCCACGAGCATCACTCTCGGTTATAAGCCACGGAGAGACACCGGTTCATTGCCGGAAAATGGGTCTCGCAAGCGAGGTCAAGATGAAGTCCATTGCCCACAAGCGCAGCCGCGAAGTCGAAGCCTGGCTCCGCAAGGAAGTGGCGGAGCAGAAGGTCCGCTACCGCAAGATCGTCCAGGAGCAGGACGCGCTCGAGCCGAAGCGCGACAAGTGGATCGCCGAGTTCCTGCAGCGCATCCAGACGCGCGGTGTCCATGTGCACTTCGACCAGATGCGCAAGGTCCGGCCGGAAGAGATTCCGACCAAGCCCAAGCGTAAATTCCGCGTCGTGTTCTGACGGAGCGCCTGAACCATGGCACGTCCACATATCGAACCGTTCGTCGACCGCGACGTCCCGTTCAAGAAACTGACCCTGCCGGGTTTCCCGAAGGGCATGCAGTACAAGATGCTGTCGCTCGACCCGGACAATGGTGCCTGCACCATGACCGTGCTGTTCGAGCCCGGCTACAAGCAGCCGCCGGGCATGAGCTACAGCGAGTACGAGCTGTTCATCCAGTCCGGTTCGATCCAGATCGGCGACAAGGTCTGGGGTCCCGGCAGCTACTTCTTCGTCCCGGCCGGCGTGGCGATCGAGCAGCTGACCTCGAGCCGCGGCGCCACGGCGCTGCTGTTCTTCAACTACGGCGAGCCCTCCTGGGTCGAGTCCGAAACGGACCACCCGCTGGCCGAAAGGCAGCGCTTCCGGGCCGTGAATTCCTACAACGACCTGCAGTGGTCCTCGACCAACTTCTATCCGGCCACGGCGCCGGGCTGCATGGTCAAGGTGCTGGCGTTCGACGAGCGCACCCAGGCGTTCACGTTCCTGTACTGCATGACGCCGAACTTCTGGCAGGACAACATCAGCTACCACGACTGCGCGGAAGAGGCCTATCACATCTGGGGCACGTCCTGGATGATGCAGTTCGGCGATCTGCCGACCGGCGGCTACTTCTACCGTCCGCCGTACATCAACCACGGCGCGTTCGGCTGCAAGCTCGGTACGCTGGCGCTCGGTCGTACCGACAGCCGTCTGTACAACCATTTCCACTTCAATCCGTGGACGAGCCTCGAAGAGAACAAGGAACGGGCTGCCAGCCGCGTGCAGCACTGGATGCCGGATCTCTACAAGTGGATCAACACCCACGGCCACAATCACCCGGTCGATTTCGAATTCGCCCATGGCCATGCCCATGGCGATACGGCGCATCACCACGGTGACGGCCAGGTGGACCACGTCCACAAGCGCAAGAAGCGCCGTCGGCGCTGATGATCGCCACCCGGGCCGCCGCGCTTCCTGCGGCGGTCCGGGTTCATCCGGAACCGGGTGAATCTCCTTTCGGATGCGCCACGCTCCGTGAACCGCGTCGCGCCCTCCGGCGCTGTCGCTCGCAGGGGCGTGCACCGGGCTGAGCGAGCCGCTATTCTGATCCTTCCATGACCACGGCCGCCTTTTCCGGGGCGGATACTCCGATGACCAGTGAACCGGTGCTCAAACCGAGCGAGAGCCTGCGCAACGTCCGCTACGAGATCCGTGGCAGGCTCGCCCGGCGCGCCCAGGAGCTGGCGCGCATGGGCTACGAGGTCACTTCGCTGAACATCGGCAATCCGGCGCTTTTCGGTTTCCGCACGCCGGAGACCATGCGCCTGGCAATGATCGAGAACTTCTCCGAGAGCGAGGGCTACACCCACCAGAAGGGCATTTTCCCGGCCCGCGAGGCCGTGGTCATGCAGCAGCAGGCGCGCGGCGTGGTCGGGGTCAGTGCCGAGGAAGTGTTCATCGGCAACGGCGTCAGCGAGCTGATCGACCTGACGCTGCGGGCCTTGCTGAACGACGGCGACGAAGTGCTGGTGCCGAGCCCCGACTATCCGCTCTGGACCGCGGCGGTGAATCTCAATCGCGGCCGGGCGGTGCACTATCCCTGCCGGCCGGAAAACGGCTTCGTGCCGGACCCGGACGAACTCGCGGCGTTGCTCACGCCGCGCACCCGGGCCATCGTGGTCATCAATCCGAACAATCCGACAGGCGCGGTGTATCCGCGGGCGGTGCTCGAGCGTATCGTGCGGCTCGCCGAACAGCGCGGGCTGGTGCTGCTCTGCGACGAGATCTACGACCAGATCACCTACGACGGCGCGGAGTTCGTGCCGATGGCAACCCTGGTGCACGACACGCTCTGCATCACCATGTCGGGGCTGTCGAAGGTCTACCGCGCCTGCGGCTATCGTGTCGGCTGGGCGGTGGCTTCCGGCAAGACGCGGATCGCGCAGGACCTGCTGCAAGGCATGGAGTTGCTGGCGTCGCTGCGGCTCTGCAGCAACGTGCCGGGCCAGTGGGCGGTGCAGACCGCGCTCGGCGGCTATCAGAGCATCCGCGAGCTGACGGCGCCGGGCGGGCGCTTGTACGAATCCCGCCGGGCGATCATCGATTCGGCCGAGGCCAGCTCGTCGTTGTTGTTGCAGACGCCGCAAGGCGCGATGTACGCCTTCGTCGGCGTCGATACCGAAGACTTCCCGCAGTTCGACGATCAGCAGTTCGCGCTCGATCTGCTGGAACAGAAGCACGTGCTGGTGGCACCGGGCAGCAGCTTCAACGTGCCGTACCGGAACCATTTCCGGATCACCAACCTGCCGGATGCCGCCACGCTCAGGATGGTGTTCCAGCGGATCGACGAATTGCTTGGCGAGTATCGCGACGCGCCGCAGCCGCCGGTGGCCCGCGGCAGCGTCGTGGCCGCTCAGGGCAGATTCAAGTAAGTTCCTTAAAGGTCTCATAAGCATCTGATTTGAAATATGTAGACGATGCTTTACTGCGAGCGCTGGAGGCCGGTGAACCGATCGTCGTGCCGACCCGGCAGCGTGCGGTCGCGATCCAGTTGGCGTATGCCTCCGCGCAGCTGCGCCGCGGCTGCAAGGCCTGGCGCACCCCCGACGTTCAGGCTACCGGCGGCTGGCTGCAGTCGGCGGCGCACCGGCTGCGCACCGGCGGCGAGTCGCTGCCGCGGCTGCTGGGGGTTCACGAGGAGTGGTTGCTGTGGGCCGAGGCTGCTGCGGAACTCACCGCTACGGCCGCCTTGTTGCTGCCCGAGTCGATCGCCGACGGCCTGGCGCGGGCGGCGCTGCTGGCGGCGGACCATGTGATTCCCTGGGTGGCGATCGCCGCGGATCCGGGCAACGAGGCGCGCTGGCTGGCGCGTGCGGCGCGCCATGTCGAGCAGCGTGCGGCCGAGCTCGATGCGCTGCCACGTCACCGGCTATGGGCCGCGCTGGCGGCCTGCGACCCGGCGGCACTCGGCAACCGGCCGATCCATCTGCTGGGGCAGGAGCGGCGGGTGCCGGCATTCGAGCAGTTGCTGAATAGCTGGTCGGCACGCGGGCTGCGGTTCGAACAACATCGTCCCGGTGCGCCGACGGCTGCGGTGCGGGTGGTCCAGGCGAGCGATCCGGCAGCCGAGCTGCAGCTGGCGGCCGAGTGGTGCGCGGCCCGGCTCGCGATCACGCCGCAGGCACGGTTGCTGCTGGTCGTGCCGGATCTGCCGCGGCGCCGTCTGCAGATCGATCGTGTGCTGCGCGAAGTGCTGGAGCCCGCCAGTTGTTTCGATCGCTCGCTGGCGGCCCGCAGCTTCGGCTTCGAGGGCGGTGCGCCGCTGGCGGAATGGCCTTTGCCGCGGGAGGCACTCGGGGTGCTGGCCCTGCTGACCCGCCCGCTGGCGCCGGCTGCGGCCATGGCTGTGCTCGAAGCCGGCTTTTGGCCGCCGGCCTCGCGCGCCGGCCGCGCCCGGGCGGCGCGTGCGCTGCGCGAACGAAGCAGTGGACCGCTGTCGCTGGCGGATCTGCTGGAGGCGCTGGATGGGGCGACGGCGGGCGATCAGGCTTGCGAAGCGATCGCCGTCCGCTTGCGCGAAGCAGCCGGTGCCTTGCCGCAAGCCCGGCTCGAGGCGGCTGCCTGGGCCGAGGTTTTCGCGACGCGACTCGAGCAGCTCGGCTGGCCGGGCAGCGGCACGGCCGACAGCGCCGGGCAGCAGGCGCTGGAGAGCTGGCGCCAGCTGTTGCAGCAGTTCGCCGAGCTGGGCGCGGCGCTGGGCGCCTGCACCGCCGGCCGTGCCGTCGACGTGCTGTCGAGCCTCGCGCGGCGCGATCCGTTCGCACCGGTCGGAGCGGCCGCGCCGGTGCTCGTGACCGGCTCGCTCGACGCATCTTTGGTGCGGTACGACGGCATCTGGGTTTGCGGTCTGCAGGCCGACGGCTGGCCGGCGCCGGCCCGGCTGGATCCGTATGTGCCGTGGATGCTGCAGCGTCGGGCCGACATCGAGTCGGGCTCGGCGGCCGGTTGCCTGCGGCAGGCCCGCGCGCAGTTGGCGGCCTGGCGGACTTCGACGACCGAGCTATGTCTGTCGTGGGCCCGCCGCGACGGCGAGGCCGAGCTGGCGCCCAGCCCCTTGCTCGGCGCCTGGGAATCGCAGCCGCTCGAGCCTGTGGCAGCGCCGCTGGCGCTGCAGTTGCGCCGGCTCGCGCCGTCGCCGCTCGAGGCGTTCGAGGACCGGCAGGGCCTGCCCTGGCCAGGCGATCGACCTCTGCCGCGCGGCACCCGCAGTCTTGAATTGCAGAACATCTGTCCGTTCCGGGCCTATGCGGAATTGCGGCTCGGCGCCGCGGCGCCGCAGCTGCCGCAACCGGGTGTATCGGTGCTGGACCGGGGCGAATACCTGCACCGCGTGCTCGATCTCCTGTGGAGCCGGCTCGGCGATTCCGCTGCGCTGAATGCGCTGTCGCCGGCGGCGCTCGCCGCGGAGGTCGCGGCGGCGGCCGAGGCGGCGCTGGTGCTGCTGCGCAGCCGCGATCGCGACGGCCTCGATGCCCGTTCGATCGAGCGCGAGCGGGCGCGGGCGATCGCCGTGGTACTCGGACTGCTGGCGCAGGAGCGCAAACGCACGCCGTTTCGCGTGCTGGCACGCGAATGGCAGATCGAGGCCGAGGTCGCCGGCGCGGCGATCCGCCTGCGGATCGATCGCGTGGATGGGTTCGACGACGGGCGGCTGGCGATCATCGATTACAAGACCGGCGCGTCGCGTTCGCTGGACTGGCGCGGGGATCGCGCCGAGGCGGTGCAGCTGTTCACCTATGCACGGGCATTGCAGCAACGCCGGGCGGGCGCGGTGGTGGCACTCGGCATTCTGCATCCGGTGCCGCGCGGCAAGGTGTATCGCGCGATCGGCGAAGCCGACGGGCTGCTGCCGCAGGCCGAGATCGGTTCCGACTGGCCGTCGTTGTTGCAGCAGTGGCATGCCCAGATCGAACGCCTGGCCGGAGATTTTCTGCGCGGTGCGGCCGGGGTCGAGCCCGGCATCAAGGCCTGTGGCCGCTGCCATCTGCAGGCCGCCTGTCGCCGCGCAGAGCTCGGTGTCGGAGAATCTTCCGGTGCCTACTGATACGGCCGATGCAGGGCGGCCGCCGCAGGCCGCCGATGACGCGGCCGCGCGCGCGGCGGCGCTCGATCCGGCGCGCTCGATCCTGCTGCAGGCACCGGCAGGCTCCGGCAAGACCACGCTGCTGACGCAGCGTTTCCTGCGGCTGCTGGCCGTGGTCGATGCGCCGGAGCAGATCCTGGCGGTGACGTTCACACGCAAGGCCGCGGCTGAAATGCGTACGCGGATCGTCGGCGCCCTGCGTGCCTGCCGAGCGGCGCCGGCGACGGCGGCCGGCGGCCTCGAGACCCTGACTGCGAGTCTCGCCGCCGCGGCACTCGAGCGTTCGCAGCAACGCGGCTGGGACATCGAAACCAATCCGGCACGGTTGCGGATCCAGACGCTGGACGGCTTGAACCGCGCGCTGGCGGCGAGCCTGCCCATCGCGGCGGCGGCCGGGCAGTCGCTCGAACTGACCCAGCGCGAGCGCGAGATCTATCGCGAGGCGGCGCGCCGTACCTTGCTCGATGCCGAGGCCGAGGTCGCGCTGCAGGAACATTCCGATCGGCTGCTGCGGCGTCTCGACAACCGCTGGTTGCGGCTCGAAGAGTTGCTGGCCGGCATGCTGGCGCGCCGCAGCCACTGGTTGCGGCATGTCGCCGGCACGCATCCGCTGGATCTACAGCGACGGGTCGAGCACACGCTCGACCGGATCGCGGCCGAAGCGCTGCGCGACGTGCACCGTCATTGGCCGCAAGCACTGCGGGCCGAGGGTCTGCGGCTGGCGGCGCATGCGCTGCGCAACACCGACCCGGAGCTCGCGGCGCGGCTCGAAGCGCTCGGCGATCCCGGTGCGGAACCGGCGCAGTTGCCGTACTGGCAGGCGCTGGCGGGGGTCGCCTTGACCGTGGACAACGAGCTGCGCAAGAAGCTCGACGCCCGTAACGGCTTTCCCGCGGCCGACAAGCCCATGTACGGGCGGGCGAACGACTGGCTGGCGGAGCTGCGCAGCCGCCCGGCGGCGGTGGCGGCGCTGTCGGCTGTTCCGAAGCTGCCGCCGCTGCGTTTCGAAACGACCGACGCCGCGGTGCTCGGTTCGCTGATCGTGCTGTTGCGCTATGCCGCAGGGCAGCTCGAACTGCTGTTCCGCGACCTGCGGCGGGTCGATTATGTGGCCATCGCCGCGGCGGCACGGACTGCGCTGGCCGAAGACGAAGCGGGCACCGAGCTGACCATCCACCAGGGCGAACAGCTCGCGCATCTGCTGGTGGACGAATTTCAGGACACCTCGCTCGATCAGTTCGAACTGCTCGAAGCCCTGACCCGGGACTGGGTGCCAGGCGATGGACGCAGTCTGTTCCTGGTCGGCGATCCGATGCAGTCGATCTACCAGTTCCGGGAAGCGGAGGTCGGGCTGTTCCTGCGGGCGCGCGATTCGGGCATCGGCCGGCTGCGGCTCGAGTCGCTGGCGCTGACGCGCAATTTCCGCTCCGCGCCGCAGGTGGTCGGGTTCGTCAACCGGGTGTTTGCGACGATCTTTCCGGCGGCGGACGATCCGCGCGAAGCGGCGGTGCGTTACCTGGCCTGCGAAGCGGCCGGCCGGCGCGAGCCGGCCGTGATGCCGCGGGTGCAACTGCGCCATTTGCCGCGGTTCGACACCCAGGGCGAGGCCGATGCCGTGCTGGCGATCGTGCGGGCGCTGCGCGAGGAATCGCCGACCGCGACGCTGGCCGTGCTGGTCGCGGCGCGCGATCATGCCGCGACCCTCGCCCGCACGCTGCGGGCCGCGGACATCGCCGTGCAAGGTGTCGATCTGATCCCGCTCGACGAAGTGCCGGCCGTGCAGGACCTGATCGCCCTGACGCGGGCATTGCTCGATCCGACCGATCGCACTGCCTGGATCGCGGTGCTGCGTGCACCCTGGTGCGGTCTGGAACTCCGCCCATTGACAGCCCTGTTCGAGGATGCACCACGGGCGACGCTGGCCGAAGTGCTGCAGCAGCCGGCACGCCTCGCCGCACTGCCGGTTGCCGCGCGGGCCCGGCTGCAGCATGTGCACGAGGCCTGCCAGGCGGCGCGGGAGCAACTGGGGCGTGTACCGCTGGCGGCCGTCGTCGAGGCGACCTGGCTGCGTCTCGGCGGGGCGGTCGTCTATCTGCAGGACAGCGCGGTGCTCGATGCCCGCCGCTTTCTCGACGCCCTGGCGGAGCGCGAGCAAAGCGGCGAATGGACCGGCGCCGAGGATCTCGGCCCGCTGGTCGCGCGGTTGTTTGCCGCCAGCGATACCGTGGCCGGGAATGCAGTACAGGTGATGACCATCCATCGCGCCAAGGGGCTGGAGTTCGATGCGGTGATCCTGCCCTCGCTCGGCCGAGTTCCGCGGTCCGGCGAAGAGCCGCTGCTGAACTACCTCGAGTGGCCGGATCGCGACGGGCAGCCACAGCTGCTGCTGGCGCCGATTCGTACGCCGGATTCCGACGAGCCTGCGCCATTGGGCGCATGGATCCGCGCCTTGCAGAACTGCCGGCGCGAGCGCGAACGGGTGCGCCTGCTGTATGTGGCGGCGACCCGTGCGCGGGCGGCGTTGTATCTGCTGGGTTCGCTGGATGCGGAACGCGGCGGCCCCCCGTTGCCGCAGGCCGGTTCACCCTTGGCGAGCCTGTGGCCGGCGATCGCGGCGGAATTTCCGCCCGATGCGGAGCCGGGCAGCGAGGCTGCCGCGATGCTCGCGGCCGAAACGCCACTGCAGACGCCGGCATCATTGTCGTCGGCATCGGCGACGTTGCGGCGCGCGGTGCAGCCCTGGAGCGTTCCGGCGCTGCCGCCGGTGGTGGCCGCGTCGGCCACGCTGCCGGTCGCGACGGCAGAGCTGCCCGAAGCCGGCGCCGCGTTGTCGGGCGCAGCGGTCATGAGCCGCCGGCTGGGACAGGTGGTGTATGCCGAGCTGCAACGGCTGGCTGCCGAACGGCGCAGTGGTGGTCCCGCCGATCCGGCGACGATCGATCGCGCGCGCTGCCAACGCTTGCTGGCGGCACAGGGTCTGCCGGCCTCACAGCTCGAGGCCGCAGGGCACGAAGTGGAGCAGGCACTGGCGCGGGTGCTGGCCGATCCGCAGGGGCGCTGGCTGCTGGATCCGGCGCATCGCGAGGCCCGCAGTGCGCTGGGCCTGTCGGGCCTCTACACCGGCCGCTTCACCAACGTGCGGGTCGATCGCAGTTTCGTCGATGCGCAAGGGCAGCGCTGGTTGATCGACTATGGCCTGAGCCGTCCGGAAGACCGTCTGGCCGGGCAGCAGGACACGCTGGAGGCCTGGGTCGCCGCGGAACTGCGACGTCTCGGACCCTCGCTGCGGCGTGCCGCCACACTGGCGCATGCGCTCGGTCCGGAGCCGCTGCGGTTGGCGATCTATTTCCCCTTGCTGCCGCGGTTCGAAGAAATTCCGGGCACCGACTGAAGCCGGCCGGTCGCTGCAAGGCGATCCCGCTCAGAAAGTGGCTTCCTGGGCGAACGGGCGGCGTCCCGCGGCATCCGGCGTGCCGAGAAAGGCGATCTGGCGGACGAGCTCGGGAGACGCCGAGGGGCGGGGCGCAACCGTGCCTTCGAGCAGGTAGCCGGGTGCGGCGGTCAGTGCCAGCCGGCCCGCGACCTCCAGCGGCCCACCGCGGTCCTCGAGGCGGCCGACGACATTGCCCGCGGCATCCAACTCGTCGGCAAACGACAGCTCGTAACTGCCCAGCGGCATGGCGCCTGCCGCAGCGCGCCGGCGCAGCTCCTGGATCTCGATGTGGCCGAGCAGTTGTCGTACGGCGCGCTCCTGCAGGGTCCATCGATCCAGCGCCAGCGCGACGCGGCCTTCGAGATCGGGCGGAATCGCCGGCAGCAGTCCACCCGCTCCCAGGCTCAGATTGCCGCGCCAGTCGCGGCCTTCGATGCGGCCGCCGACCGACAGCGTGAGTTCGCCTTCGAGGGTGGCCAGCGGCTGGGCGATGCGCAAGCTCGCGGCGGCGCGGCCGGTCAGCAGCGGCAGCGGCTGCAGCGACCAACGGACCACGCCGAGGCGCAGGCCGGCGGCCTCGAAATTGGCACAGGCGCCGCGCCAGAGCGTGCCCGAGGGCTCGATGCAGACCACGCCCTGCGGCAGCAGCGGCGGCAACCAGCGCGCCGGCAGGCGTGCAACCAGCGTCAGCAGGAACGCCAGCAGCGCGAGCGCCAGCAAGCCACGAAGCGAAGCCATCAGGGCGCGGCGGGGCTGCGCAGCACCATGGTGGCATTGACCTTGCCGGGCTCGCCGGTCGATTCGATCTCTGCCGACTGGACCGTGACGTTCGCCTGTGCGCCGAGGCTCGCCACCATGCCGGCGAGCGCATCGAACGACACGCCGCGGAACGAGGTGCGCAGACTGCCGTCCGGCGCGGCTTCGGAGCCGGACAGCGATTCGACCAGGCCGGCCTGCCGGGTCGCCCGGTCGGCCAGCACCACCAGCGGCTCGTTGCCTGCGCTGACGGTCGAGACTGGGCCGGCGGCGAGGATCTCGGCTGTCGCCGCCTGCACGAACGCCAGGTCGTGCTGCTTGCGCAGCAGGCGTGCCGCGGAGCGCTCGACGTTCTGGTGCAGGCTGAGCAGCGCACCGCCGACCAGGATCAGCACGGCCGCGGCAGCGCCCCAGCTGACGGCAAGGCGTTCGCGCACCGCGAGCCCGTCGTACCAGGCAGCGAGCTTGGCCAGCCAGGCGTTCATGAGCCGCTCCCCGGAGCGACTGCGGCACCACTGATGCGCAACCGCCCCTCGTACGCGTCGCCGCTGCCGCTGCCGCCGAGCAGGTCGGTCGACCAGCCGCTGGCCCGCAGTGCCGCGCCGATGCGTTCGATGCTGGCGGCATCGGGGCCGCGCAGCCGCACTTCGAAGTTGCCGGCGCGATAACCGAGTGCACGCAGCTCGGTCTGCGGCGCGGCGTTGCGCGCGGCGGCCAGGGCCGCGAGCGCCGGCAGGAAACTGCCGTCGGTCGAGCCGCCGCCGCGCACCGCGGCGAGCTGCTGCTCGACCCGTCGCCGCGCGTCGCGCAGGCCGGGCTCGGCCGGGAACAACGGCTGCACGGTGTCGGCCAGCGCGGCATCGACCTCGCGTTCGGCCGCGGCGATGCGCTGGGCCCGCCACAGATCGCCCGCCGCGCTGAGCACGATCAGCAGGCCGGCGAGCGCGGCCGCGACCCGCCAGCGGCGCCAGTTGCCGCTGGTCGTGGCCCGGCGGGGCGCGAAACTGCCTTGCAGCAGGTTGATCGGTGCGGTGCTGGCGAGCCCTTGAGCGAGCCAGGGCAGCGGACCCTGCGGCAGCAGCTGAGGTTTCAGACCGGCGAACTGCGGGCGCATGGCTTCGAACTGCGGGCCGAGTGCGTGCCAGTCGGCGGCGGTGGCGAACACCAGCAGGCCGAGCGTGCTGGTGGGCAGATCGCCGAGTGCCAGCGCCAGCGATTCGGCCGGCGCCGCCGAGGGCAGGGTCAGTGCCCGTGCTTCAGGCGGACAGACATGCAGCTCGTCGCCGTCGATCAATACGACCACCTGGCCGGGGCGGGGCGTCAGCAGCGCGGTATCGGCATGCAGCGCCTGCAGGGACAGGCCGGCGGCGCTGCAGGCTTCTTCCAGCGTATGCATCAGCGAACGCGAGACCACGGCGACGGGTGTGCGTCCGTCGGCGGTGCGTGCACCGACCGCGAAGTGCAGTTCGTCGATGTCGTCGGCGACCTGTTCCTCGAGCGCGTAGGGCACGGCTTGCAGCAGTTTCGCGCCGGTGGCGCGGGTCGGCAGCTCGGCGTCGAGCGTGACGACCTCGCCGGCCGGCAGCAAACCGACCGCACGTCGTGCGGCGGCCAGCGCGGCGGCCGCGGCCAGACTGCCCTGACGCGGCGGCTGGACCAGCTCGCCGGCATCGTTGCAGAGCATGAACGTCGCGGCATCGTCGCCGTCGGTGCGGTCGAAGCGGATCAGCAGAAGCTCAGCCATGGATCATTCCGTGAAAGTGCGCCCGAGGACGCGCACGCGCCCGCCGCCCCCGCCGGGGCCAGTTTGATGGTGCAACAGACTGTACAAGGCGAAATCGGACGTGCCAATGGTGGCCAGCGTGCGCAGCTGGAACCAGTCGGAGATTTCGCTGACCGGCAGCGCCTGTGCGAGTTTCTGTCGCGCGGCGGGGTCGGCGAACATGCCGTCGAAGCTGGCCTGGTCGGGGAAACACTTGCCGGCGCGATTGCGCTGCAGGGCGTCGGGCGAGCCGGTCCATTGGTGCTGGTGGGTCAGGGCGTCGAGCAGTTCGCCGGGTGCCGTGCAGAGATTGATCGCCGTGCCGCGCGGCAATGCCGTGACGTAGGGCGCGATCTTCGACCAGCGCTCCAGTCCGAAGTCATGCAATGCCAGCATTTCGGTGGGATTGGTGATCACCCGGTTCGGTGGGCGATAGCCCGGGGTTTCACTGGTGTAGACGCCGTCCTCGGCGCCACCGGGCTCCACCTGGAGATCCTCGTCGATCCAGTCGGCCATCGGCATGGCCCAGTCACTCTCGAGCCCGACGTTCTCGAGCAGCCGGCGGAACACCTCGACGGCCTCGGTGTTGATCTTGCCGTCGGCCTTGGTGAGGTTGTTGAGATTGAAACGGCCCTGCAGGTCGATCATTCCCGCGGCCAGAACGTGGCCCGGCATGACTTCGAGCGGTCCGAACGGCTGCGCCCAGTCCTGTCCGCCGTGGATCGCAGCGTTGGCCTGTTGCCGGTTCCGGGAGATTGCTGCCGCGGCAATCGCCTCGGCGGCAACCGTGAGCTGCTGTGCCTCGTCGTAAGCCGCCGCGCCGCCGCCGCGCCGCGCGGCGAGCGTGGTGTCGAACGCAATCGCAGTCGCCACCACGGTCGCGAGCGCGACCAGCACGACTGCGGTCAGCAATGCGATGCCGCCCTGGCGGGCGCGCCCCAGTGGCGTTAGCTGTCTCATCCCGGCACCTCCACCAGGCGCGTCACGGTGCCGAAGTCGCGCGTCTCCAGCGTGATCTCCACCGCGATCGGCAGCAGACGCGACGCGCGGCCGGGCAGTTGCTGCGGCGTACCGGGCGGCGGCCATTGGTCCAGCCACTGCCGACTCAGATCCATGTAACGGAAGCGCACGGCCAGCAGGTCGCGAGCCAGGATGCGTCGCGCGGCTTCCGCCGCCTGGGTGCGATCGAGGGTCGACCAGGCCTGACGGATCAGCATGCCGTTCTCGAACACATACTCGATCCGCTGAAGCGAGGGGCGCGCCGTGCCGGCGAGATGACCGGCCCCGCCGCGGGTGAACGACACCAGGGTCGTGATCCGCGGATCGGCCCGCAGTGCATCCTCCTCGCCGCTGCCGAGCGCGTCGCGGACCGGGCGCGGCGCGAGTTGCGAGAAATCCTGGGTCAGCAGCCGCATGCTGCGCTGCAGGTCGTTGAGCCGCTGTTGCTGCTCGTGTACCACGTCACGGTTGGACAGCGCCTGGGTGATCGCGCCGTAGCCGAGCGCGAACATCACCGCGGTCACGAACAGCGCGACCAGCAGCTCGAGCAAGGTGAAGCCGCGCGATCGGCAGCGATCCGGCGGCGAACGTCGAGCCGGCGACGGCCTCACGGTGCAGCGCTCTCCGTGCCGTCGTCTGGCGAAGCCTGGGGCGAGGTCGCCGCGTCGTCGCCACCGGCGCCCGGCGGCTGCGGCACCGCCATCGGCTCCCAGTCGACGCCCGCACCCGGCGCGGCCAGATCGCGTCCCAGCACGCCGCTGAGCGTCAGTGTCCAGCCGTCCCCGTTGCCGTCCGCTGCGTCCGCCGCAGTGCTCGGCGCGGCGCCTGGCACCACCGGCCGTACGCTGACGTCGATGCGGCGCAGGCCCGGAATTTCCGCGTCGGTGATCTGCTGACGCCAGCGCCAGCGGCCGTTCGCGTAGTCGACTTCCCCTTCGGTCGTGCCGTTCTGCGGCGGCGTGGTCTGCAGCCGGGTAGTGGCGATCCGGTTGACCGCGATCCATTGCGCGAAGGTCTTGTCGCGCAAATAGCTGGCGCTGGCCGCGGCGGTGTTCAGCGAGGCCAGTACCGCAGCGGCGCCGGCGGCGACGATCACCAGCGCGACCAGGACCTCGACCAGCGTGAAGCCGCGGTTGCGCATCTCAGCCGGCGCCCGTTTCGATCAGCTCGCCGATTTCGAGGCTGCCGTCCTCGAGCGGCCGGATGGTCTGGCGCGGCAGGCCGCCGACGCGCCGCAAGGTGACTTCGAAGGAGCTGAACTCGCCGCTCGACGCCACGCCGATGTGCGGCGTCAGAGTCTGCAGCCGTTCCTCGCGGTCCAGCACCACCGGCCGACCCTCGAGCACCAGCTCGAATTCCAGGCCTTCGGGCAGCGTGCGCGGGCGCAGCACGTCGTCGTTGACCTCGAGCCAGAGGTTGCTGTGCGGATCCCAGGCGAGAAAGCTGTAGCCGTTGCGGGTGAAGCGCAGCCCGTATTCGCGGGTCTGCAGCTCGGCGAGATCGCGTGCATAGACCAGCAGCGCGTCGAAACGCCGAGTCTCGTTCTCGAGGCTGCGATCGCGGCCGGCGACGCCGAGCGCCAGCACGGCACCGGTGACCATCACGCCGATGATCACCACGACCACCAGCATTTCGACCAAGGTGAAGCCGCGGCAGGCTCGCGCGGCGGACGGCATACCGGCGATTTCCCTGACGCTACTCGTCGAGATTCCAGTTGCCGATGTTGTCCTGGTCGGACTCGTCGGTGCCTTCCTGGCCGTCGGGGCCGACGGAGTAGAGGTCGTACTCGCGGCCGCGCTGACCGGGGTAGGCATAGCGGTATTCGTTGCCCCAGGGGTCCTTGGAGACACGCGACAGATAGCCGCCGGTCTTCCAGTTGCGTACCGCCGGATCGTCCGGCTTCTTGACCAGCGCCAGCAGGCCTTGCTGGGTGCTGGGATAGCGCGCGGTGTCGAGGCGGTACATCGACAGCGCGGTCTCGAGCATCTGGATGTCGCCCTTGACCTTGGTGATGCGCGCCTCGTCGACCCGTCCCATCACCTGCGGGACGATGAACGCGGCCAGCAGCCCGATGATCACGACCACGACCATGATCTCGATCAAGGTGAAGCCGCGGGCGCGCGGCGATCGGCAGGAGATCCGGCGCGTGGGGCAGGGGGCGGCGGGGCACTTGCCCGCCGGATCGAAGCGGAGTTCTCGCAGCATCGGGGTTCTCGCGGCGTCGACAGGAAACGCCTTGCACAAGCTGGTCCAATGATATCAAAGGAGCCCGACCGGCCGGTTGTCTGCCAATCGCGACTCGATGTCGGCCACAGATGGCTATAATCGCCGCGCTTCGACGGTCGAGGTCGGTTGATGAGTACTGCTTTCGTATTTCCGGGACAAGGATCACAGTCGATCGGCATGCTGGCCGCTCTGGCGTCGCAGTACGACGACGTTCAGAAAGTGTTTGCCTCGGCCTCGCAGCGACTCGGCTACGATCTCTGGGCCCTGACCCAGGACGGTCCGCAGGAGCGCCTCAATTCGACCGAGTGCACGCAGCCGGCGATGCTCGCCGCGGGTGTGGCCACCTGGCGCATCTGGCAGCGGCGCGGCGGTCCGCTGCCGGATCTGGTCGCGGGCCACAGCCTCGGCGAATTCACCGCGCTGGCGGTGGCCGGTGCGCTCGATCCTGACGATGCCATCGAACTGGTGCGCTTCCGCGGCCAGGTGATGCAGGAGGCCGTGCCGCGAGGCGAGGGCGGCATGGCGGCGATCATCGGTCTCGACGATGCCGAGGTCGAGGCGGCCTGCGCCGAAGCGGCTCAGGGCGAGGTGGTCGAGGCCGTGAACTACAACGCACCCAGCCAGGTGGTGATTGCCGGCGCCACGGCCGCGGTCGAGCGGGCCGGTGCCGCCGCCAAGGCGCGCGGCGCCAAGCGGGCCCTGCCGCTGCCGGTCAGTGCACCGTTCCACAGCAGCCTGATGCGGCCGGCCGCCGAGCGCTTGCGCGAGCGGCTGGCGAGCGTGCGACTGCAACGCCCGACGATCCGTTTCGTCAGCTCGGTCGATGGCCGCGACTATGCCGATCCCGAGACGATCCGCGAGCTGTTGTATCGCCAGCTGGCGAGCGCGGTGCGCTGGACGACCACCATCCGTGCGCTGGCCGACGGCGGCGTCACCCGGTTCGTGGAGTGCGGCCCGGGCAAGGTGCTGACCGGTCTCAATCGGCGCATCGACAAGCGGCCTGGGCTGGAGTGCCTGGCGGTCGACGATCCGGCCACGTTGGATGCGGCCCTGGCGGCCCTGTCCGGCGAACTGGCCGGCACTGCGACCGCCGGCGGCGATACGGGAGCTGCGGCATGAGCACCCTCGCGGGTCAGTGGGCCCTGGTCACCGGTGCCTCGCGCGGCATCGGCCGGGCGATCGCCGAGGCGCTGGCAGCCGAGGGCGCGAAGGTGGTCGGTACGGCGACCACCGCCGCCGGCGCCGAAGCCATCAGCGGTTGGCTGGGCGCCTCGGGTGGCCGGGGCGCGGTGCTCGATGTCGCCGATGCGGCAGCCGTCGATGCGCTGCTCGCCGAGCTCGATGCGTCCGCCGCGGCGCCGTCGATCCTGGTCAACAATGCTGCGATCACTCGCGACATGCTGCTGTTGCGGATGAAGCCCGAAGAATGGGACCAGGTGATCGCGACCAACCTGACGTCGGTGTTCCGCCTCTCCCGGGCCTGCCTGCGCAAGATGCTGAAGGATCGGGCCGGGCGGATCATCAGCATCACCTCGATCGTCGGTGCGATCGGCAATCCCGGCCAGACCAACTATGCGGCGGCCAAAGCCGGGGTCATCGGCTTCACCAAGTCGCTGGCCCGCGAAGTTGCCTCGCGCGGCATCACCGTCAATGCCGTCGCCCCGGGCTTCATCGACACCGACATGACGCGGGGCCTGAACGAGGCGCAGCGCGAGTCGCTGCTCGGCCAGATCCCGATGGGCCGGTTGGGCAGCCCGGCGGACGTCGCCGCGGCGGTGGTCTTCCTGGCGTCGCCGGCGGCGGGCTACCTGACCGGTCAGACCTTGCATGTCAATGGTGGCATGCACATGGCTTGACGTTCCCGAAGAACAGCGCTAATGCACTGATTTCGCTTTGAGAAACAAGCACTCCCAAGGTCTGCTGGTAGCGGGGCCGGGGGTGTTCCCCTACAATACGTCGCCCATCGGCCGGTCGGTCCGGGGCCCTACAGGTCGTCAACGAGGACAAGAACAGATGAGCACCGTCGAACAACAGGTCAAAGCCATCGTCGCGGAGCAGCTGGGCGTGAAGCTCGAGCAGGTCACCAGCGATGCGTCCTTCGTGGACGACCTCGGCGCCGACTCGCTCGATACCGTCGAGCTCGTGATGGCGCTCGAAGAGGAATTCGAGACCGAGATCCCTGACGAGGACGCTGAAAAGATCACCACCGTCCAGCAGGCGATCACCTACATCAACGAGCGCCGCAAGGCCTGATCGCCCAAACGGCCGCCGGGTCGTATCCCGCGGCCGTCGCTTCCCGACCTTCCCACTTTTCGCGCGAGGACTGCGTGAGCAAACGCCGTGTTGTTGTCACGGGCCTAGGGGTCGTTTCGCCGCTCGGTAGTACGGTCGATTCGGCCTGGGCTGCGCTCCTGCGCGGGGAGAGCGGCATTGCGCCGATCACCCGTTTCGACGTGTCGGCGTTCGCGACCCGTTTCGGCGGGGCGGTCCGCGGTTTCGACGTCTCGCAGTACATGGCGCCCAAGGAAGCGCGCCGCATGGACGAGTTCATGCAGTACGGCGTGGCCGCCGGCATCCAGGCGGTGACCGACAGCGGTGCGGACTTCGCCAAGCTCGACGTCGAGCGGTGTGGCGTGATCAGCGGCGCCGGCATCGGCGGTCTCGCGACCATCGAAGCGGAGCACGGTGCCTATCTCGAGGCGAAGAATCCGCGCAAGATTTCGCCGTTCTTCATTCCCTCGTCGATCATCAACATGATCTCGGGGCATCTGTCGATCCGCTACGGCCTGAAGGGGCCGAATCTCGGCGTGGTCACGGCCTGCACGACCTCGACGCATGCGATCGGTCTGGGCATGCGGGCGATCCAGTACGGCGATGCCGATCTCATGGTCACCGGCGGCGCCGAGATGTCGACCACCCATTGCGGTGTCGGCGGTTTCAGCCAGGCCAAGGCCCTGTCGCAGCGCAACGATGCGCCCGAGAAGGCGTCGCGCCCCTGGGATCGCGACCGCGACGGCTTCGTGATGGCCGACGGCGGCGGTGCGCTGGTCATCGAGGAGCTCGAGCACGCGCGCGCGCGCGGGGCGCGGATCTACGCCGAGCTGATCGGTTTCGGCATGAGCGGCGATGCGCACCACATCACCGCGCCGCCCGAGGACGGCGAAGGCGCCCGGATCGCGATGAGCAATGCACTGCGCGATGCGGCGATCGCTCCGGACGCCGTGCAATACCTGAATGCCCACGCGACCTCGACCATGCTCGGCGACAAGGCCGAGACCACGGCGATCAAGCGGGCCTTCGGCGAGCACGCCTACCGGCTGGCCATCAGCTCCACCAAGTCGATGACCGGGCATCTGCTCGGCGCGGCCGGGGTCGTCGAGGCGCTGTTCTCGGTGCTGGCGATTCGCGATCAGGTGGCGCCGCCGACGATCAATCTCGACAACCCCGACCCCGACTGCGATCTCGACTACGTGCCGAACACCGCCAGGTCGATGCCGATCGACGTCGCCTTGTCGAATTCCTTCGGCTTCGGGGGCACCAACGGGACGCTGATCCTGCGCCGCTTCAGCGGCTGAGCCGATGATGGGCGGGCGGGCACGTCGCCTCCTGGTCCGCGAACTCGTTCTGCCGGCCAACGTCCTGCTGCGCTTGGCGGAATGCCGTCCGACCGACTATCCCGTGTTGTTCGACAGCGCCTCGCGCGGGCCGCTGGCGCGCTACAGCGTGCTCGTGGCCGCCGACGCGGATCACGCGCTGTGGCTCGACCCTGACGGCCGGGTGGTGGCGGCAGGCGAGGCCCGGCCGCATGCCCTCGTGGCGGGTTCGGGCGGTTTCCTGGCCGCGCTGCAGGCCTGGTGGCGCGAGGTCGCTGCAGAGGCAGAGCCACCGGCGCAGATGCCGGCAGAGACCGGCCGTAGCGGCGGCGCGGCCGCCGCCCGACCGGACCCAGCCCCGGGGATCCCTGCGCAGCCCTGGGCGGGTGGCTTCGTGGTGTTTGCCGGCTACGAGCTGGCCGCCGAGGTCGAGCCTCGTCTGCAGCTGCCGCCGATCTCGCAGCCCTATGGCGCGTTTGCACTGCGTACCCGCGGCGCGCTGGTGGCCGACCTCGAATGGGGCCGTGTCTGGGCGGTGTCGGAGCCGGATGCCGAGGGGGCGGATCGCCTGCGTCGCCTCGAAGCCGACGCGACGGCCGCCCTGGTCACAGCTCCGGCCCGGCCGGCGGTTGTGGCAGCGGCCGTGCCGGGCGCGATCCGGATCGAGGAGGACGACCCGGCCCGGTTCCTGCAGCAGGTCGCGCAAATCCAGGAGCACATCCGCGCCGGCGATCTGTATCAGGCCAATCTGTCGCGCGGCTGGCGTGCGGCCCTGCCGGAGGGTGCCGACCTCGATGCGCTGTACCGCCGCCTGCGTGCCAGCAATCCGGCGCCGTTCGCGGTGCGCGCGCACTGGCGCGGGATGTCGATCCTCAGTTCCTCGCCGGAGCGCCTGCTGCAGATCGCGGATGGCCGGGTCAGCACGCGGCCGATCGCCGGTACCCGGCCGCGCCAGCCCGACGATGCGCTGCAGGTGGATCAGGCCACGGCCCGCGAACTGGTCGCGCATCCCAAGGAACGGGCCGAGCACGTGATGCTGATCGATCTCGAACGCAACGACCTCGGGCGGATCTGCGAGGCGGGCACGGTCCGCGTCGACGATTTCATGACGGTCGAAACCTATGCTCATGTCCATCACATCGTCTCCGGCGTCAGTGGCCGGCTGCGGGCCGATGTCACGCCGGTCGGTGCGCTGCGGGCGGTGTTTCCCGGCGGCACGATCACCGGCTGTCCGAAGCTGCGCTGCATGCAGGTGATCGGCGCGCTCGAGGGCGAGGCGCGCGGCGCCTATACCGGTTCGATCGGCATGCTCGGGCTCGATGGCTCAGCCGATTTCAACATCCTGATCCGTACCCTGACCTGGATCGACGGCACCGTGAGCCTGCGGGCCGGCGCCGGCATCGTGGCCGATTCGGTGGCCGAGCGCGAACTCGAGGAGACGCGTGCCAAGGCCCGCGGCGTGCTGGCGGCGCTCGGGGCGGGCGCATCGTGAATCTCCAGGCGGTCTGGATCGATGGCGCACCGGGCGACACCGTGCCGGTCGACGATCGCGGCCTGATGTATGGCGACGGCCTGTTCGAGACGATCCTCTGCCGCGAGGCCGCTCCGCGCTTTCTCGGCCAGCACCTGGCGCGTCTGGCGGCCGGTTGCGCGGCTTTGGGCATCGAGACACCCGATGCCGGCTTGCTGGCCGCCGAGATCCGGCAGGCCGCGGCACTGGCCGCCGATGGCGTGGTCCGGCTGGTCGTCACGCGCGGCTCGTCGCCGCAGCGCGGCTATGCGCCGCCGGCGCAGTCCCGGCCGCGACGGATCATCGCGCGTTATCCGCTGCCACCCGCGGTGGCGGCCGATTCCGGCGGGATCCGCGCCTGCCACTCGCCGGTGCACGCCGGTCTGTCGCCACAGCTCGCGGGCATCAAGCATCTCAACCGCCTCGAGAACGTGCTGGCGCGTGCCAGGCTGGCCGGCAGCGGCTGTGCCGAGGCGATCATGTCGCTGCACACCGGCGAACTGGTCGGCGGCACGCAGTCGAATCTGTTCGTCCGGCTCGAAGGCCGGTTGCTGACCCCGGCGATCGAACTCGCCGGCGTGCGCGGGGTGATGCGCGGCGTGGTGCTGCGCGAAGCGGCGCGGCTCGGCCTGGAAGTCGTCGAATGCCGCCTACGGCCGGCGGACTTGCTGGGCGCCGAAGAGATTTTTTTCAGCAACGTCCGCGTCGGCATCTGGCCGGTGCGGGAGCTGGAAGGCTGGCGCGCCGGCCGCGATCCGGGCGAGGTCGCCACGGCGCTGCGCGCGCGCATCGACCACCTGCACGATTAAACTGCCCGGATGTCCAAGCGCGCCTTGCCGATCGTCCTGTTGGTACTGCTGCTCGTCGCTGCGGGCGCGCTGCTGGTCTGGCGCTCGCTGGAGGACAGCGTCAATCGCCCGGGCCCGCATGCCGAGACGGTTCGCATCCACGTACGGCCCGGCGAGGGGCTGCGGACCGTGCTCGGCGGCGTGGCGCGGCAGGGTGCGCTGCACGATGCGCGTGCCGTCGAACTGTGGCTGCGGCTGCGCGGCCGCAACCCGAAGGTCCGGGCAGGCACCTACGATCTGCCGGCGGGCAGCTCCGCGCTCGAGATCCTCGCCAGGCTCGAGCGCGGCGAGGTGGTGCTGGAGTCGTTGACCATCGTCGAAGGGGTGACGTTTCGCGATTTTCGCCGGGCGCTCGAGGCGCATCCGCGGGTCCGCACGACCCTGCGCGAGCGCACCGATGCCGAGATCATGACTGCGCTCGGCCGGCCTGGCCTGCATCCCGAAGGCTGGTTCTTCCCGGATACCTACCGTTTCGCCGACGGCACCACCGACCTCGAGATCCTGCGGCTCGCGTCCCGGCAGATGGAACGGGAACTCGCCGCAGCCTGGGAGGCGCGTCGACCCGACCTGCCGATCCACTCGCCCTACGAAGCGCTGATCCTCGCCTCGATCGTCGAGAAGGAGACCGCGCTGCCGGCCGAGCGGCCGCTGGTCGCGGGCGTCTACACCACGCGGCTGCGCCGCGGCATGCGGCTGCAGTCCGATCCCACCGTGATCTACGGCATCGGCGAGAGTTATGACGGCGACATCCGCGGCCGCGATCTGCGCACCGACACGCCGTACAACACCTATGTCCGCAACGGCCTGCCGCCGACGCCGATCGCGCTGCCGGGCCGCGATGCCCTGCGTGCCGTGGCGGCGCCGCGCGAGACCGGCGCGATTTTCTTCGTCGCCACCGGTTTGCCCGACGGTTCGCATTTCTTTTCCGCGACCTACGAAGAGCATCGTCAGGGAGTCACCCGGATGCTCGAGCGACAACGGGCGCGGGACCGCGAGGCGCGCCGCGCCGGAGCAAGCGCGGCCGGCGCAACGGATGCACGGCCGTGAGCGGCGGCGCCCGCTTCATCACCCTCGAGGGCATCGAAGGCGCCGGCAAGTCGACCCTGGCCGCGACGCTCGCGACCGCGCTCGAAGTCCGCGGTCAGATCGTGCGCACCACGCGCGAGCCGGGCGGCACGGCGCTCGCGGAACGTATCCGCGACCTGGTGCTGCAGCGCGATGCCGAAACCGTGGCGCCGGAGGCCGAAACGCTGCTGATGTTCGCGGCCCGGCGGATCCATCTCGACAATCTGGTCCGACCGGCACTGGCGCGCGGCGAGTGGGTGATCTGCGATCGCTTCACCGATGCGACGCGGGCCTATCAGGGCGGCGGCCGCGGTATCGATGCAGCGTGGATCGAAACGCTCGCGACGGCGGTGCAGGCCGGGCTCGAACCCGGCCTGACGCTGTTGCTCGACCTGCCGGTCGAACTCGGCCTGGCGCGCGCCGCCCGGCGGCGCGGCGCGAGCGGCGCCCGCATCGATCGTTTCGAAGCCGAGACCGTGGCGTTCTTCACGCGCGTGCGGGCGCGTTATCTCGAGATCGCGCGCGCGGCGCCGCAGCGCGTCTGCGTGATCGATGCGAGTGCGACTCCCGAGACCGTGCAGCGCGCGGCGCTGGCGGCACTGGAGCGCCTGAGGTGAGCGCCGCTCCCGGGCTCGACGCCGTGCTGCCCTGGCTGCAGCCGGCACAGCAGGCCATGGCTCGGGCCATCGACAACGATCGCCTCGGTCACGCCGTGCTGCTGCATGTGCCGCAGGAATCGGGAGGAGAGTGGCTGGCGCGCTGGAGTGCCGCGCGGCTGTTCTGCCGCGCCGAGGACGCGCCGAGGCCATGTGGCGTCTGCCTGGATTGCCGCCGCGTCGCGGCCGATCAGCATCCCGACTGCCAGTACGTGCAGCTGCTGGACGAGGCGCGCGAGATCAAGATCGACCAGGTCCGCGAGATGGTGTCCTGGCTCGTGCTCTCGAGTCATGGTGGGGCACACAAGCTCGCGATCATCGCGCCGGCCGAGAGGCTGAACCGCCATGCCGCGAACTCGCTGCTCAAGACGCTGGAAGAACCGACCCCCGGCACCTTGCTGATCCTGGTCGCGGCCGAACTCGGCCGCTTGCCGGCCACCGTGCTCAGCCGCTGCACGCGCATCACCGTGCCCGTCCCCGATCGGGCAAGTGTGCTGACCTGGCTGCAGGCCGAGGGGCCCGCCGGGGTGGACTGGCCGGCGGTGCTGGCGGCGGTCGGCAACCGGCCGCTGGCGGCACTGGCGGCGAATCCCGCGGTGGTAGCCAGCGTTGCGAGCGAGGTGCGGACCGCACTCGAGGCGGCCTGTGCGGGTGAGCTCGACCCGGTCGAAACCGCCGAAAGCTGGAGCCGCGACGGCTACGTGTTGCGTCTCGATTGCATCGAGAACTGGATCACAGAACGCGTGCGCGCCGTGGCCGGGCGCCGCAACGGTCAGTCGGAAATGCGTGCGGCCGCGCACTTGCCAGCCCGCGGGCTGCTGTTGAATATACGGGCGCTGTTCGAGTCGCTGGATCTGGTACGCGAGGCGCGCAGCCTCGCCGAGAGCACGGTCAACAAATCGCTTGTGCTCGAGAGATTGCTGCGGCGTCTCGCCCCGACTCCGGGCGCCCGGGCGCGCGGATCGAACCTGGAGTAGGTGACCCAAGCTCATGAATATCGGACCTCGCGGCGGCGGCAAGCCGGGGCTGCTGACCCTCACCATCAAGGACAAGAGCGCGCTGTACCTCGCCTACATGCCGTTCGTGAAGAACGGCGGGCTGTTCATTCCGACCAACAGCAACTACCGCCTCGGCGACGAGGTGTTCATGCTGCTGAACCTAATGGGCGAGGACGAGAAGCTGCCGGTGGCCGGCAAGGTCATCTGGGTCACACCCAAAGGGGCACAGGGCAAGCGCACGGCCGGCATCGGCGTGCAGTTCAGCGAGCAGGATCGAGGCCAGACCCAGAAGAAGATCGAGACTTATCTCGCCGGCGCGCTGGCCGGCGATAAAACGACGCACACGATGTAGCGCGGAGGGAAGTGGCCGGCCAGGCGGCGAGAGGAGCGACGCGGGCTACCGCCCGCCTGCTTCAGGCGGAGCGGCGCAGGTCCAACTGGGCGTTGGTGATGCCGCCCTTGAGCACGTAGGCGTCGAAGCCCTTCTCGACCAGGATGAAAGCCGCCGCGGCGCTGCGTCGGCCGGTGTCGCAGCAGACGACGTAAGGGGTGTCTTTCTGCAGCGTGGCGAGTTTGAGGCGGATGAAATACAGCGGCACGTTCAGCGAATCTTCGATCCGCAGGTTCTGGTATTCACTCGGCAGGCGTACGTCCAGCCATTTACCGCCCCCGGCGACGATTTCCTGGGCCCGCGCTTCGTCGACGTAGTGCAGCAGCGGGTCGTTCATCAGTTCGCGGAAATCGCTCTTGCCGAGCCGCACCAGCACGCCGTCGGTCAGCATCCGCACCGTGGCATTGCGCTTGGCTTCGGCAATCAGCGCCTCCTCGCCAAAGCTGTCGCCGGGGCCGAGTTCGGCGAGCCGGATGCCGTCCTTGTTCAGCGGCGTCTCGCGGGTGACCACGACTTTGCCGCTGACGATGGCGTAGAAATAGTCGCCTTCGTCGCCCTGCTTGATGATGACTTCGCCGAGCCGGTATGACTGGCGCTGCATCCGCATGAAGATCGCCTGGATGTTCGACGGCGGAATCCGCTGGAACGCGCTGCTCGACAGCAGCGTGGTCATCCAGTCGTCGTCGCCCTCGGCCTCGGCACTGCTGCGCAGGTCGGATACCTCGTAGGTGCCGGTCTGGTCCCAGGTGATCATCACGTCGAGCAGTTCGCTGTCGATCGACAGGTACTCGATTTCGTCGAGCGCGCGCGCCGTGGCCATGCGGGGCTGCTGATGGCAGAGGGGATTACGGGCCTCCTCCGAGCCGCCGCGGATCATGGCGACGACCTTGCCGTTTTCGCTGATCTCGACCGTTCCCGACACCACCCAGACCGTGCGCTTGTCCCGCTCGCCTTCCTTGAACAGCAGCCGGCCCGGCGACAGCGTGCGCAGGCTGACCTTCCGCGCCAACGCGGCGAGGTTGTCCTTCTTCATCCCCTCCAGGGGCGTCAGGGACTTCAGTAGTGTTGTCGTGACCGGTTTTTCGTCGCTCATCGGGCGTCTGTCATCGCCAAGATCAACTCGCGGCGCTATAGATACGGACCCGCGAAACAGCCGGATGCTAACACGGGCATGCCGCCCGGCCCGGTGCACAGTTCACGCCAGCCGTTCCCAGCCGGGGTCGGGCTCGAACCGCGGCCCGTACCGCGCCGCGAGCTCCTGCAACCGCGCCACCGTAGCCTCGATGCCTCGCTGCCGGGCGTAATGCAGCGGGCCGCCGCGGAACGGAGCGAAGCCGGCGCCGAAGATCACGCCGGCATCGACCAGATCGGCATCCGCCACCAGACCTTCGCGCAGGCAGGCGACGCACTCGTTCAACAGCGCCAGAATCAGCCGGTCGGTGAGATCGGGAGGCGGTATCTGGCTGCCCGGGGGCGGCTTGACCGCCTTGCCGTCGGCCCAGACATAAAAGCCTTCGCCGCTCTTGCGACCGAGCTTGCCGGCCGCGACCCGCGCCTCGAGATCCGCCAGATCGGGTGGTCGGCGGCCGAGCGCCTCGGCAACGATCCGCCCGACGTGGCGGCAGACATCGAGCCCGACCACGTCGGCGAGTTCGACGGGCCCCACCGGCATGCCGAAATCGACGGCGGCCTGGTCGATCAGCGCCAGCGGCAGGCCTGCACTGGCGGCATGCATGGCCTCCAGCAGGTAGGGCACGAGCACGCGGTTGACCAGGAAGCCCGGCGAGCTGCGACACGGCAGCGGCAGCTTGTCGATGCGGCGCGTGAACGCCAGTGCCAGCTCGAGCATCTGCGGTTCGGTGTCCGGGGTGTGCACCACTTCGACCAGCGGCATCTGCGCCACGGGGTTGAAGAAGTGCAGACCGAGCAGCCGGCCGGGCCGCTGCAGTGACGCAGACAGAGATTCGAGCACGATCGAGGAGGTGTTGGTCGCGAGCAGGGCCGTGGGTTTCAGGTCTGGTTCGAGGGTCGCATACAGGCTGCACTTGGCTTCGAGGTTCTCGAAGATCGCTTCGATCACCACGTCGGCAGAGTTCGTTCCCGCCCCCGGAACGTCGCCCCGCAGGCGGTCCACGGCCGCGGCCACCCGGGCCGGGTCACGCAGCCGGCGCTCGAACAAGGCCCGCGCCCGTTCGAGCGCGGGACGCAGCTGCTCCTCGCTGCGATCCTGCAGCGTGACCTCGAAGCCGCGTGCGGCACACCATGCCGCGATGTCGCCGCCCATCACGCCCGCGCCGACCACGTGCACATGCTGCAGCGTCGCCGCCGCAGCCTGGTTGCCGAGCGCCTTCAGGCGGTCCTGCAGCAGAAAGACGCGTACCAGGTTTCGCGAGGTCTCGGTCTGGAACAGCTGGGCGATGGAATGCGCCTCGGCTTCGTAGGCGGCGGCACCGCGTGCACCGTACCGGGCCCAAAGGTCGACGATCGCAAACGGCGCGGGGTAGTGCTTCGGCTCGGCGCGCGCCCGCACCGGCTTCAGGACCGACGACCGCACGAACCGGCGCAGCAACGGCCACGACAAGGCACGTTCGGTGAGCGGCGGACACTGCGGCGCCGGCGGCTCCTGTACCAGTCCGCGCGCCGTTTCGATCAGCTCGGCCTCGTTCGCGACCAGGCGATCGACCAGGCCGAGTTGCAGCGCCCGGTCGGCGCGGATCGTGCGGCCGGTCAGCATCAGGTCCAGTGCAGCACGCGCACCGAGCAGGCGCACGCTGCGAACCGTGCCGCCGAATCCCGGGTGGATGCCGAGCTGGACCTCGGGCAGGCCGAGCGCCAGTCGCTCGTCGCCGATGGCCACGCGATAACGGCAGGCGAGGGCGAGCTCGAGGCCGCCGCCCAGTGCGAAACCGTGCAGGGCGGCCACCGTGGGGCAGGGCAGCGCCTCCAGCCGATCCAGCACGCGCTGGCCGCTGCGCACCAGCTCGAACGCGTTTTCCACGCTGTCGAGTTCGCGAAATTCCTTGATGTCGGCGCCGGCGACGAAACCGTTCGGCTTGGTCGAACGCAACACCAGGCCGCGCGGCGGATCGCGCTCGAGTGCCGCCAGCTGCGTGTCGAGCCCGTGCAGTACATCCTTCGACAGCACGTTGGTCGAAGCGCCGGGTTTGTCCAGCAGCAGCCAGGCGAGGCCGTCGGGATCACGCTGCAACTGCCAGGCAGATTCGGGTTCCATGCTCAAATATCCGTGAAGAACGCCAGTCCGAGGGTCATGCTTGCGGGTCGTCGCGGCGCTCAGGCCGCGGTCAGGTGATCGTCGGTCACACGACGCTGAATGCGGAAGTCGCAGACGATCGGGCGGTGATCGGAATAACGCACGTCGGGGATACGGAAATCGGTGACCTCGATGTCCTGGCTCACCAGCACGAAGTCGAGTTCGACCCGCGGCGTGCGCGCCGGAAACGACAGCAGGCCCTTGGCATTGGCGCTGCGCAGTCCGGCGGCGCGCATGAACAGGAAGATCTCGTTGGTGCCCCAGAAGGTGTTGAAATCGCCGGCGAGGATCACCGGCTTGGGCGAGGCGACGATCAGGTCGTGCAGCGAGCGCAACTGCTGCTGTCGCTGGCGGTATTTCAACGACAGGTGCACCAGGAACACGCAGACCTCGTCGAGCTCGAGCTCGATGATCAGGCGCTTGATGCCGGTGTCGAAATAGTGGAAGCGCTCGTTGGTGACATGCGGGGCCGCCAGGATCGCGTTGCCCTGCTTGCGCACGATCGGCATCATCTGGTTGATCGAGCTCGCCCCGTACTTGCACTCGTAGGTGGTGTAGTGGCCCAGCCGCCGGGCGATGTGCTCGGCCTGGTTGAGCATGCCGGTGCGGATCGAGCCGGTGTCGACTTCGATCAGGCCGACCAGATCCGGCTCCTGCGAGCGGATGAACTGGGTGATGTCGTCGAGAATCCGCCGGCTGCTGCGCAGATAACCCGCGCCCGGCAGGGGCAGATGGAACGTCGGACCGGTTCCGGTCGCATAACGGATGTTGTAGACGACGAGCCTCACCGCCACCTCTCGCAAGCCAGCCTGCGAAGTGTACGCTGCGGCACGCTGGCTCGCGATCCCGCGTCGGCTCGCGGCGACAGACTTGATCGCTGGGCTACACTCCGCAAGGCTCCGGGCGAGAGTCCGGCAAACAGGGCGGTTCGAGACCGGTGGAGCCTGCGAATGTCAGAGAAAAACCCGATCCGATTGTTCGTGACCCACGCCTGGGGCGACAACGAAGACTACCTGCGCGTGTTCGAGTTCCTCGAATCGGCGCGGAATTTCTACTACCGCAACTGCAGCGCCGTCGATCGCAAGCCGAGCGAGGACATCGAGGCGCAGCGGGAAGTGCTGCGGACACAGATCCGCCCGGCAGAGGTCGTGATCGCCACGGCCGCGCTGCTGCAGACGCACTCCAGCCTGCTGGTATTCCAGATGACGTTCGCGCAGGCGAGCCGCAAGCCGGTGCTGCTGCTGCCGCCGTTCGGGATACAGAGCGAGATACCGAAAGGGGTCCGCAATCTCGCCAACGAAACGGTCGCCTGGGACGAGCGGGCGCTGGTCGACGCGATTCGTCACACGGCCCGCGGCGAACAGAGCGGGCGCTGGGACGTGGTGGAGTTCACGCTCGACTGAGCGCGGGTTGGCCGTTCAGGAACGCGCTTCGAGTGCGAACAGCGGGACGATCTGCGCCTTCACGGTGGAGCTCGCCGTCGCTGCGGCCGGGTGCAAGGGTTCCAGATCTTCGAGCTGCGAGAACGAGGCGAACATCTCGATCAGGCCGGCGGCCAGGTCGTCGACTTCGCGGCTGGAGAGCTTGCGAATGCTCGCGGTGACGGCATCCTCGCCGCGCATCGGCTTTTCGCGGGTGAGGGCGCCGCGCAGCGCCTCGAAATTGCCGCGTATCTCGGCAGGCAATTGCGTGCTGTCGAGATCGGCGAGGTGGAGTCGATAGGCGGACTGCAGTCGTTCCTTGACGGTGCCCGACCGCGCCAGCAGTAGTGCCGCGGAGCGGAACCTGTGCCATGCACCATTCATCTCGACCCCCTGACTCGCCGCTGGGTTGATATCGCAGTTAACGACACAACCTCGAAATTCTGTAAAGAGATGCCTGCCAATGGCATCCCGTGAAATCAAGCCATTACCGGCAAAATATAGCCCTCTTTCGTGACATGACCAATAGATAAAGTCGTGCAATGCAAATTTGTCTCATATGTCATAATTCACTGTAATTAATTACATTAACTATTTGTTTTAATTGTAATTTCATAATATTACAACTTGCGATGCAATAAACTCGCAGCCCCTCTAGCCGATGCGCCGGAGGCGACGGCTGCAAGTTGCTGTCGCAATTGCATCGCGTTCGAGCGGTAGTGGGTCTCAGTCCGCCGATTTCGGCACCGGAATTCTGCAGCCGATCCCGGTTCTGAGACCTGGCTCAAGCAAGCGGCAGGGCGGCTGCCGGACGATCGGCCATCTTTCGTCGAATTCGCTTCCACGCCGCCATGCCGCCGTATCGTCTGAGCCCACGCTTGCGCCGATTCGCTGCCCTGGCGGCCATTGCACTGCTGTTTCTGGCCGGGGTCGCGCTGATTCTCGAGCGTGTTCTGCTGCCGAGCTATGAATCGCTGGAGACGGATGCGATTCGCCAGAGCACGGAGCAGGTCGTCAAGGCCCTGCAGGCGGAGGTGCGGCAGATCGCCGTGGTCGGCAACGACTACGCCAGCTGGGACGAGATGTATGCCTTCGTCCGCGACCGCAATGCCAAGTTTGCCGAGCTCAATTTCTCCAAACTCGGCCTGCGGGAGATGGACGTCGACGCGGTGTTCGTCGTCGACGAAACGGGTCGTGAGATCTACTCGGCCGAGCAGCGTGCCACCGACGACTTCTATGCCGTGCCGGCTACCGAACCGGTGCGCAAGGCGCTTCAGGCCAATCTGCAGGCGCTGAACACACTGCCCGAGGAGCGTGACGATCAGCTGGTGCTGCGCCTGCCCGACGGCGTTGCGGTGGTCGATGCCAGTCCGATCATCCAGACCGACCGGACGGGTCCGTCGCGCGGCACGCTGGTATTCGTGCGGCGCCTGGGACCCGAGACGCTCGCGCGCATTTCCTCGGTCAGCCAGTTGCCGGTTGCGATGTGGGATCTGTCACGCCTGCCGGACGCCGTGCCGGCATCGGTGGTGCAGTGGGCGCAGTCGGGCGGCGAATCGCGGTTCTCGATGCCGTTGGGCGACGAGGAGATCGCCGGCTATGCCCGCCTCGCCGCGCTCGACGGCACGGCGGCGATCGTGCTCGGCACGCATACATCGCGGGCCGTCTACCAGCAGGGGCAGGAGACCAAGCGGTTCCTGCTGGTCGCCATCGTCTTCATGGTCGTGCTGGTCATAGCGATCACCGTGGTGCTCGACTGCAAGCTCGAGCGTTCCACGCGGCAGGCCCGGGTCAGCGAGACGCTCTATCGTGCGGTGGTCGAGCAGGCCGAGGAAGGCATCATCCTGCTCGATCCGGAGACCCATACCGTGCTGCAGGCCAACCCGGCGGTGGTGCGACTGAGCGGGCGCGGCGCCGAGGATCTGCATCAGCGCAACATCGAGGAGATCGTCGCTGCCGATTCGCTGCCGCTGCTCTGGGGCGTGCTGTCGGATTCCGCGGGCGGCGCCCGTGCACCCTGCGAGGTCGGATTGCGGCGTGCCGACGGCTCGCTGCTCGACGTGGAGATTTCCGCCAGTCCGGTGTTGCTCGAGGACCGGCGGTTGGTGTCCTTGCTGATCCGCGACGTCTCGCAGCGCAAGCTGGCCGAGGCCCGATTGCTCGACCACCAGCGGCGGCTCGAGCATCTGGCCAACCACGATCCGTTGACCGGGCTGCCCAACCGGCTCTATCTGAATTTCCGCTTGCCGGGCCTGATCGACCAGGCCGGCCGGGACCGCGCATCGCTCGCGGTCTATTACATCGATGTCGATCATTTCAAGCACATCAACGATTCGAGCGGGCACGAGGTCGGCGACGGCGTGCTGTGCGCGATGGCCGAGCGTTTGCGGCACATCGTCTCGAAGGACGATCTGGTGGCACGCATCAGCGGCGATGAGTTCGTGGTCGTGTCGATCGCCCGCGACCCGCGCGCGTTCGAGAAGGTTGCCACCCGTGTCACCGAGCATTTGCGCGAACCGCTGACCATCGACGGTCGCAACTATGCGGTCAGCGTCAGTCTCGGCGTTTCGGTCTACCCGCGCGACGGTTTTTCGGCGCCGGATCTGCTGCGAAGTGCCGACATCGCGTTGTACCAGGCGAAGGAGCGTGGCCGAGACAACTTCGCGTTCTTCGCCGACGAGATGAACGTGCGGGTGCACGAGCGCATGCAGCTCGAGCAGGCGCTGCGCATCGCGCTGTCCGAAGGGCAGCTGAGCGTGCACTACCAGCCGCTCGTGGATCTGAAAAGCGAGCGTATCGCGGGCCTGGAAGCACTGGCGCGCTGGAAACATCCGGAGTTCGGTGACGTGCCGCCGGCACAGTTCATTCCCGTGGCCGAGGAATGCGGCCTGATCGTCGAGCTCGGCGAGGTCGTGCTGCGTCAGGTCTGCGCCCAGCTTGCCGAGTGGTCGCATACCGGCATTCCCGTGGTGCCGGTGGCAGTCAACGTCTCCGCGCAGCAGCTGCAGCGCACCAACATCCGGGATCGCGTGCTGGCGATCTGCTCCGAATACGATGTCGCACCGGGATTGCTGCAGATCGAGCTGACCGAGAGCACGGTGATGCGGGAGATCGATCGGCAGATCGGTGCTCTCGAAGGCCTGCGTGCGGCCGGCGTGCGAATCTCGATCGACGATTTCGGCACGGGTTATTCCAGCCTCAGCTACCTCAAGCATCTGCCCATCGACCACCTGAAGATCGACCGCTCGTTCGTGCGCGACATGGCGGTGGACACCAATGATGCGGCGATCGTCAACGCGATCATCAGCATGGCCCGCAGCCTGAAACTCGAGACGATCGCCGAAGGGGTGGAGACGGCACAGCATGCGCTGCGGCTGGCCAGTCTGGGCTGCGATTTTGCGCAGGGCTATTATTTCAGTGGACCACTGCCGGCCGAGGACTGTCGCCGGCTGCTCGCCGAGCTCAGCCGCCGCGCCCAGATGGACGACACGCAGCGGCTGCGTGTCGCAAGCAGCTCCGCGGCGTTGCGCTGACCGGGCTGCGGCGCATAATTGGCAGCCCGATCACCTGCCAGCCGAGCCAACGCGAGATGACCGGACAGGAGAAGGGAAGTCTCGGGGCCGTGCCACCACTGCGCACGGATTACCGGCTAGCCGCAGCGCTGGCTGCTCCGGTGGCGCGACTGGCGCTGCGCCAGCAGAATCAGCGCGCGCTGCTGCCGGCGCTGCTGCACGAGGTCAATGGTTCGCTCAACGGCCTGACACTGTCGACGGAGCTGCTGGCTCGTGTGCCGCCGAGGCCCGGTGCCGCGGACGCGGCAGCGCAACCGGCGGACTTGCTGCAGCGGACCCGCACCGAACTCAGCCGCCTCAAGACCATACTGCGTTCGATGGAACGGCATCTCGCGCCTGCGGAGTCTGCCTTGGGTGGCCTGCCGCGGACGCCGTTCGATGCCGTCATGCAGGAAGTGCAGGCGGTGCTGATGCCGGCCGTGCGTCGCAACCAGCTGGCCTGGCAACCGGCCGTGGCGCCGACCGGTGCTGCGGTCGCGGTCGCACGAGGAGCGGAAGAGACTTTCGACCTGCTGGCCGGCTTCGCAATCATCGCCATCGAAGCGGCACCGGCCGGCAGCACGCTCGAACCCACGACGGGCTGCGACGGCGAGCGGGTGCTGTTCGGGATTCGTCATGCCGGCACGGCACGGACGGGCTTCGGACTGGAGCTGCATCGCGAGCTGCTGCGGGCAGCGGTGGCGGAGGGCGGGAGCGGCGTCGATTGGTGGCAGCTCGAGGATGGCTGCGTCGCCCGGCTTGCCCTGCGCCGGGCCGTCGATTGACGACGGGAGGCCGTCGGTGGCCGGCGAATCCAGCGCGATGCCGCAGTCGCGTCGGGCGAAGCAGGCCGCACGAACACAAGGGGGATTCTGCGAATGGCCAGAGTACTCATCGCGGATGATCACGCAGTGGTGCGTGCCGGTTTGCGGCAATTCCTGGTCGAGGACCGGTCCGTCCGGGAAGTCGGCGAAGCGGCCACGGGACAGCAGACGCTCGATCGCCTGCGAACGGGTGGCTGGGATCTGCTGATCCTCGACATCAACATGCCCGATCGCAGCGGACTCGACATCCTCAAGTACGCGCGCTGCGGTTTTCCCGAAACGCGCATCCTGGTACTCAGCGGCTTCCCGGAACGGCAGTACGCACTGAACGTGCTGCGGGCCGGCGCGAGCGGCTATCTCGCCAAGGACAGCGCTGCCGAAGAGCTGATGAAGGCTGTGCACATGATTTTGCAGGGGCGGCGCTACGTCAGCGCGACGCTGGCGGAGCTGCTGGTATCGGATATCGACGGCGAGGGCGATCGTCCGATCCACGCGCAGTTGTCGGAGCGTGAGTTCCAGATCTTCTGCAAGCTGGCCACCGGGCGCGCGGTGTCCGACATCGCCCAGGAACTCTGCCTGAGCGTGAAGACCGTGAGCACGTACCGCAGCCGCGTGCTGGAGAAGATGAACTTCAAGACCAACGCCGACATCACCTCCTACGCGTTGCGCAACGGGCTGATGCAGTAGCGCCTTGTGCGCATAATGTATATTAAGTTAAATATTGGATTGACTGAATCTGGAGCAACCGCTTCGCAGCCTCGCCGATTCAGCCTGGCTTGAGGCCGAGCCACGGCACGAGCAGCACGCAGGTCAGCGTGATCAGGATCGCGCAGGCCACGTCGAGCCACAGGCCGGAGCGCAGCATGTCCGGGACTCGTACCCGGCCGGTGCCGTACACCATCGCATTCGACGAGGTGCCTGCCGGATTGGCGAAGCCCCAGCTTGCGGCCATGCCGGCTGCCAGGGCCACGGGTACCGGGTCGTAGTGGCCCGCGAGCGCCAGCGTGGCGGCGATCGGCATGAAGATCGTGGCGGTCGCGACGTTGCTGGCGCATTCGGTGACCAGCGAACAGAGCAGCGCGACCACCAGCACCAGCAACCACAACGGCAGCCCGGCGACGGCCTGGGTTTCCTGGCCCAGCCAGGCGCTGAGACCGGTTTGGACCACGGCATCGGCGAGCGCGATGCCGCCGCCGAGCAGCAGGATCAGGTACCACGGTGCCTGGCGTGCGTCCGCCCATTCGATCAGGTAACGACCGCGCGAAGGCTGGCGACGCTCGCCCGAAGGAATCGCGCACAGCATCAGTGCGGCGGCCACCGCGATGCCTGCGTCGGTGATTCCGGGAATCACCCGATCCAGCACCGGCAGCATGACCCAGGCGGCACAGGTCACGGCGATGACGGCCAGTACCCGGTGCTCTGGCGTACCCATCGGCGGGGTCTGGCCGATCGCCGCGACGATCGCCTGGGGGCTGCCCGCTGCGAGCTTGAACGGCAGTGTCGTCTTCAGGATCCACCAGCAGACCGGCAACGACACGATCATCAGCGGAACACCGAACAGGCACCACTCGAGAAAGGTGATCGTGACGCCGAGCTGCCGTTCGAGCAGACCGATCACGATCGGATTCACCGGCGTGGCGATCGGGGTCGAGACGCCGCCGATGTTGCTGGCATAAGCCACCGACAGCACCATCGCGGCGGCGAAGCGCTTCTGGTCGGGGTCCGGTTGCGGACTGTCGAGCGTCGGCGCCAGGGCCACCAGGATCGCGGCGGCGATCGGCAGCATCATCACGGTGGTGGCCGAGTTGTTGACCCACATCGAGACGAAGGCCGTCACGCACATCAGCGCAAACATCAGCCGCGACGGTTTGGCGCCGGCCCGCGCAATCACCGCCAGGGCCATCCGGCGATGCAGATCCCATTTCTCGACGGCGATGCCGATCATCGCGCCGCCCAGCACCAGGAACAGCACCGGCGACATGTAGCGGCCGGCGACCGCGTCCGGTGACGCGATGCCGAGCAGCGGCAGGATCAGGAACGGCAGGCTGCCGGTCAGGGTCACCGGCACGGCTTCGCTGAACCACCAGGTCGCCATCAGGCCCACTACGGCAGCGGTTCGCCAGCCGGCGGGCGACAGCCCGTCCGGTGCCGGCAGCATGAGCATGAGCGTGAACAGGGCGACGCCCAGCCAGAATCCAGCACGTTGCATCGATGCGGTCCGGTCAGGCGAACGACAAGCCGTTCGCGACGATCGGCAGGCGTCGCGGCCGCTTGCCCGTGGCCGCGTGAATGGCGCTGGCCAGTGCGGGCGCCACCGGCGGCACGCTGGCTTCGCCGCAGCCGCCGGGCGCGTGGTCGGAATGGACCAGATGCACCTCGATCGGCGGCATTTCGTTGAACCGCAGGATCGGCCCGGTATGGAAGTTCGTCTGTTCGGCGACGCCGTGCCGGAAGGTGACCTGGCCGTCGCGGGCGGCACTCAGGCCCCAGACCACACCGCCCTCGACCTGCGCCTCGACATTGCGGGGATCGACCACGATGCCGCAGTCGAAGACACAGACGATGCGCTCGATCTTCACGACATCGTCGACGACCGAGACTTCGACGACCTCCGCGCAATAGGCCTTGAAGCCAGTACTGAGCGCAATGCCGCGGCCTCTGCCGCGCGGCAGCTTGCGGCTCCAGCCGGCTTTCTCGGCGGCCAGTTGCAGCACGCCGCGGGCGCGCTCGTCGGTGAGCAGCGCCAGGCGCAGCTCGAGCGGATCGCGACCGGTGGTCGCGGCGATGTCGTCGAGCGTCGACTCCGAGAAGAACGTGTTCATCGAGGCCGATACCGAGCGCCAGGTGCCGACCGGGATCGGGTCCGGCGTCTCGACGAAATCGGCGTGGCGAACCGGCAAACGGTACATGTCGTTGATCAGCAGGCCGAGCGCGAACGGATCGCCCATGCCCGGGATCGGCGCCCTGCCCTGGTATTTCCACATGCTGATGCCGGTGGTGCGCGAGTGCAGTCCGAGGATCGCACCGTCGCGGCCGAGTCCTACCCGGCTGCGCACGATGTGCGCCGGCCGGTAGCGGTCGTGCTGGAAGTCCTGCTCGCGCGTCCAGGTGAGCTTGATCGGACGCCCCCTGGCCTGGTTGGCGATCTGCGCGGCCTGGCGGACGAAATCGACCTCCCACTTGCGGCCGAAGCCGCCGCCCAGGAAGGTGACGTTCAGGCGGCAGCGCTCGAGTGGCAGTCCCGTGACCTGTGCCAGGACGTCGCGGCTGCGGTCCGGCTGCTGGGTCGGCACCCAGGCCTCGCAGTGCTCGTCGGTGACCCATACGGTGGCGACCATCGGCTCGAGCGAGGCATGGGCCAGGAACGGGGCCTCGTAGACCCATTCGTGCTTGCGGGGTGCTGCGGCGATGGCGGCCTGGGTCGCTGCCTTGTCGTAAGGCGGTATGCCTCTCTCCATGGGGCGGCCGGCCTGCGCCGCCGCATCGTCGTCGAGTGCGGCGAGCATCTTCCCGCGGATGGCATCGCTGTCGAGGCCCTGGGCGGCACTCTGGTCGAATTCCACGTCGAGCGCGTCGGCTGCCTTGCGGGCCAGCCAGGTCGAGGTCGCGACCACTGCGATACCGTCCGGAATCTCGAAGGCGTCCACAACCCCCGGCAAGCGCAGCGCAGCCTCGCGGTCGAAGCCGCTCGGCTTGCCGCCGCTGGCGGCCGGTGCACGCCGCAGTACCGCGTATTGCATGCCCGGCAACTTGACGTCGATGCCGAATACCAGGCTGCCGTCGGTCTTGGCCGGCGTGTCCTTGCGCGGTGTCGCCGTGCCGATCAGGCGGAACTGCTGCGGATCCTTCAGCTGCGGTTCGGCCGGGACCGGCATTGCCGCTGCCGCGGCGGCGAGTTCGCTGTAGCGGGCGCTGCGGCCGCTGGCGGCGTGCACGACCCGCGAGTTGCCGGTCGTGCTGCACTCTTGCGCCGGCACGGCCCAGGCGGCGGCAGCGGCGGCGACCAGCATCTCGCGCGCAGTGGCGCCGGCCTTGCGCAGCAGGTCGTAGTAGACCATCGTCGATTCGCTGTTGGCGGTGCGCTGGCGCTTGGTGATCGGACTGGCCAGCGCCTCGTCGGCCCAGGGCAGGCGCACGTCGACCTGCGACCAGTCGGCGTCGAGTTCCTCGGCCAGCAGCTTGGGCAGGCCGTCGTGGATGCCCTGCCCCATTTCCGATTGCGGGCAGGTGATGATGATCCGGTCTTGCGGCGTGATTTCGAGGTAGGCACTGAAGCGGGTCGGGCCGGCGGCTGTATCGCTGGCCGCCGCCGCAGTCGGGGCCGTGGTTACAGGCTCCAGGCTGCGGCAGGCAACGAGCAGGCCGCCGGCCGAAGCCACGGAAACCTGCAGGAAATCACGCCTTGAAATCATCCTGATTCCAACCCCCGTTGGCTGTGCGACCGGACACTGAATCCTCGCCCGGCGGGCGAGCTCAGGCAACTTTAGCCGCGCTTTCGAGTCGCTGCATGACTCGCTGGCTGTCGGTGATGTCGGCGTAGCGACGGCCGCAGTCGCGCAGCGTGTCGCGGTGCGGACCTTCCTCGGCATCGCCGCAACAGTCTTCGGCCACCTGGACCCGCAAGCCATAGGAGAACGCATCGACGATGGTCGCACGAACGCAGCCGCTGGTGGTGCAGCCGGTGATGACCACGGTGTCGACCTGTTGCCGCACCAGAAAGGTGATCAGCGGGGTCTGGAAAAACATCGACGGCGCGTTCTTGCAGTAGGTGAAGTCGCGCGCATCGAAAATCCTGGGATCGATCTCGGTGCAGGGATGGCCGTAGAAGAACTCGTCACGGACCGCCTGCACCTTCCAGAACGGCATGTCGCGGCTGCTGCAATACGCGGTATAGCAGGTCGCCACCGGCACGCCGCGCGAGCGCGCGAAATACAGCAGTTCAGCGGTCCGGTCGCGGGCGCGGTGCAGCCGTTCGAGGCCGCCCAGGGCGTAACGGGGATCCGTGAACGCGGTCTGCCAGTCGACCACCAGGATTGCCGCCTTGCGGCCCCAACCGGTTTCGGAGGAGCCGTAACCGACCTGACCGTATTTGTCCGCCATCGTGACCTCGCTGCTGGCTTGCTTGGCTGGCAGGGCTGCGGCTTCGCGCCGCCGGCCCCGTGTTCACAGACGTTACGCATCGCTGCCCCAAAAACAAAGTCCCCGCGCCTTACGGAGCGGGGACCTGTTTTCGTCTCGGGACGAACGACGACTCAGGCGGCCTTGGCGCCCTTGCGTGCCGCGGCCTTCTGGATCAGCGCCTCGGCGGCGACCTTCGCCCACTTGGTGAAGCGCGGCGGTGACGGCGGCTCGAGGCCTGTCTCGGCCTTGCAGCGCGCCTTCAGCTCTTCGATGGTGTCGAAGCCGCGGTCGAAGATCTTCTTCGGACCGCGCTTGGCCGCGATCTCCTTGCGCAGCGCCGCGGTGGCCGCCTCGTCGACCGAGCGGCCATCGGACTTGATGACCACGCCGTAGCGGCGCGCACCTTCGACCGTGACCAGACCGGCTTCGACGTCGAACGCCACCTGCTTGGGATCGCGCTCGAGCGGATCGCCCCAGCCGCCGCCGCCCCAGGTGTCGGAGATCAGCAGGTCGTTGGACTCGACCTTGACGTGATCGATCTTCGAGGGCATCAGCTCCTGCGTGCCATCGGCGCGGATCAGCAGCTTGCGGCTGCGGGCGCCCGGCAGGCCGCCGTTGGCGCCCCAGGGATAGGTCAGCCAGCGATCGTCGTGGATCGAGATCTCGCCCGGCTCCAGGAAGCGGTAGCCGATGCGCAGCGCGTTGCCGCCGCGATGCTTGCCCGGGCCGCCGGTGTCGGCGATGGTCTCGTAGACGTCGATGCGCAGCGGGAAGTAGCTCTCCAGGAACTCGTTCGGCACGTTGGTGAACGACGGCCAGAGCGAGTGACCGTCGGGGCCGTCACCGAAAGGCTTGCCCGGGATGCCGCCGAAGGTGATCTGGTACAGCTGGTACCACTCGCCGTGCTGGTCGTAGCCCGAGTACATGAAGTGCGGGCTGTCCGAGAAGCCGGCGGCGCACATGAAGTCCGGGTTGCCCTGGCCCAGCAGGCCACCGAGGATGTCGAAGATGCGACCCAGCGCGTGGGTACGGCAGGACAGTGCGGCCGGCTTCAGCGGCTTGAGCAGCGAGCCCGGCGGGATGCGCACTTCCATCAGGTCGTAGAAGCCGTCGTTGAACAGGATCTGCGGGTCGAAGACCATGACCATGTAGACGCCGGCAAACATCTTGAACAGTTCTTCGTTCAACAGGAAGTTGATCGAAGACATCGACTGCGGGTCCGTGCCCGCGAAGTCGAAGATGCACTTGTCGCCCTCGCGCCACATCGAGCACTTGATGCGGTACGGACCCATGTTGAGGCCGTCGTCGCAGATGTAGTCTTCGAAGTACTGTTTCTGCTCGGGCACCGTGCGGCGGATCAGCTCGCGCATCGCGCGCTTGTTGCGCTCGAGCATGGCGTCCATTGCCGAATAGAACACGTCGTCGCCGAAGCGCTCGGCGATCTCGATGCAGCGGATGCCGGCGGTGCGCAGCGACGCGACGATGGCGTTGAAGTCGGACAGGTTCCAGTGCGGCAGGCGGCAGTTGTGCAGCACGACCTTGAGCACGTCTTCGTTGAGCTTGCCCTTGTCGAAGATCTTGATCGGCGGAATGGTGATGCCGTCTTCGTAGATCGTGGTGCCGTCGGTCGGCAGCGAGCCGGGCACCTTGCCGCCGACGTCGGTCATGTGACCGAACATCGCCGCCCAGGCGATGATGCGACCGCCCCGATAGATCGGCATCAGCATCAGCCAGTCGTTGGCGTGGCTGATCGCGCCGTTGACCGCGTAGGGATCCGAGGTCAGGAAGATGTCGCCCTCTTCGACCGTGCCGTCGTAGCCCTGCATGAAGCCCCAGATGAAGGAGCCGAACTGGCCGACGACCATCTTGCCTTCGACGTTGGCGATCATCGGGAACTCGTCGTGCTGTTCGCGGATGCCCGGGGACATCGCGGTACGGAACAGCACGGTATCCATCTCGAAGCGCGCGTTGCGCAGCGCGCTTTCGATGATGTCGATCGACACAGTGTCGACCTTGACCTTCTTGAAGGGCTTCTTGTTGCGCTGAACGATAGTTGCAGGCATGGGTATGTCCTAATTTGAAATCTTCGGGAGGGCCGCAGCGTTACTTGCGGGCCTTCTTCTTGGCCGGCTTGACGGGCTTGCTGGCGGCCCTGGGCTTGGCAGCTTTGGGCGCCTTGTAGCCGTCGGGGTAGATCAGGATGTTGCCGAACTTGTCGATCGTGCCGGTGTGCTTCGGCAGGATGACCGTCGTCGAATCCATCTCCATGACGATCGCGGGACCCGCGACCTTGTTGCCGGCCTTGAGCTTGGCCCGGTCGTACACGATGGCCGTGACGTCCTTGCCTTCCATGTAGGCCTTCTGCTTGCCGACCGCGGCAGCCTTCGGATTCGGGCCGCTCTTCTGCAGGGTCTGGCGCGTGATCTTGATGCCCTCGCCCTGGACCGCGGCGCGCAGCGTCACCAGCTCGTGCTCGAGCGGCAGCGCAAACGTGAACAGGCGCTTGTGCTCCTCGTCGAACTGGTCGGAGATCGCCTTCAGGCCGTTCTTCTGCAGGTCCTTGAGGTCGATGCTGACCGTCAGGCGCAGGCCCTGGCCGTGGTAGCGCAGATCGACTTGGTAGCTGGTCGTGATCTGGTTCTTGGACACGCCTTCTTTCTCGACGCTCGCCGAGGCTTCGGCCGCCAGCTCCTTGAGGATCTTCTCGATTTCCTTGGGGCTGGTGTCGGAGAACTTGCAGACGTAGGTGCGGCTGCGCTCGTCGCGGACCGCGGTGGTGGCATCGCCGAGCGCGCACAGCACGCCCGGGCCCGGCGGGATGATCGACGGCCAGGAACCGAGCAGCTTCGAGAGTGCGTTCGAATGCAGCGGACCGGCACCGCCGAAGGAGATCAGCGCAAAGTCGCGCGGATCGTAACCCTGCTCGACCGACACCAGCCGCAGCGCGCCGACCATGTTCTCGTTGACGATGTTGTAGATGCCGAGCGCGGCGTCCTTGATCGAGAGCTTCAGCGCATCGGCGATCTTCTTGACGGCCTGTTGCGCGAGATCGCGGTCGAGCACCATGTCGCCGCCGAGTTTCTGCATTTCCGGCAGGTAGCCCAGGACGATGTTGGCATCGGTGGCGGTTGGCTCGGTGCCGCCGCGGTTGTAGGCCGCCGGGCCCGGATCGGCACCGGCTGACTGCGGGCCGACGCGCAGCGCCTTGGTCAGCTCGGGCACGTGGGCGATCGAGCCGCCACCGGCACCGACCGTGCGGATGTCGACCGACGAGGCGCGCACGGTGACGTCGCCGACCGTGGTCTCGCGGCGCAGCCGCGGCTCGCCGTTCTGGATCAGCGCGACGTCGGTCGAGGTGCCGCCGACGTCGGACGTCAGCAGGTTGGGGAAACCGGCCTGGACCGCGACCCAGAGCGCGCCGGTGACGCCACCGGCGGGGCCCGACATCAGCATGTTGACCGGGTACTCCGCGGCCGAAGACGAAGGCGCGAGTCCGCCGTCGGAGCGCAGGATGTGCAGCTTGACCTTGCTCGAGACCTGCGCCAGCTTGGCCTGCAGGTTCTTGATGTAACGATCGACGCGCGGTCGGACGTAGCTGTTGGCGACCGTCGTGACGGTGCGCTCGTACTCCTGCATTTCCGGCACGACATCCGAGGACAGCGACACCGGGATGCCCGGCAGCTCCTCGTTGGCGATCTTGCGCACCAGCTGCTCGTGGTCGGCATTGGCGAAGGAGTTGATCAGCGAAACCGTCAGGGCTTCGATCTTCTTGCTCTTGAGCGAGCGCAGGCTGACGCGCAGCGCATTCTCGTCGAGCTTGCGGACCACCTGGCCCTTGGCACTGACGCGCTCGTCGGCCTCGATGGTGCAGGCCAGCGGTGCCATCGGCAGCGACTTGTTGTAGATGACCCAGCCGCCGAGACCGCCGGGCACAAACGAGCGTGCGATCTGCAGCACCTGCTTGTAGCCCTTGGTCGTGACCAGGCCGCAGCGGGCGCCGGTGCCGGTGAGCACGGTGTTGGTCGCCACCGTGGTGCCGTGCATCACGTGGTCGATCTCGGCCGGTGCGATGCCGGCCCGCTCGCAGACCCGCTCGATGCCGTTCAGCACTCCGATGGATTGATCGGCCGGCGTGGAGGGCACTTTGGCCGACCAGGTCTTGCCCGTTTTTTCGTTGACCAGCAGCAGATCAGTGAACGTGCCGCCGACATCTACACCCAATCGATATGACATGCGCTCTCCGAGGGCTCGCGATGTGAGTAAAAGTGAAACCCGAGTATCCGGCCTCGATCGTCGCGGCGCAATGCGCCGAGCGCGCCGTCACCGGAATCAGGCCGCCTGCTGAACCGGTCGCGGGAAGTTGCCCGCCTTGAGCAGCATACTCGGTACCGGCCGACCCAGCGCCTCCTGCAGCCAGCGGCTGGTGTCGATCAGGGATTCGAGGTCGATCCCCGTCTGGATGCCGGAGCGGTGCAGCATGTAGACCAGATCCTCGGTCGGGATGTTGCCGGTCGCCGCCGGGGCGAACGGGCAGCCGCCGATCCCGCCGGCACTGGCGTCCAGCGCCACCGCGCCGGCCTCGACCGCCGCATAGGCGTTGGCCAGGCCCGTGTTGCGGGTGTTGTGGAAGTGGCAACGCAGGCGCACCCCGGGCAGCAGCTCGCGGGCCCGGCCGACCAGTTCGCTGACCTGCGCCGGTACGCCGACCCCGATGGTGTCGGCAAAGGCGATTTCGTGAGGATTGCCTTCGGCGACCCGCTGCGCGACCTCGAGGACGCGCTGCACCGGAATTTCGCCCTCGAACGGACAACCGAAAGCCGCCGAGACCGTGACCTGCGGGCGAACGCCGGCGGCATGCGCCGCGCGGGCGATGTCCAGCCAGGCGGTGATCGAATCCTCGGTACCGACGCCCTGGTTGCGGCGGTTGAAGGTATCGCTGGCCACCACGGCCATGCCGACCTCGTTGCAGCCGGCGGCCACGGCCCGGTCGAAGCCCTTGCGGTTCAGGATCAGGCCCACGTACCAGACATCCGGGCGCTTTTGCAGTGCGGCAAGCACTTGTTCGGCGTCGGCCATCTGCGGGACTTTCTTCGGGTTCACGAAGCTGGTGATTTCGAGCCGGCGCAGTCCGGAATCGATCAGGCGCTGGATGAACTCGACCTTGGTCGCGGTCGGCATCACGCCGGGCTCGCTCTGCAGGCCGTCGCGCGGGCCGACTTCGATGATTTCGACTGATTTGTTCATGTGCGTCCCCGAAGCTGGGAGGAATGGAGCTGAGGCACCGAGCACTGCCTCGGCAGGTATTCTAGCAAGCACCGTGCGGACGATGTCCGGGGCTTGCTTGACCGTTCACGGGACGCTCTGTACAAGTTGCGGCCTTCCCGTCCCAACGCCACTTGTGAGGATTCCGCATGGTCGCCGATCAGAAGTTCAAGAATGGGCCGCTCGCCGACCTGCGTGTGATCGAGATGGGCACGCTGCTCGCGGGGCCGTTTTGCGGCCAGCTGCTCGGCGACATGGGCGCCGAGATCATCAAGGTCGAACCGCCGGGCCAGGGCGATCCGCTGCGGGTCTGGGGGCGACAGAAAGCCGGCGAACCGTCGTTGTGGTGGCCGGTGGTCGCGCGCAACAAGAAAGCCATTACGCTCGACATGCGTCAGGCTGAAGGCCAGAAAGTTCTCAAGGAGTTAGTGAAGAATGCTGACTTTCTACTTGAGAATTTCCGTCCTGGCACGATGGAAAAATGGGGCTGCAGCTGGGAAGAGCTGCAGAAGATCAATCCGCGGCTGATCATGATCCGGGTGTCCGGTTACGGGCAGTCGGGACCGTATGCGCACCGGGCCGGTTTCGGTGCGATCGGCGAGGCGATGGGCGGCATGCGTTATGTCGTCGGTGACCCTTCCACCCCGCCGTCGCGGATGGGCATCAGCATCGGCGACGAGCTCGCGGCGACCTTCGCCTGCCTGGGCGCGTTGTCGGCCCTGCACTACCGCGAGAAGACCGGCCGCGGCCAGGTGGTGGACTCGGCGCTCTACGAGGCCGTCCTCAACATGATGGAGTCGCTGATCACCGAGTACGACAAGACCGGCTATATCCGCGAGCGCACTGGCGCGATCCTGCCGAACGTCGCGCCGTCCAACGTCTACAAGACGGCCGATGGCCTGGTGCTGATTGCCGCCAACCAGGACACGGTGTTCGGCCGGCTCTGCGAGGCCATGGGTAAACCCGAATGGCCGAAGGACCCGCGCTTCGTCAACCATCAGGCACGCGGCAGCCACCAGCGGCTGCTGGACGGCCTGATCGAAGAGTGGACCCTGACGTTGCCGACCAAACAGGTGCTTGAGCTGATGGACAAGGCCGGCGTCCCGGCGGGCCTGATCTATCGCGCGCCCGACATGCTGGAGGATCCGCATTTCAAGGCGCGCGACGCCATCGTCACCACCAAGCACCCCTACTTCGGCGACCTGAAGATGCAGAACGTCGCGCCGAAGCTGTCGGAGACCCCGGGCGGGATCCGCAGCGCCGCGCCCACCCAGCTGGGCGAGCACAACGACGAGGTCTATACGCGTCTGCTGGGTTACAGCCCCGAGCGGCTGGCCGAGCTGCGCGCCGCCAAGGTCATCTGAGAAGACGACGCCGCCATGAACGAATCCCTTCAGGAGAACTACGCCCGAGGCGGCTTCGGCAAGTCGATGCCGCTCGGCCGGCGGCCCGCGTTGCTGGTCATCGATTTCGTGCAGGCCTATCTGCAGCCGGGCTCGCCGCTGTATGGCGGCGCCCCGATCGAACAGGCGCGGATCGGTTGCGTGACGCTGCTGCAGGTCTGCCGCAAGGCCGGCATCCCCATCCTGCATACCAACGTCGCCTTCCAGAAAGGCGGCCGCGACGGTGGCGTGTTTTTCCGCAAGGTGCCGGCGCTGAGCTGCTTCGAGGCCGGTGAGCATCCGGAGCTGGCGCGCTTTGCCGACGGGCTCGAACCGGTGGCCGGCGAAACCGTGATCACCAAGCAGTACGCCAGCGCCTTTTTCGGCACCACCCTGGCCTCGACGCTGACCGCACTCGGTGTCGATACGCTGCTGATCGCCGGTGTCTCGACCAGTGGCTGCATACGCGCGACCGGTGTCGATTGCTGTCAGCATGGGTTCGTGCCAGTGATCGTCCGCGAGGCCGTCGGCGATCGCGCGGCAGGTCCGCATGAAGCGAACCTGTTCGATCTGCAGGCCAAATATGCCGAGGTGCTCGAGCTGGAGACCGTACGCCGCTATCTCGAGTCGCTGCAGCACTCCCCCGCCTGAGAGGTTCCGATGTCCCGCCTCGGTCCGATTGCCTGTGTGACGGTCGCTGCCCCCGAAGTGCAGCGGATGATCGACACCTACCGCCTCTATCTCGGCTATCAACTGGTCGATCACGGCCGGGTTCCGGCCGCGCAGGCGCAGCTCTGGGGCCGGCCCTCCCTCGCCGGCCGCCGCTACGCGATCATGCTGCCGGGCGGCGATGGCAACACGTCGCTGCGCTTCGTCGAGAGCCCGCCGGCGCCAACCTATCAGCCGTTCCTGCACATGGGCTGGAATGCGGCCGAAATCATGGTCCAGGACACCGACGCTGTGGCAGCCAAACTGGTCGACTCGCCGTTCAAGGTGATCGGCCCGCCGGCGGACCTGTCGTTTTCCGACAAGATCCGGGCGATGCAGGTGCTGGGCCCGGCGCGCGAATCGCTGTACCTGACGTCGTTCAAAGAGAAGATGGCCGAGTTCGACGTGCCGGAGGCGAAACATTTCGTCGACCGGGTGTTCATCGTGATCCTCGGCGGCAAGAGCGCCGCGAGCGTCAACGAGTTCTACACGCAGCACTTCGGCGTCGCCAAGGCGCAGGTGATACCGGCGGTGATCTCGGTGATTTCCAACGCCCATGGCCTGGCGGCGGACACCTCGCACGAGCTGGCGGCGCTCGGGCTGACCGGCCAATCCTTCATCGAAGCGGACAGCATGCCGGCCGCCACGCAGGCCCGCGGCGACATCGCCGCCGGCGAGCTGCCGCCCGCCATCGCCATGGTCAGCTTCGGCGTGGACGCCCTGCCGGATACGCTGCAATACTTGGCGCCGCCGCAGGTTCTGCCCCAGGCGCCCTACCAGGGCTGCCGCGCCGCTGTTGCCGTGGGTTCGGCCGGCGAGCTGATCGAACTCATCGAACGACCGAGGAATGCACCATGAGCGAGATGCAGGCGCCACCACGCCGAGCCAAGGGTCATCGTCCGCAGCTGTTTGCCGATCCGGCAATCGATCAGTTGCATGCGGCATTCGTCGCGCTGACGACCGAGCTGGCGGTCGCATTCGATCGCATCGACACGGTGGAACGGCTGCTCGAAGAGCGGGCCAGTGTCAGCCGCGAAGACATCGAGCAGTACCAGCCGGACGACGCGGTCGCGGCGGCGCGTGCGCGCCGGCGTGCCGACATTGCCGAGCGCATGCTGCGCCCGTTCCGGGATTTCAGCGACGACCAGATCGCGCGTGCGGCCCACAGTCAGGGCAAGCCCGCGAGTCCAACCACCCCGGCCCCGGACCGCTGGGCGTCGAGCTGACCGTGCCGGCACCGAAGGCCAGGACGAAGACCAAGACGCCTGCCGCCGAGGCTGGTCCGGCGCGGATTCCGCGGATCGCCAAGGGCAGGAAGCCGCAGTATTTCAGCGACCCTGCGATCGACAAACTCCTGTGGATGACCGTGACCTTGATGGAGGAGCTGTCGGTCACGCGGGACCGGCTCGATGCAGTCGAAAATCTGCTCGAGGCGCACCAGGTCCTGCAGGTGTCGGAAATCGACGCGTTTCAGCCCCGCGGTGCGGCTGCCGAGCGTCGGCGGCAGCGCCGGGCCGAGTATCTCGCACGGACCCTGCGCGCGGCGCAGGCCGAGATCGAAGAGTTTGCCGGTCGCGACCCGCCGAAATCCGAAGCGGAGATCGTGGCGGCCGTCGAGTCCTGAGCGCTCGCTCGCCGGCGGATCCGGCCGGAGGGGATACCAAAGCCGAATAGTCCCGTGACGGATAGATCACGGGGCAGAGCTCGTGACTGGAATGCGCGAACGGAGCGCCACGCCCGGCGAGTACGCGCTCGAGCTGTCGATCGTCGCCGTGGCGCTGCTGATGACCATCGTGCTGGCGATCGTCAGCCCGGGCGAACGATACGGAAACCAACAAGAAGGGCCGGGAAGTCAGCCCTCCCGGCCCTTTGTCATCCAGCGCAGCGCCCGTTTCCCTCGCGGCGCAGGCGGCGATCCGCCCGGGCTGCTGCAGGGTTACGGTCGGGGCGTCACTGCTGGGCGTGCAAAGCCCAGAGATTGCCCAGGCGCGACAGGACTTCGTCGCCCTTGGTCGCCTTGAAGGTCTTGACTGCTTCGGCCTTGTTGCCGGACTTCAGCTGCGCCATGCCGAGCAGGATCTGCGCTTCGGCCGGGTTCTTCAGCCCGCCCTTGCTGATGCCGCGCTGCAGCGCCGTCAGTGCCTGGGGCAGCTGGCCGTAGCTTAGATAGGCCTGGCCGATGCGAACGTCCGCTTCGCCGGTCTTGGCGGCCTGGGCGTCCTTTTCCTGCTTCGCCAGCGTGGACTTGTCGGTCGACGCCTGCGTCTTGGCGGTGTTCAGCAAACGGGTGTTGCGATCGATCTCGCGCTGGTCCGTGAACGCCTTCCTGGCGAACGCCTGCTCCAGAATCGCCTGGGCTTCGCCGGGCGAGCCCGCCTCGATCGCGAGCTGGGCCATCTCGGTGTAGTCCTCGGGGCGGCGCATGGCATTCACTTCGGCGGCCAGGCGATAGACGTTGATCATCGCCTTGTCGTTGCCGCCCGTGCGGAACAGCGAGCGCATCAGGTTCTGCCAGTATTCCTCCTTGGGATAGCTGGCGACCAGCTTCTCGAGCGCACGGGTCGTGCAGGCGTCGTCCTCGAGCTTGAGGCAGGAACTGAGCAACAGCTGCAGGGCACCCTCGCGCGGGGTCTGGCCACGCTTTTCCTGATCACCGACCCAGTCGCTGACGAACTTCTGGGTGGTCTTGTGATCGCCCTGGATGTAGTACGCCTGGGCCACCAGCGTGTACATGTCGGCGTCGGCGAAGCCGCCCTTGACCGCGCGGTTGCCGTACTCCAGTGCCTTGGCGTAGTTCTTGATCTGGTAGTTGACCTGGGCCAGGGCGCGCACGCGGCTCGGCACCTGGTCCTGCTCGAGGAAGCCGGAGTTCAGGCCGACCTCGAGCGACCTGGCGGCGGTCGCGTAGTCGTTGCTGCGGATCGCGCAGAAGCCCATCAGCTCGTTGATTGCGTGGATGTCGTACGGCTTCTTGTCGGCGACGGCGTCTGCCTGCTTCAGCTGCGAGATGCACTCGCCCCACTTGTTCCCCTTGATCGCCGCCTGCGCCGCCTGCAGTGGCTTGCCGACGCTTTTGCTGACCTGCGGTGGCTTCTGCTGGGCCTCTGCGGGTGCGCCCGCAACCGCCAGTCCGACACCGACCACCAGACTTGCCGCCCAGATCATTGACTTCCTCATGACCGACCTCTTCGCAATGTCAGCTTCGCTGACCCTGAATGGACGAATCTCGCCGGACCCGGAGACCCGGCGAGACCATGGAATACCACTCCCCTCTCTGGCAAGCCTTCTGGGCTCGCGAAACGCGCCGCCGGATCAGTCCCGGAACTCGGCCACGTTGACGAAACCGATCTTCTGCATGTGGTTCCGCTGCGCCGCCGCCAGCACTCTGGCCACGACATCGTAACGCGAACGCTTGTCGGGACGCAGATGCAGCTCCGACTGAGGTTCCTTCTGCGACTCGGTGCGGAAGTAGCCTTCGAGCGCCTCCATCGTCACCGGCGTGCCGTTCCAGAGCACGGTGCCGTCGAAATCGATTTCGAGCTCGATCACCTCGGGCCGCACCGGCGGCGGGGGCGCATCGGTCGGACGCGGCATGTCGAGCTTCACCGCGTGGGTCATCACCGGAATCGTGATGATGAACATGATCAGCAGCACCAACATGACGTCGATCAACGGCGTCGTGTTGATGTCGCACATCGAGCCGTCGCCATCACCGGTACCGACATTCATTCCCATGAGAGTCTGTCCTTCGTCTGCGCCTGGCTGATCAGCCTGGGCTAGTTAACCTGGAGTCTTCAGCGCACCGCACGCATGCCGCGATCGGGTTCGGTGATGAAGCCCACCTTGACGATGCCACCGCGCTGAATCGAATAAAGCACCTTGCCCACGTCTTCGTAGCGTGCATTCACGTCGCCACGGATATGGATCTCGGGTTGCGGATCCTTGACCGCTTCCGTCTTCACGAGTTCGAGCAGCTCCTCGCGATTGCGCACCTGACCGTTGTTCCAGTAGATGTTGCCCTGGGAATCCACCGCGATGGTGATGTTCTCGGGCTTGGTCTGGGTCGCGATGTTGGCCGCCTTCGGCAGGTTTACTTTGACCGTCTTGGTGATCACGGGAATCGTGATCAGGAAGATGATCAGCAGCACCAGCATCACGTCGACGAGCGGCGTGGTGTTGATGGTGGACATCGGTTCGTCGTCACCCTGCTTGGGACCGCTCATGGCCATGTCGGCAATTCCTCTTCGCTGCTCCGAGAGCCCGGAGGGCCGCCGCGTGGGGCGGCCCGCCGTCTCACCACCGTCTTGTCCAGTCGATCCTTACTTCTTCACCGCCGGTGCCGGGGCTGCTGCCGGGTTGGCAACGCGCGCACCGCCGACGAGGAAGGCGTGCAGGTCAGCAATAAAGTGGCTCAGGCTTTCCTGGATGCCCTTGTTGCGGTTGATCAGCCAGTTGTAGCCCATGACCGCCGGCACCGCGACCGCGAGACCGATGGCGGTCATGATCAGCGCCTCGCCGACCGGACCCGCGACCTTGTCGATCGAGGCCTGACCGGACACGCCGATCGCCACCAGCGCGTGGTAGATGCCCCACACCGTGCCGAACAGGCCGACGAACGGCGCGGTCGAGCCGACCGTCGCCAGGAACGAGAGGCCGGTCTGCAGGTTGCTGTTGACCGAGTCGGCCGAACGCTGCAGCGACATGGTCACCCACTCGTGGAAATCGATGCGGTCGGTGAGCCGGCCCTCGTGGTGCGAGCTCGCCCGGACGCCGTCTTCGGCAATCGCGCGGAAGGTGTCGCCCTTCGGCAGACGATCGATGGCGTCCTTGATCGAATTGGCCGTCCAGAACTTCTGTTCCGCAAGCTTGGCCGAGGCCTTCAGCTTACGCTGGTCCCAGACTTTCAGCAGGATGATGTACCAGGAGAAAAGGGACATCAGGACAAGGATGATCAGCGTGCCTCGGGCAACGAAGTCGCCTTGCGCCCAGAGCGCCTGCAGGCCATACGGGTTGTCAACTACGGTGGTTGCGTTTTCCATGGGTTCCTCTGCTTGAAACGAGGGCGGCACCGTGAGGAGCCGCCCTGAATGGGGTCATCAATTCGTCAGCTTGAAGCGGACGTTGAACTGCGAGCACATCTCGACTGCCTTGCCGTCCTCGGTGCCGGGGGACCAGCGGGCGCGCTTGGCCCATTTGATCGCGGCCTCGTCGAGCGAGGAGTTGCCGGCGCTCTTGGTGATGGTCGGCTCGCCGGTGGTGCGGCCGTCGGGCGAGACGCAGGCACGTACCGTGGAGACGCCTTCGATTTCCGCACGACGGGCCGACGGCGGGTAGAAGTCGTCGGTCGGCGGCGAGCGCCGGACGTCGAGCCTGGGCGCGACGCGATTGACGGGCGGCGGTGGCGGCGGTGGCGGCGGCGCGACCGGCACGGGCCGATCGGTGACGTCGCTGATGGCCGTCGTGGTCGTGGTATCCATCGGGATGTCGATGGTCACGTCGGGCGGCGGCACCTCGACCGGCGGCCGCTCCATCTGCGGCGGCGGCGGCGGCGGCGGGGCCTCGTCCTGCTGGATCTCTTCGATGATGTCGGTCACCAGCGGTGGCGCGATCACCTCGACGACCTTGCGGGCCAGGCCTGTCACCAGCCCATACAGCAGCAGCAGGTGGAAGGCAATGATGATGGCGAGCACTACGGCTCGACGCGAATTGTTCTGTTGTACGTAGGCGGCCATTTTGTCCCGCGGTCGCTAGATCCGTTGCTCACACGATTGCGCGTGCATTACGCCAGAAAACTAACTGGCTTCGGCGGCACGTGCAACCTTCACTTCGTATCGCCCCATAAGACGATTGCGAAGGCCTTCTGACTCTAGTAACGAATGACTCCCGTGAATGGGTCGAATGGTGCGAACGTTCCCCTGACGTCTGGCCGCATTTTCTTGGAGCAGAACAGCATGCTGCCCGGCTCCATCTTTACCATTGCGCGCAGCCCCATCCACGCGATCCCGTCGAACTCTAACCGCATGGCGAGGCTGAGACAACCTTGAGTGAACTACCGAACATATGGCGGCGGACCGACGACTCAGTCGGTTACCGCACCTTCTGATGCACTGCTGACGACCCGCGCGTACTTGGCCAGTACACCGTGGGTGGCATAGGGTTTCGGCGCGCGCCAGGTCTTGCGTCGCCGGGCGAGTTCCGCTGCAGAAACGCCGATTTCCAGCGTGCGGTGCACGGCGTCGATGGTGATCGGATCGCCATTTCGCAGCAACGCAATCGGGCCGCCGACCGCCGCTTCGGGCGCGACGTGACCGACCACGAAACCATGGCTGCCGCCGGAAAAACGGCCGTCGGTCAGCAATGCGACCTGGTCGCCGAGCCCTCGCCCCATGATCGCGCCGGTCGGGCTCAACATCTCGCGCATGCCCGGGCCGCCGCGCGGGCCTTCGTAACGGATCACCACCACATCGCCGGCCTTGACCTTGCCGGCGAGGATCGCCGCGGTCGCTTTTTCCTCGCCATCGAACACGCGGGCGCGTCCGGCGAATTGCAGGCCCTCCTTGCCGGAGATTTTTGCAACCGCACCTTCCGGTGCAAGATTTCCATAAAGCACAACGAGATGGCTGTCTTTCTTTATAGGAGTCTCGAAGGACTGGATGATGTCCTGGCCGGCCGGATAATCGCGGACCTTGGCCAGATTTTCGGCCAGTGTGCGACCGGTGACGGTCAGGCATTCGCCATGCAGCAGGCCGCGATCGAGCAGGCGGCGCATCAGTGGCTGGATGCCGCCGATCGCCACCAGTTCCGACATGGCGTAGCGTCCGCTCGGGCGCAGGTCGGCCAGCACCGGCACCCGCCGCCCGATCCGCGTGAAATCGTCGAGCGAAAGTTTGACGCGCGCCGCGCGGGCGATCGCCAGCAGATGCAGCACGGCATTGGTAGAGCCGCCGAGTGCGATGGTCACGGTGATGGCGTTTTCGAAGGCCTTGCGACTCAGGATGTCGGACGGCCGGATGCCGCGCTGCACCAGCTTCACGACCGCTTCGCCGGCGCGTCGGCTGTCGCTGCGTTTGATGTCGCTGACCGCATCCTGGGCGGAGCTGTCGGGCAACGACAGGCCGAGCGCCTCGATGGCCGATGCCATGGTGTTGGCGGTGTACATGCCGCCGCAGCTGCCGGGACCGGGGATCGCAGTGCGCTCCACCTCGGCGAGCTCGCGGTCGGAGAGCTTGCCGGCGGCATGCGCGCCGACGGCCTCGAACACGGCGACGATGTCGCGACGCTGTCCGCCGGGACGGATCGTGCCGCCGTAGACGAACACGGCCGGACGGTTCAGGCGCGCGATCGCCATCGCGCAGCCCGGCATGTTCTTGTCGCAGCCGCCGATCGCGACGAAGCCGTCGAAGCCCTCGGCGCCGACCACGGTCTCGATCGAATCGGCGATGACCTCGCGCGAGACCAGCGAGTAGCGCATGCCCGGCGAACCCATCGAAATGCCGTCGGACACCGTGATGGTGTTGAACAGCACGCCCTTGCCGCCGGCCGCATTGGCGCCCGCTTCCGCCTCCTGCGCCAGCTCGTTGATGTGCATGTTGCAGGGCGTCAGGTTCGCCCAGGTCGAGGCGATGCCGATCTGCGGCTTGCTGAAGTCGGCGTCCTTGAATCCGACCGCCCGCAGCATCGCGCGCGACGGCGTCTGCTTGGGTCCATCCACCACCTCGCGTGAATAGCGTCGCGGATCCACGGCTTTTTTGCGCTCACTCATCGATGTCAAATCCCCTTGAGATGGTTGTCTGTCGCCGCTTGCCCCGATGCAGGCGGGCATCGGGCCATCGGCCCCTATTGTGCGCTCCGGCCCGCGTCGCGCGAGTCCGCTCCGCGGCCAGTGGCGAGGCGGCAGCGCCGGTCCGCTCATGCAGGGCCGCTGCTGTCTCCCAGGCGTCGCTCCCGCAGCGTGATGATCAATACGCCGGCGAGTGTCACCAGGCCGCCGCCGACGATGCGCAGCGTCAATTCATCGTCGAGCAGTGTGACGCCGAAGATCACCGAGAACACCGGCGACAGGGTCGCCAGCGGCGCGACGCTGCTCACGGGATAGCGTTGTATCAGGAAATAAAACCCGGTCTGGGCCAGCAGGCTGCCGAAGACCGCCGTATAGCCGACCGCGGCCCAGGCGGGCCAGGGAGTCGCCTGCAGCCCGGCGAGGCTCGGCCGGTCCATGGCCAGACTCAGCAGCGCCAGCGCCGGCAGGCTGATCCAGCTGAACCAGGCCTGCATCTCCAGCGGGCGGAAGCGCGACAGGCGCTTGACCACGATCACGCCCAGCGACGCGGCCAGGGCCGAGGCGATCACCAGCAGCAGGCTGGGCCAGAAGCTGAATACGATCGGATCGAGGCCGATGATCATCACTCCGGCGAAGGACATCGCGATGCCCAGCCAGCGTCGCCAACGGACCGTTTCGCCGAGCAGCGCCACCGACATCAGAGTCGTGAACGGCACGCCGAGCTGGCTGGCGATTGCGACCGCCGAGACGTTCTGCGCGATCGAGAGGCCGGCGAACAGCAGCGCGAAGCTGACGGCGCCGGACAGCAAGGCCGCGACGACCATGGCGTTCATCTGGCCCGGGACGATCCGCAGGAATGGCCACAACAGCGCGGCGAGCACGGCGAAGCGCAGGGTCGTGAACAGCATCGGCGGCAGGTACGCGAGGCCGATCTTGCTGACGACCAGGTTCAGGCCCCACAGCAAGGTGATTCCCAGCAATGCCGCGAGGTGTCGCGGGGCGAGATGGGTCATCCGCAACGCTCGCGGATCAGCCGGTAGGCCAGCCGGGCACATTGCACCTCGGCGCCGACCGGACGGCCGGGACGTTCGCGGGGGTTCCAGGCATACAGGTCGAAATGCGCCCACGGGGTCGTCGGCGAGACGAAGCGACGCAGGAACAGCGCCGCCACGATCGAACCGGCGAAGGGACCCGTGGCGGCGTTGACGAGATCGGCCACGCGGCTGCCGAGATCGTCCTCGTAGCCGTCCCAGAGCGGCATGGGCCAGGCCGGATCGCATTCCGTTTCGCCGGCCGCTTGCGCCGCGGCCAGCAGCGCCGCGTCGTTGGCGTACAGCGCCGGCAGCTCCGGACCGAGTGCGGTGCGGGCGGCTCCGGTCAGGGTCGCGAAATCGAGCAGCAGCGCCGGCTGCTCCGCATCGGCGGCAGTCAGTGCATCGGCCAGCACCAGCCGGCCCTCGGCGTCGGTATTGGTGATCTCGACGGTCAGCCCCTTGCGGCTGCGCAGCACGTCGCCGGGTCGGTAGGCGGCACCGCCGATGCTGTTCTCGACCGCCGGGATCAACACCCGCAACGCGATGTCGGCCCGCGCCGCCATCAGCATCCGGGCGACGGCCAGCGCCACGGCGGCGCCACCCATGTCCTTCTTCATCAGCGCCATCGCGTTGGCCGGCTTCAGATCGAGCCCGCCACTGTCGAAGCAGACGCCTTTGCCGACCAGGGTGACACGCGGCGCGCTGGCCCTGCCCCAGCGCAGATCGATCAGTCGTGGTGCGCGCGGACTGGCCCGGCCGACGGCATGCACCAACGGGAAGCCGGCCGTCTCGAGTTCGGCGCCGACCAGGCATCGGACCTCGGCGCCATACTCGCGGCCGACCGCCCGCACGGCCTCGGCGAGCTCGGCCGGGCCGAGGTCGTTGGCCGGGGTGTTGATCAGGTCGCGGGCCAGGCGATCGGCCTCGGCCGCAGAGCGCAACGCGTCGTGATCGACACCCTCCGGCAGCACCAGCATCCGGCTGGCCGGCGGCGCAGCACTGCCGCCACCGTCCAGGCTGCCGCCAGCGTTGCTGCCAGCGTTGCTGCGATAGCGGACATGCCGGTAGCAACCCTGCAGCCAGCCGAGGCCGAAGCGTGTCGCGGCCGTGATCGTCAGCGGCTGCGCAAGCTGCCAGGTGCCGCCAGGCAGGCGGTCGGGCAAGCCGGCGGCATGCCAGGGTGTCAGTGCGTCGAGGCTGTGCAGCTTGCCGAGACCGGCCAGGGCACCGGCGAGCCGGCCGTCGGCCGCGGGCAGCGCCAGCACGCGATGCTTGTCGGCCGCGAACTGCTGCTGGCGCACCCAGGTGCCGGTCGCGGCGGGTTGCGCACCCAGCCACTCGGCCAAACTGGACTCGGTGACCAGCCATAGCGGCAGCACGGGGTCCGGGGAATCGACGCCGGCGCGGGTCGGAAGCACGCCGTGAAACGACTGGGAGCTCACCGTCGAAGCTTAACCAATGCGCGGGTGCGTTGCCGCGCCGATCTGTTGCCAGGCCGCTGTTTCGTTGACAATCTTGCCGGTCGTATGCTGACATCCCGCCCCCTGTCGCACGGGGGCGGCCGCTGGCGCTGCCGGCTTGGTCGGACAGATCAACAGGACCCTGCAGCGGCCACCGTGCCGGTGCGGGGTTTTTTGTTTCCTAGCGTGGAGCCGGGCGCCGCGCATCAAACTGACGGGAGTGTCGAGATGAAGCTCTATTCGCAGAAGGACGTGGACAAGAAGGCGCTCAAGGGCGCGAAGATCTGCGTCCTCGGCTATGGCAGCCAGGGCCGCGCACATGCGTTGAACCTCAAGGACAGCGGCTTCGACGTCGTCATCGGCGTGCGCAAGGGCGACAGCTGGAAGAAGGCCAAGAAGGACGGCCTGCCGGTCGCCGAGCCGGCCAAGGCCGTGATCGGCGCCGACCTGGTGGCTATGCTGGCGCCGGATCTGGCGCAGAAAGCCTTGTACGAGGCCGTGGTCGGCAACCTCAAGCAGGGCGCCACCCTGCTGTTCGCGCATGGCTTCAATGTGCACTTCAAGCAGATCAAGCCGCGCAAGGATCTCGACGTGGTGCTAATCGCGCCCAAGGGCCCCGGCGATCTGGTGCGTCGCCAGTACCAGCAGGGTCGCGGCGTGCCCTGCCTGCTGGCGGTGGCGCAGGATGCCAGCAAGAAGGCGTTCGCCAAGGCGCTCGGCTATGCCCATGGCATCGGTGGCACCCGCGGCGGCGTGCTGCAGACCACCTTCGGCGAGGAGACCGAGACCGATCTGTTCGGCGAGCAGGCCGTGCTCTGCGGCGGCGCCACCGAGCTGGTGGTCAAGGGCTTCGAAACCCTGGTCGAGGCCGGCTATCAGCCGGAAGTCGCCTACTTCGAGTGCATGCACGAGCTGAAGCTGATCGTCGACCTGCTGCACGAGGGCGGCATCTGGAAGATGCACAAGTTCATTTCCGAGACCGCCAAGTACGGCGACCTGACCCGCGGTCCGCGCGTGGTCAACGCCAAGACCAAGGCCGAGATGCGCAAGATCCTCAAGGAGATCCAGCAGGGCAAGTTCGCCCGCCAGTGGATCAAGGAAAACGCCACCGGCCGCAAGAAGTACGACAAGATGCTGAAGACCGACCTCAATCGCCAGATCGAGAAGGTAGGCTACAGCCTGCGCGCACGCATGCCCTGGCTGGACCAGGGTCGCGACTGAGTCCGACAGAACCGGGACCGGGGCGCGCCGGATGCGCGCCCCGGCGATCCCCGCCGGGGTTGAACGAATCCACAGGAAACGAGCTCATGAGTGCTCCGAAGACGATGTTCGAGAAGGTCTGGGCCGCCCACGAAGTGGTGCCGCAGACGGCCGATACGCCAGCCGTGATCTTCATCGACCTGCACCTGACGCACGAGGTCACTTCGCCGCAGGCGTTCGCACTGCTGCGCGAGCGTGGACTGAAGGTCCGCCGTCCGGATCTGACGCTCGCGACCATGGATCATGCGACCCCGACCCGCACTGAACAGGTGTTCGGCGGCGCGCCGATCAGCATCGATTCGGCGGCCAAGCAGATCCGCTTCCTCGAGCAGAACTGCAAGGAGTTCGGCATCGATCTGTTCGGCCTGCAGGATCCACTGCGCGGCATCGTGCACATCATCGGTCCGGAGCTGGGTGTCACCCAGCCCGGCAAGACCATCGTCTGCGGCGACAGCCACACCTCGACCCACGGGGCGTTCGGCGCCCTCGCCTTCGGCATCGGCACCACTGAAGTCGGCCATGTGTTCGCGACCCAGTGCCTGCTGCAGAACAAGCCGAAGACGCTGGCGGTCAACGTCAAGGGCCGGCTGCGGCCGGGCGTCACCGCCAAGGATCTGATCCTGGCAATCATCGGCAAGATCGGCGTGGCCGGCGGCACCGGCCATGTGATCGAGTATCGCGGCGAGGCGATCCGCGCGATGTCGATGGAAGAGCGGATGACCATCTGCAACATGTCGATCGAGGCCGGTGCGCGGGCCGGCATGATCGCGCCGGACGAGACCACCTTCGCCTATCTCAAGGGCCGGCTGCGGGCACCGCAGGGTTCCGATTGGGATGCGGCGGTGGCGCGCTGGAAGCAGTTGCCGAGCGACGACGGGGCGGTGTTCGACAAGTCGGTCGAGATCGATGCCGCGGCGCTCGAGCCGATGATCACCTACGGCACCAACCCCGGCATGGTGGTGCCGATCAGCGGCCGGATTCCCGACCGCAAGGGCGAGCCGGCGTTCGATGCGGCCATGCAATACATGGGACTGACGCCCGGCCAGGCGATCCAGGACGCCAAGGTCGACGTGGTGTTCGTCGGCAGCTGTACCAACGGCCGGCTCAGCGACCTGCGCGCCGCCGCGCGGGTGCTCGAGGGCCACAAGGTCGCCGCCGGCGTGCACATGCTGGTGGTGCCCGGCTCGCAGGAAGTGAAGCGCCAGGCCGAGGCCGAAGGGCTCGACCAGGTGTTCAAGGCCGCCGGCGCCGAATGGCGCGAGTCCGGCTGCTCGATGTGCCTCGGCATGAACGGCGATACGGTGCCCAAGGGGGAGTATTCCGTCAGCACCAGCAACCGCAATTTCGAAGGACGCCAGGGTGTCGGCGCGCGGACCTTGCTCGCCAGTCCCGAAACCGCCGCCGCTTCCGCGGTGCGCGGCCGGGTCACCGATCCGCGCGAGCTCGTCAAGGCCTGACGTTGCAGGCCTCATCCCGCTGGCATCACTAGAGAGACCTCAGCCATGCAGCCCATCAAGCAGATCCGTTCGCGCACCGTGGTGATGCCGGCGGCCAACATCGACACCGACCAGATCATTCCGGGACGCTTCCTGACGACCGTCACCAAGGAAGGCCTCGGCCGGCAGTTGTTCGCCGACTGGCGCTACGACACCGCCGGCAATCCGAAGCCGGATTTCATCCTGAATCGCCCCGAGGCGCAGGGCTGCGAGATCCTGGTCGCCGGCCGCAACATCGGCTGCGGCTCGTCGCGCGAGCACGCCCCCTGGGCGCTGCAGGACTACGGTTTCAAGGCCGTGATCAGCACCGAGATCGCCGACATCTTCCGCAACAACTCGCTGAAGAACGGCCTGGTGCCGGTGATCGTCGACGATGCGACGCATGCCTGGCTGCTGGCCAACCCGGGCGCCGAAGTCGAGGTGGATCTCGAGACCAGCACGCTCAACCTGCCGAACGGCAGCAAGGTCAAATTCCCGATCGAGCCGTTCCCGCGCTACTGCATCCTCAACGGGGTCGACGAGCTCGGCTTCATCCAGTCGAAGGAAGCACAGATCGCCGCCTACGAAGCCCGCCGGCCGCGCGCATGAAGGCGAAGATCGCGGCCCTGGGTGGCGACGGCATCGGCCCGGAGGTCGTCGCGCAGGCGGTGCGCGTGCTCGAAGCCACGGCGCGGCTGTTCGATCACGAGTTCACGATCACGCCGCTGGACTTCGGCGGCGTGGCGATCGATGCCCACGGCGACGGCCTGCCGCCACACACCTTGCGGGGCTGCCTGGAGTCCGATGGCGTGCTGCTGGGCGCGATCGGCGGGCCCAAGTGGGGGCCGACGGCGCCGGTGCGGCCCGAGCCTGCCCTGCTGCGGCTGCGCAGCGAGCTCGGTGTCTATGCCAACCTGCGGCCGGTCAAGGTGCTCGGCGCGCTGCGCGACGCTTCGGTGCTGAAGCCGGAGATCGTCGAAGGCGTCGATCTGCTGTTCGTGCGCGAGCTGACCGGCGGCATCTATTTCGGCCGCAAGCAGCGCAGCGATGATCGCGCCACCGACGAGTGCGCCTATACGGTTGCTGAAGTCGAGCGCATCACCCGGGTCGCCGGCCGGCTGGCCAGCGCGCGCCGGCGCCGCATCGTGCAGATCGATAAGTCGAACGTGCTGGAGACTTCGCGGCTGTGGCGCGAAGTCAGCGAGCGGGTCATCAAGACCGAGTTCCCCGGCGTGTCGATCGAGCACATGTTCGTCGACGCTGCGGCGATGCATCTGATCCGCCGTCCGCGCGATTTCGACGTGCTGCTGACCGAAAACCTGTTCGGCGACATCCTGACCGACGAGGCGGCGATGCTGGCCGGCTCGCTGGGGGTGTTGCCCTCGGCCTCGCTCGGCGAGGGCCGGCGCGGTCTCTACGAGCCGATCCACGGTTCGGCGCCGGACATTGCCGGTCGCGGCATCGCCAATCCCTGCGGCACGATCCTCAGTGCCGCGCTGCTGCTGCGTCACTCGCTGGGGCTGGAAGCCGAGGCCGCGGCCATCGAGGCCGCGGTCGAGGCGGCGATCGCCGCTGGTGCACGTACCGCCGATATCGCCGCCACCGGCGGCGCATCGGTCGGCACGATCGCGATGGGCGACGCGGTCCTGGCGCAATTGCGGCGGCGCTGACGCCGCCCCGCCCGGCCCGGCACCCTGGGTCTCCACACCGGATCTCCCTCAGACACCTGCGGCGGCGCGGGCACGTTCCAGGCCCACCTGCAGATCGCGCTGCAGGTCGTCGAGCGCCTCGATGCCCACCGACAGACGCAGCAGCCCGTCGACCAGGCCGGCACGCTCGCGGGCCGCGGGTTCCATCGCCGCATGGGTCATGGTCGCCGGATGGGCGACCAGGCTTTCCACGCCGCCGAGCGATTCGGCCAGCGAGAACAGCTGCAGACCCTCGACGAAGGCCTTGACCGCCGGCAGGCCACCGGCGAGCTCCAGCGTGACGATCGCGCCATAACCGGTCTGCTGGCGTTTCGCGACCTCGTGGCCCGGATGGCGCGCGAGGCCGGGATACCAGACGCGGCGCACTGCGGGCTGGGTGTCGAGCCAGGCGGCGAGCGCATTGGCATTGCGCTCGTGGACGGCCAGGCGGGCATGCAGGGTCCGCAGGCCACGCAGCGTCAGATAGCTGTCGAACGCCGAGCCGGTCAGTCCGAGCGCATTGGCCCACCAGGCCGCCTTGTCCGCCAGCTCGGTCGTGGCCGCGACCACCGCGCCGCCGACCACGTCGCTGTGGCCGTTGAGGTACTTGGTGGTCGAGTGGACCACCAGGTCGGCACCGAGCGCGATCGGCTGCTGCAGCGCCGGCGACAGGAAGGTGTTGTCGACGGCCACCCGCGCGCCGCGGGCGTGGGCAAGCTCGGCGACCGCGCGGATGTCGGTGATCCGCAGCAGCGGATTGCTGGGCGTTTCGACCCAGACCAGCGCGGCCGGAGTCGCCAGCGCCTGTTCCAGCGCGCCCGGCACACCGAAATCGATGAAGTCGATCACCAGTTCGCCGCGCTGCTGCCAGGCACTGAACAGGCGGAACGAGCCGCCGTAGCAATCGTGCGGCGCAATGATGCGCGCGCCGACCGGCAGCAGATGGCCGACCAGGGTGATCGCACCCATGCCGGTGCTGGTGATCACCGCCGTGCCCTGCCCGCCCTCGAGCTCGCTGATCGCCTCGCCGAGCAGGTCGCGGGTCGGGTTGCCCGAGCGCGAGTAATCGTATTTGCGCTTGTCGCCGAAGCCGCGGAACGAGAAGGTCGAGCTCAGGTGGATCGGCGGCACGACCGCGCCGGTGATCGGGTCGGTTTCGAGGCCGGCACGGACGGCGCGGGTGGCAGCATCCAACGGTTGGGTCATTCTCGGGCTCCGGACAGTTTCGCGAAAATCGGTTTCAGGGCCTCGGCTTCCTTCAGGAAGGCATCGTGGCCGTAGAGCGAGGAAATCTCCTGCAGCTTGGCATGCGGCAGCCGCGCGACCATGGCGCGCATGTCGGCGACCGGCACCAGCTGGTCCTCGCGCACCGCCACCGCCGTGACCGGCACGAAGATCCGCCCGGCATCGACGCGATGCAGGTCGATCGATTCCGACAGGCAGAGGAAGCCGTCCGGCTGGTAACGGGTCGCGTAATCCGCGCCGCGCGCCATCAGGTAGTCCTCTACCGGGAACACGAAGCCGTGCTCGCCGGCGCGCGGCGTACCGCCGAAGCGGGCGGAGAATTCCTCGGGGCTGCGGTAGGTCGACATCGCCAGCGCACGGGCCAGTTGCAGCCCTTCCTGCGGCCGCCCGCAGTCGATCGCGAAGCGCACCATCCGCCGCTGCACCGCGCGCCAGGCCGTCGACATCGGATGGGTGCGGTCCGCGGCGCTGACGACGATCAGTTGCGCCACCCGGTCCGGATAACGCTCACCGAAGGCCAGCGCGACCATGCCGCCGTAGGAGGCACCGATAATCGCCCGCAAGGACTTGATGCCGAGATGGTTCAGCAGCCGCAGCAGCAGGTCGGCCTGGTCGTAGCTCGAGATGCTGGGGAAGGCCGCAGCGCCGCGCGGCCCGGTGGTTTCGCCGCTGCCGCCGAGATAGTCGAACGACAGCACGCGCAGACGCTCCACCGGGAACGCCAGCCCGGGGCCGGCGACATCGTGCCACCAGCCGCTCTGGGGGGCCTCGGTCGAGTAGACCCGGCGGTGGGCGGATATGCCGCCGAGCGTGGCCACCACCGGCGCGTTCGCCGGCCCGGCGATGCGCCAGGCCAGGCGCACCGCGCCCAGCCGGCCACCGTGGTGCAACGTCAGCTCGCCGGGGATCTCCAGCAGCCCCTCGCGGACCTGCAGCACGGGCGTGTCGGGGGTGGTGGGCGCCGGCTCGTGGGCGCCGGCCGGGGCTACGGCAGTGCTGCCGAGGGGTTCGGCAGACGTGGCAGGCAGATTGTCGGGACGCTCCGTCATGGTCTCCAGTGCCTTCAGGACGCCGGCCCTGGGGCCGACATTGCACTCGTCGAGACGCTCCGGAGCACCTGCCAGGGCAGGCTGCCTGCGCCCTTCCCCGCTTGAAGCCGACCGTCGGTCGGACTCCGTTGCGAAGCTGCGCGGACCGCTCATCTGTCGCGGGGCCGCGCGGGCCGCCGCTGCAGGAGTTGGCACCTTGCCCGAAAGGGTGAGTTTCGGCGGTTGCCCCGGCGTCAAAGGGCCTTTCCCTCAGCCGGTCTCGATGAGTGGCGCGGAGTCTACGGAGCCCGCCCTGTGACCGTCAATCAGCGCCGTCGCCGCTTGCCGCAGACCGGTACATTTGCTAATGTGTTAGCACGCTATTACATTGGAACGCGATGAAGCAGCACCGCAACCTCTCGCCGCGCCAGGAAGCATTGTTCGAACGCGGCCTGTACCAGGCCATCCTGACCCTCAAGACGGTCGAGGAATGCCGGGCATTCTTCCGCGACCTGTGCACGCCGGCGGAGCTCGAAGCCATGGCGGATCGCTGGGCGGTGGTCGAGTGGCTGGAACGCGGCACTTCGTACCGCGAGATCCACAAGACGACCGGCGTCAGCGTCACGACCATCGGCCGGGTGGCGCGTTATGTCGCCGACGGCAACGGCGGCTACGAGCTGGCGCGGCGCCGGATCGAGGCGCAGCGCCATCCGGGCCCGGCGCCCCGCTGAGCGCGGCGTCGGGCTGCTTTCCCCTCTTTCCACCCGCGCGAGCGATATCGCGCCTTTCCGCAGGACCGGTTTCCCGATCATGGACAAAGACCTTCGGCTCAAGCTCGCGGTGCAGAAGTCCGGCCGTCTCACCGACCCTTCGGTGGACCTGCTGGTCCGCTGTGGCCTGAAGTTCTCGCGCGGCAAGGACCAGCTGGTCGGCTACGGCGAGAACATGCCGCTCGACCTGCTGTTCGTCCGCGACGACGACATTCCCGACCTCGTGCAGGAGGACGTCAGCGACCTCGGCCTGGTGGGCCTGAACGTGATCGAGGAAAAACGCCTCGAGCTCGCCGCGCGCGGTACTGCGGCGCGTTTCGAGGTGCTGCGCTCGCTGGACTTCGGCCGTTGCCGGTTGAGCATCGCGGTGCCCGACGGCACCCTCTTCACGGGTCCGGACTGGCTGCGCGGCAAGCGCATCGCCACGACCTATCCCTATCTGCTGGCGCATTATCTGGCCGAAAGGAAAATCGAGGCCGAGATCGTCACGCTGTCCGGTGCCGTCGAAATCGCACCGCGTCTGGGCCGTGCCGACGCGATCTGCGACCTGGTCTCGACGGGTTCGACGCTGGTCGCCAACCGCCTGCACGAAGTGGAAACCGTGCTCGAGAGCCATGCCGTGCTGATCCGCACGCCGGTGGCGTTGCCGGCGGTCAAGAACGAATGGGTCGAGCGTCTGCTGATGCGCATCGACGGCGTGCAGCAGGTCAAGGAAAGCAAGTACATCATGCTGCATGCGCCGCGGGCCGCGCTGGCCGAGATCCGCGGCCTGCTGCCGGGCAGCGAGTCGCCGACGATCATTCCGCTGGACGGGCACCCCGACAAGGTGGCGATCCATGCGGTCTGTCGCGAGAACGTGTTCTGGGAAACGCTCGAGAGCCTGAAGAAAGCCGGCGCCAGCGCATTGCTGGTGCTGCCCGTGGAGAAGATGCTGGCGTGACACTTCCATTGCTGCAGTGGTCTGCACTCGACGACGCGGCGCGGCGTGCCGCGCTCGGCCGTCCTTCGCCCGAAGCGCGGGCCGATCTGGCCGCGGCCGTGGCCGCGATCGTCGAGGCGGTGCGCGAGCGCGGCGACGACGCGCTGCGCGAGTATTCAGCCCGTTTCGATGGCGTACAGCTCGACTCGCTGCGCGTCGCCGAAGCGGAGTTTGCGGCGGCTGCCGCGCGGCTCGCCGGCCCGGCGCTGCAGGCGATCGAGCGGGCAGTCGACAACGTGCGGCGCTTCCACGAAGCACAGCGCCTCGCACCGCTGTCGGTCGAGACGTCGCCGGGGGTGTGCTGCGAGCGGATGGTGCGGCCGATCCAGGCCGTCGGCCTGTACGTGCCGGCGGGCTCCGCGCCGCTGCCCTCGGCGCTGATCATGGCGGCAGTGCCGGCCCGGCTCGCCGGCTGTCCGCGAATCGCACTGTGCACGCCGCCCGGCAAGGAAGGCCGGGTCGACGACGCGATCCTGGCCGCGGCCCGAGTGTGTGGCGTCGACGAGGTCTATCGTGTCGGCGGCGCCCAGGCGATCGCCGCCCTCGCCTATGGCACGGTCTCGGTTCCCAAGGTCGACAAGATCTTCGGTCCGGGTTCCGCCTGGGTCACGGCGGCCAAGCAGCGCGTCGCCGCCGATCCGGCCGGCGCAGCGCTCGATCTGCCTGCCGGCCCTTCCGAGGTGCTGGTGATCGCCGACCAGGCGGCGCGCGCGGAATTCGTCGCTGCCGATCTGCTGGCCCAGGCCGAGCACGACGTGCTGGCGCAGGCCATCCTCATCACCGATTCGCGCGAGCTGGCGCAGGCGGTGCAGCAGGCCGTCGAGCGGCAGCGCGCCACGCTGTCGCGGGCGACGGTGCTGGCGGGCTCGCTGGCCCAGAGCCGCATCCTGCTGGTCGAGGATCTGGAAACGGCCTTCGCGATCTCCAATGCCTATGCGCCCGAGCATCTGATCCTGCAGTTGCGCGAACCGCGTCGCTGGCTGGAGCGCGTGACCAGCGCCGGTTCGGTGTTCCTCGGTGAATGGACACCGGAACCGATGGGCGACTATTGCTCCGGCACCAATCACGTGCTGCCGACCTACGGGCATGCGCGCGCCTACAGCGGCCTGTCGCTGTTCGACTTCGTCAAGCGCATCACGGTGCAGGAGATCACGCCGGCCGGGTTGCTGGATCTCGGGCCGACGGCCGTGACCCTGGCGGGCCTCGAAGGTCTCGACGCCCATGCCGCGGCGGTCGAGCGGCGGCTGGCGGTGCTGCGCCGGGAGACGCCTCGATGACCGATCCACTGGCGCTGGCGCGCCCGGAAATCCTCGCGCTGCGGCCTTACGAACACGCCGCCTGGGATCCGCGGCTGGAGCGCCTGCATGCCAACGAATCGCCCTGGCGCGTGCCGGGCGACACATCCACCGCCGGGCTCAACCGCTATCCCGAACCGCAGCCGCAGCCCCTGGTCGAGGCACTTGCCGCGCTGTACGGTGTCGCACCGGCGCAGCTGCTGGTCGGGCGCGGCAGCGACGAGGCCATCGATCTGCTGACCCGCACGTTCTGTGCGGCGGGCCGCGATGCGGTGCTGGTCTGTCCGCCGACTTTCGGCATGTATGCGGTGGCGGCGCTGATCCAGGGTGCCGGCGTCATCAAGGTGCCGCTGCGCCGGGACGCGGGCTTCGCACTCGATCTGCCGGCCTTGCGCGCCGCATTGTCACCGGCGGTCAAGCTCGTCTATCTGTGTACGCCGAACAATCCGACCGGCAATGAGTTGCCCGAGGCCGACGTGCTGGCGGTGCTCGAAGCCTGCGCGGGCCGTGCGCTGGTGGTGGTCGACGAGGCCTACGCGGAGTTCACCACACATCCCGGCTATGCGCGGCGGCTGGCCGAGTTTCCGCATCTGGTCGTGCTGCGCACCCTGTCGAAAGCGCAGGGTCTGGCCGGCGCGCGGGTCGGCAGCCTGCTGGCCAGCCCGGCGATCGTCGCACTGCTGCGCAAGATCATCCCGCCCTATGCGATCGCGCAGCCGACGGTCGAAGCGGCACTGCAGGCCTTGCAGCCGCCGGCCCAGGCCGTGGCGCGCGAGCGGCTCGCGACCACCCTCGCCGAGCGCACGCGGCTCGCCGCAGCGCTCGGTTTGCTGCCGACCGTGCTGCGGGTCTGGCCGAGCGCCGCGAACTTCCTGCTGGTCGAGTTCCACGACGCGGCGGCGGCGCTGCGCGCCATCATGGCAGCGGGGCTGATCGTGCGCGACTTCCGCGGCGCAGGTCTCGGCGAAGTCTTGCGCATCACCATCGGTTCGCCCGAGCAGAACGATCGACTGATCCGGAGTCTGGCATGAAGGTACTGTTCGTCGATCGTGACGGCACGTTGATCGAGGAGCCGGCCGACGAGCAGGTCGACGCGCTCGACAAGATCCGCTTCATGCCCGACGTGTTCGCCAGCCTGCAGGAGCTGGCCAAGGCCGGCTGGAGGCTGGCGATCGTCACCAACCAGGATGGCCTGGGCACGGCCAGCTTTCCGCAACAGGACTACGAGATTCCGCAACGCTTCATGCTGGATGCGTTCGCCAGCCAGGGCATCGAGTTCGAGGCGGTATTCGTCTGTCCGCATCGACCCGCCGACGGCTGCGCCTGCCGCAAGCCGCAGACCGCGCTGCTCGACGACTGGATCCGCGAACGCGGCGTGGATCTCGGCGCCAGCGCCGTGATCGGCGATCGCGACACCGACCTGCAGCTGGCCGGCAACCTCGGCATTCGCGGCCTGCGGGTGCGACGTCACGGCACGGCGGCCGAGACCTGGCCGGCGATCACGCGCGAGCTGCTGGCCCGTCGCGCCACCGTGACCCGCAGGACCCGCGAGACCGAGATCGTGGTCAGCGTCGATCTCGATGCCACCGGCCCGGTGCGCGCCAGCACCGGCATCGGCTTCTTCGATCACATGCTCGAACAGCTCGGCAAGCATGGCGGTTTCGCGCTCGAGCTCGATTGCAGGGGCGATCTGCACATCGACGAGCATCACACCATCGAGGATTGCGCGCTGGCACTCGGCGAGGCGCTGCGGCGCGCGCTCGGCGACAAGCGCGGCATCGCCCGCTATGGCTTCCTGCTGCCGATGGACGAGGCTCGGGTGCAGGTCGCGATCGACCTGTCCGGCCGGGCCTATGCGGTCTGGGAGGGGCAGTTCGGCCGCGACCAGGTGGGCGGCATGCCCAGCGAACTCGTGCCGCATTTCTTCCGCTCGCTGGCCGACGCGCTCGGCGCGGCGCTGCATGTCTCGGTGGTCGGCGACAACACCCATCACATGATCGAGGCCTGCTTCAAGGGCGTCGGCCGGGCCTTGCGTCAGGCGTTCCGCCGCGAGAGCGATGATCTGCCGAGCACCAAGGGGGTGCTCTGATGGACGTCGACGTGGTGATCGTCGATTCGGGCGGTGCGAACCTCGCCTCGCTCGGCTTTGCGCTCGAGCGACTCGGCGCCCGCTCCCGCGTCAGCAGCGATCCCGCCACGATTGTCGCGGCACCGCGGGTGTTGCTGCCGGGCGTCGGCTCGGCCGGCGATGCCATGCAGCGCCTGCGCAGTGCCGGTCTCGACCGGGTGCTGCCCGGTTTGCGTCAGCCGTTGCTCGGCATCTGTCTCGGCATGCAGTTGCTGTTCGAGCGCTCGGCCGAAGACGATGCCGCGGGTCTCGGCATCCTGCCCGGCCGCGTCGAGCGCCTGCAGGCCGCGCCGGGCCGTCCGGTGCCGCACATGGGCTGGAATACCCTCGAGCCCTGCGGCGCCGACCCGCTGCTGCAGGACATCCCGGCCGGCGAACATTTCTACTTCGTGCACAGCTATGCTGCCCACCCTTCGACGACGACCCTGGCCACCGCCGACTACGGCGGCCCGGTGGTGGCCGTCGCCGGGCGCGACAACTTCCGCGGTGTGCAGTTCCACCCGGAACGCTCGGGCGCCGCCGGCGCGAAGCTGCTCGCCAACTTCCTGAGGCTCGCCTGATGCTGCTGATTCCCTCGATCGACCTGCGCGGTGGATGTTGCGTGCGCCTGCTGCGCGGCGATTTCGCCGCCGAGACCCGCTACGACCTCGAGCCGCATGAATTGCTCGGACGCTATCGGGCCCTCGGCGCTTCCTGGCTGCACATCGTCGATCTCGACGGCGCGCGCGACGGCCAGCTCGCCAATCGCAGCCTGCTGTTGACGCTCGCCAGCCAGCGGGCGGTGAACCTGCAGGTCGGCGGCGGCGTGCGCTCGCTGGCCGTGGTCGACGACCTGCTGCGCAACGGTGTCGATCGGGTCGTGGTCGGTAGCGCGGCGATCGAGGAACCCGCAGCCGTCGCGCAATGGCTGACGCAGTTCGGGCCGGAGCGCGTCTGCCTGGCGTTCGACGTCAAGGCCGACGACGACGGCGTGCCGCGGGTGCAGACCCGCGGCTGGACCCGCGGCACCCGCCTGTCGCTCTGGGATGCCGTCGCCGGCTTCGTGGACGCCGGCCTCTGCCATGTGTTGTGCACCGACGTGCAGCGCGACGGCGCGCTCGAAGGCCCGTCGCTGGCCCTGTATGCCGAAGCCCTGCGCCGCTATCCGCAACTGCGCTGGCAAGCCTCGGGCGGCGTGCGCGATGCCGCCGATCTCGCGGCCTTGAGCGAACTCGGCGTCGCCGCGGCGATCAGCGGCAAGGCGCTGCTCGAGGAGCGCATCACCGCCGCCGCGTTGCGCCCCTATCTCGCGGGCTGAGCATGCTGGCGCGCCGCATCGTTCCCTGTCTCGATGTCCGTGACGGCCAGGTCGTCAAGGGCGTGCGCTTTCGCGATCACCGGGTCGTGGGCGACATCCTCGACCTCGCCCGCCGCTACCGCGACGAAGGTGCGGACGAGCTGGTGTTCTACGACATCACCGCCAGCCCCGAAGGCCGTTCGGTCGATCGTGCCTGGGTATCGCGTGTGGCGCAGGTGCTGGACATCCCGTTCTGTGTCGCCGGTGGCATCCGCTCGGTTGAAGACGCCGAACAGGTGCTGAACGCCGGCGCCGAGAAGATCTCGGTCAATACACCGGCACTGGCCGATCCCGCCCTGATCGACCGCCTCAGCGCCCGTTTCGGCTCGCAATGCGTGGTGGCCGGCATCGACAGCGAGACCACGGCCCAGGGCTACCGGGTCTACCAGTTCACCGGCGATCCGAACCGCTCGCGCGACTCCGGCCGCGCGACCCTCGACTGGGTCCGCGAAGTGCAGCAGCGCGGCGCCGGAGAAATCGTCCTCAACTGCATGTCCAGCGACGGGGTGCGGCGCGGCTACGACATCGAGCAGCTCGCGGCCGTACGCACGGTCTGCCAGGTACCGCTGGTGGCCTCCGGCGGCGCCGGCGAGCCGGCGCACTTCGAGCAGGTGTTTCGGGTCGCCGGTGTCGATGCCGCGCTGGCGGCCAGCGTATTCCACAGCGGTGCGATCGCGATCCCCGAGCTCAAGCAGCAGCTGCGGGCGGCAGGCGTGGAAGTCCGGCCATGACCGACCTACCGCTAGGCGACAACGGAGAGCGGCGATGAAACTCATGGCGGACACGATCGACAGCCTCGATTTCGGCAAGGGCGCAGGCCTGCTGCCGGCGATCGTGCAGCATGCCGACACCGGCGCGGTGCTGATGCTGGGCTGGATGAATCCGCAGGCGGTGCGCGAATCCCTGCAGCGCGGCCGGGTCGTGTTCTGGAGCCGCAGCAAACAGCGGCTGTGGGAGAAAGGCGAAACCTCCGGCCATACGCTCGAGGTGGTGTCGGCGGCGGTCGATTGCGACCGCGATACCTTGTTGTGGCTGGCACGACCGCGCGGACCGGTGTGTCATCTGCAGACGCTGACCTGTTTCGGCGACGAGCGGCGCAGCGGTGCCGAATCGCTGGCCTTCCTGGGTCAGCTCGAGCGCGTGATCGAAGCGCGCATCGCCGCCGGCGAGAGCAGCAGCTATACCGCGCGGCTGTACGCGGCCGGCGTGCGACGGATCGCGCAGAAAGTCGGCGAGGAAGGGGTCGAGACCGCGTTGGCGGCCGTCGCCGAGGAAGACGCGAAACTGCTCGGCGAGGCCGCGGACCTGCTGTTCCACCTGGCCGTGCTGCTCAAGGCGCGCGGGCTCGACCTGACGGCGGTGGTGGCCGAGCTCGAATCGCGGCACGCCTCGCGGATCGCCGCCACCTCCGCGCCGGCCGGCGACTGACGCCGCCGGGAGTCCGTCAGCCCAGCAGCAATTCGATCGCAGGTTCGCGCAGGTTGTAGCGCGAGGCCATCGCTGCCCCGTACGCGCCGGCCGTGGCGACCAGCAGCACATCGCCCTCTCGGGTCGGTGGCAGCAGGCGGTCGCGGCCGAGGAAGTCGCCGGTTTCGCAGATCGGTCCCACGACATCCACGATCTCGGTCGCGCGCTCCTCGAGCCGCGTCAGGTTCAGGATGTCATGATGCGCGCCGTACAGCGCGGGGCGGATCAGCGAGTTCATGCCGGTAGCGACGCCGACGTAGACCGAGGCCCCTTTGTGCTTGGTCTGGGTGACCCGGGCCAGCAATACACCGGCCTCGGCGACGACGTAGCGGCCGGGCTCGAGCCAGAGTGCGACCTCGCCAAGTTCGCGGCGGATCACGGCGAGCCGGGCATCGAGCTCGCCCAGATCCAGCGCCGGCTTGCCGGCACGATCCGGCACACCGAGGCCGCCACCGATGTCGATGGCGCGGACCAGCGGCAGCTGCGGCAGCAAGGCGGCGAGCTGGCGGCCGGTATCGACCCAGCTGTCGAGATCGAAGATGCCGCTGCCGACGTGTGCGTGCAGTCCGACGATGCGGGCTCCGGCCGCTTTCGCCAGCGGGATCAGCTCGGCCATTTCCTCGATCGGCACGCCGAACTTGGAATACTTGCCGCCGGTGCGCACGTGCTGGTGGTGGCCGCGGCCGACGCCGGGGTCGACCCGCACGAAGATCTCGCGGTCGGCGAACAGTGCCCCCCATTCGCGCAAGGCGAACGCATTGTCGACGGTCACCCGCAGCCCGGCGCCGAGCGCCCATTCGTATTCGGCACGGGGTGCGAAGTTCGGCGTGAACAGGATGTCCTGCGCCGACAGCCCCGGTACCGAGCGCAGCGCGTGCTCGGCCTCGCCGCGCGACACGCACTCGAGACCGAGGCCGGCACCGTGGATTTCGCGCAGCAGCTCGGGATGGCTGTTGGCCTTAATCGCGTACAGCACCCGCGATACCGACTGCAGCGACATCAGTCCGGCGCAACGCTCGCGGACCGTGCGGGTGTCGTAGACATAGGCCGCGTCGTGCGACTGCATCAGGTCCAGCAGTTCGCCGCGGCGGGTCTCCCACCAGGACGGCGGCACGGCCGCGGCCGTCTCGGGCTTGCCGAACAGTTGCTCCCAGGTCCGGCCGAGCACCGCGTCGGCGCTGACCGGCCGCACCAGCATGTCGTGCAACTCGTTGACCAGCCGGTCGCCCTGCCCCTCGTCGACGACGAAAGTGAAGTTCAGGTCGTTGGCAGCCTGGCTGACCAGGTAGATCTTCTGCTCCTCGAACAGTTCGAAGGCACTGCCCAGTTGATGGAGGATGCCGCGGATGTTGCGACCGACCAGGCTGACCGAGGCACAGGGGCCGATCAGTTGCGCGCGGCAGAGCTGGCCGAGGTCGCGCTGCAGCGCCGCCAGCGAGCGGGCATCGAGGCTGTTGGCCTGCGGATCCAGCGTGACGGTGACGTTGGTCTCCGAGGTCGACACCAGGTCGACCGACATGCCGTGCTTCTTGAACACCTGGAAGGCATCGGCCAGGAAACCGACCTGATGCCACATGCCCGGACTGTCCATCGAAACCAGGGTGATGCCTTTCTTCAGGCAGACCGCCTTGACCTGCGCTGCTTCGTTGACCGGCAGCGTGGTCAGCAGCGTGCCGCCGAGCTCCGGTGCCTGAGTCGCGTAGACATACAGGGGAATCTGGTACTGGCGTGCCGGCAGGATGCAGCGCGGATGCAGCACCTTGGCCCCGGCCGTGGCGATTTCCTGCGCCTCGTCGTAGGTCAGCGCCAGCAGTTGGCGCGCGGCCGGTGTCGCCCGCGGGTTGGCGCTGAACATGCCTGGCACGTCGGTCCAGATCTCCAGCCGGCTGGCCTGCAGCTTGGCCGCCAGATAGGCCGCCGAAGTGTCCGAGCCGCCGCGACCGAGCAGCACCGTCTGCCCCTCGGCATCGCTGGCGATGAAGCCCTGGGTCACGACCACCGGCGTCGCCGCCGCGAGCCGCTGCTGTGCCGCGGGGTCGGGCGCGAAATTGCAGGTGGCCGACAGGAAGCTGGCCCGCTCGCTGGCGCTGTGCCGCTGCTCGGCCCGCAACAACTGGCGTGCGTCGGCCCAGGACGCATCGAGGCCGCTGTGCCGCAGATAACGCGCGCCGATCTCGGTGGCGAGCAGTTCGCCCATGGCCAGCACGCGTGCCCGCGTGCGGTCGGTGCATTCGCGCATCAGCGCGATGCCGTCGACCAGCTGGGTCAGTTCGGCGAACCAGTGTGCGGTGCCGTCGTCGTCGGCCGCGAGGCCGAGCTGTTCGGTGAGCTCGCGATGCCGGGCGCGCAGCGCGGCCAGCGGCTCCGCCTGTTCGCCCTGCAGTGCGGCGGCCAGCAGTTTCTCGAGACGGTCGGTGACGCCGCTGACGGCGGAATGCACGACCAGCACCCGGGCGCCGGTGGCGAGGCGGGCGCGGCAGACGGCCGCGATGCGCCGCCAGTTCGGCTCGTTCGACACACTGGTGCCGCCGAACTTCAGCACGACCCAGGATGGGTCGATCTGCGTGCTCATGTTGTCCTCTACGGGAGTGACCGGCCGCGCGGCGCGCGGCCTCGGGAATGCGACGCCCTCAGAGGTCGTCGTCGTAGACTTCGCGGAGATCCTTTTCGAGCTTTTTGTCGGCCAGGACTTCCTCGAGCTTGCTCCACGCCGCCTTGCCGCGCTTGCCCGGTACGGGGCGCGTGCGGCGATCGACGCGATCGAGGAACCGGTCGTAGTCGCTGCTCTCTTCCTGGGCGGTCGTTTCGCCGAGGAACTCGTCGTCGAGGTCGAAGCTCTCGGCGTCTCGTTCAGACATCACGTTGGATCTAAGTCCTTTATATTCAGGCAGTTAACTCAATGCCTGGCTCGGGAGAGGCCCGAACTATAGCGAAATCGCGCGCCTTGGCAAGCTTGGCCGCACCCGCCCCGCCACCGTCAGCCCCGGTGCACCGCGTCGCGCACGACCACCGGCGCCCCCCGGGACAGCCCGAGGGCATCCGCGGCACTGCCTTCGGCACAGGCGATTTCCACCACGTCGAAGGAGTTCACTAGCGCCAGGAACTCGCCGGGCCGCACATCGCCATAGGTCCGCCGGATCGGCAGTACACGGTTGCCAGCGTAGACATGGGGCTCGATCAGGCCGCTGAGCCAGCGGCTGTCGATATTGCTGATCAGGTTGCCGAAATGATCCACGGTGATCACGACTCCGTGGACGGCACCGGCGTTCGCGCGAGGGTCTTCGACCCAGGCCGGCACCCAGCTGGATTGCACGGGCCCGAGTTCCGCCGGCGCGGCCCGGCCGGCGGCCAGCTCCGCGGCCAACGGCGCAAAGATGTCGCGGCCGTGAAAGGTGGCGCTGGCCCGGCCGAGTCCAAAACGTCCGAGCCCGGCGGCGTCGATGCAGCGCACGGTCGCATCGGCCACCCGCGCCAGCACCGGCGCCAGCAGTCCGTTGTCGGGCGCCAGCAGCAGATGACCGGCGGCCTCGACCAGCAGGATGTCGCGCGCCGTGCCGACCCCCGGATCGACCACGGCGACATGCACCGTGCCGCGCGGAAAGTAACCGAAAGCCCGCGCCAGCCAGAACCCCGCCTCCGCCGGCCAGTGCGCCAGGATCTCGTGCGTCAGGTCGACGATGCGCGCTGCCGGGAAGCGCTCGTAGATACGTCCCTTCATCACGCCGACGAACGGATCCTGCTGCCCGAAGTCGGTGGTCAGGGTGATCACCCCGCAGGTATCGGCTGGCGGCATGTCGGGACTCTTCGGCTGGTCGCGCGGCGCTGCCCGGCGGTTTGACAATCCGGTACCGCGCAGGCACAAAGCGCCACCATGTCCGCACCGATCGCTGCTGTCAAACCTCGCACATCGCGGGCAGTCACATCTTCGTCGGCCGTAGCGCCGCCGCGCGACGGTGCCACGCTGGCGCTGCTGGCCTTGTGCTTCGTACTCAGCGGCTTCGCCGCCCTGGTCTACCAGACGGCCTGGATGCGCCAGTTCGGACTGGTCTTCGGCACCTCGGAGCTGGCGGTCGCCACCGTGCTCGCCGCCTACATGGGGGGCCTGGCATTGGGCGCCTGGGTCATCGAACGCCTGTTGCCGCGCATCAGCCGGCCGGTGCTGACCTACGCGGTGCTCGAACTCGGCATCGCCGCCACGGCCGTGCTGCTGGTGCCGGCGCTGCTGGCCGGCAGCCGCGCCTTGCTGGCGATCTGGTTCGGCGGCCAGGCGGCGCCCCCGTCCAGTGAGCAGCTCGGTCTGTCCTTTTTCTATCTGCTGAGTGCCTTCGTCGCACTCGTACTGCCCACCGCGTTGATGGGCGCAACCTTGCCGCTGCTCGCGCGCCATGCCGTGCAGGCACGCGAACAGATCGGGCGCCGCATCGGTCTGCTGTACGCCAGCAACACCGCCGGCGCAGTCGTCGGTGCATTGGCCACGGCCTTCGTGCTGCTGCCGAATCTCGGGCTGCGCGGCAGCATCTGGGTCGGTGCTGCGGCCAATGCCCTGGTCTTTCTGCTGGCGGTGCTGGTGGTACGGCAAGCGCCGGCGGGCGCTGCTTGGCTGGCCGAAACCGGAACCGCGCCGCGACCGGTGTTCCGTATCGGTCGTCCGCCGGCACCCGGCTGGGTGCTGCCGCTGATGCTGCTCGCCGGTGCAGTGTCGTTCCTGCACGAGGTGTTGTGGACGCGGATGCTGGCGCAGGTGGTCGGCAGCAGCATCTACGCTTTCGGCGTCATGCTCGGCAGTTTCCTCAGCGGTATTGCCTTGGGTGGCGGTGCCGGGGCATTGCTTGCGCGCAGTCGCGGCAGCTCGATCACCGCCTTGGTCGTGGCGTTGTTCGCCGCAGGCGTCTGGGTCGGGGTGGCCTTTCTGCTGCTCGATGCGCTGGTGCCCGCGAAGGCGGGCCTTTATTCCAATCTGCTTTTCGGTTTCGCGTTGCTGCTGCCGCTGACCTTCGCCATCGGCACGACCTACCCGCTGGCGGTCCGCATCCTGGCCGACCGCGCCGAAGATGCGGCGCCGGCCAGCGCCCGGGTCTATGCCTGGAACACGGTCGGCGGCATCGTCGGCTCGCTGGCCGCCGGTTTCCTGATCATCCCCGCGCTGCGCTACGAAGGGACCATCCGGCTCGCCGCCGGTGCCAGCCTGGCGCTGTCGTTGCTGGCCCTGCTGTTGCTCGAGCGCCGTCGCGCCTGGATCGGCGCGGCGGTGGCCGTGGCCACGCTGGCCGGCGTGCTCGCCTTCCGTCCGGGTGTTCCCGAGCGCCTGCTGCTCGCATCGCCGCTGAACGTCGGCGGTTCCGGCCGGATCATCCACTACGACGTCGGCCGCAGCGCCAGCGTGGTGGTGCTCAAGGAGGACGGCGGTCTGGCGCTGCGCACCAACGGGCTGCCCGAGGCCTTGATGGATTCGCCGGGCATGCCGCCGCGGTTTTCCGGCGAGTTCTGGATGTCGTCACTGGCGGTGATCGCCAATCCGGCGGCCCGCGACATGCTGATCGTCGGTTTCGGTGGAGGTGTCGTGGTCGAGGGTGTGCCGCCGTCGGTACGGCGCATCGACGTCATCGAACTCGAGCCGAAGGTGATCGAAGCCAACCGCCGCACCGTGGCCTTGCGCAAGTTCGATCCGCTCGCCGATCCGCGCGTCAACGTGATCACCAACGACGCGCGCGGCGCACTGGCGCTGACCACACGGCGCTACGACGCGATCGTGTCGCAGCCCTCGCATCCCTGGACCGCCGGCGCCTCGCATCTCTATACGCGCGAGTTCATGCAGCTGGCGCGCGAGCATCTCGCCGATGGCGGCGTATTCGTGCAATGGATGAACGTCGCCTTTCTCGACGAGGGGTTGCTGCGCGCCTTGACGGCAACGCTGATCGACGTATTCGGAGCGGTGCGGATCTACCGGCCCGATCCGAACACTCTGGTGTTCCTGGCCGCGCGCCGGCCGATCGATGTCGAGGCGCAGGTGGCGCGTGCCGGCGGCGCGCCGATCACGGTCACACCCGGCCACTACGCGCGTTTCGGCATCAACACCGTCGAGGATCTGGTCGGCGCGCTGGCCGTCGACGAGGCGGGTGCGCAGCGTCTGGCCGCCGACGCCAGGCCGATCGTCGACGATACCAACCGTATGGCCGTGTCGAGTGTCTTCGAGCTGGGCCGCGGCTTGAATGCGGACACGGCCGGCCGCGTCCTCGCCGCCTACGACCCGCTGCAATACGGCGCCAGCTGGCTGTACCAGGGACTGGGTCAGCAGCTCGATTTCGGCTACATCGCGCGGCGGCAGATGTTCTTCCGCGGGCTCGACCCGAGTGCGCTCGATCGGGTGCGGCGCATGGCGGCGAATCTCGGCGAGAGCGAACAGGGTCAGTACGTGCGGATGCTGGTGGCGGTCGCACTCGGCAATGCGGATCTCGGCCGGCGTTTGGCGCAGAACGCGGCAGCCGCGTATCCGCAGAGCCCGCTGTTGCGTTACGCGGCGCTGCAGCCCTCGCTGCCGCGGCTGGTGCGCGGCGAAACGACGCCTGAAACGGCTGCATTGCTGGCGGATCTGCCGCCCGATGCCCGGGCCGTGATCGACGGGTCGCGGCTGTTGCTGCAGGGCCGCTATGGCGAACTGGCGGAGCTCGACTCTGCGCTGGCGCAGGCGGCGTTCACCGCGCCCTGGTATCCCGAGGCCGTGCAGTTGCGGGCCGAGTGGCGCTCGCGGGTGGCGAATCCGGAGCTGTTGCGCGCCCTCGCCGATCAGGCCATCGGCCTGCTCGACCGGCTGATCGTCGTGCAACCGAGCCTGGCGGCCTATGCGACCCGTGCCCGCGCGGCACTCAACGCCGGGCGCAGCGACGTGCTGCTCGAATCGATCGCCAACGTCGCCCAGTGGACCGTCACCATGGGTCGCAACGTCAGCGATGCCGAGCAACGCGCCCGCGGACGGGCAACCTTGCAGGAGCTGCTGAAACTGCTCGAGGGCCGCGATCGCGATCCCGGTATCGACGTCGACCGCTGGCAAGAGGTGCGGACACGAATCGACGCGGCCATCCAGGGATTTGGATGAGCGACCCGAGCCGCTTCGCCCTGCGGCGCCTGCGCGCCTGCATCGCGACGATCGTCGTGGCACTGCTGGCGGCCGGCTGCGGTGGCAAGGGCATCGACACCGCGCCGACCTCGTCCGATGCCGGCAGCATCCACAGCAACGATTGCAGTCCGGCGCAGCTCAATGCGGCGGTGCTGAACACCGCCCGCGAGTGGTATCTCTTTCCCGAACTGCTGCCGGCCAGCATCGATCCGGCTGCCTATGACAGCGTCGACGATTTTGTCGACCAGTTGACCGCCCAGGCACGTGCCGCGGGCCGCGACCGCTTTTTCAGCAGCACGACCCGCATCAGCGTCGAAAACCAGTTGTTGCAAGGCCAGACGGTCGGCTTCGGTTTCACGCTGCTGGAACGAGGCGCACCGGCCGGTGTCGACGTCGGTCAGGTGTTCGCCGATTCGCCGGCTGCCGACGCGGGTCTGGCGCGCGGCGACACGCTGCTGGCGATCGGCACGTCGGCTGCCACGCTGCTGCCGATCGAGCAGGTGCTCGCCGCCCCCGGCGGGCTCGACGAGGCGATCGGCCCGTCGACGGCCGGCATGGTGCGTGCACTGCGCTGGCGGACGCCAGCCGGCATCGAGCGCGTCGCCAGCCTGACCAAGCGCGGCTTCACGCTCGATGCGGTACCGCAGGAGAGCGTCCGTGTGCTGACTTCGCCCGCGGGCACGCCGGTGGGCCATCTGACGTTCCGCTCCTTCGTCACCGATCCGATCGCGAACGGACAGGCGGCCGATCTCGCGGCATTGCGAGCTGCGTTCGCGCAGTTCCGGGCAGCCGGGGTACGCGACCTGATCGTCGACCTGCGTTACAACGGCGGTGGGCTGGTGACGATCGCCAGCCTGTTGCTCGATCTGCTGGCGGGCGACCGTGCCGGTCAGGTGGCCTTCGAATCGCGCCACAACGCCCGGCAGAGCGCACGCAACGAAACGACGCGGCTGGCGCTGCAGCCGCAGACCGTGCCGGCGCTGCGAGTCGCCTTCGTCGTCACCGAGCGCTCCGCGTCGGCGAGCGAACTGGTGATCAATGCGATGCTGCCGTATGCGCGCACGGCGATCATCGGCACGCGTACTTTCGGCAAACCGGTAGGCCAGCTGGCGTTCGACGTCGCCGCCTGCGATTTCCGCCTGCGTCTGGTGGCTTTCCGGTCGGTGAACCGCGACGGCGATGGCGACTACTACGAGGGTTTGCCCGACGAAGCATTTGCACGCGCCGGAGGCGCGGCCTGCGCAGCAATCGACGACCTGAGCCATCTGCCGGGCGACCCGCTCGAGCAGATGACCGCCACGGCCCTGGCATGGATCGATTCGCCGACCGGCCAGTGCGGTACCGATGCGATCGCGGCAACGGCTGGCCTGCGGCTGAAGCCGCGACCGCCGCCGGCCTCGCCGGTCGCGGCACGCGAGGCCTTGCGCGACTACCTGCCCGGCACGTTCTGAACGCCGATGCCGGCTTGCTCCCGGCTCAGGACAGCGGGCGGGTCCAGCGGATCCGATGCCGCCGTGACCGGCCGCTGGCGGCGTCGTGCTCCTCGGCGATCAGTTCGAGCTGCCTGCCGTCGGCCTCGAGTCGCGCGAGGCGGCGTTGCGGCAAGCCGAGCAGGCCCGGGTTCATCGACAGCATCAGCTCGTGGATCAGCACCTCGCCGTCCAGCCGCCAGCGCCCGCCGTAGCTGAGATATTCGTCGAACGCCAGTGCCTTGGAGGCACTGCTGGCGCGGGCCGGAGTCGGTGCCGACAGGCCGCTGCGCTGGCGGCGGCACATGGTCGCGGTCATCCAGCCATCGGGTGCGTAGACGATCAGCCCGAGCGCATCTTCGCCGAACGGCAGCATCGACGGGCGTCCGTCGGGATACTCGATCGACCAGCGCAGCAGGTGCCAGCTGCCGACGATCGCGTCGGCGGTCAGTGCTTTCATGCGGGCATTCTGGCAGCCGCTACATCCTGTGCCCAGTGGTCGTTTACCATGGGCGGATGCAGGACGATCCTCTACGGCTGTTCCGGCTCGACGGTCGCGTCGCCTTGGTCACCGGTGCTTCGAGCGGCATCGGCGCGACGCTGGCCCGCGGACTGGCGGCCGCCGGTGCGTCGGTGGTGCTGGCGGCGCGGCGCCTGGAGCGAACCGAGGCGCTCGCGACCGCTATCGAGGCCGATGGCGGCCAGGCCCTGCCCATGCGCCTGGATGTCACCGACGGCGCGGCGATTCCGCCGGCGTTCGATGCCATCGAACGGCGTTTCGGGACCGTCGATGTGGTGATCAACAACGCCGGCATGGCCGACCCCGCACTGTTCCTGCGGACCGGCATGGCGTCGCTGGAGCGCACCATGACGACCAATTTCACCGCACCCTGGCAGATCGCCGCCGAAGCGGCACGGCGGATGATCGCGGCGAATCGCCCCGGCAGCATCATCAACCTGGCTTCGGTGCTGGCGCTCGGCGCCGCGCCAGGCTATGCCGCGTACTCAGCGTCGAAAGCTGCGCTGCTGCAGATGACCCGCACGCTGGCGCTGGAATTCGTACGCCATCGGATCCGCGTCAACGCACTGGCTCCGGGCTGGTTCGTTTCCGAAATGAACGCCGCTTACTTCGCGTCCGACAAGGGCAAGGCCTACATCCAGCGGATGCCACCGGGTCGCACCGGCGAACTGCACGAACTGGTGGGTCCGACGCTGCTGCTGGCCAGCGAAGCCGGTTCCTACATCAACGGCATCGTGCTGCCGGTCGACGGCGCGCACCATGCGGCGCTGGTTTAGGCGGCCGCGCCGCTAGCGGATCTCGCCGGCCCGGGGCGTCGCCGCTGCGGCGGACTGCACCGGAGTCGCCGGCACGGGCAAGGCCTCGACCGGCGTGATCTCGATCGGCCCTTGCGCCGGCGCCGCATCCGGTTCGACCGCCTCCGGATCGTCCTCGGGGATATCCAGACCGATCACTTGCGGGATGCCGGAAGCTTCGCGCAGCGCCGCCAGCGCGAGATCCCAATGGATCGCGGTCTGGGTCGGCCCGAGCAACTGGTCCAGTCGCTGCTCGAATTCCTCGATGTTCGGTTCCACTTTCTGCCCTTCGGCATTGATGGGCGGATGCACCTCGAGCCAGATCTCGCCATCGACGCGTGCGATCTTGACCGGCTCGTTGATCAACGCGACCGAGGTGCCGACCGACACGGCATCGAACAATCGCGCGACGTCTTCGGGATACATGCGCAGACAGCCGGCGGTCACGGCCATGCCGACGGCGTCCGGGTTGTTGGTGCCGTGGATCAGATAGGCCCCGCTCGGAATCCCTAAACGCATGGCATGCGCGCCCAGCGGATTGGCGGGACCTGGCGGGACGACCCGCGGCAGCGTTTCGCCGCGGGCCGCATATTCGCGCCGTACCGATTCGGGCGGGGTCCAGGTCGGGTTGCGGCGCTTGTCGACGATTCGTGTGAAGCCGATCGGTGTCCGCCAGTCCATCTTGCCGACGCTGACCGGGAAGGTCATGACGGTTGCCGGCTGTCCCTTCTTCGGCTTCGGGAAATAGTAGAGGCGATGCTCCGACAGATTGACCACGATGCCTTCGCGCCGCCCCGGCGGCAGGATGCGCTGGCCGGGAATCACGATCTCGGTGCCCTCTCCCGGCAACCACGGATCGACTCCGGCATTGACGCGGGTCAGTTCCTCGTAGCCGAGGCTGTAGCGTCGTGCCAGCTCGATCAGGGTGTCTTCGTAACGGGTATGGATGCGCTCGACCGCGCCGAACACACCGCCACCGTCTGCGCGCAGCTCGTAGTCCATCGCCTGGACGGGGGCTGCGACCAGTGTCGTCCAGGCCAGCAACAGCATGGCGGACAGGCCAGCACATCGTCGCTGCGCCGTTCGGCTCCGGGTAGTCATGGCCGGCATTCTAGCCAAATGCCAGCCTGAACCGTCAGTCTGCCGGTGCCGGCCTCGCGCGGCCGGAACGGTGCTGGATCACAGTCCGAGCAATTGCCGCAAGGCGGCGACGTCCTTCGAGGACTCGCTGACCAGGGTTTCGAGTGCCTTGCGATCGAGTTGCATGCGTTCGCAGGCCCGCACGCCCTGCAGGTTCAGCTCAAGGGTGTCGGGATAGGCATGAAACGTCGCAAGCAACGAACCGACGGTCAACACGTCGGTCAGATCCGGTGCCCCGTCGTGCTCGCGGGTGATGTCCTCGTGGCCTTCGACCGCCGCGACGATGTCCTCGGCAATCTGCCAGTTCTCGAGCAGCGCCTTGGCGATGCCGGCGTGCCAGTCGCGTTCGACTTCGAAGTACGCCGCCTGGTCGTTGAACAGCGCCGGATGCCGCACCGCCTGGGTCAGGATGTAGAGCTTGCCGACGCCGTGCAGCAAGCCGGCGAGCAAGGCCGTATCCGCACTGATCCGTGTCAGGCGACGCGCCACCACGTGACTGAATGCCGCGACCAGCGAACTGTGTTCCCACTGCGCCTGCAGCGAGCTGCCCAGACTCTCGAGGTTTTCCGAGCGCCGCAGCTGATTCATCGCAAAGCTGATGGCGGCGGTACGCACCAAGTTGAAGCCGAGGCGGGTGATCGCGGCCGGCAGGTCGGCAATCGTCTTGCCGACATGCCCCAGGGCCGCCGAGTTCGCCATCTGCATGATCTTCGCGGCCAGCGCGGGTTCCGAGCCGACCACCAGCACGACGTCCTTGGCGCTGACATCCTCGTCGGCCAGCACGCGGCTCACGCGTACCGCGACATCGGGAAAGCTCGGCAGCTGGATCTCCTTGCGGGACAGCCCGGTGGCCAGTTCCTGGATGAAGGCGAAGGCCGCGTTTCCCGGCGCGGTCTCGAGGGTCTCGTTGACGGTGTCGTTCATGGGAGTAGGCCTCAATAGCCGAGCGCGTCCTTGAGCGCATTGATCTCGGCGTTGCAGTCGTTCAGCACTTGTTCCAGGTTTGCCGGGCCGATGCCGAGCCGGTCGGCACTGGAGCACTCGCCGAGCCGCAGCTCGAGCAGGTCCGGCCGGCTGCGCAACGAGGCCATGATGTCGGCGACCACCAGCACGTCGCCGAGTGCCAGCGGGCCACGTCCGACGCGTTCGGGGTCCTCGAAGCCGTGGATCGCCTCGATCAGCTCGTCGTCGATCTTCCAGCCCTCCAGCAGCGCCTTGGCGATGTCGGCGTGCCAATCGCGGACGATGTCCTGGTAGGTGCTCTGGTCCGCGAACAGCAGCGGATGCCGGGTGGCGCGGGTCAGGATGTAGAGCTTGCCGACGCCATGCAGCAGGCCGACCAGCAGTGCCGCATCGACGCTCAGCTCGCGATGGCGCTGGGCAATCACCCGGCACAGCGACGCGACTTCGATGCTGCGGCGCCACATCGATTTCAGCGGATTGCCGATCGCGCGGTATTGCTCCGCCGCCTGCAGCTGTCCCATCGCGAAGGCCAGCGCGGCGCTGCGCAGCATGTCGGCACCGAGGCGGGTGACGGCGGTGCGCAGGTCCGCGATGCGCTGGCCGGCCGGATTCAGTGCCACCGAGTTCGCCATGCTGAGGATCCGTGCTGCCAGGGCCGGCTCGGCGCCGAGCACGCGCACGATGCGCTCCGTCGTGGTGCTTTCGTCGGCGAGCAGCCGCTGGATGCGCAACGCGACATCCGGCAGGCTCGGGATGCTGACCGTGCCGCTGGTCAGTTCGCTGGCCAGCGCCTGGACGAACCGGAACGCTTCCTGGCTGGTGTCCATCGGGCTGGTCTGCTCTGCCCTGACCGGGGGTATTCCGTTGGCCATGCTGGTGCTCCAATAATCCGTGGCGCTATCGGCCGCCGCTGACGGAACTTGAGGCCACGACGGCCATCCGCGCGACGGCCGCACCGCGCGCAGGCGGCGTGGCAGCGCGGCTCCGGGAGCCATGCAATCGCAAGGCCAGCTCCGCCTCGTGGCGGCTCATCATGCAGGCCGACATCAATTCGTCGGCGGTGGCACCGCTGCGCGCCAGGCGGATTCCGAGTTCGAATGCCGAGCCGGTTGCGGCGCTCGGCGCCGGTGCGGCATGGCGCGCGTCGGCGCTGATCTGCTGCTGCAGGGTGTCGAAGCGTGCCGCCAGTGCCAGCAAAGTCGCCGTTTGTGCGCCGTACTCGCTGCGCAATGCAGCCAGCGTCTCGTGCAGCTGCCCAATCTGAGCCTGCTGGGCACGCTTTCTGGCGCGTCCCAGCGCCAGCATCCCGAAGGCGGCCAAGGCCGCACATCCGGCGGCCAGCAAGGCATGGAGCAGCATGGGCGACACGGTCAGGAAGGGAATCATGCGGACCTCGATGGCATGCAGACCAGACGCGGCGTTGCGGCGTGCACGACCAGGATGCTCACTGCATCGCCTTGGCGCGTTCCGCCGAACTGATCACGTCCGTGAAACGCACGCCGATTTTCTCGTTGACGATCACCACTTCACCCTGGGCGATCAGCTTGCCGTTGATGAGCACGGAAAAAGGTTCGCCGGCCTTGCGGTCGAATGCCAGTACCGAGCCCGGCACGATACCCAGCAGGCTGCGGATCGGGATGCGTACTCGGCCGACCTCCATGGACATGGTCGTGTTCACGTCGAGCAGCACGTCGAGATTGAGGTCGGCGGCCGGGGTTTCGGTGGCGCTCGGACCGTTGAGTGGCGCCAGTTCGCTGCGCTGCACGGTGTCTTCCGGGAGCTTCATCGCGGGGTTCCGATTCAGGTGGGAAGTTTGGAACGCGCCTGCAACTGCGCGAGCGGCGAAGCGCCCTGTGCACGCCGCGGACGGGCATTGCCCTGCAGTTGCACGGCACACATGCCGCGCGATGCGCCGAGCAGGCCTTTGAAGAGCGGCAGCTCGTCCGCGTGCAGGACGGCCCGCCCATCGAAATCGAAGGGAATGACATCGCCGACCTGCATGTCCAGCAGGTTCGACAGCGAGATCTGCCCTTCACCCAGCATGGCGCGCATCTCGACGGCGGCGTCGAGCACTTCGTCGTGCAGGGCATTGGTCCAGCGATCGTCGCGATCGGCGCGATCGCTCTGCACGCCGGAGTCCAGCACGTCGCGCAGCGGCTCGACCATCGAATACGGCATGGTGACATGCAACTCGCCGCCATGGCCTTCGATATCGATGCGGAATGCGGTGATGACCACCACTTCGGTCGGGCTGACGATACCCGCAAAGTGCGGGTTCATCTCGGTGTTGAGATACTCGATCTCGATCGGATGGACGTGTGCCCAGGCCTGCTGCAGATCGCTGAACACCCGATCGAGAACCGTGCGGATGATCCGGTTCTCGGTTGCCGTGAACTCCCTGCCCTCGATATTGGCATGCCGGCCGTTGCCGCCGAAGGCCGTGTCGACGATCGCGAACACCAGTTTCGGATCGACCACGATCAGGCTGGTGCCGCGCAGCGGATTGAACCGCACCATGTTGAGGCTGGTCGGCAGATGCAGCGTGTGGACGTACTCGTTGAATTTTTTCAGCTGCACCGCCGCCGCGGCCACTTCCGCCTGCCGCCGCAGGACGCCGTAGAGGCTGAGCCGGAACAGGCGGGCGAAACGCTCGTTGATCATTTCGAGCGTGGGCATGCGCCCACGCACGATCCGCATCTCCTTGCCGAGGTCGTAGCTGCGCGTCTCGCCGGGAGAGGGCAGCGGTTCGAGAGGGCTCTCGACACCGTTGATGCCGTTGAGCAGCGCGTCGATCTCGTTCTGGTTGAGGATCGGGTCGCTCATCGATCGCTCCGGTGCAGCGATCGTCGATCGGGTACTGGCGTGGGATCAGGCATGGAAACTGACGAACTCGTGGGCCTGACCGGATGAAGCAAGCCGTGTGCCAGGGCGGCCCGGGTCGGGAACTGCGACGGCGATCACACTGTGGCCTGCGCCTAGCCCTCGGCGGCGTCAACGCTTTGACGCTCGGGCGGGTCCTGGTCCGGCGTCGCCGCCGGGCCGTACTCGGCGACCACGTCGGTGCCGAGGATCATGAGCAGCACCCGGCGGTTGGCGTTGCGCCCCGCCGCCGTGGCGTTGCTGGCAATCGGCCGGAATTCGCCGAGCCCGAGTACCGCCAGGCGACCGGGATCGACCCCACCGGCCGCCAGCAACCGGACCACGCTCGCCGCCCGCGCGGCCGACAGCTCCCAGTTGCTCGGAAATGCCGCGCTGCGGATCGGAACGTTGTCGGTATGTCCTTCGACCCGCACCGGGTTCGGTGCGCTGCGCAGCACTTCAGCGAGCTGCGCGATGACACCCTCCGCAACCTGCGACAGCATTGCCGAGCCGCTGTCGAACAGGATGTCGGTACGGATTTCCACCTCGACCCAGTCGCCGTTGTGGCGCACCACCACCTGGTCCTGCATGACCAGTTGGGCCAGCGTCTGTTCGATGCGGCGGGCGACTCCACCGAGCTGGGCGCTGCGGGCTGCCAAGGTCGCGGCGAGCTGGGCCGGAACCGGCGGTGGTGCAATCACCGAACGGGGCTGGCCGACGTAATTCGGCTCGGCGCTGCCGCTGGTCTGCGCTTGCGCCGCGGTGGCACCCGTCGGTCCGCCCTGGGCGATGGGAATGGCCGCCTGCGGCGTACCGCCGAAGGCGGAGGCCAGCGACTCCGACACCACCCGATACTTGCCGGCGTTCACCGACGAGATCGCGTACATCACGACGAAAAACGCCAGCAGCAGCGTGATCAGATCGCCGTAGGGAATCGCCCAGGCCTCGTGGTTGAGGTGCTCCTCCTTCAGCTTGCGACGGGCCACTCGTGATCTCCCGATCAATGCTGCAGGTAGCCCTGGAGCTTCGATTCGATCGAACGCGGGTTTTCGCCGAGCGCGATCGAGATCATGCCCTCGATGATCATCTCGCGGGTCTGCGACTGGCGTGCGACGATCGCCTTGAGTTTGGCCGCCGCCGGCAGGAACAGCAGGTTCGCGAGGCCGATGCCGTAGACGGTCGCGGTGAACGCCGCGGCAATGCCGGCGCCGAGCTTGCTCGGGTCGGCCAGGTTCTGCATCACCGCCATCAATCCGAGCACGGCGCCGATGATGCCGAGCGTCGGCGAGTAGATGCCCATGCCTTCGAACACCTTCGCCCCCGCATGGTCGGCCTGCTCGCGCACCGACAGTTCCACCTCCATGATCGAGCGGATCTGGTCGGGCTCCGTGCCGTCGACCAGCAACTGCAGTGCCTTTCGCACGAACGGATCCTGCTCGTGGTTGATCGTGGGTTCGAGACCCAGCAAGCCTTGCTTGCGCGCAATCTGGCTCCACTCGACGATCCGGCCGATCTGTCCCGAACCATCGATGCGCGGCGGCTTGAGGATCCAGCCGAACATCCGCATGCCGTGACGCAGCACGGGCAGCGGCGTCTGCACGAGAATGGCTGCGAACGTGCCGACGACCACGATCATGAACGCCGCGCCCGATACCAGTGCGCCGACACCGGCGCCCTTGAGGATCGAGCCGACGACGATCGCGATGATCGCGAATGCGAAGCCCAGCAAGGTCAGCAGGTCCATGGTGTTCAGCAGCTCCCGGCCAGGTCAGTGGTCACGGCCATGTTCAAGCCCTGCCCGCCATCCGCTGCGCGCCGTCCATGCGGTCGCGCCAGTCGGCGAGCCGCGCCTTCAGACGCGCCACCGCCTGCCCGTGCAGCTGGCAGACGCGCGACTCGGTGACCTTCAGCACCAGCCCGATTTCCTTGAGATTCAACTCGTCCTGGTAGTACAGCGACATCACCAGGCGCTCCCGCTCCGGCAGATCCTGGATCGCGTCGGCGAGCGCACGGCGAAACCGTTCGTCGACCGTCTCGCGAAACGGATCCAGCGATTCGTCGCCGTACTCGGCCGCGTGGTCGTCGTCGAGGCTCGCAAGCTGGCAGCTGGCCGAGTCCTGGACGATGCGGTGATACTCGTCGATCGACAGTCCCATGCGTGCGGCAACGTCGATGTCGCGTGCTTCGCCGCCGGTTTCGCGTTCGATGTCGTGGATCGCCTGGGCGACTCCGCGCGCCTTGCGGTGAACCGAGCGAGGCGCCCAGTCGAGCTTGCGCAGCGCATCGATCATCGCGCCGCGGATGCGGATGCCCGCATAAGTCTCGAAACTCGCCCCGCGTCCGGTGGTGAAGTGCTGTGCGGCTTCGAGCAGTCCGAGCATGCCTGCCTGGATCAGATCGTCGACATCGACCGAGGGCGGCAGACGGCCGACGAGATGGTAGGCGATGCGCTTGACCAGTTCCGCATGACGGATGACCAGCCGGTCGGCATCGCTCGCCTGTGCAGCACCCGCGGCATAGGCCCGCACGGGGCTCATCGCACGACCTCCAGCACGGGGGGGGGCGGTCGCCGAACGAGCCTTTCGGCAAAGAACTCGATGTTGCCGCGCGCACCGGCAGGCCGTGGCCAGGCATCGGCGGATGCGGCCAGGGTCTGCAGGGCGCGTGCCGACGGACTGGCGGGATAACCGTCGACGACCGGACGCTGCTCGCGAACCGAGCGCCGCAGCCAGGGGTCTTCCGGCACTTCTCCGGCATACTCCAGCGTAACGTCGAGGAAGCGCGCCGTGACGCGATTCAGCGTGTCGAACAGCCTCCGCCCCTGCCCGCGGTCACGAACCATGTTGGCCAGCACGCGGAATTTGCCGATCGCATGATCGCGCTGCAGCACCTTGATCAGCGCATAGGCGTCGGTGATCGAGGTGGGCTCGTCGCAGACCACGACCAGCACATGCTGGGCCGCCTGAGCCAGCTGCAGCACGCCCGGCGCGATGCCGGCGGGCGTATCCACCACCAGCGTCTCCAGGTCGGCGCAGACGCTCGCCAGCTCCCGCACCAGACCGAGATGTTCGGCAGTCCCCAGGGCCGCCATCTGCGCAATGCCGGAGGCGGCCGGAACGACACTGAAACCTTGTGGCGCCTCCACCAGAATTTCCTGCAGCGTGCGCTCGCCCCGGATCACGTGCGCCAGCGTGTAACGCGGCGTGAGGCCGAGCAGCACGTCCGCGTTGGCGAGGCCGAGGTCGCCGTCGAGCAGCAGCGTGCGGCGACCGCGCTGGGCGAAAGCGGCTGCGAGGTTGATGCTGACCGTGGACTTGCCGACCCCACCCTTGCCGCCGGTCACCGCGATCACCTGGACCGGATTGCTGCCCGGGCGACGGCCGACGCCGCGCTGGCGGCCCGGATGCGAATCAGGATGCGACATTGATGGAGCCTCCGAAGCGGCGGGCCAGCAGATCCTCGTCCGCGGCAGCGCCGTTGCGTTCGGCGAATTGCACCGCGGTGCAGACCAGATCCAGGGCGCGAGCCGGACGCAGATCGTCGGGAATGCCCGGCCCCTCACTGACGTAAGCGATCGGCAAGGCCGCCTGCATCAGCACCGACAGCGCACCGCCGAGGCTCGTGGCTTCATCCAAACGAGTCAGGACACAGGCGTCGGGACGCAGCAACTGGAATCGAGTCGTCGTTTCCGCGAGCGCTCCCGCCTGGGCCGACGCCGCCAGCACCAGGGCGATCTCGAGACGCGAACGTATGCCCTGCAGGCCCTGCGCCAGCGCCTCGATGCCGATGCCGCGCGGCACGACTCCTGCGGTGTCGATCAATACCAGGCGCTGCCGGGAGAGACGCTCTAGCAGCGCGGGCAGCTCGGACAGGTCGTTGCAGCAATAGGTCGCTGCACCCAGCAGGCGGCCGAGTCGCGCCGTTTGCTCCGGCGCACCGAAGCGCTGTGCATCGGCACAGATCAGCGCGAGATCCTGCGACCCGTGGCGCATCACCCAGCGAGCCGCGAGACGGGCGATGGCCGTCGTCTTGCCCACGCCGGGCGCGCCGACCAGGGCGACCACCCCACCGTGCTCGGTCCACCGGTCGCCGGTGACGATGACTCGATCGGCCAGCCGTGCGATCGCCAGACGGCGCGCACCCGTGAAGTCGAGCTCAGGCGGCAGCTGGTCGACGACCCGGGCGGCGACCTCGGCGGCGAAACCGATTTCGGTTAGCTCGCGCAACAACTCGGTGGCCAGCGGCGCCCGCCGCGTCAGATCGTTCCAGGCCAATGCCGCGAGCTGGGTCTCGAGCATGCGGCGCAGGGTTTTCAGCTCGTCGTTCACCGCGCCGGCTGGCGGCGGCACCGAGGCAGCCGGCACGGCTTGGGCCACGGCCAGCGCCGCGCTGTCGGTCGCAGCCGGAAATACACTGCGTTCCCGTGCGGCCAGCAGCGCCTCGAAACCCGCGGGTACCACGCCTTCGGACACAGCGTTGCCGACGGCCTGCGGCCGCAGCGGCGGCGTGTCGTCGTGCTCGAGCGCGACCGTGATCTCCACCTGTCCGGCGACGCGGCGGCTGGCGAGGATCACCGCATCGGCGCCCTGCTCGTCACGCACGAGTTTCAGCGCCTGTCGCATGTCCGGTGCTAGGTATCGCTTCATCTTCATCATCGTTCTCGCTGTTTATCGACCGACGGTGGCAACCAGTCGCACCCGTCGGTTGTCGGGTACTTCGTTCCAGGCAATGACATGCAGCGACGGCACGCCGGCGCGCAGGAAGCGCGCCAGGGTCGGCCGCAACGCCGGCGCTACCAGCAGCACTGCCGGCTGTCCGAGCGATTCCTGCTGCCGGCAGCTTTCCGCCAGCCGCGTCTGCAGGCGCTCGGCGAGGCCGGGCTCCAGCCCCGGACTGGCTGCGCCGCTGACAATCGAGTGGGTAAGCAGTTGTTCGAGTTCCGGTTCGAGCGTGATCACCGGGATCTCGCCGGCCATGCCCGCGATGTCCTGCACGATCTGCCGCGACAACGCCACCCGCACCTGAGCGGTCAGCAACTGCGGATCCTGGGTCCGGCTCGCCTGCTCGGCGATGGTCTCGAGGATGCTGCGCAGATTGCGGATCGGGATGCGCTCGACCAGCAGGCCCTGCAGGACCTTGACGATCACCGCCAGCGGCACGGCCTTCGGCACCAGATCCTCGACCAGCTTCGGCGTGCTGCGCGCCACGGCGTTCAGCAGCTGCTGCACCTCTTCGTGGCCGAGCAGCTCGTGCGCATGCAGCTGCACCACGTGGCTCAGATGAGTCGCAACCACGGTGGTCGCGTCGACGACGGTATAGCCCAATGCCTGGGCGTGCTCGCGCAGGGAGGTCTCGATCCATACCGCGTCCATGCCGAAGGCGGGGTCGCGGGTCTCGATACCCTGCAGCGTACCGAACACGCGACCGGGATTGATCGCCAGCTCGCGATCCGGATAGATGACGCTTTCCCCGATCGGCACGCCGGAGAGGTTGATCCGGTAGGCGTTGGGTGCCAGCTCGAGATTGTCGCGGATGTGCACCGCGGAGATCAGGAAACCGAGATCCTGCGAGAGCTTGCGCCGCACGCCCCGAATGCGTGCCAGCAGCTCCCCGCCCTGGGCCTTGTCGACCAGCGGCACCAGACGGTAGCCGACCTCCAGCGCAATCAGATCGACGGGTCGCACATCCTCCCAAGACAGTTCCTTCGAGTCCGCGGCCGTCGGCGCTGGCGTGACCAGCGCGGCTGCAGGCTCGGCCGCAACCCGTTGCTGGCGCTGCCAGGCCCACCAAGCGCCGCCGCCGCACAGGCTGGCCATGGCGAGAAAGGCCACGTTCGGCATGCCCGGAATCAGGCCGAGGCTGCCGAGTACTCCGGCCGCCACGCCGAGCATCCGTGGGTCGCCGAACAGTTTGGCGGCGACCTCGCTGCCCATGTCCTGGTCGCGCGACATGCGGGTGACGATCACGGCGACCGCCGTCGAGAGCAGCAGCGCGGGGATCTGTGCCACCAGGCCATCGCCGACGGTCAGCAGCGTGTAAACCCGGGAGGCGTCGCCGAACGCCAGATCGTGTGCCATCGTGCCGATCGCGATACCACCGATGATGTTGATCACCAGGATCAGGATGCCGGCCGTCGCGTCGCCGCGGACGAACTTGCTGGCACCGTCCATCGAACCGTAGAAGTCAGCTTCGGCACGAACCTCGGCACGGCGCACCCGCGCTTCGTCCTGGGTGACCAGGCCGGCGTTCAGATCGGCGTCGATGGCCATCTGCTTGCCGGGCATCGCGTCGAGGGTGAAGCGCGCACTGACCTCCGAGATGCGACCCGCGCCCTTGGTCACCACGACGAAGTTGATGATCGTCAGGATGGCGAAGACGATGATGCCGACGGCGTAGTCGCCGCCGATCACGAACTCGCCGAAGGATTCGATCACGTGTCCAGCGGCGCTCGGGCCGGTGTGGCCGTTGATCAGCACCACACGGGTCGAAGCGACGTTCAGCGCCAGACGGAACATGGTCGCGATCAGCAGTACCGACGGGAAGATCGCGAAATCGAGCGGCTTGCGGACCGTGAACACGGCAATCACGATCAGCAGCGACAGCGCGATGTTGAACGTGAACAGGATGTCGAGTGCCAGCGGCGGCAACGGCACGACGATCATCGCCAGCATGGCCAGCAAGCCGATCGGCACGCCGATGCCGCGCAGCAGCATCGCGCGGAATGCGGCGCCGTTCATCGCGGGATTTGCTGCAGTGGCCATGGATCAAACCCTCGGCCGGCCATTGCGGCCGAGTTCTTCGACCGCCGGGTCGATGGTCGGCGGCGGTGGCGGCTGCGCCCCCGCTGCGGTGGCGGTCTTGAGGTGCATGACGTAGGTGAGGATCTGCGCCACCGCGACGTACAGCGCCGCCGGAATCGGCACGCCGAGATCGACGTTGCGGAACAGCACGCGCGCCAGCGGCGGTGCGGAGACCAGCGGCACGGCATTCGCCGCGGCGATCTCGCGGATCCTGGCGGCAACCTCGTCCGCACCCTTGGCCACCAGCACCGGGGCGCCGTCGCGACGCTCGTCGTAGCGCAACGCCACGGCATAGTGGGTCGGGTTGGTGACAACCACCGTCGCGTTCGGCACCTCGGCCATCATTCGTCGCCTGGCCAGCGCCTGCTGCGTCTGGCGGATACGACCCTTGACCTCCGGCGCTCCCTCTGACTCGCGATGCTCCTGTCGCACTTCCTGGCGGGTCATGCGCAACTGCCGGCCGTGCTGCCAGATCTGATAAGGCACATCGATCACTGCAATCAGCGCCAATGCGCCCGCCATCGCCAGCAGCGCCTGGGCCGTCAGCCGCAGCGACTGCGCCATCGCCGGTACGACCGCCTGCCGCGAGAGCTGCAGAATGTCCTCGATCTGCGTCCAGAGGACCAGCACCGCGATCAGGCCGACCGCTAGGAATTTGCTGATCGATTTCGCTAGCTCGACCAGACTGCGTACCGAGAACATGCGACTGAATCCCTTCGCTGGGCTGATGCGCTCGAGCTTCAGGCCCAGAGCCTCGGTGCTGAAATTCCAGCCGCCGAGCGCCATGGGAGCAAGCAGCGCCGCAACCAGCACCAGGCCGAGGACCGGCGCCACGCTGAGCAATGCATCCAGCATCTGGCCCTGGAACACGGCAATCGCGGCGTTCTCGTTGGACAACGGGGCACCGCCGAGGCTCAGTCCGCGGCGCATCATTTCCGCCATCCGCCCGATGATCCCGGAGCCGAGCATCAGCAATGCCGTGGCGGTGGCCATCGTTACCACGGCCGCACCGAGCTCCGGCGAGCGCGGCAGCTGGCCGCGCCGGCGTGCGTCCTCGAGCCGCTTCGGTGTTGCGCGCTCTGTGCGATCGGAAGTGTCGTTCTCGGCCATGCTCTGCTTACCGATTCAGTCTCAACCCGGTCCGCCGGCCTGGAGCTGGCGGACCGCATCGAGCGCCAACCCCACCAGTTCCATGAAGTTCTGCTGCACCGCCGGCAAGCCGACGAATATGACGACCAGGCCGAATGCCAGAATGATCGGGAAACCGACCGCGAACAGGTTGAGGCTCGGTGCCGCACGGCTCATGGCGCCGAACGCCAGATTGACGACCAGCAGTGCGGTCATACCGGGCAGCGCTACAGCGACCGCGCCGGCGAACAGATGACCGCCGAAGCTCAGCACCAGCCAGGCGGCCGGAGCGCCGAAACCGGAGATGCCGACAGGCAAGGTACTGAAACCGGTGACCACCGCTTCGAGGAACGCCAGGTGGCCGTTCAGCGCCACGAAAGTCATGGTGATCAGCAGCAGGTAAAGCTGCCCCACCGCGGCGGTCGATGCGCCGCGCATCGGATCCACGTTGAACGCGAACGACAGGCCCATGCTGTTGGCCAGCAACTGCCCGCCCAGCCCGACCGCGTCGAAGATCAACTGGACGATGAACCCCAGTGCAACGCCGATGATCACCTGCTGGGCCGTGATCAGCAGTCCATCGAGCGAAAACGGCGCAACCGCCGGTGGAGGCGGCAGCAGCGGCACGGTCAGCAGCGTCACTGCGGCCGCCAGCACGATGCGAATGCGCGCCGGCACGAACCGTGCGCCGAAGATCGGCACCACCGTGAAGAACGCGGCGATGCGGACGAACGGCCAGAAATGTGCCGCCATCCACGCTTGCCCTTGTGCTGCGCTGATCTCGATCATTTCAGTGGATCAGTGTCGGAATGCTCTCGAAAAGCTCGCGCGTGTAGCTGACCAGGATCTTCAACATCCATGGCCCGGCGATCGCCAGCGCCGCGGTCATCGCCAGCAGCTTGGGGATGAAAGACAGAGTCATCTCATTGATCTGGGTTGCCGCCTGGAACACGCCGACCAGCAAGCCGACCATCAACGCCACCATCAGCAGCGGCATCGACAGCAGCAACATGGTCTCCAGCGCCCGTTGCCCGACGGCCATGATCATCTCGGGACTCATCGGTAGAAGCTCCCGGCAATCGTGCCCATCACCAACGACCAGCCGTCGACCAGCACGAACAACATCAACTTGAAGGGCAAGGAGATCAGCACCGGCGACAGCATCATCATGCCCATCGACATCAGCACGCTGGCGACCACCAGATCGATGATCACGAACGGGATGAACAGCAGGAAGCCGATCAGGAAGGCGGTCTTGAGCTCACTGGTGACGAAGGCCGGCACCAGGATCGAGAACGGCACATCGTCCGCCTTCTCGAACCCTGTGCCACCCGAGATTCGCACGAAGGTCGCGATGTCCGACTCGCGCGTCTGGCCGAGCATGAACTGTTTCAACGGCCCGCTGGCCCGTTCCAGCGCCACGGTCGTCTCGATCTGGCCGTTGCGGTATGGAATCAGTGCTTCGGTATTGATCTGCTCCAGCACCGGAGTCATCACAAAAAACGACAGGAACAGTGCCAGCCCCAGGATGACCTGATTGGGAGGCGTCTGGCCGGCCCCCAGTGCCTGGCGCAGGATGCCAAGCACGATCACGATGCGGGTGAACGAGGTCATCATCAGCAACAGCGCCGGCAGCAGCGTCAGCGCCGTCATCAGCGCCAGGACCTGCAGCGTCAGCGTGTAGGTTTGCCCACCGCCGGGTGCGGCATGGACCTCGAGTGCCGGGATGCCCTTGAGCAGTGAATCGGCCGCGCCCGCTGCGGTATCGGCCATGGCCAGTTCCGGCAGCGATGGCGCCAGCAGCAACAGCGCAAGCAGCAGCCAGCGCTTCATCGGCCGAGGCTCCGGCGCAACAACTCGGCGAAGTTCCCTTGTGACGCCACGGGGGATGCCGGGCTCTCGGCCGTGAGCGGCTCGGCTTCGGGCAGCACGTGCAGGGTGCGCACCTGCCCCGCGCCGACACCGATCAGCAATCGTGCCCGCTCCACCTGGATCAGCACCGCCCGCTCCTTCGGACCGAGCGCAAGCTCGGCGAGCACGTCGATGCCCGGCGCGCCGGCGCGGCGGGTGGTACGCAGACGGCGCAGCAACCAGGCGAGCGCGAATACCAGGCCGAGCACCAGCGCCAGGGCCAGCGATACCTGGACCAGGCTGCCGAATCCCGGCGCGCCTGCCGCACCGGGAGTGCTGGCTGCGCCGAAAGGCGCTGCCGCGGCCGCAGGGGCCTCGGCGCCTTGTGCGACGGTCGCGAGCCCCGGCAGCAATGCCATGGCGATGCGTTGGATGAGCTGCACGCCGCCTCGCCTATTTGAGCTTGCGGATGCGTTCCGCCGGACTGATGACGTCCGTGATGCGCACGCCGAACTTGTCGTTGACCACGACGACTTCGCCATGGGCGATCAGGGTGCCGTTGACGAAGACGTCGAGTGGCTCGTCGGCACCGCGCTCCAGTTCGACGACCGACCCCTGGGTCAGCTGCAGGAGATTGCGGATCGGAATACGGACCCGGCCGACCTCCATCGACAGCGTCACCGGCACATCGAGAATCGCCTCGATATTCACTTCCGAGCGCGGCTTGGGTTCGAGGATTTCGGCTGCCTGCTGCGCTTCCGCGACCGGCTGTTTGGCGGCCTCGGCGGCGGCCAGTTGTTCGAACGCCGCGAGCTGCGCGGCTTCATCGTTCATGTTGACACTCATCCTGGAATCTCCGCGGCGTTCGGCAGACAACCGGCGCTCACTGCATCACGAAGCTGGTGAAGTAGACGTTGTCGATCGACTCGGGGCTGCCGGCCTCGGCCTTGACGATCTTGCGAACCTGCTCGAGCGCGGCAGCGCGGAGCTTCTCCTTGCCTTCGCGGGTGGCCAGCTCCGATGCCTGCTGTTGTCCGAACAGCAGCAGCAGATCGTTGCGGATCACCGGCTCGTTGGCCCTCATCAGCTCGATCGTGCGAGGCTCGCGGCTGGCGAGACGCACCTCGATCTGCAGGAACCGCACGGTCTGCTGGCCCGAAAAATTGACTACGAAGGGCGGGTCGAGCGGCAGGAACTGCAGTGGCGGGAGCGGCTTCGACGCCTCGGCTGCGGCATTCCCGCCGTCTTGACCGGACTTCCAGAAATAGAATCCACCGGCTGCGCCACCGAGGACGAACAGCGCCACTGCGGCGATCAGGATCCGCTTCTTCTTGCTGGGAGGCACGCCATCGGCGAGCTCGACTGCGGCGACTGGTGCGTTGGCCATGGACCGGACCTGTCTCGAAGTGCCACGTGGCACCAGACCCGATCAAGCAATAGCCGTGCCATGCCGGCAATCGAGACCTGCGTCACACGGGCGACGGCTTTCCGACGCTGCGCAGACTCAGGCGTACAGGTCGATCAGGCCTCGGCGTGTGACGGAGGTCACAGGATCTTCGCCGGCGTCGGCGCCGGATTCCTGCGAGGCCCGCGTGAGGGCGGCCGCCGTGAAGCCCCGCTGCGGATCCCGCGGGGTATGGCTGAATACTTCTGCATTGGCCAGCAACAAACCGGAGGCACCGAGCAGCTCCCGCAGACGCGGCAGCGATTGTTCGATGGCGTTGCGGGTATCCGCGTGGCTGGCGCCGAACCAGACAGTCGTTTCGCCCTCGCGGACCGCGATTCGCACTTCGAGCGGCCCGAGATTGTCCGGGTTGAGCCGCAGCGACGCGATCTGCTCGCCACGCTCGACCATCCAGACAAGCTGCGTGCCGAGTTCGTCGTTCCAGGCAGGCGTACCCGGTGGCGCGCGAAGCTCGGCGGGTCGCGCCGGCGCGGCGATCTCGCTGCCGGTGCTGCGCGTACCGCCGCGAATCTCACCCGCAGCCGCCACGGTGGGAGTCTCGCCGCCACCCGTCCCACCAGCGCCCTCGGTACGAACGGCCGACTCGAGACCCGCCAGCGGATCCTGCAGGCCACGCACGCCGCCGTCGCGGTCGATCCTGGCAGCCGACTCCATCCGATCCGCCAGACTGTCAGCCACGTGTTCCAGCCCATCTTCCAGCGCCTCCTCGAGGGCCTCGTCCGACGCAGCCGAGCGCAACGGCATCTCCACCGGCGCGATCAGCGGCAGCCCGGCGAGATCCGGGAGCGCATCAGTTGCGCCGGTGGGGTCGATGCAGGACGCCGCCGCCGCCTCATTCCCACTGACGCCGGCCGCGTCCACCGTGTCGTCCAGCGCGACGGCCTCGTGGTGGTCACTGTCGATCGACCGCGACTCCTGCGAGCCAGAAGTCGACTGCGACTCCAGGATTCCGGCAAACGATCCGCGATCTTCCGTGGCGGTGCTGCCGGCGCTGCCCCGGGTCGATCCCGTAGTGCGGGAAGCAATGCCTGTGGTCGATGTCACGCTGCCGTTCATCCTTCATCCCTCAATCTGCGCACGCGATGTCGCCAGGCGCGCCCATTCGTCGGTTTCGCGCTGTTCGGCACGCGACAGGCCGAGGTCGTCCTCCGCCTGCCACCGCTCCACCACGCTGCCGACCGCCTTGCAGCGGGTCGCCGCTTCGTTCCAGCGCTGTCGCTCGAATTCGCGTTCGTGTTCGGTGCGCAACACGATCTGCTGTTGCTGCTGAATCGCTTCGCCGAGCCTGGCGACGAACGCGTGGTAGTCGCGCAATGCGATGGCATCCATGCCGCCGGCGGCGCGGCGACCGAATCCCTGCAGATATTCGTCTCGATAGCGTTTCAGCTCCGTGAGCCGGGCAAGCGCGTCGTCGACCCGCGCCTGGGCCGCGGTGAATTTCGCACGCTGCTCCTTCTCGGTGTTCTCGAGATCGCTGCGGAAGTGGTTCAATCGTTGTGCGCGCTTCATGCGGCCTGTCCGGTGCCGGCGTCATCGGTGGCGAACAGTCCCGCCAGGGCTTCGAGGCTGTCGCCAAAGCTGGCGCGTTCCCGCAGATCCTGGTCGAGGTAACGTTGCACGGCCGGCCATAGCGCGACCGCCTGATCGAGCTGCGGGTTGGCGCCCGGACGCCATGCGCCCAGGGTCACCAGATCGCGCGACTGGTTGTAGGTCGCCATGAGCTGTCGCAGCCGGCGGGCCAGGGTGAGTTGCTCCGGTGAAGCGATCTCGTTCATGACTCGGCTGATGGAGGCTTCGACGTCGATCGCCGGATAGTGTCCGGATTCGGCGATGCGCCGCGACAGCACGATATGCCCGTCAAGGATGGCGCGCGCCGAATCGGCTATCGGGTCCTGCTGGTCGTCGCCCTCGGTCAGCACCGTATAGAACGCCGTGATCGAGCCCCCGCCGGTCTCGCCGTTGCCGGCACGTTCCACCAGTTGCGGCAGACGGGCGAACACGGAGGGCGGATATCCCTTGGTCGCGGGAGCTTCACCGATCGCGAGGCCGATTTCCCGCTGCGCCTGCGCGAAACGCGTCAGCGAATCCATCAGCAGCAACACCGAATGCCCCTGATCGCGGAACCATTCGCTGATCGCGGTGGCGAGCCAGGCCCCGTGCAGCCGCATCAACGGCGGTGCGTCGGCCGGTGCCGCGACCACCACGGCTCGGCGCCGATCCACCGGCCCGAGGATCCGGTCGACGAACTCCTTGACCTCACGGCCGCGCTCGCCGATCAGGCCGACGACGATCACGTCCGCGTTGGTGTAGCGGGCCATCATACCGAGCAGCACGCTCTTGCCGACGCCGCTGCCGGCGAACAATCCGACCCGCTGGCCACGCCCGATCGTCAACAGACCGTTGATGGCACGTACGCCGACATCGAGAGGTTCGTCGATCGGATGGCGGCGCAATGGATTGAACGGTACGCCCATCAGCCGCCCCTCGCCGGATGAGCGGATCGGACCCAAGCCGTCGAGCGGCTGGCCGGAGCCGTCGATCACCCGACCGAGCATATTCGCGCCGACTGGCACGACGCCGGAGCGCATCGTCGGGATCACCCGCGTGGCAGGCTCCAGGCCGTGCAGATCGCCGGTCGGCATCAGCAGCAGGCGTTCCCCGGCGAAGCCGACGACCTCCGCTTCGGATGCCAGACCGCGTCCCGGCACCAGCAGGCAACGATCGCCGACCGCCGCCTGACAGCCCGTAGCCTCCAGCGTCAGGCCGACCATGCGCGTCAGCCGGCCCTCCACGACCGGCTGCAGCGGTTGACCGCTGCGCTCGACGTAGGCTTTCAGCCGCGTGGCAAAGCCGGGGCTCGCAGTGGTGGTCACGATGCACTCTCCGACGGCGTTTCGGGCGGCGTCTCGTCCTGCCGGTCCAGATTGCGCTCATCGCCCAGCACGGCCGATATTAGGGCCGTGACGCGACTGTCGAAGCGAGCGTCGATCTGCGAGGACTCGCTGCTGACGCGGCAGCCGCCGCGTCCCATGACCGGGTCTTCTACGATGGTCCAGGCACGCTCCGCGGCGGGCTGAGCCAGCCGCTCGCGGATCACCGCGGCATCCGCCGGATGCAGGTACACGCGTACCTGCCGGGCGCTGGTCGGCAGCGCGTGGACGCAGTCACGGATGATCGCGATCAGTTGCGCCGGATCGTGGCGCAGCTCGCGGCGTGCCAGCTGTGCGCCGATGGTCAGTGCCAGCTGTGCCAGCTCGGCGGTGGCGGCCTCGTCAAGCCGCTCCAGCGGACGACTCATGGCCTCGAGCAGCGCTTCAACTGCGGTGATGCGCGCATCGAGCTCGCGCTGGCGCGCCTCGATGTGGCTGGCACCGGCCGTCAGGCCCTCGCGCCGCCCATCTTCGAAGCCATTGCGGCGAGCCTGCTGGTACTCCGCCTCGAGCGAGGCGGCACTCTGGCCGGCATCGGGGCGACCAACCACCGGCCCCTGTACCGGCGGCAGCACCCAGGGTGAGGCAGCCATGCCGGCGCGTCGGACTGTCGGCTCAGACATAGGCCTCGCCACCTCCCTTGTTGCCGAGGTTGATCGAGCCTTCTTCGGCCAGCTTGCGGGCAATCATCACGATCTCTTTCTGTGCAGCTTCGACTTCCGAAAGCCTCACCGGACCACGGGACTCCAGGTCATCGCGCAGCATCTCGGCGGCGCGCTGCGACATGTTCTTGAATATCTTGTCCTTCAGCCTCTCGTCCGCGGCCTTCAACGCCAGCAACAGCTTGTCGCTGGAGACCTGCCGCAGCAGCTCCTGCATGCCGCGATCGTCGACTTCGAGCAGATTGTCGAACACGAAGATCAGATCCTGGATGCGGTTGCCGAGTTGCTCGTCGGCCGTGGTGATTTCCTGCATCACGACGCTTTCGATCCGCGGCTCCAGCAAGTTGATGATGTTCGCGACCACTTTCGGCCCGCCCAGCACCGACTTGCGGGTCTGGCTCGAACCGGAGAACTGTCGCTCCATGATGTGGTCGAGTTCCTGCAACGCGGCCGGTTGCACGCCATCGAGCGTCGCCACCCTGAGCAGCAGTTCGGATCGCATGTTCTCGGGCAACAGTCCGATGACGTCCGCCGACTGATCGGCTTCGAGATAGGACAGAATGATCGCCGCGATCTGCGGATGTTCGACACGGACGATCTCCGCGATCGCGGCCGCATCCATCCATTTCAGGGCCTCGAGACCCTTGCTCGAGCGCCCCAGCAGGATGCGGTCGATCACGCCGCTGGCCTTGTCCTCGCCGAGCGCGTTGATCAGCGTGTTGCGGATGAAATCGTCATTACTGAGCCCCAGCGAGGTCTTGCCATCCACTTCGCTGGAGAACTCCGACAACACCTCGATCACTTCGGCCCGCGAGACGTTGCTGACCTGCGTCATAGCAGTGCCGACCTTCTGCAGGTCCTTGGCCGAGAGATGCTTGAGCACCTCCGCCGCCTCCTTTTCGCCGAGGCTCAGCAGCAGGATCGCCGCCCGCTCCACGCCGGAGCGCGCCGCGCCGGACTTGCGCTCAGCTTCAGTCATCGTCCTGCACCCACGATTTCACGACCTGCGCGACCCGCGCCGGATCCTGGGCCACCACGGTGCGCGCCTGCGCCAGCTGCTGCTCGTAGGCGAGCGAATTGGAGCTCGCTTGCGCGGCTGCCGCACTGCCTTCGGTCGACGTGCCGGCCGTCGCCGGATTGTCCGCACTGCGCACGGGTTCGTTCGCCGGAGCCGTCAGCGCCGCGGCTGCAGTGCCGGATGTCAATGCCGCCGCGACCCGCGGCGTTCCGGCGAGCTGGCGCAGCAAGGGCTTGAGCACCGAAAACACCAGCACCAGCGTCACGATCAGCCCGGCGAGGATCTTGGCGAGGTCGCGCGCCCAGGGGCGCTCCCAGAACGGCACACTGACCAGCGAGTCGGCATCCGGCAGCGGCTCGCCACGCCAGGGACTGTTGACTACGTTGACACTGTCGCCACGCTGCTCGTTGAAGCCGACGGCGTCCTTGACCAGCGCCGTGATCCGGTCGAGCTGCTCGGGCGGCAGTGGCGTCTCGGTGATCTTGCCGTCCTTGTCGACGATCCGCAGGTTGTCGATCAGCACCGCGACCGACAGTCGCTGCAACTTGCCGGCAGGCTGACGGGTATAGGCGACCGTGCGATCGATCTCGTAGTTGCGGGTCGCCTGCTTCGAACTGCTGCCATCGGCGGCCACGACGGCGCCGTTCTCCGCGGTTTTCGCCGGCTGGACACCCGGCGGCAACGCGACGCCTGCCGGCGGTGGCTGGTTGCTGAACGTTCCGGGAATACCGCCGGCGCCGCCGCCCGTATGGCTGCTTTCTTCCGACAGCTGTTCGCTGCGCACGATCTGACTGTCGGGCCGGTATTGCTCGCGTGCCTCCTCGGTCGCGCTGAGGTCGATCTGCGCATTCACCTGGGCACGGACCCGGCCGGTACCGACCAGCGGCGCGAGCAGGCCTTCGATGCGTTGCGCGTAGCTCTCCTCGAGCTGCCGGGCGAACTCCATCTGCTGGTCGCGGATCGCCACGTCGTCCCGCCCCTGCGGCGACGACAGCAAGCGTCCCTTCTGATCGACCACTGTGACTCGCGCCGCGTCGAGCTCCGGCACGCTCGAGGCCACCAGGTTGACGATGGCGGTCACCTGTTCGGTCGCGAGCGTGCGTCCCGGACGCAGCTGGATGAAGACGCTGGCACTTGCCGGCACCCGGTCGCGCACGAAGCTCGAGTTGCGCGGCGAGGCGATGTGGACGCGAGCCGCGCCGACCTGTTGCAGGCTCGCGATGGTGCGTGCCAATTCGGACTCGAGCGCATGCTGGTAGCGTGCGCCCTCCATGAACTGGGATACGCCGAAGCCCGGATCCTTGGCCATACTGGCGAATCCACCCTGCCCCGACAATCCCTGGCCGGCGAGCAGCAGCCGCGCATCGTTCAGTTTTTCGGCGGGAACCGAAATCGCACCGGTGCCGTTCTCCAGACGGTAGGCAATCCCGGCACCCGTCAGAGCCTGGGTCACCGCGGCGGCATCCTCACTCGCGAGGTCGCCGTACAGCAGGTTGTAGGTCGGCCCCTGTGCCCAGAGCACCACGCCGACACCGGCCGCGACGGCCGCGGCGATGCCGACCAGCAGCAGCAGTGGCCGCAATCCGGCGGTCAGTTTGAGGAACCCCGGAGCTGTCGCAGCTTCGGCCATCGTGTTCTCCATTCAGCGAAATGCCAGGCCGACTTGCGTCAGACCGGCATGTTCATGATTTCCTGGTAGGCGTTGACGAGCTTGTTCCGCACCTCTACGGCCGCGCGGAACGACACACTCGCCTTCTGCATTTCGAGCATGACCTGCGGCAGCTCGACGCCGGGCTTGCCGAGTTCGAAATCAGCGGCGGCCTGGCGGGCACTCAGTTGGGTCGCGTTGACCTGGTCGAGGCCGTTGCGCAGCACTGCGGCGAAGCTGACCGCGGGCACGGCGCCCTCGGCGGCCTGCGGTTTGCCGGGCCCGCCGATCGGGCCACCGGCCTCCGCGCGGATCGTACGGATCTGCGCCAGCACGCGATCGATCTCCATCTGGCTCATCGCATTGCCCCCGCGGCTCAGGCGGCCGGCACGCTGACACCGGCGGCACGCAACCGCGCCAGCTTGTAGCGCAAGGTCCGTGGGCTGATGCCGAGGCGCTCGGCGACGACGCGCCGGGTGGACTGCGGATCCTTGAGTGCTTCGAGCAGCAGTTCGCGCTCGGTCGCCTCCAGCGAACGCGCCAACACGCCCGCACTGGTGGCGGCACTGCCGCCGTCGCTCGCCGTCTCGCCGGTCGAGGCCGCGATGTCCCGGCCGTTCAGCGCCTCGAGTTCGAGATGTTCAGGTCCGATCACCGGTCCGGTGCAGAGGATCAAGGCGCGTTGCAGGACATTGTCCAGTTCGCGGGCGTTGCCGTGCCAGCGGTAAGTCAGCAGCACATGGGCGGCGTCGGCCGCCAGCGCCGGAATCGTCTGGCCCGGTTTGACCCGGCGGGACAGCAGCTGCATGGCGATCGGCAGGATGTCGTCGCGACGCTCGCGCAGCGGCAGGAGATTCAGCGGAAAGACGTTCAGGCGATAGTAGAGATCTTCGCGGAACCGTCCCGCAGCGACTTCGCTGCGCAGGTTGCGATTGGTGGTCGCGATCACTCGCACATCCAGCGCCAGCGAACCACGGCCGCCGAGGCGTTCCACCTCGCGCTCCTGCAGTACCCGCAGCAGCTTGGCCTGCAGGCCGAGCGGCATTTCGGAGATCTCGTCGAGCAGCAAGGTTCCACCCTGCGCCTGCTCGAACTTTCCCGGATGGGCGTTGGTGGCGCCGGTAAAGGCGCCGCGCTCGTAGCCGAACAGCAAGGCTTCGAGCATGCTTTCGGGAATCGCCGCACAGTTCACGGCAACGAACGGCCGTGACACACGAGGCGACTGGCGGTGGATGAAGCGCGCCAGCACTTCCTTGCCGGTGCCGGACTCGCCGCAGATCAGCACAGTGCAGTCGCTGGCAGCCACGCGGCGGGCCAGATCGTTCAGCCGGCGCGAGGATTCAGCCACAGCGATCGGCTCGGGGCCTTCGCTGTGCAGGGGTTCGTTGATCATCTCTCGATCTCCCGTCCCACCGCAGGGACGCACGGACCAGAGAGGAGCAAGAACCATGCCGGGCCGTTTTCCGCCGCCTGACGAGAACCGCGTCACACGCGGCGGCGGTGGCTGGCCGGCGGCGTCAAACTTCCGACAGCACCTCGCCGCCGGCGATACCGAACTTGCGCAGTTTCTCCACCAGAGTGGTACGCCGCAGGCCCAGGAGCCGGGCCGCCTGCGCCACGGTACCGCCGGAGCGCTGCATGGCCTGGGTGATCAAGCGATACTCGATCGCCAGCAGGTGGGCGCGAAGATCGATGCCGGCCGCCGGCAGATCGTCGATCGCCGCGACCGGATTCGTCGCGACGTCGGTATCAAGAAGTGCCGCAGTTTCGAGCGCCCGAAGATCGGCCGCCTCGTCGCCCCGCGTATCCGCGCTCGAGGAAGGGTTCGGCATCGCGTCCGGAAACGCTTCACGCAGCGATTGCAGAGCCGATTCACCGCCCGTCATCGCCAGGTCCGCAACGGCCTGGGTTGCGGCTTCCTGCGGGTGCTGCGACTCGGCCAGCGGTGCATGCACCAGCGACTGCAGGTCAAGTTCTTCGAGCAACACCGCCGGCCGGTAACGCGGCGGCAGCTGGCCGACGTCGACGGCCTTGCCGGCATGCAGGATGCTGAGACGCTCGATCAGATTGCTGAGCTCGCGCACATTGCCCGGCCAGGGATATCGGCGCAGCACCTGGAGTGCGGCCGGTGTCAGGCGGATAGGTGCGCGACCGGCAGTGCGGTTCTGCTCGACGAATTCGCCGATCAGCTGGTCGAGGTCGTCGACACGCTCGCGCAGACTCGGCATGTCGATCGGAAACACATTGAGCCGGTAGAACAGATCGCCGCGGAACTGGCCGCTCAGGATGGCCTCGTCGAGATTGCGGTGCGTTGCGGCGATGATCCGCACGTTGCAACAGATCGGTTGATGATTGCCGACTCTCTCGAAGACGCGCTCCTGCAGTACCCGCAGCAGCTTCACCTGCATCGGCAGGCTCATGTCGCCGATCTCATCGAGGAACAAGGTGCCGCCTTCGGCGATCTCAAAGCGACCTTTGCGGCTGGAGTACGCACCCGTAAAGGAGCCCTTCTCGTGCCCGAAAAGCTCGCTCTCGAGCAGCTCGGCCGGAATTGCACCGCAGTTCACCGCGACGAACGGCCCGCCCCGTCGCGGGCTCGATTCATGCACCGCGCGTGCCACGACTTCCTTGCCGGTGCCCGACTCGCCGAGGATCAGCACACTGGAGTCGTGCGCCGCGACTTGCCGGATCAGATGCCGTACTTCACGGATCGGTGTGGAGTCTCCGCTGGGGGCGCGCAGTTCGGAAGGCGCGGCAGAGCGGACTGGATCGTCGCGGTCGAACGTCGAGGCGGCAGCAATCGTCACTGTCATAATCCCTGGAGTCGTGCAGGTGATTGTCCCGTCCTGCACAAACTGCAGACGTGCGCCGCCGCGGCATTTTTCCGCCACGCGATGCAAAATCGGTCACAGTTTACCGTGAATAGGGGTTACCACTAGGCGTGGTGCGCGATTTTTTTCGGCGCAGAACCCGTTGCCTCTACGGTCGCCGAAGGCCGCCCTTTTTCCAACGCAGCCTGGATCGCTCAGACGCGGCGTTGGGTGCGTCCGCCTGCCACCTGGCGACGATGCCGCCGGAATACCAACCGCTCGAGCTGATCCGCCACCGGCTCGGGAAGCGGGTCGAAGCGGACATGGACGTGGTGTTCCGCCGGCTCGTCGGCCACCGTGCCGGCCAGCGCCAGGGGCTGCACGAGGCAGTCGCGCAGATGGATCTCGACCAGCCCGTATGCGCCGGCCGGCGGCACCTCGCCGCTCGCCTCCCAGACGATACCGTGAGGATTGAACCGCGCTGGAACGGGGCTGGGCCGCGACTGGGTCGCCGCCAACAGCGCACCGACCAGATCCAGCAGCAGATTGACCTTCAGATCGATACGCAGCAGATCTGCCGCATGCGGCGAATCATCGCTGCTCTTCTCGTGATGGCCATGTTCGTCGAGCGCGGCGGACGCCAGCAGCAATCTGAGGTTCCGCTCGGTGATGGTCGCCGCATTCACCGGATCGAGCGGCTCCGGGAGACGGCGAAAGCTCACCGGGAGGACGTCCGCGTAGGCCAGCTCCTGGTGCAGGATCACGGTGTCGCCGGTGACGGTCATGTTCAGATGGTTGCGGCTTGCTGAATCTGCCCCAATGTGCGTTCCGATTCTGCCACAGCGCTGCGCAAGGCGGCGATACAACTCGCCGCATGCGGACCTTGCCGGGCCGTGCGTTCCAGGTCGGCGAGCAGGCCGCGTCGTTCCTGCAAGACGGCCGGGATCTCCGCCCATGATTGGCGCAGTGCCATCCCGACCAGCCGCCGGGTGAGGGTCACGACCGATTCGGCCAGAAAGCGCTGCCGCTCCGAACCCGGGGAGCGAGGCCGAGTCGGCGATGCGCTCACCGCGTCACCTTCCGCAGCGCACGCGCGGCGGGCGGCAACGCGAGCCAGGCGCCGCGAATCTCCTGCAACAGTGCGCCGGTGCGATCGAGCAGTTCGCTGCGATCCTCGACATGAGCCTGCAGCAGCTGGCGGCCCATGAAGTCGTAGAGGCGATCGAGGTTGTGTGCCAGCTCGCCCTGCTTCAGGTCGAGGCTGCAGCGCAGCTCGTCGAGAATCGCGATGGCCCGTTGCAGGTGGGCGCTCTTCTCGGCCGTGGCCTTGCGATCCATGCAGCCTCGTGCCTGGGCGATTCGCGACAAGGCACCGTCCATCAACATCACGATCAATCGATGCGGATCGGCCTCGGTTACACTTCCGTGGGTCGCGACCATCTGGTACTGGGCAAGCATCGAGGCTCGCGATGTGGCGGTCATGGCAGGGCTCCGGCAGGACGTGTCCCGATACCGAATTTAACGGCCCGACGAGCGCCAACTTTAGAATCGAGCGCGACGCGGGCCTATCTGGGCTCGCGCCGCCACGGAAGCTAGTTCGTGGATACCGGCTTTAGATGCTGGGCCAGATAGCTGCTGGTGTTCTGCAGGCTCGCCAGCAGTTTGTCCATGGCAATGAACTGGGCGCGGTAGCGTTGTTCCACCGAGGCCATGCGAGCATCCAGCGCGCTGTTGTCGCGCTCCAGCGTTCGCTGGGTCGCCTGCAGGCTGATGGTCCTTGTGGCGACCTGACCGTCGGTGCGCAGTGCGCCATCCAACACACCCCAGACACGGGTTGCCACACCGCCCTCGCCACCAAAGAGGCGCCCGACGCCGTCGAAATCCGCGGCCAGCGCGGCGCTGAGCCGGCTCTCGTCGATGACGTAATTGCCGTCGGCACCGACGCGGATGCCGATGGCGTTCAGCGAATTGTACGGCGGCGTGGCGGCAACCGATGCCTGTTGCAACTGGCGCCGGATGCCGTCCTCGATGCCGCGCAGCATCGAATCGCCCAGTAGCGGGCCGGCCGTCTTGGTGCTGGCATCGTAGGAACGCAGCTTGGCCAGCGTGCCCAGCGCCGAATTCAGATCGTCGACGAACTTGCGGACCTTGTCGCGGGTCGTCGCTTCGTCGGCGCCGACATTCAACTGATAGGTATTGCCCGGTTTGGCCTGCAGCAGATCCAGGGTCACGCCGCCGATCGCATCGGCGATCGAGTTACTGGCACTGTGGACCGTGAAGCCCTCGATCAGGACTTCGGCATCCTCTCCGGCCGCAAGCTGCGCCAGATTGGTCGTTCCACCCGGCTGGTAGACCAGCGCATCGAGACCACCGTCGCCGCCGGATGCGCTGACCTGGATGGTGTTCGCAGCTCCGGGCTGACGCGCGGTCAGAACCAGGCGGGTACCGTCGACGGCCGTGATCAGCGTCGCCTGAACCTTGTCGTTGCCCGGCGCGGTGTTGATGGCGTCGCGAATGCCCTGCAGGGTATTCGCGGACTGGTCGATGGTGACCGTGATGTCCTTGCCGCCGGCGTGCAGGGTCAGAACACCGGTGCCGACCGTGGCGGAAGTCCCTGCGGTGTACGCGGCCGACGCCAGCTTCTGCGCCGACGCCAGTTGCCGGACCTCGATGGAGTAGGTGCCGGTAGCCGCCGTCGAGTCCGCGTTGGCCTTGAATACGCTCGTGTCGGAGGCCTCGGCCTTGCGACCCTGAAACGCAGTCGCGGTCTTCAGCCCATCGACCGAGGTCTGCAGGCTCGAGAGCGCACCGCGCAGCGTACCGAGTGCGGACAGCTGCGTGGTAACGCGGGTATTCACTCGCTGCAGACGCTGGGCCTGTGGCGCCCTTTCGGCTGCCACGAGCTGCGTGACCAGCGAGTCGATATCGATGCCGGAACCGACTCCGCTCGAGGTCAGCGTTGCCATGACTTCAGGCCAATCCTTCGACAATCAGGCTCGAACCGCCGACGCTGTGTGCGCCGAGATCCTCCGCGATGCGCAGTGCGGTCTCGCTGGGAATCTGCCGGATGAGCTCGCCGGTGGAGGTGTCGCGGACACTGACGACCACCCGGCCGCTGTCCTGGTCGACGCGGAACTGCAGTTGCCGGCCGATGCTGCGGGCGATCTCTTCCAGTTTCGCGGCAGCGTCCTCGACTGCAGAGCTTCGGAATCCTTCGGATTGCACGGCACCGGGGACTGCCATCCCTTTCAGTAGCGCATCCGGCGCCCGCGAGCCCGTGGCCGGTGACACCGGTGACACCGCAGGTGCAGCCGGCACGGTGCCGATCCCTGGATCTGTCGCAGTGAGATTCATGCTTGCATCTCCTCTCAACGAAGAATGGGCGGACGGCGGCCCCCGCAGGGACCGCCGCCGCCCAGTGACACCGCCTGCTCAGGCGTGGCCTTCATTGGCTTCCATCGATCACCGCAGCAACGTCAGGACGTTCTGCGGGACCGCATTCGCCTGGGACAGGATCGCCGTACCCGCCTGCTGCAGGATCTGCGCCCGGGTCAGCAATGCGGTTTCCGCAGCGAAGTCCGCATCCTGGATCCGCGACCGCGAGGCCGACAGGTTCTCGGACGTGGTCTGCAGGTTGGCGATCGTCGACTCGAAGCGGTTCTGGATCGCACCGAGCTGCGCGCGGTTCGAGTTGACCGAAGTCAGCGCAGCGTCGATCGCGGTCAGGGCCGCGTTCGCACCGCTCACCGACGAGATGTCGACCGCCGCCATCGAGGTGCCCGTTGCGGCAATCGCGTTCGGGCCCGGGTTGAAGGCGCCCGTCCAAGTCATGTTGCCCGACGTGCCCGCCGGCGCGTTGTATGTGACGTTGATCGTTCCGCCGGTCGTGGCCGCAGCCGCGAGGCCGAAGTCCGCCAGGGCCGAGCCCGTGAACCCGCCCGCAGAGTAGGCCACGGTGATGTTACGGCCATCGGCGGCGGTCAGGCTGACACCCGAACCGGTGTCCTGCGCAACCACACCGGTCACCGCCGACTGCGCGTTCAACGCGGCGACGGCATTCGCGCGGCTCTGTGCCAGGTTGCCATCGACGCCGGCAACCGAGATCGCGATGCCGTTGACCGTGATCGTGGCCGCACCGCTGGCGGTGGCCGAGTCGGCCGACGTGCCGGCAGCGACCACGGTCGCGTTGGCAGTGGCCGACAGGCCAGCCACGCCCGAGGCGTTCATGGCGGCAGCCAGGGCCTTGGCGTCGTTGGCGATCGTGCCGAGCGACACCGTGGTGCCGCCGACGGTCACGCTCTGCGCGGCCGCCGAATCGGAGGCCGTGCCGATCCCCTGGCCCGTGAGCTGGAAGCCCTGGAACTGGCCGAGTGCGCTGGTGCGGGCGCTGGCGATGGCCGAGATCGTGATCGTCTGGCCGGCGTTGGCGCCGACCTGGAACTGCTGGGCCGAGAACGTGCCGTCGAGCAGGTTCAGGCCGTTGAACTGCGTCTGGGTGGCGACGCGGTCGATTTCGGCCGCGAGCTGTGCCACTTCCTGCTGCAGCGCGGCGCGGTCGGAGGCGCTGTTGGTCGAGTTGGCCGACTGCACCGCCAGCTCACGCATGCGCTGCAGGTTGTTGCCGATCGACGCCAGCGCGCCTTCCGCGGTCTGCGACAGCGAGATGCCGTCCGACGCGTTGCGGACCGCCTGGTTGAGGCCGCGGATCTGCGAGGTGAAGCGCTCGCTGATGGCGAGGCCGGCCGCATCGTCCTTGGCGCTGTTGATGCGCAGGCCCGAAGACAGGCGCTGCAGTGAGGTCGCGAGCTGCCCGCCGGATGTGGCGAGGTTACGCTGAGCGTTCAGCGACATCACGTTGGTGTTGATGACTTGTGCCATTTGATCTGACTCCTGAACTCTAGAACCGCGCCGGACCATTCCGGTTCGCTTTTGGGGTTTAAGGGACCGGCGCCTTAGCGCTTCGCCGTTCTCCGACCCCTGTATCGGTTCTTAGTGGATTCACTTGAGGGGGAACGGTCCGGCCGCTGTCGCCATTGTGCGACCTGGTTCACAACCTTCAGAGGTAGTCGAACAAGGTCAGCCCGGCGATTCGGCTGTAGGACTGCTGGGCCGCCTGCAGCGCCACCATCTGGGCGTTCATCTTGGTGATGGCGGTCGAATAGTCGACATCGCGCAGCCCCGAAAGGGAGGTCTGCAGTTCGAGTTCGAGATCCTCGCGGGCCGCCGTCACCGCATCGAGCCGCGACAAGCGGGCACCGACATCGGCGCGCACGTTCACCAGATGATCGCCGTTGCGGGTCAGCTGCTGGATGATGGAGTTCATCTCCGAGCCCCACAGTGCCCGGGCCGCCGGAGTACCGGGCTCGGCTTCGAGCGCGGCGACCAGCCGGTCGAGGGTGGTGAACATATCCTCGAAGCCGGCCGGTGCGATCGTGAAGCTGTCGCCGGCTGCGGGTTCGCCGCTGATCGCGATCTGCGCACCGTTGAATGCGATCGCGCCACCGCTCTGATAGTTGCCCGAGGCCACGACTCCACCACCGGCATCGAGCACGCGCCAGGTGGTCGGATCGACGAACTCCACGGTGTAGTTGCCGGGGACCCAGGCGGCGAGATTGGTCACCGTGCCGGGATCGAGGATGCCGGTGCCCGCATTGGTTGCCGCAGCAGTGGCCTGGAAGGTGCCGTTGCCGCTGCGCACATTCATGAACACCTGGTCGCCGGAATGCCCGTCCTGGATGCGCTGGCTGGCGCTGACCTGGACCATGCGCGAACCGGCATCGCCCGCGTAGCCCACCGAGGCCGTCACCCTGGCGAACGGCGCAGCCGTCGAGCGCGTACCGGCAAACAGATAATCGCCGCTGTCGTCCTGGCGGTTGGCGATCGACATCAGCTCCTCGATGCGCGAGCGGACCTCGATGGCAAGCGCCTTCCTCGACGCGAAATCCACCGTGCCGTTGTTGCTCTGCAGGGTCAATTCGTAGACGCGCCGGATCGTGCTGCCGGCATTCTCCAGCGCCTGTTCTTCCTGCGCCAGCCGGCTGGTCACCACGGCGACATTGGTCGCGTACTGCTGGTTGGCGGCCAGCGACCGCTCGATCTGCTGAATCTGCACCGCGGCGCCTGGATCGTCGGCTGCCGTCACCACCCGGCGCCCGGTTGCGATTTGCTCCTGGGTCCGCGCGAGTTCGGCCTGGGCGCGCAACATCGACGCGAGGCCGCCTTGTTGAATCGTGCTGGTGGCGATCCTCATGCCTGTCTCCTCACCGCGCTGCGTCGAGCAGCGTCTGGAACATTTCGTTGGCGACCCGAATCAGCTGCGCGGCTGCCTGATAGGCCTGCTGGAAGCGCAGCATGTTGGCCGCCTCTTCGTCGAGGTTCACGCCCGAGAGATTCTGACGCTGGGCGAGCGCTTCGTCCTGCAGGACCTGCTGTGCATCGCGATTGGCCTGGGCCTGCTGCGTGGCCACACCGATCTTGCTGGTCAGCCTGCCGAGCGCAGCCGAAATCGAGGTCGTACCGCCGTCGAGTTTCGGCGCGAGCAAGGCATCGGCCATCGCCAGGGCGTTGCGGTTGTCGCCGTTCGAAGCGCTGCCGTCGGCGACCGTGAACCGGTCTCCGGCTGCGGGCGCGCCGGCGATCGTCACCTGCCAGCCGTTGATCTCGATGGGTTCGCCGCTGGTGTAGGCGAAGCTGCCCGCACCGTTCACCGAATAGCTCGTCGGTGTCAGGAACTGGATTTCGATCGGGTCCTGTAGCGCAGGGTTGGCCGGATCCAGCACGGCACCGCGGGTGATGGTCGCCGCGCCGACATTGGCCGCATTGGCGCCGGCCTGCACGGGCGAGGCCGCAGCGAGCCGGGTGGGATCGGACACCAGCACCTGGAATCCTTGCACCAGTTCGCGGGTCGGCCGCAGCAGGATCGAGTCGCCGCCGACCGCGGTGCCGGATACGACTATCGACAGGCCGTCGGCACGCAGTGGGTCGGTGCTGCTGCCGCTGCCGGTCAGTGTCACGGTCGTGCCGTTGTCGAGCCGCTTCATGGACCAGGACGAGCCGGTAAAGCTGAGCTCGTAGTCCGCGCCGGTCAGTGCGGCAGCGCTGGTGATCGTCGCGCTGGCCTGCGGATCTCCCATATTGGTCTTGCGGGCGACCGCATTCACGGGGCCGGTATCGAACAGATCGGTGCCGAAATCACCCTTCAGATCGACACCGGCGCGATGCTGGGCATTGACCGCCTCGGCGATACCTGCAGCGATCAGCCCGAGCTCGTTGCGTGCCGGATCGAGCACCTGGGAGCGGAAGTCGAGCAATCCGCCGAGCGCGCCGCCGGAGAGTGCGCTGGTGACGTCCGTGCTGCCCTGCCCGCTCGAGAGCAACAGTCGCAGGCGGCTGCCGTCGTACGAATCCGTGGCCACGCTCAAGGTGGCGGCCGAATCGTTGAGCACCAAGGCCTGGCCCTTGCCGATGAACACGTTCAGGACGTTGCCGTCCTGCGGCACCACGTTGACGCTGATTTTGGCGGACAGCTGGTCGATCAGCCGGTCGCGCTGGTCGAGCAGATCGTTGGGCGGTTGCCCGGTGGCGCCGACGCCGCGGGTGATTTCCTGATTCAGGCGCGCGATGCCGCTGGCGAGAGCATTGATTTCGCTCGCCTGAACGTCAGCCTGTGCGGTGCTTTCCGCATCGAGACCGCGCAGCTGGGTATCGATATGCTTGAGTCGATCAGCCAGACCTTGTGCTTCGCTGAGCAGGACCTGGCGCGCGGCAATCGAGGTCGGCTCAGTCGCGACGCCCTGGATGGCGTTCTGGAACTTCTGCAGGCTGCCGGACAGACCGTTCTCGCCGCCGATGAACAGCCGGCTGACACGTTCGGATTGGGTGGCGAAGGCATTCAGCCGCTCGAGCGAGCTGCTGGATGTCCGGGTCTGCGAAATCAGAAAATCGTCGACCGTGCGACGGACCGTGGCGACATCGACGCCCTGCCCCACCCAGCCATTGCCGAACGGCGAGGCGGGGCGGGTCGCCAATTCGACACGCTGTCGCGTGTAGCCGTCGGTATTGGCGTTCGCAATATTGTGGGCCGTGGTATCGAGCGCCCGCTGGAAGGCGAGCAGCCCGGACAGACCCGACGATAGGACTTGCGACACTTGGCGTTACTCCACGGGTACGGGGTACCGGAACGGTCAGCCGGAACGCTCTGGCGGCTGTATCGGCAAGCCGTTGCCGGTCTTGAGATCGCGATCGAGGATTTCTCCGACGCCCGTCACGACCGAAGTGAGCTTGCGGGCATAATCCGGATCGGTGGCATAACCACCGCGCTGCAGGGCCTGGGCAAAGGCCGTGACATCGTCGCCGGTGCCGAGCGCCGCGGCGTAGCGTGCCGAGCCTTTCAGCAGTTCGACATAATCGCCAAAGCTTGCGCCCGCGGACGTATAGGCGCGGAAACGCTCGACCCGGGTCACCGGTGAGCCACCTTCGAACTCCACGGTCGAGGAGGCCGCGGCCTGGCCGGACCAGGATTTACCAGCCTTGATCCCGAACAGGTTGTAGCTCGGCTGCCCATCCGCACCGCGTGGCATCGAGCGACCCCAACCGGTCTCGAGCGCGGCATGCGCGATCAGCGTGCGAGGCGCCACCCCGAGCTGCTGTGCGGCCGCTTCGGCATGTGGCAACATCTCGCGGACGAAGGCTTCACGCTGCGCCGAATCATTGCCGGCGCCTGTCAATGTCTTCGGGACGGGTCGGGCCGAGGCCGTGCTTGCCGCGGCCACGGGTACGGCCTGGGTACCCGCCCCACCCTCCCCGGACGCGGGCAAGCCGACACCGGCACGCAACAGCTGCTCGACCATCATTTCGGCGAGCCCCAGACCCCGTCCGCGAGACAATTCGATCGCCAGCTGGTCGTCGAACATGCCGCGGTAGAAGTCGCTCTGCTGCGAGTCGAACAACGCATCGCCCTGGCTGGCCTGGCGCATGCTCTGCAGCAGCATCCGGGTGAATACGCTCTCGAACTGCCGCGCCGTCTCGCGCAATGCGGCCGGATCCTGGGCTCGCGCCTCGCGCTTCAGCGCGGTCAGCGATTGCAGGTCCGTGTAGTTCGCGGTACGGGCCGGATCGAGCGCCATCGCCTGGACCTCAGATCACGATCAACTCGGCGCGCAATGCGCCGGCTTGTTTGAGCGCTTCGAGTATCGCCACCAGATCGCCGGGTGCGGCGCCGACCCGGTTGACGGCCTGCACCAGTTCGTCGAGCGAAACGCCCGCCTCGAACTTGAACATCCGCGCCGGCGGCGACTCGACATTGAGCTCGGAACGCGGCGCGGCAACGGTGCGACCTTCGGCAAACGCATTGGGCTGGCTGACATCGATACGCTCGGTGATGGTCACCGACAGCGAGCCGTGCGACACCGCCGCCGGCATTACCCGCACGTTGCTGCCGATCACGACCGTGCCGGTGCGAGAGTTGACGATCACTCGTGCCGGTGCGGCACCGGGTTCGATTTCCACATTCTCCAGAGTCGCGACGTAAGCGATCCGCTGGCCCTGATCGACCGGCGCAGCCACCCGCACGGATACGGCGTCGAGCGGCGTCGCCGTGCCCTCGCCCAGCAAGGCATTGATGCCCGCGGCCAGCCGCGTCGCGGTGGTGAAGTCCGGGGTATTGAGATTCAGGGTGACGTAAGGTTCGCTGGCGAAGTTGCTCGGCACCGTGCGCTCGACTGTCGCCCCGTTGGGGATCCGGCCGCCGCTCGGTACGTTCAGTGCGATCCGCGAACCATCCTTACCGGACACACCGAAGCCGCTGACGATCAGGCTGCCCTGGGCGATCGCGTAGACTTCGCCGTCTATGCCGCGCAGCGGCGCCATCAGCAGCGTACCGCCGCGCAGGCTGCCGGCATTGCCGATCGAGGCGACGGTCACGTCGATGGTCTGGCCCGGCTTGGAAAACGGCGGCAGATCGGCGCTGACCGTCACGGCCGCGACGTTCTTGAGCTGTGGATTGACGTTGGGCGGAATCGTCACGCCGAAACGCACCAGCATGTTCTTGATGCTCTGCACCGTGAACGGCGCCTGACTGGTCTGATCGCCCGTTCCGTCCAGGCCGACCACCAGGCCATAGCCGACCAGCTGGTTGCTGCGCACGCCGGCAACCGAGGCCAGATCCTTGACGCGCTCGCGCGGCAAGGTTGCGCGCGATGCGTCCGCGGCACCCGACGGCGAAGTGGCAGCAGCCTGCGCCAGACCGACGAAAGTCGCGCAAAGCAGGGCCAGAAGAATTCGTATCGGCATGCCTGGCTCCTCAGAACGGCATCTTCGGCGACATGAAGAAGCGCGCCAGCCAGCCCGGTGCGTTGGCATCGGCCAGCGCGCCCTTGCCGGCGTAGGTGATGGCGGCGTTCGCGACCTTCGACGACGGCACCGTGTTGTCCGGCTCGATGTCGATCTGCCGTACCAGACCGCTGAGGCGCACGAATTCGCGGCCCTGATTGATGGTGATCCATTTCTCTCCGCGAACAAGCAAGGTGCCGTTCGGCAGGCGCTGCGCGATAGTCACGGTGATGTCGCCGTTTAGCCGGTTGCTCTGGCGGCTCGAACCTTCGCCATCGAAGCTGGCATCGTTGGCGACGCTGCCGCTGAGGATCTCGGTGCCGCCGACCGTCACCGGGCGCCCACCGATCCGCGGACCCGGCAAGGCCACCGAGGTCGATTTGGCGGTCGAGGTGCTCGAGCTCTTCGAGGCATTCGTGCTCTCAACCAGGCGGATCGTCAGGATGTCGCCCACACGCCGTGCGGTGGCGTTCTCGAACAGCGGTACTTCGTAACCGGCCTGGTAGATCGCGCCGTTGCCGTAGGGCGGCGCGACGGCGGTCTCCGGCGGCGGTGGCTCCCAGGGCCCCGGATCGTGACTGAGACTGGCGCAACCGCCGGCCGCGAGCGCAATGAATGCGGTCGCGGCGAATCGCGCGAGCGAGGTGTGCAGACAGCAGAGTGAAGCGGTCATGGTGTGCCGGTGACTCAGATTCTGGAGGTCAGGTATTCGAGCATCTGGTCGGTGGTCGAGATCGCCTTGGAGTTCATCTCGTAAGCGCGCTGGGTTTCGATCATGGTCACCAGCTCCTCGACCACGTTGACGTTGGAGGCCTCCAGCGAACCCTGCTGTACGGTGCCCAGACCGTTCAGGCCGGGCGTGCCGCTCTGTGCCGGACCGCTGGCGGCGGACTCCATCAACATGTTCTCGCCGCGCGGCTGCAGTCCCGCCGGATTGATGAAGTCGACCAGCTGTATCGAACCGAGCTGCGAGGGTGCACTCTGGCCGGCCAGTTGCACGCTGACCGTGCCGTCGGTGCCGATGGAAATCGACTGCGCGCCGTCGGGGATGCTGATGCCCGGCTGCAAGGTGTAGCCGGACGAGGTCACGACTTCGCCCTGCGCGTTGACCTGGAAGCTGCCGTCCCGGGTATAGGCCGTGGTGCCGTCCGGCAGCAACACCTGGAAAAAACCCCGCCCGACGATCGCCAGATCGAGCGTATTGCCGGTCACCTGCATGTTGCCCTGGGTGTGCAGCTTCTCGGTCGCCACGACCCGCGTGCCGGTACCGAGATGCAGGCCCGAGGGGAGCTGGGTGTCCTGGGTCGCGGCCGAGCCGACCTGACGCAGGTTCTGGTAGAGCAGATCCTCGAACACGGCACGGCCGCGCTTGAAGCCCGTCGTGCTGACGTTGGCGAGGTTGTTGGCCGTGACGGCCATGCGGGTCTGCTGTGCGTCGAGCCCGGTTTTCGCGGCCCAGAGTGCGGGATCCATAAGCTATCCTCGGTAATGTCCTTGGTTGACGCCCCGGCCGGTCAGCCGAGCCGCAGCAGCGTGGCCGCTGCGCGTGCGTCGTCTTCGGCCGTGCGTATCGCCTTCAGCTGCATCTCGAACTGACGCGACAGCTCGATCATGTTGACCATCGCGCCGGCGGCATTGACGTTGCTCGACTCCAGCGCCCCGGTGACCAGCCGCACGCCCGCATCGGCCGCGGCTTCGGCGCCGTCCGACTGGTGGAACAAGCCGTCGCTGCCGCGCTCCAGGGTCTGCCGCTCCGGATTGACCAGCTTGATGCGCGCCACCGTCGATATCGTTTCCGGCCCCTGCCCCACGGGCACGATCGATATCGAGCCATCCGCACCGATCGAGAGCGAGGTGTTCGGCGGCACGGCAATCGGTCCACCGTCGCCCAGCACCGGCAGGCCGGTCGCGGTCAGCAGCTGGCCGTTGACGTCGACCTGCAGGTTGCCGGCGCGGGTGTAGGCCTCGCGGCCATCGGGGCCCTGAACGGCGAGCCAGCCGTCGCCGTTCACCGCAACGTCGAGATCGCGGCCGGTCGAAACGATCGCTCCGATGTCGTCGTTCCAGCCCACGGTCGAGCTGGTCGCATAGGCGCGCGAAGCATGCCCGGGGCCCTCGACCGCCCGGCTCATGAAAGCCGTCAGGTCGGCGCGGAAGCCGGTGGTGGTGACATTGGCGAGGTTGTGGTTGTTCGCCGTCTGGGCGCGCAGCACTTCCTTCGCGCCCGTCATTGCCACATAGATCGCCTTGTCCATCGTCCGGCTCCGTCAGTGGGCTCAGCGGATGTTGATCACGGTCTGGGTGATCGCGTCATTGGTGCGGATCATCTGCGCGTTCGCCTGGAAGTTGCGTTGCGCGGTGATCATCGAGACCAGCTGTTCGGTGATGTCGACGTTCGAGGCTTCGAGCGCACCGGCCTGGATCAGGCCGAGTCCCGCCGTACCGGCAGCGCCACGCAACGCCTGGCCGGAGGTGTAGGTTTCCGACCAGTTGGTGTCGCCGAGCTGCTGCAGACCGTTGGGATTGGAAAACTGCACCATCGCGACCTGCCCTAGGGCCTGGGAGCGCCCGTTGGTGAAGCGGGCCTGCACCACGCCCGAGGCGTCGGTATCGATGCCGATCAGCCGGCCGGTCGTGTATCCGTCCTGCACCACGGAATTGACCGAGAAGGCCTGGCCGTACTGCGTCGTGTCGCCGAAGTCGTAGGTCAGGTCGATCGGCGCCGCGCCGGTCGCCGGGGTATAGGGCGGGAATGTGATTCGGCCGCCGGCCGGTGCCTGCAACACGCCGGTGTTCGAATAGCTCAAGGTCTGGGGCGTGCCGACCGCATTGCCGTCGACGTACAGACGCTGGGTCCATTCGTTGGCGGTGCCGGTCTTGTTGAAGTACAGCGTCGCGGTGTGCGCGGCACCCAGCGAGTCGTAGACGGTCATCGAGGTCGACTGCGTATAGCTGTCGGGATCCGCGGGATCGAAAGGCGCGGTCGGCTCGGTGGCATTCGACGGCAGGTTCAGCACCACGTCCACATTGCTGGTGGCGTTTGGCGGACTCTCTCCGGTCACCAGGCGCAGGTCCTGCAACGAACCGGTGTTGAAGCCGCCCTGCGGCGTCGGCGGGAACGCCTGCAGCCGCTGGTTGCGGAAGTTGACGACGTAACCATCGCGATCGACCTGGAAGGCGCCGGCGCGACTGTAGACCTGCGCACCGCCGTCGTTCAGGACGAAGAAACCTTCGCCGCTGATCGCCATGTCCAGGCTGTTGCCGGTGAAGTCGACATTGCCCTGGGTGAACTTCTGGGCGACGTCGGCGACCCGCACGCCGCTGCCGGTCTGGGTGTTGGTGGTGCCCAGCGCGGACACGGCGAACAATTCCGCGAACTGCGCGCGCGAGCCCTTGAAGCCGGTCGTGCTGGCGTTGGCGATGTTGTTCGCGGTCACCGAGAGATCGGCGTTGGCGGCACTCAGGCCGGAGATCGCGGTACGGAAGGACATCGGTTTGCTCCTGTCGGGAAAGGGTTTCGGGCCTGCACGCCTACATCACCCGGCGCACGGCGCCGAGCGCCAGCGAGCCGGCAGTGGTGTTCAAGGTCAGGCCGCCGCCGGCGGCATCGAAAGTCACGCTGTCGACGCGCTGCTGCAGCAGCGTCTCGGTTGTTTCGGAGTAGTTGCCGATCTGCGCAGTGGCTTCCACGTAGTAGCTGCCGGACGGCACGCGCACACCGCGGGCATCCAGGCCGTCCCAGTTGAAGCTGCTCATGCCGGCCTGTGGTTCGAGGCTGATCTGGCGTACCAGCGCACCGGAGGCATCGCGTATCCGGACGTCGATCCGGCTGCTGCCTTCGGGCGTCGAGACCATGCCGCTGACGCCGCCCTCGGCGCCGAGCTCGACGCTGTCGCTGCTCGCCAGCACTTCGCGCCCCACCAGTGTTGCGCCCTCGAGCAGCTGCGATGAGCGCAATGAGCCGGCGAGTTCGGTGACCGAGTCCCTCATGCCCTGGATGCCGGTCACCGAGCTGAACTGGGCGAGCTGGCCGAGAAACTCCTGCGGCTCGAGCGGCTTCAGGGGGTCCTGGTTGCGCAGCTGCGCGAGCATCAAGGTCAGGAATGCATCCTGGCCCAGTTCGGCGCGGGACGTTCCATTGGCGCTCACGGCGCTCAACGGATCGGCGGCGGTCGAGAATATTGCGGTGGAGGACGACATGTGAATGAACTCCGGCTAGCGGGGCGGCGATGCTCAGGACTGCCCGAGCCGCAGCGTCGCAAGCAGCATTTCCTTCGAGGTATTCATCACCTCGACGTTGTTCTGGTACGAGCGCGAGGCCGAGATCATGTCGACCATCTCCTCAACCACGTTGACGTTCGGCGCATAGACATAGCCGTTGGCATCGGCCAGCGGGTTGCCCGGCTCGTAGCGCGCCAGGGGCGGCGCCTCGACCTCGGTGATGCCCCGCACACGTACCGCGGCGCCGGCTTCGGCAGTCACGGCGCCCGGCGCGCCGCTCACCGCCGAGCGCACCGCCTCGAAGATCGGATGGCGTGCCTTGTAGACCTGCCCCGGATCGCCGCTGACGCTGTTGGCATTGGCGAGGTTGCTGGCGACCGTATTGATGCGCACCGACTGCGCCGCCATCCCGGAACCGGCGATGTCGAATACCTTGAACGTGGACATGCGCTGCGCCTCCGGTCTACTGGCCGGTGATCGCGGTCATCAGGCCGCGCAGCCGGGAATTGATGAAGGTCAGCGTCGCCTGGTAGCGGACGGCGTTTTCGGCAAACGAGGCCTGTTCGACCTGCACATCGACCGTATTGCCATCGAGCGCCGGGGCGAGCGGCTCGCGATAACGCAACGCGCCTCCAGGCCCGGCGTTGTCGCCGGGAGCGGCCACATGGCGTCCCTGGGTCGTGCTGAGACTGAGGCCGCCGCCGGCCTGCGCATGACCGGCTGCGGCCAATGCCGCGCGGAAATCGAGGTCGCGCGCCTTGAAGTTCGGTGTGTCGGCGTTTGCCAGATTGTTGGCGAGCAGCTCGGCACGCTGCGAACGCAAACGCAGCGCATCGGCATGGACTCCGATATGGGTGTCGAGATCGAGCACGTGGCATACCTCCGACGGAATTCCGTCTTGGCCGGGAGGTAGCAAGTGGCGTGCCAATGGCGCTGGAGGCCGTTCGAGCGGCCTGAAGGCGCACTCGCGGCCGAGGATTCGTGACGCAGTGCCGTGGAGGCGGCAGGCCGCTGCCGCCGGCGGCAAGGCTCCGCTGGGTCAGTGGCTGCGTCCACCGAGTGTATCGGTAGCGAAGCGCCAGACTTTAGTCGCTGCTGGCGTGGCATGCCGTTTGCTTGATCTGTGCCCGTGCACCCGCGATCGCCTCAAGCTGCCCTGCCACTGCGCCCGCGACACCCCACGTCGCGGTGGGCCGCCGTGTGTGCGCTTGGCGGCCTCCTTCAGGGGATCATGATCGCTCCCCCTGCCGCCGCCGACACCGTGTTGCAGCCGCTTGCGGCCATCGCACGGCGCGCCGAACTTGCCGTCCGGGGGAGCTTGCCTCAGGCCAGCGAACTGCAGGAGCGTGCGGCAACGGTGCGGATCGAGGCGCGGCAGCCCGATTCGAGGCTACGGCTCGCGGCCTGTGCCGAGCCGCTGGAGGCGCAGCTTCCGGCGGTCCGCAGCGGCAACGGTGCGCGGACGGTCGTCACCGTACGTTGTCCCGGCCCCAGCCGCTGGAGCGTCCTGGTGCCGGTGGCCGTGGAGTCGACGGTCAGGGTCTGGACAACCACCCGGGCCTTGCCTCGCGGCGCCCGCCCGGGAGTCGGTGATGCGATCCAAACAACACAGACAATTCACGGTTTTTCAAACAGTTATATAGTCAACCTTGAAGAGATTGAAGGTTTTCATCTGGCCCGCCCCCTGCCCGCCGGGACCCCGCTCGAGCGCGGCGTGCTGGCTGCCGACCCGGTGGTACGTCGCGGCGAAAGTGTGACGCTGCTCGCAACCCAGGGCGGTCTCGAGATCCGCGCACCGGGGCGTGCGCTGACCGATGCGGCACCGGGCGAGCGGGTACGGGTGCAGAATGTGAATTCGCTCAAGATCGTCGAAGGGCGTGCCGATAACTCCGGCAGGGTACGGGTGGATCACTGATGACCCGCGAGGATTTGTCCACGCGACCCTCAAGGTTCGCCCGGCTGTGCCGATAGCCTGTCAGCAGGTAGGAATGCAGATCATGAATACCAAGATCGACGGGGTGGAGACACGCCCGATCAGCGTCAAAGACAGCCCTTCGGCCGCGCGCCCGCGTGACCTTGCAGGCGCCGAAGGTCAGGCCGGCAGCACGGTCGGCGGCACCGATATCAGTATTACGGCCGGCGCACGCCAGCTCGCGGCGCTCGAGAAGACGATCGCGGCGCTGCCCATGGTCGACGATGCGCGGGTCGCCGCCGCAGCGCTGGCGATCGAGCAGGGACGCTATCAGATCGACGCGCAACTGATTGCGGACAAGCTGATCCGCTCGGACTACGAGTTGTCGCAGGCGGGCGGCCGTGAGAAGTGATGCCGTGGAACCCGGTCTGGTCCGGGAACAGCTCGCCGCCCTGATCGACTCCGAGCACCGCACGCTGGCGGACCTGGAGCGGCTGCTGCACCAGGAACACGAGCAGCTGGTTCGCAACGACAGCGCCGAAGCACTCGAAGCGGCCTGCAATGCGCGCCAGACGCGGATGGGCGAGCTGCTGCGCGTCCAGGACGAGCGTCGCGAGTTGCTGCGCATGCTCGGTCAGAGCCCGGATCACATCGGGCTCGATGCCGTGCTGCGCGATTGCGACGGCGACAATCAGCTGCGGGTTCGCTGGCAGTCCTGCGGCGAGGCTGCACAGCGCTGTCGGGAGCTCAACGACCGCAACAGCGCGCTGGTCAATGCGCGGATGAAGCGCGTCGAGGGCATGCTCGAACTGTTGACCGGACAGCAGCGCCCCGGCCCCAGCGTCTACGGTCCGCAGGGCCAGGTCGCCAGTGGCTCGACCTCCCGGTTCGTCGCCGCCGAAGCCTGAGCCGGGCTGCGCCTCAGCGCAGCCCCAGTCCGCCGGGGTTCATCAGTCGCTGCGGGTCGACCAGATCCTTCAGGCCGACGATGAACCGGGCCGTATCCGGTTCCAGCGACTGCATGTACGGATAGGTCTTGCCGATCTGGTTCGACGACGCACCGAGTTCCGAGAACAACCCGACCAATACCTCGCGCAACCGCTGTACCAGTTCGCGCGCCGCCGGATTGGCCGCCGGCCGACTGAACTTGGCCAGCACCTCCGGTGCGGGCATGCGCTCGTGCATCGGCAGCCATTCGTCGAACCAGTGGAACACCGGCTCGAAACTGAAGGCGGTGCTGCCGATCGCGATCAGCAAGTGGCTCATCCAGACGCCCTTTTCGCGCATCTCCGTCTCGTAAGGCCGTAGCGCCGCGGCGCTCGCCTCGATGATCCGCGCAGCGTCGCTGTGCGCCACCTTGGCGTTGAGCGCCGCCCAGCGATCGCCCTTGGGGCCGAGCACGGCATCCGGCGCCGGGAACAGACTGGCCCGCACAGCCTTGGGAATGGAGTTCGGGATCTCCTTGCCGCCGAGCCGCTCGCAAGCCTCCCGGCAAGCGGCCAGCTCCGCCTCGAGCGCTGCGGCCGTGCGCCCGGTGCAGACCACGTGCAGCGAAAACGCATCGGCCGGAACGAAGTCTCGTCCTGCGGCGATCAGCTGCGCACCGTCACGCAGCCCCTTGAGCAGGGACGAACCTTGCCGCACGACGTTCGCCAGGGTCTTCACGTCCTTGAGAAGATCATGGGACTCGAGGTTCTTGCGCGTGGTCTCCGGGTCGAACACGTAAGCCTCCTCGGCGGCCCCCGTGCGCGCTACCTCGGAGAGTGCCCGACCGGCGGCTTTCATGCCCTCGACGAAAGTCGGTGCCGTGAAAATGAACGAGGCATAGCCTGAGTGCGCCGGTGTACGGATCAGGCGGAAAGTGGCCCGCGTCTTGATGCCGAGCGCACCACCGTCATGGCAGAACACGCCGGTGAGATCGGGACCGTAGGTGCGGTAGAACGGTTTGGCGACGTTGCGAAAACCGGCCTGCCCGGTGCGCAGCACGGTCCCATCGGCCAGCACGACCTCGAGGTTGAGCACGCAATCCGCGGCCGTACCGAAACGGGCCGTACCGAAGAACAGCGCGCCGTTGGACAAGCCGCCGCCGACGGTGGCCTGCGCACCGGAGAAGGTGCCGAAGAACGGCAGTCGCAGGCCCAGCGGTTTCAGCGCCTCGTGGATCCGCTGCCAGGTCACGCCGGCCTCGACCGTGATGTACATGTCGTCGGCGCTGATCTCGACGATGCGATCGAGACGCGAGGTATCGATGACCAGCGTGCCGGCACGCTCCGGCACGTAGCCGCCGGTGTAGGACATGCCGCCGCCGCGCGCGCTGACCGCGTAACCCGCCGCGGTCGCCGCACCCACCGCACGCGCCAGCCGTTCGCTGTCACGCGGCCGCAGCACCGCATCGGCGAGCGGGCCGGACATGTAGACGTCGCTCGATGCCAGCCGCCGCTCCTCGGGATCAAGCGAAAATTCGTCGGCTTCGAGAATGGCGGAGAAGATGCGCGACGGATCGCCTGCGGGCTTGGGCGGCGTAGCAGCCTGTGTCATGATGCTCTCCGATGTTTGTTGCATCCCGCGATGCTAGCGGGCAGCCGCGATCAACGCCATGTCCACCCCGTGCCGGAAGTCGCCGCATTGACGCGATGACCGGTGGGCGTTCTACGCAGTGATACGGATGGCAATGTCGCGCAGCGCTCCGACAATCGAAGCCCGTTGCAGAGGTAGCCCACATGCGAAACATCAAACGCATCCTGGTCGCGATCAAGGATCCCAGCGCTCGCACTCTGCCGGCGGTCCGCAAGGCCGCGCAGCTCGCCAAGGCTTGCGGCGCGGAGCTTGAGCTCTTCCACAGCCTCTCGCAGACCATCATGGTGGACGCCTTGCAGGCGCAGGCCATCAACCTGCGCGACTACGAGCGTCAGCAGGTCGAGCGTACGGTCGCGCGTCTCGAGACGATTGCAGCTCGCCTGCGTCGACACCGCATCCGCGTCAGCGTGGCGGCCGAATGGGACCACCCGCCGGCCGAAGCGATCGTGCGCCACAGCATCCGGCGCAAGGTCAACCTGATCGTTGCCGAGCGCCATGCGGGCCGGCACGTCGCCGGCTGGATGCTCAGCTATACGGATTGGGAGCTGCTGCGCCTGGCGCCCTGTCCGGTGCTGATCGTCAAGACACCTCGTCCCTACCATCGTCCGACCGTGATGGCTGCGGTCGACCCGTTGCATCAGCACGCCAAACCGGTGCGCCTCGACGCCGAGATCCTGCTGACCGCGGCATCGTTGAAAAGCGCCTTGTCGGGCGCGATGCAGGTCGTGCATGTCTGCCCGCCACCGGTGGTCGTCACGGCAGGCTGGGTCGCCGGGCCGGTGATGCTGCCCGGTTCCGATGGCCAGCAGGGCGTGCTTCAGGCGCGTGCCGCTCTCGAAGCCGAACTCGAGCGCCTGCCCTTGCCGGCCCACAAGGTCGCAGTACTCGAGGGCGTGGCGCGGGAGACGATTCCGGCGACCGCCCGCAGCATCAAGGCATCGATCGTCGTGATGGGCGCAGTCTCGCGCTCGGGTCTGAAACGGCTGTTGATCGGCAACACCGCCGAGGCCGTGCTCGATGCCCTGCCCTGCGATGTGCTGATCGTCAAACCGGGTCGCTTCAAGAGTCCGGTGCCGGCACGCAGCCGAGGTGCTCAGCTGATGACCATACCGTCGCAGATGACGATCTGAAGATTGGGGGCTCTTGGGGGCCTGCCGCGAACCGGCAGGAATGCCGGCAGGCAAGTTCTCAACGGTTCGCGCGGGCGGGTTCCAGGCGCCGCGCATTCGACTGATCGCGCAGCAGGATGGCCGCCGCAGCCTGCTCGGCGCCGTGGCGAGCCCCCGGAGCCGCCGGGTCCAGTTGCAGGGCGCGGGCGAACGCGTCGCGGGCGGCCTCCAGGCGTCCGGCACCGAGTGCAGCATGGCCCTCCGCGAGCGCCACCCCGACATTGTCACGCGCCAGATTGCGGCGCACGGCGGCCAGCGCTTCGGACAAACCGCGGTTGCGTGGATCGGCACGCAAGGCTTGCGCATACCCCTGTACCGCGCGCGCATGATCGTCGCGTGCGCCGGCCGCGCGCGCATCGTGTATCAGAGCTTCCACACCCGCCAGGCGTCGTGCCCGCTGGCTGCCTTCGATTGCAGCACGATTGTTCGGTGCCAGCGCCAGTGCCGCGGCAAACGCCTCGCGTGCCGCACTGGGTTCGAGCGCGATCAGCGCGCGATTGCCGCCGGCCACCAGGTTCGCGACACGGGTGCGAAGCGCCAGAGCGGCTTGCTCTTCGGCGCTGGGCTCTTCGGCGCTGGGCTCTTCCGGCTCGGCCTCGGGTTGCGCCTGCTCAGCGGCGATACCGGCAGCAAGCGGTGTTGTCGCGTCGGCTGCGAACGCCATGCCGAGCAATGCCGCAGCGTCGTCAGCTGCAGTCCGCGACCTTGCAAGCGCCGCCGTAGTCGTCACCGCCGCGCCGCGTTCGGCGCGGCTGGCGGCGCTCGCGGGTGTCACCGGTGGCGCAGCGCTGCGTGTGCCCAGATGCCAGAGAGCCCAGATTGCGGCGGCCGCAGCCAGCATCGCCACCCACAGCCAGCGTGAACTCGAGTGCATTGCCGCGGGAGGCTCATCATCTGCCACCGCAGATGCGCGCTCCGGGACGGTCGGCGGATACCAGACGTCCACTGCTGCGGCCTTGGGAGTCGAACGCGCACGCTCCGTAGCGGGCACGGGCACAGCAGCCACCTCCTCGCACGCCTGCACCTGCTCTGCCGCCGGTGCGACGTCGGTGGCGACCACCGGCGGCGGCAGTCCGATCGGTGCCGCTGCCGCATCTGTCATCACAGGCTGCGCCATCGGCGGTACCGGGCGGGGGTTCGCCGGCTCGGAGCGCGACAGCGATAACGACACCACTTTCATTTCGACCGTGGCATCGGTAGGCGCCGTGGCCGTACCCGTGGTGTCGGTACTGGAGAGACTGCTTCCAGCGGGCCACGGGAAGGTGTCTTCGAGCGATTCACGCAGCTCGTCGGCCAGCGTCGCCATGGCATCCGTGGCGGGACGCGGCGCATCAGCGGCGAGTGCCCGGAGAAAATACCGGCGCAGGCGCGGTGGCGGGCCGCCACTCCTCTGCAACATGTCCTGGGCGAACGCGAGGAACGCCCGGTGATCGGCCGCCACACCATCACGAATCGCTGCAGCGCCCGCGGCATCGCCGCGAAAACCCTGGATCAACAGTCGGTCGTCGGCGGTATAGAGGCAGCTGGCGCGCGAGAAATCACCGTGGAAAACGCCTCGTGCATGGGCGTCTGCCAGCACGCGCGCAATGTTGGCCAGTTGAGTGATGATCCTCAGCCGGCAGCTGCTGTCGACGCGGGCCGCGGCATCGATCATGCGCACCGGCTCGGAGTCGACGAGCTGGAATATCCGCTCGTCCTCGATCAGCGGCACATCGGTGCGCAGCACGTCCGGTCGTGCCAGGCGTTCGGCAAGCAGCCGTTCGCGATGGAGTTCGCCGAGCCGGCGCGCCGTATCGGCGCCGCCGGTCTCGAAGACGCGTACGACACAGCTATTGCCGCTGCGCCCATCGAGCGCCCGCCAGTAGCCGAAATCGCCGGACCGGCAAATTTCCTGGATCGGCCTGAACCGCGCCTCGGACGCACCATCGTCGAGTCGCGTCGAATCGCGGTCGAAATGGACGATCGCCACGATGTCCCCTGCACTATGTTGTGGTCCGCCCGATTCTCCACCAGCCAGATGGATCGACAGACGCCAGGAGACATAAGGCGGCCGGCGCATCGCCCCGCCTGCGATGCAGCTCCCAGTTTTACGGGCTGGCCTCAGCGCAGCGGCTGTGCGGTCGCGATGAAATCCGTGTTCCGGAACCCGGGTTTGCCATAGGCCAGCGGCCCGCCGTTCGGGTCGAGCACCCGGCCTCCGGCCGCAACCAGGACCGCCTGCCCGGCCGCGGTATCCCACTCCATGGTGGGCCCGAACCGCGGATAGACGTCCGCCTCGGCGGCCGCCAGCAGGCAGAATTTCAGCGACGATCCGATCGAAACCCGCTCGGTGATGCCGCGTACGGCCAGCCAGCTCTCGGTCCGCGGCGAGCCATGGGAACGCGAAGCCACGGCGACCAGCCGACCCGGCGGCGCCACCCGGACTCGCAGCGGCAGGCGTTGGAGCGCGGCATGGCCGTCGCGACGCAGCTCGAATGCCGTCGCACTGCGGGTGTCGCCGGCAAAGCTGCGTCCGAGCGCCGGCGCCACCACCACCCCGAGCACCGGCTCACTCCGCTCGATCAAGGCGATGTTGACCGTGAATTCGTCGCGCCCGGCGACGAACTCACGCGTGCCGTCGAGCGGGTCCACGAGAAAGAACCGCTCGCCGACCGGCGCTTCGCCTTCGGTGGCGGATTCCTCGGCGACCACTGGAATCTCGGGCGCGAACCGCGCGAGCCTCGTCAGAATCAGCCGCTCCGCCGCCTGGTCGGCATCCGTGACGGGTGAGGCATCCGGTTTCTGCCGGGTCGCAAAACCGGCCGTGCGAATCCGCAGAATCTCCTCGCCGGCAGCTTGTGCCGCGGCGAGCATGTCGTCGAGCAATGTCATGGCGGGCCAAGCAGACCACGAGCGCAGCCAGCATTCCAGTCCCGGCCGGTTCCCAAGCGGTGTGCTACCGTCCCGATCCCGACCGATGCCCGGAACCGTCTCGATGTCCGACTCCGTCCCAACCGTCGCACCGTCGCCGCAGCGCACCGGCAGTACCGCTGCCCTGGCCGAGCTGCAGGCCGCATTGGGTCCGCAGTTGTCGCTGGCACATGCGGTTCGCGAGCATCATGGCCGGGATGAATCGCCGCTGGATGTACCACCGCCGGATGCGGTGGTTTACGCGCAATCCCACGACGATGTCGTCACGACCATCCGGACCGCTGCACAGCATCGCGTGCCGGTGATTCCTTTCGGCGCCGGTTCCTCGCTGGAGGGTCATGTGCTCGCGATCGCCGGCGGCATCTCGCTCGATCTCACCCGTCTCGACCGCATCCTGCAGATCGACATCGAGGATCTGACCGCAACCGTGCAGGCCGGAGTCACCCGCCTGGCACTCAATGAAGCGCTGCGCGGTAGCGGGCTGTTCTTTCCGATCGACCCGGGCGCGGATGCGACCCTCGGCGGCATGTGCGCCACCGGTGCGAGTGGCACCAATGCCGTACGCTACGGCACGATGCGCGAGAACGTCCTGGCGCTGACTGCCGTCACAGCCGCCGGTGAGACCATCCACACCGGTACCCGGGCACGCAAGAGTTCCGCCGGCTACGACCTCACCCGGTTGCTGATCGGCAGCGAGGGTACGCTCGCCGTGATCACCGAAGTCACATTGCGGTTGCACCCTCTGCCGGAGGCTATGAGCGCCGCAATCTGTCACTTCCCCGACGTCACCGCGGCGGTACGCACGGCCAGCCAGGTGATCCAGGCGGGTATCCCGATCGCCCGCTGCGAGCTGCTCGATGCGCTCGCCGTGCGGGCCGTGAACCGTCACAGCAAGCTCGCACTGCAGGAGTCGCCGCTGTTGCTGATGGAGTTCCACGGCAGCGAGGCCTCGGTACGGGAACAGGCGGAAAGCACGCAGGAGATTGCGACTGAGTTCGGCGGCGGCGGTTTCGAATGGGCAACCCGGCCGGAGGATCGTTCACGTCTTTGGCAGGCCCGGCACATGGCCTATTTCGCGATGCTGCAGCTGCGCCCCGGTGCCCGCAGCGTCACCACCGATGTGTGCGTGCCGATCTCGCGGCTCGGCGAGTGCATCGACCTGACGCGGGCGGATCTCGCGACCTCCAACCTGGAAACCGCCATCATCGGTCATGTCGGCGACGGCAATTTCCACGTGTTGATCCTGGTCGATCCTGACGATCCGGCTATGCGCGAACGCGCCGAAGCCGCCAACGATCGCCTGACTGCGCGCGCCATCGCACTCGGCGGCACCTGTACCGGCGAGCATGGTATCGGCCTGCACAAGATGCGCTTCCTCGAACAGGAGCGTGACGCTGCGACGCTCGGTCTGATGCGCACCGTCAAGCGTGCACTCGATCCGGCCAACATCCTCAACCCGGGCAAGATCTTCACGCTGACGCCGCCGAGTGCCGGCGCCGCGCCGCTCAGAACGCGTTGATGCCGGTCAGCTCCCGCCCGATCGCGAGCTGATGGATCGTCTCGGTACCTTCATACGTGATCACGCTCTCGAGATTGAGGGCGTGCCGGATCGAGACATGTTCGGCCATGATCCCCGCGCCGCCGAGCAGGTCCCGGGCATCGCGCGCGACCTCGATCGCCGCACGGCAGTTATGCCATTTGGCCATCGAGACCTGTGCCGGCCGCATGCTCCCCTGGTCCTTGAGACGCCCCAGTTGCATCGAAAGCAGCTGTGAGGTCGTAATCCGTCGTGCCATTTCCGCCAGCCGGATCTGCACGGCCTGATTGGCCGCCAGCGGCCGGTTGAACAAGGTTCGGGTGCGGGTGTAGTCGAGCACTTCCGCGAGACAGGCCTGCGCTGCGCCGATCACACCCCAGGTGATGCCGTAACGGGCCTGGGTCAGGCAGGACAGCGGCGCCTTGAGTCCGGCAACACTGCCCGGAAGCATGTTCTCCGCCGGCACCCGCACGTCGTCGAAAAACAGCTGGCCTGTCGCTGAAGCCCGCAGACTGAACTTCGGCTTGAGCTCCGACGTCTCGAAGCCGCGCGTGCCACGCTCGATCAGGAAGCCGCGAACGCCCTCTTCGGTCGATGCCCAGACCACTGCGAGATCGGCAATCGGCGCATTGGTTATCCAGGTCTTGACACCGTTGATGACCCAGTCGCCACCGGCGCGACGTGCCCGGGTACACATGCTGCCCGGATCCGACCCGCCCTGCGGCTCGGTCAGCCCGAAGCAGCCGATCACCTCGCCCCGTGCCATCGCCGGCAGCCAGCGTGCTTGCTGCTCGGCGCTGCCATAGGCGTGGATCGGGAACATGCAAAGCGAAGACTGTACCGAAACGAAACTACGGATCGCCGAGTCGCCACGCTCGAGCTCGCGGCACAACAGGCCGTAGCCGATCGCGTTCATCCCGGCGCAGCCATGGTCGCTCAGCGTCGCGCCCAGCGCACCGATCTCCGCAAGCCCGGCGACCAGTTCGCGTGGAAACGTATGCGTCTCGAAGTGGCGGCCGATGCCGGGCAGCACCTGTTCGTCGACAAACCGCGCGACGCTGTCGCGGATCTGGGTCTCTTCCTCCGACAGCAGCGCGTCGGTGGCGTAAAGGTCGAGTGGGTTACTCATTGGTCAGTAATGTAGGCGAAACCTGGATGTTTGAACAACGAGTGAGCCAAGCCGGGCCAACAACGCCCCGGCGCTGGTCAAGCTCACTGCCACAGTGAACTTCTGCCAAATCAGCGCGACCACCATAGACCGAAGTCGAACCCGTATTTGGCGCAGGTTCCTGCCATTGATGCAGCCAAGTACCTTGCGCTCCTGCGCAGGCTGAGCGTGTGAGCCCGCCCCGCGCCCCATTGCTGCGGCTAACACCTGGTAGGTCCACCCACGATACAGGCCGAACGAGACAGCAACCGTGGCCGGCGACTCACCTTCATCCGTGCGTGCGAGCACCAGCAGCCGCATCTATTGCAGTGCCGCATGCAATATCTTGCGTCCATCTCTCTTCATGCCATGCTGGACAATCGCAGATGCCGTGAATTCCCCAAATCACTGACTTCCGAGCAAGCTCGGTCACGAGCTCAGCCTACAGCCTTGTCGCGCAACAGCCCGTCGATCTTTGCCTGGTCGAAGCCGAGCGAGCGCAGAACCTCGGTGCTGTGCTCGCCGATCTTCGCGAGGCTGCCGCCCTGCGTCGGGCGACGGCCATCCATCTCTAGCGGCAGGATCGGCAGCTTGGAACGGCGGCCGTCAGGCAGCGTGACCTCGCCCAGCCCGCCGCTGGCGGCGAGATGCGGATCGTCGAACATTTCCTCGGGCTTGCCGATGGGTGCGAACGGCAGACCACTGCGTTCCAGCCGCGCTACCAGCTCGGCCTTGTCGAAGGTCTTAAAGAACTCGCGGACCTGCGGCAGCAGAGTGTCGCGGGCCGCGACCCGCTGCGCATTGGTCTTCAGGCCGGGGTCGTTGCCGAAGTCCTTGCGATCGAAGGCCTCGCAGAATTTCTGCCACAGGCCATCGGAGACGATGCCGACGAACACCTGTTCGCCATCGCGGGTTTCGAATACGTCGTAGATCGCCCAGGCCGAGACGCGTACCGGCATCGGCTTCGCTGCCTGGCCGGTCACCGCCATCTGTGCCATGTGCTGTCCGACCAGATACACGGTGGTCTCGAACAACGCGCTGCTGACCTTCTGCCCCCGCCCCGTCCGGTGACGTTGCTCGATGGCCGCGAGGATGCCGATCGCGCCGAACATGCCACCGGTGACATCGATCACCGAGGTGCCAGCCCGCAACGGACGACCCGGCGGGCCGGTCATGTACGCGAGGCCACCCATCATCTGGGTGACCTCGTCAAGTGCGGTGCGGTGTTCGTAGGGGCCGGCGAGGAAGCCCTTTTCAGAGCAATAGATCAGCCGCGGATTGTCCGCGGACAGCGCCTCGTAGCCGAGGCCAAGCTTGTCCATGGCGCCGGTACGGAAATTCTCCACCACCACGTCGGCGCGCCGGCAAAGCGTCTTGGCGACCTCGAGCCCCTGCGGATTTTTCAGGTCGATGCAGATGCTCTTCTTGTTCCGGTTGTACATCGGAAAATAGCCGGCGCCCGAGCCGCGCAGTTCGCGCGTCGAGTCGCCGCCGATCGGTTCGATACGCAGCACATCGGCGCCGAGCTCGACCAGGATGGCGCCGACGGCTGGCCCCATCACCATATGAGTGAACTCGACGACCTGGAGCCCCTTCAGCGGCAGGTCCGTAGCGGTATTCGTCATGCTCAAGCCACCTGTGTCCTGGGCGCGGCAAGCGTCGCCGGTTTGAAGCCCAGCGGCAACCCCGCGTCCGGCGTGAATCCGTACAGCTCATCGTCCGGCAGCGCGGCGCGCAGGATGTCGCGCACCTTGAGCAGCTTGCCGATATCGATGCCGGTACGCAGCCCCATCGCTTCGAGCATGAATACCAGGTCTTCGGTCACGATGTTGCCTGACGCACCCGGGGCGAACGGGCAACCGCCGAGACCGCCGAGCGAGGCATCGAACGTGGTGATGCCCACCTCGAGGCCGGCCAGCACGTTCGCCAGACCGAGACCGCGCGTGTTGTGCAGGTGCAGTCCGGTGAGCGCGTGCTCGCCCACGGCGGCGCGCACCCGCTTCACCAGCATCTTCACCTGCAGGGGATTCGCGTAGCCGGTGGTATCCGACAGCCCGACTTCGTCGCAACCCGCCTCCATCAGCTGCTCGGCGAGCTGCACGATCCGATCGGCCGGCACATCGCCTTCCAGAGTGCAGCCGAAAGCCGTCGACAGACCGCCTTCGAACTTCGGACGCTGTTCTTTCGGCAGACCGCGCAGCAAGGCCACGATGCCACGTGTTTCCTCGAGCATCTGCGCGTGGGTCCGGCGCACGTTCTTCAGGCTGTGGGTCTCCGACGCCGACAACGGGATCGTGATCTTGTGGGCGCCGGCCTCGACCGCGGCTTGCGCGCCCTTGAGATTCGGCACCAGCACGGCGACCGTCAGCCCGGGAATGCTGCGCGCATGCCGCACGACCTCGGCCGTATCGGCAAGCTGCGGCAGCAGTTTCGCGGGCACGAAGCTGCCAACCTCGATTTCGGTGACTCCGGCTGCGGCCTCGGCGTCGATCCATGCCTTCTTCGCCGCGAGCGGCATGATGTTCTTGATGCTCTGCAGGCCGTCGCGCGGCCCGACTTCACTGATCAGGATGTCCATCGGCGTGTTCCAGGTCAGGTATTGAGGGAGATTCTAGAGGTAGATCCAGGGCCGTGCCGCCTGATCGCGGTTGCGGAAAGCCTCGATGGCCGGACGCTGCTTCAGCGTCAGGTCGATCGCATCGAGACCCTCGAGCAGCATGGCCCGCGGTTCGTCGTCGAGTTCGAAACGCTGCAGCGCGCCGCCCGCCGCGACCGTCTGCGCCTCGAGATCGACCGTGACCTGATGCCGGGCTGGGTCCTGCTCGACCCAGGCGGCGATCGCCGCGATCGTCTCGGCCGGCAGCCGCACCGGCACGATGCCATTGCGGATGCAGTTGCCGAAAAAAATCGGCGAGAAAGTCGGCGCAATCACCGCCCGGACACCGTACTCGTGCAGCGCCCAGACGGCATGCTCGCGACTCGAACCACAGCCGAAATTGCTGCCGCCGAGGATGATCCGAGCTCCGGCATAGGCCGGTTTGTTCAGCACGAATTGCGGATCGGGATCGCGGCCGCCGATGGTCGTGTAGCGCCAACCGGCGAACAGGCCGGCCGCGAGCCCGGTCTTGGAGACCGATTTCATTTCGCGCGACGGAATGATCGCGTCGGTATCGATGTTGTCGCGCAGCAGGGGTGCCGCCACGGCGGTCAAGCGGTCGAATTTTTCCATGTCTCGTGTTCCGCGGCGTTCGTTCAGGCTGCAGCGGCGATTTCGCGCACATCGGCGAGCCGGCCGGCGATGGCGCTCGCCGCGACCGTTTCCGGGCTGGCGATGTGGGTGCGGGTCTCGGGCCCCTGCCGACTCTCGAAGTTGCGATTGGTCGAGGAAACCACCCGCTCCCGGGTCCCGAAACTCTCCCCTCCGGCGAAGAAGCACATCGAGCAGCCGGACTCGCGCCACTCGAAGCCCGCATCGCGGAACACCTGATCGAGTCCTTCGGCTTCGGCCTGGCGCTTGACCGTCATCGAGCCCGGCACGCAGATCGCGCGCACATTCGGCGCCACCTTGCGGCCTTCGAGGATCTTCGCAGCCCGGCGCAGATCGGAAATGCGGCTGTTGGTACAGGACCCGATGAACGCCGCATCGATCGCGAGCTGGTCGAGCCGCGTGCCCGGCTCGAGGCCCATGTATGTCAGCGCGCGCTCGTAGGCTTCGCGCGGTGTGCCGCTCTGCTCCAGCGTCGGCACCGCACCCGTGACCGGCACTGCATGCTGCGGACTCGTGCCCCAGGTGATCATCGGCGCCAGCTCGCCGACGTCGATGGTGATTTCGCGGTCGAAGCGTGCGCCCTCGTCCGTGACCAGCTCGCGCCACTGCGCAACGGCCCGCTCGAACAACTCTCCCTGGGGTGCGTACCGGCGACCCCGCAAGTATTCGAAGGTCTTGTCGTCGGGCGCGATCATGCCGGTGAACGCCGAAAACTCGGTCGCCATGTTGCAGAGCGTCAGCCGCGCCTCGATTTCGAGGCTGCGTACCGCGCTGCCGGCGAACTCGACCGCATAGCCGTTGCCGCCGACCGAGCCATGACGCGAAATCAGGGCCAGCGTCAGGTCCTTGGCCGTGACACCCGGCGCCAGCGGGCCCTCGAATCGCACGCGCATGGTCTTGGGCCGGTTCACGCGCAAGGTGCCGGTGGCCAGCGCATGCTCGGCTTCGGTCGAGCCGATACCCCAGGCCAGCGCACCCATCGCACCCTGGGTGCAGGTGTGGCTGTCCGGGCAGACCACCGTGGCACCTGGCAGCACGATGCCGAGCTCCGGCGAGATCACGTGGACGATGCCCTGCTGCGGGTCGCGAACGTCGAACACCCGGATCCCCGCTTCGGTGGCCGCCTCGCGCGTCTCGACGATGAACGCCTTGCCACCCGGCATCCGGGTGTCGTCGCCCCGCCCCGGGAGGGTGTCGACGATATGGTCCATGGTGCAGAACACCCGGCTTGGGTCGACGACCGGTCGTGCCGCCTGTCGCAGGCTCTTGAGGGCCACCGAACCGGTGCGCTCGTGGAGAAAGATGCGGTCGATCGCGATCAGCGAAACCGACCCACCGAGAGTCAGCACTTCGTGCTGGGACCAGAGTTTGTCGAACAGTGTGCGCGCCATGATCCGTGCATTATGCGCCGAGCCGACGGTTCGGGCCGCCTGGCCGGCTATTGCTGGCCAGTTGCCGGTCGCAGTCTGGAGCTCGGTCGTGCAGCGAGCCCGGACGCTGAGCCGAGGGTTGCCGGTGGCCGGATAAAGAGCGCTGAATATTTCGAAAAAGTTATCCTAACTATCTGTTTTTATTATCTTTGATAGTCGAAGAAAGGTCTCGAACATGCGCCTGCCCGTACCGGGCCTCATATCCTGTCTTCGAGTACCACGACCGCCGCGCGCCGCGCCATTGCCGTTGCGGCAATGGCGTGCGCGACAGACTGCGGTCGTGGTATCGAACCCGTGGGTGCAACGCTTACGGCGCGACCTTCAGGGCGCCCTTCATGATCGCCCAGTGGCCCGGGAAGCTGCAGAAGTAGGTGTAGGCTTCCTTGTCCTTCAGGAGCGCGGTATCGAAGGTCACGCTGGTGGACTCGCCCCCACCGATGACCTTGGTGTGCGCGAGGACACGCTTGTCGTTGTCCTTGATGTAGCTCTTGGCCATGCCTGCGGCCTGACCCTCGGAAGCAACACCGTTGACATCGGAAGTCTTGGTCAGGACCCAGTTGTGGCCCATGGCCTTGGCACTCTGCTTGCCGGTGTGCACCAGCTTGACGGTGAACTTCGCGCACTTGCGGCTCACCGTGATTTCCTTAAGGTCGAACTGCATCAGGTCGTTGCCAGCGATCTGAACCTCGCACTTCTGCGCAGCGCCGCCGGCAGCGGGGGCGGCAGCTTGGGCATGTGCCACGCCAGAGGCTGCAGCAGCAGCCAGCGACAGACCAATGACGGTCGCATACAACATTTTGTTCTACTCCTCGTCTAGTAACACTCGGCCGTTGGAAACTGGCCAATGAAAAGCAGCCACTGAACTGGCTGGCCGGAAGCGGGCTGAATCGTCGGCACACACAGAACAAGATCGAACATGCCCGCGTTGCACATTCAACGCTTCTGCTCTGGATTGTCGCATGTTCCCGGTCATCTGCGCATCGCCGAACAAGTCACAAACCACCCGCGGTACGTACTTGTCCATACGCAACAACATCGCAGAAATTCCCGACGCGTCGTTTGGCAGGCGTTGCGCCAGACGGTTCCACACGCAATTTCGCAGGCGTGGGACCGGTGCACGCACAACACGCCTGCAAGCCAGGCTTCAGGAGCCGTTCAGGAAACCCGTGATCGAATCCGAACGGGCCCTCGCCCGCTCACGCTCGCTTTGCGGCGGATATCCACCGCTAAAGCTGTCCCGACGAATACTTCGCGTCGAAAAACATCATCCGCTTTTTTTCAAAATCGTCCTTGGCCGTTATGCCATCGGCAGCGAAATTCAGCAGCACGTCCCGGTCTTGCGATTGCCGCGGCCATTCGGGTCGCTGGCCGCCATTCGGGTTTCCGGTCTTGGCGAACGCAACCCAGTAACCGCTGACGATGTCGCTCATGGCCCAGTCCTGCGCACTAGGCTGTACCGGTACACGCTTGCCCAGCGTCTTGAACACGTACGGTGTCTCCTCACCATGACGCGCCCCAGCTATGGTGCCGCGTTCGGCCTCGTAGACATAGTCGAAGCGGTACAGATATGTGGGTTGCCCGATCTTCAGATGCTGGCGCGCCAGCCAACGCTGCGAGCCAAAGAACGTGTCGAACTGCAGACCATTGATGACACTGCGCTCGTCCACGTCACCATACAGCTCACGCACATCGTCCCGGCTCATGCCGTACACCTCCAGCAGGGGGTCCGCCTTGCTGAAAAAGGAGACGAGCAGACTGCCCTCCCAACTGGTTGCACCCGTCATGTACGGCACGGCGTGCTGCCGACCTTCGCTGAAAATGCGACCTAGAGGTTCGGGCAGATACTGGCCGTCGATCACCGGATTGAGCGAGCCCGAAGCATGCTTGCTCTGATACTCCAGGATGGTTTTCCAGGGTAGGGCACGCAAGGCTGCCAGTGCGGCCTTGGGGTCATCGCCGCCCGCTGCGGCGCCGAGGTCCTGGGCCATTGCGGCACCGTCGGCTTCCAGCGAGCGGCCAGTGGTCGCTGAAGACTGCGAGATATGCTTGGATCGTGTGGGCATCAGGGCTGAGCTTTCCGAAATGGCCTTCTGGAACAAGCCCTTCGATGCCGGCAGGCCCAGCAAATAGTTCACCGACACGCCACCCGCCGACATGCCGAAGATAGTGACGTTGTCCGGATCGCCGCCGAATGCCGCGATGTTGTCCTTTACCCAGTGCAACGCAGCCACCTGGTCAGAGAGATAGAAATTGCCAATGGCATTGCCAGGCTCGGTTGCGCTCAAGGCCGGATGGGCGAACTGACCCAGGTACCCGAGCCGGTAATTGAATGTGACGGTCACCACGTCCTGTCGGGCCAGCGCCTGTCCGTTGTATCCAGCCATGCCCCCATCGCCGCTCACGAAGCCCCCCGGAAGGATCCAGACCATCACTGCGCGCGGCTTGGCCGGACGCAGGGCCGTGGTCCAGACATTCAGCGTCAGGCAATCCTCGCTCATCTCGCGGCCTGCGAAATCGGCCTCGTTGTATCCCGGACGAACCGGCTGCGGACAAACATTTCCAAAGCGCGAAGCATCGCGTACTCCGCTCCAGGCTCGCGGTGCCTGGGTCCGCGCCCAACGCAATTCTCCGGTCGGCGGCGCGGCGTAGGGAAGACCTTTGAAAACGTGTACGCCGTTCTCGGTAATACCACGAGCGATACCCAAGGTCGTCTTGACCTCAGGGCGATCCTGGGCAGACGACACGCTCACGCAGGGCACGAACAGCAACGCGGCGACGCTTGCCAGCACGCGTGCATTGGAGGTCATCATCTTCATTGCCATCCCCCTCACCATTGAAACCCGTCAGCGGATAGTACGTTAGGAGCCGCCTGGCTGTGGTCTCTACATGGGTATCCGCTTGCATGCTGCGGCCGGCACGCGGCGCCAGCAGCCCCTACCCATCCGCCCGGTAGAGCGCTGTCAGACTGGCGGCAGCATGGGGCTTGAATCCGGCACCCAAGAACGCATTTGCCCAATGGTATTCGGCAAGGAGATCGTCGACGGCCAGATCGAATGGTTGCTGCTTGACGGACCCTGCACAAGCTTCGCAGGCTGGGTGAGACGAACACCAGCCGGCATCCACCGGTGGCGCCCCTCCGCCCGCGTCATGGTGGAGCGCGGGCAATTCCCGGGGCCTCCGGCGCGGAGGGAGCACCGACAGGCGCACCCTGAGGCGTTCCCAGTATGGCGCTCAACCCTCATTTCCGGATTTGGCCACCAGCGTGGACACGCCCGGTTTCGGAAAGTGCGGTTCTAGTTGGTCGGGGCGCCGAGATTTGAACTCGGGACCCCTTGCACCCCATGCAAGTGCGCTACCAGGCTGCGCCACGCCCCGACCGTTGGGTTTCCGAACCAGCATTGTAGCGCGTCAGCGGCACCAGGATAGGAACTTCCTGTCGTATGTCGTAGCACTAACCGACATCGATTGCCGCGACTGCATGCGCGGGCGACCGCCGTGCGTGCGCCGCACCGGCACCCTTCAACGCCGCAGGATCTTCAGCAACTCCTCGAGCTCGATCCGCAGCTGCTTGACGATCTGCTGGCTCTGGCTGACGTCCGAGCGCGCTTCTTCCCCCTGCAGCTTGTTGCGCGCACCGCCAATGGTGAAGCCCTGCTCATACAACAGGCTGCGAATCTGACGGATCACGATGACGTCCTGGCGCTGGTAATAGCGGCGGTTGCCGCGCCGCTTCACCGGCTTGAGTTGCGGAAACTCCTGCTCCCAGTAGCGCAGCACATGGGGCTTGACGCCGCAGAGCTCGCTGACTTCACCAATGGTGAAGTAGCGTTTTCCCGGGATCGCCGGCAGCTCGTCGTTATTCTTTGCTTCCAGCATAGGCCTCGACACGTGCCTTTAGTTTTTGTCCCGGCCGGAAAGTCACCACGCGCCGTGCGCTGATGGGGATTTCCTCGCCGGTCTTGGGGTTGCGACCGGGGCGTTGATTCTTGTCGCGAAGATCGAAATTGCCGAAGCCGGACAGCTTCACCTGCTCGCCGTTCGACAGCGCCGCGCGCAGCTCCTCGAAAAGCAGGTCGACGAGTTCGCGGGCCTCACGCTTGTTCAAACCGAGCTGGTTGAACAGCGCTTCAGCCATCTCAGCTTTGGTCAGAGCCATCGTCGCTTCTAACTCTTATTCTCTGATCCTGGCCTTGACGCTCGCACTCAAATCGTCACGGATCGCCGCCATAAGGCGGGCGATGTCTTCGTCGGTCAAAGTGCGAGAATTATCTTGAAAAATCAATCCTAAAGCGATGCTTTTTCGACCTGGTTCTATGCCAGCTCCCCGGTATACGTCGAAAACACGCAGGTCCTTCAACAGCCCTGCCGCGACAGAGGTTACACGCTCTCGAATCGCGCTGAAAGGCAGCGCTTCATCGACCAGCAGCGCAAGATCGCGGCGCACCCGTGGGAAGCGTGAAACTTCAGTATAAGCAGGAACTTCGACACGCAAAGCAATGTTGTACTCGAGCTCGAAAAGCTGCGGTGCATATGTCAAATCGAGAGCCGCCACCAGCTCGGGATGCAGCTCACCCAGCCAACCTACCGGCTGGCCATCGCGCAATACCCGGGCCGTGCGTCCCGGATGCAGGCAAGGATGGGTCGAGGCGATGAACGAGAACGCTGCGGCACGGCCGGTCGAGGCGAGCACCGCCTCGAGATCGCCCTTCAGATCGTAGAAATCCGTGGTTTCGCGGGCCGCACCCCACTGCTCCGGCAGGCGTGGGCCGGTGAACGCGGCGGCCAGCATGGTGACCTCGCGCACGCCGTCCGTACCGGGCTGGAACACCACACCGTGCTCGCAAATCCGCAAGCGGTCCTGCTGCCGGTGCTGGTTCTCGCGGATGGCGCGCAGCAGGCCGGGCCACAACGACAGGCGCATGACTGCGAGATCGCTGGCGATCGGGTTGGCGAGCGTCGCGCCCTCGAGCTGTGGGTACAGCCGCTGCTGCAAGGCGGGATCGACGAACGCGAAGCTGACGATCTCGTGGTAGCCGCGCGCGGCCAGCGCGTCGAGTACGCGTTGCTCGTCGATAGCCGTCTCGGAGCGGGGGCGCAGGTTCTGGGTCCGCGTCGGCGCCGCTTCGGGAATCGTGTCGTAACCAATCAAGCGCGCGACTTCTTCGATGAGGTCGGGCTCGATCGCGATGTCGAAACGATGCGACGGCGGCGTGACCGTAAAGCCTTGTTCGTCGCGGACCACGGTCATGCCGAGGCCTTGCAGCAACCGTTCGATGACACCGTCGTCGGGCAGTGTGCCGAGCAGCCGCTGCAGACGCTCGCGACGCAACGGCACCGCGGTGCGTACCGGCAACAGGCCGGCCTCCTCGGTCACGACGATGGGCCCGGGCTCGCCGCCGGCAATCGCCACCAGTAGCTCGGTGGCGCGCTCCATGGCGCGCTGGCCGATCCGCGGATCCACGCCGCGCTCGAAGCGCTGGCTGGCATCCGTGCTGAGCCCCAGACGCCGGGCACGCCCGGCGATGGCCTGCGGCGCGAAATAAGCGGCCTCGAGAAAAACCCGCGTGGTCGTGTCCTGCACGGCACTGCGCGCTCCACCCATGATGCCCGCGAGGCCGACCGGTCCCGCCGCATCGGCAATGACCAGCATGTTCGAAGTCAGTTCGACCCGGCGGCCGTCGAGCAGCTCCAGCGGTTCGCCCTCGTTGGCGTGGCGGACGTGGATGCTCTGCTGCAGGCGATCGTGGTCGTAGGCGTGCATCGGCTGGCCGAGCTCGAGCAGCACGTAGTTGGTGACGTCGACCACCGGGCTGATGGCTCGCACGCCACTGCGTCGCAGCCTCTCCCGTAGCCAGAGCGGCGATGCACGGCGGTTGTCGATGCCGTCGATCACGCGTCCCAGGAAGCGCGGACAGGCCTGGGCCGCATCGAGCCGTACGGGGAAGGTGGCCGCCGTCGTCGTCGGCGCCGCGGCGCCCGCTGGGCTGCGCAAAGGCCGCCCCGTCAAGGCCGCCACTTCGCGGGCCAGGCCGAGCACCGACATCGCATCGCCGCGATTCGGGGTGACGTTCAGCTCGAGCACCGTGTCGTCGAGCCGCATGAGCTCGCGCAGGTCCTGGCCGATCGGCGTATCCGCCGGCAGCTCGAGAATGCCTTCGTGGGTTTCCGACAGGCCGAGCTCGCGCGCCGAACAGAGCATGCCGGCCGATTCGACGCCCCGTAGCTTGGCCGCCCTGATCGCCACGTCGTTGGGCAGTCGGGCACCAACCTGCGCCAGGACCGTGATCAGCCCCGCGCGCGCATTCGGTGCGCCACAGACGATCTGCAGGGGCTCGCCGCCCTGCCCCGCATCGACGCGGCAGACCTGCAGCTTGTCGGCTCGCGGATGGCGTTCGGCAGCAAGGATCCTGGCGGTCACGACGCCGGCAAAGGCCGGCGCTGCCGGCGTGACCGACTCCAGCTCGAAACCGGCCATGGTCAGGCGGGCACCCAGCTCGGCCGGTGCCAGTCCGCAATCGACCCAGTCGCGCAGCCAGTCGAGGGAGAGTTTCATGAGGCCTCGAACTGGCGCAGGAAGCGCAGGTCGTTCTCGAAGAACAGGCGCAGGTCGTTGACGCCGTAACGCAGCATCGCGAGGCGCTCGATGCCCATGCCGAAGGCATATCCGGTCCAGATTTCCGGGTCCACGTCGCAGGCACGAAACACGTTCGGATGGACCATGCCGCAGCCGGCGATCTCGAGCCAGCCGGTGTGTTTGCAGACGCGGCAACCGGCGCCGCTGCAGAACACGCAGGACATGTCGACCTCGGCCGACGGCTCGGTGAACGGGAAGTAGGACGGCCGCAACCGCATCTGCAGGTCACGCTCGAAGAACGCTTCGAGGAACTGGTGCAGCACGGATTTGAGGTTGCCGAAATTGACGTGGCGATCCACCAGCAGGCCTTCGATCTGGTGGAACATCGGCGTATGCGTGACGTCGTAGTCGCAGCGATAGACACGACCGGGCGCAATGATCGCCAGCGGCATCTGCGCACCGCGCATCGCCCGGATCTGCACCGGCGAGGTATGGGTACGCAGCAGCCGGCCGTCGGGGAAATAGAACGTGTCGTGCATCGCCCGCGCCGGATGATCGGCCGGGATGTTCAGGGCTTCGAAGTTGTGGAAGTCGTCTTCGATTTCCGGGCCGGTGGCGACGTCGAAGCCGGCCTCGCGGAAAATCGCCTCGATGCGCAGCCGCGTGCGCGTGACCGGGTGGATCGCGCCGCGCGTCTCGCCGCGCCCCGGCAGCGAGACATCCAGCCGGCCGGCCTGCAGCGCGGCCTCGACCGCCGCGCGCTCCAGCGCCGTGCGGCGCGCATCGAGCGCGACCTGGACCTGGCCCTTGGCCTCGTTGATGCGCGCGCCCGCAGCCGGACGCTCGGCGGGCGCAAGCGCGCCAAGTGACTTGAGCTGTTCGGTGAGCGCGCCCTTCTTGCCGAGCCAGCGGACGCGCACCTCGTCGAGCGCAGCGAGCGTGGCGCTCGCCGCGACCTCGTCGAGGGCCGCGCGGGTCAGGGCCGGGAGATCATCCACGACCACTGGCCTCAGGCGATCTGCAGGGCTGCCTTGACCTTGCTGGCGAGCGCGCCGAACGCAGCCGGATCGTTGACCGCGAGATCGGCGAGCAGCTTGCGGTCGATCTCGATCTGCGCAACCTTCAGGCCGTTGATCATGCGGCTGTACGACAGCCCGTGGACGCGCGCGGCAGCGTTGATGCGCTGGATCCACAGCGCGCGGAAATCGCGCTTCTTCAGGCGGCGGCCGGCATAGGCGTACTGGCCGGCCTTGATGACCGCCTGCTTGGCAACGCGGAAAACCTTGCTGCGGGCGTTGTAATACCCCTTGGCCTTGCCAAGGACCTTCTTGTGGCGGCGACCGGCGGTCACGCCACGCTTCACTCTTGCCATGGTTCCTTACCTCGGATCTTGCGGTCCGGCGCGCAGCGCCGGAGTTTCACAGCGGACGAATCAGACTGCGCGGCCGATCACTTGTGATGCGGCAGCAGCTGGGTCAGCCGGCCGACATCGCTCTCGTGAACGAGGCTCGAGCCGCCGGAACGCAGCTGGCGCTTGGTCTTGCGCGCCTTGTGTCCGAGGTTGTGACGACGGCCGGCGGAATAGGATTTGAACCCCTTCGCCGTCTTGCGGAAACGCTTGGCCGCCGCCCGGTTGGTCTTCAACTTGGGCATGTCATCGACTCCTTCACTTTGTAGCCCCGGTCACCAGGCTCCTGGCGGAGCCCGCTACGGGCGGAACGCTTGATCGGACTGTCTGCGGCGCAGGCCGCAGCAGCCCTTTCAGGGCGTCACTTCTTGCGTGGCGAAAACACCATGACCATCTGCCGTCCTTCCATCAGCGGGTTCTGCTCGACCGTCGCCAGTGTGGCGAGGTCGGTCGCGACCCGATCCAGAAGGCGGCGCCCGATCTCCTGGTGCGCCATCTCTCGGCCGCGGAACCGCAGGGTTACCTTGGCCTTGTCACCCTCGGTCAGGAAGCGGGTCAGACTACGCAGCTTGACCTGATAATCCGCCTCTTCCGTACCGGGACGAAACTTCACTTCCTTGATCTGCTGCTGCTTCGTCTTCTTCTGTGCCGAGTGGGTCTTCTTCTTCTGTTCGAAGAGGAACTTGCCGAAGTCCATGATGCGGACCACCGGCGGCTCGGCCATCGGCGACACTTCGACCAGATCGAGTTCGCTGGACGTGGCGAGCTGCATCGCTTCGAACCTCGTCATGATCCCCGCCTGGGATCCGTCAGCGGTGATCACGCGCACTTCTGGGGCCGTGATCTCCTCGTTGCGCCGAATGCGCTTGCTTGCAGTCGAAATGTATCAATCCTCCAAAGTTTGGCGCCCGCGGCTTTCGAGCTCAATGCGCAACCGCTCGACGAACGTCTGCGGAGTCATCGTGCCCAGATCCTTGCCACTGCGGGTACGCACGGAAACGAGGTTCGCTGCCACTTCCTTGTCGCCTGCGACCAGCAGGTACGGCACGCGTTGCAGCGTATGGGCGCGGATCTTAAAGCCGACTTTTTCGTTGCGCAAGTCGGCACTGACCGAAAGCCCCTGATTTTTAAGGAAATCACAGACCTGCTTGACATAAGCGTCCTGGCGGTCGGTGATGTTCATGACCACGGCCTGCACCGGCGAGAGCCAGGTGGGGAGCCGGCCGGCATGGTGTTCGATCAGGATGCCGAGAAAACGCTCCAGCGAGCCGAAAATCGCCCGGTGCAGCATCACCGGCACGCGCCGCTGGCTGTGTTCGTCGATGTAGGTCGCCCCCAGCCGGCCCGGCAGGTTCAGATCCACCTGCAGGGTGCCGCACTGCCAGTCGCGACCGATCGCATCCCGCAGCACGAATTCCAGCTTCGGGCCATAGAAGGCACCCTCGCCCGGGTTCAGCGTGAAGTCGAGGCCAGCTGCGCGGGCCGCGTCCTGCAGGGCCTGCTCCGAGCGGGTCCAGATCTCGTCGTCGCCGACGCGCTTGGGCGGCCGGTCGGAGAACTTGACCTGCACGTCGTCGAAGCCGAAGTCCCGGTAGATGTCCAGCAGCAGCTGGATGATCTTCACCGATTCGTCGGTGATCTGTTCCTCGGTGATGAAGACGTGGGCATCGTCCTGGGTGAAGGCCCGCACTCGCATCAGGCCGTGCAGCGCGCCGGAAGGCTCGTAGCGGTGCACCTTGCCAAACTCCGCAAAGCGGATCGGCAGGTCGTGGTGGCTGCGCAGCCCCTGCTTGAAGATCTGCACGTGGCCCGGGCAGTTCATCGGCTTGATGGCGTAGACGCGCTCGTCGGGCGTCTGCGTGGTGTACATGTTCTCGCCGAATTTCTCCCAATGCCCCGAGGCCTCCCAGAGACTGCGGTCCATCATCTCCGGTGCGTTCACTTCCTCGTAGCCGGCGGCCTTCTGCTTGGCACGCATGTAGCCGATCAGGGCCTGGAACACCTGCCAGCCCTTGGGATGCCAGAACACCGCGCCCGGCGCCTCTTCCTGCATGTGGAAGAAATCGAGCTCGCGGCCGAGCCGCCGGTGATCACGCTTCTCGGCTTCCTCGAGGCGGTGCAGGTAGTCCTTGAGGTCCTTGTCGTTGATCCAGGCGGTGCCGTAGATGCGTTGCAACATCTCGTTGCGCGAATCCCCGCGCCAGTAGGCACCGGCCACCTTCATCAACTTGAAAGCCCGCAGCTTGCCGGTGGACGGCACGTGGGGGCCGCGGCAGAGATCGACCCAGCCGCCCTGGCCGTACAGCGAGATCGGCTCGTTCGACGGGATGCTGGCGATGATCTCGGCCTTGTAGTGCTCGCCCAGCCCCTTGAAGAACTCGACCGCAGCTTCGCGTTCCATCACCCGCCGCTCGACCGGCAGGTCGGCAGCGGCGAACTCGTGCATCTTCGCTTCGATCGCGACCAGGTCTTCCGGGGTGAAGGGGCGCTTGTAGGCGAAGTCGTAAAAGAAACCGTCCTCGATCACCGGGCCGATGGTGACCTGCGCATCCGGGAACAACGACTGCACCGCCTGTGCCAGCAGGTGCGCGGTGGAGTGTCGCAGGACTTCGAGCGCCGCCGGATGCCGGTCGGTGACGATTTCGAGCGTCGCGTCGTGGTCGAGCAGGTACGACGTATCGACCAGCTTGCCGTCGACACGGCCGGCGAGCGCCGCCTTGAACAGGCCGGCGCCGATACTCCCGGCGACCGTCGCAACCGTGACGGGTTGGTCGAAGCTCTTCTGGCTGCCGTCGGGCAGCGTGATCACCGGCATCGCATCACCTGTCGATCGAAAAAAGGGCGCTTCCGCATCGCAGAAGCGCCCTTTCTAGGACTGGTAGGCGCGAGTGGGATCGAACCACCGACCACCACCATGTCAAGGTGATGCTCTACCACTGAGCTACGCGCCTGTCGGCCCGAGCGCCGGCCACGGGTAGCGGCAAGCACAGGGGCCGCGAAAGATACCGGAGCGGCGGCGTTGCGGCAACCGAGGGGGGCCCGGCCTGCGGCGCTCCCGGCCCCTGTCAGCCGGCCTGCTGCGACAGCAGGCCGAGTTCGCTGCGCTTCAGGGTCTCGATCTGGTCGCGCAGGCGGGCGGCCTCCTCGAACTCGAGGTTGCGGGCCTTCTTGAACATCTCGGCCTCGAGCTGCTTGATCCGGCGCACGATCTGCTCGGGACGCAAGAGCGTTGCCTCCGCCGCCGACAGCGCGGTCTCGTCGGCAACCGCCGCCCCACCCCGTTTGGCACCTGCCCGTCCGCCGGCGGCCACTTTGCGCCCCCCGCGTCCGGCCGGTGTCGGCGCGGTGCCCGCGGAGCGGGCCCCTTCCATCACGTCGGTCACGGCCTTGCGGATGCCGCGCGGCACGATGCCGTGCTGCCGGTTGAACTCCAGCTGCTTGTCGCGGCGGCGCTCAGTTTCCTCCATCGCCACCCGCATCGAGCCGGTGATGGTGTCCGCATAAAGGATCGCGCGGCCTTCAAGGTTGCGCGCTGCCCGGCCGATGGTCTGGATCAGCGAATTGGCCGAGCGCAGGAAACCTTCCTTGTCGGCATCGAGGATTGCGACCAATGCCACCTCGGGCATGTCGAGCCCCTCGCGCAGCAGGTTGATGCCCACCAGGACGTCGAACCGGCCGAGCCGCAGGTCGCGGATGATCTCGCTGCGCTCAACGGTTTCCACATCGGCGTGCAGATAGCGCACCTTGACATCGTGCTCGTGCAGGTACTCGGTCAGGTCCTCGGCCATCCGCTTGGTCAGGGTGGTGACCAGCACGCGTTCGCCGCGGCCGACGCAGTGATGGATCTCCGACAGCAGGTCGTCGACCTGGGTGGCGATGGGCCGCACCTCGACCCGCGGGTCGACCAGGCCAGTCGGCCGCACCAGCTGTTCGACCACCTGCGACGACAGCCGTTTTTCGTAGGCGCCCGGCGTCGCCGAGACGAAGATCATCTGCGGTGCGAGCCGCTCCCATTCTTCGAAGCGCAGCGGCCGGTTGTCGAGCGCCGACGGCAGGCGAAAGCCGTACTCCACCAGCGTCTCCTTGCGCGAGCGGTCACCTTTGTACATCGCGCCAAGCTGCGGGATCGTCTGGTGGCTCTCGTCGACGATCAGCAGCGCGTTTTTCGGCAGATAGTCATACAGGCACGGCGGCGGCTCGCCGGACTGCCGCCCCGACAGATAGCGCGAGTAGTTCTCGATGCCGGCGCAGTAGCCGACTTCTTTCATCATTTCCATGTCGAACATGGTGCGCTGCTCGAGACGTTGTGCCTCGAGCAGCCTGTCGGCCCCGCGCAGCTCGGCCAGCCGCAAGCGCAGTTCCTCGCGGATCTGGTCGATCGCGCCGAGCAGCCGCTCGCGGGGTGTGACGAAGTGTGTGCCCGGATAGACGGTATAACGCGGCAGTCGGCGCAGGATTTCGCCGGTCAACGGATCGAACAGCGCCAGCGATTCGATCGCCTCGTCGAACAACTCCAGGCGCAGCGCTTCACGTTCGGATTCGGCGGGAAAGATGTCGATCACGTCGCCACGAACACGGTAGGTGCCCTGCGTCAGATCCATCTCGTTGCGGGTGTACTGCATGTCGGCGAGGCGGCGCAGCAGCTGCCTCTGGTCCATGCGATCGCCGCGCACCAGATGCAGCACCATCGCCAGATATGCGGCCGGATCGCCGAGGCCGTAGATCGACGAGACGGTCGCGACGATGATCGAATCCGGCCGCTCCAGCAGCGCCTTGGTCGCCGACAGGCGCATCTGCTCGATGTGCTCGTTGATCGACGCGTCCTTCTCGATGAAAGTGTCGCTCGACGGAACGTAGGCTTCGGGCTGGTAGTAGTCGTAGTACGAGACGAAGTATTCGACAGCGTTCTGCGGGAAGAATTCGCGGAATTCACCGTAGAGCTGCGCAGCCAGTGTCTTGTTGTGGGCCAGCACCAGCGTCGGCCGCTGCACGGCCTGGATTACGTTGGCGATGGTATATGTCTTGCCGGAACCGGTGACGCCGAGCAGGATCTGGTGGGCGAGACCCTGCTGCAACCCCTCGAGCAATGCCGCAATCGCCGCAGGCTGATCACCGGCGGGCGCGTAGTCGGATTTCAGCTGGAACAGCGGGGTGTCGGCGGCCATTCGGTCGTAATATACCCGCCCGTCCGACTCCAGTCCCGCCCGCAGGTCAACCGTGAACGCAGTGCTTTCCAGCCGCATCGGTCGCGTCAAGCCCTCCCCGACCCTGGTCGCCACCGCGCGTGCGGCAGAGCTGCGCGCCGCCGGCCAGGACATCGTCAGCCTGACGGCCGGGGAGCCCGATTTCGACACGCCTGCGCATATCGCCGAAGCCGGCATCGCCGCCATCCGCGCCGGACAGACCCGCTACACCGACGTCGGCGGCACACCCGCGCTCAAGGACGCGATCATCGCCAAGTTCGAGCACGACAACGATCTGCGCTATGCGCGCAACCAGGTCCTCGTCTCGAGCGGCGCCAAACAGACGATCTACAACCTCTGCATGGCGGTGCTCGATCCGGGCGACGAAGTCGTGATCCCGGCACCGTACTGGGTATCGTATCCCGACATGGTCGGGCTCGCCGATGCCCGCCCGGTCATCGTGCCGACCGGCCCTGGACTGGGCTATCGCATGACGCCCGCGCAGCTCGAGGCAGCCATCACGCCACGCACCCGGCTGCTGATCCTCTGCTCGCCGTCGAACCCCACGGGCGCCGCCTATTCGCGCGCGGACCTGGCCGCGCTCGGCGCCGTGCTGCGCCGCCATCCGCGCGTGCTGGTCTGCACCGACGACATGTACGAAAAGATCTGGTGGGCCGACGAGCCGTTCTCGACCATCGCCCAGGTCGTGCCCGAGCTGCAGGCGCGCACTATCACGGTCAACGGCTGCTCCAAGGCTTACGCGATGACCGGCTGGCGCATCGGCTACTGCGGCGGCCCGCAAGAGATCATTGCCGCGATGGCCACCATCCAGGGTCAGTCGACCTCCAATCCCTGCAGCATCTCCCAGCAGGCCGCGCTCGCCGCCCTGCAGGGCGACCAGAGCTGCGTCGCGCAGATGTGCGAGGCTTACCATGAGCGGCACGACCTCGTGGTCGCCGGTCTCAACGCGCTGCCGGGCATCCGTGTCCAGCCCGGCGCGGGCACGTTCTACGCCTTTGCCGACGTCACCCAGGCCATGGACGCGCTGGGCCAAGCCAACGACGAGGCCTTCACTGATTTCCTGCTGACCCGTGCCGGTGTGGCCGTGGTCGCCGGCTCGGGCTTTGGTGCTCCGGGCCATGTCCGGATCTCGTTCGCGACCAGCCGCAGCCGGCTGGAGCAGGCGCTGCAGCGCATGGACGCTGCGCTAAAGCACTGAATGGGCGCCGGTTTGCCGCTTGCGGACCCCGGTCACGCTACGCTGCTCGAGGCTTGACGGCACCCCGTCCATTCCCGAGAATGCGCCGCTTCGTGCGCAGGCTTCCGTTCCCCGGTAGCTCAGTCGGTAGAGCGTCGGACTGTTAATCCGTTGGTCGTTGGTTCGAGTCCAACCCGGGGAGCCAATCAATACAGCCACTTGGGGGCGATCACCCCAATCGTGAAACCTCCTAAGTAAGACATTGGTGAGACTGCGGCAGAGTTCTCGACCGATGCCGGGGATTTTCCTGATCGCTGCTCCGGTGGCAGCTCTCTGGGCAGCGCCCGTGAGTCCGCGTTCGAGCTTCACCAGGCGCCTCGATACGCTCGAGTCAGTCAAGCGCGCTCATGAAGCTGAGGCTGAGCTGATACAGCTCCTTCACCGCGCCGGTACCGCCGAGCTTCGTACGGTCCTCGATCGCGGCGCGTACGTGCAATTGGCGCGGATCACCGCAGCCGTCGGGCCTGCGGTAGTTCTTCAGACCTTTCCCGTCCTGTCGAGCAAAACCTTCAGGCCGGTAACGAAGCCCGGCAAGCTGGCATCCTCATGTGCCATGGTGGCCAGCTCAACCCAGCCATCCAGGCGAGACTCCTCATGCGTCAATTGCTTACTCTTGGCATTCCAGAAGATGCGATGCTTCTGGCCGCCACGCTTCATATGCAATAGCCAGCTGCCGAACTCCCCAAGGGCGGCAAAGTAGTCTTTCACCTCATAACCACAGGCCGTACACACATCGCGCAGGGCTGGCTCAAAATGTACTGCTTCGGGCGGCTGCAGATCCTTGGACTTGTTTATGCTCTTGTCCGGTGATCCGCCGCGCCAGAATATCGGTTGTTCTGTCATGTCTCTTGCTCCTTTGATCTGGTGTAGTGCTTCATCCTGTTTGGAACTTAAGCAGCCATTGACGCGAATGATCTTCTGCAGCCGGCAGGTGACGATCAGGCCCTGGTGATGCCGACGTGCCTGGCACCAAGTTCGGTCCAGCAGACAGGGAACCCGCCTGATGGATTGACTTCATCGATGATGGTGTCGTTTTCGACGGCCTGGACGATTGCCTAATCGAGTCGGATCAGCAGCGACAAGACGGCTTCGCCCTTTTGCCGCCGAAGCATAGGGTAGCAGCAGTTCTGATCGGCAGCGACGGCGACGCACCCGGCCGGCGGATCACGACTGCCACCGGGCCGGTCATCGCGCACATAGGCCCGTAGTCGCCCCTTGCGCGTCTGGTCCCGGCCAGGTTCCAACACTGGCACCGGCGTGTCATCCCCTGCGCGCTGGTAGGCCCCTTCCTGCCGGCACAGCGGGCAGCGATCGGCGTACTTGGCGCTGATCATCCGCCTGGCGCGCGAGAATCTCCCGCCACTGCTCCGCGCTGCGCCTCACCCGCCTCGATCCGGCCATGACCGCTTGCCTCGATGCTCACCCATGTTGGCCACGTCGTCGCGATGACAGAAGTTGGGAGGAACGCCGCGGGGTTACCGGCCACGGCGAGACGCCCGTGAGTCCTGCCGCCTTAACGAGATCGCGGAACTCCTTCGCTGGGACGGTCATGTGGGAATCCTTCTATCCGGTCGCTTCGACCGCCCGGGGAAGACCCACCCCCTGGTCGTAGCAGCCGCCTCCTTCATCGCCTCGAGTTCGGCAACCGCATCGCGTCCCGATAGCGCGGACGTAGGGGCGGTCGTTTGTCCGGCCGCCATCACGGCCGTTCCCTGGCGCGCTCTCGGCCTCTGCGATGACGGTCGCGGCGGCGTCCATGCGGCTGACATCGCTGATCTTCACTGACAGGCGGGCACGTTCAGCGAAGATACACGGCCTCGAAACGTGCCAGCGGTGCCATACGCGCACGGTTCAGCGTGAGATGGTCCTCGCTGAACGAATAACTGTCCGCGCTGCGCAGCGCCTCGTGAAAAGCCTTCTCCACATCCGTGCCTGACGGACAGGCCATCATGGTCGAGGCAATTTGTTCGAAGCTGATGCGGGCGGTGGCTTCGTTGATCTTGTACGAACCCGTGAAGCTATTGCAGCCACCGAAGCCGTTCACGCGCCCGTCTGCGGCTTTGAGGATCAGATGCGGTTCGCGCTGCAGCGTCGGCACGGATCGGCCGTTCAGTTCGACCAGCTTCCAGTATTTCTCGGTGATGCCGTCGATGAGCTTGGTCAAGACATGGTTGTCCGGGAGAACGCCGGAAACGCGGGAGCCATCGAGCGCGAGGCGCGTGAGCCGGTTCTCGCCCACAAAATACTGCACGGGCTGCTGGCCCGCGAGCGTGATGGTATTGCCGGCATCATTCCATGTGAAGCGTCCCTGCTCCGAAAATGCCGGATCATTTTTGCCGCGATAGTGAGAATGCGTGCTGTAGGTGCCGTCATCAGCCAGAATGACGACGGTCTCGATTCCCGCGCAGTCGGCGCAGGGCAGCACGCCGCGATACGCGCCGACCCAGTCGAGCGAGTTGCGCGCGTTGTGCGCGGGATCGGGTTGGACGGTGCCCGAAGGGCCGGCGACCAGCGTGCATCCCCCCACGGCCAGGGCCGCGACTACGATCAACCCGAAAGCGTAGCGTATATTCATGGTGCTGAACCTCAGCGCTGATGTACGAACGCAACGTGCCGACCAGACAACCTGACAGGCTGATGAAGAAGTCATCATTGCCATGACGACAGGCATCATCGGGCCATGATTCCAGGCAGACCAATCCCTGCCCGACCCATCCGCCGCGCTGGCTACAATCCGGGCAACAACGATCACCATCCGGGGCAACCATGCACGGTGTGCGCGCATCGAGTATAGCTATCCCGGCGGCATTCGATCCGCCGATCCACTCCCGTGTACAACAGCGCTGCACCCGGCTTGGGCAGCTGTTCGGCGCACTGCTGTCCACCATCCTGCTGATGGTACCGGCATGGGCGGACGAGGCTGCGACAGCACCGGCCACGAGGGTCAGCAACACCCCGCCAGCCGCTCCTGGCGGTCTGGTCGCCGACCCGTCGAGCTCCCGGACCTGCCTGGTGCTGAGCGGCGGCGGCGCGCGGGGCGTCGCCCACATCGGCGTATTGAAGGTGCTCGAAGACCTGCGGGTCCCGATCGATTGCGTCGTCGGCACCAGCATGGGTGCCATTGTCGGGGCAGCTTGGGCCTCCGGCGTATCGGTGGCGGACATGGAGGACGCGGTGCGCCAAGCCGACTGGGACGTGGTGCTGGCGGATCAGCCGGAGCGGGCCCGCCGTTCGTTCCGCAGCAAGGAGCTCGAGCGCCTGCGCGTCGCGGGTGCGGAGCTCGGGATGCGCAATGGCCGGGCGGTGCTGCCGGTGGGCGCGGTGATCGGCCAGCAGTTCGAGCGCTTCCTGCAATCCTTGATGGGCACATCGCTGGCCAATGCCTCATTCGATGCGCTCGGCGTGCCGTTTCGCGCGATCGCGACCGACATCGAGACGGGACGGATGGCGGTGATCGATGGCGGCAGCCTCAACGCGGCGGTTCGTGCCAGCATGTCGGTGCCGGGCCTGTTCGCACCGCAGGAAGTCGATGGGCGGCTGTTGGTAGACGGCGGGCTGGTGCGCAACCTCGGCGTCGACGTCGCACGCGGTCTCGGCGCGCGACGGATCATCGCCGTGAATCTCGGCACGCCGTTATCCAGCCGGGAGGAACTGGGCTCACTGGTCGGTGTTGCGGGGCAGATGATCAACATCCTCACCGAGCAGAATGTCGTCGCTTCGTTGGCCCAGCTGACCTCGGAAGACATCCTGATCACGCCCGAACTCGGCGCCTTGAGCGCCGCCGATTTCGCCCATGCCTGGACCACCATCGAGCTCGGTGAGCAGGCGGCGCGTGCGATGAGCGGGCAGCTCGCGGCGCTGTCGGTCAGTCCGCAGCGTTATTCCCAACTGCAGGCGCAGCGCATCGCTTCGAACGGCGAGTTCAAGCCGGGACAGATACGCGTCGATACCCGCGGCCTGCAACACGTGAACCCGCTTTCGGTAGAGGCCATCTTCAACGAGGCCCTGCATGGCCGTTCCAGCCGCGAAGCCGTCAACGCGGCGGTCGATGCGCTGTATGCCATGGATGACTTTCGTCAGGTTTCGGTGCGTCGTGAACGCATCGACGGTCGAGACGACATCGTCATCGAACCACGGGAAAAAGACTGGGGACCGGACTACCTGCGCTTTGGGCTGACCTTATCGACCGATCTGGCCGGCGAGAGTGCGTTCACCATCGGCACCGAATACCGCCGCACGTGGCTCAACCGGCGCGGCCTCGAGTGGCGCACGCTGGCCACGGTCGGCGACCTCACGGTGCTGCGTTCCGAGCTGGTGCAGCCGGTGGATATCGCACGACGCTGGATGTCGATGGTCTTCGTCGATGGCCGACAGCGGATCGACGAACTGTTCGTCGGCGACGATGCCGTCTCACGCCTGCGCAACCGGGTCGGCCGGGTGGGCTTCGAGCTGCGGCGCCGCTACGCCGCCGATGCCGAACTGGGTCTCGGATATCAGCGCTCGTGGTTCGACACCAACGCGGTGACCGGTGCGAGCGCGCCGGCACTGCAGGGCAGCTCGGGCGAGATCTACCTGCGCCTGCACGTCGACCGGCTCGACCGCTGGGATTTCCCGCGAAACGGCGTATTCCTGCGGGCCGAGCTGAGCGCCGCCGACGATGCGCTGGGGGCGGACACGGACTACGAGAAAGCGCTGTTCGAAGTGCAGCGCGCCTTCGGCCGCGATCGGCACAGCCTGTCGGTGCTGCTGCGGCACGGCAACGCACTGGGCAGCAGCCTGCCGCTGTTCGACGCCTTCGATCTCGGCGGCTTCCAGAACCTCTCGGGATACGGCGATCGCCAGATCCTGGCCAATCGCATCAGCTTCGGGCGGGTCGTCTACGGCTACCAGCTGGGCGAGGCCGGTACGCTGACCCGCGGGCTGTACGTCGGGGGCTCGTTCGAAGCGGCCGAGACGAGCGAGCGGCTGAACGGCCCGAGCGCGCGCAATGCGTTGCTGGCCGGCTCGCTGTTCCTCGCCGCCGATACCGCCATCGGCCCGCTGTACTTCGGCGCGGGCTTCGGCGAAGGCGGCGAGCGCTCGCTGTATCTGTTCCTGGGTCGTCCCTGAACGCCGGACCGCCTGTCCTGCCGAGGCAGATCAGCGGGCGCTGCGGCGGTGTGCCCCGCTCTTGGCCTTGCCCCGGACGGACTTGGACTTGGGCTTGCGCGTCGTCGCAGCTGCCGGGGTTTTCTGGCGCTTCAGGTTCGTCGCCAGGTCGAGCAGGTAGGAGCGGAACGGCTTGCCGAGCTGGGGATGGCCGAGGGCGTAGTTCACCGTCGCTTCCAGATAGCCGAGCTTGCTGCCGCAGTCGTAGCGCTGACCATCGAACTGATAGGCGTAGACGGCCTCTTCGCGCATCAGCCGCGCGATACCGTCGGTGAGCTGGATCTCGCCGCCGGCGCCCCGCCCGATCTGCTCGAGGTGCTGGAAGATCGACGGCGCGAGCAGGTAGCGACCGACCACCGCAAGATTAGACGGCGCATCGGCGGGCTTCGGTTTCTCGACGATGCTGCGCACGCGACTGGTCGGGGAGCCCTTGCCCTCGATTTCGACGATGCCGTACTTGTCGGTCTGGGAGCGCGGCACGATCTCGCAGCCGACCACGCTGGCACGCCGCGACTCGTAGACCTCGGCCATCTGCTGCAGGCAAGGCACCTTGGCTTCGATCAGGTCGTCGGCCAGGTGCACGAAAAACGGTTCGTCGCCCACCGCCGGGCGGGCACAGAGCACCGCGTGACCGAGGCCGAGCGGCGCCGGCTGGCGGATGTAGATGCAGGTGGCGTAGGACGGCAGCACGCTGTGCAGCTGCTGTACCAGATCCGACTTGCCCTGCGATTCGAGCAGGTTTTCCAGCTCCTGGTCGGAGTCGAAGTGATCCTCGATCGCGCGCTTGGAGGCGCCGGTGATGAACACCAGGCGCCGAGCGCCGGCCGCCAGGGCTTCCTCCACGGCATACTGGATCAGCGGTTTGTCGACCACCGGCAGCATTTCCTTGGGGCTGGCTTTGGTCGCGGGCAAAAAGCGCGTACCGCGCCCCGCCACCGGGAACACCGCGGTTTCAATCAACGAACGTTTGGCCATCGTCAGATATCTCCTGGCAGCAAGCCCGAAAATAATACGCGATGACGTTGCAGGCGTCGGCAGCCGGCACCGGCAGTGCTTCACAGTTCCGCCGCGCAATGTGCGCGATGGAACTGTGTGCAGGATCACGTTAGCGGGCGGCGGCAGGCCGCGCCGGTGCGACCGGACGGCTGGAAGGCGCTGCCGCTGCCGCCGGGCGAGCGGCGGCTGCCGGCGTGCTCGCGGCGGCCGCGGCGGCTTTCGCAGGACGATCGACGCGGATGTTGGCCCGGTTCTGGTCCACGACCTTCTGGCCGATGCCACGCACCAGCACGAGTTCGTCGGCCGAGCGGAACGGACCGTGCTGGCTGCGATGCTCGACGATCGCGCGGGCGCGGGCCTCGCCCACGCCCTTGAGCTCGCGCGCCAGGGTCGCGGCGTCGGCCGTGTTGATGTTGACCGGGTCGGCCAGACCCGGCACGGGCAGCAGCAGCGGCAACGACGCCAGCAGACATGGAATCAGCTTCATGACAGGCCCTCGGTGGATGCAGCGGGACGCCGCAAGCGGGACCTTAGAGGCAGGCGTTCGGCAGCGCGATGCAGGAAACTGCCGGATTCAGCCGGATACGCAGCCGATGGAAACGGGATCGCCTGAGGGAATCTCAGGCATCGAGCCGCGTCAATCGCGGATCGGTTTGTCGGTGCCTTCGTTGACCCGCTCGCGCAGGTCCTTGCCGGGCTTGAAATGCGGGACGTACTTGCCGGACAGGGCCACGGCCTCGCCGGTCTTGGGATTGCGCCCCTGGCGCGGCGGGCGGAAGTGCAGCGAAAAACTGCCGAAACCGCGGATCTCGATGCGCTCACCGGTGGCCAGGGCGTCGCTCATGATCTCCAGCATCTGCTTGAGAGCGAGCTCCACATCCTTGGCCGGCAGATGTTTCTGCTTGGCGGCGATGATTTCGATCAGTTCCGACTTGGTCATGTAAGGCCCCGCGCCGATCGCATCGAGCCGCCCGGCAGCTGCGCCGGGCGACTCCGTTCATGCTCTGGTAGCGATGGTCTGCATGCTGCCGAATCCGGCCGGCGGCAGCGCCGCCGGCCGACCGGTTCAGCCTCGATCGCGATCGGCACCGCCGATCTGCGCCTTGAGCAGCTCGCCCAGACTGGTGCCAGAGGAACCGCCCTGTTCGGTGCGGTAGCTCTGCACCGCTTCGGCTTCCTCGTGGGCCTCCTTGGCCTTGATCGACAGCGAGATCGTGCGGGTCTTGCGATCGACGCCGAGGAACTTCGCCTCGACCTCTTCGCCGACCTTGAGGATCGTGCGCGCATCCTCGACCCGGTCGCGGCCCAGCTCGGAAGCCCGCAGCTGACCCTCGATGCCGTTGCCGAGGTCGATGGTCGCGCCGCGCGCATCGACGTCCTTGACGACACCGCGGACGATGCTGCCCTTCGGGTTGTCGGCGATGTAGCCCGAGAACGGGTCCTTCGCCAGCTGCTTGATGCCGAGGCTGATGCGCTCGCGCTCCGGATCGATCGACAGCACCATGGCTTCGAGCTGCTGCCCCTTCTGGAAGTTGCGCACGGCTTCTTCGCCGGCGACGTCCCAGGAGATGTCCGACAGATGCACCAGGCCGTCGATGTTGCCGGCCAGGCCGATGAAGATGCCGAAGTCGGTGATCGACTTGATCTGGCCCGAGACCTTGTCGCCGCGGTTGTAGTTCTCGGCGAACTCGCGCCACGGGTTGGCCGCGCACTGCTTCAGGCCGAGGCTGATGCGGCGACGCTCCTCGTCGACGTCCAGGACCATGACCTCGACTTCCTGACCGGTCTGCACGACCTTGGCGGGATTGACGTTCTTGTTGGTCCAGTCCATCTCGGAGACGTGCACCAGGCCTTCGACGCCGTCCTCGATCTCGACGAACGCGCCGTAGTCGGCGATGTTCGTGACCTTGCCGAACACGCGGGTGTTCGGCGGATAGCGGCGGGCGATGTTCTCCCACGGATCCGCGCCGAGCTGCTTCAGGCCCAGGCTGACACGCGAGCGCTCGCGATCGAACTTGAGGATGCGCACGTCGATCTCGTCGCCGACCTTGACGACTTCCGACGGATGCTTGACGCGTTTCCAGGCCATGTCGGTGATGTGCAACAGGCCGTCGATGCCGCCGAGGTCGACGAACGCACCGTAGTCGGTGAGGTTCTTGACCGCACCGCGCACCACTGCGCCTTCCTGCAGGTTCTCCATCAGCGCGCTGCGCTCGGCGGAGAACTCCTGCTCGACGACCGCACGGCGCGACACGACGACGTTGTTGCGCTTCTGATCGAGCTTGATGACCTTGAACTCGAGCGGCTTGTTCTCGAGATAGGAGGTGTCGCGCACCGGACGCACATCGACCAGCGACCCCGGCAGGAACGCGCGGACGTGTTCGATCTCGACCGTGAAACCACCTTTGACGCGACCGGTGATGATGCCGGTGACGATCTCGGCCTTGCCGAAGGCGTCTTCGAGGCGGGTCCAGGTACGGGCACGCTTGGCCTTTTCGCGCGACAGGCGCGTCTCGCCATTGCCGTCCTCGACGGCATCCAGTGCGACTTCCACCTCGTCGCCGGGCTTGACTTCGATCTCGCCACGTTCGTTCTTGAACTGGCTGATGTCGATCACGGCTTCGGATTTCAGGCCAACATTGACGATGACGATGTCGCTGGTGACATCGACCACGAGGCCGGACAGGATCATCCCCGGGCGAATTCGCTGGCTGGCGAGACTCTGCTCGAAGAGTTGGGCAAAACTTTCAGTCATACGCTCTCTTGCACGGCATTGCGCCGTGACGTCGGATCCGCGACCCGGTTCCAGGAGTCGTGGAGGTTGTTACGAAATGAGCCGGCATCCATGCCGGGCCCGTTCTCAATAAATCACGTAAAACGTGGATTCGCGGATATGCGCGATCAGGACCAGAGCGATCGCTGCCGGCCCAGTTCGAGCACGCGCTCGACCACCGCGGCGACGGAGAGGCCCGTCGAATCGATGATCAGCGCATCCTCCGCGGGACGCAGCGGCGCGACGGCGCGGGTGGAATCCCGCAGGTCGCGTTCGGCTATCTCCCGCGAAAGGGCGGCAAGACTAACAGCGGATCCCTTGTCTTTCAACTGCTTATGACGCCGTGCGGCCCGTTCTTCGGCGCTGGCGGTGAGGAAGATCTTGAGGACTGCGCCGGGAAAGACCACCGTCCCCATGTCCCGCCCGTCAGCCACCAGCCCCGGCGGCTCGGCGAACCGCCGCTGCCGCTCCAGCAGCGCCGCCCGTACCGGTGGCCAGGCGGCGACCCGGGAAGCTCCCTGCCCGACCTCCTCGAGCCGGATCCGGGCGGTGACGTCCTGCCCTTCGAGGTTGACCCGCTCGGCGCCGGCGGCATCGGCACCGAAGCTGACCCGCATGGTTTCGGCCAGGGCGGCATGGGCGGCGACGCTCTCGGGGTCGAGGCCGCGGTCGAGACCAGCCAGCGCCACCAGCCGGTAGAGCGCGCCGCTGTCGAGCAGATGCCAACCCAACTGGTCGGCGACACGGCGGCTGATCGTGCCCTTGCCCGAGCCCGACGGCCCATCAATGGTCACTACCGGGACGAGGGGGCGAGTCTCGGCCATCCGGCGCTCCGGGGGAGTCAGGCGAGCTCGCGCAAGCCCAGGCCGACCGAGCGGGCCAGTGCTGCGAAGCCAGGGAAGGAGGTGGCGACGTTGGCCGTGTCGTCGATCCGGATCGGCGCCGCAGCCCGCAGCGCGGCGACGGCGAACGACATCGCGATCCGGTGATCGCCGTGGCTGTCGATGCGTCCGCCGCCAAAAGCCGCCACCGGGCCGGACCGGCCGCGGATGCGGATACCGTCCGGCAGCAGTTCGTGCTCGACCCCGAGCGCCGCGAGGCCAGCAGCCATCGTCGCCAGCCGGTCGCTCTCCTTGACCCGCAGCTCCTCGGCGCCGCGGACCAGGGTTTCGCCGTCGGCACAGGCGGCCGCGACGAAAAAGATCGGAAACTCGTCGATGGCCAGCGGCACCAAGGCCTCAGGCACCGCGATGCCACGCAGTGCCCCTGGTCGCACCTCGATATCGGCGACCGGCTCAGGCGAATCGCCGGCGTGGCGATGCACGCGGATGTCGGCGCCCATCGAGAGCAGCATGTCGAGCAGCCCGGTGCGCGTCGGGTTGATGCCGACATTGCGCAGCATCAAGCCACTGCCGCCGCCGATGCAGGCCGCCACCATGAAGAAAGCCGCCGACGAGAAATCGCCGGGCACCGCGATGCGCGCGGCCCGCAGCGCTTGCCCGCCCTCGAGTTCGACGCGGTTGCCGCTGCGCAGCAGCTGCACCCCGAAACCGGCCAGCATCCGCTCGGTGTGATCGCGGGTCGGCGCCGGCTCGGTCACGCAGCTGCGGCCCCGGGCCGACAAGGCCGCCAGCAGCACCGCGGATTTGACCTGGGCACTGGCCATCGGCATCCGAAAGTCGATCGCCTGCAGCGGCCGGCCACCGCGGATCAGCACGGGCGGCCGCCCTTCGCGGGTCTCGATCACCGCACCCATCTCGCGCAGCGGCTTGGCCACCCGCTCCATCGGGCGGCGCATCAGCGAAGCATCGCCGACCAGGGTGGTATCGAACGGCCGGCCGCAGAGCAGCCCCATGAAGAGGCGCATCGCGGTGCCGGCATTGCCCATGTCGAGGGTGCCGGAGGGTGCCTGTAGCCCGTCGCGACCGACGCCCTCGACGAACAGATGGGTAGGGCTGTGCGATTCGATGGCCACGCCCATGGCGCCCAACGCCGCGCGCGTGGCCAGGCAATCCTCGCTGGCCAGAAAACCGGTGACTTCGGTGCGGCCGGTGGCGATCGCACCGAGCATCAGCGAGCGGTGCGAAATCGACTTGTCGCCCGGCACGACGACCTCGCCCTGCAATGCGCCCCCGGGAGCGACTTCCCAGCCCGGTGCGCTCACAGGATGGCCTGCGGGTAGGACCCCAGCACGCGGTAGAGCGAGGCGCGGGTCTTGAGATCGGCCAGCGCCGCAGCCACGGGCGGATCGTCGACATGACCCTCGAGGTCGATGAAAAAGACGTAGTCCCATTTGCCGCGCTGCGACGGGCGCGACTCGATGCGGGTCATGCTGATTCGGTTGCGGGCCAGCGGCTCGAGCAGCCGGTACAGCGCTCCGGGCGCCTCGGTCTTGCCGGTGGAGACCAGCAGCGTGGTGCGATCCCGGCCGCTGGGGCCGAACACCCGCCGACCGACGACAAAAAAGCGCGTGGTGTTGTCCGGGCGGTCTTCGATGCCCGGCGCCAGCATCGTCAGGTCGTAGACCTCGGCGGCCGTCTGGCCGGCGATCGCTGCGGTGCCGAGTTCGTCACGGGCGCGGCGCGCGGCCTCGGCATTGCTCGAGACCGCAACGCGCTCGACCTCCGGCAGATGCTCGTTGAGCCATTGCCGGCACTGCGCCAGCGACTGCGGGTGGCTGCAGACACGACGGATCTGGTCGAGCGATTCCATCCGGCCCATCAGGCACTGGTGGATGCGCAGCTCGACCTCGCCACAGATCTTCAGCGGCGAAGTCAGGAAACGGTCCAGCGTATGGTTCACCGAGCCTTCGGTCGAATTCTCGACCGGCACGACGCCGAAGTCGGCATGCCCCGCCTCGACTTCGTGGAAGACTTCGTCGATCGACACCAGCGGCAAGGCGCGTGCCGAATGGCCAAAATGCTTGTAGACCGCGCTCTGCGAGAACGTCCCCTCCGGGCCGAGGAAGGCCACTTTCAGCGGCTCCTCCTGGGCGAGGCAGGCCGACATGATCTCGCGGAACAGCCGCAGGATTTCCTCGTCGCGCAGCGCGCCGCTCGCGCGGGCCCGGGCATTGCGTTCCAGCGCCTGCTGCAACACCTGCGCCTCGCGCTCCGGTCGGTAGAAATCGACCAGGTGCCCGTCGCGGTGCTTGGACACTCCGACCTGCCGGGCCAGACGCGCCCGCTCGTTCAGCAATGCATGCAGGCGCGCATCGACCTCGTCGATCTGGCCGCGCAGATTCTCGATCGGCTTTTTCTCGATCTGCTTGCCCGCACGGGCCGTACCGGCCGTACCTCGGGCCGGGCGGTTGACCGCCTTGGTACGGCGCGAGCCGCGGGTGCCGGAGCCGGATTTGCGCGACGGTGTACGGGCCACACACTTTCCCCTGTTCAGAGCAGCCGCGCCGACAGCACGCCGTCGATCGCCTGGATCCGCTGCAGGACCGAGGCATCGGTCGGGCCTTCGGCATCGATCAACGTATAGGCCAGCTCGCCGCGGGATTTGTTCAGCAGCTCGGCGATGTTGAGCTTCACGCCGGCAAGACAGGTGGAAATCTGCCCGACCATGTTCGGTACGTTGCTGTTGGCGATCGCGAACCGCGCCGTCCCCGGGATCCGCGGCAGCACCGCTTCGGGAAAGTTGACGCTGTTGCGGACATTGCCGTTCTCGAGGAAGTCGCGCAGGGTGTCGGCGACCATCACCGCGCAGTTCTCCTCGGCTTCGTGGGTCGAAGCCCCGAGATGCGGCAGGGTCACCACCCGCGGATGGTCCTTCAGCCCGTTCTTCGGGAAGTCGCAGATGTAGGCGTGCAGCTGGCCCTGTTCGAGCGCGTTCAGCACGGCTGCGTCATCGACGATCGGTGCGCGCGAGAAATTGAGCACGGTGCTGCCCTTGCGCATCAGCGCCAGTCGCGCCGCGTTGACCAGGCCGCGGGTGCCGTCTGCAAGCGGCACATGCACGGTGACGAAATCCGCACGCGTGAACAGGTCGTCGAGCGACAAGGCCTGCTCGACCGACGACGACAGCTGCCAGGCCCGCCGCACGGTGATCTGCGGGTCGTAACCGAGCACCTTCATGCCGAGCCGCTCGGCGGCGTTGGCGACTTCGACGCCGATCGCACCGAGGCCGACGACGCCCAGCACCCGGCCCGGCAGCTCGAAGCCGGCGAAGGTCTTCTTGCCCTTTTCGGTCGCGAGATCGATGGCCTTGTCGTCGCCCAACAGCGAACGCGCGAAGTCCCAGGCCTGGCAGATGTTGCGCGCGGCGAGGAACAGCGATGCGATCACCAGTTCCTTGACGGCGTTGGCATTGGCGCCCGGCGCATTGAAAACCGGCACGCCGCGCTTCGACAGGGCCGCGACCGGCACGTTGTTGGTGCCGGCGCCGGCGCGCGCCACCGCGAGCACGGTCTCGGGAATCTCCATGGCGTGCATGTCCGCCGAACGCAGCATGATCGCATCCGGCTTGCCGATTTCCGAGGCGACCTCGTAACGATCGCGCGGCAGGCGCTCCAGTCCGCGAATGCTGATGTTGTTCAGCGTAAGAATACGGTAGCTCATGGCAGGTCAACCGTGGCGGCGCTGGAAGTCCCGCATGAAGGACACCAGCGCATCGACGCCTTCCTGCGGCATCGCGTTGTAGATCGACGCCCGCATGCCGCCGACCGAGCGGTGGCCTTCGAGGTTGGCGAGCCCGGCCTTGGCCGCTTCGGCCACGAAAGCCTTGTCGAGGTCGGGATTCGGAATCGTGAACGGCACGTTCATCCAGGAGCGCGCATCGAGCGCCACCGGGTTGCGGTAATAACCGGACTCGTCGATCGCCCGATACAGCGTTTCGGCCTTGCGCCGGTTGCGCTCGGCGACGGCAGTCAGACCGCCCTGCTTCTGCAGCCAGTCGAACACCAGGCCCGCGACATAGATGCCGAAGGTGTTCGGCGTGTTGAGCATCGAACCTTCCTTGGCCATGGCCGCGTAATCCCAGATCGCGGGCGTATCGGGACGGGCCTTGCCGATCAGGTCGTCGCGCACGATGACCACGCACAGCCCCGAGGGGCCGATGTTCTTCTGCGCGCCGGCATAGATCAGGCCGTAGCGGCTGACGTCGACGGGGCGCGACAGGATCGTCGAGGAGAAGTCGGCGACCAGCGGCACCGCACCCACGTCGGGGACGTAGCCGAACTCCACGCCGCCGATGGTCTCGTTGGGCGTGTAGTGGAAATAGGCTGCACCGGGGCTGGCCACGAGCTTGGCGGCCGCCGGCACGGTCGAATACTTGCTCGCCGATTCGTCGGCGACGACATTGACCTTGCAGTAGCGCTTGGCTTCGGTCAGCGCCTTCTTGGACCAGTTGCCGGTGTTGACCAGGTCGATGGTCGAATCGGCGCGGGTGAGGTTCATCGGGATCGCGCTGAACTGGCCAGTTGCCCCGCCCTGCAGGAACAGCACCTTGTAGTTCGCCGGGATGGCCATCAGCGCACGCAACTGCGCCTCGGCCCGCTCGGCCACGTCGATGAACGCCTTGCTGCGATGGCTGACTTCCATCACCGACATGCCACCGCCGCCCCAATCCAGCAGCTCGTCACGGACTTGTTGGAGGACTTCGAGGGGCAGGGTCGCCGGCCCGGCGGCGAAATTGAAGACGCGCACGCGTGTCACCTTGGGCTATGCCATGAGTGGGGGGAAGACCGCGCAACGACCGGCAGTCCGTGCGCCAGGCGCCTGATTGCCGTCGTCATCGCGGTCGCAGGTCTTGAATTTTAACTGCTTGGGGGAATCGCTTGAGTACTTTCGGCGGTATCGCCCGAATCGGCTTCCGCCGGGTCGGCCTCATCGCCCGCCAGACTCGGGATGCACTCGACGCCGGCCAGCCGCTCGCCGTCGCCGAGACGGATCAGGCGCACACCCTGGGTGTTGCGGCCGACCACCGCGATCTCCTGCGAGCCGGTGCGGACCAGCGTTCCGGTGGAGCTGATCAGCATGATCTCCTGGCCCTGCAACACCTGCAGCGCCGCGACCGTCATGCCGTTGCGATCGGTGGTCTGCAACGCGATCACGCCCTGCCCGCCGCGGCCATGCAGCGGGAAATCGTCCAGCGGAGTCAGCTTGCCGTAACCGTGCTCGGAAGCGGTCAGGATGTGCCCGCCGTCCACGACCACCAGCGAGATGACCTCGTCGCCCTCGCCCAGGCGGATGCCGCGCACGCCGGTGGCGTCGCGCCCCATCGGCCGGACTTCGTCTTCGGTGAAGCGGATCGCCTTGCCGCCGCGGCTGCAGAGGATGACGTTGCGCTGACCGTCGGTCAGTGCGACCCCGACCAGCCGGTCGCCGTCGCGCAGATCGACCGCGATGATCCCCGAGGGGCGCGGCCGCGAATAGGCCGACAGCGGCGTCTTCTTGACAGTGCCATGGCTGGTTGCCATGAACACGAAATGCTCGTCGTCGAACTGCTTGATCGGCAGCACGGCGTTGATCTTCTCGCCCTCTTCGAGCGGCATCAGGTTGACCAGCGGCTTGCCGCGGGCGCTGCGGCCCGCCTGCGGCAGCTCGAACACGCGCACCCAGTAGACCTTGCCGCGGTTGGAGAAGCACAGCAGCGTATCGTGGGTGTGCGCGACGAAGAGTTTTTCGACGAAGTCTTCGTCCTTGACCGCGGTCGCGGCCTTGCCGCGGCCGCCACGGCGCTGCACCTGATATTCGGCCAGCGGTTGCGACTTGGCGTAACCGGCGTGCGACAGCGTCACCACCACGTCCTGCGGCTCGATCAGGTCTTCGGTCGCGAGGTTGATGTGATCGCGGTTGATCTCGGTGCGCCGGGCATCGCCGTACTGCTCGCGGATCTCCAGCAGTTCGTCGCGCACCACCTGCGTCAGACGCTCGGGGCGGGCGAGGATGTCGCTGAGATCGACGATCTGCACCAGCAACTGCTGGTACTCGGCGAGGATCTTGTCCTGCTCCAGGCCCGTGAGCCGGTTGAGACGCATGTCGAGGATCGCCTGCGCCTGCACCTCGCTCAGTCGGTAGCGGCCACCCTCGGTCGCGATCAGGCCCAAACCGGCCGACAGCGACTTGGGCCGGGTCGAGATGTCGCCGGCGCGCGCCAGCATCTGCGGCACGGCGCCCGACTCCCAGAGCCGTTCCATCAGTGCCGTCCTGGCTTCGGGCGGCGACGGCGAGGCCTTGATCAGCGCGATGATCTCGTCGATGTTCGCCAGCGCGACCGCCAGGCCTTCGAGCACATGGGCGCGATCGCGGGCCTTGTTGAGCTCGAAAACCGTGCGCCGGGTGACGACCTCGCGGCGATGCCGGACGAAGGCCTCGAGCATCTCCTTCAGCGACAGCAGCTTCGGCTGGCCGTCGACCAGCGCGACCATATTCATGCCGAACACGGTCTCGAGCGGAGTCTGCGCGTAGAGGTTGTTGAGCACGACCTCGGCGTTCTCGCCACGGCGCAGCTCGACCACGATGCGCATGCCGTCCTTGTCGGACTCGTCGCGCAGGCCGTCGCTGGCGATGCCGTCGATCTGCTTTTCGCGCACCAGGTCGGCGATGCGCTCGATCAGCCGCGCCTTGTTGACCTGGTACGGCAGCTCGGTGACCACGATGGCCTGGCGATCGCCGCGGCCGATGTCTTCGAAATGCGCGCGACCGCGGACCGACAGGCGCCCTCGCCCGGTCTTGTAGGCCGCGACGATCTCCTGCGCGCCGTTGATGATGCCGGCCGTCGGGAAATCGGGACCCGGCACGAGCTGCATCAACTGCGCGAGGCCGATTTCCGGATCGTCGATGACCGCGAGGCAGGCATCAACGATCTCGGTGAGGTTGTGCGGCGGGATGTTGGTCGCCATGCCGACCGCGATGCCTGAGGAACCGTTGACCAGCAGGTTCGGAATCCGCGACGGCAGCACGGCCGGCTCGAGTTCCTTGCCGTCGTAGTTCGGCACGAAATCGACCGTTTCCTTGTCGATGTCGGCCAGCAACTGGTCGGAGATCTTCTCGAGACGGCATTCGGTGTAGCGCATGGCCGCCGGCGTATCGCCGTCGACCGAGCCGAAGTTGCCCTGCCCGTCGATCAGGGTGTAGCGCAGGGAGAAGTCCTGCGCCATGCGCACCAGGGTGTCGTAGATCGCGCTGTCACCGTGCGGATGGTATTTACCCATCACGTCGCCGACCACGCGGGCACACTTGACGTAGGGCCGGTTCCAGACGGTGTTGGTCTCGTGCATCGCGAACAGCACGCGCCGGTGGACCGGCTTGAGACCGTCGCGCACATCTGGAAGGGCGCGCCCGACGATCACGCTCATGGCATAGTCGAGATACGACTGGCGCATCTCGTCTTCGAGGTTGACCGGCAGGATCTCGCGCGCTATTTCGACCATGCGGAAAGGGCTTCGAACAATCGGAAATGAAGCGAAAATAGTAACATAGAAGCCCTCCGAACTGCAGTTTTCCGCCGCCGCAAGATGCCACCCGTCGACCTCCTGATCAGTCCTCGCTGGACCCTGCCGATCGAACCCGAAGGCGCGGTGCTAGAGGGCTATTCGACCGCGGTGCACGCCGGCCGGATCGTCGAAATCGGCCCGACCGCAGCGCTGCTCGAGCGCTACCAGCCCGCCATGCATGTGGTGCGTGCGCAGCATGTGCTGCTGCCAGGTCTGGTCGATGCGCACACCCATGCGGCGCGCTCGCTGCTACGCGATGCACTGCCGCGCGGCCCGCTCGCACCATCGCTCGACGCGAGCCTGCGGCGCCTCGAGCAACGCTGGGCGAGTGCCGAATTCGTCCGCGCCGGCACGCTGCACGCGATCACCGAAATGCTGCGTGCCGGCATCACCTGCTTTGCCGACACCTCCCTGTTCCCGGAGGAAGTCGCCCGGCTCGCCGGCGAGCTGCGGATGCGCATCGCCGTCGGCCTGCCGATCAGCGAGTCGCCCACGCCCTGGTCCGAAGACGCGGCCGATGCGCTGGATCGCGCCGCAACGCTCTGGGATGCCCACAAGTCCGATCCCTGGGCGAGGCTGCAGTTCATGCCGGATCCGGCCGGCACCGTCACGCGCGACACGCTGGAGCGCCTGCGCCGGATCGCGGACCAGCTCGATGCGCCGGTGGCGATGCGCGTCCATGACGATCCGGCAACGCTGCAGGCGTTCGAGCATGCACAGGGCGAACGGCCGCTGCCCTGGCTGGGCGCGCTCGGTCTGCTGCGCCCGGGTTTCGTCGCCCTGCAAGCCAATCATTTGCTCGCGACGGAAATCGAGCTGTTGGCGCGTTCCGGCGTCGGCGTCGTGCACTGCCCGACCGCAGGTCTGCGCCTCGCCCAAGGCGTCGCCCCGCTGGCGGCGCTGCGCGCCCGCGGGGTCTGCACCGCGCTGGGCAGCGACCCGGCCATGGCCGGCCTCGGAACGGCCGATCTGCTGGCCGAAGCCCGGCTGGCCAGCTTGCTCGCCGGTGCGCACGGCGCCGCGGAGCCGGGTGTGCCTGATGCCCACGCAGCGCTGCGCATGGCGACCCTCGAGGGCGCCCGGACGCTCGGCTTCGACACCGAGATCGGTTCGATCGTGCCGGGCAAGTCCGCCGATCTCGTCTGTGTCGATCTGGCCGTCAGCGGCGTTGGCAATGCCACACGCGTCGCCGAGGCCTTGCTGTTCAACGGCAGCGCCCGCGACGTGAGCGACGTCTGGGTCGCCGGCCGGGCGCAGCTCGCGGCCCGGGAGCTTTGCCTGATCGAAGCGGAGCAGGTCGCGGAAACCGCCCGACAATGGTCGGCACGCCTGAGAACCGGAGAACAGCGATGAATACCCCTCTGCGAGCCGAGTCGGCCGACCCCGCCGAAGTCGCCAAATTCGACGCCGCCGCGCATCGTTTCTGGGACGAGCACGGCGAGTTCCGTCCTTTGCATCGGCTGAACCCGCTGCGCCTCGCCTATGTCGCGGCACGCTGCACGCTGGCCGGCAGCCGGGTGGCCGATATCGGCTGCGGCGGCGGGCTTCTGGCCGAAGCGCTCGCCCAACGCGGCGCGAACGTCACCGCGATCGATCTCGCACCGGCGATGATCCAGGTGGCGCGGTTGCACGCCCGCGCCGGCGCAGTGCAGGTCGACTATCGCTGCGAATCGGTCGAATCCCTGGCGGCCGCCGCGGCCGGCGAGTTCGATGTCGTGACCTGCATGGAGATGCTGGAGCATGTGCCGGCTCCGGCGCTGACCCTGCAGGCCCTGGCGAGCCTGCTGCGCCCCGGCGGCCGATTGTTCGTTTCGACCCTGAACCGCAACCTGCGCAGCTTTCTGGTGGCGATCGTCGGCGCGGAATACCTGACACGCATGATCGCGCCGGGTACGCACGAGTACGAGCGCCTGATCCGGCCGGCCGAGCTCGCCCGCTGGGCAAGGGCCGCAGGTCTCGAATTGCGCGATCTGGCTGGCGTCGAATTCAATCCCGTGACCGAACAATGCCGGCTGATACCCGATCCGCAGGTCAATTACCTGGCCACCTTCGAACGGCCGGCCGCAACCTGATGACCGTCGCCTCGCCCGTACCGCCGACTGGCCGACGATGACCGCCGCGCCGTCCGGGCCGCCGGCGCCCATGCCGACATCCATGTCGGCACCCACGGCAGCGGGATCGGAGCGTCAACTGGTCTGGCTGTATACGCCAGCCGCGGCGCGCGCCGACGTCGCGGCATTGCTGGCACTCGAAGCCGAGATCGGCGCTGGCGCCCGGCCCGGCCTCGAACACGGTATCGCCCACGCACGCCTCGCCTGGTGGGTCGAGGAAACCGCGGCGCTCGCCGCCGGCCGGGCCACGCATCCGCTTGGTCGGCAACTCACCGCCCGCTTTGCAGCGCATGACCTGTCGCCGCCCGACCTGCGCGGACTCGTCCGCAGCGTTCGCTGCGATCTCGCCTGCACCGCGTTCGAATCGACCGACGAATACACCGAGTACCTGTCGTTCTGGTCGCAGGCCGTGTTCCGCAACCTGGCGCTGTGCCTCGCCCCGCAACCCGAGGCACGCGCCGCGCTCGAACGCTTCTGCGGCATCGCCGGGCCGGCCGTGCGCGACATCGAGCTGATCGCGCGACTCGCGGCCGATGCGCGCCTGGGGCGGGTGCATCTGCCCCTGATCGACGCCCTCGCCGCCAGCGGTTATGCCGCCTGGCAGCAGCAACCCTGGCCACCGGCCCAGGTGGCGACCCTGCGCGAGCGGCTGGCGACGCGCCGTGCGGCGCTCGGGGATGCGGCGCGGGCGCTGCCGCTCGCCCAGCGGCCCGGTCTGCGCCCATTGCTCGTCTGGTGTGCGCTGGCCGAACGACACGCCGGGCGTTGCCAGGCCGCATTGCCGTTCCAGTACGATGCCGGCCGTTTCGATGCCATGGCCGCCGCCTGGCGTGCCTGGCGTACCGCGCTGGCCGCCGCCCGCGGCAGACTACCCGCGGCCCTGCAGGAGAGCCGATGACCCCCGACGACATGCGCGCCGACTTCGACCCCCGACGGCTCACGCCCGATCCCGATGCCCTCGCCGGACGGGTGCTCGCGATCACCGGCCCGACCGCCGGCCTGGGCCGGGCTCTGGCGCTGGAATTCGCCCGCCGCGGTGCCGAGCTGATCCTGCTCGGCCGCTCGGTCCGCAAGCTCGAAGCCCTGGATGCCGAAATCATGGCGCTCACCCGCCACGACGGTCGCCCGGTGGTGCCGCCGGTGCTCGCGCCGCTCGATCTCGAGAAGGCACTGGCCGGCGACTACGACGCGATCGCCACGGCGGTGGAGCAGCGCTGGGGACGCCTCGACGGCCTGGTGCACAACGCCGGACTGCTCGGCACCCTGGCGCCGATCGAACAATACGACGTGCCCACCTGGATGCGGGTCATGCACGTCAATCTCAACGCACCGTTCGCCTTGACCCAGGTGCTGACACCGGCGCTGCGTGCTTCGGCCGATGCGTCGGTGCTGTTCATCTCCAGCAGCGTCGGCCGCCGCGGACGCGCCTACTGGGGCGCCTACGCGGTATCGAAATTCGCGATCGAGGGGCTGGTGCAGGTGCTGTCGGCCGAACTGGAACGCAGCCCGGTGCGCGTCAATGCGATCAATCCGGGCCGCATGCGCACTGCAATGCGCCGTCAGGCCTTTCCCGCCGAAGACCTGGCCACCCTGCCCGAACCCGCGGCTTTGACCGCGCCCTATGTCGTGCTCATGGGGCCGCAGTCGCGCGGCATCACCGGCGGGAGCTTCGACGCCCAGTAGTGGGTCGCGCCCGGCTCCGCGGACCGGCGCCACCCGCCGATGCGCGCGAGCCCGCGACCGGCGCACGGGCGCGTGTGGCCACGCCGGGCCGCGCTGCTGCAGATCGAGCCGGGCCAGATACGGTCGCTGCCGTCTCGGCCACGGCCGGTTGCAGATCGAGGCGTGCGGCTTCTTCCGGCAGCAGCAGGCGGAAATGACCACGGCCAAGATCGCGGGTCAACTGCAGCTCGCCGAGCGCGGTACGCATCACCCGACTGACGATCACGCCCTGCCGCTCGAACAGCTGACGTATCGCCTTGCCACTCGGGCCACGCGCGCCGATGTGGTACCAGCGATTGCTGGCATCGCCCTCCTCGCCGGAAGCTTCGAGCGATTCGATTTCGAGCACGCTGCCGTCGTCGAGCATGCCCTGCAGCACGGCTGCACGGCCGGCATCGTTGAGATCGCCGCGGATGCGGACACTGAACTGCGCGATGGAGTCGCGGACCCGCCGCTGCAACCGCGCCGCCAGCGCACCATCCGAAGTCAGCAGTTCAAGCCCGCCGTCCACCCGCGGCATCGGACTGATCGCGACGAAACGCCGCCCGGCCCGGCGCGGCAGACGTGGAATCAAGCCCTGCTGCAGATCGTCGCCCGGGGAACGGTGGCAGAGCCAGACGCTGTCCGGCACTTGGCGTCGGGCCGGCGGCCGGCGCAACTGACGCACCGGCCGGCCATCGACACGGATCTCATCGCGCGGCTCGACCCGCTGGCCGAGCACCGCGAGTGTGCCGTTGACTGCCACCCGCCCTTCGCGGATCCATTGTTCGGCCTGGCGGCGCGAGGCGAGGCCTGCCTCCGCGAGGACTTTCTGCAGCCGCTCGCCAGGCAAGTCGGGTGACATCGGAACCCCCGCAGTGAGTGGTCAGTCGTCGCGGGCAGGCGGCGCCGCCACCAACCCGGCCACGGTACCTGGATCCGCGGCTTCGTGCTCGTCGGCATCCGCGTCCGTCTCGCTGTCGAGCAGTTCGTCTTCGAATGCGGCCGCATCGATGCGCACGCCGATCACGGCCTCGCCCTCATCGTCGTCATCGACCGGCTCGTCGTCCTCGATCAGATCGGCATCCTCTACCCGATCGATGTCCTCGACCAGATCAGCCAGGGCTTCGGCTTCCTGCCCGCCTGCCGCGGCTACCGGCTGTACGGCCGTCCCGGTGTCCGTGCCGGCGCCCGACTCCGCGCCGTCTGCCGCAGGCGCGCCATCGGTCGTTTCGGCGGACAGGCCCGCAGCACCCTCCGGTGCATCCTGCTCCAGCGCACCGGCCACCAGCGGCACTTCATCGCCACTGCCTTCGGCCGTGCCCGGCAACGGCAACTGCATGTTGATCTCGCCCATCGCCTTCAGCTCGGCGAGCGGCGGCAGATCGTCGAGCGACTTCAACCCGAAGTAGTCGAGGAAATCGCGCGCGGTGCCGAGCAGCTCCGGATGACCGGGAACATCGCGATGACCGACGACCCGCACCCAATTGCGTTCCATCAAGGTCTTGAGAATGTTCGGATTGACCGCGACGCCACGCACCGACTCGATTTCGGCACGGGTGATCGGCTGCCGGTAGGCGATCAACGCCAGAGTCTCGAGCAGCGCGCGCGAGTAGCGCTGCGGCCGCTCCGGCCAGAGCCGCGACACCTCGGGCGCAAACTCCGAGCGCACCTGGATGCGCACGCCGCTGGCGGTTTCCTTGACCTCGATGCCCCGCCCCTCGCAAGCCTCCGCAAGTGCGGTGATCGCAGCCCGCAATGCGGCATTGTCGGGTCGCACCGATTCTTCGAACAACTGCCCGAGCTCGGCCACCGACAGCGGCCGGCCCGCGGCGAGCAGCGCAGCCTCGATCACGTTCCTGATGTAGTTCTCGCTCATGATTCCTCGGACGGCGGCAGCGGCGGCGTAGCGTACGGCGATTCTTCTTCGGTCCCGGCAGCATCAGCCCCGGCGACATCGGTCTCGACGGCAGCTTCGGCCGGGGCGTCGACGGCATCGTTGCTGGCCACGAGATGCAGTGCGCGATTGGGACCGGTCGAACGAACGTGCAGCGGGCCGTAGACCTCGGTCTGCACGATGTCGAGCAGGCCTTCCCGGACCAGTTCGAGGATGGCCATGAACGTCACGGTGACGCCCATTCTCCCCTCCTCGGGTCGGAACAAGCCGGTGAATTCTACGAAACTCGCGCGCTCGAGTGTCGAGAGGATGTCGCTCATCCGGGCCCGCACCGACAGTCGCTCTTTGCGGACATGATGGTGGGCGAACATCTCGGCCCGCGACACCACCTCGCGGAACGCCAGGATCATCTCCTGCAGCGTCACCTGCGGCAGCACCTTCGACTGGCGCTTGACCTCAGCCTCGGCCGACGCGGTCCAGACATCGCGCTCCAGCCGCGGCAGACGGTCGATGCTCTCGGCGGCACGTTTGAAGCGCTCGTATTCCTGCAGGCGCCGCACCAGGTCGGCACGCGGATCGTTTTCCTCGCCCGGCTGCGCTTCCGAGGAGCGTGGCAGCAGCATCCGCGACTTGATTTCGGCCAGCGTCGCGGCCATCAGCATGTACTCGCCGGCGAGTTCGAGCTGCAGATCCTGCATCAGCTCGATGTACTGCATGTACTGCCGGGTGATGTCGGCGAGCGGGATATCCAGGATGTTGAGGTTCTGCCGCCGGATCAAATACAGCAGCAGATCGAGCGGCCCTTCGAAAGCCTCGAGGAACACCTCCAGGGCCTGCGGCGGGATGTACAGGTCGCGCGGGATCTGGGTCACCGGCTCGCCGTGCACCATCGCAAACGGCATCTCCGCCTGCTGCGGCACGGCCGGCGGCGGCGCCGGTTCCTCGACCGGATTCGAGACGACGACTCTCAGCTCGGGTTTGGCCATGTTGGAGGACGCTCGCAGGTCGATGGGTGACGGAGAGACGAGAACCGGTGCCGACAGCTCAGTCGGCACGCAGATGCATGGCGCGACGCACGTCGTCGAGCGTCTCGCGGGCGGTTTCCCGCGCCCGCTCGACCCCTTCGGCGAGGATGTTCCGCACCAGCTGCGGATTCTCCTCGTATTCCTGGCCGCGGCGACGCATTTCGCCGATCTCGGCGACGATACGCTCGATCAGCGGCTTCTTGCAGTCCAGGCAACCGATGCCGGCCGTGCGGCAGCCCTGCGCGGCCCAGCCACAGGTGGCCTCGTCCGAATAGACCTTGTGGAGATCGAACACCGGGCACTTGTCGGGGTCGCCGGGATCGGTGCGGCGCACACGTGCCGGATCGGTCTGCATGGCCTTGAGCTTGCGGGCGACAGCGTCCGGATCCTCGCGCATGCCGATGGTATTGCCGTAGGACTTGGACATCTTGCGGCCATCGAGCCCGGGCAGCCTGGGCGTGGGCGTCAGCAACACCTGCGGCTCCGGCAGGATCGCGACACTCTGGCCCTCCAGATAGCCCAGCAGGCGCTCGCGATCCGCGACCGTGATCCGGGTATCGGCGGTCACCAGCGCGCGGGCCTGTTCGAGCGCTGCGGTGTCGCCGGCCTCCTGGTACTTGCGGCGCAACTGCCGGTAGAGCGCGCCCTGCCGGCCACCGAGCTCGGTGATCGCTCTTTCGGCCTTGGCCTCAAACTCCGGCTCGCGGCCGTAGAGGTGGTTGAAACGGCGGGCGACTTCGCGCGAGATCTCGACGTGCGCGACCTGATCCTCGCCCACCGGGATCCAGGCGGGGCGATAGAGCAGGATGTCGGCCGACTGCAGCAACGGATAACCGAGGAAGCCGTAGGTCGCGAGGTCCTTTTCGGCGAGCTGGGCTTGCTGGTCTTTGTAGGTTGGGACGCGCTCCAGCCAGCTCAGCGGCGTGATCATCGACAGCAGCAGGTGCAGCTCGGCGTGCTCCGGCACCTGCGACTGGACGAAGATCGTGGCCACCCCGGGGTTGAGTCCCGCAGCCAGCCAGTCGATCACCATCTGGTGCACGTACTCGGGCAGCTTGCTGGTGTCCTCGTAGCCGGTGGTCAGCGCATGCCAGTCGGCGACGAAGAAATAGCAGCTGTACTTGTACTGCAGGTCGACCCAGTTGCGCAGCGCACCGTGATAGTTGCCGAGATGCAGCTGCCCGGTCGGCCGCATGCCCGAGAGCACCCGCTGCGCCTGCGAGGCGGCGGCACTCATCGCCGCACCTCCGGTGACGCGGCTTGCGATCCGACGCTGGGGGGACCTCGAAACACGGCGCCGAACTCACACGAAGAATACGTCTCAAAATGTTGTATTTTCTGCATTATTTCCGACTACGAGTCTGGCAGGCCGAACCTCGCGCCGGCGCGGGCGCGATTATAGCGAAGCCGTCGCCGGCTACAGGCCGAACGGTGCGATGCTGCCGCGGCCCTGGCGCACGATCACCGGCGGCTGCACCAGCAGGTCGACCACGGTCGTCGGTTCGAGCCCGCAGACGCCGCCGTCGAGCAGGGCATCGAGTTCGTGCTCGAGCCGCTCGCGGATCTCGGCTGCGTCGTTCAGCGGCAGCTCGTCCTCCGGCAGCATCAGCGTCGAGCTCATGATCGGCTCGCCGAGCTCCTCCAGCAGCATCCGCGGCACGACGTGATCCGGCACCCGGATGCCGATGGTCTTGCGCTTCTCGTGCTGCAGCCGCCGCGGCGTCTCGCGCGTGGCCGGCAGCAGGAAGGTATAGGGTCCCGGTGTGCAGGCCTTCAGCAGCCGGAACTGCCAGGTCTCGACTTTGGCGTAGCGCGCGATTTCCGTGAGATCGCGACAGACCAGAGTGAAATGGTGGTGGCGCTCGGCGCGCCGGATCCGGCGGATCCGTTCCAGTGCATCCTTGTCGCCGATGTGACACCCCAGGGCATAGCAGGAGTCCGTCGGATAGGCGATCACGCCGCCGGCGCGCAGGATCTCGACGGCCTGGCGGATCGAACGCAGTTGCGGATTGACGGGGTGCAGTTCGTAGTATTCGATGGGTCTGGCCCTCTTGCGGGCAGTCGCGCCGGGTTTCGCTATGATACGCGGCTCCGCCCGCCCACGACGCCCGCCTCGCCGCACCGCCGCGTATGCAAGCCCTGCTCGAACTCCTGCCGCTGGTCGCGTTCGTCGTGGCCTACTACCAGGCCGATATTTACGTCGCCACCGGCGTGTTGATGGCCGCGATGCTGTTGCTGCTGGCGTTCGACTGGCTGCGCCAGCGCCGCATTCCGCCCATGCACGGCATCAGCACCGCGCTGGTGTTCGTGTTCGGCACCGCCACCCTGCTGCTGCACGACCAGCGCTTCATCCAGTGGAAGCCGACGGTGTTCTGCTGGCTGCTCGGCATCGCCTTCCTCGCCAGCCAGTGGATCGGCGCGAAACCCCTGGCCGAACGCCTGATGGGCGCGGCCATGGGCCAGCCGTTCGGCCAGGTGGCGCGCGCCGATTGGCTGCGCCTGAACCTCGCCTGGGTGCTGTTCTACCTGCTGATCGGTGCCGCCAACCTGGTGGTCGCCTACAACGCCAGCGAACGCGTCTGGGTCAATTTCAAGGTGTTCGGGATCATGGCCGCCACCCTGCTCTTCGTGATTGGCCAGTCTCTGTGGCTATCGCGCCGGGCCGTTGCCGATCCGGCGAGCGCGCCATGAGCCTCGATCGCGTGGCGCTGTTGCGCGCGGCGCTGGAGCAGGCCCTCGAGCCGACCGCGCTCGAAATCCGCGACGACAGCGCCGCCCATGCCGGACATGCCGGCGCGCGCGAAGGCGGCCATTTCTTCATCCGGATCGCCTCGCCGCGCTTCCAGGGGCTGTCGACGCTGGCTCGCCACCGGCTGGTATACGATGCCGCCGGCAGGCTGTTCGGAACTCACGTTCATGCGCTGTCGATCGACGCCCGTCTTCCTTAGAGTTCACGTTACACTTCACACCCAAGTCACTGAGAGCACAGCATGAAGATTCTTCGATTCGTTGCCTTGGCAAGCCTCGCGACGCTGGCGGCCTGCCAGCAGGGCGGCAAGGACGCGGCCAAGACCGCCGACGCGTCCGATCCGTCTGCCGAGGTCGTGGCCACCGTCGACGGCACCAACCTGACCCGCGGCACCTTCGATTTCTACGTCAAGGCCGCCACCGGCAAGGCCCCCGCCGACCTGACCCCGGAGCAGCGTCAGGACGCGCTCGACTCCCTGGTCCGCATGCAGCTGATCGCGAGTCAGGCGCAGAAGGACGGCCTCGACAAGGACCACGAGATTGCCGCCGCACTGACGCTGTCGCGCCTCGACGTGCTGCAGCGCGCCCTGCAGCAGCAGTACCTGAAGGACAAGACACCGACCGAGCAGGAGCTGCGCGCCGAATACGAGACCCAGCTCGCCCAGATGCCGCGCACCGAATATCACGCGCGTCACATCCTGGTGCAGACCGAGGAGACCGCGAACCAGTTGCTGGCGCGCCTGAAGAAGGGCGAGAAGTTCGAACGGGTCGCGCGCGAGTCGATGGACTCCTCCAAGGACAACGGCGGGGACCTCGGCTGGTTCAGCCCGCAGAGCATGGTCAAGCCGTTCTCCGATGCCGTCATGACCCTGAAGAAGGGTGAGACGACCGCAAAGCCGGTCCAGACCCAGTTCGGCTGGCACATCATCCGGCTCGACGACACTCGCGAGGTGCAGCCGCCGCCGTTCGACGCGGTCCAGCCGCAACTCGGACAAGTGGTGCTGGCCAAGAAGTTCAAGGGCTATTCGGACGAGCTGCTGAAGACCGCCAAGGTCGAGAAGAAGCTCTGAGCCTTCGGCGAGAGGGTGCCCGCCCCGCCGCGCGCGCGGGTTGCACCCCCTCGCTACCCGCGGCCGCCGCCCGTATCAGGTCGGCGGCCGCTTCGTTTCCAGCACCTGTCGCAGCGCCTGCTCGTCGATGACCGGCACACCGAGCGCAGTCGCCTTGGCGAGCTTCGAGCCGGCATCCGCACCGGCGACCAGATAGCTGGTCTTGGCCGACACGCTGCCGGCCGCCCGCGCACCCAGTTCGCGCAACTGCTCTTCGGCCTCGGCCCGCGACAGCGATTGCAGCGCGCCGGTGATCACGAACGTCAGTCCGGCCAGCGGCGGTTTCTCCGGCGCAGTGCGCGGCTGATCGGGCCAGTGCACGCCGCTGGCGCGCAGCCGCGCCAGGACGTCGAGATTCAGCGGGTTGGCAAAGAACTCGACCACATGCGCGGCCACCACCGGACCGACGTCCGGCACTTCCTGGATGGTCGGCGCATCGGCGGCCTGCAAGGATTCGAGCGCGCCGAAATGGCTGGCCAGCGCCGCCGCGGTCGATTCGCCGACGTCGCGGATACCGAGCGCGAACAGGAAACGGCCCAGCCGGGTGTCCTTGCTGCGCTGTAGCGCGGCGACCAGCTTCTCGGCCGACTTGCGGCCCATGCGGTCGAGCCCTTCGAGCTGTGCCACTTCGAGGGTGTACAGATCGGCCGGCGAATTCACCAGGCCACATTCGACCAGTTGGTCGATCAGCTTGTCGCCGAGCCCTTCGACATCCATGGCCCGTCGCGAGGCGAAGTGGCGCAGCCGCTCCTTGCGCTGCGCGCTGCAGGCGTAGTCGCCGGTGCAGCGGGCGATCGCGCCTTCCTCCTCGCGCACGACCGCCGAGCCGCAGACGGGGCAGCGCTCCGGCAGGACCACGGGCTGCGCATCGGCCGGGCGCCGCTCGGGCAACACGCGCAGCACCTCGGGGATCACGTCGCCGGCCCGCCTCACCACCACGGCATCGCCGACCCGCACGTCCTTGCGCGCGACCTCGTCCATGTTATGCAGCGTCGCATTGCTGACGGTCACGCCACCGACGAACACCGGTACGAGCCGCGCCACCGGTGTCAGCGCGCCGGTACGTCCCACCTGGAACTCGACATCGCGGACCGTGGTCACGGCCTCGTCCGCGGGAAACTTGTGCGCCAGTGCCCAGCGCGGCGCGCGCGATACAAACCCGAGCCGGTGCTGGTCGCCGATCCGGTCGACCTTGTAGACCACACCGTCGATCTGGTACCCGAGCTGCGCCCGGCGTGCGCCGATCCGGCGGTAGTACTCCAGACAACCCTCGACCCCCTGCACCACCGCGATTTCGGGGCAGGTACGCAGCCCCCAGTCGCGCAGCCGCGCCAGCATCTCGCTATGGCGCTGCGGCAAGTCGGGACCGTCGAGCTCGCCGACCGAATAGAAAAACAGCTCCAGCGGCCGGGTCGCGCTGATCCGCGGATCAAGCTGCCGCAGCGCGCCCGCCGCGGCATTGCGCGGATTCACGAAGGTCCGTTCGCCGCGGGCATCGGCCTGGCGGTTCATGCGTTCGAAGCCGGCCAGCGGCATGAAGACCTCGCCCCGCGCCTCGAGCTTGCGGGGCGCGCCGGCGCGCAACTGCAGCGGCACCGAGCGGATGGTCCGCACGTTTGCGGTGACATCCTCGCCCCGCGTACCGTCGCCGCGGGTCGCCGCCCGCACCAGCCGGCCGTCTTCCCAGGTCACCGACACGGCCAGGCCGTCGATCTTCGGCTCGGCGCTGTAGACCACCTCGGATTCGCCACCGAGTTTTTCGCGAATGCGGCTGTCGAAGGCGATCAGATCCTCGTCGCTGAAGCCGTTGTCCAGCGAGAGCATCGGGATGCGGTGTTCGATGGTCGCAAATGCCGCGGAGGGCCGCGCACCGACCCGCTGGCTAGGCGAATCGGGCGTCACCAGCTCGGGATGCTCGCGTTCGAGCGCGAGCAGTTCCTGCACCAGGCGGTCGTACTCGGCGTCCGGAATCTCCGGATCGTCGAGCACGTGATACCGATAGTCGTGCTGCGCGATCTGCGCGCGCAGCTCGGCGGCCCGTACGGCCAGCGCCGCCGCCGAACCGGTCACGGCGTGCCTTCAGCCGCCTCGCGCCGCAGTTCCACGACGCGGGTATCCGTCAGCGTCTGGCCACGCCCGTCGAACACCTCGCCGCGCAGCCGCTGAGCCAGCGTGCGGGCCACCCGCAACAGTCGTTCGAACGTGTCCCGCGGACTCAGCGGCCCCGGCAGCACCGCAAACAGGTTCAGACCCGCGAACAACAAGCCGTCGATCGTCTTGGGATCGAACGTGCCCGGCCGGGTCAGGCTCGCGGCACTGATCATCGCGCGTCCGTCGCCGGCCGGCTTGTGGTAGATGTCGAGCTCGCCGTGAATGAAGCCCTCGCCGATCAACGCCTGTCGCAGCGCCGATCCGGTGAAGCGCTCTCCCGAACGCGGCACGACCCGCAGCGCGATGATGCGCCGCTGCTCCTCGGGCGGCCAATCCAGCACCACCGACGGCGGCAGTTCGTTCGGCACGGAATCGGCCAGCCAGGCCGACGCACGTTCCACCGGATCCGGCTCGGCGAGCGCTGCCGACTGGGCGGCGGCCTCCTCGGAATCCGGAGCTGACTCCGCCTCGACTCCGTGGGTCGTCGCGCCCTTGTCCACCGGTTCGGCCGTCTGCGTCGCCCGCTGCGGCGACGACATCACCGGCGACGAGCCTGCGTCCATGTTGATCACCGGCAAATCGCCGACCCGCGGGTCGGTCGTCGCCTGCGGGTCGATCTCGACTACCGGCAAGTCGCGCAGCGGCTCGCGCGGCGACAGCTCGGGCATCGAGAACGCCGGTTCGGCGCGGACCGCAGGCTTGGCGGAAACCTCCGGTGCCCGGCTGGGTGCGGCAGGCGGCAGCTCACGGCTGCTGCCGCCTCCACCGGACTGCGCCGCTCCGGCCCGCTCGGCGTCGCGCGCCCGCCGCTTGCGCAGCTCCCAGAACACCAGCCCGGCAACGAACAGGATGCCCGCCAGCAGCAGGGCCCAGCGTAATTCGGTCATGGTGCTCAGCTCGCCGCGAGGCGCAGCGCCTCGTCGACGTCCACCGCCACCAGCCGCGACACACCCGGTTCGTTCATCGTCACGCCGAGCAGCTGCGAAGCCAGCTCCATCGTGGACTTGTTGTGCGTGATGAAGATGAACTGCACCTGTTGCGCCATCTCGCGCACGATGTCGCAGAAGCGCCCCACGTTGTTCTCGTCGAGCGGCGCATCGACCTCGTCCAGCAAGCAGAACGGCGCCGGGTTCAGGTCGAAGATCGAGAACACCAGGGCAACGGCGGTCAGCGCCTTCTCGCCGCCGGAGAGCTGCGAAATCGTGACATTGCGTTTGCCGGGCGGCCTCGCCATCACCGCGACGCCGGCCGACAGCGCATCGTCGCCGATCAATTCCAGATAGGCATGCCCGCCACCGAACAGCCGCGGGAACTTCTCCTTCAGGCCGGCATTGACCCGATCGAAGGTGTCCTGGAAGCGCGAGCGCGTTTCCTTCTCGATGCGCCGCATGGCCTGCTCGAGGGTATCGAGCGCCGAGGTCAGATCGGCGAACTGGCGGTCGAGATACTCCTTGCGCTCGGTGTTCTCCTTGAGCTCGTCGATGGCCGCGAGATTCACCTGGCCGAGCTTTTCCACGTCGGCGCGGACTTCCTGCAGCGTCGCCTCCCAGGCCGGCACCTCCGCCTCGGCGGCGAGACCCTCAAGGATATCGGCGAGCTCGAACCGCGTCTCGGCGAACTGCTCGGCCAGCGCTTCGCGCCGCACGCGGCTTTCCTGGGCCGCCAAGCGGGCGCTTTCCATCCCCTCGCGCGCCTCGTTGACCCGCCTCTCGGCCGAATGCCGTTTCTCGTCGAGCGTGCGCAGTTCGGTATCTGCTTCCTCCAGCACGCAGCGCGCCTGGGTCAGATCCGCCTCGACTTCGAGCCGTCGCGCCAGGAACCCGTCGAGCAGACCTTGCAGCTCGACGATCGGCGCATCGCCGTCGGCCAGCGCCCGTTCGAGTTCCTCGACCCGGGCCAGCAACTGGCCGCGCTGCTCGACCATGCGCCGCAGGCCGACGTCCATCGAGCTCTCGGTCGAACGCCGCCCTTCGATCCGCACCAGCAGGTCGCGGGCCGCCAATTGCGCGGTCTGCGAAGCCGCGCGGGCGGCAGCCAGCGCCTCGCGGTGGTCCTCACGCTGCGCCTCGATCTCGGGGCGGCGGCTGTCGAGCGCATCCAGCGCCAGCAAGCCGCGGTCGAGCTCGCCACGCGCCTTGCCCAGCGTCTGCTCGGTCGAATCGATTTCGCGGGCGATGTCGGCAAATTCATCTTCGAGACGCGCGCGGCGGACATTGGCCTCCTGCGCACGCGCCCGGCTGGCCTCGAGCCGGCCCAGCAGATCGGCATGCGCCCGGCTGGCCTGCTGGATCCGCGACTGCGACACATCGCGGGCCGACTCGGCACCGGCCAGCCGCGAGCGCAGCTCCTGTTGCTGCGCCTCGCAATCCTTGACCCGCGCGTCAGCCGCGGCGAACGTGCCCCGCAGCGACTTCAGCCGCTGCTCGCGCTCCAGCACGCCGGCATGCGGATCGGCGCCCCGGGCCACGCGCAGCCAGCCGCGGCCCACCCACTCGCCCGAGCGGGTGATGATCGATTCGCCGGCCTGCAGCGAGCGCCGTGCGGCCATCGCTTCGGCGAGCGACTGGGCAGTCCGGACGTTCTGCAGGAAATCGAGCACCGCGGCTGGACCCTGCACGCAGGCAGCAAGTCGGCCTGCGGCCTCGCCGGTCGGCGCAAAGCCCGCCGCCCCGGTCTCGAAAATCGACAGTTGGGTCTCGCCCAGCTGCCCGAGCGCGTCGGTCAAGGCATCGAACCCATCGACGCAGACCGCCTCGAGATAGTCGCCGAGCACGGTCTCGACGGCTTTTTCCCAGCCCGCCTCGACCTGCAGGGCTTCGGCGAGCCGCGGCCGATCCGCCAGCCCGCTGTCGCGCAACCAGTTGTTGGCGCGCGCATCGGCCTGGCCGAGCGCCGCCCGCTGCAGCGCCTCGATCGACATGACTTCCGCCCGGGCCCGCTCGCGCTCGCCGCGCGCGCTCTCCAGCGCCTGCTCCAGCGAGATCTGCGCGCTACGCAAGCCCTGCACTTCAGACAGCGCCGCGGCGAGTGCCTGGGACAACTCGTCGGCCACCGAACGCGCCTCGGATTCACGGCCCGCCAGCTCGGCCAGCGCATTGCTGGCCTCCTGGGCGATCAACTGGTCCCGCTCGACGGCGATCCGGTCGGCCTGACTGCGCAACCGGCGCTGCTGGTTCTCGAGCTGTTCGATTCGCGCCCGTTCGACCTGCACCGTCTGGTGCGCGCCGCCGAGATCGCGGTTGAACGACTCCCAGCCCTGCTGCCAGGCCGCCAGCGTGCGCTCGGTTTCCTCCAGGCGCTCCTGGCATTGCTGCTCGGCCAGCCGCGCCGTTTCCAGATCCGGTGCGATCCGCGCCAGCTCGTCGCGGATCGCGACCAGCTCCTGCTCGTCCCGCTCGATGTGCAGCGCCAGATCGGCCAGTGTCGCGCGCGACTTGGTCAGATCCTCGCGCTGCCGGTCACGGGTTTCGCGGGTGTGCTGGATCTGCTGCTCGGTGCGGGAGATATCCGCACCGACGGCGAAATAGCGCGCCTGGATCTGCGACACCTGCTCGCTCTGCTCCGCCTGGAAGCCGCGCTGCTTGTCGATCGCCGCCTCGGCACCGCGCAGATCGGCCAGCGCCGCCTGCATGACCAGGTCCTTTTCGCGGACCGCCGAATCGTGCACCTCGGTGCCGCTGTCGAGCTCGCGCAACCGCAGCGCCAGCAGCTCGGCCGTGATCTTGCGCTCCTGTTCCTTGAGCGCCTGGTAGCGCCGTGCGGTGGCCGCCTGGCGCTGCAGATGGCGGATCTGCTTGTCGATCTCGTCGCGCACGTCCTGCAGACGCTCCAGGTTCTCGCGCGTGTCGGCGATGCGGCTCTCGGTTTCCTTGCGGCGCTCCTTGTAGCGCGAAATGCCGGCAGCCTCCTCGAGGAAGGCCCGCATGTCGTCGGACTTGGCCTCGATGACCCGCGAGATCATGCCCTGCTCGATGATCGCGTAGCTGCGCGAGCCGAGCCCGGTGCCGAGGAACAGCTGGGTGATGTCCTTGCGACGGCACTTGGCGCCGTTGATGTAATAGGCCGAGCTGCCGTCGCGCGATACCTCGCGCTTCAGCGAGACCTCGGCATAGGCGGCATAGGTGCCGCCGATCTTGCCGTCGGAGTTGTCGAACACCAGCTCGACCGAGGCCTTGCCGACCGGCTTGCGCGCGCTCGAGCCGTTGAAAATCACGTCGGCCATCGAGTCGCCGCGCAGATGCTTAGCCGACAGCTCGCCCATGACCCAGCGGACCGCGTCGATCACGTTCGACTTGCCGCAGCCGTTCGGGCCGACCACACCGGTGAGGTTGCTCGGGAACGTCACCGTGGTCGGGTCGACGAACGATTTGAAGCCCGCCAGCTTGATCTTGGTCAGTCGCATCGAGATAAGTCCTTGGCGTCGAAAGCGCGTGTGACGGCAGGGTGCATGAAAGCGCGGTAGTGTAAATTAATCACCGTCGATCCGCGTCTCGCGATCGCGCCCGCCGGCGAGCGCAAGCCGCCCCAACACTCCTGAATATCCATCGCAACATGCCGTCGCAACCATCTACCACGCTTGAGACTTTCCCCAACCCGGCCGCCGAGCGCGACTACGCGATCCGGATGACCCTGCCGGAGTTCACCTGCCTCTGCCCCAAAACGGGCCAGCCGGATTTCGCGACCCTCGAGCTCGAGTACGTCGCCGACGCACGCTGCATAGAGCTGAAGTCGCTGAAGCTCTACATCTGGTCATTCCGCGATCGCGGCACCTTCCACGAAGCCGTGACCAACGAGATCCTTTCGACCCTGGTCGCCGCCACCGAGCCGCGCTACATGAAGCTGACCGCCCGCTTCAACGTTCGCGGCGGGATCTACACGACCGTGGTCGCGACTCACCAGAAACCCGGTTGGATACCGCAACCCGTGGTGACCCTGCCCTGACCGGCGGCACCCGGCCGGTGCGGCGCAAATTGCGGTAAATTTCTTTTGCAACAAGTACTTATGGGGGAGGAAAGCCCTCGCTGTACAGTCGGGGATCGGCCGGTATAATCGCGCGTTCCGCGAAGGGGCCTCAGGAGAGGTCGAGGAGCACTGGATGCCTGGCAAAAAGACTGCTGCGAAATCCGCCAAAGCCAAGAAGCCTGCCGCACCCGCTCGCAAGGCACCGCCCTCATCCACTGCCAAGAAAGCCGCACCCGCTGCGGCACGCACACGGCCTGCCGCATCGGCCAGCGCCGCACCGCGCGCCGGCAAAGCGCATAGCGCCACGGCAGCCGCGTCCAGCACCAGCCACGGCGCATCGCGCCCGGCACCGAAGACGGCTCCGCCACCGGCCGACGAAGCGCCGATCGCCACCTACGTGCAGCGCAATCCGCCGCTGGTGCTCCCGCAGGTCGACAACGACGACATGGACGACGCCGGTCTGCTCTCCGGGCCGCGCAACGTCAGCCCGTACATCGCCAAGCGCGGCGAGCAGTACATGAACAAGGAGCAGCTGGACCATTTCCGGCTGATCCTGACCAACTGGAAGCGCGACCTGATGGAGGAAGTCGACCGCACCGTCTCGCACATGAAGGACGAAGCGGCCAACTTCCCCGATCCGAACGATCGCGCGACCCAGGAAGAAGAGTTCAGCCTCGAGCTGCGCACCCGCGATCGCGAGCGCAAGCTGATCCGCAAGATCGAGGAAGCCCTGAAGCGCATCGACGACGGCAGCTACGGCTACTGCCTCGAGACCGGCGAGGAAATCGGCATCAAGCGTCTCGAAGCGCGCCCGGTGGCGACACTCAGCATCGAAGCGCAGGAGCGTCGTGAACGACGCGAAAAGCAGTACGGCGACCGCGACGACCGCTACCGCTAAGCAGCCCCTCGCGCCGGTCGGTCGTTTCGCGCCCTCCCCGACCGGCCCTCTGCATCTCGGCTCGCTGGTCGCCGCGACCGGCAGCTATCTCGACGCACGCCATGGCGGCGGACGCTGGCTGCTGCGCATCGAAGACCTGGATACGGCCCGCAACATGCCCGGCGCCGAGGCCACGATCCGCGCCACCCTGCAGTCTTTCGGTTTCCGGCCCGACGGCGCGGTCCTGCGCCAGAGCGAGCGCCTGCCGCGCTACCTCTCCGCGATCCAGATCTTGGCCGAGGCCGGTCGCGTGTTCCATTGCGGCTGCTCCCGTCGCGACATCGCCGCCGCGACGGCCACAGCCGCCGGTGGGGGCGCAGGTGCACGTGCGGGCGACGAACCTCGCTGCGTCGGGCGTTGCCGCGAACGCCGCATCGATCCGGCCCAGGCCGCGCTGCGCGCCTCGCTCGAGGGCCTCGCGCCGCGATGCGTGCAGGATCGCTCGGGCCGCGAAATCCGCTTCAACCCCGAGGTGCATACCGACGTCGTGATCCGGCGTCGCGACGGCGTGATCGCCTATCAGCTCGCCGTGATCGTCGATGACGCCGAGCAAGGCATCAGCGATGTGGTCCGCGGCGGCGACCTGCTGCCGAGCACCGCCTGGCAGCTCGCGCTGCAGCAAGCCCTGTCGCTGCCGACACCGCGCTACCTGCACCTGCCCGTGATCACCGAACCGGACGGCAGCAAGCTCGCCAAATCGCGCCGCTCCCTGCCTCTGGATCCGGCCACCGCAACCGAAAGCCTTTGCCGTGCCTTGACCTTGCTGAACCAGCCGCTCCCGCCCGCTTCGCGACAAGCGACCCTCGAAGCGCTCTGGGACTGGGCGATCGCCCATTGGGATCCCGCGGCCGCGACGGCACGCAGCACGGTGTCCGCCTAAGTTCGCGGGCTGGAGGGCTCGGCGGCGACAGCCGCACTCGTCCAGCCCGATGACGCAGATCACGCCGCAGGAATACCGCCCCCCAAATGAAACGCCCCGGGAGACCCGGGGCGCTGCATGTCTGGCCAAGTTCGGGGGGCGCCAACCGACGCCCACCCATGGCGTCACCGTCGTATCAAACGTCCTTGATCGACAGCCGCACGCGGCCCTGGCGATCGACCTCGAGCACCTTGACCCGCACGACATCGCCCTCGGAGAGCTTGTCGGACACCCGCTCGACCCGCTCGTTGGAGATCTGCGAGATGTGCACCAGGCCGTCCCGCCCCGGCAGGATGGTCACGAATGCACCGAAGTCCATCAGCCGCGCAACCCGGCCCTCGTAGATCCGGCCCACCTCGACGTCGGCGGTGATCAGCTCGATCCGCGCCTGTGCCTCACGACCGGCCGCACCGTTGACGGAAGCGATCTTGACCGTGCCGTCGTTGTCGATGTCGATGGTCGTGCCGGTCTCTTCGGTGATCTGCCGGATGACCGCACCGCCCTTGCCGATGACGTCGCGGATCTTCTCCGGATCGATCTTGATGGTGATGATCGACGGCGCCCACTCGGACATCTTCTCGCGCGGCGACGACAGCACCTTGTTCATCTCGCCGAGGATGTGCAGGCGCCCTTCCTTGGCCTGCTCCAGCGCGATCTTCATGATCTCGGGCGTGATGCCCTCGACCTTGATGTCCATCTGCAGCGTCGTGACGCCGTCCTTGGTGCCGGCGACCTTGAAATCCATGTCGCCGAGATGGTCTTCGTCGCCGAGGATGTCGGTGATGACCTTGTAGCGCGAACCCTCGAGCACCAGGCCCATCGCGACACCGGCCACCGGCGCCTTGAGCGGAACGCCCGCGTCCATCATCGCCAGCGAAGCGCCGCAGACCGAGGCCATCGACGAGGAGCCGTTCGATTCCAGGATCTCGGAAACCACGCGGACCACGTACGGGAACTTGGTCATGTCCGGCATCACCGCCGACACGCCGCGGCGCGCCAGGTTGCCGTGGCCGATCTCGCGCCGCTTCGGGCCGCTCATCATGCCGGTCTCGCCGACCGAGAACGGCGGGAAGTTGTAGTGCAGCATGAACGGTTCGCGGCGCTCGCCTTCGAGCGCATCGATCAGCTGCGCATCGCGACCGGTGCCGAGGGTGGTGACCACCAGCGCCTGGGTCTCGCCGCGGGTGAACAGCGCCGAACCGTGGGTACGCGGCAGCACGCCGACCTTGACCGTGATCGGACGAACCGTCCTGGAGTCGCGACCGTCGATACGAGGCTCGCCGTTTAGGATGCGCTCGCGGACGATCTTGCTCTCGAGGCGGAACAGCGCGTTGTCGACCTGCTGGGCCGAGAACTGCGGCGCTTCGCCGCCGGCCAGCTTCTCGGTCACGGCCTTCTTGATCTCGCCGACGCGGGCATAGCGGGCCTGCTTTTCGGTGATCTTGTAGGCCGTGGCCAGATCGGCCGCCGCCAAATCGGACGCCGCCTTGTCGAGCGCGGCGTTGGCCTCATCCGGCTTCCACTCCCAGCGCGGCTTGCCCGCTTCCTTGACCAGCTCGTTGATGGCCTGGATCGCGACCTGCATCTGCTGGTGGCCGAACACCACCGAGCCGAGCATCACGTCTTCCGGCAGGCCCTGGGCCTCCGACTCGACCATCATCACGCCGTCGCGCGTACCAGCGACGACCAGCTGCAGGCTCGAGGTCTGCAGATCCTTCGCGCCCGGGTTCAGCAGATACTGGCCGTCACGGTAGCCGACCCGCGCCGCGGCGATCGGCCCGTTGAACGGCACGCCAGCCAGCGCCAGCGCTGCCGAAGAGCCGATCATCGCCGGAATGTCGGCATCGATATCCGGATCGAGCGACAACACGGTCGCGACCACCTGGACTTCATTGTAGAAACCGTCGGGAAACAGCGGACGGATCGGGCGATCGATCAACCTCGAGGTCAGGGTTTCCTTTTCGGTCGGACGACCTTCGCGCTTGAAGAAGCCGCCGGGAATGCGGCCTGCGGCGTAAGTCTTTTCCTGATAGTTGACCGTCAGCGGAAAGAAATCGCGACCTGGTGTCGCCGACTTCCGCGCACAGGCGGTACAGAGCACGATCGTGTCGCCCATCGACACGAGCACCGCGCCATCGGCCTGGCGGGCGATCTCGCCCGTTTCGATAGTGACGGCATGCGGGCCGTACTGGAAGGTTTTCTTGTGAACAGTCACGCGTGGAACCTCGCTGGATTCGGATAGCGACGGAACCGCGCGCTCGACGACGGAGGCGCGGTCGTCGGCAGGGGATCTCTGTTAGCGACGCAGGCCGAGGCGCTCGACGACTTCCTGATACTTCGCCGGCGCGGTGGCCTTGAGGTAATCGAGAAGCTTGCGGCGCTGGTTGACGAGCTTGACGAGCCCGCGACGCGAGGAGTGATCGCCCGAATGCGAGGAGAAGTGCTGGCCCAGGCCAGAAATGCGTTCGGACAACAGCGCGATCTGGACTTCAGGCGACCCGGTGTCCTTGGGATCGCGACGGAACTGCGCAACGATTCCGCTCTTTTTCTCAGTGCTGAGAGACATCTTTTGAAAAACCCTTTAAATCTGGATATTTACTGTCTCGTAGAAGGTCGCGCATTCTACTCGCAGGCACCGCGCCCCACAAGCCGCCCGAAGCCTGGCTCACGCGACCCGCCCCAACGGTTGCAGCGCCGTCACGGCGCCGGCGACCCGGGGGCCACGAACAGGCGCTTGGCACGGATGCGGCCATCCGCCCGCGCCCAGCCGAGCCCCATGAATTCCTTGCCGGCGGCATAGAGCCGCACCGTCCATTCGTTCTCGCCAGCCTCCTGCCCCGCGGCCTGCGGCATCGGAGGCGGTGTCGGCGCAGGTTCGACCCGCACAGCCTGTCCCATCTGCACACGGCGGGCGAAGTCGGCTGCCAGCTCGACAGCCGGCAGATGCTCCACAGCAACATCCGGCGCGAGCAAGGGCGGCGCCTCGCCCCGGGCGAGCGCCGCTTCGAGCGCCGGCAGCGTGATCATGGCCTCGGCGTCGAACGGCTCCACGGCCTCGCGCCGCAGCACCGCCACATGGCCGCAAGTCCCGAGCGCGCGGGCAATGTCCTCGGCCAGGCTGCGCACATAAGTGCCCTTGCCGCAGCGCAGCTCGCAATCCAGCCAGTCGGGACCGAGCGCGCGCAGTTCCAGCCGCTCGATGCGTATCCGCCGCGCCGCGCGCTCCACGGTAATGCCGGCGCGCGCCAGCTCGTACAACGGCCGCCCCTCGCGCTTGAGCGCCGAGTACATCGGCGGAACCTGCAGCGACTCGCCGAGGAAGGCGGCCAGCACCTGCCGCAAGCCGTCGGCCTGCAGGGGCGGCACCGCAGCCGTTTCGATGACCTCGCCTTCGGTATCGCCGGTAGCGGTACGGCTGCCGAGCGCGATGCGGAAGGTGTAGACCTTGTCGCCGTCGAGCACCTCGCCCGCCAGCTTGGTGGCTTCGCCGAGGCAGATCGGCAACATGCCGGTGGCGAGCGGATCGAGGCTGCCGACATGCCCGGCCTTGGGCTCGCGAAGCAGGCGCCGGACTCGCTGGGTCGCGCCGTTGGAGGACAGGCCCAACGGCTTGTCGAGCAGCAGCAGCCCGCAGCTCAAGCGTCGTCGTCGCGGTGCGTGGCGGCGTCCTGGCGAACCGCCGCGTCGATCAAGTTGTTCAGACGGTCGGCCCGTTCCAGGCTGACGTCGAACTCGAACTCGAGTTTGGGCGCATGCCGCAGGCCGAGCCGCCGACCGACCTCGCCGCGCAGGAAACCCGCGGCCCGGTTCAAGCCCTGCGCGACCTCTTCCGGCGGGTGGGCCTCGCCGAAAGGCACGAACAGCACCCGCACGATGCTCATGTCGGGCGCGGCCGAGACCGCCGTGATGGTCACCGCCCCGACCCGCGGATCGCGGACCTCGCGCCGGATCAGATCCGAGACGACCCGCTGCAGCTCCGATTCGATCCGCAGCGTGCGCGCGCTTTTCTTGCCCGCCATGGATTCAGGCGCCGCGCACCATCATTCGATGGCGCGGGCGACCTCCACGCGTGCATAGCATTCGATCTGGTCGCCGACCCGCACGTCCTGGTAGTTCTTCACGCCGATGCCGCACTCGGTACCGGCCCGGACCTCGTTGACGTCGTCCTTGAAGCGCCGCAGCGACTCCAGCGCGCCCTCGAAGATCACCACGTTGTCGCGCAGCACGCGGATCGGGTTGTTGCGCTTGACCGCGCCTTCGAGGATCAGGCAGCCCGCGACCACGCCGAACTTGCTGGAGCGAAACACTTCGCGGACCTGCGCGGTGCCGACGATCTGCTCGCGGATTTCCGGCGCCAGCATGCCGCTCATGCGCTGCTTCACGTCGTCGATGGCTTCGTAGATGATCGAGAAGTAACGGACTTCGACACCCGTCTCCTTGATCGCCTCGCGCGCACCGCCGTCGGCACGGACGTTGAAGCCGATCACCAGCGCCTTCGAGGCCGCAGCCAGCTGGATGTCGGACGCCGTAATGCCGCCGACATTGCTGCCGATCACCTTGACCTGCACTTCGTCGGTCGAGAGCTTGGCCAGCGAGTCGCGCAACGCCTCGGCGCTGCCCTGCACGTCGGCCTTGATCAGCACCGGAATGACACCGGCCTTCTCCTCGCCCATGGTCGAGAACACGTCGCCGACCGCCGCCGCCTGCTTGGCGAGCTTGACGTCGCGGAACTTGCCCTGGCGATACAACGCAACCTCGCGGGCCTTGCGCTCGCTCTCCACGGCGAGGATTTCGTCGCCGGCATTCGGCGCGCCGGAAAGACCGAGCACCAGTACCGGCATCGACGGCCTGGCCACCTGGACCGCCGTACCATTCTCGTCGAACATCGCGCGCACACGCCCGAACTCCTGGCCGGCAATGATCGGATCGCCGAGCTTCAACGAGCCCTTCTTGATCAATACCGTGGATACGGCGCCGCGGCCCTTCTCAATGCTGGCCTCGATGATCAGACCCGAGGCGAGCCCGGTCTCGGGCGCCTGCAGTTCCAGAACTTCCGCCTGCAGCAGGATCGCCTCGAGCAGGGCATCGATTCCCTGACCGGTGTGCGCCGAGACGTTGACGAACATCGTGTTGCCGCCCCACTCCTCGGGGATCACCTCGTGCTTGGACAGCTCCTGGCGCACGCGATCCGGATCGGCATCGTGCTTGTCGATCTTGTTGACCGCGACCACCATCGGCACTTCCGCGGCACGCGCATGCTGGATCGCCTCGATGGTCTGCGGCATGACGCCGTCGTCGGCCGCGACCACCAGCACGACCACGTCGGTCGCCCGCGCGCCGCGGGCGCGCATCGCGGTGAACGCCGCGTGGCCCGGGGTGTCGAGGAAGGTGACGCCGCCCTTGTCGGTCACGACATGGTAGGCGCCGATGTGCTGGGTGATGCCGCCTGCTTCGCCCGCGGCGACCTTGGCCTTGCGGATGTGATCGAGCAGCGAGGTCTTGCCGTGATCGACGTGGCCCATGACAGTCACGACCGGCGCCCGCGGCTTCTGCTCCACGGTCGCGGCCTCCACGCCCTGCAGATCGGCTTCGAGCTGGTCTTCCTTCAGGACCTTGGCCGTGTGGCCCATCTCTTCGATCACCAGCACCGCCGTATCCTGGTCGATCGGCTGGTTGATGGTCGCCATCACGCCCATGTTCATCATGGCCTTGATGACTTCGGTGGCCTTGACGGCCATCTTCTGGGCCAGCTCCTGCGGCGTGATCGTCTCGCCGACGCTGACTTCGCGGCGCATCGGCGCCGTCGGCAGCTCGAAGCCATGCCGCGACTCGATGCCGACCGGCGTCTTGCGCTCGCGAACCCGCTTCTTTTTCTTGAATCGCGAACTGACGTCGCCGGCGACGTGCAGTTCCTGGCGGCCATAACGCGTCCGGCGATCGTCGTTGTTGGCCGCTGCAGCAGCCGGCTTGGCGCGGGTGTCCGGTGCCTGGCGCGGCGGCTGTTCCGGCGCGGCCACAGGCTCCGGCGGACGCGGCGCCTGGCGACCCTCGCGTTCGGCCTCGGCCTCCTCGCGGGCACGCTGTTCGGCGGCACGGCGTGCCTCCTCGGCCGCCTTGCGTGCCGCGGCTTCTTCCTCGACCCGGCGACGGTTCTCGGCCTCGATGCGCTCTGCTTCGAGGCGCTCGCGCTCCACGCGCTCGCGCTCGAGCCGCACGGCATCCTCGGCCTCGCGCTTCTTGGCCTCGATCTCGTCCTGCTGCGCCTTGGCCTGCTGCTCCAGCACGTCGCGCTTGACGTAAGTCCGCTTGACCCGGACCTCGACGTTGACGGTGCGCGAGCGGCCGGCGCCGCTGGCGAGCTTGATCTCGCTCTGCTGCTTGCGCTGCAGCGTGATCTTCGGCGGCGCGCTCGCACCCGCCGGCGCATCGCCCTGTCCGTGGCTGCGACGCAGATGGTTCAGCAGCTCGAGCTTGGCTTCGTCGCTGATGACGGCTTGGGCACCGCCGACCTTGATGCCGGCCTGATCCAGCTGCACCAGCAGCTTCTCCACCGGCACCTTCAACACTTCGGCGAATTGCGCAACAGTCACGTCAGCCATGTTCTCAATCCTTTGCGTCTGCAACGCTCATCAATGGGCAATCGCCGGAATCAACCGCGCCCTTCCGTGAACCAGTGCTCACGCGCCTTCATGATGAGCCGCCCCGCCTCATCGGCGCTCAGGCCCTGGATGTCCAGCAGGTCATCGACCGCCTGCTCGGCCAGATCCTCGCGGGTGCGCACACCACGGCGCGCCAGCGCCAGCGCGAGATCCGGCTGCATGCCCTCGAGCAGCAGCAGATCGTCGGCCGGCAACTGCGAATCCAGGCTTTCCTCGCTCGCGATCGCCTGCGTCAGCAGCATGTCGCGGGCGCGATTGCGCAGCTCCTTGACAATCGCCTCGTCGAACTCCTGGATCGAGTTCAGCTCCGACTGCGGCACATAGGCGATCTCTTCGATGGTCGAGAAGCCCTCCTGCACCAGGATCGTCGCCACATCCTCGTCGACGTCGAGCTGCTTCATGAAGTTCTCCACCAGCGTGCGCGCCTCGGTCTCGCTCTTCGCTTCTGCGTCCGACTCCGTCATGACGTTCAGATCCCAGCCCGTGAGCTGGCTCGCGAGGCGAATGTTCTGCCCGCCGCGCCCGATCGCCTGCGACAGCTTGTCCTCGGCGACCGCAATGTCCATCGAGTGCGAGTCCTCGTCGACGACGATCGAGATCACCTCGGCCGGCGACATCGCATTGATGACGAACTGCGCCGGATTCTCGTCCCAGGGAATGATGTCGACACGCTCGCCGGCGATTTCGTTGGACACCGCCTGCACGCGCGAACCGCGCATGCCGACGCAGGCACCGACCGGATCGATGCGCGGATCGTTGCTCTTGACCGCAATCTTGGCGCGGATGCCCGGGTCACGGGCCGCGCCGAGGATCTGGATCAGGTTCTGACCGACTTCCGGCACCTCGAGCTTGAACAGCTCGATCAGGAACTCTGGCGCGGAGCGCGTCAGGAACAGCTGCGGGCCGCGCGGCTCGGAGCGCACTTCCTTCAGGAAGGCCTTGATCCGGTCCTGCGCCTTGACCTGCTCGCGGACGATCATGTCGAGCCGCGACACGAAGCCTTCGGCGTTGCCGCCCAGGTCGACGAAAATGCCGTTGCGATCGACACGCTTGACGACCCCGCTGACCAGCTGGCCGACCCGATCCCGATACGCTTCGACGACCTGCGCCCGCTCGGCCTCGCGCACCTTCTGCACGATGACCTGCTTGGCCTGCTGCGCCGCGATGCGGCCGAAACCGACCGACTCCATCGGCTGCTCGACGAAACCACCGACCTCAGCGTTCGCATCGACATCCCGCGCATCTTCGAAGCGCAGCTCGCGGTCGGGGACTTCGAGCTCTTTCGAGTCGTCGGCAAACACCTTCCAGCGACGGAAAGTGTCGTAGTCGCCGGTCTTGCGGTTGATCGCCACCCGCACGTCCCACTCCTCGCCGTGCTTCTTGCGGGTCGCGGAAGCGAGCGCAGCCTCGAGCGCCTCGAAGATCGTTTCCTTTTCGACACCCTTCTCGTTCGAAACGGCATCGACGACCAGCAGGATTTCTTTGTTCATCTCTTACCCAACCTCCGTAGCGCAACGCCGCTCAGGCGACCAGTCGCGACTTCCCGATAGCGGTGAACGGCAGCCTGACCAGGTTGCCCTCCACCTCGAGTTCGATGTCTTCCGAACCCACGTCGGTCAAGGTGCCGGTATACCGGCGCCGCCCGTCACGAGCCTGCAGCAATTCCACTCGCACCTTGGCGCCGATGAAGCGACCGTAGTGCGCAGGCTTGCGCAGCACGCGATCGAACCCCGGCGAAGACACTTCCAGCGAATACTGGCCCGGCACCGGATCGTCGACATCGAGCAGCGCCGACAGCTCGCGGCTCGCGCGCTCGCAGTCGTCGATGCCGATATGGCCACCAACCGACGCCGGGAAATCGATGTAGAAGCGCAGCACACCGTCGCGACCGCCACTGGTCCATTCGACGTCGACGAGCTCGAAGCCCAGCTGCTCCAGCAGCGGCTCCGTCAGCCCGATCACGCGTTCGCGTATGCCTGTCGCCATCACCATCCCGTCCCGCGGCCCTCTCGTTCGCCTGCGCCGTCCAAGCCCCCGAGCCGACTGCAGAAATGAAAAAGGGACCACCAGGCCCCCTTTCACCACCATCGCCCCGGCCAGGGGCCAAAAAAATAAAGCCCCTCTCGGGGCTTCGAATCCAAGCAGTTACGCCCAAGTCCTGAGACATCGGACGAAACCTGCGCGATCCGAGGGGTCGCGCGGGGGCCGAATATTAAGCTAAAGCACGGCGCTCCACAAACCCAAATATGGGCCGCGTCCCGTGTTTCCCCTGCCTCCGTACCCCGCGGACGCAACTCCGGATGCCGCGGCAGGAGTCACGGCGACGCAGCGGGCACCGGCACGGATGCGGGACCGGGAGCGGGCCCGGCCGTGAGCGCGGGCACCTGCGCCGATGCCGATGCCGATGCCGGCGACAGCCAACGATCGAGCCAGGCATGGACCTCTCCATAGAACAGCCGGCTGTTCTCCCCATTCAGGATCCAGTGGTTCTCCTCCGGGAATACCAGCAGCCGGCTGGGTACACGCTGTCGCTGCAGCACAGTCCAATACTCCAGCGCGTTGTTCAGCGGCACACGGAAATCCTGCTCGCCGACGGTCACCAGCGTCGGCGTCCGGAACGCCGCGGCCAGCCGGATCGGATTCTGTTCGCGCCAGACCGGCCCCTGCTCCCAGACCGGGCCACCGTTGTTGATCTCGCGACTGTACACCGTATCGCTGGTGCCCCACTGCGACTCGAGATTCACCAGCCCGGCGTGGCTGATCAGACAGCGGTAGTGCGTACTGGTGCCCTGCAGCCAGTTGGCGAGATGCCCGCCATAGCTCGCCCCGCCGGCACACTGCCGCGACGCATCGATGAACGGAAACTCCCGCACCGCCGCGGCCGCCGCTTCCTGCAGCTCCTCACCGGGTGTGCGCAGCGGATCCCCCTGGATGTGCTGCGCGAACGTCTCGCCAAAGCCCGTGGAGCCGCTGTAGTTGACCAGCAGCAGCACATACCCCGGCGCCCCGAGCAGATGGTAATTCCAGCGTGTGACCCACTGATCGCGCCAGGCCGAATGCGGCCCACCGTGAATCACGTTGAACAACGGATAGCGCCGCTGCGGGTCGAACCCCGGCGGCACGACCAGCAGACTGTGGATGCGCCTACCCCGGGAACTCGTGAACCAGAAGTGGCGCACCGCCGGCAAATCGAGGATGGCAAGTCGCGCCCCGTTGAAATCCGACAGCGCCCGATGCCCCGCCCGCTCCGGCTCGATCCGCACAACCTCGGGCGGCCGTGTCGCACTCTCCCAGTTGCCGACCAGCACCGGCCGGTTCGCCCGCTGCGCGATCGCCAGGTGGGTATAGGCCCCGGACGCCGGCTCGAAGACCCGCCGCACGGCAGCGCTTCCAGACGACAACGGCACCACGAATAGCTTCTCCTGCCCCGCTTCGTCGGCCAGCGCGTAAACCGCACGGGAGTCGGCCGCGATCGCGAACCCCGAAATCGATCGATCGAGCGACCGCGTCAGCCAGGTCGGCTCCAGCGGTGCAGCAGCCACTGCCGCCTCCCGCCAGTCGAACGCCGCCAGCTCGGTTCGAACGTAGGCCTGCTCACTTTGACGTTCGACCAGGGCGACGACTCGCCGACCATCGGCCGAAAACGCCGGCCGCGACCAGTTGTGCGCACCCGCACTGATCCGGCGCGGCTCGCCACCCTGCACCGGCACCTGCCAGAGCTGAGTGCTGGTGGACGACCACGCCGCCCGATCGCGATCGTCGCTGGCGACGAACAGCAACGCCCGCCCATCCGGCGTCCAGACTGGATCGAGCTCCGCCCCGGCATCGGCGTCGCGCCCTGCATACCCACTGGCACGCGCCAGCGCCGTACCCGCCAGCAGATTGCGTGAGGCCTCCGGCACTACACCCGGCCGCGGCAGATCGACGACGAACAACTGCGGTTGGCTCCCATCCAGCCACCGATCCCAGTGACGAATCGGGAAGCCCTCGTAGATCCGCGCATTCCAGCGCCGCGCCCGCCGCTGGTTGACGGCCAGACGGTTCGAGTCCTCGTCCACGGCGCCGGGAAAGACATCGCTGACATAGGCAATCCGCTGCCCGTCCGGCGCAAACCGCGGCGTGCGCGCGCCCGTGGCACTTTGAGTGAGGCGCACCGCCTCGCCACCCTCGAGCGCCAACACGTAGATCTGCTGCACGTCATCGCCGACACGGCGCGCTGCGAACGCCAGCTGGCGACTATCGGGACTCCAGTCGACCCCGACCTCCGGCCCGGCCGAGTTCGTCAGGCGGCGCGGCGCTGCCGAACCATCGGTGGGCGCGATCCACAGATCCGCCACCTGCTCCGCCCGGTCGTAAGCCGGCTCGGTCACGCTGAATACCACCCAGCGACCATCCGGACTCGGTATCGGGGCACCGACCCGACGCATCGACCAGAGATCTTCGTGAGTGATCGGGCGGCGCGTGACAGTGGGCGGGGGCTCAGTGACAGCCTTCGCGGACGAGTCTGCAGCATTCGCTGAAACTGGCAGTGCGATACCAGTTAAGGTTGCAATGAGCGCGATGAGCGAGGCCGGCGCACGGCCTGCGGATCGATCCAGCATTACGATACCCGCGAATCGACGGATGACAGCGACAGTATGCCGCAGCCGCGGGGCGGGATTGACAGGCTGCGGCGCTGGACCTTGCTGCCAATCGGGCGCCACACACGGCGCTCGCGCTCAGCGCGTCGTCAAGCCACCGCCTTTTGCGAACCGGAGCACTTCGTGTTCACTGCCGTCACGGGAGGCGGAACCACCCGCCATCGGCCGTGAGGTCGAACCCCCGGCAGCGGCATCACCACCGAGGATGGCCTCTGCCCGCTCGTCCTGGCTTTGCAGCGTTGCCGCATACCACGGCGCCAGCACCGCCAGCGCACCCGGCCAGAGATCCTTATCCTCCGCCAGCCGACGTACCAGGCGACGCAGCCCACAGTAGAACGCATCGAGCTCGAGCCGCAGCGAATCCGTGGTCAATGTCAGCGTCGGACCAACGCCTGTAGGCCAGCCACTCTGCGCATCGAGACCCGCCAGCAGAGCCTCGCCGCCGCTGCTCAGCGCACGCAGACGCTCGACACTGAGCCGCAGCTCCCGACCCTGCACCCGCACCGGCGCAATACGCCATGGCTCATAGCGGCCGTCACGCTTCATGTGCAAACCGAGACCGTGCAGCAGCGAAGCACCGTAATGCGCATGCAGAGCTTCGGCAAACAACCGAGGATCCTTGATCGCATGCGCCGGCTCATCGTCAGCGGGATAGCGCTCGGCAATCGCCATGAACGACTGCCGCTCACCCGTGGCCGAATGAAAGAACACCCGCGATAAGGCATTGAGCAATGCGAACAGGCTGGGCAGGATCACCGCTTCGAAGCCCCGCCCTTCGGCATCCCGAGGCGCAGCCAGCAATCGACCCAGATCGGCGAACACCGGCGCGACCCGCTCCGCCACGAACATCCGGATCGGGTCGGGAACACCGGGATCGAGTCCAACGGCCAAGTCTCCCATCGCACCCTCACAAGCCAAGCAACCAAGCGCGCGGCAAGCTACCAGAGCCGCGAAAGCCCGGTGGGCAAGCGGCGGCAGAAAGTGAGCGAGATCACAAACCTGCCGTTGCGTGCCGATCGCCTGCAGCCGTCTAGCCGATAACGTGGCAAAGGAGCAGGTTATGTAGCCCCGGCTCACAGATATCCCACCCGCGAGGCTTATGGCGATATACCGCCCCGGCTACCGCCGTATTCCATACCGGCCCGGCATGTTCATCGGTGCCAATGCGAGGTGATACCCCACGAGCCCTCAGCGGTGGACCGGTTCTACCGAGACATCCTTGGTCTCGATCTCGCTATGGATCATGGCTGGATTCGCACGTGCGCGGGCTCCACCAAGATGACGATGCAGGTCAGCTTCGCAAGCCGAGGAGTGCGGCGCAGCGCGGAATTCAGACATGCCTGAAATGATCTGACGGCAACGACGCGGAAATCCGTACCGCGTTGCCGCCGATGGCTCTGCTGAGGTTGCTCTGTGCCGTCTGGCTGGCACTGAGCACGTAGACTTGATTGGTAGCGGGGGCTTGGTTTGGAAGGAAATTGCGAACTTCCCCCACGTCGTAGACCCGCGCCCTAAGTGGAACCGCCGCAGTCCGAAACTGCGGATCGTGCCACGCCGATGACCTTGCCCTCACAGGTCAGCCTGTCAGAGTCCCGCGCACCAGCAGCGACAGCGGGACAGCACATGGCCGAGTTCTTGGTGGTGGGTGAAGGCCGCACGAAGCGATTTTACCTCACCGGCTCCGGCGCCGATTCTTCCCCGCGGTTCAAGCCCGGCCCCGCCGGCAGGTCCAACGCCACACGCTACCCGGACAGGCCCGCCGCCGAGGCGGCTGCCGAAGCTGCGCAGCGTGCGGATCGCTATGGCCTCCGCTGGCGCGCTGCCATCGCCTGATTCCCCCGGTCAGCTCGGGTAGGAGACCCGCCCGGCCGCGTCCACGGTGATGCGGCGCGTGCGCACCAGCTCCGCGAACAGCTTCTCCTTGTCGGCGTCCGACACTCCGCCCTGAAACTGGAACATGGCGCCAATCGAATTGAACACGCCTTCCTTCTTGCCGGGCTTCAGCTTCAGCAGCCGAGAGGCCACGTACTCCACCAGCTCCGCATCGGGTTGCTTGCCGGCCGCCGCCGCCGCGCGCCGCTCCGGGTGGTTTTCTTCCTCCTCCTTCCGCGCCAACTGGATAAGCAGTTGTGCGAGCCGGAACTTGTCCCGGTAGCTCAGTTTCTCCGCCTCGGCGGCAATCTCATCGTAGGTCACGCGCGCCCCCTGATCGTTGTTCGCGTGCGCCAAGGATACCCCCTCCCGGGTGGCCGGGCGGGAAGCGGCCACCGTCAACCTAAGTCCCGTTGACCGTCCCATCGGGAAACCCCTCCCGAACGCGCGGCCTCGGATTTTCCCGAGCGGAGAGCATCGGCATACAGGACCGATCCTGTGGGGCGTCAACCTTAGTTGACCGCCCTTCAGGTCAAACTCACCTTGGCCGCCGTCACCCGTCTGAGGTGTAGTCGGAAGGACCCGTTGAGGTCGGGCGCAGGAAGGCGCCCCGCGACAGACCGCGGAACCGGCGAGCGTAGTTACTGGTTGTGTTCGGCCCGCCGCGGGGCGTGAAGGTCGGCGTGGTGGCGTTGGGAAGCGCCAGCGCGAGCCGTGCCGCACCGGCTGGAATACCGGCGCCGCGCCGGGGTCCACGATGAAGGGCATGGACCCCTTGAAGGTGCGGCGTGTCGGCGGGGAGTGACCGCCGGCCGGAGCCGCAACACATGGGACCGCTTCGACTCGGCCCATGCCCGGACGGCTGGAGCGGTGAACGACGCTCCAGCCTTGACCAGTTACGAGGCCGTGGCCCCGGTGCCGACGCAGAAGCTCTCGCCATGCAGCAGGGCAATGTCCACCATCTGGAAGCTCGTCACCTGAATGATCCCGCGCTTCGCAAGGGTGTACGGATCAACGGTCAGCTCCATCGCACCGAACAGGCCGATGAGCAGGTCGTTCCAGTTGCCGAACACAATGCCGTGCGCAGAGCCGCCCGTGGGCTCCAGCGTGCTCATGGTGCTGCTGACCAGCGTGCTGACCGCGGCCCGGTGGCCGGCGGCCTGCCCTTCCAGAAGCCCGCCCGTCCAGATGGCCTTGCCGCCGTAGCTGCTGAACTCCAGCGTGGACATGAGCTTGCCGGCGAGCTGCGGCGTGGTGAGCCAACCCAGCGATCCGGCATAGGCGTCGTCGCTGGCGATCTTGGTCATCATGCTGACCAGCTTCGTGAAGTCCGGCGCGCCAGCGATGCTTTCGGTGTTCACGTCCGGGGTCTTGAAGATGCCCAAAGGTTCGGAACCGAAGCCGCTGCCGTGGATCGCGGCGCGGTCCAGCGCCTTGCCGTGGCTGGCCGTCAGGCTGGAGCGCACGAGCTGTTCCACGTTGATCGAAGCCTGCTGGAGAAGCTGGCGGGAGAACGGCGTGCTGCCCTGCAAGGTCTTGGGTGCCAGCGTCACCACGCCGAAGGTCGGATTGGATTCGGTCACGTCCGAGCCGGGATTCTCCTGCACCCAATATGCCGTGCTGTCCGTCCGCTGCTTCGGGAACGGGACCGGGCCGCGCAGTGACGGCAGCACGCGGGCGCCAAGGGACACCACGCGCGAGGCCGCGCGCAGCACCGGAATCAGCTCGCCCGGCGTCTCGCTGACCAGTTCCGGGGCTGCCCCGGTGTTGAAGCTGGTCATGGTGCGCTGGGCCACCGGCGCCATCGCAGACGGATGCACGAAGATGCCGTCGCCGCGCAGCGCGCGGCCGGACTGGCGGGCGTAGCTGTCGCTCCACTCCCGCTCCAGACTGTTCCCACCCTCCAGTGCGGACAGGATGGCCGAGCGCAGCGAGTAGCCGCGCGGCAGTTCTTCATCGACGTGGCCCAACGCGCCACGCTGCACGTCCTGCCGGTAGGCACGGCCCGAAGGCGCGGCGGAGCGCCCGAGCTGTTCATCCAGAATGGCCCGCGCCACGGCGTCCGCCGTGAGGTCGGATTCGATGAACTCCGCGGCGCGGTGGGCGATGCCGTTGCTGGCGCACATGTGCGCGATGGAGGCAGCGCGGTCGGTGACTGCGGCGTTGGCGCTGGCCGCGGCGCGGCGCTCGCCGCGGGTGGGGGATTCGTTGGTTTCGGGCATGGCACGGGTCCTCAAGGTGGTTTCGATACGGGGGGAACGCGCGGGGGTGCGCGAGGTGTTCGGGGTGGCGGCGGGTTCTTCCACCTCCACGTCATAGAGCTGCTGGCCGGCGGCCCTGTCGAAGCCGACACTGGCATCGGCGGGCACGCTGACAATCGAGCATTCCAGCGGCTGCCAGCGGACAATTTCCCACGTGTCGCCATCCTCCTCGCTGCTGGCAGCGAGCCGGGCGCGCAGCGGGATGTAGCTGACCGAGACGTTGCGACGGATGCCGTCCGCAATGTCGGCGGCCACGAGCTGCGCCGCCGGGTTGGCACGGGAGAACCGCATGACCAGCTTCAGTTTCCGGCCAACGATCCGGGCGCTGCCCGGCTCGATCACGCCGAGCTGCTGGTCGCGGGCGTGCTCCAGCAGCACCGGAGCGGAGTCGTTGAACCTGCTGAGGTCCACAGCCGCGGCGTCGTGCAAAAGAATTTCCGCCCCGAACCATCGCTGAACCGGCGTCTCGGAGCTGACCGTCACCTCGAACCGCGCGTGGCCGTCATCCTTGCCGGCCAGCGCACGCACGAACACGTCACTCGCGGCGCGGGTCAGCTTGGGCAGTTGCAGGGTCTTGGTCATCCGGTCAGCTCCAGCAGTTCACATGCTGGGCCGGATGCGAAGGCGATCCAGAACAGCACGGTGCGCGACGGGAAAGGCCGTCGCAGACCTGCGTGTTCTGGTGCCCGGGGGAACCTCGTCACGATCACTTGCCGGGCCGAACCCCGGCAGCGCGAAGCTATGCCGGAGTGCATGGTCGGGCGTGGGATCGCTCGGACGCCGGAGCATCTTCACTTCGCCGCGATGCGCACGCAACTGAAGTTTCCCTTCCTGGCCCATCAGTGCCGCGGCTCGTCGGCGCCGGCAGCAGCTTCCTTCGCCACGTCCACGCGGGCGCGCAGCATCGTCGCAGCGGCGCCGAACAGCTCCGCCTGCTGGCGATCCGCGCACGGCCGATACAGGACGGATTCACCCTCCGCGAGCAGCGCCAGCGTGTTGAGGTGCGGGCACCAGAGGAAGCCATGCCCATCCGGGCCAACCTCCGCGCGCATGGCGTCAAGCTGTTCGGTGCAGGACGTACAGCACGCGAGCGTGATGACGTGGCGGCGGGGCTTCTCGTTCATGTCGGGGTCCTCGTGGTGGCGGGTTTCAGGCTCAGGTCAGCGGCGCAGCCACGGCAGCGCAGGAACGCGGCCTTCACCGGGATCGGCGCGTTGCGGTGGCGGCAGGACGGGCAGATGCAGAAGCGCACCTCGCAGCCGGACACCTCCGCGGCGGCCGGGATCGGTGGCGTCTCACCGAGCCGGTAAGCCGGCTTCGGCGGATCGGGCCGGCGATGGCGGCGGCGGCTCATCACGAGGCCGTCTCGGGCGGCGGCAACAGGTTGGCCTGCTGGGCAGCGTCCAGAACGCGGCGGCCATCAGGCAGCAGCATGTGCGGCATGAACGCGGCCTCGAACGACAACACGCCGCACTCGATAGCGGTGGTCTGGCCCTTCACCCAATCCCGCAGCACCGAGCAGATGGACACGCGCGCCTGCTCCAGTGCGCGCTGCTCGTGCTGCTGGCGGCTGCGTGAGCTGCGGGAGGTGTACGGGTTCGCCTTCAGCCAAGCCACGGCGTAGCCCTTCCAGCTCGCTTCAAGCTGAACCATCCGGCCGCGCCACCGGAACTGAACCATGAGCACCTGCCGCTCGTTGTCGGTCATCACGCCGAAGGCAGCGCAGCCGAAGGACTCCAGCACCCGCTGCATGTCGGCCAGCGCCCGCTCGCCAGCGGTGGCGCGCTCGTAAGGCAGGGTCATGCGAACCTCACGGGCGGGGAATCCTGATAGTGCTGTGATTTCCCGCACTGCTGCGGCGGGCTGGAATTGCAGGCATGGCAGCGCGGCGAATGACGCGGGCTGTCATGGGCTGTGGAGTTCTGCGGGATGGTCACGGTTGCTTTGCTTTCCGCTGTTCAGCGGCGCGGATCGCGTTCCATGCATCCATGACGCTGTGGTGCAGGTAGCGTTCGGTCATCGCCAGCGAGGTGTGGCGCATGAACTTCTGCACGGTGGCCGGCGATAGGCCCAGCTCCACGAGCCGGGACGGGGCGCCATGCCGGAATGCGTGCGTGCCGGCGGGAGCAAGGCCGAGGTGCTGGAGCCGCGGCTTCAGCCATGCACGGCGCACGAAGTCCGCCTGTAGCGGCGTGCCGCGCATCGTGGCGAACAGCAGACCCTGCGGGTTGGGCATCCACACTTCGCGGTAGGCCCGGAGGATGTGGCCCAGCTCGTCCAGCATCGGCACGTCACCGCGGGAGCTGGCGGTTTTCAGCGGCGCGAGCTGGCCGTTGACGCACGCCTGCCGCACCCGGATGAACTTGCCCTCGAAGTCCACGTGATCCCAGCAGAGGCCCAGCCCTTCACCGATCCGCAGCGCCGCGTAGCCGAGGCAGGCCCACAACGCGCGCTCGGGCCACGGGCTGCCGAGCACGATGTCTCCCAGCTCCGCGGTGCCGATGTAGCGCCGCTCGCGCTCGGCGTGCTGCGTGCGCGGCACCTTCACGTGCCGGGTGGGGATCGCGTGCACGGCGAAACCATCGGCGCTGGCCCGCCGCAGCAGTTGCAGGGCGATGTCCCGCGTCAGCTTGATCGTGGCACGGGCGCGGTCCTTCTGCGCCAGCGCGGCGACGAGCTGCTGCAAGGCCGCGGCGTCCACCTGATCCAGCCGCTTGCCTGCGAATGCCGGGATGAGCTGGCCGTGGATGACGCCCCGGTACTTGCGGCGGCTCGTCGGCCGGAACAGCACCACGTGCACGGCGAGATACCGTGCCGCGTAGTCCACGAACAGCACATCGGCGCCGGGCTGCAACGTGGCCGGCGACAGCAGCGCGAGGTATTCCTGCAACCGCTCCTCGGCGGCGCGGCGGCTGCGCAGCTCGGTGCGCGATCCCAGCCGCATCCGGGCGTGCAGGATGCGCACCTCGCCGGTCTCCGGGTCGAAGACTTCCTCGCGGTAGCGGTTCCACCACGTAGGCCCAAGCAGCTCGACCATGCCGGAACTCAGGCGCCTGCGGGTCGTTGCGGTCTCGTTCACTGCGTCAGCTCCACGCCGTCCCCGGCCAGCGCGCGGCGCACATCGGCCACGCGCCAGCCCATGACGGCGGCGATGTTGGAATCCGCCCAGCCCCCGGCGGCGAGCTGCCGCACGCGGCGATGAGCCTCCACGCTGGTCAGCACCGTGAAGTCCGGCGGCGGGTTCGGGATCGGCGGGAGGCAGGTCCGGCAGGTCATGCGACCTCCGGCGTGGCGTGAACGGCGGCGGCATCGGCCAGCCATGCCTGCACGGTTGCTTCCGTCAGGTTGTACGCGGGCAGCATCCGCACGATGTCCGCGGCGCTGCTGCCGTGTCCGGCCAGTGCACGCACCTTGCCGGCAAGCTCCGATTCCGGGGTCTTTTCCGCGCCCTGCGCCGGCCCCTTCAGCCGGCGCGCTCGGGCGCCGTGTTCCCCCGTGTTAATCAGGTTCTCAGAGTTAGGCGGGCATGGTGCCCGCTGTGGAAGGCTCCAATGTCCGCTGTGAGCGTCGTCAATGTCCGCTGTGGGTGGACACGATGCCCGCTGTTCACCGGGCGCAATGCCCGCTGTCTCCTCACCGGGCATGGTGCCCGCTGCATCACCGGGCGTAATGCCCGCTGCATCAGCGGACATGGTGCCCGCTGATCCATTGCCGTTCCGCTGTCCTTCAGCGGGCGCTGTGCCCGCTGTGATGGGAGGGAGCGCGAGACGGAGGATGCGCGGCTTGACCCATCCCTTGCTCGGCATCGCCTCCGCGGTCAGCCACCGACCAGCAAGCAGCGCGGTCACTTGCCGGCGGACGGTTTTCTCGTTGAGGCCGGTCGCCTCCGCCAGCGTGGCGACGCTGACGAAGGTCTGCATGGAATCCGCGTTGAGGAACTTCGCCACGGCCAGCGCGACCAGCTTGCCGCTCGGGTCCTTCGGGCCGTCGCTGCTCAATACCCGGTCGCGCCACATGCCGATCAACGCGCCCTTGCGCTTCAGCTCGGGATTGCCCGGCTGCCTACTGCGAGTCATGGCTTACCCCACGTGCCGCTCGGCAAGGAGCTGCCGGGCGCGGGCGGCGTTCACCTCATCGAGCCAGTAGCGGCAATGCCAGAACGGGCCGTAGGCGTTGCGGGCCTTCACGACCTCGCGCTGTACGTGGATGCCATGCCTGATCTGAAGCACGGAGACAGTCGTGTTCAGCGTGTGGTCGCCCAGCTCCTCCGCCGCGAAGCGATCCAGCCGGCGGCCTTCGACCAGTGCCGCCAGCACGCGGCGCGTCTTGCCCGGGCGGAGTGCCACGGGCGCGGTCACAGGTTGACCTCCGCCTGCTTCGGCGGCGTTGCCACCGGCACCTCGTGCGCGGTGGCCGTCGCACGCGCCGCGGCCTCCTCGTCCGCGAGGATTTCTTCCAGTATCACCTGCACCACGAGGTCGATGAGCGGATCAGGCGGCAACGGGCTTGCCCGGGAGGGCATTGCGCACCCCGATCTTCCGCGGGCGGGACAGATGCTCCTTCGCAGCGGCGACATTCTCCGGCGTGTACAGCCGCTTGCCGCTGGAGTCCCGCGCGGGCTTCAAGAGCCAGTCCATGCGGCGCACGGTGGTTTCCGTGCAGCCCAGCTCGCGCGCCATCGCGGAGATGCCCTTCAATTCCAGTGTCATTGCTGTTGCCCGGTGTTGCTTCAGACCGGATAACCTTTTAGCATCACAACACCGTTACGGCGCCAACTGGCCCGATTTGTAACGGCGAAGCGAGAGGCAACGGCACAGATGGCGTTATCCGAGAAGCAGATTGCGCGGCTGGCAGCGGATGCGAAGGCGTTCGATGAGCAGGTCGTTCTCGGTGTCGTGGAGTTCTACAACGCCATCGGCCCGAACCATCCGGGCGGCAACGAGGGCGTGGATGTGGCCGCCATCAGCGAGCGTGCCTTCGGTTGGGTGCCGCCAGTGATGGAGCACATGGCCCAGCGCGACGGGATCAATCCCAGCGTCGTGAAGTGGAACCGCGCGGAGGACGTGGGCGCGCAGCTCAAAGCGCACCTCGCCGTCGCGGCCTTCGTCCGCGGTGGCTGGCTGTTCAATCCCTTCCGTGCCGCCATGATCCTGAAGCTCGACGGGCAGGCGCATATGGACTGGCTCAACAGGGTGCTCGGTGCGCTGCCGGTGTATGGCCGCTACCACTGGACCGGCCGTGACGTGCGGTTCACCTCGCTGCCGTGCCTGACCAGCGTGCAGAGCTGCGTTGCCTACGCGGTGGCGCTGATCCGGCTGGACCGCCACGGCCTCGGCGCCCGCGTGCGCGCCTGCGGCTTCGTGGCCGACGAGAACAAGCTGAACGGCCAGCACCTGTTCATGGCCGATGACCTGCGGCAGAAGTTCTGCTGCCCGGCCCACAACAACGCGCAGCGGCAACGGGAGTTCCGCCGCCGCCAGACCAAGCCCCGGAGGGCAGCACGATGAAGGCAGCGATATACGCCCGGTACTCCACCGACAAGCAGAGCGAGGCGTCCATCCCCGACCAGTTCCGCCAGTGCGAGCGCCTTGCCGAGCGCGCGGGCTTCACGGTGGCGGCGCGCTTTCAGGATGCGGCGATCAGCGGCGGCACGGCGCACCGGCCGGGATATCAGCAGCTACTTGCCGCCGCCCGGCGCCGCGAGATTGACGTGGTGGTGGCCGAGGATACGAGCCGCCTGTGGCGCAACCTTGCCGAGCAGGCGCCGCGCATCGCGGAGCTGCGCGACCTCGGCGTGCACGTGGTCTGCCATGACCTCGACACCCGGCAGGAATCCAGCGTGATTCTCGGGGCGGTGCTGGGCGCGATGGGCGAAGGCTACCGGGCGGAGATTGGCCGGCGCACGCGCCGCGGATTGGAAGGCCGCGCCCGGGCGAAGAAGCCCACGGGCGGCCGGGCCTACGGCTATATCAGCGCGGCGCAGTCCGGCACGGGCGAGCGGGAGATTCACCGCGAGGAAGCGGCGGTCGTGGTCCGCATCTTCCAGTTGTACCGGGACGGCGCCAGCCCGCGCGCCATCGCGGACCAGCTCAACGCGGACGGCGTGCCGTCGCCGGGCAGCACGTGGAGCCGCACCGAGCGCCGCCGGCAGGGCTGGCTTGCCAGCGCCATCGCTGGCGACACGGCGCGCGGCCTCGGCATCCTGAACAACGAGCTGTATGCCGGCCGCGTGATCTGGAACAAGTGCCGGTGGGTGCGCAGCGCCGCCGACAGCAAGCGCCGCCGCGCGGAGCTGAACCCGCCTCAGGACTGGATCGTGCACGAGGAGGAGCGGCTGCGCATCCTGCCCGAGAGCTTGTGGCTGGCGGTGAAGGCGCGGCAGCGCCAGCAGGCGCGCAACACTGAGCAGCTCGCGGAAGGCAAGCGCCGCCCGGGCATGAAGCGCACCGGGCGCGAAGGGTCCGGGCCGAAGTTCCTGCTGTCCGGACTCCTGCATTGCAGCCGGTGCGGCGCCCGCTACGTGATGGGCAGTGCGAGCAGCTACGTGTGCTCCAGCTACGTGAACGGCGGCAAGTCCGCCTGCCCGAACGATGTTCGGTTCCGGCGGGACAAGGTGGAAGCGGCCATCCTTGAAGCGATCCAGCGCGACTTCTCGAACCCGGCCGCGGCCGATGAGGTCTGCAAGCGCCTGCGCGCCCGGTTGCGGGAGGCGACCCGCGGCCGGCCGGTGAGTGATGCGCGCATCGCCAAGCTGGAGCGGGAGGTCGGCAACATGGTTGAGGCTGTGGCATCGCTGGGCCTGCGCGGCAGCATCGGCCTGTCCGAACGGCTACGCGCGGCCGAGGCGGAGCTGGCCGAGCTGAAGGCGAAGGCCGCGGCCACCGACACCGGGAACGTGGAGCGGTTGCTGCCCGAGGTGGCGACCCGGTACACACGCGAGCTGGCCCGCCTGCCGGAGCTGCTGACGAAGGCAGGCAACGTCCCCCGGGTCCGGGCAACGCTGGCAAGCCACTACGGGGAGATTCAGGTCCGGCCGGAGCCGGGCCGGATCGGGCTATGGGCGCAGCAGGGCCACATGGAGCTGGCCCTGCTGGCAGCGACCTCTGGCGGGGTCGCAATTAGCTTTGGTAGCGGGGGCACGATTCGCTAATTTCCGACGGCGAGTCAAGCTCACCACCGACCGCTAGCCGCCGCCTCGCCCCCAGCAGAGGGCGCGCAGTATGCCGTGTATCCCGGCCGATCACCAGTGCCACGATGGCCCCGGATGCGTGATCGCGGTCGACTGCCTTCCTGCAAACCGGCTGACTGCCTGACCATCGAGGAGGAAAGCACCCCATCCAGGAGGGCCTATGTCGAAAATCTCCCCGTACCGCGCGGCAGTGCTCCGAGCGAAAACCGCCAGCCTCGCGCGTCCGATGCCGCCCACCCGCAACCCCGACGGCTCGATCATCCCCCGCGACAAGACTGGCGGCGCCGCGGCACGCCAGGCTGCGACCGCAGCGGCGGCGATGACGCCGGCGCTTCCGGCCAGCCAGGAAGATTGAGGCGATGGCAATTCCCCCGACCAAGAACGGGCTGCCCGCGATGGGCTGCCTCTCGGCAATGCAGAAGTGTATCCGGCGCGGCCTCGAACTCGATGCAATGCGCTTCGCCGTCGAGCTGCACCAGACCTCGAAGGCCTTCGCGGTCATGGTCTGCAACCGGCTGGAGATCATCAGCCACGAGGACATCGACTCACTGGTGGCCCTCTGGGTGATTCCCTACGTCGCCACGGCCTGCACCCAGGCGCGGACCTGGTACGACCCCGCGAAGCTAGGCAAGTCGCGCATGGCGATCGGCAATTGCATCCGCCTCATGAGCCGCGCCCCCAAGTCGCGCCAGGGCGATCACTTCCACGTAGCTGTTGGGTTGGCCGCACTGCTCGAGGGGTACGTCCCGACCGTTCCCGATTGGGCCGACGATCAGCACACCATGCGTGGCAAGCGGCTCGGGCGTGGCCTTGAATACTTCCGCCAGGAGAGCACCAAGCTCCACCCGCCGCCGGCGGAGCCGGATCCATATGAGGACGAGGCCTACCGGCTCTGGCAGTTGAAGGCAGGCCTCACTCTCGGAAAGTCCCAGCTACAGATGCAGCTCGAAACGCACGATGCCCCAGGCGAGCGGCAGCGATAGCCATCCCGTCCCGCTGCTCACGCCTTCTTCTTCAGGTTGATATTCGTCTGCCCGCAGCCGCAACGCACCGACTCCATAGCTTCCCGATCTGGTGAGACTCTCAGAGCTTCATTGCAGACGGTGCAATAGAACGCCTCCACGAGCTTCCTGCACGACTCGACAACCGGCGCGAAGTCCGCCTTCCCGAGGTTCTCCCATCCGTTGAAGTGGATAGCGACGTTGATCTGCCACCGCTCCACATTCGAGGCATCGACGATCGCACCGAATGACGCCGCTCGTGCCACCAGGTCATCGAGTATCTGCTGTTGCTTCCACGAATTCGCGGCGTCCTTTCCTTTGCTTAGAAGGTTGCGCATCTGCCCCACGGCCGCCGGGAGCAGTTCGCCAAGCTGATACTGCGCGTCGCCTCGAAACTCGACTCTAGCGCGGAGCCGGTGGCAGAGCTCTCCGCTCACGAACTCCAGGTAGTTCCGCAGCACTCCTGCTGCGGTACGAACATCGTTGACGTTCAGCGCATCTTCGATCTCTTTCCACACATCGCGATCGTCCCAGCACGTGGGCCCTTGATCGACGGTCCAATTTCTGAACTCAACAGCCGACTGCGCAGTCGTCAGCCCCTCGGTGCGCATGTGCCGCAACCAGATCTTGTCGTGCGTCGTCATGACGAACTGAGTATTCGGGAACTCCTTCTTCAGAAGGGCACACACCTCGCGACGATGCCCGGAATCCACAGACATCAGAACGTCATCCAGCACAGAGAACCTGAATTCATCGCCCTGTACGCGCCGCATGAGTGCGAGATAGAGGCACAGACCCATGCCGTCCTGATGCCCTTCGCTGTGATAAGCGCCAGGCGGAAAGAAGCCCCGCCCGTAGAAGTCGACATCGAATCCCAGCTTCCCCATCGAAGGGGTGAGCTTTGCCTGAAAAGCCGCTTCGTCGTCCCGATTGATGAACCGATAGAGCCTGACGAAATCCTCCTCGACAGTGGCATATAGCGCGACCAGCACGTCGTCACTGGCCTTAACGTATGTGTCGGAAATCTTCTTGGCTCTCTCCGCGCGCTCCCTCCCAGCCTTCAGCCTCCGGCGCGCCTCCCGCAGTACTTCGAGCCGCTCTTGCGCCAGGATTAGCCAATCACGGGCCGCATCCAGCTTGGTCGGTTCCGGAAGCCCAGCGACATAGCTCTCTACCTTTCCGATGGTCTCCACGGCCGTGGCCGAAATGGCTCCGAACTCCTCTAGCGCGGCGGGAATATCTGCGAGGCGCGCAGACACCGTAAACTTGGAAGCCCTCTCGTTCAGGGAGGACGTGAGCTGCTGTAGTGACTCGGACGGAATCACCGGCTCTGCGAGCTTGGCATGTCCGCGAATTACCCCGGCTGCCGTTGCGATTGCTCGCAGTCGATCGCCTAGCACAATCAGCTTCGCGTCAATTGACTTGCCCTTCTGCGCGATACCCTGCATGTGGGCGATCTTGTCGGCGACGTGCGCGCGCAACGCCACCGGATCCCAGGTCACATCGCAGAGGGGACAGCTATCTGCTGACACCAACTCAGCGCCCGCACGAAAGAATCTCTCGCGCTTGACCGCATCCGCGGCGGCAGGATCCGCGAGGAGCGCCGTCAGCTCCTCCTTGACCTTCTCAACCTCTTGCGTGACTTCCGCTGCGCCCAGCCCGTCGATCAATTGCCTCAAGTGCTTGAGGTCCGTCGACGCCTGCTTCTTTACGATTCGCTGCGGCGTCGCCGGCGTAGGCGTCTCCAGCCCGTCCCTCAAGGACGTGGAGTCAGCTAGTTCCACCAGGGATGCGAGACCCAACACCGTGCGCTTCTCATTCGTTGCATCGAGAACCTTCTGCTTAGTCAGCTCTGAGATGCCGAGAGCCCGCAGAAAGTTATCGCGCGCTGCTGACTCCGCCGTCGTCAGTGGACGAATCTCCCGATCCGTTGCATTCGCGATCTTGAGGAGGCCCGCACGCACCTTCTCGATACTTTCCAGGCGCAATAACGCCTGCACTTCCTGAGCCCGATCTCCCGGCGTTGCGAGCACATATGTGATGATCTCGCGGCGCGATAGCACCACCTCTGGATGCGCCTCCACCGCCTGCAAGACCTGCAACACGTCCTGCGTATTCGGCGTGATACTCGGCTTCCGCGGCGTCTTTACGTTGCGCTCGATCGTCACCTTCTTGCCGAGTGAGGGGATCGTCAGCTCCACGGTTACGGTGGACTTCTCTGGCGCTGCTCGCTTGTCGACATGCGGACCGTGCGCGAGGAGAGAGATGTCGCCGCGACCCTCTCCGGTCAGTCGAGAAACCGCCCCTGTCAGCGCGAACTCGAGCGCATCAACGACGCCACTCTTGCCCGTTCCGTTTGGGCCGCACACAGCGAAGTTCTTGGAACGTAGATCAAGCTTGAGATCGCGGATCCCGCGAAACTCCTTGATCGCGATAGATTCGATCTGGATCATTGCGATGACTCCTCGCCGAACACAGCGGTTCGGAGAGCAGCGTCGGAGAACTTCGGATCAATCAGCAGCGTCTGGCGAAGGCGACCGCGCACCTCCTCGGGGATCCCGGCCTGCTCGAGCTCCGCCAAGAATTTCTCAAAGACCTCGGCAGATAGCTCGCCGATCTGAGATTGCGATTCCTCACTCACAGCGCCCTCCTGGGTTGACCGCCCCTCGCTCTGGCGGCCTCATACCGACACTATCCAGCGCGAACAGTCTGCCGATGTCGCCTCATGGGACTCCCGCGATTCTCTGCCCGGCAACACGTTTATTCCGTGACGCCCATTCAAGGACTAGGCAAGACCTGCCTAACTTTATCACTCACGAGAAGCCGCAGGAGCCGCGCATGCCCCGCAGGGCAACCCCAGGTGCGGGTGTCATCGAGATCGAGCCGCCGGCAGGCGCGTGCTCTGCCGTTGGCGCAGTTCGTTCCGCATGACCGACGAGACTTGGCCTCGGATGGTGTGCGCACACCTCGGAGGCCCGTTCCTTCCGGCAGAATCTCAGGCGATGAAATCCGCCGCTCAACCCTGCGCCTCCTGCCAGCACTTCCAGCGATGCAAGCACGGACTGCTCGCATGCCGGGCATTCGTCGCCTGGGTCGACACCGGAAGCGCACCGGCGGCGCTGGAGCGAGATCCGAGCCGGGAGACCTATGTCGAGCTCGCCGCATTCGATGACGCGCAGGCGCGCTACCAGGCGCAGCGGCAGCGCCAGGCGAAGGAACGACGGGACGCCCGACTGGCGGAGCTGCGGCGCCAGGCGCGCCGGGAGACATTCGAGCGCAAGCGCCTCGTGGCGGCGGGACTAGCGGCGCCACTCAGCGATGCCGAGCGCCGCAAGATCCAGCTCGCTCGCCGGCGCCTTCGCTGGAAGATCGCCCCTGAGCTGCGCGAGCGATACCTGCTCCTGAAACGAGAGGATGCGATCCGGCGCGGACGGCGCAATGGCTCAGCGCCCAAGGGGAGCGACGGAAATCGCGTGCACCGCGCTGAAGGTCAGCGACGCAGGCGGGAGGCAGAGCGCACGCGGCAAGGCCGCACGATGAGCGGCCAAAAGTACCGTGAACTGCGAGTGCAGCTCGGCCTGTCGATCAGAGAGATCGCCGATCGGTTCGGCGTGACCTACTCGGCCGCGAAGCAGTGGCAGCGTCCGTGGGGGCCTCCAGCGAATGTCGAGCGCTGGCTGCGAGCCCTCGCGACAAGACGGGAAGAGGTGCCAGCGGTGCTCGGGAGTTTCTCAGTCCAAGCACCGCCGGCGGCGTCAGGTTATCTTGAGGCGCAGCCACTCTGACGCTTACGCTGCCCAGGAACGGTGGAGCGAACCCTTCCTGGCAAGGCCATCACACTCAAGACGTTCCGACGGCTGGCAGGCCTGGAACGTCCAGAACAACCCGAGTCACACGGGGCTCGGTTCGAGCGAATCCCAGACCCGCAGGAGTGTCTGCAGGTCGGCGTCGGCGCGACGATCCACCAAGAGGCCCTGAGCTTCGAGCCTGGAGATCTCAAGCTCCTCCGCTTCCTCCAGCTCGCCCACGCGCTGACGTAGTGCGGCGATCCTTTTCGGCCGCTCTGCGACAGCCAGGCCGGAACCCGGCAGCAGTGGCTTGAGGCGCGCGCGAAGTACCTTCTCGAACGCCTGCGGGTCCACCCACAGCAGAAAGCCCGCGTCGACTTTGGGAGACTCCGGGGCGGTGCTTGGACTCGCGAACGAGAGCACGCGCGCCTCTGCGCGCGCCACGTCATCGCGCAGCCGCGCAAGCAGCCGTTGCACGGTCTCATCGAGCGACAGCCGCGCCTCTGCGGTTGACTCGATCTCGGCCAGCGTTGCGTCGCGATCACGCCGGATCTTGTCGAGCGCCTGCCGCCGACGATCACCTGCAATGAGGATCTCCATCAGCCTGCCCCCAGTGAGATGGTTTCGCGCGGACCTCGGCTGTCATCGCCGAATGCAACGCCGGCATCGTGTCGCGACAGGTTGAAGCTTTTCAGGAGGCGATCGAGCAGCTCGCGCCGCGGCGCGCTGATCTGCGTGATCGCGGAGAGCTGATCCTGCAACTGCTCGAGCTCCGCGCGCGCGGTAAGTATCTCCTCGCGCAGCCGATCCTCCTCCTTGCGCTGGCGACTGACTGCAGCATCATGCTGCTCCGGCGTGGTGGCGTCTCGGATGGCCGCATCGCGCGTCCGCGGCAGTTGCTCGAGCTTCCGATTCAACGTGGCCAGGTAGTCGCGCTGAGTTGAGATCGCGGCGCGGCGCGCCTCGTGGCGCAGCTCCAGCTCGTTGCAGGTTCGGCCGAGTTCGCGGATCTTGGCCAGTTGCCGAGGGGACAGGCTCACGTCGCAGGCCCGTCCGCATCGCTCGCATCCACCGCGGCCCGGCGCTGCTCGTTGAGCCGCGAGGTGATGGCGCCCCACTTGCCACGCCCGGCGCCAGAGGCCTGCGCGCTCACCGGCTGAGCACCAGGCACGCCGGCGTTGCTGGCTGCTCTCGCAGCACGCACGCGCTGACCGCTGGCGAACACCGCCGCAGGCGTGCCATTGGCCACTGCCTGCAGGATCGCCTCCGGCACGGTGCCCTCGGGCGCCAGGGCCAGGAGCCGGACTACGCGGTCGCGTTCGTGATCGCAGGCAGTCTTTGCTGCCTCACGGTTTGACGTGACTGTCGGCGCTGTCGTGGTCGTCTGATCGGTCATGGTTGCGTACCTCCTGGCGCCGACTCTGATCGCGCGGCGCCGTCGCGTGCAAGGACGGACCGTCCCGCAAGCTGTGCGCACTTCCACTTCGCAAGATCGGCGATCGGGTAGAGGGCCACGCGGCGCACGGTGCGTGACGACGGCGGACCGAACTCTTCGGCGCGCCAGTTGCGCAGCGTCTTCTCGCTGATGCCGAGATGCGCGGCCAGGCCTGCGGCTTCGACTTCGAGTCGTCGCGTGACGATGAAGCCGCGCGACTCGAACTGCTGCGCGAGCTCCTCGGCATGTCGGTGCAACTCGTCGTCCGTCATGCGTGCTGCCGTGGCCGCCTGTGCGAGAATCGCGGCAGGTCCGTGGCGCCTTCGGAAGCGAAACGCGACTTTTTTGACCTCGGCCCCGCGAAGTGGGGGATTCGAATTACCCGCCGGGCCTTGGGTCCAGCGGAAGGACCCGTACCGGGGGGTAAAGCCCCGCTCATCGGTGCCGCCCGTTCGCGAAGGCATCGCGCGTGTTCTGCTCGATCGTCGTCACGTACACGTTGCCGAGGACGTAGGGGCCAGCGTCGCCGCGGCGGGCCATTACGTACTGACCAGGGCGCTTGCCGCGCTCGTGGAAGCGCCCGGAGTCCTGCCAGACATTCAGCCATTCCTCGAACGTCAGCAGGAACTCGATGCCGCGCCGCTTCGCGCCGCGACGCTGCTGCTCGAACTGCCCGCGCGGCGTCGCGTTCAGCGCGCGCTGCGCCCTCTCGATCGGGTGCAGGTGTGCGCACTGTCCAGAGGGGGTGTCCCTTATCTTGCAGGACAACACGGACGCGGCGGGTGGATTTACCGGGAAATCCAGCCTCAAGGCGCATGTCGGCGGACAGCAGGCGGACAGCATTACCTTTCACGCGCGACGCGAACGGCAGTGCGCACAACGCTAAACGCATGATCTTCATTCGGAATCCTCCGTTTCGTCGTCATTTCGCTTTTCCGGCGCGGACAGCACCTTCCGGGCACCTCGTACATAACGAGACGTGGCGCGAGCCAGCGCCGCATCCGCGTCGGCCGTGCTCAGCGTCGTGTAGATTTCCGTGCTCCGCCGGTCCCGGTGGCGCAGCACTTGCTGCAAGGCCGGGATCGGCGTGCCCTCGCGCGCGGCAGTGACACCGAGCCAATGCCGGAAGGCATGGCTGCTGCGGCCGGTCACGCCCAGGCGCTTGAGCAGCGGGGCCAGGTGGCGCTTGCGCACGCCGGAGGCATGGCGCGGGCCGGCCTTCACCGGCGAGGGGAACAGGAAGCCTTCGGCCGCGCCGCCGTGCTGCGCGCGGAAGCCGCGCAGGTGTTCGAGCAGCGCCGGCGGGATCGCGCGGTCGGCCATGCTCGAATCGGTCTTCAGTGCCGTCTCCCGGCCGGCCACCGCCTGGCGCACGATGCGCATTCGGCCTGTGTCGAGGTTGATGTCGTTCCAGCGCAGGCCCAAAGCCTCGCCGATCCGCAGGCCCGCGAAGCCCATGATCTTGAACAGCGTGAGCCACGGTTCCTCCGCGGCTTCGAGGATCTTGTCCAGCTCATCGGTGGAGAAGGCTCTGTTGCGCCGGCGCAGGTCCACTGCATCCGAGCGCGGCAGCCTCACTTGCTTCGCGTCGGGGACGTGCGCCGACAGGCCCAGGAAGGCGGCCTGGCCGAGCAGGCGGCACAGCACGCTGTAGCGCGCGCGGATCGTCGAGGCGGCGACGCCCTGCAACTTCCACTTCGCAAGCAGAGTCTGGACACGCCCCGGCGTGACATCGTGCAGCAGGCGGCCCGCGAACTCCTTGCGCAGATGTACGCGGATGATCGACCCGGCCGACTCTTGCGAAGAGCGCCGGAGCATCGGCAGGTAGAGCGCGACGAAGCGATCCACCCAATCTTCCCAAAGGCAGCTCGTGCCGGGAGCGATGCGGGCCGGCGCGTTGCTTTCCAGCACGCGCACGGCCACCGCACGGGCTTGCTCGAGGTTCATGTCGTCGATGAAGCCGAGCCTGACCGAGTGCTGCTTGCGCCGGCCGTGCTCGTCGGGCTCGCCGCGATACTGCACGCGCCACGTATTGCCGCGCCGCCGGACGACACCCTGCTGGCCGTAGCCGATCCGCGCGATGCGGCGGCGCTTGCCCGGCTCGAAGCGCGGCGCCGTGCTGTCGAGCATGGCCGCTTCGATGGCGGCGGCCAGGGCAGCATCATCGAGCGTCAGGTGCGACTTATCGCGCGGCGTGCGCTTCGGCCTCGCCATGCTCAGCCCGCGGCCGCACCATTCGCGATGCCGATGGCGCGGGAGAGCAGCCCTTGCAGGCGCGCGGCCTCCTTGAGAGATTCGACGCTGCCGCGCTTTCGCATACTCGCCAGCTCGAACCGCAGCGCATCCGCTTGCCCATCCGTCAGCGGCACGCCGGCGGTGATTGCCAGGTCGATGTCATCGACCGTCGCACGCGGCCGCAGCTTTGCTTCGGGCACGAAGCTGCGATCGAACTGCTCCGCTTCGTCAAGGATGTTGCGCCACCGATCTTTCGTCAGCTCTCCGCGGTCGATCATCGCGCGCGTGGCGCGGTGCAGATTCTCGTCGTTCGCGCGGCTGGTGCTGCGCCAGTGCGACACGAGCCACAACGCAACGTGGACATCCGATTCGTCGAACAGCAGCTCGAAGCGCGTGCGCGCCGGCGTTTCAATCTCGGTCATGGATCAAGCTCCGCGGAAGGATTCGTAACTCAACGCGCGGCGCACCTGCTCGATACTCCAGGCCAGCGCCGCGGCGATCTCGCGTTCAGTGCGGCCGGCGCGCGCCAAGGCCTTGCAGCGGTCGCTCATCTGCCGCGGGCTCAGCGCGCGCAGCTCGGCCGCTTTCGGCAATGCGAGCTCGGCGGGCGGAGCGAGCGTGGAAGGGTCGAAGATCGGCGCCATCTGGCGCCCGGCGGTCATGGTCATCGGTACGTCTCCGGTTTGCCGCACAGGCTGCGGCGTAGTCGAGCAGGCGGCCGCGAATCCATGCGTAGGTCGCCGGGCGAATCCACTGCGCCGGCTGGTCGTAGTTCCACTCTCGCGGTGGCGAGCAGCCGAAGCGCGCGCAGAACGTGCGGTAGCTCCAGCCGACTCGGTAGCCGCGCGTGGCCTCGAAGCGCAGCAGTTCCGCGTGGAACAGCCGGCGCTCTGCCTCGTCGGTCGCGCGCTGCTCAGCGGTCATCGTGGTCATCGCGATTCATCAGGCGATCGAGTAGCGCGCCGACCGGCTTCGGGCCGGACGTGCTGCGGAGGGAGGGCCGGATCGCGGGAGGCGCCAGGTTCGGCAGGGCCGCGCGGACTTCCTCGGTGTCCTGGGCGGTTTCGTAGTGCTCGGCAAAGCGGCGCTCCAGGAAATGGAGCTTGTCGCTGTCGCACATCGCGATGACTCCATAGCCGCCGAAGCCATCTACGGCTTTGTCGATGATTGGATCGCCGCTCGATACGTTGTTGGTGATCCGCCCGCACTGGTTCGCCCCGCGGCTGGCGCGCCTGGCGATGGCGAATGCCTCGGCCGTCGTTGGCCGGCTGGCCTTCCTCAACTGCTCGAAGTGGAACGGCGATGGCATGAACTCCACCGACTTCGCCAGATGCGCGGCCGCCTCGCGGAACTCGGCCAGTGACCAGCCGCGCATTGCTGCCCACCACACGTCCAGGGCTTCGGGCGTGAGCTTCGCGCCCGGCTTGATCGCGGCCAGGCCGTTGAGCACGGCGACGAAGATCGGCTTGTCGCTCTCAACCATCGGCGCCGGCCTCCGACCTACTCAGCCATTCAAGGCCCGCGGCGACATTCGCATCCTGCTGCACCTGAGCCTTCGTGCGCGGCTTCGGGAACGGTCCGCGCCAGTTGGCCTCGCGCGGGTCGTAGAACTTCGCCGGCGAGAGCACGTACTGCGTGCCGATCTTCCCCATCGCCTGCTGCTGGTCGCGGTACGCGGTGGCCGCTTCGACCAGCTCGGCCGCGGTAGCGATGCCATCGTCGATCAACCGCCCGAAGTTCCTTTCGGCCAACAGCCAGGCGGCGCCCCGGTACGTTCCGGCCGGGTATGTGGCCTGCGCCAGCTCGAAGGCTTCACGGCTGCGATCCGGTCCGATCGCGGCGGGCGCGGGGGCTCCACGAGCACCCGAAGGGTGCGAGGTCTTGGACTGGATCGGATGGGATGGATTGGTATGGATTGGATTGGTATGGATTGCCACAGCGGAAATCTGGCGCCCGCTATCTTTCTGGCTGGCACCCGCCATAGCCGCGCCATCGCGAACGTCATCCTTCGCGCTGGCATCCGCCATACTTCCGGGCTGGCGTTCGCCAGCCTTTCGCCATTTCGCTGCCGCGCCCTTCTTGCCAGCCGCGGCGTTCTTCGCGGAAATCTCCTTGGCCCTCGCACGGTGCTGCTCCAAGCGGCGATTGACTAGGCGGCCGTCTATCTCGACGAACTTCTGGCTGACCTGAGCCCAGCAGGACTCGAACAGGTCCTTGTCCCAATCGACGAGCTTCGCCAGCTTCCGGCGATCCGTAGGAAGTGAGCCCTGCGACCAGTTATAGGCCAGCAGCGTAAGGTAGAGAGAACGCTCGATACCTTCCCATTCCGAAGTAGCTCCCAGGAAATCGCCGAAGAACAGCGGCATGAATGGCTGCTTCGATGTCGGCCTTTCGCTCACTGTTGATCCCCGGCATCGAGCGCGTGCGCCGGCGCCGCAGGCGGGCTGGTGTCGTCCGCCTCGGCTGGCGCGGTGTCGGCTTCCATATCGCGCAGCGCCGCCTCGACCAGAAGATCGAGCAGCGACTGATAGCGCGCGAGACGGGCCGGCAGCGCCATCGGCTAGCTACTCCGGCTGGCTCGCGCTATCAGGATCGGCCGAAGCTCGAACACTCGCCCGTTCGGGCGCACGCCCACCTTGGTCGCGCGTCAGATGCGCGCGCGCGGCCTCGATGTCGGCCTGGGAGAACAGGCGCCGGCCGCCGGAATCGCGTACCGGGGAGACGATCCCTTGCGCATCCAACCGGCGGAGCGTGTCTTCCGCGCACCCGCAGGCCCGCGCGGCAGCGGAGATTCCAAACAGTTTCGAGTCGGCCATAGCCCCGGACCGTCGTATTTAGGGGGCTAGATAAATAGTTCAGGACCAGTGAAAATAGCAATAAGCCCTATTTCAGAGAAAGGACATTACTCGTGGCCGAACCGGAAAACCGGAAGGCATCGCCCCGCTGGTCGGCCGTCGTCGATCGCCTCAACGCCATGCAGCACGAACGCCAGGCAGCGGCCCGCCCGTCACCTTCCGACCACATCACGCGGATCGCAGAAGCCTTCCGCGCCGATCCTGTCGGCGCCTTCCTTCGGGATTACTGGGTCGCCTGGGCGCGCAGCGAACAGCACATCGAGAACGAGAACCGGATCGCTGCGCTGATTGATTTCGCCAATGGCACGTCCACTGGTGCACCCGACACGCTCCCTCTCGCGATTCCCATCGACCGGGAACTGTGGCGGTCCAGACTTCAACGCATTGCCGACGCTGACAACGCCAAGGTACGCGCGATGGTGCAACAGGAGCTCGCGCCGGAGTTGATCCGCGAAATCCGCGACAACGCCGTGTTCGTCGTGGACCAGGAGGTGCCTGAACGTCGCGAACGCGCAGCCCGCGGCCGCAGAGTGAAGCTATCCATCAGCGAACTGCTGCCACTGCGCATGTTGGACGGATATGGGTCTATCGCGAGTTTCAGTTACGCGACGCTGTTGCTGCTCGATCCCAACGGCCAAGGCAGGACGCTATGCGCCTGCCGGCTTCCGGGCTGCGGCGTTTTCTATTTCGCGCCGGTCGGCGCCGGACCAGGCCGAAAGAAGACGAGCTACTGCCCCGAACATACCGAAGATGGACCGAAAGCTGTGAACCGGAAGGCGCAGCGGAAGTGGCGGAAGAACAACCCGCGCAAGAAGTCCACCAAGCCACAACGCACCGCGCGAAAGACCCAGGAGCTATGACCATGCGAGCCGCCCTATACGGTCGATTCAGCACCGAGCACCAGCGACCGGAATCCATTGCAGACCAGTTCCGCGTTGCCGAGCGGCTTGCCGCCGACCACGGATTTCACGTTGTTGCCAGATTCAGCGACGCGGCGATCAGCGGCGGCACCGCGCGCCGGCCTGGCTATCAGCAACTACTCGCGGCCGCGCGCGCGGGAGAGTTCGACGCAATCGTGGTCGAGGACGTTTCGAGGTTGTGGCGCAACTCCGCCGAGCAGCAGCAACGCCTCGCCGAGCTGCACGACCTCGGGATCTGCGTCGTCGGGCGCGACCTTGACACCAGGGCCGAAGGATCGCACTTCGTCGGTGCAATCTTCGGCGCGACCAACGAGCACTATCGCCGCGAGATTGGCCGCAAGACCTATCGCGGTCAGGAAGGCAACGCGATCGCGCGCAAGCCGACGGGCGGCAAGTGCTTCGGATACATCGCAGCGCGCGACAGTGACACGGGGCAGATTGAAGTCAACGAGAAGGAGGCCGCTGTCGTGCGGCACATCTTCACCTGGTACGCCGACGGCATGTCCCCGCGCGCGATCGCGGCGAAGCTCAACGATGAAGGCGTGCCGTCGCCCGGCTCGACGTGGAACCGCAAGTCACGGCGCACGGCCGGCTGGCTGGCTTCGGCAATTCATGGCGATCAGAAGCGCGGAGTCGGCATCCTGAACAACCCGCGATATACGGGCCGCGTTGTATGGGGCCGCATGAAGTGGCATCGCAGCTATCGCGACAGCGCGCGGCGCAAGCCGCAGGTGCTCAGCAAGGCCGCGCACGAGTACCAGGACGAAAGGCTGCGGATCATCCCGCAGGACTTGTGGGACGCGGTTCGCGCACGCCAGGCGCTGCGCTCTCGCACCCTTGGTGCGAAGGTGAAGGGCGGTCTGCGGAAGCGCGCGCCAGGCGGCGGCCGGCCGGCGCGATACGTGCTCAGCGGGATGCTTCGCTGCGGCCTGTGCGACGCCGCCTTCGTGCTCAGCAACGGCACGCGGTATCAGTGCTCGAGCCACGTCAACGGCGGTGCCTGCTCCAACCGCTTATCCGTTCGCCGAAGCCTGGTCGAGACGAAGGTGATCGACACGGTGCAGGCGGACCTGACAGACCCGGAGTTCATCGCGGAGTTCGAGCGATCCCTGCGCCGCGCGGCGAGCAAGCCGAAGGCTCCGGCCGACAACCGGCAGCGGATCGGCCAGCTACGGAAGGAGGTGCAGAACCTCACCGACGCGATTGCCAAGGGGCTGCTGCGCAAATCTCCCGCGCTCGCGGCCCGACTCGTCGAGGCCGCCGAAGCCGCCGAGGAAGAATTGCAGCGCCTGGAGGCCGCGACTCAACCGCCGAAGGTCCGCACGCTGGCGCCCAACGTCCGGGAAGTCTGCCTTGGCATCGTTCGCCGGTTGCAGGCGACGATCCAGAACCAAGACCCGGACCGGGCGCGGGCCGCCCTCATGGACGCGATCGGGCCGCAAATCGTCCTGGACCCGGACCAGTCGGGCCGGTTCCTGTGGGCGGATTTTGGGTTGGAACCAACTCCCCTACGGGCAGCAGTAGGGGAGTCGGAAATAATGGTAGCGGGGGCAGGATTTGAACCTGCGACCTTCGGGTTATGAGCCCGACGAGCTGCCAGACTGCTCCACCCCGCACCAGGAAGAACAATCGAGCCGGCGACTATACAGAGGTGCCGCCCTCAGCTCAAGACCTGCGCGCATAGTGCCAGCAGCGCGCTCGGCATCAGGCCGAGCACCAGCACGGTGATCGCATTCAGGCCCAGCGCCAGGCGGACGCCGGTGCGTCGCTCGATCGTCGGCAGATCGCCCGGCTCGTCGAAATACATCAGCTTGACGACGCGCAGGTAGTAGAACAGGCCGATCACGGACACGGCGGCGCCGATCAGCACCAGGGCCATGTTGTCGGTCGCCCAGAGGACCTGGAAGATCTGCAGCTTGGCCCAGAAGCCGACGAACGGCGGGATGCCGGCCGTGGAGAACATCAGCATCAGCATCATGAAGGCGAGCCCGGGGTCGCGCTGGTGCAAGCCCTTGTAGTGGGCCAGTTCGTCGGCCTCGAAGCCGGCGCGGCTGGCCACCAGGATGACGCCGAAAGAGCCGAGCACCATCAGGACATAGACCAGGGTGTAGTACAGCGCCGCCTCGTAGCCCTGCTCCGTCCCGGCGACGAAGCCGGCGAGGATGAAGCCGACGTTGCCGATGGTCGAATAGGCCAGCATGCGCTTGAGGTTGGTCTGGGCGATCGCGATCAGGTTCCCCGCCACCATCGAAAGGCCGGCGACGATGGCGAGCATCTGTATCCAGGTGTCGGAGACGCCGCCGAGGCCGCTGACGAACAGGCGGTAGGCCAGCGCGAACGAGCCGAGCTTGGGGGCCGCGCTGACGAACAGAGCCACGGCCGACGGTGCGCCGTGATAGACGTCCGGCACCCACATATGGAACGGCACGGCGCCGAACTTGAACGCCACGCCGACCACCAGGAACACCACGCCCATCACCAAGCCAAGGCTCGCCTCCCCTTGCAGCGCCCGGGCGATTTCCGGCAGCAGCAGCGAGCCGGTCAGGCCGTAGATCAGCGACATGCCGTAGAGCAGCGCGGCGGAGGCGATCGCGCCGAGCACGAAATACTTCATCGCCGCTTCGGCAGCCACGCCCGACTCGCGGTCGAAGGCCACCATCGCGTACAGCGACAGCGCCAGCAGCTCGATGCCGATGTACAGCGTCAGCAGACTGCCCGCCGAGATCATCACGAACACACCGAGCAGCGCGGTCAGCGCCAGCACGTAGTACTCGCCGCGGAGGATGCCGCGCGTTTCGAGATAGTGGCGCGAATACAGCAGGCCGACGGCGACGAACAGGAAGCCGGCCAGCTTCAGCACCACGGCGAGCGGGTCCGAAACGTACATGCCGGAGAACAGCTCGACGGTCGTGCCGGACTGGGCATAGGCCAGCGTCAGCGCGGCGCCGCCGGCCAGCACGATCAGGGTCAGCGTCGGCGTGATGCGTCGTCCGGCTGCGCCGGCGAACACGTCGACCAGCAGGACGATACAGATCGCCGCCGTGAGGAATATCTCCGGCAGTGCGGTTGCGAGGGACAGGGTCGATGGCGTCATGTCGGGATCCCGGCTCTCAAAGCGGCAACTTGCTGGTCATGACTTGTTCGACGAGGTGGCGCACGGTTACCTGCATCACCTCCAGCAGCGGCGCTGGCCAGAGCCCGAGCAGCAGCACGCCGAGCGCCAGGGCGCCGAGCACGCCGAGCTCGCGGGCGTCCAGATCGCGCATCCTGGCCACGTTCTCGTTGGCCACCGGTCCGAAGATCACGCGCTTGATCAGCCACAGCGTATAAGCGGCACCGAGAATCAGGGTGACGGCGGCCAGGAGGGCATACCAGAAGTTCGCCTTGAAGCTGGCGATGATGACCAGGAATTCGCCGACGAAGCCGGAAGTACCCGGCAGGCCGGAATTGGCCATCGCGAACAGCACCATCAAGGCGCCGAACTTCGGCATGACGTTGATCACGCCGCCGTAGGCGGAAATCTCGCGGCTGTGCAGGCGGTCGTACATCACGCCGACGCAGAGGAACATCGCGCCGGAGATCAGGCCGTGCGACACCATCTGCACCATCGCGCCCTCGATGCCCATCGCGGCGCCGGCCAGGCGCGTGCCCTCGAGGCCCAGGGCTGCCGCCGGTCCCGCGGCCGGTGCCGACAGGATCGCGAAACCGAGGAAAGTGCCGAGGGTGACGAAACCCATGTGCGCGATCGACGAATAGGCGATCAGCTTCTTCATGTCCTGCTGCACCAGCGCGACCAGGCCGATGTAGACGACCGCGATCAGCGACAGCACGATCATGAAATCGTCCAGCGCGGCGCTGGCATCGGGCGCGATCGGCAACGAGAAGCGCAGGAAGCCGTAGCCGCCCATCTTCAGCATCACGGCCGCCAGCACCACGGAGCCGCCGGTCGGCGCCTCGACGTGCGCGTCCGGCAACCAGGTGTGCACCGGGAACATCGGCACCTTGACCGCGAACGCGGCGAAAAACGCCAGGAAGATCCAGTACTGCTCGGTCATCGACAGCGGCAGCTTGTGCAGGGCGACGATGTCGTAGGTGCCGGCCTGGATGTACATGTAGACCAGCGCCACCAGCATCAGCACCGAGCCGAGGAAGGTGTACAGGAAGAACTTCAGGGTCGCGTAGACGCGCCGCGCGCCGCCCCAGATGCCGATGATCAGGAACATCGGAATCAGCATCGCTTCCCAGAAGAAGTAGAACAGCAGCGAATCGAGCGCGGAGAACACGCCGATCATCAAGCCTTCCATGATCAGGAAGGACGCGAGGTACTGCGCCGGACGCTTCTCGACCGAACCCCAGGCCGCCACCACCACCGGGATGGTCATCAGGGTCGTGAGCAGCACAAGCGGCATTGAAATGCCGTCGACACCCAGGTGGTAGCTGGCGTTGAAGGCCGGGATCCACGGCAGCTTCTCGACGAACTGGAACGCCGCGGTCGTCGTATCGAAGCCCGACCACAGCGGCACCGACAGCAGGAAGGTCAGCACCGACACGGCCAGCGCCAGCCAGCGCGCCAGACCGGCCTGCCGGTCGCCCACCGCGAGCACTGCCAGGCCGCCGATGATCGGCAGCCACACCAGCACGGAGAGAAGTCCGAGGCCCTGCGTCATGTGTTCTTCGCTCGTCGATCGTTCACGCGCGCACCAGGAACCAGCCGAGCATGAGGGCCAGGCCGATCACCATCCAGAACGCATAGGAATACAGGTAGCCGGTTTGCACCCGGCGGGCGATGGCCGCGAACGCTGCGACGATCCCGGCCGAACCGTTGACGACACCGTCGTCGATCAGGAACTGGTCGCCCGAGCGCCAGAACAAGCAGCCCAGGGCGCGGCTGCCGGCGGCGATGACGTTCTCGTTGAACCAGTCGAAGTAGTACTTGTTCTCCAGCACCCGGCGCAGCGGTGCCAGTGCCGAGGAGAACCCGTCGGCGATTGCCGGCCTCCAGTAGAAGACCACCCAGGCGCAGACCACGCCCGCCAGGGCGAGCCAGGCCGCCGGGTGGGCGAACGCGTGCAGCGCAAAGGGCACCACACCCGGGAACTCGTGCCCGAGCTCGCCAACCACGTCGTTGCGCTCCAGCACCTGGATCGCATCGCCCCAGAAACCACCGAAAACGACCGGCACGACCGTCAGCGCACCGATCAGCAGCGACGGGATCGCCAGCAACACCAACGGCAGGGTCACCACCCAGGGGCTTTCGTGGGGCGTGCCGCCGCCGTGATGCCCGTCATGGCCGTGAGCGGCATCGTGCCCATGGGCGTCGTCGCCATGCCCATGATCGTGGCCGTCCTGCCCCCCCTGCCCGGCCTGCCAGCGCGGCTTGCCGTGAAAGGTCATGAAGATCATGCGGAAGGTGTACAGGGCTGTGACGAACACGCCGATCAGCACGCACCAGTAGGCGTAGGTGGCGCCGGCGCGATGCGACTCGTGCACGGCTTCGATGATCAGGTCCTTGGAATAGAACCCCGAGAAGAACGGCGTGCCGATCAAGGCCAGGGCGCCGATCCAGCAGGTCGCCGCGGTCCAGGGCATGTAGCGGGCCAGACCGCCCATCTTGCGCATGTCCTGCTCGTGATGCATGCCGATGATCACCGAGCCGGCCGCGAGGAACAGCAAGGCCTTGAAGAAGGCGTGGGTCATCAGGTGGAAGATCGCGACGCCGTAGGCCGAAGCGCCGAGCGCCACGGTCATGTAGCCGAGCTGGGACAAGGTCGAATAGGCCACCACGCGCTTGATGTCGTTGTTGATGACGCCGAGGAAGCCCATGAACAAGGCCGTGGTCGCGCCGATCACCAGGATGAAGGACAGCGCCGTATCGCTGTGCTCGAAGATCGGCGACATGCGCGCGACCATGAAGATGCCGGCGGTCACCATGGTTGCGGCGTGGATCAGCGCCGAAATCGGGGTCGGACCTTCCATCGAATCCGGCAGCCAGACATGCAGCGGCACCTGCGCCGACTTGCCCATCGCGCCGACGAACAAGCAGAGGCAGATCAGGGTCAGGGCCGATACCGTCCAGGTGTCCGACAGCGCGAAGCCGACATCCGCCAGGGCGGGCGCTGCCGCGAAGGCATCGCGGTAGTCGAGCGAGCCGGTGTAGTAGACGACGCCGGCGATGCCGAGCACGAAACCGAAGTCGCCGACGCGGTTGACCAGGAAGGCCTTCATGTTGGCGAACACGGCGCTCGGCCGGGTGTACCAGAAGCCGATCAGCAGATAGGACACGACGCCGACCGCTTCCCAGCCGAAGAACAACTGCATGAAGTTGTTCGACATCACCAGCATCAGCATCGAGAACGTGAACAGCGAGATGTAGCTGAAGAAACGCTGGTAGCCCGGGTCGTCGTGCATGTAGCCGATGGTGTAGACATGCACGCAGAGCGACACGAACGTCACCACGCACATCATCAATACGGTCAGGTTGTCGACCAGGAAGCCGACTTCCATGCGGATGTCGCCGCTGACCAACCAGGTATAGACCGAGCCGTTGAAGGGCTCCACCTGCCCCGTGACCAGTTGCCAGGCGATCCAGGCGGACAGCGCGAACGACAGTCCGACAGCCAGGATGGTCACGACATGCGCGCCGATGCGGCCGATCGCCCGACCGAACAGGCCGGCGAGGATGGCCGCGAACAGCGGAAGCAGCGGGATGGCGAGGAGTACTTGCGAGTTCATGTTTGCTGGCGCCCGGTTGACCGTCTCAACCCTTCATGGTGTCGAGATCCTCGACATTGATGCTGCGCCGCTCGCGGAACAGCACGACCAGGATCGCGAGACCGATCGCCGATTCGGCGGCGGCCACGGTCAACACGAAGAACACGAAGACCTGCCCATCGAGGTCGCCGAGAAAACGCGAGAAGGCGACGAAGTTGAAGTTGACCGCGAGCAGCATCAGCTCGATGCACATCAGCAGCAGGATCACGTTCTTGCGGTTGATGAAAATGCCCGCGAACGACAGCGCGAACAGGATCCCGGACAGGGTCAGCAGGTGCTGCAGGGTGATCACTTGGACTGCTCCGGGCCGATCGGCGACGTGCCGGCCGCGTCCGCCGGATCGCCCTCCGGGACAGGCTGTTCACGCCGCGTGGCCGCCACCTTCACCAGGTGGACGCGATCCGCGGCCCGCACCGCGACCTGGGCCGAGACGTCCTGCACCTTGAGGCCTGCGCGACGACGCATGGTCAGGGTGATGGCCGCCACGATGGCCAGCAGCAGCAGCACCGCGGCGAGCTCGAATGGATAGACATACTGGGTATAGAGCACGGCGCCCAGTTCGCGGGTGTTGCTGTAGTCCGGCGGCAGCGGCACCGCACCCACGGTGGCGTCGATCCCCAGGCCGCGGAACCAGATCACGCTGACGATCTGCGCGATCACCAGCAGTGCGACCAGCCAGCCGACCCAGGCATGGCGGGTGAAACCGCGGCGGACCTCCTCGACCGTGACGTCGAGCATCATCACCACGAACAGGAACAGCACCATGACGGCGCCGACATAGACCAGGATCAGCACGATCGCGAGGAATTCGGCCTCGATCAGCAGCCAGATCGCGGCGCTGCTGAAAAACGCCAGCACCAGGCAGAGCGCCGAATGCACCGGATTGCGGGTCATGATCACGCCCAGCGCGGCCAGCACCAGCACCAGCGAAAACCCGTAGAACAGCGCTTGAATCAGCACGAATTCTTCTCCCCCGCCCTGCGTCCGGACGCCTCGACCGAAGCCTCAACGATACGGTGCATCGGCGGCCTTGTCGGCATTGATCATGGCCTCGTAGCGCTCGCCGACGGCCAGCAGCTTGTCCTTGGTCATGATGTTCTCGCCACGATTCTCCATGTGGTATTCGTGGATCCGTGTCTCGACGATCGCATCGACCGGGCAGGCCTCTTCGCAGAAACCGCAGTAGATGCACTTGAACAGGTCGATGTCGTAGCGCGTGGTCCGGCGCGTACCGTCGTCCGCCACATCCGAGTCGATGGTGATCGCCAGCGCCGGGCAGACGGCTTCGCAAAGCTTGCAGGCGATGCAGCGCTCTTCGCCGTTCGGATAGCGGCGCAGCGCATGCAGCCCGCGGAAACGCGGCGACTGCGGCGTCTTCTCCTCGGGATAGTTGATCGTGTATTTCTTCCGGAACAGCGTCCGGGCGGTCAGACTCAAGCCCTCGAGCAGTTCGCCGAGCAGAAAGGTCTTGGCAAGGCTACCGACGTTCATGTCAACGGCTCCAGGGGCCGATCTGGTAGTGGACGAGCACGCCTTCGACGGCGATCCAGACCAGGGTGACCGGGATCAGGATCTTCCAGCCGAGACGCATGATCTGGTCGTAGCGGTAGCGCGGGAAAGTCGCGCGATACCACATGAAACAGGTCAGGAAGAAGAACAGCTTGATGAACAGCCAGGCGAAGCTCGGCTGCGCCAGCAGGTTGTCCGCCGGCAGGATCCCCTCGAACGGGCTCAGCCAGCCGCCGAAGAAGAACACCGCGGTCAGCGTCGAGATCAGGATCATGTTGGCGTATTCGGCGAGAAAGAACAGCGCGAACGCAATGCCCGAATACTCGACGTGGAAACCGGCCACGATCTCCGACTCGCCTTCGGCGACGTCGAACGGCGCGCGGTTGGTCTCCGCCACGCCGGCGATCACGTAGACGATGAACAGCGGAAACAGCCAGATGAAGAACCAGTTCGACAGCCCGCCGCCCTGCGCACGCACGATGTCGCCGAGGTTCAGCGTGCCGGCGGCCATGACCACGCCGACCAGAGCGAAACCCATCGCGATTTCGTAGGCGACCATCTGCGCCGCCGAGCGCATGGCGCCGAGGAAGGCGTATTTGGAGTTCGAGGCCCAGCCGGCCAGAATCACGCCGTAGATGCCGACCGAGGTCAGCGACAGCACGTACAGCAGGCCGGCATCGATGTCGGCCAGCACCAGGTTCGGATCCAGCGGTACCACCGCCCAGGTCGCGAACGCCGGGATCAGCGTGATCATCGGCGCGATGCGGAACAGCACGCGGTTCGCGGCCGAGGGCACCACGACTTCCTTGACCAGCAGTTTGATGACGTCGGCGAACGGCTGAAAAATGCCCGGCAGCAGGCCGAAGATGCTGCCGACGCGGTTCGGTCCCTTGCGCAGCTGCATCCAGCCGATGACCTTGCGCTCCCACAGCGTGCTGAACGCCACCGACAGGATCAGCGCAAGCGTGACGACCAGGATCCAGAAGGTGGAGCGCAGGTAGTCCGGCAGGCCGCTCCAGAATTCCATGACGCTGGCGACCGCACTCACAGGGTTTTCTCCGGCTCGAGACCGGCGCGCGTGGCCTGCAGCGCCGGCGCACGGCGAACCAGTGCATCGACGCAGTAGATCGGCACGTCGGGCACGGCGACCTCCGTCCGCGGCAGTTCGATGTGGCGCGCCGATCCGCTGGCCGGTTCGAGCGGCTGTGCCGCCGTGGCGGCGCAGCGGGCGCGCAGCTCCGCCAGCACGTCTTCGGAGGACTGGTACTCGAAGTCGATCTGCCCGGTCAAGTTGCCCAGCACGCGCAGGATCTTCCAGCCCGGGCGAGACTCGCCGACCGGCTGGGCGGCGCCTGGAACGCTCTGCCAGGTGCCGTCGAGACTGACGTAGGTGCCCGAAGTTTCGGCGAAGCTGCCCATCGGCAGCAGCACATGCGCCAGGGCACGCAGCTCGTCGGTGACGTACGGCGTGATCGCCACCACCCGTTCGGCCTGCCCCAGAGCCGCCCGGGCGCGCTCGACGGCCGCTGCGTCGCCGAAATCGGCCGCGGGCTCGATGCCGCCGAACAGCAGGTAGGCACGGCGCGGCTGAACGAACATCGCCTGCACATCGCGACCGGCGCGGACTGCAGGCCGGCCACCGGACTCGCGATGCGGCACAGCGCCGGCGAGCCAGGCGCCGGCCGCGTTGCCGCCCTCGGCCAGCACACCGAGCACGGCACCGGTGATCCGTGCCAGCTCGGTGGCGACTGCGCGCAAATCGGCCCAGGCCGGGTGACGCAGCGCCAGTGCACCGAGCCAGATCGCCCGCCGCTCGCCGCTCGCCAGCGCATTGGCAAGATCGCGATGCGCCGGGCCGACGACGACGGCCGCTGCGGCACGCGCGAACGGCGCCGGGAGCACCGTACCCGCGGCTTCGGCCGCGGCAACGAGCACACCGAGCAGATCCGCGGGCAGCGTGGTCGAGGGCGACACCACGCGGGTGGTGACCGGAAACAGGTAGTCGTAATCGAACGGATTCAGAAACGACACCTTGGTGCCGCACCGTGCGGCCTTGCGCACCCGGTGCGCGAGCAACGGCGCTTCGGAACGCAGGTTGCAGCCGACCACCAGCAACGCCGACAGCAGCTCGATGTCCGCAACCGGCAGGCCGAGGCCCGGGGCCACGGGGTCGAGCGCGGCATCGCGGAAGTCGCTCATGCGCAGACGATGGTCGATATCGGTGCCGCCGAGCCCGCGCGCCAGCCGTGCCAGCAGGTAGAGCTCTTCGGTGGTCGCCGACGGGCTGGCCAGCACGCCGAGCGAGTCGGCACTGGCTTTCAACGCCTCGGCTGCCGCGTTCAACGCGACGTCCCAGTCGACGGTCTTCCAGGCGCCGTTCTCGCGCAGCATCGGCGCAGCCAGCCGGTCCGGCGAATAGATGCCTTCATAGCTGAAGCGGTCGCGATCGGCGATCCAGGTCTCGTTGATCGCCTCGTTGGGCCGCGGCACGACGCGCATCACCTTGCCGCGCAGCACGTGGGCGTAGAGGTTCGTGCCGGTGCCGTCATGCGGCGAAACCAGCGGTTGCTGAGTCATCTCCCAGGCACGGGCATGGAAGCGGAACGGCTTGGAATTCAGCGCACCGACCGGGCACAGGTCGATGATGTTGCCGGACAGCTCGTGATCGACGCTGCGTTCGACGAAAGTGCCGATCTCGGTGTGCTCGCCACGGCCGATGGTGCCGAGCTCCTGGATGCCGGCGATGTCCTGCCCGAAGCGTACGCAACGGGTGCAGTGGATGCAGCGGGTCATGTCGGTGGAGATCAGCGGCCCGATGTTCTTGTCTTTGACGATCCGCTTGCTCTCGGTATAGCGCGCGACGTCGCGACCGAAGCCCATGGCGAGATCCTGCAGCTCACACTCGCCGCCCTGGTCGCAGATCGGGCAGTCGAGCGGGTGGTTGATCAGCAGGAATTCCATGGTCGCCTTCTGCGCGGCCAGCGCATTCGGCGAACGCGTGAAGATCTTCATGCCCTCGGCCACCGGCGTGGCGCAGGCCGGCAGCGGCTTCGGCGCCTTCTCGACCTCGACCAGGCACATGCGGCAATTGGCCGCGATCGGCAGCTTGTCGTGGTAACAGAAACGCGGCACGTACCGGCCGTTCTGGTCGGTGGCGTGGATGATCATCGCACCCTTTTTGGCCTTGACCGCGACGCCGTCGATGACGACGTTGACGAAATCGTCTTGTGGATTGGCTGCCATCGATCCGTCCGCGCCGCCGTTCAGGCGGCCTGCCTCTGGCCATCGACGAGACTGCGCCCGCCGTGCTGGACCATGTATTCGAATTCGTGCCGGTAATGCTTGACGAAGCTCTGCACCGGCCAGGCCGCCGCATCGCCGAGCGCGCAAATGGTGTGGCCCTCGATGCGATTGGCGACTTCGACCAGCATCTGCACGTCCTCCTGACGTCCGTCGCCGGCGATGATCCGCTTCAGCACGCGGTTCAGCCAGCCGGTACCCTCGCGGCAGGGCGTGCACTGCCCGCAGGACTCCGACATGTAGAAGCGTGACAGCCGCTCCAGCGCCCGCACCATGCAGGTGGTTTCGTCCATCACGATGACCGCCGCGGAACCGACCGACGAGCCGACCGCGCGCAGCGAGTCGTAGTCCATGTTCACGCCCATCATCACCTCGCCGGGGACGACCTTGACCGACGAGCCGCCGGGAATGACCGCCTTGATCCTGCGGCCGCCCTTCATGCCGCCGGCGATCTCCAGCAGGTCGCGGAACGGGATGCCGAGCGGCAGCTCGTAGTTGCCGGGTCTGGCGACGTGGCCGGAAACCGAAAAGATCACCGTGCCGCCGGCGTTGGTGGTGCCGAGCTTCGCGAACCAGTCCGGCCCCTTGCGCAGGATCGTCGGCACCGAGGCATAGCTCTGGGTGTTGTTGATGGTCGTCGGCATGCCATAGAGGCCGAAAGCAGCCGGGAACGGCGGCTTGAAACGCGGCTTGCCTTGCTTGCCCTCCAGCGACTCCAGCAGCGCAGTCTCCTCGCCGCAGATGTAGGCGCCGGCACCGACGAAGGTGTAGAGATCGAAGTCGATGCCGGAGCCGAGAATGTTCTTGCCGAGCAGGCCGGCTGCATAAGCCTCTTTCACGGCCGCTTCGAAGCGCGGCACCGGCTCGCCGAGAAACTCGCCGCGGATGTAGTTGTAGCCGACGGTCGCGCCCATCGCGTAGCCGCCGATGGCCATGCCTTCGATCAGCGAATGCGGGTTGTAGCGCAGGATATCGCGGTCGTGGCAGGTGCCCGGCTCGCTCTCGTCGGAATTGCAGACCGCGTATTTCTGCATAGGCGCGTTGCGCGGCATGAAGCTCCACTTGGTGCCGGTGGGAAAGCCGGCGCCGCCACGCCCCCGCAGGCCGCTGTTCTTGACCTGTTCGATGACCTGCTCGCGGGTGATCTTTTCGGTCAGGATCTTCTTCCACGCGTCGTAGCCGCCGATGCTCTGGTAGGTCGCGAGCTTCCAGGGCTCCGACCGACCCAGCGGCTCGAACACGACCAGGTTCATGCGATCGCGCCAGGCGTCGAGGGCAGCGCTCACTTCAGCTCTCCGAGGATCTCGTCCAGCTTCTCGGGCGTCAGGTGTTCGTGGAAAACGTGGTCGACCATCATCATCGGCGCGCCCGTGCAAGCCGCGAGGCATTCTTCCTCCTTCTTCAGGAAGATCCGCCGATCGGGCGTGCTCTCGCCGACCTTGATGCCGAGGGTTTTTTCGGCATGCGCGAGCAGCTCCTCCGCGCCGTTCAGCCAGCAACTGATGTTGGTGCAGATGCTGACGTGGTGGCGACCGCAGGGATGGGTCTCGAACATCGAATAGAAACTCGCGACTTCGTAGACCTGGATCGGCGGCAACTGCAGGTATTCGGCGACCGCGTCCATCAGTTCGGGAGTCAGGAAGCCGTCGTTCTGCTCCTGCACGAAGCGCAGCGCCGACAGCGTCGCCGAACGCTGCCGGCCGAGCGGGAAGCGCGCGATGAACCCGTCGATCTCGTGCCGGGTGTGCGCGGTCAGCAGCGCCGCCTTCGGGCCGTAGCCCGGCTCGAACAACTGGCCGTCGCTGGTCCGGACGGTGTGCACGGAACCCTGTTCGCTCATCGATCGACCTCGCCGAAAACGATGTCCTGAGTGCCGATCACCGCGACCACGTCGGCCAGCATATGCCCCTTGACCATTTCCTCGAGAGCCGAGAGGTGTACGAAACCGGGCGCGCGGATCTTGAGCCGGAACGGCTTGTTGGCGCCGTCGGACACCAGCCAGATGCCGAATTCGCCCTTGGGGTGCTCGACGGCGGCATAGGTCTCGCCTTCGGGCACGCTGTAGCCTTCGGTCATCAGCTTGAAGTGGTGGATCAGCGACTCCATGTCGCCTTTCATGTCCACGCGCCGCGGCGGACGGATCTTGTAGTCGTCGATCATCACCGGGCCGGGATTCTGCTGCAGCCACTCGACGCACTGCGCGACGATACGGTTCGACTGGCGCATCTCCTCGATGCGCACCAGATAGCGGTCATAGCTGTCGCCGTTGACGCCCACCGGAATGTCGAAGTCCATGCGATCGTAGACGTCGTAGGGCTGCGCCTTGCGCAGGTCCCAGGGAATGCCGGAACCGCGCAGCATCGGCCCGGAAAAACCGAGCTGGACCGCCCGCTCGGGGCTGACCACACCGATGTTGACGGTGCGCTGCTTCCAGATGCGGTTGTCGGTCAGCAGGGTCTCGAACTCGTCGACCGCCGTCGGGAAATGCCGGGTGAATTCCAGGATGAACTCCAGCATGCCGCCCGAGCGCGCCTCGTTCAGGCGGTCGGCCTCGGCTTTGGAGCGCCATCTGGACGCCTGGTACTTCGGCATCTCGCGTGGCAGATCGCGGTACACGCCGCCCGGACGGTAGTAGGTGGCATGCATCCGCGCGCCCGACACCGCCTCGTAGCAGTCCATCAGCTCCTCACGCTGCTTGAAGCAGAGCAGGAACATGGTCATCGCGCCGATGTCGAGCCCGTGGGCGCCGAGCCACATCAGGTGGTTCAGGATCCGCGTGATCTCGTCGAACATCACCCGGATGTACTGCGCACGCAGTGGCGGCGTGACGCCGAGCAGGCGCTCGATGGCCATCACGTAGGCGTGCTCGTTGCACATCATCGAGACGTAGTCGAGTCGGTCCATGTAGCCGATGGACTGATTGAAGACCTTCGACTCGGCAAGTTTTTCGGTGGCGCGATGCAGCAGCCCGACGTGCGGATCGGCCTTCTGGATCACCTCGCCGTCCATCTCGAGCACGAGCCGCAGCACGCCATGGGCCGCCGGATGCTGCGGCCCGAAGTTCATCGTGTAGTTGCGGATCTCGGCCATCGTGGGGAGGCTCTCAGTTGCCAGCCGGCTTCGGGGACTTGAGCGTGGGCGCGTAGCGCGCATCGTGACGGATCACCTTCGGCACCAGCACGCGCGGCTCGATACCGACCGGCTCGTAGACGACGCGCTGTTTCTGCGGGTCGTAGCGGACCTCGACGTTGCCGATCAGCGGGAAGTCCTTGCGGAACGGATGTCCGATGAAGCCGTAGTCGGTGAGGATCCGGCGCAGGTCCGGGTGGCCGCGGAAATAGATGCCGAACAGGTCGAACGCTTCGCGCTCGAACCAGTTGGCCGACGGCCAGAT
>JACKOV010000005.1 GCA_024234075.1 Nevskiaceae bacterium
GCGCTGGTTCCCAAAGCTCTATCCTGTGACGTGACGCGCAGGGTGGCCTAGACAGACCAGGCGCTTTCGGCATCAATCGCGTTCGAACGGTTTCAAGCAAAGTCTTCTGACGGTCGTCGTGACGGTAAAACTGTCCAGCACGTTCGAAAACTTCAGAAGCTGCACGGGCTTGCGATGCTGCGAGACGATCGAGTGGGAGTGAGGGGGCTCGTGCGCGGTCTCTATTTTTCTGCAGAATCAGTTGGTTAGAGCGTCACGGCGAATGTGGGCATCGAAATCGTCTCCGAGAAGACGTTGCTCGCCAAGGGCTTGATCGATAAGCAAGTCCTTGGCGGAAGCCGCCCTAAGGACTTGATCCCAGCACATTCTTTTGACGGTAAATCTGACGGTAAAGAAATCCGTTTGCTCCAAGGCCCTCCCTTTTACCGTCAACCGTGCCGGGACCTCTAGATTCGTAGTGTTTGGTGGCGATCGCCGATGCGGCTCGCCAGGCAGGTTTGCCGACTGACGAGTTCAGTCACTCACGGTGACTGAAATTGCGGTTCGGCAAACCCGGAAGTCCGGCGCGGTCACCCGGGCCGAGGGCGTATCCCCCGACAAGGGTCGGACACTGATCCTCCCGGCTGGCGGGGGTGCCTCGGCGTCTCATCGCGTGTCGCCCGGTTCGGGCCGGAGGCGCTCGGGGACGGTGGCTCCTGTTGGTTCGAATATTTGCTGTTCAGTAATTATTGCTACCAGTCCTAGTCGAATCCTGCTGCTTCCGGAATGGACGGCTTTGTAATCCGGATTGGACGGACATACAATCCGGATTGGACGACGCCCGAATCTGCGACTGACGCCATGCCACCAGCCGACGATGCCCTCATTCCGCGCCATGCCACCAGGCAGGTGGCAATCGCGCTTGCGGATACTCCCGTGGTGATGGTCAACGGCCCGCGCCAATGCGGCAAGACCACGCTGGTGCGCGGCTTCGCCGCGGATGGGAGGCGGTACATCAGCCTGGACGATGAGACGGCCCTGGCCGCCGCGCGCGATGACCCGGCGGGATTCCTGCGTCCTCTCGACCGCGTCATCGTGGATGAAGTGCAGCGAGCACCGGAACTGCTTCGCGCGATCAAGCTGCCTGTCGACCAGGATCGGCGCCCCGGCCGGTTCCTGCTCACCGGCTCCGCCGACCTCCTCGCGTTACCGACCGTGTCCGACAGCCTTGCCGGGCGCATGGAAGTCGTGACCCTGTTGCCGCTGTCGCAAGCCGAAATGCAACGAACCCTAAGCCGCTTCATCGATCAGGCGTTCGCGGGGAAGACGCCGGAAGGGGCTGGGGCAGATGCAGGCGCGAAGCTGGTGCAACGGGTCCTGCGTGGGGGCTATCCGGAGATGTTGCGGCGCGCCGATCCTGCGCGACGTCGCAACTGGGCGCGCGATTACATTGCTGCGATCGTGCGTCGGGATGTACGCGATATCGCGTCGATCGAAAGACTCGATGTGCTGCCGCGATTGCTGCGTGTCCTCGCGCAACACTCCGGTCAGTTGACCAATTTCACGCAACTCGGCGGCCAGATTGGCCTCGACGAGAAGACAGCCCGCAAGTATCTGGGCGTACTTGAACAGCTGTTCCTGGTTCGACGACTCGAGCCTTGGCACAGCAACCGGCTCAGCCGCCTGCTCAAGACGCCCAAGATGCACTTCCTCGATTCAGGTCTGCTGGCAGCGTTGCTCGGCGTCACGCCGGAGCGCGTGGCCAGCGATCGCACGGTTCTGGGCGTTCTGCTCGAGACCTTCGTGTTCACGGAGGTGATGAAGTTGGCGACAGTCTCCGAGCGGCCGATCGCTCTCTACCACTATCGCGACAAGGACAAGAACGAAGTGGATATAGTGATCGAAGACGAGTCAGGGGGAGTCGTCGGCCTCGAGATCAAGGCGGCCGCGACTGTTCGCCCCGCAGACTTTGCCGGACTGCGCAAGCTGGCGGCGGCGTCAGGTAGAACATTCCGGCTGGGCGTGGTCCTCCACGATGGAGACGCAGTCACCGGGTTCGGAGAGCGTCTCGTTGCGGCGCCGATATCATGTCTCTGGCGAGCAGCGCCAGAGGGGCCGTAGAGCTTTCGTAGTATCTCGGCATTTATCGGCTTCAAGCGGCGACGTGTGTCGGTAGGCGTGACGGTAAAGGTCGTGCCCCGCGGCGTCGAGTTTCCCCGTAGATGTGGGCGTTTCTGATCGAACGCGCCGGGTTTGCCCGAGGCGTCGATCTGCAAGGTGCCATAGTCTGTTGCGTCCCCGCCTGTTGCCGGGACGCTCGCCATGTCCGTCGCCGTCAGCCAGCGGCGACCGTGCTCGCCGCCATTCATCGATCCACCGGGCTACGCCCGCCACCGGCCCGAAGCGACGCTGCTGTACCAGCTCGTCGAGCAGCACTTTCCGACTTTCTGCGATGTGCGCGCCGCAGCCGGCAGGCCGCTGCCAGACTACGTCCAGGAGGAGTTTGACGCCTACCTGAAGTGCGGGCGGCTGGAAGAGGGTTTCCTGCGCGTGCGCTGCGAGCAGTGCCACGCCGAGAAGCTGGTGGCCTTCAGCTGCAAGAAGCGCGGGTTCTGTCCCTCGTGTGGTGCGCGGCGCATGGCTGAGACTGCCGCACTGCTGGCGAATGAAGTGCTGCCCGAGTGCCCATTGCGGCAATGGGTGTTGTCGCTGCCGATGGCGCTGCGATTTCTGCTGGCGATCAATCCGGAAGCGCTGACGTTGGTATTGGGCGTGGTGTATCGCACGATCTCGCGGCACCTCATCCACAAGGCCGGCCTCACTCGCACCACAGGCCACACTGGCGCTGTAACCCTGATCCAGCGGTTCGGTTCCGCGCTGAACCTGAACGTGCACTTCCACATGATCTTTGTCGACGGCGTATATCTGGTTGATGGCGAGCATGTGCCCATATTCCGCCACGTTCCGGCGCCGACGGGCACGGAGCTGCAGTCCCTGGTACAGCGGATTGCCGAGCGCGTTGGGCGAGTGCTGGAGAAGCGTGGCCTGATCGAGCGCGACATCGAGAGCGCCTGGTTGGCCGCGAACGCAGAACCCGGGCCGCTGGATGACCTGGTTGGCCATTCCATCACGTATCGCATTGCCGCAGGTCCGCGTGCCGGGCAGAAGCTGTTCACGCTGCAGACGCTGCCGGCCAATGAACCCGAACAGCAGGGGGATCACCGCAGTGCCGCCGAGGCGGGCGGGTTCTCGCTGCATGCGGGTATCGACATTGAGCCGCATCAACGCGCGAAGCTGGAGCGACTGTGTCGCTACGTGAGCCGCCCGCCGGTTGCCGAGGATCGCCTGGCGCTGACCGCATCAGGCCAGGTGCGCTACACCCTGAAGACGCCGTACCGCGACGGCACCACGCACATTGTGCTGGAGCCGCTGGATTTCATCGCAAGGCTCGCGGCACTGGTGCCGCCGCCGCGGATGCACCTGACCCGGTACCACGGTGTGTTCGCACCGCACAGTCGGCTGCGCGCAGCCATCACGCCGGCGCATCGGGGCAAGGGGGGGGGCAAGCCGCAGACGCAAGAGGGCGCCGACAAGCCCGCCACGCCCCGCCATGTGGCGATGAACTGGGCCCAACGCCTGAAGCGGGTGTTCGGGATCGACATCGAGGCCTGTGCGCGCTGCGGCGGGAAGCTCAAGGTGATTGCCAGCATCGAAGAGCCGGCGGTCGTCGCGAAGATTCTGGCGCACCTGGAGAAGGCGGCGTCGGATCGGCATCAGACAGAACTGCCGCTGGGTGCGCGGGCCCCGCCGGTGCAGGCCAGACTGATTTGATATCGAAGCTGAGGGGTGTTCGGGCCGACCGGTGAGACGGTCGGGCAGGGGCGGTGCGTGCCGGGATTACGACAGAGCCCGGCGGGGCGGGGAATCGGAGGACGCGGGCCTGCCCAGCGGCCTGCCCATCCGGGCAACTGGCCGGATTCAGGCAGGCTGAGGCAGATTGGGTCGCTACACCCGGGTGGTTCCACGAATCAGGACGGCGCTGCGGGGTGCTTTGAACTTCCTATCCGCGCCACCCGCAGCAAGCGCGGAAGGAATGCCGTCGCGATCGGCTCGAGTTCCACGTCGCGCCGCGCCGATGCCACCAGGAACCACACGGCCTGGCAGGCGGCGAGGAGGTGCCAGAAGTTCATGCCGACGCCGCGGCGCCGGGGCGCCAGCCCGGCCCGGCCAACAACAGGTGCGAGACACCGATGGAGCGCTCGCGGAAGCCGCCTTCGCAATAGGCGAGATAGAACTCCCACATCCGGATGAAGCGCTCGTCGAAGCCGCGTGCGCGTACCGCTGATACCTTCGCCAGGAAGCGCCTGCGCCAGGCTTCCAGGGTGAGCGCGTAGGAGCGGCCGAAATCCTCCTGCGCGATGAGAGTGAGGTCGCAGCTGCGCGTCTTGGCCGCGAGCATCGCGTTGAGCGATGGAATGAAGCAGCCCGGAAACACGTGGCGCTTGATGAAATCCACCGACTTCAATGCCTGTGCGTAGCGGTGGTCCTCGATGGTGATCGCCTGCAGCAGGGCCAGTCCATCGGGTTTCAGAAGGCGGCCGAGCTGGCGGAAATACGTGTCCAGGTACTCGGCGCCAATGGCCTCGATCATTTCAATGGACACCAGCTTGTCGTACCGGCCGTCGAGATCACGGTAGTCCTCGAGCAGCACATGCACGAGATCACCGAGGCCCGCGGCCGCCACACGCTCGCAGGCCAGTGCGTGCTGCTGCCGCGAGATCGTGGTGGTGGTGACGTGGCAGCCGTAGTGTCTTGCCGCGTGCAGCGCGAAGCCGCCCCAACCGGTGCCGATCTCCACCACGCGATCTCCCCGCTTGAGCTCGAGCTTGCGGCAGATGAGGTCGAGTTTGCGGGTGGAGGCGGCCTCCAGTGTGTCGTGCGGGCCGACCCAGTAGCCCGAGGAGTACATCAGGTCGTCCGACAGGAACAGTTCGAAGAAATCGTTGCCGAGATCGTAGTGCGCGGCGATGTTGCGCCGGCTGCCGTGGCGCGTGTTGCGCCGCAGGCCATAAGAGGCTCGCATGGCTAGGGCACCGAACCGGGCAAGTCCGCTCTCCAGGCCGTCGAGCAGGCTGCGATTTCGCAACAGCAGGCGGATCAGACCGACCAGATCATTGCACCGCCAATGGCCATCCATGTACGCCTCGCCGGCACCCACGCTGCCGTGGGCCGCCACGGCGAGATAGAAGGACGGGTCGAGCACGTCCACACGCACGTCAGGATCGGCCGGTGCTGCGCCCGGATTGCCGAACTCCAGCGTGCCTTGCCCGTCGCACAGGCTCAACCGGCCGTGATCGAAGCCGCGTAAGTTGGCCCGCAACCGTTCGCGCAGGAATCGGTCGAGGCCACCAGGCGGTATTGCGGCATGCGCATCGACTATGGCATTCATGGGACGACTCGCTGACTTTGCGGGTGATCGTGGAAGGGCGTACGTTTCAGCCACAAACGCAACGCGTGCCAGTAGATCGCGCCGACCACCTGCGCAGTCATCAGCGGATAGCGCCACAGCACGCGTGCCAGCGCCGCGCCGGTGAGTGGCCGGCGTTCGAGCGCGAGATGCGCGTCGAACTCGCGCTCGCCATTTCGCAGTATGTCCATGTGCACGTGCAGCTGATCCCCCGGAACGTTGAAGCGCCAGTCGTATTGCCGGTCCATTTCCATGAACGGCGACACATGGAAGGTCTTGCGGAAGTCCCATCGCATCGCGCGGCCGTGCGTCACGGCGGTCTCGCGCGGCAGCACGTAAGCATGACGTTCATTCCATGGCGTGTTGGTGATCTCGGCGACGATGCATTCCAGTGTGTGGCCATCGGCCGCGTAGCAGTAATAGAAGCTCACCGGATTGAAGATGACGCCGCCGTAGCGCAGATGCGTCAACAGGCGGATCGGACCTCCAGGGCGGCGTCTGGTGGCCTGCTCGACGCGCAGGCGCACCGCCTCGGCCAACGGAAGATCGATGGGGCCGAGGTAATCACCGCGGCGGAACTCGGCAAGATTGCGTCGACCGTTCGACCACAACCAGCGGTTCGCGAAGAGCGCGTCGACCTCGTCGAGGTCGAGGTAGAGTTGTGCCATGCGGTAGCTGAATGCATGCGGACGCGGGGTCATCCGTCGATGCCGCACGATCCCTTCGTACACCGCGCTGTGCAGTTCCGCGTTCATGCGGCCAATTCCCTGTTGTATGACGACGCGGCGATCGGGCCTGCATCCCAGCGCACGCCCAGCGCTGACGCCACTTCCACTGCACTGCGCACGCCGTCCTCGTGGAAACCCCAACCCCAGTAGGCGCCGGCGAACCACGTGCGATTGACGCCCTGGATCTCCACCTTGCGCAGCTGAGCGGCCACCGACGCGTGCGTGTACACGGGGTGGTGGTACTCCATGCGACGCAGTACCTTGGCCGGGTCGATCGCTTCGCTGCGATTGAGCGTGACCACCAGGGGCAGAGGCGAATCGATGCCCTGCAGCAGGTTCATGCAGTAGCTCACGGTGCATGGTGAGGCTGGAGCGCGCGGAACGAAGGCGTTCCACGCTGCCCATGCCTTGGGCAAGCGCGGCAACAACGTGGCATCCGTATGCAGCACCACGTCATTGGACTGGTAGGGGATTGCGCCGAGGATAGCGCGCTCGCTTTCGCTGGCATCGGCCAACAGTGCCAGTGCCTGATCGCTGTGGCAGGCCAGTACCACCTCATCGAAGCGTTCCACACCGTCATCACTTGCGACCGTCGCCCCGCGATCGTCGCGCCGAACCGCACGTACCGGGCTGTTCAGCCGTTCGTTAACCTGCCAGTAGCGACGCATCGCGCGAACGTACGTGGCCGAGCCGCCACGCACCACGCGCCATTCGGGTCTCTGCTCCGCCTGCAACATCTGGTGATTCGCCATGAACTGAACGAGGTGGCGCGCCGGAAACGACTGGATCTGCGTGGCCGGCGACGACCACAGCGCAGACGCCATCGGCACCAGGTGTTCGTCGCGGAATGCCGTACCGTAGCGGCGCTCGGCAAGCCAGTCGCCCAGGGTGGGGCCCGGGCCCGTGCTGGTGAGCAGGGCCGGTGCCTCGCGATAGAACCGGAACAAGTCGCGCACCAAGCCGATGAAGCGTGGCGACACCAGGTTGCGGCGCTGGCAGAACAAGGTATCCAGTGAGGCGGCGTTGTATTGCAGGCCGCTGGCCTCGCTGTGCACCGAGAAACTCATCTTCGTCGGCTGCGAGGCCACGCCCAGTTCGTCGAACAGCCGTGTCAGCAGTGGGTAATGCACCGGGTTGTGCACGATGAAACCGGTGTCCACCGCGTGGTAGCGGCCATCGAGCTCGATGTCGTGCGTGTGTGTGTGTCCGCCCAGGTAGTCGTTCGCCTCGTACAGCGTCACCTCATGCCGGCGCGACAGCAGCCAGGCCGAAGCAAGGCCCGCAATACCCGATCCGATCACGGCAATCCGCAAGGTTTTCGCTCCGTCTTGTCGAGCCCTGGTCGAGACATCGGTTCAAGGCCGTTCCCGGTCGGGTCGAGTGATGTAGTGGTGTCCTATACGGAAGCGACAGCCAAACGGATGCATATCCGTGCGATGAGTTCGCGATGACGCGAGCCCTCGCGCGGGATCGCTGCATCCGATCGGCCTGGATTTTCGTATGACAGCTGAAAACAGCCGCCACGCCCCGGATTTGCCCTAACATGATCGCCCCCCGGACATTCGGATGCCTGTCGCCGTTCGAGGCGGCGCGAGCCATGTCGAGTACCGAACCCGACGAGAGAAATGCAGGCTACTGGGCGGGCCAGATGGTGTTGTTGGCTCGCCAGCGCGATCGCGCGTGCTTCATGCGCATTTACGACCACTTCGCGCCGCGCGTCCGGCTTTACCTGAAGGGGCTCGGATCGCCCGAAGCCGTTGCGGAAGAGCTGGCCCAGGAAGCGCTCTTGCGGTTGTGGCAGCGCGCCGAACTCTATGACGCCGGACGCGGCGGCTTGTCGACCTGGCTGTTCCGGATCGCCCGGAACCTGCATATCGACCGGGTGCGCAGCGAGCCCCAGTGGGTGCCGGTGCAGGACGCGCTGGAGAGAATGGGCGATCCCGAGGAGGCCGGACCTTCACAGGCTGAAAGTCTTGCCGAATACGCCGACCTCAGGCACCGCATCGAAAAGCTGCCGGCCATGCAGGCCCGCTTGATCCGCATGTCGTATTTCGAAGCCAGATCCCACCAGCAAATCGCCGACGAGCTCGGCATGCCGCTGGGAACGGTGAAATCCACTCTGCGGCGCGCGTTCCTGCGTCTGCAACTCGGCGTACGGGGAGCCGCATGACTCCACAGCATCATCTCAATGAAGCAACCCTGGTCAGTCTTGCCGCCGGCGCCTTGTCGCCCGAGATGACGGCGGTGGCAGCGACCCATGTCGGGGCGTGCAAGCACTGCCGCGGGCTGCTGGCCGATGCCGAACGTATCGGCGGCCTTTTGCTGGGCCAGCAACAGACCACCGGGTTGGATACGGCGCGGCAGGCGCGCCTGCGCAGTGCGATGCTGGATCGCCTCGACGAGTCGCCGCCCGGCCCCGGCGCGGCAACCATCGAGGCACATCCATCTGCCGCGCGCTCCACCGACCCGGATTGCTTGCCGCAGCCGCTGCAAGCGTACTTCGGCCGTTCATGGAACGCCTTGCGCTGGCGCTGGGTCGCACCCGGCGTACACATGATCCGGACTGCGCAGCCCGGCCGGGATACGTTGCTGTTGCTCAGGATCGCGCCGGGCAAGAGCGTGCCCCTCCATGGTCATCGAGGCACCGAGCTGACCCAGATCCTTCGCGGCGCCTACGACGATGTGCTGGGCCGATTCGGCCCCGGTGACGCGGCCGATCTCGACAACGAAACGGAGCACCAGCCGATCACCGCACCGGGCGTGCCGTGCATCTGTGTCGCCGCCCTGGATGCACCGTTGCGCTTCCGGGGCTGGCTGGCAGGCAAGTTGCAGCCGCTGGTTGGCCTTTGAACACGCGCCGGCTCAGCGCCAGTCGTCCGTCTGCGATCAGTGTGTAAGACGCGTGCCCGGATGCCGCGCACCGAACTGCTGCCACAGCGATATCACGCCCACGGCACCCGCCAGACCGAGGGCAATCCACGCGGCGATGTTCGCGCCCGGCAACGTCGATGCCTGTTGCTTGGCAAACACTCCAACCAGGCCCCATACGGCCGCCAGCGCATACCAGGGATTGCCGCGCAGGCGCACCGTCATCGTGAGCAACAAGATGGCCGCCAGCGCAAACAGAACCAGCGTCCAGGGCAGCATGTTCACTGTCGAGAACAGCCGGAATGCCACGACCACCTGGGCCACGTTGAGCAGGACCGCCAGCGACACCCAGCCTGCATGCAGTGACAACGGCAGCCATTGCCACCAGCGGCTGCGCGAGTGGTGTGCCGTATGCGAAACCTGCCACGCCGCGAACAGCATGCATGCGAGGCTTGCCCAGATGATCGCCAGCGCCAGCCAGAACCACTGCAGCGAGAACACGATCATCCACGCCGAAGTCAACAGGAAGCCCATCGCCGTCCAGGGCCGGATGCGTCGCAGCCGCTCGTCGGGGGCGCGATCGAGCAGCTGCCACGTTCCATACATCACATCGAGCAGGAAGATCGGCCCCCAGATCGCGAACGCGTAGCCGGCGGCCACGATCAGCGTCGGGTAGCGGTCGGAGATGGCGCCATTGGTGGGTCCGAAGACCCCCGTGTTGGCCAGCCACGCGATCACCGGCATGGCCCAGGCGAAGAACGCGACGAGGACTTTCATCGGCAGGCCTCCCTGAACGTCTGGCTGCCTGCCCCGCTTTCGGGCCGGCGTTCCGGCACTTTTTTGATACCGGCAGCCTCGTAGCCCATGGTCTTGGCGCGATCCGGCATGGCTGGATAGTCCTCATCCGAAACCTGCGGCGTGCGCGACATGAACCAAATATAGTCGCGCGCGTCGCGGACGACCATCACCTGGTTGAAGTCCGCATTGAGACGGACTCGAGACAGGCAAGTTCCCACGTCGTACATACGGGCGCGGGGAGAGTCTGGATCTCGCGCCATAACCATGCGCCGTTGGCTCGCATCAGCGCGCCGGCAATTCCCGCCAAACGTCGAGGGCTGCTTCCCGGGTGGCGGCCAAGTCAACCATCGGCGCGGGATAGCCGCACGCAGCCAACGCCCGCGGGTCACGCCAGGGCTCGTGCAGCAACTTCGGCGGCAACGTGGAAAGCTCGGGTAGCCAGCGCTTGAGATAGCGCGCGTCGGGATCGAACTTTGCGGCCTGCGAGTACGGGTTGAACACGCGAAAATAGGGCGCAGCGTCGGCGCCACAGCCGGCGACCCACTGCCAGCCCAGCGTGTTGTTGGCCAGATCCGCGTCGACGAGCGTGTCCCAGAACCAGCGGGCGCCGTGCCGCCAGTGTTGCCGAAGGTTCTTCGTGAAGAAGCTGGCGGTGATCATTCGCACCCGGTTGTGCATCCACCCGGTGTGCCACAGCTCGCGCATGCCGGCGTCTACCAGCGGGATACCGGTGCGGCCTTGCTGCCAGCGCTCGATCGCCGATGGATGGTCGTCGGCCCAGCGAAAACCGTCGAAACGTGGGTTGAAGTTGGCCTCCGGCGTTCCAGGGAAGTGGTAGAGCAGATGGTGGGCGAACTCGCGCCAACCCAGCTCGCGCAGATACGTCTCGAGATCGGGACGTTCGCGGGCTTCCTGCCGTGACGCGCAGGCCTCCAGTGCATGATGGATCTGGCGTGGGGTGATCTCGCCAAAGTGCAGGTGGGGCGACAGTCGCGAGGTCCCGTGGCGCGCGGGCAGGTTGCGACTGCCCGAGTAGTGATGCAACGCATCGTCGGCAAAGATCTCGAGTAGCTCCTCTGCGCCCGCCTCGCCGGGTTGCCAGGTCTGAGCGAAACCCGCATCCCAGGGAACAAGGGGCCGCAGTTGCAGCGCGTCCAGCGCCAGGCTGGCGGGCAGGCGCAGCCACGTGCGCGCGCGCGCTTTCGGCAACGGCGTCTCGGGCCGCAGTGTCGCGCGCAGCTTGCGCCAGTACGGCGTGAAGACGCGATATGGCTGGCCTGCTGATGTCGCCAGTTGCCACGGCTCGCACCAGAGATTGCCTGGTTGGCTGTGCACGGCGACGCCGTCGGCATGCAGCGCGCCCTTGAGCGCCGTGTCGCGGGCGATGGCGGCCGGTTCGTAGCGCCGGTTCCAGTAGACGGCATCGGCTCCGCTGGCACGGATCAGCGCCCGCAGTATCGTCAAGCTGTCACCGCGGGCTACATGCAGCTCGCCCCCCTGCGCCGCCAGCTGCTGCTGCAGGGCCGACAAGGAATGGTGCAGCCACCATCGGCTCGCGGCACCGGGCGACCACGGAGCCTCTTCCTGTGGGGCATGCACGTACACCGGCAGTACGCGCTCGTACTCGCTGCAGGCCGCAACGAGCGCGGGATGATCAGTCAAGCGCAGGTCGCGTCGGAACAGGACCAATGCCGTGCTCATTTGAGGATGATGCCAGTCGCGCTCACATCGTGTTCCCGGTCCGGGTGCTGGGCACGCCGTACCTCTCTGCTATATTGAGGCGGAGGCAACATGAATATCCTGAACTTGTGCGCCGCCGCGCTCCTGTTCGCGCAGGGGCCAATGCCTCCTGCGGAGAATGCCGGTCCCAACGCCAGCATCGTACGTCGCGCCGGCGGCAGCTATGCTTATACGACCATCAGCGATGGGCGGCACCGCGGCGAGGAGCATTTCCAGTTGGTGGTACACCCCGACGGCTCGCGCACGATGATGATCTGGCACGATCTGTCGGCGCGCAACGCGCAATTCAGCGTGGTGCTGCGTGTCGCGTCGTCGTTCCGGCCACTCGAGGCCTACGTGTCGTATTGGAACGCCGGGCAATTCAAGGGTAGCGGCATGTTTTCGGTCGATGCCGGCACACTGACGGCGCAGAGCCGTGGGCCGGCCGGGCCTAGATCCGAAACGATCGATCTGCCGCAGCGATTCTCGATCGGCACACACCCCGTCGCAGGCGACGGCTGGCACACCTGGACGTTCGATGCCGCCGGTCCGGCGAAGCAGACCTCGATGCTCTACGGCGTCGAGGCGAGCAGCGATATCACGAAGCCGGTGCTCGGAGCCCTGACGCCACTTGCCATCGAGCTTGTCGGGCGCGAGCGACTCTCGGTACCCGCCGGGACCTACGACACCACCCACTATCGCGTCGCCGGCGTCAACGACCTGTGGGTGACCGAACAGGACCGTCTCGTCGTCAAATCCTCCATCCCCAGCCGCGATCTCGAGTACGTGCTCGCGTCCGCGACGGGAAGCTGGCAGTAGCGGCCGCAAGGAGAATGCCCATGAAGTCATTGCGCAATCGTTCTGTCATTCTGCCCCTGCTCGGCCTCGCGATTCTGCTCGGTGGCGCAGTTCCGGCGCGCACCGAGCCGGTTGCGCAAGCCGAGCGAATACCGGTGGACGTGCGCCGGATCACGCTGTTGGTGCGCGACATCGACAAATCGCTGCCGCTCTATCGCGATGCGCTCGGCCTCAAGGTCATTTACGACGAATTGATCGGCGCCACGACCGATCCTGCCGGAAAAACCACGCCTCCCACGACACGACTGGTGCTGCTGCGCGCCAACGACACCTTCATTGGCGCCATAGGCCTCATGCAGCGGCTGAATGTACCGGCACCACCGCAGAAGGCCCGGACGAAGCCGATGGCGGGCGAACCCATCCTTGTGATCAATGCCAGCGATCTCGAAAGCCGATTCGCGCGCATTGCCGCTGCGCCGGGCGTGACAGTCGCGACCGCACCGGAACGCGTCGACTACCCGGCGCCGGGCGGCAAGGGAATCATCCCCGTGCTGTTCAGCGGCATCTACGACCCGGACGGCTATTTCATCGAGATCAACAAGCTCCTTGGCGCACCTGCAGGCGCACTGGAGCAATGAACGGCGGATAGCGCACAGCTGACAGCCAGAGGCGCGTCGGCGAGGCGTGGCGCGAGACGAGCCGCTCTGGCTGTCAGCTGTTCGCTGCAAGCTGTTCGCCGCGGCCGGCCAAGGCCGCGAGCGGCCTTGGCCGGCCGCGCATGCTATCCTGCCCGTTCCGATGGACGAACGTTACGACCCGGCTCGCGTCGAGCGCGCCGCGCAGGACTATTGGGACTCGCGGCAAGTGTTCGCGGCGCGCGAAGGCGCCCGCGGCGAGAAGTACTACTGCCTGTCGATGTTCCCGTATCCGTCGGGGCGACTGCACATGGGGCATGTGCACAACTACACGATCGGCGATGTGCTCGCGCGCTTCATGCACATGCGCGGCCGCAATGTCCTGCAGCCCATGGGCTGGGATGCCTTCGGCCTGCCCGCCGAGAACGCGGCGATGGCCAACGGCGTGCCGCCGGCGCAGTGGACCCGCGAGAACATCGCGTACATGAAACGCCAGTTGCGCTCACTCGGTTTCGCGATCGACTGGGAGCGCGAGATCGCCACCTGCGATCCGGACTGTTCGGGATCGACATCGAGGCCTGTGCGCGCTGCGGCGGGAAGCTCAAGGTGATTGCCAGCATCGAAGAGCCGGCGGTCGTCGCGAAGATTCTGGCGCACCTGGAGAAGGCGGCGTCGGATCGGCATCAGACAGAACTGCCGCTGGGTGCGCGGGCCCCGCCGGTGCAGGCCAGACTGATTTGATATCGAAGCTGAGGGGTGTTCGGGCCGACCGGTGAGACGGTCGGGCAGGGGCGGTGCGTGCCGGGATTACGACAGAGCCCGGCGGGGCGGGGAATCGGAGGACGCGGGCCTGCCCAGCGGCCTGCCCATCCGGGCAACTGGCCGGATTCAGGCAGGCTGAGGCAGATTGGGTCGCTACACCCGGGTGGTTCCACGAATCAGGACGGCGCTGCGGGGTGCTTTGAACTTCCTATCCGCGAAGCCCTCGAGCATGTCGTTCCAGAATTCCATCGTCCGCGGCATCAGCGCGGTGGCGACGGCGTGCCCGGCGGCGGTCAGCGACAGGTTGACGATGCGGCGATCGTCCGCGTCGCGGCGCCGCACGAGCAGGCCGCGACTTTCGAGCTGGTCGATCAGGCGGGTGGTGGCGCCGGTGTCGTGGCCCAGATGCCGCGCGAGGTCCGAGCAGCTGTGCGTAATGCCATTGCGCAGCGACATCAGCGCGATCCAGTGCGTGAACGAGAGCTCTTGGTCGGCGAAGCGCGCCTGCGCGTGCGGAATGGTCAGGTTGTTCAGCCGCCGTATCAGGTAGCCGATCGACCGGCGGGCCTTGAATGTCTCTGTCCGGTAGTAGCGCTTCGCCACGGTGGGTTCCGATCAAGCTGCTGAAGCAGTCTCTGCCTCGGCAGAGATCTTGTCAATGACGGGCCGGTGGGGGTTGCGGCCGTCCACCTCGCGGCTGCCCGGCGCCGCCGCGTGTAAATCCCTTATCGGACCCTGTGCGCGTTCTGCCCATAATCCGGCGATGACCCAGCGTTTCAATGCAGCCGCGGCCCATGCCGCGCCGGTGCTGCTCGACAAGGCCGCCACGCTCGCCCGGGCCTGCGCGCTGATCGCCGAAGCCGGCCGCAGCGACGTGCGCCTGCTCGGCTTCGCCGAGACTTTCGTGCCGGGCTATGCGTACTGGCTCGGGCTCTATCCGCCGGTGGCGCAGCGCGAGGTGATGCTCGAGTATGCGGCGCAGTCCGTGGTCGTCGCCGCCGGCGAACTCGATGCCGTGCAGGCGGCGTGCGCGAAGCACCGCGTCAATGTCGTGCTCGGGTTGTCGGAGCGCGATGGTGGGACGCTGTACAACAGCCAGGCCTTCATCGACGAGCACGGACGCCTGCTCGGCGTGCGCCGCAAGCTGCAGCCGACGCTGTCCGAGCGCTCGGTATGGGGGCAGGGCGACGGCTCGACGCTGAAGGTGTACGACATGCCGGTCGGCAAGGTCGGCGGACTGATCTGCGGCGAGCACTCGATGAACCTCGCGCGCCACGCGCTGATCCTGCAGCACGAGCAGATCCACGTCTCGTCGTGGCCCACGTTCGCGACGATGAAGGGGAACGAGGGCTGGTTCGACTCGCACGTCGATGCGTTGTCGAAGGTGCATGCGTACACCGGCTCCTGCTTCGTCATCGTCGCGCAGGACCCGGTCACACAGGCCAATCTCGATGCGATCGAACGCCGGCTCGGTCCGCAGGGCGTGCTCGGGGTCGGCGGCGCGCGCTCGGCGATCTACGGGCCCGGCGAGGACTTCGTCGCGCCGCCCCATACCGGGCTCGAAGAGAAGCTCGTGATCGGCGAAATCGACCTGAATCGCATCCAGGCGGCCAAGCTGCAGCACGATTCGGCGGGCCACTATGCGCGTTCGGAAATCCTGCGGCTGGTCGTCGATACGGAGCGGAAGACGCCGCTCATCGCCATGAAGAAACCCGTGAAGGACAGCCAATGAGCACCTATGTCATCCTGGATTTTCTCCATGTCCTGTTGTTCGCCTACTGGCTCGGGCCCGACTGGGGCGTGTTCGTCTGCGGTCGGCGGGTCGCGAACCCGGAGCTTTCGCGGGAGGAGCGGCTGCGCTTCCTCAAGGCCTCCGTCGCCATCGACATCTTTCCGCGTTCCGCCATCGTGCTGATCATCGCGGTCGGTCTCACGCTGGCCTATCTCGGTGGTTACATGGCCATGGGGCTGTGGTTGCTGGTGCTCATCTGGCTCGTGGCGGCGATCTGGCTGCTGCTCGTCTGGTTCATCGGCTACATCCTCGAGCCGGGTCCGCTCAAGGCAAGACTCGATGCGGTACACGTGGCCATCCGGCACGCGGTGACTGCGGTCCTGCTCGGTGCGGGCCTGTACTCGCTGCTCTTCGGTGACCCGGTTGCCACCCGGTGGCTTGCCGTCAAGCTCGTCCTGGTCGCGATCCTGATCGCCATGGGCAGCGCGCTGCGCGTGATCGTGGGAGGCTGGGTCCGGGATCTCACGGGCGTGGCCGGATCGGAAGGCGCGGTCGCACGCAGCTATCCGTTTGCCCGCAAGCTGGTGATCACGTTCTGGCTGACTTCGATTTCGATCGCCTTCCTTGGCGTGACGAAACCCTTCTAGCCTGCGCGTCAGAAGCCGCTGCGGCCGGTGATCTCCGTGAGCAGGGCCCGCGCCGCTGCGTTCAGGTGGGTGCGCTTGCGCCGCATCAGGTAGACCGGCGTCGTCCACGCGCCATCGCTGAGATCCTTCCAGTCGAGGTTCGGCAGGGTTTCGCTGATGGAGCGCGGCAGGATCGCCAGGTAACCCGATTGCGACAGGGCGGTCAATGCGAACAGCACCGATGTCGTCAGGATCCCGGGCATGGGTCGGGTGAGTCCGGCTGCATTGAAGGAACGCTCCACCTTTTCATCGAGCAGATCGGTATTGGCACCGATGACCCAGGACGCCTTGGCCAGATCACCTACCGTCTTCGCACGTCCGAGTACCGGATTTCCGCGCCGGCCGGCCACCCCCCACCTTTCCAGGGCGACTTGTTCCATCAGCAGATCCTCGCTGGCCAGCTCCGACCGGGTCGCTAGGGCGAAGTCGTACCGGCCGCGATGCAGTTCGGCAACGAAGTGCCGGTCGATGCCGCCTTCGACCTTCAGGCTCACGTTGCGGCGGCGGTGCACGAAATCCGCCACCCGCTGGCCGAGATAGGTCGCCGCGGCGATCGGGCTGAGGCCTATGACGATCTTGTCCTGCTTGCGGGCGATTTCCGCCGTGGTAGCCGCTTGCAGCCGCGCGGCGGTGGCAACGACCTCATGCGCGTGCTCGACGACCGTTTCGCCCAGCCGTGTCAGGGCCATGCCGCGTGCTGTGCGCTCGAACAGTTGCGCACCCAGGTGTTCTTCCAATCGTGCGAGGCTCTTGGACAGGGCCTGCTGAGTGAGTCCCGTCCGTTGCGACGCGCGGGTCAGGCTGCCCGCTTCGGCTACCGCAAGCACGTGTTCCAGTTGCCGGAGTTCCATGCCTTAGAATACAACCATAATTTGTACTGTAGGACAACTGATTGTTTGCTTCGGGGCGTCGCGTGTGATCTCTTGGTACCCGCGTACGCGATGCAGTTCCGGAGTAATCAGCCCATGGCGAGTCTCGACAGTGTCCAGAAGTGGGATACCGAATGTGATGTCCTGATATGCGGATTCGGCTGCGCCGGTGCGGCCGCTGCGATCGAAGCCGCCGACACCGATCCTGGCGCGCGCCTTCTCATCGTCGAGAAGGCGCCGGCGGAATTCGTCGGCGGTAACGCACGCGTATCAGGGCAATCGCTGCTGATTTCGAAGAACGCGGAAGCACTGAAGACCTATCACCGCGCGATGAGCGCGAACAACCCGGTTGCCGAGGAACTGCTCGAGGAGTGGGCGTCCCGCATGGTCGCGCTGGAACCGTGGATCGAGAAGATGGCCACCGACGTCGGTTCCGAGTATCTGCACGGTACCGGCTGGTCGACGCGCGACGTGGTGCTGGAGTTTCCCGAGTTCGGCGCCGCCGAGGCGGTGCAGCACACAGCGACCATATTGCCTGTCCCGTCGGGCGTGTGGCTGGCACTGAAGGCCAACGTGGACAAGCGCGGAGTGCCGGTCTGGTACGAAGCGCCGGTGGTCGACCTGATTCAGGATCCGGACACGCTCGAAGTGTTCGGTGCCTGGATCGAACACCAGGGCAAGCGAAAGGCGGTGCGCGCTGCGCGCGGCGTCATCATGGCGGTGGGCGGATACGAAGCCAGTCCCGACATGCAGCGCAATTATTACGGCCTCGGGAACGTCAAACCGCTCGGCACCCCCTATAACACCGGCGACGGCGTGCGGATCCTGCAGAAGGCCGGTGCCTCGATGTGGCACATGCGCAACCCGGGACAGTCCGGCGGGATCTGGCCCGGTATCCACGATCCGCGCCAGCAAACCTCTTATCTGCGCAATTTCATGCTGCCGTCGTTCTCGTGGGTGGACGTGAATTCCGAGGGTCGCCGGTTCTACGGGGAAACGAACGAACTGCAGCTCACCCACTACAAGATGAAATCGAACGGGCGCTGGGTGGACGTGCCACTGCACGTCGCGGACCCGGTTCACATGATTTTCGACGAGACGACGCGCCAGGCGGGCCGCCTGGTCATGCAGGTCATGACCTGGAGTGCCGTCGTCAACGATCCACTGAACGGCCGGGAGTGGAGCGAGGACAACGCCGCCGAGATCGAGGCGGGTCTCGTGGTGAAGGCCGGCACGATAGAGGAACTGGCGGCGAAGGTCGGACTCGACCCCGCGGTGCTGGTGGCCGAGATTCAGGCCTATAACGCAGCCTGCGAAGCTGGCGTCGACGACGAACACGGACGGCGTTCCGATACGCTGCAGCCGATCGTTACCGGGCCGTACTACGCCGTGCGCCTGACGCCTGCGATCGTGTGTACCGGCGGCGGGGCGAAGCGCGATATGGACGGACGGGTCTACGACCACGACGATCGCGCGATCCCGCGTCTGTTCGAGGCGGGCGAGCTCGGCTCGTTCATCTCGGATCTCTATCAGAACGGTTCATATCTGACCGAGGCGATGATCACCGGCCGCGGCGCCGCTCGCTCGGCCGTCGCCGAGATACCCCGCTCCGGGAGTGAGTAATGCTCGTCAAGACACCGGCCATCAAGCTCGGCGTCGAAGTTCGCAAGGTGGAGACCCGCGACGGCAAGCTGGTCCTGTCAGGGGTAGCCACCGCCATGCCTTGCACGGTGGAAATTGACGGGCCCGAACTGCTCAGCTTGGCAACCCGCATGTTGCGGCCTGCCGTCATCGGCATCGTTTTGCGCGCGCTGTTCAGCCGGCGCAACAAGGCAACCTAGCCGTGGCCGTGGCCAAGCCGTTTTGCACGGATTGCCATTGAGATCTGGAAAACCGGAGGGGCAAAGTCGATGAATATCAGAAGATCGGTCTCGTTGCTTGGCGCGCCCCTCGTGCTCGCCGGTCTCGCGGTCAGCGCCGGCGCGCAGACCAGTGAGCCTGCTGCATCCGCGGCGAATCTGCTCGAGGAAGTCACGGTCACGGCACGCAAACGCGAAGAGTCGCTGCAACAGATCCCGCTTTCGATCTCCGTGTTCGGACAGGACGATATTCAGGCTGCCGATCTGCGCTCGCTGCAGGACGTGGCCACGATGACGCCGGGTTTGCAGTTCACCAACCAGGCGAGCCAGAAGCCGGGGCGCGCGGAAACCCAGTTGCAGTTTCGCGGGTTGACGACGGCCCAGCAATCACCCAGCTTCGACACCGGGGCGCTGTTCATCGACGGCGTCTACGTGCTGAACGGCGGTACCGCGCTGTCGCTGATGGATATCGAACGGGTCGAAGTGATCAAGGGCCCGCAGGCCGCTTATTTTGGGCGGAACACGTTCGGCGGGGCGATCAATCTCATTACCCGCGATCCAAGCATGGAAGAGTTCAGGGGTGAGGTACAGCTGCGCACCACCGATCGCGCCAACAACGAGATCAACGGCATCGTCGAAATTCCGCTCATCGAAAACACGTTGTCGGCCAGCCTGAGTGCCCGGTATTACGACAAGCGCGGCCATTGGGTGGCGACCGATGGCGGTCGCATGGGCAACGAGGAAACAAGGGCGATCAACGGCGTCATCAAGTGGAACGCGACGGACCGTCTCGATTTCAAAATGCGCTACGCTTATTCGGAGGACAGCGACGGACCACCGGCCCAGGGGTTCGTTTCCGGCATCCAGAACGATACTTGTACCGGGCGGGTGATCGATACGCCTGAGGGTCCCGCCTCGCCAGTGCGCTACATCTGCGGCGAAGTACCTTACGGGAGTGCCGTGGTCGTGGATCCGGGTTCGAAAGTCCTGTCTTTCAACACCGTCTTGCCGCCGTATGAGGCACTGGGTGCGTTGACCGCGCCGGTCCCAAACTTCCCCGACGCGCCGCGTATCGACCACATTGGCCTCGAGCGTGAAAGCGAGCGCTTCACGTTCCAGGGAAGATATCAGTTCGATAGTGGCTACGGTATCGATGTGACGTACGGAAAGAACGAACAGGAAGCGAGCATCCTGCGTGATTACGACGTCCGGGACCGAATCAACTTCTTCTCCACCGACCCGATGAGCATGCACGATGACAGCATCGAGGTGCGCATCGCCAGTCCGCAGGATCAGCGGCTTCGCTGGCTGCTGGGCTACAACCGGTATGAGCAGGAGTTCATGACCTCGGGTGAGGGCGGCATCGTCACGACGTCCTGCTATGCATCGATACAGACGCCGCTGATGGACAACTATCCTGCGGGCTGCGTCGGTGGTGCGCCGGGCATCTTCAATCTGGTTTTGCCCTTGGGCCTGGCCAACGCGGACGAGGCCACCGTCGTCGGAGTTTTCGGCGCGCTGGATTACGACATCAGCGACACCCTGACTTTGAGTCTGGAAGGCCGGCTGCAGGACGACACGCTGACGAAGGGAAGTGGTCTCGTCACGGCCGACGGACAGCTGCTCAGGGAATCCTTCGAGGATTTCCTGCCGCGCGTAATCGTGCGTTGGACACCCAGCGCGACCACGAATCTCTGGGGCAGCTTTTCGCAGGGCCAGATTGCCGGCGATTTCAACAGTACGTTCGTGAATGCGGACGAAAGGGAACGCGCCCAGTACCTGGCACAGAATTCCAGCATCAGCGAGGCGCTCGATGCCGAAACCCTCGACGCCTGGGAAGTGGGTATCAAGCAAGGTCTCATGGGTGGCCGGGGGCAGGCGAATTTTTCGCTGTATTACTACAAGTGGGAGAACATCAAGGGCCGGTCCTCTTTCCCGATCAACGAAACTTGCCGCCCGGCCGACATCGGCGCGGTCGGCTGCGATCCCGCCTTAGGGCAGGCAGTGGGTGACCCGAAGCGGTTTCTCGATTCCGAAGGCGAGCTGGGCCCGCTGTTCACGATCCGCAACGCCCTGCTGCCGGGCGACGCCACACTCTATGGCGCCGAGCTGGAGCTGAGCTATCAGTTGACCGATACCCTGCTGTGGCAGCTCAACACGGCATACACCCACTCGGAGTACGACGACTACGAGTTCAACTTTGTGACGCCGGTGGCCGGATTCTCGCAGATGAAGGGCAATCAGACGCCCCGTCAGCCCGAATGGAGCGGCAGTACCGCGCTGACCTGGAATTTCAATCTGATGAACCAGCCGGCTTATCTTCGCGGTGATGCGTTCTATAAGGGCAAGGCGTTCACCGACGAGGCCAACCTGGCGTGGATCGACGACTACTGGCTGCTCAACCTGCGCCTCGGAGTGCGCACGGAGCGCTACGGCGTCGAGATGTTCGTGACGAATCTGACCGACGAGAAGGCCTGGCAGATGGCTGCGCGCTGGACGGACTGGGGCAGCCCCACGCAGTTTCCCCATCTCACCGAGAAACAGGGGGTGGCGGGCATTCCGCTGGATCGCCGTGAATTCGGCGTGCGCCTGAACTACTGGTTCTGATCCATGAACGACGCTGCGGCACTGGACTTCGGGCGACTCGGCCCGCCTGCAGGTGCCCGACTGCTGGTGATCGGCGGCTGCGGCGGGCTGGGCCATGCACTGGTGCAGCATGCCGAACGGCTGGGCCTGTCCGTGACGATCATGGACCTTCCGCAGGCGGGTGAGCGCCGCGGCATCGCCACAGACGAACGCTTCATCGAGGTGGATCTGCGAAACGAAGACAGCGTTCGGTCCGCGTTTGCCCGGCTGCGGTCGATCGGTGGCGTGCTCGATGGCGTCGCCATCTGCTCCGGCTATACCAAGGGTCACGACCGGATCGAGGGACTCGATGTGGCCCGATTCGACGACGTGCTGGCCGGCAACCTGCGGGGCCCGGTATTGGCGATGCGCGCGGCGCTTCCCCTTCTGGCGCCGGAGGCGTCGGTGGTTGTTCTGACCACGGGCATTGGTCAGATCGGCGCACCGGGCTATGCCGGTTACGGTGCATCCAAGGCCGGTCTCAACGCCATCATCCGCATCCTGGCTGCGGAAGTGGCTCCCGGCATACGTGTGAACGGAGTCGCGCCGGGGGCGGTGGACACCGCATTCATTCGGGGCGGGTTCGCCGAGGGCGCGAGCGAGTCGGGGGATCCCGAGCGTTTCGACGCCGCAGAGTACAACCGTCGGGTGCCGATGGGTCGCATGGCCGTCAGCGACGATGTCGTCGGCCCGATGCTCTTCCTCCTGTCGGACAACGCCCGCTATGTCACCGGCCAGGTGTTGCACGTCAACGGCGGCGCCTTGATGCGTGACTGATGGGCAGGTCCAAACCGGAGAAATGAAATGAACAGACGGGATGTTCTGCAAGGCCTGTCCATCGCCGCGGCCGGCGCAATCAGTGCACCATCCGTGCTGGCGCAGGTCGTCCCTGCGCCGGCGGGCCGGTCCGGCCGTCAATCGCAAAAGGGCATGTCGGCCAGGGATGCGGTGGTGCTGGTAACGGGTTCGAACCGGGGTATCGGCCTGGGGTTCGTCAAGGCGCTCCTGGAGCGCGGCGCAGCTCGCGTGTACGCGACAGCCCGCCGTGAGAAGGACTTGCCGGCCCTGCGTGCTATCGACCCCGAGCGGGTGCGCCCGCTGGTGCTCGATATCAACGAGCCTGACCAACGTGCAGCGGCTGCGACTGCGGCATCCGACGTGAACTGGCTGATCAACAACGCCGGTGTGGCCGGAAGCCGCGACGAGCGGAGCCGCATCCTGGCGGCGCCGGATCTCGAGGACGCGAAGTGGGTCATGCAGACGAACTGCTGGTCGCCGGCGGAGCTGTGCCGGCTGTTTGCCCCCGTCATCAAGGCAAACGGTGGGGGCGCGATCAGTAACGTTCTATCGGTTGGTGCCTGGTTTTGCGTCCCGAGCGCGACCAGCTACAGCATGTCCAAGGCCGCGGCCGCGATGATGACGGCGGGTGTCCGTGCCGAGCTCGACCGGGATCCCATACTGGTTTCCGGCATCTATACCGCCGGGGTTGCCACGCGCATGTCCGGCGAACAGGGTATGGACCCGCTTGTGCATGGTCACCAGGTACTCGACGCCGTCGCTTTGGGCGAAACCGAGATCATTGCAGGCACGGGCGCCGAGCGCTTGCGCGACGAGGTGCGCAGCGATCCCAAGGCTGTGGAGCGTGAGCGGATCGAACGGCTGTACGCGCCTGACGCTTGATGGCAGACACCAGCGTGCACGATTTCGCAGGTTTCCGGAGCCTCACCAGATGACGGGTCTTCACCCACGCTACCCGTCGCGTCGTTACGCCTGGTTCATGGTCGTGGTCCTGATGGTGGCGTATATCCTGTCGTTCGTCGACCGGTACGTGCTCGGCCTGCTGGTCGAACCCATCAAGGCGGACCTCGGTCTCAGCGACACCGACATGGGGTGGCTGCTGGGCCTGTCGTTCGCGATTTTTTACGCCACGATGGGCATTCCGCTCGGCTATCTGGCTGACCGCAAGCGCCGCACGTGGCTGATCGCGGCCGGCATCACGGTATGGTCCGCAGCCACCTTCGCTTCCGGGCTGGCCCGCAATTTCTGGCACCTGTTCTTCGCGCGTATGGCAATCGGCGCCGGCGAGGCGACCTTGAGTCCGAGCGCCATATCGATGATCAGCGACAGCTTTCCGCAGGAAGAACGGGGCAAGCCGATCGCCTTCTACTCGGCAGCGCTGGGCATCGGCGCCGGCGTCGCTTCGCTGGTGGGCGCGGGTGTGCTGTCCTGGGCCAAGTCCGTGCCGGAAATCAGCGTGCCCATCGTCGGCGTCGTCGCACCGTGGCAATTCACGTTCTTCGTCGTCGGCGTCCCCGGCCTGCTGATCGGCCTGCTGTTTCTGTTCATGCGCGAACCGGCGCGACATGCGGAGAACAAGGGGCACGAAGGGGAAGGCTTCACGAACTCCCTGGGCTACATCTGGAAGCGGCGCGCTACCTATCTGAGTTACATCGCACCGATGGCCGTCTCCACGATCATCGCTTACAGCTGGGGCTGGTTCGCGGCGATGTTCGAACGCACCTGGGGCTGGGCGCCCGAGACCTTCGCCGTTGCGTTCGGCCTCATGACCCTCATTCTCGCACCTGTCTCGGTGCTGTCTGCCGGCTGGCTCAACGATCGCTGGTTCGTTGCCGGAAAGGAAGATGCGGCGATGCGCATCATGATCATCGCAGTGTCGATCCAGGTTCCGATGGCGATACTGACGCCCTTGATGCCGGGTCCCGGACTCGCGCTCGTCGTGCTGGCCGTTGCCATCGTTAGCAATGCGATGACTACAGCCGTTGCGCCCACCGGCCTCGTGCATATGACGCCGTCGGGCTATCGCGGCCTCATCATCGCCGTGTATTACATGGTCATCAGCCTGACCGGGCTGATTCTGGGCCCCGGCACGATCGGCTGGCTCTCGGATAACGTGTTCGGCAACGAGCACCTCGACTACGCCACGGCGGCAGTGCCCGCGATCTTCGGGATCCCCGTGCTGCTGTTGCTGCCGTACGCGCTGCGCCGCTATCGGCAGGAACTGGCGCGCCGCGCGGCCTTGCAGCTGGCCTGAACCCACCAGATTCGTCGTGCCCGCGCGCGCAGGCGCCGAATGAAGTGCCGGGCCGGACCACTGCGCAGGCGGCAGTGACCCGGCCGCGCGCAGTCACTCGCTCAGGCCTGCCCCTGCCCGAGAGGTCGCCCCGACTGCGCAAAGTCATTCGCGGCAATATCCCGGAACAGCAGCATCTGCCCGATCTGGGCCGATGAGGCGCCGTCGAAGCCGGCCTCGGGCATGAAGTCCTTCGGGTTGCGGAAGGTGCCGAAGACGACATCCCACAGCGGCAGGTCCGAATAGTTGTAGCGGTGGATGCCGCGCGCGTGGTGCAGGCTGTGGCTCTCCGGCCGCTGCACGATGTAGCCGAGCCATTGCCGTATATCTGGTTGATGGCGAGCATGTGCCCATATTCCGCCACGTTCCGGCGCCGACGGGCACGGAGCTGCAGTCCCTGGTACAGCGGATTGCCGAGCGCGTTGGGCGAGTGCTGGAGAAGCGTGGCCTGATCGAGCGCGACATCGAGAGCGCCTGGTTGGCCGCGAACGCAGAACCCGGGCCGCTGGATGACCTGGTTGGCCATTCCATCACGTATCGCATTGCCGCAGGTCCGCGTGCCGGGCAGAAGCTGTTCACGCTGCAGACGCTGCCGGCCAATGAACCCGAACAGCAGGGGGATCACCGCAGTGCCGCCGAGGCGGGCGGGTTCTCGCTGCATGCGGGTATCGACATTGAGCCGCATCAACGCGCGAAGCTGGAGCGACTGTGTCGCTACGTGAGCCGCCCGCCGGTTGCCGAGGATCGCCTGGCGCTGACCGCATCAGGCCAGGTGCGCTACACCCTGAAGACGCCGTACCGCGACGGCACCACGCACATTGTGCTGGAGCCGCTGGATTTCATCGCAAGGCTCGCGGCACTGGTGCCGCCGCCGCGGATGCACCTGACCCGGTACCACGGTGTGTTCGCACCGCACAGTCGGCTGCGCGCAGCCATCACGCCGGCGCATCGGGGCAAGGGGGGGGGCAAGCCGCAGACGCAAGAGGGCGCCGACAAGCCCGCCACGCCCCGCCATGTGGCGATGAACTGGGCCCAACGCCTGAAGCGGGTGTTCGGGATCGACATCGAGGCCTGTGCGCGCTGCGGCGGGAAGCTCAAGGTGATTGCCAGCATCGAAGAGCCGGCGGTCTAGCTTCTCAGCCAGTGCGAGTGCAGCCGCTTCTTCGCCGTGCACGACGTACGTATGACTTGGTGGACGTCGGAAGCCCGCGGCCCATGCAAGCAGCGCCGCCTGATCAGCATGCGCCGACAGTCCACCGACGGTATGGATGGACGCGCGCACCGGAATGTCTTCGCCAAAGATGCGCGCCCGCCGGGCGCCGTCGACCAAGCGGCGGCCGAGCGTGCCTTTCGCCTGGAAGCCCGTAATCAGGACGCTGCATTCCGAGCGTGGCAGGTTGTGACGCAGATGGTGCTTGATACGCCCGGCGTCGCACATGCCGCTTGCCGAGATGATGATGGCGCCTGAGCGGATACCGTTCAGAGCCATTGACTCAGCAACACTAGCTGTAAAGTGCAGGTTTGGCAGGCCGTTACCTAAGGCGTGCCAAGCGGCCATCTGCCGCGCCTGTTCATCGAATAGCTCCAGGTGTTTTTGGGTGATGCGTGTGGCTTCGGTGGCCATCGGCGAGTCGACGAATACATTCAGGTCACTCAATCTACCCTCGCGGACGAGGCGATGCAGGTGGTACAGAATCTCTTGTGTGCGTCCGACAGCGAACGCGGGAACAATCACGTTGCCCCCCTGCTGGTGAACAGTGCGGTCGATGATTCCGACCAGCTCCACGCCGGTTGCGGCCGAGTCCCTGTGTGTGCGGTCTCCGTAAGTCGACTCGATCAGCAGGACATCGGTATCTTCTATGACCGTTGGGTCCCGCAGTATCGGGCGTCCCGGCTGCCCGAGATCGCCGCTGAATACGAGTTTCCGGGTATTGCCGTGCTCGGTGATCCAGACTTCGATAATGGCGGAGCCCAGGATGTGACCCGCTGTTCGCTTATTGGCTTGGGCCCGACTGGGGCGTGTTCGTCTGCGGTCGGCGGGTCGCGAACCCGGAGCTCTCGCGGGAGGAGCGGCTGCGCTTCCTCAAGGCCTCCGTCGCCATCGACATCTTTCCGCGTTCCGCCATCGTGCTGATCATGGCGGTCGGCCTCACGCTGGCCTGGCTCGGGGGTTACATGGCCATGGGGCTGTGGCTGCTGGTGCTCATCTGGATCGTGGCGGCGATCTGGCTGCTGCTCGTCTGGTTCATCGGCTACATCCTCGAGCCCGGTCCGCTCAAGGCAAGACTCGATGCGGTACACGTGGCCATCCGCCACGCGGCGACTGCGGTCCTGCTCGGCGTGGGCGTGTACTCGCTGCTCGTCGGTGGGCCCGTCGCGACCCGATGGCTTGCGGCGAAGCTCATCCTGGTCGCGATCCTGATTGCGCTGGGCAGCGTGTTGCGCGTGATCGTGGGCAGCTGGTCCCGGGATCTCACGGGCGTGCCCGGGTCGGAAGGCGCGGTCGCACGCAGCTATCCGTTTACCCGCAAGCTGGTGTTCACGTTCTGGCTGACTTCGATCACGATCGCCTTCCTCGGCGTGACGAAACCCTTCTAGTCCGGGCGGCAGACCAGGCATTCAAGCTTTCGCATGGCGCGCGGGCCGCCCGGACTGCGCAAAGTCATTCGCGGCAATATCCCGGAACAGCAGCATCTGCCCGATCTGCGCCGAAGAGGCGCCGTCGAAGCCGGCCTCGGGCATGAAGTCCTTCGGGTTGCGGAAAGTGCCGAAGACGACATCCCACAGCGGCAGGTCCGAATAGTTGTAGCGGTGGATGCCGCGTGCGTGGTGCAGGCTGTGGCTCTCCGGCCGCTGCACGATGTAGCCGAGCCATTGCCGTATATCTGGTTGATGGCGAGCATGTGCCCATATTCCGCCACGTTCCGGCGCCGACGGGCACGGAGCTGCAGTCCCTGGTACAGCGGATTGCCGAGCGCGTTGGGCGAGTGCTGGAGAAGCGTGGCCTGATCGAGCGCGACATCGAGAGCGCCTGGTTGGCCGCGAACGCAGAACCCGGGCCGCTGGATGACCTGGTTGGCCATTCCATCACGTATCGCATTGCCGCAGGTCCGCGTGCCGGGCAGAAGCTGTTCACGCTGCAGACGCTGCCGGCCAATGAACCCGAACAGCAGGGGGATCACCGCAGTGCCGCCGAGGCGGGCGGGTTCTCGCTGCATGCGGGTATCGACATTGAGCCGCATCAACGCGCGAAGCTGGAGCGACTGTGTCGCTACGTGAGCCGCCCGCCGGTTGCCGAGGATCGCCTGGCGCTGACCGCATCAGGCCAGGTGCGCTACACCCTGAAGACGCCGTACCGCGACGGCACCACGCACATTGTGCTGGAGCCGCTGGATTTCATCGCAAGGCTCGCGGCACTGGTGCCGCCGCCGCGGATGCACCTGACCCGGTACCACGGTGTGTTCGCACCGCACAGTCGGCTGCGCGCAGCCATCACGCCGGCGCATCGGGGCAAGGGGGGGGGCAAGCCGCAGACGCAAGAGGGCGCCGACAAGCCCGCCACGCCCCGCCATGTGGCGATGAACTGGGCCCAACGCCTGAAGCGGGTGTTCGGGATCGACATCGAGGCCTGTGCGCGCTGCGGCGGGAAGCTCAAGGTGATTGCCAGCATCGAAGAGCCGGCGGTCGTCGCGAAGATTCTGGCGCACCTGGAGAAGGCGGCGTCGGATCGGCATCAGACAGAACTGCCGCTGGGTGCGCGGGCCCCGCCGGTGCAGGCCAGACTGATTTGATATCGAAGCTGAGGGGTGTTCGGGCCGACCGGTGAGACGGTCGGGCAGGGGCGGTGCGTGCCGGGATTACGACAGAGCCCGGCGGGGCGGGGAATCGGAGGACGCGGGCCTGCCCAGCGGCCTGCCCATCCGGGCAACTGGCCGGATTCAGGCAGGCTGAGGCAGATTGGGTCGCTACACCCGGGTGGTTCCACGAATCAGGACGGCGCTGCGGGGTGCTTTGAACTTCCTATCCGCTCACTGAAATGGCGGATTCGTAAACTGTCTCGGTTGCGGCATCGGTCACAGTACCGGCCAAAGCGGCTCGGCCGGTTAGTGACAAGCTGCTGTTTATAAGACTATTATTCCGGCCATGGAACCGGCCACAATCCGTATTCATTGGGGCGTGCCTTGACCCCCGCTTCCGCCGAGCCGTTTATGCCGGCCGAGGGCACGGCCGTGCTCGAAAACCTGGCCTTCGACCTGGCCCGCGAGGCCAGCGAGCTGTCGGCCCAGCTGCACCCTGTCGTGCGGCTGTCGGTCGCCGAGCTCGTCCGGTCGATGAACTGCTACTACTCGAACCTGATCGAGGGCCACAACACGCAACCTCGCGACATCGATCGTGCCCTCGCGGCGGACTATTCGAGCGACCCGCATCGCCGTGATCTGCAGCTCGAAGCCCGGGCGCACATCGAAGTGCAGCAGATGATCGACGAGCGTGTGGACGAACTGCCGCGTCCACCGGCTTCGCGAGCCTTCTTCGAATGGACGCATCGCGAGTTCTGCGAGCGATTGCCTGAAAGCCTGCTGGTTGTCGAGAATCCTGACACCAAGGAGCGTATTCCGGTGGTTCCGGGCCAGATGCGTTCGCGCACGGTCGCCGTAGGCCGGCACGTCGCGCCTGCGGCCGAGGATCTCCCGGCCTTCATGCAAAGGTTCGAGGAAGCATACGACGCGGTCCGCTTGACGAAGCCGCGCCAGGTCATCGCCGTTGCCGCAGCTCACCATCGCTTTCTGTGGATCCATCCCTTCCTGGATGGCAACGGTCGCGTTGCACGCCTGATGTCGCACGCGATGTTGCTGGAGATCGGAATCGGCTCCGCGCTCTGGTCCGTTTCACGCGGGCTCGCGCGCGATTCCGCCGACTACAAGCGCCTGCTGATGGCGGCCGATGAGCCACGCCGAAGCGATGTCGATGGGCGAGGGGCACTCTCGCACGTCGCGTTGATCGACTTCTGCAAGTTCTTTCTCGAAATCTGCCTCGACCAGATCCGCTACATGCGTGAGCTTCTCGATCCTTCCGAGTTGCAGCGGCGCATGGAGCTGTACGTGCGCGATGAGGAAAGCGCGGAGCGACTTCCGAAGCGCAGCTACGTGGTGCTGCGCGAGGCATTGCTCTCGGGAGAACTGGAGCGAGGTCGAGTGCCCACGCTGATCGACACGAGCGAGCGCACGGCCCGACGCGTGGTTGCTGCGTTGGTCGACAAGCGACTGCTCGTCGCGACGTCGCACAAGTCGCCCTTGCGACTGGGCTTCCCCATCGACGTCGTCGAACGCTGGTTCCCGAAGCTCTATCCGATGACCTGATGGCCGGTGACCTGATGGGCAAGGCGGCCGACTGGGCCTTCACCAAGCGCTTCCGTCGCGGGGGCTTCGATTGGCGCGCGAGTCGGCTGGCCAGCGAGCGCATTGCCGAGGCACTGGCGGAAATTCATGCCGTCGCCCGCCATGATCCGCTGCACGCTGCGGATGGCGCTGTGCGGCTTCTCGTGAAGCTGTCTCCGGCGCTGGAACAGGTAGACAGCTCCTCCGGCGCTCTGGGTAGCGCGGCGCGTGCGGCCGTCGATGCGCTCGTTCCTGTGATCGCGCACGCACCCGCCGACGGGACCGTGCGCGAGAAATGGCTGGAGCAGATGTTCGCGGCGATCCAGGACGATGATCCACCTTACCTTGAGCTTCTCGATGAGCGCTGGGGTGAGTTGTGCGCGACGCAGGAAGTGGCGTCACGATGGGCGGACCGCCTGAAGGATCTCGTTCAGCATGTCCATGCCGAGCGGCGTCGCGGTCGGCACGCCTTCACTCGATCCGAGTCGGCCTGCTACAGCGCGTTGTTTGCCGCGGGCCGGCAAGATGAGCTGATCGCCCTGATTGGCAGCAACCCGCGCCCCATGTGGAATGACCTGCTGTGGGTCGGTCGGTGCAGTGTGGCCCGAGGCGAGATCGACGAAGCCATCGCGTTCATGACGAAGGCCGTGAATCCGTGGACGCCGATGGCTGGGCTCGCGCGCTTCGCCGAAGGCGTCCTGCTGCAGGCGGGCCGCCGCGTCGAGGCGTACGAGAAGTATGCGCTGGAGGCAAACCGCGCCACGACATACCTCGCGACCTTTCGTCTGCTGTCGAAGAAGTATCCCGAGATCGACGCGGATCGGCTTCTGACAGATCTCATCGCGACCACGCCCGGAGAGGAGAGCAAGTGGTTTGCCACGGCGAAGACGCTCAAGCGATTCGACCTGGCGATGCAGCTTGCGTGGAAATCGCCCTGCGATCCGAAGACGCTGATCCGCGCCGCCAGGGACAACGTCGCGAAGAACCCGGCGTTTGCCGCAGAAGTCGCGCTCGCGGCGTTGTACTGGATCTGCCAAGGTAGGGGCTATGAACTGACCTCACTCGACGTGCAAATGGCGTACCGGTTCGCGACCGAGGCTGGTCTGGCGCTCGGGCAATCGGAGCGCGTGGCGCTGCGAATCCAGACGATGCTCAAGCCGATGACCCGGGAGGTTCGATGGGTCAGAGAGAGGTTGAACTTGCCGGCTTCCTCGGAAGCGGGCCGCTCGTGAGCGGATGAGTTCGGCATCTATCGCGGTCTATCGGATCCAAGCGGCGTGTTTTGTCGGTCGGGGTGACGGTAAACTCGCGCAGCGTGTTAGAGAATTTCAGCAGCTGCGCGGACTTGGAATGCTGCGAGACAATAGAGTGGGAGTGAGGGGCACCCACTTTGCATTGTGCACGGGTGCGTTCGTAAGCGCAGCGTGGGGATTCCGGGAAGTTGCGGGTCAAACTCCACTCGAGGCGTGCCCCAAGCCGGTCAGGGACACCTGATCATCGATGGCTTTCACGCGTGTAGTGCGATCAGGTTCAATTCATTGATGAATCCGCAGCGGTCGGCCGTGGGAACGACTGCGTCGATGCCTGGTCATTCCCGTTGCAGTGCACGTCGGCTGATGATATCCATGTAGCATGGCGCCAATCGCGTGAAGCAAGGATCGGCAATGTCCATCAGCCGGCCTGATTACGGGGATCTGAACTACTTCCTCACCGTCGCACGCTATCGCAGTTTCAGTCGCGCCGGCGTAGAACTGAGCGTCAGCAGTTCCACGCTCAGTCACGCGCTGAAATCGTTCGAGGAACGGCTCGGCGTGCGCCTGCTCAATCGCACGACCCGCAGCGTGACGCTCACGGCGGCGGGACAGCAGTTGCTCGAAGCCATTTCCGAACCCCTGGGCGCGCTGGATGAGGCGATCGAAGGGCTGAACCGCTTCCGCGAATCGCCAGCGGGCCTGGTGCGGCTCAATGTCATGCAGGATGCGGCGCTGTACCTGTTGAGCCCGGTGATGCCGGTGCTGGCCGAGCGCTACCCGGATGTCCAGATCGACATTGCGATCAACAATCGCATGATCGATGTCGTCGGCGAAGGGTTCGATGCGGGCATCCGCTACGGCGGCACCGTTCCCGAAGACATGGTGACGCAGGCGCTGTCGGCGCCGATCGCCTGGGTGGTGGTCGGATCGCCCGACTACCTCAGGCGTCACGGCGAACCGCAGCATCCCAACGACCTGCAGCAGCATCGCTGCATCGGCATTCGCCTGGGCAGCGGTCGCATCTACCAGTGGGAGTTCGAACGCGGCGGCGAGTCGCTCAATGTTTCGGTTCCCAGTGCGATCACGATCGACGATGGGCCGATCGCGCTGTCGCTGGTCGAAAAAGGCGTCGGCCTCGTGTACGCCACCGAGCCGTCGGTCGCCGCACTGGTCGAATCCGGCAAGCTGCGTTACGTGCTGCAGGACTGGCGGTCGTTCGGACCGTCGTTTCACATCTACTATTCAAGCCGGCGGCAACTGCCCGTCGGTCTGCGCTTGCTTATTGATCTCATTCGGGAGATCCGGCCGCTGGGCCTCTGAGGCGCCTCCACCCCGCATCGATCGGCAACGGAATCCCCACAGGATTCCGGCACGTCGCGGCGCAGCCTGCCCCTCCCCGGATCAACCCGCCGCTCATTGCTGGTTTTTTTCAACAGGCTCAATCGATGCCGGACGGCTAATCGCGCGCGCCGCTGCGGCGTAGCCTTTCGCTCATTCGAAGCGGAGGTCATGAGCCATGAACGATCGAACGAACAAGCGCCATGGTGAACATCGGGCTCGCGGCGTCAGCCGCCGCGACATTCTGTGCGCCGGCGCCGCCGTGGCGGCAGCCGCGCCCTTGCTGGCGACGGGCAGTCGCGCGCTGGCTCGATCGACGGCGACGACCACGCCGCTGGCCGGCAAGAGCCCGCTGACGACGCTCAACAACGGCGTGAGGATGCCGGTCTTCGGAGTCGGCACTTTCTCGCTGCCCACGATCCAGACCGCCGATGTCGTGAGCTTCGCGCTCACGCATGGCTATCGCCTGATCGACACGGCCAAGAACTACGGCAACGAAAAGGAGGTCGGCGAAGGCATCGTCCGCAGCGGCGTGCCGCGCTCCGAGATCTTCATCACCACCAAGCTATGGATCGAGGACTTCGGCTACGACGAAGCGCTGCGCGCCTTCGACCTCAGTGCGAAGCAACTCGGCGTGGATCAGGTCGACCTGTATCTGTTGCACTGGCCGGCGCCGAGCGAATTCGAAAAGACCATCGCCGCCTGGAAGGCGGTGGAAAAGCTCTACGCCGACAAGCGCATCCGCGCCATCGGCGTCTCCAATTTCACGCCCGAACATCTGCAGCGGCTCATGGATCGCACCGATGTGGTCCCGGCCGTCAATCAGATCGAACTGCATCCTTATCTGACGCAGGCGGCCGCCCGGGCGGCCCACGAGAGCTACAACATCAGGACTGAAAGCTGGTCGCCGATCGGCGGGGGTTTCCGCAACCTGCCTGCCGACCCGACCAACGTCGTGCACCTGCTGGAGGACGCCGTGCTGGTCGGTCTTGCGCGCAAGCACAGGAAGTCGGTGGCGCAGATCGTTCTGCGCTGGCACAACCAGCACGGGTTCATCGCGATCCCGAAGTCGCAGCACTACGAACGGCTGCTGAGCAACATCGACATCTTCGACTTCGAACTGACGGCCGATGACATGGCGGCGATCGACGCACTCAACCGCAACCTGCGCAGCGGACCTGACCCCGACCGATTCGACGTTCCTGCGTTCCGGGAGATCGTCGAACGGCGCAGGGCCGGTGGCTGATGAGGCGCGAACGCCATGTGGTGCGGCACTGACCGTAGACGCTCACAACCCACCACTCCACCCAGACAACTGCTTTCCGATCCAGTCATGAAGGAGCAAGGCAATGAAAACCCGGATGCTGGTGTTGTCGTCGCTGTGTGCATTCACGGCGTGTGCCGATTCCGCCCACGCAAGCGAACAAAGTGACGCGCCGCAAACCGTGTACCGCGCCGCCTCTCAGAACGCCTCGAAAGGATCTGAAGCTTTCTTCACCGGCGATGTCCGTGTCGAACGTCTGTTCCCTGCCAATGCCACCGCCCACTACTCCGGTGCCTATGTGACCTTCCAGCCCGGCGCCAGAAGTGCATGGCACCTTCATCCGGCCGGGCAACACATGATCGTCACGGACGGTGTGGCACTCACGGGAACGCGGGACGGCAGGATCGTGCGCCTCAACGTCGGCGATTCACTGTGGTGCCCGCCAGGCGTCGAGCACTGGCATGGCGCGACCCCAGACGCTCCCATGACGCACCTCGTCATCACCGGCGTGCGCGACGGCAGGAATGTGGTGTGGAAGGAGCATGTCACCGACGAGCAATACCGGGGGCATCAATGAACACGAAGCGCTGGATGGCCGGCTTGCTCGCCATCATGTCCGGCGGCTTCATCGTGGGAGCAAATGTCGTGAACGCACAGACCGGCAAGACCCTCGCAGAACAAGGCTCTGCACTGAATGCACCGGAGATCGCCCTCATTGGCATCTCCGCGCACACCGCCACCGGCGATCTTCAGGCACTGGATATCGCGCTGCGCGCGGGGTTCGATGCCGGGCTGACCGTCAATCAGATCAAGGCCGCCCTGGAACAGCTCTATGCCTACTGCGGCTTTCCGCGCAGCCTCAACGGCATCAATACGCTCAGGGCCGTCGTCGCAAGTCGCGAACAACAAGGCGTTCGCGACCCGACGGGCCCGTCACACCGGCCCATCGAGGACGGCGATCGCTATGAGCGCGGTCGCGCCACCCTGGAGAAGCTGACAGGCGTCCGGCAACTCAAGCCCGCGCCCGGATTCGGCGAGTTCAGCCCGGAAATCGACCGCTTCCTGAAGGAGCATCTGTTCGCCGACATTTTCGACAATCCGATACTCACGTACAGACAGCGCGAGCTCGTGACCATCGCTGCGCTCGCCTCCATGAGCGGCGTCGGCTCGCAACTGAACTCGCACATCGGCATCGGCCGGAACACGGGAATCACCGACGGGCAACTGGTCCAGATCGCCGACCTCATCGATTCCCATGTGAGCCGAACCCATGCGAATCAACTGCGTCAGCTGATCGGCAGGCCGGAGGTGCCGCTCATCGAACAGCCGCGCTGACAGAGGACTTCAGACATGTGGGAACAGCAGCAACTCGATCGCATCGTGCAGGCAGACGATCTGCACATCGCCGCCTTTCGCGATGACGGCAGAACCCCGGGAACTCCGACCTGGATCTGGTGTGTGCAGGTCGATGGCGAACTGTATGTGCGCGCCTACAACGGCACAGCTTCGCGCTGGTATCAGGCGGCGCTGAAACAGCGTGCCGGACTCATCAAGGCGGCAGGCCTGACATTCGAGGTGAGCTTCGAGCCTGCCGCGGACTCAATGGCTGCCGCCATCGACGCCGCCTATGAGAGGAAGTACCGGGGAAGCCCGTATCTGCGGCCGATGATCGGCAACCGCGCCCGCGCCGCGACGGTAATAGTCGTGCCGCGAACATCGGACGGCTCTCAACGATTGACGATGCTGTAGCGCAGCCACACGGCGCCGCCGTCGAGCGTTTCGCAGGACTGCAGCGACATGCCCTGCACGGCCAGGGAAGGTCGCATCGAGCGAGACTCGAACACGCTGGGTGAGGAAGGCGCTCCGTCGATTGCCGGAGCGATGATCAGGCTCAGTTCGTCGATGAGTCCCGCTTCGAGAAAGGCCGCGTTTGCATGTCCGCCGCCTTCAAGCAGCAGGCGGCGAATGCCGAAATCGCTGTTCAGCACCTGCGCGAGCTGCACCAGATCGAGCGTGGAGTCGCCGGCGAAACAGTACGACACGCCGTCGGCGCGCAGCCCTGCCAGGTGGGCATCGGAAACCTGCCGGGTGAGCGCGACGATGATGGCGTCGCCGTCGATCTCGGAGCGCCCCCAGGCGATCTTTCCCTTCGCATCGAGAATGACCGCGTACGAGTCTGCTCGACCAGCGATCCAGGTCGTCCGGGAAAACTTCTCGTCTGTCCGTGTCGGATAGGGCGCGCCCCAGGCGAATTCCTCCGCGGTGACCCGCCCGACCAGCCAGGCATCGCCACCAAGTTCACGATGGATCCGTTCAAAGTGGCGCGGATCGATCGCATCGTCGGGGTGCCACCGATCCAGCAACGTTCTGCCATCGACGCTTGCTGCCATGTGACAAATGATGTGCGGCTTCATGTTCACTCCTGATCAGGGTCGGGGCGCGCGTTGCGGCGCCAGTCGCGATGTCGAACAGGCTAGACCGCCTGTCCCCTGCCGGGTAGTCGCCCGGATCCGCATGCGCTTGTGAATTTCGGCCAGCAGTGCGTTCGGCGCACGCCGCAGGGATTGTTGAGCCGGATTCAGCGTCGCATTCGTCTGCACTGCCTTACTCAGGGCGGCCCTTGTCGTTACGGTGCGCCAGCGATGCGACGTGTACAGGCACATCGCACCCCTCAACCAACTTGATGACGAGAGCCAATGAACCAGCAAGATCCTCCATCCGCTTCGTCTGCATGGTCAGCCGTTTTCGCGATCTCGCTGAGCGTCGCCGCGCTCATCACCGCGGAGCTGCTGCCGGCAAGCCTGCTGACCCCGATGGCCAGGGATCTTGGCGTGTCCGAAGGTGTGGCCGGCCAGTCGGTGACAGTGACGGCGCTTGCCGCGCTGTTTGCGAGTCTGTTCACGTCGCGGATTACACGCGGCATCGATCGACGCATCGTGGTGTTGTCGTTCTCCCTGCTGCTCACCGTGTCGAGCCTGATGGTGGCATTCGCACCTGGCATCGTCGTGCTGCTCATTGGCCGGGCGCTGCTGGGCATCGGGCTCGGCGGCTTCTGGGCGATGGCGGCGTCACTGGCGATGCGACTGGTTCCGCAACACCGTGTGGCGCGGGCGCTGTCGATCATTTTCGGCGGCGTCTCGGTGGCCATGGTGATCGCGGCGCCCGTCGGCACGCTGCTGGGCGAGGCCATCGGCTGGCGCGGCGTGTTCATCGCGACGGCGGTTCTGGGAGCGGTGTGCTGGCTGTGGCAACTGCGCGCGCGGCCTTCCATGACGGACGCCTCCGGCCGGTCGCAGGCGGTGCTCTGGGCGCTGTTCGTACGCCCCGGCGTCACGGCCGCCATGTTCGCCATCTTCTGTGTGTTCGCCGGGCAGTTCGCGTTCTTCACCTACATGCGGCCGTTCTACGAGAGCGTCACCGGTCTGGACGCCACCGGATTCTCGGTGCTGCTGCTGGCGTTCGGCGCAGCCAATTTTCTCGGCACCTCGCTGTCGGCGCCATTGCTGAACGCCAATCTGAAGCGTGCCCTGGCGGTCGCGCCGCTCGTGCTGTCGCTGTGCGCCGGCAGCCTGTTGATGTTCGGCGCGCAGCCATCGATCGCCGCCGCGGCCACGGTGGTGTGGGGCCTCGCGTTCGGCGTCATCCCCGTCGGCTGGTCCACCTGGGTGACCCGAACGCTGGGCGACGAAGCGGAAAGCGCAGGCGGATTGCAGGTGGCCGTCATCCAGCTGGCCAATACCGCCGGGGCGAGCCTGGGCGGCGTCGCGTTTGAAATGGCGGGCAGTCTGGCGCCGCTGGTCATCGCCTGCACCCTGCTGTTCGTCACGGCCGTCATCGTCGGCGCCCGGATGCAGGCAGAGCATCGTCAGATGCAACCGCATGCGATCGGGCCGGCCCTCTCGCTGACACAAGGAGACTCCCGATGCTGATGAACGCCGTGCTGGTCGCCTTGCGCCGGCCCTATACCTTCATCGTGCTGGCGCTGCTGATCCTGATCGGCGGCGTGCTGGCGGCGCTGCGCACGCCCGCCGACATCTTTCCGCAGATCCGAATTCCGGTGATCGCGGTGGCGTGGCAGTACGCCGGCCTGCCTCCCGACGAGATGGCCGGGCGCATTTCCACCGTGTTCCAGCGCGGGGTGACGTCCACCGTCAACGATGTCGAACACATCGAGTCCAACACCTATCCAGGCATCAGCATCGTCAAGATTTTCTTCCAGCCCGGCGTGGACATCGCTACCGCCAATGCGCAGGTCACCGCCATCGCGCAGACCACGGTGCGACAGATGCCGCCCGGCTCCCAGCCGCCGCTGATCCTCAACTACAACGCCGCCACCGTACCGATCCTGCAACTGGCCATGTCTGGCACCGGGCTGTCGGAACAGAACCTGTTCGACTACGCCGTCAACGATGTGCGCACGCCGCTCATCACTGTGCCGGGCGCTGCGATCCCCTTTCCCTACGGCGGCCGTCAGCGACAGGTGCAGATCGACATCCGGCCGGAGGCGCTGCAGGCGCGCGGGCTCTCCACCCAGGACGTGGCCGCGGCACTGGCGGTGCACAACGTGCTCATTCCGGTCGGCACCATGAAGATCGACGATCTGGAATATTCCCTGCAGTTGAACAGCGCCCCTTCGCTGATCGAGGACATCGGCCGGATTCCGGTGAAGTTCGTCGATGGCGCGACCATCTACATGCGCGATGTCGCCGATGTGCGCGATGGCAGCGCGGTGCAGACCAACATCGTGCATGTGGACGGCGCACGCTCGTCGCTGTTGTCGGTGCTGAAGAGCGGCTCGGCTTCGACACTGGACATCGTGGATGGCATCCGCGCCACGCTCGATGAAACCCGCGCGGCCCTGCCGGAAGCCCTGCGCGTGGTGCCGATCAACGACCAGTCGACTTTCGTGCGGGCCGCCATCCGGGGCGTGGCGCTGGAAGGCGTCATCGCGGCCGTGCTCACCAGCCTGATGATCCTGCTGTTCCTGGGCAGCTGGCGTTCCACAGTCATCATCGCGGTGTCGATTCCGCTGTCGGTGCTCGGTTCCATCATGGCGCTGTCGCTGTTCGGCCAGACGCTGAACCTGATGACGCTGGGCGGACTGGCGCTGGCGATCGGCATCCTGGTGGACGACGCCACGGTGACCATCGAGAACATCAACTGGCATCTGGAACAGGGCAAGGACGTGGAGCCGGCGATCCTCGATGGCGCCCGGCAGATCGTCACACCCGCCTTCGTCGCGCTGCTGTGCATCTGCATCGTGTTCGTGCCGATGTTCTTCCTCGAAGGCGTGTCGCGCTTCCTGTTCGTGCCGATGGCGATGGCGGTGATCTTCGCCATGGTGTGGTCCTTCATCCTGTCGCGCACGCTCGTGCCGACGCTGGCTAAATACCTGCTGAGACCACACGCCGAAGATGAGTCGGCTGCGACGGCAGCAAGTCCGCTCGTGCGCGTCCAGCGCGGGTTCGAGGCGCGCTTCGAGCGATTTCGTGCGGGGTATCGCGAACTGCTTGCCCGGGCCTTGCGCCACCGCAAGGCCTTCCTGACCGGTTTTGTCCTGGTGGTGGGGCTGTCGTTCGCGCTGGTTCCGTTTCTCGGCGCCAACTTCTTTCCCTCGATCGATTCCGGCCAGATCCTGATGCATGTGCGTCTGCCGGTGGGCACGCAACTGGAGGAGACCGCGGCGCGCTTCTCGCGCATCGAGCGCGTCGTTCGGGAGGTGATCCCGACCGAAGAGATCGAGACCATGCTCGACAACATCGGCCTGCCCAACAGCCCGACCAACATGACCTACAACAACACCGGCGTGATGGGCGCCCAGGATGGCGACTTCCAGATTGCGCTGCGCGATGGCCATCGTCCGACTGCGGAATATGTGCGTGCGCTGCGAGAGCTGTTGCCGCAGCGTTTCCCGGAGGCGACCTTCTCGTTCCCGCCGGCTGATATCGTCAGCCAGATTCTCAACTTCGGCTCGCCGGCCCCCATCGATATTCAGGTGCGGGGCGCCAACCTCAAGGACAACTTTGCCTACGCCGAGCAATTGCTCAAGCGCATCCGCGCCATCCCGGGTGTGGCCGATGCACGCATCCAGCAATCCAACCAGGCGCCACGGTTCAACATCGACTTCGATCGCACCCAGGGTGGTCTGCTTGGGCTCAGCACGCGCGACGTGGCGAGTAGCCTGGTGGTGAACCTGGCCGGCAGCAGCCAGGTGGCGCCCACCTACTGGCTCAACCCTGCCAACGGAGTGAGCTACCCCATCGTGATGCAGACGCCACAGCACCGGCTGGATTCACTCAACGCATTGGCCAACCTGCCCGTCGGCAATGGCTCGCGGGTCGCCGGCACCACGCTGGGCGGCATCGCCGATTTCGAACGCACCACCGGCAATGCCTTGCTGAGCCATTACAACCTGCAGCCCACGGTACAGATTCATGCCGCCACCGAAGAGCGTGATCTCGCCGCCGTCGCCCGCGACGTCCGCAAACTGCTGGCGGACACCGCAGACGAGGTACCCCGCGGATCCACCGTGCATCTGATGGGGCAGGTCGATGCCATGGACAAGACCTTTTCCGGGCTGCTGTTCGGGCTGCTTGGCGCCATCGTGCTGATCTACCTGCTGATCGTGGTGAACTTCCAGTCCTGGCTGGACCCTGCGGTGATTGTTTCCGCCCTGTCCGCAGCGCTGGCGGGCATCGTCTGGATGCTGTTCGCCACCGGAACCACGTTGTCGGTGCCGGCGCTCACCGGCGCGATCATGTGCATGGGCGTGGGCACCGCCAACAGCGTGCTGGTCATCAGCTTTGCGCGCGAACGCCTCGAAGAACTTGGCGATGCCACGGCCGCGGCCCTGGAGGCCGGTGTCGTTCGCTTTCGGCCGGTATTGATGACCGCGCTGGCGATGATCATCGGCATGCTGCCGATGGCGCTCGGCATTGGCGAAGGCGGCGAGCAGAACGCACCGCTGGGGCGCGCCGTGATCGGCGGCCTGCTGTTCGCCACGGTCGCCACCCTGATGTTCGTGCCGGTGCTGTTCAGCCTGGTGCACGGCCGCGCCGCACGCGATCGCGAACCGGTCTCGTCCATTCTCGTTGCTGGAGTTCCCAACCATGTCTAGGATCCCACTTCCGTTTCCCTTCATGCGGCATCCGCTCGCGCTGGCTGCGGTCGGCGCGGTTGCCGTGATTCTAGTCAGCGGCCTGTACATGCGCTGGTCGCACGCGGCAGACCTGCGTGAGCGCGCGGTCGCGCAGCAAGTGCAGGCCGTGGCGCTGGTGACGCCGTTACCGGTCTCGGCGCCGACCATGGAACTTCCTGCGCGGATCGAGGCGTGGGCGCGCGCGCCCCTGTATGCCCGCGTCAGCGGCTACCTGAAACGATGGACCGTTGATATCGGAGAGCACGTGACCGCCGGTCAGGTCCTCGCGGAGATCGAGACGCCGGATCTGGATCAGCAATTGCAGCAGGCACGTGCCGAACTCGCCCGCGCCCGCAGCGAGGCTTCGCTGGCCGACACCACCGCACGCCGCTGGCAGTCGCTGCTCGGGACCGACTCGGTCTCGCGCCAGGAGGTCGAAGAGCGCACGGCCGCGGCGCAGACCAGTCTGGCGCAGGTGGAAGCCCTGCGGGCGAATGTGGAACGCATCCAGGCACTGCAGCAGTTCCGCCGGATCGCCGCGCCCTTCGATGGCATCGTCACCGCGCGCAACACCGACGTGGGCGCGTTGATCAATGCCGGCATGAGCCGCGACAGCGAGCTGTTCGTCGTATCCGACACGCACCGCCTGCGAGTCTACGTGGACGTCCCGCAACGCCAGGTCGCCGCCATCCGCGAAGGAAGCGTCGCGACGCTGAGCGTGCCCGAGCGCCCCGGCCGGAGTTTCCAGGCGATGGTGCAATCGCTGGCGCAGGCCATCGACAGCGACTCGGGCGCGATGCGCGTGCAATTGACGGTGAACAATCCGGACGGAGAGTTGCTGCCCGGCGGTTTTGCCACCGTGCGTTTCGAAGCTGACGTGCAACCCGAAGCGCTGGGCGTGCCTCCGAGCGCACTGATTTTCGGTCGCAATGGCGTACAGGTCGCGCTGATCGATGACGACAGTCGCGCCCGGCTGCGCTCCGTGACCATCGCGCGCGACTTCGGTCCGGTGGTCGAACTGGCCAACGGCAGCGTGGCGTCGACCGATCGCGTGATCAGCAATCCGCCCGATGGCATCAGCAGCGGCGACGAAGTGCGCATCACGGTGCAGGAGCCAAGCACATGAAGCTGCATCATCTGGTCCCGATCCTGATCGGTTGCGTGCTGGCCGGGTGCGCGCACGTGGCCGAGATGCCGACCATTGCCCTGCCCGATGCGCCTGCCTACCAAGGCGCGCAGGGACTGCCATCGAACCTGCCGACCGATCGGCCGGCCGACAACTGGTGGACGCTGTATCGCGATCCGGCAATGGATGCGCTACAGCAGCAGTTGCTCGACAACAGCCCGGACCTGGGCAGTGCCCTGGCGCGCTACCAGCAGGCGCGAGCCGCCACCGATGCGCTGCGCGCGAACCGGTGGCCTGCGATCGGCGCGTCGGCGCAGGTGGCGCGCAGCCGCCAGTCCGAGGGCAGCGCGCTGACCGGCGCCGCATCGTCGGAACCCTACAACAGCGGCGCACTGAGCCTGAGTCTGGACTACGAGTTCGATCTTTGGGGGCGCATCAGCCGACAGGTTGCCGCGGGCGTCGCCGAGGAACAGGCAGCGCAGGCGGACCTGGCCGGCGCACGACTGTCGTTGCAGACGCAGCTTGCCGAAACCTTGCTGGCGCTGCGCGGCGCGGACCATGAGATCGCCCTGCTGCGCGACATGCACAGCGCGTTCGCACGCGCGACGCTCATGGCCGTCGAGCGTCATCGGGCCGGCCTGGCCTCGGGACTCGATGTCGCGCAGGCCGAGTCGCAGCAGGAGTCCGCGCAGTCGCAGTTGCTGCAGGTACAGGGACAACGCGATGTCCTCGAACATGCGATTGCCGCGCTGGTCGGCGCCCATGCCTCGACGTTCTCGGTCGAGCCTTTTGCCGGAATCGATGCGCTGCCGCAGATTCCCGTCGGCGTACCCTCGCAGCTGCTGCAGCGTCGCCCGGACATCGCCGCCGCGCAGCGCCGCGTCGCGGCAGCCAACGCCAGTGTCGGCATTGCGCACACGGCCTACTTCCCATCGCTGCGCCTGAGCGCCGTCGGCGGCTACCAGAGCAACGAACTCGGCAACCTCATCGCGGCGCCGAACCTGTTCTGGGCGATCGGCCCCGGCCTGCTCGCCAACCTGTTCGACGGTGGCCGTCGCCAGGCCGAGGTGGCGCGTGCCGAAGCCGTGCTGGAGGAGAACGGCCAGATCTACCGCGCAACGGTGCTGGCCGCATTCCAGCAAGTCGAGGATCAGCTCGCGCTGCTGCGGCAGTACGGCGAGGCAGAACGATCGGAACAACGCACCGTGGCGGCGTCCCGACGTGCCCTCGAGATCGCCGGCAATCGCTATCGCGAAGGCGCTGCCAGCTATCTCGACGTCGTGACCGCGCAGACCACTCACCTGCAGGCTCGCCGCAACGCGCTGGATCTGGCGACCCGACAGCGCATTGCCAGCGTGCATCTGGTGCGTGCACTGGGGGGCGGGTTGTGAATCGGCGCCGGTTGTCGGGTTCGATCGCGGCAGCCTCCCGTGGTGAGGGACATCGGGTCCCGGCCCGGCTTCGCGGCTCCTGCGCCGTCGATGTAGGATGCTGCTCTGTGCGACAGAGAGCCTGTGGATGCCCGTCAGCCGGCCGGACTATGCGGATCTGAATTACTTTATTGCCGTCGCACGGTATCGCAGCTTCAGCCGTGCCGGCATCGAACTGGGAGTCAGCAGTTCCACGCTCAGCCACGCGCTCAGATCGTTCGAAGAACGGCTCGGCGTGCGCTTGCTCAACCGGACAACACGCAGCGTCACGCTGACGGCGGCAGGAGAGCAGTTGCTCGAGGCCATCTCCGAACCCATGGCCACGCTGGGCGGGGCGATCGAAGGACTGAACCGATTCCGCGAATCACCTGCAGGGCTCGTGCGACTCAACGTCATGCAGGATGCGGCGCTCAACCTGCTGAGTCCGGTGTTGCCGGTGCTTGCAGAGCGCTACCCGGACATCCAGATCGACATTGCGATCAACAATCACATGATCGATGTCATCGCCGAGGGATTCGATGCCGGCATTCGCTACGGCGACACCGTTCCCGAAGACATGGTGTCGCAGGCGCTCTCGGCGCCGATTGACTGGGTGGTGGTCGGATCGCCCGACTATCTCAGGCGCTACGGCGAACCTCGGCATCCACAAGATCTGCTCAAGCATCGCTGCATCGGCATCCGCCTGGGAAACGGTCGCATCTATCAATGGGAGTTCGAACGGGGCGATGAGAAGCTCAGCATCTGCGTCCCGAGCACAGTAATCATCGACGATGGACCGATTGCGATGTCGCTGGTCGAACAAGGGGTCGGCCTTGTCTATGCATCCGTACCGACGGTTGCTGCGCTGGTCGAAGCCGGCAAAGTACGATGTGTTCTTGAGGACTGGTGTTCACCCGGACCGGCATTTCATATCTACTATCCGAGCCGCCGACAGGTACCGGTCGGCTTGCGCGTTCTCATCGATCTCATTCGGGAGATCCGGCCTCTGGGCCTCTGAGACGCCCCTGCCTGCATTGAAGCGCACCGACCACCCGGATCGTCGGGGACCCGGCTTTCATTGCTGGTCTTTTTCAACAAGTTCAGTTGACGTCGGACGGCTAATCGCGCCCGTGGCAGCGGTGTAGTCTTCGAATCACGGAGCTGCGGTGAGGGTCTCGCGCGTCTGGTCGACACTGCTCGCGACCATTCCGGATACCCCGTCGCCTGCTGTCTCGTCGAGCCCCCTGCAATCAGGTACAGGCACGAACCACATCAACCACAGACCGCCCAGAGCGCATCGACCGGGGGGCCAACGCGGGAGAAAACACATGCTCAAAGGAGTAGTCGCAGACATCGCAGCCAACGACACGACCGCCGTCGTTGCGCACCGGCGGGGTTAGCCGCATGCCCACCGAGCATCAAGGCATCGAACTCCTGCCCGTCATCACGCTGCTTGCGGCCGGAGTCATTTGCGCACCACTGTTCAAGCGACTGGGCTTTGGCGCGGTCCTCGGATATCTGGCTGGTGGCATTGCGATCGGTCCGTTCGGCCTGCGCCTGTTCACTCATCCCGACTCGATCCTGCAGGTTGCCGAACTCGGAGTCGTGCTGTTTCTTTTCATCGTTGGCCTGGAGATGCGCCCATCGCGACTCTGGGAACTTCGCCGGCAGATATTCGGGCTCGGCTTGGCTCAAGTGCTCGGCTGCGCATTGTTGCTGACCGCCGTGGGTGTGGTTACCGGATTCTCAGTTGCACTCTCATTTGTCGTCGGGGCCGGATTCGTGATGACCTCGACCGCCATCGTGATGCAACTGCTCGAGGAGCGTCGCGAACTCAGCGCTCCCTCCGGCCAGCAAATCGTGTCGATACTGCTTCTCGAAGATCTGATGATCGTTCCCCTGCTGGCACTCATCGTCTTCCTTGCACCGATCGCACCAGGCAACAGCGCGCAGAACGCCGGTATCGACTGGACACAGGTTGGGATCGGAGCCGCGTCGATAGCAGGATTGCTCGTCGCCGGCCGTTACCTGCTCAACCCATTTTTCGGCGTGCTCGCCAACGCTCACGCCCGCGATGTCATGACGGCGGCTGCCCTGCTGGTGGTGCTCGGTTCTGCGTACGTGATGCACCTTGGCGGCTTGTCGATGGCGATGGGAGCATTTCTCGCCGGAGTGTTGTTGTCGACGTCGACTTATCGGCACCAGCTGGAGGTCGACGTGGAGCCATTCCGCGGCATCCTGCTGGGCCTGTTCTTCCTTGCGGTCGGCATGTCGCTCGACCTGACCGTGGTCGGCGCGAACTGGCGGACCGTGCTCTTCTATGTTGTCGCCTTCATGGCCGTCAAGGCGCTCGCCGTCTACGCGATCGGGCGACTCTTCGGATCTTCCAATGGCGAGGCGGTCGAGCGCGCAGTCATCATGGCGCAGGGTGGAGAGTTTGCCTTCGTACTGTATGCGGCCGCCGCAGCCACGGGCATCATCGACGCGGAACAGAACGCCGTTCTGACGTCCATCGTCATCCTGTCGATGGTGCTTACGCCTCTTGCCATCGCGCTCATGAACGCCGTCCGGAGCCGCATTCGACCGTCCACGGAAGGGTACGAACGTCCTGCGGGGCTCAACGGTACGGCACTGGTGATCGGCTTCGGACGAGTGGGCCAGATTGCAAGCCAGTTCCTGCTGGCGCGCGGCTATGACCTCTCGATCATCGACACCGACGTCGAGATGATCGACGCTGCACGCGATCTCGGCGTGCACGTGAACTACGGCGACGGGACACGCCTCGACATCCTGCGCGCTGCAGGAGCCGCGCAAGCTCGCGTCGTGCTCGTCTGCGTCGACAAGCCGGAGGATGGCACAAGGATCACTCAGCTCCTGAAATCGGAGTTTCCGATCGTCCCGGTTCTCGCGCGGGCCATTGACCGACGTCAGAGCCTGGAACTGATCCAGGCTGGCGCAGACCTTCAGGTGCGCGAGACGTTCGAATCCGCCGTCGTGCTCGGAAGCGCCGCGCTCGCGAAGCTGGGAATACCGCCGGCCGAAATCCTGGAGATCACCGACCGGGTACGGCACCGGGACGCGGAGCGTTTGCAGCTGGAACTGGTGGCCGGGATCCATGCGGGGACGGCGCTTTTCGGCGCCGGACCCCCGCAATCGGGCGATGCCGGCTCGTCCACGGGAAACTGACTGACCCTGCTCAGTCGCTCCATGAGTCGCGGGTTCAGCGCGCGGCATTTGTGCATCCGGTTCATCGACTCATCCGGATTGACCCACTTAATCACCCGCCACCGCGGCGCTAGATTGTCTGCAAGACATCCAGTTCGCTTCGAGAGGAACATCATGCGCGCAACCCTGATGTACAAGGCCGGTGACGTCCGCGTCGAGAACATCGCAGACGCCACCCTTCAAGATCCCACCGATGCGCTGATCCGCATCACTCGCGCCTGCATCTGCGGCAGTGACCTGTGGCCGTACAAATTGAAGCAGCCGGATGGCAAGGGCCAGGGCATGGGCCATGAGGCGATCGGCGTGGTCGAGGCCATCGGCCGGAATGTGCGCACCGTGAAGGTCGGCGATGTGGTGGTGATGCCCTTCGCATACTCCGACGGCCGTTGCGATTTCTGTCATGAAGGTCTGCACACCGCTTGCGTGCACGGCGGATTCTTCGGCATCGGCGGCGAGGCCGGTGGCGCACAGGCCGAGGCACTGCGCATCCCGCAGGCAGACGGCACGCTCTACGCGCTCCCCGTCGGCGAAGACGATGCGCTGATGCCCTCGCTGCTGACGCTGTCGGACGTCATGGGCACCGGCCATCACGCCGCCGTCGTCGCCAGGGTCCGCAAGGGAAAGACGGCGGCGGTGATCGGCGACGGCGCGGTCGGGCTGTGCGGGGTGATTGCCGCAAAACGCCTTGGCGCCGAACAGATCATCCTCCTCGGCCGGCATCCGGATCGCATCGCATTGGCGAAACAGTTCGGCGCCACGGACATCGTCAGCGAGCGCGACGAGGCTGCCGTCGAACGCGTGCGCGAACTCACCGGCGGCTTCGGCGTGCACTCGGTGCTGGAGTGTGTCGGCACCGGGCAGGCCATGGCGACCTCCATGGGCATCGCACGCGCGGGCGGCGCGATCGGTCGTGTCGGCGTACCGCACTACGAGTCCATCGCACAGGCGCAGCCGATGTTCTATCGCAACATCATCGTCGGCGGCGGCCCCGCGCCGGTGCGCGCCTACATCGAGGAGCTGCTGCCCGACGTGCTCGAAGGCCGCATCCAACCTGGCCTCGTATTCGACCGCACGGTGGATCTCGATGGCGTACCCGACGGCTACCGCGCCATGGATGCACGCGAATCGATCAAGGTCATGGTCAAGCCATGAAGGAGAGCGAACAATGTCACCTGTAAGCAATTCAAGCCCTTCGCTGCACCAGACCTCCTATCCCGGCGGGAAGTGGGAGCCCGGCCCCGCACGCTATGGCCACGTCATCGAGAAGGATGTCGCCGTGCCGATGTCCGACGGCGTGTCGCTGATGGCCTCGATCGCCTATCCCACTGACCCGAAGACGGGCAAGCGCGCGTCCGGGCGTTTCCCTGTGGTGATCGAGCACACGCCGTATGTGAATCTCGGTCGTGGCGAACTGCAGCCCATTACCTACCTGACCGATCATGGCTATATCGTCGCCATCGTCTGGATGCGCGGCATGGGCAAATCCGGCGGCGCCGTGGATTTTTATGGCGTGCGCGACCGCGAGGATGGAGCATCGCTGGTACGCTGGGCGGCGAAGGACGTATCCGGGACGGATGGCCGCGTCGCGCTGGTCGGCTGTTCATTCCCGGCGGGTCATGCGCTCGGCGATGCTGCGGCCGTCGGCCCGAATTCGCCGCTGAAAGCCGTGGTGGCGTCCTGCAACGCGTTTGACTCCGTCGGCCGCGGCGCCTGGTTCAAGAACGGTCTGCCGACGGCCAATTACTGGCGCTTCACCGGCAGCCTTCCGGCGATCGCCGGCGGCGGCGACGCGACGCGTGCTTTTGCGAAGGAAATGGGCGAACTTGGGCGAGCCGGTACGCCGGACGGCCCGGCACTGGACGCCGGCTTCTGGACTGATCGCGCCCCGACTAGGCTGGCAGCCGATGTGGTCCGCAATGGTGTGCCGGTCCTGTTATGGTCGGGCTACAAGGATCTGTTTCCGGAGCCGGTTCTGCGCAGCTTCGTGGCCTTCCAAAACGCCGCTGCCGGGAAGCCGATCTGGGATCCCATCGGGGAGGGACGAAAACTCTCGCCGCGCTATCAGTTGCTGATGGGCGACTGGACGCATGCCGAGGGACTCGACATCGGCCTCTATCTCCAGTGGCTCGATACCTGGGTGAAGGGCGTCGACACCGGCCTTCGGGACTCTGCCGCGCCGCTCCACCTCTTCGAGGGTGGTACAGGGCGATGGGTCAACGTCGCACGCTTCCCGATCACGGAGGTTTACACCAAATTCTTCCCGAACGGCGAGCGGCTGGATCGTCAGTCGGGTGCGGTCGCGACTGCGTCGCTCGTCTACGGCCAGCCAGATCGGGGTGGCTGGATGCTGCGCTTCTCGACGGGGCCACTGCCCGAGGGGGCAACAATCGCCGGCCCGTTCAGCGCGACGATAACGGCCGCCTCCAGCAACACCAACATGGTGCTGATCGGCAAGCTATATGACGTCGCCCCGGATGGAAGCGAGACGCAGATATCCGAAGCCGGGATGCTCGGCAGCCAGTCTACGCTCGACGATGCGCGATCCTGGAAGAATGCTGCGGGCGACGTGATCTTCCCCTGGCCCAAGCAGGATCGCGACATTCCGTTGGTTCCGGGCAAGGAAGGACGCTTCGTCCTCGGCTTCATCCCAGTCGTGTGGGGAATCGCGCCAGGGCATGCGCTGCGGCTCGACCTGATGACCGCCAATCCGACGACCCTCTGCAAGGAGGACGGCCTGCCGACCGACAAGGCGGCACAGACATTCTGCGGCCTCACAGATCCCCAGAAGCTTACCGTACCCGGCGGCACCTATACGCTGCGCCTGGGTGCTGAGGGCACCGTGCTCCATCTGCCGCTGCTGCCATACAAGGCGCTGCCGGCGGCGCGCGCGGGAACGCTGCCGACCGGTTGGAACGAGTCTGCCCATGCGCTCGCACCAACCGACATTGTCTATCCGCTCGATTGGGGCACGCCGGGTGCGGGGTCGCCGAAACGCTGACGGAGCTACGGACATGCAGATCAAGGACAATGTGGCGCTGATTACGGGCGGAAGCTCCGGGATCGGCTTTGGAACGGCACGACGGATGCTCGACGAAGGCGCATCCGTGATGGTGTGCCCGACGGCTACCGTGCGATGGACGCGCGTGAATCCATCAAAGTCATGGTGAAACCATAAAGGAGAACACTCCCATGTCGCCCGCGAGCAAGACCAGCCCTTCCCTGCTGCTGAACAACGGCGTCGCGATGCCGGCACTCGGCCTCGGTGTCTACCTCGCCCCCGCGGAGCAGGCCGCCGACGCCGTCAGCACGGCCATCCAGAGCGGCTACCGTCTCGTCGACACCGCCTCGGCGTACCTGAACGAGCGCGCGGTCGGCAAAGGCATCCGCGCGAGCGGCGTGCCCCGCCACGAGCTGTTCATCACCACCAAGCTGTGGCCAGGACAGTACGGCTACGAGGCAGCGATGCGCGGCTTCGAAGGAAGCCTGTCACGTCTCGGTCTCGACTACATCGACCTGTACCTGCTGCACTGGCCCGTGCCCACCCACTTCGCCGCCACCGTCCAGGCGTACAGGGCGATGGACAAGCTCCGGGCCGACGGCCGCATTCGCGCCATCGGCGTCTGCAACTTCCTGCCCCACCACTTGCAGACCCTGCGGGAGCAGACCGGACTGGTGCCCGCCGTGAACCAGATCGAGCTGAACCCGTTCTACACCCAACCGGAGAGTCGCGCCGCGCACGCCAGACTCGGCATCGTCACGCAGGCGTGGGCGCCCATCGGCGGCACGTACCTGCGCAACAAGAATGCCGTCACCAAGGGAGCCGACACGCCGCTGAAGCACCCGCTCATCACCGGGCTGGCCGGGAAGTACGGCAAATCGCCCGCACAGGTCGTCATCCGATGGCATCTGGATCACGGCTTTTCGGCCATTCCCAAATCCGTGCATGCGGAGCGCATCGTCGAGAACTTCGATGTGTTCGACTTCGCGCTCACCGCCGAGGAGGTTGCGCGCATCGACGCCCTCGACACGGGCGCGCGTGCCGGCGGCGATCCCGAAACCTTCACCGCCGCGTCGTATCCGACCGACGTCGACGCCCAGTGACACTGAATGAGGAACGCCCCATGCGCACACGCACCATCGGCAGCATCGAGGTCTCCGCGGTCGGCTTCGGAGCCATGGGCTTCAGCCATGGTTACGGCCCCAGCGTCGGCGAAGACGAAGCCATCAACCTCATCCGGCAGCCCCACGAGTTGGGCTGCACCTTCTTCGACACCGCAGAGGGCTACGGCGCGGGCCACAACGAAAGGCTCCTCGGCCGGGCACTGGCCCCGATACGGGACAAGGTGGTCATCGCCACCAAGTTCGTGATCCCCAGCGCCGCCGACGAAGCCGACCTGAACCGGCAGATCCGCCAGCATCTCGACACGTCCTTGAAGCGCCTCGGAACCGACCGCATCGATCTGTACTACCAGCACCGCAATCCCGGTTCGATACCGGTGGAGGCCGTCGCCCGCGTGATGGGCGAGCTCATCGGCGAAGGCAGGATCCGCGGCTGGGGCCAGTCCCAGGTCAGCGAGGGCAAGGTGCGCCGCGCCCACGCGGTGACGCCGGTCACCGCGGTTCAGTCCGAATACTCGATGATGGAGCGCATGTTCGAGGCGGACGTGATTCCCGCCTGCGGTGAACTGGGAATCGGATTCGTTCCCTTCAGCCCGCTCAGCTCCGGGTTCCTGTCCGGGAAGTACCACCCCGAACAGACCTACACCGGGGACGACGTGCGCCGCGTCATCACCCGGTTCACGCCCGAGAACATGCGCGCCAACCAGCCGCTGCTGGAGCTGCTGTGCGGCTGCGCCGAGAACAAAGGTTCCACACCCGCACAGATCGCGCTCGCCTGGATGCTGCATAAGTACGACTACCTCGTGCCGATCCCAGGCATGCGCAGCCTGGACCGCATCAGCGAGAACCTTGGTGCCGCCGAAATCACCTTGACTGGCGACGAGTTCGAACGCATCGAAGCCCGACTCGCCGACATCGCAAGACTGGCCAACATGAAGTGAACGACCGGGCCCGCCTGGAGAGAGATACGCATCGGCGCCAGCCCCGACAGCTTGACTTGATGCCTTCCACTTCCAACTTCACTGCGGGAGCACGACGATGAACATCTCGTTCAAGAATCAGGTGGCCTTCGTGACCGGCGGTGCCGGGGGTATCGGCTACGCGACGGCGCGGGCCTTCGCTGAAGCCGGTGCGGCCGTGAGCATCGCCGGTGATCATGAAGACGCCGCCAAGTCGGCAGCAGCCACACTGACCAAGGCGGGACATCGCGCGCTGGGCCTGCGCTGCGACGTCGCTGACGAAGCGTCGGTTGCGGCAGCAATCGACGCGACGGTCGGCGTATTCGGTCGCCTCGACTTCGCTTACAACAATGCCGGCTTGCATGCGCCCAGCGTCGAGACGGCCGATGCGCTGGCGAAGGATTTCGATCGTGTGATCGCAGTTAACCTGCGCGGCGTCTGGGCCTGCATGAAGCACGAACTGCGCCAGATGCGCAAGCAGGGCAGCGGCGCGATCGTCAACTGCTCGTCGCAAAGCGGTCTGGCCGGCATCGCCGGACTTGCGGCCTATACGGCATCCAAGCACGGCGTGGTCGGGCTGACCAAGGCGGCCGCACTCGAGTACGCACGCAAGGGCATTCGCATCAACGTGATCTGTCCCGGCACCGTCGATACACCCATGGTTGCGAAGGCCATGGCGGACCATCCGGCGGAAATGCAGGCGGTCATCGATGACATCCCGCTCGGCCGGATGGGAACGCCGGAGGAAATCGCCTCGGCCGTGCTGTGGCTCTGCAGCCCAGGCGCCGGCTTCATGATCGGCCAGGTCGTCGCGCCCGATGGCGGATACACCGCCCGATGAACAGCCACGGCGATCAACCGAGGAACGCACTTTCGGAGAACACCCCGTGGTTGCCTGATTGCTGGCACCCCGATCGGATGGAGTTCAATCATGATCTCGCGACGTGAATTCAACACACACATCACCGCCGCCGCAGCCGGCGTAGCCCTCGCGCAGAACACCGCGTTCCCAGCCGAAGTCGCAGAGGCGAGAGGCTCGGCGCCTGCCAGCGGGTCGCGGAAGATGCGTGCAGCGCAGATGACCACCTTTCGCAGTCCGCTGCAGGTGGCCGAGGTTCCAGTCATGGCGCCGCGAAGCGATGGCGCCGTGATACAGGTCGAGGCGAGCGGAATCTGCCGCAGCGACTGGCACTACTGGAACCAGGACTGGACATGGATGGGCGTCAATATCCCTCTTCCCGCGGTAATGGGTCATGAGGTTGGGGGCGTTGTCGTGGAAGTCGGGCGCGACGTACGCACTGTCAAAGTCGGCGACCGCGTGACGATCCCATTTCACGAATCCGACGGCACGTGTCCGCAGTGCCGTGCGGGGTTTCAGAATCTCTGTGACCACGGGGTGAAATTCGCGGTCGATCGGACGGGGGGGTGGGCGCAGTACGTCATCATCACCGCGGCGGACCTGAATTGCATCCGGTTGCCCGAAGGCGTTGACAGCCTTTCCGCCGCCGCGCTGGGTTGCCGGTTCATGACTTCCTATCGGGCCACCGTCCATCGCGGGCGCGTGCAGCCTGGCCAGTGGGTTGCCGTGCATGGATGCGGCGGCATTGGCCTTTCGGCGGTGCAGATCGCTGCGACGATGGATGCGAGGGTTGTTGCCATCGACATCGACGACCGCAAACTGGCAAAGGCCCGCGACGAAGGCGCGGTCACCACGATCGACGCTCGCGGCCTTACGGCCGATCAGGTAGGGCAAGCCGTCAAGGAAGCGACGGGCGGAGGTGTTCACGTTTCGATCGACGGGCTGGGCCGCGCCTTCACGGCACAGCAGTCGATCCTGTCGCTGCGCAAGCGCGGCCGTCATGTCCAAGTCGGGCTCACCTCACAGGAGGAGCGCGGAATGGTTTCAATCCCGATCGATTTTCTTGTCAACAGTGAGTTCGAAGTGGTGGGTTCACTCGGTAATCCGCAGCCGAACTACCCCGAACTACTCACGCTTGTCGCAAAGGGCAAACTCAATCCGGCCCGACTCGTCACGCGCCAAATCGCTTTGGAAGATGTGACCGACACGCTGCAGCGGATGACGCGCTTCGACACGGTCGGCTTTGAGGTCATTACACGGTTCGGCTGATCTGCGCGTAAGAGGGGTTCGACATGAGAGTGGGAATTCTGGGTTCGGGCCAGGTCGCACAATCGCTTGCCAACGGGTTTCTTGCCTTGGGCCATGAGGTCATGCTCGGCTCGCGCGAGCCCGGCAATCCAGCCTCTGCAAAGTGGGCGCAGGCTGCAGGCGCCAAGGTCAGTGGGGGCACCTTCGCACAGGCGGCGGCCTTCGGCGACCTCCTCGTGCTGGCGACGCTGGGCACGGCGACGCCGCATGCCATCGAGATGGCGGGACTGCGGCACTTCGACGAGAAACTTGTCTTGGATGTCACCAACCCGCTCGACTTCTCCCACGGCAAACCGCCTGCGCTGGTGGGGGCTCCAGGAAGTTCGGCTGGAGAAACCCATCAGCGGTTGCTGCCAAAGGCCAGGATCGTCAAGACCTTCAACACCGTCGGCAACGCGCTGTTCTTTCGTCCGAAGCTTCAAGGGGGCGTGCGCGGAGACATGTTTCTGTGCGGCGATGACGCCGGCGCCAAAGAGCGCACGGCGGACCTGATTCGAGCATTCGGCTGGGAGCCCATTGATATCGGCGGTATCGATGCCTCGCACTATCTGGAGGCGACCTGCATGGTCTGGATTCTTAATGCCATGAGAAACAACGATTGGAATCGGGCGTTCAAACTCGTTCCAGCAGCCTGACGCAACGAGCAACCTTCAAGAGCGCGACAGACGCGATAAGGATTCGGACGACGCAATGATGCACGGCTTCTTCACGATCCCGAAGTCGATAACGCCAATCCGTATCGCCGAGAGCGTCAGCGTTTTCGGCCGCATGACGGCGGCAAGACTCAGGATTCTCCCTGGCACCATCAAGCTGGTCATTGACGGTGACGTCCAATGAATCGAAGAGACATTCTCATGCTTGCACTATCCGCCCCTGTGTCAATCGCACTTGCACAGGCTCAGGCGCAACCGCGCCGCTACAGCCAGATGCTCGCAGGACGCGATGAGCCCATCCTGGACCCCGATATTCCCATCATCGACACACACCATCACCTGCTCGACAGGCCGGACGTGCGCTACATGATCGAGGACTATCTGGCCGATGCCAATTCGGGGCATCGAGTGATCGCGTCGGTGTACGTGGAGACCATGGCCTTCGCCTGGACGCACGGGCCGGAAGCTCTGCGACCGATCGGCGAAATCGAGTTCGCCAACGGCATCGGTGCGATGTGCGACAGCGGCCGTTACGGTTGCCGCGCCTGCGCCGCAATCGTCGGTCATGCCGACTTCCGGCTCGGCGACCAGATAGCCGGCTTGCTGGACCAGGCCGTGCAACGTGCACCGGAACGGTTTCGTGGCGTGCGTCAGACCATGCTGGAAAGTTCGTCGGAGGCTCCCTACCGCTTCATCCCCACCCGGCCGCCCAAGGGCGTGATGAAAAGCCCCAGCTTCCGGCCCGCGTTCGCGCACCTCGCCAGGCGCGGGTTGAGTTTCGACGTCTCCGTCTTCGACGAGCAGTTGCCGGAGGTGATTGAACTGGCGGATGCCTTTCCCGACACCGCCATTGTGCTGAATCACTGTGGCCTGGTCATGGAAATGGACATGGACAAGGCGCAGCGGGAGCAGGCGTTTCGCCGCTATCGAAAGCTGATGATCGAAACCGGCCGGCGGCCGAACATCTACTGCAAGATCGGCGGACTGGGAATGCCGTTCTGGGGCTTCCGGTTCGAGGAGCGCAGCGATCCCATCGGCTACCGGGAACTGGCCGATGCGTGGCGTCCGTATGTGGAAACGACCATCGAGGCTTTCGGGGCCAGTCGCTGCATGATGGAAAGCAACTATCCCCCCGATGGCCGCTCCGCGGGCTTCGTGCCGTTGTGGAACGCACTGAAGTACATCGTCCGGTCGGCCTCCGCCGATGACAAGGCGGCGCTCTTCCACGGCACCGCGGCAAATGTCTATCGCATTGCTGACAAGGCTGGAGCCTGAACGGTGCCCTCAGCACCACTGCGCGGCATCGAGTGAATTCATGTTCAACAAACTTGAGAGGCCACATGTGAATCCGGTTCATGACATCGACTGCGCTTCGCTCGCGCGCTGAACCGAACCGGTGGCATCTCATGCCATCGAAGAGTCGCAGATTCGGTCGTGCACCTGCAGCCGGGGCAGCAGCAGCCACTGGCGTCGTGTGTGCCGTGCTCGGCATGGCCTTCGCCGCCGACGTCACAGCCGAGCACGCGCCGCTGACCCGGGGCCTAGAGACCGTGCGTCCCCTACCGAGTAGTCACTCCGATCCGCATGCGCTTGTGAATTTCGACCAGCAGTGCGTCTGCCTGGGAATCGTGACTGCTGTGCTTTTTTCGACAAGCTCAAGCGATGCGGGACGGCGTGGGCGGTCGTAACGCGGTAGCCGCAGGGATTGTTGAATCCGACTCACCGTCGCGTTCGTCTCGACCACCTAACTCAACCCGGCCACCGCTGGTATGTTCGGCATGCAATGGCTTGTGTCTGGGTGCGTCAACGCACTCAACCATCTGGAGGGGTCACACATGAATCCGACATACGACTTCAAGGGACAGGTAGCTTTTGTCACCGGCGCCGCGATGGGAATGGGCCTTGCTGCTGCCCGCGCCTTCGCACAAAGCGGTGCATCCGTGGTGCTCGCAGATGTGGATGGAGAGCGCGCCGCTAGACAAGCGCAGAAGATCGTCGATGAAGGCGGCGTCGCCATCGGCATCGCCTGCGATGTGACCGACGAGGCACAAGTTGCAGCCGCGATCGATCGGGCCGTTGCCGAATACGGCCGACTCGACATGGCTTTCAACAATGCCGGCATCCAGGTACCACCGAGCGACGCAGCCGACGAGCCTGTCGAGAACTTCCGACGTGTGGTTGCCGTCAACCAGTTCGGCGTGTGGGCCTGCATGAAGCATGAGCTGCGCGTGATGCGCGCTCAGGGGTCGGGCGCAATCGTCAACAACTCATCGCTGGGTGGCCTGGTCGGTCTGCCCGAGCGCGCGGCCTATCACGGAACGAAACACGCCGTGCTGGGCATGACCAAGAGCGCCGGCGTGGAATACGCCTCCCGCGGCGTTCGCATCAACGCTGTCTGTCCAGGAACCATCGATACACCGATGGTGCAGGACATGCTCAAGGGTCAGGCGGATGCGATGAAGGTGATCCTGAAGGACCAGTCCATCGGCCGTCTGGGACGAGACGACGAAGTGGCCGCCGCGGTGCTGTGGCTGTGCAGTCCCGGCGCGAGTTTCGTCGTCGGCGTCGGTCTGCCGGTCGATGGCGGTTTCACGGCGCACTGATTCCATACTGGGCCGAATCGGAGGTCACACCCAATGGACCGTCGAAGATTCCTCGTCACCAGCGCCAGACTGGGTTCAGTCCTGACCGCAGGATCGCTCCTGACTGCCACGACCGCGCTGGCGCAATCAGCATCGAGTTCCCCCAAGGACGCTGCCATGCCTGAAGCGCAGCGCAGCGCAGGTCGCAAGGCTCGCGTATTCATCACCGGTTCGGCCGACGGGCTGGGCCGTGCCGCGGCCAGGACGCTGCTTTCCCAAGGTCACGAAGTCATGGTGCATGTCAGATCGCAGGCGCGGGTGTCGGCTGTGACAGAGCTCCTCGACCAGGGCGCCACCGCCGCGATCGGCGACCTCGCGTACGTGGCGCAGATCCGCGACCTCGCCCGGCAGGTCAATGCCCTCGGCCGGATGGATGCCGTCATCCACAACGCGGGCGTGATGTCCGGTCCGCCGCTGCTGGTGGTCAACGTTGTCGCTCCCTACCTGCTCACCGCGCTGATCCAGCGTCCCCAGCGCCTGATCTACCTGAGCAGCAGCATGCACAGGGGCGGGCGCGCCAGCCTCTCGGGCATGGACTGGACGGGCCGCACGTCTACGGGCAGTTATTCGGACAGCAAGCTCTTCGTCACCACGCTGGCGACTGCCGTCGCTCGACTGTGGCCCGATGTGTACAGCAACTCCGTCGATCCGGGCTGGGTGCCGACCCGAATGGGTGGTCCGGACGCGCCCGACGATTTGCGATTGGGCCACGTGACGCAGGAGTGGCTTGCCACCAGCGACGACCCGGAGGCGCTGAGCAGTGGCGGATACCGGTATCACCAGCGTCGTCAGGAGCCCGACCCGGCAATCAATGACACCGGATTCCAGGATCAGCTGCTTGCCGAGCTCGCACGTGCCACCGGCACGAAGCTGGCCTGACAGGATCCACGCTGTCTACTGCATCACGAGATTCCGGCCCGGCTTCTTCGGAGACCACCATGAAACCTTCTCGCCGCTCCATCCTGAAATCCCTTGGCGCCGTGGTCGCTTCCCATTGGGTGCTCCGGGCGAACCACGTTTTCGCGGCTACGCCGATGCGCATCGGTGTCATCGGCGCAGGCTCGCTGGGTGGCACGGTGGGGCGCCTGTGGGTCGAGGCGGGACATGAGGTCATGTTCTCTTCCCGGCATCCCGAACAGTTGGCATCGCGGATCCGCGGCTTGGGGCCACGTGCGTCAGTCGGCCAGCCGAAGGCAGCGGCCGAGTTCGGCACCGTGCTGCTGCTAGCCATTCCCTTCGAGGCATTGCCACAGGTCGGCCGCGAACTTCGCAGCGCCTACCGCGACAAGATCGTCCTGGACGCCACCAACCCGTGGGGCGCGAGCCGCAGCGACGTGTACCGCGAGGCACGCGAGTTCGGCGTTGCGCAGACTGTCGCGAAATACATGCCCGGCGCGCGCCTAGCGCGCGCGTTCAGTGCCGTCGATGCCACCGTGGTGGAAACGTCCGCGACACGATCCGCTGGGCGCATCGGGATGCCCATTGCCAGCGATGATGCGGCGGCCATGCAGGTCGCCGCGCGGCTGGTGCGCGATGCCGGGTGCGATCCCGTCATCGTCGGCAACCTCACCGCGGCCTCCGTCTTCGAGCCGGGCGGGCCAGGTTTTCGCGCCCATCTGACCGCGCCCGAGTTGCGAAAGCGCCTTGGGCTCTCCGACGCGGACTGAACGTGAAGGGTCGAGGGAAAGAGCGGCCACGTGCGGATGACTTTTGCTTCAGCCCAGCCACGCAATCACCAACTGCGGTGACTGAAGCTCCTGAACGCTTCCGGTCGACGAATCTCGCCAATCGATTGATGCGTTTTTTCAAAAAGCGCATGCGAGGCCAGCCGGGTAATCGTCTCCGCGCCGGCGCTGTAAGCTTGGTCCGATCAGGTCCTCTTCAAAGCGATAGGACAGGTGCGATGAACGATCAGACGAAGAATCCGAACAGTGCAGGAACTGCCTCCAGCCTCCGTCGTCGCGATGTTCTCCGCCTAGGTGCGGGCATGGCAGCGGCTTCGCCCTGGCTCGCGGCGGGCGTTCAAGCAGCTACCCAGTCCGATTCAGCGACGACGACCATGCCCGCCGCCGGCAAGAGCCCGCTGACGAGACTGAACAACGGTATCGATATGCCGGTGTTTGGCGTCGGCACCCTGGCAATGACGACCTTCCAGGCGGCTGACCTTGTCAACTTCGCCTTGCGCAATGGCTACCGTCTGATCGACACGGCCAAGAACTATGGCGTCGAGAAAGAGGTGGGAGCAGGCATTGTGCGAAGCGGCGTGCCACGATCCGAGATCTTCATCACCACCAAGCTCTGGATCGAGGATTATGGCTACGACGAAGCGCTGCGGGCATTCGACAGGAGCATCAGCGCACTCGGGGTTGAGTATCTCGATCTCTATCTGCTGCACTGGCCGGTGCCGAGCGATTTCGGCAAGACCATTGCCGCCTACAAGGCGCTGGAAAAGCTCTATGCGGACAAACGTATTCGCGCCATCGGCGTGAGCAATTTTCAGGCGGATCATCTGAAGAGGCTGATGGACAGCACCGACATCGTGCCGGCGCTCAACCAGATCGAACTACATCCATACCTGTCGCAGAAGCATGGGCGTCAGGCCAACGAGCAACATGGCATCAAGACCGAGAGCTGGTCGCCGATTGGCGGGGTCTTCGTCAACCTCCCGAAGGAATGGACCCGCCCCGTGCGATTGCTCGAAGACGCCGCCATTGTCGACCTGGCACAGAAGCACAGGAAGACCGCCGCACAGATCGTACTGCGTTGGCACAACCAACAAGGTCGGATCGTCATACCGAAATCACAGCACTACGAGCGCTTGCTGGCGAACATCGACATCTTCGACTTCAAACTGAGCGCCGATGAGATGGCGGCTATCGACGCGCTGAATCGTGATCTGCGCGGCGGTCCCGACCCGGGGAGCTTCGACATTCCCGCGTTCCGGGCTCTCGCCGCACGACGGCAGGTGCGTGTCTACTAGTGTCGTGTCCCGTTGATGGCGACGGATCGCTTGTGTCGTGATCAGCGCGAACCGGCGTTCGACCTGGTTGAGCCACGAGCCGTACGTCGGCGTGAAGTGCAGATGGAACCGGGTCGACGTGTCAAACAGGTTTGGACACCGGTGTGCTTGTGCGTGCCGTAGTTTGTCGCAGATCAGATGTACGTCGAGAGTTCGGAGACGTTTGTCCCGATGTGCCGCAGGAACGCCATGGAGTTGACCCGGTTTCGTGGACACCTCACCGTTGGAGATGGAGGAGTTCACGATGGCAGACAAGACGGTTCGGTACGCCCCGGATTTCAAGCGGCAGATGGTGGGCCTAGTGCAGGCCGGGCGTAGCCCGGCCTCGCTGTCGAAGGAGTTTGGCCCTTCGGCCTGGACGATTGCGCTGTGGGTCAAGCAGTCCGCACGTGATGTTGGCAAGGGCGATGGTGGCTTGACCAGCGCCGAGCGCGAGGAGCTGACGCGGCTTCGGCGCGAGAACAAGCGACTGAAGGAGGAGCGCGAGATCCTCTCAAAAGCCGCGGCCTGGTTCGCCACGGAGAGCGGTCCCTCGAAGCGCTCTTCGGGTTCGTGAAGGTGAACCAGGCCACCCACTCGGTGGGGATGATGTGCCGACTGCTGAACGTGTCGAGGAGTGGCTTTTCGCCTGGGTGGATCGGCCGATGTGTGAACGCCGACGCATGGATCTGATGCTCAGCTGCCAGATCGCCGCCATCCACCGTCGTTCGCGCGAAGCGTATGGATCGCCGAGCATCCACGCGGAGCTGGCCGACGATCACCAGATCCGCGTGGGTCGCAAGCGCGTGGCTCGATTGATGCGCCAGGCGGGTCTGCGGGGTGCCACGCTGCGCAAGTACGTGGTGACCACGCAGAGCGATCCTGATGCAGCAAAACCCATCGATCTGGTGGAGCGGCGCTTCTATGCCGACGCCCCGGATCGGCTGTGGGTGGCGGATATGACTTACATCCCGACCTGGTCGGGTTGGCTGTATCTGGCGATGGTGCTGGATGTGTACTCGCGCAAGATCGTCGGCTGGGCGATGGACACGAACATGCGCACCGAGCTGATCCTGGACGCTCTGCAGATGGCGGTGACCCAGCGCCAGCCCAAGAGCGTTATCCACCACTCGGATCGCGGCAGCCAGTACACCAGCACCGCCTTCGGCAAGCGCTGTCAGGAAGCCGGCATCATGCCGTCGATGGGTTCGGTGGGCGACGCCTACGACAACGCGATGGCCGAGAGCTTCTTCGCCACGCTCGAGCGCGAGGTGCTCAACCGCAGAAGGTTCAAGAGCCAGGCCGAAGCACGCATGGCTATCTTTGAGTGGATCGAGGGTTGGTACAACCCGCATCGCCGTCACTCCGGGCTGGGTTACCGTTCACCTGTCAATTTCGAGCGGGCGCATCATCAAGCCAGAGCAAGAATGACAGAGCTTCTGCCGCCTTCTGCGGCAGACTCACTGTCGGGTAAGATCAACAAGGCAGCATGAAAACAAGATCACAGGACTAAGACACTAACCTGTCCACGGAAACGGGGCAGCTCCAGAAAGCCGTTACTCGCGCCGTAGATCGCGGCCAGATCCCGCGCGCACAGTACGGAGCGGTGCTGATCGATGAGGGACATGACTTTCTGCCTGACTGGCTGAGGCTTGCCGTGCAGATGCTTGATCCTTCAACCAATCACCTGTTGCTGCTGTACGACGATGCGCAGTCCATTTATAGCAATAAGAGGACAGGTGCATTCTCCTTTCGCAGCGTCGGGATCTCGGCGGCAGGGCGCACGAAAATACTGAGGCGAAACTACCGCAACACGAATGATATTCTCGCTTGTGCGCGCACATTCGCGGAGAAGCTGCTGACGCCAGTGGATGCGGTCGAAGATGGAGTTCCCCTGCTATATCCAGAGACAGGTGGTCGAAGTGGTGTGCGTCCCCGGTACATGGAGCTTGCATCCGTCAAGCAGGAAGCGCGCCAAATCGGTCGGGAAATATTGGCCCAGCACGAAGCCGGCGTGGCCTGGAACCAGATTGGGGTGTTCTATACGGCACCGTTCGTGGCTGAGGAGATTGCGCTGGTGCTGGAGACATTGAAGGTGCCGTTTGACTGGCTCAGGGATGCAGCATCCAAGACCCTGAATCCCACACGCCCAAGCGTGAAGCTCATGACGCCGCATAGCAGCAAGGGGCTGCAATACAAGGTAGCTATCATTGGTGGTTTGGGTTTCTGGCCGTACAAATCGGAAGTCGATGAAGCAAGACTGTTGTATGTGGCAATGACCCGAGCAACACATGAACTTGTGATCACAAGCAGCAAGTCGAGCATATTCAGTGAGCGGATGCGCAGATTGTGTGCGTAGCAGTCGGCGCCATATGATGCAGAAAAGCGAGCATCAGGAAGAACAGGTATTGCGAAAGACAGTCTTGGTTCTTCTGCTGGCTGGCGCTACGACCAGCCTCGATGCCCACCACTCCCGTGGCCACTTCGACCGCACCCGCAGCGTCGAGATGAAGGCCGTCATCACCAAGGTAGGCTGGGTCAACCCGCATGTATTCCTGCTTGGAAAGGTCCGCGCTCCCGACGGATCCATGCAGGACTGGACTATCGAATGCCACACCATCAATGGCCAGATGCGCCGCGGATGGACGAAGCGCACCGTGAAGGTGGGTGATGTGCTGATGCTCAGCATTCACCCGCATCGGGATGCGCGCCGGCTCCGGTCTTCCCGGGGCGGTTCAATCTGCTTCCGGAATTTCGTTAAATTGAGCAGCGCCGGTTAGTTGCGAGCGCCGGGAGCAATTTAGTGGGAGTGAGGGGCGCTCTCGGCATTGTGTCCCGCTGCACCCGCAGTTGCAGCGGTAGGATTCTGGGAAGAAGTGGTCGAAACTCGAGCGGGTTTTCGACGGAGGTCTCGGGCTCGCCATAAGGCCCGATGGGCCAAGTACGCTACGCTGCAGGGGCGCTTTGAACCTCCTGCCCACCGCCCACCCCGTCGGACGTTCACCTCTGCGGTGGCGTCACACCGTCTCGGTTGATCGCGGTGTCCAGGTCGATCATCCGCCAGGCCTCGGGCAGCGACGACTGTTCACACCAGCGCATCCTGATGACCTCTCCCGACGCGAGCGTGCGACGGAAGTTCCGATCGGAGAGCACCTCCCAGTCTGTTCCATAACCAATCATGTCGCCCGTGCCGATCACGGCGCAGTGATCGGTGACCCGGTAGCGACCGCCGCCAAGCGAAACGATGGCGTCAAAGCTGCAGTCCTCGCGTGCCGAGTTGAGCCCCCTTGCGTGGAGCAGTGCCAGTGTCGCGTTCGACGCTTCACCGCATTCGGTGTCGCTCGAAACGTAGAACCCGCGCCGCAGCGGCAGGTCCACGGCGCGTCCATCGTCCTCCGCCTGCCTGGTCCCCGCGGATTCGCTTCCTGGCACCGGGTGCGGCTCTGCGCGATCGCTGCACGCCGCCACAGCGAGCAGCCCGCACATTACGACGACCCGGACCTGCGTCGCCGCACGGTCTGCCCGCCCCCGGCTGCTATTCTGTGGCCGCATCAGGCGCGCGGGTCCAACGTCCGGCCGATCTCCGTGGCCAGTGCGCGGGCCGTCACGTCGTCGAGGCCGGCGGCCACCAGCCGGACCCTGCCGCCGCTCTCGACCTCGACGCGATAGGCTACGGCGGCCAGCTTCCTGCGCGCCGCGAGCCCGAGGACCTCGCCCGTTGGAATGCCGCGATTCGCGTCATAAACGATCTCGATGTTGCCGCCGAACTTGTTCCGGATGGCGAGATGATGGGTATCCTCCCGGCGGAGCAGGTCGCCGTCGATCTCGATGCCTTCCTTGCTGAGCCGGAAGCTGTGTGACTGGCTGGCCGCCTTCCCTCGCTGGTCCAGGAGCAGCAGGGCTGCGGCGGCAGCGGTGAAGAGGAAACTCATGATCGCGATGCCGCCGTTGACGGTTCCGAAGGCGAAGATGAGGGCGAACAGTGTCACCGGCCAACTGATCGGTGGCGGCGCCGGGGTCACGATGAACCGGGTGAACTCGCCCTCGGATTCCTTTCTATATCCGGCTTTGCTGTCGGCGTTCGTTAGCCACCGCCGCCGCGCGAACAGCAGCAGGACGATGCCGAGCGCCATCGACGCCACGCCCTGCAGGAGACTGCCCACACGCGGCAGGATGTGGAACAGCGGCACGCCGAGGAAGGCGGGCAGGTACGGCAGCAGGCCCCTCAGGACGGACGGAAGCAGGTACAGCAAACCCAGGCCGCCGGCGATGACTGCGATGATCCGGTTCAATTCTTTCGCCCTCCGGCTGTTTTTGTGAAAGCGCAACAGGATACACACGGAAGCTGAACCGGTGCTGGACCGCGCAGGATCCGTTTCTGCAGTGGAACGTCACCGCGCGCAGTGGTGTTCCGCGCGGCGCGGCGGCAGATCTTGTCGTAGGCGCGCGTGGCGGCGACGGCGAGCTCGGGATGGGCGCAATCGTGCAGGCTGATGCCCATGGTGATGGTGCGGATGTCGAGCTTCTCCATCTGCACCATGCGGATGGTCTCGAGACGTCCTCGCGCTGGGCATTGATGCGCAGGCCGAGTTCCTCGCCCTTGTCGTGCAGGCGACGCTGCAGGGCATCGAATGGCAGCGTCGCCCTGGCGACGTCGACCATCATGATCATGGTGAAGATCTCGCCCATGATGGTCTGAGAGATGTCGACGATGTTGACCTGGGCGTCGGCGAGGATGTTCGCCACCGCGGCGATGATGCCGACGCGGTCGCGGCCCAGCACGGTGACGATGATGCGTGAGGAAGGCTCGGCTGCTTGCATCCCTGCATTTTGCGATGCGGCGGGTGGCCGCGTCGCCTCCGGCGCCGCGCTGGCCGGTATCAGCCGGAACTTCAGCAGATCAGGCCGGCGTTGCGCCCGTGCGCGACGGCCCGTTCTTCCAGCCAGGCATTGGCGGCCTCGCGACCATGGGTCTTGACACGGCGTTCATAGGCGGGGCGCAAGGCAGCCTTGATGGCTTCCAGGTCGCACTTGTACCTGCCGGTCGTGAGCGGCCGCGCAGGGGCGGCGGACTGCGTGCTGACACCGGCTTCTTTCCGGACGGGCGCGGTCCCGCGCGAATTCTTCGCCGCCGGTCCCGGCGCCTCCTGCACCACCTTCTGCTCCGGCGCCTTCCCTCCATGCCCTTGTTCGGCAGCAGCAGGCTGGGCAGGAGCCTCTCCCTGCTGGATCTCGCGGATGTTCGCGTCCTGCTGGGCCTGCAGGAAGCTGCCCAGGAAGTCCTGGGCGTGTGCGGGCGGGAACAGGCAGAGGCATCCGACGATCAATGCCATCACCCGCTCGCGTCGCCCCGTATTCGCTATCCCGTGCCTAGCCACATCCCAACTCTACCACACCAGGACGACGATCGACCGTATCTCGAACTGCTAGATGAGCGCTGGAGCGAGGTGTGCACGACGCCGGAAGTCGCGTCGCGTTGGGTGGATAGCCTGATGGATCTCGTGCGGCAGGTCCACACGTCGCGGCGGTGACCCGCGAGGCTGATGGGGCAGAGAGATGTTGAACCTGCCGGGTTCTGCGGAAGCGGGCCGGTCGTGACCGGATCTTTCCGGCATCCATCGCGATCTATCGGCTCCAAGCGAAGTGTTCTGTCGGTCGCCGTGACGGTAGTCGTGGGCAACAACTTCGAGCACTTCAGCAGCTGCGCGGGGCCTCCGTGGTCAGCGTGCGGCAGTTGGCGGCAGATTCTGCGGCGTGAACTGCACATAGGGCGTTGTCACCCTGGCTCCCGGTGGCAGGCCGTCAGGCGCCGGGGATCCGCTGGGCCCCAGGGATCGCAGGAACAGGTAGATCGAGCGCAGGTCATCATCGGTCATGTCGCGCAGGTTGAACCAGGGCATGGGTGGTCGTTGGGGTGCGCGCGCGCGAACCATCCACTGTTCTTCGGTCAGCTTCTGGGCAACCAGCCTCAGGTTCGAGGGATATGAAACACCCCAGGGACCCCGGAACCCGACCTCGCGTCCCGTGAGCCAGCGCTCGCGCGGCACCTTGCCGGCCGACTCGGAGTAGCCCTCGGTGTGGCAGTCGTGACAGCCGCCGATCTGAGCCATGTACTGGCCGCGGATGACGGAGGAATCCGCCAGCGCCGGCGTGACGTGAGCTATCGACAGCAACAGGACGGTTCCGGCGAATCTTGCGGTGGTCATGGTTGGCAGTCCCTTGGGTGGTGCGCGTTGATGGAAGGTCATCTTCCACACCTTCCCGGCGCCGTGCATCACTCCAATGGGCCACGCAGAAGTGGGAGGAGGAGCCATGCCGGGGCGCCACGGGGCACTGTGGCAGAATCCGCCGATGCTTGACAGGGCCAGCCAGATCAACTTCGCGCATACCAAGATCCAGCCCCCGCGGCTGCAATCCGGGCTGATCGCCCGCGCAGCACTTGAAGGCAGGCTGCACGCCGCAATGGCTGTCCGGCGGCTCACCCTGCTGCAAGTTCCGGCTGGATGGGGCAAGACATCCCTGCTGACTCGCGTGCTGTCGCAATTGCCAGCGGGGCGGGGAGCGGCATGGATTGCAGCCGATGAGGATGATGACCTGCAGCGCTTCCTGGCCTGCCTGTCCAGCGCGCTGGAACCAATGGACCTGGCCTGGCGGGTGTCACCGCGCTCCCTTCCGACACTGGCGCTGGGCGAACGCGGGCTCAGGCAGGTGGCAGACGAGATCACCAATGCCCTGGCGAGCTACGAGATCGCCCGTGGCGTGATCGTCATCGACGATGCGCATCGCATCCGGGATCCCCGCGTGTTCGAGCTGTTGCGTCTCCTGCTGGAGAGCATGCCGGTGCCTCACTGGGGTCTGGTGATTGCCACTCGCACGACTCCGGATCTGCCTCTTGCGCGTTGGCGTGCAAGGGACGAAGTGGCCGAGTTGCGTCTGGACGATCTGCGTTTTGATACGCAGGAGGTTGCGGATCTGCTGGCGGCCAGTGGCGCAGCCCCGCAGGCCGCATCGGAGCTGGCACAGCGCACGGGCGGCTGGGCGGCAGGGTTGCGGTTGCTGATGAGCGTGGGAGGTGGCAGCACCCGAGCCGTCCTGTTCCGCGAACGGCATGTGTTCGAGTACCTGGCGGATGAAGTCCTGTCGGCACTGGATCCGCAGGTGCGCGAGTTCCTGCTGCGCTGCTCGGTCCTGCCGGAGCTGACGCCCCGGCGTTGCGCGCATGTGGCGCAGCAGCCGCGCGCCGCGGTGTTGCTGGAGCGGCTGGAAGCGGACGGGCTGTTCCTCAGCGCGCTGGAGGCTGAGGAGCCCACACTGCGACTTCACGACCTGTTCCGCGACTTCCTGGAAGACCGGTTGCAGCGTGACCATCCCGACGAGATCCCGGGCCTTCTGCAACGCGCTGCAGATCATGAGCCGGATCTGTCTCGTGCCATAGGCTGGCTGGCGCGTGCCGGCGCCTGGGAGCGGGCGGCGCACGAGCTGGCGGCACGTGCTCCGGCCCTGGTTTCGCTGGGCGGAGGGCCCACAATCGAGCGGCTGCTGAAGTTGTTTCCCGAGAAGGAGCAGCAACATCGACCGGACCTGAACTATCTGCGGGCATTGTGTGCCTACCAGCAGTTTGATTTCGAGATCCTCTGTCAGCAGATGCAGCAGGCAGCAGCGGGTTATCTGCGCAAGGGGCAGCATGAAGAGGCTGTCCTCGCGCAGACCTATGCCGCAGTGGGCATGCGAAACAGCGGCCGGCAGGAGGAAGCTCGCGTGGTCTTCAGCGAGCTGAACGCACAGCCATTGAGTGGTTCTGCCGCTGCGATTGCGGCCTATTTCTCGGCCTGGGAAGCCTACGCGGACCACCAGCCCCAGGCGGTTGCGCCAGCCTTCTCCCGGGCGCTGGGCTGGCTGGAGCAGATTGATGACCCTCGCGTGTGGGAGCAGTGTTTCATGCACTGTTTCCTGCTGGGTTGTCCGGGCATGGCGCCGCTGGTTGCGCGCTTCGATGAGTGTGCCATGCAACGGATGCCCGACACGCCAAGCCTTCTGAGTGGCAGCGTCCTGCATTCCCGTGCAGCTGCGGCATTGGGAGCAGGCGATCTGGGCAAGGCCACGGAGTTTCTGGCAGCTGCGGACGAGGACGTCAGGTGGCTCGGGCATCCGCGCACGCTGGCCACCGAGAACTACATGCTGCACCTCGCAATTGATGCCTTGCGGGGCGATGGCCGCTCAGTCGAGCATCATCTGCAGCGCATGCGCACGGACATGAGTGAATCCGGCGATGCCAACCGGCGCACCCATTCCAGCTCCGCGCTTCTGGCGGCTGCCCGGGCAGTGTGGCTGCTCGCAGACCATGCCCAGTTGCAGCTTCTTGAAAGGCAGATGATGCAGGCCCAGAACTCCTTTGACTGGCGCTATGCAGACGTCGAACGGAAGATGGTCCAGGGCATGGTCGCGCTGGATCAGGGGCGCAACGCCGATGCGGTGACCCTGCTGGGCGCCAGTCTCACGGACTCCGTGGACGAGGACATTGCATTCTTTCGCAACAGCCAGGCCCGGCTGTTGCTCGCTGCTGTCCACCTAAGATCAGGTGATCTCAGGGCGGCAGAGCAGGTGCTTCGGCCCTGGCTGCGCAGTGCGCACGAGGGTGGCTTTGTCGGGGGTGCCATGATGGCCGGAAGGCCGATTCTCCAGCAGTTTGTGCAGGCAGACTGGCAGGGGTTGCTTGCCAGACCGGATCTTGCGTTGATCAGCCATCTCTGCGACATCATGAGCCGATCGCGCTCTGTTCGTGAAGGCACGTCGGCGCGCGCCGGCGGGCTGACGGATCGGGAATGGCAGGTGCTGGAGCGCATTGCAGCCGGTGACAGCAACAAGCTGATTGCCCGTGCATTGGATCTGAGTCTTTTCACCGTGAAGCGCCACGTTGCCAACATCTTCGACAAGCTGGCACTGGGATCGCGCACGCAGGCGGCCGTGTGGCTGCGGGAGCAGGGCGGCGCCCAGCGGTTCAAGGGCGCAGCTCCCGCAGATTCCAGATGACCTTGACCGCGAACCCGGTCTCGTGGAAGTTGGGCAGTTCGCCATCCAGAAGGGGCACCGCTACGCCACGGTGATCGTCGAGCCGACCCGCAAGCGCGTACTGTGGATCGGGCGTGGTCGGGGCCGCGAGGACGTTCGGCCGTGCTTCGAGCTGATGGGGCGGGAACGCTGCGCCGGGCTCAATGCGGCCGTGACGGACATGAACGCTGGCTACGAGCTGAAAGTGCGTCACCACTGCCCCCAGGCGGCTCAGTCATGCGCGGGACCGTTGTCCTCGAGCACCTTGACCCACTCGCGGGCATAGGCCCCGCCCTGCTGACGCCCGGACCGTGCCATTGTCGGCTGCCGCGCGGCGGGGCGTGGCGGGCCTCGCGATGTCGGGGAGTAGAGCCGCGGCATCGGGCGTCCGGCACCTGGCCAGCGACATGCGGTATCATCCTGTCTATACAGGTTGGCCAGTGCCCGGCCGGCCAAGGGAGAGACGCATGCCAGCCAGCACCGGTTCCCGGATCATCAGGGCCCCGCGGGGCACACAGCTCAGCTGCCGCAGCTGGTTGACCGAGGCGCCGCTGCGGCTGCTGATGAACAACCTCGATCCCGAGGTGGCCGAGCGCCCCGGAGATCTGGTGGTCTACGGCGGCATCGGCCGCGCTGCCCGCAACTGGGACTGCTTCGAACGCATCTGCGCGGTGCTGTGCCGCCTGCGCGACGACGAGACCCTGCTGGTGCAGTCCGGCAAGCCGGTCGGCGTGTTTCGCACCCACGCCGATGCGCCCCGCGTGCTGATCGCCAACTCCAACCTCGTCGGCCGCTGGTCGACCTGGGAACACTTCCACGAGCTCGACCGCAAAGGCCTGATGATGTACGGCCAGATGACGGCCGGTTCATGGATCTACATTGGCAGCCAGGGCATCGTCCAGGGCACCTACGAAACCTTCGCCGAAGTCGGCCGCCGGCATTTCGGCGGCGATCTCGCCGGACGCTGGATCCTCACGGCCGGGCTCGGCGGCATGGGCGGTGCCCAGCCGCTCGCCGCCACCATGGCGGGCGCCTCCATGCTCGCCATCGAGTGTCGCCCGGAGCGCATCGCCAAGCGCCTGCAGACCGGCTACCTCGACATGTCCACGACCTCGCTCGACGAGGCACTGGCGCTCATCACGCGCGCCACGGCCGATCGCCGCCCGTTGTCGGTCGGGCTGCTGGGCAATGCGGCCGAGCTGCTGCCGGAACTGCTCGCACGCGGCCTGCGCCCGGATGCGGTCACCGACCAGACCTCGGCCCACGATCCGCTCAATGGCTATCTCCCCGCGGGCTGGACACTCGAGCGCTGGGACCGCGAGCGCAGTGCCAACCCGGCGCTGGTCGAGCGCGAGGCGCGCGCCTCCATGCGGCGCCATGTCGAGGCGATGCTCGCCTTCCATGACCAGGGCATTCCCACCTTCGACTACGGCAACAACATCCGCCAGGTCGCGCAGGACGAAGGCCTGACGCGCGCCTTCGACTTCCCCGGCTTCGTGCCTGCCTACATCCGCCCGCTGTTCTGCCGCGGCGTCGGCCCCTTCCGCTGGGTGGCGCTCTCCGGCGATCCGGAGGACATCTACCGCACTGACGCCAGAGTGAAGGAACTGCTGCCGCATGACCAGGGGCTGCACCGCTGGCTCGACATGGCGCGGGAGAAGATCCAGTTCCAGGGCCTGCCGGCGCGCATCTGCTGGGTGGGCCTCGGCGACCGGCATCGTCTCGGCCTGGCCTTCAACGAGATGGTCGCGCGCGGCGAACTGCGCGCACCGGTGGTCATCGGCCGCGATCACCTGGATTCGGGATCGGTGGCCTCGCCGAACCGCGAGACCGAGGCGATGCGCGACGGCTCCGACGCGGTGGCCGACTGGCCGCTGCTCAACGCGCTGCTCAACACCGCGAGCGGCGCCACCTGGGTCTCGATCCACCATGGCGGTGGTGTCGGCATCGGCTATTCCCAGCATGCCGGCGTGGTCATCGTCTGTGACGGCAGCACCGAGGCCGCGCGGCGCATCGAACGTACGCTGTGGAACGACCCGGCAACCGGCGTCATGCGCCATGCCGATGCCGGTTACGCCGAGGCGCTGGAATGTGCACGCGTCCAGCATCTCGACCTGCCGGGCGCGCTCGCCGAATGAGCGACGACTGCAGGCTCTGGCACGGCGCCGGGCTGTTCACCAGCATTGCTGGCGCTGCGCCGATCACCGACGGCGCCCTGGTCACCCGCGGCGAGCGCATCGAGTGGGTGGGCGCCGCAGCCGCGTTGCCTACTTCGTTGCGCGACGCCTGCGTCGTCGCGCACGACCTCGGTGACGCCTGGATCACCCCCGGCCTCATCGACTGCCACACGCACCTGGTGTTCGCCGGTACCCGCGCGCAGGAATACTCGGCGCGGCTGCGCGGCGCGAGCTACGAGGGCCTCGCCGGCGCGGGTGGCGGCATCCTCGAGACCATGCGCGCGACCCGCGCCGCCAGCGAGGCCGCACTGCTCGCGGCGAGCCGTCCGCGGCTGGCCGCGCTCTGCGCCGAGGGCGTGACCACGGTGGAAATCAAATCCGGCTACGGTCTGGACTTTGCCAGCGAGGCGAAGATGCTGCGCGTCGCCCGGGCACTCGGCGAGGAGTTTCCCGTCACTGTCCGCACCAGCTTCCTCGGCGCGCATGCGCTGCCACCCGAGTTCACCGGGCGTGCCGACGACTACATCGACACCCTCTCCGGGGACTGGCTGCCGCGGCTGACGCAGGCCGGACTGGTCGATGCGGTGGATATCTACTGTGATCGCATCGGCTTCAGCCCGGCACAGGCGCGCCGGCTGTTCACCGCAGCCCGCGCGCTCGGCCTGCCGGTGAAGATGCACGCCGAGCAGCTCGCAAACCTCGGCGGCTCGCTGCTCGCCGCCGAGTTCGCTGCCCTCTCCTGCGACCACCTCGAACACACGACCGCGGCGGATGCCGCCGCGCTCGCCGCCGCCGGCACCGTGGCCGTGCTGCTGCCCGTGGCCTGGTACTGCCTCGGCGAGACCCGGCGCCCGCCGGTGGATGCGCTGCGCACCGCCGGCGTGGAACTCGCCGTGGCCAGCGACTGCAATCCAGGTTCGGCGCCGGGCGCGTCCCTGCTGCTGGCGCTCGCCATGGCCACGCGCTCCTTCGGACTCGACCAGGCGGAGGCGCTCTGCGCGGCGACGCGGGGCGCGGCGCAGGCGCTGGGCCTCGGCGCGAACCGTGGCACGCTGGAGCCCGGACGCATCGCTGACTTCGCCATCTGGAACATCGGCGGGCCGGAGGAGCTCGGCTACTGGACCGGATTCAACCCCTGCCGCGCGGTGATCCGTGCCGGCAGGATCGTGCATGGGGAACTGCAACGTGGACATTGATCGACAGCTCTGGACCGGCCGCGTCGATGCGGCGGAAGGCGAGCGGGCGCTGCGCTGGCACCAGCAGGTACAGCCGCTGCGTGCCGGGCAGACGCCAGGTGTCGCACTGCTCGGTTTCGCCTGCGATGCGGGGGTGCTGCGCAATCAGGGAAAGATCGGCGCCGCGGATGGCCCCGCGGCCATCCGGCGCATGGCGGTGGATCTGGCCTGGCATGGCAGTGACCGGGTGCCGCTGATCGATGCCGGCGACGTCGTCTGCCGCGGCGACGAACTCGAGGCCGCACAGGCGGAACTCGGCGAGCGGGTCGCTGCTCTGCTGCGCGCCGGTCACCTGCCGATACTCTTGGGCGGCGGGCACGAGATCGCCTGGGGTTCGTTCCAGGGCATCGCCGCGGCCTGCGGCGATGCGCTCGACGGCTACGGCATCGTCAACTTTGACGCCCACTTCGACCTGCGCCGCCCGCCCGGCGGGCGCGGCAATTCGGGGACATCCTTTTTCCAGATCTCGGAGGCACTCGCGGTGCGCAAGCTACCGTTTCGTTACCTCTGCATCGGCGCCAGCGCGGCAGCCAATACGCGCGCGGTCTTCGACACCGCGCACCGGCTCGGCGCGCAGTGGATCGGTGACAGCGAACTCAGTTGGCTCGGCTTCGGGCAGGTGACCAGCGCCATCGATGCCTTCCTCGACCGCGTGAAGCTGCTGCAGCTCAGCATCTGTCTCGACGCATTGCCGGCGAGCGTCGCGCCAGGCGTGAGCGCGCCGGCGGCGCGTGGCATGGCACCGGACCTGTTCTTCGCCTTGCTCGACCACGTCCTGCGACGCACTGCCGGGCGGGGCACGGCCCCCAGGCTGGTGCTGGCTGAGATCGCGGAGTGCAATCCGGCCGTCGACCGCGACGGCATGACCAGCCGGCTTGCCGCTCGCATCGGCTTCGAGATCGCGCGCGGTGTACTCGCGCCTGGAATGACCCGTGCCTCGGCCACGGGTGCCCCATGCTGACCCTCGGCAATGCGCCGCTCGGACTCGATGCGCTGCGGACGGCGTACGCCGGGCCGCTGCCGGTGGCACTCGGCCGCGACGGGCTCGAGCGGGCACAGGCCTCGGCCGCGGCGCTCGCCCGGCTGGTGACCCATGATGAGCCGGCCTACGGCATCAACACCGGCTTCGGGCTGCTGGCCAATACGCGCATCGCGCGCGAGCAGCAGTCGAAGCTGCAGGAGAACCTGGTGCTGTCGCATGCGGCGGGCGTGGGCGAGCCGCTGCCCGATGCCGTGGTACGACTGGCGCTGCTGCTGAAGCTCGCGAGCCTGCTGCAGGGGCAGTCCGGCATCAGCCGGCCAGTGCTCGACTTCCTCGCGGCACTGGTCAATGCGCGCGCCTGGCCGGTGGTCCCCGCGCAGGGCTCGGTGGGCGCGAGCGGGGACCTTGCGCCACTGGCCCATCTGGCGCTGCCGCTGATGGGCCGCGGCCAGCTGCGGCTCGATGGCCAGGTGCTGCCCGCGGACCAGGCGCTCGCGCGCCTCGGCCTGCAGCCCATCGCACTCGGCCCCAAGGAAGGGCTCGCGTTGCTGAATGGCACGCAGGTGTCCACCGCCCTGGCGCTGGCCGCGCTGTTCGAGACCGAGGCCGCGGCACTCGGTGCCGTGGTGACCGGCGCGCTGAGCATCGATGCCCTGCGCGGCAGCGACGCGCCCTTCGATGCGCGCATCCAGGCGGTGCGCGGCCATGCGGGCCAGGTCCGTGTCGCTGCGAGCTTCCGCCGCCTGCTCGCCGGCAGCGGCATCCGCGATTCCCACCGCGACTGCCCGCGCGTCCAGGATCCCTACTCGCTGCGCTGCCAGCCGCAGGTGATGGGCGCCTGCCTCGACCTGCTGGAGCAGGCGGCCGGCACGCTGCGCATCGAGGCCAACGCCGTCACCGACAATCCGCTGATCTTCGGCGACGAGGTGCTCTCAGGCGGCAACTTCCACGCCGAGCCAGTGGCCTTCGCCGCCGACCAGCTGGCGCTCGCCGCTGCCGAGATCGGCAGCCTCGCCGAGCGACGCATCGCCCTGCTGGTGGATCCGAAGATGAGCGGTCTGCCGGCGTTCCTGGTGGCCGACAGCGGCGTGAACTCCGGATTCATGATCGCGCAGGTCACCGCCGCAGCGCTGGTGGCGGAGAACCGCATGATGGCGCACCCGGCCAGCATCGACTCGATCCCCACCTCGGCGAACCAGGAGGACCATGTCAGCATGGCCACCCATGGGGCGCGCCGCTCGCTGGCGATGGCGGCGAACCTGCAGCAGATCATCGCCATCGAATTCCTCGCGGCCTGCCAGGGCATCGACTTCCATCGCCCGCTGGTGACCTCTCCCAGCCTCGCCTGCACGCACGCGGAACTCCGGCGCAAGGTGCCCTTCCTCGATGCCGATCGCCTGATGGCCAACGACATCGCCGCTGCGCTGCGGGTGCTGCGCTCGGACGCGGTACAGGGACTCGCCCCCGAACTGCGGCTGACTGGGGCACGGGCGTGAACGCGCGGCGCAGTCCGCAGTCGCCAGCCGCGCTGTCACCGGCCACGGCCACGGCCACGGCCACGGCCGTGGCGCCGCGCTACCGGCAGGTGCGCAGCCATGTACTCGGGCTGATCAGCTCGGGCACGCTGGTGGCGCATGACCGCATCCCCTCGGAAAACGAACTGGTGCGCACGCTCGGCGTCTCGCGCATGACCGTCAACCGCGCGCTGCGCGAGCTGGCCGACGATGGCGTGCTGCTGCGGGTTTCCGGGGTCGGCACGTTCGTCGCCGACGAACGCGTGCATGCGCATCCCCTGGAGGTGCGCAACATCGCCGACGAAGTGCGCAGCCGCGGCCATGCCTACAGCGCCCGCGTGGTGACGCTGACGACGCTCCGCGCCGATGCCGCGCTCGCCGCCCGCCTCGGCGTGGCGCCGGATGCGAGCCTGCAGCACTCCAGCATCGTGCACTGCGAGAACGGCCGGCCGCTGCAGCTCGAGGACCGCTACGTGAATCCGGCCGTCGTGCCCGGCTACCTGAAAAACGACTTCACCCGCATCACACCCTACGAATTTCTGGTGCGCGCCGCGCCGCTGCAGCAGGCCGAGCATACCGTGCAGGCGGTGATGCCCGATGCGCGGTTGCGCCGCCTGCTGAAGCTCGACGCCGACGAAGCCTGCCTGCTGATCCGCCGCCGCACCTGGAGCGACGGGCGCGTGGTGACCGCGGCGGACCTCTGGCACCCCGGGAAGCGCTACGAGCTGTCAGGCACCTTCGAACCGCTGGCCTGAGGCGGGCGCTTATACGTGAACCGCCCGCCGATTGCGGTGGAACGATTGGCGTTGACCTCATCCGGCCAGGTTCGCTACACGCTCAAGACCCCGTACCGTGACGGGACCACCCACATCGTGCTGGAACCCTCCACCCAACATGCGACATCATGTTGGACAGCGCAGTGCTACACCAGTTGCAAGCTGTTTACGCAAGTCTCAATAGCATGCTCGAATTCAAAGTCGTTTCGATCATGACTGCCGCGACGACGACCGGGCTTGGTGCAGAGCCGGGCAGGGCGGCGTTTCACGATGTGCTCCGGGCGGCTTGCCGATTTCTCGCTCTTCGGCCGCCTGCTGTGCCCCGTTCGCCGGATTATTGACCGCGGTGACCAGCCGCTGTACTGCGAGGTGCCGCACCTCTTAAGATGGGCCGTCCACTCACAGCAAGGCGGCGGGCCGCCCATGAGACGCACATCGCTCTACAGCCGGTCTCCACGCTCCCGCCAAGTGGCCGCGGCGGGTGAGGGCGCACTGGCCGGCGAACCCCTGCCACCATCACTGGCTGCACCCGGCCGCCTGGCGGCGCTCGTCCGCCGCCATGATCGTCCGTTGCTGATGCTGGCCTCGGCACTGCTCGCCGCGTTGCTAGTTGCCGGCACCTACGCGATCGTCACACCGGTCAACCGCAAGCTCACGCAGAGCGACATCGATGCAGCCGTGCTGCACACGCTGGAGAGGCGGCCGCCCGAGCCCTCACGGGCCTCAAAGGCCTACCAAGCGATCCATCCGTCGGTGGTTCTGGTCAGGCGGCTGAGCGAGGACAAGGGCGAGAACAGGGGCGAGAAGTCGGCTAACGCGGGCGAAGGGCGTGAGAGCGAAGCCGATGACGAGGGGGAAACCGGAGGTCGGAAGTTCTCGCTGCGGGGTGTCGGCAGTGGCGTGGTGTTCTCCGATGACGGCATGATCTTCACGAATCTGCACGTCGTGGCGGGTGCGGAAAGGGTCGGTGTGGTATTTGCGGACGGCACGGAATCTGAGGTCACGCTGGTCGATGCTCAGCCGGAGAACGATCTGGCCGTACTCAAAGCCAAGACGTTGCCGGACGATATGCGTCCGGCCACACTGCGCACCACACGCGGTCTGAGATCCGGCGACGAAGTGCTCGCGGTCGGCTTCCCGTTCGGAATTGGTCCGACTGCTACCTGGGGCGTCATCTCGGGGTTGCGGCGCGAGCACTATTCGCAGGAGGGCCGTAGGAATCTGGTCGATCTGATCCAGTTTGACGCCGCCATCAACCCTGGCAATTCAGGCGGCCCGCTGGTCACACGCGACGGTGACGTCGTGGGGATCGTGACTGCGCTGCTCAATCCCACGGAACAGGCTTTCTTCATCGGCATCGCCTTCGCCGTACCGATCGAGAATGCCGCGGCCGCCGCAGGTCTGTCGCCATTCTGAGAGTCTAGCGACGACGTGTACCGCGCTCCGGTGCGTCGCCGACAGTGAGTATCACCGGAGCATGCGGCACTACGGTGCCTGGAGCGCTATCACACATGAAGTATCTCCGAACATGAACGACATGAACCGTGCAGGCGAGGTCGTCACGTCGATGCAGCGCGTGCTCTACGAGGTCAAGAAGGTCGTGGTCGGCCAGGACCACTTCCTGGAGCGTGTGCTGGTGGCGATGCTGGCGCGCGGGCATCTGCTGGTTGAAGGCGTGCCCGGACTTGCCAAGACACTTACGGTGAAGACTCTGGCGCGTGCGCTTCAGGGTAGCTTCAAGCGCATCCAGTTTACGCCGGACCTCGTGCCTGCGGATCTGGTTGGCACGCGAATCTACAACCAGAAGACCGGAGATTTCTCGGTGTCTCTCGGGCCGGTGTTCACCAATTTACTGCTCGCCGACGAGATCAACCGGGCGCCGGCCAAGGTGCAGAGCGCTCTGCTGGAAGTCATGCAGGAACAGCAGGTCACGATTGCGGGTGAGACCTACGGGGTACCGCAGCCCTTTCTAGTCATGGCCACGCAGAACCCCATCGAAAGCGAGGGCACGTATCCGCTGCCCGAGGCTCAGGTGGACCGCTTCATGATGAAAGTTCTGGTGGGGTATCCGACCGCGGACGAGGAGTTCGTGATCGTGGAGCGCGTCACCGGGGTATCTGCGACCGTGACAGCCGTCACGTCCATGGCGGAGCTGGCGACTCTGCAGCAGGCTTGCCGTGAGGTGTTCGTCGATCCGGCGCTGATCAGCTATGTCGTGCGCCTGGTCGCTGCGACGCGCGATCCGGAACCTGCCGGCCTGCGTGAGCTGGCGCGCTGCCTCACCTACGGTGCGAGTCCGCGTGCCTCGATCCACCTGGTCGAGGGCGCCCGTGCGCTCGCGTTCCTGCGAGGGCGCGACTACGTACTGCCGGAGGACCTGACCGATCTCGTACCCGACGTGCTGCGGCATCGTCTCGTGTTGTCGTATGAGGCGCTGATGGAGGGGATGTCGCCCGACGCGATTGTCCGCCGTCTGATGTCGCAGATCGGGCCGCCCGCGAGGCCTCTGGAGAGCCGTGGTCGTCCCGCCGCAAGCGCCTGAGAGTCTGCTGCGCCGCCTGGAATGGACGGTGCTGCGGCGTCTGGACGGTCTGCTGCACGGCAGCTATCGCACGCTGTTTCGGGGGGCGGGCCTGGATCTCGCGGACGTGCGCGAATACCAGACGCACGATGACGTACGCCACATCGACTGGAACGTGACGGCGCGCCTGCAGTCGCTGCATGTGCGCCAGTACATCGAAGATCGCGAGATCGTCGGCTGGTTCCTCCTGGATTTGAGCCCCTCGGTGAATTTTGGCTCGCAGGTCAGCAAGTGCAAGGTCCTCGAGCAGCTCGTCGCAGTGCTCGCGCGTGTGCTGACGCGCCACGGCAATCCGGTAGGCGCCATTCTCTACGGCGTCGGCATCGAAGCCGTGATCCCGCCGGCCACCGGGCGGCGCCAAGTGCTGCGGATCCTGCGCACGCTGCTGGATCGGCCGAAGCCCGCGCAGGCAGCGCGCACCGATCTCGGCGAGCTGCTGCGCACCGCGATGCAGGTGATGCCACGCCGTTCGATGGTGTTCCTGGTCTCGGATTTCATCAGCACACCCGGCTGGCCGAAAGCGCTTGCGCAGCTCGGCTGGCGGCACGAGGTCGTGGCGCTGCGGCTGTACGACCCGGCCGAGCGTGAGCTGCCGAAATTCGGCCTGGGGCTCGTGCAGGACGTCGAGACGGGTGAGCAGCTGTTTGTCGACGCCGACGATCGCGTGTTCAGGGAGCGCTACGCCGCAGCCGTCAGGCGGCGCGAGTCCGAGATCCTCGGCGCGCTGGCTGACGCCGGCGTCGATGCGCTGGAACTGTCCACGGATGACGATCTGCTGGAGACGCTGCTGCGTTTCGCTGTGCTGCGTAAACGTCGTGGCCTCTCCACCGTGGGTCTGTCGCGGCACCTAGAGGCGCTGGCGCCGTGATCTTCGAGTGGCCACTGCTGCTCTGGGGATGGCTACTGGTGCCAGTGCTGGCGCTGGGCTATGTGCGGATGCAGCGCCGCCGCCACGAAGCCATGCTCGCCGCAGCCCGCTGGGGCCACCATGCCGACACCGCCGCTGTGCCGCGCCTGCGCCGCCTGCTGCCACCGCTGCTCTATGGCGTCGCGCTGTTGTCGTTGGTTGTGGCTGCGGCGCGGCCGATGGCGGTTGTCAGCCTGCCATCGCTGCGTGATGTCATCATCCTCGCGCTGGATGTCTCCCACAGCATGCGGGCGGACGACCTCTCCCCTACGCGTCTGGCCGCGGCCCAGCAGGCCGCTCGCGAGTTCATCGAAAACCAGCCTGCGACCACTCGCATCGGCGTGGTCGCCTTCGCCGAGACCGCGCTCGCTGTGCAGCGGCCTACGGCGAACCGCGAGGAGTTGCTGAAAGCCATCGAGCGACTCGAGCCGCAGCCGGGAACCGCTATCGGAGAGGCAATCCTGGTAGGTCTCCAGACGCTTTTCCCGAAGGAAATCTTCGAGCTGGAGTCGCGTGAGCCGACGTCCGCGGCTAAGCCCGATCGCGTGCCGTCCATCGACGTGCCGCCGAGCTCCGAGAAGTCCGCCGCTATTGTGCTGCTGAGCGATGGTGCTGAAACCCGTGGGCCAGATGCGGTGGCAGCAGCGCGGCTGGCGGCGCGGCGTGGCGTGCGCATATTCACCGTCGGACTCGGCACCGAGGAGGGTGCGGTGGTGCAGCTTGACGGCATTTCGATGCGTGTGCAGTTTGATGAAGAAATGCTGAAGAATGTGGCCGATGTTACCCGGGCGCGTTTTTTCCGCGCCGGTGACGTCGAGAGTCTGCGTGCGATCTACCGTGACATCAGTGCCCGGCTTGTAGTCGAGACCCGCGAGACCGAGGTCGGTGCGGCGTTTGTCGCTATTGCGGCGCTGCTGACGCTGCTGGCGGCAGGCTTGTCCGTGTTCTGGTTCAACCGGATCCTGTGAATCCCGTGAGTTTCATCGCTGCCGAATGGCTCTGGTTGCTGGTGCTGCTGCCTCTGCTGCCACTGCTGTACGTACTGGCGCTGCGACGCCGCGGGGCCGATGCTCTGCGCTTCACGGACCTGGATCTCCTGCGAGAGGCTGCCGCCGGGCGGCGCGCCTGGCGCCGCCATGTGCCGCCGGCGCTGTTGTTCCTGGCGCTGTTCGCGATGCTGCTGGCCCTGGCGCGCCCCTCGGCGCTGTTGACGCTGCCTTACGAGCGCGCCACCGTCGTACTTGCGATCGACGTTTCCGGCAGCATGCGAGCCGCCGACATCGCTCCCGATCGCATCACTGTCGCCAAGGATGCAGCGCGGGCGTTCGTCGTCGAGCAGCCCCGTACGACACGCATCGGCCTGGTCGCATTCTCCACCTCTGCCATGATCTCGGCTGTGCCCACGATGGCGCGCGAGGAGGTGCTTGCCGCGATCGACGGCCTGCGCCCGCAGCGCTACACAGCCGCGGGCAGCGGCATCGTAGCCGCCTTGCAGGCAGCCTTTCCCGACGACCCGATCGACCTGTCGGATCTCTCCGTCGTACAGGACCGATGGGAGGCTCGCTCCCTGGACGAGACCGCGTCCGACAGCGCCTCCGGGCTGGGTCCCGCGGGAGCCAGTCGCAAGCTACTTCCGCCCGGCAGCAACGCCTCGGTCGTGATTGTGCTGCTCAGCGATGGGCGCACCAATGTCGGCATCGAGCCGCTCGCCGCCGCGCGCCTGGCTGCCGATCGCGGCGTGCGCGTGTTCACGGTCGGCTTCGGCACGGCTGCAGGTGGCACCATCGGCTTCGGCGGCGGCTGGATGCGCACGCAACTCGACGAGGACACCTTGAAGGGCATCGCGGAGATCACCGGTGGACAGTATTTCCACGCGACCTCCGCTGAAGATCTGCGCAGCGTCTACGCGTCGCTGACGACCCAGTTCGTCGCTGAGACCCAGCCTACCGAGATTACTGCGGCTGTGGCTGTACTTGCGTTCGTGCTGCTGGTGATGGCGATCGGCCTGCGTATCCGAAGATTTTGAGTAAGACCTGTGAATAGTCGGAGTGCTTCTATAGACGCGATCACCGGTTCTACCAAGGATGGGGCGATCGTGCAGCGTCGACCCGATGAGGGAAAAGACGTGAGGATCATGGTGGTTGTGGATCGCCAAGAATCTCGGCTGGCGGTGGCACGCACACCGCCATTCATCATGAAGTCATGTTGGTACGGCTGACATTCGGCTTCGCTGGTGTCAGCGGAACTATCTGAATCCAAACTGTGAAACCAATGAAACATGGTTAGCAGATCCGGTCACTCGTGTCATATGACCAGGAGCGGGCCGCAGCGTGTGAACTGGGCGTTTGGCGTCGGCATTGCGTCCGCGGCTGTGTGAGGCTCGAGGCGGTGGCCGTGAGGAGCTCGAGGTCGTTGCGGGCATCCTGGTATACTTGGACAAGACCGTATCGGCTTTGAACTAGGTCGATCTGTCTTTTGGGGTGTGATCGCTATTCCATCCGGAGCGGATGAGCAGCCACCCTTGGAGGCCGTCGATCCAAAGAATATGTCCCGGGCCGGATCTCGGCAGTCATGCGAATTTCTCGACGCTCACGTCGCACCCGGCAAGCGATGGATAGAGCGTCGACAAAGTGACGATTGTGTCTGGCGCGATTGCGGACGACTTGCGGCGTTCCTGCCGCGGATTCCGATCTGCTGAACCCATTCAGGAGGATCCAGAATGAACAGGCTCGCATCGAAGGTCGCGGTCGTGACGGGCGCGTCTCTCGGCATTGGTCGCGCCTGCGCGGAGCGCCTCGCGCAGCAGGGCGCTGCGGTCGCACTGTTCGACGTGCTCGACGAGGCGGGTTCGGAGCTCGCCGACAGGCTCACCACCGAGGGCCATCTGGCCGCCTACTGGCACGTGGATGTTTCCGACGAAATTCAAGTACGTGATGCGCTGCAGTCGGTGGCGGCGCGCTTCGGTGCGCTGCACGTGTTGGTAAACAATGCCGGCATCTCGGGCGTGGCGAAGCCAACTCACGAGGTCACCGAGCAGGAGTGGGATCGTGTTCAGGCTGTGAACGTGAAGGGCGTGTTCTTCTGCACCAAGCACGCCATACCGTTGCTGCGCCGCGCGGGTGGCGGAAGCATCGTCAATCTCTCCTCGATCGCGGGGCTGGTGGGTACAGCCGGTGTGGCGCCTTACCATGCGTCGAAGGGGGCCGTGCGGCTCATGACCAAGAATGACGCAGTTAGCTATGCCGCTGACCGCATTCGCGTCAATTCGGTCCATCCCGGCTACATCTGGACTCCGATGGTCGAGCAGCATCTGCGCACCACGTCGGTTGATTTCGAGTCCGCGCGTCGCGAGGCGGCCGCTCTGCACCCGCTTGGGTGCATGGGTGAGCCGGACGATGTCGCCTGGGCGGTGGTCTACCTCGCGAGCGATGAGGCGAGGTTCGTCACCGGTATCGAACTGGTCGTCGACGGTGGATATGTCGCGCGCTGAACGGGTGTTCGGTACGGATCCGGTTCGAGAGTCGAGGAGGCCTACGCCGCGCATGATGGAGGCCTACGAGGTTGATGGCGGAAAGCCACCCGTCCGATTCTGTCGTTCTGGATCGAGTGGAGATGCAGTGGCTGTATGCACGAGTGGGTGGAGCGCCTGCTTCCCTGCAAGGTAAGCGGTGTCCGGCATGTGCCTGCAGTCAGTGGTGCGCGCGTGGTGGCTACGATAGCCACAATTCACGGTTGCCCTGCCGGTGTGTCGGCCAGGATAGTGCCGGTGCGTTCAACTGCTCCACAAGCTTCCGGATCGCAGTGGGCGCCCGAACTGCCGAAGAGCCGTCCACGCTGCAAGCAATGCTGATCGGAGTTCCGAGGTCCGGGTATCGGAATCGCCTTCGGTGGCGACAGCCGTTGGTTCCACGTCACGAGTCAGTTGGAGATGGCGAAAACGCGCATGCGCGATCGAATGAAACCGAGTCGTCTAACCGGAACGGCGCGTGCACGATCTGGTGCTGGAATTCCCAGGACTTCACGGGGCAACTCGACGAGAAGCCGGCGCAGATGTCCCGAGGGCCGTCGGCCCGAAGCTTGACTACGATGCCACACGGCTGATTGATCGTGTGCAGCGTGTCGGCGGCGAGATCTCCGCGCTTCGGCCAAGGTGTCCCGCTACATACAGGCACGAGCATAGCAGTGCGAAACACCACTCACATGCCAGCTTCCATTGCTTCTTTGAATGCTCTACGGCGCTGGCGAGCGACCGAAGGATAGCAGCATGACCGACGTCTCGACGGCGCAGACTTCATGCCACTCACCGGGCTCGGTGAATGCGTAATCCCCCTCGTGCAGAACTGTGCCGTCGATGTCGATGGCACCGCTCACGACGAACATCTGTTCCCAGGATAGATGCGGATGCCGGGCGTATACTGCTCCGCGCTGCATGCGGCAGAACTCCGCCGCGACGCCGTGGGCACCGTCCCATAGTCGACCCCGTTCAATGCCGGGTATACCAGCGGATGTGAGAGGTCGATCAGCGGCACGAGTGATGTGCATGGTAGCAAACCCCGCAGGATGCATGGACGAGCAATCATCAATGTGGGTCACGATCCAAACGACCCTTGCCGAGTGTCGCATGGAAAGCGATCTCGTGACGAGTTTTCCAAGCCGGAACGTTCCCCGCGAGCACGATGATATTGCTGTGCCCGTTTGGCAACCGTCGTTCATCTCGGCTGGCGCTCGCCTCCGTGCACACCATGGCGAGCTGGCAATCGTCAAGCGAGTGCAATGCGCTCACGCTGAGTCTTGCATTTGGCTATCATCGTGTTGCCGTGCTCTTGCGGTTGGCGAAGTCTTGCGGGTGACTGCCTGCAAGCTCATCGAGGATTGCCGTGTCTGATCATCCTGGAAAAACATTGCGAAACCCACTCGTCAATCGCCGGAAGGCGATCGGTACGCTCGGTGCCGCGGGCAGCCTGCTCGGGCTTGCGACTTCGGTCTCCGCCAGGGGGCGCCGGAAGGTGAACACGGCAGTAGTTGCCGCGCGCTTGCCCATCCGAGATCCCGCCTTCAATGTGATGATTCTAGGAAAGCTCCAAGGTGATCTTTCCGGAAAGACTGTTTATTCCTACCAGCAAGGGCGCGTCTTCGGGCTGGTTCCGGGGGATGGTCCAGCGCTGGGCGATTATGGACGTCTTCTTTACAGGATGGAGGGTGGCAGCGTGCGCTCTTCGCGGCTACGCGCCGATGGTGCCGTCACGGAGAAATCCCGGGGCTGGCTGTTTTACCGGGACGCCGAAACGAATGCTTACATTTCTGAGTTCGCGAATCCATACACCGGTGAGACGGTGTCAGTGCCAACATTTCGCGGCGGAATCACTGGTGGCGTTGTCACCGTCAACGGACCGGAGCTCATCGCCAACTTTCCAATGGAAAGTTCGGTCTTTAACCGGCCCATGCTCCTCGACTGGCACTTCTTTGGTGAGCGCGCGTGGATCTATCGACATGCATTTACGCGCTGGCGCGAAGGGGCCTCCGGTGTTCATCGAACAGAGATGACGCTCGATTGCTGGGTCTGCGACGTGGCGGATGTCGCCAATGAGGGTCTCACCCACATTCCAAGTTCCTACTCTTGGACCAGCCAGACGGAATGGCAGTCGTGGCTCAGGATGCGCGGTAAGCCTGGGGCCATGCTTTGGCGCACTGACGGGTTCGTGGTCGATTCCATCGACCAGTTGCCGAAGGAGTTTGTCGCGCAGTGTGAAAGGATGCTGCCGGGTCAGCTGGCGTCACCACTGGAGTAGTGACGGTTTTCATGACTCCAGCAGGCGCGCCGACTGCCGGCACGCCTGCTAGAGCGCATCGTGGCCGTCAGTTCGTTTGCGCGCGCTGCAACGCGTCTATCAATAGACCGGCGGCAAAACTCGGATTGCGCGACTTTGCTTCGGTCAGAAATGCGGCGATTTCTGCCGAATCGGGAGCCGATTCGCATCCTTTGAAGCGCCCTTCGAGGGCATAGGCCGGCAGTGCTAATATTCCTGCCATGCGCCCATACTGACCCGCTTCGCGCAGATATGATGCTGCCTTGCAGGTGTCCTTGGTTACACCCGCGAACCCTTCGGCATGGAGGTATCCGAGCACAAACAGCGCCTGTGGATACTTCGCAGCAGCAGCGTTCTGCAGGTGGGGCATCGCCTCCTTGCTCCGGCCCGCATACGTCAGTACGCGACCGAGCTGATACTGCAGTCGTGGATTCTCGGGATCGCCCGCCGAATCCTTCCGGCAGATGTCGATTGCCGCTGGCAAGTCCATGTCGGGGACCTCCAATCCGGCGACAACCTTGAAAGGGTCTTCCGGATGACCTGCCAAGCGATCGCACGCGGTGATGCGCTGTGAGTAACCGGACGGGTCGAAGGTCTTCCACACGGGCTCAGCCGGCTGCGCGGTTGCCGCCGCAAGGGTTCCAATGAATATCAAGCTGATCGCGCTACGGAGAGTGACTGGAGGGCTGCTCATCTATTGTTCTTCCATTCGGTAACAGATTCCTGACAACTGGGTTGCGCACACGTGCAACTTCCAGCATGTGGTCCGAGAAAGATCCTTTCCAGGCGGTCGACGCTTGGTACTGGCTCAAATCTCTCCCGGGTAGAGGTGCGTTGGGCCGATACCATGGGTAACCTCAGCTCCTGCGCACATCAATCTCACGAATCGAATCGGGAGATTCGACGGCTGCAGTATAGCGCCGTGATGTGGGGTTTTCAGGGGGGCTCCTCGTCGGCCGACCGTGTCAAGGCGATTGTGGCAGGCTGAACAAGATGCAGTGCGCGCGCCTCGGTCCGGCAAACTGTTCCATGGGCTCGGTTCTCATCCATTGCAGGGCGTCCTGCTCACTGCCATCCTGCTTGCGATCGCTCAGCCCCAGAACTTGCTCTACCCTAGTCGGACAGGGCGGTATGTGAGTTCGGAGATCAACCACTTCGAGGAGGGAGTCGATGACGAGACGTGAGCTATTGCTATCGGGAGTGGCCGCTGCCGTGGCCGGTATCAGCGCCCAGGAGGCCATGTCCGCTACGGAAAGGCAGTCGCTGCGCTATGGGGCGCTCGCACTGCAGGTTCTCTGTGATCCGGTGAATCAGGACAATTCCCTCAAGGACGCTCATCGGCGCATCGACGCGAATATCGCGCGTGTCGAAGGACAACTGATCGCGGCAGTCAGATATCTCAAGGGCTTCAATGGCTACGATATTAAGCTGGCCGTTCTTCCCGAATACTGGATGACGGGGTTCCCATATGGCGAGACCCGCGAAGAATGGCAGGCGAAGGCGGCCGTTCCCATGCAGGGACGTATCCCCGACATGCTGGCAAAGATGGCGCAGGGGGCGGGCGTTTACCTGTGTTCGAATCAGTATGAAACGGATCCGAATTTTCCCGAGCTGTATTTCCAGTCGAACGTCATTTATGCGCCGAATGGCAATGTCGTCTTGCGCTATCGCCGCATGATTTCACTCTATACGCCGAGTCCGTATGACGTTTGGGATGCTTACCTCGACGCTTATGGAGCCGAAGCCGTTTTCCCTGTTGCGAGTACCGAAATCGGCACGCTCGGCACCATGGCTAGTGAAGAGGTTCTGTATCCGGAGATCGCGCGGGCCGTTAGCCTCAAAGGCGCCGAAGTCCTGTTGCATCCGACTTCCGAGGTCGGTGCGCCGGGGCTGACGCCGAAGCACATTGCGAAGAAGGCTCGTGCCGTCGAGAACATCGCGTACGTCGTCTCGGCGAATTCGGCGAAAATCATTGGAACGACTATCGCCTCGGCTTCGACCGATGCCATGTCGATCCTTCTTGATTGCAACGGCCGGACGCTGGCGGAAGCTGGGTTTGGCGAAACGTTCGCAGCCAATGCGGTGCTCGATATTGGTGCGCTCCGGGAGACCCGCCGCAAGCCCGGCATGACCAATACAATCTCCCGTCTACCTTCCGGAGCCTTCGCGCCGGAGTATGCGAAGGCCGAGTACGTGACCAAGAATAGAATGGGCAACGGCAAGATGATGACGCATGGCGAGGCCCGTGCGGACCAGGAAGCGGTTATTCAGCGGATGGTAGATAGCGGCGTTCTGAAATAACGTCTGGCGACACCCGCGGCCCGTCATTGGGTCGCGGGTGTGCCGGCACGCGTTTGTGGCACAGCGCGGGAAAGCGCTTCCCCGCCTGCTACAACGCCTGCGTCTAGAGGCAATACGCACCAACCTGGAATTGACCCGCTTTCGTGGACACCTCACCGTTGGAGATGGAGGAGTTCACGATGACAGACAAGACGGTCCGGCCCAGTAAGTACAAGAACATGGTAATAGGATGAGCGCATCTGGCCCGTCGGCTTCGCCGTCGGACGTCACCGTACTGCTGCAGAGACTGGGCGAGGGCGATACCGGAGTTGCCAACGAGCTTGCCCGACTCGTTTACGAAGAACTGCACCGGATTGCCGATCGGGCGATGCGTTACGAGCGTTCGGACCACACGCTGCAGCCCACGCTGCTGGTCAACGAGGCCTTCGTGAGACTCATCGGTCAGCGCGATGCCAACTGGCAGAACCGGGGGCAGTTCTATGCTGTGGCCGCCCGCGCCATCCGTCGTATTCTGGTCGACCATGCGCGTGCGCGAAGACGGCTCAAACGCGACTTCGGCTTGCGCGTCACACTGGACCAGTCGATTGCAGACAGGTCCGACGGCACACTGGACGTGCTGGCGATCGATGAGGCATTGGGAAGGCTGCAGGCCGCCGCACCACGCCAGGCACAGGTAGTAGAGCTGCGCTACTTCGGTGGGCTGGAAATCGACGCGATTGCCACGGCGCTCGACGTTTCCCCGGCCACCGTTAAGCGAGACTGGGTGTTTGCGCGTGCATTCCTGCTGCGCGAGTTGCAAGGGCACGGCGGATGAAGGATCTGACCCCCACTCGCGTCAGGCGTTTGCAAGACCTGTTCGAACAGGCCCTGGACGTTCCTGCCACCGAGCGGACAGCGCTTCTCGATCGCGAAAGCGGCAATGACGACGCCTTGCGGGAGGAAGTGCTGGCGTTGATCGCTGCGCACGAGAGCAGTACGACCATCCTGGGACGTGCATTGTCCTTCGACCGGGATCTGGTCGGCACAGCGGATGGGTCGCGCTGGTTGGGGGCGCGTCTGGGCCCCTGGCGTGTGACGCGCGTGATCGGCATCGGCGGCATGGGGACGGTCTGCGAGGCGATGCGCGCCGATGAGCAGTTCGAGAAGCGCGTGGCCGTCAAGTTTCTGCATGCCCACGCATGCACGTCTTCGGCCGCGCAGGGGTTTCGCGTCGAGCGGCAGATCCTGGCCAACCTCGATCATCCGAATGTGGCGACGCTGCTCGATGGCGGTGTCACCGAGGACGGCCAGCCCTATCTGGTGATGGAGTACGTCGATGGCGAGCCGATCACGGTGTGGGCGGATGCGCGGTCGTTGTCCCGTCGTGCGCGCGTCGAGCTGTTCCTGCAGGTCTGTGCAGCGGTCGAAGCGGCTCACCGCAACCTGATCGTCCATCGCGATCTCAAACCGGGGAATATCCTGGTGACTACCGATGGGCGCGTGAAGCTGCTCGACTTCGGCATCGCGCAGTTGCTGGGCGATGCCGGTGCGGCATCCGGCACGAGCAGTGCTGGTTCGGTGTCGTTCACGCCGGCCTACGCGGCACCGGAACAGATGCGTGCGCAGCCGGTGACCACGGCTGCAGACGTGTTCTCCTTGGGCGTAGTGCTGGTCAGGTTGCTGACGGGGCGCCTGCCGTTCGAAGAGCGCCGTGGTGTCGATGTGGTTGCGGGACCCACGGGACTGGAAGCGGATCTCGATTCGATCACCGCGCAGGCCATGTGCGTCGAACCCGGGGGGCGTTACTCCACGGTCCAGGAGCTGCGCACGGATCTGGAGCGTTGGCTGAACGGCCTGCCTGTCACGGCGTACTCGGGCGGGCACGGCTACCGGTTGGCCAAGTTCCTGCGCCGCCATCGCGTGGGCAGTGCGCTGGCCGCGACGGCCGTTGCCGGGATCCTGGCGATGTCCGGCATCGCGCTCTGGCAGGCCCGGGCGGCAGAGCAGGCGGCCACGGACCAGAGGCAATTGAATGCCTTCCTGATGGAAGTGCTCACCATGTCCGATCCGTTCAGCGAGGGCGACGACCTCACGCTGAGCGCTGCGCTGGATCGTGCCGCGGAGAGCATCGACAAGCGTTTCGCCAGCCGCCCGGATCTGTCGGCGGAGATTCGCTTCGGCATCGGCTACAGCATGGCCAATCGCTACCGGTTGGAGCAGGCGGAGGTGCAGCTGCGGCGGGCACTGCTGGAGAGTGAGGCGGCATTCGGCCTGCAGGATGTGCGCACGCTGCGGGTCATCGAAGGCATTGCGGGCGTGGATCTAGAGGCGAGCCGTTTTGCCGAAGCCGAAGCCGGATATCGGCAGGTCATCGAGGCGCTACGGGCCCAGGGGCGCACCGCCGAGCCTTTGATGGCGAAGGCGTTGAACAACCTCGGCAACGTGTACCTGCAGCAGGAGAATTACGTCGAAGCGGACAGCGTGTTGCGTCAGGCGCTGGCTGCGGAGCCGGCCCTGACCGAACCGCTGACCCCGCAGGAGCATGCCGATATCCTCAGCAATCTGGCCCACGCCGCGCACGGCATCGAGGACTTTGCGCGCGCCGATCAGTACTACCGCGAGGCCGCTGGCGCCTACCGAGAGCTTTTCCCGGAAGGCAGCCCCGACCTGGCCATCCTCTACAACAATCACGCGCTGCTGCACGATGATCGTGGCGACCTGCAGCAGGCCTTGATCATGCAGCGCGAATCGCTGGCCATGCGGCGCAGGATTTTCCGCGATCAGCACCCCATGGTGGTGTCGGCGCTGGGCAGCATCTCCCGGTTGTCGCTGCGTTCCGGTGATTCGACGATGGCGCTCGCCTACGCTGCGGAGGGCGCCATGATGGCGGATCGCGTCTATACTGAGCCGAATCGCATGCACCCGTCGGTCCATGCCACGCTGGCCGCCGCGCAGCTCGCGACCGGAGATGCTCCCGCAGCGCTGCGTTCCTGGCGCCGGGCCAGCGAGCTGCTGCGGGGGTTGCCCGATGCGCCGCCCAGCATCGTCAGCTGGGTCGAGGACGTACGACTGCGTCTTTGCGAACACCCCGCCGCGAGCTGCCCGGCGCCAAGCAGTGTATCCACGGCGCCGCCGCCGCCACGCTGATTCTGCAGCTCTGCCGGCCTGTCGCCGGACGCATGGCGTCGAGCCGGTGTTGCTGCCCGATCCGCGGGATCTATTGCATTTGCAGCAGCTGCGCCTGATCGCGCACGTACTCGGTCGCGGAACGGATTTTGGCGATCTGATCGTGCCGAACCAGACTGGCTTCGTTGCCCCAGCTGCAGCGCATGTAGTTCAGCAAGGCGGCCAGCTCGCGATCGTCCATCACGTTTCGAAACGGCGGCATCTTGTAGCGGTCGGGCAGGCCGCCGATCACGATCGGCATCGAGCCATTGAGCGTGATGTTGATGACCGACGAGGGGTCCGGATCCTGGATGGCCGGATTGCCGGCCAGGGGGGCGATGTGCGCGCCCTGTCCTTCGCCTTTCGCGCCGTGGCAGGAGCTGCAGTAGCGCCAGTACTCCGTCGCACCCGAGTCGCCGATCGGGGCACAGGCGGCTGTCAGCCGGGTTGATGTCCCGGTTGCCTCTGCCGCAGGGCGCAGCGCTTTCAAATAAACGCCGATGGCGGTCAGGTCGGCATCACTCAAGTATTGTGTGCTGCTGTTGATCACTTCGGTCATCGTGCCGAAGGACGAGGAAAAGCGGTTGCGTCCGGTTTTCAGAAAGCGCGCGATGTCGGCCTCACTCCACTGTCCCAGACCCCTGCGGGGGTTGCCGCCGAGGTCGGGTGCCGACCAGTGATCGAGCTGGCCGCCGGTCAGGAACAACCGACCCTGCTCGTCGTAGGCGCGCTCCTGCTGGGCAATACCTCGCGGGGTGTGGCAGGCGCCGCAATGGCCGAGGCCCTGCACCAGATAGGCGCCGCGATTCCACGCCGCGCTGGCGTCGGGCGAGTCGTGGTAGGGCTCGCTCGGGGCGAAGAGGGTGTTCCATACTGCCAGCGGCCAGCGCATGTTCAGCGGCCACGGGATGGATGTCGGTGCGTTGGCGCGTTTGACCGGCGCCACGGCTGTCATGAAGTAGGCGTATAGGCTGCGAATGTCTGCGTCGCTGATCCTGGCGTAGGAGGGGTAGGGCATCGCGGGGTAGAGATAGCGCCGGCCGGGCGCGACGCCCTGGCGCATCGCCAGGTCGAAATCCTGCAGACTGTAGGCGCCGATGCCCGTCTCGGGATCGGGCGTGATGTTGGTGGCCTCGATGACACCGAGCGGTGTCGCCATCTTGAGCCCACCCGCGAAGTCCTGGCCACCGTGCGCGGTGTGGCAGGCCGCGCAGTTGCCGGCACGGGCCAGGTATTCACCCCGGCTGACCTCTTCAGCCGAGAACGCTGCCGCGGAGGCCTGCAGCGTCGATAGTGCAGGTCCGCGAACCACCACCACGAGCACCAGCAGCACCATGCAGGCTGCCAAGACACCGACGATCCAGCCGAAAATCCTCATGAAGTCCGCCGGTTCGCGCTAGGCCTTGGCGAGGTTGGGTTCGATCGGCAGCGCGCGTACGCGCCGGACGCCGGGCAAGCGCGCCACGGCATTGCCGATGGCGGGCGCGATCGGCGGTACACCGGCTTCACCTGCGCCGCTCGGCGGGTTGTCGGTGGACAGGATGTCGATGTGCATCTCCGGCATGTCGGACATCCGCAGCACGCGGTATTCGCCGAAGTTGGATTCCTGGACTACGCCGTTGGCGATGGTCACCTGTTCGAACAACGCGATGCCCATGCCGAACAGCAGGCCACCTTCCACCTGCGCTTCAAGATTGACGGGCTGGACCGCACGGCCGGCGTCGAACGCACACCAGATGTGATGCACCCGGATCGTGCCGCTGGATTTGTCTCTGGAAAGCTCGACCACGACGCCCATGTGGCTGTCCAGGTCTGCAGAATAGGCGAGGCCGAGCGTGCGACCGGCGGGTGGAATCCGGCGCCCCCAGCCGGCGCGTTCTGTCACGACTTCCAGGACATGGACGGCGCGCGGCTCGTCCTTGAGGAGTTCGAGGCGCAGCGCAAGCGGATCCCGCTTGGTGGCGGCAGCGATCTCGTCGATCATGCTCTCGACGGCGAACACGCTGTAGCCGGCCGAGACGCCACGCAGCGCGCCGACGCCGATCCCGCGATCCTGTCGCACGTATTCGCAAAGGTAGTTGGGCAGCGCGTACTGTGGCGCGCCGCCGGAGATCACCAGGCCGTCCTTGCCGCCGGTTTTCTTGATCATGTCCGGCGAGGTACGGGCGAAATAGGATTCGCCGACGACCCGGTGCCGCCAGCCGGTGATGTTGCCTTTCGAATCGAGGCCCACCGTCAGGCGCTGCGCCACGAGAGGGCGGAAGGGATCGACGGCCAGATCGTCCTCGCGGCTGTAGGTCAGTTTCACCACCCGGCCCGGGAGCAGCCGTGCGACGAAGTAGGCATCGACCGCGAAATCGATTTCGAAACGCCGTCCGAACCCGCCCCCCAGCAGCTTGGAATAGACCATGATCTGCTCGGGCGAGAGCCCCGAGTGCTTGGCGATGGCGTCCTGGATCTTTGTCGGGGACTGTGTTCCCGCCCAGATCTCGACCTTGTCGTCCCGAACTCTCGCCGTGGCGTTCATCGGCTCCATGCACATGTGCGCGACGTGGTTCGCCACGTAGTCGGCGACCAGGGTGCGGGAGGCCTGCTCGATCGCGGTGCGTGCATCGCCATCATCCCGCATCGCAACCGCTGCCGCGGCGGGATCGGCCGCGGCACGCAGGTAATCGGCGATCACCTCCGCCGTCGAATAGGAACGGGCTTTGGCTTCGGTGGACCACTTGACCCGCAGTGAGCGCTTGGCACGCTGGGTCGCTTCCACGGTTTCACCGATCACCACCACGCCGCCCGGAACGATGGCTGTTTGCAGAATGCCCGGCAAGCTGCGTGCTGCGGCATCGTCGACTGCGAGTGCTTTTTCTCCCTGAACGGGAGGACGCAGGATCGCGGCGTGGAGGAGCCCGTCCATCTGCATGTCGATGCCGAAGGCGGCGCTGCCGTCGACTTTCGACGGCACGTCCTTTCTGGGCAGCCGGGAACCGATGTAGCGGAATTGCTCGGGGCGCTTCAGGTCGTCTTTGGAGGCGACCGGCAGCTTGCTGGGCAGCTTCGCGGTGGCGGCAAGCCTGCCGTATGAAATGGATCGACCCGTTGCCACATGCAGCACTCTTCCCGGCTCGGTGCTGAGGCTGTCCGCCGCGACCCGCCATTGTGCGGCGGCGCAGGCGAGCAGGACCTTGCGAGCCTGTGCGCCGATCAGGCGCATCCGCTCGAAATTGTTGTGCAGTGAAGTGCTGCCGAAGGTCGTGATCGTGCCGTTGAGGCCGTAGATCTGGCGATCCGTCCGGGACTGCACGACTTTGACCCGGTCCCAGTCCGCGTCCATTTCCTCCGCGATACAAAGCGGCAGCGAGGTCATGACGCCCTGTCCCATCTCGGCTTGCGCAAAGACGAGAACGACCGTCTCGTCGGTGCCGATCGTGACCCAGGCATTCGGCGCGAGTGTGGCGGGGGGCGTCCCGACGGGGTTCGCCGTAGCCGCCGGCTGCCCGAGCGTGATGGCGACGGTCAACGCGCCGGCAGACACCAGGAAGCTGCGGCGGTCGAGACGTATCGGACCTCGGGCCAGGTCGTCACCAGGTTCAGGAGTCAGCGGCCGCACGTTCGATTGCCTTGATGATCCTGCCGTAGGTCGCGCAGCGGCAGATGTTCCCGTCCATGTACGCCACGATCTGCTCGCGACTGGGCTTGGGCGTATGTGCGAGCAATGCAGCGGCCTGCATGATCTGCCCGGACTGACAGTAGCCGCACTGTGGTACCTGTTCCGCGATCCAGGCCTTTTGCAGCGGATGCGACCCATCGGAAGAGAGGCCCTCGATGGTCGTGACTCTGCGCCCGATCACCGATTCCCAGGGGATCGCGCAGGCGCGCACCGGCTCGCCGTCCAGATGCACGGTGCAGGCGCCGCATTGCGCGATGCCGCAGCCGAACTTGGTTCCGGTGAGCTGCAGGTGTTCGCGGATCACCCAGAGCAGCGGGGTATCCGGCGGTACGGTCACTCGTACCTGTTTGCCATTGATGGTGATTTGGTTGGTGGGTTCGGTCTGCACGGGCGGCTCCAACGCGATTTGCGTGCAAGGCCGGCGTTATATCGGCCAACATGATATGAGACCAGCCTCTCTCTGTCTGCATTCCCAAGACATGGATGCCTGCCCGCGTGGCGAACGACTCTGGTGGTGGGGAGGTGGTGGTCGGGCCATGCCGCGCGCCGGTGTCTTCCACTTTGCGGCAGCCAACCGCCATGCCCCAGGCCGCCCGCATGCGGCAGCCCGGTCAACAGCCTCGGGGCCGACAAGGGTTATCACAAAAACTGTGGCTGGATGGGGTAGCCCCTCATCATCGCTGCCGGGCCCTGGAGTTGCCGTCGAGTGGTTGATCCCGGTATATACAACGATGTATCGGCGTAGCGTCGGAGGGACTCAAATTGCGCAGACTTTCTTTGGCGGTATTTCTGGTCTGCTTCGCGGTATCGGGTGGCGTATCCGCGGGCGAAGTGACCTACAAGGATTTCGAGACGTTCGCGAATTCGCGCTTCGGGCCGCCTGACGGCAAGGCGCGCTATTGGTACGGCGTGGGGCCGGTGCGCGACGTGGCTACCGGCAAGACGCTGTACAGGTTCGAGTACTACGATACCGTTCGGCACTATGTCGATCCCAAGGATCCGAATCGCCGCTTCGGCATCGTGCGCAAGCTCGACTTGTTTCGTGACGCGAAGACGAACGACCTGCTGACCACGTTCAACGGCAAGCCCGTGGAGTCGTGGATCTTCCCGTATCAGCTGTTCGAGCTGCAGTACAAGGACGGCGCCGTCAGCATGTCGATCACGCAGGGCGGCGGAAAGTTCCTGCGCACGCATGTGTTTCCCGACATCGAGATGCTGCGTCACGGTGGCAATTTGCACATCACGATTCCCGGCTTTTTCACGGTGAGACGTCCGGAGATTCCGGATGCCGTCCAGGCTTTTACGATGAGCTCGCTATTCGTGGTGTGCGAGCGGAACTGCTCCGGGTCACCGCAGGTCGACTGGGTCCAGGCGGGTGTCAATCCGGCACCGCCATGGGCCGACAGCGCGGGACAAGGTCTCCTCTACATGTTCATGTCGGGTGCGCGATTCGAGCAATACGCCGATCTGCCGCAGTCGGTGCGCACAGTCATCGATGCGCAGTATCCGGAATGGCGTCAACCCGCCAAGGATCTTGCCGAAATCGAGGCCTTGCAACGGTAGTGGCGGCGCGGGCAACAAGTGGCGGACCCGCGATGTCGTATCATTCCCGAGGGGTACTTCGTTTGCGTGGCCGCGAATGCGCCGACCCATGTCGCGACCGCTCGATAAGCTGCTCAAGGAAATCGCTGCCTGCAGACACTGCGCTGCAGATCTCCCCTTGGGCTCCCGTCCGGTTCTGCAGGCGCACCGCGCGGCGCGATTGCGTATCATCGGGCAGGCGCCGGGGCGAAAGGTTCACGAGAGTGGAATACCCTGGGCCGACGCGTCCGGAGATCGATTGCGCGATTGGCTCGGGGTGACGTCGGCACAGTTCTACGATTCCAGGAAAATTGCGCTCGTTCCGATGGGGTTCTGCTATCCGGGCAAGGGCAGTTCGGGCGACCTGCCGCCGCGCCCGGAGTGCGCTCCGCTCTGGCAAGTGAAGTTGAACGCCCAGCTGCGCGACGTCGGGCTGACACTGCTGATCGGGCGCTATGCACAGGCGTACTATCTGGCCGAGCGCCGCAAGCCAACGCTGGGTGATACCGTCAGGGCCTGGGAAGACTATCTGCCCTCGGGTTACTTCCCGTTGCCGCATCCCTCGCCACGCAATCAGCTGTGGCTGGCCAGGAATCCCTGGTATGGCAAAGAGGTATTGCCGGCACTCCGCAGAGCCGTGGGCTCATTGGGTTTGTAGGAGCGGGTGGGTACGGCCTGCCGGAGCAGCACCGAACGGCAGGAATGCCCGGCCCGTCAACGACGCTCAACCGGCCCTCGCTCGGTCAGGATGTGGCGCGTCATGTCCCTGGCATCGCGGGTCTCGATGACCTGAGCTCGCGGGAGTTGGGCGGAATGATCGTTGCCCACCTGCCAGGTCATGACCAGATGGCGGGCGAGGACATCGGCGAGGTCGTGGTCGGAGAAGCCGTAAGGCTGCAGGATCTTGCGGAAGTCCTACTGAAGTCGACGGCTGCGCACCAGTGCGGCGATCTCTTAACGCGTTCGACGGTGCCTCACAAGACGATCCGTTCTGCGGCGAGGGCAGGCCTCGCATCCGGTGCTCCAAGCCCTTGTTGCAGGTCCAGGCTGCGTCGACGGCCACAACGGGTGCAAGTCTCGACTGCCTTCCGTAGAATTTTCAGGATACGCATATATCGAGGCCGCGGCCTCACAGACAACGAGGAGAGGCGGCGGTATGGGAAGGATCCCCGGAGCGCGTGCCCGCTGTCGAAGGATGCGATCGCTGGCGTCGATGCTGCGCGGTGCAGGACAGTGGGCGTGGCGCAGTGCCGTGGCGGTGATCTTCGCCTGTCTGCTGTATTGGCCGCTCACCACCACGGCGGCCGAGCGTACGCTCCATCGCACCGGCACCGACGATCCTTCGACTGTCGATCCGCACCGGATCGCCTTCCCCGGCGAGCAACTGGTCGTACTCGACCTTTTCATGAGCCTGACGACCTACGATCCGCAAGGCCGCCCGGTGCCCGGCTGTGCCGAATCGTGGACCGTCAGTCCGGACGGCCGTGTCTACACTTTCCGACTGCGGCCGAGTCTGCGCTGGTCGGACGGAGTGCGAATGACCGCAGCGGATTTCGTCTGGTCGTTCCGCCGCGCGCTCGATCCGCAGACGGCTTTCCCGTTTGCCTCGCGGCTCTATCCGATCCGCAACGCCCGCCGTGTCGCCAGGGGCGAGCTGCCGCCCGGGGCGCTGGGGATCGACGCACCGGATCCGCGTACGGTGCGTATCGAACTCGAAGGGCCCACGCCGTACTTCACGGACGTGATCGCATCGATCGGCATGCCGGCGCCGCGCCACGTGATTGAGAAGCACGGCAGTGCCTGGATCCGGCCGCGGAATTTCGTCAGCAACGGCCCGTTCGTGCTGCAGCGCTGGGTGCCGAATGCCTATCTGCGTCTGAAGAAGAACCCGCAGTTCTTCGCGGCCGAGCGCGTGCGGCTAGACGCGGTGCAGCACTATCCGGTGGAAAATCCAGTGACCATGGTGCGTCGTTTCCAGTCCGGCGGGCTGGATATCGTCTACGTGCTGCCACCTGAGCGGGTCGACTGGGCGCGGCGCGAGTTCGGCCCGTCGGTGCGTGTCGGACGCGGGATTTCCAACGAGGTGCTGGTGTTCAACACTCAGCGTGGGCCTGCGGCCGATGTACGGGTGCGGCGCGCGCTGTCGATGGCCATCGATCGTGCTGCGATCGCCAGCGGCGTGATCGCCTTCCCGGACGTCGATGCCTGGGGCTATGTGCCGCCCGGGGTGCGGAATTGGGGCGAGGGCGCCAAGCCGAACTTTGCCGACTGGACTCAGGCACAGCGCGATGCCGAAGCGCGCCGGCTGCTGGCGGCAGCGGGCTATGGGCCGGCGAAGCCGCTGAAGATGCGTCTGAGCTTTCCGAGCACCGAGCTGAACCGCAAGGTTGCGGTCACGATCGCGACGATGTGGCGGCGGGTCGGTGTCGAGCCGGAGCTGCAGCAGAAGGAAACCAAATCCCTGGTGGCGGAAGTGGCACGCGGCGATTTCGATTCGGCGCGTTTCGTCTGGCTGGCGGGCTTCAGCGATCCTTACGCGTTCCTCGAGCGGCTGTACTCGAGTGGTTCGGCGGTTGGTGTCAACGCCTCGGGCTATGTCAACCCGCAGTTCGATGCCTTGCTCGAGCGGGCGCAACAGGAAGTCGATCTCGATCGGCGGGCAGCGATTCTGCGGGAAGCCGAGGCTCTGGCGCTCGCCGACCAGCCGGTTGCACCGGTCTACTACCTGGTCGGGCGGCGGCTGGTCTCGTCGCGCACCTCCGGTTTCGCAGATAACCCCCGTGGCATGTACCCTAGCTGGTACATGTCGGTGACTCCGCGATAGACAGAGGGAAGGACGATGAGCAAGGACCTCTACACGCCGACGCGCGAAGAGAAGGCGCGCCAGGATTTCGTGCTCAGCCTGAAGCTGCTGACCAACGGGCTGGTGCAGCATCGGGTGCGTGAAGAGTACCAATCGCGGTTGTTGCCGGATCTCGAAGCCCGGTTGGGGCGTGTGCCGCGCGAGCGTGCGGAGGTCGAGCGCCCACTCGCGCGCAGCGTGACATTCCGCCATTGGGCCGCATTGACGCATCGCTCGCAGTCGATGATGTGGGAGGCGATCGAGGCGACCACCCAGCGCGTGGCGGCCGAAGGTGCGGCGCGATTCGCACAGCTGCGCGCCGGTGGTGTGCGTCGCGGTTCGCTGGAGCTCGATCCGTCGCTGCATGTGCCGCCGCCGATCGCCAACTGCGAGATCCATCGCCAGCCGGGCGGCTACTGCGGCCCGGATGATCCGAACGACGTGACCGCGGGTCTGCGCGCCATCGGCGCCTCGGCGATCTATGGTACCGGCAAGGGCCAGGTGCGGACCCCGCGCCATTTCCTGGTCACGCAGCTGCTGGCGCGTTTCCCTGGACTGGGCGAGCCGGCGCGGATTCTCGACATGGGTTGCGGAGTCGGCGCGCATTCGCAGTCGATCGCACGGGAGTTTCCGGGCGCGGAGTATCACGGCGTCGATGTTGCGGCAGGCCTGCTGAAGTTCGGTCATTTGCTGGCCGAGGAACGCGGCGTGCCGATCCATTTCCACCAGCGCGATGCGGCCCATACCGGCTTCGAGGACGGCAGTTTCGATCTGGTGATTTCCAACATCCTGTTCCACGAGACCAATGCAGCACGGTTGCCGCAGATCCTGCGCGAATGCCGGCGAGTGCTGCGGCCGGGCGGCGTGATGCTGCACGTCGACGTTCCCACGCAGGTGGCGCATCTGTCGCTTGCCGATCAGGTGATGAACGATTGGCAGGTACGCTGGAATGGCGAGCCTTTCTGGACCGCGTTTGCCGAGCGCGACATGCAGCGCGAAATCGTTGCGGCAGGTTTCGACGAGTCACGAGCCTTCGCCGAGCAGGTCGCCCGCCCCGGTGGTAAGTGGTACGTGTTCGGCGCGGTGGCCTGACCCCATCGCACGATGATCATCGTTCAGGAGCGCTGGGATGCGTCCGATGCCAGCGCGCTGGCCATTCTGCTGGGTGCCGCGTTGGCTGGCACGACCGAGGATGGCACTCCGCTGGTGTTGTTGCCGCTCGCCGATCGTGGCGGCGAGGCGGGTGAGGCCGCCTGCCTCGAGGTCGTCGGTCAGCTCGCCGCGCGCTTCGCGGTGCATATCGCCGGGGCCGTGCGCTATGTCACCGGGACGGTGGGTTTCCTGGTCGGGCCAGACGGTAGGCCGTGCCTGCGAGCGCCCAAGGTGTCACCCGATTTCGCGGAGGGCTACTCCGACACACCGAGTGCGCTGAGCACGCCGGCGGCATTCGAGATCGCCCGTCTGCCTTTCGGGCAGGTTGCGGTACTGGTCGGCGAGGACGCTGCCGCCGCGCAGCTGGTGCGCGCGGCGATGTGGCGAGGCGCCGAGATCGTGTTGAATCCTTCGCGCGAGTTCGCCGACGAGCAGTTCGGCATTCGCCAGCAGGCTCGCATGGCTCGGGCCTACGAAAACCACCTCTGCCTGGTTACGGCATCGCCGCGAGCCTTGAGCCGTGAGCCGGGGTTCGAGGAGCGCCTGCCGAGCGCTTCGGCAGTCTACGACGAGTGGGCCCTGCCGATCCGGGCGACGGGCGCCGAGAGCTTTCTGCGGATCGCGCTCGATGTCGAAGCAGTGCGCCGCCGGCGTGCGGAGTTCTTCGGCAATCTCTGCATCACCACCCGGCCGACGGTCTATGCACCGGGCTATCGCGCCGCGATTGCGGCTCGGGGTCAGCCGGCCGCCGTGCCGGCGACTCGTGTCGCCTGGCAGGAGGAGGGCCGGCGTCGTGCAGCGGCATATGCGGCCGCGTTCCCGGAACGCGCCGATGCATTCGAGCGTTACGACGTGCTGCTGGGCCAGGTAACCGTGCGCCATGTCGCCGATGCGGCATCGGCCGACGAAGTGATCGGGCGCAATCTCTCGCACGCCATTGAGCTCACCGGCCGTTTTGCGGCGGCGCCGGATACCCGACTGGTCGTGTTTCCGGAGTTCTTCCTGCAGGGCTCGCGGATGGGACGCATGCCGCAGTTGTTCCCGATCGCCGGGATCAACCTGCGTGCCAGCCCGCACATCGATCGGCTGGCGCGTTTTGCGCAGGATCACAAGGTGCATGTTTGCGGTGCCGTGCTCGAGATCGACGAAGACTGGCCCGGCCATCTGTTCAACACGGCTTTCATCCTGGACGACCGCGGCGAACTGATCCATCGCTACCGCAAGATCCAGTGTGCCGACGTGTTCGGCTTGATGGATACGACGCCCGGCAGCATCCTCGATCGCTATCTCGATCGTTATGGCTACGAAGGGCTGTTTCCGGTTGCCGATACCCGACTCGGGCGCCTCGCGACCGCGATCTGTTTCGACATGAACTTCCCCGAGCTGCATCGAGCCCTGGCGCTGCGCGGTGCCGATCTGTTGCTGCATCCGACTGCCGAGCCGCACAACATCCGGCGCCGCGCATGGGAGAACAGCCGCCAGGTGCGGGCCTGGGAGAACACCATGTATGTGCTGTCGGCGGCGCTCGGCGGCGACTACTGGTCTGCCGATGGCGAGCTGTCGCTGTATCAGCGCGGGCACGCCAAGGTCGTGAATTTCGACGGCACGGTACAGAGCGTGGCGGATGGCCCGGGGGCGGTGGCGCTCGGTGGCCAGATCGATCTGCGGGCTCTGCGGGCGGCCCGGGCGGATGCGCGTCATTGCCCGATGCTCTGGGACGAACCGCGGGTGTACGAGCCGGTGTACTCGGACACCGTGACGATTCCCGACGATCTGGTGAAGGGGCCGGATCACTGGCCCTATCTCGGCGGCAAGGCGCTGAACGAGGTGATCGCGCGGTTGACGGCTGCGGGCGTGTTCGTTGCACCGCGCCGCAGGGTGCAGACCGGTGAGGCGTTGGCGACCGGCGGATATTGAGCGACTGGCAGTTGCTTGGACGGCTGTCCGCCGCCATGCGCGCGACCGACCCTGGCGGTGAAACTTCGTTGCCAGAGAAGCCGCGTTGTGGTTGTATGCTTCATCAGACAACCGTTTCATCTAGTGAGTCTCCCCGGATCACGGCATGCTCGGAAGCGCGGAGGAAATCGATGGTTGGTTCGGTGAGTACGATTCGCACGGCAGTCCGCGTACTGCAGGTGCTTGCGGCCTTGAATGCTGAACATCCCGCGGGAGCGGCACTGGTTGCGCGAAGACTGCAGATGTCGCGTGCCACGACCTATCGGTTTCTCGAGACGCTGGTTGATGCGGGCTATGCGCTCAAGGATCCGGTGTCGGGCCATTATTCGCCCTCGCAACGGGTGCGTTCGCTGAGTTGCGGTTTCGAGGACGAGCAGTGGCTTGCCGAAGTGGCCAGGCCGGTGATGCAGGCGATCGGGCGCGAACTGATCTGGCCGCTGGCGATTTCGACGCTGTCGGGCCTGGGTATGCAGCTGCGCGAGACCACCGACATGCAGAGCCCGCTGGCCATCAACCGGGTGGCGCCGGGTCGCCGCATAAGTCTACTCGGCTCGGCGGCGGGCCGCGTCTATCTGGCCTTCTGCGGCGCTGAACAGCGCGAGACCCTGCTCGACATCCTCAGCACCTCCGGCGGCCCGGAGGACGTCGCGATCACGGATCGCGCCGCAGTGCACCGCGACCTCGCCGCGGTCCGTGAAGCAGGCTTCGCGCTCAACCTTCTTCCGCAGCGGGTCACCCAGCAGTGCGCGCTCGCGGTACCGGTGTTCGGCAACGAGCGCGTGCTCGCCAGCCTGAGCATCCGCTATGCCGATTCCGCCCTGCGGCGCTCGGTGGCTTTGCAGCGGTTCGTGCCGAAGCTGCAGAAGGCGGCCGGCGAAATCGGGCGCGCATTCGAGATGAGCGTCGCGGCGGCGGCCAAGTAGCGGATCGCGATCCGCCGGCAGACACGTACTGCGTCGGTTAGATTGCAGCCTCCATGGCTTCGATTTCCGATCTCGTGCCCGGCGTGCCGCAGCCGATCGCGCCGGGTGTCTGGCGCCTGCTTGCGCCCAATGCCTCGGTGATGACCGGGCCGGGTACGAACACCTATCTGCTGGGCGACCCGCCGGTGGCCGTGCTCGATCCCGGGCCGGACGATCCGGCGCATCTTGCTGCGATCCTCGCGTTCGTGCCGCGGCCGGCTCAGGTGTTCGTGACCCACACCCATCGCGATCATTCGCCGCTCGCGGCGGCGCTCGCTGCGCGCACCGGCGCCCGCCTGATCGGGCGGCCGCCGCCCGACGACGGTCGTCAGGACACGAGCTTCGAATCGCAACATGAGCCTGCGCGCGACGAGATTTTCGAGATCGGTGGCGCCCGCTTGCGTGCCATCGATACGCCGGGCCATGCCTCGAACCATGTTTGCTGGTTGCTCGAGGACGAAGGTTTGCTGTTCACCGGCGATCATCTGCTCGACGGCGTGACACCGGTGATCCTGGCACCGGACGGCGACATGAGCGATTACCTCGATGCCCTGCAACGTCTGCGCGGCTATGTCCTGGGGCGGCTCGCACCGGGGCACGGGCGGGTGCTCGACTCGCCCTACGAGTTGATCGACAGGGTGATCGCCCATCGTCTGTGGCGTGAGTCGATGGTTGCGCAAGCGTTGGTCGATGCGGCCACGGCCAGCGTCGACGCCCTGGTCGCCGAGGTCTATCGCGGCATAGGTCCGCAGCTGCAGCGTTTTGCGCGACTGTCGTTGCTGGCGCACCTGATCAAGCTGGAACGCGAGGGTCGCGCACGGCACGATGGCGATACTTGGCATGCCTGCTAAGCGACGCAAGCGCGGTCCAGTCCGAGTGCGAGCGCGGTCATCCGCGTGGATCGAGGTGCAGCTGCAGGGCCTCGATTTGCACCGCGATGGTCGGCCGGTACTGCGCGACATTCACTGGCGCGTCGCGCCGGGTGAACGCTGGGTGGTGGTCGGCGACAATGGAGCGGGCAAGACCCAGCTGCTGAAGGTGCTTGCCGGTGCAGTCTGGCCCGATCCGACCGATCACGCCGCGCGGCGCTATCGCTGGCGGGGCGAGCGCTTCGATACGCCCTACGGCGTGCTAGAGGAGATCGCCTATCTCGGCCCCGAGCGCCAGGATCGTTACGAGCGCTACGACTGGAATCCGACGGCGCTGCAGGTGGTGGGGACCGGGTTGACGCGCAGCGACATCCCGCAGGGGCCGCTCGATGCGGTGGCGCGACGTCGTGCACTGGGCTGGCTGTCACGAGTCGATGCGGCAGGGCTCGCCCGACGGCGATTCCTGACACTGTCGTTCGGCGAGCGTCGGCTGGTGCTGCTGGCGCGAGCGCTGGCGGCGGCGCCCCGTCTGTTGTTGCTCGATGAATTGCTGGTCGGTCTCGATGCCGTGTACCGTGGACGCGTGCTGCGCTGGCTGGCGAGCAGTGGGCGCAGCGCCCGTCCCTGGGTGCTGACCAGCCACCGCATCGAGGAAGTTCCGCCGGGCGCGACTCACCTGCTGCGGTTGGTCGCGGGGCGCGTGGCGTTCTGCGGCCGGTTGCCGCAAGATTCCCGGGCGCGGGCCACGGTGTTGGCGCCTCGGGACGATGCAGGGGGCGACGGATCGGCGGGGCGTGTGCAGCGCGGTCGCCGACTTGCCGGACCGTCCCGGTCTGCGCCGCGGATCGCGCCGGCGACGGCGAAGTCCGCCGGGGATGCCGGGCTCGAGCCGCTGGTGCGCCTGCGCCGCGTTTCCGTCTACCTGGATTGGCAGCGGATACTGCACCGACTGAGTCTCGAGATCCGGTCCGGGGAATGCTGGGTCGTACATGGCGCCAATGGTTCCGGCAAGACGACGCTGCTCAGAGCGATCTATGGCGATCATCCCGCGGCGCTCGGCGGACGTATCGAGCGAGCCGGCATCGCGCCCGGGGTGCCGTTGAGCGAATTCCGACGGCGCTGTGCGATCGTCGCGCCTCACTTGCATGCCGACTATCCCCGCGAGACACGGGCGCTCGAAGTGGTCGTTTCTGGTCTGCATTCGAGCATCGGCCTGGATCAGCCACCGACCGACGCCGAGCACGCGGCGGCACGCAAGGCGCTGCGTGCTTTCGGTATTGCCGGGTTGGCCCGGCGCAGCCTGGCGACGCTTTCCTATGGCCAGGTACGTCGGGTGCTGTTCGCGCGTGCCGTGGTGGCGGCTCCGGAACTGTTGCTGCTCGACGAGCCGTTCGCCGGCATCGATGCATCGAGCCGCCTGGCGCTGCGTCGCGGCATCGAAAAGCTGGTCGCGACCGGTACGGCCGTGGTGCTGGCGAGCCACCATGGCGACGAGTGGCCCACGAACGCGACCCATGAACTCGAACTCGACGGCGGCCGGGCGACCTGGTGCGGACCGATGCGCGGCCATGATCGCCGATAGCTCGCAGGCTGGCCGGATCGGCAGGGCAGAATCCGCGCCGCGTGCGTCGATCCGCGGCGCATGCCGTTTCGACGTCCTGCATTCGAAGAGCCTTGGTGTGCTGTGGCTGATCGTGTTCATCAGCCTGATGGGATTCGGCATGACCGCAATTCCGTTTCCGCTAGTTGCCGAACAGATGGACGCTTCGGACTTCTGGAAGACCTTCGGTGGCTTCGGGGTGTTCTCGTTGCTGCTCGCACGGGCGTTTGGCGGCGCTTTCAACGTCGGCGCCGCCGCGCCGTTCGTTGTGTCCGCCGTGCTGACCCGCATTGGCGCATTGCTGCTGCGTGTCGGCGCCCGCCCGGCCGGCGACGCGGCACCGGAGATGCCTCCATCGGGCGGCGCAATCGGCTAGGCTGCAGGCATGTCATCCTTTCCTCGCAGACAGGTGCTGGTGGGTTCCCTCGCGATGCTGGCGGCCGCGACCTCAGGCCGACGGGTCGCCGCGCAGGGCGGTTCGGCCGAACAGCGCGCTGTCGCCGATGTGCTGCGCCGTGCGCGAGCCGGCAACCTCACCAGTCTCGATCCGCATCGGCCGATATCGGCGGCCGACATGGAGATCGCTGCCGATCTGTTCGTCGGGCTGACGGCCGTCGACGCGCGCGGTGCGATCGTGCCCGGCTGTGCGCAGGGCTGGTCGGTGTCGAAAGACGGGCTGCGCTACGAATTCCGGTTGCGCCCCGGCCTGCGCTGGTCGGATGGCCAGCCGTTGACGGCTGCGGATTTCGTGGGTTCGTTCCGGCGGTTGCTGGCCCCGGCGACCGGTGCGCTGCTCGGCTATCGTTATGACGCGATTCGCGGTGCGCGAGCGCTGCGCACGGATGGTGGTGCGGAGAGCGCGCTTGGCGTGAGCGCACCGGCGGCGGACCGCGTGGTCATCGAACTCGAACACCCGGAGACCGATCTGCTGAAGCTCCTGGCGGTGGCCTACGTCGTGCCCATGCAGCTGGTGACGCGCCTGGGTCGCGAATGGGCGAAGCCGCCTGCGATCGTCGTCAACGGCGCCTATCTGCCGCGCAGCTGGGCGCAGAACGGCGCGCTGACACTGGAACGCAACCCGACTTACTACGCCGCCGCGCAGTTCCCGCGGGCGCCGTTCCGGCTGGAGTGGGTGATGGGTGTCGACGATGCGACGCGGCTGCGGTTGTTTCGTGCCGGCGGACTCGACATCGCGCAGATCAGCGAAGGGTCGCAGCTGGCAATCGCGCGACGCACCCTGCCGGGCCGGCTGCACTCGGTGCCGTTTTATGGAGGTGGCTGGGTCGGGCTCAACACACAACGCGGCGCATTGCGCGACCCACGAATACGCCGGGCGCTCGCGCTCGCGGTGGATCGCAAGGCGCTGGTCGAGAAAGTGCGGATGCGCGGCGAGCGGGCCAGCGAGAGCCTGGTACCGGACGCGGTCGAGGACTATCCGCAACACGCCGTGCCCGCGCACGCAGCCTGGCCGATGCCGCAGCGTCTTGCCGCGGCGCGCGAGTTGCTGGAGCAGGCCGGCATCAGCCGTGCCCGCCCGCTGCGGCTGGTGGCGATCTTCTCCTCCAACCCGTTGTCGCAACGTCAATTCCTCGCGCTCGGCGCGATGTGGTCGCCACTGGGCGTCGGTGTAGAGGCGCGTGGGCTCGAGTCTCGTGCCTACAACGTCGCGTTGTCGCAGCGCGAGTTCGATCTGATGGACTATGAGTCGTTTTCGGTGGTTCAGACCGCCACCAGCTTCATCGGTCGTTTCCGCAGCGATTCGTTCCTGAACTACATGGGCTATGCCGATTCCGAGGTGGACCGGTTGATCGACCTCGCGGAACGCCAGATCGATCCGGCCGCACGCGCGGCCCACTATCTTTCGGTCGAACGGAAATTGCTGCGCGACTACCCTGCGATCCCGCTGTATTCCGGTGTGGTGCATCGACTGGTTGCGGCCCGCATTCGCGGCTGGGTCGCGAATCCGGGCCTGGCGCTGCCCTCGGTTCATCTATCGCTGGACTGACAGAAGGCTCGGGGAGTCCGACGATGCGTCCAATTCGCTATTGCGGCATCCGGTCGCTGTGGGTTGTCTTGCTGGCAACGCTGGCGGCCTGCACGGCGGGTGGCGTGGCGACCGCGCCGGTGCCGGCATCGGCGGATACCAGCGCCAGAGCGCTGTCGGAATCCATCACGGCCACTCACGAGCCCGCGGCCCGCGTGGCCGTGCTCGATGCGCACGGTCGCCCGGAAGCGGCGCCGGCGCGGGATTGGCGGGCCGGTGCCATGGTTGCGGCCGCCAATCCACTCGCTGTCGATGCTGGGCTGCAGGTCCTGCAGGCCGGGGGCTCGGCAGTGGACGCGGCGATTGCCGTACAGGCGGTGCTCGGGCTGGTGGAGCCGCAGAGTTCGGGGATCGGTGGCGGTGCCTTCATGCTGCACTACGATGCCGCGAGTGGCGACGTGGTCGCCTACGATGGGCGCGAGGTCGCGCCGCGCGGTGCCTCGCCGACCATGTTCCTGCGCGAGGACGGCAAGCCGCTCGGCTTTTTCGAGGCGATACAGAGCGGACGCTCGATCGGCGTGCCCGGTGCAGTGGCCATGCTGGAGCTCGCGCACCGCGAGCATGGGCGGCTGCCCTGGGCGAGAAGCTGGCAACCGGCGATCGAGCTGGCCCAGAGCGGCTTCACCGTGTCGCCGCGGCTCAGTGGGCTGATCGGGTTGATGGCAAGACGGCTCCCCGCCGATGCCGCGGGGTATCTCACGCGCGATGGCCGCACACCGCTGCAGGCCGGCGATATCCTGCGCAACCCGGACTATGCCGCGACATTGCGACGCATTGCCGAGCAGGGTGCCCGCGGGTTCTACCAAGGCCCGGTGGCGCAGGCGATCGTCGCGGCCGCGGCGCGTGCGCCGCTGCCCGGCACGCTCGGGCTCGACGATCTGCGCGACTATCGGGCGCAGCGTCTGGAGCCGGTCTGCCGCGATTACCGCGACTTTCTGGTATGCGGCATGGGTCCGCCGTCGTCCGGCGGCATTGCCGTGCTGTCGATCCTCGGCATACTCGAGCACTTCGACATGACGGCCAGCGGTCCAGGTACGGCTCTGGGCTGGCATCGATTCATCGAAGCGCAGCGGCTCGCCTACGCGGATCGCGATCGCTACGTGGCCGACGATCGCTTCGTCCAGGTGCCGATCGCCGGCTTGCTCGATCGCGACTATCTGGCGGGGCGGGCAGCCTTGGTCGATGATGCCCGGGCCATGGTCCGGGTGACGGCCGGCACGCCTCCCGGTGCCGAGCCGCGCGGTGCCGATGCGACCGGGCCCGAGCACGGCACCAGCCACTTCGTCGTGGTTGACATGCGCGGCGATGTCGTCTCGATGACTACGACCGTCGAGGCGGTGTTCGGCTCGCAGCGTATGGCGGCCGGATTCTTCCTCAACAATCAACTCACCGATTTCTCGTTCCGCGTCGTCGACGAGCAAGGCCAGCCGATCGCCAATGCGCCGGCGGCATTGAAGAAACCGCGTTCCTCGATGTCGCCGACGATCGCCTTCCGGGACGGCGGCTTCCGGCTTGCGGTCGGTTCGCCGGGCGGCAGCCAGATCATTGCCTATGTTTCCAAGGCGATCGTCGGCATGCTCGATTGGGGCCTGGATCCGCAACAGGCCATCGAGTTGCCGAACGTGGTGGCTCCCGGCACGGTGATCGTGGAGGGTGCGCGCTTCGATCCGGCGATCGCCACGGCTCTGCAGGCCATGGGCCACCAGTTCTCCAGCGGCCGTGGTGGCGAAGGCTCGGGCCTGCACGCCGTGTTGCTCACGCCCGAAGGCCGGCTGGTGGGTGGCGCGGACAGTCGCCGCGAAGGCGTGGCGCGGTCCTTGCCACCACCCCCTTAGCTCACTTCCAGCGCCGTTTGTCGCCGAGGTAGCGAGCCGAATCGATGCCGTCGCTCGGCAGATAGGCCGAAAACAGGTTCGGCGCATAGGCCTCGACGTACTCTGCGTACAGATCGCGATACAGCGAGGCGTGTACGTTCGGAATGCGGCGCTTTTCGCGGAAAGCTCGGATCGGGATCCGCGCCAGCACAGGACCTTCGTTGACGCTGTTGGCCTGGCCGAGCAACTCGCCGTTCGGGCCGTAGATCGCACTGCCGCCGGAGCGCACGTCTTCGAACGAGCCGGGGTTGTCTCGCGAGATCGACTGGTTGACGATTGCCGTGTACATGTTGTTGTACCGGGCGTTCGCGCGGATGTCGTAGTCGTCGAAGCCGCCGGTGGCGGTGCGCAGCATGATCTCGCCGCCTTTGAGTGCGAAGGCGCGGATGATCTCCGGTTCGAGCTGGGTCGAGGTGGTGCAGAGGTTGCCGACCGGAGTGCGGGTCACCGGCACCACTTCGTCGCGGCCGTACTTCTCGACGTATTCGTCGAGCACGTCGTAGATCGTGGTCGTGAACACTTCGAAGCGGCCGAACAAGCCTTTGATGTTGCGTGCTTTCCAGTGTCGGCCGATGATCGCGCCGCTTGGATCGATGATCGTAGTGATCGACAGGATGTGATTGGGCCAGTCCGGATCCTTGGCGTAGGACCCGAACACCACGTAGCAGCGGTAGCGTTTGGCTCGCGCCGCGATCGCCTCGGTTTCGGGGCCGGGGATCTCGATCGCCGCCTGCAGCAGCTCGGTACGTTTCCAGCTGGCATTGAATCCGGTCAACGGGAACTCGTGAAAGAACACGATGTCCTTGGGGCCGAGCCAGCCGTTGGCGGCGTCGATCAGGCCGAGCATGTGGTCGAGATTGGCCTTGAGGGAGGCATCGCGGTTCGAGACGTCGACCGCACGCACTCGCGACTGCACGACGCAGAGGGAGATCTCGTCCTTGGCGAGCGGGACACAGGCGTAGGTGCCGTCGGGCCGGACGAGTGATTCACTGGACATGATGACCCCTTGATGGTTGCCGGAAACGGTATTCGGACAGGGTGTTACCCTGGCGGGATGATGCGTGAGCGTGCTCGCGCAGGCAGGCATCGGGTGCGCGGAGCACCGCGTGGAGGACGCGGCCCCCGCTGGTGCCGAATATGCGGTGACAGCCCACAGATCCCCGGGTGACGTAGTACCATGGGTGCCTTCCGGGCTCCGACAAGGGGGCGATGCCTTGGCATCCTGGTTGTCACGCTTGTTGGGGCGCACGGCCGCTGCGCCGGTAAGGGCGCGTCGAGCGCCTGAGGCCAGAGTCTCGCCGGCCGGCTCGTCCCATCCATCGAATCCGCCGCGGGTCAATGCCTACCAGGCGGTCAGTGTGCTGGCCTGTCCCCATGCCTGTGCCGCGGCCTGTCAGGTTCAAGGCCAGCGCTTTCTCGCGCGGCAGGCACCGCAGTTGCCGCTGGCCGACTGTGCCCGGCCCAGCACCTGTCGTTGCCGCTATCAAAAATTCGTCGATCGTCGCAGCTCGCAGCAGCGCTCGCCGTACAACAACCCGATGGCGTTGGGTTACGCTAGCCACGAGAAGCGCCGCAACCGTGGCCGGCGTGCAGGCGATCGCTGAGCTTTTTCACGGACCTCTCTGCCCGAGCAAACCATGACCACGACTTTCCAGCCCTGGACTCGCGGCGACGTGTTCGTCGCCATGACCGATCTCGACAACCCGCAGGACGATCACGCCGGTCGTGGCCGGATCGTGCAGTACAGTGCCGATCTGGCCACGAAGAAGGGCGAGCTTGCACTGGCCGAAACCGGTCATCTGGTCGGCGGCCTGAAGTTCGATCCCGACGGCGTGCTGTGGGCGTTCGACAGCCATGGGTTCCTGGTGTTGAACGTGCATCGAGACGGACGCGTCCAGCTTCGTCGGGAGTTCGGCCAGCGGCCGTTCTCGCACGTCAATTTCATGCGCGACGGTTCGCTGTTGTTCGGCGAGCACGTGGCCGGTGCGACCATCAAGCCCGAGGTTGCAGCGCGGATGCATACCACGATCCCGTTCATGCCGGGCAGTTCGCGTTTCGGCGATGGCCACGTCTGGCGTTACCGTCCGGACGGCACGTTGGTGAAGGAGTACGCCACCGCCGTGCATGGCGGCATGGCAGGGTTTCTCGGTGTGACCATGTCGGTGCTCTCGCCCGACGAGTCCACGCTGATCTACTGCTCCGAAACCGGGCCGCGGCTGATGCGCTACGATCTCGTCAATGATCAGCAACTGCCGGATCTGCAGTTCTTCGTGCCGCCGTATCCGCCTGGTCCGCCGCCGATGTTCTTCGGCATGGATTACAGTCCGGAGGGCAGGTTGCATGTGCTGCGTGGCGGCAGTCTGCACCTGCTCGATGCTCAGGGTCAGACGGCGCGACAGATCCCGCTCGAGGGCTTTGGTTGGGCCTTGCTGGATCTGGCCGATGCCGGACGCAGCGCACTGATCGCGAATTTCCTGTCCGGCGAGATCGCGCGGATCGATCTGGCGAGCGGCGCCAAGGTCGGCAGCCTGCAGACCGGCGCCATCCGATCGGTTGCCGGCCTGGCGGAATATCAGGGCGAGGGCGATAGCGCCTGAGCGGCCTCGCACAGATTGGCGGATCGCCCCAGGAGCGACCGCTGCGCCGCTGGACGCAGCAAGCGGTCAATGAACTGTTCGAAACGGCATTGGCTGCCGGCAATGCCGAGGCTGCGGCGCATGGAGTGCACGAACTGTGGATGCGCGGCGAGTTCGCCGCAGTGATCGAGTCGCAGCTCGAGCGGCTGTGGACCCGTTGCGCTGCGGGTGTTCCCGAGTGGTTGCCGATGCAGCATGTCGATTGGTTGTCGCTGGCCTATGAGATTGCGGCACGGTTCCGGCCGGCAGCGCGGGGGCGTTACAACGTCTACCTGGTTTTGCTGGACTTCAGCGATCGGCGTGGCGGCGATCCTTACGGTGTCTATGTCGGCATGAGTCACTATTCGCCGGCGCAGCGCTTCGATCAGCACAAGGCGGGCATTCGCGCCTCGGGTAGCGTGCTCAAGCGCGGTCTCGAACTGCTGCAGGGTCCGGCGCTGCACCTGCAGCGCATATCGCGCGCCGAAGCCCTGCGGATCGAGCGCGATCTGGCCGCGGCACTGGCGGCAGCGGGGCTGTCGGTCGAAGGTGGTCATTGAGCCTGGTGGTGCGAGCTGTGTCCAGGCGAGCTTGTGGCCAGGGTTTCCCGGGCACATGCAGGTCCTCTGACGGAGAATTCGATGATTTACACCATCGGTGAACGCCGTGCCGATCTCGCGCCCGGCAGCTACGTCGCGCCGTCGGCCCAATTGATCGGCAGCGTGCGCCTCGCGGCCGGTGCCAGTGTCTGGTTCAACGTCGTGATTCGCGGTGACACCGACTGGATCGATATCGGCGAGGGCAGCAACATCCAGGACGGCACGGTGATCCATACCGACCCGGGCGTGCCCGTGCACATCGGCGCGAACGTCACGGTCGGCCACGCGGCCTTCCTGCATGGCTGCAGCGTCGGCGACGGCAGCATGATCGCCAACGGTGCGATGGTTCTCGACGGTGCAGTAATCGGTCGGCGTTGCCTGATTGCGGCCGGGGCGCTGGTGCCGCCGGGCAAGCAGATCCCGGACGGCTCGGTGATCATGGGAGCACCCGGCAGACTGGTGCGACAGGTGACCGAACGCGACCTGGCCATGCTGGAACATGCGGCTGAGGCCTATCGCGCGCGGCTCGACATCTACCGCCGGACGCTGCAGCCCGATCCGCGTTTCGCGGTCCGGGAGTGATTCGCCAAGCGTGGCGCGCTGGGCGGTTTGGGCGCCGCCCGGCGAAATGGCTCGCGCTTCAATCGATCGTGGCGGCTGCCGGGGCCTGAGGGTCGAGCGCGACTTCGATCCGGTCGCCGACGATGCGCACGTGATGCATGGCCAGCGGGCGCGATGCGGGCCCGGTGAGCACCCGGCCATCGCGAACATCGAACGCGGCGCCGTGCAGCAGGCAGACCAGCCGGGTGCCACGCAAGCGGCCTTCGCTCATGCGCGCAAAGGCGTGCGTGCAGATGTCATCGAGTGCGAACAGCGTATCGCCTACCTGGCAGACGACCAGGGCCCGGCCGGCAACCGTGCAGGGCAGCATTTTTCCGTCACGCAGTGCGCGGCGCTCGCCGACCGCGTGGTATTCCAGGGGTTCGTTCACCCGCTGGCCGTTCAGAGCTCGATGGTCGTTTCGAAGACCAGTGCCGCCTGGCCGACGATCCATACCGCTGCCGGCGTGCCGTTGGCGTCGAGCTCGAGTTCGACATCGACCCGGCCGGGGCGGTGCAGTGACTGGCCCTGTGCGCCGGAGAATTGCACACGACCTTCGACGGCCGGCGGTAGCAGGCCGCGGTGAGCAAGGTAGGTACCCAGAAGGCCATGGGCATTGCCGCTGACCGGGTCTTCGGGAATGCCCAGCGCCGGACAGAACATCCGCGACTCCGTCAGGTAGCCCTCGCGGCCTGCGTCGACGGTGAATACGAAATGCCCGGCGGCGCCGAGTTGTGCCGACAAGGTGTTGAGACGGTTGTAATCCGGCTTCAGCTGCTTGAGCTGTTCGCTGCTGCGTACACCGATCAGCAGGCGCGTGCTGCTGGTGCCGACGATCTGGATCGGGCAGCGGGTGTCGAGATCGGCGCTGGACAGGGCGAGCGCATCGAGCACCGCGAGTTGCTCGCGGCCGCTGGGTTCGCGGCCGAGCGGTGGTGGCGCCTGACGGATCGCAATCCGCCGTTCGGTGCCCTGACCACGAACCTCGATTTCCACCGTACCGCTTTTCTGGCGCTGGCGCAGCCGGGTCGGTGTGCCATCGCGGCGCGACAGCACGTACTGGGCGGCGACGGTGGCATGGCCGACGAAGCTGGCCTCGGTGCGCGGGGTGAAGAAGCGCACACGCAGATCGTGGTCGGCGCCCTCCGGCTTGAGGACGAAAGCTGTATCGGCGTTGTTCAACTCGCGGGCGATCGCGAGCATTTCCTCGTCGGCGAGTACGTCGGCACCGAGCACGACCCCCGCGGGATTGCCGGTGAAGCAGCGGTCGGTGAAAGCATCGACCTGGAATACATGCACGCTGCGGGTCATCGAGCGGCCTCGGTTGGCGCGTCGGGGGCCGGATTGTAAGTAACCTGGTCGGGAGGCGCATCCCCCGGCGGCGTTGCGCGCTCCACCGTGGTCGCGTCGGCCTCTGCCGGGAGCAGCCCGGCCGTCGGCGCTTGCATTTCCGCGCAGTGGATCTAACATGGCAGGCACCTTGGGGTGGCCCTGTGGGCCTGAGATGCCGGTGAACCGGCGAACCCGTTGAACCTGATCCGGTTAGTACCGGCGTAGGGAGCAGGTGCATGATCTCGATTCGATCCGGCCGCAAGGCCCGCTCTATTTCGTCTGTTGCGCGGATGCCGGCTTGTGTTTCGGCCCGTATGCCGGGTCGTGGCGCGATTCTCGGCTTATGCGGCGTGCTGGTATCGGTGGTCGCCGTTGCTGCGACCACTCCGGATGCGACCGGTACGCTGCAGGAGGTGGTCGTCACCGCAAGCCTGCGGCGTGACCGGCTGGACGAACTGCCGGCGAGCGTCACGGTGCTCGATACGGCGACCGTGCGTGGCGCGGGCGTGCAGCATCTGCAGGATCTGCTGCCGCTGGTTCCGAATCTCAACTGGGCCTCCGGAAGCTCGCGGCCGCGCTACTTCCAGCTGCGCGGCATCGGCGAGACCGAACAATGGCAGGGCGCACCGAATCCGTCGGTTGGTTTCCTGATAGACGGCATGGATTACTCCGGTGTCGGCATGCCGGCGACGCTGTTCGATGTCGGGCAGATCGAGGTCTTGCGCGGACCGCAGGGCACGACCTACGGTGCGAACGCGTTGGCGGGATTGATCAACATCGGCACGCGGCGCGCAAGCGCCGAACCCGAAGCGCAGTTCGAGTTCACCGGCGGCCAGCACGACAGTCTCGCGGCCGGCGCGGTGTTCGGCGGTGCCTTGGGCGAACGTACGGCCGGCCGGCTGGTCGCACAGCGTTACCGCAGCGACGGGTTCAGCGAAAACGTATTCCTCGGCCGCGACGACACCAACGGCTTCGACGAAACCACGTTGCGTGGGCGACTCGCGTTTGCGCCGCGCGACGATTTCGATCTGGATCTTTCGGCACTGTGGGTCGATCTGGATAACGGCTACGACGCATTCGCTTTCGACAACTCGCGACGCACGCTATCCGATCAGCCCGGGCGCGACGCACAGCGTTCGCGCGGGCTGTCGGCGACGGTCGATTGGCGGTTGGCGGAAGCGTTCAGTTTGCGCAGTGTTAGTGCCTGGACGAATTCCGATATTTTCTACTCGTTCGACGGCGATTGGGCTTTCGACCGCGACAACGATTACACCCAGCGCTTCCTGCGCCGCCATCGCACCGCCAGCCAGGATCTGCGACTGGTATCGAATGCGGCGGTACAGGCGGCCGGTGACTGGGCCTGGGTGGGCGGACTGTATGTACTCGATGTCTTCGAGACCAACGATCAGCTCGACCTGTTCGTCGACGAGGTGTACCGCGCGTTGCAGAGCCGCTACGGCGCGACAAGTCTCGCAGTCTATGGGCAGCTCGAATGGCGCCCTGCCGCGCGCTGGCGCTTGACCGCCGGCTTGCGTACGGAGCAGCGTGAAGCGCGCTATCGCGACAGTGACGGCAGCAGCTTCGCCCCGCGCGACCGGATGCTCGGTGGGCATGTCGCGGCCGAGTATGCGTTCGAGACGGCCGGTACCGCCTATCTGACGCTATCGCGGGGCTACAAGGCCGGCGGTTTCAACCTCGGTCCGCTGGTGCCGGAGGAGCGACGGCTGTTCGATCCCGAATTCCTGCGCAGCGTCGAACTGGGCTGGCGGCTGCGCAGCGCCGACGGTCGCGCGGTGCTCGATGCGGCGTTGTTCTACATGCGCCGCAGCGACCAGCAGGTCAGCACTTCCGCGCAGTACGATCCAGAGGACCCCCTGTCGTTCATCTTCATCACCGACAACGCCGCCGAAGGCGAGAACTGGGGGGGCGAGCTGAGTGCAAGCTGGCGGGTGACCGAGCGGCTGCGGTTCGGCGCAACGCTCGGCCTGTTGCGTAGCCGCTATCTCGGCTATCAGGTCGGTACACGCGATCTCGACGGGCGCGACCAGGCACATGCACCGCGTTCGCAGTACACGCTCAACCTAGAGTATCGTCATCCGCAAGGGCTCTATGCCCGGGCCGATCTGCAAGGCGTCGATGCGTTTTTCTTCTCGGAGAGCCACGATCAACGTTCGCGGCCGTATCGACTGCTGAATCTGCGGCTCGGCTGGGCCGGTGAGCGCTGGGACGCGAGCCTGTGGCTGCGCAATGCACTCGATGCGACCTGGACGCAGCGCGGGTTCTTCTTCGGCAACGAGCCGCCGGATTTTCCGGACAAGCTGTACGTGCAACCCGGCGATCCGCGCCAGGCTGGCATCACCGTCACTGTCGATTTGCGTTGAGGGTCGCCGCATGGATATCGCCGTCGACATCAGTCTCTACCCGCTCGAGCAGGATTTCGTGCCGCCGATCCGGGAGTTCATCGATCGTCTCGGCACCGATCCGCGACTTAAGGTCGTCACCAACAGTCTCAGTACCCAGCTGACCGGTCCGTACGAGGTCGTGATGGAGACGCTGACGCGCGAGCTGCGTCCGAGCTTCGAGCGCGGCACGAAATCGGTATTCGTGGTGAAGTTGCTGGGGCCGCTGCCGGCCTACTGACGGGCGCGCGGTGCTCGAGCGCTTCCTCGCTGCGCTGCGCGCCGTCGGCCCGCTGGCTGAGCTGCTGTCGGTGATTGCCGGATTGATCTACAGCTTGCTCGCCGTGCGTCAGGATCGACGTTGCTGGCTGTTCGGCGGACTGTCATCGACGATTCTCGCGGGCCTGGCGGTGCAGGCACGTCTACCGATGCAGGCTGTGCTGCAGGTCGTCTACGTCGTCATGGCGATATACGGCTTCTTTCACTGGTCGCGCAGTGGATCCCGGACCGGGGAGGGCGCCGCGGCGCAGGGCACGTCGGCACCGATCGGCCGCTGGCCCTGGCCGGTGCACCTGGCATGGGTGGCGGCGATCGCAGTGGGCACGGGGCTGCTCGCACCGGCGATCGCCGCATGGACGGCGGCGGCCTGGCCGCGACTCGATACCGGAACGATGCTCGCCAGCCTGCTCGCGACCTGGATGATCGCGCGGCTGCGGCTCGAGAACTGGCTTTACTGGATCGTGATCGATGCGGTTTCGCTGTATCTCTACTTGCAGCAAGGCCTCGCCCTGGTCGCGTCGCTCTATGCAATCTATCTGGTCATTGCGTTGTTCGGCTGGTTTACCTGGCGCGCCCGCTGGCGGCAGCAGCAAGCGGCCGCAGCCCGATGATTCCCGCGGCAGCGCTTGCCGCGGTGCCAGGTGCGGTGGATGCCGGCGCCACGGCGCTGCGGATCGAACCGCTGCCGGGCGGGCTGCTCAATCGCTCGTTCCGGATCGCGACCGCGGCCGGGGTTTTCGTGTTGCGGCTCAATGCCGATGCGGCGCAGACGGAGGCGTTGGGGGTCGATCGCTCCGCCGAACTCGAAGCGCAGCGGCTTGCCGCCGCGGTCGGCCTGGCGCCGACGGTAGTCGCGGCCGCCGACGATCATTCGTTTCTGGTCACGCGCTACGTGGCGGGTGAGCGAGTGGCTGCGGAGACGATCGCAACGGAGGCCGGCTTGCGGCGTTGGGGCGCGACCATGACCCGGCTGCGGACGCTGCGGGCCTGGCAACCGACGGGCTCCGGTGGTGATGTCACGGCCGGTCCGGCAGTGGCGGTGTCAGCGTCGGATGCCTTGCCGGCGTTGCGCGCCGGTGCATCGTTGATCGAGCGGGCGCGGCGCCTGGTCCTGCGCGCGCGCGCCGGCGCACGACCGTTGGCCATCGGCGAACTCGAGCATGCGCTGGAACTCGCCGAGCGAGGCTGGGAGTGCGCCGATGCTGGACGCGGGCCACGTTGTCTGGTTCACAGCGATCCGCACCCGGACAACGTGTTGTGGGTGCCGGGCGAGGGGTCCTTGGTGCTGGTCGATTGGGAGTACGCCCATCTTGGACATCCGCTGCAGGACCCCGCTGCCTGGCTGCTGGCCTGCCCGGCGTTGCGGGGTCGGGAGGCGCAACTGCTGCGCGCCTGCGGACTCGAGCGGCAGGCCGATACGGCGATGCTCGCGGGCATGCTGGCGGTCTACGCCCTCCTGGAGCGGGCCTGGCGAATGCTGGTGAAAACTGCGGCTGGCGCCCATCCGGGCGGGCGGGCAAACTAGCGCCCCTCCATCGAGCCTGTTGCGGGCCGCCGGTGGTCAATTGGTGGTTACAGGATCAGGAAATCAGCATGCCGTTGTTGAAGGTGGTCGATCGGGACGGGAAGGAGCACGATGTCGAGGCCAAAGCCGGCCTCAAGGTCATGGAAACGCTGCGCGAGCTCGATTACGGCATCGCCGCGATCTGCGGCGGCATGTGCTCCTGCGCCACTTGTCATATTTACGTCGACCCCGCCTGGGTGCCGAAACTGCCGCCGGCGATGTCCGATGAGCGCGAACTGCTGGCCGAGCTGTCGTATCACAACGGCGAGACGTCGCGACTGTCCTGCCAGGTCGAGATGACCAACGATCTGGCGGGCATGCGTGTCACCATCGCGCCGGACGAATAGCCGCTTCCGTGCCGGTCGCGGGGCCGGCGGCAATGGCCGTATCGCCAGTATCGCGGGCTGACCCGTCGGCGGTACCTCTGCAGCAGGAGTCACAGGCATGAGCCAGGGATCCACCGTTCTCGTCGAAGCACGTGGTCCGATTCGCGTGTTGACGTTGAATCGGCCGGACAACGCCAACGTCCTGGACATGCAGATGGGCCGCGACCTGTTGGCGGCAGCGACGGCGATCGCGGCCGATACTTCGGTCCGTGCCGTGGTACTGACCGGTGCCGGCAAGCATTTCTGCTTTGGCGGCGATTTGCGCGGCATGGTCGCAGGCGGCATGTCGAGCGACCAGTACTTGCGCGAGCTGACCGCCGATCTGCACCGCGCGATCGTGACCCTCGTGCGCATGGATGCACCGCTGATCGCGGCGGTCAACGGCACCGCAGCCGGCGCGGGTGTCGGCCTGGTCGCCATGGCGGATCTCGCGGTTTGTGGCGAGGGCACGAAGTTTTCGCTGGCGTATACCGGGGTCGCGCTGACGCCGGACGGCAGCACGTCGTTCTTTCTGCCGCAGATCCTCGGCAACAAACGGGCGCTCGAATTGCTGCTGACCAACCGGCCGCTGGGCGCCGCCGAGGCCTTGCTATGGGGACTGGTCAATCAGGTTGCGCCGGACGGTGAAGTGCTTGCCGCCGCGCTGGCATTGGCCGAGCGGCTGGCAGCCGGGCCACGCGCCGCGCAGGCCGCGGTCAAGCGGCTGGTGGCGCTGGCGGGCTCGACGCTCGAAGCGCATCTCGCGATCGAGAGCGAGACGATCTCGCGCCAGTCGGTGACGCCGGAGGGTCAGGAAGGCATCAAGGCCTTTCTCGAGAAGCGCAAGCCGAGATTCGACTGAGCTGCCCTGACACCACGGAGGAGCTCGACCATGTCCTGGCTCTATGTCTTCCTGTTGATCGGCGCCGCGCTGGCGATCGGCCGCATCGGGTTCCAGCTGAGGAAGCTGCGACAGCGGCCCGTCGACGACTGGGACACCAAGCTGATCGAGCGTCTGCGTCGCGGCACCGATCCGTTCCGGCCGATCGACGTCGATTTTTTTCTGGCATTGCCCTCCGAAGCGGCCGCTTCGGTGGCGGCACAGCGCCTGACCGCCGAAGGCTTTAGTGTCGATGTGCGCCAGGTCAGCGACAGTACGGACTATCCATGGAGCGTGCATGCCTGCAAACCGATGCAGCTGTCGGTGGACGGGATCCGTGCGATCTCGTCACGATTGCGCGACATCGCTGCCGCGCAGGGTGGTCGCTACGATGGCTGGACGGCGAGCCAGTCGGGCGCGCGCAGCGGCGAGGGCGCAGGTCCCGGTCCGGGTGGCGCGAGCGCCGGCTGATGGGCCGATCGTGACCGTGCCGCCGGCGCCGGCGCGTCCACGCCGCAAGCTGGATCGCGAGGAGACCGAGAGGCGCCTGGTCATGGCGTTCGATCGCGTCTGGACGCGCGACGGGATCCAGGGTCTCGGCGTCAACGCAGTGCTGAAGGAAGCGGGCGTCGGCAAGGCCTTGCTGTATCGCTATTTCGGCGACTTCGTCGGCCTGGCGCGCGCCTGGGCCGAAGGTGAGACGTTTCTGCCGAATCCGATCCGGGAACAGGCCCTGGCTCAGGCGCGGTCGTCGTCGGGGCGGTCGCAGCGGCCGCAGGTGGCGGCTGCGATCGGCTATGCGCAGGCGCTGCGTGCCCGTCCCAAGATCCGCGAGTTGCTGATCGTCGAGCTATTGCGCAGCCCACCCGTGACCGACGCACTCGACGAGCTGCGTGCCCGCTTCGGGCGCGAGATGCGCGAACTCGCCGCCGGCGCCGGTGCGATCGACAGCGAGGATGTCTACGCGTTCAGCTTTATTGCGACCGCGGCGATGACCTATCTTGCGCTGCGGGCCGAGGCCGTGCCGGACTACTACGGCTTGAAACTCGACCGCGAGGAGTCGTGGCAGCGGATCGAGCAGATGCTGGAGCGGCTCGCCGCGCGTCTGCTCGAACCCGTGGAGGCGGGTGGCGATGCCGCCGCCTCGCCGGGCAAGTGTGCCGTCAGTGCGACGGCGAGCGAGGCTGAGACTGCGCCTGTTTCGCCACGGCCTCCGCGGCGGCCTTGATGGCCTCGGCGTCACCGAGGTAGCGGCTCGATACCGGCTTGAGCTTGGCGTCCAGCTCGTACAACAACGGCACGCCGGTCGGGATATTCAGTTCGACGATTTCCGATTCGGGCACGTCGTCGAGCATCTTGACCATCGCGCGGAGGCTGTTGCCGTGCGCCGCGACGAGGACGTTGCGACCGGCGGCGAGTTCGGGGCCGATGCGCGACTCCCACAGCGGCAGCACGCGTGCCAGCGTGTCCTTGAGTGACTCGGTGCCGGGCAGCAGCGCCGGGTCGAGGCCGGCGTAGCGCACGTCGTGGCGCGGGTGGCGGGGATCATCCGGCGACAGCGGCGGTGGCGGAATGTCGTAGCTGCGGCGCCATATCTTGACCTGGGCCTCGCCGTGTTTCTCGACGGTTTGCGCCTTGTTCAGACCTTGCAGCGCGCCATAGTGGCGTTCGTTCAAGCGCCAGCTGCGCTCGACCGGAATCCACATCCGGTCGGTCTCGTCGAGGATGGCCCAGAGCGTGCGGATCGCGCGCTTCAGCACCGAAGTGAATGCGCAGTCGACGGCGATCCTCTCGCGGAGGATTTCCCGGCCGGCGGATTGCGCTTCGCCACGGCCCTGCTCGGAGAGGTCGACGTCGGTCCAGCCGGTGAACAGGTTTTCCTGGTTCCAGACGCTCTGGCCATGACGCACTAGAACGAGTTTTCCGGGCACGATGCGACTCCATCGACGGTTGCAACCGTGGATTTATAGCACAGCATTGCAGGCAGGAGCCGTGATCGGCGGCACGCTGTCCGGCGGGAGGTGGTCGGGCTGCCGGATATGCTCAGGACGGCTGCGACGTCTCGGCCTGCGGGAAGTGTGCGTCGACGCCGCGTGTGGCGCGTCTGCGCCGAGCAGCGAGAGTTTGCTGCAACAGCTGCTGGTTCGCGGCATGACGTGTGCGCGGCGCCGGCGGGTGGGCCAGGTGCCAGGCGATGCCGCCGCAGAGCAGCGTTTGACGGCGCACGCCCTGGTGTCGCAGGCGCGCGCACAGCTCCTTGTCCTCCGGACCCCAGCCTTCGATGGCCTCTTCGAAGCCGTTGACGGCCAGCAGGTCGTCGCGCCAGAAGCCCTGGTTGCAACCTTTGATGGCGATGCAGCCGTTGGCGGCACGGCGCAGCACCGGTTGCAGCGCCGGGGCATGCAGGCCGTACAGGCGGCGCAGCAGACCGAGACCGCTGGACCACGGCCGCGGCTGTCGGGACGGCAGGTCGAGCAGCCGCTTGGTTGCTGGCGGGTCGAGGGCGATTCGCACGCCCTGTGTATACCAGCCGCGGCGCGCAAGGCGGCAATGATCGGCGACGAACGACGGATGCAGCACCATGTCGCCGTCGACGAAAACCAGGTAGTCGCCTTGTGCGGCGGCGATTGCGAGATTGCGCAGCCGTGTCAGGCGAAAGCCGCGATGCGGCTGCCACAGATGCCGCAGCGGCACCGGCGCTTCGCACCGCAGCCGGTCCAGCAGCGCGCGGGTCGGCTCGCTCGAGCCATCGTCGGCAACCAGGATCTCGAACGGTGCCGTCTGCTGCGCGAAGCAGCTGCGCAGCACGGCTTCGAGCGCTTCGGGTCGTTCGTAGGTCGTGATCGTGAGGCTGAGGCGAGGGGGCGTCATCGGGGCGGCGGCTGGGTCCTTAAGCGAGCAGTTTGCGCAGCGCCTCGACACCGACCGACAGGGTTGCGAAGTCGGTACCGCCGGCGGTCTGCAGATCGGCGAGGGTGCGCCGCCAGGGCTCGAGGTCGGTCGCGCGCCGGACGAGCCAGCGTTCGAGCTGGGTCTCGACCGTGCTGCGGCCCGGCACCGCCAGCACCTGCTCGGCAATACGGCGCTGTATGCGCAACGCGGCGTCGCGCAGGCCGCGACGTGCGACCGCCTGCCAGGTTCCGTCGACCGGCAGCGATTCGATGCCGGCGCGCAGCCAGTCGAGACCGAGTCGGGCACCGGCGTGAAAATAGATGCCGGCGGTCAGTGCGAGACCGGCTCGCCGGGCCGTTGCGATCTCGACGATGTCGAAAGCCGTTGCCATGGCGTCGCTGCTGGCCATGAAGGACGCCAGCTCCGGGGGCGCGCCGTGGTCCGCGTAGGCGGTGTGGTTGCGCTGCCAGGCTTCGCGGTCGAGTCCGGCGAGTGCGCCGGGCAGCAGGCTGCTCAGTTCGCGGATCGCGGGGCGGAAGTGTCGCACGGTCGCCTCGATGTCCAGTCGACCGCGGCGGTGGTGCAGCAGCCAATAGCTGGTGTGGCGCAACAGGCGCGCGGTCTGGCCATGCATCGCATACTGGATCGCGGCGGGTACGCGGTTGTCGAGCGCCTCGATCCGGGCCCAGCAGGCGCGCAGGTCGAAGCATTCACGCACCGTGCTGTAGGCGCGTGCCACCTGCGCGGCGTTCGCGCCGGTGTCCTCGATCGCCCGCGGCACGAAGCTCGGGCCCATCCGGTTGATCACACTGTTGGTGGTCGCGGTGGCGATGATCTCGCGCCGCAGCCGGTGCCGCGTGATCGCTCGCGGGAAGCGGCGGGCGAAGCGCGCCGGGAAGTAGCGCTCCAGCTCCTGCGAAAGATAGGGGTCTTCCGGGACGTCGGACTCGATCAGCTGCTGGTTGAGCGAGATCTTGGAATAGGAGAGCAGTACCGCGAGTTCTGGCCGGGTCAGGCCGAGGCTGCGTTTGTGCCGCTCGGCGAATGTTTCGTCGTCAGGCAGGAACTCGACCTTGCGGTCGAGCAGGCCCTCGCGTTCCAGCAGCCGGGTGACGTGCTGCAGTTCCAGCAGCCGGCGCGCCGCCTGCGCTTCGAGCGTCGATAGTGCCTGGCTTTGCAGGTAGTTGTTGCGCAGCACCAGCAGCGCCACTTCGTCGGTGGCGGCGAAGAGCAGGCGGTTGCGTTCCGGTCGTTGCAGTGCGCTGCGGCGTTCTTCCGCATTGGTCAGGATCTTCAGATTCACTTCGACGTCGGAGGTGTTCACGCCGGCTGAGTTGTCGATGAAGTCGGTGTTGATCCGTCCGCCCGTGAGCGCGTACTCCACGCGACCGAGCTGGGTGAAGCCGAGATTGCCGCCTTCGCCGACGACCCGGGCACGCAGCTCGCGGCCGTCGACCCGGACGGCGTCGTTGCTTCGATCGCCGGCTGCCGCCGGCGATTCGGTCGACGCCTTGACGTAGGTGCCGATGCCGCCGTTCCACAGTAGGTCCACCTGCATCCGCAGGATGGCGCGGATCACCTCGATCGGCGGCGCAGTCGTCGCGGCGATGCCGAGCAGGCGCTGCGCTTCCGGCGAGAGCGGGATGGTCTTGGCGCTGCGCAGATGCACACCGCCGCCGCGCGACAGCAGGCGCCGGTCGTAATCGTCCCAGCCGGAGCGCGGCAGACGGAACAGTCGTTCACGCTCGCGCCAGCTGCGGCGTGGATCGGGATCCGGATCGATGAAGATGTGCTGGTGGTTGAATGCCGCGACCAGCTTGATCTGCGGCGACAGCAGCATGCCGTTGCCGAACACGTCGCCCGACATGTCGCCGATGCCTGCGACCGTGAACGGCGTCGCCTGGGTATCGAGACCGAGCTCGCGGAAGTGGCGCTTGACGCATTCCCAGGCGCCGCGCGCCGTGATGCCCATCTTCTTGTGGTCGTATCCGGCCGAGCCGCCGGAGGCGAATGCATCGCCGAGCCAGAAACCGCGTTCGAGTGCGATGCCGTTGGCAGTGTCGGAAAAGCTCGCCGTACCCTTGTCGGCCGCGACAACCAGGTAGGGATCGTCGCCGTCCTGGCGCACGGTGCGCGGCGGCGGCACGATGCGCTCGCCGACGATGTTGTCGGTGACGTCGAGCAGGGCGCCGATGAAATCGCGATAGGCGGCGACGCCTTGGCGCTGCGCCTCGTCGCGGCTGGCGCCGGCTGCGAGGCGGCGCGGCACGAAACCGCCTTTGGCGCCGACCGGGACGATCAGCGTATTCTTGACGTTCTGCGCCTTCATCAGCCCGAGGATCTCGGTGCGGAAGTCCTCGCGCCGGTCGGACCAGCGCAGGCCGCCACGGGCCACCAGCCCCATCCGCAGATGCACGCCCTCGACGCTCGGTGAGTAGACGAAGATCTCGAAGCGCGGCCGCGGCAGCGGCAGCCCCGGGATGCCTGCCGGGTCGAGTTTCAGTGCCAGGGTCGGGCGCATCGCCCCGTGCGCGTCGCGCTGCCAGAAGTTGGTCCGCAGGGTCGCCTCGATCGTCGCCAGAAAGGCGCGCAGGATCCGGTCCTCGTCGGCGCCGGCGACGCTTTCGAGCCGGCGGGTGAGCATCGCGGACAGCTTCCGGGTGCGGCCGTCGCGGCCGCGCTCCGGCGCATCCGGATCGAAACGGGTTTCGAACAGGCGCACCAGGTCGGCGGCGAAGGCCGTATGGGCGGTGAGCACGCGCTCCATGTACACCTGGCTGAACGGCAGGCCGGTCTGCAGCAGATAGCGGCAGTAGGCGCGTAGTACCACCAGCTGGCGCACGGTCAGCGACGTGGGCAGCAACAGGCGGTGGAAGCCGTCGTTCTCGACCTCGCCGCGCCAGCTCGCGAGTACGGCCTCGACAAAGCGCGGTTCGATCTTCTCGATGTCGAGTGCCAGGCCGGCGCCGTGCTCGAGTTCGAAGTCCTGGACGTTGGCGCCGCCGGCGACATCGGGCAGCGCGATCCGCCACGGGCGCTCCGACATCACCCGCAGGCCGAAGTTCTCCATCATCGGCAGCAGGTCGGAGATCGCGATCGGCCCGCCGGCCTTGACGATGCGCAGATGCAGGCGTGACGGCGGGCTGCCGGGTGGGCGATGCAGATTCAGGCGCAGGGCCTGCGGGGACTCGTGCAGCGACTCGAGGTCGGCGACGTCGTCGAGCGCGTCCGCAGGGTCGACCTCGTCCTGGTAAGCCAGCGGAAAGGCCGTGCCATAGCGGGTAGCGAGCCGGGCGGCCGCCGATGCTTCGAAGCGTGCGACGAGGGCGGCACGCAGGCGGTCGGTCCAGGTTGTCGCAGCGAGCGCGATCTGTCGTTCGACGGCATCGACATCGAAGCGTGCCGGTGCCGCGGCGCCGGACGAGGTGCGCACGACCACGTGGACGCGGGCATGTTTCGAACTGGAGATCTGCACCTGGGATTCGATGTCCGCGCCGTCGAGTGCCTGGCGCAGGATCAGCTCGATCCGCTGGCGCACTTCGGTCGTGTAGCGATCGCGCGGCACGTAGGCCATGCAGGACCAGAAGCGGCCGAAGGGATCGCGCCGTGCCAGCAAGCGCGTGGTGCGTCGTTCGTAGAGATTGACGACGCTGCGCACGAACGCCACCAGTTCGCGCACGGTCGACTGGAACAACTCGTCGCGTGGCCAGTTCTCGAGCACCGCCATGGCGGCTTTGCCGTCATGGCTCGAGGGATCGAGCCCGAATTGCGCGATCACCGTATCCACTTTGCGGCGCAACAGCGGGATGTCTTGCGGGCTCGCGAAGTAGGCCGTGGAGGTCCAGAGACCGATGAAGCGGTGTTCGGCGCGTGGCGTGCCGTGGGCGTCGAACTCCTTGACGGCGACGTAGTCGAGATAGGCCGCGCGGTGCACGGTGGCGAGCGAGTTGGCCTTGGAAATCACCAGCGGGGCGGGGGAGCGTGCGACCTCGCGCATCCGGCCGCGCAGCAGGGTCGTGGTGGCCCGTGCCGTGCCGGGGCCGTCGCGCAGGATGCCGAGGCCCGTGCCGTGGTGCGGCTCGAGACGGTCGGTGGTGCGGCCGCGGCGCAGGCGGTACTGGCGGTAACCCAGGAAGACGAAGTGCCCGCTTTCCATCCAGTCGAGCAAATGGCTGGCTTCGGTCGCTTCCTCGCGAGGGGTGCGTGCGGGGGTGCGCGCTTTCAGGTCATCGGCGAGGGCGCGCATGCGTTGCCGCATCGGCCGCCAGTCCTCGACTGCGGCGCGTACGTCGGCGAGCGTCTGCTGCAGGCGGTGCTGCAAGGCCCGGATGGCCTCGGGGTCGTACTGGCGGTCGATTTCGTAGAGTTGCCAGGATTCGTGCCGGGCCATCGCAGTGCGGCGTGAGCGGCCGGCAGTGGCCGGCACCGCCTCGCCGGTGCCGGGCCGGAGTTCGCGCAGACGGCCGGCGGCATCGCGCTGCACCTCGAGCACCGGATGTACCAGCAGATGGATGGCGATGCCGCGAGCAGAAAACGCCATGCCGAGTGAATCGACCAGGAACGGCATGTCGTCGGTGACGATGGCGACGAACGTTGACGTCGAATCGAAGCCGTGCTGCGCCAGGGTGGGATTGAAGATTTCCAGGCGTGTTTCCCCGCGGCGGCGGCGGGTGCCCCTGCGCAAGTGCGCGAATGCCGCGAGCGCGAGATCGCGGGGGGCGTGCGCGGCGAGGTCGTCTTCATCGACGCCGCGGAAATAGGCTTCGAGGAAGTCGCGCGAGGAGATGTGACGGAGCCGGTCTTTCGGTGCTGCACGGCGGGCCGCGGTGACGATGGCCGCAATCTGCGTGAGGCGGCGCCGTGGAAGGTTCTGGGGCACGGGATACTCCTCGCGAGACGCGGCCTCGAGTGGCGTAGGGGTCATCCGCCTCACCTGCGCTGACCGCAAGGTTACAGGAGTTGCCTTCGCAGGGCCGGCTGCCCTGAGCCTGTGTCCGGGTCTGGTTTGTGTCCCGGGAGGGTTAGTAATATACTATAAATTACAAATTTTCGTAATTATGAAATTATCCATCGAAAACTTGGCATCCCGATTGCGTGCGGTCGCGGACGAGCGCCGGTTGCGGCTGCTGCGCCTCTGTGCCGACGGGCCTGCTTCGGTCTCGGCACTGGCGGCGGCGTGTGCGGACAGCGAGCCGAACGTCTCGCGCCAACTCAAGCAGTTGGCGACAGCCGGGTTGGTGCAGCGCATGCGCCAGGGGCAGTACGTCGAGTACGCGCTGTCGACCGGCGAAGGGTCGGCCGCATACATGGCTCGGTGGTTGCTTACCCAGATCGATGCGGGCGATGCCGCGTTGCAAGACGCACGGCGTGCGCTGCAGCAGGCGCGCGATGCGGAGATCGCACGGGGCGTTCCCGGGCGTGGGTTGTTGCCGCCGTCGCGCTTCGGACGCACGCTCGCGGCGACGCTTGCAGCACCTGCGGGCTCGCCCGCTGCGCTGCGGGTCGCACTGCGCATCCGTCACCCCGAATTGCTGACTGCATTGGCTGCCAGGGCAAGTGAGATTGTGGTGCTGGCGGCTTCGGCTGCGGAGCGGGCGCAGTTGCGTCGCTGGGCCGCGGAGCAGTCCTGCGCAGTCCAGGTCGAGCTTGCCGCGACGTTGCTGGCCAGGGCAGCGCAATGCTGGGATCTGGTCGTGCTCGAGGGGATGAGCGCAAGAGGTGGCGCGCTTGCCGCACTCGAGGCGGACTTCGCGCTGGCGCGGGGGCTGCTTGCGCCGCAGGGCCGGGCCTGGGTCAGCGTCGACTACGATGCGCTCGAATCCGTAGTGGCTGCCGCAGGCGTTCCGGTTTCGGTACCGCCCGCGCCGCCGCAACGACTGCGTGGCCTGATGCTCGCTGCCGGTCTGGAGTGTCAGGACTTGATTCCCGTCGAATCCGCGGGTCGCCATGTGCTGGTGGCTCGCTCCGCTCCACTGCGAGTATCCGCGCCACTGGCGCGGTCCGCCTGATTCGTTTGCAGGAGTCGTCTCTAAATGAGTGCTGTCGATACGTTATCACCGCCGACATCGCAGCCTGCGGCTGCGCCACCGATTCAGGTTTCCTTCGAGTTCTTTCCGCCGGCCGACGCGACCATGGAAGCGACGCTGTGGCAGTCGGTGCAGCGGCTTGCGCCGCTGGCACCGCGCTTCGTGTCGGTCACTTACGGTGCCGATGGGTCGACGCGCGATCGCACGCACCGAGTCGTGCAGCGTATCCAGCGTGAGACGGCGCTGACCGGTGCGCCGCATCTGACCTGTGTGGGTGCGACGCGGGATGACGTGCTGGCCGTGGCGCGCCAGTACTGGGCCGAGGGTATCCGCCATATCGTCGCGCTGCGCGGCGATGCGCCCCAGGGCGCGACGCACTACGAGCCGCATCCCGAGGGTTTCGCCTGGGGTGCGGACCTGGTCGCGGGGCTGCGCAAGGTGGCCGATTTCGACATCTCGGTTGCGGCCTATCCCGAGGGACATCCGGAAGCTCGTTCGGCGCAGCAGGACCTCGACAACCTAAAGCGCAAGGTCGACGCCGGCGCGACTCGCGCGATCACCCAGTTCTTCTTCGACAACGACGATTTCCTGCGGTTTCGCGATCGCTGTGTCGCCGCCGGCATCAGTGTCAGTATCGTGCCGGGCATCCTGCCGATCACGCGGTTTCCGCAGGTCATGCGGTTTGCGGCACGTTGCGGGGCAAAAGTCCCCGCCTGGCTGGCAGAGCGTTTCGCGGGGCTGGACCAGGATCCGGATACGCGGCGACTGATCGCGGCCAGCGTGGCGATCGAGCAGGTGTCGCAGCTGCGACACCACGGTGTCAGTGAATTCCATTTCTATACGTTGAACCGTGCCGAGTTGACCTATGCGATCTGCCATGCGCTCGGTTTGCGGCCGACCGCGGTCGCGACGCAGGAGGGTGTATGAGTCGTACAGCAGGGCACCGTCACGATCACGGTTGCGGCCACGGTCACGAACAGACACGGGACTGTGCATCCGCGCTGGAGCGTCGCGAGCCTGCGGCGCCCGAGGGTGCACGCGCCGCCGAGGCACCCTATGCCGTCGAACCGCCGGACGAGCGTGCCCGTACCGATAGGATCCGGCGGCTGCGTCGCCTGCTCGAGGAGCGGATCGTGCTGCTCGATGGCGCGATGGGCACGATGATCCAGCGGCACAAGCTCGACGAGGCGGGTTATCGCGGCGAGCGCTTCCGCGATTTCGGCCGCGACCTGCGCGGCAACAACGATCTGCTGTCACTGACGCGCCCCGAGGTGATCGCCGGCATCCATCGTGCTTACTACGAGGCCGGTTCAGACATCGTCGAGACCAACACCTTCAATTCGACGGCGATCGCCCAGGCCGACTATGGCATGGAGGCATTGGTCCCCGAGCTGAACTATCGCTCGGCACGGCTGGCGCGCGAGGTCGCCGACGAGATTGCGGCACGCACCGGCACGCCGCGCTTCGTCGCGGGAGCGCTCGGGCCGACCAATCGCACGGCGTCGATCTCGCCGGACGTCAACGACCCGGCGCTGCGCAACGTCACGTTCGACGAACTGGTTTCGACCTACGCGGATGCGACGCGCGCACTGGTGCAGGGCGGCGCCGACCTGCTGCTGATCGAGACTGTGTTCGATACCTTGAACGCCAAGGCAGCGATTTTCGCGGTGCGGAGCGTGCTCGAGGAGCTATCGGTCGAGTTGCCGCTGATCGTCTCCGGGACAATCACCGATGCTTCGGGACGGACGCTCTCTGGGCAGACTACCGAAGCGTTCTGGAACTCGGTGCGTCACGGCGATCTGCTCGCGGTGGGCCTGAACTGCGCGCTGGGCGCCAGGGATCTGCGGCCTTATGTGCAGGAGCTCGGCCGCGTCAGCGATGCCTATGTCTGCGCCTATCCGAATGCCGGCCTGCCGAACGCTTTTGGCGAATACGACGAGACGCCGGCCGAGACGGCCGAGATCCTCGCCGAATTCGCCCAGTCGGGATTGCTGAACATCGTCGGCGGCTGCTGCGGTACGACGCCGGAGCATATCGAGCTGATCCGCAAGGCCGTCACCCGCGCGGCGCCGCGCCGCCGCGCCAAACCGCCGGTGGCCTGCCGGCTGGCCGGCCTCGAGCCGCTGGCCATCGAGGACGACTCGCTGTTCGTCAACGTCGGCGAGCGTACCAACGTCACCGGTTCGGCCAGGTTTCGCAAGCTGATCGAAGCCGGCGACTATGCGGCTGCGCTCGAAGTTGCGAAGCAACAGGTCGCCTCGGGTGCGCAGATCATCGACGTCAACATGGATGAGGGCATGCTCGATTCGGAAGCGGCCATGGTCCGCTTCCTGAACCTGATCGCCACCGAGCCCGACATCGCCCGCGTGCCGCTGATGATCGACTCCTCGAAGTGGAGCGTGATCGAGGCGGCCCTGAAATGCGTCCAGGGCAAGCCGGTCGTCAACTCGATCAGCCTGAAGGAAGGCGAGGCGCCGTTTCTCGCCCAGGCGCGCAAGGCCAGGCGTTACGGTGCCGCAGTCGTGGTGATGGCCTTCGACGAGCAAGGCCAGGCCGATACGGTCGAGCGCAAGGCCGCGATCTGCGAGCGCTGCTACCGGTTGCTGACGACCGAAGCGGGCTTCCCGCCCGAGGACATCATCTTCGATCCGAATATTTTCGCGATTGCGACCGGCATCGAGGAGCATGACGGCTATGGCGTCGCCTTCATCGAGGCCACGCGCCTGATCAAAGAGCGGTTGCCGCACGCCCTGGTCAGCGGCGGTGTCAGCAACGTCTCGTTCTCGTTCCGCGGCAACGATCCGGTCCGCGAAGCGATGCACAGCGTGTTCCTCTATCACGCGATCCGGGCTGGCATGGACATGGGGATCGTCAACGCCGGCCAGCTGGCGATCTACGAGGACATCGTTCCCGATCTGCGGGAGGCGGTGGAAGACGTGATCCTGAACCGGCGGCCGGATGCGACCGAAAGGTTGCTGACGATTGCCGGGCGTTTCAAGGGCGAATCGGGAATCAAGCGCGAGGCCGATCTCGAGTGGCGCAGCTGGCCGGTGGCGAAGCGTCTCGAGCATTCGCTGGTCAAGGGCATCGACGAGTTCATCATCGAGGACACCGAGGCGGCGCGGCTCGAGGCCGACGAGCCGGTCAAGGTGATCGAGGGGCCGCTGATGGACGGCATGAACGTCGTCGGCGACCTGTTCGGTGCCGGCAAGATGTTCCTGCCGCAGGTGGTCAAGAGCGCACGTGTGATGAAACGTGCGGTCGCGCACCTCATCCCGTTCATCGAGAAGGGCAAGACCGGCGGGATGCGCAGCAACGGCAAGATCGTGCTCGCCACGGTCAAGGGCGACGTACACGACATCGGCAAGAACATCGTCGGTGTCGTGCTCCAGTGCAACAACTTCGAGGTCATCGATCTCGGCGTGATGGTACCGGCCGACAAGATCCTCGATGTGGCGCGCCGCGAGAATGCCGACATCATCGGCCTGTCGGGGCTGATCACACCATCGCTCGACGAAATGGTGTATGTCGGCAGCGAGATGAAGCGCCAGGGCTTCGAACTGCCGCTGCTGATCGGCGGTGCGACCACGTCGCCGGCGCATACCTCGGTCAGGATCGCGCCGCAGTACGACGGGCCGGTGGTCTACGTGAAGGACGCTTCACGCTCGGTCGGCATCTGCCAGACCCTGGTCACGCCTGCACAGCGGGAAGCGTTCTCCGCGCAAGTTGCTGCGGAGCATCAGCGGCGACGTGAGCAGCATGCGAACAAGAGTGTGAAGCTGCCGGACGTGTCGCTGGCGGAGGCGCGGGCCAACCGCCGGCCGATCGACTGGGCGGCCTACCGGCCGACCGCGCCGGCCCGCCCCGGCATACAGGTGTTCGAGGACTATTCGCTCGAAGATCTGGTCGAATACATCGACTGGATGCCGTTCTTCAACGCCTGGGAGTTCGCCGGCAAGTTTCCCGACATATTGACCGATCCGGTCGTCGGTGAAGCGGTCAGCAATCTCTACGCCGATGCGCGGCGGATGCTGAAGCAGATCGTGGCCGAAAAGTGGCTGCAGGTACGCGCGGTGATCGGTTTGTTCCCGGCGGCATCGGTCGGCGACGACATCGAGATCTACACGGACGAGTCGCGCAGCACGGTGCTGACGACGCTGAGTCATCTGCGCCAGCAGAAGAGAAAGGCGCCCGGCCAGCCGCACGAATGCCTGGCCGACTACGTCGCGCCGCGCGACTCGGGCGTGCGCGACTGGATGGGGGCGTTTGCGGTCACGGCCGGCATCGGCATCGAACCCTGGCTCGCAAAGTTTGCAGCCGTGCACGACGACTATTCGAGCATCATGCTCAAGGCGCTGGCCGATCGTTTCGCCGAGGCCTGTGCCGAGCATTTCCACGAGCGGGTACGCCGTGAGTTCTGGGGTTATGCACCGGCCGAGCAGTTGACCAATCCGGAACTGATCAGCGAATCCTATCGCGGCATCCGTCCGGCGCCGGGTTATCCCGCCTGCCCGGATCACACCGAAAAGGCAAAGCTCTGGCAATTGCTCGATGCGCAGCGCAATGCGGGCATCACGCTGACGGACAGCTTCGCGATGTATCCCACCGCGGCCGTCAGCGGCTGGTACATCGGGCACCCCGACTCGCGGTATTTCGCGGTCGGCAAGGTGTCGCGCGAGCAGGTCGAGGACTATGCGCGACGCAAGGGCGTCACGCTGCCGGAGATCGAACGCTGGATCGCGCCCAATCTTGGCTACGAACGCTGAGGGGGCGGTGCACTCAGTCGAGCCGTCGCAGGTAAGCCGGACCCCCGAGTGCGCGCATCTGTCCGAGGATCTGCTCGCGGCGCTGCCGCACGTAGGGTGACGGTGCATCGGCGCGCAGGCGCACGGGGTTGGGTAGCACGGCGGCCAGGGTAGCGGCCTGGGCGGGCGTGAGGTTCGCCGCGGGTTTGTCGAAGAAGCGCTGCGCGGCGGCTTCGACGCCGTGGATGCCGCGGCCGAACTCGGCGATGTTGAGGTAGACCTCCAGGATCCGTCGTTTCGGCCAGGTCGTTTCGATCAGCACCGTGAACCAGGCCTCGAGGCCTTTGCGGAGATAGCTGCGGCCACGCCAAAGGAACAGGTTTTTCGCGACTTGCTGCGAGATCGTGCTGGCGCCGCGCACGCGGGTTCTGCGGGCGTTGTGTCGCAGTGCTTCGCGGATCGATTTGAAGTCGAAGCCGGGATGGAACGGGAATCGCTGATCCTCCGCCGCGACCACGGCGATGGCCGCCTGCGGCGAGATCCGTTCGAGATCGACCCAGCGATAGTCGTTGGAATAGTCGAAGTTGCCGGCGAGCAGCGCGTCCTTGCGCGTCGCCATCATGAAGGTCGAGGTCCAGGGGTCGACCCAGCGCAGCAGCAGCACGCTGCCGATCGAGCTGCCGATCGCCAGCAACAACACCCATGCGCTCCAGCGCAGCAGTCTGCGACGCCAGAGCGACGCGCGTGCCGGAGCGCCTGAGCCTGCCACGCGGGCGTGGGGAGGACGGAGAGAGGCGGTGCGCCTCGGCCTCAGGTTGCCGCGGTTCGGCGCACCGAGAGGATCACGACTTCCTCGAGCGGGCAGTCGTCGAAGCCGCGGCGGCGGCCGGTGGCCACGGCAGCGATGCGGTCGACCACGTCCATGCCGTCGATGACCCGGCCGAAGACGGCATAGCCGTAGTTGCCGGGACGGTGGTCGAGGAAGTCGTTGTCGGCGAGGTTGACGAAGAACTGCGAAGTGGCGCTGTGGATGTCGTTGGTGCGGGCCATCGACAGCGTGCCGCGCAGGTTCTCGAGGCCGTTGGTGGCTTCGTTCTGGATCGGTGGGCGGGTGGTCTTCTGCTCCAGGCCGGCGTCCATGCCGCCACCCTGGATCACGAAGCCGGGTACGACCCGGTGGAACACCGTGCCATCGTAGAAACCGTCGTCGACGTATTTCAGGAAATTGGCGACCGTGCGCGGCGCCTCCTTGTCGAAGAGTTCGACCGAGAATTCACCGAGCGAGGTTTCGAAGCGCAGCATGCTGAGGACTTCCTGGAGCTGGGGCGTAACGGGCCGGACCGGAACGGATCAGCGCAGCCATTGCCCTTCGGTGGCGCGCAACGTTCCTGCGAGGTCGGCGTGCGAGCGTACGTGACGGAAGCCTCGCGCGACAAGCCGTTCGGCCACGGGCGCCGCCTGGGTTGCACCGTGTTCCAGCAACAACCAGCCACCGGACTCGAGATGCCGTGGAGCCGATTCGATCAGTGTGACGAGCGCGGCGAGGGCGTCCGGACCCGGAGTCAGGGCGTCCTGGGGCTCCACGCGCAGCGAGTCGCCCCGCAGCGCCGGGTCGTCGGCGGCGACATAAGGCGGGTTCGAGACCAGCAGGTCGAAGCGCCGGCCGGCCAGCGGTGTGAACCAGTCGCCGAGCAGGAACTCGACCCGTTGCAACTGATGGGCGCGGGCATTGCGCTGCGCGATATCGAGTGCGGCGGCCGAGCGATCGGTGGCGACGATCCGCCAGTCCGGGCGTTCACTGGCCAGGGCGAGTGCGATGGCGCCCGAGCCGGTGCCGAGATCGGCGAGGGCGGGCGGTGCAGCGGTTTCGCCGCGCAGGCGGGCCAGTGCCAGCGCGCGTTCCACCAGCAGCTCGGTCTCGGGGCGGGGTACCAGCACCGCCGGCGTGACGTTCAGGCGCAGCGTCCAGAAATCGCGGTAGCCCACGATGTAGGCGAGCGGCTCGCCGGCGGCTCGCCGTTGTGTCCAGCGCTCGAGCAGGGCGGTGAGTGAGCTGTCGAGCGGCAGATCGCCGCGGGTGACCAGGCCGGCGCGACCGACACCGAGGCAGGCCGCTGCCAGCGCCTCGGCCTCGCGTCTTGGCTCGATGGCGTCACCCAGCGCGGTCAGTGTCCTGGCGGTCGCCGCCAGTGCCTCGTTCAGTGTCCTGTATCCGGTCATGTCCGTCTCTGGCCGCGCCTGCGGTCGGGCGGGTATCACAGGGTGCACAGTCTGCCAGCATGACGGGTCTGCTACATTGGCCGCGTATCTTCGAGAGGTGAGCATGGCCGCGACGATCCTGCCGTTCGAACGTCCAATGTCCGTTGGCGAGGTTCTCGATGCCGGCATCACCTTGTTCAAGGCTTCGCTGCTGCGTTGTCTGCCACTGTCGTTGCTGGCGGTGATCATCGGTCAGCTACCTTCGCTGGTGACGATGGCGCAGCGCCGTACGCCGTCGCTGGAGGGTCTGGGGCCGCTCGGCTGGCTGCTGGTGATCGGCGCCGGTCTGGCCAATGTACTGCTCTGGGGCGCGATCCTGTTGCGGCAACAGGCCATCGCCGAGGGGCGTCGGTCGCCGCTCGCGGCCGATCTGCGCCGGCCCCTGCTGCGCTTGCCGGCGGCACTGGCGCTGATCGTGCTGAGCGCGTTGTTGATCGGCGCAGGTGTCCTGGCGTTGCTGCTGCCCGGGTTGTACCTGATCGTGGCCTTGATGTTCGCTTATCCGGCGCTGCTGCTCGACGACGAATCGGTGGTGGGTGCGCTGCGCAAGAGTTTTCTCCTGGTCCGCGGTAACTGGGGGCGGACGTCGGCGATCCTCACGGTTGCGCTGTTCGCGATCCTGGTGTTTTACGCCATCGGCATGATCGCCGGACTGATCGTCGTGCAATTGATGGGCGGCGGCGATATCGGCAGCGTGTTTCTGGCCACCACGATCATCGGTGCGCTGATCGGCGCGTTGTTCACACCGTTCATCTGTGCGTTGTCGCTGGCTCAGTATGCCGATCTGAAGTTGCGCCGCGCCGGCGAAGATCTGGCCCGACGGATCGAGGCGCTGCCCTCCGGGACCTGATGACGTGCGCAGGCGCTTCGCGATCTTCGCCGCGACCGTCGTGCTGGGCGGCGTGCTGGCCGGCATGCAGGCGGTTGCGGCCGATGCGCCGCAGCCGGATACCCGTGCTGTCAGCCTCGCGATCGCCGCCTGCCTGCCGCGCCTCGATACCGAGCTGGATGTCGGCTTCGAGCGAATCGCCGCGCGCTGTCCGGGGCTGGCCGAGGTGCTCGAGTCGAGCGGGGTAGCGGCCATGTTGCCGGCCGATTGGCGCCAGGCACGGGGCGAGCTGTCGGCGGGTGGCTTGCGGGCGCTGCGGGCGGCGTTGCTCGCGGCATCCGAGCCGGCGGCCCGCCGGGCGCCCCCCGATACCGCGGTGCTCGAGTCTCTGGTTGCGGCCTCGTCCGCGGCCACGGCGACACCGGGTCTCGGCCAAAGGCTGCTGCGCTGGCTGCGCGCACGGGTCGAGCATGCGGCGGCCGGCGCGCGTGAGCCCTCCGCGTGGTTGGGCTGGCTGGAGCAAGGTTCGGTGCCGCAACGTGTCTGGGCGACTCTCGGCTATCTGGCGCTGCTTGGGCTGGTGGTGTTTCTCGGCTGGGTGCTGCGGGCCGAGCTGTATGCAAGCGGCTGGCTCGGCCGGCCGCGTGCCACTGCTGCGGGTGCGATGCCGCCGGAAAGCAATGGGCTGCACGCGGAGGTCGCGGGGGTCGAGCAGTTGCCGCTGACGGAACGACCGGGTTGGCTGCTGCGTCGCCTTGCGCACCGTCTGCAACGGCTGGGTCGATTGCCGGCCGCACCGGCCATGACGGCGCGCGAGCTGGCGCGCGGGGCACGGCTCGATACCGAGGCGGATCGCGAATCGTTGTGCGAGGTCGCGCTGGCGGCCGAGCGGGTGCGTTATGCCGCCGTGACGCCGCAGGCTACCGAACTCGAAGCCGTGGTCGGTGCCGGGCAGGGATTGCTGCAACGTCTCGAGTCTGCACCTGCGCCTGTACCCGCGCCGATACCGGATGTCGGAGCGCAGCGATGAGCAGCGAACGCGGCACGACCGCGATACTGGCGCTCGGTGCGCTGCTGCTGTTCTTCGTGCTGATGTTCGGCGGGCGCGGCAGCGGGATGGCCGGTGCGCCACCGCGGCCTACCAGCGCCGAATCCAGCGGCAACGGATATTCGATCATGCGCCGCTGGCTCGAATCCGAAGGCATTGCGGTGGGATCGCTGCGCGAGTCGTTCGATGCGCTGGCGCGTCTCGCGCCTTCGGGCGCCGGACGCGAGAGTCTGCTGGTGCTGACCTTGCCCGGTGCCGGCCCGATTCAGACCGGCGAACTGCAGCCGCTCGATCGCTGGCTGCGCGAAGGCAACACGCTGTTGGTGATTGCCGCGCTGTCGGACGCGCCCGACTGGGCGCGCGGACCGATCGGTGCCGATGCCTTCGATCTCAAAGCGGTCACGGGGCTCGACTTCGAGGCGGTGCCGCAGCGTGAGCGCCGACTCGCGCTCGAGCGCCGGGCGACATCCGGCACGACTGCCGACACCGCGGCAGAGGCGGGTGGTGCCTCGCCGGCCGCTGTGGAGGCAGCGGCAGAGTCGTCGGCGCAGGAGGCGGAGCGGCTGACCGCCGCTGGCCCGGCGGTGTTGCTGGCTGCACCGCGACGCGAGACGGCGGAGGTGGTGCCGGGCGTGCCGTGGCTCGAAGGTGTGAGTGAGCTCGCAGCCGAGTCGGATTATCGGCGTACCAGCGGTTCGGTACGGTTGCCGTATGGCGGCATCGTGTTCGAACTCGCGCGCGATCAGGAATCCGGTGAGGGTGTGCTGTGGAGCCGGCCTTTCGGCCGAGGCCGCATCGTCGTATCGGCCTATGGCACGCTGTTGTCGAATCGTGCAATCGGACTGGCCGACAACAGCCGCTTGCTGGCGAGCCTGGTGGCGCAGTCGGTAGGCCCGGACGGCATGGTGCTGTTCGACGACGGTCACCAGGGTTTGTCGGTGGGTTACGACCCGCAACAACTGTTCGGCGATCGTCGGCTCTACCTGACCTGCGGCATGCTGGTCGCGCTCTGGCTGCTGTGGGTGCTGGGGGCGACCCGGCTGCGCACGCCGCGACTCGCCGAGTCGGCGCCGCGGCCCGGTGAGCTGCTGCAGGCCGCGGGTGGGTTCTTTGCGCGGGTGCTGCCGAGTCATGTCGCGGCCCAGCGCCTGTTCGGGCATTTTTTCGCGCGCTTGCCGGTGGTGCGCCGGCAGCAGGCAGACGACAGCCTGGCGCAGGCACCGCCCTGGGACTGGCTGCAGCGGCAACCGGGGATCGATTCCATGGATGTGCAGCAACTGCGCGACTGGTATGCCGCGGCCCGGAACGGGCGACCGGTGCCGCTCGAAAAGCTGCACAATCTGTTGTGCGGCATGGAGAAGCGACTGGCATGAGCGTAATGGGCGAACTCGAGACGGCGCTGCGGCGCGAGCTGGGCAAGGTCGTGGTCGGTGGCGATGCGACCGTGCGGGCGCTGACCCTGGCGCTGGTCGCCCGCGGCCATGTATTGCTGCAAGGCGCTCCGGGGCTCGGCAAGACGCTGCTCGCCAAGACGTTCGCGGCCGCGATCGGCGGCGATTTCCAGCGCATCCAGGGTACCGCCGACCTGATGCCTGCGGACATCATCGGCGTGCACGTCTACGACGAATCGACGCGCCGCTTCGCGTTCCGTCCGGGCCCGCTGTTCGCGCAGGTCGTGCTGGTCGACGAGATCAACCGTGCGGGTCCGAAGACACAGTCGGCACTGCTCGAGGCGATGGAGGAGCGGCAGGTCAGCGCGGAACGCGAGCTGTTCCGCCTGCCCGACGAGTTCCTGGTGGTCGCGACCCAGAATCCGCGCGAATTCGAAGGCACCTATCCATTGCCTGAGTCGCAGCTCGACCGGTTCATGTTGCGGGTCGATGTCGACTATCCGTCGCGCGAACTTGAGGCCGACGTACTACGTCGCTATGGCGCAAGTTTCGAGGGGGTGGGCGCGCCGCCCGCGTCGATTACACCGGTCGATCGAGGCTTGCTGCAGGCCGCGCGCGAGGCGGCCGCTGGTTTGCACGTGTCCGCGGCATTGATCGGCTACGTGCTCGATCTCGCCGCGGCATCGCGTGAGGACCCCAGGGTATCGCTGGGTCTCTCGACCCGTGGCGTGCTGGCTTTGTTGCGAGCTGCGCGCGTCATGGCCGGATTGCGGGGCGCCGAGTTCGTGACGCCGGACGACGTCAAGGATGTCGCGCCCTGGACGATCCCCCACCGGCTGATGCTGGCGCCCGAGGCTGCGCTCGAGGGTGCGACCGATCTTGCGGTCGTGCGCGGGCTGCTGGAGCGCACGCCCGTGCCGCGCTGAAGGCACGGTAGCGCTGCCGTGAATCTCGCCCCCCGTGCCCTGTTGCTCGCAGCGCTGGCGGTGGTGCTGGCGATCGCCGGCATGTGGAGCGGCGAGCCGCTGCTGCGCCTTGTCTGGGTGCTGCCGCTCGGGCTGCTGATCGCGGGGCTGGTCCGCGAGGCTTTGCTGCGCCACCGCGATCCGCCGCGGGTCACGCTGAATCTGCCGGGCCGGCTGTATCTCGGGCGCCCGCAGCAGGTGCCGCTGCATTTCGTGCACGATGGTGCCCGGGCGCTGTGGCTCGAATACGCGCCGGCCGCACCGGCGGCGCTGCGGCCGCTCGGGGGGCCGCGCCGTCTGCAGCTGCTGCCGGGCGTGGTGATCGAGGATGCACTCGAACTGCTGCCGCGGCGACTCGGCGAGCACGCCTGGCCGCCGTTGCCGGCGCGACGACTGGGGCGCTTCGGGCTGGCGTGGTGGTCGTTGTCGCTGCCGGTCTCGGCACATTGTCGCGTGGCGCCCGACACCTGGCGGGTGGCGATCCGGCGGGTGCTCGGAACCACCCGCGGCCTGCGGGCGCGCCGGGTCGCCGGCGCGGGTTCGGAACTGCGGCAACTGCGCGCCTATGCGCCCGGCGATCCGTTGTCGCGGATCGACTGGAAGACGACGGCGCGTGCCGGTGAGCTGATCACGCGTGAATTCTCCGAGGACCAGCATCTCGATGTGTTGATCGCGCTCGATGCCGGTCGGTTGTCGAGGATCGGTGCCGGCGAACTCGACCGGCTCGGGCTGTTCGCCAACGTCGCGGCCCGCTTCGCCGAGGCGGCGGTGCTGCGCGACGATCGAGTCGGCCTGCTGGCCTGGTCCGATGCTCCGATGGTCGCCTGCGCTCCCGATCGCGGCGCGCGTGCCGTACTGCGGCTGCGCGAATGCCTGGCCTCGCTCGTTCCCCGCAGTGCCGAGTCCGATCCGGTTGCCACGGCGGTCGCGGCCCGCCGCCTGCTGCGTCATCGCGGTCTGGTCGTGCTGCTGACCGATCTCGAGGATGCCGCCTTGCATCCGCTGCTGGCGCGTGCGGTCCGACTGCTGTCGCCGCCGCATCTCGCGCTGGTCGCGGGCATCCAGAGTCCCGAGACCGCCACGCTGGCGCGGCGCGCGGCGCAGAATGAGCACGAAGCCTGGGTAGCGCTCGCGGCGCAGGAGCATGAGGCAAGGGTGCAGCGCCAGGCGGCATTGCTGCGGCGCCTGGGCGCACCGGTGGTGCTCGCGCCCGAGGCGACGATCGAGTCGGCCGTGCTCGATGCCTACGAATCGCTGCGCCGACGGCGCAGGATCTGAGAGTTCAGCGGGTGCTGCGGTGTCGCGAGGCGCCGAACAGCCAGCCACGCAGCAAGGCGATCATCAACGCGAAATAGCCGAAGCCGACCACCAGCCGTGTCAGCAGCGGCATCTGCGGGTTGGGCGATACGTATCCCTCGATCAGGCCGCAGCCGATCAGCAGCAGCGTGATGGCGACCAGCAAGCGGCCGCTGCGGCGCGCCGCAGCCGCAAACGATGCCGCACGCGAGTCGAGCGTCGGCCGGGCGATCGCATCGCCGACCGCCGCGCCGGCGGCGCCCGAGAGGCAGATGCAGGACAGTTCCACGACGCCGTGAGCGACGATGAACTCGAACAGGCGGCCGTCGAGCCCGTGCAAGGCGGTGAAAGCGAACATGCCGCCGAGCATCAGGCCGTTGAGGCCGATGATGTAGAGCGTGCCGAGGCCGAACAGGAAGCCGAGCACCCAGGCGAACAAGCTGACGATGACGTTGTTGCTCAGGATCTGTACGGCGAGCACCGAGGAGGGCATCACGTTCAGCAGACTGTCGGTCCAGAGCTCGCCGCGCTCGACCGTCGCGATCATTTCCGCCGAAGCGAACAGCGGCACCAGCTGCGGGTAGGTGTGCACCAGCCAGGCACCGGCCAGTACCGAGGCGATGAACAGCAGCGTTACCCAGGCGATGTAAGGACGCAGCCAGCGCACCGTGTCGGGCAATTCGTCGCGCAGCAAGCGACGCAGTGCGTCGAGCGGCCGTACCGCCGGGCGATGGATTTCGGCATGCAGGCGCGCATAGGTGTCTTCGAGGAAGTCGCGGGCGCGACTGGCGGGTGCAAGCTGCCGTGCCAGGGCGAGATCGCGGGCGATGGCGCCATAGGCTTCCAGCGCGCGTGCGGCCTCGTCGACGTCGGCGGCGCGGTTGCGCTGCAACCGGCCGGCCAGCTCGTGCGCAGCCTGCCATTGCGGCGCGCGTGCCAGCAGCTCGGCGAGTCGCAGCGTGTCGGCGGTGGCGATGTGGGCGGCCGCGGCCTCGCCACCATCGATCCAGGCGGTTTGCCGGAGGGTCATTGCGGCGGCTCCATGGCGGCGAGGCGGGTTTCGAACCGGCGTCGCAACCCGGCTTCGTCGAGTTCTCCGATCTCGCTCGCCGGTTCGCCGAGGCGCTGCAGCAGTTCGCGGGCGAGTGCCGTGCGGGCCGGGGCCGTCAGTCTGTCCCAGCGGGCCAGGAACTCCTCGAGCAGTTCGGCTCTTGCCATCGTAGTCGGATGCGGCCTGGCAGTCGGCTGCACCACCCAGGATGCGCTGCCGGCGGCCGTCGCGGCATCGCGCTGCCGGCCGGCAATGGTCTGCAGCGGCAACGCACGCTCGCGCTCGTAGATCAGCAGGGTACCGGCTGCGAGGTCGCCGAGCCGGACATGCTGGCGGGTCACCAGGGTCGCGACCAGACCGACGCAGTACAGCGCAGGAAAGCTGTCGACCAGTCGGAACACATTGCGGATCAGCAGCGCGCCGATGCCGGGTGTGCCGCCGTCGCGGGTCGCGATCCGCAAGCCGGCGAAACGCTTGCCGGGTGTGCGGCCGCGCAGCACGATTTCGAGTACGGGGTGGTAGAGGAAATAGAGCCCCGCCGTCGGCAGCATCACCCCGAGGAACCAGCTGGGGCCCGGGTCGAACGGGATGTTCAGCCGGGCCGTGCCGCCGGCCAGCCAGGAGTGCAGCAACGCGCTGCTGCCGTACCAGGCAATGGCCAGCGCGACACGGATATGCCAGTCGATCACGAAGGCGTACGCCCGCCCGCCTGCACCGACCACCGGCAGCGCGACCTCGACGCCGGTGGCACTGTCGATCCGCAGCTCGCGGTCCGCGCTCATGCCTCGTCGGCGAGCATCTCGGCCTGATGCTCCTGCAGCAGCGGCTCGATCACTTCGTCGAGGTCGCCGTCCATGACGGCCTCGAGACGATAGAGGGTCAGCTCGATCCGATGGTCGGTGACCCGGCCTTGCGGGAAGTTGTAGGTGCGGATCCGCTCCGAGCGGTCGCCGCTGCCGACCTGCAGGCGACGCGACTGGGCCTGCGCTGCGTCGCGTCGCGCCTGCTCCGCGGCAAGCAGCTTGGCCTTCAGCAGTCCCATGGCGCGCGAGCGGTTCTTGTGCTGCGAGCGCTCGTCCTGGCATTCGACGACGATTCCCGAGGGCAGGTGGGTGATGCGTACCGCCGAATCGGTCTTGTTGACGTGTTGCCCGCCGGCACCGGAGGCGCGGAAGGTGTCGATGCGCAGCTCGGCGGGATTCAGTTCGGTGTCCTCGAGTTCGTCGAGCTCCGGCAGGATCGCGACCGTGCAGGCCGACGTGTGGATGCGGCCCTGCGCTTCGGTCGCCGGCACGCGCTGCACGCGATGCGTGCCGGATTCGAACTTGAAGCGCGAGAACACGCCTGCGCCGCCCACCCGCGCGATCACTTCGCGATAGCCGCCATGCTCGCCGTGGCTCTCGGTCAAGGTCTCGACCTGCCAGCCGCGCCGCTCGGCATAGCGGGCATACATCCGGAACAGGTCGCCGGCGAAGATCGCGGCTTCATCACCGCCGGTGCCGGCACGGATTTCGAGGAAGATGTTCCGCGCATCGCGTGGATCGGCCGGGACCAGCAGGCGGCGCAGTTCGAGTTCCTGCTGCTGCAGATCCTGCTCGAGGCGCAGGGCTTCTTCGGCGCCGAGTTCGCGCAGCCCGGCATCGGTATCGGTCGCGAGCTGCCGGGCCGTATCGAGCTCGCCCTCGGCGGCACGAAAGCGAGCGAAAGCCTCGGCCAGTGGGGTGAGCCGCGCATACTCCATCGACAGCTCGCGGAACTGCCGCGAGCCGCCGTCGATGGCTGGATCGGCGAGCATGTGGCCGACTTCTTCGAAGCGGTCGACTTGTTTCTCGAGGCGTTGGCGGATCGACGGCTTCATGGGGCGGACGCTGACTCGGTCGGCGAAGATGATGGATCGGCAACCTGCCCGGGGGCACGCAACCGCCGCCGGATTCTCATGGTCGGGCGGGCGCGTGACAAGCTCGGCGCGGGCCGTTCCGCTATAGTGGCCGTATGTTTCAACAGCGTCTGGTTCTTGTCTGCGGGCTCGTGCTGGCCCTGGCCGCCCATGCGGGCATGGCGCTCGAGTCGCAATCCGGGGGCGACGGCGCCGCGGTCAGCACCGAGCTGCTGGCCGCCGAGCTTGCGCGCGAGCGCGGCGAGTGCCGCCAAGCAGCCGAGACCTATGTCAAGGTGGCACGCGCCAGCCGCGATCCGCGCATCGCCCGCCGTGCCACCGACGTCGCGCTCGAATGCGCGCATCTGCCGGCCGCCTGGCAGGCTGCATCGCGCTGGCGGGCACTCGATCCCGAGAACGTCGATGCCTTGCGCGCGGCAGGCCTGGTCGCGCTCGAGCTCTGGCGGATCGACGATGCGCGCAGCTCGTTCCGTGAGCTGCTCGGCAAGCCGGACGTCGAGCCGGATCGTGCGCTCGGCGAGCTGCTGCCGCTGGTGACCGAGGGCGAGCATGCGCATGCCGCTTGGCTCGCCTTCGGCGACATCGTCGATCGCAAAGCGGTTTCGGCCGAGTCGTTGCTGGCGCTGGCACGACTCGCCACCGCGGCCGACAACTTCGACGCCGGGCGCGAGCTGCTTGCGCTGCTGCCGACCACCGATCTCGCGCCGGCCACGGCGGCCGGCGTGGCACGCCTGCAAGCGCAGCTGGCGGCGGCGGCGGGCGAGGCCGATGCCGCGCTGGACGCGGCGCGCCGGGCGGCACGGCTCGATCCCGAGGAGTATTCGTTCACGATCGCCGAGACGCTGGTGGATCTGGATCGCACCGAGGAAGCGCACCGCGAACTCGAGCGCCTGCAGTCCGGTCCCACCACGGCCGCCGAGGCCGGGCGTCGTCTCGCCTTGTTCGCGCTCGGTTCCGGCGATTTCACCGAAGCGCAGCGGCGGTTCGGCGCCCGTCTTGCGCAGGGCGAAGGAGTGGCCGAGGCGCTGTTTTATCTGGGTGCGATTGCCGAGCGGCGCGGCGACAAGACGCTCGCCCTGCAGAGCTACCAGCGCCTGGTCGAGGCGGGCGCGGGTTTGCTGCCGCGGGCGCGTGCGGCTGCGCTGCTGATCGAGCGTGGCGAGCGTGATCAGGCCCTGGCGCTGCTCGACGAGTTCGCCGACAGCAATCGCGGCGCAGCCGCCGATGTCGCGGTCGCGCGCGCCCAGCTGCTGGCCGACGGTGGCGATCTGCAAGCGGCGTTCGCGACGATTGCCGTGGCGCTGCAGCGCTACCCCGAACATCCGAACCTGCTGTATCAGCGCGCGATGTTGTACGAGCGCGCTGGTCGCACACGGGCGGCCGCCAAGGATTTCGAGGCGCTGCTGAAGGCCCGGCCCGACGATGCCGCAGTGGAGAACGCGCTCGGCTATACGCTGGCTGACCGCAGCCTGCAGCTCGTCAAGGCCGAGCGGCTGATCCGCAAGGCTGTCGCAGCACGCCCCGACAATGCGGCGTTCCTCGACAGCCTGGGCTGGGTGCTCTATCGCCGCGGCGATCCGCAAGCTGCCGCACCGCTGCTCGAGCGCGCCTGGTACCTGTCGCAGGAAGCGGAGATCGCGGCGCATTGGGGCGAGGTGCTGTGGGCGAGTGGCGCGCATTCCGAGGCTCGCACGGTTTGGGCCCGGGCGCTGGCCCGTTCGCCGGATTCAGTGCCGCTGCGTACCACGCTCGAGCGTTTTACCGGCAAGCCGGATCCCGCCACGACGGCGCCGTTGCCGGCGGACTGAGCGGTCGGCCGATGGGCTGTCACCGCCAGCGCGGTCTCCTCGTCTGCCGGAACGGCCTGCTGGTCGTGCTGCTCGGCGTGCTGCTGGCCAGCTGCGCGACCCGGCCGCCGATCGTTACGCCGGAGGCTCCGCTGCTCGGCTGGCCACAGCGTCGCGCACTGCTGCAGGATCTGTCGCGATTCGAGCTCAAAGGCCGGATTGCGGTTGCCGCGGGCGACGAGGGATTCACGGCCGGCCTGCGCTGGCAGCAGCGCGATACCGATGCCTTGATCGAACTCGACGGACCTTTCGGGATCGGCGGCCTGCAGCTGCGGGTCCACGGTGAGGCCCTCGAGCTGACGACCTCGCGCGGCGAACGGCTCGATGGTGCCGCGGCCAGGACCGAGCTCGAGCGCCGGCTGGGATTCGAGCTGCCGCTCACGGCACTGCGTTACTGGGTGCGCGGTGTGCCGGATCCGGCCACCGAGGCAGCCGAGCGGCTCGCGGCCCAGGCGCCGCGACTCGCGGGCCTCGAGCAGTCGGGTTGGCGGATCGAGTACCCGACCTATGTCGATGTGCCGTCGGCCGGCGAGCTGCCACGCCGTCTCACGGTCAGCCGCGACTCGACCCGGCTGCGCTTGGTCATCGAGCGCTGGGCAAGCGAGGCGGCGCGATGAGTGCCGGGCCGGCCGTCGGCAGGTCTGGGCTGGATGGGCGCTGGTGGCCGGCGCCCGCCAAGCTCAACCTCTTTCTGCAGATCGTGGGGCGTCGCCCGGATGGTTATCACCTTCTTCAAACAATATTTCAGATCATAGAGTTATGCGATAAACTTCGATTTGATATCACTGATGATGGCGTGATCCGACGGATCGATGACGAGACTTCCAGCCCGCCGGCAGGCGTCGCCCCCGAGCAGGATTTATGCGTGCGGGCGGCGCGGGCGCTGCAGGCGGCGATCGGCAGGCGCCATCACGGTGTGGAGATCCGGCTGCGCAAGCGCATCCCGCTAGGGGGCGGCCTGGGTGGTGGCAGCTCGGACGCGGCGACCACCCTGCTGGTGTTGAATGCCCTCTGGGAGGGGGGGCTCGATACCGATCAGTTGGTGAACATCGGCGCGCAGCTGGGCGCCGATGTTCCGGTTTTCATTCGCGGGCAATCGGCCTGGGCGGAGGGCGTGGGCGAGCGGTTGACACCCCTGCCATTGCCGCAGCGCTGGTTCCTGGTGATCCATCCGGGGGTTGCCGTCCCGACCGCAGCGGTGTTCCAGGCGCCTGAATTGACACGAAATTCCCCCGTCATCACAATACCGGCCCCCTTGTGTCCGGCCGGCCGGAACGATTGCGAGCCGGTGGTCCGGTCCCGGTTTCCTGCAGTCGCCGCGGCGCTCGACTGGCTGGCGGCTTTCGCGCCAGCGAAGTTGACCGGCACCGGAGCCTGCGTCTTCGCCGAGTTCGAAACTTCCGCCGCGGCGGAACGGATCGCGGCGCAGGTGCCGGAGGGCTGGCGGGCCTGGGTCGCGAGAGGGCTGCAGGGCTCGCCGTTGCAACCGCTGCTTGCCGCAGCCGGTGAGTCGTGCGTGGCGGGTGAGGCGGCTTGCCCGGGCCGGGGCCAAGGCCCGGGGCGCTAGCGACCGACGACGATTCCAGATACGCACCCATCTGCTGGGGTGTCGCCAAGTGGTAAGGCAGCGGGTTTTGATCCCGCCATACGCAGGTTCGAATCCTGCCACCCCAGCCAAACTCGCGCGTCGGACGCGCCACGGTTTTGCGGTCGCGTTGCCCGATGCACTTGCCAAAGAGACAGAGCGCCGACTCGACGGGCAGAATTTCGTGGAGTAATACTTCACGCAGTTCCAGGCCATGAGAACCAACCAGGCCAACGGCAAGCGCAAGACGCCTGCCAAACACGCACGCTACGCTGTATGCGCCGATCGTGGGGCATGTCGGCAACGGCAACTTCCATGTGTTTTTGGTGATCGTGGTGTGTCCGGAAGGGAATGCGATGCCGACAGCATTGGTAACGGGAGCAAGCCGCGGGATCGGTCTGGCGCTCTGCGAGGCTTTCGCGGAGCGGGGCTGGACCGTCGTCGCCGCCTGCCGCAGGCCGGACGATGCGACGGCCTTGCGTGATCTCGCTGCCGCCTTTCCGGGCCTGATCGAAGTCGAGGCCCTGGATGTATCGGACTTTGCTGCGATCGAGGTTCTGTCGAAAAAATTGACCGGCCGTCCGATCGACGTTCTGGTCAACAACGCCGGCGTCGCCTCGCGCGAGACGCAGCTTGGAAGCCTGAATTACGACGCCTGGAAAAGTCTCATGGACATCAACCTCATGGCGCCGATGAAGATGATCGAGGCCTTCCTGCCGCAGGTGGAGGCGAGCGGCCACAAGAAAATCGTCGCAATTTCCAGCAGTCTGGGATCGATCGCCGCGACGACGGGCGGCAACTATTTCTATCGCACCAGCAAGGCGGCTTTGAACATGGCCATGCGTTCGGTCGCGCGCGATCTGGCACTGCGCGGGGTCATCGTGTCCATGCTGAGTCCGGGCTATGTCGACACCGATCTCACGCGCCATGCGGTCGGCGGGCCGCCGAAGATCAGCGCGCGTGACAGCGGCCAGGGCCTCGCGGACGCCATCATCGCGCTGACGTCGGGGGGCAGTGGCGAGTTTCGGCGCTTCAACGGCCAGTCGATCGATTGGTAGACGCGACCGGGTAGACCGGTACGCGGTGGCGGATCTTCACTCCGCGACGTCGGCGCCTTCGCCAAGCAGCGCCCTGGCAATCGAATAGCCGATTCCCGAGGTACTGCCGGTTACCAGTGCCTGCTTGCCTTCGAGTTGCAAATCCAGCGCATGCGCGTCATTGCAGGCCAGGAATACGCACAGCAGCAGCAGCATGATCGATCGCATCGCGCCCGTACGCGGCTCTGCATACAGGGTACAGATCTCCACCCCTGCCATCTCTGCATCATGGATTTTCCGGCAGATTTGGCAATCCGAGGCGTGGAGTCGAGCTGGCGATCGAGCTGAAGCCGCACCGCTTCGACACCTGCTGCCACGCGGTGGCTTTGGAGACCGAGGATGCAACGCTGATCACGGCAGACGAGAGGTATCTGCGCGTGGCAGAGGGGAAGGGCAGAATCGTCAACTTGATGGATTGGGACGGATCAGCGAGCTGGCAGCCTTCGTCAGGCTGCCGCTGCCTCGGGTGTCAGCACTGATCCCCAAAGGGTCGAAACGTGTGGCATTGCGGCTCACGATAGTCAGCCCATGGGTCTGGGCAATGCCGACTATCACGGCATCCGCCATGCCGGGATCGGTGCCTCCCGAAAGCGTCTGAACTTCGAGTCGTCCCGACAGTACGGTGGTTTCGGCATCGAGACTCAGTACCTTGTCAGTGAATGTCGCGGTGAGGCCGGTCAACCAGTTGCGCAAGGCAGATGCTTTCGTCGTGGCCGCCTTCTGCTCCAGCAGCGTGATGCCCTTCTCGATCTCGTGGACCGAGACGACGCAGAGAAACAATCCGCCATCGCGGTCTGTGCGCTCCAGTCAGACCAGAAGCCGGGGTGGGCATCTGTGCGTGAGAGCGACAGCATTGAAATGACGTCGATGTCCAACAGCAACCCGCTCGCTGCTTCCCCATCACCTTGCGGACGTGATGATCGACAGGTTGGGCAGGTCCATGGAAACCTTGACAGCGGAGCCGTAATTGGTGATGGCGTCGGCCGGGTTGGCGCCGGCCACCGCGCTGCCGTTGTGATGCCACTGATAGGCGAGCGTGCCACCGCGGCTATGTCACGGCGTGTCAAGCCGTGGCAAAGGGCCGGCCGGTGGCCGAAATGGGGGGCGGCCTCTCAGGGCGGTGCCCGAAGGGGGTGAGTGGGGTGCGGCAAGGGCGGGTTCGTGGTGTAGGGGCTCAGGCGGCCGCCGGGCTCCCGACACAAGCTTCTTGCAGCGGGACGGGTCGATGGTGTTGCCCGGTGCCAACAGGTGTGCGCGTTGTCCGGGCCATTGATATAGTTGTCTGCTGACCCGCAAGCGGGTCTGGGACTCCATGAGATCAGGTGTACGAGGCGCGGGTTGCGCCTCCGGGCGCCGTGCGTGTTTTTGATCGCAGAACTAAGGTGGGAGCGTGGACAGTCAGACCTTGGCGCTGTTTGCCGGCAATGCGAATCCGGCGCTGGCGCAGGATATCGCCCGTCACCTGATGGTGCCGCTGGGGCGCGCCTATGTCGGCCGCTTCAGCGACGGCGAGGTCAATCTCGAGCTGATGGAAAACGTCCGCGGCCGCGACGTCTTCATCGTGCAGCCGACCTGTCCGCCGGTGAACGACAACCTGATGGAGCTGCTGATCATGGCCGACGCCTGCCGTCGAGCCTCGGCCCGCAGCGTCACCGCGGTCGTGCCGTACTTCGGCTACTCGCGCCAGGACCGCCGGCCGCGCGCCACGCGCTCGGCGATTTCGGCCAAGCTGGTCGCCGACATGATGACCGGTGCCGGCATCAACCGTGTGCTCACGGTCGATCTGCATGCCGACCAGATCCAGGGCTTTTTCGACATCCCGGTCGACAACGTCTACGCCTCGCCGGTGTTGCTCGGCGACGTGTGGAAGCAGCGCTACGACAACATGATCGTGGTGTCGCCCGATGTGGGTGGTGTGGTGCGCGCGCGCGCGCTGGCCAAGCGCCTCGACGACATCGAGCTGGCGATCATCGACAAGCGCCGCCCGCGGCCGAACGAGTCGAAGGTCATGAACATCATCGGTGAGGTCAAGGGCAAGACCTGCATCCTGATCGACGACATGGTCGATACGGCCGGCACGCTGTGCATCGCGGCCCAGGCCCTGAAGGACGAAGGTGCGACGCGTGTCGTCGCCTACATCACCCATCCGATCCTCTCCGGCAAGGCCGTCGAGCGGATCTCGAATTCCGCGCTGGACGAGCTGGTCGTCACCGACTCGATCGCCCTGTCCGACGCGGCCAGGAAGTGCGGGCGGATCCGTCAGCTTTCGGTGGCGGCGCTGCTCGGCGAGACGATACGGCGCATCAGGGACGAGGAGTCCGTGAGCTCGTTGTACGTCGATTGACCGTCGCCCTGGTCGCGGGGCGGCGAATTTCAACCATTGGAGTCCATCATGAAGATCTCGTTCGAACTCGGCGCGGAGTTCCGTGACGACGGAGGCAAAGGTGCGAGCCGCCGCCTGCGTCGCAAGGGATCCGTCCCCGCCATCCTGTACGGCGGCAAGCGCGAACCGCGCAAGCTGTCGTTGAGCCACCAGAAGCTGGTGCCGTTGCTCGACAACGAAAAGCTGTATTCGTCGATCATCAACCTGAAGGTCGGTGACGTGACCCAGGCGGCGATCATCAAGGATCTGCAGATGCACCCGGCGAAGAGCCAGGTGCTGCATGTCGATCTGCAGCGCGTGCTTGAGGATGAAAAGATCCGCATCCGTCTGCCGATCCACTTCCATGGCGAGGCGGCCTCGCCGGGCGTCAAGACCCAGGGCGGCGTGATCTCGCATCGCATCGCCGATGTCGAGGTGCAGTGCCTGCCGAAGGATCTGCCGGATTCGCTCGAGCTGGACCTGTCGCAGATGACGCTGAACACGTCCAAGTCGCTGTCCGACATTCCGCTGCCCGAGGGCGTGGCGATCACTGCCCTGGTCCAGGGCAAGGATCAGGTCGTGGTCTCGATCCACAGCCCGCGCGCCGAAGAGCCGGATGCGGCGGCCGAGGGTACGGCTGCGGCGGGCACCGAGGCGGCTGCGGCTGCACCGGCGGCCGCCGGTGGCGACAAGAAGGCCGAGCCGGCCAAGAAGGACGCCGGCAAGAAGTGATTCGTCGGCGGAGAGGGCGGCGGTGTCGCTGTCCCTCTCCGCCGGTCATTGCTTCGCTTCGTGCTGCTGCACTCCGCGGCGCCCGGCGTTTCGACGCCCGGCGCCGCGTCGTTTCTCACGCTTCACAGGCCTGATCGTTGGCGGGACTTCCTCTCAAGTTGATCGTCGGGCTCGGCAATCCGGGGGCCAACTACGCGCGTACCCGGCACAACGCCGGCTATTGGCTGGTGGACGAGCTGGCGCGCCGCCACGGCGGCAGTTTCCGCAACGAGTCGCGCCACCAGGGCGAACTGGCGCGGGTGCGGTTCGGTGGCAGCGACGTCTGGTTGCTGAAGCCCACGACCTTCATGAACCTCAGCGGCCAGTCGATCGGCTCGGTGGCGGGGTTCTATCGCCTGCCGGTTGGCGAGATCCTGGTGGCGCACGACGAGCTCGACTTGCCGCCGGGCACGACCCGGCTCAAGGAAGGCGGCGGCCACGGCGGCCACAACGGGTTGCGCGACGCGATCGCGGTGCTGGGCGAGAAGTTCTGGCGCCTGCGGATCGGTATCGGCCACCCGGGTCATCGCGACCAGGTTTCCGGCTACGTGCTGTCGCGCGCGCCGGCCGACGAGGAGCAGTTGCTGCAGGAGCAGGTCGCGTTGGCGGCCGATATCCTGCCGCTGGTTCTCGAGCAAGGCGCGCAGAAGGGCATGCTGAAGCTGCATGCCAAGCCGGCCGCGACAGTCGGCGGTGCTTCGGCGTCCGAATCGGGCGGCAAGCAGCCGATCGGCGCCCGCGACGGACGTCCGCCGCGCAACTGAATCGATGCCGGCGGCGTGCTGCCGCCGCCGGCCCACTCACTTATACGGATACGGACTCATGGGCATCAAGTGCGGCATCGTCGGCCTTCCGAACGTCGGCAAGTCGACGCTTTTCAACGCGCTGACGCGCGCGCAGATCGCGGCGGAGAACTACCCGTTCTGCACCATCGATCCGAACGTCGGCATCGTGCCGGTGCCCGACCCACGGCTCGAGGCGCTGGCGCGGATCGTCAAACCGGAGCGGATCCTGTCGACCACGGTCGAGTTCGTCGACATCGCCGGCATCGTCAAGGGCGCCTCGACCGGCGAGGGGCTCGGCAACAAGTTTCTCGCCAACATCCGCGAGGTCGATGCCATCGCGCACGTCGTGCGTTGCTTCGTCGACGACGATGTCGTGCATGTCGCCGGCAAGGTCGATCCGCTGGCCGACATCGAGACCATCAATACGGAGCTCGCGCTGGCCGATCTCGAGACCATCGAGAAGGCGCTGGCGCGTGCCGAAAAGGCCGCCAAGGCGCAGGACAAGGATGCGATCAAGCTGCGCGACCTGATTCGTCGCGTGCGCGAGGCGCTGAATGCCGGACAGCCGGCGCGTGCGCTCGATTTCGACGAGACCGAGCGACCGCTGGTGCGCGAGCTGCAGCTGCTGACGGCCAAACCGGTACTGTATGTCGCCAACGTGCAGGAGTCCGGTTTCACCGCCAACCCCATGCTCGATGCCGTGCGCACGCTGGCGGCCGCCGAGGGTGCTCAGGTGGTCGCCGTCTGTGCGGCGATCGAGGCCGAGATCGCGCAGCTCGACGAGGCGGATCGCAGCGAGTTCCTGCGCGAGCTCGGGCTCGAGGAGCCGGGTCTGAACCGCGTGATCCGTGCCGGCTACGCGCTGCTCGGCCTGCAGACCTACTTCACTGCCGGCGTCAAGGAAGTGCGCGCCTGGACGGTCAAGACGGGCGCGACCGCGCCGCAGGCCGCCGGCGTGATCCACACCGATTTCGAGCGTGGTTTCATCCGCGCCGAGGTGATCGGCTACGAGGATTTCATCGCGCTCGGCGGCGAACAGGGTGCGAAAGAGGCCGGCAAGTTGCGGCTAGAAGGTAAGGAGTATCTGGTCCGCGAGGGTGATGTGATGCACTTTCGCTTCAACGTCTGATCGACTGCAGAACCCGGCAATACACCACGGCTGACAGGGCGCGAGCGTGGAAGGATTCCTCGTTTCGACGGGCGTGGTTGCGCTCGCGGAAATCGGTGACAAGACGCAACTGCTGGCGCTGCTGCTGGCGGCCAAGTATCGCAAGCCCGTGCCGATCATCCTCGGCATCCTGGTCGCGACCCTGCTGAACCATGCGGTGGCCGGCGCGGTCGGTGCCTGGCTGGCCGTGGCAATCGGCCCGGCGGCGATGCGCTGGATTCTCGGCCTGTCGTTCATCGCAATGGCGGTCTGGATGCTGGTGCCCGACAAGACCGAGGGTCTCGACGAAGCACCGCCGCGCTTCGGCGTATTCATCGCGACTCTGGTGGCGTTTTTCGTCGTCGAGATCGGCGACAAGACCCAGATCGCGACGGTCGCGCTGGCGGCGAAATACACCCCGCTGGCCGGCGTGGTGCTCGGCACGACATTCGGCATGATGCTGGCGAACGTGCCGGCGGTACTGCTGGGCGAGGTCGCTGCCCGCAAGTTGCCGATGAAGCTGGTGCACGGCATCGCCGCGGCGGTTTTCCTGCTGCTCGGTATTGCGGCGCTGCTGGGGATCGGCAGCCTCGACTGAGCTTTGCGGCGTTCAGCCGCGCAATTCGCGGATCGGCAGCTCGGTGGTGTTCTTGGTCTCCTCGAGCACGATCCGCGAATCGATCGAGTGTACGCCCGGAACTTGCGCGAGCTTCTTCTGGACAAAGGTGTTGTACTCGTCGATCGTGCGGGTCGCGACCAGCAGGATGAAGTCGATATCGCCCATCAGCACGAAGCACTGGATCACTTCCGGAAAGCTGACGACACGCTGCTTGAACCGCGGCAGTGTCTGCCAGCCGTTGCTGGTCAGTTTCACGTGCACGAACACCAGTACTTCGAGGCCGAGCTGCTCGCGCGACAGCAGTGCAACCCGGCGCTTGATGACCCCGCCTTCCTCGAGCAGCCGCACGCGCCGCCAGCAGGGGGATTGCGACAGGCCGACCTGTGCGGCGAGATCGGTGGTGGATAACGTACCGTCTTTTTGCAGCGCATCCAGAATGTCCAGATCAATTCGATCAAATTTCATGGATGAATCGTATTTCAGATAAATAATCAGCGAATAAAGTATCCAGAACGAGGTTCCATGGCCAGGCTGTTCGCCGCACGTTATTGGCGGTAGCTTGGGTAAGCTCAGGAGCACCATGACCGACGTGTCCCGTCTGCATGTTCCCGCCGTCCCGGCGCGCCCGGGCGAACGCCCCGATTTCAGCTATGTGGGGCTTTCGCCGGCGGGCGCGGTCGATCGGCCGCCCCTCGACGTGCCGGTGGCACAGACCGTGGCGCTGGCCGAGTCGCTGGTGCGGGTGCTCGACGACGACGGGCGTGCGCTCGGTCCCTGGGCGCCGCAATTGTCGGCCGATCGGTTGCGCGACGGTTTGCGGCTGATGCTGACGACACGCCTGCTGGATGAACGCATGCAACGCATGCAGCGCCAGGGGCGCATCAGTTTCTATGTGCGCAGCTTCGGCGAAGAGGCTGTGTCGGTCGCGGCGGCGATGGCGCTCGATCCGCAGGACATGTTGTTTCCTTCGTACCGCAATCAGGGTCTGCATGTCGTGCGCGGCATGCCGCTGGTCGACATGATGTGCCAGATGCTGTCGAACACCCGGGACATGTGCCGGGGCCGGCAGTTGCCGGTGCTGTATCACTCGGCCCGGCTGCGCTTGTTCTCGATCTCCGGCAACCTGGCGACACAGTATCCGCAGGCGGTCGGCTGGGCGATGGCGTCGGCGATCAGGGGTGAATCGCCGATCGCGGCCGCCTGGCTGGGCGAGGGCAGTACGGCCGAGGCGGACTTCCACCACGCGTTGTTGTTCGCCAAGGTCTACCGGGCGCCGGTGGTCCTGAACGTCGTCAACAACCAGTGGGCGATCTCCACCTTCCAGGGCTTCGCCGGTGGTGAGCAACGCTCGTTCGCGGCCCGCGGGCCGGCAGTCGGCATCGCCGGGCTGCGCGTCGATGGCAATGATTTTCTCGCGGTCTACGCCGCGACCGCCTGGGCGGCCGAGCGGGCGCGCTGCGGCTTCGGGGCGACCTTGATCGAGCATGTCACCTATCGGGCCGGCGCCCACTCGACCAGCGACGATCCGTCGCGTTATCGCCCGCGGGACGAGTACGAGCACTGGCCGCTCGGCGATCCGGTCGATCGTCTGCAGCGTCATCTGGTCGCTCTCGGCGAATGGGACGAGGCTCGTCACGCCACTTTGCTGCAGCAGATCGAGGCGAAAATCACCGCCGACTGGAAGGAGGCGCTGCGCCACGGCGCGCTCAGCGAAGGGCCGAAGCTCGATCCGGCATTGATGTTCGACGATGTCTTCGAGACGTTGCCGGAACATCTGCGGCAGCAGCGCGATGAGCTGGCGGCCGAGTTGGCCACACGACGGGATGAGCGCGCGGCGGCGGCCGCGGCATCGGATGCCGCGGCTGCTGCCGCTGCGCCGCCGACGGCTGCTGCTCCAGTTGGACAGGATGGGTCCTGACGTGGCACGCATGAACATGGTTCAGGCGTTGAATTCGGCGATGGACGTGATGCTCGCGCGCGACCCGTCGGTGGTCCTGATGGGCCAGGACATCGGCTATTTCGGCGGCGTTTTTCGGGTCACCGACGGGCTGCAGAAGAAATACGGTGCCCATCGCGTGATCGACACGCCGATTGCCGAGGGCGGCATCGTCGGTGCGGCGATCGGCATGGGCGTCAACGGCCTGCGACCGGTCGCCGAGATCCAGTTCGCCGACTACATCTATCCGGCCTACGACCAGGTGGTCAGCGAACTGGCACGGCTGCGTTATCGCAGCGCCTCCGACTTCCACGCGCCGGTGACGATCCGCACGCCCTGCGGCGGCGGCATCCGCGGCGGGCAGACGCATTCGCAGAGCCCCGAAGCGGTGTTCGCGCACATCAGCGGCGTCAAGGTGGTGATGCCCTCGAATCCTTACGACGCCAAGGGGCTGCTGATCGCCGCGATCGAGGACGACGATCCGGTGATCTTCTTCGAGCCCAAACGGGTCTACAACGGTCCGTTCGATGGCGATCCGGCGCAGCCGGCCGTGAGCTGGGCCGGGCATCCGCTCGGCGAAGTGCCCGACGGCTACTATAGCCTGCCGATCGGTCAGGCGGCGGTGGCGCGGCCGGGCTCGGCGGCGACCATCGTCACCTACGGCACGATGGTGCACGTCTGCATTGCCGCGGCCGAAGCGCTCGGCGTCGATGCCGAAGTCATCGACGTACGCAGCATCCTGCCGCTCGATCTCGAGACGCTGGCCGCTTCGGTATCGCGTACCGGTCGCTGCCTGGTGGTGCACGAGGCGACGCGCTACGCCGGTTTCGGTGCAGAGCTCTCGGCGTCGATCCAGGAAGCGTGTTTCTGGCATCTCGAGGCGCCGATCATGCGCGTCGCCGGCTGGGACACGCCGTATCCGCATGCTTTCGAGTGGGAATACTTCCCCGGCAAGGCACGGGTGATGCGTGCGCTGCGCAAACTGCTGGAGGAGCGATGAGCCGCCACGTGTTTCGTCTGCCGGATCTCGGTGAGGGCACGGTGTCGGCGGAGATCGTGGCCTGGCATGTGCAGCCGGGCGAGACGGTCGCCGAAGACCAGCCGCTGGTGGAGATGTCGACCGACAAGGCGGTGGTCGAAGTGCCGTCGCCGGTCAGTGGCCGCCTGGTTGCCGTGGCTGGGCAGCCGGGCGGGGCCGTTGCGGTCGGTGCCGAGCTGGCGGTGTTCGAGACCGCGGCGGTATCGGGTGCCGATGCCGACTCGGATGCTGATGCTGATGCCGGTAACGACGGTGATGCGCGTGGTGGCGCCGACAGCGATCCTGGCAAGGGCGGCGGCCACGGCGAGCAGGGCACGACCAGTCGGATCGATGATTCGACCGCCGGTCTCGTGACGTCCGCTCGACCCGGGACGACGATCGGCGCATCCGCATCCGCGTCGGCACCTGGGCCATCGCCGCAGACGCGGATCATGGCCTCGCCGGCCACGCGCCGCCGTGCACAGGAAGCCGGCATCGATCTCGGCAAGGTCGCCGGCAGCGGGCCGGGCGGCCGGATCCTTGCTGCGGATCTGGAGGCCGCGACTGCCGGTGCCGCTCCGGCCGACGGCGTCATCGAGATTCCGCTGATCGGCGTGCGGCGGGTGATCGCGCAGCGCATGGTCGAGGCCAAGCACCAGGCGCCGCATTTCAGCTATGTCGAGGAAGTCGACGTCACCGCGCTCGAGGCACTGCGCCCGCAGCTGAATGCGCGGCTGCGGCCGGGCGAGCCGCCGTATACCTATCTGCCGTTCATCGTCGCGGCGCTGGTGCAGGTGCTCGCCGAGTTCCCGCAGTGCAACGCCCATTACGATCCGGTTCGCAACCTGATCCTGCGGCATCGTGCGGTACACGTCGGCATTGCCACCCAGACACCCGACGGGCTGAAAGTGCCGGTGGTCCGGAATGCCGACCGGCTACGGCTGCGCGAACTTGCCGCCGAGATCCGGAGTGTCTATACCGCTGCACGCAACGGTCGGGCGCGGCGCGAGGAGCTTACCGGCTCGACCATCACGGTCACCAGTCTCGGCAAGCTCGGCGGCATCGTTTCGACGCCGATCCTGAACCTGCCCGAAGTCGCGATCGTCGGTGCCAACAAGGCGGTCGATCGGCCGGTCGTGGTTGACGGCCAGATCGTGATCCGCCGCATCATGAACCTCTCGTCGTCGTTCGATCACCGCTTCGTGGACGGCTTCGATGCCGCGGCGATGATCCAGGCGCTGAAAGCGCGGCTCGAGCAGCCGGCGGCGTTGTTGATCGACTGAGCGGCGCCCCGGCTGGCACAATGGCGGCGTCGTTCCGGAGTTGTGATACCCGATGAATCCGTCCAGACATCAGAACGCGCCTTTTGGCAGCATCCTCACCGACAAGATGGCGATCGCGACCTATCGCGATGGTGCCTGGAGCGAAGCCGAGATCCGCGTCACCGGGCCGCTGGAAATACACCCGGCCGCGCATGCGCTGCACTACGGCAGCTCCTGTTTCGAAGGCTTCAAGGCCTATCGCCGGGCCGACGGCAGCGTCCACATCTTCCGGATGGATCGGCATGTCGCACGGATGATGCAGAGCGCCCGCGCGCTGGTGCTGCCCGAGCCCGACCCGGCGCGGCTCACGCAGATGGTCACGACCCTGGTCGATCGTTGCCGGGGCGACATTCCGGACGCGCCCGGTGCGCTGTATCTGCGGCCCTTGCTGTTCGGTACCTTGCCGAACATCGGCGCGGCCGCGACGCCGTCGACCGAGGCCGTGCTAGTGGTGCTGGCCAGCCCCGTCTGGGATTACTTCGCCGGCGGCATGAAGCCGCTGAAGATCCTGGTCGAGGAGCACGCGCAGCGCTGTGCGCCGCACCTCGGTGTGGTCAAGACCGGCGGCAACTATGCCGCCGCGATGGGTCCCACGCTTGCAGCGCGCAAGGCCCACGGTGTCGACCAGGTGCTGTTCTGTCCGGGCGGCGAGGTCCAGGAAACCGGCGCCGCGAATTTCCTGATGATCCGCGATGGCGAATTGCTGACGCGCAGCCTCGACAGCTCGTTCCTGCACGGCGTGACCCGCGACTCGCTGTTGGTGCTCGCGCGCGACCTTGGTTACCGCGTCACCGAGCGCGTGTTCCGTGTCGATGAGATGCTGCAGTGGGCCCAGACCGGCGAAGCCGCCTTGTCCGGCACCGCAGCCGTGCTGGCCGGTGTCGGCACGCTGGTGCGCGAGGGTGTTTCGCATCAGGTCGGCGACGGCAGCGTCGGTCCCGAAACCCGCAAACTGCGCGAGGCGCTGGTGGCGATCCAGCAAGGCGAGGCGCCGGATCGTCATGGGTGGTTGACCCGGGTTTGAAGGGCAGAGCGGAGTTGAGCTGTAACTTCATGAAAATCATGATGTTATAAGCGGTATATAGAATTTGTGCGAACCTTGACAGCTCTTCAGGCGGCCCCCAAACTCGCGCCCCTTGCCGCCAGCGCTCCGTGGAAAGGTAGCTCAGCCGGTTAGAGCACGGCACTCATAATGCCGGGGTCGAGGGTTCGAGTCCCTCCCTTTCCACCAATTACTGATCTCGCGCCGGCTCAGGCGGTACGGAAAACGCCAAAAAAGCCCTGAAACTCAGGGTGTTGGAATCTCACGGCGTCTTCCAAGCTCTCGGTATGTCTCAACCCGGCGTGGGTATCTGTGAGGGTCTCTGCGCCGGCAACACCGGGAGATACCCTAAATGTTGACCGACAGCCAGGTTCGTAGTGCCAAGCCGGCAGACCGGCCCCGCAAGATTTTCGATGTGCGGGGGTTGTACCTCCACGTCATGCCCAACGGCGGCCGGTACTGGCGTTTCAATTACCAGTTCAACGGGAAGTACAAGACGCTGGCGCTCGGGACGTACCCGGACGTGCCGCTGGTCCGGGCCAGGGAGCGGCATCAGGAGGCCCGCCGGCTGCTGGCGGAGGGTATGGACCCCGGTGCGGTCAAACAGGCCGTCAGCAAGGATTTCGAGGCTGTGGCCCGTGCGTGGCACGACCACTGGAAGGTCGGGCGTACCGAGCACTATGCGCAATCCGTCAAGACACGCCTTGAGACGGATATCTTCCCGCAGATTGGTCACCGGCCGATTGCCGAGCTTTCGCCCGCGGACTTCCGTGATGCCGTGCGCAAGATCGAGCAGCGCGGTGCGTTCGAGATTGCGCGGCGGTTGTTGCAGAACTGCGGCCAGATCATGCGATACGCGGTGGCAAACGACCTTGCGCCGCGCAACCCGGTGGCGGAAGTCAGGCCCGCTGACATCCTGATCCCGCGCAAGCGGCGCAACCACCCCCGCGTTACCGCCAAGGAGCTGCCGGACCTGCTGCGCGCCATGGACGGCTACGTGGGCAGCGAGCACACACGGTTGGCCTTGCAGATGTTGGCGCTGACTTTCGTGCGAACCTCCGAACTGATCGGCGCCCGCTGGCTGGAATTCGATCTCAAGGCGTTTCGTTGGGACATTCCGGCAGAGCGCATGAAGATGAAAATGCCGCATGTCGTGGCGTTGAGTGTGCAGTCTCTTGCGATCTTGCAACGTCTCAAGGAGGTTTCCTTCGACCGCGAACTGGTGTTCCCCGGCGACCTCAATCCTCACAAACCGATGAGCACCAACACGCTGCTGTTCGCGCTCTACCGCATGGGCTACCGGGGTCGGATGACGGGCCACGGCTTCCGGGGCGTGGCATCCACCATCCTGCACGAACAGGGTTGGCCACATGAGCACATCGAGTTGCAGCTTGCCCATCAGGAGCGCAACGCCGTCAGCGCAGCCTATAACCATGCCCTGTACCTGGAGCCGCGCGCCCGCATGATGCAGGCGTGGGCCGATCACCTGGATCGCTTGCGGCAGCAGGTCGGTGGGGTCGCGGGCCAGAAGGCGGCTTGAGTGCCGGGAGCACGGTAGCCCTCCGGGTCCGCGATCCAGTCCTGAAGGGCTGCGTGCGCCCATCCACAGGTCCGGCCGCCCAGATGCACCGGTCGCGGGAAATGGCATGCCGCGATGCGCCGATATAGCGTCGGGCGACTCAGGCCCGTGATTCGCAGGACGTCTGGCAGGCGGTAGAAGGCCGGCATGGGCAGGGGGCCGTGCTGACCATTGTTCTCGGTGGTGGGCATGTGGGCAATGGTCCGCCCGCACGGCCCGGAAAGCAGCAGCAAGAAACCGGGATGAAGCAGATGAATACCTTATCGAGTGTGCATCCGGTAAGGTTAGTGGGTCATTTCCCCGATTACGCAGGATAGCTACGCGCTTGCTATTGGGCCACATTTGGTCCCATGAGGACGTTTCGACTTCGCAAGGACGAGCCGCTGCTGAATATCGCCAGCTACGCGCGGGGCGGGTCGCACGCTGCCGACCGGCTGACGGCGGCGCAAGTCGAACACATACGGCTGACCGTCAATCACGCGCCCGAGGTGGTCATGAAAGTGCTGCCCGGAGGCAGTAGCGATCTCAATGCGGTCGGCAAGCACCTGGACTACATCGGCAGGCAGGGCGACCTGGCACTGGACGGTGATGACGGGGAGCGGCTATACGGGCGGGTCGGCAAGGCGCTAATCGAAGACTGGGATCTGGACATCGACGAGTTGCGCCCGCAGGCGAACCTCACTGCTATGCCGAGTCGCAAGCCCCCGAAGCTGGTCCATAAGCTGATGTTCTCGATGCCACCGGGCACACCGCCGCAGAAGGTGCTCTCGGCGGTACGAAACTTCGCGCGGGAGGAATTCTACGGTCAGCATCGCTATGCGATGGTGCTGCACACCGATGAGCCGCATCCCCATGTGCATCTGGTCCTCAAGGCTATCAGCGAGGACGGCGCGCGGCTCAATATCAAGAAGGCCACCCTGCGCCACTGGCGCTCGCAGTTTGCGCGGCACCTGCGTGACTTGGGCGTGGCAGCCAATGCCACCGAGAGCGCGGTGCGGGGTAGGAGCCGAAGCGCCAGGAAAGACGGCATCTACCGGGCCAGTCTGCGGGGGGACTCCACCTATATGCGGACGCAGGCGGAATCGGTGGCCGGGGAAGTCGCCAGCGGCGGCGTCCGGCCGGAGCCTGGTAAGCGGTCGCTGTTGGAGACGCGGGCCGCGATCCAGCGCGGGTGGCAGGCCGTTGCGGACAAGCTGTCGCTACAGGGAGAGCGACGGCTCGCTACCGATGTGGTCCGGTTCTCTGGTGGCATGGATCAGCCGCTGACGGATCGGGAGTGGCTGGCGCAGGAACTCATGGCAACGGTACGAGCGCGGCAGCGGGAGGTAAGGACGCTGTAGAGACCCGTGGGGGGCTGGTTCGCTCCGGGAGGACGCCGGGCGGCCATGGGAGCCAGATGCGCCTCCCTCTGCGCTCCGGGTGGCGGCTCGTCGCTCGGCCCCCGTATCATCTGCCCCGGCCCGGGTGAAAGCCGAGAGCCTGCCAGAGCAACAGTTCGATCCCGCCGGCCCCGAGGCGCGGGCAAGGAGCTTTTCCGGAGTGACGAAGACAACCTGTTTCGATGTGTTTGAGCAATGTGTTCTGGCGGTTAACGCCGGGGAGTTGATCGAATCCGTCAGTGCCAAGGACAAAGAATTCCACTTTCAGAACTGGTTCGAGCAGCGGCTCAAGAAGCTGGCGATGCACTACGAGGGATCAGGCCGCAATACCTATCCGGATTTTCGCCTTGTCGAGTACACAGAAGGTTACGAAGTAAAAGGCCTCGCTTGGCCCGGCCGCGAGCGCGACTACGATTCGAACAGCCAGGTGCCAACCGGGCATCACAACGGGCGGCAGATTTTCTATGTGTTCGGGCGCTATCCCGCTGATCTGGCGGAGTACCCAGAACGCGAGAACGGGCGGCGTCAATACCCGGTCGTCGATCTCGTGCTGTGCCACGGCGACTTCCTGAACGCCGATCACAACTACGTCCATAAGAACAAGAACGTCAAGGGTTTTGGAACTTATGGCGATATTATGATCCGGGATAGGAAGATGTACGTCGCTCCGACCCCTTTCGCGCTTACAGATGGAGCAACAGGGCTGCTGACCCTAGTCGTTCCCGAAGCGACGAAGCCCGATCCGCGTTTCAGGGCAGTTGGGCAACTTATTCGTGTTGAAGCTCCCATGCTGGTTGTGGGATATACCTTTGACCTTCGGACGAATGAGCTGAAGGCTGAGAAGATTCCCAACCCGAGCGCGGGCGCGGAGCATAGATTCATCGCATACAGGTTGAAGTCGCAGACTGACAAAGCAGTGTCTATGGTTGCGAGGATTTCCGAGCCCACTGATCCCGACGGATGCAACGATACGGACGACGAATGAACGCAGCGATTGAACAGATTGTGGTGCCGCAGCGAAAGGCCGCATGCGCACTTGAGCGGGACTTCCCGATCGTCGAAGTCAGCCAGATCGCGGAGCAGGAAAGTTGGCGCAAGGAGATAAACCGCCCCCTCTACCACATCCACAAATGGTGGGCGACGCGGCTCGGCTCCGTGTTCCGGGCGATCACGCTCTCGGCGTTGATACCACCGGATACGGCTGTATGGAAGAGCTTCTACGAACAGCACCACCTCAAAGGAAAAGTCGTGCTCGACCCTTTCATGGGCAGCGGTACGACACTCGGCGAAGCTATCAAGCTTGGTGCGAGAGCTATCGGGTGTGACGTAAACCCGGTTAGTACCTTCATGGTTCGGCAGGGGCTGAGGCGCGTTTCGGAGGCGGCCTTGCGCGCGGCGTTTATCCGCCTGGAGAAAGAAATCGCCCCCGAAATCCGTCGCTACTACGAGACGACGGACCCCGATACTGGCGAGCGCATCCCGGTCCTTTATTTTTTCTGGGTCAAGACTGTGCAAGCGCCGGACGGCGAGGAAGTCCCGCTGTTCGGCCGCTACGTTTTCGCGCAGGATGCTTATCCGAAAAGGAAGCCGAAAGCGCAGATTGTTTGCCCTCAGTGCTGGGGCATTACCGAGGACCGCTTTGATGCGACCGAAATGCGCTGCGCGCAGTGTGGCCACGCGTTCAACCCGCAGGAGGGGCCAGCCTCAGGGCAGTTCGTCAAGACCTCAAAGGGCGATCAGTACCGCATCAAACAGCTGCTGCCGGACGGCGTGCCGCCGAAGCACCGGCTTTACGCGATGCTGGCGCTGAAATCCAACGGCGAGAAGGTCTATCTCGCACCCGGTCCAGCAGATTTCGCGCTCTACGAAAGGGCGGCGCAGCGCTTGCAGAGCGAGGACTTGCCGTTGCCGACGCTCGGGGTTCGGCCCGGCAACAATACTGATCAGGCGCGAGGGTACAACTACCTTTACTGGCGCGACTTCTTCAACGCGCGCCAGTTACTGTGCCTTGGCCTTTTGCTTAAGGCCATCCTTCGCCTTGAGGACGCAGCGCTCCAGGAACAGTTGTTGTGCCTGTTCTCTAGCACGCTTGAATTCAACAACCTATTTTGTAGCTACAAGGGCGAAGGCACCGGTGCTGTTCGGCACATGTTCTCGAACCACATCCTCAAGCCAGAGCGGATGCCGCTTGAGAACTCGGTTTGGGGAACGGACAAGAGCAGCGGAGCCTTCTCCACGCTCTTTGAATCTAGGCTGCTGCGGGCAAAGCGCTATCTCGACGCGCCGTTTGAAGTGGCGCTGCACGGCGATCTTCTGGGTGCGCCGACCACGGCTCATAAAGTTGTCGCCAGTTCTCCCATTGACGTTCAGTGCGTTGATTCCTGGGAGCGTTTCGCTATTTCCGAGAGCGCCGCACTTGTCCTGAATGGCGACAGCGGACGGCTTCCTGTGCCCGATGCGTCGGTCGATGCGGTTATCACCGATCCGCCTTACTTCGACTTTGTGCACTACAGCGAGCTTAGCGACTTCTTCTTCGCCTGGCTGTCACCGGCGCTTAGAAACCGCTATGCGTGGTTCGATCGGGAGGATTCCTCCGATGCGGGAGAAGTACAGCACAAGAACCCGCGCACATTTTCGCGTCAGCTTACTCGCGTGTTCTCGGATTGCCGCCGCGTCCTCAAGGACGAGGGCGTTCTCGCATTCAGCTTCCACCATTCGCGAGAAGAAGGCTGGGCCGCGATCTACGAGGCTATTGCATCGGCGAAGCTTGAAGTCGTCGCCGCGCATCCCGTCCACGCGGAAATGCGCGGCTCCAGTCCGAAGTCCGCAGCGAAAGACCCCATCAGTCTCGATGCGATCCTCGTCTGTCGCAAGCATGTACAGGCGAGCGCCATTCGGCACGACGTCGATGGCGTGCTCGAAAGGACGGAGGCGCTCGCCAAGAGGCTATCGAACGCCGGAATGGGGATCTCTTCGGCGGACCGCTTCGTGATCGCAGCCTCACAGACCTTGATCGACGCATCTTCCGAGGAGCTTTCGTTCGAGGAATTCCGGGACCGTCTCTGTGCCGTTCGAGCGCGGCTCGAAGAAGCCGCAATTGGCGCACTCATCAGACCCGCCAGTAGCGTGGCAATACGTGTTGGATCGCCACTTGCGTGAAAATTCGAATATCGTAGATGCTGTCTGTCCTCTGGTTCGCAGCGTCTTTGATGGCGAAATTCTTTGGGGCGGACGAGGATGAGTGAGTCTGTTACCACTCAATGGCGAGGGATTTGCCGCTTCGGCAAATTCCATCCATTTGGGGTAATCAGCACTTCGCGGCCTTTCTTCCGTTCGAAGGCCGTGTATCTGAGCTTGAATGAAGGCGCGGTGTGCGCGAAACGTCGGGAATCCAAGGGTTTTCATGCCTGAGTGCAACTCCCGTTGCAACCGCGCCTGTGGATTGGCTAGGACAGAGGCCAAGATGGGACGGGGCCTATCTCTGCGACCGTCAGGCGACCGGTACCGCGATGGCACCGGCCGCCGTCAGGTTAGGCTAACTTAGCCTTTCGGCGGATACGGATCATTCCCGTAGGAGTTCGAGTCACGGATTTTGCCGTCGCGGCCGTGAATGACCACCTCCACGCGCTCACGCTGCGCCTGCCCCTTGGCATGATGGATCGCTTCGCGCTGAGTGTCGTAGACACCACCTGCACGCTCCGACCCTTCGCGCCTGGTTGCCCATCCACCTTCATGCTTCACAACATGAATGTCTTTCTTGCTACTCATCGATTTGTCCTCATTCATTGGTTGACGAACTATCGAGCACTTCACGAGAGACGCTTCGAAGCTCGCGCCCGTGGTTGCGCACGGGCGGTCGCCTACCCGCGTCTACTTCCGCGGGTTACGTCCGACGCGGATCGGCCACGCCTTGAGACCATGCTTGTGGGCATCGTCGAGCGTGCCGTCCTTACGGCGGATGTACCTGCGGAAGATGACGCCCTGACCACGCTGTTTGGCGTTGGCCATGGCTCACCTCGCATCCCTCTTCACGAGGGGAGTTGGCGGTTACCGAAACATGAGTAGCGAGAGGGGCATCACAGGTCCGCAGCATCCCGCGGGCGGCAACCCTGAATAGGGTTAACAACCTTCGGTTGAGCGGGTAGGATAGAGATGTGGGTCTAGTCCCCTCGCGCACCGGCTGAAGTTCGGTACCTCAGTCGGCCTCGTGTAGTCGGGCGGAACATCAAACGGGCTCGGTCGCAACACCGGGCCCGTTTTCTTTGAGCCGCCGCGAATCAGTTACTCGCGTTCTGGGCGGTACACCTCCAATGCGATTTGGTCGAACTTCAAGAGCTACTCCAGCGTCTTGCGCAGGACACCTTCGGCGTAGGCGACACCGCGATTGTTCAGGCTGTAGACGCGGCCGCGGTTGTTCCCGGCAGCCAGCACGTACTCCGACCGCTTGTTGAGCGGCAGATCCACGCGCGGAAGATTCACGCCGGATTGTCGCGCCGCCCGTATCAATGCGTAGCCGGTCACCGCCGTACGGTTCAGTAGCTTCTGGAAGCCGTACACAAGTAGCACAAGCGCATCTGCTCCACCGTCATCAGTGCGCGGCAGTGCCAGTAAGCTCACCGCATCAGCATCCCGCCGGAAGACCCGATTGAGCATGTCTTCTGTGATAAAGGTACCGCCAGGCGTCGTCGAAGGCGGCGGCACTGTGACAACCACCGCCTCAGAAGGCTGCTCAGCGGCCACAGCAGGTTGACTGCCCCGAGCACCCGGCGCCGCTACAGCGTGCGGTGCAGACGCTCCGGGAGCCTGGTGCGCCTGGAGAGCCGACGCCACTGCGACCGCACCCGGCCCCAGCTTCTCGACCAATCCAAGGAAACGCTCAAGCTGCTTTTCCAGAAGCACGGACGGCCCTTCGCCGTCAAATTCCGCGCCGCCGATCTTGATCTTCAGCTTCTGCACGCTCTGATCCGGGGGATTCTGGTCGTCCATAGCCTCGTCCTGGGGATACGCGGGTGTGCCGCGCATACATAGGCTGCCATAATCGATTCTCCTATACAAGAATTCTGTGAAATGTTTTGTGATCTAGCGAGGCGCAATACAGAAATTTTATATGAAGTTATTTATAAATCAAATAGTTAAAGAAATAGACATGAGGATTTTGTGTGCATCGGAATTCAGAAATAGCGCTCGATACTTCACAGAGTATTGTCGAGAGCCTCAGTTCTGCTGGAACAGTCGCGGCATTGACATGTTCGACACCGTAGATGCTGCTATGCAGCATTGTCCATCAAAGGCGGCAGAATGGTTCTGCCGCACGAAAGTCACGACCACGAAGAAGAACAAGTCGCAGGCCGCGATGACCCTGCGCGACGAGCACGGCGGCGGGCTTCGGCAGCAGATCGTCGATGGTGCGGCTACAATCCCCGCCAGCCCGGGAGCCTTCTCGGGCCGGCGAACGTCGGGCAGTCCAAGTCGCGTGGTTCGAGGGTATTTCCGAGGGTATCGGAATCCGCGAAGCCAAGACTCCCACGCCGATCAGAGGTTTGAGAGAGGATTCGAGTCCCTCCCTTCCACCAATCTCTGATCTCGCGCCGGCTCAGGCGGTATCGGTTTTGGCCATAAGTGCCAGGAACCTCACCTGATCTGCGACAACTACGCACTCACCAGCACGCGAAGGTCAAAGCGTGGCTCGCTAGGCGTCCGCGCTATCACCCGCACTTCACGCCGACCTACGCGAGCTGGCTCAACCAGGTCGAGCGTTGGTTCGGACTGATCACTCATCAGGCGATCCGTCGCGACTCCTTCGAGTCGGTATCGAACCTCAAACGCAAGATCACGCAGTATGCCGAGCAGTACTACGCCCACGCCCGGCCCTTCCGATGGACCGCGACCGCCGATTCGATCCTCGAGAAGCCCACTCGTCTTAGTAAAGTTATTAACGGGACATAACTAGCAGGGCGGTGATAGCCGAGCGGCGCAACGCCGCGACAGGTTCACTGCCCCCTGCGTTTGACCAATTCGGGTATGCGGCGGTAGCCTGCTAGGCCACGTCAGGCCGGTCGTCCGGCCTGTTCGCGGGTTCCGTACCCGCACGCACCAAGCCAACGCCAATCTACGAGAGATCAACGTGAGCCAATCCATCACTCTGCCGCCGCTGCCTTTTTCCGATAATGCGCTCGATCCGGTCATCAGCGCCAACACGCTGAGCTTCCACTACGGCAAGCACCACAAGGCGTATGTCGACAACCTGAACAAGCTGATCGCCGGCACGCCGCTGGAGGGGCAGTCGCTCGAGAAGATCATCCTCGAGTCCGCGGGCAAGGCGGACAAGGTGGGTGTGTTCAACAATTCCGCGCAGGTCTGGAACCACACGTTCTTCTGGAACAGCCTGAAGCCGGGTAGCGGCCGCACGCCGCCGGCCGCGCTGGCGCAGCGCATCGAGCGCGATTTCGGCAGCTTCGACAACCTGAAGAAGGAACTTGCCACGGCCGCCACCACGCAGTTCGGCAGTGGCTGGGCCTGGCTGGTGGAAGAGAACGGCAAGTTGCTGGTCACCAAGACGGGCAATGCCGATCTGCCGATGGCCAAGGGCCAGAAGGCGCTGCTGACCATCGACGTCTGGGAACACGCCTACTACCTGGACTACCAGAACCGGCGTCCGGACTATGCCAATGCGGTCATCGACCAGCTGCTGAACTGGCAGTTCGCTGCCGAGAACCTCGGAGTCTGATCGCGACTTAGGGTCTCATCCGCTCGGGGCGGCGCTTCGGCGCCGCCTTGACGGGCCCTCCAGCGGGGCGTCTGCTCCTACCGCTACCGCCGAGCCTGCCGGATAACGCCCCCCGGTTCCCGCTGATCGCGCCTTCTCCCGGGCCTGCCATCCCGCCTTCGGCAGTTTTTGTGCTTTCCGGCACCCTCTCGGGATTGAGAACGTATATCATTGAAAAGTTTGGGTTCGCGCCCACTCTATATCCGTCAGCCCGCGAGGAATTCATGGCCGCAACTGCCTCATCCGTCGAAGCCGTTACCCGCGACAGCGCGACTGCGACTGCGACCGCGACCGTGGCAGCCGCTCCGGTCACGCCGGCGGTGCCGAGCCGCAAGGCCTTGCTGCTGGCGTTCGAACGGTCGGGCTATCTGCGTCCGTTTCTCGCCCTGGCGCTCGACATCGGCGTGTTCGGTTTCGGCCTCGCGCTGGTGCTGATGGACTCGGCCTTGTGGCTGAAGCTGGTGGGCAGCGTGCTGGTCACGGCCGGCATCGTGCGCCTGTTCCTGATCGGCCACGATGCCTGCCATGGCTCGTTCTTCAAGAGTCCGTTGTTGAACGACATCTTCGGCCGCATCGCGTTCCTGCCGTCGATGACGGCGTTCAGTCTCTGGGATGTCGGCCACAACGTCGCGCACCATGGCTTCAACAACCTCAAGGGCCGGGATCAAGTCTGGGCGCCGCTCTCGAAAGAGGAATTCGACGCACTGCCGAAGTATCGCCAGCGGCTGGAGCGCATCTATCGCGGCGGTGCGGGCTGGGGGCTCTATTACTTCGTCGAGCTGTGGTGGAAGAAGCTCTACTTCGCGACCAAGCGCCAGATCGGCTCGACTCGCGCCAAGTACAAATGGGACAGCGTGCTGGTCACGGTCGGCATGGCGGGCTGGGTCGCGCTGATCGGCCTGGTCGCCTACGAAACGCAGCAGAATTTCTGGTTGCTGCTGTCGCTTGGACTGCTGATCCCGTTTGCGCTCTGGAACGTGATCATGGGCTTCGTGGTGTTCGTGCACCACACCCATCCGAATATCGCCTGGTTCGTCAAGCGGCAGGAGTGGCAGCGCTATCGGGCCTACCTCACGGCCACGGTGCATGTGCGCTTTCCTTTCGGCCTCGATCGGCTGCTGCACAACATCATGGAGCACAACGCCCATCACCTGAACCCGCGCATCCCGATGTACACCCTGCGCGCGGCGCAGCGTGCACTGACCGAGCGGTTCTCAGGCGACTTCAACGTCTACAAGCTGGACTGGCGCAGCTACATGGACCTCGTCCGCCGCTGCAAGCTCTACGATTTCGCCAACCATGCCTGGCTCGATTTCCGTGGCCAGGTGACGGCGCGCGTCCAGCTGGTCGTGCCTGCCGTCGGCTGAGCGAGCGCCTGCTCTGCAGCGCCGGGCCTCGTTCAGCCGTTGCGCCGCAGCCAGTCGAGCAGCGCGTCGTGGGCGCGCTGCGCGCCGCGGGCGGACGGGTGGTTGATGATCGCCACGATCACGTAGCGGCGGCCGCTGTCGGCGATCAGGTAGCCGGCGATCGCGCGGACGTCGTTCAGCATCCCGGTCTTGACGTGCGCCGCACCGCTGGCAGCACGGCGTGTCCGGGTCGTGCCGTCGACCCCCATGATCGGCAGCGACGACATCAGTTCGGGCATCAGCGGGCTGCCCCAGGCATCCACCAGCATGGCGGCGAGATGGGCGGGGGCGATGCGTTCGCTGCGCGACAGGCCGGAGCCGTTGTCGAGCACGAGTTCGGGCATCGGCTGGCCGCGGCCGGCGAGAAAAGTCCGCACCGCCTGGGCGGCGCGTGCGGTGTTCGCCGGGCGGCCGCCCGATTCGGCGCCGATGGTCAGGAACAACTGCCGCGCCATCACGTTGTTGCTGAACTTGTTGATGTCGCGGATCACCTCGGCCAGCGGTCGCGATTCGCGCCAGGCGATCAGCCGCGCGCTGGATGGCAGCGTGCCTTCGCGGATCCGGCCGGTCCAGCTGCCGCCGCTGTTTTCCCAGAGCGCGCGAAACACGGCGGCGAAGTACAGGGTCGGCTCGAGTGCGTTGACGTGCCAGCTGCGCGTGCCGCAGCTCAGCGGGTAGCTGCCGCGGAACACCGGCGCCAGTGGATCCGAGACATTGCCGCGCAAGGTCGCGCGCCAGTCGCCACAGGAACCGTTGCTGCCGGGTACGGTGGGCGCGAGCTTCATGCCCGCAAGCTGCGGTGTCGCCACGACATACGCCACGCCGGTCTGCGGGTCGGGAACGAACTCGAAGCTCAGTGCCTTGAAGTTCACCAGCAGCGCGTCGGGGCCGGCGTTGTAGGCGCGATCGCCGGCGCCGTCGAAATCTTCGGGATCGTGGGCCATCGGCTCGAAGGCGCTGCGATCGAGCACCACATCGCCGCGGATCTCGCGCAGGCCCATCGCGCGGATGCGTTGTACCAGCAGCCACAGATTCTCGATGACCAGCGTCGGGTCGCCGCTGCCGCGGAACACCAATTGCCCGTTCAGGACGCCGTCGGCGATCGGGCCGATGGCATGAGCTTCGGTGCGCCAGGTGTAGGCCGGGCCGAGCAGGTTCAGTGCTGCCCAGGTGGTCACCAGCTTCATGGTCGAGGCTGGACTCATCGTCTGTGCGGCGTTTTCGGCGAGCGCTACACCACCGGGATCCAGCGGACGGATCACGACGGCCGAGCGGTCTGCAGGAATGCCGGCGTCGCGCAGCGCGGTCGCATAGGTCGGCGGCGGCGCGGATGAGCGCAGCGCCGAGGATTGCGGCGATGCGGCGGCAGCGGGGCCGGTGGAGGTCGGCACTTGGGCCGGCAGCGATGTGGCCGCGAAGGGTGTCAGGCAGGCCGCCGCGACGATCGACGGCAGCCGGCGGGTGGTCGAGCGTGTGGATCGGGTCGTCATCCCGCCAGTGTCGATGGGCCGCTGTCGTGAGGCAAGCCACTGCATCGAGCGGCATCGGGAGGCGGGCTATGCGTTCATGCAGGCGATCGATCCCGAAGCAGGTCGCGCAGCAACCTGAAGTCCTGCAGTCGCAGGCTGCCCGAGAGCAGCAGCGCCGCGGCGATCGTTCCGGCGGCCGTTGCGGCCAGCGCCGGCAGCGGCAGCGGGGGGAGCAGCGTGCAGGCCCATGCCGCCAAGGCGGCGGCGAGCAGCGGTCGCAGCAGGATCGCGATGGTCGGTCCCTGATGCTGCTGTCGGCGCAGCAGGACCCACAATCCCGCGACCAGTGCCAGATCGCTGGCGAGCATCGCGACCGCGAGACCGGTTGAGCCGGCCAGCGCACTGGCCGGCAGGGCGAGCAGCACGAAGGCCAGCAGCATCGCGGTGCGCATGTGCGCCGCCCGGGCTTCGGCACCGAGCGCCTGGCAGTGGATCGACAGCAGCGCAATGCTGGCGCGCAGCACGATGTCGATGGCCAGCACCCGCAACACCGGTACCGCCTCCGGTACGGGCAGATCCCAGACGAGCTGCACCAGCTGCGGTGCGAGCACGGCGAGCATCGCGGCCAGCGCTGCGGTCGACAGCAGCACGATGCGCAGGCAGCGCGTGGCGAGTTCCTGCAGTCGCGGTGCATCGTGCGCCAGCCGCGAGTACGCCGGGAATGCCGCAGACGCGAAGCTGCCGTACAGCATGGCGCAGGGCACGAGCAGGCGCTCGCCGGCGGCAAACACACCGGCGGCTGCCGTGCCGGCGATCGCGGTCAGCAGCAGCAGTCCACCGCGTTGATAGAACGTGCTGATCAGCAGGGTCCAGAGGAACGGCAGGGCTGCGCGTACCGCAGTCCGGCTGGCGGCGGGTGTGGCCCGCGGCCAGGGACCGGGCAGGTCACGCCGTGCCTGCCGGTGGGCGATCAGCAGCGCGATCAGGGCGGCGGCGGGCAAGGCGAGGCAGGCGACGTCGAAATCCAGGCCGGCGCCGGCCAGCGCCGCGAACACGGCCAGTGCCAGCCCGCGCTCGCCGAAGCCGAGCCAGGCGACCAACTGGAAGCGTTCGCCGGCCATCGATGGAGCGAGGTACAGGTTGGTCAGACGGGTGAGCAGATGGCTGGAGGCGACCAGGGCGATCGCCATGGCGGCGGCGGGTGCGAGGGCCGAGACGGACCAGAGGGCCAGGACGACGATGCCGCCGAGCACCGCGAGGCGCTGCGGTGGTGCGAGCGCAGCGAGCAAGGCCGCGGCGCGCGCAGGGTCGCGGGCCATCTCGCGGGTCGCGTAACTGGTCGCGCCGAGGCCGGCGAGTGTTGCGAGCAGCACGCCGAGCGCCATCGCGAACGAGTACACGCCGAGCGCCTCGAGGCCATAGCGTCGTGTCAGCAGCACCACCATCGCCAGGTTGACGAGCTGGCCGGCCGCCTCGAGCGCACCGAGCAGCGCCGAGTTGCCGAGGATGCGACCCGTGGTGGTCATGGGGCCGGCGGTTCGAGTCGTGATTCGAACGCCTTGTACTTGCCGGAGGGGCCGCGCGGGATCGATGCGACGGTTGCCACCCGGGCGCGCAGTGCGCCGTCTTCCCGTGCGACCCAGTCGAGCAAGGCGGGCTCGAGGCTGGCTTGCCAGTCCGGCCCCGGCACCACCTCGATCAGCAGCTCGTCGGCCGTGAGCTGCAGTACGCGATACTCGCTGACCGCGGTGCCGAGTCGGTCGAAGCGACCGAGCAGGCGCATCGGCGAGCGCCGCTCGCTGCCGATGGTCAGCAAGTCGTCGGCGCGACCGGCCGTGACATCCAGCAGCGGCAGGCTGCGGCCGCAGCTGCAGTCGCTCGCGAGCCAGGCGGCGCGATCGCGCAGGTTGTAGCGAATGAACGGCATCGCGAAATTGCCCAGCACGGTGACCACGAGATCCCCCGTGCCTTCGCCGGGTCCGAGCGGCCTGCCGTCGGCAGCCAGCACCTCCACCACCGCACAATCGATCGCGACGTGATAACCGCCGCGCCGTTCGCATTGCCAGGCGATGTTGTCGGTCTCGAAGCTGCCGAATACGTCGATCGGTTCGGTGCCGAAGCTGTCGTGCAGCAGCTTGCGGCAGTCCGGCGCCAGCAGCTCGCTGTCGGTGTACAGCAATCGCGGTGCTGGCAGGGCATGGGCCTGGGTCCGCAGGGCCAGCGGGCGCAGCGACGAGCCATACCCTTGCACGACATCCGGGCGCAGCCTGCGCCAGGCGGCTTCGATTTCACTCGTCGGGGCGCCGACGTCGAGCTGGGTCTCGCGCAGCAGGCCGAGTCGCTGGAACGCCGGCCGCCGCGTGCTCGGGTTGGCTGTCAGGCGCAGCAACTGGTCGCCGAGGCGTCGTCCGGTCGAGAGGTAGGGGCGCAGGTACTGCGCTTTGCGCCACTGGTCGTGGGCGCGCGCGAAAAAGAACTCGAACGGTGTTCCCGAGGAGCCGGAAGTCTGGCAGCGAACCAGTTCGCTGCGGTCGGTGATGCGCTCGTCGATGAACGCCTCGCTGCCGCGGCGTCGCATGGCCAGCTTGTCGATCACCGGCCAGCGACGCAGGTCGGCGGGTTCCCGCAATTGCGCCGGCTCGATGCCATGCTCGCGCCACTGGTCGCGGTAGGCCGGCACATGACGCCAGGCGTGTTCCAGCAGTGCCTGCAGACGCGCGAACTGGGCGGTGAGCAGTCGCTCGCGCGGTCGCCGCTCGTTGCGCAGCAGCTCGACCAGGAACGCGCTGCGCCGGATCACGGTTCGCCGCTCCGATCGCGCAGGCGGCGAAACTTGCGCGCGAACCAGCGGCGGTGCAGCGCCAGCGTGCCGCGACGCCAGGTACGGCCGAAGCTCGTCGGGGCGCGGTAGAACAATCGTGGATGGGCCAGCTGGCAGCCGCGGCGCAGTTTCATCTCGACCATGCCGGGACCGAAATCCAGCCGCTGCAGTCCGAGTGCCGGTGCGTCGCGGGCCGGGCCATAGTAGGTCAGGTTGAAGTATGCGAGGTCCGGCAGCGGCCGGCTGCGATCGAGGCCGACCAGGGCGACGCAGCCGTGATGGCCGCGGCGCAGCAGCAGGGCCGCTCCCGTCGGTGCGTCGACCGGGCCCAGCAGGTAGACCTGCAAGTCGTCCCGCATCCGTGTGCCCAGCAGGGCGACGAAGTCTGCGGTCAGGCCGAGACTCTCGGCATTCTTGCGGTGATGATGCTGCTCGAGCAGCACGCCCACCGCCTGTGCCGGCACAGCGGACGATGGCAGCCGCTCGAGCCGGCCGCCGCTGGCTTCGAAGCGCCTGATTTCGCGGCGTACCTCGCGTGCATGGCCGGGGTGGTGGGTCGCGAGCTGCCGGAAGTAGCCGTCGGCATCCGTCCAGTCGGTGGCGAGCCAGGTGGTCGGGCGCTCCAGCGTCCAGCCATAGCCGCGTTCTTCGAGTACCGCGGCGAGCAACGGGCAAGCCTGCGGCACGACCCGGGATATGCAGACGGCGGCCGACTCGCGCCGCGCTTCCGCCTCGATCGCGGCGCAGGTCTCGTGCAATACGGCGCGCAATGCCGCTGCGCTCTCCGGTGGCGCGCTGCCGTACAGCGTCGCGTCGTAACCGAGGTCCGGGCCGAGCAGCAGCACGGGTGCGGCCGAGCCGCCGAGGCGGCACATCAGGCCGGCGGCGCGGCCGTACAGCAGGCTGTCGAGTGGACGAGCTGCCGTGGGGCTGCGGCGCAACGAGGCGGCCGCCGCGACACGGGCCTCGCCATCGGCATGCAGGAAGTAGCGACGCTCGGGCGCCAGCCGGTCGGCGGTCTCCATGGCGGCGAGCAGCCCGCGATCCAGCGCCACCGTGCTACCGCTGGCGCGGTCCCAGCTCGCGGCATCCAGCGCCGCGATCCGGGCCGCGACGCCGATGCCGGCGCTCATCCTGCGCTCCGCTGGGCGGTATCGGCGGTGGCGAGCGGGGCACCGTCGCGGATTAGCAGGCGGTGCTTGCCGGCCGCGCTGCGCAGCAGGGTCGCGACCGCCTCGAAGCGCACCTGGCAGTCGGCACCCAATGCAGCCTGCAGGGCCTGTTGCAGTGCGGCGCCGGGAATCTCGGCCTCGTCCCGGCCGCTGCGACGGATGTAGCGCACCAGCAGTTCACCCGGTCGTGCCTGTAGCAACTGGTAGCGGGCGATCGCCGGATGGGTTTCGATCACGGTGCTGGCGACGTACGGCGAGATCCGTCGACCATCGGCCGATTCCAGGAACTCGACCACGCGGCCGCGCAGTTCAGTGAGGCTGGGTGCGGCGCGACCGCAGGCGCAGGCGGTGTCGTCGATCCGGCCGAAATCGCCGAGCGCGTAGCGCAGCAGCGGCATTGCCCGGTTGACCAGAGTCGTCAGCGCGAGCTCGGTGGGTTCTCCGGGCGCGCTGGCCGGCAGCGTTTCGACCCAGGTGGTCTCGAAGATCAGGTGCCGCCGGCCATGGGCGCATTCGGCGGCGACCTCCTTGAACTCGGTGCTGCCGTAGACATCGAATACGCGCCCCCCGAAGCCTGCTTCGAGACGCGCCCGGGTCGCGGTCGTCAGCCGCTCGGAGCTGGTGAACAGCCGCCGCACCTGTGGCGGTGCGAGACCGGCCTGTTCGCAGCGATCGAGGAATTCGACGTACCAGGACGGGTAGGCATACAGCGTGGTCGGTCGCCAGCGGCGTGCGAACGCGATCTGCTCATCGAAGGGGCGGTGTACCGAGAGGCGGGCCAGGGCCAGCGGCGAGGGCCAGTGCGGCCGCAGTCGCGGTGTGCCGGCGGCGGCATCCTGAGGTTCTTCGCCGACCACCAGTACGCGTTCCGGCAGGGCCAGGCCGCCGGTCAGCGAGCGCCGCCATTTGACCGGTCCCTTGAGCAGCGACCAGCTGCGTGGGCAGAAAAAGGTCTCGGTCGGTTGTCCGGTGCTGCCGGAGGTGCGCGAGACCCGGCAGTATCGCGGGTCGACGTCGTCGGCGTGCAGCGCGGTGCCGAGTCGTTGCACGTCGGCTTTGCGCAGCACCGGGAAGCGTTGCAGATCGGCAGCGCTGCGCAGACTGGCAGGGTCGATGCCGAGCGAACGGTAGAACGGTACCTTCCGCAAGGCGTGCTGCATGGTTTCGAGCAGGCGTTGCTGCTGGTAGTGGGCGATCCGGGTTGCGGGCCAGCGCTCCGAATGCAGCAGTCCCGCCAGCGACCAGAGCTCGGCGATCATCCACGCGCCTCGGCGAACAGCCGTGTGTAGCCGTCGGCGACGCGCTGCCAGTCGTGGTGCTCGCGGACGATCTCGCGGCTCGCCCGCCCCATGTCGCGACGCAAGCTCGGCGAGCTGGACAGGCTGTCGAGGCTGGCTGCGATTGCCCCGCTGTCATCGGTCGGCACGAGATAGCCGTTGACGCCGTGTTGCACCAGCTCCGGCGTGCCGCCGATCCGCGTCGCGATCACCGGCAGACCGCAGGACATCGCCTCGAGCAGGGCCATGCTGCAACTCTCCGAGCGAGACGGCAGGACGAACACATCGGCCCGCGCGTAGACGGCGGCGAGGTCGGTATTGTCGATGTGGCCGAGGAAGTTGACGCGCGCCTCGACGCCGCGCGCCTGGCCGGCGCGCCGCAATTCCTCGAGTTCGGGACCGGTGCCGACGACATCGACCACGACCTCGCGGCAGCGAGGGTCGGCGAGCGCCTCGATCAGCAGGTCGATCCCTTTGCGCCGGATCAGCCGCGCGACACATAGCGCGCGCAGTGCGGGGGTCGTGTCGACCGAAGGCGGTGCCGGGCGGAAAGCTGCGGCGTCGACACCGTTGGCGATCACCAGGACCGGCTGCCGGGCGAAGGCGCGCTGCGCCAGTTCGCGCAGGCCGTCGCTGTTGGCGACGACGTGGGCGGCGCGCCGCAGGATGCGCGCCGTGACCGGCTTCAGCAGGTTGTGCAGCCACGACAGCAGCCGATCCGTGGTGTAACCCGGCACGTCCGAGCCCCGCAGTGCCACCACATACGGCCGGCGCGTCAGCCACGACCACAGCGGGGCCAGCAGCCCGGTGGGCACGACGAAATAGAACAGGGCACAGTCGAACGGCGTGCCGCGGACGATCCGCGGCAGGCGCAGGGCTGCCATCAGCACGAAGATCAGTGCACCCGGCAGACCCATGTCGTGGACATTGCGGCGCAGGCAGCGCACTCGATGCACGGTGACGCCGTCCTCGACCCGTGTTGCCGGCTCATCGCCGTTGCTGGCGGTCAATACGGTGACGGAATGGCCCTGGGCCTGCAACGCGCGCGCCAGGCTGCGCGAGGCGACTGCGGCGCCGCCGCCGACCGGCGGGTATTCGTAGTTGACCAGCAGCAGCGCCATGCGGCGGGCTGCCGCTGCGGGCACCGCGACCGCAGCAGGTGTCGCTTGCGGAGCCAACACCGCGGGCAACTGGGTGGGATCGCTGCCCAGTATCACGCGGCGGATCCGTCGTGACGGGTGGGAACGGCGAGCAGTGCGCAGTGGCTGCAATCGATCATGCGTTCGCAGCGGGTCGGCCAGCAGGCCACGGGGCGATCGCGCGCCAGCAGCAGGCGCGAGAGATGATCCTTCATGCCGCCCTTCAACAGCACGAGATCACCGGGCCGCAGGACCGATTGCAGCCAGCGTGCTGCGGCCTCGGGCGTTGCGAAGCCGCGCAGCTCGGTATCGGGGTGACGGTGGGCGACATCCGCTGCATAGTGCGAGTGTTCGCCGACCATGACCACCAGCTCGGCACGGCCTGCAGCCTGCGCCAGCACCTTGGAATAGGCGTCGCGGCTTTTGCCGCGACGATCGGCCACCGTGCCGAGCACGATCACGCGCCGTGCGACGCCCTGGCGGCAGCTGGCGAGATATTCGAAGGCCTGGCCGACCGACCATTGCGAAGTCTTGAAGTCGTCCCGCAGCCAGAGGATGCCGTCGCTGCTGCGGGCCAGCGACAGGCGGCCGGTGGTCGGTTCCACGCCCTGCAGTGCAGCACAGGCCGCTTCCAGCGACAGCCCGGCGGCTATCGCCGTGGTGATCGCAGCCGCGAGGCTGGTAGCGAGGTGCTCACCATGCAGGGCCGTGGCGACCCTTGCAGGAGGACCTTGCTGCCACTGCAACTGCAGCGCCAGTCCGTCCGGCCAGTTCGTCTCGACCGCGAGGATGCGCAGGTCGGCGTGGGCCGCACGTCCGTAGCGCAGCACCCTGCCTGCGCAGGCATCGGCCATTGCCTCCACATGGGGGTCGTCGGCGTTCAATACCGCCGTGCCTTGGGTATCGAGGGCGCGCACGAGTTGGGTTTTTTCCGCGGCGACGGCTTCGCGGGTCCGGAATATCCGATAGTGGTCCAGGCCGATGGTCGTGACGATTGCCAGGTTCGGCCGCAGCAGTTCGAGCGGTGCATCGAGGCTGCCCGGCGTATCCACGCCCAGCTCCTGCAGACAGAATGCCGTGCCGGGAGGTGTGGAAAGAATGGTGCGCGCCGTGTTGTAGAGATCGTTGTTCGACAGGTGGCTGCGGACCGTCCGGAAGCGGGTGGCCAAGGCCCGATAGGCCAGGTCCTTGGTGGTCGTCTTGCCGACGCTGCCGGTAATGCCGATGAAGCAGGTGCCCCGCAGCAATCGACGATAGCCCGCGGCCAGCCGGATCACGGGCTGACGGTAACTCGCCTTGGCGAGCGGCACGGCCTTGCCGGCGAGCCGGTCGATGGCGCGGGTCAGGTACAGGGCGGTTCCCTCGGCAGCGTCGGCTGCAAAACCAATGCGCAAATATGCCGCGCCGCGGCCGGCAGGTCCAAGCCTTGCGTCACGCCGATCGTGGCTGGCTATCCGCGTAGTAGCTGGCCAGAATGGCCGCCGGTCCAAATGGAGGTGACTTATGGTGGATCAGGTCTCGACGCGGCGTGCGATGTTGATGGGTTCGGGGGCGAGCGTCGCCGCGGCCTTGCAGAGCGGGGTGGCCGATGCGGCGGTGCAGCCCGCTGGTTCTGCCGGGACCGGCCGGCAGGTGACCCGCCTCGCGGGCCGGGTCGCGCTGGTCACCGGTGCCACCTCGGGCATGGGCGCCGTGACGGCGCGTGCGCTGGCAGCGGCGGGTGCGAAGGTCGTGTTCTGCGGCCGGCGGACCGACGAGGGACATGAGGTCGAGAAGTCGATCCGCGACGCCGGCGGCGAGGCGCTGTTCGTTCAGGCCGACGTGACCCACGAGGAGCAGGTGAAGGCGCTGCTGGAGACCGTCGCGTCGCGGCACGGTCGTCTCGATTACGCCTTCAACAACGTCGGCACCAGCGGCGACCAGGGCGCCCTGCACCAGCTCTCGACCGAGAATTTCGAGCTGGTGATGCAGACCAATCTGCTCGGCAATTTCCTGCAGATGAAATACGAGATTCCGCTGATGATCGCCAGCGGCGGCGGCTCGATCGTCGGCAACAGTTCGATCGCCGGTCTGCGCTACATCGCCAAGCGGCCGCACTACAGCGCCGCCAAACATGGCGTGATCGCCATGTACTGCTCGGCGGCGATCGAGTACGCCAAGCAGAAGGTTCGCATCAATGTCATCTGCCCCGGGTTCATCAAGACCGAGAAGGCCATGCGGGTGATGGGCGGCAACGAGCACATCTTCGACGACCGCATTCCGATGGGGCATATCGGCCAGTCCCAGGACGTGGCCGATGCGGTGCTGTGGCTGTTCTCGGAAGAGTCGCGCTACGTGACCGGTGCCGTGATCCCGGTCGACGGAGGGCAGTCGGTACTGTAGGCGACGCGTCCCGGCGTCCTTCATCCACCGGCTGCGGCGGTGCGCTTGACCAGCGCGGGCGATCCCGCCTGCGCGGCGGCAAGCGCCGTCATGTTCAGCACGCGGCGGAAGGTGGAGGAGGGCGTCAGCACGTGCGCGGGCCTGGCCATGCCCAGGAGAATCGGGCCGATGGTCGTGCCTTCGCCATCCACGGCCTTCAGGACATTGAACAGGATGTTGGCCGCGTCGATGTTCGGGCAGATCAGGATGTTCGCCGCGCCGGTCAGGCGGCTTTCCATCAGCAGGTCGCGACGGGTGGCTTCGGAAAGCGCGGCATCGCCGTGCATCTCGCCGTCGCATTCGACATCCGGGTTCTGCTTCACGAACAGGTCGTAAGCCTCGCGCACGCGTTTGGCCGATTCGCGCCGCGAGGAGCCGTAGTTCGAATGCGAGAGGAAGGCGACCTTCGGCGTCAGGCCGAAAAGCCGCACTTCGCGTACCGCGAGTTGCGCGATGCGTGCCAGCAGGTCCGCCGCCGGGATCTCGTTCACGTAGGTATCGGCAATGAACAGCGTGCGCTTGCCGAGCGTGATGCCCGACAGGGCGGCGAGCGCAGTCTCGTTCTCGCGCAGGCCAATCACGTCGCGGATGTGCTCGAGGTGTGCGTCGTAGCGGCCGTGCAGTCCGGAGAGCATGCCGTCGGCTTCGCCGAGGTAGACCATCAGCGCCGCGATGACCGCGTTCGAGTTGTGCAGCGTGGCCTTGGCCGCAGCGGGACTCACGCCGCGCCGGCCCATGATGTGATGATAGGTCTGCCAGTACTGGCGGAAGCGCGGGTCGTCCTCGGGGTTGACGACCTCGACGTCCTGCCCCAGAACGAAGGGCAGGCTCAGTTTGCGGATCCGCGCTTCAATCACCGCCGGGCGCCCGACGAGGATCGGCGTCGCGATTTCCTCGTCCAGCGCCGCCTGGGCCGCGCGCAGTACGCGCTCGTCCTCGCCTTCGGCGAAGGCGATGCGTTTGCGGCTCGAGGCGCGGGCGGCGCCGAACACCTGCCGCATCAGCATGCTGTCGGAAGTGAATTGCTGCGCCAGCTCGGCCCGATAGGCGTCCAGATCCGCGATCGGTCGCGTCGCCACGCCCGAGGCTGCGGCAGCTGCGGCAACCGCCGGCGCGATGCGCAGGATCAGCCGCGAATCGAAGGGCTTGGGGATGATGTAGTCCGTGCCGAAGGACAGCTCCTGACCCGCATAGGCGACCGCGACTTCCTCGCTGATCTCGGCCTTGGCGAGGTCGGCGATCTCTCTCACGCAAGCGAGTTTCATCTGCTCGGTGATTTTCGTCGCCCCTGAATCCAGCGCGCCGCGGAAGATGTAGGGGAAGCACAGCACGTTGTTGACCTGGTTCGGATAGTCCGAACGGCCGGTCGCGATGATGCAATCGGGGCGCGCTGCCTTGGCCAGCTCCGGACGGATCTCCGGTTCGGGATTGGCCAGCGCCAGGATGATCGGATTGCTCGCCATGCCGGTGACCATCGCTGCGGTCAATACACCGCCCGTCGAGCATCCGAGGAAGACATCGGCGCCCGGCATGACGTCGCCCAGCGTGCGCAGTGCCGTCCGCTGGGCGTAGCGAGCCTTCTCGGCATTGAACGCGCCGCCGCGTCCTTCGTAGATGAGGCCCTTCGAGTCGCAGGCCCAGACGTTGGCTCGGTCGAGACCGAGCTCGACCAGCAGGTCGAGGATCGCGATCGCCGCCGCGCCGGCACCGGAGACGACCAGCTTGACCTTGCCGATGTCCTTGCCGACCAGTTCCAGCGCGTTGTGGATGGCCGCGGCCGAGATGATCGCCGTGCCGTGCTGGTCGTCGTGAAAGACCGGGATGTTCAGGCGTTCCGTGAGTTTCTTCTCGATGTAGAAGCACTCCGGCGCCTTGATGTCCTCGAGATTGATGCCGCCGAGCGTCGGCTCCAGCGCGGCGATGATGTCGACCAACCGGTCCGGATCGTGCTCCGCCAGCTCGATGTCGAAGACATCGATGCCCGCGAACTTCTTGAACAGACCGCCTTTGCCCTCCATGACCGGCTTTGCGGCCAACGGCCCGATGTCGCCGAGCCCCAGCACGGCCGTGCCGTTGGTCACCACTCCGACGAGATTGCCGCGCGAGGTGTACTCCGCGGCTGTGCCAGGATCCGCGGCGATGTCCAGGCAGGGGTAGGCGACGCCCGGCGAGTAGGCCAGCGAGAGATCGCGCTGGTTGGTCAGCGGCTTGGTCGGTGTGACCGAGACTTTGCCCGGCACCGGCAGGCGGTGGTAGTCGCGTGCGGCATCGCGCAGCGCGGCCTCTGCGGGAGTGAGTTTGTCAGGCATGGATGGTCGTTGTCGTGGTTGGCAGACCGCCGATTATCGGACCGCTGCCGCGTGGAAGCCAGCGGGCAGGGGGGCGCGCGGCTTCGAGTCTGTGCCTTGCCCGAGGATCGAGCGCTGCCGAGGCTGCGGCAGCTGGATACGCGTATCTACAGACGGCTGAAACGCCGTCAGGACGGCGGGTCGTGAATGATCCGCGCATGTCGCTGGTAGGTGAAATAGGCCCATGCCCAGTTGATGAGCACGACGATACGGTTGCGAAAGCCGATCAGGAAGAACACATGGGCCGCCAGCCAGAACCACCATGCGAGCAGACCGGAGAATCTCCAGCCTCGCAGGTCGACGACCGCCGCCATGCGTCCGATCGTCGCCAAATTGCCATGGTCGCGGTAGCGAAATGCCGAGGGCGTGCGTCCTTGCAGCCGCATCCGGATCGCATGCGCGACATACGCGCCCATCTGCTTTGCGGCCGGCGCCACGCCCGGCACCGGCCGACCGTCCTGTTGCAGGCTGGCGAGATCGCCGGCGACGAAGATCTCGGGATGACCCGGCACGCTCAGATCGGCCTCGACCTGTACGCGGCCGGCTCTATCGGTCGTCGCCGGCAACGATGCACCGAGCGGCGAGGCCGCGACGCCCGCCGCCCAGAGCACGGTTCGTGCAGGCACGAATTGTTCGCCCAGCCGGTAGCCTTCCGCCGTGATCCCGTTGACCGGGATGCCAGTCGAAACCTCGACCCCGAGCTTCTCGAGCTGTCGCTGCGCAGCCGCGGACAACGACGCCGGAAAGCTTGCCAGCACGCGCGGGCCGGCTTCCACCAGCCGCACTTTCGCGGCTGCGGGATCGATGTGGCGGAACTCGCGGCGCAGCGTGTGATGTGCGATCTCGGCCATCGTGCCGGCGAGTTCCACTCCCGTCGGTCCGCCGCCGACGACGGCGAAGCTGAGCCAGGCCTCGCGCTCGGCCGGTTCCGTCGCGGCTTCGGCACGTTCGAACGCGATAAGTAACCGTCTGCGGATCAGGAAAGCGTCGTCCAGTGTCTTGAGGCCGGGCGCGTGTACCGCCCAGTCGTCGTGACCGAAGTAGCCGTGGGTCGCGCCGCTGGTGACGACGAGGTAGTCGTAACCGAGTTCCGTTCCGTCGGCGAGGCCGACCACGCGTCGTGTTGCGTCGATGCGCGTGACCTCGCCGAGCCGTACCTCGGCGTTCTGCTGCCGCCGCAGGATGTGTCGCAGCGGTGCCGCGATATCGGGCGCCGACAGCCCCGCGGTTGCCACCTGATAGAGCAGGGGCTGGAACAAATGATGGTTGCGGCGGTCGACGAGCGTGACTTGCACGGCTGCGCGTGCCAGCCCTCGAGTGGCCCAGAGCCCCGCAAAACCGCCACCGACGATGATGACCTGGGGCACCCCGTTGGTCGTGTCTTCCAAGGAGCGTGTCTCCTGGCGCGTCGTTCATCGCGCCGTGTACGGAATGGTATAGAGATCTACGATGGGGGAGGAGCTCGAAGCGGATCGGTCCCGATGCTGCCAGGAAGGACCGGGGTGGTACTTCGAGGATTTGGTTGTCTGCGACGTCTACATTCTTGACATGTTCTTTCTCGAACTACGTATTCCACCAGTGCTGTTGGCGCTGATCGCCGGCGGCCTCATGGCGGGCCTGTCTCTCGTTGTCCCTGCGGCATCTCTGCCGGTTCCGTGGCGAGTGCCGATCTCGATAGATGGATTTCAGGTTCGCCCCGAGGAATGGTCTTTGGGCAGGCTCTTCGGAACGGAATTCGACAGCTATGCAAAGTCTGTCAGGAGATGGATCTGGCAGCCGGGGGCGTCGTATCGCTCGCTCCGCGCGGCCAACGGCCGGCGATCGGCATCAACGCGACGGCGCTTGTTCGCGGCTGTCCGTCGGTTGCGAAACCGGCTCGAAGGTCTTGAAGTAGCAGCGTGTGCCGTCGGGCAGCATGATGCCGGCGAAACGATCGACCGTGCGCTCGCCACGGGTGACGAACGCGATCTTGTCGGTGAACTTCAATCCGAAGCACTTGCCCATCAAGGTGGCGCGGAAGCTGCGACCGTCGTTGGTGCGGATGATCAGCTCCTCGCTGGATGGCGCCTTCCAGTCATCGATGCGATAGCCCTGGACGGCCGTACGCGGTGTCGCCGCCGTGGGGGGCGCCGGGGTTTGATCGGCGAGGATCACGGTCGGTGCGGAGAGTGCCGCCAGCGGCAGAGTCAGGGCAGCCAGCTGCCGCAGGGCTGTGGCATTGCACTTCATGACGTCAGAGACCGGGCGGGGCCATGGAAGTTCACCCGGCCATCGCCCGGGTTGCCGCAGCCGCCGCCGCGCGGCGCGTGGCAGCGAAGTCCTGCCGGGCCTGCTGGATGCCGGCGTAGAGCCGCTGGCCGTCCGGTCCGGAGGCGCGCAGCAGTTCGGCGTGGGTCGGGCGCAGTGCGGCGATCCACTGGTTGCGCTGGGCCGATGTCAGGCGGTGCACCTGGAACTTGAGCTTGCTGGCCTGGGCATAGTCGGCTTCGATCTCGGCGCGGACCTCGCGACGGATCTGGGCGGAGGTCGGATAGGCATCGCGGAGAATCTTGCGATGTCGCGGGTCGAGCCGGTCCCACCAGCGTTTGTCGGCGACGATCATCGACATCGCGAGGCTGTGATCGGTGACGGTCAGATGCGGTGCCTCGGGCGCCGTGCCGGTACGCGAATACAGCGTCACGCCGTTTTCGCCGGCCTCGATCAGCCCGGTCTGCAAGGACGGGATGATATCGGTGAACGGCAGCGGGATGAGGTCGGCGCCGAGTGCGCGTCCGAGCAGCTCGGCGCTTTTGCTGGCAGCCACGCGAAAGCGCAGGCCGCGTGCATCGCTGGGCACCAGTATCGGTTTGCGACGACTCCAGATCTGCTGGAAACCGAGGTCGTACATCACGATCAGTTCGAGCCCGCGCTTGGCCAGCAGTTGGGCATACTCGCGGGTCAGATAGCGGTCCATGACGTAGTCCGCTTCCGGCTCGCTCTCGAACAGGTAGGGAATGTAGATCAGCGCCATTTCCGGCACGATCGTCGAGGCGATCAGCGACGAGAGGTTGGCGTACTGCACGCGGCCGCGGCGCAGCCCGGAGACGAGATTCTCTTCGGCGCCGAGCTCGCCGTGGATCAACATCCGTACGTCGATCTCGCCCCCGCCGGCGGCCACCGCGCGCTGACCGAAGGTCTGCCAGTGCGCTTCACCCACGGTGCCGCGGAACGACGTGCCGCCGACCACGACCTGAACCTTGCCGGCGGCCCAGGCCGGCACCAGCGGGTGACTCGCGGCGGTGGCGGCGGCGAGGGTGGCGAGGGTCTGCCGCCGGGTCAGGTGGCGGTGGCCGTTGCGATCGGCTGTCGGCATGACGAGGCCTCGTGATCCGGGAATTCGCGAAGCCGTGATTATAGGGGGGGGCTGCCTGCCATGATCTGCCACGATGCAGCACCGATGCGCCCGGATCCCGGCATCGCGCTGCCGCGGCTGTTTGCGGAAATCGTCTCCAGGGCGGGATGACATTCACCAGACCCCCGCCGGAGACGACCATGACCTACACCGTGAGCATTTTCCCCAGGGCTGGACTCCGTGATGGCGGCCGCGGCGCCACGCTTGCAGCGGTGTTGCTGCTCGGCGCGCTCGCGCTGCCGGCGGGCCGGGTCGCGGCCGCGGATGTTTCCGCAACGGCGGAGTCCAGCGGCCGTGCTTCGAAGCCCGAGTCCGTCGGCGTCGCCAGTGGCTTCGTGGTCGGTGCCGCGGCAGGCGGGCCGATCGGCGCGCTGGTCGGCGCTGCCGCCGGCGGCTGGTTCGGCGATCGCATGCACCGCGAGAACCACAGTCATGCGATCACACGGGAGCAACTGGCGGTGGCGGATCGTCGCGCCGCGGGGTTGTCGATGCAGGTGATGTTCCGCACCGGAGATGCCCAGGTGCGGGTCGACGACGAGCCGCTGCTCGCGCAGTTCGCTGCGCTGGCGCTGGCGACTCCTGACGCCACCGTGCATGTCACCGGATTCGCCGATCCGCGCGGCTCGGCGCGCTACAACGCCGCGCTGGTCACAGAACGCGCCAACAACGTCGCTGCAAGACTGATCAGCGCCGGGGTGCCGGCCGATCGACTGGTCGTCAGCGGCGAACTCGCCGAGCCGGCCGAGTTTGCGACGGCGGTCGATCTCGACGGCTATGCGTTCCAGCGGCGCGTGACGCTGCGGATCCAGACACCTGCCACGACACGTTCAGGCGTGCTGGCGCAGCGCCGCTGATCGAATGGGCCTGGGCGGCAGGCGGTGCCGTATGCACCGCCTGCCGCAGGTTATTTCCAGGGCAGGGTGGTGGCGATGCTGAACCAGAGCTTGCTCTCGGACGTGAAGACATCGCCGGGCGTGCCGTCGGTAGCCTTGAGGTCGCTGCCGTCGATCCAGCTCAATGCCAGGGCGAAATTGCCGATCGATTTGCTGACACCGATCGAGTAGTCGAAATAGCCGCCGTCGTTGGTCTCGTCCCAGAAATCGCCCGAGCTGTAGCCGGCATGCAAGCCGAGCTCGAAACCCGACGCCAACGGGATTGCCAGGTTGCCCTCGAGATAGGTCGCACTGGCGCCATAGTTGTTGAAGTCCGGGGCGTACCAGAGCTTGGCGGACCAGTTCTTGTAGCCGATGCCGGCGTAGAGTTCGGCGAACTCGGCATTGTCGCCATCGCTCCAGAACGTATAGAGCGCGACGCCGATGTCGTAACTGACGTCATCGTTGAAGTTGCCGCTGTAGCCGATGGAGGCATCGAGCTCGATATCGGCATCGGTGCCCGGCCCGAAATCCACGTTGCTGGCCCAGGCGCCGAGATACAGCCCACTGGATGCGCTCCAGTCGAGGCTGGCCTGCAGGGCGGGGTCGCGTGCGGTCTGGCTGATGCCGCGGAAGTCGTAGTCGCTGGCTAGCGTCAGGGTCGAGCTGATCTCGTCGGCCCGTGTTTCGAGACTCGCCAGCGCCAACACTGCCAGCGCGCACATCATTGAAGTGGTCTTCATCATGAACGGGGTCTCCCAAGGCATGTCGATCGGACACTCCAGCCACTCGAAGCAAGTCGCATGCCAGCACCGCACTGCGGAATTTCCGCCATTCCGGCGTCGTCACGCCGGCGAGATGCACCAGCGGCGCGCCCCGGTCGCCTGGATCGCGAGATTCCGGTGCAGGGCTGGACGAGGCCGGCAAGCAAGCGGCGCCGATCCGATCGGCAAGGCGCCCCATGTGGATAGCGCCATGCCGGCCACGAGTTTAGCGACTGTAGTGCCCCGGAACGGGTCTTTTCTGCGGAACTGCGACGGCTGTTAAGCTTCCGCTCCCGTCTCCACCCGCTTTGGGCACTGCTGTGAACACCGTCGCTTCTTCACCGTCCTGGCACGCGCGTGCCGCGGCACTCGAGCCCGAAACCCGGGCCTTCATCGGCGGCCGGTATGTCGATGCGCTGGACGGGCAGAGGTTCGACGACCTGAACCCGGCGACCGGCCGGTTGCTGGCCCGGGTTGCGGCCGGGGATGCGCCGGATATCGATGCTGCGGTGGCCAGTGCGCGGGCCGCGTTCCAGAGCGGCCGCTGGTCCGGCATGCCGCCGGCGAACCGCAAGCGGGTGTTGCAGCGTTTCGCGGAGCTGCTGCTCGCGCATCGCGAAGAGCTGGCCCTGCTCGAAACCCTCGACATGGGCAAGCCGATCACCGACAGCTTGAAAGTCGACGTGCCCTCGGCCGCACGCTGCATCCAGTGGTATGCCGAGTCGATCGACAAACTCTACGACGAGATCGCGCCCACCGGTCCGCAGGCCCTGGCGATGGTCGTCCGCGAACCGGTCGGTGTCGTCGGTGCGATCGTGCCCTGGAACTTTCCGCTGATCATGGCCGCCTGGAAGATCGGCCCGGTACTGGCCGCCGGCAATTCGCTGGTGCTCAAGCCGTCGGAAAAATCCCCCCTGACCGCAATCCGGATCGCGGCGCTGGCCGTCGAGGCCGGCGTTCCGGAAGGCGTGTTCAACGTGGTGCCGGGGTACGGGCATACGGCCGGCAAGGCGCTGGCGAGCTCGATGGACGTCGACTGCATCGCCTTCACCGGTTCGACCGCGACCGGCAAGCTGGTGATGCAGTACGCCGCGCAGTCGAATCTGAAGCGCGTCGGCCTGGAATGCGGCGGCAAGTCGCCGAACATCGTGCTGGCCGATTGCCCGGACCTCGAACGGGCGGCAACGGCCGCGGCCTTTGCGATTTTCTTCAACCAGGGCGAGATGTGCTCGGCGGGCTCGCGCCTGCTGGTCGACGAACGCATCAGGGACGAATTGCTCGAGCGCATCGCGGTGGTCGCGCGAGATCTGGTCCCTGGCGATCCGCTCGATCCGGCGACCCGTCTCGGCGCGATCGTCGATGCAACCCAGATGCAGCGGGTGCTCGATTACATCCGCAGCGGTCGCGAGGAAGGCGCCAGCCTGCGGCTCGGAGGACGGCGCGTGCGCGAGGAGAGCGGCGGGTATTACGTCGAACCGACCGTGTTCGATGCCGTGACGCCCGGCATGCAGATCGCGCGCGAGGAGATTTTCGGACCGGTGCTCGCGACGCTGAGTTTCCGCGGCATCGACGAGGCGGTCGCGATCGCCAACGACGTGATCTACGGCCTGGCGGCGGCGGTCTGGACCCGCGATCTCACGGTCGCGCACCGCACCGCGCGGCAGCTGCGTGCCGGCATGGTGTACGTCAATTGCTACGACGCCGACGACATCACCGTACCCTTCGGTGGTTTCAAGCAATCGGGCATCGGCCGCGACAAGTCGCTGCATGCCTTGGACAAGTACACCGAGCTCAAGACCATCTGGATCGACCTGAATTGAGCGTGCCGTATCGCGATTCCCCGCTCGCTTTCGTCGACGTCGAGACGACCGGAGGCCATGCCGACCGGCACCGCATCACCGAGATCGCCATCGTGGCGATGCAGGGCGGCGAGGTCGAGTGGGAGTGGAACTCGCTGGTCGCTCCCGGCGTGTCGATCCCCTCGGCGATCCAGGCACTGACCCGGATCACCAACGAGATGGTCGCCGATGCACCGCGCTTCGAGGATCTCGCGCCCGGGATCCTCGAGCGGCTTGCGGGGCGGGTATTCGTCGCGCACAACGTCCGCTTCGACTATGGCTTCATGCGTGCCGCGTTGCGCCGTGCCGGCCATGCGTTCAGTGCCCCTCAGATCTGCACGGCGCGCTTGTCGCGCCGCCTCTATCCGGACGGCGGCCGGCACGATCTCGGTTCGGTGATGGCGCGTCATGGCATCGATTGCGGCGCACGGCATCGGGCGCTGGCGGATGCGCGCGTGCTGGCGCGATTCTGGGCGGTGCTGCAGGCCGACTGGACGGCGGATGAGTTGCAGGGGACGCTCGATGCGATCGCATACCGACCGGTCCAGTTGCGGCGCATCGAATGGACGGAGACCGCCGGTGAACTGAGCGCGCTGTTGCTCGAGGCGCGGTGGAGCGGTGGTGTGGAGTCATGAGCACGTCGCACCAGTTTCTGGCGAGTGTCCCGCGAGGCTTTGCCGATCTGCTGCGCGGCGAGCTCGCGCAGTTCGGCGCGCTCGACCTGCGCGAGCGGGGCAATGCCGTCGCGTTCACCGGGTCGCTCGAGACGGCCTATCGGGCCTGCCTCGAATCGCGGCTCGCCAGTCGCATCTATCTGGAGCTGGCGCGTTTCGAGGCGGTCTCGGATGCAGCCATCTACGCCGCGCTGCGGACGATCGATTGGCCGGCACACGTCGATCCGCGCGGCACGCTCGCCTGCGAGTGGAGTGGGCGTCATCCGGCGATCGCCAACACCCACTTCGGCACGCTGCGCCTGAAGGACGCGATCTGCGATGCGCTGCGCGAAGCCTGTGGCCTGCGCCCGGACATTGCCATGGAGCAGCCGGCGGTCAGGGTGCATGCCCATGCGAACGGCACCCGCGTCACGGTCTCGATCGACCTGGCAGGCGAGGGCCTGCATCGGCGCGGCTGGCGCAGCGACGGCGGCGCGGCGCCGCTGCGCGAGAACGTCGCGGCGGGTTTGCTGTTGCGCGCCGGCTGGCCGGCACTGGCGCAGCGCGGCGCCGCCTTTCTCGATCCGATGTGTGGTTCCGGTACGCTGGTGATCGAGGCGGCGCGGATCGCGGCCGACATCGCGGCGAATCTCGAACGCAGGTATTTCGGCTTCCTGGGCTGGCGCGGTCACGATGCGGCGACCTGGCAGCGTGTGCGGACCGCCGCCCGCGATCGTGCCGCTGCTGCGGCGGCGCGCCGCGATCAGTCGGGGCCGATCATCGGTCGCGACCGGGATCCGCGCGCGCTGCGCATGGCGCAGGACAACGCCGCGCGTGCGCAGGTCGCGGACTGGTGCCGGTTTGAAGTCGGTGAGCTCGCGACCGCCGCGCCACCGACCGTCGATGCGGTGCCGCCTCCGTCGCCCGCCGGGCTGCTGTGCTGCAATCCGCCTTATGGCGTACGGCTCGGCGATGTCGAGCAGGCGCGTGCCGTGCATGCCGAGCTCGGTGCGGTCCTGCGGCAGCGTTTCCAGGGCTGGCAGGCGGCGGTGCTGACGGGCTCGCCCGAGCTGGGTCTCGAACTGGGTCTGCGCGCGCATCGTGTGCACACGGTGTGGAACGGCGCGATCGAGGGTCGCTTGCTGCGCATCGAGGTCGGGGCCGGTGCCGAGCGCGACCTGCGGCCACGGCGCGAATCGACGATCGATCCGGCGCTGGCCGAGACACCCGGTGCGCGCATGTTCGCCAACCGGCTGGCCAAGAACCAGAAAGCGCTCGATGCCTGGATCCGGCGCGAGGCGCCGGGGTGTTACCGGCTCTACGACGCCGACATGCCGGAGTATGCGTTCGCGATCGATGTCTACTGCGGCGAGACGCCCGAGGAGCGCTGGCTGTACGTGCAGGAATACCAGGCGCCGCGCGAGATTCCCGAGGAGGCGGTGCGTCGACGGCGCAGCGAGGCGCTGGCCGCGCTGGCGGCCTCGACCGGCGTACCGGTCGAGCGCATCCATCTGCGCACCCGCAAGCGGAACAACCGTGGCGAGCAGTACGCCAAGCTCGACGAGCAGCGCCGCTTCGAGGTGGTGAACGAGCAGGGCCTGCGTTTCCTGGTCAATTTCACCGACTATCTCGATACCGGCCTGTTCCTCGACCACCGGATCACCCGGCGCCGTTTGCGGGAGGCGGCCGCCGGACGCCGTTTTCTCAACCTGTTCGCCTATACCGGCACGGCCACCGTCTACGCGGCCGCCGGCGGCGCGCGCAGCACCACCACGGTCGACTTGTCGCATACCTATCTGGACTGGGCGCAGCGCAACCTGGCGCAGAACGGACTGGCGGGCGCGGCCCATCGCTTCGTGCAGGCGGATGTGCGCGAGTGGTTGCACGCGGCCGCGGCGCGCGGCGAACGCTACGACCTGGTGTTCTGCGATCCACCGACCTTTTCGAACAGCAAGCGGATGGAAGGGGTCTTCGACGTGCAGCGCGACCATGTGGCGCTGCTGCAGGCGGTGCTGAAGCTGCTGGCACCCGGGGGCTTGCTGGTGTTCTCGACCAATGCCCAGAAGTTCCGGCTCGATCCGGTGCTGGCCGGGACGGCCAGCGTGCGCGACATCAGCCGCGTGACCTTGCCGCCGGATTTCGCCCGCAATCCGCGGATTCACCAATGCTTCGAGATCCGGGTCGGACCGGACAATAGCTGAGGCGCCGGCCGATCCTGCCCGCCGCCGCGCCGTGGGCGCAGCGGCGGTGTTGCGTAGACGCGTCTGGCCTGCGGCGCGCCGCCTGTGTATCGTACTGGAACAGTTGTTTAATCCCGCAGCCAGGCTGCGCTGACCAGGAAGTCTTCAGGATGGCATCGTTGTATTTCGGCCCGGGCCGGTTGCGGACCTCGGCGCGCCGCCTGGAGGCGGTACGGCCCTGGCTGGTCGTGCCTTTGTTGCTGGGTGCCTGCAGCAGCGACCCGGCCGAGGTCTCGGCGACACCGGCGATGACGGTCACGGTGGCTACGCCGGTGCAGCGCCGTATCGATCGGGAACTCGTCGCTTCCGGGTCGATCGAGGCCTGGCAGGAAATGTCGCTGGGCGTCGAGCTGTCGGGTGTGCGGGTTTCGCAGGTGCTGGTCGAGGTCGGCGCCGAGGTCGGGGCCGGGCAGCCGTTGGTGCTGCTCGATCGGCGCACGCTCGACGTGCAGGCACGGCAGGCCCGCGCGAGTCTGGCCCAGGCCCGTGCCGGGCTCGAGGTCGCGCGTGCGGCCGCGACCCGCGGCGACTCGCTGCTGGCGCAGAAGCTGATCTCCACCAGCAATCATGACGATCTGCGCGCGACTCTGATCAAGGCCGAAGCGCAACTGGCCTCGGCCGAGGCCGAGCTCGAAGCGGCGCAACTGCGCCTGAGTTTTGCGACCTTGCGCGCACCGGATCGCGGCGTGATCTCCAGTCGCAGCGTCCAGCCCGGGCAGATCGCGCAGGTCGGCACCGAGATGCTGCGGCTGATCCGGCAGGGCCGGCTCGAGTGGCGCGCCGAGATCGCCGAGAGCGATCTGGCGGGCATCCAGCCGGGCGCGGTGGTCCAGGTCGACGGACCTGGTGGCGAGCCGGTGGTCGGCACGATTCGCGCGGTGTCGCCGAGCCTCGATCGCAAGACCCGTACCGCCATCGTCTACGCCGACTTGCCGCAGCCGGGCGAGTTGCGTGCCGGCATGTTCGCCGAAGGGCGGGTGCGACTCGGCGAGGCTGAGGCGATGGTCGTGCCGCGGCAGGCGATCGTGTTCCGCGACGGCTTCCCGTATGTCTTCGTGCCCGGTAAGGACTCGAAAGTCGTGCAGCGCCGGGTCGAAGTCGGGCCGGCGCAGGGCGAGGTCATCGAGATCCGTTCGGGGTTGTCGCCGCAGGACCAGGTGGTGGAACGCGGCGCCGGTTTCCTCGGTGACGGCGACCTGGTGCGGATCGTCGCGGAGGGTTGAGATGAACCTTTCGCTGTGGGGCATCCGTCATCCGCTTGCGGCGGGCTTAGTGTTCGCGGTGCTGTGCATCGCGGGGCTGTGGGGCTTCCGCGAGCTGCCGGTGTCCTCCTTGCCCGACATCGCCCTGCCAACCGTGCAGATCACGGTCACCTTGCCGGGTGCGACGCCGTCGCAGCTCGAAACTGACGTCACGCGGCGCATCGAGGATGCGGTCGCGAGTCTCGCCGGCATCGACAAGATCGTCTCTGCAGTCAGCGAAGGCTCATCGGTGACCCGGGTCGAGTTTGAGCTCGGCCGCGATCTGGACGAGGCGCTGGACGAGATTCGCGATGCGGTCGGCCAGGCGCGTGCCGACTTGCCGCAGGACGTCGAGGAACCATTGATCCAGCGGCTCAGCGTGGCAGGCTCGACGTTGATCGCGTACGCCGTCGAGTCCGATCGGATGGCTGCGGACGAACTGTCGTGGTTTGTCGATGACGTTGTGACCCGGGCACTGTTCGGCGTGTCGGGTGTGGGACAGGTGTCGCGCACCGGCGGTGTCGACCGCGAAGTCCTGGTGGCGCTGCGGCCGGCTGCCCTGCAGTCCCTGGGTGTCACGGCGGGCGCGGTCTCGCTGCAGCTCGCCCGATTGCAGCTGGAGCGCCCTGGCGGCCGCACCACGGCGGGCGGCGGTGAACAGTCGGTGCGAACGATCTCGACGGTGGGCACCGCGGCAGAATTGGAGAATTACCCGATCCATCTGCCTGACGGCCGCCAGGTGCGCCTTTCCGCCTTGGCTGCAGTCACCGATGGCGGCGCCGAGCCCAAATCGGCGGCATTGCTCGACGATCGCGCGGTGGTGGGAGTCGGCGTGCAACGCACCCGCGGCTCCAGTGATGTGGCGGTCGGCCTGGCCGTGCGTCAGCGGATAGCCGAGCTCGCCGCCGCCCATCCGCCGATCCGTTTCACCGAGGTGGCGTCGACCGTCGAGGACGCCAGTGCGTCGTTTAACTCATCGATGCAGATGCTGCTCGAAGGCGCGCTGCTCGCCGTGATCGTGGTCTGGCTGTTCCTGCGCGACTGGCGCGCGACCTGGATTTCGGCTTTGGCGCTACCGCTGTCGGTGTTGCCGACTTTCGGCGTGATACATTGGCTGGGATTCTCGCTGAACCTGCTGTCGCTGCTCGCGCTGTCGGTCGTGGTCGGTGTGCTGGTCGATGACGCGATCGTCGAGGTGGAGAACGTCGCGCGTCACCGAGCGCTCGGCAAGTCGCCGCGACAGGCCGCGATCGACGCCGCCGACGAGATCGGCATCGCGGTGATTGCAACTTCGGCCACGCTGGCAGCGGTGTTCGTGCCAGTGGCCTTCATGCCGGGCGTCACCGGCAAGTTCTTTCGCGAGTTCGGCTGGACGGCCGCCGCCGCGGTGCTGTTTTCACTGCTGGTGGCGCGGTTGCTGACACCAATGCTGGCGGCCTACTTCATGCGGGGCGAGCCGCGTACGGCCGACGATTCGAAGCTGCTGCGTCGCTACCTCGGCTGGGTGGAGTCTGCGCTGAGCCACCGGCGCCGCGTACTCAGCTATGCGCTGCTGAGTTTCGTCCTGTCGCTGGCCCTGATACCGCTGATTCCGACAACCTTCCTGCCTGCCTCGGATCCGTCGCGGGCGCAGCTGCAGCTCGAGCTGCCGCCGGGGGCCCGGCTGGACGACACCCTGGCCGTAGCGAGCGAAGCGCGCCGGCGGTTGCAGGCGGTTCCCGAGCTCGAGCACGTATTCACTACCATCGGCGGCAGCGACGGCGGCGGGCATGGCGGCGGCATGGGCGTGTCGTTTTCCGAACTGCGCAAGGCGACCCTGTCGCTGCGATTTCAGGCCGATCGCCACCGCAGTACGGCACAGATCGAAGAGGACGTGCGTAATCGTTTGCTCGATCTGCCGGGGGTGCGTGTCAGCTTCCAGGCCGCGGGTCCCGGCGATCGTCTCGACCTCGTGATCGCCGGCCGTGATTCGGAACTGTTGGGGAGAGTGGCCCGCGATCTGGCTACCCAACTGCGCACCCTGCCGGGACTCGGCGGCGTCACCAGCTCCGCATCCTTGCTGCGTCCGGAGATCCTGATCCGCCCGGATCCGGCCCGGGCCGCGGATCTCGGCGTGTCGACGGTCGATATCGCCGAAGCTGCCCGTATCGCCACCAGCGGCGACTTCCGCCAGCGTCTGGCGAAACTGAACCTGGCTGAGCGCCAGGTACCGATCCGGGTACAGCTCGCCGACGCGTCCTTGCACGAAGCCGGGGTGCTGCGCCAGCTGCGGGTGCCGGGTGCGCAGGGGCCGGTGTCGCTGGCTGCCGTGGCGCAGATCAGCGAGGGGAGCGGGCCGGCACGCATCGATCGCATGGATCGGGAACGCAATGTCACCATCAGTGCCGAGCTCAACGGACGGCCGCTCGGCGAGGTGATGTCCGAAGTCGCGCGACTCGAAGCGATGCGCACCCTGCCGCCGGGCGTCGTTGTCAAGCCGAGCGGTGATTCCAGGGCATTTATCGAGCTGTTCGTGGGCTTCGGGCTGGCCATGCTCACCGGCGTCGGCTGCATCTATCTGGTGTTGCTGCTGCTGTTCAACAGCGCGACGCAGCCGCTGACCATCCTGGCCGCAGTACCGTTGTGCGGTGGCGGCGCGTTCGGCTTGCTGCTGCTGACCGGCTATGCGCTGTCGCTGCCGTCGCTGATCGGCCTGTTGCTCCTCACAGGTATCGCGACCAAGAACTCGATCCTGATCGTCGACTACGCCATCCTCGGCGAGCGCGCCGGCCTGTCGCGCCACGACGCCTTGCTCGATGCCTGTCGCAAGCGTGCCCGGCCAGTGATCATGACCACGATCGCGATGGGTGCCGGCATGTTGCCGATCGCACTGGGCCTGGGTGCAGACGGCGGTTTTCGCGCGCCGCTCGGCGTTTCGGTGATCGGGGGCCTGGTGACCTCGACCCTGCTTTCTCTGGTGGTCGTGCCCGCCGCGTATTCTGTCGTCGGCGACCTCACCGACCGCTGGCGCCGCCGCCGTGCGGGGCGGGCGGCGGGCGGTCTGGTCTCACCGACCCAGGCGTGATTTCGACGCTCGAGGCGGAGGTTTTCCGAATGCTCCCATACGAATCGCCATGGATGGATGACGAACTCCGTACCTTCCGCGAGACGGTGACGCGCTTCGTCGAGACCGAAATGCAGCCGCACGACGCCCGCTGGCGCGCGCAGCAGCATGTCGATCGCGAGGTCTGGCATCAGGCCGGCAAGACCGGTCTGCTGCTGCTCGATGTGCCGGACGAGTATGGCGGCGGCGGTGGCGACTTCCGTCACGAGGTGGTGTTGTACGAAGAGCTGGCGCGCCGCGGTCTGAGTGGCTTCGGCCAGAGCGTCCACAGCATCGCGGCCCACTACGTGTTGAACCATGGCAGCGAGGCGCAGAAACACCGCTGGCTGCCGCGGCTTGCGCGGGGCGAGCTGATCGGCGCCATCGCCATGACCGAGCCCGGCGCAGGTTCCGATCTGCAAGGCATCCGCACCCGCGCCGAGCGCGACGGCGATCACTACGTCGTCAACGGCTCGAAGATCTTCATCACCAACGGCGGTTCGGCCAGCCTGCTGATGCTGGTGGTGCGTACCGATCCGGGCGATCGCAAGCGCGGCCTGTCGATCCTGATGGTCGAAACTGAGGGCCTGGAGGGCTATCGGGTCGGCCGCGTGCTCGACAAGATGGGCATGCATGCCCAGGACACCGCCGAGCTGTTCTTCGAGAACGTCCGCGTGCCCGTCGATTGCCTGCTCGGACCCGAGGAAGGGCGGGGCCTGTATCAGCTGATGGCCGACCTGCCGTATGAGCGCGCGATCATCGCCGTCTGCGGGGTCGGCGCCATGGAAGGTGCGCTCGCCGAGACTTCGCAGTACGTCAAGGAGCGCAAGGCTTTCGGTCAGCCCGTCGGCGTCATGCAGCATGTCCGCTTCAAGCTCGCCGAATGCGCGACCATCACCCGGGTGGCCCGGGTCTTCGTCGACGACTGCATCCAGAAACTGATCGCCGGCCGGCTCGATACCGAAACCGCTTCGATGGCCAAGTACTGGGTGACCGACATGCAGCAGCAGGTACTCGACGAGTGCGTGCAGCTGCACGGCGGCTACGGCTACATGAACGAGTATCTGGTCTGCCGGATGTTCGCCGATGCGCGCGTGCAGCGGATCTACGGCGGTACCAACGAGATCATGAAGGAATTGATCTCGCGGAGTGTCTAGAACCTATCTCAAAATCGCCGCGGCTGTGTAGCGCGGGTAGAATTCATGCGTGCTGCGCATCACCGACGCCCAATGGGAGCTGATCCGGAATCACTTTCCGGAGGAGAGCTATCCCGACGATCGCCCGGGCCGCAAGCCGATTCCGGCGCGGCGGGTGCTCGACGCGGTGCTGTGGATCCTGAACACGGGCGCGCAATGGCACATGCTTCCGCAGTGTTATCCGAACTACAAGACGGTGCACCGCCGCTTTCAGCAGTGGTGTCAGAACGAAGTGATCCGCGCGGCGCTGACCGATTTGGCGAACCTGCTCCGCGAGCAGAATGCGATCGACGAATCGGAGTGCTACATCGACGCGACGTTCGCCTCGGCCAAGGGCGGCGGCGATGAGATCGGGCCGACGAAGCGCGGAAAAGGCGTGAAAATCATGGCGATTGTCGATCGCCATGGTCTGCCGCTCGCGGTCACGACCCATGCCGCCAATCATCACGAAGTCACGCTGGTGCAGTTGACCTTCGACTTCTACATGATCGAGGCGAAGCCGGCGAACCTGATCGGCGATCGCGCGTATGACAGTGACAAACTCGACGCGGAGCTGCGTGCCGAGGGCATCGAGATGATCTCGCCGCACCGATCGAATCGCGTGCGGGCAAAGACCCAGGACGGTCGTCGCCTGCGCCGCTACGAGCGGCGTTGGATCGTCGAGCGCTTCTTTGCCTGGCTTCAGTGGCAACGTCGGCTCCTTGTCCGTTGGGAATACCATCCCGCCAACTTCCTCGGCTTCGTGCAGCTCGCAGCCCTCTGCATCCTGCTCAAACAGTTTTGAGATAGGTTCTAGTCTTACTGTGTCACTAACGTCGTCTACCGCCGACGGTGCCGCAGCAAGGACATCTTGGCAGTCTCGCGATGATCGCGACGCTGAGATTGTGCTGCAGCGTCGCGATCGAGTCTGCGACGTGACGCTGCGCGCGCTGGGCGGCCGAGCGGGATAAGGTCCGGGGAAAGGGCAGGCAGCGTACGAGGCCGGAAGTTTTTTGACGCGCGTGATGCCGCGCGCAAGACGTTCCGCCACCAGATAGCCGTAGGCCGCGATGCTCAGACTCGCGTGATGATGGAAGCCGCGCCGGCCGCGCCCTCCGTCGCGGTCGAGCCGGATTCGCCGCTCCATTGGTTCCGTGGCACCGAATCGCGCACCGAACGGCTACCTGCGACCTTGGTTGCCTCGGCCACCCAGGCACGGGCTTGCAGGATCACGGATTCCGAAACGATCGGAGATCGCATCCCGCTCCCGCCGGGAGTCGACATGACCGCGCTCGGCAACACGATCCACGCCTGCATCGCGACGGCGTTCACCGATCCGAGCGTGCCCTTTGACGAGGAACGGGCAGCGCGCATCCTCGACGGCTTCGGACTCGCGGGCGCGATCGAACCGTCCGCGCTGGCGCGACAGGTCGCGGCATTGGATGCGTGGATCTCCGCGTGCTGGCCGGGCTGCCGACGCCATGCCGAGATTCCCATCGAGTCGATTCTCACAAGTGGTCAGGTCGTGCAAGGCCGCATCGATCTGCTGCTGGAAACGAAGGATGGTTGGGTTCTCCTCGATCACAAGGCGAACCCGGCGCCGCGGGGTCGGTGGAATCAGGTCGCCCAGGAGCACGGCGGGCAACTGTCCGTCTACGCGGATGCGCTCGAGCGCGCCACGGGGCGCTCCGTCGCGGAGGCGTGGATCGTCCTGCCCGTCGGAGCGGGCGCGATCCAGGTGGCGGCGAGCGAGGTATGAGCGGCAGACCACCCCTCAGGCCAGGGTCCGGAGCTACGGCTAGCTCGGCGCGGCGCCCGACGGTACGGAGGCGGCAGTCGCGCGGCCTCGAACACGTATCGAGCTTACAGAGCGGTTATTATCTGCGAGATGCCAATCGTTCACGGTGAGCGACGCGGTAGTCACTACGTCGCGAGTTCCTGGCTTCGCGAGGCGAGGGCGACGGTGCGAACGGCAAAGTTCGTCACCGACCCGTTCAATCGGGAGCGGATCGAGACGCCGCTGGTCTCCTGACGAGGAGCGCTGGGGCCGTTCGCCATGATCAGCTCAGACAGAAGTTCCGACTTTCTTGCAGCTTCCGGGAGAATCCGGTCCTGTGAATGAACGTATTCGCGAGCCACGGCAAGGTCGAAGCCAGGCGACGATGCTTCGGATTCTCGACGCGTTTGAAAAGCTGCTTCGCAGGAGCGCATATGAGTCGATCACGATCAATGACATTGTGGCCGAGTCGTCGACGGGAGCTGGATCGATCTATGCGAGGTTCGACGGCAAGCGCTCCATATTGCTCGCGGTACACGCACGCGTCCGCAGTCGCGCGCGCCGGTACTTTCTGGCCTTGTTCGATCCGGAAAACCATCGCGATGAGAGCGTGGAAGCCGCCATCGAGCGCATCGTCACCGGCATGTTCGCATGGCACAAGCGCCACCGTGCCGTCATCAAGACCTCGCTGCTCCTCGACGATCCGGATATCTACCAGGGGATATCGGCCTCATTTCGCCCGTGGAATGCGCAATTGGCTGCGTTGCTAAAAGCCCGGAATCCCTCGATGTCGGAATCGCGCGCCGCGATCGCAGCTGCAGCCATCCTTCAGATCACGACGGCCGTTCTGCAGCAGCGCGTCATCTTCGGCGCGGTAGCCCCGACCGGGCAAGAGCTGACGGAGGATGAGCTCATTGCAGCAATGATGGCCGCATCGCTGGGGCAATTGGATCGCTATCCTTGAAGACCATGCCCGCGCGCAACCCGAATTCCAGCTCCACGCCTAGCCAAGGACGAAACAGCCTTGACAATGAAATATCCGGGAGACATTCTCCGAGTGCAGAAATTGTAATGCGATTACAAAAAAATAGGGCCCCGGGGGCGGTCATGTCCGAAACAGCCGGCGATGGAAATGCCGTAACTCCCGCGCGCGGCGCGGACACTTTGGTTTTCGGCACGCTGGCGGGCCGAATCTCCGGCTTGAGATACCGGTCGGCCACCGTGACCGGCGTCACTGACGAGCGGGGCGGGTTCGCCTATCGGGAGGGCGAATCGGTTGCGTTTCTGATCGGTAGCCTCGTTCTCGGCGTGGCTCGTGGCGCGCCCACGGTGAACCTGGCTCAGTTTGTCAACCGCGTCGCCGGAAAAATCGACAAGCTGGCCGATCCCTTCGTGACCAATCTCGCGCGGCTGGTCCAGTCGCTCGACCAGGACGGTGACATCGAGAACGGCGTGACCATTGCGCCGATCGTGCACGAGCTGATCGGGTCGAGCTTCATCAACTTCGGGCTTTCCGAGGCCGAATTTGCCCGCGACCCTGCGGTGACGGGGCTGCTCGCTAGGCTCGACGCCACGCCCGGTGCCTTCACCGCGAAGACGCCGCGGCGGCTGCGCGACCCCGCGGCGGCGCGCAACGAGCTGCGGCGCAACATCCGCGGCATCGTGAAGACGACCGACGTCCGGATTCCTCTGCGTGACGGCTCCTACGTCTGCGCCGATGTTTTCCGTCCGGCCGGTGACGGGCGATACCCCGTCATCATGGCAAAGGGCTTCTATGGCAAGAGCTTCTACCACGAGTGCATCTGCAACGAGGAAGAGGCGATCGCGAAGGAGGTGCTCGAGGACCGGTACTTCTCGGGCAACCCCGACGGGCTGCAGTACGAGAACCATGAAAGCGTGGATTCCGCCGTATGGGTCCCAGAGGGGTACGTCTGCATCAGGGTGGATGCGCGCGGAGTGTGCAAGAGCCCAGGGCTGCAGGCTCCCTTCAGCGTGCAGGAAGCCGAGGACTATTACGACGCGATCGAATGGGCCGGAGTGCAGCCTTGGTCGAACGGCAACGTCGGCCTCTGGGGCATGTCGTATCTCGCGATGGCGCAGCACAATGTCGCTAGCCTGCAGCCACCTCACCTGAAGGCGATGGTCGCGCAGGGGACGGATGCCGACATCTACAACGAAGCGCTGTATGGCGGCGGCATATTCGGCGAAGGCTTCTGGAACTGGTGGTGGAAGGTGTGGTCCGGCGGCAACTTCTGTGGCGAACGCCGGCAGACGGACTGGATGGCCCGGGTGCTCGCCACGCCGTTCAACGATCCCGCGTCCTATGGGCCGCGGGGGTCGATCTTCATGCGCCCCGAGCTTCACAAGGCCACTGCGCCGGTGTGGATCACCGGTCCGCAGGCGGGCGCCGTGATCCACCAGCTCGGCAGCAGCGAAACCTTCATCCATTCGACGGGTGCCCGGGCGAAGCGATTCGACTTCATCGATGCGTGGTTCCCGAACTGCTACGACGGGGCCACGATCGCGGAGCACCGTCGCTGGTTCGACTACTGGCTCAAGGGCATCGAGAACGGAGTCACCGAGGATGCGCCGGTTCGCATCCAGCTGCGCACCGGGGATGGCGCCTATCGCTTGCTGGAAGAGCACGAATGGCCGATCGCGCGAACGACCTATCGACGCTGGTACCTCGATGCTTCGCTGTCGGACTGGCAGGGTGACGGTCGTCGCACCGATCTGCGGCGGATCACGCCTGAGCCACCCTCCAGCGAGACGAGCGCGAGCTACGACGCGCAGCTCGACCTCGGGCAGCCGGTGCTCTCGCCGATGGGGCCGATCGGCGGCACGCCGCGCTGGCAGACCGGGATCTCGTTCGTCAGTGATCCGCTGTCCGAAGACCTGGTGCTCATCGGCTACATGAAAGCCGGCCTGTGGGTGGCTTCGACGAGCAGCGACATGGACGTCTTCGTGTCGCTGCGCATCCTCGATGAAGACGGGCGGGAGATCCGCTACGACGCCCCGATCCATCCGGCCCATCCGCTGCACGCCGCCCCGGTGGGACACGGGCTGTTGAAGGTCTCGCATCGCAAGTTCGATGCGACCAGGTCGACCGAATACTGGCCTACGCACACGCATGCGGAGGCGGACCATGCGCCGCTGAGAGATGGCGAAATCGTCGCGATCGAGCTGGGATTGAACCCGAGCAGCGCGATGATCCGCAAAGGCTGTCGGCTCCGGGTCGACATTCAGCCTTATGCGCCAGCGGGGACACCCACCCGGGCGTACGACGAGAGCTACCACACCGGCGCACGGAACACGGTCTACACCGGTCCCACGCATCCCAGCTACATCCAGCTTCCGATCATCCCGGCAAGAGCGCAGTGACACCGTCGGAGGCGTGCGTTCGGGCATCCCGACGAGCGGAGAGGACACTGATGACTGCATCCAATCAGGACCACGCCAGCGCGGCGTCCCCTCGTCGGGCCCGGCCCCGGCTCATGGTGGGGCACAGCACGCTCGCTGCACGCGATCTCGAGGCGCTGCATCGCTTCTATTGCGACGCACTGGGTTTCGAAGTGACCAATCGGGGGCCGGTGGGCGAGGAAGGACTCGAACTGGTCTTCCTGAGCCAGGACGCAACTGCTCACCATCAGATCGCCATGGTCAAAGGCGCCAGCACGCCGCCGTCGGATTTCGTGATGATCGATCACCTGGCCTTCAGGACACAGTCTCTCGATGACCTGCGGGCGATCCGGTCCAATCTGCATGCCGCGGGCATCGTGGACATCCTTCACATCGACCACGGCAACGCTTGGTCCTTGTACTTCAAGGACCCCGAAGGCAACGGCGTGGAGTGCTATGTGGACACCCCGTTCCACGTCGCCCAGCCCTATGCCGGCACCTTCGATCTCGACGCCCCGGACGAGCAGATCTTGCGGGCCACCCGGGAACGCATCGAGGGCGCGCCCGAGTTCGAGCTGATGAAGGATTGGCAGGCGAGATTCGATCGACGTCTGAACGACAGGTGAAGTCGGATTCATCGAAAGATCCTTTCGAAGCAGGAGATCCAGTCATGAGAAGCAATCGGGTCATCTGGACAGTCGGACTGCAATGCCGACCGCAGGACGAGGACAAGTTCAACAAGTGGTACGACGAGGTCCACGTTCCGATGCTGCTGAAGGGCGGCCACGTCTCGAAAGTCACCCGATACGAGCTGGCGGACGCGGTGTACGACGTTGCTCCGGGTGCAATGAAGTGCCCGAAGTACCAGACGGTCTACGAATTCGAAGACCAGCAAAAGTTCGAGGCCTGGATGCACGGGGAGGAGAGGATGGCGGCCGGCAGGGACAAGGCCGAGGCCTGGGGCGACCGCGGCTACGAGGTGATCTGGGCGGCGAGATACGACGTCACGAGTACCTGGACGGATTAGACATTTCGCTGCGCCGGGATCGAGCCGCCGAGGCCGATTGCGCCTCGTCCGCGCGGTGCGCCGGGACTATCGCAGGAGAACCAGGCATCGCGGGCCGGATGCATGACGGCAGTCCAGTTACCGCGATAGCAAAGAGACTTGGTGTCTTGAAGAGTTACTGGCATTCGTGTACGAATGTCGTTCTTGGCATGGGTCGACGACGATGGGGTTGCCGATGGGAAGCGCACACGAATTGACGACCGCGAGCTACCGGCCCGCTGCGACGGCGCCGGCAGGCGCCGAGACGATCGTCGACCGGCTAGTCGGGATGCGCGCGTGGCTGCGCGACATGCAACTCGAGTCGGAGCGGCAGCGCCGTGTGCCGCAAGCGACAGTGGAGCGCCTGGCCGAGACCGGCCTCTATGCCATTACCGTCCCCGCGCGTTTCGGTGGGGCAGACTTCTCGGCTCGGGAACTGCTCCGCATCTACGAGGCGGCAGGTCGCGGCTGCGGTTCGACGGCCTGGACGGTGTGGGCATCGAGCGGCGGCAATCAATGGAGCACGGCGTTTCCGGAGGAAGCCGTGCGACCTGTCTACGAAGCGCCCTGGATCGGCAATCGAACCTGCGCAGTCGGAGGCAGCAGCCGCCGGCTCGCAGGGGCTGCGCGTCGCGTCGCCAACGGCTGGATGGTCAAGGGCCGATGGCCCTTCGCGACCGGCAGCCTGCACGCCTCTCACGCCTACCTGGCCGTGTACCTCGACGATTTCGATGACACAAACACAGGCATGGTGCTTGTGCCGAAGGCTTCCTACCGGCTCCTCGACGACTGGGATACGACGGGATTGGCGGGTACCGGAAGCGTCACGCTCGTGATAGAGCAGGAATTGTTCGTGCCCGACGAGCGCTTCAGTTCACCACGGCTGCTCGCCGAGCGGCTCTCCGAACTGAAGCGTCAAGGTCGTGCGCCGCGACCTGGCGGCGTCGGCCGCTCGATCGTCGTGGGTTCGGGCAATGCGATCGGGATGGCCGAGCACGCCCTCGAGGTATTCCTGTCGAACATCGGCAGGCGGTCGCTTGCCTATTCGCCCTACGCCACCCAGAAGGATGCACCGATCACGCACCTGAACGTCGGCCAGGTTCAGATGCAAATCAAGTCTGCGCGCTGCGTCGCGGAGGCTGCGGCGGCCGACCTGGACCGGCTGCACGAGGCCGGCGCGGATGCGACGCCCGCAGACTTCGTCCGGTACCAGGCGGATGCCGCATTCGTCTGGGACACCTGCGCCAATGCGATAGAGGCGCTCTTCCGGGCATCCGGCGCTTCAGGCATCGCCAAGACCCAGCCGCTGCAACTGATCGCCCGAAACTGCCGCGCGGGCAGCCTGCACGCCGCGCACAACATCCAGATCTGCATGGAGAACTACGGCCGGCAACTGTGCGGCATCCAGAGCACGCTCACGTCGACGAACGTGCTCGAGCGCTCCAGTTGAGCATCGGTGTCGTCCCGCCCAGCCTCACTCGTCCGTAGGACAGGTGCTCGCCATGCGGCGCTGGACGGTCCTGCTCGGATGTTTCCTGGGATTGGCGGTATCGACGTCCGCGATCCTGATGTTTCCGCTCGGCCTGTACATGCAGCCGGTGACGACGGAATTCGGCTGGTCGCGCACCCAGTTCTCGTCGGTGCTGTCGGTGGTCGCTCTCGGCAACATCATCGCGCTGCCGCTGGCCGGCTATGCCATCGATCGATTCGGCCCCATCCGCTGCATCGCCGTCGGACTGGTGATCGCCTGCCTGAGCTATGCGGCGGTCGGGCAGGCCTCCTCCTATGCGCTCTTCCTTGCGCTCTGTACTCTGGCCAGCGTCGCCGGGTGCCTGGCGCATTATCCAGCGTACTTCACCATCGCCCGCGGCTGGTTCGACCGCAACATCGGACTGGCACTCGCCATCGCGTCGGCCGGCGTCTCGACCGGCGTGGCCGGCTTCGCTTGGCTGATCAAGGCCACCATCGCTGCCGGCGGATGGCGGGTCGCGTTCGCCACCGTGGGGACGACGGCGGCGGTAATCGGCTTGGGCAGCCTGTTGTTCCTGATTCGAAGCAACCCGGGCGTTCTGCCGGCGGCCGAGCAACTGCGAACGCCGCGCGCGGACGCGACAGTCGACGCGACGCTCGGCGAGGCGCTGCGCTCACGCGATTACTGGTACTTCACGCTCGGTTTCGCGCTGATCGTGTTCGCCGGCGCAGGCCCGAACCTGCACCTTCCCGCGCTGATGGCCGACGGCGGCGCCGGCACGGCTGCGATCGCCGCAGCGGTCGCGGCAATCCCGCTGGGCTCGCTCGCCGGACGTGTCGTGGCCGGCATGATGCTGGACCGATTCTCGGTACGTGCACCGGCGGCCGTGTTCTTCGGGGCTCAAGCCGTCGGCATCCTCCTGTTGTGGGTCGACCTGCGTTCGGCGGTGGCCGCGGCGTTCCTGATGGGCACGGCCATGGGCGCCGAGCTCGACATCATGGGCTATGTGATGGCCCGGCGTTTCGGTCGGCGCGCCTATGCGCGCATCTTCGGCACGTCCTTCGCGCTGTCGCAGATCGGCCTGATCATCAGTCCGATCGGCATGGCCGCGATCTTCGACGTGATGGGATCCTATGACATCGCCTTACTGGGCTATCTTCCCCTGTCGATCTTCGCCTTCGTGCTGGTGGCTCTCGCGAACGTGCGACCCGACTCGATGGGATCCGGCCAAGGCCACTCCCTGGCATCGGCATGACAGGGCCGACGTCGCCAATCTGAACTGCGGAAGGATGGAACCATGTCGCTGAAGGGCATCCTTGCCGGGCCGATCTCGGGCCTGAGGTATCAGACTCCCCGCCATGCCGGAGTGACGAGCGATCGGGGCGAGTTCACCTACGAGCCCGGTGAGCGCATCGCCTTCCTGGTCGGCGGCCAGGCTCTCGGTTCCGCGGTCGGTGCACCGCGGCTGACGCTCGCCGACCTCATCAGCCGCGTGGACGGCAACCCCGGCAAGCTCATGGATCCGGGCCTGACGAACGTCGCGCGATTCCTCTGCACGCTCGATCGTGACGACAATCTCGATACTGGTGTCCAGATCCCACCGCAGGTGCACGACATCATCGGACGACGCCGGATCGACTTCAGGCACGACGTCGACTTCGCCGGCGTGCAGGCAGACCCGGTCGCCGCCTTTGCCGCCGACCCGGTCGTCGTCGGGATCCTCGCGGACCTGGATCGCGCGGGCGTGTTCGCCGGCGCCAAGCCGCGCACGGTGTGCTCGCCGGCGGCCGCACGCAACCAGGTGCGTCGCAACATCCTGGGCATCCGGCGCTGCCGCGACGTGCGGATCCCGCTGCGCAACGGTCTTCACGTCCTCGCCGACGTGTTCCGACCCGACAAGGACGGCCGCTTTCCCGTCGTCATGAACTGCGGCCCTTATGGTCGTGCCTTCAACCACCATTCGATCTGCAGCGAGGCGGATTTCCTCGCCCACGAAGAGATGGAGGAGCGGTACTTCCTGGGCAACCGGGACGGACTGGTCTTCGAGAACCACGAGACCGTCAACACCGCGGTCTGGGTGCCCGCCGACTACGTGGTCATGCGCGTGGATGGTCCCGGCTCGGGCAGGAATCCCGGCAAGCTCGCGCCGTGGGGAATCGAGACGGCCGAAGCTTTCCGTGATGCGATCGAATGGGCCGCCGAACAGCCCTGGTCGAACGGACACGTCGGCCTCTGGGGCATGTCGTACTACGCGATGAGCCAGCATGCCGCGGCGAGCCTGAACCCGCGGGGCCTGAAGGCGATGATCGCGATCGGTACCGACCTCGACATGTACGAAGAGGTCGCCTATACCGGCGGCATTCTCAATGAAGAGTTCTTCCTGCACTGGTATCGCGCCGGCGTGCTGCCCCCGGTCTGCGGCACGCCCAACGAAGTCGGCTTCATGGACCTGGTTCGGAGCGCGCCGTTCAAGGACTCCGATCCCGCCGCAGCTTTCGGCCCGAGGTCGACCGTGTTCATGAACGCCGATCTCCGCGACGTGCAGGTGCCTCTGTGGGTCGTGGCCTGCACGACCCATCTCGCGCATTTCCACCAGCTCGGCAGCAGCGAGGCGTATCTGGCGACGCCGACGCCGCACAAGAAGATCGACTTCTGGGAGGACTGGTTCACCAAGCCGTATTCGAGGCTGGCCGTGGCCGACCATATGGCCTTTTTCGATCATTGGCTCAAGGGCGTCGACAACGGCGTCATGGCGCGGCCGCCCGTGCGGTTGGAGATTCGCGCCGGCAACGGCTGCTCATACCTGCAGGAGGAGCAGGAATGGCCCGTCGCCCGCACGCGCTACACACGCTGGCACTTCGACGCCGTCCCCGCGGACTGGGCGGGGGACGAGCATCGCAGCGATTTCCTGCGCCTGAGTACGACGGCACCCGCGTCGAGGGCCCAGGCCACGTACTCCGCGGAAATCCCGCTCGAGTGCCGCAGCGGTCCGCCGGCGGCACTGATTGCCAGCAAGCCACCGTCGGCGCTGCTCGCGTGGAAGACCGGCGTCTCCTTCATCAGCGAGCCCGTCGCCGAGGACATGGTGCTGGCCGGATACGGCAAGGCGGGGTTATGGGTGTCCTCGACCAGTGCGGACATGGATATCTTTCTGGGAGTCAGGATCATCGACGAGCAGGGGCACGAAGTGGACTATGCCGGCACCACGACCATGGGATTGCGGGCGACGAACTTCCCGCTGATGAAAGGGTGGCTCAAGGTGTCGCACCGCAGGATCGACGCGGCTCGCAGCACCGAGTACACCGTCAAGCATACGCACCGGAAGGCCGATTATGCGCCGTTGAGTCCCGGCGAGCCGGTCAAGATCGAGATCGAGATCATTCCGACCACGGCGCTGATCAGGCGCGGCCATCGCATCCGTGTGGACATCCAGCCATTCGACGGATTCGACCATGGCACCCGTCACGCCTACGATCCAAGCTATCACGACGGTGCGCGCAACACGATCTGGACCGGTCCGGAGCATCCGGGCTATGTCCAGTTGCCGGTCGTGCCGCCACGATAGCCCGGGAATCGTCCCCGAACGCAGTCCGAGACACACCCGATCCGGAGAGAACGATGACCGTCGAAGAGCTGATCGCGCGCGAGCAGATCCGTGATGCACTGGTGCGCTACACGCGCGGGGTGGATCGCAACGACATGACCTTGATCCGCAGCGCCTTTCACGAGGGCGCCTGGATCCAGTTCCCGAAAAGCCTGCATCAGGGCGATGTCGAGGGGTTCTTCGAATTCCTCAGGAACGAGCTGCCCCGCTTCCAGCGCACCCGGCACGCCATCACCAACACGCTGATCGAGTTCGAGGGTCCCGACGTCGCCTACGTCGAGACCTACCTGCACGCCGATCACCAGGGGACCGAGCAGCACCACTGGAAGACCAGCATGATCGAGCTTTGGGCGCGCTATCTGGACCGTTTCGAAAAGCGCGGCGACGTCTGGAAGATCGCAAGGCGCGAGATGGTCGTCGACTGGATGTACAAGTACCCGGCCGAGGGTTGGTTCGACGACCACCCCGATGCGTCCAACACGCGACGCAACGGTACCGATCCCTTCATCAAACCTCGCTCGGGCTTCGGTGGGCCGCGCGCCAAGGCGCAGCCATGACGCCGGAGCAACAGCTCGCGCTGGTCGAACGGCACTACGCACTGAACGCCGCGGGCAATCATGCCGCAGCGCGTGAACTGCTGACCGACGACTTCCTGATCGAGATCCCGCATTACATGCCGTTCGCCGGTGCGTATCGCGGCAAGGATGCCTTCCTCGCGCTGATACCGCGCGTGCGCCAGGCGATCGCCGTGAAGCGGTTGAACTTCGTCGCAGTGACCGTCGGCGCAGGCCATGCGGTGGAGCTCGTGGAATTCACGCTCGATGGCCACGACGGGCCGCCCGTGCAGGTCGCGGAGGTGATCCGTTTCCGCGGCGACAAGATCGCCGAGATTCGGCCCTATTACCACGACCCCGAGCCGATGATCGCGCTGGCCGCACGGCGCCGGGCAGCGGGCCTCGGCGCCGGCGATCCGCCCACCGACCTGCCGCCGGTCGAAACGGCGGGCTTGTCCGGCTCCTAGCTCCCGAGCGGCTTCATCGGCAGCTGCAGGAACGAAGCTCGGGCGCCGCCGGTGTGGATGACGTGACGCCCGTGGTTGTCGGGCTTGACGTTCTCGATGCCTGGCATCGCGCCACCCCATTCGTGGTGGCCACTGACGACCAAGCGCAGTTGCTCGCCCGGGTACAGCGCGAGGCCGGTCGGAAACAGGTCGATCTCGACATCGACGACCTGCCCCGGAGCGAGCTTCTCTTCGCGGTCGAAGCTGTGCGCCGGAATGGCGTCCGTCGTCAGGACCGGATCGAGATGCCGGCGCGACACGCGCAGGCGGCCGTTGGAACCCTTGTACTTCAGGATCGCAGCGCCGTTTCGGGTGAGGGCCTGCATCTGCGGGCCATGGTTGGGAACATTGAACTGCTCGAGCCGCTTGCCTTCGGCGTCCAACTTCTCGAGGAACACGAACAGGTCCATGTCGTCGTGCCCCTCCGCCTCGACCCACAGCCGCAGCTTCGGATAGCCGACGAAGGCCGTGGGTGACTGTACGCGGATCGTGAACACCGCAAGATCGGACTCGGAGGTGGCGTCGTAGCTGGCGACAGCGGCCGGCGGCGAACCGAGGCAGAGTGTGCCGGTGCCGGCGTCGAGGTAGAGCCGGGTCGCGACGGCATCCTCAGGCGGGAACGCAGCAGCGGGCAGATTGACGCGATCGCCGCCCTCGAGGTCCATCAACGCATAGCGCACTCGCGGAGTCGCTTCCCAGCCGTTGTCGACCCCTTTCAGGTAGCGGTCGAAGAATCGACGCAGGTCGTCGACGTTCGGCGTCTCGTAATAGTCGGGCCACTCCATCGTATTGTGGATGCGCAGCCACTTCTCGGCCGACGCGATCCGCCGCCAGCCGCGGAAGGTTCCGGGCGTGTGGATGCTGTTCGAGTAGCTTCCGACCACGTAGGCCGGAACGTCGATGCGCTCGAACGCGGGGATCTTGGATTCCCACAACGCGTCCACCAGCGGATGCTGCTCCGCCTCCACGACGAAATCCTCTCGGAGGTTCTTGCCGGTGAGGTTGCCGCACAGCCGCTGCGGGAACGGAAAGTCCGGAATGCCGCCGCGAGCTACGAGATCGCGGTAGATGTCGCTCATGCCCTCCCACGGCGCGATGGCCGCCAGATGCGGCGGTCGTTCGGCCGCGGCGAACCACTGCGAGATCGCGAGGTAGGAGTTGCCGGTGAGTCCCACGGCGCCGTTGCACCAGTCCCGGACACCGAGCCACTCGATCAGGTCGTGATAGTCCTGTCCCTCCTTGCGGCTCCAGATGCGAATATCGCCCTCGGAGTCGAACGCGCCGCGCGGGTCCGGGTGGCAGACGGCGTAGCCCTGCGCACACCAGTAGGCGGGATCCGGACCTTCGAACTTCATGAGGCCCGACAGCGTGCTCAGGTCCATGCCGAGCAGGCCCAGCAACTCCACGTAGCGCTTGTCGTGGCCGCGGCTCTTACCGTAGGGGCTCCAGGCGACGATGACCGGCACCTTCGTCGTCGTCTTGGGACGCAGCACGTCGACGTAGATCGTCACCCCGTCCCTCAGGGTCACCGCAACGTCCTTGTCGAGGACGATCTCGATCGGAAGCGGCGCGAAGCGCGGGTGAGCGCGGAAACCGACGGGCAGGATGCGCGTGCCGGGATCGAAGCGACTGAAACAGCAGTGCTCCTGGGTCTCGTCGTAAGGAAGAGCAGGAACGAATGCTTCCAGGTCGTCGGTCATTGTTGGTCCTCCCGGTGGACCCGATACTATCAGAAAAGCAGCCCAAGTGAGTTGGTCTCTTTAGGACTGCAAGAGGATAGCGGCGCGCATGTCTTGCGCCGCCCATCGAAAGCCTTCTAAGGTTCCACAATTCGTCGTCGCAGGTGAGGAATCGCACTTTGTCCAACTCGTCAGCGTCGCCGCGGCCGGAGAAGCAGCTTCGTCGCCGCGTCAAGGTCGTCAACGAGATCATCGAGAGCCTGAGGCAGGACATCGTCTCCCGGCGCCTGGGCGACGGCGAGCGCCTGCCAAACGAAAAGGACCTGTCCGAGCGGTTCGGCGTCAGCCAGCCGACCGTGCGCGAAGCGATCCGCGCGCTCGAGACGCTGGGCCTCGTCGAGGTCTTCCACGGTAGTGGCACCTTCGTGCGCAGCCAGGGCGACTACGCCCTCGCGACCGCGCTTCAGACGCTGCTGCAGCTGGAAAACGTCGGCATCCTGGAGGTTCTCGACGTTCGCCAGGTCCTGGGCCGCCACTCCATCCAGCAGGCCGCGCTGAATGCGACCCCCGAGGAGGTCGCGGCGCTCGAGGCTTTTCTCGCGCAGTTCGAGCAAGCCGACAGGATCAGGCACGTCGACCAGATGACTGCACTGATCGTCGCGTTCCAGCGCGCCGTCTCGGCGGCGGCACATAGTCCCGTGCTCAACTCGCTCGAGTCCTTCCTTCTGAACCTCCTCAACGAGGTGCAGGTAAAGTCCCTGAAGGGGCGCACCGTCCGGTTCTGGCGGGCGCGGGCGATGGCTTTCCAGCCGCACCGCGTCGCGATCGTCGCGGGCATTCGCTCCAGAGACCCCGCCGTTGCCCTGACGGCGATGAATCGCTATTTCGACGCCCAGCGCGCCCGCTTCGAGCGCGACGGCTCGCTGCGCTCGCTCAACCTTTCGAGTCCGAAGCTGATCACGATCGTCTCGGACATGGTGCGCGACTCGAAAGCCTGATCACTCGACGGGCCCGGCCCGACTCCCTCGACGGCGCTTTACCGGACCCACCTCTCTATGTCACCATGTGACTTGTCCAGTGAGGTTCGATCTGGCTCGCGGCCAACGGGGGCGTCGCGTGGTCCGACCCTTGCTTTCGTGCGGCACTCGTCGCGCTGATGTCTTCCGGTCGCGGGCTCGTCGGGGGTCTGCGAGGTCGACCCGGGTCGCTGCGGGCGGCGCTGAGCGCCTCGGCTTTTTTCAGCAGTGGCAGATGCGGCACGCCACTGCCTTGGTCGATCGCGCCCCACCGTCGATCGATTCCGCAGGACCTTCCTCCTCGATCGCAACTCCATCCGTGCCCCGCATCCGTGATCGTTCCCGCCGGGTTCCGCTATCGTGACAGTTGACGGATATCTCAGAATGAGATACCTCTCATTCCTGGCGTGCCTGCCGGTGCGGATCCAGCCTCGAGCCGGACACGCCAAGCCCGAGGGTCAGCAGCGCGACATGCGTTTTGGGGGGAATATGTCGAACGAGCAAATGGCGTCCACGGTTACTGAAGTGGCTTCCAGGCGAGCCCCGGCCGGGCGCCCCATGAAGTCGATCGCGCTTGCGGTCGCCGCGGCACTCGCGGGCCAGGCCCTAGCGCAGACGGCGGCGCCGCAAGCCGCGTCCGCGACGACCGCTGCGAACGATGACAGCGGCCAGATCGCCGAGATCATCGTGACTGCCCGACGCGTCGAAGAACGCCTGCAGGACATTCCCGCCAGCGTGGCCGCGATCACCGGCGACGACCTCGCGGGCATGCAAGGGCTGTCGGACGTCCAGCGGCTGGTGTCCGGCGTGACGTTCCAGGCGGTCGGACCGGTTCCGGTGATCGGCATCCGGGGCTTCGGCAACCGCTCCCAAGCCGGCAACCCGTCGAACTCCGCAGCCGGCATCTTCCAGGACGGCGTGTTCGTGGCGTCCGCACTGTCACCGGTCATCAACCGGACCGATACTGAACGCTTGGAGATCGCCAAAGGACCGCAGAGCACGCTGTACGGGCGTTCCTCCTTCACGGGAGCGTTCAACATCGTCACCACCGACCCGGCTAAGACCCTCTCGGGCTACGCCGACGTGGGTTACGGTGCCAGCTCGGTCGAAAGCGAGAACCTGTGGCGGGCGCAGGGAGCGGTATCGCTGCCGCTCTCGGACACGCTGGCGATCCGCCTCTATGCGCTGAGCGAAGAACGCGACGGCTACGCCGTCGATCGCACGACCGGCATCAGGTCGGGTGGCTACGACCGCCAGGTCTTTCGGGGGAAATTGCTCTGGGAGCCGACCGATGCCATCACGGTACGCCTCTCCGGTGCTGTCATGAAGGACGACACGTCGTTCGCCTTCGTCAACGCCGGCAAGGTCCGCGCGCCCCTCGGCCAGAACATCCTGTTCCAGAACCCGGCGAGCGCCGCTTCGCGCGCGCAACTGAGCTTCTTCGACTCGGTCTGGGAGGCCAAGTACGTCGCGCCGCAACACGCGAAGATCAAGGGCGACCAAGTCACCCTCGACCTGCGGTTGCAGACCCCGCTGGGCGAGGTCGCGTCCCTCACCGACTATCAGCACGCGACCCTCGATCCGAACTTCTCGCTGGACATGACCCGTCTCAACTGGGCGGTCGGTTCCAGCCCGTACTATGAAACGCGCCGCTCTCAGGAGCTGCGACTGGCCCGGGACGAAGGGCGCCTGAGCTACCTCGCCGGTGTCTATTTCCTCGAGGCCGAAGTCGAGCAGGGCGGCGGCAAGATCTTCGATCAGGCTGCGCCTTTCGCCACCTTCGGTCCAGGATCGCTGCAGTTCGACATCGCGCGGGTCAACGCGAACTACCAGCCCGCCTATACCAAGACGAAGGCGTATGCCGGTTTCGGCCAGGTGGGCTACGACATCACCGACGAGCTCAATCTGACAGTCGGCCTGCGCTACGGCGTCGACAAGATCTCCGGCACGGCCGGGGTCGCGATCCGCAACGTCGCCGGGATCGTGATTCCCACCGCGCCCATCACCTTCCGCAGCGGTGAATTCAAGGCGACCACCGGCAGCGCGATCCTCAGCTACGAGCTTGCGCCCGACATGAAAGTCTACGGCAGCTTCGCGCGCGGCAACTCGCCGGGTGGTCTGAACACTGGCGCCGCGGCTCTCGTCAACTTTGGTCCGCAAAACGTCAACGCGTACGAGCTCGGGCTGAAGTCGCTGCTGCTCGATCGACGGCTGCAATTGAACCTCGCGGCCTTCGAGAATCGCTACGAGGACATCCAGCTGACCCAGAACCTCGTCATCAGCGGGGCGCTGTCGCCGCTGGTCACCAACGCCGCCAAGGCCCGCGGCCGCGGCGTCGACGTCGATGCAATCGCCGTGCTCTCCCCGAGCCTCCGCCTCGGCTTGCAGTACACCTACGTCGAGTCGGAAATCACCTCGTACACCGTGCCGCCGCCGCCCGCGCCGCAGGTCAACCTCGAGGGCGTGCCCCTGGTGCGCTCGCCGAAGCATTCCCTGAATGCGTCGATCACGTACTCGCACGACATCGGGCCGGGCAGGTTCGAAGTATCCGTCGAGGAGAACTACACCTCGAGCTACACCAACGATTATCTCGGCGTGCCGGCGGGAACCGCGTATCCCGGCATTCCCGGCGTGGTGGCCGCGGGCGTGACCACCGCCCAGGTGCTGGGACTGTTCCCGGTCAAGAGCTATGCGCTGACCAACCTCTCGGCCAGCTACGCCTGGAACGACTGGGAGGTCAGTGGCTCGGTGCGCAACCTGACCAACAAGCAGTACATCCCCGCGGTCCTTGCGTTCGACTTGATCACCGTGCCTTTGGAGACGGCGGGCCGGCCCCGCACCTACGAAGTCGGCCTGCGGTACAAATTCTGAGGCGAGGCAGGTCTGGACGCGTCGTGCGGCGCTGCTGAAATGGCCGGCACCGGCCCGGTCGGAGCAATCCGGACCGGGCCGGGTCCTGCGTCGAAGTCAGCCGTTGCGACGCTCCGCGAGCTTGTTGGTCGCCACTCGCACCCGATGCGCCTCCGCAGCGCTCATGCCGAGAATCCGCAGGTGATACTCGGCCGCGCGTGCGCCGACCCCGGCGCCGGCGCCGTCGAGGCGCGAACTGATCCCCGCGCGCAGGATCGCCAGAAGCGTATCGATCACGAACTCGTCGACGGGCTCCGTGAAACGCCCCTGTTCGACGCCCAGGGCAACGTCCATCCGCATATAGCGCGTGACGTCCTCCTTGATCGCCGCATACTCGGAAAACGCCCACATGAGCAACCGGCCCCACTTCGGCTCGGCCGCGGCGATGGCGATGAATTGCTGCGTGCCGAACGCGACGCGCGCGGCGCCGTCCTCGAGCGAGAGACGGACACTGTTCATCTCGTTGTGCATCGCCAGGGTCACTGCCTGGCATACCGCCGCGACGATCTCGGACTTGTCGCGAAAGTAGAGGTAGAACGTGCCATTGGCGAGCTCGGCCTCCGCGGCGATCTCGCTCACGGAAGTGCCGTTGATGCCGCTCTCCGCCATCAGCCGCAGCGCCGCCTCGGTCAATCGTGCGCGAGTGCGAGCGCGCTTGGACACGCGCGGCGATCGGGATGCCTTCACTCGTTTCATCGGTCGAGTCTTCATGTGTCGGTTCTGCGCGATCGGCGCGGCGGGTATGGAAGAGTTCCGTGCGGCGTCGCGGCGACATGATATCAGGCCGGCAGGAATATTGACGGAACTCTCATAATGAGGTATCTCTCATTACCTGAGCAGGGGAGTGGAACATGGCTGAACTGGACAAGCTCGAGATCCTCAACGTCCTGAATCTCTACGGCTTCGCGCTCGACGCTCGTGCATGGGATCTGTTCGACCTGATCTTCACCGAGGACGTCGAAGCGGTGTTCGGTCCGGCCGGTGCCGGCTGGCGCGGCCTGGAAGAGTTCAAGCGCTCGTTCGAGATGTTCCACGACACCCTGGACAGTCATCAGCACACGATGATGGGTCACGTGATCCACGTCGACGGCGATGCGGCAAACGCCTTCAGCTACGGCAACTGGCTGCTGGTGCGCGAAGCGGCAGAAGGCGGCCCACAATGGCTCGGTACCGGCTGGTACGACGACCTGCTCGTGCGCACTCCCGATGGCTGGCGCATCAGGCGGCGCGTCTGCCGGCTGCAGGCGTGGACCGGGAATCCGTACGTGCCCGAACCCAAGCGCGAGCATCAACCCGACATGAAGACGAACGTGCTGAGCCAGCACTGCGCCGCAGGGAAGATCGAGTTCCTGAAGGCGATCACTGCGTCGAAGGCAAAGCGCTGGTCGTGAGATCCGGAGCAGGGGCGCGTCGCGGTCCTCGCGACGCCCATGGGTTGCGTCAGTGAGCAAGGCGAGAAGCAGATGAAAGACGTCGCCATCGTCGGCGCCGGCCCCGTCGGGATCTTCGCGGCGCTGCTGCTGCAGCAGCGCGGGCTCAGCGTCGATCTCTACGAGCGATGGCCGACCTTCTATCCGCTGCCACGTGCCTGCGGTGTCGATCATGAGATCATCCGTCAGCTCCAGGGCGCCGGCCTGATCCAGGAGCTCGAGCCGCTGCTCGATCCGGTGATCGGGCCCGACAAGACCTATGAATTCCTCGACAGCAAGTTCGAGACGCTGCTGAAGATCGACTGGAACCGCGCCGGCGCCTCCGGCTGGGCGCAGATGAACATGTTCTACCAGCCTGCCTTCGAGCAGTTGCTGCTGAACAAGCTCCAGTCCTCGCCGAATGTGCGGATCCATCATGGACGAGAGCTGGTCGGGCTCGAGCTGCGTCGGGATCGCGTGTCGCTGGAATTCGCCGAGACCACCCATCCCACGATCCGGCACCATGCAGAAGCGCGGTACATGATCGGAGCCGATGGCGCGCGCAGCAGGGTGCGCGATTTGCTGGCCATCAAGCACATCGACCTGGGCTTTGGCTACGACTGGCTGGTGGTCGATGTACTGCCCCATGAGGAGCGGCTGTGGAAGCCCTACGTGATCCAGTATCTGAATCCCGAGCGGCCGACCACGCTCGTCGGCAGCGGTCCGGGTCGCCGGCGCTGGGAGTTCATGCGCCTGCCGGGCGAAACGGTCGTGGAGCTCAACACCGCCGAGACCGCGTGGAAACTGCTGGCGCCCTGGAAGATCGCTCCGCACAACGCCACGCTGGAACGTCACGCCGTCTACACCTTCCGGGGATCGTGGGCCGACCAGTGGAAGAAGGGTCGGGTCTTCCTGGCCGGTGACGCCGCGCATCTCATGCCGCCGTTCCTCGGTCAGGGGCTTTGCGCAGGGATGCGCGATGCCCTGGCGCTGAGCTGGCGCCTCGCGGCGGTGGTCGGCGAGGGCGCTCCAGAAGAGCTGCTGGAGTCCTACGGGCCGGAGCGCCGGGAGCACGTGGTCGAGATCATCCGCCAAGCCGTCGAGCTCGGGCGACTGATCTGCATGCTGGACCCTGCCGAAGTGGCCGCGCGCGACGCCCGGATGAAGGCAGCGATGAAAGATCCCGCGCTCGGTCTGAAGCCGCCGCCGGAACCGCGCCTCGGCTACGCAGGCGCCTACCGGATCGACGACCGCAATTCAGGCTACCTGTCGGTCCAGGGGCGGGTACGCTTCGAGGGGCGAGAAGGCCTGTTCGACGATGTCGTCGGCAAGGGCTGGCAACTGCTGTTGCGCAGCACGAGCGGTCCCGTCGTGCTTGCTTCCGAGGCTCGAGAAACGCTGCGGAGGATGGGAGCCGTGACTGCGGACTTCGGTCCCGGCGGAGACATCACGGATCTCGACGGGATCTATGGAGCCTGGTTCGATCGGCTCGGGGTGGAGGCAGTGCTGGTACGGCCCGATTTCTACGTCTTCGGCACCGCGCCGCGGTCGGGCGTCGACGCCCTGGTGAGATCGGCGGGAGCGCTCTGGGAAACGCCGGCCAGCATGAGCGCACGTACTGCGAGAGTCGGCTGAGAACGCGGAGACGAGTGTCCGCCGACAGACTCGTGCCGGAGTGACGCAAATGGTGACGCACATCGTGATCTTCACATTCACGCCGGGAACGACGCCGGGCCAGGTCAATGCCTTCGGCGCGGCCATGTCGCGGATGGCATCCGAGGTTCCCGAAGTGCTGGCGATCAGCCACGGTCGCAACCTCGCTTTACGCGAAGGCAATGGCGACTACGCGTTGGTTGCGACGTTCCGTGACCCTGCGGCCTGGTCCGCGTACCAGGCGCATCCCCTGCACAAGGCGTTCGTCCGTGACTTCGTCACGCCGATCGTCGCCGGCCGGCTGGCGATCCAGTTCTAGCGCGAGCTCCGACACATGGTCGTATCCTCTGAGTCGAGCGATGCCACGCCTGCCAGCGACAACGTCTTCGCGTTGTTCGAAGCGGCGGCCAGCGCGCATCGGGATCGCCCGTTCCTGATCTCGAATGGCAAGCCGCTGCTCGATTACGCCGCGATGCTCGAGGAAACGGGACGCGCAGCGGCCTGGCTGCACGCGATCGGCGTGACGCCAGGCGACCGTGTCGTCGTGCAGGCGCACAAGTCGCCCGCTGCGGTGATCCTGTACCTCGCCTGCCTTCGGGCCGGCGCAGTCTTCATTCCGCTCAATACGGCCTACCAACGCAGCGAGTTGAGCTATTTCCTGTCGGATGCCGAGCCCCGCCTGCTGGTCGCGAGTGCCGGTTTGCCGGGCGCAGCGGTCGCTTTCGAGGGTGCGCGCATCGAGCTGGCCGAGACCATCGAGGCCGCACCCTGGGTGGATGTCACCGCTACGATACCGGTAGTGCAGAGAAGCGCTGCCGACGCTGCCGCAATCCTCTACACGTCGGGCACCACCGGAAGATCCAAGGGTGCGGTGCTGACCCACGGCAATCTGTCGTCCAACGTCATCGTCCTCGGGCAGGCCTGGCGGTGGCGGGACGACGACGTGCTGCTGCACGCGCTGCCGATCTTCCACGCGCATGGGCTCTTCGTCGCACTGCACTGTGCGCTGCTGTATGCCTCGCCGATCCTCTTCCACGAGCGCTTCGACGCCGCAGCGGTGCTGCGCGACTTCCGCTCGGCCACGGTGTTCATGGGAGTGCCGACCTTCTATACGCGCCTGCTCGCCGAGCCGGCTTTCACCCGCGAGCTTTGCGCGCGCATGCGCCTCTTTGTCAGCGGCTCCGCGCCGTTGCTCGACGCGACGTTCGCAGAGTTCGTGGAGCGGGCCGGGCACTCGATCCTGGAGCGCTACGGCATGACGGAAGCGCTGATGATCACCTCGAATCCCTACGACGGCCCGCGCGTCGCAGGCAGTGTCGGTCCGCCACTCCCCGGCATATCGGTGCGGATCGTCACGGAGGACGGCAAGCCCGCTGCGGTGGGACAACCCGGCGTGCTGGAACTCAAGGGGCCCAATCTCTTCACCGGCTACTGGCGCAACCCGGAGAAGACGGCGCAGGACCATACGGCCGACGGCTATTTCATCAGCGGCGACATCGCGACCCGGGACGAAGCCGGCTTCATCCGCATCGTCGGTCGCGCGAAGGATCTGATCATCTCCGGCGGATACAACGTCTACCCGAAGGAGGTCGAGATGACCATCGACGCGATCGAGGGCGTGGCCGAGAGCGCCGTGATCGGCGTGCCCCATCCCGATTTCGGCGAAGGCGTCGTGGCGGTGGTCGCCCGGGCCGCGGGAGCGACGCTCGCGGTCGACGACATCACCGCGGCCGTGACCGTCCAGCTGGCGGCGTTCAAGCGGCCCAAGGCGTCGATCATCGTCGACGAGCTGCCCCGCAATGCGATGGGCAAGGTCCAGAAGGCCGAACTACGTGACAAGTACAAGGACCTCTTCATCCGACGATCCGCGTGACGCCGCGGGGCCGGTAACGGTCCCGAGTCGCAGCGGCTCGTCGAATCCGAGCACTGCCGGAGAACTTGAACCATGCGTGTAGCAACTTTTCGTCGCAACGGACTCGTGCAGCATGGCCTGCGCAGCGGCGATTCGATCGCCGTGTATTCCGGCGCCGGCTCCGCGGTGGAGCTCGCCGTCGGCGGACCGCCGTCGGCCGCCGCGCAACATGTGAAGCTCGCGGAAGTCGATCTGCTGCCTCCGGTGCCGCGCCCGGGCAAGATCATCTGCATCGGCCTCAACTATCGCGCCCACGCTCTCGAGGGCAACAACCCGATTCCGGACTATCCCGCCGTGTTCATGCGCGGCGCGACCTCGCTCACCGGCCCCGGCGCGCCGATCCTCTATCCCGAATGCTCCGACAAGCTCGACTTCGAGGCCGAGCTGGCCGTCGTCATCGGCAGGACTGCGACCCGCGTCGGCGTGGCGGACGCCCTGGGCCACGTGGCGGGCTATTGCTGCTTCAACGATGGATCGGTGCGCGATTACCAGCGCAAGTCGACGCAATGGACGATGGGCAAGAACTTCGACGGCACCGGCGGATTCGGACCGGAGCTCGTGACGCCCGATGAGCTTCCGCCCGGTGCCTCGGGCCTGAGGATCGTCGCGCGGCTCAATGGTGAGGTCATGCAGGACAGCAACACCGCCGACATGATCTTCGACGTCGCGACCCTCGTTGCGACGCTGTCGCAGGCGATGACCCTCGAGCCGGGGGACCTCATCGCCACCGGAACGCCGTCGGGGGTCGGCTATGCGCGCAAGCCGCCAGTCTTCATGCGTCCCGGTGACGTCATCGACGTGGAGATCGAGAGGATCGGCACGCTGCGCAACACCATCGCACGGCGAGCTTGATCAGCGAACGCCTGAAGTGACCCGAGAGGAACGCAGCGGATGTCTCACCAGTTTCGGCTCCTCGGGATCTCGGGAAGCCTGCGTGCACACTCGTTTTCCACGGCAGTCCTGGACGCCCTGGTCGAAGCCACGGCGTCGCGGGCGAGCTACGAGTACGCCGACATCGGCGCGATGCCGCACTTCAATCAGGATCACTTCGCCGAGCCCTTGCCACCGACCGTGCAACGCTTTCGCGACCAGGTGACGGCTTGCGACGCGCTGCTGATCGTCTCGCCCGAGTACAACCACGGGATTCCAGGCGTGTTGAAGAATGCGCTGGACTGGGCTTCCCGGCCGCACAATCAGGCGCCGCTCAAGCACAAGCCGGTGCTGATCGTGACCTGCTCGCCGGCCGTGACGGGTGGCGCCCGCGCGCAGTACCAGATCCGCGAAACGGTGGTGTCCGCTCTCGCCAGGCCGGTCGTGACGCCCGAGATCCTCGTCGGCCAGGTCGACAGGAAGATCGTCGACGGTCGCTTCCATGACCCGGCCGTCATCGCGTTCGCCCTCAGTGGCTTCGTCACGATGTTCGGCGACATCGCGCGTCTCGCCTGCCGCTGACGACACCGAATCGCCGACCCTTCTGCCTGAAAGCCACCCGAGGAAAGCCCGATGGAAGTTGTCAGGTTCGCAAAGGCTCCGTTCTACACCGCGCCGAACCACGAGGGGGTGACCGCCAGGCGTCTGCAGGGCGGCCAGGCGAGTTCGGCGGACTTCGCCTGGGTCGGATACTCGGAGTTTCCACCGGGCGTCACGCTGTCGCTCGAGGCGGGCCCGATCGGTAAGATCTACGTTGTGACACGAGGGGCGCTCTGCATCGACCAGGCGGACGGTACGCGGCACCGCCTCGGGCAGTGGGACAGCATCTTCGTGCCTGCGAACGAAGCCCGCGCCGTCGTGAACGACAGCGGCGAGCAGGCGGACATCATCGTGATCACGCCTGCGCCCGCGAAGTAGATGGCCCGGCACGAGCAAAGCGGTCGCCTGATCGCCTCGGTCGCCTCGAAGCGCGTCACGAGGTCGAGGCCGTGATCCTCGTGACTGCCGCCAACGGCAACCAGGGCAAGTGGCTGGTCCCGCGGCTCGTGACCGCGGGGCTCACGCTTCGTGCCTGTGTCCGCTCCGATGCGTCGGCGCAAACCCTGCGCGCCCTCGGCGTGGCGGATGTGCGGGTCGGAGACCTTGCGGACGGTGAGGTGCTCGGCCGTGCCATGCGCGGCGTCGAGAAGGTGTATTACGTCGGACCGGCACTGCATCCCGACGAACGCAGGATGGGCTTCGCGGCGATCGATGCCGCGAAGCAGGCCGGGGTCGGCCATTTCGTCTTCAGCTCCGTGCTTCATCCGATCATCACCGATCTCGTGCAGCACGAGATCAAGCGGGACATCGAGGAGTACCTCGTCTCTTCGGGACTCGAGTTCACGATCCTGCAGCCGGCCAACTATATGTTGCGCCACAGGCTCCTTCCGGCCTTCGAGCGGGGCGTCTTTGCACTCTCCTGGGCACTCGATCGCCGACAGTCGATGGTCGATGTGAGGGACGTCGCGGAGGTGGCCGCGGCCGTGCTTGCCGACAGCGACCGGCATGCCGGCGCCACTTACGAGCTGGCCGCGCCCGGACGCTACACCGCGCACGACATCGCGCGGGTTATCGCGTGCGTGGCCGGCCGCGAGGTCACTGCCGCGCAGATCGATCCGGACGTCTTCCTCAAGGCGATGCTTCGAGTCGACAGTCTTCGGGAGGTCCCTTACCAGGCCGAGGTCATACGCGCGATAGGCAGGCGCTACAGCAGTCACGATTTCATCGGCAACCCGAACGTGCTCACATGGCTGCTCGGTCGACGACCGACGACGTTCGAGGAGTTCGTCCGGCGAGAATTCGCCGCTTTTCGAGGTTCGGCGCGCGCCTAGGGGCGCGGCACGGAAGCGCCGCGCGAGCGGCACACGCCTTGATGTTTCGCGGTGCGCTGGCGGGAGGAGGGTCCATGTCCAAGGCCATAGACGCTGCGAAGTTCCGCGAGACGCTCGGCCATTACCCGACCGGCGTGGCCGTCGTCACGGTGTTGAGCGAGAACGGACAGCCCGACGGCATGGTCGTCGGGACGTTTTCATCCGTATCGCTGGACCCGCCGTTGATCGGCTTTTTTCCGGCCAGAAGCTCGGGCAGCTTCGCGCGGCTCCGGACCGCCCGCTACTTCTGCGTCAACGTGCTCGCCTCCGATCAGGAGCCGCTATGCCGCCGGATAGCGACCGTCTGGCAGGGCAAGTTCGACGGCGTCGCATGGCGCGCCGGGCCACTCGGGTCGCCCATCCTCGAGGGCGTCGTGTCCTGGATCGAATGCACCTTCGAAGACATTCGCGAGGCCGGTGATCACTACATCGTGCTGGGACGGGTTCACGAGCTTGGAGTCGAGCGCTCGACGTTGCCGTTGCTTTTCTTCCAAGGCGGCTACGGACGATTCTCCCCAGGCTCCTTCGTCGCCACGCCGGACCCCGAGCTGATCCAGGCGGCGCGGCTGGCCGAGACGATCCGGCGCCAGCTCGAGGTGCTCAGTGCCGAGCTCGCGGTCAACTGCAGCGTACTCGCCAAGATTCGCGGCGATGCGGTTCAAGTGCTCGCCGCCAACGGGGCGGCTGCGCCGGAAGCGATCCCGCTGGGGCATCGCCAACCCATCATCCCGCCGCTCGGGGCGGTGTTCATGGTGAACTCCTCGCCCGCGGAGGTCGACGCGTGGCTTGAGCGCGCGCCCGACGATGACGCGGAGCGCCGCGTTCGCTGCCGCGCCCTGCTCGACAAGGTGCGGGAGCGAGGTTACTCGGTACTCGCAGCCGAGCCCGAGCTGTTGCGCAGACACGAGGCGGCGCTGTCTGCGTTCGAGCAGTCCGACAGGCTGCCGCGACACGAGCGCGCCGTGCGGCAGGTGACGTCCGAATTCACGGACCTGTTCTGTCCGGATCTCAAGACGGGTGAGCGCTACGATCTCGCATCCATCGTCGTGCGGCTGCCGACCCCGCCCGATCTGCCACCCATGGCCCTGCGCATGACGGGGTTGGCCCGCTCGTTGTCGACGGAACAGATCGAAGCTTGCGTCGAACGTCTGAAGCAGGTTGCCGACGCGGCAGCGCAGTGACGGTGCGAGCAGAGAGGTGCTCAACCTGAACCGAGTCGACGCTAGGGACAATGGCACTTACATAGGCCGTCGATCCAAGCGCGATCGTGCCCCAAGTGACTGAAGAGGAAGGAGAAGGCTGGCTTCGTGCCGGTAGGATGTGCGTTACCAGACGTGAAACCGACCAACGTGCGAGGCCAGCCTTGACTCATCGTAGAGACGCCTTCTTGCGAGGGCAACAGTGCGCGCGTGTCCAGGGCCGCTCGCGCGCGAGCGCCGCGATGGACTTCTTCAACGTCCTGACCGGCCCGGAGCTGCTGGAGGTGACCGAGGCGCACCCGCCCGCGCACCGCGAGCGGCTGTATTCGCCCACGGCGACGCTCGCGATGTTTCTGAGCCAGGCGCTTGCGGCGGATCCCTCCTGCCAGCGCGCGGTCATCCTCGTCACGAGCTTCCTGGATGTTCGTGAGACGCCCAAGACGGTGCTCGGCGAGCTGTACGCGAAGCGCTGGCATATCGAGCTCGATCTGCGCTGCATCAAGACGACGCTCGGGATGGAGGTGCTGCGCTGCCGCTCGCCGCAGATGATCCAGAAGGAGCTGTGGGCGTACCTGCTCGCGTACAACCTGATCCGGTTGCTGATGGCGCAGGCCGCCGCGCAGCACGCGCTGTCGTTCAAGCACACTGCTCAACTGTGGAGCGAGTTCACTTCGCGCGCCGTGCTGCACGAAACCGACACTGCTGCAGCGCTCAGCACGCTGTTCCGGCTGATCGCGCAGCTGCCCGTAGGTCACCGTCCCTGCCGCAGTGAACCGCGTGCCCGAAAACGGCGACCGAAATCCTTCTGCTGGCTCAAGATACATCGAGATGTCGCCCGCGCTCGCCCCGCTCATCTGCCAAACTGGCAGCGCGCAAAGTAAGTGCCATTGACCCTAGAGCATATCCCGCAACCGATACCACGCCATTGCCAGCATCAACGCCGGCCGACGCAGTGCGAGCCCGCCGGGGAACTCGCGATGCGGAATCCGCGTGAACACGTCGAAACGTTCCGCAGTGCCGGCGATGGCCTCGGCAAGCAGCTTGCCGGCGACGCCGGCCAGCACGATGCCGTGGCCCGAAAACCCCTGCAGGAAATAGATATCGGATTCGAGCCGCCCGAAGTGCGGCGCGCGGTTCAGGGTGATGTCGAGATAGCCGCCCCAGGCGTGCTCGATCGGGGCGTCGGCCAATTGGGGAAACACGGCCAGCATGCGGGCTCGCGTCGCTCGCGCAGTGCCGAGTGGGTCCAGTCCCGAGTAACTGACGCGGCCGCCGAACAGCAGCCGGTGATCCGCAGACAGGCGGAAGTAGTCGAGTATCCAGTTCATGTCGGTCACCGCGGCGCGATTGGCGATCAGCGCGTTGGCGCGTTCGGCGCCGAGCGATGCGGTGGAGACGATGTAAGTACCGACGGTCATGATCCGCCGCGCCAGGGCCGGTGCGGTGGCGCCGAGATAGGCGTTGCCGCAGAGCGCCAGCTGGCGACAACGGACTTCGCCGTGCGGCGTGGTGACGCGGACTCGGCCCTCGGCGCGATCCCAGGTGAGTGCGCGGCTGCCTTCGAAGATCTGCGCGCCGTGGCTGGCAGCGGCCTTGACCAGGCCGAGGGTGTAGTTCAGGGGGTGCAGGTGCCCGCAATTGGGATCATAGGTGCCGCCGATGTACCGCCCGCTGGCCAGCAAGGTGCGCAGCTCGGTGCGTTCCAGCATGCGGATCGAGGTGTAGCCGTAGCGCTCGTGCAGGGTGTCGACTTCGGCGCGCAGTTCGGCCTGTTGCCTGGGCTTCAGGGCCACCTGCATCTGTCCGGCGACGTAGTCGCAATCGATCCGGTAGCGCGAGATCAGCTCACGCTGCAGTTGCAGGCCCTCGACGGTGATGTCCCAGATCCGGCGCGCATCCGCGGCACCGATCAGGCGCTCGAGCTTGGCCTGGCCGGCCGCGATACCGAACAGGGCCTGTGCGCCGCTGCGGCCGGAGGCGCCCCAGCCGATCCGCTGGGCTTCCAGCAGCACGACCGACAGACCGCGTTCGGCGAGGTGCAGTGCGGTCGAGCAGCCGGCGATGCCGCCGCCGACCACGCAGACATCGCAATCGACCGTGCCGGCGAGCGCCGGCCACTCGGCGGCGGGCTGGGCCGTATCGACGTAGTAGGACGGGACGTATGCGGCGCGACCCATGGTGTTCGGGGCGCGGCTCAGGCCGGCCCCAGCCAGCGCTCGATCTCGAGAGGCGAGACGTGTGATTCGAACTCGTCGAGCTCGCTACGTCGCAGCACGCCATACAGCTCGGTGAACGGCCGCCCGAGATACTCCTCGGCGAAGCGGCTGCCGGCGAAACGCTCCAGTGCCGCCGGCCAGTACCGGGGCAGGGGTTCGGCGGGCGACGACGGGACGGGCTGGTAGGCATTGCCGTCGAGTGGTGGGGGCGGCTCCTCGCCGCGCGACAGTCCGCGGTGGATGCCGGCGAGCACCCAGGCGACGAGCAGGTAGGGGTTGGCGTCGGCGCCGGCGAGCCGGTGTTCGATCCGGCGGTTGTCGGCATCGCTGTGCGGGATCCGCAAGGCGGCGCCGCGGTTGTTGAGCGACCAGTTGGCCGCCAGCGGCACATAGGTCTCGGGGCGGAAACGGCGATAGGAATTGGGTCCTGGGGCGCAGATCGCCATGCCGTCGGCCAGCGTATCGAGCAGTCCGCGGATCGCATGGCGCAGGTCCGCCGAGCCGGTGGGCGAGGCAGCGGCGAACAGGTTGCGGCCGCCGGCATCCAGCAGACTGGCATGCACATGCAGCCCCGAGCCGGCCTTGTCGCGATAGGGCTTGGGCAGGAAGGTGGCCTCGCAGCCGTGGGCGCGGGCGACATGCTTGACGATCCGCTTGAAGCGCAGCGCCTGGTCGCAGGCCGCCAGCGCGTCCGGGCGATGCGCGAGATTGACCTCGAACTGGCCTGGACCGTGCTCTGCCAGGGCCGTGGTCGCGGGCACGTCCTGGGCCTGGCAGGCAGTGTCGATGTCGGAAAGAACAGCTGAATATTCAGATACATCCAGCATGGAGTTGATCTGTATGCCGAACTTGCGGCGGCCGCTCAGCGGTCCCCTGGGCGGCTGCGGCAGGTGATCGGGGTCGCGCTCCCGATCGATCAGATAGAACTCGTACTCGAGCGCGACTACGGGGGTCAGGTTCAGACGATGGAAGCGGTCCAGCACCCGCGCCAGCACCTGTCGGGGGTCGGCGAAAAAGGGCCGGCCGTCGCTCTCGTACATGCTCAGCTGCAGCTGGGCAACACCGTCGCGGCTCAACCAGGGCACGGGCCGCAGGCTGCCGGGAATCGGGCGGCAGGGTCGGTCGGCGTCGCCATCGTCGAAGCCGAGGCCGCTGGCTTCGCAGGTCTGGCCGAGGACGTCGAGCGCGAACATTGAGCCGGGCAAGAGCATGCCGGATTCGTAGAGGCGGGCGATGCCGGCCCGATCGATCCGCTTGCCGCGTTCGACGGTGTTCAGGTCGTGCAGGAAGGCGTCGAAAAAGCGGATGTCCGGGTGCGCCTGCAGGAAGGCGTCCAGCTCCATGGCAACGGTGGTCGGCATCTTGGATGGCAGCATAGTGGTAGCTGTCCGACAGCGGCAATGTGCTCTAATGGGAACTCGTACAGGCAGCTGATCTTCCGAAGGTTCGTGTCTGTATATATATGAAAATCATGTTGTTATGAGTTTTTTCTCAAGAAGGCCTGTCATCGGCATCCCGGCCGACCGCCGCCTGGTCAAGGCGCACCCCTTCCACTCGGTCGGGGAAAAGTACATCGAGGCGATCGTGCGGGCGGCCGACGCGCTGCCGGTCCTGATTCCGGTGTTGCCGCGGCCGTTGGCGCTGGAGGAGATCCTGACGGTGGTCGACGGTGTGCTGTTCACCGGCAGTCCCTCGAACGTCGAGCCGCAGCGCTACGGCGGTGAGCCGAGTGCCGCGGGCACGCTGCATGATCCGCAGCGCGACACGACCACACTGGCGCTGATCCCGGCGGCGATCGCTGCGGCGATCCCGGTGCTCGGCATCTGTCGTGGGCTGCAGGAAATGAATGTCGCGTTTGGCGGCACGCTGTGGCAGGACGTCGGTCCGGCGCGTGGCCTGCTGCGGCACAGTGAAGATCCGGGCCAGCCGCTGGACGTGCAATACGGGCCGGCCCACGAGGTGCAGCTCGAATCCGGCAGCCCGCTGCGTGAGTGGGCCGGCGGTGCGGAGCGGGTGCGCGTCAACTCGGTGCATTCGCAGGGCGTGCGCGAGCTGGCTCCCGGGCTGCGGGTCGAAGCGCGTGCGCCCGACGGTCTGGTCGAGGCCTTCAGCGTCGCGGCAGCGCCGGCGTTTGCGTTCGCGGTGCAGTGGCATCCCGAGTGGCAAGTGATGGACAACGATTTCTCGCGTGCCTTGTTTGCGGCTTTTGGCGCCGCGGCGCGCGCCAGGGTGGCGTCGAGACAGAGCTGAACCGCAGGCGCGGGTCGGTCGCAAGGGGCGGCGAGGTCGTGTCATCGCTCACGAACCAGGTGTTTGTATGGCCAACGATATCGCACAGTTTTTCCGCGACCACGGCATCCAGGAGGTCGAGGCGATCGTGCCCGACATGGCGGGCATCGCCCGCGGCAAGGTTATGCCCGCGGAAAAATTCGCCGAAGACCAGGGCATGCGGCTGCCGGAGGCGATATTCCTGCAGACCGTGACCGGCGACTATCCGGAGGACACCAGCAAGGCGATGAGTCCGGCCGAGATCGACATCATCCTCAAGCCGGATCCGCGCACGGTGCGGCGTGTGCCCTGGGCCGCGGAGCCGACCGCACAGGTGATCCACGATTGTTTCTACGCCGACGGGAACCGGGTGAAGATGGCGCCGCGCGAAGTGTTGCGGCACGTGCTCGACCTGTACGCGCAAAAGGGCTGGGATCCGGTGGTCGCGCCGGAGCTGGAGTTCTACCTGGTCGAGCCGAACATCGATGCCGACTATCCGCTGAAGCCGCCGATCGGCCGTTCCGGCCGTGCCGAGCCGGGGCGTCAGTCCTACAGCATCGCCGCGGTCAACGAGTTCGATCCGCTGTTCGACGATGTCTACCAGTTCTGCGAGGACCAGGATATCGAGATCGACACCCTGATCCACGAAGACGGGCCGGCGCAGATGGAGATCAATCTGCTGCACGGCAATGCGCTCGACCTGGCCGACCAGGCGTTCATGTTCAAGCGCACCGCGCGCGAGGCGGCGCTGCGCCACAAGATGTATTGCACCTTCATGGCCAAGCCGCATGCCAAGGAACCGGGCAGCGCGATGCACATCCACCAGAGCGTGATCGACAGCGACAGCGGCCGGAACGTCTTCTCCAATCTGGACGGCACGCCGACACGACTGTTTTTCGCGCATATCGCCGGGCTGCAGCGCTACCTGCCGGCGGCGATGGCCCTGCTCGCACCCAACGTCAATTCCTATCGACGGATCACCCGTTTCCAGGTGGCGCCGATCAACGTCCAGTGGGGCTACGACAATCGCACCGCCGGGCTGCGGGTACCGATGTCGGATGCGCAGTCGCGGCGGGTCGAGAACCGCCTGTCCGGCGCCGATGCCAATCCCTATCTCGCGATCGCCGCATCGCTGGCCTGCGGCTACCTCGGCATGGTGGAGGGCCTGACCCCGACCGAGCCGATTACCGGCAGCGCACACGATCTGCCGTTTTCGCTGCCGCGCAGCCTCGACGATGCGATCCGCGGCCTGCGCGGCTGCGGCCCTTTGATCGAGCTGCTCGGCGAGGCGTTTGTCGCGGCCTTCACCCTGGTCAAGGAAGCCGAATACGAGGTCTTCCTGCAGGTCATCAGCTCGTGGGAGCGCGAGCACTTGTTGCTGAACGTATGAGTCGCGACACGGCAGCGTGGCGCGCGCTCGACAGCGCCCACTATCTCCATCCCTTCACCGACCACAAGGGGTTGGCGGCCAAGGGGGCGCGAATCGTCACCCGCGCCGAAGGCGTCTGGCTGGAGGATTCGGACGGCAACCGTCTGCTCGATGGCATGGCGGGGTTGTGGTGCGTGGCGCTCGGCTATGGCCGGCGCGAGCTGGCCGAAGCGGCCTACCGGCAGATGCTCGAACTGCCGTACTACAACAGCTTCTTCCAGTCGGCGACGCCACCGGCGATCGAGCTCGCCGGAGTGCTGGCCGAGCTGACGCCGCCGCAGTTCCGGCATGCCTTCCTGACCGGCTCGGGCAGCGAGGCCAACGACACCCTGGTACGGCTGGTGCGCCGCTATTGGGCCTTGCGCGGCGAGCCGCAGCGCGACGTGATCATCAGCCGCTGGAACGGCTACCACGGCAGCACCATGGCCGGTGCGTCGCTGGGCGGGATGAAGCCGATGCATGCCCAGGGCGGGTTGCCGATCCCGGGGATAGTGCACATCGGCCAGCCTTACTGGTTCGAATGCGGTGGCGACCTGGATCCGCAGGAGTTCGGCCTGCGTGCCGCGCGCGAGCTCGAGGCCAAGATTCTGGAACTCGGGCCGTCGCGGGTGGCGGCGTTCATCGGCGAGCCGGTGCAGGGGGCCGGTGGCGTGGTCATCCCACCGGAGAGTTACTGGCCCGAGATCCAGCGGATCGTCGATCGCTACGGGATCCTGCTCGCCTCCGACGAGGTGATCTGCGGCTTCGGCCGGACCGGTAGCTGGTTCGGCTGCGAACATTTCGGCACCCGGCCGGATTTCATGACGCTGGCCAAGGCGATCACCTCCGGTTACCAGCCGCTCGGGGCGCTGATGATCGCCGACCGGGTCGCCGAGGTGCTGATCGAGAAGGGCGGGGAGCTGGCTCACGGTTTCACCTACTCCGGTCATCCGGTGGCCTGCGCCGTGGCACTGGAAAACCTGCGTCTGCTGCGGGCCGAGCGCGTGGTCGAACGGGTCCACGACGAACTCGCGCCGTACTGGGCGGGCCGCTGGCGCGAGCTTGCCGCGCACCCGCTGGTTGGCGAGGCGCGCTGTCTCGGCCTGTTCGGTGCCATCGAACTCGTGCCTCGCAAGCCGTCGAGACAATTCTTCGCGTCGCGCGGCGAAATCGGCCTGCGCTGCCGCGAACTCTGCCTGCGCAACGGCCTGGTGATGCGGGCGGTCTGGGATACCATGATCGTCGCGCCACCGCTGGTGATCAGTCGCGACGAAATCGATCTGCTGCTCTCCAGGGCGGTGCGCTCGCTCGACGAGTTGCACCAGCAGTTGCGGCACGAGGGTCTGGTCTGAGGCGAGGCTTCTCACCCCGGGGCGGCTGTTATATAAGTGCGCCAACACCGCCACCCCGACACCTCCTGGAGAACCCGTGATGAAGACCTCCGTTCAGTTCCTCGCCCCGCCGACCGCGGTCTTGGCGGCGCTGCTGCTGGCCGGCTGCGGCCAGAAGCCTGCGGCGGGCCCGGAGACGCCGGCGGCTGCCGGCGGCGCCGACAGCGGCGAAGAGAAGGTGCTGAACGTCTACAACTGGTCCGATTACATCGACCCGAGCGTGCTCGAGGACTTCACCCGCGAGACCGGCATCAAGATCAACTACGATGTCTTCGACTCCAACGAGGCGCTCGAGACCAAGCTGCTGACCGGCAATACCGGCTACGACATCGTCGTGCCTTCGGCGTCGTTCCTGGAGCGGCAGATCAAGGCGGGCGTGTTCCGCAAGCTCGATACCTCGCTGCTGCCCAATCTCAAGAACCTCGACCCCGAGATCACCCAGCGGGTCGCGCTGCATGACCCGGGCAACGAGCACTCCGTCAACTATCTCTGGGGGACCTCGGGCGTTGGCTACAACGTCGCCAAGATCAAGGAGCGCCTGCCGGATGCGCCGGTGGACAGTTTCGCGATGTTCTACGATCCGCAGGTCGTTTCGAAGTTCAAGGATTGCGGCGTGACCTTGCTGGATGCGCCCTCCGAGGTGGTGGGTACGGTGCTGATCTGGCTCGGCAAGGATGCGAACAGCGAAAAGGCTGAAGATCTCGCAGCCGCCGAAAAGGTCCTGATGGCGATCCGCCCCTACGTCAAGTACGTCAACTCCTCGAAGTACATCGAGGACCTCGCCAACGGCGAGGTCTGTCTCTCGCTCGGCTGGTCGGGCGACGTGCTGCAGTCGCGCGACCGTGCCCGCGAGGCCGGCAAGGGTATCGAGGTCAACTACCTGATCCCGAGGGAAGGCGCGGTGATGTTCTTCGACATGCTGGCGATCCCGGCGGACGCCAAACGCCCGAAGAACGCGCACCTGTTCATCGACTACCTGCTGCGTCCGGAAATCGCGGCCAAGAACAGCGAGTTCGTGAATTTCGCCAACAGCAACGCGGCCTCCTGGCCGTTGATCTCCGAGGCGGTGCGCAACGATCGTGGTGTCTATCCGTCCGACGAGGTCAAGCCCAAGCTCGTGCCCGATCTGGCGGAGAGCCAGGAGTTCACGCGCCAGTTGACCCGCACCTGGACGCGCTTCAAGACCGGCAAGTAGTCGGCGCCGATTGGCGTCAAGGGCCACCCGGGTGCACTCGCGCCCGGGCGACTCGGGGTCAGGGGTAGCACTACAAGAGCCCAGCATGGCCGATAAACCGCCGGAGTCCACCTCGCAGCGCGCCATTGAGCCGGGCCGCGAATATGTTCGCATCGAGAACGTCAGCAAGCGTTTCGGTGATTTCGTCGCGGTCGACAACGTCTCGCTGACGATCCTCAAGGGCGAGATCTTCTGCCTGCTGGGCGGCTCCGGCTGTGGCAAGACCACGCTGCTGCGCATGCTCGCGGGGTTCGAGACGCCGACTTCGGGGCGCATCTACATCGACGGCCAGGACATGTCGGACACGCCGCCCTATGCGCGTCCGGTCAACATGATGTTCCAGTCCTACGCGCTGTTCCCGCACATGACCGTGGCGAAGAACGTCGCGTTCGGGCTCGAGCAGGAGCGTCTTTCCAGGCCCGAGATCGAGCGGCGGGTGACCGAAATGCTCGAGATCGTCCGGCTCGGCGAGCTCGCACAGCGCAAGCCTCACCAGTTGTCGGGCGGGCAACGGCAGCGGGTCGCGCTGGCCCGTGCGCTGGTCAAACGCCCCAAGCTGCTGCTGCTCGACGAGCCGCTCGGTGCGCTCGACAAGAAGCTGCGCGAGCACACGCAGTTCGAGCTGATCAACCTGCAAGAGCGCCTCGGGGTCACCTTCATCGTCGTGACCCACGATCAGGAGGAGGCGATGACCCTGGCATCGCGGATCGGGGTCATGGATCGTGGCGAGATCGTCCAGGTCGGCACGCCTACCGACATCTACGAGTATCCGACCTCGAAATTCGTCGCGGATTTCATCGGCTCGGTCAACATGTTCGAGGGCCAGCTGGTCGAGGACGAACCGGATCATGTCCGCATCCGCTGCCCGGAACTCGCCAACACGGTGTATGTCGACCATGGCATCAGTTCGGCGCCGGGCGCGACCGTCTGGGTGGCGATCCGGCCGGAGAAGATCGAGCTGTCGCGGCAGCGGCCGCCGGCCACCGAGAATGTCCAGCAGGGCGTCGTTAAGGAGATCGCCTACATGGGCGATCTCTCGGTCTACCTGGTCAAGCTCGACAACGACCGCATCGTGCGGGTTACGCTGCCCAACGTCGAACGCCATGCGGACGACCGTATTTCCTGGGACGAGACCGTCTGGCTGAGCTGGCATCCGACCAGCCCCGTGGTGCTGGCGCAGTAGCATGCCGCGCGCCGCGCCACGTCCACGGATGCCCGGCCAGCTGACGCCGGGCCGGCTCGGGCCGTTGCTGTCGCTGTTGTATCGCTACGGTCCGCCACGCTGGTCGCACTACGTGAAGACCCACTGGTCGGGCCAGCGGCTGGTGATGGCCATCCCCTATCTGTGGCTGCTGCTGTTCTTCGCGGTGCCGTTCCTGATCGTGCTGAAGATCTCCTTCTCGGAGGTCCGGCTGGCGATGCCGCCCTATGCGCCGTTGTGGCAGTGGGCCGAGGAAGCGCATCGGCTGGTTGTCAGTTTCAATTTCAGCAACTACCTGTTCCTGCTGACCGACGCTCTCTACGTCAGCACCTTCCTCTATTCGGTCAAGGTCGCGGCCATCGCGACGTTGTTCTGCCTGCTTCTCGGCTATCCGATGGCCTACGCGATCGCACGGGCGACGCCGACTTTGCGCAACCTCTACCTGATGCTGATCATCCTGCCGTTCTGGACCTCGTTCCTGCTGCGGGTGTATGCCTGGGTGGGGCTGTTGAAGGCCGATGGGGTGATCAACAACCTGTTGATGGGAACGGGACTGCTGGATGCGCCGCTGACGCTGCTGTACACGGATTTCGCCGTCTACATCGGCATCGTCTATTCCTATCTGCCGTTCATGATCCTGCCGCTGTATGCGAACCTCGAGAAGCACGATCCACAGCTGCTCGAGGCGGCCGCCGATCTCGGTGCGCATCCGCTGACCAGCTTCCTGCGGATCACCTGGCCGCTGTCGAGACCGGGGGTGATCGCCGGTTCGCTGCTGGTGTTCATCCCGGCGGTCGGCGAGTTCGTGATCCCGTCGCTGCTCGGGCGGAGCGATCAACTGATGATCGGGCGCGTGCTGTCGGACGAGTTCTTCGCGAACCGCGACTGGCCGGTGGCGAGTGCGGTGGCGATCGCGATGCTGTTGCTGCTGCTGGTGCCGATCGTGCTGTTCCAGCGGTTCCAGAGTCGCGAGATCGGAGGTCGGCAGTGAAGTCGCGCGGCTGGTTCCGGCATTCGGTGCTGGCGCTGGGGCTGGCGTTCCTCTACCTGCCGATCGTTTCGATGATCGTCTTTTCGTTCAACAATTCGCGGCTGGTCACCGTCTGGGACGCGGCCAATTCGCCGACGCTCAAGTGGTATCGCTTGCTGCTGACCAACGAGCAGATCCTCGGCGCCGCCTGGATGTCGATCAAGATCGCCGCGATGACCGCGACCGGTGCGGTGATACTGGGCACGCTGGCGGGGCTCGCACTGGTACGGTTCGGGGCGTTCCGCGGTCGAGCCTTTCTCTCCGGAATGACCACGGCGCCGTTGGTGATGCCCGAGGTGATCACCGGTCTGTCGCTGCTGCTGCTGTTCGTCGCACTCGAGCAGCTGACGGGCTGGCCGCAGGGGCGTGGCATGTTGACGATCACCATTGCGCACGTCACCTTCGCGATGGCCTACGTCACGGTGGTGGTGCAGTCGCGGCTCACGGGCTTCGACGAATCGCTGGAGGAAGCCGCGCTCGATCTCGGTGCGCGGCCGGCGAAGGTGTTCTTGCGGATCACCTTGCCGTTGATCCTGCCAGCGATCGTCTCTGGCTGGCTGCTGGCGTTCACGCTGTCCTGGGACGATGTCGTGATCTCGCAGTTCGTCGCCGGTCCGGGATCGTCGACGCTGCCGATGGTGGTCTTTTCCAAGGTCCGGCTCGGCGTCAGCCCCGACATCAACGCGCTCGCGACCATCATGGTCGTGATCGTCGCCACCGGGGTCCTGCTCTCGACCTGGTGGATGCGGCGCCAGGAGCGGCGACGCGCACGCGAGGTGCAGATGGCGCGGAGGGATGACCAATGAGTCCGCAGCTGCTGGGCGTCGACGTCGGCGGGTCTTCGATCAAGTTTGCGCGGGTTGCCGTCGAGCGGGGCGAGGTGGTTGGCGAACTGGTCACATTGCCGACTCCGACGCCGTCTACGCCGGCCAACGTGCTCGGAGCGGTCATGAGTCATCCGCTTGCGACCGAGTGCGAGGGGCCGCTCGGCCTGGCTTTCCCGGCGGTGGTCAAGGCAGGCCGAGCCCGCACGGCCGCCCACGTCGACGATTCCTGGCTTGGCGTCGAGGCACGGGCCTTGCTCGCGGCCCGCTGGGGGCGAACCGGTGCGTTCCTCAACGATGCCGATGCTGCCGGGCTGGCCGAGATGCGCTTCGGCGCAGGTTGCGGAGCCCGCGGAGTCGTGTTCGTGCTGACGCTCGGCACCGGCATCGGTTCGGCGCTGTTCGTCGATGGGCACCTGGCGCCGAACACGGAGCTCGGACACCTGGCGGTTGCGGGCCTGGCGGATACCGAGGCGGAGGCCTGGGCCTCGGCGCGGGTTCGCGCCCAGCTCGGACTCGACTGGCCGGCCTGGGTCGCGCGACTCGATCGGGTGCTCGCAGAGCTGCAGCGCTTGTTCTGGCCCGACGTGTTCATTCTCGGCGGTGGAGTCAGCGAATATTTCGCGCATTGGGGGCATTTGCTGCAGGTGCCTGTCGAGGTTCGCCGGGCGGCGCTTGGGCCGGCTGCCGGAGCGATCGGCGCGGCAATCGCCGCACATGAACGCTACAATCCCTGAACTGTCGCGCTCGAGTAGCCGGAAGCCGATGTCCATGCGGAGCAAGCTCCCCGATGTGGGGACGACGATCTTCTCGGTGATTTCGCGCCGTGCGATCGAGTTCGATGCCATGAACGTTGGGCAGGGCTTTCCGGACTTTCCGATAGATCCGCTGCTGGCGCAGTGCGTGACCGAGGCGATGGCCCAGGGGCAAAACCAGTACGCGCAAGGCGATGGCGTGCCCGAGCTGCGTGAAGCGATCGCCGCCAAACTCGCCGATGCCCACGGCATCATGGTCGACCCTCGCGCCAGCATCACGGTGACTTGCGGCGCCACCGAAGCGCTGTTCTCGACCATCCAGGCCATGGTTCATCCGGGCGACGAAGTGCTGGTCTTCGATCCGGCCTACGATTCCTACGAGCCGGCGGTGCGACTGGCCGGTGGACGCTGCATTCGCATCCCGCTGTTGCCACCGTCATTTGCCTTCGACTTCGACCGAGTACGTGCTGCGCTGACGGAGCGGACGCGGCTGGTGATCGTCAATACGCCGCACAACCCGGCCTGCGTGGCGCACGATCGCAGCGTACTCGATACGCTGGCGGAGGTGCTGCGCGGGCGGGACATCTGGATACTGTCCGACGAGGTCTATGAACACACCGTGTTCGATGGCCGGGCGCACACTTCGGTCCTCGCGCACCCTGAACTGCGCGAACGCACGTTTGCGGTGTTCTCTTTCGGCAAGACGCTGCATGTCACCGGCTGGCGGGTGGGCTACTGCGTGGCGACGCCGCCGCTCATGGCGGAGTTTCGCAAGGTCCATCAGTTCAACACGTTCTCGATCGCGACGCCGCTGCAGCGCGGTATCGCCCGCTATCTGAAGCAACGGCCGGCATCCTGGTCGGAGCTGGCGGGATTCTTCCAGCGCAAGCGCGACCTGCTGACGACCCTGCTCGAAGGCTCGGGTTTCCGCCCGCTGCCTACGCAGGGGACTTATTTCCAGCTGCTCGATTATTCGGAGCTCACCGACCAGGATGATGTCGGATTCTCCGATCGCCTGATTCGCGAAGCCGGGGTGGCGTTGATTCCGCTGTCGCCGTTCTATCGCGAGCGTCCGGATACGCGCCTGCTGCGAATCTGTTTTGCCAAGCGTGACGAGACGCTCGAGGCGGCCGCGCAACGGCTGCGCGAGTTCGCGCTGCGCTCCGCCGCATCGGCGCTGGCCTGAAGGGCTGGAACACCTGCCATCATGCCATTGCAGGTCACGCTCATCCAGGCAGCTTTGCACTGGCAGGATCCGGCGGCCAACCGCTGCGCATTCGATACCCCGCTCGGTGCTCTGGCCCCGGGCAGTACCGATCTCGTCGTGCTTCCGGAGATGTTTTCGACCGGGTTCGCGCTGGATGGTGCAGCGCCTGTCGAGTCGTCGCCGGGGCCGACGCTCGAGTGGATGCAGGACTGGGCGCGACGGCTCGATGCCGCAGTCACCGGCAGTGTGGCGACGCTCGACCAGGAGCGACGCTACAACCGGCTGTGGTTCGTCACACCCGACGGCAGCGCGGTTCACTACGACAAGCGGCACTTGTTCCGGATGGGCGGCGAACAGCAGCATTTCGCGTCCGGCCGGGCCGGTCTGGTGGTGTCGTTCCGTGGCTGGCGCATCGCGCCGCTGATCTGCTACGACCTGCGTTTTCCGGTCTGGTCCCGGCGCCGCCCGGGCTACGACTACGATCTGCTGCTGTACGTCGCCAACTGGCCGGCGCGCCGCGCCCATGCCTGGCGGCAATTGCTCGTGGCGCGCGCCATCGAGAACCAGAGCTACGTCGCCGGCGTGAACCGGATCGGCGAGGACGGCAACGGTATCGGCTACCAAGGCGACAGCGCGCTGTACGATTTTCTCGGCATGCCGCTTGCCACGCTCGACCAGCAGGCGGTTGTCGCCACGGTCGCGCTCGACGAATGTGCGCTGGCGACGTTCCGCAAACGGTTTCCTGCACATCTCGACGCCGATCGCTTCGAGTTCATTGCCGAGGAGGGCAACGCATGAGTGGCCAGCATGAGCAGTCGGGATCCGGGCAGGCCGGGGCGTTGCAGCGTGAGACTCGTGTCAACCATCCGCCACGGGTCGAGCTGCCGCCGGACAATCAGCCGCTGACCCCTCCGATCTATCAGAGCGTCAAATACGAGTTCGGGTCGGTCGAGGAGACAGTGCGGGCCGTGCACGGCAAGCGGCCGGGATTCTTCTATTCGCGCAGCGGCAACCCGACGGTGCGCCAGCTCGAGCTGTTGCTCGCCGATCTGCAGGGGCGCGACGATGCGCTGGCCTGTGCTTCCGGTGTCAATGCGGTCGCGCAGGCGTTGTTTACGCTGACCTCGGCGGGCGATCACGTGCTGTGCTTTGCCGAGACCTACGGTCCGACGCGACAGATCATCCGCCGTTTTCTGGCACGCTTCGGGGTACGCCACACGCTGTTGTCGATCGAGGATCTGGCCGGCATCGAGCGCACGCTTGCGACCGTACCGACCCGGCTGGTGTTCTTCGAGAGTCCGACCAATCCGGTCACCAAGGTCGCGGATATCGCGGCGATCACGCGACTGGCGCATGTCCACGGGGCGTTGGCGGTGCTGGACAACACCTTTGCCGGCTTCCACCAGCACGGCGAATACGACGTCGACCTCTTCATCCACAGCCTGACCAAGTATGCGGCTGGCACCGGCGATGTCATGGGCGGGGTCGTGATTGGCCGTCACGAGCTTATACAGGCCATGCGTCCTGACTGGGGGCTGTTCGGTGCCCAGCTCGATCCGCATGCCGCCTTTCTGCTGATGCGTGGCATGAAGACCTATTTCTTGCGGTACCGCGCCCAGTGTGCCGCTGCACTGGAACTGGCCAGCTTCCTGGCTGCCCAGCCGGGCGTCGAGCGCGTGCGTTACCCCGGCTTGCCCACCCACCCGCAGGCGGCCTTGGCGCGGGCGCAGATGCGGGAGTTCGGGTCGGTGGTGACCTTCGATATTGCGGCCGGAGCGGAGGCTGCGCGGCGGTTTACCGAGGCGCTGCAGCTGTTTGCGATCGCCGCGAGCCTGGGCAGTACCGAATCGCTGGTCCTGCCGCCGCAGATGATGCAGCCTCGGGACGCCACGCCGGAACAGCTGGCTTGGTCCGATATCCGCCCGGGAACCGTGCGGTTGTCGATCGGCCTGGAAGATCTGGGCGACCTGCGGGCCGATCTGGCACAGGCGCTGGCAGTGGCGGCAGCGCCCGGCTGAGGTTCGTGCCCGCCGTTGGAGCGTGACGCGCTTGGCGGTTCGGGAGCCCGTCGGTGGACGAAGGCACGCCGGCGGGGGAGCCTTGGCGGCGGACGTTTCCCCCCGACCATGGCCTTGCCCCTTCACAAACAGATCCCCCGGTGTCGCGCCGACGATGGCGCCGTGCTGCGGCTGGCATTGCTGTCGCAGGCGGCGGAGACGGAGGTGGCGGCCCTGGGGCCGCGTCCGGCGGCACTGCGCACGGTCGTCGACGCCTTGTCGGTCGGGGTCGCGCTGCCGTTCGACGGCGGCCCGCAGCACCCGTCGTTGGCTGAGGCACTGCATGCGATCCGGGCCGGGCTGTTCTCGGCGCCGGGCCGCGAGCCTGAAGCCGACCGGCTGTGGCGTGAAGCGCTGGCGACGGCCTGGTTGTCGGCGGCGATCGCGCGGCTCGCCGGTGGTTCGCCCGGCAGTGCCGGCTTCGCGGGGCTGTTGCATCGGGCCGGCGACCTGCTCGCCCTGCGCGCCCTGGCGGCAGCCGAGATCGCCGAGCAAGTTCGCAGCGATACCTCTGCTGTGCTGGCAGCTTGTGCAGCGCTCGAGCCTCACTTGTCGACGGTGCTGCGGCGGTCCTGGCGCCTGCCGCCCCTGGTCGGCCGGGCGATGCTGGAGTGGCGCTGTCCCGACGGCGCGTCGTCGTCCATCCGGTTGCCGGAAGCGCGGGCCGTGTATTTCGGGCATGCGTTTGCCAACCAGTTGCTGTTTGCGCAGTTCCCGTCGCCGGGCCTGGCCGAAGCGGCCGTGGCCGGATTGCGGCTGGATGGCCGCGAGATCGCCGCGCTGCAGGCGGGTTTCGGGCCATTGCGGCAGGCGGTCGAATCGCTGTCGTCGCGGTAGACGGATTGCCGAGTCGATCGAGCCGGGTGTGCGATCGCTTCGCATACAATGCCGCGCATGTCACTCACGCTGGATTCCACACCCGCTGCGGACGGCTTCCGCATGCCCGGAGAATTCGAGCCGCATCGCGGCTGCTGGATGCTCTGGCCTTTCCGTCCCGACAACTGGCGTGAGGGCGCCTTGCCGGCACAGCGCGCCTTTGCAGCGGTTGCCGAGGCGATTGCCCGTTTCGAGCCGGTCACCGTCGGCGCTTCGGCGGCGCAGTACGAGTTTGCGCGCAGTGCGCTGCCGCCTCCGGTCCGGGTCGTCGAACTCTCCAGCGACGACGCCTGGATGCGCGACGTCGGTCCGACCTGTGTCGTCGATCGCGCCGGCACCGTGCGCGGGGTCGACTGGCGCTTCAATGCCTGGGGCGGCCTGCGCGGCGGCCTCTATTTCCCCTGGGATCAGGACGATCTGGTGGCGCGCAAGGTACTCGAGATCGAGCGTCTCGACCGCTATCGCGCGCCGCTGATCAACGAGGGTGGGGCGATCCACTCGGATGGCGAAGGTACGTTGCTCGTCACCGAGCAGTGCCTGTTGAACCGCAATCGCAATCCGCAGATCACCGGCGCCCAGATCGAAGCCTTGCTGAAGGCCTATACCGGTGCGACCGAAGTGGTCTGGCTAGGCGATGGCGTGTTCAACGACGAAACCGATGGCCACATCGACAACCTGGCCTGTTTCGTCGCTCCGGGCGAGGTGGCGCTGCTGTGGACCGACGATGAACGCGATCCGCAGCACGAGATCTGTCTCGAGGCCTGGGAGCGCCTGCACGATGCGCGCGACGCCCGCGGGCGCCGCTTCAAGGTTCACCGTCTGCCGATGCCCGGGCCGCTGTACATGAGCCGTGCCGAGGCCGCGGGTCTGCAGGCTCGCGCCGGCGTCAAGCCGCGTCACGCCCGCGAACGTCTGGCTGCCAGCTACGTCAATTTCTACATCGCCAACGGCGGCGTGGTCGCGCCGCTGCTGGATCCGCGTACGGATGCGGCCGTGCTGGCCAAACTGCGACGGCTGTTCCCGGGGCGCAAGGTCGTCGGCGTGGCAGCCCGCGAGATCCTGCTCGGGGGCGGCAACATCCACTGCATCACCCAGCAGATTCCGGCGGGTGGCCGGTCGCGCAGCCGCTCCGGCTAGGATCCGCGGTGCACGCGCTCGCGTGCGCCTTGCGGGCAGATGCAGCGCACGACCGTGCCGCCGAGCCGGTGGTTGGCGATCTGCAGATCGCCGCCGATGACCTGCGCGCGATAGCGCATGGTGCGCAGCCCGAGCCCCGAGGAGCTTTGCTCGCCCGGCGGAAGCCCGTGGCCGTTGTCGTGGATGGAAAGGCGGATCGCCGCGCCGTCGGCGCCGAGCTGGATGCGCACGCGCGAGGCCTTGCCGTGGCGCATCGCATTGCTGAGTGCTTCCTGCACGATCCGGTACAGGTGGTTGGCGGCGTTTTCGTCGAGGTGCAGCGGCTGCGACATGCGCGTGCGCAGTGTCGTGGCCAGGCCGTAGGTCTCGCATGCTCGTGCAGTGAGGGCACGGAGTGCCGGCACCAGCCCGCCACGCTCCAGCGATACCGGCGAGAGGCCGCGCGCCAGGGTGCGGGTGTTGTGGATCGACTGGTTCAGCAGGCCGACGATTTCCTCGATTTCGTCCAGAACTTCCGGCTGGGTGCATTGCAGGCGTTGGCTCAGCCCGCGCAGTAGCAGACTGATACCGGTCAGTTCCTGGCCGAGGCCGTCGTGCAGGTCGTTGCCGATCCGCTGCCGCTCGCGGTTTCTGACCTCGAGGATCTGCCGTTCCAGCAGTGAGCGTTCCGAGACGTCGTCGAGTGCGGCGAGCCAGTGGCCGGCGCCGTCGATCGTCAGCGGCGTGACCACGCAGCTAGCCGTGAAGCGGCTGCCGTCGCGTCGCAGGCATTCGAGTTCCACCGGTTCGCTGCGCCGGGTCGCGAGCGGTGCCGGCAGCCGGCGCCGCAGGGCTGCCGGCAGCACGTCGCCGAGCCGACACAGCAAGTCGATCGATTGGCCATCGAGCTCGTGCGGCGCATAGCCGAACAGTTCGTCGAACGCGGGGTTGGTCAGGCGGATCTGCCGGCGATCGTCGATCAGCACCACGCCCTCGCGCATGATCTCGAGGATCTGCACCTGTAGTTGCAACGTCCGCAGGCCCTGCTCCGCGGCATCCTGCAGGCTCAGTGACGGTGCCATGAATACTCGATCTCGAGGAATGCGCTGCGCGCCCTTCCCGGGAAGTAACGCCAGTTGCCCTGGGCGAAATCGGCGCGATCGGCATAGGCGCGATCGGTGAGATTGGTGACCCGCAGCGTCGTACGCAGCTGCGGCAGCGGCGACCAGGCGATGCGCAAATTGGCCAGCGTATGCCCCGGATAGCGGGCCCGGTTGGCGGCATCGGCGTAGTACGGGCCGACATGCTGCAGTTCGAGTTCGCCGCTCCAGCGCTGCGTGGTGTGCCAGCCGAGTGCGGCCCGGTGCAGCTGGCGCGGGGCCGTGTCGACGTCGTGGCCGCGGACGATGGTCTCGCCGCCTTCGATGCTGCGGCTGAAATCGTAGCGATGCCGGGCGAGGGTACCGGCCGCGGAAAACTGCCAGTCCGGCGCCAGCCACAGTCGATATTCGTATTCCAGCCCGCGATGGGTGGTGCGGCCGTTGCTGACGTTGAACGCATCGGCGTCGCGCAGGATCAGGTTCGACTTGGTCATCGCATAGGCCGCCAGCGACCAGGCCTGTCTTTCGGTCTCGTGGCGCCAGCCGAGCTCGAGGCTGTCGAGCTTCTCCGAATCCAGCTCGGCGACCCGCTGCTGTCGTTGCAGACGGTAGAGTTCGGTGGCCTCGGGCGGGCGAAAGCCGCGCGATGCGGCGAAATACAGGCGATCGGCGGCGGAGGCGGCCCAGGTCAGGGACAGTCGCGGCGTGAGGTTCGAGAATTCGTCGCGACGATCGGCCGGGCGCGCGTACAGGCAGCCGCCGAAGCCGCAGGGCGTGCCGTCCTCGGCGGTACTGCCGTCCCGCATGCGGTTGTCGTAGTCGTAGCGGGTCAGGTCGGCGCGCAGCGAAGCGCCGGCCCTGAGCCGCGCCGTGAGCGCCCAGTCTAGTGCGGCGAAGACGGCTGCAGTCGCGCCATCGATCTGGTAGTCGTAGTGGCGGCCGGCGGGCCGGATCGCGCGGGCCGCGGCGCTGCCTTCGAGCGTCGGCCCGTCCTGCTGTTCCACCAGCCAGGAGTCGGCCAGCTCGAGATCGAGCCCGACCCGCCACAGGGTGCCGTTGCTGCTCCCCCAGGGACGGGCCAGCAGCGCACTGAACGCGAGACTGTCCTGGCCGTTGCGCTCCAGCGGCTTGCCGAGCAGGAAGTGCTGCAGGAACTGCATCCGCGAGCGGCGCAGCATCAGTCGCAGGTCGGTCGTGCAGCGCTCGCAGTCGCTGTCGGCGCTCCAGCTGGCCGAGGCCCGCGTGCTCCAGGCGTCGCGAAAGGCCTCGGGGTTCGGGTTGCTGCGCGCCAGTTGCGGATCGCGATAGGCATCGAGGCCGCGCACGAAGCCCGCGGTTTCCTGGTTCAGAACCGTGCCGGCAAAGCGCAGGCGCAGCTCGCCGTCGCGCCAGCGTTGCTGATACAGCAGGTTCAGCTTGCCGTCGTCGACCGGGGCGTCGGCGCGATATCCGCCGTCGTGCGTGAAACTGCCCCAGGCACCGAAGCCGGAACCGGCGGCGGTGACATGCGAGCCGCCCAATTGCAGTCGGCGAAAGCCATGCGAGCCGGTCTCCAGCGCGATCCGGGTCGGTTCGAGTTCGGCGATCGAGGGGCTGATCACGTTGATGACGGCATGCACGGCGTTGGCGCCGTACAGTGCCGTACCGGGCCCGCGGATCACTTCCATGGCCGCCGCCTGGCCGGTATTGAGCTCGAACAGTTCGTTGACGTTGCAGAAGCCGACCGGCCGCAGCGGCAGACCGTCTTCCAGCAACAGGAAAGCCCCGCAGGCACCCGGGCCCGAGAGCACCGGCGAGCGGATCGCGGTCAGGCTTTCCTGGCCGCTGCCACGCTGGATCATCACGCCGGCGACTCGATTCAGCGCCTCGGCGGCGTGCGTGGCGCCGAGCAGACGGATGTCCTCCACTTCGAGGCGCGAAATGCTGGCCGGCACCTCGAGCCGCGATTCGCTGTGCTTCGATGCCGTGACCACGACCTCGGCCGGCGTGGCCGGGGCGGACGTCGTCGCCAGCGCGCCGACCAGAAACAGAGCCCATCCTCCGCTGTGCATGCCGGGATTATCCCGCATCCGCCCGGGTCGGTTGCGACCGATTCCCCGGGGCCGTGCATCGCGGACGGTCGCGCGTACGGCTGTTATCCTTGAGCGCGTGCACTCGTGGATGCCGTCGATGTTCCGCTCCCTGCTGCTCTGTCTCGCCGCGATCTTCGCCAGCGTCGCCGTGTCTGCGCCCGTCGTGCTGGCAGCCGATCGGCTGGAGCCGTCGACGGAGGGCGGCAGTGCGTCCAGGCTGCGGATCGGTCTGGTCCTGTCGGGTGGCGGCGCGCGCGGCATGGCCCATATCGGCGTGCTGAAAGTGCTCGAGGAGCTGAACGTGCCAATCGATGCGATTGCCGGCACCAGCATGGGCGCCATGGTGGGCGGGCTGTATGCCAGCGGTTTGTCGGCCGGCGAGATCGAGGCGGCGCTGACCATGGGCACTCTGCAGGACGCGTTTCGCGATCGACCCGCGCGGTCCGACCTGACGTTTCGCCGCAAGTCCGAAGATCAGAACTTTCTGGTCCGTTTTCCGCTCGGCTTGAAAGGCGGCGATTTCCGCCTGCCCAAGGGACTGGTCACCGGCCAGAAACTCAGCCAGACCCTGCGCCGGCTCACTCTGCCGGTCGCGGCGGCCCGCAGTTTCGACGATCTGCCGACCCGCTTTCGGGCGGTGGCCACCGACCTAGAGAGCGGCGAGGCCGTGGTGCTCGGCGATGGCGATCTGGTTACGGCGATGCGCGCCAGCCTGTCGGTTCCCGGGGTGTTCGTGCCGGTCGAGATGAACGGCCGGCTGCTGGTCGACGGTGGACTGGCCGACAACCTGCCGGTCAGCGTGGCGCGTGCGATGGGCGTCGATCGGCTGATCGTCGTCGATGTCGGTTTCCCGTTGCAGACGCGCGAGCGGCTGGATTCGGTCGGCAAGATCTCCAACCAGATGCTGGCAATCCTGATCCGGCGCGGCAGTAACGCCCAGCGCGACATGCTCGAGCCCGACGATCTGCTGCTCGATCCGCAGCTCGGCGACGCGTCGTCGTTCGACCTCAGCCGGATCGCGCGGTCGATCGAACTCGGCGAACAGGCTGCCCGGGCCAGCGGCGAGCGGCTGGCGTCGCTGGCGCTGCCGCCGGCTGCCTACCGCGCCTATCTCGCCGCGCGCGAGTCGGCCCGGCAGGGTGTTCCGCAGATCGATTATCTGCACGTCGCCGAAGGCGAACAGCGCTACGGCAGATCGCTGAACGCCTTGTTCGGGCCGCTGGTGGGCCGTGCGCCCGATGGCGAGGAACTCGGGCAGCGGGTGATCGCGCTCTATGGCCAGGGCAACCTGGAGACGCTCGACTACGGATTCGAGCAGCGAGACGGCCGCTACGGCCTGCTGCTCGCGGCGCGCCGCAATTCCTGGGGGCCGAACTACGTACGTTTCGGCTTGAATCTGCAGGACGATTTCGCCGGCAATTCCAGTTACAACGCCGCCGCACGCTTCGTGCTGTCGGAGATCACGGCGCGCGGCGGGGAATGGGTCTGGGATCTGCAGATCGGTGAATCGCCGCGGCTGGCGACCGAGGTTTTCCTGCCGTTCGACTACTCGCGTCGCTGGTTCGTGATGCCGCTGGCGCGGGTCGAAGCCCGCAACGTGCCGCTGCTCGACGGCCAGCGGCGGTTGGCGGAATTCCGCGTGCGCAGTGTCGAGTCCGGTGTCGATCTGGGGCGTGAGCTGGGCAACTGGGGTGAGTTGCGCGCGGGCGTGCGGCGGCAGACCGGGCACTCGCGGGTGCGCGTCGGCGACCCGGAACTGCCGGTGGGGGATTTCGATTCGCGCAGCTATTTCGCACGGTTTTCCTACGACAAGCTCGACGACGTGAATTTCCCGCGCAAGGGCCAATCCTTCTCGATGGAGTGGCGTGGCGAGCGCACCGGCCTCGGTTCGGGGCGTTCCGCCGACCTGTTGACTGCGGATTGGCTGGTAGCTCGCTCGCGGGGGCGCAATACGGCGGTGTTCTGGGCCTCCGGTGGCGCCAACCTCGATTCGGCCGACGGCGTTGCCGCGGCTGACGTGCGTACCCGCTTTACCCTCGGCGGATTCCTGAATCTCTCGGGGATCGCGCCGGACTCGATTTCCGGCAACGATTTCGCGATTGCGCGGCTGCTCTACTATCGCCAGATCGGCAGCGGCGGCGAAGGCTTCCTGAACGTCCCGGCCTATCTCGGGATGTCCTACGAGGTCGGCAATGTCTGGGAGTCGCGCAGCGACGCGAGCTTCTCGGGCGCGCGCCACAATGGCAGCCTGTTCCTCGGGCTCGATACGCTGCTCGGGCCGCTCTATCTCGGTGCCGGCATCGGTGAACAGGGCGACGACGCCTTGTATCTGTTTCTGGGCCGCACGTTCTGAGGAGCGACGGCACGTGCCCTGCGGTGCGCCGGATCTCAGCGGCTGAGACGATCCCCGAGTTTCTCGACCTTTTCGAACAGCAGCGACGGGCGATCGCCGGGCCGGGAATACTCGTGCTTGCGGCTCATTTCGAGCAAGGCCGCATCGCGCGCCACGAGGGTTTCGTACCAGTGGGTACGGCTCCAGTCGGGACCGAGCAGTTTGCGGAACGGATCATCCGGGCGCAGCGCGATGCGTACGCCGAACGGGCGGGGCAAGCCGGAGTCGAGTTGCCGCAGGTTATGTTCGTGACATTGAGGCATGTTCGAAGGTTAAGGAGCGGCGACCGGCGAGACAAGGCCCCGGATGCCGCACCGGGTCAGAGTTGCCGATCGCCGGCGCCTTCGCGATCGCGCCAGCCGAGCAGCTGCCGGGTGACTAACACATAGAGGCGCTTGCCGCTGGCCCGCCAGAGCCGTGCCAGTATCGAGGGCGTAGCGAGCATTCGTCGCTGGCGTGCGGTCAGCCGCTCGGGCAGGTAATTGCGTTTGTGTTTCAGCAGGTGGCGCAGATCGTCGTGTGCCAGCAGACGGAACAGCCGGCCGCGGCGCGGTGCGAGCGTCGCGAGCTGGAAATCGACCAGCGCGGGAAGGCCCGCTGGCGTGACCAGCCAGTTGGGCTCCTTCGCCAGGTCGTTGTGCGCGATCTGGCGGACATGCAGGCGCCGCACCAGGTGCAGGGCCTCGCGAAAATACCGGGCATCGCGAGGTTGAGCGTGCTGCATCGGCTGGCCGTCGATCCACTGGCGGACGATGCGTCCGCGGCCCGCTTCGAGCACCCGCGGCACCGCGTCGAGGTCGGTGGCGCGGCGCAGGGCCGCGACTTCGCGACGGGCGAGATGCCGCGCCAGCCAGGCCAGCCACCAGCGTGCCGTCGTGGTGTCGCGGACGACCTGCCAGCTACCCTCGGGGGTTGCTTCGACGGTCACCGTGCCGAACAGATCCTGTTTGAGCAGCCGCGACATCCGCGTGCTCAGGGCAACACGAACCAGGGCTGCCAGGCTCCGCCGGCGCGCAGCGCGCTTGCCGCGAATACCAGCGCCAGCAACAGCAAGAACGCGCCACCGTCGATGAACGCCTTCCACAGCAGCAGCGGCAGCACCTCGATGCTGGCGGGTATCCGGTAGCGCTCGAGCCGCGGCCGGAACCGGGGTGTCGCGGCGGCGTAGGCGGCGAACGCGGCCGGATGACGGCTGGCGAGCCGGGCTTCCTCGGCGATCGCCGCCCGCCGGAACAGCCCACAAAGCAGCAGCAGCGTCGCGATCGTGAGCGTCGCGGAATGGGTCGCGAGCCCGAGACCCGCGCCGCCGAGCATCGACAGGACGTACAACGGATGACGGCAGATCGCATACGGACCATCGACGATCAGCTGGGTGTCCTTGCGGCCGGCAATGAACACCGAGCACCAGATCCGTCCCAGTACGGCTGCCGCAACCAGCAACAGTGCCGAGGCATCGAGCAGGACCTGCAGTGCAGCGGGCAGGGTGGCAGGCTGCGTCAGCGCGGCCGCCGCGATCAGCAGCAGATACCAGAGCAGGGTCAGGCGAAGCCGGGGGGTGCTGGCGGAAGTGGTCATGGCTGCGCCGCGATTGTACCGAGCGCTGCGGGTGGGCTGCTTGAACTCGTCGCGCCACCTCCCCAGACTGATCGTTCCACTCCCACGACTCAGGAGTCAGCGATGGGCTTTTTCGGTGGCAAGGCCGAAATGGTGCCGGAATCCGCGGCACTGCCCGGACGGGCGACGCCGTTGTCCGTGCCCGAGCATCATGAGGTCAACGGCGAGCGTATCCAGCCGCCATTTGCGCCGGGCCTCGAGCAGGCCGTATTCGGCCTGGGGTGTTTCTGGGGTGCGGAGCGGTTGTTCTGGCGCTTGCCGGGCGTGGCCGCGACCGCGGTCGGCTATGCTGGCGGCTTCACGCCGAATCCCAGTTACGAGGAAGTGTGCAGTGGTCGCACCGGTCACGCCGAGGTCGTGCGGGTGGTCTTCGATCCGGAGCGGATCAGTTACGACGCGCTGCTGCGTGCTTTCTGGGAGGCGCACGATCCGACCCAGGGCATGCGGCAGGGCAACGATGTCGGGACCCAGTACCGTTCGGTGGTCCATGCGACCACCGATGCTCAGTTGCGGAGCGCTCAGGCCAGCCTGCAGGCCTATCAGCAGCGCCTGAGTGCGGCGGGATTTGGCCCGATCACGACCGAGATTCGATCCGCGCCGCCGTTCTTCTACGCCGAGGGATATCACCAGCAGTATCTGCACAAGAACCCGGGTGGGTACTGCGGGTTGCGAGGGTGTGGGGTTCGCTTTGATTCTGCGGAGTTCCGGGAGGCCTCCAAGGGGTGAGTTGGCGGGATACTCCGGAAGGCGTGCGATTGGGATCGCGCTTGCCCGTCTGGTTCTTGTTCGAGCTCGGCACACCGATGATCGTGGCATCGACGATCGTGCCGTTGCTGATCCGGCCCCCTGCGTGCGCAGGTACTCGTTAGCAGCAAGTACACCCGCAGCATGCGCTCGAGCGGCACCGGTGAGCGGCCCACCGCGGGTTTCGGACTGACGGAAGAGCAGTCGTCGCTTACTGCGGCGGCTCCTCGCCCGGCGCCGCATCCTCCAGCGGGAAGGTCTGGGCTTCGCTGCCCGGCACGGGTGCCGGGGAGGACTCTGCCGTCGGCGTGGCGGCTGGCGCTGCGGTCGGTGCGGGGGCCTGGGTACCGGTGTTGCCCGGAGTGACCGAAGCCAACAGGCGGCGCACCGATTCGGAATCCTTGCTCACCGAGCCGGCGATGACGTCGCTGGCCACTACGCGGCGCTGGCCGTAGAAGTCGGCATTGGCCTTCTTGTCGATCGCGATCACGGTGCCGTCGAGTGCGATGCCGGCGAACACGCCGCTGCTGCGGGAATAGGAATAGATTTCCGCGCCGGTGAAAGTCGCGTCGGTGGCGGCCGAGGCGGACCGGCCCACCGGGCCGGCGGCGACCGAGGCATCGGCGCCGAGCGTCAGCTTGCCATCGGTGATGCCTTCGACTCCGGAGCGGGTCGTGAACACCAGCACCAGATCGGTGGACTGCACGCCGATCTGCCAGCCGAAGCTGCCGCCGGCGAGGGTGATGAACACCGGGTTGCTGAAACGGCCCTGATGGTCGCGAACCAGCAGCACGCCCTTGCCACCGCGGAAGCCGAGCCCGAAGGCGCCTTTCTTGACTTCGGGTACGATCGCGATGCCGTAGGCGCGCTCCAGCAGCAGGTCCGGGACGTACTGGTCGCGCTGGCCCCGCAACTCCTCCATGACCTGGGTGGCGATGATCACCCGGGCTTCGCCACGGCCCTGGGCGGCAGCCGGCGCGGACGGCAGCGACAGCGCCATGACGGCGGCGATGGCCGGCAACAGACCGGGGAGGAAGCAGGAGCGGAGCCGGGCAGCGCCGGCCCGGAAGCGGGCAAGACTCGAAAGCATCGTCGATCCCCTTGTAGGTATGGGCAGGGCGTCCGTCACAGCACGAACGGCTTGCGCGGCCGAAGCTTAGCGCAAGCAGGCAGCCCATTGGACGCCGTGGAGCGTACGGAGTTCGCGACAGGGATGAAGCCGGGCAGGATCGAGACGGGCCAGCCGAGCAGCCGGCCCCGGGTTCAGAACCAGGCGGAGACGAAGAACTGGATGACGCTGGCGTCGAGCTCGAACAGCGGTTCCGCACCGGCCAGGCCACCGGCTGTGACGTCGCGGAAGTCGTCGTAGCTCATCATCATGTAGTCGTAGCGCAGGTTCACTGTGCCTTTCTCGAGCCAGGGCAGCCGTCGCATGCGGAATTCCCAGGTCGCGCCGACGCCGACCGTGTGCGCGGCATACGTCGACAACTCCTTGTCGCGGCCCTGGAAGTTCAGGGTGTCCCGCCGCGGGAACAGGTCCCGGTAGAAATCGGCTGCATCCTGGGTGTAGTAGCGGTAGCGGGCATCGAAGATCCAGTTGCCGAAGGCGGGCTGGGTGTAGCCGATCTGTATCGTCTGCGCCCGGATACCCCAGGTGTCGTTGTAATACCGGTAAGTGCCGTCCACTGCGGCCCGCCACCACGGCAGCGAATACTTGAGACGCGCCGCCGCGGAACTACTGGTCTTGGTGGCTGGATAGACCTCGGGCGCATAGGAAAAACCGCGAAGTGAAGTCGGATCGGCGTAGCGGATCTGCCGATAGGGGTTGTTCAGGTAGCCCTCGTCGGTGACCAGCTCGTACGACAACACGCCGATCAGCTGGCGGGTCAGCACCTGGGTCAGGCTGGCCGTCCAGGCGCGCGAATCCATTTCCTGGTGGAAGTTCGGATCACGGCTCTTGGCGCCGCTGGTCGCGTCCTTGACGTTGCGATAGACGTCGTTCATGCCGCGGCGGTAACCGATCGAAATCGTCGTCAGGTCGCCGAACATGTCCTGGCTGATGCCGAGATAGGCCGTCTTGGCGAGGTAGTCGGACTCGTCGCTGTCGATGTAGCCGATGCTGTAGGTGGTCTTGCCGCGCAGGTAGTCGAGACCCAGGCTCATCTGGGTCCGCTCGTCGGTGTAGGGACTGGCGGTCGAGAGCACGTCGACCGATGCCGAGGAGACCATGTCGAGGTAGTAGTTCGCGACCACCGAGACCTTGTCCGCGAAGCTCTTGCGCACCAGCACCGAAGGGCCGTCGACCACCACGCCGCCGCCATCGTAGCGATGGTAGAGCAGGTCGGCGCGATCTTCCGGCAGCACGGCCGCAGCCGCATCGGGTGCCGCCACCCAGGGGGCGAACAACGAGGTCGCGAATGCCAGCGCGGTCGCTGCCAGTGCATTGGAGCACGACGGGTGCCGGGATCGCATGTTCAATTGCACCCGCAGCCGCCGCCGGCACTGCCCATCGCGCCGCGGGCGCCTTCGCGCAGCTCGAACACGTGATCGATATAGGCACCGGACACCGGATCGCGTTCCAGCGCCATGATCGGGTCCGCCAGTTTCTCGCGCTCGTAGGGCTTCACCCACGGTTCGATCGGTTTGCAGCCCGCCAGCAACAGCAAGGCGGCGGCAAGTCCGGCGGCGGCAAAACGGTGCATCGCGGCGGTCTCCGGCATCACTCGCGGATCAGCGTCCGCACATGGTCGAGGTAGGTGTTTTCGTCGCCCGGGCGATAGCCCTTGTGCAGCACGCGCGTGCTGCCCTTGCGATCGACGATCACCGAGCTGGGCATGCCCTGCACCTGGTACAGCTTCGACACCTTGCTGTCGGTGTCGAACGCGACCGGGAAGCTTACCGGCACGCTCTCGAGAAACTTGGCCGCCGCTTTCGAGTCCGGTTCGACGTTCACGCCGATCAGCGTGAAACCCATGCCTTTGTATTTGCGGTACATGGCGTCGAGCAGCGGCATTTCCTGGCGGCAGGGGCCGCACCAGGTGGCCCAGAAATTGATCAGCACGACCTGCCCGCGATACTGCGACAGCGACAGATTGCTGCCGCCAAGCGTCGGCAGCGTGAAATCCGGTGCCGATGCGCCATTGCCGGGAATCGAGGCGCCTGCCTCCAGCGGCAGCGCGAGCGTGGTGGCGGCCAGGCCGAAGGCGAGAGCGGGAAAAGCACGGCGGGAGATGTTGCGGTTCACGGGCTTTGCTCCATGTACATTCGGCACAGGGGCCGTCAGAAGAAGGCGGTCACGCCGATCCGCGCCTCCAGGTTGTTGGTCAGCTTGTTCGTGCCGAACACGTCGGACTCGAACACGCGGTCCTGCACATCGATGTGCAGGGTCAACCAGTCGGTGGGCAACACCCGATAGCCCGCGCCGAAATTCACCGAGAACTTGTTGTCTCCGGCGAACTTGACACTGCCGATGCCGCCCAGCACGTAGAAGGCGCTGTTCATGGCGAGGTTGCGACCGATAAAGACCTCGCCCGGCAGGAAGTTGTAGCCAAAGGACAGCGAGTAGTATGTGAGCCGTCTCTCATCACCCAGGTTGAGTGGGTCGGCGCCGGGATTCAGCAGCTCGAAGCTGGTTTCGCCGAGGGTCGTGCGGCCGATGCTGCCCTCGAAAAAGAAATCTTCGGTGATATGGTAAGCCGCCTTCAGGCCATACGCCGGATTGGTGCCGAAGTCTTCGACACCGAGCATGCCGTACCACGCGCCGAGCTCGAAGTTCTCGGTGTCGATCTTCGGTCGCTTGATCGTGCGCCGCTCGACTTCCGGTTCGATGACCCGCGGGGGTAGGGCGGCAGCTTCGCGCGCCTCGATCTCCTCGGTGCTCAGCACGATGTCTTCCGGGGCGGCGTCGCGGCCCCACCATGGCCATTTCAGCGCCGCACAGCCCGTCAGCCCGAAGGCCGCGACGGCGATGAGCGCGAGCGGCCGCGTCAGAAGAAGAACGCGAGACCGACTTTCCATTCCTTGAGCTCCTCATTGTCGTTGCGGCTCGTGAACACGATGCGCTCCTTGAACTCGCCGCGCAGGAAGAACCGGCGGGTGAGGTAGAAGCGGACACCGATGCCCGCGTAGGCCGATTGATCGGTGCGGTCGACCATGTTGGGTCGTTGCGCGTCCTTGTCGACGCGGAACAATCCGCCGCCGAGCGTGATGAACGGCGACAGGCGCCATTCCGGCGCGAATATGTGGCTGACGCCGGCCTCGACCATCCAGCCGCTGCGCTGCTCGCCGAGATACTGGGATCCGGACAGTTCCAGTTTCAGGTTGTCGTTGATCGAGCGAGCGCCGTAGAACGACACCAGGTTGGCGCCATCGAAGTCGCCGGCAAAGGCACCGAGCTCCCAGTCGTGGGTCTGGAAGCCAGCCCGATCGCCGAGGTCGAGCCTGAATTCCGAGCCGTCGGCGAGCAGGGCGTGCTGCAGGTCGCGGGCCGCCGCCCAGCCTTCGATGCCGCGCGGGGTGCGGACCTTGAAGTAGTCGGTGCGGCGGAACAGCACATCGAGGCTCTCGCCGCGTGCGACGACCTGGGTCACCGGATAGCCGCGGCCCGGCCCGGTGCGCAGTTCGAGATAGGGCGCTGCCACGAACAGCTGCAGCCGCCGCTCGCTGTCGCGGGCCGCTTCCGTGCCGGTGTCGGCGGCGGTCGCGACGGGGCCGACGATGCAAAGCACCGCCAGCAGCGCGCGCGACGCGCGACTCAGGATCTCGACGATGACTGGCATTGTCCGGTTAGTTGAGGGGGACGGCAGGGTCGAAGGGGTTGTTGAAATACTGGGCTCCAATGTCCAGCCATTCTGCAAGCAAGCGCAGTTCCGCCGGACTCAGGTAACCCGCGTGACTGCCACCCGCTCCGAAGCGACTGAAGAAGCGAGTCGAGCCACGCGCGTTGCCGGCGATGGCCGAAGGCGGTACAGGCACGGTTTGCTGCCGCGGCAGCCCCGTGACCGGATCCGTTCCGGCCAACACCAGAATATCCTGCAGGGCGCCCATGTTAACTTCCTGGGCGTTGTCGGTGAACAGGAGTTCGCGATAGGACTTGAACTGATCGGCATCCTCCTCCGAGGGGCCGTCCGACAGGTCCAGCTGGCCTGCCGGCACACGGACCGCGCCGGCATCGTCGGCCGGGCTGTGGCAGGCGGTGCAGACCACGCTGGTGTCGGGGATTCCGCCCACGGTGGCGGTACGCGGTGCCGACCACAGCGGGTGTATGTGCTGGGCGTAGTTGATCGTGATACGGCACAGCGGGTGCCAGCGGGTGCCACAATCCGGCGTGGTCGGCGAAGGCGTCGACAGGTCGGCATACCGCCAGGCAAACGACGGATCCTTGTCCCGACCCGAAGCGGCGGGCGTGGTCCAGACGTCGTCGAACATGATATCGACCGAAGGCTGCATCGAGCTGCAGCGATCCGGGCCGGTCAGCTGGCAGCTCAGGCGGGCGCGGGTCTGCGCCATGGTCTCGCCTATTTGCGGTGCGAGGGTCGGGTCCGTGCCCGGGAAGCTGGCGCCGGCGGCACCGGCGTAGGCGGGCGCAAACAGGCCGGCACGGCCGTGGGCCCGGGGGTTCTCTGCGGCGCGGGTGTGGCAGCCGTTGCAGGCCAGCACTTCGCCGGCGCGGACCTGCAGCCAGTTGCGATGCATCGGCGTGTAGCGCTTGCCCTCGCCATCGAGCACCGAGATCTGGAACGCGACGTCGGCAGGTACCTTCATCCGCACCGATCCGTCGGGCTCGACCATCGCGTAGCCGAGGATCTCGCGCATGTAATTGGTCGCGCCGAAGGCCGAGCGATCGATGTCGAGTACTTCCCGGTCCGGCATGGAGACGGCTTTTTCGAGGCGTATGAAGCGCGCCGTGCGTTGCTCGGCGGTGCGTTGCGACGGATTGGCCACGGCCGCGATGCCCGGTACCGCCGTGTCCACGCCGTCGAAGTCGTAGACGCTCTTGATGTCGAGGACGCCGACACCTTCGGAAACGAGATCGGCATTGACGTCGACGCCGGGGATGCGATCGAGGATCACGACCGGCGCGCTGCGGGGCTGGGCGATCACGATGTCGGTGATCATCGTGCCCGGCTCGGGCGGCATCAGCGGCAGGAATGCGCTTTTCGCGGTGTCGTACATCCAGATGCTGTAGATCGGCGGCGCCAGCTGCACCGTGGGATCGCGCAGGACTTCGTCGGTGCAGGCACGTTCCTGGCCGCCGATCTGCGCCCGGCAGGGTGTCCAGCTCACGGCGATGCGCCCGGAGCCATCCCATAGCGGGAAGGCGGCCGAAAAGCGTCCGCCGGGCGAGACTCCCGGGAGGGTACGCACGTCGTTGCCGGTCAGGGGAACCTGCGCCGGTCCGGTGAGACTCGCGCTCTCGAGCAGCGGCTGAGTGTTCTCCACGTAGTTCTTGGCGTCGATGAGTACCAGGTTGCCGCCGAGATCGGCATCGGTGTACGGCCTGATCAGCGCGAGGATCTTGCCGTCCGGCATTTCGCGCGGCTGGAAGAAGTGGATATCCGGGCTGTCGGGGCCGGTCTGGTGCGATACCGCGCCGTAGTGCAGCTGTACATCGCTGCCGTCCGGGTTGGCGGTATAGAGATGGATCGCACTGCGAGCGGGGGCGGTATCCCAGCGACTCCAGAGGATGCGGCCGTTCATCAGCACGGTCGGATCCATGTCGTGGCTCTGGCCGAAGGAGATCTGCCGGATGCCCGTGCCGTCGCTGTTCATCACGTGCAGGACGAACGCGGGTTCGCGGCGGTCCTCGGTCTGGGCTTCGAACTGCGGCTTGCCTTCGTCCAGCAATACGGCTTTCGCCTGCCGCTGGCGGGTCGAGGAGAAGACGATCCGGCCGTCCGGCAGGTAGTGGGGCGCGACGTCATGGCCTTCCTCGGCAATGATGTCGGAGGCGATCACCCGCCGGAGGGTGTCGCTGGCGAAGGCGTACTCCCAGACGTTCCAGGTCGGCTGGTCCTCTTCGTCGCCGTCCGGGACCATCGGGCCGCGCATCGCGAACGCGAGCCGGGTGCCGTCGGCCGATACGTCGAGATCGCGCACGTCCCACAGCCCCGTTTCGGTGATGCGCTCGGTGATGTTGCGCTCCGTGACGCTCGCGTCGGCACGGTTCTTCACGAAGACGTCGGCGTCGACCCGGAAGGTTCGCATGTCGCGCGCATCGTCCGTCACGGTATCGGGCAGCGTGCGCTTCACATAGGCGATCGGAAAGTCGATGGTGGCCGGATCGGCGCGCTGCCCGCTGCCGATGTCGATGTTGCCGTTGCTGGAACAGCCGGCGAGCAGCAGCGCACCGAGTGCAGCCGTGAGCACGCCACGCAGCGTTGCGGCGTACTCGTGGTACGCGCTCCTCGCGGGCGCACTCTCGTAAATCTGAATCATCAGCACTCCTCGAAACGTCGGGCGCGTGCAAGCGATACGCGCATGTAACGTAATGCCATCGTCGTGCAATCCGGTTCCATGATCTGCCGACGACGTCACAGCACTGCGACCTGCGAACGGGTTCCCTCGTAACCGCTTGCTTGCGGGATCGGAGGACCCTCGACTGGTCGCGGGTGCAGAGGTAGTTCCGTACGCCCGGAATCGATGTGACCGGCCTCGCAGTTTACGGCCGGCAGGGTAGCTGCATGACGTAATGGAGCACCCTGTCGGCATGCGGCGACGTTGGCGGGTTGAGACAAACCGGCGTCGCACTCCGTGCCCGCATAGTCGCTTCGCGCTTCGGCGATTGGAGGAGAGGGAGAACCATGAGCGGACAACCCATTGACCGTCTCGTCACGGCTGCCGCGTCCGGACGGCGCCGGCGTCGTGCACTGACCACGGTTGCGCTCGCTGCGCTCGTCCTGGCGTCGTCCGCGACTCTGTTCGCCGGCCCGCGCGAGCAGGCCAAGCGGATCCACGATCGTATCGCCGGTGTCCCGCCGTCGGCCCAGGTGCTCGATCAGATGGAGGCCGATGTTGCCGCCGGCCGGCCGCTGGATGCAGCCAATCGCGCCCTGGAGTCGAGCGCGTTCTACAACGTCACGCTGAAGAACTTCGCCGCGCCGTGGACCAACCGCGAGCAGAGCGTGTTCGTGCCGCTCAACGACTATATGGCGACGGTCATCGGCATGGTCCGGGACGACGAGCCGTTCAATACCGTGCTCTCCGCGGACATCCTCTATACGGGGCAGGGCGTCGCCGGTGTCCCGGCCTACTCGCCCTCGAGCAACGCCCACTACGAGCAGCTCGAGCAGCGTGGCGCCGACCTCAAGGCGGTGCTGGTCAAGCAGCAGCAGTCCGCGCTCGCCGGTCTGCCGGCGACGGCGACCGCCGGCGTGGTGACGTCGCGGGCCGCGGCCGAGGCGTTCTTCGTGGCCGGCACGAACCGCGCGATGCTGCGTTTCACGCTGATGAACCACATGTGCCGCGACCTCGAGCAGCTCACCGACACGACGCTGCCGAGCGACCGGATCCGGCAGGACGTCAGCCGCTCGCCGGGCGGCGATGCGCGCATCTTCCTGAACAACTGCATCGGCTGCCACACGGGAATGGAGCCGCTTGCCCAGGCCTATGCCTACTACGACTACGACGAGCAGCAGACGCGTCTCGTCTATACGGCCGGTCGCGTGCAGCCGAAGTACTTCAACAACGCCGACAACTTCAAGCCCGGATACGTGACGCCGGATGATCGCTGGGACAACTACTGGCGGGCCGGCAACAACCAGTTGCTCGGCTGGGATCCGGCGCTGCCCGGGTCCGGCAACGGTGCCAAATCCATGGGCCAGGAACTCGGCAACAGCGACGCGTTCGCGCAGTGCCAGGTCGAGAAGGTTTTCAAGGCGGTCTGCTTCCGCGCCCCGAGCAATGCCGGCGACCGCGCACGCGTGCAGACGATCAAGACCGCGTTCAAGGCGAGCAACTACAGCCTGAAACGGGTGTTTGCCGAAACCGCCGTCTATTGCATGGGCGACTGACCGGGCTCAGGAGAGGCAACCGAACATGAACTCGATCATCGTGAAAAGCGCGCGTGCGCTCCGCCACGGCGCGGTCCTGGTCGCGCTCGCGACGTTGGCTGCATGTTCCGGCGGCGCGCCGACGGAAGATCGGCCGGTCACCCAGGCTCCGCCGGTGGCGGACTACACCGGACCGGCGCCGGCTACGGCCGACGTGCAGGCCTTCAGGATCAACGTCTGGGAAAACCTCAAGTCGAGCAGCCGCTGCGGATCCTGTCACACGGCCGGTGGGCAGGCGCCGCACTTCGTGCGCACCGACGACGTTAACCTCGCCTACCAGGAGGCGGTGCAGTGGGTGAACCTCGCCCAGCCCGAGCAGTCGCGGTTGGTGACCAAGGTCGGAGAGGGCCATAACTGCTGGCTGTCGCAGAACTCCGCTTGTGCCGACACCATGACGGTCTGGGTGCGCAACTGGGCGGGCTCGGTGTCCAGCGGCGGCAAGCAGATCGCGCTCAAGGCCCCGCCGATCAAGGACGTGGGCAGCAGCAAGACCTTCCCGGATGACCCGGCGCTGTTCAGCAGCACCGTCTATCCGCTGCTGCGCCAGCACTGTGCACGCTGCCACGCGTCCAACGCCGCCACGCCCCAGGCCCCGTATTTCTCCGACGCGAATGTCGCGGCGGCGTACGCGGCGGCCCGCCCGAAGATCAACCTCGATTCGGTCGAGCTGTCGCGGCTGGTGGTGCGGCTCCGGCAGGAGTTCCACAACTGCTGGAACAACGATTGCGCCGGCAGTGCCAATCAGATGCAGGCCGCGATCAGGTCCTTCGCGGACGGCATCCCGCTGACGGAGGTCGATCCGTCGCTGGTGCTGTCCAAGGCGCTGACACTCTACGACGGTACTGTCGCAGCCGGCGGCAATCGCTTTGAATCCAACGTGATCGCGCTCTGGGAGTTCAAGACGGGCATGGGTACGGTGGCGTTCGATACCAGCGGTGTCGAGCCGTCCGTCAACCTGAACTTCTCGGGCGACGTGACCTGGATGGGCGGCTGGGGCATCAACGTCGGTGCCGGCGGCAAGGCGCAGGCCTCCACCGCGTCGAGCAAGAAGCTGGCCGACATGATCAAGGCCACCGGCGAATACACCATCGAGGCCTGGGCTGCGCCCGGCAACGTCGTCCAGGAAGATGCCTACATCGTCAGCTATTCGGGCGGCACGATGGCCCGCAACATGACGCTTGCCCAGCGCGAGTACCAGTACCAGGCGCTGACCCGCAGCAGCACGACCGACTCCAACGGCGGTCCGGCGCTGTCGACGGCCGCGGCCGACCGCGATGCGCAGGCGTCGCTGCAGCATGTCGTGGTCACCTACGATCCGGTGAATGGCCGGCGGATCTACGTCAACGGCAACTATACGGGTGACACCGATCGGGCCGGTGGCGGCTCGCTGGCCGACTGGGACGACAGTTTCGCGCTGGTGCTCGGCAACGAGACCTCGGGCAATCGCCCTTGGACGGGCGTGCTGCGGCTGGTGGCGATTCACAACCGTGCGCTGACCAATGCCCAGATCCAGCAGAACTTCGCGGCCGGGGTCGGTGAACGTTATTTCATGCTGTTCAACGTCAGCGAACTGGTCGATCTGCCGCAGAGCTACATCATGTTCGAGGCCAGTCAGTACGACAGCTACAGCTATCTTTTCGACAAGCCGACGTTCATCAATCTCGATCCGGCGGCGAGGCCCAGCAACATTCCGATCCGTGGCATGCGCCTCGGGGTTAACGGCACCGAAGTGCGTGTCGGCCAGGCCTATGTGCCGCTGGATCGCGCCGTCACGGAGTCGAACTACACCCCGGCCGACGGCCAGCGTCTGTCCGATGTCGGCACCGTGATCGCGCTGGAAAAAGGCCCGGAGAGCGACCTGTTCTTCCTGAGCTTCGAGCGTATCGGTGAGCGTACACACGCGCGGGTCGAGCCTGCGCCGGCCGCGCCGGCGCCGCCGGTGGACGCGACCGAGATCGCGGCCGACATCGGTTTGCGGACCTTCGAGGAGATCTACGCCACGATGTCCGCGGTGACGACCGTGCCGATGACTCACCCCGACGTCAGGGCCACCTATGAACTGGTGAGGCAGGCGATGCCGGTCAAGGAAGTCGTCGAGGGCTTCGTTGCCTCGCAGCAGACCGGTGTTGCCCAGCTCGCGATCGAGTACTGCAACGCGCTGGTCGAAGATGCGGGGTTGCGTGCGGCCTATTTCCCGGGATTCAACTTCTCGGCATCGGCCAGCACGGCATTCGGCACTCCCGCGGCGCGCGATCAGGCGTTCAATCCGCTGCTCGATCGCATCCTCGGGGTCAATGTCGGTACACAGCCGAGCCGCGCCCAGGCGCGCGCCGAGCTGGATGCACTGGCTCAGCGGTTGACCTCCTGCGGTGCGGGATGTGCCGCCGATCGCACCCGCACGGTCGTCAAGGCGAGCTGTGCCGCGGTGCTGGGCAGCGCCGCCACGCTGCTGCAGTAACAGGTTCGAGGGACATCACCATGCTGATCAGGAAGCCGACTCCCCGCAAACTCGCGCTCGACGAGCCGATCCTGCACCGCGACACGCACAAGCGTCCGGTGTCGCGACGCGACTTCATCGCCCAGGGACTCCAGACTGGCGGCGTCACCCTGGCCGGTGCCTCGGTGTTCAGCCTGTTCGCGAATCCGCGTCTGGCGCAGGCGGCACTGTCGCCGGACATACAGGCCCTGAAAGCGGCCTGCGGCTTCGCGGTGCAAGGTGCGGGCAAGATTCCGTTCATCGCCTTCGATCTCGCCGGCGGCGCGAACATGGCTGGGTCGAACGTCATGGTCGGCGGGCAGGGCGGTCAGCTGGACTTCCTGCAGGCGGCGGCTTACGCGAAGATGGGTTTGCCCGGCAACATGGTGCCCAACGCGCCGAATCCGCAGAGCCCGACCAACGATTTCGTCAACAACACGCTGGGGCTGGCGTTCCACTCGGATAGCGCTTTCCTGCGTGGCATCCTCTCCAAGGTGTCGGTGGCCACGGCCGCCAATATCAACGGTGCGGTGATTCCGGCGCGCTCGGAGAACGATACCGGCAACAATCCGCACAACCCGATGTTCGGCATATTCAGGGCCGGAGCGGACGGCTCGTTGTTGTCGTTGATCGGGTCCCGGTCTTCGGAATCCGGCGGCAACTCGGTCGCTCCGGTATCGATGCTCAATCCGTCGGCCACGCCGACCAAGGTCGACCGGACCAGCGACGTGACCGGTCTGGTCGATACCGGCAAGCTCGTCGGGCTGCTCGATCAGAGCGACGCGGTGGCGGTGATGGAGGCGATCCAGCGCATTTCCGATCAGAAGCTCGCCAATACCGAGCCGAAGACGGTGACCCGCGACGAGGTGGTCAAGGAGCTGGTGCGCTGCAACTACGTCAAGGCGGCCGATCTGACCGATCGTTTCGGCAACCCCAGCTCGCTGAACCCGGAGCTCGATCCTTTCATCCTCGAAGGTGCGCCGGGGGCATCCGACCCGATTTTCTCCCGGGCGGAGTTCACCGGCGATGCCGAGTTCCGCAAGACCGCGGCAGTGATGAAGCTGGTGCTCGAGGGCTACGCGGGCGCGGGCACGATCACCATGGGCGGCTACGACTACCACGGGCAGGGCCGTGCCACCGGCGAGCTGCGCGATTTCCGCGCTGGTCGCTGCATGGGTGCCTGTCTCGAGTATGCCGCGCGCAAGGGTGTGCCGCTGATGCTGTACGTGTTCAGCGATGGCTCGGTGTCTTCGGGCACGGAGGCCGACAACACGGTCGACGGGCGCGGCAAGTTCATGTGGACCAGCGACAACCAGTCGACCGCGGCGTCGTTTTTCCTGGTCTACAACCCCGGCAGCCGACCGACCTTGTTCTCCGGCGACAGTGTGCCGGCGGCCCGTCACCAGCAGCTTGGCTATTTCCGGGCCGACGGCTCGGTGGAAACCGCCGGCTCGCCGGCGGCGAACAACGTCAACCTGCTGGTCGAGACCGTGGTGCTCAATTACATGGCACTGCACGGCGAGCAGGGATTGTTCTCGACGGCGAACTACTTTCCGAGCCATGGTCTCGGCAGTGTCGCACTGCGCGACAGCCTCACGGCCTTCAATCCGATCGTCAACGGCACGATCGGCTGAACGGAAACTGCAGCGGGCGGCGGCAGCGGACGTCGCTGCCTGGGGCAGTGTCCGGGTACAGTAGCGGCCTGATGGCCGTTCCTGCCTCCGATACCGCTGCGGTCTCCGTGCCGCCCGCCGCCGCACTGCGCTGCCCGCAGTGCCTCGGCGACGCGCGTCTGGAGCGCGCGGGCGATGGTTGGCATTGCAGCCGGTGCCTGACGACCTATCCGCGGCTCGGTGGCCTGCTCTGGCTGCTGCCGGCGCCGCAGGCGCGGATCGTCGAATGGCGGCAGCGTTTCCGGTTGCTCGAGAACGAGCTGCAGGCGGGGCGGCAGGCGCTCGAGTCGCAACTCGCCGCGCCGGGGCTGGCTGCGCCAACCCGTCGGCGACTCGAACGGCTGCGCGACGGACAGGCTGCCCAGCTCGACGAACTGCGCGCCTTGCTGGCGCCGCTCGAACCCGAGGCGTCGATTGCCCGTCTCGAGACTTTGCTGGCGCTGCGCACCCGCACGCCGCTGACCCAGGATTTCAGTTCCTACTACGTCAATGTCCATCGCGACTGGGTCTGGGGCGAGGCGGAGAACCAGGCTTCGCTGCGGCTGGTGCAGGACCTGCTGCAGGGCACGGCGCCCGGTCGACTGCTGGTCGCCGGCGCCGGTGCCGGCCGCCTGGCCTACGATGTCCATCAGACGCTGCAGCCGGAGTTGACGCTCGGTCTGGACATCAACCCGTTGCTGGCCTGGGTTGCGGCACGCGTCAGCGCCGGTGAAGAGGTCGATCTTCACGAGTTTCCGGTGGCGCCGCGGCAGGGTGGGGATGTCGCACTCGCCCGGCGGCTGCGTGCCCCGGCGGCGGCGCGCGCCGGCCTCGGGTTCGTGATCGGCGATGCACTGCGGGCGCCGTTGCTGGACGGCTGGTTCGATACCGTGCTGACACCCTGGTTCGTCGACATCGTGCCGCAGCCGTTCGCCCAGGTGGCGGCGCAGCTTGCCGCGCGACTGCGCGGCGGCGGAATCTGGGTCAACTTCGGTTCGTTGAGTTTCAACCAGCGCGATCCGGCGCTCTGTCATGGTCCCGAAGAAGTGCTGGCCCTGCTCGAGGGCGCCGGATTCGAGGTGCTGTGCGTGCACGAGCGCGAACTGCCCTACCTGCAGAGCCCGGCCAGCCGGCACGGCCGCATCGAACGGGTGTTCGGCTTCGCCGCGAGACTGCGGGCCATGGCGGCTGCACCGGCGGTGCTCGACAATCTGCCGGACTGGCTGGCGGATGCCGCCTTGCCGGTCCCGCAGCTGGCCTATTTCCAGACCCAGGCCCTGGCCAACCGCATCTTCGCGTTCACGATGGCGCTGATCGACGGCCGGCGCAGCATCCGACAGATCGCCGCCTATCTGGTCGAACAGAAACTGCTGCTGCCGCACGAGGCCGAGGGTGCCGTGCGCAGCTTCCTGGTGGCGCTGTACGAGGAAAGCCAGCGTCGGGCACGATTCTGACCCGGTTGGCACCGTCTACGGATGCCGGCGTCGCGGCCTGCCGACAGTCGTGACCACGGGTGCGCGAATCTGTGACGCAGACGACACAGTGTTCGTCAATAGGCGCCTCCGTTCGTTGACACCCCCGAGCGCGCTGTGCGAGTTTTACAAATGTAAGGTCCGGGCAAACCCGTCGCGAGGCGGGGACGCAAAGCTTCCGATCCGCGTCGTGCGCTTGCGCCGACGAGGACAGCGGGGTTGCCGGCCTGCGGGTGAGTTTGGTCGCTTGCACCGTGGGTCGTTTCGCCGACTGTTGCCGCATCGTTGAGTCGCGGCCCGGCGGGCTTCTGCGTCCATTGCGACACCAACCGGAACCGCGAGGGTCCGATTCCAGGCGGCATCTGACGATGGGCGCATTGATGACAAATCGGCGTTGGCGCGCAGCGGTGGCGCTGCTTGTGTGGGCTGCGGGCAGCAGCATGGCGGCAGCCGGAACGCCGGGCACGCCGGCGCCCGATTTCGTGCTGCGTTCGGCTGCCGGTCCCAACCTGCGCCTCTCCGAGAATCGCGGCGATGTCGTCGTGCTGTCGTTCTGGTCGAGCCGCTGCAATGTCTGCCGCGCGCAGCTTGCCGAGCTCGATCGGCTCTATGCGACCTACCGTCCAGCCGGCTTCGTGGTGTTCGGCGTCAACGTCGACGACGATGCCGCGGCGGCCCGGGAATTTGCCGCTGCGCAGAAACTACAGTTCCCGATGTTGTTCGACCCTGCCAAATCCGTCGCGCGCGCCTATCGGGTGGATGCGTTGCCGATGCTGGTCGCCATCGACCGCTTCGGTTCCATCCGCCATGTCAGCCGCAGCGACAAGTCCACCGCTGTCACCGACTACATCCCGGTGCTACGCACGCTGATCGACGAATGAGCACTCGCCCTATGCGCAAACGCAATGTCCAAGCCATCGGCCGCCCGATTGTGGCCCGATTCTCCAGCCGCGATCCCAGGCGCTCGCCGTTGTTGCTGGCCGCCGCACTGGCCTTGCTGGCGACGCTGTTGCTGCTTGGGCCGCTGGCGGTGCGTGCCCAGGATGCTGTCTCGGCGGCACCGGCCGCCGTGGTCTGGGGCGGGGAGGCCAAGGCGGTCGCCACGCCATCGGCCGAACCGGTCGCGGCTGCCGACACAGCGGTTGCTACCGCCGCCGACATGCCGGCCCAAACGCCGGCCCAAACGCCGGTGGATGCGCGCGGCATCGACGAGCAGACCCAGCAGCTCAAGAAGGATGCGATCGATCTGAACCGCGAGCTGTTCATGCTCGAGGAAGAGCTGCTGTTCCCGGCCAATACCCAGGTCGCGGTGTTCGTGTCGATGGATGTCGGCGAGTTCTTCGCGCTCGACTCCCTGCAGCTGCGGGTCGACGATCGCGAGGTCGCGAACTACCTCTATACCGAGCGCGAGGCCGAGGCGTTGCTGAAGGGCGGTGTACACCGCGCCTATCTGGGCAACCTCAAGGTCGGCGAGCACGAAATGGTGGCGATCTTCACCGGCAAGGGCCCGAACCAGCGCGACTATCGTCGCGGTGCGACGCTGAAGTTCAACAAGGCCGTCGGTGCCAAGTATCTCGAGCTGAAGATCACCGACCGCCAGCGTCGCGCCCAGCCCGAGTTCGAGATCAAGGATTGGGAGTGATCGGGACTCTCCCAGTGCGCCACGTATCCGTATTCAGTTCGATGGCCGTCGCCATCGCCGCCGCGCTGGCATCCGGCAGTGCGGCGGCGGCGACCGCTGCGGTGGCTGCGCCCTCCGACAAACTGCCGGTCACGCATGTTCGCGACCTCAGTTACGGTGATGCGCTGTTCTATTTCTACCAGGGCGAGAGTTTCGAGGCGCTGACGCGGCTTGGCGCCTATTCGGAGTGGGGTCGCGTGCCGAGCCACGAAGCCGAGGCGCAGTTGCTGCTCGGCGGGTTGTACCTGGAGCTGGGGCTGCACAACGAGGCCGGGGAGCGCTTCGAGAAGCTGCTGACGCAGGATGTGCCGCTCGCGGTCCGCAACCGTGCTTGGTTCTACCTTGCGAAGGTCTGGTACGTGCGTGGTTACGACCAGCGGGCCGAGGAGACCGTGCGGCGCCTGGCCGGTCAACTGCCGCCGGTGCTCGAGTCCGAGCGCATGCATCTGCTCTCGAACGTGTTGATGCGCCAAGGCCGCTTCGCCGAAGCTGCGGCGGTGCTCGATGGCTGGCAGGGTCCGCAGGACTGGGCGGCGTTCGCACGCTTCAATCTCGGTGCGGCACTGATTCGCGACAACCAGTTGCATGCGGGTGCGCGTTATCTCGATGCGGTGGGGATGCTGCAGACCCGGGATCCGGAACTGCTCGCGCTGCGCGACCGTGCCAACCTGACGCTCGGCATCGCCTATCTACAGGCCAGCGAGCCGGCCAACGCCAAATCGGTACTGCAGCGGGTCCGGCTAGATGGCTCCTACGCCAATCGGGCGCTGCTCGGCGTGGGTTGGGCCGAAGCCGAATTGAATGATCCGCGGGCCGCGTTGACGCCCTGGCTGGAGCTCCGGGACCGCAACCTGCGCGATGCGGCGGTACAGGAAGCCTGGCTGGCCGTGCCCTACGCCTTCACCAAGCTCGAAGCGCCGGCGCAGGCTGCCGAGTATTACGAGGCGGCAGTGCTGGCGTTCGCGGAGGAACGTACCCGGATCGAGCAGTCGATCGAACGTATTCGTGGCGGAGGGTTGCTCGACGGCATTCTCGAGAAGGAAGCCGCCGGTGGCAGCTACGGCTGGTTCTGGCAGCTCAAGGATCTGCCCGACGCCCCCGAGTCGCGCTATCTGTACGAGGTGCTGGCCAGCCACGATTTCCAGGAAGGACTGAAGAACTACCGCGACCTGGTCTATCTCGAACAGATGCTGGCGCGCTGGTCGAGCGATTTCGATGCCTACCGGAGCATGATCGACACCCGCCAACAGGCATTTGCCGAGAGGCTGCCACGGGCCGACGAACTGCTCGCACGCGGCAGTGCCGAAACCCTCGGACAGCAGCGCGATGCGATCGAGTCGCGGCTCAATGCCGTGGATGCTGCGCGCGATGTGGCCGCGCTGGGCAGTGCCGAGCAGCGCGACCAGTGGGCGCGCATCCTGCGGGCCGAGCAGGCGCTCGAAGAAGCCCCGCACGATGAACAGACCGAGGCATTGCGCGAGCGTCTGCGACTGGTCAAAGGCGCGTTGTACTGGCGGCTCGACGAAAACTACCGCGCGGCGATGTTCGGGCAGCGGCGGGCGTTGCGCGAGGTCGATGGCCTGCTGCGCGAAACGCAGGATAGCTGGCAGCGGCTCGGCCGTGCACGGGCCAGCGTGCCGACCAACACGGCGGAGTTCGGTCTGCGCGTCGATGCGGCGCGGCAGAGGCTGGAGGCGATCCAGCAGCGTCTCGCTGCGGCCAAGCTGCGCCAGAACCAGTATCTCGCAGAGGTTGCGATTCAGGCGCTCGATGCCCAGAAGCAACGCCTGGGTACCTATCAGGTGCAGGCCCGTTTCGCCTTGGCGGCGATCTACGACCGGGCTGCGATGCCGGCGCCGCGGGAAGCCGGCCAGAGCGGATCTGCAGCCGTTGATGCAGGACCGCGGACCGTGGAGCCCGCGGCGGCGGCACCGATCGAAGGAGGTGCGCCGTGAACCGCGGGTGGGCTGGCAGTCGTCGTTCGCTCGCCAGCGCCTGGGTCTGCGCGATGGCCGCGACACTGTCGGTGACTGCAGCGGCGGCCGGCAAGGCGGCCAAACCGCCTGCCACGGTCGGCGACCTGTCGCCCCGGCAGGTCGATATCCGGCCGGAGCAGCGGGTCGAAGCCAGTGCCGAGCGGGCCATCGACAACTATCGGCGCTATCTCGAACAGGAGGGCACCGATCCGGAGCAGCGGGCCGAAGCGTTGCGACGGCTTGGCGACCTGAATCTCGAAGTCGGCGAGCTGGAACGTATCGAGAGCGAGGTCAGTGCGGTCGATCGCGCCGGTGCGGAGGCAATCGAGCTCTACACCACGCTGCTCGAGGCCCATCCCGACTATCCGCGCAACGACCAGGTGCTCTACCAGCTGGCGCGCGCTTACGAAACCACGGGTCAGCCCGACAAGGCGCTGGCCACCCTCGACCAGATGGTCGCTCGCTACCCCGAGCTGGCGCAGCGCGATGAGGTCGAGTTTCGTCGCGGCGAGATCCTGTTTTCGGCGCAGCGCTACGCCGAGGCCGAACAGGCCTATCAGCGGGCGCTCGAGCGGGGGCCGGACGGCGCGTTCTATTCGCAAAGCCTGTACAAGCACGGCTGGTCGCTGTTCAAGCAGGGCCGCAACGAGGAGTCGCTGCCGTCGTTCGCGCGGGTGCTCGATGCCAACCTGACCGACCCGGTCGATGGCCGGCGCCTGCGTGCGATCGACAAGATGTCGCGGCCCGATCGCGAGCTGGTCGAAGACAGCCTGCGGGTCATGAGCATCACCTTCTCGTATCTCGACGGCGCCGCATCGGTCGATCAGTTCATCACCCGGCACGGCGGTCCGCCGTATTCCTATCTGCTGTATGCGCGGCTCGGCGATCTGTACGTCGAAAAGCAGCGTTACCAGGATGCGGCCGATGCCTATCGCGCCTTCGTCGCCCGTGAGCCGGCGGACGAAAACGCGCCGCTGCTGGCCATGCAGGCGATCGAGGCCTATCGCAAGGGTGGCTTCGATCAGCTGGTGCTCGAGGGCAAGCGCGACTACGTCGAGCGTTACAACTTTGCCGGCAGCTTCTGGCAGGCGCGGCAGCGCGCCGACTATCCGCAGGTGGTCGCCGAGCTGAAGACCAACATGAAGGATGTCGCGACCTACTATCACGCGACGGCCCAGAAATCGAAGCGTGCGGACGACTTCCAGGCTGCGGCCCGCTGGTATCGCGACTATCTCGGGTCGTTCCCGGACGATCCGGAGTCGGCGGCGACCAACTACCTGCTCGCCGAGACACTGTTCGAGAGCGGCAACTATGCCGATGCCGCGATCGAGTACCAGCGGACCGCCTACGATTATCCGACGGGCCCGAAATCGGCGGAAGCAGCCTATGCCGCGCTCGGTGCGCTGGAGAAGCAGCGCACCGCAGCAGCGGCCGGCCCGGCCCGGGACGAGGTCGTGGCGCACCAGGTCGAGGCGGGCATCCGCTTCGCGCAGGCCTTCCCGGAGCATCCGGACAGCGGCGGCGTGATCACCCGCGCGGCTCAGGATGTCTTCGATCGCAAGGATCTGCCGCGCGCGATCGAGATCGCCAATCTCGTGCTTGCGCACCAGCCGCCGGTCGATGCGGCCAAGCAGCGTGTTGCCTGGACGATCATCGGTCAGGCCAGCTTCGAGCAGGGTGATTTCCTGCGCGCCGAGGCGGCTTACCAACAGGCCCGTGAGCTGGCGCCGGCCAACGATCCGCTGCGCAGGGATCTGTCCGAGCGTCTGGCAGCCTCGGTTTACAAGCAGGCCGAGGAACGGCGCAGCGAGGGCGATAGCGCGGGGGCGGTCGACGCCTTCCTGCGGGCCGCGGCGCTGTCGCCCGATCCGGCGGTACGCGCGACGGCGGAGTTCGACGCGGCAGCCCAGCTCCTGACGCTCAAGCAGTGGGAGCGCGCGATTCCGGTGCTGGAGAGCTACCGCCGCAACTATCCGCGCGATGCGCGCCAGGGCGAAGTGACCCGCAATCTTGCCGTGGCCTATGGCGAAGCGGGGCGCGCGGGCGAGGCTGCAGCAGAGTTCGAGCGCATCGCCGCCAATCCTGCGGAGGAGCGCGAGGTCCGGCGCGAAGCGTTGCAGTCCGCGGCCGACCTGTATGCCAAGGCCGGCGATCGGGCACGCTCGGCGGCAGTGCTGGAACGCTTCGTCAAGGAATTCCCGCTGCCGTTGGGTCCTGCAGTCGAGGCCCGGCAGAGACTGGCGGAGTACGCGCAGGCCAGCGGCAATGCCGCAAGACTTGAGTTCTGGCAGCGCGAGATCGTCAAGGCCGACGCGAACGCCGGTGCCGAGCGCACCGACCGGACGCGCTATCTCGCCGGCAAGGCTCAGCTTGCGCTGGCGACACCTGCGCGCGATGCGTTCCGCAAAGTGCGGCTGGTTGCCCCGCTCAACAAAAGCCTGACTGCCAAGCGCAAGGCACTCGATACCGCATTGCAGGCGTATCGCAATGCAGTCGACTACCGAGTCAACGAAGTCACGGCTGCCGCGACCTACGAGATGGCCGAGCTGTACCGCACGCTCGGCCGCGACGTGATGGCCTCGGAACGACCCCGTGGCCTCAGCGCCGACGAGCGTGAGCAGTACGACACCTTGCTCGAAGAGCAGGCTTTCCCGTTCGAGGAGCAGTCGATCGAATTGCACCTGGTCAATGCGGCCCGCATTCGCGACGGCTATTTCGACGATTCGGTGCAGCGCAGCTACGCGGCGCTGGCCGAGTTCAAGCCGGCACGCTACGGCAAGACCGAAATCGGAACGGATCTGGCGGTGCGCCTGGCGACTGCGGCTCCCCGGGTGCGGGAGACCGCCACGGAAGCTTTGTCCAGGCGTACGGCCGGCGATCTCGCTGCTGCGCAGCAGGGGTTGCAACAGGCCGCCGAGCAGGCGGGTTCCGATCCGGCGCTCTGGACCGAGCTTGGCCTGGTGCAGCGTCTGCGAGCCGAGCTCGAGGGCGCCAGGGCGTCCTACGGCCGGGCGCTCGCGGCCGATCCGGGCTATGTACCCGCACTGCGCAACCTGGCTGTGCTGCTCGATCTCTATATGGACGACCCGGTGCAAGCGCTGCCTTATTTCGAGCAGTGCCAGGCCGCATCGGGCGAGGACAAGCAGTTGAATTCCTGGCTGATCGATGTGCGCCAACGCGCCGGGCGGGCAGGCGCGGCGACTACACCCGCTGCGGGTGAGGGCGGAGCGGCCGGTGAGAGTGACACTGCGCCGGCCGGCGATATCGCGCCGCCGGCCGCGGCTCGACTTCCGCAGGGTGCACCGACGGAGAGGTCCGCATGAACGTCATGACGAAGCCGTCGTTCAGGTTGCCGCGCGGTGCAGCCGTGCCGATGCTCGCGGTCGCCGCCGCGTTCGCTGCGGCGAGCGCATTCGCGCAGTCCGCTGCTTCGTCCCCAGCCAGCCAGGCGACGGGTACGGCGCCGCAACAGGCCGCTGAGATCGGGCCGAGGGTCGATACCTCTGCGGTGCCGCCCCGCAACGCCGCGGCCGCAGCAGCCCCCGGCAGGGCGGCCGATGGCACGGAGGTCGCCGCCCGCCGTGCTGCGCCCGCAGCCGGCAATCCGGCGGCCCGGCCAGACGCCGGCGCCACGGCCGCGCGCAGTGCGCGCGTCATGGACCGTGTCGACCTGGAGGCCTCGCAGATCACCGGCAACCGCGAACTGCCCCGCGTGCTCTATATCGTGCCCTGGCGTGCGCCCCAGGCCGGAGAACTGGACGGGCGGCCGGTCAACAGCCTGCTCAACGAGCTGACCCGGCCGGTCGATCGCGACGTGTTCCGCCGTGAAAACCGTTATTTCAATGCGCTGCAGGCCCAGTCGCCGAATGCCGACGCCGCTGCCGGCAACGAAGGTCTTGAGAAATGAGTCTTGGTTTTTAACCGTCAGCAAAGGCATGCTTGAAACGCTTGCTTTCCCGGGAGGGCGCCTGCCTGCCCCCTGTCCCGCCAGAGGAGTGATCATCCGTGGAGTTCTTCAAAGTCGCCGTCAATTTCTTCCGTGATGGCGGGTTCTTCCTGTACCCGCTGGCACTGATCTTCGTGGTCGGTGTCGCGATCTCGATCGAGCGCTGGTTCTACCTTTCGAAGGAAACGGTCAAGAACCGCGCGCTCTGGGACGAAATCACGCCGCTGCTGCAACAGGGCAACTTCCGCCAGGCGCTGCAGGTGGCGCAGGGTTCGGATGCGCAGGTGGCTACGGTGCTGAAGTACGGCATCGCCCGCATCCAGCATGCGCGTCGCCGTGAGGACATCGAGAAGGCCATGGAAGAAAGCCTGCTCGAGATCGTGCCGCGACTCGAAAAGCGCACGCACTATCTCTCGTCGCTCGCCAACATCGGCATGCTGGTCGGCCTGCTGGGCACGATCATCGGCCTGATCGCGGCATTCTCCGCCGTGGCCACCGCGAACCCGGCCGAGAAGGCGAACCTGCTGTCGGCCGCGATTTCGGTAGCGATGAACAACACGGCTTCGGGCCTGTTCGTCGCCATCACGCTGCTGTTCACGCACATGATCCTCGAGACCAAGACCACGTCGCTGGTCGACAGCCTCGAGATCGCGGTCGTCAAGTTCCTGAACGCGATTACCGAGCGTCAGGGAGACGCGGCGGCGGCTGCTCCGGCCGTGGCTTCAAAGGCTGCGCCGCAGGTTCCGCCTCGTCCCGCGCCGCCGGGCGCTCCGGCTCGCAGCCCGGCCTGATCCGGAGGCGGCGCCGCCATGGCCCACTCCAAGCTCGCGAAGCGTGCGCGGCGTAACCACGCACGCTATCGCGGTCGCAACGACCTCAACATCGTGCCGATGATCGACATGATGGTGATCCTCGTGTTCTTCCTGATCTTCACGGCCGTGTTCTCCAAGACCACGATCCTGGAGCTGAATCTCCCGGCGCCGAATGCCTCTGTGCCCGACCTGCCGGAGGGCTTGCAGCTCGAGGTGATCGTGCGACCGGACCGGATCGAAGTTGCGGACCGGCGTACCGGGATCCTGAAGTCCTTGCCGAGCCTGCCGTCGGGTTACGACCTGGCCGGCCTGTCCGAGTATCTCAAGGCGGTGAAAGCCAAGTTCCCCGACAAGCTCGATTCGAACGTCCTGCTCGCCCCGGACATTCCTTACGACACGCTGGTGCAGGTCATGGACACGGTCCGCGTCTGGGAGCTCGAAGACGGTACCTACCGCAAGGCAGAGCTGTTCCCCGACATTTCGGTAGGCGAAGCGCCGCTGGTGGGTGATGCACTGCTGAGCGCTGCGCAGATCACGCCGGCTGCAGGAGTTCGTCCATGAGGTCGCTACGCGGACGGCGCCGCAACAAGACGGTCCACGGCGGCAACCACATGGTGCTGGTGCCGTTCATCGACATGATGACGATCCTGGTCGTGTTTCTGCTGGTGCACACTTCGGATACGGAGATCCTGCCCAACACCAAGAACATCTCGATCCCGCTGTCGATCGCCGAGACCAAACCGCGGCCCACCGTGGTCGTGATGGTGACCCAGGACACGATGTACGTGAATGGCCGGGCGGTCGCCCAGGTCGGGGACGTCATGAGTTCCGAAGCGCCGGTAATCGAGCCGCTGCGGACGGCGTTGCGCGAGCAGGCGGATCGCATCCTGGTCGAAGCGGCGCGGGAGAACATCGTCGAGCGTGAAGTCACGATCATGGGCGACAAGAGCATCCCGTTCCGTGTACTCAAGCGGATCATGGCGACCTGCACCGATGCCGATTACGGCAAGGTGTCGCTGGCCGTGATCGAGCGCGAGGGCGGGGCGCCGGGAGCCGGCTGAGCCGCGGCGACGGAATCCAATCATGCAGTTCGCGATCGCACCTTATTTCCGCCGTTACGAGTTGCCGTGGGACCCCACGGACGAAACCCGGTTCCGCAAGCTGTTGCGGGCCCTGCTGATCGTCCTGTTCGTCGTCGGCCTGATCATTCCCTTGCTGCCGCGCCCCGAGCCGGTCAAGCGTTCGGTGCAGGATCTGCCGGAGCGGGTCGTGCAGCTGATCGTCGAGAAGCCCTTGCCGCCGCCTCCGCCGCCCCCCCCTCCGCCGCCGCCGAAGCCGCAGGAATTGACCGAGCCGCGACCGGCACCGGTCAAGCCGACGACCCGGCCGACCGAAGTGAAGGAACGCGTGCGCCAGGTCGGCTTGCTGGCGATGCAGGACCAGCTCGCGGAGTTGCGCCAGACCCTCGATCCCAAGGATCTCGCCAAGGCCGATCTCGATACGGTCAGCGAAGACGTCCGGTCCGAGCGCAACCTGATCACTTCCCGGGTCGGTACCGCGAGCGGTGGTATCAACACCGCCAATCTCAGCCGGGGCTACGGTGGTGGTGCCGGTGCGGTCGGTATGCATACCACCTCGACGGTGGCGCCGCCGGCGAGCGTCTCCGGTCAGGGCCGCGGTGACGTGCGGCGTGCGGGCTCGAGCGGCAAGGCCTCGCGCAGTCGCGAGGAAATCGAGACCATTTTTGATCGCAACAAGGGCGCGCTGTACGCGCTATACACTCGTGCGCAGCGCGACAATCCGGAGATCCAGGGCAAGCTCGTCCTGGAGATCACGATCTCCGCGGCGGGCGAGGTGACGATGGCCCGCGTGGTCTCGAGCGAGCTCCAGGATCCGGAGCTCGAGCGCAAGATCGTCGCGAGGGTGAAGCTGTTCCGCTTCGAAGCCCGCGACGTGGAGCCGATCACGGCGACCAAGCCGATCGACTTCTTCCCTGCCTGAGCCCGGCGCGCCGCGGAACGCAACCTTGGGATATCCGCCGCGCCCATAGCGCGGCAGGCTTGCACTCAAGGCGCGGGAACGGCTCGCAGCGCACGCCGCAGCGCGTCGACAGCAGCGCGGGTCTCGTCTTCGCTCGACACGAACGGTGGCGCGAGCGCCAGTGTTTCGCCGGTGAAGCGGACCAGCAGCCCTTTGTCGAGCGCACGCTCGAATATCTGGAACGCCCTCAGTCCCGGCTTGCCGGGCAGGGGCGTGATGTCGATCGCGGCTGCCAGGCCGAGATTGCGGATGTCGGTAACCTGGGGTTCGTCGCGCAACTCGTGAATGGCCTGTTCCAGCACCGGTGCCAGTGTGCGCACGCGTTGCAGCAGGTCTGCGGTTTCCATTTCGTCGAGCGTCGCATGTGCCGCAGCCACGGCGAGCGGATGACCCGAATAGGTGTAGCCGTGGAAGAACTCGATCAGGTGCGCCGGGCCGGTCATGAAGGCGTCGTAGATCGATTCGGCGACGATCACGCCGCCGAGCGGTACGGTGGCGTTGTTGACCGCCTTGGCGAAGGTGATCAAGTCCGGGCGGACGCCGAAGGCATTCGCGGCGAACGGTGCGCCGAGACGCCCGAAACCGGTGATGACTTCGTCGAAGATCAGCAGGATGCCGTGCCGCGTGCAGATCTCGCGCAGCTTTTCCAGATAGCCGCGCGGCGGCACAACCACGCCGGTCGAGCCCTGCATGGGCTCGACGATCACTGCGGCGATGTTCGACGCGTCGTGCAAGGCCACCAGGCGCTCGAGTTCGTCGGCGAGGTGTGCACCCCAGGCCGGCTGGCCGCGCGAGTAGCGCATGTGCGCGGGATCCCAGGTATGCGGCAGGTGATCGACACCGGGAATCATCAGCGGTGCGAAGGTCTTGCGGTTCGCCGCGATGCCACCCACCGAAATGCCGCCGATTCCGACGCCGTGGTAGGCGCGCTCGCGACCGATGATGCGGGTCCGTGAAGCCTCGCCGCGTGCCCGGTGATAGGCCACCGCGATCTTCAATGCCGTGTCCACCGCCTCGGAGCCGGAGTTCACGAAAAACACCCGATCCCGCGGCCGATCGGCGAAGCGGGCGATACGCGCCGCCAGCGAGAACGCAGCCGGGTGGCCCAGTTGGAAGCCCGGGCAGAAGTCGAGGCTGGCGACTTGGCGCTGGACCGCCTCGACCACCCGCGGCGGCGAATGCCCGAGCGGCGAACACCAGAGGCCCGACAGGCCGTCGAATACCCGACGGCCGTCGGCGAGCGTGTAGTAGGCGCCCTGGGCGCCGGTGATCAGGCGCGGCTGGTCCTTGAACAGCCGGTTGTGGGTGAACGGCATCCACCAGGCCTGCAGGTCCGCGACAGGCGCATCGGGATGCAGGCGATCGGGGGTGCTCATGCCGTCCTCAGGCGTAACCCATTACGGCGGCGATCGAAGTCGCGACGTGCTCGACGTTCGAGGCGCTGATTCCGGCGATGTTGACCCGGCCGTCCGGCGCACAATAGACGTGATGTTTCTCCCGCAGCGTATCGACCATCGCCGGCGTGAGGTCGAGGCGCGAGAACATACCGCGTTGCCGTGTGATCCAGGAGAAATCGGTGCCGCCCGTACGAGCCGACAGCGCATCGGCCAGCAGCCGGCGAAGATCGTTGATCCGCTTCGCCATCGCCGCCAGTTCCTCGGTCCAGGAACGGCGCAGTTCGGGCTGTGACAGCACGCGATCGACGATCGCCGCGCCGTGATCCGGCGGCATCGACCAGATGGTGCGTGCCAGGCGGCCGAGCTGGCCGGCGGCAATGCCGGCGCGTTCGTTGGAGGAGGTCAGCGCCAGCAGCAGGCCGGTGCGTTCGCGGTACAGGCCGAAGTTCTTCGAACAGGAGACCGCGACCAGCATTTCGGGCACCTGCCTTGCGAGCAGGCGGATCGAGGCGGCGTCACGCTCGAGGTCGTCGCCGAGGCCCTGGTAGGCAATGTCGACGTAGGGCAGCAGGCCGCGCCGGGCACAGACGTCGGCCACGGCTTCCCACTGGGTCATGCTGAGATCCTGTCCGGTGGGGTTGTGGCAGCAGGCGTGCAGCAGCACGACGGCGGCGGCCGGCAGAGCCTCGAGATGCGCCATCATCTGGTCGAACTCCACCGCATGCCGGATCGCCGAGTAGTAGGGGTAGCGTTCGAGCTGGAAACCCGCACTGCTGAGCAGCGGCGTGTGGTTGGCCCAGGTCGGATCGCTGACGTGGATCTTCGAGCCCGGGCTGGAAAGCCGCAGCAACTCGGCGCCCAGACGCAGCGCGCCGCTGCCCCCCGGCGCCTGTCCGGCCGCCCAGTCGCCTTTGCGGCCGGCCTGGTCGGTGCCTGCGACCAGCTCGAGCATCTGGGCATTGAAGCCCGGATTGCCGACCGGCGTCAGGTAGGTCTTGGTCGATTGGGCGGCGAGGACCTCGCTTTCGGCACGACGCACCGCTGCCGGGACCGGCGTGTTGCCGCGGTCGTCCTTGTAGACGCCGACACCCAGGTCGACCTTCAGCGGCGTGGTATCGCGCTTGAATGCAGCGCTGATCCCGAGGATCGGATCATCGGGCACACGGGTGAGCGTCTCGAACATCTGGATGCCTCGTCGGTTGAGTGCGTGAAGTGTGATGGTGAAGCGGAATCTTGGCGTTGCCCCGGCCGGTGCGGTCGTTTCAGTCGTGGACCGCGCGGACGATGTAGCCGCCGGACTTGTCGTCGCGCTCGAGTTCGAGCTGCTGGCGCGTCTGCGCCTCTTCGAGCAGCTTGTTGAACGACCCGAAACCGTAGTAGCCCTCGTTGAAGCCCGGCTTGCGGCGCTTCAACGCCTGCTTGAGCATCGAGCCCCAGATCTTTTCCTCGGCGCCCCGTTCGGCCAGGAGCGCGTCGTAGGTTTCGCGCACCTGGTCAATGGCTTCCTGGACCCGGGCCTCGGGTTCGGAGGGTCGTGCCCGCGTGCGGCGCACCGGCTTGTCCGTGCCGCTGCCGCCGCTGGTATCGCCGCCGCGGGATTCGGCGCGCGGCTCGCTGCGGCGTCGCGCCGCAGTACGGGTCTTCGGTTCGCGGACCAGGTCGTCGTAGTAGATGAACTCGTCGCAGTTGGCGATCAGCAGATCCGAGGTCGAGTTCTTGACGCCGACGCCGATCACGGTCTTGTCGTTCTCGCGCAGCTTGCTGACCAGCGGCGAGAAGTCGGAGTCGCCGCTGATGATCACGAAGGTGTCGACATGCGACTTGGTGTAGCAGAGGTCGAGCGCGTCGACGACCATGCGGATGTCGGCGGAATTCTTGCCCGATTGCCGCACGTGCGGGATTTCGATCAGCTCGAACGATGCCTGGTGCATCGCGGCCTTGAATTCCTTGTAGCGCTCCCAGTCGCAGTAGGCCTTCTTGACGACGATGCTGCCCTTGACCAGCAGGCGTTCGAGAACCCTGTTGATGTCGAACTGGGCGTAGCGCGCATCGCGGACGCCCAGCGCCACGTTCTCGAAGTCGCAGAACAGGGCGAGGTTGGCGGTGTCGGGAGTGTTCATGAGTAGGGCATTATCGCAGCCCCGGCGGCCGGGCGCGAACCGGACGAGCGGGCGGGGTGGTCGACCCGCCGGAGGGCGGACCGGATCACGTCTGCAGGGCGGTGGGTGACGAACCCCGTCAGTCGGCGGCGATGGCTCCTTCGCTGCGCATCCGGGCGATGTCGGCTGCGGTATACCCCAGTTCCGCCAGGATCCGCTCGTTGTCGGCACCGAGTCGCGGCAGGTCGAACCGCGGCTGCGCCGGCTCGGCGGCGAAGCGGATCGGGACGCCGATGTGTTCCTGCCCCTGGTCATCGAGCAGGCGCATGCCGCGGGCCTGGGCGTGCGGATCGTCGAAGGCTTCGCGCAGGTTCTTGACCGGCGCGAAGCCGATGTCGCGGCCGGCGAACCACTCGACCCATTCCGCCTGGGTCTTCTGGGCGAAGGTCGAGCGCAGGAAGTCGATCATCGGCTGCTGGTGCGCGCCCGGGCCACGCTCGCAAAGCGGCAGGAACTCGGGCCGGCCGAGCGCCTCGAGCAGATTGCGGGCGAACTTGATCTCTTGTGCGCCGAGCACCACGTGGCGCCCGTCCCTGGTGCGGTAGATGTTGTACATCGCGCTGCCGCCGAGGGAGCGCTCCTGCTTGACTACCGGCGGGCGCCGGTTGGCGAACACTTCACCGACTATGTTCGGCGTCCAGGCCAGGATCGAGTCGTGCATGGCCATGTCGAGGTAGTCGCCCCGACCGGTCTGCTCCCGGCGATAGAGCGCCATCATGATGCCGCCGAAAGCCAGCAGCGAAGCCGCCATGTCCGCGGCCGGAACATGCGGCATGGTCGGTTCGCCGTCGTTGCCGAGATTCAGGCTGACGACGCCGGCCAGCGCCTCGGTGGCGAGATCGTGTGCCGGCAGGTCCCGATACGGGCCGGTCTGGCCGAAAGCTGCGATCGAGCAATAGACGATACGCGGGTTGCGTGCGGCCACGTCCCGGTAGCCGACGCCCAGGCGATCGACCACGCCAGGCCGGAAGGCTTCAACGAATACGTCGGCCGTCTCGCAGAGCTTCAGCAGCGCTTCGCGGCCGGCCGGCGATTTGAGGTTCAGGCAGAGGCTGCGTTTGCCGCGGTGGGTGTTGCGAAAGAAGATCGAAAAGCCGCCTTGCTTCGCCCCGAGGTGCCGGTTCGGCTCGCCCTCGCCGGGCGGCTCGACCTTGATCACCTCCGCGCCGTGGTCGGCCATCATCATGGTGACATGCGGACCGGGCAGGAACATCGACAGGTCGACGACGCGGACACCCTGGAGTTTCATGGCTGGACCTCGAAAGAACGCGCCGTCGGCTCCGGCCGACGGCGTTGATCAGATCACGTTGCGGGCGCGCAGGTCCGGTAGCTCCGATTCCGGTACGCCCAGCTCGCGCAGGACGGCCTCGGTGTCGGCGCCGAGCGCCGGCCCCGGCCGGCTCGGCAGGCGCGTGCCGTCGAGCTTGATCGGGTTCGCAAAGGCGCGGAAATCCGCCCGCTGCGGGTGCGGCAGGCCGCGGATCATGCCGGTGCGGGCCGGGAAGTCGTTGTCGAGCGCCTGCGGCAGGTCGTAGACCGGCGCTGCGGGCAGCAGGCCCTTGAGCTTCTCCAGCCAGTTGGCGGTGGTGTCGCGCTCGAATACCGAGTCGAGCAGCGGCGTCAGGATCTCGCGATTCTCGCGGCGCAGCTCCGGCGTCGCGAACCGCGGATCGGCGGTGAGCTCGGGTGCGGCAGTGACTCGCATCAGCTCCAGCCAGAATTTCTGCGTCATGCACATCAGGAAGATCCAGCCGTCGCGTGTGCGCGTCAGCTGCACGGGCACCGCCGAAGGATGCGAGCTGCGCGCCATGCGCTCGGTCGGGTGGCGCTCGTTCAGGAACCATGTGCCGGGATAGGACAGCTGATGCAGGGCGACGTCGAACAGGCAGACATCGACATCGCGGCCATTGCCGCTGCGCTGTGCGCCCCAGATGGCCGAGATCAGCGCCAGGGCAGTGGTGATGCCGGTCATGTAGTCGACGATCGACAAGCCCATCCGCGCCGGCGGGGAGCCCGGCTCGCCGGTCATGTGCAGATAGCCGGCTTCGGCCTGCATCAGGTAGTCGTAGCCGGGCCAGGCGCGGCGTTCGTTGTCGCGGCCATAGGCCGACAGGTGTGCACAGACGATCCTGGGGTTGGTCGCACTGAGTGCGGCGTAGGTCAGGCCGAGTTTGTCCGGCTGGTCGCCGCGCAGGTTGTTCAGCACCGCGTCGCTGGTTTTCACCAGGCGCCGGAACAGGTCCTGGCCCTCGGCGGTCTTGAGATTCAGCGTGACGCTGCGCTTGTTGAGATTGAAAGTCTGGAAGAAATGACTATCGTGCTCACCGAGAAAGAACGGGCCCATGCCGCGGGTGGCATCGCCGCCTTGCGCACGGTTCTCGATCTTGATGACTTCGGCGCCGAGGTCGGCGAGATACATCGAACCGAAAGGGCCTGCGCCGAAGTTCTCGAACGTCAGGACTCGCAAGCCGCGCAGGGGGAGGAATAGTTCGTTCATGCCGTTGCCTTCGATCCTGTCCTGGGCCGGACGTCAGAGAGGATGCCGTTCGAGCAGCTGGCGGGCGATGATGATCCGCTGCATCTCGTTGGTGCCTTCGCCGATGCACATCAGCGGCGCGTCGCGGTAATACCGCTCGACATCGAAATCGGTCGAGTAGCTGTAACCGCCGAAGATGCGCATGGCCTCGAGACTGTTCTCGACACCGGCTTCGGAGGCGAACAGCTTGGCCATGCCGGCCTCGAGATCGCAGCGCTGCCCGGTGTCGTACTTGCGCGCCGCCTGGTCGATCAGCAGCTTGGCCGCCTCGACGCGGGTTGCCATGTCGGCGAGTTTGAGCTGGATCGCCTGATGCTGGGCTATCGGCTTGCCGAAAGTCTGCCGCTCCTGCGCGTAGCGCAGCGCATCGCGCAGCGCCCCCGCGGCGATGCCGGCGCCGCGCGCGGCCACGTTGATGCGCCCGAGTTCGAGGCCGCCGACCGCATGCTTGAAGCCCTGGCCCTCGACACCGCCGACCAGGTTCTCGACCGGGCAGCGAAAATCCTCGAACACCAACTCGGCGCTGTCGATCGATTTGTAGCCCAGCTTGCGGATTTTCTTTGCCGCGCGGAAGCCGTCGCCCTTCTCGCAAAGCAAAATGCTCATGCCCTTGTGGCGCGGCTCCGCTTCCGGGTTGGTCTTGACCAGAACGCCGAAACAGCTGCCGTAGACGCCATTGGTGATCCAGGTCTTGGTGCCGTTGACGATGTAGTGGTCGCCGTCGCGACGCGCCACCGTGCGGATGCCCTGCAGATCCGTGCCGGCATTCGGCTCGGTGAGGCCGATGCCGCCGCGGATCTCGCCGCTCGCGAACCGCGGCAACCAGTGCCGCTTCTGCGCCTCGGTGCCGTGGCGCTGCACGCAGGCTGCCATGATCAGGTGCGAGTTGAAGATGCCGACCGGCGCCATCCAGACCGACGAGATCGCCATCACGATCCGGGCATAAGTCGAAGCGGACAACCCGAGGCCGCCGTACTCCGTGTGGATCGTGGCGCCGAACAGACCAAGCTCCTTCAGCTGTTCGACCACATCGGTCGGATATTCGTCAGCATGGTCGAAGCGCTTGGCGACCGGGCGCAACTCCCGCTCGGCCCAGCGTTCGATTGCATCCAGGATTTCGCGCTCATCGTCGGAGGTGGCGTCCTGCGCGCCGCCTGCGATGCTCATGGTTTGGCCGCACCCGGCTGCGGCATGCGATCATCTACGGAATGTCCGCGACGCGCGATGAGGATGGTGCGCTCGAAGCGGCAGACCTCGGTGCCGTGCTGGTTGCGGCCGATGGTGCGTACCGTGACGATGCCGGCCTGCGGGCGCGAGGCGGAGTCGCGCTTGGCGAGCACCTCGGATTCGGCGTAGAGCGTATCCCCAGCGAACACCGGCGCCGGCATCACGATCTCTTTCCAGCCGAGATTCGCGATCGCCTTCTGGCTGACATCGGTGACGCTCATGCCGACGAGCAGGGCGACGGTCAGCGGCGACGCCACGATGCAACGGCCGAACTCCGAGGCCTTGCCGTATTCCTCGTCGAAGTGCAGTGGATGGGTGTTCATCGTCAGCAGAGTGAACCAGATATTGTCGTTCTGGGTGATGGTGCGGCCGGGGCGGTGTTCGTAGACATCGCCGACCACGAAATCTTCGTAATGACGGCCAAACGACTCACGGTAACGCTGCGTGCCTACGGGTACGGCGGTCTGGCTCATGCGGGCTCCGGGTGATCAGTGGTCAAATGTACGGACAAATGCTAAGTTTCCCGTGACCGGGTGTCAACGCAACGGGGGGCATCCGTACCGCAATGAAAAACGATCGCCTCGGACAAATGACACCGCGGCCGCGCTACCTTCAACTGGCCGAGGACCTGATCGGCGAGATCCGCGACGGACGCCTGAGCGTGGGCCAGACGCTGCCGGGCGAGTTCGAACTCTGCGAGTCCTACGGCGTCAGTCGGCATACGGTGCGCGAAGCGCTGCGCCGGCTCGAGGAGCTCGGACTGATCACACGCCAGCGCGGCGTTGGTACCGTGGTGACTGCCAGCGACTCGAGAGAGTCCTATGTCCAGAAAGTGCGCTCCCCCGCGCAGCTCATGCAATACCCGCCCGAGTCCCGCCTCATGGTGATCTCATCCGGCGAGGTCGTTGCCGATCGTGTCACCGCACGCCTGCTTGGCTGTACCAGCAGGACACGCTGGTATCGGATCCGTGCCATCCGCCAGCTCAGGCCCGGAGGCGCAGCGATCGCCTGGTCCGATATCTACGTGTTGCCGGAGTACGCCGATATCGTCGCGGCCGTCGGGCGCCAATCGACACCGATCTACGAGTTGCTCGAGCAGCGCTTCGACGAGCGCGTGGCGACAGTACAGGTCGACCTGTTCGCCGGCCTGATCACCGCGGATCGTGCCGAGCTTCTCGGCGTGGCGGCAGGCACGCCATCGCTGAGCGTCGTGCGACGCTATACGGGCCGCAACAAACGGGTATTCGAAGTTTCCGTATCGGAGCATCCTGCCGGTCGCTACACGTATTCTCTCGAGCTGCACCGCGGTTGGAGTTCCGGCGAGGGCTGGGCTGCAGGCTGAGCGGCGAGACATTGGAGAACAACTTGGAACAGACCTTGGACCGTCGAGACGCGCCCTCCGGGCTACGCAGCTTCCTGTTCGCACCCGGCAACCATCCGCGCAAGGTCGAGAAGGTGTTCGGTGCCGGAGCCGACGTGGTGATCCTCGATCTCGAGGACGCCGTCGCGGTTGCCGAGAAAGAGGCCACGCGCGCCGTCGTCGTTGCCGCAATGCGGTCGCCGCGCCAGTCGCTCGGCTACGTGCGCGTCAATTCGAGCGAATCGCGATGGTGCAGCGGCGACCTGGAAGCGGTCGTCGGTCCCTGGCTGGACGGCATCGTGCTGCCCAAGGCCGAGTCGGCCGAGCAGGTTCGTGAAATCAGCGAACGTATCGCCGAATGCGAGCGACGTGCCGGCATGAGGCCTGGAACGCTCGATCTGATGCCGTTGGTGGAAACCGCACGCGGCGTCGAGTTCAGCGCGGCGATTGCCGGCGCCAGCCCGCGTGTCAGCCGCCTGGCTTTCGGTGGCGGTGATTACACGACGGATCTGGACCTCACCTGGACGCCCGAGGAGCACGAGCTCGCCTATGCACGCGCGAAGCTCACGCACGGCTCGCGTATTGCCGGCATCGAGCCGCCGGTGGATACGGTCGTGATCCAGATCAAGGATATCGAGCGCTTCCGGCAGTCGGCGCAGAACGGACGGCGGATGGGTTTCACCGGCAAGCTCTGCATTCATCCCGACCAGGTCATGCCCTGCAACGAGACCTTCACCCCGACGCGTGCGGAGGTGGAACGCGCACGCGCGGTGATCCGCGCTTTCGAGCAGGCCGAAGCGCAGGGATCGGCTTCGATACAGGTCGATGGGCAGTTCATCGATTACCCGATCGTTGCCAAGGCGCGGCGGGTGCTTGCACTGGTCGAGCGCGTCGAGGTGGGGCTGCCCGAGGGAGGGCTCGCGGACGGGATAAGCGAGACGTGAGGGCGACGAAAGAGGGCGGGGCCCTGAGGGGGAGCTTCGTCTGGAGGCCGCGTGTCGTGGCGCGCGGTTTGCGTTTCAGGTTGTCGGGCGGTTTGGGCGCGCCAGATCCAGCACCAGGATCCCGGCGACGATCAGTGCCACACCCAGGAGCTGCCAGCCCGTCATCCGCTCGCCGAGCAGCAGCCAGGCCAGCACGATGGTGGTCGGCGGGCCCGCGGTCGAAACCAGCGCACTGCGCTGCGCACCGATGCGGCGCATGCCTTCGGCCTGCATCAGGGCAGGGAAGAACATCACGAAAACGCCGAGTACGGCGAGCCAGAACCAACCCTCGGGCGGGATGCCTGCCACGCCGCTCCAGCCATGACGGATGAACAGATGCAGGCCGAGCGCGACTGCAGCCGCGGTCATCGCGAACAGCGTGAATCGCGAGCTGCCGATTTCGCGCGTGTAGCGCGCGCCGATCATGAAATAGATTGCGTAGGTGACCGCCGAGGTGAGTACCAGCGCCACGCCTAGCAGGTCGGCGCGAAACTCCCGCTGATCAAGGCCGCCGACGGCCAGGAAGATGCCGACATAGGTCAGTGCCACGGCCGCCAGCACCGGCGGCTGCGGCCACTGCCGCTTCTGCACCGATACGAACAGCACGACGATCGCCGGATAGCTGAACATCAGCACCCGCTCGATGCTCGCATCGATCAGGGTCAGGGCCTGGAAGTCGAGCAGGGCGCCGATGTAATAGCAGATGAAGCCGGCCAGGGCTGCGGCAGCCACGGCGCGGCTACGAGTGGTACGCACGATCGTGGCCCCTTCGCGTGCCGCAGCGAACGCCCAGAAGAACGGCATCGCGATCAAGGCGCGGATCGCCGTCAGTGCTTCGAAGCCGATGCCCGCCGCATACAGCCGCTTGGCGACGATGCCCTTCGAGGCAAAGAGCATGGCCCCGCCGGCCACCAGCAGGGCGCCGACCAGCAGGTAGGCCCGCGACGGCGGAGCGGAGGGGTCGTCGTCCAAGAGCGGATCCGGGTTGAAGCGGCAGACGGCCACGGGCGGGCCCGCCGACCGGACATCGTGGCAGATGGCCGCACCGTGCCGGCGACGGCGGAATCCGCTTGCCACCCTACGGAGTCCGCGGCTACTTTGCCAGACCGACGACAGTTTGGAAACGGGGAGTCCGCAGATGCCAGGTCCGTTGCATGGAGTGAAGATCATCGAAATGACGAGCGTCGTGCTCGGTCCCTGGGCCAGCCAGATGCTTGCGGACATGGGTGCAGAAGTGATCAAGATCGAGCAGCCGCGCGGCGACAGCAACCGCACGCTCGGCGCCAGCCGCAATCCCGGCATGGCTGCGCTCTATCTCACCTGCAATCGCAACAAGCGCAGCCTGGTGCTCGACCTGCGCAAGCCCGGCGCACGCGATGCGCTGCTGGCGCTGGTCAAGGATGCGGACGTGTTCTTCCACAACAACCGTCCGCAGGTGATGACCAAGCTCGGTCTCGATTACGCCGACCTGAAGAAGGTCAATCCGAAGATCATCTACTGCGGTGCCTACGGCTATTCGAAGCACGGCCCCTACGGTGCGCTCGGAGCGCTCGACGACTCGATCCAGGCCGTCAGCGGCATCGCGATGCTGAACAAGCTGCTGCTCGGCGAGCCGCGTTATCTGCCGACCATCGTGGCCGACAAGACCACGGCGATCACCGTCGTCTACGGGATACTCGCAGCGCTGTTCAGCCGCGAGCGCACCGGCGAGGGCCAGGAACTCGAAGTGCCGATGTTCGAGACCATGGTCAACTTCGTGATGGCCGAGCATCTCTGGGGCATGACTTTCGAGCCGCCCATGGGTGCGCCGGGCTATGTCCGCCTGATGAGCCATCATCGCAAGCCCTATCGGACGCTGGACGGCTATATCGCCATCCTCCCGTACCTCGATGCGCACTGGGAGAAGTTCTGCAAGCTGACGGGCCGCCTGGACCTGCTCGAGGATGTGCGCTTCCGCACGCTCGCCGATCGGGTGCGCAACATCGACGACACCTACTCGATCACCGGCGAGATCATGGCTACGCGCACGACCAAGGAATGGCTGGCATTGTTCGACAAGTCGGGCGTGCCGACGATCGTCGTCAATTCGCTCGAGGACCTCGTGGTCGACCCCCACCTGCAGGCCACCGGCTTCTGGCAGACGGTGGAGCATCCCACCGAGGGCACGCTGCGCTTGCCCAAGTTCCCGGTGAACTTCGGCTCGACGCCGGCTTCGATCCGTCGTCATGCGCCGCGGCTCGGCGAACACACCGAGGAAGTGCTGCGCGAGGCAGGCCTGAGTGACGAAGAGATCGCGCGGCTGACGGCAAACGGCGCGGCGATGACCGCCGAGCAGGCCTCTGCGACGGTGGCGAAGGGCGGCGACTGAGCCGGTGGCTCATTTGCGCGGCGGGGGCGGTGTCAGGCCCCCGCCCGCCGCGCAGGTCTCGTGCCGCCCGGCCGTCTCAGGGCTTGATGCCGTAGACCTTCAGCGCGTTGTCGCGCAGGAACTTGCGCAGCGGCGCCTCGCGCAGCTTCAACCCCAACACCTCGTCCATTGTGCGGCGGAAGCCGAGCACCGGGAAGTCGGTGCCGAACAGCACCTTGTCCTGGCCGTAGGAGTCGATGTACTTCACGAAGGATCCCGGCCAGTACTTCGGGCTGTGGGCATCGGAGCCGATGTAGACGTTCTCGTGCTTCCAGGCCATCGCGATCATCTCGTCGGTCCACGGGATGCCGACATGGATGCCGATCAGCTTCAGTTCGGGGAAGTCGCAGGCGATGCCGTCGAGCAGGATCGGCCGGCCGACGCTGCGCATCGGCGCTTCCTTCGAATAGACCATCGATTGTCCGACCTGCATCTGGATCGGCACGCCCAGCTCGCAGCATTTGGCGTAGAACGGATAGTATTTGGCGTGATCGGGCGGCAGGTCGTACCAGTGCGGGTAGACATGGGCACCGATGAAACCCATGTTGCGCACCGCGTCCTCGAGTGCGCGTACTCCGTTCATGCCCTCGAAAGGATCGATGCCGGCCATGCCGTAGAACCGGCCCGGGTATTTCTCGACCGCGCGAGCCACGATCTCGTAGGGAAGATGAAAGCTGCCAGGCAGGCCTTTGCGGCCGACTTTGGGGGCGAACAGGAACGCCCGCTCGATGCCGGCCGAATCCATCTGCTCGATGTGCTGCTCGAGGGTCACACCCTTCATGTCCGTCTTGGACTTCATCTTGCCGGCGAAGAATTGCTCCTGCCAGCCGGGTCTGCAGGACAGGGCCTCCTGGGTCCAGATGCCGGAAACGATGTCGATCGCGGGAACGGGGGGCATGGCGGGGGCGGTCACGTCGGACTCCTGGTCGGTAACGGGCGTTGAGGATGATGCCCAAACCGGATGCAGAACGCTTCGGTACGATGCAGGTCTGCCCGGAGATTGTCCGGCCTCAATGTTGCATTAATACAACAATTCGGACTGTATGGGTGGTTATGGGTTGCGTATCAGCCACTCGTGTTAGGATCTTGCAGCCTGTGGGCCGCCCGATTGGGGGCCTCTCACCACCAAAGCTATCTGGGGAAGCATCGATGCACAGTATGCGGGCAAGCAAGGTCTCGCGGTTCGTCAGCCTGACTCTGGCTGCTGCCGCCGCCTCGGTCTCGGGTCAGATCGCACTCGCGCAGCAAGCCGACACTTCGGCCGGGGTTCTCGAGGAAATCGTCGTCACGACCGCACGTCAGCGCGCGGAGAACCTGCAGGACGTGCCGGCATCGATTACGGCCATCACCTCCAGCACGCTCGAAGCGGCGGCGGTCGATCGCGCCGGCGACTTCATCCGCCTGACGCCGGGCGTTTCGATGGTGCAGGCTGCCGAAGTCGGCGATGCACAGGTCAACATCCGCGGCATCAACGGTGCGCGCGATGCCGAGAACAGTTTCGCGCTGATCGTCGACGGCGTGCTGCAGACCAACCCGGCCGCGTTCAATCGCGAGTACGCCGACCTGCAGCAGATCGAGATCGTCAAAGGCCCGCAGGGCGCGATCTACGGTCGCAATGCCGCGGCCGGTGCGATCATCGTCACGACCACCAAGCCGGGCAGTGCATTCGCCGGCGACGCCAAGCTCGGCTATGGCGAAGACAACACCCAGACGGGGTCGCTGGTGCTCTCCGGGCCGCTGTCCGATCGCGCGGGCTGGAAGCTCAGCGGCGATTACCGCAAGACCGACGGCTTCTTCAAGAACGTCTATTCGGGCCTGAAGAACGTCGACGACTACGAAGGCTGGAACGTCAATGCGCGGGTGCTGTTCGAGCCGACCGACGCCTCGACGCTCGATTTCAAGGCGCATTACGGCAAGGTCGAGGCGGCGTCGATTTCGTTCAATGCCAACTTCCTCGCAGCCACGCTCGCCGGGATCCTCGGCATTCCGGAGCTCAACGAGAACGTCAACCAGCACAAGTTCGATTTCGTCAACAACATCGACCCGTACAACAACCAGGAAGCGCTCGACGTCTCCCTGAAGTGGGATCAGGACCTGTCGTTCGGCAAGCTGACGGCCTGGACGCTGTACAGCGACATCAAGAACGATCTCGGTTCCGACGGCACCAGCGCCACTTACGGCTTTTTCTGGGGCGAGCCTGCCTGCATCAATTCGCTGGTCACGCCGCCGCCCGGTGGTGTCGCGGGGTTCACCGCGCCGGCGCCGCAGTTCTACGGTCCGACGCCCGCAGCTTCGGTGCTGGGCCCGTATACCGCCACGTCCTGCGACGGCACGCAGTATCAGGTCCGCAACCAGAAGGACATCAGCTTCGAGCTGCGCCTTGCCTCCTCGGGTGACGAGCGGCTGCGCTGGCTGGTCGGTGCGTACTACCTCAACATCGATCGTGAAGTGGGCATCTCGACCGGCGTCGAGGATGCCGGCCGCGTGATTCCGTCGCTGTACATTCCGCAAGGTCAGGCGAATGCCACCGAGCAGCTGGTCTGGGACAACTTCAAGAGCGACGTCTACGCGGGTTTCACCAATTTCGCCTACGACGTCACCGACCAGGTCGAAGCGGCGCTGGCGCTGCGTTACGACGTCGAGAAGCGCAAGGTCAAGAACCTCGTGCCGACGGCGGCGCGCACTACCTACTTCGACTACAATCCGTTCGACGGTGTGTTCACCGGCAATGCGCCGCTGAATCCGGCGCTGAACCCGGCGATCAATCCCTCCGGCGTGATCCCCGATCGCGAGCGCGAGTTCAAGCAGTTCCAGCCGAAGGTGTCGCTGACCTGGGAGCCGTCGACGGCGTGGACCTGGTACGTGAACTGGGGCGTCGGATTCAAGAGCGGTGGCTTCAACAACAGCGGTTCGGCGGCCACGGTCGACCTGTTCATCAACTGCTTCACCGGCGTCGGTCCGGCGGGCCAGCCGAACAGCTGCACGCCGGCGAACCCAGTGCCGACCTATCGCTCGGTGCTGGTGCGCGACGACTACGACAAGGAGAAGTCCAGCGCAGCGGAGCTCGGCTTCAAGGCCAATCTGCTGGACCGTCGCCTGTCGCTCGAAACCTCGCTGTTCCATACCTCGGTCGACGACATGCAGTTCTTCGAGTTCATGGTCGGCCAGTTCGGTCTGCTGCGCGTCGTCAACAATATCGATGAGGTGACGCTGAAGGGTCTCGAGATTTCTGCCAACTACCGAGTGACCGACGATCTGCGACTGGTCGCGGGCTACAGTCGGGTGATGAGCGAGATCAAGGCCAATGGCTCGCGACCGGCTTCAGTCGGCAACGAGTCGCCCTACACGCCGGACTACACCGCGACGATCGGCGCGGAGTTCGACGTGCCGGTGGGCGAGTCCTGGCGGATGCAGGCGAGTGCCTACTACAATCTGGTGGGTCCGACCTGGTTCCACGTGATCCAGGCACAGGACAACAACACGGTCGCCTTCCTGCCGGGCAACTACTCCAATGCGGAGCGCCAGAAGTTCGGCACGGTCGATGCCCGTTTCGGTGTGGCTTCGGATCATTGGTCGGTGGCGCTGGTCGGCAAGAACGTCACCAACGAGCGCTACCTGCAGGAAGTGATTCCCGCGCCGGAGTTCGGTGGTGCGTTCATCCACCCGGGTGCGGAGCGCCGCGTTTCGGTCGAAGTCGGCTACAAGTTCTAGTGGTGGCCTGATCTGAAGGATCAGAGCGGGAAGCGCCGGCCTCGTGCCGGCGTTTCCCGTTTTGGAGGTACCGCCCCCGATGACGGTAAGCCGCGACGACATCCAGTTCCCACCCCGGCACGCAGCGCTGCGCGAGGACGTGCGGCAGCTCGGCGCGCTGGTGGGCGAAATCCTGCGCGAGCAGGGCGGCCAGGTGCTGTTCGATCTGGTCGAGCGCGACCGCACGCTCGCAATCAGTCGTCGCGACGGCGACGGAGCGGCGGCGACCGAGCTCGCGCTGCGGGTTCGCGACCGGCCGACCGGGGTTGCGCGGGATCTCGAACGGGCATTCTCCATGTGGTTCCAGGTGGTCAATCTCGCGGAGAAGGTCCACCGGATCCGTCGGCGACGCGAGTACTTCCTCAGCGACGGCGACCGGCAGCAGCCCCGTGGCATCGGCGATGTGATCGCGCAGCTCAAGGCGGCGGGCTTGCCCCTCGAAGAGGTGTTCGCGCTTCTCGACGGCCTGCGGATCGAGCTGGTGTTCGTGGCCCATCCGAACGAGTCGGCGCGGCGCACCATCCTGCGCAAGCAGCAGCGGGTCGCCGAACTGCTGTTCGACCGCCTGGATCCGACGCTCGCGCCGTATGAAAAACGCAGCATCTGGGGGCGGATGCGTACCGAGCTGACCACGGCCTGGCAGACGGAGGATCACCCGCGCGAACGTCTGACCGTTGCCGACGAGCGCGAGCATGTGATTTTCTACCTGGCCGAGGTGCTCTACCGGCTGGTTCCGGCGTTCTACGACGAAATCGCGCTGGCACTCGAAAACGCCTACGGAGTACAGGCCGAGTCGCTGGTGCTGCCGACGATCATCCGCTTCGGCAGCTGGGTCGGAGGCGACATGAACGGTAACCCCGACGTGCAGGCCAAGACGCTGCGCGAGACACTTGCGCGCCAGCAGCAGGTGATCGTCAACGCCTACTTCACCGACTGCCAGGCGTTGGCACAGAGCCTGTCGCAAAGCGCGAGCCGCATCGGCGTCTCCAGCGCTCTGATGCAGCGTATCGACGAATACGCGCGGTTGATTCCCAGTGCGCAGGCGATCACGCCGGCGCGCCACGACCGGATGCCGTATCGCGTGTTCCTCGGCCAGGTGGCGGAGCGCCTGCGTTATACCTACGATGGTCGGCCGAACGGTTACGAGAATCCGGGGCAGTTTCGCCGCGACATCCAGATCATCGGTGACAGCCTGTTGGAGAACCGTGGCCGCAATGCCGGATATTTCTCGGTACAGCGGTTGCTGCGCCGCATCTCGACCTTCGGCTTCCACCTCGCAACGGTCGATGTTCGCCAGCATGCCGAGGTGCATCACCAGGTGCTGGCACGCGGGCTCGACGATGCCGCGTGGTCGCAGCGCGGCGCGGCCGAGCGCCATCGTCTGCTCGCGGATGCCATCGAGCGCGACCTCGGGCCGCGTGCGGAACTCGATGCGCTGGGCAAGCGCACGCTGGCCGTGTTCGAGAGCATGCTGCAGTGCCGTCGTCGCTACGGTCCGGATGCCGTCGGTCTGTACGTCGTCGACGGCGTGCACGGGCCCGACGATGTGCTGGCGCCGCTGCTGCTGGCGCAATGGGCTGAGGCCTACGACAAGCGCACGGACACGATCGCGCTCGATCTCGCGCCGCAGTTCGATTCGGTGGAGACACTGGAGCGCTGTGGCGACGTGATGCGGGATCTGCTGGCCGATCGGCTCTATCGCCGTCACGTTGATCGCCGCGGCCGGCGGCAGGTCGTGCTGGTCGGATACTCCCAGAGCGCCAAGGAAAGCGGCATATGCGCCTCGCGGTTTGCGGTTTACCGCGCCCAGGGTGCGATCGCCGCTTCGCTCGCTGCGGCCGGCGAGCAGCATCTCGTCTTCCACGCGCGGGGCGGCAGCATCGCCCGCGGCGGCGGCCGGATCGACACACTGGTGGAGGCGATGCCGCCGAGCACCGTCAACGGCCTGCTGCGTCTGACCGAGCAGGGCGAGCTGGTGTCGCAGAACTACGGCCTGCCGCCGATCGCGATGCGTACCCTGGAACGTGCTTTCGGAGCGCTGGCATTGGCGACCCAGGCCGGACGCACGATGCAGGCCGCGGAACCGTCAGCAGCGGTGCTGGAGGTCGGCGCGACATTGGCGGCAGCGAGCCAGCAGCGCTACCGCCAGCTCGTCTGGGACGAACCGCAGTTCCACGAGTATTTTCGCGACGTGACGCCGATCGACGTCATCGAGCGCATGCAGATCGCTGCGCGACCGGCATCACGGCCGGGACGGGTGGGTGTCGACGGATTGCGGGGTGTGCCCTGGGTGTTCGCCTGGACGCAAACCCGCGCCTTGCTGCCGGGTTGGTTCGGTGCCGGTAGCGGGATTTCCGCGACCATCGAAGCTCATGGCCTGGCGGGTGCGCAGTCGGCGTTTGCACTCTGGCCGTTCTTCCGCGCGCTGGTGAACGATGTCGAGGCGATGCTGGCGCGCACCGATCTCGACATTGCCGCAGCGTACAATGCGCTGGCGTCACCACCGCTGCAGCGCCTGTTCGCGACGCTGCGGGAGGAGTATGCGCTGGCCTGCCGCGGCGTACTGGCGATCAAGCAACAGGTGGAACTGCTCGACGGCGACCGAACGCTGCAGCGCGCCATCCGGCTGCGCAATCCCTATGTCGATCCGATGAACCTGATGCAGGTCGATTTGCTGCGTCGTTGGCGCGCGACGGGCCGTGCCGACCACGATTTGTTTGAGGCGCTGCAGGCCAGTATAAGCGGCATCGCGCAAGGTCTGCAGAGCACGGGTTGAACTTCCCGTGCCGCCGCCTGCCGAATCGGTCGAGCTAAACGACGCAGCGTTCCAGTCGGATCGCTGCAACGAGTACAATCCTGACCCCGCCAAAGGTCGCGGGCACGAGGTTCCACGGGCCATGCCGGCCGATTTCTCCACCATTCACGGATCCGCTTCGGTCGAATCGACTTCGATCGAATCTCCCCGGCGTCTGCGCCGCCCGCCGACCGGGTTGCTGGTCGTCATCGGCGTGCTCGTCCTCTTGGTCGTGGTCGGGCTGTGGCGAACATTGTCCGCCGGCAGCGTGCCGCGCAAAGCAAGTGGACCGCCACGGGTCACGGTCGTCGCACCGGCGCTTGCCGAAATCGACGACACGGTGACGTTCACCGGCACGATCGCGGCACGGGACGAGATGCCGATCACGGTCGAAGGCGAGGGTGGGCGAATCGCGGCGGTGCTGGTCGAGGTGGGCGACCGGGTACAGGCCGGGCAAGAGCTGGCACGCCTCGACACCTCGGTGCTGCAACCCCAGGTCGGCAGCCTTGCGGCGGCCCTGGACGAGGCACGCGCCAATGCCGAGCTCGCGCAGGCCGATTACCGGCGGGCCGAGGCGGTTGCCGCATCCGGAGCGCTGTCGACCCAGGAGATCGAGCGTCGGCGATCGGTTGCGCTGGCGGCCGACGCCAAAGTCAAAGTGTCTGCCGCGCAGTTGCAGGAGGCGCGGGCGCGTCTGCGCCGTACCGAGATCCGGGCGCCGGAAGCCGGTCTCGTGCTCACCCGTGCGGCCGAAGTCGGCCAGACGGCGACCGGTGCCGGAGAACCGCTGTTCCGGCTGAGCCGCGGTGGCCAGATCGAACTGCGCGGCCAGGTGGCCGAACAGGATCTGCCGCGGCTTGCACCGGGCCAGGCGGCGAAGGTACGCATCACCGGCCTCGATTCGGCATTCGTCGGCAAGGTGCGGTTGCTCGGCGCAGTCATCGATGCCAGCACGCGGCTCGGCAGCGTGCGAGTCGATCTGGAGCCGCATCCGAACCTGCGCCCGGGGGCGTTCGCCCGGGCCGAGGTGGAGGTCGGGCACGGCCGGCGCCCGGTGCTGCCGCAAAGTGCGGTGCTGTCGGATGTGGAGGGCGCCTACGTAATGATCGTCGGCGCCGACGATACGGTGGCGCGTCGAGCGGTGACGGTGGCGGGTTCGCGGCGCGAAGGGCTGGTGATTGCTTCGGGGCTGCAGGGCGGCGAGCGCGTCGTGCTGACGGCCGGGCCTTTCCTGCGCCTCGGGGAGCGTGTGGACGCCGTACCGCTGGCGGCCGGCGGCGGTTCGGCAGCCCCGGCAGCGCGCGCGGTTACGCCGCCATGAACAACATCTCGGCCTGGGCGATCCGGCATCCGACGCTGCCGATTGTCCTGTTCATCGTGCTGACTTTCGCCGGCATCGTGTCGTTCATTCGCATGCCGATCAACCTCAATCCCGATGTGTCGTTTCCGCTCGTCAGCGTGACCGTGACACAGCCGGGTGCCGCGCCGGTCGAGATCGAGACCCAGGTGACCCAGAAGATCGAGGCGGCCGTCGCCGGCATCAGCGACGTGCGCAGCCTCACCTCGCGGGCGATCGAGGGCTACACCAGCCTGATGGTCGAGTTCCAGATCGGCACGCCGGTCGATCGCGCGGTCAGCGACGTGCGCGATGCCGTCTCCAAAGTGCGCGGCGACCTGCCGGAGGGCATCCAGGAGCCGCAGATCCAGCGCGTCGACGTCGACGGCGGAGCGATCGCCTACTATGCCGTCACGACCTCCAGCAAGACCCCCGAACAACTCAGCTGGTTCGTCGACGACACGATCAATCGCCGTCTGGCGTCGATCGCCGGTGTGGCGCAGGCGTCGCGCACCGGCGGTGTCGACCGCGAAATCCGCATCGAGCTCGATCCGGCGCGCATGCAGGCGCTCGGCATCACCGCAGTCGAAGTCAACCAGCAGATCCGGCTGCTGAATCTCGATGTCGCCGGCGGCCGGGCGCAGGTCGGCGGTGGCGAGCAGGCGATCCGCGTGCTCGGTGGTGCGCGCTCTGCCGAGGCGCTCGCCGATACCCAGATCTCGCTGCCGGGTGGGCGGTTGGTACGGCTGCGCGATATTGCCGAGGTCCGGGACGGCGTGGGCGAGATCCGCTCGATGTCGCGGCTCAACGGCAGGCTGTCGACCAGTTTCGGCGTGTTCCGTGCGCGCGGCTACTCCGACGTCAGTGTGCTCGAGGCCGTCGAGCACGAACTGGAGCAGATCCGGGCGGAGGTGCCGGGAACCGAGATCACCCGGGTATTCACCACGGTGGAGAACACGCGACGCTCGTATCGTGCGGCGCTGGTGGCGATGTTCGAAGGGTCGGTGCTCGCCGTGCTGGTGGTGTTCGTGTTCCTGCGTGATTTCCGTGCCACCGCGATCGCGGCACTGGCGATCCCGCTGTCGGCGATTCCGACCTTCGCCTTCATGCAGGCGATGGATTTCACGCTCAATTCGATCAGCCTGCTGGCGCTGTCGCTGGTTGCCGGCGTCTTGGTCGATGACGCGATCGTGGAGATCGAGAACATCGTCCGGCATATGCGGATGGGCAAGACCGGCTACCGGGCCGCAATCGAAGCGGCCGACGAAATCGGGCTCGCCGTGGTCGCGACCTCGGCGACGATCATCGCGGTGTTCCTGCCGGTCAGTTTCATGGGCGGTTTCACCGGCCAATACTTCAAGCAGTTCGGCCTGACGGTGGCCGCGGCCGTGTTTTTCTCGTTGCTGGTCGCGCGCCTGATCACACCGCTGGTGGCAGCCTATACCCTGCGTCCCCATGACGAGATCCGCTCGGCCGACGGACCGCTGATGGGCCGCTACCTCGAGATATTGCGCTGGTGCCTCGCCCATCGAAAGGCGACCCTGCTCGGCGGGATCGCGTTTCTGCTGGTCTCGATGGCGCTTGCCGTCGTGATTCCCAAGTCCTTCGTGCCCGACGGCGATTTCTCGACCTCGCAGTTGAACATCGAGCTGCCGCCCGGTGTGCGGCTCGAGGAGACGGCACGGATCTCCGCCATCGCCGCCGACATCGTGGGCAAGCATCCGGAAGTCGCCGATATCGTCGAGTCGATAGGTGGTGGCGAGGATGCCGAGGTGCGCAAGGCGACGCTGTTCATCACGCTCGTGCCGAGCGAGCAGCGGCAGTTGTCGCAGAAGCAATGGGAGAGGCTCGTCGCGCCCGAGCTGGCTGCGGTGCCCGACGCACGCGTGTCGTTCGCGGGCGGGCAGAGTGGCGGTGGCCGGCCGATCACCCTGTATCTGACAGGTGCCGAACCGGCGACCTTGCAGCAGGCGGCCGAAGCGGCCGTCGCGGCGATGCAGGGGCTGCCGGAACTGCGCGACCCGCGGATCGAGGGCGACCTGCAGCGGCCCGAGATCGTGGTGCGGCCGAGGCTGGATCTCGCCGCCGAACTCGGTGTGTCGGTCGCCAGCATCGGCCAGACCATCCGTATCGCGACCATCGGCGACGTTCCACAGAATGTCGCCAAGTTTTCGCTGAGCGATCGGCAGATTCCAATCCGGGTAAGCCTGGTCGAAGGTTCGCGCCGCGACTTCGCAACCTTCGAGAACCTGCCTGTGCCGACCGCGACCGGTGGTACGGTGCCGCTGAAAGCCGTTGCGGATATCGCCTTCGCGCAGGGCCCGTCGGCGATCCAGCGCTACAACCAGCAGCGCCGCGCGATGCTAACCGCCGACCTCAACGACGCCGAGCTCGGACAGGCGATGGCCAAGGTCTATGCGCTGCCGGCACTGCGCAATCTGCCGGACGGCGTGCGGCTGGTCGAGAAGGGCGATGCGGAATTCATGAAGGAGCTGTTCGACAACTTCACCCTGGCGATGAGCACGGGCGTATTGATGGTATTCGCGGTGCTCGTGCTGCTGTTCCAGCGGGTATTCCAGCCGGTCACGATCCTCTCGGCGCTGCCGCTGTCGATCGGTGGCGCGATCCTGGCGTTGATGCTGCTCGGCAAGCCGTTTTCGATGCCGGTGGTGATCGGCTTCCTGATGCTGATGGGCATCGTCGGCAAGAACTCCATCCTGCTGGTCGATTTCGCGATCGAGGAAATCCGTGCTGGACGGCCGCGGCTCGAGGCCTTGGTCGAAGCAGGCCACAAGCGCGCACGTCCGATCGTGATGACCACGGTCGCGATGGTGGCCGGCATGTTGCCGGCCGCGATCGGTAGCAGCGGTGACAGCGGATTTCGCGCGCCGATGGCGATTGCCGTGATCGGTGGGCTGATCACTTCGACTTTGCTGACCTTGGTGATCGTGCCGGCCTTGTTCACCCTGATCGACGATCTGGAGCGCTGGCTCGGACCACGCTTCGCCGGCTGGATCAATGCCGTGGATCGCGAACAAGAAGACCGGCCGGCCGAGCCTGTGGCCCGACCGACCGGTTGAAGCAGCCGTGGATCAGGAGGGGTCCACGAACTGAGCCGGCGCAGGTGCGCAACGAGCCGCGCGCCGGCGCCTGGAACGAGGCTAGGCAGGTGGATTTGCGGCCACAATCCGCACCGGGACGAGCGCGGGGCGACGCGGGACGAACCCGCGGGTCCGGCGTCAGTTACTGGCCCAGCCCTTGGCCCGTTCGACCGCACGAGCCCACTCGGCGCGCCGCACGCTGACGAGTTGTGCGGGCATCTGTGGTTCGAAACGCCGTTCGGCCTGCCAGTTTGCGGCGATGTCCTGCTCCGACTCCCAGAACCCCGTGCTGAGTCCGGCCAGATAGGCTGCCCCCAGCGCCGTGATTTCGGTCACGCGCGGTCGCACCACCGGTACGCCGAGGAGGTCGGCCTGGAACTGCATCAGCAAATCGTTCGCGGTCGCGCCGCCGTCGACGCGTAGCTCGAGTAGCGGCTGGCGGGCATCCTGCTGCATTGCCGCCAGCAATTCGGCGCTCTGGAAGGCGATCGACTCGAGCGCGGCGCGCGCCAGGTGTGCGCGGGTGCTGCCGCGGCTGAGCCCGACGATCGTGCCACGGGCATGCGGGTCCCAGTGGGGGCTGCCGAGTCCGGTGAACGCCGGCACCAGATAGACGCCATCGCTGTCGGGCACGCTCGCGGCCAGTGTCTCGACTTCGGCCGAGCGGGTGATCAAGCCGAGACCGTCACGCAGCCATTGCACGACTGCGCCGCCGACGAACACGCTGCCTTCGAGCGCAAACTGCGGCGCCTGGTCGCGGCGTTGCCAGGCGAGCGTCGTCAACAAGCGGTTGCGCGATGCCAGTGGTACCTCGCCGGTGTTCATCAGCATGAAGCAGCCGGTGCCGTAAGTGTTCTTGGCCATGCCCGGTTGGAAGCAGGCCTGACCGAACAGCGCGGCCTGCTGGTCGCCGGCGATGCCCGTGAGCGGCAGGCTGTGCCCTGCAATCGTCAGCTCGATGTCGCTGCCGCAGGACGGCACGATTCTCGGCAGGCAGGCGCGAGGTATCCCGAGCATCTGCAGCATGTCTTCCGACCAGTCACCAGTCTGCAGGTCGTAGAGCAGGGTGCGGCTGGCATTGGTCGGGTCGGTGACGTGGTCGCGACCGGCGGTCAGGTTCCAGATCAGCCAGCTGTCGACCGTCCCGAAGGCGAGCTCACCGCGCACCGCGCGCCGGCGTGCATCCGGCAGGTGCTCGAGCATCCAGGCCAGCTTGGTGCCGGAGAAATAGGGATCGAGCAGCAGTCCCGTACGGCGGGCGGTGTCGGCTTCGAGACCGCGGGCACGCAGCGCGGCACAATGTTCCGCGGTGCGTCGATCCTGCCAGACGATGGCCCGCCCCAGCGGTCGTCCGCTGGCGCGTTCCCACAGCAGCGTCGTCTCGCGCTGGTTGGTGATGCCGACCGCGGCGATGTCCTGCGGCTTGGCGGAGGCACGGACCAGCACCTCGTCGATGGTGGCGGCCTGGCTGTTCCAGATCTCCGCGGGATCGTGTTCGACCCAGCCTGGGTGAGGGAAATGCTGCGTGAACTCGCGTTGGGCGACTGCGACCGGCCGGCCGGAATGGTCGAAGAGGATCGAGCGGGAACTGGTCGTGCCCTGATCCAGGGCAAGCACGAACTGTGGCATCGGTCCTCCGGTCGTTGCACCCGCCGTGCGCGGTATGGGTGTGGCGAGCGATCCTAGCGATCGCGGGCATGTGCGGCGAGCCAGGCATCGAGCCTGGGTGCGGCGTCCGCCGGCAGATGCAGTCCGAGTCGTGAGCGCCGCCAGAGGATATCGGCGGCGTCATGGGCAAACTCCTGGTCAACCAGCCAGTGGATCTCCACCGCGTACAGCCCCGGCAATACCTGTTCGCCGAGGTCGGCCATCGACGCAATGGGTTGCAGCAGCTGCGTCATGCGGGTGCCATAGGCGTGCGCATAGCGCTGCCGCAGTGGGGCGGGCAACCATGGCCATCGCAGCGCCACCGATTGTTCGAAGCGCGCGAAATCCGCATCCGGCAGGTCCCCGCCCGGCAATGGAACGCCTCGTGTCCAGCCCCGCGCCGAGTGGCCGAGCTGCGGTGCCAGCTGTGCCAACGCGTCCTCGGCGAGACGGCGATAGGTGGTGAGTTTGCCGCCGAACACGGTCAGCAGCGGCGGCTGCTCGTCGTCGAGTTCGAGTCGATAGTCGCGCGTGACGCTGGCCGGATTGCCGGCCTCGTCGTCGAGCAGCGGACGGACTCCCGCGTAGCTCCAGACGATCTCCGTGGGGTCCACCGGTCGACCGAACCATCGCCCCGCCATGTCGCAGAGATAACGGATTTCGTCGGCGTCGATCGTCACCCGGGCAGGGTCGCCGCGGTATTCGATGTCGGTCGTTCCCAGCAAGGTGAAGTCGTGTTCGAACGGTATCGCGAACAGGATCCGGCCGTCCGGGTTCTGCAACAGATAGGCGAACTCGTGTTCGAACAAGCGGCGCACGACGATGTGGCTGCCCTTGACCAGTCGCAGCTGGCGCGTGGCGTCACGGTGCAGCACGCGATCGAGGATTTCGCCGACCCAGGGGCCGGCGGCATTGACGACGGCCCGTGCCCTGACCTCGAAGGCAGGCGCCGAAGCCGGGCTCAGGGTCGCTCGCCAGTGGTCGCCTTCGCGGGTCGCCCGTTCGAGGCGCGTTCGCGTCAGCACGCTCGCGCCGCGCTCCGCGGCATCCACGGCGTTCAACACCACCAGGCGCGCGTCTTCGACCCAGGCATCGGAATAGACGAAACCGCGGCGGGTTTGCGGGACAAGCGGCGCGCCGGCCGGGTGCCGACGCAGGTCGAGCGAACCCGAACCGGGTAGCCAGCGACGCCGTGCCAGATGGTCGTAGAGGAACAGGCCGGCCCGAATCATCCAGCCCGGCCGCAGCTGCGGGTCCTGGGGCATCACGAAGCTCAATGGCCGGATGATGTGCGGCGCGGCTTCGAGCAGCACTTCACGTTCCTGCAGCGCTTTGCGGACCAGGCGGAATTCACCGAGTTCGAGGTAGCGCAGCCCGCCGTGGATCAGTTTGGTGCTGGCGGAGGAGGTGTGGGCGGCAAGGTCGTCACGTTCGCAAAGCAGCACCCGCAATCCGCGGCCTGCCGCGTCCCGCGCAATGCCTGCGCCATTGATGCCGCCGCCGACGATCAGCAGATCGAATGGGGAGCTTTCGCGCAGGTGTCGATGCATCTCGAGGGGCGACGTGCGGGTCATGGGACGTTGACAAGAATAGGCGTATCCGCGATGAGCGCGGACACGCGAAATTGCCGTCGTTGCCCATGGTGCGGTGCATTAATCCGAATGAACCGCAGGTCCGCAAAAAAAGCTTGCGTTTCGCTGCGCTATGCTATCCTCCGGCCCGATCGTTGCCTTTCCGTCTGCATCCTCTGGCGCCGTCCGCGCTTGTCTGCATCGTCGAATCGTCATCGATCAGGTGGCCTGGACGCCGCCCGGGGATTGGCAATCCGGCGTTCGCCGGTATTGCATTCCTCGATCGCAGTCCCGACCGTGTACGTGTCTTTATATTTGGTGTTCTCAGAGATGGCGAAAATTTACGTAGGCAACCTGCCTTTCTCGGCTGACGAAGCCGCGGTGCGGGATTTGTTCTCCCAGCATGGCACGGTCGAGTCCGTGTCCCTGCCGGTCGATCGTGACACGGGCCGCCCACGCGGCTTCGGGTTCGTCGAGATGTCGCAAGCCGATGCGGCCCGTGCGATCCAGTCGTTGAATGGCTATTCGATGCAGGGTCGCCCGCTGCGCGTCAACGAAGCGCAGGATCGCCCACGCACCGGTGGTCCAGGCGGTGGCGGTGGCGGCTATCGCGGCGGCGGTGGCGGCGGCGGCGGCGGCTACCGCGGCGGTGGCGGTGGCGGTGGTGGTGGCGGCGGCCGCTGGTAACACCAAGCATACCGATGCACATGCAAGGCCCGTCCTCGGACGGGCCTTGTTTTTACAGGACAGTCGGAATGCGCATGGCCTGGCCTGCCAGGACTCCACTGCGCCTTTGAAGTCGGCTCCTAGCTGCGGCGTCGCCAGATCCGCAGCTGGTTGTTTGCCGGCATGTCGTGATCGGCGATCAGTTCCAGATCCTGGTCGACGGCCAGCGCGTCGATCCATTCGGCATCGCGGATGCCGCTGGCCGGATCGCGCGCCTGCAGTGCCTCGTCGAAGCGGGCATTGCTGTCACTGGTATAGCGACCGCCGTAACGGAACGGTCCGTAGATCGCGAGCTTCGCACCAGCCGCGAGCCGCTGGCCGAAACCGGCGAAGCAGCGCTCGACCTCGGATCGCGACATGATGTGCAACGTGTTGGCGCTGAAGGCCGTATCCCAGCGGCCCTCGAGGCCGAGCCGGGCGAGTGGCCAGGCATCCCGCGCGACGTCGAGTTCGAGCGGTTCGAACAGGTTGGACGAGCCCTCGAGCGCACAGCGTGCACGCAGGCCCGGCAGGGCTGCCGCGCGGTCGGTCGGCTGCCAATGCAGCCAGGGCAGCGACGCGGCAAAGTACACGGCATGTTGTCCGGTGCCGCTGCCGATCTCGAGCACCTCGTGTCGGTCGCCGAAGGTGTCGCGCAATACAGCAATAATCGGTTCGCGATTGCGGGCGCAAGCCGCGGAAAACGGCAATTCAGGCGTGTTCATCAGAGATCGCTACCGCGGGATTCTTTCATCAGGAACAACGACAGCAGGAAGCAGCTGCCCATCACCGCCAGCGGATACCAGAGGCCTGAGAGGACGTCGCCGGTACGTGCCACCACCCAGGTGGCGGTCAGCGGCATGAATCCGCCAAACCAGGCGCTGGTCAGGTGGTACGGCACGGACAGCGCGGTGTAGCGGATCCGTGTCGGAAATATCTCCGCGAGCCAGGCGGCCCCCGGGCCGCAGGTCAATCCGGCGCCGACGATCATTGCCAGGATCAGGGCGATCAGCTGCAGGTGGGTGGTGTTGAGACCGGCGAGCGAAGTGAGCGGCGGTGTTGCTGCAGTGCCGGGGTATCCCGCTGCGGCCAGCGCCGCGGCGAGTGCTTCGCGATCGAATCCCTCGAGCCGTTGGCCGGCCAGTTCGATCGTCAGCGGTGCGCTGCCCAGCGCCGCTTCGTTGGTGTAGGAGATGCCGCGCTTGGCGAGGAAGTCGCGCGCGCGGGTGGCATCGTCGAGTTTTGCCGGGTCGGCGAACGGGTCGAAGCGCGTCGCGGCGGCATGCACGGTGACCGGCGCGCGCTGCTGCGCAACCGCAAGATCGGGGCTGCCGACCGCGAGCAGGCTGCTGTAGACCGGTATCACGGCTAGCGCCGAGAGCAGCATCCCGGCAAGCATCACGGGTCGGCGTCCGATACGGTCGGAAAGCGCGCCCGCGGCGGCGTAGATCGGCACTCCGAGCAGCAGGGCCACCACGATCACTACCGACGTGGTGCCGGTGTCGATCAGCAGCGCAGTCTGCAGGAACACCATCGAGTAGAACTGCGCAGTATACCAGCTGATGGCCATGGCCGCGGCCACCACGATCGCCGCCAGCATGCGGCGCGCGTTCTCGCGCTGGAACAGGCTTTCGGCGATCGGCGAGCGTGACAGCTGGCCGTTGCGTTTGAGTTCCGCAAACAGCGGCGATTCCTGCAGTTTCAGCCGGATGTAGACAGACAGGCCGAGTAGCACGACCGAGAGCAGGAAGGGAATGCGCCAACCCCAGGCGTGGAACGCCTGCTCACCGAGCAAGGCACGACAGGCGAGAATGACCAGCAGCGACAGCACCAGGCCGAGCGTTGCGGTCGTCTGGATCCAGCTGGTGAAGTAGCCGCGACGTTCCTTGCTGGCATGCTCGGCGATGTAGACCGCAGCGCCACCGAATTCGCCGCCGAGCGCGAGGCCCTGGATCATCCGCAGCGACACCAGCAGGGCCGGCGCCCACCAGCCGATGCTCTCGAAGGTGGGCAGTATGCCGACCACTGCGGTCGATGCGCCCATCAGCACGATCGTGATCAGGAACGTGCGCTTGCGTCCGACGCGGTCGCCGAGGCGGCCGAACACCAGCGCGCCAAGCGGGCGCATCGCGAATCCGACGCCGAATGTCGCGAGGCTCGCGAGCAGGGCTGCGGTATCGTTGCCCGCGGGAAAGAACAGCGCCCCGAAGAAAGTCGCGAGCGTACCGTAGAGCATGAAATCGTAGTATTCGAAGATTGTACCGGTCGAGGCCGCGAGTACCACGCGTGACATCGGTGTGACCGGCGGCGCGTCGTTCGCCGTCACGGTCGTGCTGGAAGTCACGATCGGGGAGGAGGGGCTCATGGGTGGCTCGGGCAACGGGGTCGATCGATTCTAGGCGGAATTTCCCGTTTCATGGAATGCATGGCCATTCACCGGATGGCATTGCCGCCACGCTTCGTTAACATGCGGGACGCCGTGCGCCATGCGGGACGCTGGGTGCGGCCGGACGAATCTGGAGAGAGCATGCAGCGGATTCCGCGCGGATACTTCGAAGGCCCATCGGGGCAGGTGCACTACCGGCGCATGGCGCTCCCGGGCGGCAGACCGCTGCTGTTGCTGCACCAGTCACCGCTGTCCTCGACGCAGTTCGAGGCGGTTCTGCCGAGATTGCAGGCCCGTGGCTACGATGCCGTCGCGCTCGATCTACCTGGCTTCGGCCTGTCCGACGAGGCTCCGCCGGACGCGACACTCGACGAATATGCGAGCGTTCTGGATGTCGCTCTGGAGGCGCTCGGCTGGGCGGATGCCCATTTCGTAGGGCACCATACCGGCGCCGTGATTGCCGCGATGTTCGCAGCCGCACAGCCGGTCAGGGTGCGTCGGCTGGTATTGAACGGTTTTCCGCTGCTGACCCCGGCCGAACGCGAGCATTTCGGCACTTTCTATTTTGGGCCGAAGCAGCCGCGGGCCGATGGTTCGCACCTGCTGACGGCCTGGAACAACCGCCTGCGTTCGTCACCGGGCTGGACCGATCTGGCATTGATGCATCGTTACACCGTCGAAGGCCTGTATCGCGGTGCGACCAACTGGCGAGCGTTTCCGCTGATCTTGCAGGCCGATCTCGGCGGGCTGCTGCAGGCCTTGCAGGTTCCGACCTTGCTGCTGACCAATACCGGCGAAGACCTGTACGAGGCGACGCTGCGCTGCCGAGCCCTGCGGCCGGATTTCTTCGCCTTCCAGGCATTGCAGGGGGGGACGCATGACATCGTCGACGAGCAGCCGGAGCCCTGGGTCGATGCCGTGACGACGTTCCTGGGCGATACGCGACGGTCGTCCGCGAGCCTGGCATGAAGCTGTCTTTTCTCGGTGCAGCGCGCGAAGTGACCGGCTCGTGCGTACTGGTGGAAACCTCGCAGTGCCGCTTTCTGATCGACTGCGGGATGTTCCAGGGCGGTCGTGAGGCCAATACGCGCAATCGCAGGCGGTTCGAATTCGAGCCGGCCGGCATCGACTTCGTGCTGTTGACCCACGCACACATCGACCACAGCGGCTTGCTGCCACGGCTCGCGCGCGAGGGATTTGTCGGTCCGATCTATTCGACTGCAGCAACCATCGAACTGGCTGGCGTGATGTTGCCGGACAGTGGCTACATTCAGGAGATGGATGCCAAGCGGGCCCTGCGCGCTCGTCGCCGCAGTCTCGACCCACGGCGCGCGCCTGCACCGCTGTATACCGTACAAGAAGCCCGGGATTGCCTGAAGCTGCTGCATCCGATCGACTACCAACGGCACTTTCAGCCGCATCCGTCGATCAGCTGCACCTATCACGATGCTGGTCACATCCTTGGCTCGGCGATCATCGAGATCGTCGTCCGCGATCAGGGCAAAGAAACCCGACTGGTCGCCTCCGGCGATCTTGGGCAGCCGGGACGTCCCATCGTGCGCGATCCGACGCCGTTGCAGCGTGCCGACGTCGTGCTGATCGAATCCACCTACGGCGATCGCCCGCATCGCGACCTGCCGGCGACCCTGATCGAACTCGAGCAGGTGATGACCGATACGCTGCGTCGTGGCGGCAATGTCATCGTACCGGCATTCGCGGTAGGACGGACGCAGGAGGTGCTGTATCACCTGCACCAGCTCGCCCGCCTCGGCCGCCTGCCGCCGATGCGGATTTTTCTCGATTCGCCGATGGCCATCGCCGCCACCGAAATCACCTTGCGCCATCACACGTTGTTCGACAAGGACGCGCGTGAGCTCGACAGCTGGCGGCAGCAAGGCAACGGCCTGCCGCAGCTGCGTTTCATTGCCAGTGCCGACGAGTCGAAGGCGCTGAACGAGATTCGCAGCGGCGCGGTGATCATTGCGGCCAGCGGCATGTGCGAAGCGGGGCGGATCAAACATCATCTGCGCCACAATCTCGGACGCGCCGAATGCAGTGTGCTGATCACCGGGTTCCAGGCTCAGGGGACGCTGGGCCGGCGCCTGGTCGACGGGGCGAAGCGAGTGCGGATCTTCGGCGAAGAGGTCACGGTCCGTGCGTCGCTGCATACGCTCGGTGGCCTGTCCGCGCACGCGGATCAGCCGGCGCTGCTCGCCTGGGCACGCCATTTCGATCCGCCACCGGTGCGCGCGTTCACGTTGCACGGCGAAATGTCCGCCGCGCAGGCTCTGGCCGACAAGCTCGAGCGGGAGCTGGGTTGGCGGGCCGCGGTCCCCGAACCCGGTACGACCGTTACGATATGACGTTCAACCGCGCTGGGTGGTCAGCCAGCTGAGCGCCTTGGGTGTCTGCACGAGGTTGACTGCAACGCCGTCCGGGTCGCGGACAAGCGCTTCGGCGACTGCCGAAAGCGGCAGATGAATCGCCGCGGTCACTGTCGCCCGTCAGGGCAACGAGCCGGCGTCAGGACCACAGCCGGCTCGAGCGAGGCGCTGGGGACGGTGGAGGCTCGCCGATCCGTGGTGGCGCCGGTGCGGGGAACGTCAGCCCGATCCATTCGCCGCCGAACCAGCTGCGCTGTGCTTCGGGGAGTGTCAGTGGGTCGATGATCCGCTCGATGCCGACCTGGCCCGGATCGGAGAGATCGACGATTCCGGCCTCGGCCATGGCGCGGCTGTCGTCGTAGATCCAGACCAGTGGCGCGAGCCGTGCATGGTCGCTGACACGGGCGACCCGTGCGATCCGGCCGTCCGTCAGCGCGACGAAGCTGCCCGGCGGATAGATCGTCAGTGCCGCGATCAGGTGTTCGATGGTGCCTGCACCGTAGGCCTCGCGTCTGGTCCGATACAGCTGTGCGAGCGCTGCCGCGGGAGCCGGCGCGTCGTTGCGTGTCGCCAGCACCTGGAACTCGCGGATCGCGCCGATGATGGGCGCCAGCGGATGGATCTCATGGCCGTGTACGGCGGCGGGGAAGCCGCTGCCGTCGAGCCGTTCGCGGTGTTGTGCGACGACGCGGATGACCTCGGTCGTACAACCCGGATACTCGCACAGTATCGCGGCACCGAGTTGCGGGTATCGACGAAATTCGGCCAGGTCGTCGCGGCTCTGTATTCGCGACTCGTCACGCAGCCGGGGAGGCAGCCGCGACAGCCCGATGGCGTGCAGCATGGCCGCCGTCGTCACGGTTTGCAGGTCGGCCGCGCTGAGTTGCAAGCGACCGCCGATGGCTGCGGCCAGCGCCGCGGCATTCATCGACAGACTGGCCTGGCGACGTTGCGCACCGACGGGTGTGGCCACCGCCGCGAGGGTCAGTGGTCGTTCCCGTCCCGCGGCCAGCGACAGCACCTGGCGCACGGCGTCGTGCGTCGCCTCGATGCCGCGGGCATCGCCCGCATCGAGCATGGTCAGCGCCTGGGCCGCGCTGCCGACAGCGCCGCGATAGCCTTCCCGTGCGCGCGACAGGTTGTCCTGCAGCAGGCGAGGGTCGATCGTCGGTGCCGGCGGCTGCAGTCCCCGGCGAATGGCGTCGATGACGGCTGCGGTGAGCCCGGGAGCGGCCGCCGGTTGCAGTACCGGTGGTTCGGTCGGTGTGACCGGGGGCAGTGCCGGGGAATGCGGCGGTGCCGCCGGTACCGCAACGGGTTTCGAGCGGGCCGGATCGATGAATATCCGCGTCAGCTCCGCTGCGCGGATGGCCGTCAGTTCGTCGGCTGTAGTGATGCAGAACGAGCTCTGCAGGAACGGGTGCTTGAACCAGCGATCGCCGATTCGTACGAAGTGCCCGATCCGCAGCGCGTCCGCCTCGATCGGTTGCCATGCTACCGAACTCACCCGTGCCGGCCTCCACCCACTGGCCGCGCCGTGAACGCGCAGCTCCGCGGCAGGTTATGCTCGCCTGACAGGTGGCGCGTTGCTACAGTGCACAGTCGTGCCTTCGTCAGGCCCGCGGTTGTTGCCGCAGCGTGAACGCGGTCGCACCCGGCGGCCGGATGTTGCCGTCCGGCGATGGCAGGGCCGTCGCGGCAGGCTACGATCGCTGCTGCCGTCATTCGCCGTCGGAGGTTCGATACCGTGTCACAGCCGCTGCCGCATCCGATGTATCCCACCGCAAATCACGACGAACAGGCGCGGCAGGATTTTGTCGCGGCCTTCCGTGCTCACCTGGCATCGCAACTGGTACCGGGCAACCGCGTCGCCTATGAACGGCGGGCGCTGCCACGTTTCGTTCGTGAGCATGGCCGCGAGCCGGCGGATTTCCACGAGGTCCGGGCGGCGATGCGCGGCGATTCCTACTACCAATTCTGGAGCGCACTGCAGCGCCGCAGCCAGGAGCTGATGTGGGAGTCGGTGATCGACACGGCCGAGCGGGAGCTTCCGCAGCTGATCGATACGGCCCAGACGTTGGCGCAGCGGGCGGCGCAGTCCGGCGGGGCCGGCGGTTCGCTGCGTCTCGATCCCACGCTGGTCGTGCCGCGCTACCACACCGCAGTCGATATTCACCTGCAGCCGGGCGGTTACCACACCGATTTCGCGCCAGACGATGTCGCCGCGGGTGCGATCTACGACATGGGGCTGGGCATCTATCTGCAGGGCGCAGCCGGACCCGCGAATGAAGCGATGGGCCTGCTGCTGTTGTCGTTTCTGCGGGAGCGCCTGCCGGAGTTTCGTCCCACGCGGATTCTCGACATGGGCTGCGGTATCGGCAACAGCACCTTGCCCTGGGTAACGGCGTTTCCGGAGGCCGAGGTGCACGCCATCGATGTCGCTGCGCCGTTGCTGCGTTACGGGCATGCGCGTGCCGAAGCGCTCGGTGCCCGGGTGCATTTCAGTCAGCAGAATGCCGAGCGCACCGACTTCGAGGCCGGCAGCTTCGATCTCGTGGTCTCGCATATCATGATGCATGAGACTTCGCGCTCGGCGCTGCCGCGCATCATCGCCGAGTGCCGGCGCCTGTTGCGCCCGGGGGGGCGGATGCTGCATCTGGAGATTCCCCGCGGCAGCACGCCGTTCCAGCAGTTCATGTACAACTGGGAGGTCTGGAACAACAACGAGACCTTTGCCGTGAACATGACCGGGCTCGATCTGGCGGCACTGGCGGTCGATGCAGGATTCGACCCTACCCAGGTCGAGGCGGCGGACCATGTGCAGCGGCGCTCACGCGAGCAGCGGCTTTACGCGGATGAGACCCTGTGGAAGGTGCTGTTTGCACGCCGCTGAACGCGGTCCGATCCGAGGCGTAAGTACAGGATGCAGGCGGCCGCGTGCCTGCCGTGGTGTAGTGATGCCGGCGGGGCGATGTTGCCGCTGGTGACTTCCCCGCTGCAGGCCCGGATGCATGCGGCGCTCGCGGCGGGGCAGCATACGCTCGAGTGCTCGCTGGATCTCGGCCGCAGCTCGAGCCGCGTCGAGCTCGGGGCCGACGGTTGGTGCTGGCGGGACCTGCGCTATCCCTGGATCGAGCCGTGTCGCGAACGCACCATCTACCATCCTGTGCGGCACGACGGCGGAGCCCTGGCCTTCATGCCTGTGGTGCGCTATTCGGGTTCGCTGCTCAAACTGGTGCCGACCGAGTGGGGGCCGCCGACTTTCGAAATCGACGGCATCAAGATGCTGCCGACTGCCCGGATATCGCCCTGGGAGGATGCCGGGCGAAAAGTCGCGCTGGTGCGGCCGCTCGGGCGACGGATCCTCGATACCTGCGGCGGGTTGGGTTATTTCGCTGCGCGAGCACTCGAAGCGGGCGCAGCCTGCGTACAGTCCTTCGAGAAGAACCCGGACGTGATCTGGCTGCGAAGCCTGAATCCCTGGTCTCCCACCGCCGCCGGCGACCAACGGCTGCTGCTCGAATGCGCCGATGTCACCACGCGATTGGCAGCGTTCGACGATCGGTCGTTCGATGCGATCCTGCACGATCCGCCGCGTTTCGGGATCGCTGGCGAACTGTATTCGTCGGAGTTCTACGCGACTCTGGCGAGGTTGCTCGTGCCTGCGGGCCGGCTCTTCCACTACACCGGTACGCCGAACCGACTGACGACGGGGCGTGACCTGCCGCGCGAGGTCGCGAAACGGTTGTCACGGGTCGGGTTCGAGGCTCGCCTGCACGGTGACGGGGTGCTTGCCGTGAGGCGAGGGTGATCCCGGATCCAACAGGCTGTCGATCACGATATCCGCGCAACTTCGTTTCCCTTTATCGGGATCAGACGCTTTACTTTGCAACCCGGTCTCACGCTGCCATTGCTAGCCTGCTACGCATGGGATTACGGCGCCTGTTCACCGAACACCCGGCCTCGGTCGGCGAGACCTATCTGCAGCACTTCGGTGTGGCCTGCAGTTTCTCTTTTCGCATGATCCTGGGTGGACTCGCGTGCTTCATCCATGCACTGCTGCCGTTCCTCTTCGTGCGGACCGGCAGTGAGTGCGTCTCGAAGCTGTATCAACGCATGGTGACCCAGCGCCGTACGCTGCAGGCCCGCGAGGCGGGGCCGCGCGCCTTGTCCTGAGTTCGCGTCCTTGGGTGAATCTGCCGTCTCGAGCCCCAAAGCCTCGCTGCGCCTGCTGGCCAGCGGTGTGCTGCTGGCGATGGGCCTGGCCATCGCGGCGATCCTGATTTCCCGCGCCCTGCGTGCCTGGTCCAATCCCGCGGGCCCGTCGCCGGTGAGTCCGGTACTCTGCGCCGTGCTGCTCGGTGTGCTCTGGCGCAACGTCCTGGGAGCGCAGGAGCGGTTCCTTCCCGGGCTGAAATGGATCATCGACAATCTGCTGCGTGTCGGCATCGCGCTGGTCGGACTGCGTCTGGCGCTGGATGGGTTGCTCTCGACCGTCGGTCTCGCGATTCCGGTGGTCGTGGCCTGCATGGCGACCGCGCTGGGTGTGAGCTTTCTGGTCGGTCGGCTGCTCGGTCTCTCCCAGCCTTTGCGCTTGTTGCTGGCCGCGGGAACGGCCATTTGCGGCTGCACGGCGGTGGTGGCGGTGACGCCGGTCGTGCACGCCCGTCCGGCGGAAACCGGGCTGGCGCTGACCTGCATCGTCGTGCTCGGTTGCGCGGGCATGCTGCTGTATCCGTGGCTTGCTCATACCGTCTTTCACGGTTCGATCGAAGCCAGCGCCGTATTCCTGGGTACGGCGATTCACGACACCTCGCAGGTGATCGGCGCTTCGTTGATCTATGCCCAGCAGTTCGGCGCACCGGAGCTCGTTCCGGTCGCCGGCCTGACGAAGATGCTGCGCAACCTTTCGCTGTTGGCGCTGGTGCCGCTGTTTGCCTGGATGGCGAGCGATCATTCCGGAGCCGGCAACGTACGGCGCTCCCAGGTCCTGCCGACCTTCCTGATCGCCTTCCTGCTGCTTGCCGTACTACGCACGGGTGGCGATGCCCTGCTGTTCGGCACGGCGTTTCAGGCTTACTGGGATCGAGCCATCGAGATCGGCCTGGGTGCTTCGGATTTCTTTCTGGCCTGCGGCATGACTGCCGTCGGGACCAGCGTGGTGCTGCGTGACCTGCGCGGCGTCGGCGCCAAGGTCATCGGTGCTGCACTGATCGTGGCGCTTGCGGTCGCGCTTTGCAGCATGACGGTGATTCACCTGCTGCGGGGCAGCTGGTCATAGGTTCCGCTCGGGAGGCGCCGCCTCCGCGATTGCTGCCTTCCCCCCGTTCAGGACGGGCCGAGCCCTCGGCCCTCGGGTGCCGTTGCAAAACCCTGGACGTTCTCGCCCATTCACGCAACAATGTTTCTCGAACATGGATCGGATTGATCGCAAAATTCTCGAGTACCTGCAGCGGGACGCCACCGTTTCCGTCTCGGAGATCGCGGCGCGGGTCGGGTTGTCGAAGGCGCCCTGCTGGCGTCGCATCCGCCGCATGCAGGAGTCGGGGCTGATTCGCAAGACCGTCGCGCTGCTGGATCCCCAGCAGTTGAATGTCGGTACGACAGTGTTCGTCTTCATCCGCACGGCCAATCACAGCGCGGCCTGGTTCGAGCGCTTCGTGCGCACGGTGCGCGACTTGGCGGAAGTCTCGGAAATCTACCGTATGAGCGGCGATGTGGACTACCTGGTGCGTATCAACGTGCCGGATATCGCGGCCTACGACCGTGTGTACCGGCAGCTCATCAGTGAAGTGGAACTGCTCGACGTGAGCGCGAGTTTCACACTCGAGACCATCAAGCAAACCACGGCGTTGCCGTTGGGTTACGTCACTCTCGATTGACGTAGTGCTGGGAGAGGTAGGCGACGAGGCGATCGACGTCTTTCGCCTCGATCGGTGCGCCGAAACGATCGATCATCTTCTGCACCGTGGCCCGCCAGCGGGCGCGATCCATGACCGGTGCGTTCATGGTGATGTAGTCGAGACTGTGGCATATCGCGCAGTGCGCGGTAGTGAAGTCGCGATCGGGGGCGTCGATGAGCACGATCGAGGTTTCGTCGGCTGCGGTTGCCGATATCGAGCACAGTGCCAGAAACAGTCTGGCGAGGCGGAGATGCTTCATGCCACTTCCACCTTCACGACTTGCGGCACGTTGTGGTGATAGCCGGCCGCATTGACCGTGAGTGCCTGCGGCTGCCGTTGCCCATTCCGCCCCGTGGCCCGAGCCATGACTTCCAGGGTGCCGGCGGTGCGGGTGTCGAGCCGGAAGCGGAAGCCGCGCCAGGCAAAGGGGCCGATCTCGGCATCCAGTTTTGCAGGCTGCCAGCTTTGCCCGCGATCCACCGATATGTCTACCGCTGCGATGCCGCTGCCGCCATCCCAGGCCCAGCCCCGAACCTCGGCAGGCTTCGAGCGCCGCAGCCGGTTGCCTTCCGCCGGGCTGGTGATGATGGAGTTCACCAGGATCTCGGTGATGGGCGTGGTCGATGCGTCATCCTGGCTCGGAAAACGTGCACCGGGAAATGCGCCCAGCGGCAAACGATAGGCGTTTTTCATCCAGAAGCCGTCGAAGGGTTGCTGCACCACGCGAATCGTGCGCAGATGCTTCATCCAGTAAGTGGCGGTCCATCCCGGCACGACGAGCCGGGCCGGCGCACCATGCAGGTGGGGCAGGGGTTTGCCGTTCATTTCGAAGGCGATGAGCGTCGACTCCGCCACAGCCCGGTCGATCGGCAGACTCTTGACGTATACCGGTGTCTGCGGAAGGACGCCTGCGTCTGCACATTCGAACACGACTTCGACCGCATCCGGGCGCACGCCGGCACGACGCAGCACGTCTGCCAACCGCACGCCGCCCCAGAGCGCGTGGCCCATGGCACCGTGCTCCCACTGGACGCCGGGAACCCGCGGCACGAACAGCCCGCGGCGATTGCCGGAACACTGGTTCACGGCGGGAATCGCGACGCGCTCGAAGTCGCGGCGCAAGTCGCGGAGCGAGAGTGTCAGTTCACGTTCGGTGCCCGGTCCGGCAATGGCGAGCGTCCAGTCCGAGGTGTCGATCTCGGGAATCACCGGCAGGTGATAGCGCACGAAAAAGGCATCGTTGCGCGTGAACGGCTGCCGCAGGTCGGCGAGCGGTGTCTCGAAATTGGGAGGGCGGAAGCTACGGGCGATCAGCGGTTTCTTGTCGGGCAGCGCGACCAGGCCGGCCTCCGATGCCAGGGCCTCCCGGCTACTCGCCAGCACCGCCGCTGAAGCCGCCATCAGCTCTCTTCGAGTCAGCATGAGATATCCGCGGATCTTGTCGGAAACCAGCAAGCGATCCTAGCACAGGGCCTGACGCACTCGGCCGGCGGTGCCGTTGTCGTGCGCTACGGCTTCCACAACAGGATCGCCGTCAAGCTGAGGCCGCAGATGAAGATCGTGGAGAGCGCTCCAAGCAGGAACGGACGCCAGCCTCGGGTTCGCATTTGCCGCAGGTCGAGATCCAGCCCCAGGCCGGCGAGGGCTGCCAGCAGCAGCACGGTCGGCACGAGCAGCATGACGCGCGACAGCTTGCGATCATCGCCGCATCGCTCGAAGCCGGCCAGGCATCCGTTGCCGCGACGACTTGCCCGATCTCGTGAATGGATGTCCCGGCCCAGAGACCATGGGTGTCTGCAGTCATCTGCAGCAGATGGCCGGCGATCGGGTAGAGGAGGACCGACAGGCTGCCGAAGATGCTCACCGTGGCCACGGCGTAGATCACGTCTTCGTCCGAACCATGAGCAACAGTGTTGGCCGCGATCACCGCGGAGGCGCCGCAGACCGAGGTGCCGATAATCAACCGGGTCAGTTGTGGCTCGACGCCGAGCCGGGGCGCCCAGCCACAGCGTGACGAAAAAAGTGGCGAGCAGTCGGAGACCCTGGTCTCGGAGCGGGTGATGTTGACCTGGCCGTTGACGAGCGGCGAGGTTACCGCCGCGATTCCGCCATCGCGCCAGGCCGTTCGTGCAAAATTTGCACAGACTGGACGCAAACACGTTATCCTCGCCGCCGATCGTCTTTCGTCCGTATCGCCTTGGCGCCTGTCTGCGCCCCTCCCGAGCCGAAACGCCTGCCGATCAGGTGTCAGGATTTCAGGTTCGCCGTCTGCCGTAACCCGGCTATGTTCGATCCCGTGTTTCCTGTCATTGCTGTCATTACATTACTGGATCAACTGAGAGAAGAGTTACATGGCCAAGATTTATGTCGGCAACCTGCCGTTTACCGCCACCGAGGAGCAGGTTCGCGGTTTGTTCGCGGCGCACGGCACCGTCGAGTCGGTTGCCCTCCCCACTGATCGCGAGACCGGTCGTCCGCGTGGCTTCGGCTTCGTGGAAATGAGCCAGGCCGATGCGGTCCGTGCCATCCAGGCCGTCAATGGCCAGAGCCTCGATGGTCGTCCGCTGCGCGTCAACGAGGCGCAGGACAAGCCCCGCGGCGGTGGCGGCGGTGGTCGTTCCGGCGGCGGCAACCGTGGCGGCTACGGCGGCGGTGGCGGCGGCTACGGCGGCGGCCGCTGGTAAGCGCCGCTGCTACTGATGGCGAAGGTCAACTTCCGCCAGCAGAAGCGGCAGAAGGAGCTGGCGCGCAAAGAGCGCCAGCTCCAACGCCTGGTGCGACGCGGTGAGCGGGCTCCCGATGAGCCGGCCACCGCGCTCGCAACGGACGCACCGCAGCCGACATCCCCCGAGATACCCCCGGGGGAGGCGCAGTGAGTCGTCCTCCCCGACATAGCCCGCCGATCCAGCGCCGTGAGCGGTTGCGGCAGGATTTCAGCGGTGCGGCAGCGCGCGTGCAGCCTGTCCCATCAGCGGAGGTGTGCGGGTGCGCGGTGGTGCGCAGCTCGGAGCCATCGTCATGATGGCATCGGGGCCCGTTTCCCTTTGATCATCCATCCGCCTCGAGCGATGAGGCGGGTATATCGCAAGCCAAGCGAGGCCGGCAGCAGATGCCGCCGGCCTGCCTGTCAGTCTCAGCTACCAGTGCCCGCAGCAGCCGGAATCGGCTGGTTGCGATCGAGACGATCCGGATTGCCCTGCACTTTTGCACCCCAGGAATCGTCGAACGGCTGCACCCGATCGGGGCCGATGCCGAGCGAGGAGACATCCTGTACGAAAGTGGTGAGGCCATCTCGGCCTTCCTCGTTCGTGTAGGCGCGGGCGAACAGCAGCTTGGTGCCGTCAGGCGACAGCGATGGGAAGCCGTTGAAGCCTTCGGCGAAGGTCAGCCGGCGCGGTTCGCCGCCGGCGAAGTCGCCAAGCATTACGGCCCAGTTGCGGCCTTCGATGACGCTGACGTACACGTAGTGGCGACCGTCCGGGGCGGGATAGGGCGCCCAATGCATGCCGTTGCCGACGCTGTGGCGGCGCAGGTCCGTCCCGTCCTTGCGGATCGTGAACAAGGTCATCGGGGTCGGGGTGACCGCACCGAACTCGTCGCGCTTCCAGGCCCGGAACAGGATCCGGTCACTGTCGGGCAGGAAGAAGGCGCCGCCTTCCTGCCATTCGTCGGTGAAGGTGATCTGGCGCTGGTTGCTGCCGTCCGCGTCGGCGACCCACAGGTCCATCTTGCCGTCGATCTGGCGTCCGAACAGGATCGTCGAACCGTCGGGCGAAACGGTCACTTCGGCGTCGTAGTAGGTGTTGTCGGTGATGCGCTGGACGTTGCCGCCTTCCAGGTCGGAGAAGTACAGCTCGGCGCCGCGCGGATAGTCCTTGTCGTTGGACCAGTCGCCCGGCGGCAGGTCCAGGTGGTCGCGGGTCGAGGTCCAGATCAGACGCTTGCCGTCAGGGTGGAAATACGAGCAGGCGTCCTGACCCTTGTCGTTGATCCGGCGCAGTTCGGTGCCGAGGTCGGTAAAGGTGTAGGTCAGCGAATTGTAGCCGCCACGCGCGTTGCGGCCGGCCAGGGGATCTTCGGTCTGTGCGATGACATGGAGGCTGTCGGGTGCGTAATAAGCCTCGGCCGCGAACGGAATGTTCGGGATGCGTCGCGTGGGCAGCTCACCTTCGACGGTGTCGTTCCATTCCAGCGCCGGCGCGGCTGTGGCGGCGTCGTTGTCTGCGGTGGGTGTGGGCTCGGAGCGGCTGCAGCCTGCGGTCAGCAGGGTGCACAGCAGCAGTGTTGGCACGGTTGCGGGGCGCAGTTTCATGTTTTTGAGGCTCCTTGAATGGTGCAATTGCGGTTGGGTGTTCATGCTGATCCTCTGCTCAGAACCGGACACGGACGGTGGCGCCGATGCTGCGCAGGTCGCCGTAGTTGACGCTGTAGCGCCAGGGGAAGATGGTGTTGGTGGTCGAAGTGACGCCGTTGATGGTGTTGTTGAAGCCCACGTCGCGGTAGGCCGAGACGGCCTTCCGATCATCGAGCAGGTTGGTCGCCCACAGTTCGACCGAGTAACGGGACGATTCGAGTCCCAGGCGCAGGTTCACCACCGTGCGATCCGGCACCCAGCTGGCGTTGTCCGGGCCGATGTACTGGCGGCTCTGGAACGACGCGTCCGGGCGGAAGAAGAAATCGAAGTCGCCGAACGCGTGGCGCTTCCAGTCCAGTCGGGTGTTGAACTGCCAGCGCGACTGGCGCGGCAGCCATTGGCCCGAGATGTCGCCGTTCGGGCGGAACGCCGCGAAGTCCTTGAATCCGTCCATCTGCGCGGTGCCGAGCTTGGCGTGCGTGTAAGACGCGCCGACGGTCGCGGTCAGGCCCTCGACGATGACGGCCCGCAGCGATCCTTCGACGCCCTTGGAGGTCGCGTCGCCGGCGTTGACCTTGAGCACCACCGGCGGCGAGAAGGACACATCGGTCTGCGGCAGCACGATGTCGGTCCAGTCGATGAAGAACAGCGCCAGGTCCGCGGAGATGCGGCGCTCGGCGAACATGCCCTTCATGCCCAGCTCGTAGCTCCAGTTCGACTCGGGCTCGAACGGCCGGTAGACGAACTGGCCGGAGTTGGTGCTGCTGGAGAAGCCGCCGCTCTTCACGCCGCGCGCGGCCGAGGCGTAGAACAGCAGGTCCTCGCGGGCCGTGTAGTCGAGGCTGAAGCGCGGGGTCAGGTAATCCCACTTGCCGTCGCCGCTGTTGCCGTTGAGGTTCTCGACGAACGAGCGCTTCTCGCGGGTGTAGCGCAGCTCCGCGCGTGCGGTCAGTTGATCGGTGAAGTCGGATTCGACATGACCGAACCAGGCCAGGCTGGTTGCACGGTCGCGCGAGTACTCGTTGGGGTTGGTACCGGCGTTGGGGCCGAACCAGCTGCCGAAGATGCTGTTGCCGATCGAGATGAAGAACGGCGGGCCGGGTACGCGTGGATACAGGCCGAGGCTGTTGGCCGGCAGTGGGTCGACCGACTTGACCCCACCGGCGCCCGAGCGCTGGTTCTCGCGGGCGTAGTAGACGCCCAGCGAGCCGCGCACGGGACGATCCTGCGGGGTGGTGAAACGGAGTTCCTGGCTGACGTCCTCGGTGCGCTTCGGATCATTGGGCTGCAGCAGACCCACGTAGACGGTCGCCGGGCCGGTCGGTGTCTGATAGACGAACGGCACCGCGGCATCGCCGCCGTTGCGGGCGATGTCCTGCACCGCATAGTGGCTGACCCAGGAATAGCCGGTAAGCGCGGTGACGGTGCCGACATCGGTTTCCCAACTGATGTTCAGCTGTGCGCGTCGCAGCTCGCGGCGATCGCCGATGGCTTCCGGCAGCACGCGGCGCGCCGAACTCGGCAGCGAGGGCATCTCGCCCCAGAGGTTCAGCGGCTTGCCGGTGCTGCTGGGGTCGGCGTTGGCGAGGATCGCCTGCGACGGACGCTCGTCGTTGCGGTCCTTGGAGAAATAGGCGGAAGCCATGATATCGAGGCGCTCGCCGGGCGTGAAACGCAGCGCGCCGGAGACACTCTCATAGTGATGTCCGCCGATGTCGCCGCCGCCGCGCGGATTGACGTTGCGGTAGGAGCCGTCCCAGTCCTCATAGCCGGCCGCGAGGCGCCCGGCCACCAGACCGTCCACCAGCGGGCCGCTGACCGAAGCGCGCAGCACCTGGCGGTTGTGGTCGCCGAGCGTGGCTTCGGCCGTGGCTTTGAACGTGTCGCTCGGCTTGGCGGTGATGATGTTGATCGCGCCGCTGAAGCTGTTGCCGCCGTAGAGCGCACTCTGCGGGCCTTTGACCACTTCGATGCGCTCGACGTCGATCTGGTTGAAGCCCAGTGCCCGCCGCGCCGGCATCAGCACGCCGTCGACGAACAACGCGGTATTCGGTTCGCTGTCGCTCAGGTTGACCTGCGACACGCCACGGACCACGGGTGTCGGCAGAAAGCCGCCCGAGTAGTTGGCGAAGGTCAGTCCCGGCGTCTGGCTGGCGATGGCGTCCAGCGAGCGCAGGCCGAAGTTCTCGATCTGGCGCGCTTCGAAGGCGGTGATCGCCAGCGGCACGTCGAGCAGCGACTCGGACTCGCGGCGTGCGGTGACCACCACGGTTTCGAGCGTGACGACGGACTGCGAGCCATCGTTCGAACTGGCGGGCGATTGGGACGACGTACCGACCTGCGCCATCGCAGGCAGGGCGCAGGCTGCGAGGCCGATGGCGGTGCTCAGCAACACCCGTTGCGGTGTGCGAGTGGTCGAGGCGTGAACAGGGGATTCATCAATAGGGGACATGAGAGTTCCGTAACAGGGAGTGGTAGATGTGCGTACGTGGGCGGAAGCTTACAACTATCCGCCCGGCTGTCCGTGGCGTGCGACGTTGCTGACCGATAGGAAAACAGCCGCGCTTCACGCCCGGCGGGAATGCGGTGCAGGTTGCAGACGAGGTGGCTCGAGGCGAGCTCGCCTGGCAGGCCCCTATTGCCCAGGCCCGGCGGCGGGTCGCCGCCGAAGCGGCTGCGGGACATTGCGGTTGCTGGCGACCAAGTCGTTGAATTCACTGGTCGGGGTGAGAGGATTTGAACCTCCGACTCCTACGTCCCGAACGTAGTGCTCTACCAGGCTGAGCTACACCCCGATTTGTCAGGAAGCCCGCTCGACGGCAAACCGCGCGAGCGCTGCGAGACCGTCTTTGTACTTGGACTCCGGCAGGGCATGCAGCGCCGTCAGAGCCTGATTGGCCTCGTCTTGAGCGAGCCGACGAGTGTACTCAAGGGCTTCGGTCGATTCAATTGCCACGAGAATGGCATCCATCTCTTCGAGCCCGCCGTTTTCGATGGCGCGGCGGATCAGGTCGCGGGCGCCGGCGTCGTCGCTGCGCTGCAAGGCATGGATCAGGGGCAGGGTCGGCTTGCCTTCGGCCAGATCGTCGCCGAGATTCTTGCCGAGTTCCTGCGGGTCGGAGCGGTAGTCGAGTACGTCGTCGATCAGCTGGTAGGCGGTGCCGAGATGTTTGCCGTAAGTGGCCAGGGCGCGCTGCAGGCTGGGGCTCGCACCGGCGAGCACGGCGGCCACCTCGCAACCGGATTCGAACAGCTTCGCGGTCTTGCGGTAGATGACTTCGAGATAGCGCTGCTGGGTGGTATCCGGATCGTTGGCGTTCATCAGCTGCAGCACTTCGCCTTCGGCGATCACGTTGGTCGCCTCGGACATGATTTCCATCACCCGCTGCGAACCGATCGCCGCCATCATCTGGAAGGCCCGCGAATAGACGAAATCGCCGACCAGCACGCTCGCCTGATTGCCGTAAATCGCGTTGGCCGTGAGGCGCCCGCGGCGGCGCGACGACTCGTCGACGACGTCGTCGTGCAGCAGCGTCGCGGTGTGGATGAACTCGATGAAGGCCGCGGCGTCGATGTGGCTGCTGCCGGCATAGCCGCAGGCGCGTGCGGCCAGCAGCACGATCAGCGGGCGCAGGCGCTTGCCACCGCCGGCAATGATGTGCTCGGCGACCTGATCGACCAGCTCGACGAGACTCTTCATCCGTACCCGGATCACGGCGTCGACGGCGCCGAGGTCGGGACGCACCAGGTTCTTGATCTCGGTGAGGGTCATGGGGCGGGCATCGTAGCGGAGCAGGGCGGTCTGGAGAATGGTGGCTGTGCGCAACGTCTGGCCGGCATCGAGGGTGGTGCTCCGCGCCGCTTGCTGCCGGCGGTCACTCGCGTTTCGGAGCGGTGCGCGCAAGTGCTTGAAGGCAAAGCGAATTAACGTTTGACCCGCGCGGGGTCAAGCCGTAAAATGCGCGGCCTTTTCGCATTGGAGCGCAGCATGTACGCGGTTATCGCCACGGGCGGCAAACAATATCGGGTCGAGCAGGGCAGTGTCCTGCGGATCGAGAAGCTCGCGGCGGAGCCGGGTTCGGAAGTCACTTTCGACAAGGTGCTGCTGGTCGGTTCGGGTGAGTCGGTCAAGGTCGGTGCGCCGCTGCTGGGCGGTGCCACGGTGCGCGCCACCGTCGAGAAGCATGGCCAGGGCGACAAGGTCAGCGTGGTCAAATTCCGTCGCCGCAAGCACTACCTGCGGATGAAGAATCACCGCCAGAAATTTACCGAAGTGAAGGTCACCGGCATCGACGCCGGCTGATCTGCGGAGCACACTCTCATGGCACACAAAAAGGCAGGCGGCAGCACCAAGAACGGCCGCGAATCCCACAGCAAGCGGCTGGGCGTCAAGGTGTTCGGCGGCGAGCAAGTGGTCGCCGGCAACATCATCATCCGTCAGCGTGGCACCCAGTACCGTCCGGGCACGAATGTCGGCATCGGTACCGATCACACGTTGTTCGCGCTGCGCAACGGCAGGGTCCAGTTCCAGCGCAAGGGCGCCGAGCAGAAGACGTTCGTCAACGTCGTCTCGGACTGAGCCGGCCTTCGGCCTGCGCCACGAGACCCCGGCTTCGTGCCGGGGTTTTCGTTTGTGCCGCCGCCATCGAGGAGTGCAGCGATGAAGTTCGTCGACGAGGCGCGCGTCCGGGTCCAGGCCGGCAACGGTGGCCGCGGTTGCGTCAGCTTCCGCCGCGAGAAGTTCATGCCCTTCGGCGGGCCGGACGGCGGCGATGGCGGTCTCGGCGGCAGTGTGTTCCTGCGTGCGGCGGAGGGCATCAACACGCTGGCGGACTTCCGGGTCGAGCGCAACTTCCGGGCGAAGTCGGGCGAGGGCGGCAGCGGCAACGATTGCACCGGGCGCGGCGGTCCGGATCTCTACATCCCCGTACCGGTGGGTACGGTGGTTCGCGACTCGGAAACCGGCGAGCAGCTCGGTGATCTGACCGGCGTCGGCGACGTGCTGCAGGTGGCGCGCGGCGGCAAGGGCGGCTGGGGCAACGCGCGCTTCAAGTCGAGCACCAATCGTGCACCGCGCCAGTTCGGCACCGGCCTGCCGGGCGAGAAGCGCCTGCTCGAACTGGAACTGAAAGTCATCGCCGACGTCGGGCTGCTCGGGCTGCCCAATGCCGGCAAGTCGACCCTGATCCGCTCGCTGTCCTCGGCACGACCGAAAGTGGCCGACTATCCGTTCACGACCCTGCATCCGAACCTCGGGGTCGTTTATTGCGGCGAGCATCGCAGTTTCGTGATGGCCGATATTCCGGGGTTGATCGAAGGCGCGGCCGAAGGTGCCGGCCTGGGTCATCGGTTCCTGCGGCATCTGCAGCGCACGGGTGTACTGCTGCACCTGGTCGACATCGCGCCGCTCGAGGAGGGCGCCGATCCGGTGCGCGACGTGCGCGCAATCGCGGCCGAACTCGGCAAGTTCAGCCGCGAGCTGCTCGACAAGCCGCGCTGGCTGGTGATCAACAAGCGCGACCTGCTGCCCGACGACGAGGCCGAGGCGCTCGCCAAGGCGATAGTGCGGCGGCTGCGGTTCAAGGGACCCTGGTTCCTGATTTCCGCAGCGGCCGGTCGCGGCACGCGCGAGCTGGCGGAAGCGGTGATGCGCTTTCTCGAAGCTGCCGCGGCGGAGCGGCACGCGGCAGCAGAGTCGGCGGCGCCGGTCGACGATGAGCCGTCGCCGGCTCCGGTGGTTCGCAAGCGGCAGCCCAAGCCGCGGTCCTGATGCGCAACTCCAAGGTGCGCAGGCGGATCGCGGCCGGCAAGTTGCGGCTGAGGATTCGCGATCTGCGCAATCTCGGGCCGCGCAGTGAAGCCCTGCTCGAACAGGTCGGGATCCGCAGCGCCGACGCGCTGCGGCGCCACGGCGCCGTGGCGGCCTTCGTTGCCTTGCGCCGCAGTGGCGCAACCCGTTCCCTGAACATGCTCTGGGCCATGGCTGGCGCGCTGGACCCATGGCCGGAAGGCCGGCACTGGCGGGACGTGGCGGCGGGCGAGCAGCGTCTGGCCTTGCTGCTGGCCGTCGACGCTGCCGGCCTGGCTACGCCGCGGGAGCGGGGTTCGGAGCGGGGTCGCGGGCGTCGCCGGTCGCGGCACCTGCCTGCGGGAGCGGCGATGGTCGGTTCCACGACACTGGGTGCCTGGGCTCCGGGACTGCCGTTCGATGAAGCCGCCGAGGTGAATTCGGCGGCGGTGGCGGCAGGGGTGCGATCCGGCCGGCCCCGCAAAGCAAGAAGCCGGCACAAGGCCGGCTCCTGAGGCATCGCGGCGCGCGCCGTGGTGGGCGGTGCGCCTGGGGTCGTGCACCCGGTGCGGTGGGGCTTAGCCCAGCGCCTTCACCTTCGCAGCCAGGCGGCTCTTGTGTCGCGAGGCCTTGTTGCGGTGGACGATGCGCTTGTTGACCAGGGAGTCGACCAGCGACACCGCTTCGCGGTAGCTGGTCTGGGCGGCGCTCTTGTTGCCCGCGCCGACGGCTTCGTTGACCTTGCGGATTGCCGAGCGGACCCGGGAGCGAAGCGCGACGTTGCGGGCGCGGTGCTGGTCGGCCTGGCGGGCGGCCTTCTCGGCGGACTTGGTGTTGGCCACGAAAAACTCCGTTGAAACTCGCGGGCAGCCGGCGACGGCGGCCCCAAAAAGGGCGCGTAGTGTGCGCAGCGGCAGAGGCCTTGTCAATGTCGCGCGCCTCGCCGGGGACCGGGGTTGCGGCGGCGGCCGGGGACTGCCGCCAAGGGGGTGTGGCCGGGCTCGCGGCGGCGGCCGGGGTGCCCCCTGTATAGTCGGCGCCGCATGACCGACTTCCCACGATGAGCCGCGCGATCTTCAAGAGCACCTCGATCGTTGGGCTCACGACCCTGTTGTCGCGGGTCACGGGTTTGCTGCGCGACATGGTCTATTCGCAGGCCTTCGGTGCCGGCACGCTGATGGACGCCTTCCTGGTGGCGTTCAAGATCCCGAACTTCCTGCGACGGCTGTTCGCCGAAGGTGCGTTCTCGCAGTCCTTTGTTCCGGTGATCTCCGAGTACAAGGTGCGTCGCCCGCACGACGAGGTGCGGGCGCTGGTCGGTGGAGTCGTCGGCACGCTGGGCGGTCTGCTGGTCGCGATCTCGATGCTCGGGGTAGTCGCCGCGCCCTTGATCATCCTGCTGTTCGCACCCGGCTTCGCCCAGCAGGACGACAAGTACGCCCTCGCGGTGGCGATGCTGCGCTGGACCTTCCCCTATCTGTTCTTCGTGTCGCTGACCGCGCTGTTCAGCGGCGTGCTCAACAGCTACGGCCGGTTCGCGGTCCCGGCATTCACCCAGGTGATCATGAACCTGGTGATGATCCTGTTCGCCGTCGGCATCGCCAGCCACACGGCCGAGCCGGGGGTTACGCTGGCCATCGGCGTGTTCGTCGCGGGTGTGCTGCAGCTCGGCTTCCAGCTGCCGTTCGTCGCGCGGCTCGGTCTGCTGTCCTGGCCGAGGTGGCAGCCGGCGGCGGAGGGCGTGCGGCGGATCGGCAGGCTGATGCTGCCGGGCATCGTCGGCTCGTCGATGGCGCAGGTCAGTCTCCTGCTCGATACGCTGATCGCCTCGTTCCTGATCACCGGCAGCATCGCCTGGCTGTACTACGCGGACCGGCTGATGGAGTTCGCGCTGGGCGTGTTCAGCATCGCGCTCGCGACCGTGATCCTGCCCGGACTGTCGGCGCATCACGCCCAGGGCTCGCAGCGGCAGTTCTCGGCGACGATCGACTGGGCGCTGCGCTTGGTGATGCTGCTGGTGACGCCGGCGGCAGTGGCGCTGCTGGCGTTCGCCGGGCCGATCACCGCGACGATCTTCGGCTACGGCAAGTTCGGCGAGCACGACGTGCGGATGACCCAGTACGGGCTGATGGCCTACTCCTGGGGCCTGCTCGGTTTCAGTCTGGTCAAGGTGCTGGCGCCGGGGTATTTCGCCCGGCAGGACACGCGTACGCCGGTGCGGGTCGGGCTGATCGCCCTGGCGGCCAACATGGCGTTGAACGTCGCCGTGGTGTTGCCGGCGTACTATCTCGGCTTTCCGGTGCCGCATGTCCTGCTGGCGACGTCGACCTGCGTGTCGGCGGCCGTGAATGCCCTGCTGCTGTGGCGCGGCCTGCGACGCGAGGGTGTCTACCGGCCCGGTCCCGGGTGGGGCCTGCTGCTGCTGCGGGTCGGTCTGGCGAGCCTGGTCATGGCGGGTGCGCTGATCTGGTCGGCGGGCGAGGTCGGCGTCTGGCTCGAGGCGCGGCCGGTCGAGCGTGTCGGACGACTCGCGGTGTCGATCGTGCTGGCGGCCGCAACCTATTTCGCGATGCTCTGGCTGGCCGGGCTGCGGCCGGCTCATCTGCGCGCTGCCGCAATCCCGCCGCGGCTTGGGAAAGGCGCGGCGGATCAGCTATAATCTTTTGATTTTCAACAGGTTCGGCAGGTCCAATCGATGGAACTCGTCCGCGGTCTCGGCAACTTGCGAGAGCGGCACCGGGGCGGTGTCGTCACGCTGGGCACGTTCGACGGCCTGCATCTCGGCCACCGCCGGCTGATCGACCGGACGGTGGCGATCGCGGCGCGGCTCCGCCGGCCGGCGTCGATGCTGAGCTTCGAGCCGATGCCGCGCGAATTCCTGCAGCCCGAGGCACCGCCGGCGCGCCTGACGAACTTTCGCGAACGCTGGCGGTTGCTCGAGCCGGTGGGCCTCGATGTGCTGTGTCTGATGCAGTTCAGCGCCGCGCTGCGCATGCTGTCGGGCGAGGCGTTCGTCGGCCTGCTGCACGAGATGATGCGTCCGGCGGCGGTGGTGGTCGGCCACGACTTCCGTTTCGGCCGCCAGGGCGAGGCCTCGGCGGCGGTGCTTTCGAGCGAAGGCCTGCGTCGCGGATTCGCGGTGGAAGTGATATCACCCGTAATGCGCGGCGCGGAGCGGGTCAGCAGCAGTGGCGTGCGCGAGGCGCTCGAGCGGGGCGAACTGGCGCGGGCTGCGACGCTGCTCGGCCGGCGGTATTCGATGCGCGGTCGTGTGATCGCCGGCCAGCGGCTCGGCCGCGAGCTGGGCTATCCGACCGCGAACCTGCGGCTGAAGCGACGGCGTGCGCCCTGCGGCGGCATTTTCGCGGTGCGCGTGCACGGCATCGACGCGCTGGCGCTGCCGGGGGTCGCCAGCCTCGGGACGCGGCCGACCGTGGGGGGCGTGGAGCCGTTGCTCGAGACTCATGTGTTCGATTTCGCCGGCGACCTGTATGGCCGCGAGCTCGAAATCGAATTCGTGCAGAAGATCCGCGACGAGGCCAGGTTCGACGGCCTCGACGCCTTGGTGGAACAGATGAACCGGGACGCGCACGCCGCGCGCAGCATCCTCGCCGCCTGAACGGCAGCGGGGCGATCGACAGGAAACGCAGTGGCCGATTACAAGCAGACCATCAATCTTCCGAAGACGGATTTTCCGATGAAGGCCGATCTGGCGCAGCGCGAGCCGAAGATGCTCGAGCGCTGGGAAAGCCAGGGCACGTATGCGCAGCTGCGCGAGCTGGCCCGCGGTCGCCCGCGTTTCGTGCTGCACGATGGCCCGCCGTATGCCAACGGCGTGATTCACATCGGCCACGCGGTCAACAAGATCCTCAAGGACATCATCGTCAAGTCGCGCGGTCTCGACGGGTTCGATGCGCCGTACGTCCCGGGCTGGGACTGCCACGGCTTGCCGATCGAGCTGGCGGTCGAGAAGAAACACGGCCGTCCGGGCGGCAAACTCGATGCGGCGCAGTTCCGCGCGGCCTGCCGCCAGTTTGCGGCCGAGCAGGTGGCGTTGCAGCGCACCGATTTCAAGCGCCTCGGTGTGCTGGGTGATTGGGAGCGTCCTTACCTCACGATGGATCCGCAGTACGAGGCGCAGCAGATTCGCGCTTTCGGCCGCATCCTGCGCAACAACCATGTCTACAAGGGCGCGAAGCCCGTGCATTGGTGCATCGATTGCCGCTCGGCACTGGCCGAGGCCGAGGTCGAGTACGAGGAAAAGACCTCGATGGCGGTCGACGTGCCCTTCGTGGTGGTCGATGCCGCCGATTTCCTGCGACGGCTCGGCATTGCCGCGCCGCCTGCGGCGCCGGCGCGCGTTGCGCTGCTGATCTGGACGACGACGCCGTGGACCTTGCCGGCGAATGCCGCGGTCGCGCTCGGCGCCGAACTCGATTACGCGGTCTACGAGGTGCCGCGGATCGCGGCACCCGGTGCGGAATCTGCCGCCGCGGCGACGAGCCCGGCTGATCTGGACTGGCTGGTGCTGGCCGAAGGCCTGGCCGAGAGTTGTCTCGCTCGCTACGGCATCGATCCGGCGCAGGCGCGGGTGGTTGCGCGCTTCAAGGGCGAGACGCTCGAGGGTTTGCGGCTGCAGCATCCTTTCCACGCGCGCGAGGTGCCGGTGATCCTCGGCGAGCACGTCACGCTCGAGACCGGTACCGGCGCGGTGCACACGGCGCCCGCTCATGGCCAGGAAGACTTCGCGGTCGGCCAGCGCTATGGGCTGCCGGTCGAGTGCCCGGTTGCCGGCGATGGCCGCTTCGTTCCGGACACGCCGTTCGTCGCCGGGCAGAAGGTCGAGGAATCGGTGCCGGTGATCGTCGAGCTGCTGCGCGGGCGCGACCGCCTGCTTGCCGCGGCCAAGTACGTGCACAGCTATCCGCACTGCTGGCGCCACAAGAGCCCGGTGATCTTCCGGGCCACGGCGCAATGGTTCATCAGCATGGACCGGCAGGGGCTGCGTGCGCATGCGCTGCGCGACATCGAGGGTGTGCAGTGGACGCCGGACTGGGGCCAGCAGCGCATTACCGGCATGATTGAAAACCGCCCCGACTGGTGCATTTCGCGTCAGCGTACCTGGGGCGTGCCGATCCCGCTGTTCGTGCACCGTACGAGCGGTGAGCTGCATCCGCGCAGCGCCGAACTGATCGACCAGGTGGCCGAGCGGGTCGCCGTCGGCGGCATCGATGCCTGGTTCGCGCTCGATCCGGCCGAACTGCTCGGCACCGCCGCCGACGATTACGACAAAGTCACCGATGTGATGGACGTCTGGGCCGATTCGGGCCTGTCGTTCGAGTGTGTCGGCGCGTCGCGGCCCGAAGTCGGACAGCCGGCCGACCTCTATCTGGAAGGCTCGGACCAGCATCGTGGTTGGTTCCATTCGTCGCTGCTGATGTCCGAGGCGCTGAACGAGCGTGCACCGTATCGTGGCGTGCTGACCCACGGCTTCACGGTCGACGACAAGGGCCGCAAGATGTCGAAGTCGCTCGGCAACGTGATCGCACCGCAGAAGATCATGCAGAGCCTCGGCGCCGACGTGCTGCGGCTCTGGGTCGCCTCGACCGACTACGCCAACGAGATGAGCGTGTCCGACGAGATCCTGCGGCGGATGTCCGACTCCTACCGCCGGATGCGCAACACCTTCCGCTTCCTGCTCGGCAATCTCGCGGGTTTCGAGCCGCAGCGCGATACCGTGCCGGTGGCGCAGATGGTCGCACTCGACCAGTGGGCCCTAGCGCGGGCGCACAGCCTGCAGGACGAGGTGATCGCGGCCTATCGCAGTTACGATTTCCATCTGATCTACCAGAAGGTCCACAACTTCTGCGTGGTCGATCTCGGCGGTTGCTATCTGGACGTCACCAAGGACCGGCTGTACACCATGGCGGCGTCGAGCCCGGCGCGGCGTTCGGCGCAGACGGCGATGTGGCACATCGCCGAAGCGATGGTGCGGTGGCTGGCGCCGGTGCTGTCGTTCACCTGCGAGGAGGTCTGGGATCACCTGCCGGGTGCGCGCGTCCAGTCGGTGTTTCATGCCACCTGGCACGCACTGCCGACACCGCCGGCGACCTCGATCGACTGGCCGGCGTTGCTGGGGCTGCGCGGCGATGTGCTGCGTGAGCTCGAGCGGCTGCGCGAAGCCGGCCGGATCGGTGCGCCCTTGCAGGCGAGTGTCGAGCTGCTGTGCGCGCCGGAGGCGGGCGCACCGCTGGCCGCGCTCGGTGACGAGCTGCGTTTCCTGTTGATCACTTCCGAAGCCCGGGTGAGTCCGCTGCCGGCGGGTGCGCCGGTGCCCGAGGGGGTGGTCGCCGCGGCGTCACGCCCCGGAGTCTGGATCCGTGCGACGCCCTGCGGGGCGCCGAAATGCGTGCGCTGCTGGCATCAGCGCGTCGATGTCGGCCGCGACCCGGCGCATCCGGAACTCTGTCTGCGCTGCGTGTCGAACGTCGACGGGCCGGGGGAAACGAGGCAGTTCGCATGAGCACCGATGTCCGGGGCAGCGCGATCGCGGTGCGACCGGCCGCGCTGGCGAGCGGCTGGCGTTGGTTGCCGGTCTCGCTGGCGGTGATCCTGCTGGATCAGCTCAGCAAGGGCTGGATCGAACGTCATTACGCGCTCTACGAGACGACGCCGCTGCTGCCGGTGCTGGACATCACCCGCCTGCACAACGCCGGTGCCGCGTTCAGTTTTCTCGCCGGCGCGGGCGGCTGGCAGCGCTGGGCGTTCGCGGTGCTGGCGCTGGCCGTGAGCATCGGCATCCTGGTCTGGCTGCGCAGTCTGGCGGCGCGGACCCAGGCCGTGCTGGCGGCCGGGCTCGCGCTGGTGCTCGGCGGTGCGGTCGGCAATCTGCTCGATCGCATCGAGCATGGGTACGTCGTCGATTTCATCCATGCCCATTGGGGAGCGGCCTACTTCCCGGCCTTCAACGTCGCCGACGCGGCGATCACGGTAGGCGCGGGGCTGTTGCTGCTCGATGCCTGGCAGGAATGGCGCCGCGAGCGGCGCACATCATGAAAGTCCGGTTGGCGAATCCACGCGGGTTCTGCGCCGGTGTCGATCGGGCGATCGAGATCGTCGAGCGTGCGGTCACGCTGTTCGGTGCGCCGATCCACGTGCGCCACGAGGTGGTGCACAACCGGCATGTGGTCGAGCGGCTGCGGGCGATAGGCGCGGTATTCGTCGACGAGCTGGATCAGGTGCCGGACGGCGCGACGGTGATTTTCTCGGCCCACGGGGTGTCGCGTGCCGTCGAAGAGGAGGCCGCACGCCGTGGCCTGAACGTGTTCGATGCCACCTGTCCGCTGGTCACCAAGGTCCACATGGAAGTGCGGCGGTTTGCGCGCGAAGGCCGGGACGTGGTGCTGATCGGTCATGCCGGCCATCCCGAGGTCGAGGGCACGATCGGCCGTTTCGACGGTTCCTTCGGCGGGCGGATCGTGCTGGTCGAGTCGGTCGCGGATGTCGCGCGGATCGAGGTGCGCGATCCGGCTCGTCTCGCGTTCGTTTCCCAGACCACGCTGTCGGTCGACGATACGGCCGATATCGTGGCGGCGTTGCAGGCGCGCTTCCCCGGGCTGGTCAGCCCGACCAAGGACGACATCTGCTATGCGACGCAGAATCGCCAGGATGCGGTCAAGGCGCTGGTGCGTGAATGCGATGTGCTGATCGTCGTCGGGTCGGTCACCAGTTCGAACTCGAACCGGCTGGTCGAACTCGGTTTGCGCTCGGGCATCGACGCGCACCTGGTCGACGGCGCCGCCGATCTGCGCCGCGAGTGGTTCGAGGGGCGACACAGTGTCGGTGTCACCGCCGGCGCGTCGGCGCCGGAAGTACTGGTCCAGCAGGTCGTTGCACGGCTGGTGGACTGGGGAGCGGAACCGCCGGTGGAACTCGCCGGACGGGAGGAGCGCGTGATCTTCGGCTTGCCGCGGGCACTGCGCCCGGGTTGACGCCGGGCCCGTCTCGCGCGGCGGCCCGGCGCTCAGCGCCAGCAGTCGCGGGCGCTGTCGGCGTCTGCCGCGTCGCGTGCGCCGCGCAGACCGTTGTGGTCGATCGTGAAGCTGGCGCAGCGGCTGTCGGCGGCCTGCGGGGTGCCTGCCTGCGCGGTGGCGGTGATACGAAAGCCGGCACCGCCCTCGGTGATCGCGAGAGTCAGTCCGTAGAGCCCCGCTTCGGTGAGCGTCGGCAGACCGAGTCCGGCCGGTGGAGCGGGCGTGAGCGCTGTGGCGTACTGCCCGAACTGCACGAAGAATCTTTCCTGGGCCGCCTGCGCGCGCAGCAGGGCGCTGGTGGCTTCGGCGCGGCGTGCACGCTGCACATAACCGGAATAGCTCGGGATCGCGATCGACACCAGGATCGCGGCCACGACGATCGCGATCATCAGTTCGATCAGCGTGAATCCCCGATGGCGGTGCCGTGTGCCGGGAACGGGCCGCGCGCTGCGGTTCACGGTGGCGCCGCGCCGTCGTCCGCGGTACGCCGCCACCAGGTACGCACCACCGCACCCGGCACTACGCAGCGTTTCAGCACCTCGACGCCGACGACACAGAAGCCACGCCGGCCGAGCGGATCGACGCCGTCGGTGGCCGAGGCGTCGCCGTCGGTGCCGTTCGACAGCACGCTCTCCAGCGCGACACCGACTTCGCCGGCGATGCCGGATTGGGCGAGGCGCATCGAAAGATCGTTCGCATCGAGCGCCTGATCCTCGTTGAAGTCGATCGCCGGCCGGCCGCTGTCCACACTCAGTGCATAGACGCGGTTGATGCCATTGGCCGGCTGGCAAGGGTCGGTATCGTCGGGCGACTGCGGCTGGTAGCTCGTGAAGAGGATCGTGCCGCCGACCGTGGTCGCTTCGGCCAAGATCTTCTCGCCGCTCCAGCCGCCGTTCAGACGCATCTCGAGCTTCCAGCCGCGTGCGGTCGTCGGCACGGCGGTGCCCATGGGGTCGTCGGTGATGTCGACCAGTTGTCCGTGGGTCAGCGGCGTCAGCGCGTCGTACTGCGCCTGGGTCAGGGCGCCGAAGGGGTGCGGATCGCGGATCGAGTAGAAATGATCGCGCGTCTCGGCATGCAGCGGATGGCCGCGATAGCCCGAGCCGATCGCCAGGTTGAAGTACGGGTCGGCGCCGCGCCGCTGGATCAGCGCGACATCGGGTGCGGAGTAGAAGCGCCGGTTGTCCTGGATGCTGGTTGCGCCGGTACCGCCGGCGCCCAGCGTCGCGAGCACTCCGCCGCTGCCGAAGCTCGCCCGCGGCTGACCGTTCCAGAGATCGAAGCGCCACAGCCGCCCGCCGAGGTCGGCGGCATACAGCCGGTCGGCGAACTGGTCGCCGTCGGTGTCGAGCGCAACCACCCGGCCGGGGATCGAGTGGGTCATGCCCGGCAACTGCAGATCGGCCGTGCCGGTTGCGCCCGGGCCGCCGGCATACCAGAGCAACTGGCCACTGGAGGCATCAACGATATAGATGCGGTTGCCCGAGCCGTCGGTCGTGTACTGGTAGTTCTCCTGGGCGTCGTCGTAGCCGCCACCGAAAATCAGCACCAGGTTCTCGCCGTTCTGTGTGGCACCTTCGATGCGCACGCGGGCGATGGTCGGCGTCGACCAGGTCTCGCCGATCCCGGGCAGCTGCCCCGGACCGAGGTTCCATTTGAGTCGCGGGCGGTTGCGGTCGGTGACATCGAGGGCATACATGTGCCGGCCGCCGCGGCGCATGCCGAAGAACAGCCAGACGCGATCGCCGGCCGCGGGGTCGACGACCCCGTCCTGGTTGACATCGAACTTCAGCACGCGGACGTCGGAGTCCAGGCCAAAGCTGCGCTGCGTGACACTGGGATTGCGGTACAGGTCGGCGAGCCGCCCGAGCAGCTCGGGCGGGATGAACGCCCAGAGTTCCACGCCGCTGTTGGCATCGAACGCGTGCACGAAGCCGTCGTTGGTCGGCACGTAGACGACGCTGTCGGCGGCGTTGGGCTGGTTGGTCGAACCACCGTAGGTGACGAGGGTCGGGCGGGCGTGCAGCGGGTCGCCGAGACGGCGCATCACCTCGTCGCGGTCCCCGTCGCCATCGGCATCCGTGCGGTCGAAGCCGCGCACCCAGTCGATGAGCTGCTCGCGGCTCGGGCCCGTGCCGCCGGTATTCAGCACGGCGTCGGTCAGGCCGGTGGTGTTGCTGGTCGCGAACGCATTGGCGGTTGCGGTGAGATCGGCGAGACCCGCGGCGGCGATGTGGGTGTAGAGGCGCCGGCTCGCCGGTGCCGGCAGGCGGCTGACCGCGCCGCCGGATTCGATCACATCGTCTTCGCGCGCCGCCGACCAGAGACTGCGGGTGCCTTCGCGCAGGAAGCCGGTCTCGGGATCCACCACCTCGGCGCCGCTGGCATCGACGATCTGGCCGTCGCGGATGCCGTATTTCTTGACGTTGCCCGGCCAGCGCAGCCGGTCGTCGGGCCTGAACACCGACACGAACAGCTCGTTGTTGGTCTGCGTGCGATTGAAGGCGTTGACCGAGACAGCCGGCGAGACGAAGGTCGTGCCGGTCTGCATGATGTCGTCGAAGATGCTGCGCAATGCCGAGGTCAGCTCGGTGACGTCGTTGGCCGCGAATGAGCGTCCGCCGCCCCGTACGGCGACGGTGTCGAGGAAGGTCGAACCGGCAACCTCGGGTCCGAAACCGATGGTATAGGTGACTGCACTCTGGCGGCCCGGCAGATCCGGTGCGAGATCGGCAGCCCGGTAAAGATACTCCGCCATGTCGTCGAGACAGTGACCTTCGCCTTCGCCGTCGCAGGATGTGCGACCGAGGGTGCTGAAGCCGGGCAGGGCGGCGATCTTGTCGTCTGCGGTGCTGTCGGAGGTCGGTTCGCCGTCGGTCAGCAGCACCACGTAGTTGCGCTGGCATTGATACTGCACCGGTGAGCGGTAACGCGACGGATCGTCGCTGCGGCGCGATTGCGCCACGCTCGGGAACGGTACGGCGAACTCCACCGTGGAGTTCAGGCCGTAGTCCACGGCGCGGCCGGCGAGGTACTGGCCCGCCTCGTACAGCGTCTCGGACAGCGGCGTGAAGCCGTCGCCGGTGTACTCGTACAGCGATTCGACCAGCGATTCGCGCGAGCGGGCGAGCTCGGTGATTTCGTGAGTCACCATGCCGCCTTCCGACGTGTCGTCGGTCTTCGCGCCGGCGCTGAAGCGCATCAGGCCGAAGTTGACGTTGTCGACCGAATAGGCGATCGACGCGCCCACTGCCTTGACGATGTCCAGCCGGCTGATATCGGCCGGCGTGCCGGCGGCGTGGTACCAGTTCAGGTAATTGGCGCTGTAGAGGGCGTGGACTTCGAGGCTGCCCCAGGACAGGGCATCGTTCTGGTTGCTGGTCCAGCGGTTGCCGGCGTCGCCGTTGCGGGCCCAGCGCCGGGTCGAACCGGCGTTTTCGCCGTGCACGCCGGCATCGGCCTGGCATTCCAGCGGTGCGGTGGAGCCGGCGCGCAGCGAGCGCCAGCCGACTCGTTCGTCGTCCCACTGCGCGAGCTTGCCGGTCCAGAAGCCCGCCCGGCCGGTGAGCGCGGTGCCTGCCGCGGCGCAGCGGTTGGTGGCGAGGTCGATCGCGGCGCTGTCGTCGCAACTCGGTGGTGCGCCGCCATTCGCCGAACGCTGGAAGTAGACGCGCGAGGCGGAGCAGGTCCCGCCGTACTGCAACGCCGGGTCGTAGGGTGCCTTCGGCACCTGCACCAGCGAATTCATGCTGCCGGAGGTGTCGACGATGAACAGGATGTTCGGCCGCACGCCGCGGGCCTCGGCCTGATTCATGAACACTTCGGTGTCGTCGGCGAGTGCCGGTGCCGTGCCGATCAGGCCGGCCAGGATCCCCGCCAGCAAGGCCGCCGCCGGTTTGCGGTGGGTGCAGCGGTTCATCGCGACAGCTCCGCAGCGCCTGCCCGCGAGACCAGTCGCGTCAGCGCGAGATCCTTGCTGCGATAGAACAGGACTACCGGCAAACGGGAATTTGATTGCAGCGCGCGACGCAGCTCCTCGTAGCTGACGGCGCGCTCGCCCAGCATCCAGGTCGTCGAGGCGCCGGCGAACACGCCCAGCGGACGGCAGCCGGTACAGGGCGTCACCGTCACCGTGCCGGGCGTCGAGCCGGGCAGCAGCAGCGCACCGCTGTGCGTCTCGATCGCCTGTTCGAGTGCGTGCAGCGGCGCCGGCGAGGATTGCGCGGTGGCCGTCGCGGGCAGCAGCGCCGCGAGCAGCAGCGACAGCATCAACGGACGCGGGTCGGGTTTCATTCGAGGCCTCCGCCGATCTGCGTGAACTCGCCGCCGCCGCTGGAGCCGCCGGCCGCGACGATCATCACGCCCTGCGACTGCAGATCGCTGGCGTTGCGCAGCGAGGTGCCGGTGCTGTCGATCTGGTAGTGCAGGCCGATGAATTTGTCGACGCTCGACTGCGGCAGGCCGATTTCATCGCCGATGAAGCGGGTCGCGGTGGCATAGCGGTCGTTGCTGGAATCCGGCAATTCCGTCGGTCCGACCACGGTCGGCGCCGCGCCGGGCGAGGTCGGCACGGTGCCAAGTGCACTGATCGCCTGCTCGATGCCGGCCGTCGCCGCCTGTGCGGCATTGCGCCGGTACTGTTCGTTGCCGGCCATCGTCAGCTCGGTGGTCGCGGTGTTGATGCCACTGAGGGCCAGCAGCGTCAGGATCAGCAGCAGCAGCAGCGCGATCACCAGCGCCGCGCCGCGTTCGCGGCCGGCCGCGCGGGACGGATGGCTTGGGCTTCCGTTCACAGCATCCTCGAATTGCGCAGGGTGATGGTTTGCTGCAGCAGCATCCGCCGGAACTGCCGTTCGCCGCCCGCGGGCGTGTATTCGACATCGGCATAACGGTAGGTGCGTTGATCGTCGATCTCCGGTTCCGGCCGCTCGCCCCGCAGTCGCAGCCAGATCCGCACCGACACCACCTGCAGGCGGTCGAGCTCCGGGAAATCGGGGTTCACGTAGCGCGTCACCCGGCCGTCCGACTCGGGGATGCCGTCACCGTTGACATCGGCAGCCGGGTCGATCACGCCGTCGCCGTCGTAGTCGCCGGTGTCGATGCCGAATTGCACCTGCAGGTCCTCGACGCCCGGCAGTACTTCACTGTCGATGAACACCGGCGCGCCACCGGCGCTCGACAAGGCCTTCATGCGCAGCGAGGGCCGTCCCGGCTGTTCGTCGGAGTCTTGCGAGACGTAATAGCTGCGTACCAGCAGATCGTGCACGCGCCGATCGTCGTCGAGGGTTCCCGTGGCCACGCCGTCGGCGAAGATCAGTTGCGACTTCTGGCTGCTGAAGCGCGTGGCGAGGATCTGGATCCGCCCCGCTTCGGCGTCGACCGGTTCGATCGAGGCGCGGCGCAGTGTCAGCGTGTCGCTGCCGGTGACGGCGCCGGCACCGAAAGCGGCACAGTCACCACCGGCATTCGGCCCGAGTTCGAAGCCGTCGTTCGAGCCCTGCACCGGCCGCAGTACGTCGACTGCGAAGTTGGTGCCGCAGGCGGTTGCACCGGCACCGAGCCCCGGGGCCGGAACCGGCTCTGCGGCTGCCGGCGGAATCGGTACCTGGCGCAGCGCGACAGCGGTCGCGAGTACGGTTTCCGGTGCGGCACCGTTCACCAGCCGCAGCGTGTCGGGCGAGTTCGTGAAGCCATAGTAGCCGGCGAGTTCGATGTCGGGTTCGATCACCGACAGCGCATAGCGACCCTGCTCCTGCAGTCGCGCGACGGCTTCGTTGACCGCGTAGGTGCTGCGGCTGTTGGCATAGACGGTGAGCGCACCGACGATCAGCAGCGAGCCGATCACCAGCGCAACCATCAACTCGACCAGGCTGAGGCCGCGCACGGCGCGACGCAGGGTGGCGTTCACGACAGCGGCGCCCGCGGCATGATCAGCACGTCGCTGCCATAGGACAGCGGTTGGTCTTCGCCCGGTTCGAGCCACGACACCGTGATCCGGTAGCGCTCCGGCGCGCCGGCGGCGGCCGGTGCGAGATACTCGACCTCGGCGCCCGGCGGTGTGTCATCGAGCGCTGGCAGCGCGGCCCGCACCGCGGCGATCCAGCGCGCCAGATCGTCCTCGGCGAGCGCCGCGCTCGAGCAGTTGCTGCCGGCGGAGTCGGGCGTGGGGGCGCAGTCGTGCTCGGCGGGCTCGCCGCCATAGGCGGCGCTGTCATAGGCGTCGCCGGCGGTGGCGTTGGCGCGGATCCGGTCGGCCATGTCGCTGACCAGATGGATCGCCTGGGTGCGCAGCAGCGCGCTGCGGCTGTTGCGTACGCTGTCGACGAACAGACCGGCGATGCCGAGCAGGCCGACCGACAGGACCAGCAGCGCGACCAATGCTTCGACCAGCGAAAAACCGGCCAGGCAGTGAGGGCGGTGCCGCGCTGCGGGTGGCCGGTTCAGCCGCACGACAGCCCCCAGCCATCGAGCGTGTCGGGATCGCGGGTGATCGAGGCACGCCCAGTGCGGGCGATCGCGATGCCGCGGGCTGCCGACTGGGTCGAGCCGGCCTGCAGGGCGGTGCCGCGTTCGTCGCAGATCAGGATCCGGCCGGCGCCGATCCCATCGGGTAGATCGATCGTGAAGCCGGTCGGGGCGAACACCACGCAACTGCCGTCGGCTGCCGTATGCAGCGCCTGGTCGATCGGTCCCTCGCGCCGGATCAGCGGCGGATCGCCACTGCTGCGCTGGCAATCCGCGTTGCCGTCCTCGAAGACGATCCAGCCGGCGACCGAGCCGGCGGCGCAGGCCGGGTCGCTGGCGGTCGGATCCGTGGTGCCGCACAGGGCCACCGGCCGCTGGCGCTTGATCGCTTCGGTCCGGGCCTGCTGCAAGGCCGCGAGCAGGTCGTTGGAGGCGCCGGCGAGGCGGCTGTTGCGCCGGAATTCGGAAAACTGCGGCGCACCGATCGCCAGCACCAGCGCGGCGATCACGATGACGATCAGCAGTTCGACCAGGGTGAAGCCGCGGATCCGGCTGCTTCCCGGTGCCCGTGCGCGCCGTCCGGGTGATCGCGATTCTTGTTCTGGATGCCCCATGGATCGTCACTTTATGTCTTGTCGTACGACCGGGCAGCACTTCCCGACGACCGGCGCGACCCGCCCGACAAGCGGCAGCTGTGACGGATCGAGACGTTATTTATAATGCGTCTCATGAACGATTCGGCACCGACTCCCGGGATGCTGGCCGCCCATCTCGCGGCTCATGGTGTGCGGCCGACGGCGCAGCGCCTGCAGGTGGCGGCATTGCTGCTCGACCGGCCGCAGCATGTGACGGCCGAGCAGGTGCTGGCGCGGTTGCGCCAGGTGGGCAGCCGGATCTCCAAAGCCACCGTCTACAACACGCTGAACCTGTTCGCGGCCCGTGGCGTGCTCCGACAGCTGGTGATCGACGGGGATCGCGCCTGGTTCGACTCGAATGTTGGGCCGCACTATCACTTCCAGGATACCGAGACCGGGGAGCTGACCGACCTGCCGACCTCGCAGGTGCATTTCGAGAACCTGCCGCCGGTGCCCGCGGATATGGAATACACCGGTATCGACCTGGTGATCCGGCTGCGCCGCCGGCGCGGCTGAGCGTTGCCAGAGGGCGGGGGGCTCCTTAGAATGCGCCTCCCCGTGCCGGCCCTGCCGGTCGAGCGCAGCGTTCGTCAGCGGTGGGTCGACCCGCCCACGGCCCGCTACGGGTTCGACGAGGTTTCGCCCAGATAGCTCAGTTGGTAGAGCGGCGCATTCGTAATGCGTAGGTCGTAGGTTCGATCCCTATTCTGGGCACCAGACACAAGGGCCGACCCCTCACGGGGCCGGCCCTTGGGCTTTCTGGAGCAACGACAGGCTGGAGCAGCGACCCGCTGGATCAGCGATAGGTGATCAACTCGGCGAGCCCCGGCTGCTCGAGATGGGGCAGGCCGTTGAACGACGACAGGCTGGTGCGTCGCGCATCGAACAGCAGCACGGTCAGCGAGGCGTTGTGCACCGACCAGGACAGGGTCAACGACTGCAGGTCGTCGAGTCCCAGCACATGGCCGACCGCTGCGCCGATCACGCCCGCCGAAGTGCAGATCGCGATCCGCTGCCCGCGACCGGCAGCGCGCATGACGGCTTCGAGGCCGGCGCCGACCCGGGCCCGGAAGGCCGCCCAACTCTCGCCGGCGTGAGGGTCGAGTTCGCCGCGGATCCAGGCGCGGCCCGACGCCTCGAGCAGTCGCTGGTAGTCGCGCGCCGTGCCCGTCTCGGGGGCCTGCCGCAATGCGGGCGGCGCGCCGGACGGGTTGCCGTCGAGCCAGGCGCGGACCACGGCGTCGGCGCGATATTCGTCGAAGGCGGCGTCGATCCGTGGTTCGAGCCCCGAGTTGGCAGCGAGAATGGCGGCGGTATCACGCTGGCGCCGCAGCGAACCGCACCACAGTCCATCGAGGTACTCGGCGCGTGCCGTGAAATGCCCGCGCAGCGCAGCGATCTGGCGACGTCCGACAGGCGAGAGCCGATCGTAATCCGCGGTGCCGAAAGCGGCCTGGCCATGCCGGACGAGGTAGAGGGTGCTCACCAGGCGCCAGTCTATCCGGCCCGGCCCGCTGGCGCTGCGGCGCGTTGTGAGCGGCGGACCCGCCGCGTAACATCGATCGCGCCGCCGCTGCGGTACGATCCTGGATTCGCATGATTGCACCGCCGCCGGAAGTGCCGATCGTGCCCGCTCGTCCGAGCGGGTGGCTGCGGCTGCTGGCCGCATTGCCGATGCCGGTGCTGCATGGTTTCGCCGGCTTTCTCGCCTGGCTGGCGTATCGGGTTTTCCCGTACCGGCCCAAGGTCGTGCTCGAGAACCTCGCGATCGCCTTTCCCGATCTCGACGAGCCGGCGCAGCATGCCTTGATGCGGGCGTTCTATGCCGGTCATGCCGACGTGCTGGTCGAGATCATCAAGAGCGCCGCGATCCGGCCGGAGGAGCTGCTGCGTCGGGTCGAGGTCCATGGCCTCGAACAGGTCCGCGAGCGGGTCGCGACCGGGCGGCCGGTGCTGCTGCTGGCGGCCCACCAGGGCAACTGGGAATGGCTGTTGCTGGCCCTGTCCCTGTCGCTCGACGTGCCGCTGGATGCGGCCTACAAGCCGTTGGTCGACCCTTGGGCGGATCGGGCGATGAAGGCATTGCGCGGGCGTTTCGGCGCGCGGCTGGTGCCGGCGCCGGAGCTGCTGATCGACATCCTGCGGCGGCGCAACCTGCCGCGGGCGATCGCGCTGGTCGCCGACCAGGAGCCGGTGGCGAGCGAGTCGAAGCACTGGACGCGCTTCCTGAACCGCGATTCGGCGTTCTATCTCGGCGCCGAAGAGATCGCGCGCAAGACCGGTTATCCGGCGCTGTTCGTCGCGATGCGCCGTACCGCACGCGGCCACTACCGGGTCGAACTCGAACCGTTGGTGGAGGCGCGGGAGGTTCTGCCGCCCGGGGCCTTCACCGAGCGTTATGCGCGGCGGGTCGAGGCGCAGATCCGCGAATCGCCGCCGGACTGGCCCTGGTCGCACAAACGCTGGCGCCTGCGCAAGCCGCTCTATGGCTGACCGTGGCGCCGGGTGCGGCGTTGGCGCCGTGCCGTGCCGCGCCGGCCGATGCCGTCCGTTCAGCCGAGGGTCGCGTCGGTGTGGGGGGCCGCGGCCAGGCGCGACTCGATGAACGTCGCCAGTTGCGCGAGGGTCGGATGATCGAACAGCTCGGTCAGATCGACGGTACCGGGAAAGGCCTGGTCGATCTGCTCGTGGATTTCGATCAGCTTGAGCGAGCTGGCGCCGAGATCGAACAGGTCGTCGTCGGCACCGAGCACGCGCCCTGCGAATGCGGTCGCGCAGATCGCCTGCAACCGCGCTTCGATCTGCGATGCGGCGGGTCGTGTGGCGGCCGGCGAGGCCTGCAACAGCGCCCGCAGCTCCGTCAGCGCCGGATCGAATTCGCCGGCCAGATAGGCTGCCTCGAGCAGGTGCCGCTGCACCTTGCCGCTGGTGGTTTTGGGAATGCGGCCGACCGGCACGACCTCGGCGACCTCGAGCCCGGTGTGCTCGTTGACCAACCGGGCGATCTCGCGCGCCACCGGTGCGAAATCGGCGATGGTCTGGCGGTGCAGGGCGAACACGACCAGCCGGTCGGCGTCGGCCTCCGGCGGGCGCACGCCGGTGACGACCAGCTTGCCGAGATCCATGCCCTGGGCGGCGATCGCGATCGCCTCGAGATCGTGCGGGTAGTAGTTCTGCCCGTTGACGAAAATGATCTCCTTTGCCCGGCCGGTGATGTAGAGCGCGCCGTCGTCGATCAGCCCGAGATCGCCGGTGCGGGTCCAGCCGTCGGCCGTCTTGAGTGCCGCGGTCGCGGGCGCATTGGCGAAGTAGCCGGCGGTGACGTTGCCGCCGCGTATCTGGATGTGGCCGAACTGCCCGTCGGGTAGCGGGCGATCGTCGTCGGCCGCGATCCGCAGCTCGCAGTTCGGGATCGCGCGGCCGACGGCGACCAGCGTCAGCGCGTCGCGGTCGCTGCGCTCGAGCCGTCGCAGCGGTTCGCCGACACCCATGCGATGACGGTCGAGCGAGAGCATGCGCAGCGGGGCGCCTGGCTCGGGAAAGCTGACCGCGACCGAGGCCTCGGCCAAGCCGTAGACGGGATACATCGCGGTGCGCGGCAAGCGCACGGGTTGCAGCCGGTCGAGAAACTCCTCGCAGAGCGAGGCACTGATCGGCTCGGCGCCATTGAAAATGATGCGTACCGCCGACAGGTCGAGATCGGCCAGCGGACGTTCGCCGAGCACCTTGAGATAGTGCCGGTAGCCGAAGTTCGGCGAGCACAGCACGGTGGCTTGCCGGGCGGCGGCGAACTGCATCCACAACAGCGGGCGGCGCACGAACAGGTCGGTCTGCATCTGCATGACCTGCATGCCGGCGGTCAGCATGAAGATGTGCAGGCCGATCAGTCCCATGTCGTGTGTCAGCGGCATCCAGGACAGCGATACGTCCCGATCGTGCAGCCCGGCTGCCCGGATCGCGCCGTGGGTGTTGGCCATCAGGTTGCCGTGGGTCAGCATCACGCCCTTCGGATCGCTGGTCGAACCGGACGAGAACTGGATGAAGGCCAGGTCGGCCGGCGAGGCGGTGCGCGGTCGGCCGGGTCGCGATACGTCGTCGACCTGGTCGGCGAGGAATACGCGCTCGCGCGGGATCGGGAACGGCTCGGCGTCGCCCTGGCTGCTGAACTGCGTGATGCGTTCGTAGGACTTGCGGTCGGTATACAGGAACGGCCGGCCGAGCTGTCGGGCGATCCGCAGCAGCTTGCGGCGATGTTCGTCGCTGATGCCGACGGCGATCGGCACCGGCACGATGCTGCCGAGGACGGCCGCCCAGAACCCATCGACGAACTGTTCGTTGTTGTTGAGGAACAGGATCAGCGTGTCGCCGGGCGCCGCGCCGATCGCCTGCAGGTGATACAGCAGGCCGAGCGCGCGCGCATGCAGCTCGCCGAAAGGTACAACGCGCTGGCGATCCTCGCCCTCGAGGTAGGTGATCGTGCGGTCGAGGCCTGCCAGGCCGTCGAACATTTCAGTCAGCGTGCTCGGTGCGTTCATGAACGCGCTACTTTAGCCGATCATCGGCAACGATTTCCGTCCCGTACCGCGCCGACGCGTCCTTGTTCCGCCCGGGCCGATCGCGGAGAATCGCGCTCCCTACCGAGGTCCTTTCCCGACCCCAGCATGACTGAATCCGGCCCGGACGGCGGCCACCGCGAGACGTCCCGCGACGCGGCTTACCAGCAACTGACCCGTTCCGGCCGCCGCATGAGCATCGGCCGCCGGCTGGCGTATGCCTGCCTCGTGCCGCTGTTGCTCGGTGTGTTGCGGCTGCTGTGGGCGACCTGCCGCCGTCCGCAGGTGATCGGGGCCGAGCATCTGCAGGCGGCGCTCGAGCGGGCGCCGTCGCTGATCCCGTGCTACTGGCACCAGCATCAGCTGTTCTGCGCGCGCTACCTGCTGGAGCGGCGCGATCTCGGCCTGCGCGCGGGTTTCCTGATCAGCCCGTCGGTCGACGGCGAGATTGGCGCGCGGCTGGTGCACCGGCTCGGCGGCGAAGTCATCCGCGGTTCGTCCACCTATACCGGCGCGCGTGCCCTGCGGGATTTCTACGAGGCGCTGGTGCGCCGCGACATTTCGCCCGCGATCACCCCCGACGGTCCGCGCGGACCGGCCTTCGAGTTCAAGCCCGGTGCGATCCTGCTGGCGCAGATGAGCGGCCGGCCGATGCTGCCGCTGGCCTTTGCCGCTTCGCGCTCGATCCGCTTCCATTGGGACCGGTTCGTGCTGCCGCTGCCGGGCGCGCGCATCGTGATCGCCGTGGGCGAGCCGCGCTGGGTGCCGAAACGTCTCGATGCCGCGGCGCTCGCCGGTGAGCAGTCCGAGATGGCGCGGCGTCTGCGTGCGACCTTCGAACTCGCCCACGCCCAGCTGAAAGCGGTCCGCAAATGAGCCAGCCCGAACTGTCGGTGGTGATTCCGGTTTGCGATGAGGCCGAGAACGTCGCGCCGCTCGCGGCCGAGATTGTCGCGGCGCTGACCGGGCGCGAGTTCGAAATCCTGTTCGTCGACGATGGCAGTTGCGACGGTACGGCCGCGGCGGTGCAGGCCTGTCGTGCCGCCGGCCTGCGGCAGATCCGGCTGCTGCGCCATTCGTTTCGCAGTGGCCAGAGCGCCGCGGTCTGCACGGGTGTGCGCCAGGCGCGCGCTGCCTGGGTGGCGACACTCGATGGCGACGGCCAGAACGATCCAGCCGACATTCCGAAGCTGCTGGCGGCCCGCGGCGATGCCCTGCTGGTCATGGGCAACCGGGTCGGCCGGCGGCGCGACAGCGGCCTGCGGCGACTGCAGTCGCAGGTCGCGAACGGCGTGCGCGCGCGCCTGCTCGGCGACGGCACGCCGGACACCGGCTGCGGCATCAAGCTGCTGCATCGCGAGACCTTCCTCGAGCTGCCGCGCTTCGATCACATGCACCGTTTCCTGCCGGCACTGTTCCAGCGCGCCGGCGCGCAGGTCGTGTCGGTGCCGGTCAACCACCGGCCGCGCGAGCGCGGACGGTCCAAATATGGCCTGTTCGATCGACTCTGGGTCGGCATCGTCGACATCTTCGGGGTGATTTGGCTCAAGCGCCGTTGTACGCCCGGGCTCGTGGTGCGCGAAGAATAATGCTGCCCGCCGGCGTCTAACACCGGGTGCATCGCAAGCGCCGCGCCCTGCGCGGCAAGGAGACGGGTTTTCATGGGCTCGACGGAATCCACGCTCTGGATCGGCATCGGCTTCATCGGCCAGGCCTTGTTTTCGACCCGGTTCTTCCTGCAGTGGCTGGCCAGCGAGCGGGCCAAGCGCAGCATCGTGCCGCTGGCTTTCTGGTATTTCAGCCTGGCCGGCGGCCTGGTGCTGCTGTCCTACGCGATCCACAAGCGCGACCCGGTGTTCATCGTCGGGCAGGCCACCGGCGTCTTCGTCTATCTGCGCAATCTCTACCTGATCCGGACCGGGCGACGCCGGGCCGAGGCCTGAGGAGGCGATCGCGGTGGAGCAGCGTACGCAAATGAACTGGCGCGACGTCGGCTGGATCCTGCTGGCCGTGGCCGTACTGATTGCCAGCGGCTACGGGCTGCGCGACCCCTGGCCGGCCGACGAACCGCGTTTTGCCGTGCTGGCGCGCGACATGGTGGCCAGCGGGGACTGGCTGTTTCCGCGGGTCGGCGGCGATCTCTACCAGGACAAGCCGCCGCTGTATTTCTGGCTGCTGGCGCTGTCGTACGCCGCCTTCGGTTCGGTGCGCGCGTCGTTTCTGTTGCCGTCGTTGCTGGCCACGGTAGGAACCCTGTTGCTGGTGTATTCGCTGGCAACGCGGCTGCACGGCCGCCGTGCCGGTCTGGCCGCGGCCTTGCTGCTCGCCTGTTGCGTGCAGTTCGTGCAGACCATGCGCAGCGCGCAGATCGATCCGACCTTGCTGTTCTTCAGCACGCTGTCGTTGTGGGCCTTGACCCGCCATCTGCTGCTTGGCCCCGATTGGCGCGCCTATCTGCTCGGCGGCTTTGCCGCCGGGCTCGGCACGATCACCAAGGGCGTCGGTTTCCTGCCGCTGCTGCTGGTGCCGTTGTACTTCGCGTTGCGCGGCCCTCGCTGGAACCTCGCGACGATCGCCGGCGGCAGGGCGCGCTGGGCGCTGGCGCCGGCCGGTTTCCTGTTTGCGGTGGCGCTCTGGCTGGGGCCGATGCTGCTGGCCGTTGCGACCCGCGGCGATCCGGGGTTGCTGGCCTATCGCGACGAGATCCTGTTCCAGCAGACCGTGCAGCGTTACGCCGCTTCCTGGCATCACCTGCGACCCTGGTATTTCTTCCTGGTCGAGGTGATCCCGGCGTTGTGGCTGCCGGCGAGCGCGCTGCTGTTCTGGCTGGTGCCGCGTTGGCGGAACGACTTTGCCGCACGCCGCGGTGCCGTCTGGTTGCCGCTGCTCTGGGCACTGCTGGTGGTGGTGTTCTTTTCGATCAGTCCCGGCAAGCGCGGCATCTACGTGCTGCCGGCCTTGCCGGCGTTTGCGCTGGCCGCAGCGGCCCATCTCGACGAATTGCTGGCGCGGCGCGGCGTCCAGCGGCTGAGCCTGGTGTTGGCGGCGCTGCTGATCGTTCCGGGCGTGGTGCTGGCCATCGGCGATCTCCTGGACTGGCCGCCGGTGACCGAACTGCTCTCCGTAGTGGAGCCCGGGTCGACTTCGGCGTTGCTGGCTTTTGCCATGGCGGCGCCGCTGGTCTGGCTGGTCGCCGCACGGTTCGCGCCGTTGCTGGCCTGGCCAGCCATGCTCGCCTGCCTCGCGCTCGTCTGGGGCTTTGGCATCGCACCGCAGCTGAATCCGCAGCGTTCGGCTTCGGCCTTCGTTGCGGAGATGCTGCGCCGGGTGCCGCCGGGGCGCGAACTGGGCCTGGTCGCCTACAAGGAACAGTTTCTGCTGGGGCTGGACCGGGACACCGTGAACTTCGGACATGCCCGCTGGCGCGAAGGCTCGCGCGAAAGCGACGATGCCGCCGCCTGGCTCGCCGCCGCGCCGCAGGCGAGGGTATTGCTGGTGCCGCAGGCACTGCTGGCGCCGTGTTTCACGCCGGCCCGTCGCATCGACGCCGGTCGCACGGCACGGGAGACCTGGTGGCTGGTCAGCGGCCGACCGGAGGCCGCCTGCGTGGCGCGCGGCAACCGGGCGCGGGCCATCCGCTATCCGGCACACCGGATTGGCTAGACGGCTGTTCACGCGGCTTCTCAGGAGAGGAGCGGGGTCGGTGTCCGGGCGTGGTCGCGGTGGGCAGGCTGCTTTCGCGCGCTGCGGTACGACCACACGGCATCCTGCAGATCTGCTGGGCAGTGAACGGGCTCTTTTGTGAACTGGTCCTTTAGGTAACAGGCAGTTAGCTTGTTTTTCTAGTGCTCTATGCCACAATCCGGGTACGCGCCGATCCCGGTGCGTACCTGCCTTTGGAATGTCGTTTCTGATCGATCCTGCGAGCGAGTACACCGCGTCCGACATCCTGTCGCCACAGGCCTGGACGGCATCCCGGGCCCAGCGACAGCAGGCCGGCTTGGATGTGACCTGCACCAAGATTGCCGTCGATTTCCAGAATCTGTCGCGCGATACCGCGGAATCCTGCATCCACACCAATCTCGAACTGCTGCGCGAAGCCGCCGGTTGCGATGCGGCGTTCACGATCGGTCTCGAACTGGGCGGCTTGCAGTTCGATACGGTCATGGTCTCGCGCAGCACGTTTGCGCAATGCCATCCCGAGGCGCTGCGCGGCGACAGTCTCGAAACCTGGAGCTGGCTGCGGGGTCGCCTCGAGCATCTGCGCCTGTCCTCGATCGTCGATACGGCTGCGCCACGGCGCGAGCAATCGGTCGAGGCCCGGCGTCTCGCGGAGCTGCATGTCGGTTCGGTGCTGCTGGTCGCGTATCGCATCGACGGCGTGCCCGCGGGTTTCCTCGGGCTCGCGAACTCGCTGCCCCGCGGCGCCTGGGATGTCAACTTGCAGCTGCTGCTGAAACTGCTCGGGACCAGTCTCGCGACCGGGCTCGGCCGGCTGCGTCTCGAAGCACGGCTCGCCCGGCTCGAAGAGCGGGTCGAACTGTCCAAGCACGCCGCCAACGACGGTCTCTGGGACTTCGACGTCGAGCGCAACGAGATGTATTTCTCGCCGCGCTGGCGGGCGATGCTCGGCTATTCCGACACCGACCTCGATCTCGCGCCGGACTGGCGCAGTCTGGTGCATCCGGAGGATATGTCGCGGGTGCAGGCGGCCATCCGCGATCATGTTGGCGGCAAGACACCGCTGTTCGAGAGCATCCATCGCATGCGCCATCGCAACGGCGAGTGGCGCTGGGTGCAGAGCCGCGCCAAGGCGCGGCTCGACGTCAACGGGCGTCTGCTGCGCCTGGTCGGTGTCGAGCTCGACATCACCGAGCGCAAGCTCTACGAGGACGCGCTGTTCCGCGAGAAGGAGAGCGCGCAGATCACCCTGCAGTCGATCGGCGACGGCGTGATCACCACCGATGCCGATTCGGTGATCGACTACCTCAATCCGGTGGCGGAGCAGCTGACAGGCTGGCGCCTCGAGGACGCGATGGGCCGGCAGGTCGACGAGATCTTCCGCACCTTCCACGAAGAGACCTGCGAACCGCTCGAGAATCCGCTGACCCAGTCGGTGCAGCGCGTGCGCCCGATCAAGTCGGTGCGGCCGATGTTGCTGATCCGCAAGGACGGCAACGAGCTGTATGTCGAGAGTACGGCGGCGCCGATCCGCGACGGCGCCGGCAAGGTGTCCGGCGGCGTGCTGGTGTTCCACGACGTCAGCGAGAGCCGCGAGCTGAATCGCCGCCTGTCCTATCAGTCGAGCCACGACCTGCTGACCGGCCTGGTCAACCGGCGCGAGTTCGAGAACCGTCTGGAGCGGGCGCTGAAGAGCGCCAAGGCCCGCGAATCGTCGTACGCGCTGTGCTGCCTTGACCTCGATCAGTTCAAGATCATCAACGACAGCTGCGGCCATGCCGCCGGCGATGCGCTGCTCGGCCAGGTCGGTGCACTGCTCAAGGCCAAGGTCCGCTGGCGCGATACGCTGTCGCGGCTCGGCGGCGACGAATTCGGCATCCTGCTCGAAGCCTGCTCGCTCGACGACGCGCTGCGCATGGCCGAGACGCTGCGCGAGGCGGTGCGCAACTTCCGCTTCACCTGGGAAGACCGCGTGTTCCGGCTCGGTGCCAGCATCGGCGTGGTGCCGATCACGGCCGACAACGAAGACGTCGTGTCGGTCATTTCGGCCGCCGACAGCGCCTGCCAGGCGGCGAAGGAGGCGGGTCGCAACCGCGTCCACAGCTTTGCCGAGAACGACATCGAGCTGATGCGGCGGCGGCGCGAGATGCAGTGGGCGGCGCGGATCAACGCGGCGCTGGAGGAGGGCCGGTTCGAACTCTACCGGATGGCGATCCAGCCCTTGCAGAAGGCCGAGCCGGGCGCGCACTACGAGCTGCTGCTGCGGATGCGCGACGAGAACGGCCGGGTGGTCGCGCCGGACAGCTTCATGGCCGCGGCCGAACGCTACAACATCATGCCGGCGATCGATCGCTGGGTGATCGAGAACGCCTTGCGCTGGCTGGTTTCCGAAGCCGACGAGCGCGAAAACCTGTCGCTGTGCGCGATCAACCTTTCGGGGCAGAGTTTCGGCGACGACAAGTTCCTGCCGTTCGTGATCGAGCAGTTCCAGCGCACTGGCATCGATGCCAGCAAGATCTGCTTCGAGATCACCGAGACTTCGGCCGTCGCGAACTTTTCCCAGGCGAACCGTTTCATCCAGGCCTTGAAGGAGCTCGGCTGCAAGTTCTCGCTCGACGACTTCGGCACTGGTCTGTCGTCCTTCGGCTACCTGAAGCACTTTCCGGTCGATTTTCTGAAGATCGACGGCAGCTTCGTCCGCGAGATCCTGCACGACCCGATCGATCGGGAGATGGTGCGCTCGATCAACGAGATCGGGCACCTGACCGGCAAGCTGACGATTGCCGAGTTCGCCGAGAACACCGAGATCATCCAGATGTTGACCAGCCTCGGCGTCGACTATGCGCAAGGCTATGGAATCGCTCAGCCCCAGCGTGTGCTGAAGGCTGTCAATTCCTGAAAATTCAATATTTTATCTAGATTATCTCGATTTTATATCGCTTACGGTGCATCGCCGGCGACGAACTCGATCCGCATCGATAGATCGATCGCCGCGACGTGCTTGGTGAGCCCGCCGATCGACACGAAGTCCACACCGGTGGCGGCGATGCGCCGCACGGTTTCGAGCGCGACGCCACCCGACGCCTCGAGCTGGGTCCGGGCGGCACGGTCGTCGCGGCGGCGCACTGCCTCGCGCATGTCCTCGAGCGACAGTTCGTCGAGCATCACCAGATCAGCGCCGGCAGCCAGCGCCTGGTCGAGCTCGGCCAGGGATTCCACCTCGACTTCGACCGTGATGCCCGGCGCGAGCCGCCGGGCGGCATCGACCGCGGCGGCGATCGAGCCGGCCGCCAGGATGTGGTTTTCCTTGATCAGCACCATGTCGTACAGACCCATCCGGTGGTTGCGGCCACCGCCGCAGCGCACCGCGTACTTCTGCGCCTCGCGCAGGCCGGGCAGGGTCTTGCGGGTGTCGAGGATCCGGCAACGTGTACCGGCGACGGCGTCGACGTAGCGCCGGGTCTCGGTCGCGGTCGCCGACAGGGTCTGCAGGAAATTGAGGGCGCTGCGCTCGCCGGTCAGCACGGCACGCGCCGGGCCGCTGACCCGGCAGAGGATGCTGTCGGCGTCGACCTGCTCGCCGTCACGCGCCTGCCAGCTTACCGAGACTGCGGGATCGAGCTGGCGATAGACCTCGTCGACCCAGGCCTGACCACACACGATCGCCGGCTCGCGTGCCAGCACGCGGGCCTGGACCTGCTGCCCGGCAGGGACGAGCCGGGCGGTGACATCGCCGGCACCGACGTCTTCTGCGAGCGCACGGGCGACCTGCGCGGTGATGTCGGCCGGCAGGCCGGCGGCGGCTTGCGGGTAGCTGGCGGTCAGAACGGCAATCCGTGCGACTGGCCGCCCATGCAGAGCAGCATCGGGAACGACAGCAGGAAGTTCACGCGCGAGGCCAGCGTGGCGACGCGGCGCGCCCGAGCCTTTTCCGCGTCGGTGGCGGGCACGATGCCCAGCACCTTCTTCTGGTTCGGCCAGATCAGGGCCCAGACGTTGAACAGCAGGATGGTGCCGAGCCAGACGCCGATGCCGATCACCTGGCTGCCTTCCTGGAGCGTAAAGGCCGGGACGAACCGCGGCCCCAGCAACCAGGCACCGGTGAGCCAGGTGGCGACTGCCGCCCAGCGGAACCACAGCAGCGCACGCGGCGCGACGTAGCGGGTGATGCCAGCGGCGCCCGGGCCGCCTTGATCGGCCGCAGCTGCCGCCATGGCCGGGATCTGTGCGACGTTGAAGTAGTAGAGCAGGCCGATCCAGAAGATGCCGCTGACGATGTGCAGCCAGCGCGACATGCTCGGGTCGTTGTAGCCGGTTCCCGGAACGATCACCATGACGATGATCGCGAACACCACGCCGAGCGTGATGGTCAGTGGGATGCTGTCCAGTGGGTTCTTCATCTTGCCTACCTCCAGTAATCGCCGGATACCGCGAGAGGTCGCCGGGTCTATTGTTCTAGTTCTGGGTTGCACCGGAGTCAGATGCAATTTGAAGAATAGGCGAGCACCCCTCATAATTCAACGTGTTCGCGTCCCGCTTGGACCACGGAATCGGTCGGTCCGGTGCTCGCGATCCAATCCGGAGAGACCCATGGACGTTGTCGAACGCATCAAGGCCCAGTTGAGCTCGACTCCGGTCGTGCTGTTCATGAAGGGCACGCCCGATTTCCCGCAGTGTGGGTTTTCGGCGCAGGCCGTGGCGGCGTTGCGGGCTTGCGGCGCGAACTTCAGTCACGTGAACATCTTCGAAGATCCGGAACTGCGCGAGGCCCTGAAGCGCTATTCCAACTGGCCGACTTATCCGCAGCTGTACGTCAACAGCGAGCTGGTCGGCGGCTGTGACATCGTGCTCGAGATGTTCCGCAGCGGCGAGTTGAAGAAGCTGCTGGACGAGTCCGGTACGGGCGTCGCGAACGCCTGAGGTTCCACCACCCTGGATTTCCACTGCTGATACGGCCGGCCGCCTCGGGCCGGCGCGGACGCTACTCGTCCTCGGCGAGCAGCGCTGCCGTGGCCGGTGCGCTGCTGGCGGCGTCGATCCACCCGAGCGCGCGGGCACGTTCCTCTGCGGCCAGATAGCTCGGCAGGCAGTCGTTGCAGATCCGACAGAACAACTTGGCGGTGCGTTCGGCGTCGTAGGCGGCCGAATGGGCCGACGACGAGTCCCACTCCATGCCCGCCACCATCGCCGCCTTGGCAAGTACGGTCTGGCCCAGCGCCGCGCCGGCCAGTGTCACGGTGTCGAAACACGAGAACGGGTGAAACGGGTTGCGCTTGATTCCCGTGCGCGCCACGGCAGCGTTCAGGAACGCCAGATCGAAGTTGGCATTGTGGCCCACCAGGATCGCGCGCTTGCAATGGTGCTCGCGGATCGCCTGGCGCACCTCGCGAAACACCCGTTGCAGCGCGTCCTGCTCGTCGAGTGCCGGCCGCAGCGGGTGGAATGGATCGATGCCATTGACCGCGAGCGAGGCGGGTTCGAGATTCGCGCCTTCGAAGGGCTTGACGTGGAAGGCGTGGGTGCTGCCGAGTGTCAGCTGCCCCTCCGCCGACATCGTGATCGGTACCGCGGCGATCTCCAGCAGCGCATCGCGTGCGGCGTTGAAGCCGCCGGTTTCGACGTCGACCACCACCGGCAGGAAGCCGCGGAAACGGCGCGCCATGGTCGGCGGCGGGGAGGCGGGAGAGGCGCTGGTCATCGCCGCATCGCCGTGGCGGTCGCGGACTTCGGCTGCAGCGTCCAGGCGAGTCGTTCGCCGGCGCGCATGGGCACGAGCTCGCCGTCGCCGAAATGGAAGCTCGTCGGTACGTCCTGGCGGATACGGTGCAGCGTGACGGTGCCGGCATTGCGCGGCAGGCCGTAGAAGTCCGCACCGAAACGGTGAGCGAAGCCGTCGAGGCGATCGAGCGCGCCGACGCTGTCGAATGCCTCCGCATACAGTTCGAGCGCGGCGTGGGCTGAATACATCCCCGCGCAGCCGCAGGCGTGCTCCTTGAGGTGCCGGGCATGCGGTGCACTGTCGGTGCCGAGAAAGAAGCGCGGATCACCGCTGGTGGCGGCTTCGAGCAGCGCTGCACGGTCGGACTCGGTCTTCAGCACCGGCAGGCAGTAGAAATGCGGCCGCAGGCCGCCGACGAACAAGGCGTTGCGGTTGTGCAGCAGATGCTGTGGCGTCAGGGTTGCCGCGATCCCGTCGCGGCTGCCGCGCACGAACTCGACCGCGGCGCGGCTGGTCACATGCTCGAACACGATCCGCAGGCGTGGCTGGCGCGCGGCCAGCGGCGCCAGCAACTCGTCGATGAAGCGCGCCTCGCGGTCGAACACGTCCACCGCATCGCGCGTCACCTCGCCGTGCACCTGCAGCACCATGCCGCGCTCGGCCATGCGCGCCAGCACCGGCTCGATTCGTGCGAGGTCGGTGACGCCGGAGTCGGAGTGGGTCGTGGCGCCGGCTGGATAGAGCTTGCAGCCGTGGATGAAGCCGCTGTCGCAGGCACGATCGATCTCCGCCGGGGAGGTCTGGTCGGTAAGGTAGAGCGTCATCAGCGGCTCGAAGTCCGAGCCGGTGGGGCGGGCCTCGAGGATGCGGCGCCGGTAATCGGCGGCGAGCGCGGTGGTCGTCACCGGTGGCTTGAGATTCGGCATCACGATCGCCCGCGCGAACCGCTCGGCCGTGTGCGGCAATACGGCGCGCAGCGCCGCGCCGTCGCGTAAATGCAGGTGCCAGTCGTCGGGGCGGCCGAGGGTGATCGTGTCTGGGCTCATCGCGTCTCCAGGGTGCGCCACAGCGGCTGATCGAGCAGCAGGTCGAGCGCAAAGCGCTCGTCGCTGCGGCGCCCGGCGGCTTCGAGCAGCGGCTCGAGGGCCGCGCGGCTGGTGCGGCGCAGCGCCGGCTGGAATGGGTCGGGAAGCAGGGACACGACGCAAGCCGCTTGCGGGGAAAACGGCGCGGATGCTAGCACAGCGGCCCCCTGCGGAGGGCCCTGCAGCCGGTTGTCGGGGCCGGGCGATCCCTAAGGAGGCGGGCGAAAGGGTAACATGCGGGTTTCCGGCTGCAGCCGCCGCGGCTGGCCCCCTCTGCCCGCACTGGCGGGCCTCGTTACAGGGTCCTGCAGATGACTGATTTGCCCAAGCTCGAAGACTTTGATCCCGCCGAGACTCAGGAGTGGCTCGAGTCGATCGATTCCGTGCTGAAGACACACGGTCCGGAGCGCGCCCATTTTCTGCTCGACCGCCTGATCGAGTACGCCCGCCGCTCCGGCGCCTATCTGCCGTTTCGGCCCAACACCGCTTACGTCAACACCATCTCGGTCGGCCAGCAGCGCGAGTATCCGGGCAACCGCGAATTCGAACGCCGCATCGAGGCCTACATCCGCTGGAACGCGATGGCGATGGTGGTGCATGCCAACCGCAAGTCGTCGGAGTACGGCGGCCACATCGCCACCTACGCTTCGGCTGCGACGCTCTATGAAGTGGGCTTCAACCACTTCTGGCGGGCGCCTTCCGACAAGCATCCCGGCGACATGATCTACATCCAGGGTCACGCTTCGCCCGGCATCTACGCGCGCGCGTTCATCGAGGGACGGCTCACGGAAGAGCAGCTGCGCCAGTTCCGCCAGGAAGTCGGCGGCAACGGCCTCTCG
>JACKOV010000006.1 GCA_024234075.1 Nevskiaceae bacterium
CCAGCCGGGCCACCGCATGCATCAGGATCGCCTCGCGGAAACTCGGGCCCGAACGGGTCAGGCCCTTGCGCCACAGCGGCGCTTCCATGTGCACATACGACAGCGGCACGAATTCGGTGAAGCCGCCCGTCTGCGCCTGCAGGTCGCGCAGCTGCAGCAGATGCCGCGCCCAGTGCCAGGCTGTTTCGACGTGCCCGAACATGATGGTCGCGGTGCTGCGCAGGCCGACACGATGCGCGGCGCGCATCACCTCCAGCCACCGTCGGGTGTCGAGCTTGTCGGGACAGATCACCGCCCGTACGTCGTCGCAAAGGATCTCCGCCGCCGTGCCCGGCAAGGTCCGCAAGCCGGCATCGCGCAAACGCGCGAGATAGTCCTCCAGCGGCAAGCCCAGCGATCCGGCGCCATGGCTGATCTCCAGCGGCGAGAAAGCATGGACGTGGATGCCGGGTGCCGCATGCTGGGCCGCGCGCACAATGGAGAGATAGGTCTCGCCGGTGAAGCTCGGGTGGATCCCGCCCTGCATGCAGACTTCGGTCGCGCCGCGCGCGCGTGCCTCGGCCACCCGGCGCTCGATCTCGTCCAGATCGAGCAGATAGCCCGGCCCGCGCAGCGAGCGGGCGCTGCGTCCCTTGGCGAACGCACAGAACCCGCAGGAGTAGCTGCAGATATTCGTGTAGTTGATGTTGCGGTTGACGACGTAGGTGACGGTCGGCCCGTTCACGCGCTGCCGCAACTCGTCGGCGGCCGCCACCACTTGCGCGAATTCCTCACCGTCGGCGGCAAACAGCGCGACGATCTCCGCTTCGTCGAGACGCTCGCCCTGCCGCGCCCGCTCGAGCGTGGCCTGCAACGGACTCCGCTCGCCCGCGGCAGCCGACCGCGGGCGATCGACCAGTTCGACGTAGCGGCGCAAAGGCGGTGAGCCCGCGCCTGAAATCCACTCGGGCTCGCGGATGTAACCCGTGGCATCGATCCGGCGCCGCACGGCCGTATGGAAACCCGGGTCAAGCCAGCTTTCGGGTTGCATGGCATGGCGCGGCACGATGGCCAGCCGTTCGACCAGCCAGCGCCCCGCCGCCCGCGTTCCCTGCTCGAGCGCCAGGATCTCCGGCCACGGCGCTTCCGGGTTGACGTGATCCGGTGTGACCGGCGAAACCCCGCCCCAGTCGTTGATGCCGGCTTCGATCAGCCGCGGCAACGATTCCGGCGCACTCAGATTTGGCGGCGCCTGGATCGACATCGAGGCGCCGAACACCAGCCGCGCCGCCGCAATCGTCCACAACAGTTCCTCGAGTCCGGGCTCGGGCGCGCGGGCCATACGCGTACCGGGCTTGGCGCGGAAGTTCTGGATGATCAGATCCTGGACATGGCCGAATTCGGCATGCAGCTCGCGGATCGCGAGCAGGGTCTCGAGACGCTCCCGTCGGCTCTCGCCGATGCCGATCAGTAGACCGGTGGTGAACGGCACGCGCTCCATGCCGGCTGCGCGCAACGTCGCCAGCCGCACGGTCGGCAGCTTGTCCGGCGAACGGTGGTGCGGTCCGCCCTTCTGCGCCAGGCGTTCCGCCGTGGTCTCGAGCATGATGCCCATCGACACGGCGACCGGCCGCAGGCGACGCAGATCGGCGGCGTCCATCACCCCGGGATTCAGATGAGGCAGCAGCCCGGTCTGCTCGTGGACCAGGCGCGCACAATGCTCGAGATAATCGAGCGTGGTCGCGAAACCCAGTGTTTCGAGTTCGGCACGGGCCTGCTTGTAGCGCAGCTCGGGCTTGTCGCCGAGCGTGAACAGTGCCTCGTGGCAACCGCTGGCCGCGCCCGCCCGGGCAATCTCCAGCACCTGTTCCGGTCGCAGATACGCCGCCGTGCCGGGACGCGGCGGCGCCGCGAACGTGCAGTAATGGCAGACATCGCGACACAGCTGCGTCAGCGGGATGAACACCTTGCGCGAATAGCTGACGCGCTGCCCGAAGCCTTCGACGGTCAGCGCAGCGGCCGCCGACATCATGGCGTCGAGATCGGCCTCGTCGGCCAGCGCCAGCACGGCATCGCCCGTCAGCGCACCGGAGGGCAGATCGGCCGGCCGGTCCACGTCGTGCGACAACCCCGGCAAATCGACGACCTGCAGCCGTGCACCTGCGTCACGAGCCGCTGCACGATGACGGACGAAGCTCGCCCCGCCGAAATCGGGCGCGATCCGTGGCGGCAACCGCAACCACAAGGCGTTGGTGCCTTCACGACGCCGATCGGGTACAAGGCCGACTTCCGCATCGCGGCAGGCCTCGAGCAGCGTTTCGACCTCGGCGGTGCTGACCCGCGGCACGTCGGCGGCGACCACCAGGGCTGCCGCGAAACGCCCGCCGAGCGACTCCAGTGCCAGCGCCACCGCGGTGTTCAGGCCCTCGCCGCGATCGCGCAGCAGGGTCGTGCCGGCGGGCGCTTGCTGCAGATCCGGGCTGACGACGACGATGGCGTCGATGCCGCGCGCAGCGCGCAGCGCAGCCAGCACGTCGTCGAGCATCGCCTCGATCAAGCGCTCCCGGCGCGGCCACGACAACACGCCCGCGAGGCGCGACTTGCCCACCCCGCCGGCACGCACCGGAACGATTGCACAAACGCCGTTCATGACACCATCCGCAACCGCGGCCCAGTTGACAAACCCCGCGCAAACGCCAATACCCCGCGCGCCAGTGCGTCACGATCCTCGAGGCTGCGCATCACGGTCGGCAGTGCGACGGCCGTCAGGCCGATGCGCGGCAACAGCGCGGCATCCTGTCGATCGAGCACATAGCCGTCGATCAGGCCGGCATAGTGCGCCGCGACCGTGACCGCCGACACCTCGAGATCCAGCTCCTGCATCAGCTTGGCCGTCGGCCCCTTGACGGCCCTTCCGGCCACCACCGGCGAGACCGCGACCACCGGCGCACGGCAGACCGCCAGTGCCTGCCGCAATGCCGGCATCGCCAGCATCGGCGCGACGCTCAGCCAGGGATTGGACGGACAGAGCAGCACGGCTTCCAGACCCGGCGCGTCGAGCAACGCCAGCGCCGTCGCGCTCGGCCGCGCCGCCTCCGCGCCGCTGAAACGGATCGCCCGGACGCGCGGTTCGCAGCGTCGCCGCACGAAGTATTCCTGGAACTCCAGCACGCCCTCGTCCACGGTATCGAGCAGCGTGCGCACCGGATCGTCGCTCATCGGCAGCAGCAAGGACCGCACGCCGAAGGCCCGCGCCAGACCCGCGGTCACCGCGGTCAGCGACTCCCCTGCCGCCAGGCGCCGCGTCCGTTCGACGTGTACTGCCAGGTCGAGATCGCCGATCTGGAACCAGCCGGGCCCGCCGCAACGGACGATCTCGTCGAGAAAGCGCCGGGTATCGCCCTCGCGCCCCCAGCCCTGCGCCTGCGACACAACCCCCGCAAGCGTGTACATGACGGTGTCGAGATCCGGCGAGATCTGCAGCCCGAGATGCACGAAGTCGTCGCCGGTATTGACCAGCAGCGCGAGATCGCCTGGCGGCAGGACCCGATCAAGGCCAAGTGCGAGCTTCGCGCCGCCCACCCCGCCGCAGATCGCCAGCACTTTCGGCGCCGCGCTCACTGGAACAGATCCTCCGCCACCGGTCGCAACAAAGCCCGGCTGTCGCTTCCGGGAACGCTCCAGTGTAGCCCGCGGATCCGGACCACCGGCGTGCTTTCGGTCGCCTCGCCCATCACGATGCCGGCCGCTGCGGCCAGCGCGTCGGCCAGCGCCACCTGGGTCGTTTCGAGACGCCGTCCGTGGCGATCCTGCCCGCCGCGCAGATCGAGCACCGCCGGCAAGCCGGCGACACCCAGCGCGACGTTGACCGTACCGATCCGCCACGGTCGGCCGAAGCTGTCGCTGATCACGACACCGACCTGTGCATCCGTAGCCGCCTTGATTGCCGCGCGCAGTGCGCGCGCCGAGGCATCGGGATCGACCGGCAACAACAGCACCCGCTCCGCCCCAGGCTCGCCGGCCGGCAGATTGGAACGATCGATGCCGGCGTTCGCCATGACATGGCCCAGGCGGTGCCGGGTGATCAGCACGTTGGGGGCCGCGCGCACCACGGTACTCGACTCCCGCAGCACGACTTCGACGAAGCGTGGATCCTTGCCGATGCTTGCGGCCAGCTGCAGCGCCGCCGCCGAGGGCTCGACGTCGCGCAGATCGACGAACCGGCCTTCCGCCTTGGAGACGATCTTCTGCGCCACCACCAGCACATCGCCACCGGCCAGCGACATGCCGGCCCGCGCGAGCGCCTCGCACAGCAGCGGTGCGAGATCTTCGCCCGGCAGGACTTCGGCCAGACCCGGCAGCGCTTGCAACGCCAGTGAGGATTCGCCCATTCAGCTGGCGGCGGGAGGAACCAGACTCCCGGTGATGCGCATGCCGGCACCGTCGACGGCGTAGGTCTTGTTGATGAAGATCATGATCGAGGTCAGCGCTTCGGCCGCGGCCGAATTCGCCAGCACGCCGCCGTGCAGGCCGCGCAAGCCACAGGCATCGGCGAGTGCGATCACCACCTCGCGCGCCTTGCGGTCGTCGCCGAACACCAGCACGTCGCAATCCACCGTCTCGTCGGTGGCCAGCTTGTGGGCCGCGACGTTGTGGAAGGCCGAGACGACCCGCACACCCACACCGAGCACCTGCTGGGCGATCAGCGCCGCGCAACCTTCCGGCGGCAGCTGGACGCGCATCACCTTCGGCGGCATCAGCGGCACGGTGGTATCGACGACGATCTTGCCCGCGACACAGGCGGCGATGTCCTGCAGCGTGGCGCGCTGCGAGGCGAACGGCACGGCGACGATGATCACATCCGCGGCCGCCGCGACTTCGGCATTGCTGCCATAGCCGATGTCGTGCCCCAGCAGTGCGGCGGCGGCCTTGGCCCGCTCGCGATCACGTGAACCGATCAGCACCTTGCGGCCTGCGGCCCCGAGGCGCCGCGCCAGCGCAGCCCCCAGATTGCCGGTACCGCCCACCACCGCGATGGTGGGAAGCGACTCGCTCATCAACATCTCCAACCGGTCCGCACCGGAAATCCAGTTACGGATTCTAGGGCAGCCGCCGCTCCGCCGGTGAATCTCCAGCGGTCATGGCGATACCCAGCATCAGGTCCGCGACGTTGGTGCCGGTCGGGCCGGTGACGAACAGATCGCCGCTCGCTGCCAGCAACCGATGCGTGTCGTTGTCCGCCAGTAACGCCGCCGGATCGAGCCCGGCCTGCCTGGCCCGCGGCCAGGTACCGCCATCCGCGAACCCGCCGGCGGCAGCGGTCGGGCCGTCGGTACCATCGGTTCCGGCCGCCAGCACGGCCAGCCCGGCCACGCCCTCGAGCTCGCCGGCCACGCAAGTCGCAAACTCCTGGCAGCGCCCGCCCCGGCCGCCGCCTCGCACCTGCAGCGTGGTTTCACCCCCCGCAACCAGCAGCAGCGGCGGCGCATTCCGGCCGCGCCCCATGGCCAGCTGCCGCAACCGGCCGGCGAACTCGCGTGCACGGCTGTGCGTGTCGCCCGCCAGCGGCCCGGTCCACTCCACCACCTCGCAGCCCATCCCGCGCGCGGCTGCCACAGCCGCGGCAAGTGCCTCCCGCAGCCCGGCCAGTACGACGTAATCCGCGGCTTGCAGGACGCCGTCCCCGGGCTTGGGCGTCTCCGCCAGCCGGCCCTCGACTCCGGCCTGCAGCCGACGCAGCACAGCCGGTGGCACGCTGGCGGCGAGTCCGAACTGCCGGAGGACGGCGAGCGCCTCGGCATACGTCGACGGATCTGCCGCGGTGGGCCCCGAACCGATCGCCGCGGGGTCGTCGCCCAGCACATCGGAAATCGCCAGGGTGATGCTGCGTGCCGGCGCCAGGGCACGCGCCAGCTGCCCACCCTTGATCCGCGACAGGTGCCGGCGCACGACGTTGATCTGCTGAATGCTCGCGCCGCATTCGACCAGCAAGCGCGACACCTGCGCCTTGTCCTCGAGCGTCAGCCCCGCTGCGGGAGCCGCCAGCAGCGCCGAGGCGCCGCCGGTCAGCAGCACGAGGTACAGATCGGTCGGCGCAGACCGCTCGACGAACGTCAGCATCGCGGCCGCGGCCTGCGCGCTGGCCGCATCCGGCAGCGGGTGACCGGCTTCGAGCAAGCGGGCGCGTCGCAACGTTTCGGCATGCCCGTGCTTGACCACCACCCGTCCGGCATCGATACGCTCGCCCAGCACCGCCTCGATGCCACGGGCCAGTGACGCGGCCGCCTTGCCGGCACCGAGCAGACGCAGCCGACCGCCGTCGGCCGGCGACGGCAGCACCACGCATCGCTCCCGCCGCTGCGGCAGCCCCAGGTACCACCGGTCGCCCTCGAGTCGCGAAACCGTCCGCAGCAGCGTCTCGCCGTGCACGGCCGCGACTCCGGCGCGCCAGGCCGCCACCAGCAACCGACGCGGCGACTCGAAGCGGGTGTTCCACATGCGCCGCGATCCGCCGCTAGCGTCGCTGCTGCGCGTTCAGCCAGGCAGCATCCCAGGCCAGGGGCTCCGCGGCAGACGCACCGTCGAGCAGCAGCTCGACGCGGCTGTCCCGCCGCCAGCTGCTCGGTCGCACACTCACGCTCCCGTGCGCGTCTGGCTGTACGAGCAGCCACTCGTCTTCGGCAACACGGAAGACGCCCTTGAGGCGCAGTACGCCACTTGCCCGCTGCGGTCCGTCCGCCACCGCACCGCTCCCGCTGCCGGCGCCTGCCGCCGCCAGCAGTCGCATGAGCGGCTCCCGCGAGAACGCCACCGCCCGCGGAAACACCCAGCGAACCGCACGACGGCCGAGGTGCCGCACTTCGCGGCGCAAGCCGTTGGCCGCGGCGATCTCGGCGTCGGCAACGACCTGCTCATCGAAACGCCCAAGCGCCAACTCGTGTTCGTGGTGGCCCGGCGAAGCGGGCTGCCGTTCTGCCTGGTGCAGTGCCGGTCGCAGCGATCGCGGCATGGCGGCGCGTGCCACGCTCGCTTGCCGGGGTTCCAGCGCCACCGGCGGAATACGCCCCTCCACCAGGGGCCCGAACCAGGCTTTGCGCGGATACAGTTGCGCCGCGAACGCCTCGAACCGGGCCAGATCAGCGGCATCGGCAAGATCCGCCTTGCTCAGCGCCAGCGCATCGGCAATCTCGACCTGGGCATGGGCTTCGCTATCACGGGCCGGCCCCCCGTCGCGCAGCCGCTGCGGATCGAGCAGTGCCACGATGCCCGCGAGCCGCAGCTGACCGCTCGCTTCCCAGCCGAGCAGTTCTTCGACGATACCCGCCGGATGACCGAGCCCCGAAGGCTCGACCAGGATGCGCTGCGGCCGGCGCTGGGTCACGAGTTCCTGCAGGTTGCGGCGGAAATCCTGCTCACCGGCGCAGCAGAGACAACCGCCCGGCACCAGTCGTACGTCGAAGGCGCCGCGGGCGGCGCTCGCCACGGTCAGGGCGTCGATGCCGGCATCGCTGAACTCGTTGAGCAACACCACCCAGTCCTCTTCGGGCGGCTTGTCCGCCAGCAAGCGGGCGATCGCCGTGGTCTTGCCCGAACCCAGCGGTCCGGTGACCACGTGGGCGGGAATCGGCTCGGGCACCGCTCAGCGTCCGTCGTAACCGGCGAGCGCCGTGTAAAGCTCGGGCCGCCGGTCGCGGAACACGAACCAGTTGTCGCGCTGCAGCGCCAGCGCATCGAGGTCGAAACTCGCGGTCAGCACCGCGTCCTCCTGCTCGCCGGCCTCGGCGACTTTCGCGCCGGTCGCATCGGCGATGAATGAGGAACCGTAGAATCGCAGGTACAAGCCGTCAGGATCCTGCAGGGAACGCTCCAGCCCCCAGCGGTTCGAGGCCACCAGCGGCACGAGATTGGCGGCCGCATGGCCTTGCTGGGTGCGCTGCCAATGGTCGCGGGAATGCACCGGCAGGGCCGGCGGCGGCTCGCTGCCGATCGCGGTCGGATAGAACAGCAACTCCGCACCCATCAGCGCCATGGCCCGCGCGCACTCCGGGAACCACTGGTCCCAGCAGATGCCGACGCCGATGCGCGCGTAGCGCGTATCCCAGACCCGGAAGCCGGTATCGCCGGGGCTGAAATAGGTCTTCTCCTGATAACCAGGGCCGTTCGGGATATGAGCCTTGCGATAGACGCCGAGCACGGCACCGTCGGCATCGATGACCGCGACGCTGTTGAAATAGGCGTTGTTGGCCTTTTCGAAAAAACTGATCGGCAGCACCACGCCGAGCTCGCGGGCAATCGGACAGAAACGCCGCACGGCGAGGTTGGCGTCGAGCGAGCTGGCCAACCGCAAGTGACGCACATCCTGCTCGATGCAGAAATACGGCGTCTCGAACAATTCCTGCAACAGGATGATCTGTGCACCGCGGGCCGCGGCCGCGCGCACCAGCGATTCGGCCTGATCGAGATTGCGCTCGATCTCCCAGCCGCAGGCGAACTGGGTCGCCGCGACGGTCACGGGTCGCGGACTGGACTGCAGATGGGTGGGCGGACGCACGAGATTCTCCGGTACAGGCGAGCCGCTAGGATCGCATGCACCGGCCGCCGGATGCATCCGCTGCATGCCGGCGGCCGTGCGAGCTCAGTTCAGCAGCCGCGGATGGGCCGCGGCCGGCGGCGTGCCCGGAAACATCGCCTGATCGAGCGCCTGGACATAGGTGTCGACATCGGCCGGGCCCGGCACCAGCACACGGCCGTTGAGCAGCAGGTTCGGCACGTTGTCGACACCGAGCGCCCGCAAGCGCTGCTCCTCGGCGGTCACCGCATCGCTCTCCTGGGTCGCGTCGTCGAAAGCCGCCAGCGCCTCGGCCGACAGCCCCACCTCGCGCCCGATCTGCAACAGCTCCTCGCGGGCGCCGATGTCGCGCCCTTGCTCGAAATACGCGCGGAAGATCGCATCGGCCAGCGTCGCCTGCCGGCCCTCGCGCGCCGCCAGCACCATCAGCCGATGCGATTCGGCGGTATCGGGGACACCGGCGATGCGGGCAAAATCGAACTGGATGCCCAGTTCGCGGCCCGCCTCCTCGAGACTCTGCTCGGCCAACTGCGGCGTCATGCCGGGCGGCAAGCGGGTCGCGAGCTGGCCGCGCCAGGCCGCTTGCGCCTCGCTGGCGGCGCCGCGCGGCAGGCGGAAGCCATGCCATCGCAGCAGCGGCGGCTGCGCCAGACCCTGGACGTTACCGAGTGCGCGCGCGATGCGGCGCAACCCGAGGAACGACCACGGGCAGGTGAAATCCGCGACCACGTCGAGCGTCAGCCGCGGAGCGTACGGTACGAGAGGCTGCAAGGATGCGTTCATGCACCCAGCCATGGAGGCGGGGCGACGGCATTTCAAGCCCGGAGGCCAGTCGCCCTCGCCGCGCTCAGCCCAGCTGCTGGGTGATCCGGATCGCCGTCTCGAGCGCGCGCAGGCCATCCTCACCGTCGACCACCGGACGGCGTCCGCTGCGGATGCAATCGAGGAATGAAACGATTTCCGCCTGCAGAGCATCGCCCTGCTCGAAGTTCTGTTCTTCGATGGTCGTCGGCAACTCGTCCGCACCGGCGGCGGCCGGACGTTTGCGGATCACCGTCAGGATCTTCTGCTGCAGATCGATCGACACATAGGTATCGTCGCGAAACACCCGCAGCTTGCGTTCGGTCTTGAGGCTGACACGGCTGGCCGTGACGTTGGCCACGCAACCGTTAGTGAACCGCAACCGCGCATTGGCGATGTCCACCGCGCCCGAGAACACCGGCGTACCGACCGCGTCGATGGTTTCGATCGGCGCACCGACGATGCTCTGCACGATGTCGATGTCGTGGATCATGAGATCGAGCACGACGTTGACATCCGTGCCGCGTTCCTTGAAGGGCGCCAGTCGCTGGCATTCGATGAAGCGAGGCTCGGCAAGATACGTCTCCGCTGCCAGCACGGCCGCATTGAAACGCTCCAGATGGCCGACCTGCAGCAGACGTCCGTGCTGCCGTGCCACCTCGATCAGCTCGCGCGCCTGTTCGACAGTCTCCGTCACTGGCTTCTCGACCAGCACGTGAGCACCCGCCTCGAGGAACTCGCGGGCAATCGAGAAATGCGCCGGCGTCGGCGTGACGATGCTGACCGCATCCACCTCGCCCAGCAGCTCGCGATGATCGGCGAGCGCGCGGGTATCGAGTTCGGCCGCCACCGCCTGGCGGATCGGCTCGCGGCTGTCGACCACCCCCACCAGGCGACTGCCGGGGATCCGGGCGTATTTCTGGGCATGGAATCGGCCGAGATAGCCGACGCCGATCACGGCGGTCCGGATGTCTGCACTCATGGCTTATTATGCCGCCATGACCCTGATTCCTGAAAAATGGCGGGCGGCCATCCGCAGCCTCGGCCGCCCTAGCCGCGAACTGGCGTTCCTGTTGCTCGGGCTGGTACTGGGGGCGGTGTTGATGCCGGCGCTGATCTGGCTCGCTGGCAGCGTGGTGCTCGGGCCCTATGCCAATGGCGGATTCGGCGCCTTTTGCAGCGACTTGCTCGGCGGGCTGCGCGAGGGCTCGCTGGCGGTCTGGCTGGTACTCGCCGGACCGTATGTCGTGATTACTGTGCTGCGCTTGCTGCATCGCACGCTGGCGGGCATCGCTGCCCGCAGCTAGCTAGCCTGCCCGGCCGGGCTGACGGCGGCCTGGCGCTTCAGCGCCTCGCCCGATCGGCTTCCAGGCTGCGCTCGCGAATGGCGCGGAACTCGCTGTCGGGCCGCCAGGCCGGAACTTCGCGCCCATAGGCCAGCCGCGAACCCACGGCATACATGAGCTGCAGATCCTCGAGCCCGCCCCGCAGGTCCTGACCTGGCTGATATTCGTCGGCGACCGTGTGGTAGCGCGTCAACTCGTACTCGCGGCGCTGCGCGATGCCGCCCTCGGTGCCGCGCTCGCGATCGTCGATACCGAGCTTGAAATACAGCGCCGGCACACCCGCCTTGGCGAAGTTGAAATGATCGGAACGGTAGTAGTAGCCGTTCTCCGGAGTCGGCTCGGGCATCAGGATGCGCTCTTGCCGCCGCGCCGCGGCCGCCAGCAGATCCTGCAGATCGCTCATTCCCCAGCCGACCACGGAAACGTCGCGGGTCGGGCCACCGAAACTGATCGCATCCATGTTCAGCACGGCCAGCGTCCGCGCCAACGGATACAAAGGCTGATCCACGTAGTAGGCCGAGCCGAGCAAACCCGACTCCTCGGCTGTGGGCGCGAAGAACACCACCGTGCGCTCCGGCCGGCGCGGCTCGCGCATGAACGCGGCGGCCAGCGACAGCAGCCCGGAGACACCGGTCGCGTTGTCGACCGCGCCGTTGAACACCGTGTCGCCGCTACGCGCCAGCGAGCGACCGAGATGATCCCAATGGGCCATGTAGAGCACGTACTCATCGGCCCGACGACTGCCCGGAATCCGCGCGACCACGTTCGCGGACGACGACCGCCGGATGACATTGCGGACCGCCGCCGTGGCCTGCATCGGCAAGAGGCGCGCCTGGAAACCAGGCTGCGAAGCCGCCTGCAAGGCCTCGGCATAGGTCGTGCCGGCAGCGCGGAACAGCGCGTCGGCCGCTTCGGTGGTGATCCAGCCCTCGATCTGCACCCGCCCGGCATTGTCGTCGGCGGACGCCAGATCGACCTGCGGGCCGACCCGGCCATTGCGCACCGTGTGCCAGGGGTAACCTGCCGGTTCGGTCTGGTGGACGATCAGCGCGCCGGCAGCGCCCTGCCGGGCCGCTTCCTCGAATTTGTAGGTCCAGCGGCCGTAGTAGGTCAGCGCACGGCCGCGAAACAGACTCGCATCGCCGGTCGCGAAACCAGGCTCGTTGACCAGGATCACGGCCGTCTTGCCGCGCATGTCGAGGCCGGCATAGTCGTTCCAGCCGTATTCCGGCGCGACGATACCGTGGCCGACGAACACCAGCGGACTCGACTCCAGCCGCATTTCCGGCACCACCCGCCGCGTCCAGACCACCATGTCGTCGAGATAGCGCAGCGTCTGCTCGCCGAGCGAGAGGCTGGCATCGCTGCCGGTGGTCATTTCGACGATCGGCACCTGCTGCAGCCAGGAGTCACCATTGCCGGGCTCCAGCCCGAGCTTGCCGAACTCCGCGATCAGGTACTCGACGGTCCGGCGTTCGCCTTCCGTGCCCGGCTTGCGTCCCTCGAATTCGTCCGACGCGAGCCGCTGCAGGTGCCGCTGGTAGTCGGCCGCCGCGACCGGCGCCGGCAGTGGCGTGACCGGCCCCGACGAAACGCAGGCGCACAGCAGCAAGGGAACCGAGACGACGGCGAAGCGCTCCAATGACTTCATGACGACGATCCTCTCGTGGCGCCGGGCCGTGGGGTCAGGCCTTGGGCCCCGGCCAGGCGATCAGCCCTATCAGCACCAGCAGCACCGCCAGAACGACCTGTGCGATCCGGCGCCAGCGCAGTCCGCGCAGTTCTCCGTAAAAACTGGCTGCCGCCGTGGCCGCCAGCACCAGCGTGGCACCGAGCGCCCGCAGCAAGGGCATGAACTCACCGTCGACCCGCGCCGAGTACTCAGGCAGGAACAGGAAGACCGTCAGTGTCATGAGCAGACCGATGGCCACCGAAACCGCCGAACCCGTCACGATTCCCAGCAACACTGCAAACGGACGCATACTCTTTCCTGCATGACCGGCCGGCGGGCTTGAAGGGCCGCCGTCCGCGAACTAGCCTTGGATCGACAGTCTACTGGAATGTCCTGCCCCTCGAACTGAGGTCGCCACGCCCCCGATGCACAAAGCTTCCCGTCCCTCCGCCACCTGGCTGGCCGTCTCGGCGCTCTGCGTCGCCCTGCTGGCCCTCGGCAGCTCTTCCAGCGCGACCTCCGGTCCGGCCATGCTGCCTCCCGGCGCCCTGGCGCCCACCGACCGGCAGCGCATGATCGCCCGGCAAGTGGGCTCGATCCTCGAGGAGGCACATTTCCGTCGCGCCACCATCGACGACCGTTTCTCGGCCGAGGTGTTCACCAAGTTCCTCGACTTCATGGACGGCCAGCGCAGCTATTTCCTCGCCTCGGACATCGCCGAGTTCGAACCGCTGCGGCTGCGCTTCGACGACATGATCCGCAGCGGCGACATCGATCCCGCCTACGGCATCTTCGCCCGCTTCCAGCAGCGCAACCGCGAGCGCATCCGCTACGCACTCGCGCAGCTCGAGAAGGAGCCGGACTGGACCGTCGATGAAAGCTTCGAATTCGACCGCAGCAAGGCGCCGTGGCCGCAGACTTCGGCAGAGCTGGACGAATTGTGGCGCAAGCGGATCAAGAACGACGCCGTGTCGCTGCTGCTGACCGGCAAGGACTGGGCCGAGGCCACGGACGTGCTGCGCAAGCGCTACGAGCGGGTGCTCAAGCGCGGCGAGCAGGTCAGCCCGGACGACGTGTTCGAGAACCTGATGAACGCTTATGCGCGCACCTTCGACCCACATTCGAGCTATTTCTCACCGCGCAATTCCGAGGAATACCGGATCCAGATGAGCCTCAACTACGAAGGCATCGGTGCGTCGCTGCAGCTCATCGACGATTACGTCACGGTGATGAACGTGATCGAAGGCGGCCCGGCGGCGGCAGCCGGCACACTGACCGCCAAGGATCGCATCACCGCCGTCGGCCAGGGCAAGGAAGGCCCGCTGACCGACGTGATCGGCTGGCGCATCGACGACGTCGTGCAGCTGATCCGCGGCAAGGGCGGCACCACCGTACGCCTGCAGATCCTGCCGGCGGGCGCGGCGCCGGGCACGACCGAGAAGGTGCTCGACTACGTACGCGGCAAAGTCACGCTCGAGGCCCAGGCGGCGCGCAAGGAAATCAAGACCATCAAGCGCGGCGACCAGGAACTCAAGGTCGGCGTGATCAATGTCCCGGGCTTCTACTCGGACTACGAAGCGCAGCGTGCCGGCAATGCCAACTACCGCAGCACGACCCGCGATGTGCGCCGCCTGATCGACGAGCTGCGCAAGGAGACCATCGACGGCCTGGTGCTCGATCTGCGCGGCAACGGTGGCGGCTTCCTGCCGGAAGCGCAATCGCTGACCGGTCTGTTCATCGACCGCGGCCCCGTCGTGCAGGTGAAGTTCTCGACCGGCGAGAAGGAAGTGCTCGACGACCCGGACGCCGGGCTCGCCTATGCGGGTCCGCTGGCGGTGCTGGTGGATCGCTTCAGCGCCAGCGCCTCCGAAATCTTCGCGGGCGCGATCCAGGATTACCGTCGCGGCGTGGTGCTCGGTCAGCGCACTTTCGGCAAAGGTACGGTCCAGAACCTCGTGCCCCTGTCGCGCTACACCTCACGGCCGGTCAACGGCCAGCTGACCGTGACCATCGGCAAGTTCTACCGCGTGACCGGCGAGAGCACGCAGCACCGCGGCGTGGAACCGGACGTCGCCCTCGCCTCGCCGATCAGCCTCGAGGACGTCGGTGAAAGTGCGCTCGACGATGCACTGCCCTGGGACCGGATCGCCGGGGTGCCGTTCCGCACCGACGATTCCAGCGCACCCGCCTCGATCACCTCGCTCGCACTCGAGGAAAGCAACCGCGCCAAGAACGACCCCGACTATCGCTGGCTGGTCTCCGACATCGCCGCGCTGGAATCCATGCGCCAGCAAAAGAGCGTGTCGCTGAACCTGCAGACACGCCGCGAGGAACGCGCCCGGCTCGAGGCACAGCGGCTCGAACGCGAGAATACCCGTCGCGTCTCGCAGCAGCAGACGCCGCTGAAATCCGTCGAGGAAATCGACGCCGCGGCGACCCCGGACGTGGTGCTCGACCAGGCCGCCGAAGTCATGGCGGACATGGTGCTGAGCGCCGGTACGGCCGACCGGGCCCTGCCCGCAATCAGCGCCGGCGCGCCGCGCAGCAACTGAACCCGCAATCGGGGCTCAACGCAGCAGGACCCGATACACGTCCCAGAGGTCTTCGGCCAGTACGTTCGGCAGTGGCGGTGTACGCGCGCCCTGCGCCGGTCGTGCCAGCACGTCGCCCGCCGATTGTGTGGTCGACTCCGGCACCGGAACCGCATCGTCGGCGGCCCGATAGCGTACGTTGCGCTCCAGCCGCTCGGCCCGCTGCCGCAGCTCGGCGCCGACGTCCACGCGCTGGCCGAGCAACGCCAGGCCGCGCGCGATCTCGGCCATCATGGCCTCGCAATCCGCCCGCCCACCATACTCGTCGGCTGCGTCGCGACGCAGCACCGTCGCCCGCGCCAGCGCCAGCAACGGCGTGCCGGCCAGGCGCTGGCAGAGGATCTCGGCATAGGCGACGATCGCGACGTTCACGCGCCGCCGCGCCGCCAGGCTGAGCCCCGGGAACGGCAGATCACCGTCAGCCTGCGCCGCCCCGTACTGCTCGCGCACCGCAGCCAGCCGCGAGTCGGTGAGCAGCCGCAGCGTCGCCGCCGCGGCCATCTGCTCCTCGAGCGCACGGCGCTTGAAATGATGCCAGGGGCGGTTCAACTCGCGACGCTCGCGCTCCAGGCGCGCCGCCTGCTGCGCCGCTTCGGCGACTTCGCGCTCCGCCTCGCGCAAGGCCGCCTCGATCTGCTGCCGCTGCTCGAACTGTAGCCGGTTGGCTTCGGCCAGGAACAGACGACGCTCGCGCTCGGTATGCTGGCGCTCCAGATCCGCCGCAAACGTACGCAGCATCTCGGTTCCGGTATTCCACAAGCGGCGCAGCTGGTAGAAGACCAGCACCGGATAAGCGGTCTCGGGCAGCCCCAGCCGGGACTCGAGATCGCCCAGCAGTTCCTGCACGCGCGCCGTCGCACCTTCCTGCTGCTTCAGCCGGTCCTTGAGACGATGGATCTCGTCCTGAAGCTCGGTGTACGCCTTCTTCAGCTCGGCACGATTACGGAACAGCTGCAATACCCGCTGCTCCTCCTCGCGCTCGGCCGCAGAAGAAGAGCTCAGCGCCTGACGCGCCAGCGAGATGGGATTGATGACTTTCATGGGCTGACCGCGACCCCGGTGGCCTGCCCGATACGCGCCACCCAACGGGCCGCACGGTCGCGATCAGGGCTGCGCCTGGGGTTGCGGGAAACGGTGCCCCCGCTCCACACAATACTCCAGCCACTTGTTTAGCATCGTGTTGCGAGCCCAGCACTGATCCAGTTCACGCTCCGCCATACGACGCATCCGGCGCAGCATCTGGTGCTCGTGGGCGGGCGCCCAATCGAGCGCCTCGGCCAGCCGCGCATCGTGATAGACGCGGACCGACAGGTCCGGCGACGATGTGGGCACGGCACCCGGCGCCTCGCGCTCGGGCAGCAGGTAGGTCAGCGTGAAGGTCGCGGTATAGGGGCCGCGCTCAGTCATCTTGAGAACCAGTTCACAGTCTCCGTCGACGACCGACATGGACAGGTCGCCGAGCTTGCGGACATCCTCGACCAGCCAGCCGAGACGGGTGTAATTGCTTTCGTACAGAACCATCAGCCCCACGAAACTGCGCGGACGCGCGCGCCAGCTGGTGAGCGCAGAGGAATCGGCGATGACGGGAGCGTGAGCCATTGAGGATCACTATAACCTGCAGGCGTGCCGCGGCAATACCGCATTTCGGCACAACGCGAGCGCAATCACGGACGCACGCGTCGTTCGATGCCCGTAGCTTCCAGGATGCGACTGGAGATCTCTTCGATCGAGCATTCCGTGGTGTCGATGTACGGAATGCCGTGGCGGGCGAAGATCGCCTCCGCGGCCCGCAGTTCGAACTGCACCTGCTGGCGCGACGCGTAGCGGCTGTCGGGGCGCCGTTCGTGGCGGATCTGCTGCAGGCGTTCGGGACTGATGGTGAGCCCGTAGAGCTTGGCCCGATACGGCGCCAGCACCGGCGGTATTTTCGAGCTCTCGAGATCGTCTTCGGTCAAGGGATAATTGGCCGCATACACGCCGTATTGCATCGCCATGTAGAGACAGGTCGGTGTCTTGCCCGAGCGCGACACACCGACCAGGATCACGTCGGAGTGGGAGTAGTCGCGGCTGGTACCGTCGTCGTGGGCCAGTGCGAAGTTGGTCGCATTGATGCGTGCCGTGTAGGCCGTCGTATCGGCGATACCATGCGCACGACCGGCACGATGGGTCGAACGCGTATCGAGTTCGCGCTCGATCGGCCCGACGAACGCCTCGAAGAAATCCAGAAACAGCGCATCGGCCTGTTTGACTATCTCGCGCACGTCGTCCTGGACCAGTGTGCCAAATATGATGGGCCTCACACCTCCTTCGGCTGCCGCGAGATTGATCTTGCGGACCGCCTCTCGTGCCTTGTCAAGGCTGGACACAAATGGCAGAGTCACTGGCCGGAATTCGAGACCGTCGAACTGGGTCAGGAGACTGTGCCCCATGGTCTCGGCGGTGACTCCGGTCTGGTCCGACACGAAGAATACGGTCCTTCTTGCCACAAGCATTTCCACGCTGGCCGGTCTGCGACGGCCCCAGTGTTTCACCGCGGGGCGCGGCCAGCAAGGCCCGCATTCCCTTGAGCATCACGACTGAGGATCTCCCTTGAACGACTACGTCATCCCGTTCGAACGAGTGAAGATGCAGGACGTCGAAGTGGTCGGGGGCAAGAACGCCTCGATCGGCGAGATGATCAGTCATCTGGCCTCTCTCGGCGTCAAGGTGCCCGGAGGGTTCGCGACCACCGCCCATGCCTATCGCGAGTTCCTGGCGCAGGACGGCCTCGACCAGCGCATCCGCCAGGCCCTTGCCAGTCTGGATGTCGACGACGTCGCTGCGCTGGCGAACATCGGCGCACAGATCCGCGGCTGGATTCTCGCGGCACGCTTCCCTGCCGCACTGGAAACCGCCGTGCTCGAAGAATTTCGCCGGCTTGCCGGCGGTGCGGACATCGCCGTCGCCGTGCGCTCGTCCGCCACCGCAGAAGACCTGCCGGAAGCCTCGTTCGCCGGCCAGCAGGAGACCTTCCTCAACGTGCGTGGCGAAGCCAACGTCCTGCGCGCCATGCACGAAGTGTTTGCCTCGCTGTTCAACGACCGGGCGATCGCCTACCGCGTCCACCAGGGCTTCGATCACTCGCAGGTTGCGCTGTCGGCCGGCATCCAGCACATGGTGCGCTCGGATCTCGGCGCCAGCGGCGTGATGTTCACGCTCGACACCGATTCGGGCTTCCGCGACGTCGTATTCATCACCTCCTCCTACGGCCTCGGCGAAACCGTCGTGCAGGGCGCGGTCAACCCAGACGAGTTCTATGTCTACAAGCCCGCGCTGCGCGCCGGCCGCGAGGCGGTCCTGCGCCGCAACCTCGGCAGCAAGGCGATTCAGATGGTCTACGCCGAGCCGGGCTCGGACGAACGCGTCCGCACGGTCGAAGTGCCGGCAGCCGACCGGGCGCGTTTCTCGATCACCGACGCGGATCTTCTCGCCCTCGCCCGGCAGGCGCTGCTGATCGAGCAGCACTACGGCCAGCCGATGGACATCGAGTGGGGCAAGGACGGCTCGAGTGGCGAGATCTACATCCTGCAGGCCCGCCCCGAGACCGTGCAGAGCCGCAGCGGCCGCACGATCCAGCGCTACACCCTGAAAGCGCGTTCGACCGTGCTCGCCACCGGTCGCAGCATCGGCCAGCGCATCGGCAGCGGGCCGGTGCGCGTGATCCGCGACGTGGCCGAAATGGCCCGGGTGCAAAGCGGCGACGTGCTGGTCGCCGACATGACCGATCCCGACTGGGAACCGGTGATGAAGCGCGCCTCAGCGATCGTGACCAACCGCGGCGGACGCACCTGTCACGCGGCGATCATCGCCCGCGAACTCGGCATTCCGGCGGTCGTCGGCTGCGGCGACGCCACCGAGAAGGTGCACGACGGCCAGCCGGTCACCGTTTCCTGCGCCGAAGGCGACACCGGCTATGTCTACCAGGGTGCTCTTGAGTTCGATCAGCGCGCGGTCGAACTCGACTCGCTGCCGCCGATCCCGGTCAAGATCATGATGAACGTCGGCAACCCCGATCGCGCCTTCGATTTCGCGTCGATCCCGCATCGCGGCGTCGGCCTGGCGCGCCTCGAATTCATCATCAACCGCATGATCGGCGTGCATCCGCGCGCACTGCTCGAGTTCGACCGGCAGTCTGCCGCGCTCAAGGAGCAGATCCGCGGGCAGATGGCCGGCTACGACGATCCGGTCGGCTTCTATGTCACCAAGCTCGCCGAGGGGATCTCGCAGATCGCCGCGGCATTCGCGCCCGAGCCGGTGATCGTGCGTCTCTCGGACTTCAAGTCGAACGAGTATGCGAACCTGCTCGGCGGCAGCCAATACGAGCCGTCCGAGGAAAACCCGATGCTCGGGTTCCGCGGCGCGTCACGCTATGTCGACGAGACCTTCCGCCCCTGCTTCGAGCTCGAGTGCCGCGCGCTGCGCCACGTCCGCGAACGCATGGGCCTGAGCAACGTCTGGGTAATGGTGCCGTTCGTGCGCACCGTCGCCGAGGCCCGCAAGGTCACCGAACTGCTGGCCGCCAATGGCCTGGCGCGCGGCCAGGAAGGCCTGAAGCTCATCATGATGTGCGAGCTGCCGACCAATGCCCTGCTCGCCGACCAGTACCTGCAATATTTCGACGGCATGTCGATCGGCTCGAACGACATGACCCAGCTGACCCTGGGCGTCGACCGCGACTCGGCGATCGTCGCCCGTCTGTTCGACGAGCGCGATGATGCCGTCAAAGCCATGCTGTCGATGGCCATCGGTGCCTGCCGGCGCGCCGGCAAATACGTCGGCATCTGCGGCCAGGGGCCGTCGGATCACCCCGAGCTGGCCGAATGGCTGGTCGCACAGGGCATCGAAAGCCTGTCGCTGAACCCGGACTCGGTCGTCGAAACCTGGCTGGCGATCGCGGCTCAGACCGGCGCAGCCAAGTAGCGGCACTGCTGCAGATCGACATTGCCGCCGGAGATCACGATGCCGACGCGCTCGCCCGGCCGCCCGAGGCGGCCGTCGAGCAGCGCGGCGACGGCCACGGCGGACGACGGCTCGATCAGCAGCCGATAGTGCTGCAGCACCAGCCGCATCGCTGCGACGATCGCCGTTTCCTCGACCGTCAGCACCTCGTCGACGCAGCGCTGCAGCAGCACGAAGTTCCGCCAGCCGATCGAGCTGCGCAACCCGTCGGCCAGCGTGGGCGGCGACCCCTCGAGCCGCTCGCGCCGCCCCGAACGGAGCGAGCGCGCCGCATCGTCGGCCAGCGCAGGTTCCACGCCCACGACCCGGCAACCCGGGCTCGCGCCGCGCGCCGCCAGCGCCGTACCGCCGAGCAAGCCCCCGCCGCCGACCGGCACCGCCAGCACGGCGAGCTCCGGCACTTCGCACAGCAGTTCGAGCGCTGCCGTACCCTGGCCGGCAATCACCCGTGCATCGTCGAAGGGATGGACCAGATGCGCCGGCTCGGCCGCGAGCCAGTCGGCCAGCGCCGCTTCGCGCGCCGCCAGCCCGGGTGGGCAGCGCCTGATACGTGCTCCCGCGGCGACCACCGCCGCGAGCTTGCTGGCCGTTGCATCCTCGGGAATCACCACGTGGCAGGCCAGGCCACGGGCCTGGGCGGCCAAGGCGAGCGCCGCCGCATGGTTGCCCGAGGAATGGGTCGCGACCGGCAGGCCCACCGCAGCGGCCGGCCGCTGCAGCACGGCATTCAGCGCACCACGGTATTTGAAAGCCCCGCCGTGCTGCAGGTTCTCGCACTTGAGATAGACCCGACGCCCGCAAAGCGCGTCGAAGCTCGTCGAACGCACCACGGGCGTGCGTACCAGCCACGGCGCCAGGCGGTCGAGCGCCGCCACCACGGCCGCGAAATCCGGCACGTCGGACGCATCGGCCGTCTCCGGCCCGAAGCTGCTCACGAGCGGCCCGGGCCCCGATATTCCGGCACGATCAGCCGTTCACGGTAGTGCTGCAGCTCCCGCACCGACTCGCGGATGTCGTCGAGCGCGAGATGCGTGCCGCTCTTGGCGAAGCCAGTGGCGACCGCAGGCGCCCAGCGCCGCGCCAGTTCCTTCAGCGTGCTGACGTCGAGATTGCGGTAGTGGAAGAAACGCTCGAGCTGCGGCATCAGTCGCGCCAGGAAGCGGCGATCCTGGCAGATGCTGTTGCCGCACATCGGCGAGCGCCCGGGCTCGACGTGGCGCGCCAGGAACGCCAGCGTCTCGCGCTCGGCCTCGGCCGTGCTGCAACGGCTTGCGCGCACCCGTGTCAGCAGGCCGGACGAACCATGCTGGCGCTGATTCCAGTCGTCCATGCGTGCCAGCACAGTCTCGTCCTGATGGATCGCGATCACCGGTCCTTCGGCGACGAGCTCCAGCTCGCCGGTCGTGACCAGGGTAGCGATCTCGATGATCTCGTCGGACTCGGGGCTCAGCCCGGTCATCTCGAGATCGATCCAGATCAGATGGTCGGTGGTAGGCATGGCGAGCAGTCTACCAAAGCTCGGCCCCGCACTCGCCGGCGGCGGTGCGTTGCAGCATGGACAAGTTGCGCCCGCAGATCCTAGAGTTGCCGCGCCGCCATCCCGGGGGCCCGCCGCGCTGGAGTCCGTTTGGAAGCTCAGGTCATCGCCGCCTACGGACGCCATCTTCGCGTCCGCGAGCCCACGGGCGCCGAGCACGACGCACGCCCCTTCGGGCGCAAGCTGGAGATCGTCTGCGGCGACGGCGTGCGCTGCGTATGGGACCCCTCGCACGGCGAACTGCATGCCGTCGAGGTGCTGCCGCGCCGCACCGCGCTCTACCGCTCGAACGCCCGCGGCGATGCGGAAATCGTGGTCGCCAACATCACGCTGCTCGCGGTGGTAATCGCCCCTCGCCCCGTGCCCGATCTGTTCGTCGTCGACCGCTACCTCTGCGCCGCAAGTTCGGCGGCCGTACGCGCCCTGCTGGTGCTCAACAAGCTGGACCTCGACGGCACCGCGGTGTTGCGCGAAGAACTGGCAGCATACGAACAGCTCGGCTACGAGGTGTTGCCGCTCGCCGCCCGCGAAGGACGCAACGTGTCGGCCCTCGCCGGCGCACTCGACGGACAAACCGGGGTGCTGCTGGGCCAGTCGGGCGTCGGCAAATCGTCGCTGGTGGCGCAGCTGGTGCCGGAACCGGCGCAAGCGATCCAGACCGGCGAACTGGTACGCGGCGCGGAAGGTCGGCACACCACCACCAGTTCTCGCCTCTACGATCTGCCCGACGGGGGGCAGCTGATCGATTCGCCGGGCGTCCGCGATTTCGCACCGGCAATCCAGACCCTGGACCCGCGCGGTCTCGGCTTCATCGAACTCGACACGCTCGCGGCGGACTGCCGCTTCGCCGACTGCCGTCATCTGTCCGAACCGGGCTGCGCAGTCCGGGCAGCCGCCGAGGACGGACGGATGAACGCGCGACGCTACGAGAGCTACCGCCGCATGCGCCGGCTGTTCGACAGCCTGCGTGCCGCCCAGGGCCCGGGACGGCGCCTGCCGCGCCCCGCCGGCTGAGCTTCACCCGGCAGCGAGGCGACGGCCCGCGGATTCAGCTGAGCGACTGACGGCCGGCGAGCGCATGCGCCAGCGTGCCGCCATCGATGTACTCCAACTCGCCGCCGATCGGCACACCATGGGCGATGCGGGTGGCGCGCACGCCACCGGCCCGTGCCAGTTCGGACAGGAAATGAGCTGTCGCTTCGCCTTCGACGGTGGGATTGGTGGCGAGGATCAGTTCCTGGACCTCACCGGCGGCCAGCAGCGATTCCAGCTCGCGTACACCGAGCTGCTCGGGACCGATGCCGTCGAGCGGCGACAGATGTCCCATCAGCACGAAATATCGGCCACGGAAGCCGCCGGACTGTTCGATCGCCACCACGTCGGCCGGCGATTCGACCACGCAGATCAATGCCGCATCGCGCTGGCTGGAGGCGCAGATCGAACACAGCTCGCCTTCGGTGAACATGCGGCAGCGCGCACACCGGCCGACCGACTGCAGCGCCGTATGCAGTGCCGTGGCGAGCGTGCCCGCACCTGCCCGTCCGTCCTGCAGCAGGTGGAAGGCCATGCGCTGCGCGGTCTTCGGACCAACGCCCGGGAGCGTCCGCAGCGCATCGATCAGCTGCGCGAGTGCCGGAGTGAGTTTCACGGAAACGGGGGTCGAGCAGCGATCAGAACGGCAGTTTCATTCCCGGCGGCAGACGCATGCCGGCCATGGCGCCCGACATTTTCTGCTGGGTCGCGGTTTCGAGCTTGCGCACCGCGTCGTTGCAGGCCGCGGCAATCAGGTCCTCGAGCATTTCGCGATCGTCGCCGAACACCGCCGGCTCGATCTGCACCCGCCGGACCTCGTGGCGACCGGTCATGGTGACCTTGACCATGCCACCGCCGGACTCGCCGACCACTTCCAGCGCTGCAATCTCCTCTTGCGCCTTCTGCATGTTGCGTTGCAGGGCCTCGGCCTGCTTCATCATGTTCCCGAAATTCGCCATCGTCAGTCCTCTGGGTTGAAGTGTGGGCGTCAGCGATGCGGCCGGACCGTATCCGGCTGCAGCGTGGCACCGAAGCGCTCTCTCAATGCACGCACCGTCGGGTCGGCCTCGAGAGACTCGCGGGCCACCAGCAATTGTTCCTGCGCCTGCCGTTGTTCGAGTCGCGCCGGCGTCTCGACCGACGGCTCGCCGATCTCGACCTCCAGCCGGATCGGCTCGCCGAGATGGCGGCCGAGTCCCTGCGCCAGACGCTCCACCGCAGCCGGAGTACGCAGGAGATGGTTCCTGGGATCGAGTACCAGTCGCACCAGCGCCCCTTCGCGGGAGTGGAACGCGCAATGCGCCGCGAGCTGGCGGGCCACCCCACCGAGTTCCAGCGCGGCCAGCACCTCGGCCCAGTTGCCCTGCCCGAGTCCGGCACTGTTGCCAGCAGCCGTGGTCGTGGCCGGTGATACCGACGTAGACCGTGTCTCGCCACCGTCGTCGGCACTCGCAGCGCCCGGATCGCGCAGCGCTGCCGCACCCCGATCGTGTGGCGCCGGCCGGCCGGCCCGCGGCGTGCCGGCCGCCGATGCCGCGACAGGCGCAGCACCGCCGGGCCGGAACAGCAGCATGCGCAGCAGGGTCATCTCGAACCCGGTCCGCGGATCCGGCGCCCATTGCAGATCGCGGCGACCGAGGATCGCGGTCTGGTAGTGCAACTGCACATCTTCCGGAGACAAACGCATCGCCAGCGCCGCGAGCCGCTCGGCATCGTGCAGTTCGTCGCCCTGGTAGTCCGGCACCGCCTGCTTCAGCGCAATCCGCGCCAGCAGTGCCGCGACCGCATCGAGCAACTGACCGTGGTCGGGCGACCATTGTTCCAGCGACTGCAGGTACTCGAGTAGTACCGCGGCATCGCCGTCGGCCAGCAATTCGACCAGCCTGGCCACCTGCTGGCGGTCGATCGTGCCGAGCATCGCGCGGGCCGCCGCTTCCTCGACCTTGCCGCTGCCGAAGGCGATCAGCTGATCGAGCAGCGACAAGCCGTCGCGCATGCTGCCGTCGGCAGCGATCGCGACCAGGCGAACGGCTGCGGCGTCGAACGCCACGCCCTCCGCCGCGAGGATGTGTTTCAGCCGCTCGGCGATCAGCGCCACCGGCAACCGCTGCAGATTGAACTGCAGGCAGCGCGACAGCACCGTCACCGGCAGTCGCTGCGGATCGGTGGTCGCGAGCAGGAACTTGACGTGCGGTGGCGGCTCCTCGAGCGTCTTCAGCAGCGCATTGAACGAATGCGCCGAGAGCATGTGCACCTCGTCGATCAGGTATACCTTGTAGCGCCCACGACTCGGCGCGTACTGCACGTTGTCGAGCAGTTCGCGGGTATCGTCGACCTTGGTGCGCGAGGCCGCATCGACTTCGATCAGGTCGATGAAACGGCCTTCGTCGATTTCACGACAGGCGGCGCAGCTTCCGCAGGGCGTCGCCGTCGGGCCGGTCTCGCAATTGAGGCATTTGGCCAGGATCCGCGCGATCGTCGTCTTGCCGACTCCGCGGGTGCCGGTGAACAGGAAGGCATGATGGACCCGACCGGAGGTCAACGCATTGCTCAGCGCCCGCAGCACGTGCTCCTGGCCCGTGAGTTCGCCGAAGTTCTTCGGGCGCCATTTGCGGGCGAGTGCGGTGTAGCTCATCGACAGACAGTCCGGTCAAAGGGAGGCGCCCCGCACCAGCTTGGACTCCGGCACCCGAGGTCGCCGGTACCGTTGCTCCCTTCCGGGCCTGGCGGGATTCGCGGCTGCTCGTCGCGGAGGAACCAATGCGGGACGCCATAGACGGCGGGCTGGAACTATACCCGATCCGCCTCGTCCCGGGAGCCTCCGGACAGCAGCGTGGCAACTTCCAGGGCAATCTCCCGCTCCTCGTCGGCCGCGACCACCAGCAGCTGTACCACCGATACGGGCGTCGAAATACGGGCCACCGGCGCCTGATGACTGACATTCGCGGACCGATTGGCATCGGGATCGAATTGCGCACCGATCCAGCCGAGGCCTCGGCAGGTGAGTTCGCGCAGCAGCGTCGCATGTTCGCCGATGCCGCCACTGAAGGCGATGGCATCGACGCCCTCCATCGAGGCGCACATCGCACCGAGGTAGCGCCGCAGGCGATGGACGTAAACCTCGAGGGCCGCCAGCGCCCGCGCCTCGCCAGCGCGCGCACGCCGCTCGATCTCGGCCATATCGGTGGTCCCGGCAAGCGCCAGCAGGCCGCTGTGCCGCTGCAGCAGCACATCCAGCTCGTCGGGATCGGGAATCGCACGCGCCAGCTGCAGCACGATCCCCGGATCCAGGTCGCCCGCACGGGTTCCCATCACCAGGCCCTCAAGCGGCGTCATGCCCATGCTGGTATCGACGCATCGGCCATGCGCGATCGCCGCGACACTCGCGCCGGCACCCAGATGGCAGCTCACCAGACGCGAGGTGCACGGCGCCATCCCGAGCGTCGCGGCACAACGCCGCATCACCTGCGCGTGGTTGATGCCGTGAAAGCCGAGGCGTCGCAGACCGAGCCGCGCGACCCACTCATCGGGCAATGCGTAGCGGGATGCCGCCGGCGGCAGGGTCGCGTGGAATGCAGTATCGAACACCGCCACCTGCGGCACCATTGGGAATCGCGCCCGCATCGCGCGCAGCGCCGCAAGCCCCGGCGGATTGTGCAGCGGTGCGAGCGGCACACTGGCCGCGATCGCCGCTTCGACCGCATCGTCGACCCGCACCGGACGCAGCAGTTGCGCGCCGTGGACGATCCGGTGGCCGATCGCATCGAGGCGGGACAGGCCGCCCGGCACAGCGACCTCGATCTGCCGCAGGACCGAGGCAAGCGCAGCCGCAGGTTCAGCCACCTCTCTCGCCACCGCGTCGGCCAAGCGCCGATCCGCAGCCACATCGAGCAGCGCCGCCTTCAGCGACGAGCTGCCGGCGTTGAGCACCAGCACCCGCATGACTCAATCGCTACGCCAACGCCAGTCACGCACCTCAGGCATATCCTCGCCGTGCTCGACGATATAGCGGTGATGCTCCAGCAGGCGGTCGCGCATGAGCTGCTTCAGGCCCGCGGCACGATAGCCCAGCGAGGGCACACGGTCGATCACATCGATGACCAGATGATAGCGATCGAGATCATTGAGCACGACCATGTCGAACGGTGTTGTGGTCGTCCCCTCTTCCTTGTAGCCGCGCACATGCAGGTTGTCGTGATTGCGGCGCCGATAGGTGAGCCGATGAATGAGCCAGGGATAGCCGTGGTAGGCGAAGATCACCGGCCGGTCGGTCGTGAACAAGCCATCGAACGCCGCATCGGACAGGCCGTGCGGATGCTCCTCACGCGGCTGCAGTGTCATCAGGTCGACGATGTTGACCACTCGGACCGCGAGTTCCGGCAGATGCTCGCGCAGGATCTGGGCCGCCGCCAGCGTCTCGAGCGTCGGCACGTCGCCTGCGCAGGCGAGCACCACGTCCGGCTCGCCGCCACGATCGGTGCCGGCCCATTGCCAGATACCGATACCGGCGCTGCAGTGACGCCAGGCCGCATCGAAATCCAGCCACTGGGGTGCCGACTGCTTGCCAGCGATAATCACGTTGACGAGGTTGCGGCTGCGCAGACAGGTTCCGGCCACGTGCAGCAGGCAATTCGCATCCGGCGGCAGGTATACACGGATCACGTCGGCTTTCTTGTTGACGACGTGATCGATGAAGCCGGGATCCTGGTGGGAGAAACCGTTGTGGTCCTGCCGCCAGACATGCGAGGTCAACAGGTAATTCAAGGAAGCGATCGGCTGCCGCCACGGCACTTCGGCACTGGACTTCAGCCACTTGGCATGCTGGTTGAACATCGAGTCGACGATGTGGATGAAGGCCTCATAGCAGGAGAAGAAGCCGTGCCGGCCGGTCAGCAGGTAACCCTCCAGCCAACCTTGGCACGTGTGCTCGGACAGGATCTCGAGCACCCGTCCGTCGCGTGCCAGATCGACGTCCTGGGTCTCGATCGGCCCCATCCAGGCGCGTGGCGTGGCGCGAAACACCTCGCCGAGGCGGTTCGAGGCCGTTTCGTCCGGGCCGACCAGACGAAAATTGCGGCGATCAGCGTTGGCCTGGAACACCGCCGCGAAATAGCGACCCAGTGGTCGCGTGGACTCAGCCTGTACGCCACCCGGTGATTCGACCGCGACCGCGAACTGGCGCGCCTCCGGCAGCCGCAGCGCATGCAACAACCGTCCTCCGTTCGACCAGGGCGTCATTCCCAGGCGCAGATCGCCCTGCGGTGCCAAGGCAGCAATCCGCGGCAGCGGACGACCGGTGGCATCGAACAGCTCCTCGGGACGGTAGCTGCGCAGCCAGCGCTCGAGCAGTTCGAGATGGCCAGGTCGGGTGGCCAGGTCGCCCAGCGGCACCTGGTGCGAACGCCAGTGCCCCTCAACCAACCGCCCATCGACCTCGTGGGGGCCAGTCCAGCCTTTGGGCGTGCGCAGCACGATCATCGGCCAGCGCGGCACGGCAGCCATGCCATTGTCTGTCTGGCCGCGCGCCCGCGCCTGAATGGCGGCGATCATGTCCAGCGCGCGATCCAGCGTGCGTGCCATGAGCGGATGCAGCTGCCGCGGATCCTCACCGCCGACGAACAGCGGCTCGTAGCCGTAGCCACGCAGCAGCTCGCCGAGCTGCGCTTCAGGCATGCGTGCAAGCACGGTCGGATTGGCAATCTTCCAGCCGTTCAGATGCAATACCGGCAACACGCACCCATCGCGCGCCGGATCGAGGAAGAAGTTCGAGTGCCAGGCCGCTGCCAACGGCCCAGTCTCGGCCTCGCCGTCGCCAATCACGCAGCAGACGACCAGATCTGGATTGTCGAAAGCTGCACCATAGGCATGCGACAGCGAATAACCGAGCTCCCCACCCTCGTGGATCGAACCAGGTGTCTCCGGCGCCGCATGGCTCGGCACGCCACCGGGGAAGGAGAATTGCCGGAACAGCAAGCGCATGCCCTCGGCATCCTGCGTGACTTCCGGCCAGAGTTCGCTGTAGCTGCCCTCCAGCCAGGTGCTGGCCACCAGGGCCGGCCCGCCATGACCAGGCCCCGTGACCAGCAACATCGCCTGGCCGCGCGCGCGAATCACCCGGTTCAGGTGCGCATAAACAAAAGTCAGACCGGGCGTGGTGCCCCAGTGGCCAAGCAGGCGTGGCTTCACGTGCCCAAGCTTCAGCGGCTCGCGCAGCAACGGGTTGTCGAGCAGATAGATCTGCCCGACACTCAAATAGTTGGCTGCCCGCCACCAGGCATCCAGGTCGTCGAATTCGCTCATCGTCATCGGGCCTCCGGCATCCTCACCGGACCGATCTCGCCGTCAGTCAGAGCAGTTCGCGGCAATCCAGTTCTCGGCTGCCACGATTTCATTCGCCAACTCGTCGAGATCGGCCTCGAGATTGGTGGATTGCGCCTGCAGCTGCCGTCGTGTGTCGGCGGCGTGGGTACGCGCCTCGGCGCACTGAGTCAGATGCTCCGCCCGCATGGCATGCAGGTCGCGCGCCAACGAGGAGCGGGCTTGCGCGCACTCCGCCGCCGAGATGTCGGGCCGGCACGGCAGATCGGCCACCGCCGCATCCACCTCAGCGTGGGTCGGAAGCGGCTCGGCAGTCGATGCAGACGGCGGCGGCAAAGCCGCCGGATCGATTCCGGAGGCCGCCGCCTCGATGTCGACCTTCCGGTCGTGCGCGCTGCGATCAATCCCACCATCACAGGCGACGAGCGGGATCGACAGCAGCAACAGGCCACAGAGGCACTTGCCAGCGGAAATCACTCCTTTCCGGCAATGCCTCACCACGGGCGGGCTCGCAGCCCGCTTCAAACCAAAGTAGCCAGATATTCCCGTAAGGAGCGCCCTGGGCGCCCCATGATCTTCTGAAAGGTGTCCGTGCGATGACCGGGCGTACGACCGTTCGCGATCTCCGCAAACAAGCGCGCCACCGCATCGGAATGCCACTGATTGCGGTGGAACGGACGGATCGCCTCCTGGAAGGCTTTCGGGTCGCAGTCGTCGTAGGTCACCGGCTGACCGATGGCCTCGCCGATCGCCTGTGCGACCTGGTGGAAATTCATCACCGGATCGGGACCGGTGATGTCGTAACACTGACCGTAATGCTGCGCGCGGTTGCTGTCCGTGAGGATGTGGGCGATGAACTGCCCCGCGTCGTCATTGTCGGTCAGCGCCACCGTGCCGTTGCCCATTGGCATCGACAGCTTGCCGGTCGCACGCGCGCCCTTCACCGAACCGCGGAAATTCTGCATGTAGAAACTCGGACGGACCAGGGTCCAGTTCATTCCGGAAGCCTTGATGGCATCCTCGGCGGCGATGTGCGCCAGCGGGATCGGGCTGGTAGTGCCGCGCACGGCTTCGGGCGAGGACAGCTTGATGATCCACGCCAGGCCCGCTTCCTTGGCGGTGCGCACGAACGACAGCTCGGCCCGCTCCTGGAACTCACCGTTCGGCATGACCAGCAGTGCCGCGTCGACACCTGCAAGCGCGCGCTTGACCGCAGACGGATCTTCGATGTCCCCCTGGACGAGCTCGACGCCCCGCTCCGCCCACGGCGCCGCCTTGCCGAGGTCCCGCACCAGCGCCCGGAAGCGCACGCCCCTCCCGAGCAGCGCCCGAGCGGTCGCCCCACCAATATTCCCAGTAATTCCCGTAAGTAAAACCATCAGCTTGTCTCCGCGTCTCGACTGAACTCGACGATCTGTCGACCGACCCTATCGTATACGGATCAGACGCCGCTGTGAGCGGACTACTGTGAGCTCGCCGGCTCCACGCGGCTCTTGCGGTGGGTGCGCCATGCGCCGAAAAGTGCCACCAAGCCGGGCACGATGATCATCAACCAGATGATCAGGCTCATGTTGGCCTGCGCCCAGGGCAGGTTGCCGAACAGGTAGCCCAGCGTCACCAAGCCGAGCACCCAGACCAATCCACCCACGATGTTGTACAGGGTGAACTTGCGGCGGCTCATCTCGGCCACCCCGGCCACGAACGGGACGAAGGTACGGATGAACGGCAGGAAACGCGCCAGCATGATGGTGTTGCCACCGTATTTCTCGTAGAAATCGTGCGCCTGCTGGAACGCGCGCTTGTTGAAGAAGCGCGAGTCCTCCCACTGCCAGACTTTAGGTCCGAAGTAGCGACCAATGCTGTAGTTCACCTGATCGCCGAGCACGGCGGCGAGCACCAGCAGCGGCATCACGAGGCTCATTTCCATCAGCCCCAGGCCGCATAGCGCCCCAACCACGAACAACAGCGAATCGCCGGGCAGGAATGGCATGACCACCAGCCCAGTCTCGACGAAGATGATCGCAAACAGCAGCGCATAGACCCAGGCACCATGGAGCGCGACGAACTCGGCCAGGTGCTGGTCCACATGCAGCACGAAATCCAGCAGGAAAGTGATCAGTTCCATAGGGCGCGCACTCTACCAGCCGTGCCGCGACCGGATCGCTGGGAAAGCGCCGATCTCCTACCCTCTGCACACTCCTGCGAACTACGGCTCGAGGTCACCGCCCCTCGAGCTCGGATCTGCCGGGTTACTGCCACGTAATTTTACATAATTCTCACCACCGCTATGGGAGGAAGCCATCGCGCGGCATCGGACACACTTCCGGTTGCTCCGGCCGATGCAGCCAGCGCAGCACCGCCTTGACGGTGGTGAACTGCCAACGGGCTGCCGAGACGGGTGTGTGGCCGACGCGTATCGAGAGACCGCCGAGTTCGTTGACAGCCTCGAAGCCCTCCTCGTCGGTATCGTCGTCTCCGACGAACACCGGCAAGCGTCCGGCAAATGGCGGCTCGCCCATGAAGGCTTCGATGGCCGAGCGTTTGCTGCACACCGCCGGTTTGATCTCCAGGCAGTACTTGCCCGTCTGTAGATGGAAGTGCGGCGAGGCACGCTGCATCACGTCGTCGAATACCGCCCGCGCCTGCGGCTCCAGATGCGGCACCTGGCGAAAATGCAGGGCGAGCGAGCACCGCTTGTCTTCCAGCCGCAGACCCGTGTGAGCGGCCAGCAGCGGTGCGATACGTTCGCGCGCGTCGTCCAGCAAGGCCGGCTCGACCTCCAGCGTAGTCTGACGACCGGCCGCATCGCGTCGCTCCAGGCCATGCACGCCGGCAACCGGCAAGCGCATCGGGTCGAAGAGTCGGTCCAGATCAGCGATGGTCCGGCCGCTGACCAGCGCCACGGCGCCGGATTCGCGACTCTGCGCCGTTTGCAACAGATACCGCGTGCGTGCCGGGACGCAAACCGCATCCGGCCCGGTGGCGATCTCCAGCAAGGTCCCGTCCACATCGAGAAACAGCGCCCAGCCGCAGTTGCGGACGGGACGCACCATCGATCTCCCGCCATGGCCGATGACCGTCACCCGCCTATCCCGCCGGGGCCTACCGGGAAACCGAAGGCCCCGTGAACTGGGTGGAGTGCCGTACGGCCTCCAGGAAATCGCGACCCCAGCGATTCACATCGAACTCCTCCACGATGGCGTAAAGCTGGCGCAGCCGGTCCTCCGCTTCGGTTCGCCCCATGGCCAGGGCCTGCGCCAGCGTCGCGCCCAGATCCGTCTGATCGTGCGGGTTGGTCAGCAGCGCGCCTTTCAGCTCCGCACCTGCTCCGGCAAATTCCGACAGCACCAGCACGCCGTGCCCGCCCTCGATGCCTTGCGTCGCGACGAACTCCTTGGCGACCAGATTCAGGCCGTCGCGCAGCGGTGTAATCCACATCACGTCGGCGGCGGCATAGTGCGCGACCACTTCGTCGAACGGCAGCGGCCTGGCGAAAAATCGCACCGGGGTCCAGTCCAGACGGGCATAGCGGCCGTTGATGCGTCCCACGGCCTGCTCGATCTGCACCTGCAGCTGACGATAGACGGTCATCTCCTTGGCGGCCGGCACGCAGATCGCCACCAGCGTGACCTGGCCGTGCAGGTCGGAGCGGCTCTCCAGCAGATGTTCGAAGGCGCGCAGCTTCTCCAGCGTGCCCTTGGTGTAATCGAGCCGTTCCACCGACAGCACCAGCTTCCGTGGGCTGATCTCGCGGCGCAACTTCTCGATGCCGTTACGCACGGCAGGCTGGGCGAGCGTGCTGCGGATGCGCGCCAGATCCGTGCCGACCGGGTGCGCACCGAGACCCACCTCGCGACCACCGGCCCGCAAGCGCGTAGTCATCTGGTCGAGACCCACTGCACAGCCGTAGGTCAGAAAGCGTGGTGCGCAGTTCTCCCGCGCCAGCACCTCGGTGGGCATCGCACCGCGCACCACATCGACGAAGTTCTCGACCTGCCGAGGGATATGGAAGCCGATGTAATCGCAGCACAGCAGGCTGCCGAGGATCTCGCGCCGCCAGGGCACCACGTTGAAGATGTCCGTGGATGGAAAATAGGTGTGGTGAAAGAACGCGATCCGCACATCTGGACGCAGTTCCCGCAGCCGCCCCGGCACCATCCACAGATTGTAGTCGTGCAGCCAGACCGTGGCGCCCGCAGCCGCTTCGGCTGCGGCCACTTCGGCGAAGCGGCGATTGACGCGCTGGAACGTCTGCCAATCGTCGTCGCGAAATCGGGCACGCTCCCAGAAGGTGTGCAGCATCGGCCAGAAGGCTTCCTTGGAGAAGCGCTTGTAGTACGTGTCGACCTCGGCCTTGATCAAGGGGACGCGTACCGCCGTGAGATTCGGATAGCACTGCCGATCGACGACGAAGCGCATCGGCGGCCGGTACTGGCTTTCATCCACGCTCCATGCCACCCATGAACCGGAGCGCCCGCCACCAAACAAGCTCAGCAGACTGGGGATGATGCCGTTGGGTGAACTCGGCGGACGCAGATGGATCTGGTCGCCCTCGCGTACTTCCTCGTACGGCAGGCGGTGATAGACCATGACCAGCTCCGACTCGCCGCGGCGTAGCCGCTCTACAGCCGGGCGATGCGGATCGTCGGCGGGCAACAGGCCGAAATGTTCGATGGCCTCCAGAATGCCGCCGCAACCCAGGCCTTCCGCGTGCAGTACGCCGTCTCTTTCGGCCGTGGCCTCGAGCAGCGCTGGCTCCGAGCCGCCGACACACACACCGCGAAACCCGACTTCGTACATGGACAGATCGTTGAGCGTGTCGCCGGCCACCAGCACGCATACCCGCGGCAGTTTCAGGAACCGGACCAGCTCGCTCAGCGTACGTCCCTTGTTCGTGTGCGGCGGCAAAATGTCGAGATAGCGTTCCGCCGAATACAGCACATCGCAACCGAGGTCGCGTGCAGCCCGTTCGATCTGCTCGCGTTGCTCGGCGAATGCGCCCGGCTCGTAGTAGTAGGAGCAGCGTCGCTCTTGCGGAACCTCCTGACGGCGCAGGCCAGGAAAGACATTCATCGCCTCGGCGACCGAGCGCTCACCGGGCCAGCGGGCCGCGATACGCGATTGCAACGGCTGGATGGGCTGCAGGCTCTGGCCATCGAGGACCGTTGCGCCGACATCGCAGACCAGGAAATCCGGGCGGGGCAGCGCGGGATCGGCCAGCAGCGGCATGACTGCTTCCAGCGCTCGACCGGTGATCCAGATCAGGCAGATCTCCGGATGCTGATCGACCAGGCGATAGAGACTCTGACGTTGTTGCAGATTGCCGGCGAGGAAGGTGCCATCCAGATCGGTGGCCAGCACGAGCCGGTTCGACATGACTTTGGCCAACATGGCCTTGGAAGCGGTGGACGAATGTTTGTTTGGGGCCAATGTTCCGATTGCTCCTTGGCGCGACACCGGTGCACGGATCTCCGCCAGGGTTGATTTCCCTTGCAAAGTACCACCATGTGGCGTCTCGCGGGGCCTGGATGTCCCGGCCAACCCTATGGTGGACAGCTTCGCGCGCATCTCGCGCGCATCGAGCAGCTTCGGCTCTGCATCACGCTATGATCCGCAGCTGTCTGGACACATCGCGCCAGCGACGTGATCATCGGACTTGCAACGGACTGGATGTGGGGCGGGATCTCATGCCAACGATGCCGCGACCACGGCTCATCCTTGGATTGCTGATCGTCATGACACTCGTCGTGCCGGCGACGCGCGCGGCGGCGGCAGGTGTACGCGTCTCCATTGCCTGCGGCGCACTGGGCGTGGAGTTGGCACTGTGCCGCGAAGCGGCGGAAGAATGGGCGCAACAGACCGGCAACAGCGTATCGATCGTCAATACACCCAACTCCAGCAGCGATCGTTTTTCCCTCTACGTGCAACTCCTGGCCTCACGCTCGCCGGAGATCGACGTGCTGCAGATCGACGTCGTGTGGCCCGGCATGCTGGGATCGCATCTCCTCGATCTCGGCCCGGCGTTCGCCGATCGTGTACCGGGCATGTTTCCCGCCCTCACGGACAACAACACCGTCGACGGTCGCCTCGTGGCCATCCCCTGGTACGTGGATGCCGGCGTGCTCTATTACCGTCGGGATCTGCTCGAGAAACACGGCATCGCACCACCACAGTCCTGGGACGAAATGACGCGTGCCGCCGGCACGATACAGACGCGCGAGCGTGCGGCAGGACAGAGCGGACTGTGGGGCTTCGTCTTCCAGGGCAAGCCCTACGAGGGCCTCACCTGCGACGCACTCGAATGGATTGCCTCCTGGGGCGGCGGCAGTTTCGTCGATGCAGACGGCGACATCACCGTGAACAATCCACTGGCCGCGACCGCCCTGCGCCGGGCCGCCAGCTGGATCGGCACTATCGCGCCACGGGGTGTCCTCAACTACGACGAAGAGTCCGCACGCGGCGTCTTCCAGACCGGCAACGCCGTCTTCATGCGCAACTGGCCCTATGCCTGGGCGCTGGCGCAGGGCGAGGACAGCCCGGTGCGCGGCCGGGTCGGCGTCATCGCCCTGCCCAAAGGCGGTCCCGATGGCCGTCATGCCGGCACACTGGGCGGTTGGCAGCTCGCGGTGTCGCGTTATTCCCGGCATCCACAGGCCGCCACCGACCTGGTGCGCCATCTGACCAGTGCACGCATACAGAAAATGCGCGCCATCCGCGGCGCCTACAACCCGACCATCATGGCGCTGTACCACGACCCCGAGATTCTCGCAGCCAATCCGTTCTTCGAGGCCCTGCTGCCCTCCTTCGTGGAGGCCATACCGCGGCCCGCACGCCAGACCGGTGCGCACTACAACCAGGTCTCTGCCGCGATCTGGCGAACCGTGCATGCCGTGCTGTCGGGCAGCACCGATGCGCCGGAGGGGCTGGAGCAGCTGCAGCAATCGCTGGATCGCATCCGTCATCGGGCTCGGTGGTAAACGCATGGAACGACCATGACGGCCCGCAACCGCCGGCAAAGCGCCTGGATATTCCTCGCACCAATGCTGATCGTGCTGTCCCTGGTGGCCGCCTGGCCCTTGGCGCGCACGTTGTTCTACAGCACGACCAATGCCACGCTGATCGACATGGCCGACTACGACTTCGTCGGCCTCGGCAACTACCTCGGTTACAGCAACGGTCGATGGTATGGCCTGCTCACCGACCCGCAATGGTTGCTGGCACTGCGCAACACGCTCTTTTTCGCGTTCGTTTCCGTGGCGATCGAAACGGTGCTCGGCGTCGCCATCGCACTGCTCGTCAATGCCCGCCTGCCTGGCCGCGGACTGATGCGCGCGGCCATGCTCGTTCCGTGGGCGATTCCGACGGTGGTGTCGGCCAAGATGTGGGCCTGGATGCTCAACGACCAGTTCGGCATCGTCAACGACATGCTGCTCCGCGGCGGCATCGTCGAGGCGCCGCTGGCATGGCTCGGCAGCGCCGGACTGGCCATGGCGTCGATGATCGCGGTCGACGTATGGAAAGCCACCCCGTTCGTCGCCATGCTGGTGCTGGCTGCACTGCAGACGCTTCCACGGGACTGCTACGAAGCCGCACAAGTGGACGGCATCGCACCGGCCAAGCTGTTCTTTCGCGTGACCCTGCCGCTGATCCGGCCCGTACTGACGGTCGCAGTGATCTTCCGCCTGCTCGATGCGATGCGCATGTTCGACCTGGCCTACGTGATGACCGGCACGAACGACGCGACGATGACGCTATCCGTCCACGCGCGCCAGCAACTGGTCGATTTCCAGGACGTCGGCTATGGCTCGACGGTCTCGACGACGCTGTTTTTCATGATCGTCCTGGTCACCGCGCTTTACGTGGCGGCGCTCAAGCCGCTGGGGCGAAACCCGTGAAGATGCGCTGGCGGCGGATGACCACCCGGGCCGGGCTGCTGATCCTGTGGCTGCTGCTGGCCCTGTTCCTGCTGTTTCCGTTCTATTACGCGCTGGTGAGCTCGTTCACGCCCGGCTCGGACATTTTCAACGCCCGCTACTGGCCGGCATCGCCCACCCTCGCCAACTACCAAGCCGTGATGACGGGGCAACCCTTCGGCCGCAACATCCTGAATTCGGTGCTGGTCGCAAGCCTCGTCGTCGTGCTGTCGCTGGGACTCGGCGTCCTGGCGGCCTACGCCCTGGGCCGCGTCAGATTCGCCGGCCGCCGCCTGCTGCTGTACACGATCCTCGGCGTCTCGATGTTTCCGCAGGTTGCCGTCCTCGCGGGCCTGTTCGAAATCGTCCGCCTGTTCGGGCTGTACGACAGCCTGCTCGCACTGGTGTTCAGCAACATGATCCTTACGCTGCCGTTCACGGTCTGGGTACTAACGGCCTTCATGCGGGAACTGCCCGTGGAAATCGAGGAAGCCGCGATCATGGATGGCGCCACGCCGTGGGTCCTGGTCACCCGGATCTTCCTGCCGCTGATGGGCCCGGCGATGGTTGCCACCGGCCTGCTCGCCTTCATCGCGGCCTGGAACGAGTTCCTGTTCGCGCTGAGCTTCACGCTCAGCAACACCCAACGCACCGTTCCGGTCGCCATCGCGCTGATCACGGGCGCGAGCCAGTACGAACTGCCCTGGGGCAACATCATGGCGGCATCGGCCATCGTGACGGTGCCGCTGATCGGACTGGTCCTCGTCTTCCAGCGTCGTCTGGTGGCAGGCCTGACCGCCGGCGCAGTCAAGGGATAGCTCATGGCCTCCGTACATCTGGATAACGTCGCCAAACACTTCGGTACCACCGAAGTCATCCGCCAGCTCGACCTGCGGATCGATAGCGGCGAATTCATCGTCTTCGTCGGCGCCTCCGGTTCTGGCAAGTCGACCCTGCTGCGGATGATCGCTGGGCTGGAGACGGTCAGCAGCGGACGCATCCTGATCGGCGATCGCGACGTCACCGACTGCCCGCCCGCCGAACGCGGAATCTCGATGGTGTTCCAGTCGTATGCGCTGTATCCGCATATGGACGTGCGCGGGAACATCTCCTTCGGGCTGAAACTTGCCCGCTCGTCGCACGATACCATCGCCACGCGGGTGGCACGCGCGGCGCGCATGCTGCAAATCGAGGAATTGCTCGACCGCAAGCCCGCGCAACTGTCGGGCGGCCAGCGTCAGCGCGTGGCGATCGCCCGGGCCATCGTCCGCGAGCCCTCGGTCTTCCTGTTCGACGAGCCACTTTCCAATCTCGATGCCGCACTCCGGGCCCACACCCGGGTGGAAATCGCCGAGCTGCACCGCTCCCTGGGAGCGACGATGATCTATGTCACACACGACCAGATCGAAGCCATGTCGCTGGCGGACCGCATGGTCGTGCTGAAGGACGGTCGGGTCGAACAAATCGGCCGGCCGGAGGAGCTCTACCGCCGTCCGGCGACCCGCTACGTGGGGGGCTTTCTCGGCACGCCGGCCATGAACTTCCTTGTTCCGCGGCGCATCGAGGGCCGCGTAGCCGTCCTGGAATCCGGCGACGAGATAGCGCTGCCCGATTGCGATACGGCCCAGGTGAAGACCATCGGTGTGCGCCCGGAGGATATCCAGATCGGCGGCGGCGGCATCGCAGTGTCGATCTTCCATGTCGAGGAGCTGGGCGAAACGCGCATCGCGCATGTCCGCTTGGGCAATACACATGAACTGGCGGTGCGCAGCCGCAGCATCGATACCGACGCGACCCAGACCTGGATCAAACTGCATTTCCCCGCAGATCGGCTGCATCTCTTCGATCGGGACGATCGGCGGGTAGCCGGGAACTGAATCCCTGCCCGGCGGCATGTCTGGCACGATCTGCGCCGGAGGCCGGCCGCGCCGATCCCGGCCCGCCATCACAACGACCGGAGACCCGCCCCCTTGGAAGCCTTCCTCAACTGGCTGAACGACATCATCTGGAGCAACGCGCTGATCGTGCTGTGCCTCGGCGCCGGTCTGTGGTTCAGCCTTCGCACCCGTTTCATGCAGATCCGCGGCTTCGCCGAGATGTGCCGACTCACGATCGGCGGACAGAAGTCCGACGCCGGCGTGTCCTCGTTCCAGGCGTTGACCATCTCGCTGGCCGGGCGCATGGGCATCGGCAACATCGCCGGCGTGGCCACGGCCGTCGCTTACGGCGGTCCCGGTGCGGTGTTCTGGATGTGGGTGATGGGCTTCCTCGGCGCCTCGACCTCCTACATCGAATGCTCGCTGGCGCAGATCTACAAGGAAAAGGACGCCGACGGCCGCTACCGCGGCGGCCCGGCCTACTACATCGAGAAAGCCATGGGGCTGAAGTGGTACGCCCTGACGTTCGCCGTGGCCACCATTGTCTCCACCGGCCTGCTGCTGCCTGGCGTGCAGGCCAACGCGATTGCCGACAGCGCCAGCAATGTGTTGTGCAGCAATGGCGGCTGCGAAGCGCTCGGCGGTGCCGGCGCGCTGAAGCTGTGGATTGGGCTGGCCGTGGCGACATTGCTGGCGACGATCATCTTCGGCGGCATCAAGCGCATCGCCACCTTCGCGGAGTTCGTGGTGCCGTTCATGGCGCTGGCCTTCATCCTGATGGCCGTCGCGGTGATGATCGCCAACGCCGAGCGGGTACCGCAGATGTTTGCCGACATCTTCTCCAGCGCATTCGGCGCGCACGCCGCCTTCGGTGCCATCATCGGCCAGGCGATCGCCTGGGGCGTGAAACGCGGCGTCTACGCCAACGAGGCCGGCCAGGGTACCAGCCCGCATGCGGCCGCTGCCGCGGAGGTTTCCCACCCGGCCAAGCAGGGTTATGTGCAGGCCTTCGCGATCTACTTCGACACCATGCTGGTGTGCACCTCCACGGCCTTCCTCCTGCTCTCCACCGGCATGTACAACACCTTCAAGGTGATCAAGCAAGGCGGTACCGAGACCCTGGTGGCCGTGTTCAGCGGCGTGCCGGGCCTGCAGCCTTCGGAGGGCGCGCAGTTCACCCAGGCTGCGGTGGAGTCGGTGCTGCCGGGCTGGGGGGCGGGATTCGTGGCGCTGGCGCTGTTCTTCTTCGCCTTCACCACCATCATGGCCTACTACTACATGGCCGAAACCAACCTGACCTATGTCGCCGGCGTGCGCAAACCGCACCGGCTGGCGATCCTGATGCTGCGGCTGGGCATCGTCGGCATGGTGGTGTTCGGCGCCTACCACAATGCCGCAATGGCCTGGACGCTGGGCGACATCGGCGTGGGCCTGATGGCCTGGCTGAACATCATCGCCATCCTGATCCTGCAGAAGCCGGCACTGCTGGCATTGCGCGACTACGAACAGCAAAGAAAGCAGGGGCTGGAGCCGGTGTTCGATCCCGAGGCGCTCGGGATCCGCAACGCCGGCTTCTGGATCAAGCGGCGCTGACGCGACCGGCGCCGCAACCAGCACCGAGGCGTCGACGAACCGCGCTCAACGGCGGTCAGCGTCCCGCGCCCGGAGTATCTGGCCCACGGAAACCCTCGCCTGTGAGGCTCGTTTTCGGCTGCGCACCCGCTCCAGAGCAGGTGTTTATTCAGGTCGAGACTGCCGCGGGAAGCAGCAGTTCGGCAGATTGCGCATGACGCGTCCGCTGCAGCAGCGACACGACCCGATCGCAGGCCAGGGCCGCAGCTTCGAATACGGAGGCACCGGCCAGCAACTGACCCGTGAGCGTCGCCGTGAACAGATCGCCGGTGCCTTTGGGCGAGATGTCGATCTGCGGGTGGCTCAGGATCTCGTGCCGGGAATGGGTCACGACCAGCACCTGCATCTGGCCGCGCGGCCAGCTACCGGGCGCGGCGCTGGTCACGGCCACCCACTGTGTCCGGCCGGTCAGCAAGGTCCTTGCGGCGGCGATCGTGCCCTGCATGTCCGACAGCACCCGACCGGTCAGCCGCTGCAACTCGAAGCCATTGGGCGTCAGCCCATCGGCCCACGACAACAGATGCTGGCGATAGGCGTCGGCCAGGCCCGGACTGACGTACTCGCCGTGGTCGTGATCCCCCAGTACCGGATCGACGACGACCTGCAACCCCGGCTGCTGCTGCACCGCTTCGCCTATCCATCTGCCCAACGAACGAGCCTGCTCCGGCGTGCCGAGATAGCCGGTGAGAATGGCCCTGACCTCAGCCAGTGCGCCACGCGCCTGCAAGTCGTGCAGGTAGCCTTCGAACCATGCATCGGGCAAGGCACCGCCATGCACCGTCGGATAATGGGGCGTATTGCTGAGGATCACCGTGGGAACCGCTGCCACGGACAGCCCCATCGCCTCCAGCACCGGAACCGCCACGCTGTTGCCGACCCGGCCATAGACGACCTGCGACTGCACCGACACCACATCGAAAGCCAGCGGCCGCATCAATACCCGGCCTCGCGCAGGATCGCCTGCACCTCGTCGTGGGTGGTCCGCACGGCAGCCGGCGGCGCGCGCGTCAGCAGACTGACCACGACGATGGCGAGCGTGGCAACGATCACACCCGGCACCATTTCGTACAGGGCGCTGTCGGCGCGCTTCCACAACAGCACGGTCACCGCACCGGCGAACATGCCGGCCAGCGCACCGGCCAGATTCATCCGCCGCCAGAACAGCGACAACAGCACCAACGGACCGAACGCGGCGCCGAATCCCGCCCAGGCGTAGGCGACCAGTCCGAGCACGCGGCTCTCCGGATCGCGCGCGATGAAAATCGCCAGCAACGCGACCGATAACACCATCGACCGGCCGAACCAGACCAGCTCGCGGTGGCTGGCTTCGGGTCGCAACAAGCCGCGATAGAAATCCTCGGTCAGGGCGCTCGAGCACACCAGCAACTGTGCCGACAGGGTGCTCATGATCGCGGCCAGGATCGCCGACAGCAGCACGCCGGCGATCCAGGGATCGAACAGCAGTCCGGCCAGCACGATGAACACCCGCTCGGGGTTGGCCTGCACCGGCCCGGCGAGCGCCGGGTGGGCCGCGAACCAGGCAATGCCGAAAAAGCCCGTGGCGAGTGCGCCAAACAGACACAGGATCATCCAAGTCATGCCGATGCGGCGCGCACGCGGGATGGTGGCGAGACTGCCGGCTGCCATGAAGCGCGCCAGGATATGTGGCTGACCGAAATATCCCAGCCCCCAGGCCAGCGCCGAAACCATCGCCACCATGCCACCCGCACCCAGCCATTCCAGCCGTGCCGGATCGACCTGCTCGATCAGCGCCACCCCCTGCCCCACGCCGCCAACACCGATCAGCACCATCATCGGCACCAGCAGCAAGGCCAGGATCATCAGCGTAGCCTGCACCGTATCAGTCCAGCTCACCGCGAGAAATCCACCGACGAAGGTATACAGAATGGTCGCTGCGGCGCCCCACCACATCGCCTGCGCATAGGGTAGCCCGAACACGCTCTCGAACAGCCGCGCGCCGGCCACGATGCCCGAGGCGCAATAGATCGCGAAGAACACCAGGATCACCAGCGCCGAGGAAATCCGCAGCAGCTTGAGTCCATCGGCGAAGCGGTGGGTGAAGTAGTCTGGCAAGGTCAACGCGTTGTTCGCACGCTCGGTGTAGACGCGCAGCGGCCCGGCCACATAGCGCCAGTTGCACCACGCGCCGATGGTCAGTCCGACGGCGATCCAGGTTTCCGACAGGCCGCTCAGGTACAGCGCACCCGGCAGGCCCATCATCAGCCAGCCGCTCATGTCCGACGCTCCGGCGGCCAGTGCCGTCACGTAGCTGCCCAGGCTGCGACCACCGAGGACGTAGTCGTCAAAGGTGCGGGTACTACGGTAGGCCGCCAAGCCGATGCCGATCATCAGCAGCAGGTAGGCGGCGAACGTGACGAGCAATGGCGTGCTGGCGGTCATTGAACGCAGTGGGGCCCCTGGATCATGCTCATGCCGCCACCGGGCGTGGTGATGTTACGCACCCGGCGCGCGCCCCGGCTCAAGGATCTGCGCACTCGCCGGGCCGCGAGAAGAAATGCCATATTCGGGTAGCGCAAAGCCGCGTTCGGCTGCGCCGCACGCCGCGCTGCCGAGCGACAACATAGCCGGCACAACGGTGCGACTCGCGATCCTCATGCTGCGACAGCCCACAGCAACCATGGCTCCATGGCCTATCCTAGCAGGCGACCCGGTTCCTGTATGTCCAGGAAAAGCGCTTCAGGAGGTAGGATCATTGCGAATCATATTGACGGACTTCGCCCGCCCGCGACTGTTTCCGCGCGAGCCGCGCCGCAATACCATCCAGGGCATCACGGCCTCCGAATTCGAGCAGCACCTGAACGAGCATCCGCCGCTCAGTGTGCTGCAGGGTTATGCGCCGTTCTGCGTGCTGCATGTGCACCGCAACTGGACACCCACCCGCTGCCTCACCATTCCCGTCACGGATACCAACCGGCATCTGCTGCGCTCCGGCTACGAGGCCCGCACCCGCGGTGAGTTGCCCGTGCTGGTGCGCTGGTTCGAGGACATCGAACCTCCAGTTGCAGACTATCTGATCCCGATTCTCTATAGCCGCGACCAGCTCGCACGCGAGGGCTCGCCGATCGATGCGGACTGGGGCATCGTCGGCTGCATGTACAGCAGCGAACCGCTGGAGATTCCGATGGCACCGATCACGATGATGCGCAATGCGCTGGGCGTGTCGGAAGGCGGATCGGGTGTGCCGCTGGACCGCGCGGCGTACGACCGCAGCGTCGAGTACTGGAGCGGGCACGCGAACTGGCGCTGATTGGGCCTGCCCGGAGAGGCGGTGGCGCCGGGCGGGCGCTGCCGACCATCCTGGACAGGATCGAGTGCGCCGATTGCGCGCGCCGTGACGGCGGGCCGATTTCCGTGCGATGCGCCTCGCGGCGCAGGCCGAAGGACTGCAGTCATGTCTGCCTGTCGCCGGAGTATCATCGCGCCATCGCAGGGACACTCGGGACCAGCACCGCATGCCACGCTACACCTTCATTGCCGCGTGCACGGTGCTCGCCGCCCTGGCCGGTTGCTCGACAGGCAACGCGCCCTCTCCCTCCGCACCGCCCGTCACGCAGGATCCGGCGGCACCTGCCACCTTCGTCGATCGCATCTGGGTGGCGAGCGAATCGGTGCAGGTGTCGCAGGGGGACGTGCGCGTGTTCCTCCCGGACGGCACGCTGGTGATGACCGCCGCGCACGGCACGCCGGCCTTCGGCAGATGGCGCCAGGTCGACGGGAAGCTGACCATCACCGAGGAAGGCCTGGACTATGCGACCGACATCCTCGAGCTCACGCCCGATGTCCTGCGCATCCGCATGCACAGCCCCGGCGATCCGGTGGACATCACGTTTGCGCCAGCCGGGGAAGTGTTGCACTTGACGGGCACGGTGCATCACCTGGACATCGAGGGCGGGCAATACGTGATCCGCGACCCCTCGGGTACGACCTACAGCCCCACCAACCTCGCCGCGGAACATCAGGTGGAAGGTCTCGCAGTGGAAGTGGCGGCGCGCAGGCGGGACGACCTGATGTCCATCGGCATGACCGGGCCGCTGATCGAGCTGCTCAAGGTCACCAGACTGCCGACGCAGGCGGGCAGCGGTACCGCAGGGCCGGCGCTGGCCGGGATCTGGACGGTGGTCGGGCACGTGTTCGGCGGCGTGAGCGCGCTGGACGGCGCGCAGGCCCGCGCATACCACGGCCGCAGCCTGCGGCTCCTGGGGGAGGAGGCCGTCTCCGGGACGGAGCGCTGCGCTACACCGCGCTACTCGGAACGTGAAGTGACGCGGGACGCCTTCCTCGCAACCGAGTACCGCCTGGCGCCGCGCGCACTGGCCGCGCTGGCCGACCGGCAGCAGCTGACGGTGCTCGAAGTCCGCTGCGGGGACAACGCCTGGAGCGCCCTGGGCGCCCGCCTGATCGGCGTCGATGCCGACCGCGCACTGGCGCCCTGGGACGGCGTGTTCTTCGAGCTGGCACGGGACCGGAAACACCAGGCACTGCTGCCGGCGCCGGTCAGCGACAGTGGCAGCGCGATGTTGTGAGCCCGGGCGGCGCGAGGTTCCGCGAACTGGTCGCGATACTGGCGGTCATCGCGGCCTGGAGCGGGCTGTTGCTGCAGCTGTACCTGTCGCTCGGCATCGCCTCGGCCAATGGCAAGACACTCGCCGACGGCGTGTGGGCGTACCTCGCCTATTTCACGGTGCTGACTAATCTGTTGGTGGCGCTGGTGCTCACGCTGCCGCGTCTGTTCCCGGATTTCGTGGCGGGCCGCTTCCTCGCCAGCCCGGGCGTGCAGGCTGCCGCCGCGGCCGCCATCTTGTTGGTGGCGTTCGGCTACCACCTGCTGCTGCGGGAGCTGTGGAATCCGCAGGGTCTGCAATGGCTCGCCGACGTACTGTTGCACTACGTGACGCCGGCGCTGTTCGTCCTCCACTGGATCATTGCCGCGCCCAAGCGGCAGCTGACCTTGCGGCACATCCCCGCCTGGGCGCTCTATCCACTCGGGTATTTTCTCTACGCACTGGCGCGCGGCCAGCTGACCGGCCTGTATCCGTATCCCTTTCTCGACGTCGCCGCGCTGGGCCTCGGCCACACGCTGCTGAACGCGCTGGGGCTGGTGGTCGGGTACGCGGTCATTGCCCTGGGGCTGCTGGCAGTGGCACGGCTGTCGCGGAGGTAGCGGCTTGCGACATGCCCCCTGACGTCGTTCGATAGATCGAATTCCGACCAGCGGGTGCCGATCAGTTCAGGGCATTTACAGCGTTTCCAAGACCGCCTGCGCTGACTGGAAACAGAATAGTTGGCGGAGAGGGTGGGATTCGAACCCACGAACACCTTGCGATGTTACTTGACTTCCAATCAAGCGCCTTCGACCACTCGGCCACCTCTCCGAATAAAATCAACTAGTTATGCAGTAAATCTCAGGTAAAGCCATCCGCCTGAACCGAATGATATCAGGCCTCCGGCCGAGGCGGGGGTGGCGCCGGAATGGCATAGCGCGGCGGCGCGTCGAGACAACCCTCTTCGGCCGCTCGCGGCCGCTCGGGCTCGTTCAGTGCCGGCACTGGCAGCGCGCTGCGAGTGTCGGGGCCCTGCAGCCCGACGGGGATCTGCAGCGGCTTGTTGTCCACCGCCCCGGCGTAGTCCTCGGGCCTGGCGCAGCTGGTCTTGAACAGGCTGCCACAGCCACTGAGCAGCAACGCGGTCAGGGACAGCAGGACGATCGATCGGAACTTGGACATCCGGGGCACCTTTGCAAAGCTTGCGGCGATCACAGGCCGGCCACGTGCATCGCCTCGCGCAGACGGTCGTGGAAGCGTTCCGACAGCGGCGTCAGCGGCAGTCGCAGTTCGGGGCCAATCAGGCCCATTTGCTGCATGACCCATTTCACCGGGATCGGGTTGGCTTCGAGGAAGAGCCGCTCGTGCAGCATCGCCAGGCGGGCATCGAGTGCACCGGCCTCGGCGCCCTTCCCCGCCAGCGCCGCGGCCATGAGCTCGGACATCTGCCGCGGCGCAACGTTCGCCGTCACCGACACCACGCCGCGCCCGCCGGCCAGCACCGCTTCGCGGGCCACGGAATCGTCGCCCGATAGCACGTCGAACTCCGATCCGCAGGCGGCGATCAGCTCGCGAATCCGGCCGATGTCCGCGACCGCTTCCTTGATGGCGGCAATGTTCGGCAGCTGCGCCAGCCGCGCGACGGTCGGCGGCAGCATGTCCACGGCGGTACGGCCGGGCACGTTGTAGAGCATCAGCGGCACCGGGCTGGCGGCCGCCACCGCCTGGAAATGCAGGTAGAGGCCTTGCTGGGTGGGTTTGTTGTAGGCCGGGGTGACGACCAGCAGGGCGTCGACGCCGAGCGCGCCGAAGCGGGCCGCGCGCTCGACCGTCGCCGCGGTGCTGTTGCTGCCGACGCCGGCCAGCAGCTGTAGGCGACCGCGCAACTGCTCCCGGGCCCGTACCACGAGTTCATGCAGTTCGCCATCGGTCAGGGTCGGGGATTCGCCGGTGGTGCCGCCGACGACGATGCCGCGGGTGCCGTTGCCGGCATGGAACTCGAGCAGGCGCTCCCAGGCAGCGAAATCGATCGCCCCGCCCGCCAGCATGGGTGTGACGATCGCGACGTAGCTGCCGGAAAACATGCGAACCCCTGACGAAACGGACCGCGGATCTTACGGGCCGCCACGGCGCGCGCGCAACCGCCACCCCCGGTCGGGGCGACGGCGTCGCCTTCGCAGCGGCCAATCGCTAAACTGCCTCCTATTTACAGGCCTCTGCGACGGAATGAAACAACACATCGCCGTATCCGCGATCGGTACCGACCGAACCGGGATCGTCCACGACCTGACCCGAGTGATCAGTGAGTGCGGCGGCAACATCAGTGAAAGCCGGATGGCGAGCCTGGGCTCCGAGTTCGCGATGGTGCTGCTGGTCGCCGGCAACTGGCACTCGCTCGCCAAGCTCGAGACCGAGCTCAAGAAGCTCGCCGACGGCTCCGGCCTGACGATCAACCTGCGGCGTACCGAGCCCCGCTCGGCCCGCACCGACATGCTGCCCTACTCTATCGACGCGGTCTGCCTCGACCAGACCGGCATCGTCTCGGCGCTGGCCGGGTTCTGCTCGAGCCGCGGCATCGACATCGGCGAGGTGGCGACCCGCTCCTATCCGGCGGCGCATACCGGCGCGCAGATGTTCTCGGTGCAGATGGTCGTCAATGTGCCAAGCCGCCTCCACCTCGCCCACCTGCGGGAGGAGTTCATGGAGTTCTGCGATTCGCTGAACCTCGACGCGATCCTCGAGCCGGTGAAGTCCTGACGATGAGCAAAATCTCCGTAGGCGCCAAAGTGCCGGCCTTCACCGCCCGGACCACCGACGACAAGCCGTGGAAGCTCGCCGACGCGGCCGGACGCAAGCTGGTGCTGTATTTCTATCCCAGGGACATGACCTCGGGCTGCACCCTCGAGGCACGCGGTTTCCGCGATGCCGCGGCCGACTTCCGCAAGGCGAAAACCCTCGTGGTCGGAGTCTCGCGCGACAGCTGCGCCTCGCACGCGAAGTTCCGCGACAAGGAAGCGCTGAACTTCGAGCTGCTGTCCGACCCGGACGAAAAGCTCTGCCGCCTGTTCGACGTCATCAAGGAAAAGAACATGTACGGCCGCAAGGTGCTGGGCATCGAGCGCAGCACCTTCCTGATCGATGTCGGAGGCAAGCTCGCCCGCGAATGGCGCAAGGTCAAGGTCGACGGCCACGTGGCCGACGTGCTCGCGGCCGCGCGCGAGCTCTGACCGGCCCGGCGCTCCCGCAACCCGCGCCGATCGAGACCCCTGCGGCGCGAGGCAAGCCCACGGCAGCCATGAAGGTCCCGCCTTGAAGAAGCGCAAATCCTCGCAGTCCCGCCGCCTCTTCGTGCTCGACACCAACGTGCTGATGCACGACCCGGCCGCCATCTTCCGTTTCGAAGAGCACGACATCTACCTGCCGATGGTCGTGCTCGAAGAGCTGGACGCCAACAAGAAAGGCCTGTCGGAGTCCTCGCGCAACGTCCGCCAGGTCAGCCGCTTCCTCGACGAGCTGATGCAGTCGGCGTCCAAGGAGGAAATCGACCGCGGGCTGCCGCTGCCCACGCATGCTGCCGGCAAGCGGGCCAAGGCGACGACCCCTGGTCGGCTGTTTTTCCAGACCCGCCAGTTGAGTTCCGCCCTGCCGGATCATCTGCCGGGACACGGTAACGACAACGCCATCCTCGCCCAGACGCTGGCACTGCAGGCCCTGCACCACGACGCACAGGTGGTGCTGGTCTCGAAAGACATCAACTTGCGGATCAAGGCGGCGATCGTCGGCGTACATGCCGAGGACTACTACAGCGATCGCAGCATCGAGGACGCGGACGTCCTGTACTCGGGCCAGGCGGCGCTGGCCGCCGACTTCTGGGAAAAGCACGGCCGCGACATGCGCTCCTGGCGCGAAGGCAGCCGCACCTGGTACGAGTTGTCGGGTCCCGCGGTCAAGGACTGGCAGGTCAACCAGTTCGTCTACGAACAGCGCGAAGACGGCATCGAGGCGATCGTGCGGCGGGTCGAGGACACTACCGCGACGCTCGAGCTGCTGCGCGATTTCCGCAGCGAGCGCAACGGCGTGTGGGGCATCCGTGCACGCAACCGCGAGCAGAACTTCGCGCTGAATCTGCTGACCGATCCGGAGATCGATTTCGTCTCGGTGCTCGGACCCGCCGGCACGGGCAAGACGCTGCTGACGCTCGCCGCCGGCCTGATGCAGACGCTCGAAGGCAACCACTTCGCCGAGATCATCATGACCCGGGTGACCATACCGCTCGGCGAAGACATCGGCTTCCTGCCCGGCACCGAAGAGGAAAAGATGGAGCCCTGGATGGGCGCCCTGATGGACAACCTCGAGGTGCTGACGCAAAGCTCCGAGGGCGGCAGCTGGGGCCGGCAGGCGACCAACGACCTGCTGCGCAACCGGATCAAGATCCGCTCGCTGAACTTCATGCGCGGCCGCACCTTCCTCAACCGCTTCGTGATCCTCGACGAGGCGCAGAACCTGACGCCGAAGCAGATGAAGGCGCTGGTGACGCGCGCCGGACCCGGCACCAAGCTGGTCTGCCTCGGCAACATCGCGCAGATCGATACGCCCTATCTGACCGAGACGACCTCCGGTCTGACCTATGTCGTCAACCGCTTCCGCGGCTGGCCGCATGCGGGACATATCACCCTGGTACGGGGCGAGCGCTCCCGGCTGGCCGACTACGCCTCCGAGACCCTCTGAACTCCACGGCAGCAGGCGGGTCTGAACGATGATGTTGCGGATTCTCCTCACGCTACTGGTGGCTGCCTCGCTGACGTTCGGCACCGTCGCGGGGGCGCAGTCCGCCGGCAACGACCTGCCGGACATCGGCTCCCCGGCCGACGCCACCATCACCCGCAGCGACGAATACCAGATCGGCCGGATGATCGTCCGCGGCCTGCGCGAGCAGGGCCAGATCCTCGACGACCCGGAGGTCAACGACTACGTCCAGACCCTGGGGTCGCGGATCGTCGCGCAGGCGCAGGACGTGGGCCAGCCCTTCCAGTTCTTCGTCGTCCGCGACCCGTCCATCAATGCCTTCGCCCTGCCGGGCGGTTTCGTCGGCGTGAACGCCGGCCTGCTGACCGCCACCGCCAACGAAGCCCAGCTCGCCAGCGTGCTCGCCCACGAGATCGCGCACGTCACCCAGCGCCACATCGCCCGTTCGGTCCGCGCACAAGGGCGCCAGAGCCTCGCCTCGGCCGCGGCGATCCTCGCCGCGATCCTGATCGGCGCCACCACAGGCTCGGCCGACGCCGCCCAGGCCGGCATCGCGATCGCCCAGGGCACCGCCTTGCAGCAACGCATCAACTTCACCCGCGCCAACGAATACGAAGCGGACCGGATCGGCATCGGCTTTCTGGCAGCGGCGGGTTTCGATCCGTTCGCGATGCCGGACTTTTTCGAAACACTCGGCCGGCGTTCCGGCCTGGCCGGCTCGGTGGTGCCGGAATTCCTGCAGACCCATCCCGTGACCAGCAACCGCATCGCCGAGTCGCGCGATCGCGCCGGCAAAATCGTCCGCCACGTCCAGCCGGAGTCCCCCGCCTATCAATACGTCCGCGAACGGGTGCGAGTGCTCGGTGCATCGCCGGAAACCGACTTGCGTCACTACTACGCCACACTGCGCGAAGGGCGTCCACTGACCCCCGGCCAGCAATACGGCGAAGCCCTCGCGCGGCTGCGGGCCGGCGAGCGCGATGCCGCTGCCGGCACACTGATCGAACTGAGCGCCGCACGCGACCAGGGCAGCCCGATGCTCGAAGCGGCACTGGGACAGGCCTTGATGGCCGCCGGCCGCCAGGAGCAGGCGCTCGAAACCTTTCGCAAGGCGCTGACGATCGCGCCCCGCAACGTGCCGCTGAGCGTGCGCTACGCCGAAGCCTTGATGCAGACCGGCCAGGCCAAGCAAGCGCATGCCGTGCTACTGGACGTCTTCAACAACGTGGCGCCGACCCCCGAACAGATCCGCCTCACGGCACTCGCCGCCAGCAGTGCCGGCGACACCGGCGATGCGTACTACTACATGAGCGAATACCACATCGCCAGCGGTGATCTGCCGCTGGCCGGCAAACAGCTCGAGCTGGCGCTCGCCGCACCGGACCTCACGCCGGTACAGCGCGCGCGGTTTTCGGCAAGGCTCAAGGAAATCCGCGACGTGCTGGCCGAAAACGCCCGCGGGCGCTGGCGCAGCCGCGAAGCGGCCGGCGACGCTGGTATGATGTGAAAATTATGCCTCGCCTACCCCGCGCGCTGTTCGCGCTGCCCCTGCTCGCCCTGCTCACTGCCTGTGCCACGCTGCCGGCCAATCACACCCCCGATCCGCGCGATCCGCTAGAACGGGTGAATCGCGGCACCTTCGCGTTCAACCAGACGCTCGACAAAGCCGTGTTGCGACCGGTGGTCCGCGGCTACAAGAAGGTGACGCCGAAGTTCGTCCGGACCGGCATCTCGAACTTCTTTTCCAACGCCGAGTATCCGGTCGTCATGGTCAACAACCTGCTGCAGGCCAAGTTCGGACCGGCCGCCAACGACCTGGGGCGCTTCCTGCTCAACACCACGCTGGGCATCGGCGGTCTGCTCGATCCGGCGACGGCCGCCGGATTCGACCGCAACAACGAGGATTTCGGCCAGACCCTCGGCCGCTGGGGCGTGGCGCCGGGCCCATATCTGATGGTGCCCCTCCTCGGCCCCTATACGCTGCGCGACGGCATCGGTTCGCTGGCCGACGATTTCGCCGAACCGCGCCACTATCTCGAGGACGACAGCACGCGCTACGCTCTCTGGGCCGCCGGCCAGCTCGATCGGCGCGCCGGCCTCAGCGAGACCGATGCGATCATCGACCGCGCCGGCGATCCGTATGCGTTCGTGCGCAGCGCCTACCTGCAGCGGCGCCAGTACCTGGTGACCGATGGCGCCGTCACGGACGAGCTGCCGTTCGAAGATCCGCTGGAGGAAGAAGACCCGCCAGCCGAGGATTCTGCTCCGGAGACTCCGCCCCGGCAGCCGGAGCCCGTCGAGGGCATTGCCGGCGATACACCGATCCCACCGCAATAGGTGCGGCGGCGGCGGAAGGAACCTCTCAGGCCGGCGCCAGCAGCGCGTCGAGCTCGCTGATCCGGGCGAGATCCAGCAGCTTCGTCGGGATATCGTGCAGTCGCAGGCTGCGGCCGGCACGCCGCGCCCAGGCCAGCCAATCGACCAGTACCGCGAGACCGGCGCTGTCGGCCGCCGTGACCCCCGCACAATCGAGTTCCAGCTCGGTGGCTGTGCTGCCGCTCAGCGCCCTGAGGCCCGCCTCATGCAGCAGTCTCGCGGTGGCGAAGGTCATGGCGCCGCCCACCGCAAAACGCGCCGGCCCCGTGGGTTCGAACGAGAACGCCGCTGCCCCGGTGTCGGCCACAGCACTCATGCGCGCTGTTTCTTGTCCGCCGTCGCAGCCGCAGGTGCTCCGCCCTGGCTTTCGAGCCGCCGGATCACCGCGTCGATGCCTTTCTGGTCGATCTCGGCGCCGAAATCCTCGCGGAAGCTCTTGACGTAGCTGATGCCCTCGATCGTGACGTCCCAGGCCTTCCAGCCGGCTTCACCCTTGCGCAGCGAATAGTTCACCGGAATCTTCTGGCCGTTGTCGCGCTTGACCTCGGTACGCACCGTCGCGCTGGTCGCCGCCGGGTCGACTTTGGTCGGCAGGACCTTGATCCGGTCGCCGGTGAACTCGACCAGCGCATCGCCGTAGTTGCTCAGCATCGACTTGTAGAACGCATCGACGAAGCGCTTGCGCTGCGTCGGGGTCGCGGTCCGCCAATGCTTGGCCAGCACCAGCCGCGCGGCGTAATCGACGTCGAAATGCGGCAGCAGGATCTGGTCGACCAGCGCATAGACCTTGGCCGGCTCCTTGCGGTACTCCGCGCGCCGCGCATCGAGCTCCTTGAGCATGGCATTGGCTGCAGACTCGATCAGCTGCGACGGCCCGCTGGCATCGACCTGGGCCGCCCCGACCGTGGTGGACGAGGTGCTTGCCGCCGCCGGCGCGACCGACAGCGATTGCTGGGCCTGTGCCGCCGGCAGCAACGCCGCCGCGAGCAACGAGCCGACCGTACCAGCCAGCAAAGTCTTGCGAGAGATGATCATGGGCTGCCCTCCTTGGACGACTCACTCGTCGAGTCGTCTTGTTTGCTCTCGCCTGCCCGGCCGGCGAAGTTCGCAAAGAACTTGTTGACCAGCGACTCGAGCACGATCGCCGACTGAGTGAACTCGATCTGACCGCCATCCTTCAGATAGGTTTCCGAGCCGCCCGGGCCGATGCCGACATATTTCCCGCCCAGCAGCCCCTGGGTCTGGATGCTGGCATCACTGTCCTCGGGAATCTGGTCGAAGCGGGTATCGATCCGCATCGTCACCACGGCGCGGAACTCGTTCGGATCGAAGCCGACGGATTCCACCCGGCCGATGGTCACGCCCGCCATGCTCACCGGCGAGCCGGTCTTGAGATCGCCGACGTTGTCGAACTTCGCGGTCAACCGATAACCGGTCACGCCGCCGAGGCTCAGGCCGCTGCCCGGCAACTGGGTGGTGAGGAAGAACAGCGCTGCGAAGCCCAGCAGCACGAACAGTCCGGTTCCGATTTCTAGCGCACGATTGGGTCGCATGGCGGCAGGTTCCCGTCAGAGGAAAGCGGCGGTAAGCACGTAGTCGAGCAACAGCGTCAACACCGAGGAAGTCACCACGGTGCGAGTGGTCGCGAGGCCGACACCTTCGGCCGTGGGCGCGGCGTGGTAGCCCTCGTAGACGGCGATCAGGCCGCAGGCGGCGCCGAATACCACGCTCTTGATCACGCCCTCGTAGACGTCATCGAGCTCCACGGCCGCCTGGGTCTGCGACCAGAACGCGCCGGAATCGATGCCCATGAGCTGCACGCCGACCAGCTGCGCACCGAACAGACCGACGATGTTGAAAATCGCGACCAGCAAAGGCAATGCGATCAGCGCGCCGAGGAAGCGCGGTGCGACCACCAGCCGCAGCGGATCCACCGCCATGATCTCCATGGCGGTCAGCTGGTCGGTGGCCTTCATCAGCCCGATTTCCGAGGTCAGCGAGGTACCGGCACGGCCCGCGAACAGCAGCGCGCCGACCACCGGGCCGAGCTCCTTGAGCAGGCTGAGCGCCGCGGCGACGCCGAGTGCGTCTTCGGACCCGAAGCGGGCCAGCAGATCGTGTCCCTGCAGGCCGAGCACCATGCCGACGAACAGACCGCAGAGCATGATGATGATCAGCGAGCGCGCGCCGGCGTTGTAGATCTGGTGGATCACGACTCGCGGCCGGGTCAGCGCCGGCAGGCACTGCGCCAGGATCCGGCCAAAGAACAGGCCGATGGCCCCGACGCGTCTTATCGCAGCGAGCGCCGCGCCGTCGGCCGCTGCCACACCGGCCCCGCTCACGGCGAGCCACCGTCGAGTAACTGCCCGAAATAGTCGGGCGCCGGATAGTGAAACGGCACCGGCCCGTCGGCGATGCCCTCCATGAACTGCCGCACCACTTCGAGATGACTGGCACGCAGCTCCGCCGGCGTGCCCGAGGCGACCACCTTGCCCTGCGAGAGCAGATAGCTGTCGTGGGCGATCGCCCCCAGCTCCTCGACGTCGTGGGAGACGACGATGCTGGTGATGCCCAGCACCTCGTTCATCTGCCGGATCAGGCGCACGATCATGCCCATCGAAATCGGGTCGAGGCCGACGAAGGGCTCGTCGTAGATCAGGATCTCCGGATCCATGACGATCGCGCGTGCCAGCGCCACACGGCGCGCCATGCCGCCGGACAATTCGCCGGGCATCAGGTTGGCCGCACCGCGCAGCCCGACCGCATGCAGCTTGCTGAGCACGATGTGCCGCAGCAGCGATTCGGGCAGCCGCGCATGCTCGCGCAACGGAAAGGCGACGTTCTCGAACACCGACAGATCGGTCAGCAGCGCGCCGTTCTGGAACAACATGCCCATGCGCCGCCGCAGGGCGAACAGCTCGCGCTGGGGCAGCTTCGGCACGTCTTCGCCGAACACGCGGACCGTACCTTCATGCGGCGCCGCCTGGCCGGTGATCAGGCGCAGCAAGGTGGTCTTGCCGGTGCCGCTCGGCCCCATGAAGGCCGTGATCCGGCCACGCCGAACCTGCAGGTCGAGACCCGAGAAGATCTCGCGACGGCCGAAACCGTAGTGCACGCCGCGCACGTCGACCACGACATCCGGGGCCAGCGGGGCAAGGCTACTGCGATGATCGAGGGCTCGAGAGGTCATAAGTCTTCGGTCTTGTACGCAGTTCGGGTCTTCGACCCAGGAAACAGGGTTGCGTTCCCGCGACGCGGAGCAGACCGCAGCGGCTGCCCAGGATGCTCGCGGTCGATCGACGCCCGTCAGTCGGGGCCGCGGATCATAGCAAATGCCGGCTACCCGCCCGCTGCGACCGCGCAGGCCACACTGTCGTAGCAATCCGACACAATCAGGACTAAAATAGTCCTTGTTAAGCCCTCCCAAGCACCATGATCCGCATCAGCAAGCTCACCGACTACGCCACCGTGCTGCTCGCGGCCCTGGCCCGTGAGCCGGGCCGCTGCTTCGCCGCGGCGACGCTGGCGCAGCAGACGCAGATCGGTGCCGCCACCGCCAGCAAGCTGCTGAAGCAGCTGCAACGGGCCGGCTTCGTGCAATCGACCCGCGGCCTGCACGGCGGCTACCAGCTCGCACGACCGGCCGAAGCGATCAGTGCGGCAGCGATTCTCGATGCGCTCGAAGGCCCGGTCGCCGTGACCGACTGCTCGGCCGGCCAGGGTCAGTGCTGCATCGAGACCACCTGCCAGGTGGGCCATGCCTGGCAGCGCGTGAATCTCTCGATCCGCCGTTCGCTGCGCGACATCAGCCTGGCGCAGCTCGCTGGGCTCGATGGCAGCGCGGCGCAACGCTCATTGGCCGCCGACAGGGAAACTACCGTTCGCTTCCGCCCGCGGGGGCGCGTCGCCGCGCCGTAAGGCAACGCCAACAGGAATACGAGGACCATGACCGGAACCGCAGACATCGGCAAACTCGTTGGCCAGGCCTACAAGCACGGCTTCGTCACCGACATCGAATCGGACAGCCTGCCGCCGGGTCTCGACGAGGACGTGGTCCGGCAGATTTCGCGCATCAAGCGCGAACCGCAATTCATGACGGACTGGCGGCTGAGCGCCCTGCGGCACTGGCAGACCCTGGTCGAGCCGCAGTGGGCCCATCTACGTGCCCATCCGGTCGACTTCCAGGCGATTTCCTACTACTCCGCGCCGAAGTCCAAGGCGAATGCCCCCAAGAGCCTCGACGAGGTCGACCCGAAACTGCTCGCCACCTACGAAAAGCTCGGCGTGCCACTGCACGAGCGTGCCCGCCTCGCCGGCGTCGCGGTCGATGCGGTGTTCGACAGTGTGTCGGTCGCCACCACGTTCAAGGATCGGCTGGAAAAAGCCGGCGTGATCTTCTGCTCGTTCTCCGAAGCCGTGCAGAAACACCCCGAGCTGGTCGAGAAGTATCTCGGCACCGTGGTGCCCTACCAGGACAACTTCTACGCCTGCCTGAACTCGGCGGTATTCTCCGACGGCTCCTTCGTCTACATACCGCCGGGCGTGCGCTGCCCGATGGAGCTGTCGACCTATTTCCGGATCAACGCCACCAACACCGGACAGTTCGAGCGCACGCTGATCATCGCAGCCCCGGGCAGCCACGTCAGCTACCTCGAGGGCTGCACCGCGCCGATGCGCGACGAAAACCAGCTGCATGCCGCGGTGGTCGAGCTGATCGCCGAGGACGACGCTCAGATCAAGTATTCCACGGTGCAGAACTGGTATCCGGGCGACGAAAACGGCGTCGGCGGCATCTACAACTTCGTCACCAAGCGCGGCGACTGCCGCGGCCGAAATTCCCGGATCTCCTGGACCCAGGTCGAGACCGGCTCGGCGATCACCTGGAAATACCCGAGCTGCGTGTTGCGCGGCGAAGGCTCGATCGGCGAGTTCTATTCGGTCGCGACCGCCACCAATCTGCAGCAGGCCGACACCGGCACCAAGATGATCCACATCGGCGCGAACACGCGCAGCACGATCGTCTCCAAGGGCATCTCGGCCGGGCGCGGCCAGAACGCCTATCGCGGCCTGGTGAGAATCCTGCCCGGGGCGCATGGGGCGCGCAATTTCACCCAGTGCGACAGCCTGCTGATGGGCCCGAAATGCGGCGCGCACACCTTCCCCTACGTCGAGGTCAAGAACCCGACGGCCACGGTCGAGCACGAAGCCTCGACCTCGAAGATCAGCGAAGACCAGCTGTTCTACTGCCTGCAACGGGGCATCAGCGAGGAGGATGCGATCAACATGATCGTCAGCGGATTCTGCAAGAGCGTGTTCAAGGAGCTGCCGATGGAATTTGCGGTCGAAGCGCAGAACCTGCTGGCCGTCAGCCTGGAAGGAGCCGTGGGATGAGCACGCCGTTGCTGTCGATCCGCGATCTGCACGCCAAGATCGGTGGCCGCGAGGTCCTCGACGGGCTGACGCTCGAAATCGGCGCCGGCGAGGTGCACGCAATCATGGGGCCGAACGGCTCCGGCAAGAGCACCCTCGCCTACGTGCTCGCCGGCCGTCCCGGTTACGAAGTCACCTCCGGCAGCGTCAGCTATCGCGGCCAGGACCTGTTGAGCCTCGCACCGGAAGAGCGGGCACGCGCCGGCCTGTTCCTCGGCTTCCAGTATCCGGTCGAGATCCCTGGTGTGAACAACGTCTACCTGCTCAAGGCGGCACTGAACGCGGCCCGCAAGCAGCAAGGCAAGCCGGAGGTCGATGCCTTCGAATTTCTCGCGCTGGTGCGCGAGAAGATGAAGCTGATGCAGATGGATGAAGCCTTCCTGTCGCGCGGCGTCAACGAAGGCTTCTCCGGCGGCGAGAAGAAACGCAACGAGATCCTGCAGATGCTGGTGCTCGAGCCGACCCTCGCCCTGCTCGACGAAACCGACTCGGGGCTGGACATCGATGCGCTCAAGGTCGTCGCGCACGGCGTCAACACCCTGCGTTCGGCCGAGCGCGCGATCGTACTGGTGACCCACTACCAGCGGCTGCTCGATCACATCGTGCCGGATCGTGTGCATGTGCTCGCCCGTGGCCGGATCGCCCGCAGCGGCGATCGCGATCTGGCGCTCGAGCTGGAGCGTCGCGGCTACGACTGGATCACGGGAGCGGCTGCCTGAGGCTGCGGCCTCGCGCACCGGATACACCATGCCCACGGCTGCCGCCACTTCCCGCCGACTCGAACAACTCGCGACCGAGGCCGGTCTCGCGCCGCGACGTCAGGCCTTGCTGAAAGCCGCGCTCGCCGCCGGCCTGCCGACCGGCCGCGACGAGAACTGGCGCTATGCCAACCTGCGCGCCCTCGACCGGCAGGTGTTCTCGGCTGCCGCCGTGCCGGATGCCGAAGCCTTGCAGCTCGCCGCGGCGGCGTTGCCGGCGGCACTCGAAGGCCATGCACGCCTGGTCGTGGTGGATGGCTGGCTCAGCACCGAGCTGTCGACGACACCGCTGCCCGCGATCGTCACCCGGCTCGAGAATGAGGACGCCTTGTCGACGACCGCACTGGACGATGCCGGAGCTTCGCCGACGACAACGCGGACACCGGCGACGCCGCTGCGTGCAGCCAGCGGCGCGCCGACGGTCGACCTGCGCTTCGCACAGCTGAATGCCGCGCTCGCGCCGCAGACGCTGTCGATCGATCTGCCGTACGGCAGCACGGCCGCCGTCGAACTGGTGTTCGTCGCCACCGCCGATGCCAGTCATTCGGCGAGCCATCCCGCACTGCAGCTGCGGATCGGCGACGGCGCCCGACTCGACCTGGTCGAACGACATCTCGGCGCCGGCGCGGCCGCGACCTTCAGCAATGCCGACCTGCGCATCGAGGTCGGCACGCAGGCCCGCCTGCGACACACCCGCCTGCAGCAACTCGGTCCGCGGTCGAAGCATTTCGACACCTTGCGGCTGCGCGCTCACGACGGCGCCGAGTGCGAGTACCTGGTGGTGGCCGCCGGCGCCCAGTCGGCCCGCTCGACCGCCTTGCTGGAGCTGCTCGGCCGCGAGGCCAGCCTGCGCTGGGATGCAGTCTCGCTCGGCGATCGCACCCAGATCAACGACGCGTTCGTCCGGGTCGAGCACATCGGCCGCGGCACGCGCACCCGGCAGGCGTTCCGCGGCATCGCCGCCGGTCGCTCGCGCCTGGCGTTCAACGGCCACATGATCGTCCGCGACAGCGCCGTCGGTGCGGCCTCGGACCAGTCGCTGAAAGCACTGCTGGCCGGCACGGAAGCCGAGGCCGACGTGCGGCCGCAGCTCGAGATCTACATCGACGAGGTGCGTGCCAGCCACGGCGCCACGGTCGGCAAACTCGACGAACAGATGCGTTTCTATCTGCTGTCGCGCGGCCTCGACCCCGCGACCGCCGATGCCCTGCTGAAATGGGCGTTCGTCGAGGACATGGTCGCGCGGATCGCCCTGCCGGCGCTGCGCCATCAGGTCGAGGACGTGATGGCGGCGCAACTGCACACCGTGATCGATACCGCGGAGCTGCGATGAACGCCGCCGCCCGCAGCGCGCCGCTGCAGCGCTACGACGTCGCAAGGATCCGTGCCGACTTTCCGGTGCTGTCGACCACGGTGCGCGGCAAGCGGCTGGCGTTTCTCGATACCGCCGCTTCGGCGCAGCGTCCGTTGGCGGTCATCGAGGCCGTGGACCGCTACGAACGCAGCAGCCATGCGAACGTGCACCGCGGCGTCTACCAGCTCAGCCAGAAGGCCACCGATGCCTTCGAGGGCGCGAGGACGCGCGTGCAACGTTTCCTGAACGCCGCCAGCGAGCGCGAGTGCATCTTCACCCGTGGCACCACCGAGGCGATCAACCTCGTGGCGCAATCCTGGGCACGCAGCCGGCTCGGCCCCGGCGACGAGATCCTGATCACCTGGATGGAGCACCACGCCAACATCGTGCCCTGGCAGATGGTCTGCCAGCAGACCGGCGCGACGCTCAAGGTGGCGCCGATCGACCGCAACGGAGAACTGCGGCTCGATGCCTTCGAGGCGCTGCTCTCGCCCCGCACCCGGCTGGTGGCCTTCACCCTGGTCTCGAACGCGCTGGGCACGGTGCTGCCGGCCGCGCGGATAATCGCCGCGGCACGCCGTGCCGGCGCGCTGGTCCTGGTCGATGCGGCTCAGGCGGTGCCACACCAGAAAGTCGACGTGCAGGCCCTCGATTGCGACTTCCTGGCCTTCTCCGCCCACAAGCTCTACGGGCCGACCGGCATCGGCGTGCTCTGGGGGCGCGAGGCCGTGCTGCGCGACATGCCACCCTGGCAGGGCGGCGGTGACATGATCCTGACGGTGTCGTTCGAGTGCACCACCTACAACACCCTGCCCTACAAGTTCGAAGCCGGCACACCGAATATCTCCGGCGCGATCGGCCTCGCCGCGGCGATCGACTATCTCGAAGGGCTCGGCATCGAGCGAGTGCATGCACATGAGCAGGCACTGTTGCGACAGGCCACCGCAGCGCTCACCGCCATTCCAGGGCTCACGATCGTCGGTCAGGCAGCTCACAAGGCGGCGGTGATCTCCTTCACGCTCGACGGCGTGCATCCGCACGATCTCGGCACCATCCTCGATGCCGAAGGCGTCGCGGTGCGGGCCGGCCACCATTGCGCGATGCCGGTGATGGAGTTCTTCGACGTGGCGGCGACGGTGCGGGCCTCTTTCGGCTGCTACAGCGACGAGGCGGACCTCGCGCAGCTGGTCGCGGCACTCGGCCACGCCCGCGAGGTCTTCGGCTGATGGACCTGAAGGACCTCTATCGGGACGTCATCCTCGACCACAACAAGCGGCCGCGGAATTTCGGTGCGCTCGAGCCGGCGGATGCGCGGGCGGAGGGCCACAACCCGCTTTGCGGCGATCGCCTGACCTTGACCCTGCGCCTCGACGGCAACCGGGTCACGGACATCCGCTTCGAAGGCAAGGGTTGCGCGATCTCGACCGCATCCGCTTCGCTGATGACCGAAGCCGTACTGGGCAAGGACATCGACAGCATCGACGGGTTACGCGCGATCGTGCAACGCGCACTGACCGAACACGATTACGCCGCCCCGCCGGAACTCGGCAAGCTGGCCGCGCTGACCGGTGTGCGCGAGTTTCCGGCGCGCGTGAAGTGCGCCACCCTCTGCTGGCATACCCTCGCCGCTGCGCTCGAGCGCAGCGGCGCCAACGTTTCGACCGAATGATCCCGGCCGATACCCCTCGCCCGACCCTGCAACCATGCGCCGATACGAAAACGAAGCCGTCATCCTCAGCCGCGACGTCAATGCGGTGATCGTCCCTGATGGCACCCCGGTGCCCCTGAAGGCGGGCCTGGCCGGATTCGTCACCCAGGCGCTCGGCGGCAGCTTCACACTCTACATCGAGGGCAACCTCTACCGCATCGCCGGCGAGGACGGCGACGCGATCGGCAGGGAAACGACGCGTCCGCCGGAACTGCCGCCGAACGCCACCATCGAAGATGTGCGGCGGCTCGCCTGGGAGCAGATGCGCAACTGCTACGACCCGGAGATCCCGATCAACATCGTCGAGCTCGGCCTGGTCTACGAGTGCGAAGCGAACGAAGCAGCCGACGGCAGCCGTGCAGTGACGATCAAGATGACGCTGACTGCGCCGGGTTGCGGCATGGGTGAGATACTCGTGCAGGACGTGCGCGAAAAAGTCGAGGCGATCCCGACGGTCGGCCGGGTGGACGTCGAGCTGGTATTCGATCCGCCGTGGAACCCGTCGATGATGTCCGAGGCCGCGCGCCTGCAAACCGGCATGATGTAGGTCGACCATGACTGATCAAGACAACTGGATCGATGTCGGCGCACTCACGGACCTGGCAGCCGCCGGCCACCTCGACACCGAGATCGACGATCTTCCGGCCACGATCGTGCGCGTCGCCGGCCGGCTGCACGCCTACGAAGATCGCTGTTCGCACGACGGCGCCTCGCTCGCCGGTGCGGAGATCGACGCGGACGACGGCCCGGCCGTGATCTGCCCGCGACATGGCTCGCGGTTCTGCCTGCGGACGGGCGCCGCGTTGACGCCCCCCGCCTACGAGCCCATCCGGATATTCGAAGTGCGGGAACGCGACGGCCGCATCGAGGCGCGATGCCCCTGAACCCCGAGGGACGCCGCGGGGACCGCGGCCTGCAGTTGACCCTGGTCCGGCACGGCCACGCCGAGTCCCCGGCAGCCGGCGACGCCGACTTCGACCGGGTGCTCGACCGCCGGGGCTTGACCGAAGTCCGGGACATGGCCCGCCACTGCCTCGCGCGCGGCGATGTTCCGCAGCTGTTGCGGGCCAGCGCCGCGGCGCGAACCCGGCAGACTGCGGCGGTTTTCGCTCAAGTACTGGATTTGCCGGCTGACCGTCTGCTGCTCGGGCGCGAGCTGTACCTCGCCGACCTGGCAAGCCTGCTCGAGACCGTGCGCTCGACTGCGCCGGACGTCCGGCACCTGATGCTGGTCGGCCACAACCCGGGCATGATCGAACTCGCACAGCAGCTCGCGTGGCCACGCCGGGTCGAGGAATTCGCGACCGCTGCGATATTCTGCATGCGATTCGCTGTCGAGGCCTGGCAGGACCTGCGCCCCGGCACGGCCGTGGACGCGTACTATCGGTCTCCGGCAGACTTGCCCGACCTCCGGAGCGGAAATCGCCGATGAGCGCAGCACTGTCCGTCGATGCGGCATCCTTTGCCCGTGAAGTCCTGGAGGCCTCGTCCGCGACGCCGGTCCTGGTCGACTTCTGGGCGCCATGGTGCGGACCCTGCCGGATGCTGGCGCCGGTGCTCGACCAGATCGCAGAGGAACACAGCGGTCGGCTCAAGGTGGTCAAGGTCAACACCGACGAAGAGCCGCAGCTCGCACAGCAGTTCCAGATCCGCGGCATCCCGGCCGTGAAACTGTTCCGCAACGGCAAGGTCGTGGCCGAGTTCGTCGGCGCCCAATCTCTCGGGGCGGTCCGTGCCTTCGTCAAACCGCTACTGCCCGCACAGCCCGACGATCCGCTCGAACGCGCACGGGCACTGCAGACGGAAGGTCGCTACGCCGAGGCCCTCGCGCTGTTGCGTGAGGCGATGTCTGCGGCGCCCACTGACGAAACACTGGCGATCGAGCTCGGACGTACGCTGGCCCTGTCCGGAGATCCCGGCGGTGCCGAAGCGGCCGTCGCAGAGCTTGCGCCGGCGCTGCAGACGGATCCGCCGGTCAAGGCCGTGCGCGCGCTGGCGCATTTCGCGCGGATCCTCTCTTCGCCCGATGAAACCGATGCGATCCAGTCGGCCCGGGTGACGGCTGCCCGAGCCTTGCTGCAAGGCAAGTTGCAGGCCGGACTCGATGCCCTGCTCGCGGCGATGCAGCGCAACCGCCGCTATGCCACCGGCCAGGGGCGCCAGGATCTGGTTTACGCCTTCGACCTGGCGCCGGACGACCATCCTGGTGTCACGGCGGCCCGCCGTCGCCTGGCCGCGCTGCTGCACTGAGCTTCAGGCTGCCGCCTCGTTGCGCAGGCGCGCGGCCGCGTCGGCGCCCAGGTAGCGCTTGATCGCGCTGCGTGCGACGTACAGCAGCGGAATCAGCGCGATCGCGGCCAGCATCTTGTAGAGGTAATTGACGGTACCGACGGCCAGGAACTGGCTGGTCGGCCAGCGCTGCGGGCCGATCACGAACGCGATGTAGAGCACGACGAAGCTGTCGAGCAGTTGCGAGACCGCGGTCGAGCCGGTCGCCCGCAGCCACACCAGCCGATCGCCGGTCAGGCGGCGGATGCGATGGAACACCGTGACATCGATCAACTGGCCGATCAGGAACGCAATGATCGAGCCGCAGATCGTCCACAGGCCCTGACCGAAGATCTGTGCAAAGGCCAGCTGGATATCCGGCACGCCCAAGTCCTGGTTGGCCTCCACCCAGAAACCCGCCGGCGCCAGCGCGATCGAGGCGTATGCCGCCACGAAGGCATAGGCGATGAACGCCACCGCCAGCCAGGAGATCAGCTGCACACCGCGCCGCCCGAAATACTCGTTGATGACGTCGCTCATCACGAATACGAACGGCCAGAGCAACACCCCGGCGGTGAAATTCAAGGTGCCGGACACACCGAGCAGCCGCCATTCGAACGGCTCGAGACCGAGCGTGGCTTCCAGCGCGAAGATCTTCACGCCGACGAATTCGGCGATCAGCGCGTTGGTCAGGAAGAAGCCCGCCAGCACGAGGAACAGCCGGTTGGTTCGGGAGTCCGTGATGTGCAAGCTGCCTCCCGGACCCGCCCGAACCGTCTCAGCGCGCGCTGCAGAAGCAGTAGGCGTACAGGTGATTCGGCGCAACCATGCGCGACCAGCGCAGCAATTCGCGCTCCAGCGGCTCGAGCCGGCGCACGGTCTGCAGCAGTGCGGCATCGCCGGACGGCAGCAGCGCTGCGCCGAAGCGACGTACCAGATCGGCCTTGACGTTCAGCGCCAGCTGCTGCGCCAGGGAAAGTTTCGGCTCGAGGTATTCGACCGCGTATTTGCCTTCGTCGAGCTCCGCGCGCCTGGCGGCGCTCTGCACGGCTTGCCGGAAGGTTCCCAGCTGATCGACCAGGCCCAGTCGCTGCGCATCGATACCTGACCAGACACGGCCCTGGGCGATCGCGTCGACCTCGTCGCGGGATTTGGTACGGCCGCTGGAGACCCGTGCCAGGAATTCCTCGTAACCCCGATCGATGGTCGCCTGCAGCAGCCGGGCCGCAGCCGGACCGACCGGGCGATCCAGGCGGAACTCGCCCGACAGCGGCGTCGTGCCGACACCGTCGACATCGATACCGAGCTTGTCGAGCGCCCGGTTGACGGTGGGAAAGGCCGCGAAAATACCGATGGACCCGGTGATGGTCGCCGGACTTGCCCAGATCTCGTCGGCGGGGGCGGCGATGTAATAGCCGCCCGAGGCCGCCAGATCGCCCATCGACACCACCACCGGTCGACCGGTGGCGCGAAACGCCAGCAGTTCCTGATAGATCTGCTCGGAGGCGAGCACGCTGCCGCCGGGGCTGTCGATCCGCAGCACCAGCGCGCGCAAGCCGTCGTCGAGGCGCGCATCGCGAATCAGCTCGGCCGTCGAGTTGCCGCCGATCGTCCCCGCCGGCTGGAAACCGTCGAGGATCTCGCCCGAGGCGACGATCACGCCGATGCGCTCGTCGGCCTGCTTGCGCAGCTTCTGCTCGGCATGCACCACCCGCAGGTAGTCGCCGAAACCGACCGACCGGTAGGAGCCGGTGTACTTGTCCTCGCCCACCAGCTCGGTGAGTCGCTGTTCGACGTCCAGCAACGACTTGACGCCGGTGACGAGCTTCGAGTCCAGCGCCACCTGGGAAGCATCGCCGGCGGCCGCCTCGACGTCGTCCGCGAAGCTGGCGATCCGCTCCCGCAGCGCTTCCGGCTCGAGCCCGCGCGCCGCGGCGACCGCCGCGAGATAGGTGTCCCACAGCGAACCGAGGTAGGTCACGCTCTCTTCACGATCCTCCTTGGACATGTTCTGCCGCACATAGGGCTCGACCGCACTCTTGTACGTCCCCACGCGGAACACGTTGACGTCGACACCGAGCTTGTCGAACGCTTCCTTGAAGTACATGCGGTAGCGGTCGTAGCCCTCGAGCAGCACGAAACCGAGCGGATCGACGTAGATTTCGTCGGCATGCGCCGCGACGTAGTAGGTGTCGCGCGTGAAACCCGTGCTCCGGGCGATCACCTTCTTGCCGGACTGGCGGAAATCGGTCACCGCACGCGCGAATTCGTCGAGCGTCGGCTGACCGGCGCCGCTCATGGTGTCGAAATCGAGCACCAGGGCCTGGATGCGCTCATCGCCCTTCGCGGCCTCGATCACGTCGATCAGATCGCGCAGCAGCGTCTCGTCGTTGCCGATGCCGCGCACTTCGGCGACCGCGCGCTGCAGCGGGTCGCCGGCACGCTGCTCGACGATTTCGCCTTCGGGATGGATGACCAGCGCGGCCTTGTCCGGCAACCGCGGGATGCTGGTGCGCAGCACTCCGACCACGAAGCCGAAGATCGCCAGCAGCAGCAGCAAGTGCAGCACCCTGCGCAGGCCATCGAGGCCGCGCAGCAACCAACCCAAGAATGAACGCACGGGAAGTACGCCTCCAGCTCAGCCCGCACGGACCGGGCGAAGACGCCTGCAGGGAATCCGGCGGGGGACGCCTGGAAGTCTAGCGCCCGCCCGGAACGGACACCACGGCAAGGCTGCTAACGATGCCGGAGCGGCCGCGGTCGCGGCCGGTCCGGCACGTCGTCCTCAGACCTTTTCTTCGATGCGGGCAGCCTTGCCCGACAGCTTGCGCAGGTAGTACAGCTTGGCGCGACGCACGTTGCCGCGGCGCTTGACCGCGATGTCGGCGATGCTCGGGCTGTACGCCTGGAAAGTGCGCTCGACGCCCTCGCCGTGCGAGATCTTGCGCACCGTGAACGACGAATTGAGGCCGCGGTTGCTGCGGGCGATGACCACGCCTTCGTAGGCCTGCACGCGCTCACGCTCGCCCTCGACCACCTTGACGTTAACGATCACGGTGTCGCCCGGACGAAACTCCGGGATCTGCCGCGTCATGCGGCTCTGCTCGATCTGCTGGATGATGTTAGCCATTGTCGTCCACCTCTCGCCTCGCGAGAAATTCATTCAACAGGCGGCTCTCCTCGCTCGAGAGACCACCCTGCACGATCAAGTCGGGCCGCCGCACCCAGGTGCGCGTGACCGACTGCGCGAGCCGCCAGTGCCGGATCGCCGCATGGTTGCCACCCTGCAGCACCGTGGGCACCGACCGCCCTTCCCATTCCACCGGCCGCGTGTAGTGCGGCCAGTCGAGTCGTCCCGCAGCGAACGACTCCTCGACGCTGGAACGCTCGTCGCCGAGCGCTCCGGGCAACAGACGCACTACGGCGTCGATCACCACCAGAGCCGCGAACTCGCCGCCCGACAGCACGTAGTCGCCGATCGAGATCTCGCCGTCGATGCGAGAGTCGATCACCCGCTGGTCGAGCCCTTCGTAGCGGCTCGCCACCAGCAGGAACCCCGGCAACCCTGCCAGTTCCTGCACCCGCTGCTGCGTCAGCGGCGCACCCTGCGCCGACAGATGCAGGCGCGGCACGCCTGCCGGCAGCCGGCTCGCGGCAGCGTCGATCGCCGCCGCCCAGGGCGCCGGCGTCCCGACCATGCCGGGGCCGCCCCCGTAGGGCCGGTCGTCGACCGTGCGGTGCGCGTCGCCGGCATGCGCCCGAGGGTCCTCGGTCTGCACCGCCGCGAGGCCGCGCTCCAGCGCACGCCCCAGCACACCATGGGCCAGCGCGTCGCAGACCAGTTCGGGGAACAAGGTCACCACCCCGATCTGCACGCCCGCACCCTCCGTCCCGGACACGACCCGACGACTAGAAGTCCTCGGGCCAATCCACCGTCATCTCCCGCGCCGCCGGTTCGATCCGCAGCAGATGCTGCCGCGTCAACGGCAACCAGCGCTCGCGCTCACCATCGACCACGACCATGACCGGATGCGCCGGCATGTCGAGGTAACCGCGCAACACACCGAGGGCCGCCCCTTCGAGATTGCGCACCGAGAAGCCCAGCAGGTCGTCCCGGTAGTATTCGCCCGGTGGCAGCGCAGGCAGTTCGCTGCGCACCACTTCGATCACCCACCCGCTCAGCTGCGCGGCCTGCTCCGGCGTCTCGCTGCCGTCGACCCGCGCTACGATTCCCGCGCTGCGGGCCCGAATGCCGCGACACTCCACTGGTTGCCGGCTGCCATCCGGCGCTCGCAACACCCAGCGGCGGTACTTGAGCAAGGCCTGCGGCGGGTCGGTCCAGGATTCGACGTGCGACCAGCCCTCGACACCATAAGGGCGGCCAAGCCGCCCCATTTCGACATACGCCACCTCGGGCCCTCCGGGGCCCGCAGCCGATCTAGCGGTCGCCGGCGGAATCACACCGTGGCGCCCCTGTCATCCTGCTTCGCGCTCGGCCCTGCTTCGCGCCCGGCCTGCCTGGTATCAGGCGGCCGCCGGCGTCGCCGCGGCCTGCTTGCGATAGCTCGCCACCAGATCGCGCACCCGCTCGGACTGCTGCGCACCCTGACCCAGCCAGTAGTCGATACGCGCCACGTCGAGCTTCAGCCGGGTGTCGCCCTTGCGCGCGACCGGGTTGAAAAAACCAAGCATTTCAAGGCTCTTTCCGCCCTGACGCTTGCGGCTATCGGTGACCACGATGTGGTAGAAGGGCGAGTTCTTGGCGCCCCGACGGGTCAAACGAATCGTCACCATAATCGCTGTCGCTCTCCACGAAACTTGTGCGGACCCGGCCGACGGCGGCCTGACCACCCGAAAAAAAGAGCGCGGAGTGTACAGAAATCAGTAATTTGATGGAAGAGTGAGCTAAAGGTCACTGCGGCTGGTTTCAGGGCCGGGGAAAGCCCGGCGGCATCCCGCCCTTGAAGGCCCCCAGCATCCGCCGCAGCTTGCCGCCCTTCATGCTTTTCATCATGCGCTGCATCTCGGTGAACTGCTTCAGCAGCCGGTTCACGTCCTGCACCTGCACGCCCGCCCCCGCCGCTATCCGCCGCCGCCGCGAGCCGTCGATGACCTCGGGCCGGCGACGCTCGCGATGGGTCATGGAGTTGATGATCGCCACCTGCCGACGCAGATCCCGATCGCCCTGTTCGGCATTCGGCGCCTGCGCGCCACGGGTCATCTGGGTCGGCAGCTTGTCCATCAGCGCGCCGAGACCGCCGAGCTTCTGGACCTGCTCGAGCTGGCTGCGCAGGTCGTAGAAATCGAAGCCCTGGCCCTTGGCCATCTTGCGTGCAAGCCGCTCGGCCTCACCCGCATCGATCTGGCCCTGGACCTGTTCGACCAGCGCGACCACGTCGCCCATGCCGAGGATCCGGCCCGCCATGCGCTCCGGATCGAACGGCTGCAAGGCATCGGGCTTCTCGCCCACGCCGACGAACACGATCGGCCGACCGGTGACCTGGCGGACCGACAGCGCCGCGCCGCCGCGCGCATCGCCATCCGCCTTGGTGAGGATCACACCGGTCAGCTCCAGCGCTTCGCCGAACGCACGCGCCGCGTTGACGGCATCCTGCCCGGCCATCGAATCGACGACGAACAAGCGCTCGTGCGCCGCGACGGCGCGATCGATCTCGCGGACCTCGTCCATCAGTGCCGCATCGAGGTGCAGGCGGCCGGCGGTGTCGACGATCAGCACGTCGTAGACCCCCGTGCGGGCACGCTCGAGTGCCTGCTGGGCAATCTCGGCCGGCGGCCGCGCCGCATCGCCCGGAAAGAAATCGGCGCCGACCTGGGCCGCGAGGCGCTCGAGCTGCAGGATCGCCGCCGGCCGGCGCACGTCGGTGCTGACCAGCAGCACGCGCCGACGCTGGCTCTCGATCAGCCAGCGGGCGAGCTTGGCGGCCGTCGTGGTCTTGCCCGCACCCTGCAGGCCGGCGAGCAACACGACATAAGGCGGCTGCGCCCGCAGCTCGAAGCCGGCGCGTGCGCCCCCCATCAGCTCGACCAACTCGCGATGGATGATCGACACGAACACCTGGCCAGGCGTCAGGCTGGTGGCGACTTCGGCGCCAAGCGCCTTCTGCTTGACCGTATCGATGAAGCTGCGGACCACCGGCAGTGCGACGTCGGCCTCGAGCAGCGCCATGCGCACCTCGCGCAGGGTCTCGCCGATGTTTTCCTCGGTGATGCGGCCACGACCGCGAAGGTCCTGGACGGTCTTCGAGAGGCGCTGGCTGAGGGTGTCGAACATCGGGCCGTACCGGGAAACGCTGGGCCGCGCAGTATACCCGGCCTGCCTGCGCCCCTATCCTATGGTCATGTGGCGGGCGCTCCCCGCCGGCGAGACCCGCGGTTTGCACGACATTCCCACCGTCATCATGTTGCTGGCGCTCGGCGCACTGCTCCTGCTGGTGGCGTTTTCCTCCGGAACCGAAGTCGCACTGCGCGCCGCCAACCGCTACCGGATCCGCAGCCGCGCAGCACGCGGCGAACGCGCCGCCAAAGTCCTCGAAGCGGTGCTCGCCAAGCCCGACGACTGGCTCGGCGCCAACCTGATCCTGCTGACCCTGGCCAGCGCCGGAGCGACCACCATCGCGACCCTGCTCGCGGTCCGCAGCGGACAGCGCTATGCGCTGCTGCTGCCGACCCTGCTGATGCCGACACTGATGCTGGTGTTCTGCGTGCTCGCGCCCAGGATCCTCGCCGCGGTCTACGCGGAACGCGTCGCGCTGCGCGCGGCCCGGGCCTATCACCTGCTGGTGGCGATCTCGCGGCCGGGCGTCAGCCTCGCGAACTTCGCGGCCCAAGGCCTGCTGCGCCTGTTCGGCATCGTCCGCGGCGACGTCCGCAGCGATGCGGGTCTGTCGACCGAGGCGCTGCGCGCCGTGGTCGCCGACTCCGGACCGGTATTGCCGCAGCGCCACCGCCAGATGCTGTTGTCGATCCTCGATCTCGAGCATGCGACGGTCAACGACATCATGATCCCGCGGCAGGAGATCGCCGGCATCGATCTCGAAGACGACTGGGAACAGATCCTGGCGCAACTGCGCAGCACACCGCACACCCGCCTGCCGGTTTACCGCGGCGACATCGACCAGATGGTCGGTCTGCTGCACATGAAGCGCGTCGCCCAGGAACTGGCGCACGGCACGTTGAATCATCAGCGCCTCGCGGAAATCGCCAGCACGCGCGATCCCTATTTCGTGCCCGAAGGCGCCTCGCTGATGATCCAGCTCGCCAATTTCCAGCGCAACCGGCGCCGCGTCGGCTTCGTGGTCGATGAATACGGCGACGTGATGGGCCTGGTCACGCTCGAGGACCTGCTCGAGGAAATCGTCGGCGAGTTCACCAACGATCCGGCGACCATGACGCATCGCGACATCCAGCCGGAATCGCCCGGCGTCCACCTGATCAATGCGAGTGCGACCAATCGTGCGCTGAACCGCGCGCTCGGCTGGAACCTGCCGACCGACGGCCCGAAAACCTTGAACGGCCTGCTGCTCGAGCGGCTCGAGACCATCCCCCCGGTCGGCACCGTGCTGCGGGTCGGCGACCGGGAATTCGAAGTGCTGCAGATCGCGGACAACACCATCCGCACCGTGCGCGCCCGGGAAGTCCCGCCGCCCTGAACCCACTGCAGTCACGCACCATGGCGCGGCATTGCGCGGCACGCCATGGCCGGCGCCGGTCGTACCAGACCGCGCCCTCAGCGTTCGAACAAGATCTCGACCGCCTCCGCAAGCCGTGCAACCCCGCGCAGCTCCAGCCCTTCCACCGGCCGGCGCGGCAGGTTGTCGCGCGGCACCAGGGCCTGGCGGAAGCCCTGCTTGGCCGCTTCCCGCAGGCGCTCCTCGCCATAGGCGACCGGCCGCACCTCGCCGGTCAGGCCGATCTCGCCGAAGGCGACCAGGGTCGGCGGCAGCGCGCGATCGCGCAGGCTCGACGCGAGCGCCAGCAGCACCGGCAGGTCCGTACCGGTCTCGCGCACCGCCAGGCCGCCGACCACATTGGCGAACACGTCGTGATCCTGCAGCGACAGGCCGCCATGCCGATGCAGCACCGCCAGCAACATCGACAGACGGGTCGAATCGAGACCCTGAGCAACGCGCCGTGGGTTTCCGAAACGCATCGGGTCGACCAGCCCCTGGATCTCGACCAGCAGCGGCCGGCCGCCTTCGCGCGCGACCATCACGATGCTGCCCGGCGCGACCTGCTCGGGCCGGGCGAGAAAGATTGCGGACGGATTCGCGACCTCGCGCAGCCCACTCTCGGTCATCGCAAAGAACGCCAGCTCGTTGACCGCACCGAAGCGGTTCTTGGTGGCGCGGACGATGCGGTAACGCGAGCCGGCATCGCTCTCGAAATACAGCACCGTGTCCACCAGATGCTCGAGCACCCGGGGTCCGGCAATCGTGCCCTCGCGGGTGACATGGCCGACGATGCAGACCGCCGTGCCGGTGGACTTGGCGAAGCGCACCAGCTCCGCCGCGCATTCGCGCAATTGCGTGACGCCACCGGCGCTGGAGGCGAGCGTGGCAAGCTGCACGGTCTGGATCGAGTCGATGACCAGCAGACCCGCGCGCAGCTCGCCCGCCTGGGCCAGGATCGTCTCCAGATCGGTCTCGGGAGCCAGTTGCAAACCCGTCGCACCGAGCCCGAGCCGCCGCGCCCGCAGGCCGACCTGCGCGCCGGACTCCTCGCCCGTCGCATACAGCACCGGCGCGTTCTGCGCAACGCTGGCCGCCACCTGCAGCAGCAAGGTGGACTTGCCGATGCCGGGATCGCCACCGAGCAAGGACACGCTGCCCGGCACGAAACCGCCGCCGAGCACGCGGTCGAGTTCGGCGAGCCCCGAGCCGAAGCGCACCGGCAGACCCTCGGCCGGCAGTGCCAACATCGCGCCTCCGGCAGCCAGCGCCGTTCGCCGGCCGGCGGCGCTGCCCCGCCCCGCGGCGGCAGCGGTCCGCGAGGACGCGGCCTCACGGCGCTCCAGCGAATTCCACTCGCCGCACTGGGCGCACTGCCCCTGCCATTTGGCCGACTCGCCACCGCAGGCAGAACAGACGTATACGATGCTGGATCGGGCCATAAGGTTCTGCGGCGGCGGGTCGACGCGCCACCCCGTCGAAGGGCCGCAGCGTGAAGGGGGGAAGCGGTGGATTTTGCCGCCCGGGCGCATCACCGGCAAACTGTGATCACAAGCTCGGACTTGCTCGCCGAGGATGCTAGTGTTTCGCAGTCCGCGGTGAAAGGCGGACCAACAAGGTCTCGAAACCATGCCTGATCTGACCAGCGGGTCGTTCCCGAGCCTGTGGCGTACCCGGCTGCCACTCAGCCCGGTCGCGTCGACGGTATCCGCCTGCACACCGGGCAGTGGTTCGAGCCCGAGCGACTGCCACGCGTGACGCTTCGCAACAAAATCGCACTGACCGGTGAAACGGACACCGGCAAGGTCCGCGAGCACAACGAGGACACGATTGCCGTCGACCCGGACATCGGCCTGCTGGTGCTGGCCGACGGCATGGGCGGTTACAACGCCGGCGAAGTCGCCAGCGGCATCGCCGTCAAAACCATCGTCAACCTGGTCCGCGAATCCGTCGAGCGCGAGGACCTGGCGACCTCGGATCCCCTGACGCACCTGTCGCGCCGCTCGATTGTGCTGCGCGACGCCATCCAGCGCGCCAACAAGATCATCTACCAGACCGCCAAGTCGCAGCCGCATTGCGAAGGCATGGGCACGACCGTGGTCGCGGCGCTGTTCCACAACAATCGCGTGACCATCGCCCACGTCGGGGATTCGCGCCTCTACCGGCTGCGCGGCGAGCGTTTCGAGCAGCTGACGCTCGATCATTCGCTGCTGCAGGAACTGGTCGACCGGGGCTTCTATTCGCCCGAGGAGGCGCAGCGCGCCGCCAACAAGAACTACGTGACCCGCGCACTCGGCGTCGAACCGACGGTCGAGGTCGGCTTGCGCGAGGAGCAGGTCGAAAAAGGCGACCACTACGTCCTGTGTTCCGACGGCCTGTCCGACATGGTCGAGAACGCGGACATTCACTTAACCATAAACACCTTTGGTGATAATCTTGGTTCGGTCGCCAAGCACTTGATTCAACTGGCCAACGACAACGGCGGCCGGGACAACATCTCGGTGCTGCTGGCACAGGTCCTGGACGCTTTCCCGGCCCGGCGCGGGCTGGTGGAGCGGGTGCTGGGCTGGTTCGGCTGATTGATTGCGTCCCGGCAGGTCGCGCCGGGCACGGCCAGGGTCGCGGGCCGCAATTCTTGCTAGGGCGGGAGCATGGCTAGACTAATTCTGAGCCTGGACGGCCACACGATGGCCGAATACAACATGAACAAGGAGCGGTACACGATTGGCCGCCTCCCCGACAACGACATCCGCATCGACAATCCTGCGGTCAGCGGCCATCACTCGCTGATCATCAACATCCTCAACGACTCCTTCCTCGAGGATCTGAACAGCACCAACGGCACTTACGTCAACGGCAAGCTGATCAAGAAACACGCGCTGCAGCACGGCGACATCGTCACCGTCGGTCATCACCAGCTGCGCTTCGTCGAGGAAGACGAGCAGCAGGACGAATTCCAGAAGACCATGGTGATCCAGCCTTCCGCTCGCCCGGTGGAGTCCATCCGCCGCGCCGAAGCACGGGTCGACACCACGACCGCGCGCGGCGGCAACCCGGCGCAGCTCGCCGAGGCGCGCAAGCCCGCCGCACTGGCCGAGGCCCAGCTCGCGCTGAAGCCGGCCAAGCTGCAGGTGCTGACCGGCCAGTTCGCCGGCCGCGAGCTCGATCTGGTCAAGGCCCTGACCACGCTCGGCCGTCCCGGCATCCAGGTCGCCGCGATCACGCGCCGCGCCGACGGGTTCTATCTCGTCCACGTCGAGAGCGAGCGCGAAGGCGACTATCCGCTGGTCAACGGTGAAGTGATCGGCTCGCAGGCCCATCGCCTGCGCGACAACGACGTGATCCAGCTCGCCGGCGTGAAGATGGGGTTCTTTCAGAGCTGAGCCTGGCTGCTAAGCCCCGTGGCCCGCGCCCAAACCGCCCGGGTGGCCGCCGCTCCGGCCGCCCTCGACATCTCCCGCGCTATCCATACTGCGTCGCCAGCGCGTGATCCTGGATGCGGACCTGGCCACCCTCTATGGCGTCACCACCAAGCGCCTCAACGAGCAGGTCCGGCGCAACGTCGCCCGGTTCCCAGAGGATTTCGTGATCGAGCGGTGCCTTAGCCGCGCCACGGCACATCTTGCCTGCAGGTCAGCGCAGTTCCAACGGTACTCGCTGACTGACTCCACAGATCAGCTCGTAGGGAATAGTCTCTGCGTATTCGGCCACCTGCTCGACCGGCAGCGTGGCGCCCCAAAGGATTGCGCGTTCGCCGACCCGAACGCCCGGCAGTCCGGTCACGTCGACCGCGATCATGTCCATCGAGACTCGGCCAGCGAGCACTCCCCGCCCTGTTGGAAACAGCACGGGAGCGCCGGACCGCAAATGCCGCGGCACGCCATCGCCGTAGCCGGCCGCAAGAATCGCGATCGTCGAGTTGCGCTCGGCGCGCCAGGTGCCGCCATAGCCGACGGTCTCTCCGCGAGGCACCTGCCGCATAGCGATCACACTGCTCTCCAGCGTCATCGCCGGCACCAGCCCGAGATCCGTGCCCAATTCGCCCGGAAACGGCGATACGCCGTACAGCGCGAGCCCGGGACGTACCCAGTCGCCGCGTGCGGCAGGCCAGCCGAGCAAACCTGCGGAATTGCCGATGCTCAGCACCGGCCGGCCTCTCGGCCCGGCAAAGGCTGGATGCACCGGCAGTGCATCGATCAGGGACTGCAACCGGGCCAGCTGTTCGGCGGTCATCGGGCAATCGCGCTCGTCGGCGCGCGCCAGATGAGTCATCAGGCGTATTTCCCGCGGCGGTATTGGCAGGCTGCAGAGCCGTGCCAGAGCCTGCGGAAACTCCTCGGGCCGGAAGCCGAGGCGATTCATGCCGGTGTCGACCTTGATCCAGACGATGAAGCGCCGGCCCCGTCCCTGCGCCTCGAGCAGCGCCACCTGCGAGGGGTCGTGCACCACCAGCTCGAAATCGCGATGCGCGGCTTCGGCGAGCTGCGGGCCGCTGAACACGCCCTCGAGCAGCACGATCGGATGGGTGATGCCCGCCTCGCGCAGCAGCACGCCCTCCTCGATCCGCGCCACTGCGAACGCATCGGCCGCCGTCAGCGTGCTCGCGGTCGCGACCAATCCGTGACCGTAGGCATTGGCCTTGACCACGGCCATGACCCGCGACCCGGGTGCAGCCGTGCGCACGGCCGCGAGATTCGCTCGCAGCGCAGCGCGGTCGATGCAGGCGCGCAGGATCCGGCTCACGGCATGTTCAGCGCAGCACGCCCTCGGCGTAGGAATCGGGCACGTAGTTCACGAAGCGCGAATACTGTCCCTGGAACGACAGCACGAAGGTGCCCGTCTCGCCGTTGCGATGCTTGGCCAGATCGATCTCGGCCATGCCGCGCTTGGTGGTGTTCTTGTCGTAGACCTCTTCGCGGTAGATCAGCAGGATCATGTCTGCATCCTGCTCTATTGCACCTGATTCTCTCAAATCCGACATCACCGGCTTCTTGTCGGTGCGCTGCTCGACGCCGCGGTTGAGCTGCGACAGCGCGATCACCGGCACCTTCAGTTCCTTGGCCAGCGCCTTCAGACCACGTGAAATCTCGGCGATTTCGGTCGCGCGATTCTCGGTATTGCCTGGCACCTGCATCAGCTGCAGGTAGTCGACCACCACGAGCCCGAGTCCGTGCTCGCGGCTGACTCGCCGCGCGCGGGCGCGCAGTTCGGTCGGCGTAAGGCCGGGTGTTTCATCGATGAAAATCCGCGCCTCGGAGAGCTGACCGGCCGCGCCGGTGATCCGCGGCCAATCGTCGTCGGAAATCTGTCCGGAGCGGATATGCCCCAGATGCACGCGGCCGATAGACGCGAGCATGCGGGTCATCAGCTGCTCGGACGGCATTTCCATCGAGAAGATCGCGACCGAGGCTTTGACGTCGCTCTTGAGGGCCGCGTATTCGGCCATGTTGACCGCGAAGGTCGTCTTGCCCATCGACGGCCGGCCGGCAACGATCACCAGATCGCCGGGACGCAGCCCGCCGGTCTTCTTGTCGAATTCGTCGAAGCCGGTAGGCAGGCCGCGCAGCTTGTCGGGGTTGGAGTGCCATTCGTCGATCTGGTCGATCAACTCCGGCATCAGGCTCTGGATCGACACCGCGCCTTCGCGGCCGCCGCGCAGACCCTGCTCGGCGATCTCGAACACCTTGCCTTCGGCCTTGTCGACCAGCTCGCGGGCCGTCTCGCCTTCGTTGTTGAAGACCGAGGCGGCGATGTCCGTGCCGGCCTTCAGCAGTTGGCGCAGCAAGGAGCGTTCGCGGACGATCTCGGCATAGGCGCGGACGTTGGCCGCGGTGGGCGTATCACGCGCCAGCGAACCGATATAGGACAGCCCGCCGGCGTCGGCGAGCTTGCCGGAACGCTCCAGCTGCTCGCTGACCGTGACGGCATCGCAGGGCTGGTTCTGGCTCGCCAGATGGCCGATCGCGTCGAAAATCAGCCGATGGTCGGGGCGGTAGAAATCGTGGCTGCGCAGAACGTCCGCGACGTTGTCCCACGCCGCGCCATCGAGCAACAGCCCGCCGAGCACGGCCTGCTCCGCCTCGACCGAGTGCGGAGGAGTACGCGGCTCGGCGGTCCGGCTCACTCTTCGGCGACGACGCTCACCTGCAGCTGGACATCGACGTCGGTATGCAGGTGCAGCGTGACCGGGTGATCACCCACGGTGCGGATCGGGCCCATGGGCAGGCGGACTTCGGCGCGCTCGAGTGCATGGCCCTGGGCCGTGCAGGCCTCGGCGATGTCGGAGGTGCCGATCGAGCCGAACAGCTTGCCTTCGCTGCCGGCCTTGGCCGAGATCTTCAGCACGAAGTCCTTGAGCGCCGCAGCGCGGGCCTCGGCCGAAGCCAGCTCGTCGCGCGCGACCTTCTCGAGCTCGGCGCGACGGGCCTCGAACTTGGCGACGTTGGCGGGCGTCGCCAGAGTCGCCTTGCCTTTCGGCAGCAGGTAGTTGCGGCCGTAGCCGCTCTTGACGTTGACGCGGTCGCCGATGTTGCCGAGGTTGGCGACCTTCTGCAGGAGGATGACGTCCATGATGTTCTCTCTGGCCGGCGCTCAGTGCTGGTCGGTGTAGGGCAGCAGCGCGAGGAAGCGCGCGCGGCGCACGGCCTGCGCGAGCTGGCGCTGGTAGAACGAGCGCGTGCCGGTGATGCGGCTCGGCACGATCTTGCCGGTCTCGGTGATGTAGCCCTTCAGGGTGGCCAGATCCTTGTAGTCGATCTGCTTGACGTTGTCCGCGGTGAAGCGGCAGAACTTCTTGCGACGCGTGAAGCGGCCACCGCCGCCCTGCTTGCCGTTGCTCATGATGCTGATGTTCCGTTGAGTGAGGTGTAAAGCGTGCAACCGGAGCGAAGCGCCGCCGGTCAGCCCTCGGGCGCCGCGGCCGGGGCGTCGCCGGCTGCGCCAGCCCCCGCGTCGTCGCGACGCGCACGGCGCGCGAAGCGCTCGCCCTCGCCGTCACCCTCGCCGCCCTCGTCTTCGGCCGCACGGGCCATCGGCGACGGCTCGGTCACGGCCTCGTCCATCTTCACCACCAGGTGACGCAGCACGGCGTCGCTGAACCGGAACGCACCGGTCAGCTCGCCCAGGGTCTTCTGGTCGGTTTCGATGTTCAGCAGCAGGTAGTGCGCCTTGTGGATCTTGTTGATCGGATAGGCCAGCTGCCGACGGCCCCAGTCCTCGACGCGGTGGATGGTGCCGCCGCCCTGGGTGATCATGCCTTTGTAGCGTTCGAGCATGGCCGGAACCTGCTCGCTCTGGTCCGGATGAACCAGGAATACGATCTCGTAGTGCCTCATGTGTGCTCCTGTTGGGTATTCAACACCGTGCGGCGCTTGGTCCGACCCGGTGCTGGGTGAAGCCACCCGGCGAGGCATGCCGGTGTGGCAGGAAGACCGGTCCGTGCCGATTGCGGCGCGGATTGGCCCCCCGTCAAGGGGGCGCGAAATATAGCCAAAGCCCGTTGCGGACGCAACCTAAGGCCCCGGAGTCAGCGACTTGCCCCCGAGCGGGCGCCGCCGCGCCGCTGCCGGACGGCCTCGTAGAGCAGCATCCCGGCCGCTACCGAGACGTTCAGGCTCTCCACGGCACCGAGGCTCGGCAGGCGCACCAGCCGATCGCAATGCTGCCGCGTGAGCTGACGCAGACCTGCCCCTTCCGCCCCCATGACCAGCACCAGCGGCCCGGTCAGATCGACCGCGTCGGCGTCGTGATCGGCCGCGGCATCCGCGCCCACGACCCAGCAGCCGGCCTGCTGCTGCAGCCAGCGCAGCGTGCGGGCAAGGTTGGTCACGACCACGACCGGCGTGGTCTCGGCCGCGCCGGCGGCGACTTTCCGGACGGTCGCGTTGAGCTGGGCGGCACGATCCCGCGGCACGATCACGGCCAGGGCGCCACAGGCGTCGGCCGTCCGCAGGCAGGCGCCGAGGTTGTGGGGGTCCTGCACGCCATCGAGCGCCAGCAGCAGCGGCTGGGTGGCGTCCTGCAGGGCACGCGCCAGTTCGTCTTCGTCCCAGGGCGCCTGCGGCCGAACCTCGGCGACGACTCCCTGATGTACACCCGCCTGGCGTCCAGGCAGGCGCGCAGTCTCGACCCGCTCGATCGGGCAGCGCGCCGCTGCGGCCAGCGCCAGCAGGCGAGTCACCCGCGCATCCTCGCGCCCGGCCGCGATCCGCAGCCGCAGCACGCGCTGCGGATGGCGCTCGAGCAGCGCCTGCACGGCGTGGATGCCGTGGACCTGTTCGGCGGCGCTCATCGATCGAGTTCCAGATCGATCAGCCCTTCGACCGGGTTGGCGTTGGTGACGATCACCCGCAGCCGGGCACCGAGCGCCAACCGGCGCCGCGTGTGCCGGCCGATCCAGGCCTGGCCATCGTCGGCGAGCTGGTAATCATCGTCGCGCAAGGCATCGAGATGCAGCAGGCCGTCGACTGCCAGGTCGACCAGTTGCACGAAGCAACCGTACTCGACCACCGTGCTGACGATGCCGACGAAGGTCTGGCCGAGACGCGCGCGCAGATAGCTGCACTTGAGGAAAGTGTCGACGTAGCGGTCCGATTCGTCGGCCTGCTTTTCGAGCCGCGAGAGGTCCTGGCCCAGCGGGCCCAGCTCGTCGAGGCCGTAGCGCAGGCCGCTGCGGTCGTCGGCATTGCCGATTGCCTTGAGCGCACGGTGCACGACCAGATCCGGATAGCGGCGGATCGGCGACGTGAAATGCGCATACTCGGTCAGCGCGAGGCCGAAATGTCCGATGTTGGTCGGCTGGTAGAGCGCTTGCGGCATCGCCCGCACGACCAGCGATTCGACGAACGGCCGTTCGACGGTCTTGCCGAGCCTTTCGGTGATGCGTCGCAGGTCGCGCGGCTGCGGCTGCTCCGGCAGCTCGGCCGCGACGCCCAGCGCCGCGAGTGCGCGTTGCAGCGCATCGAGTTTCTTCTCCTCCGGCACGGCATGCACACGAAACAGCGCGCCCGCCTGCGCGCTGCGCAGTTCACGCGCGACCGCCACGTTGGCGAGGATCATGCATTCCTCGATCAGGCGGTGGGCATCGTTGCGCGGCTGGAAGGCCACTGCCCGCACCCGGTCCTCGGTATCGAACTCGAACTTCGGCTCGGCGCTGTCGAAATCCAGCGCACCGCGGCGATTGCGCGCCTTGAGCAAGGCACGGTAAACCTCGACCAGCGGCTCAAGCGACGGCAGCAACGCGCCGAGCGCGCGGCGCGCATCCGGGCGCCCTTCGAACAAGGCCGCATGCGCCTGCGTATAGGTCAGCCGTGCATGGCTGCGCATGACCGCCGGATAGAACTTCGCCGCGCCGAGCTTGCCGGTCGCCATGACCTGCATGTCGGCCACCATGCACAGTCGGTCGACCTCCGGCTCCAGCGAGCAGAGATGATCGGACAGCGCAGTCGGCAACATCGGCAGCACGCGCGTAGGGAAGTAGACCGAGGTGCCGCGAGCGCGTGCCTGCGCATCGAGTTCGGTGCCGGGCCGCACGTAATGACTGACATCGGCGATCGCCACCACCAGTCGGAAACCGCGATCCTGCCGCTCGGCGTAGACGGCATCGTCGAAATCGCGGGCATCCTCACCGTCGATGGTCACCAGCGGCAGTGCCCGCAGATCGACCCGGCCGCGCGCCTCGCGCGAATCGATGCGCTCGCCGAACGCTTCGGCCTGCTTCAGCGCCTCGCCGGAGAACTCCGTCGGCAGATCGACCCGCGCGATGGCCGATTCGATCGCCAGTTCCAGCGGCCGGTCGGGGTCGAGTCGCTTCTCGACCCGCGCCAGACCGCCGCTATGGCCCTCCGGATAGCGGGTGATGCGGGCGATCACCCAGTCGCCGGCGCGCGCGCCGCCCAGCTGCGCATCCGGCACATGGCAGCGCAGCCCCAGCCGGCGATCGACGGCGTGCACCGAATGCCCGCCCCGCCCCCCTTCGACCGTGGCCAGGAAAGCCGACACCCCGCGAGCCAGCACGGCCTCGACCTCGCCGGCGAGCCTTCCGGCCGGATCGCGCGTGACCCGCACCCGGACCCGATCGCCGCTGGTCAGGCCGGTCATCTGCGGTGGCGGCAAGAACACACTCAGCTCCTGCCCTTCGACCCGAACGAAGCCGAAACCCGAGCGGTGCGCACTGACCACACCTTCCTGGACGCCTGCCGCGCTGCGGCCGGCGGCATTGCGCGAGCGCCCTCCCTGACGGGAGGTGCCGGTGGCGGCGGAGTAGGACTTGCGTTCAGCCGTGGATCGGCCGCGACGGGATGGTTGTGACTTGGACTTGCGGTGTTTCAATTGACAGTGATTCCGGGCCTGCGTACATTTTCGCGCCCCCTCCCTGCCCGGGTGGCGGAATTGGTAGACGCACTAGTTTCAGGTACTAGCGGGTAACACCGTGGAGGTTCGAGTCCTCTCCCGGGCACCATATAAATCAATATCTTACAGATTTTCCCTCGGCTTGGGCCGATAAATCTGACGGTCTTTCGCCACGATTGGGGCATCCGGACTCCCGCCAGCACCCTTTAGAGTTGTCAGTGCTGCGCGCCCGCGCAGGCAAGACACGGCCGCCGTTCGAAGCAGGCGGCGCCTGCTGCTACGCGGCATCCACGCCTGCCTGACCGCACGACAGCCGGCCTTCGGGCTGTTCCCCATTCGCCACTCCCAAGTTCGAACGAACTCGTACCGGCAGACATGGCCGACGAGGGCAAATGCCGTTGCATCGGAGGTGAACTGACGAGCCGATCGGACCGCTCGGCAACCGCAAGGCATGAGCAACAATGCCGATCGGATCGCGATAACGCTGCGGCAAGGCCCGCGATCGAGATGGAGTTCGTCGATGAATCAAGCCCGCTCGCTACCTGACGCGCCCGTACTCCTGGAGATCTATCGCCGCGCCACGCTCATCAAGCAGAACGATGACCGGTTCCGTGCCGTCATCCAGTCGGGCAAGCTCGTGATGCCCTACTACTCGCCGCGCGGACAGGAGATCATCCCGGCCGCGACCTCGGTGCATCTGAGCGACGACGACTACATCTGCACCATCTATCGCGGCGTGCACGACATGCTCGCCAAAGGCGTCACGCCACGCGCATTGTGGGCCGAACTTGCGGGCAGGGTCACGGGCTCCTGCAAAGGCAAAGGCGGCCCGATGCACATCACCGACCCCGCCCGTGGCGTGATGGTCACGACGGGTATCGTCGGCAGCAGCATGCCGATCGCGAACGGTCTCGCCCTGGCCGCCCAGCTGCGCGGCGAGAAGCGGGTCACCATCGCCTACTTCGGCGATGGTGCCAGCAACATCGGCGCGTTCCACGAGGCACTGAATCTCGCCTCGCTGTGGAAGCTGCCGGTGGTGTTCATCTGCCAGAACAACCGCTTCGCCGAACACACGCGCTACGAATCCGGTACGTCCATCGGACGCATCGCCGATCGGGCCGCGGCTTATTCCATGCCTGGCGAACACGTGGATGGGAACGATCCGGATGCCATGTGGAGCGCGGCCGGACAGGCTATCGCCAGGGCTCGTGCCGGAGACGGACCAACGCTCATAGAAGCGATGACCTTCCGCTTCCACGGACACATTTTCGGCGATGCCGATGGCTACATGTCCAAGGAAGAAAAGGCATCGGCCATAGCTCGCGATCCCGTGGTGCTGTTGCGGCGACGGCTGATCGAGCGAGGCATGGCGACTGACGCCGCGCTGGCTGAACTCGAGCGCGGCATCGAACTCGAGATCGACGCCGCCCTGCAGTTCGCGCTGGACAGCCCCTATCCCGACCTGGCGGAGCTGCGGCGCGATGTCTACGCAACGGAGATCCAGCCATGACGACGGGCACCGCCGCGACGAGCACGCTGTTGAGCGCCGTCAATCAGGCGCTGGACGATGCTCTGGCTGCAAACCCGGACGTGGTCGTCTTCGGCGAAGACGTCGCTGACTCCGAGGAAGGCGGCGTGCTGGGCGCGACCAAGGGGCTCTCGAGCCGACACGGCAGTCATCGCGTGCGATCGACGCCGATTTCCGAGCAGGCCATCATCGGCGCAGCCATCGGCGCGTCTCTGGTAGGTATCCGGCCGGTCGCCGAGATCATGCTGATGAATTTCACGACGGTGGCGATGGACATGATCGTGAACCATGCCGCCAAGCTGCGATTCATGTCCGGCGGCAAGACCCACGTACCGATCACGATACGCATGATGACCGGCGCCGGCCTCGGCACCGGCGGACAGCATGCCGACTTCCTCGAGGCATGGTTCGTCCACACGGCTGGACTCAAGGTCGTGATTCCCTCGAACCCGTCCGACGCCTATGGTCTGCTGCTGTCCTGCATCGACGATGAGGACCCCTGTCTGTTCATCGAGAACATGCCGCTCTACTGGACGCCCGGACCGGCACCCGTGCGCGGCCAGCGCATCCCGATCGGCAAGGCGAGAATCGCGCGCCCCGGCAAGGACGTGACCCTGATCAGCTACAGCCGCCAGGTTTTCGACGCGCTGGCCGTGGCCGACAAGCTATCGAAGGAAGGCATCGAGGCCGAGGTGATCGACCTGCGCACCATCTCGCCGCTCGACGACGCCACCCTCCTGGAGTCGGTGGCGCGCACGCGGCGCGCCGTGGTCATCCACGAAGCGACCCGGCAATGCGGGGTAGGCGCCGAGATCGCGTCGCGCATCCACGAGAACCTGCATCGGGAACTGCGCGCACCCGTGCAGCGCCTGGGCTCGGCCTTTTGCCCCGTGCCCTTTTCCAAACCGCTGGAGACGGCTTTCGTCCCCGGTGCGCAGCAGATCGAAGCTGCGGTGCGCCGTACCCTGAGCTGAGCCCATGAGCACACAGATACTCTTTCCCAAGATCGGATTCGCGATGGAAGAAGGCACGCTCGCCGAATGGCACGTGCACGATGGCGCCGAAGTCGTCGCCGGCCAGCCGCTCTACGTGCTCGAGAGCGAGAAATCCGCCCAGGACATCGAGTCCCCTGCTTCCGGCACCGTACGCATTTCGGTCGCCGCCGGAACACAGTGCAAAGTCGGCGACGTGCTGGGCGAGATCGTCTAGTGCGCTGCCGCCCGTCCGGCCTGTGGCCGGAGGGCGGCAGCGTGAACAGGCCCTAGAACGTGTACCGCGCTTCGATGGCGAACGTACGTGGCTCGCCCGGCACGAGTACGTTGATCTGGTAGATCTCGCCGGTGGGCAATCCGCCCGTGTAATACACCTCGTCCGCCACGTTCTTCACCAGAGCCGCCAGCGACCAGCCCGCATCGCGATTGTCGAGTGCGAGACGCAGGTTCGAGATGGTGTAGGACGGCAGGAGCGTGCCCTGGCTGTTCTGCGATCGCGGATTGGTGACGGTCTTGCTCTGGCTATAGACATCACCCCGCAGGCTCAGTGCATACGCGCTGCCGAGCGGGAAGCTCAATTCCGCGAACAACGTGCCGGAGGTCTCCGGTGTATCCGGCACCCGGTCGTACTGCTGGCCGGAACCGTTGATGAACACGGTGTCGGCACTAAACGTGGCGTCGGTGTAGTTGGCCGTGCCACCGACGGTGAGCCGGTCCGTAAGCTTGAACTGGCCGTCGAACTCCACGCCCCAGATCTTGCCCTTGGGGACGTTGACCGTCAGCGCCGCCGGATTGCCGAGCACCAGCGAGAAACCGGTACGCTGGCTGTCGGCAATCCAATTGTGATACACGGCAAGGTTCATCCGCGACGGCACCGTGCCGAGATCTCCCTGGAACTTCACGCCGAGCTCAGCGTCGGTAACCCGTTCGGCATCGTAGCCATCGCCCGCGATCTCGGCCGAGCCCACCAGTGGCGCGAGGAAGCCGTTGTAGCCGCCGCTCTTGAACGCCCGGCGCGCCACGGCATACAGCAGCAGGCTGTCGGTGACTTCGTTCTGCACACCCACCTGCCAGCTGAGCCGGTTGTAGGTGCGTGATTGATCGTATTCGTATCCGGCCGGCGGGTTGGGGCCCAGGACCAGCCGGATCGAATCCTCGGGCAGCTGGATCTTGCGTACGTCCTCGCTGGTATAGCGTGCACCGAGCGTGGCCGACCAGCCTCCGTCGCCGAGGCGGTGCGTGCCCTGGGCATACGCCGCGAGAGTGCGGTTCTTCAGCTCGAAGGCATTGATCTGGAACTGGCCGCCAAAGATCAGATCGAAGAACTCGCCGCGCTGGCTGAACCGGTACTTCTCGTCGGAGTAGTACAGACCCGTCACCAGCTGCAGCCGATCATCCCGCAGATTGCCAATGAGCTGCAGTTCCTCGGAAAACTGCCGGTTGTAGGCTACCGCATCCACCGTCGAGACGATGTTGTAGGCCGTACCATCGGAATCAGTCGACAGCGTGGAATCGAGGTCGACGAACCCGAGCACGTTCTTCAGTGTCAGCACGTCGGACAGTTCGATCGTCGTCACGTTCGTGACGATGCTGTTGCGCGACTCGAACAGGTTGCGGGCATCGGACTCGACGACATAGGGACCGCGGCGCTGCTGCTCCTCCAGCACGGCACGGATGCCGGCGGACGACCGCCGCGGATCCGCGAAATAAGCGTCGTAGAACCCCGGCGCAGCGGGCGCAAACTCCGGCGGCACGAAGGCCTGCAGGGTGCCGATCCCCGTGCCGCGGGCGAGCGGCGTGAGCGTACCCGAATAGAGGTACTCGATCGGAATGAACGGCGGATTGCCCGCACCACCCCCGACGAACGGCAGCAGCCCGCCGACGACGCCGATCGTGCTCTCGCCGTCGGACTGGTAGTAGTCGTACACCAGCTCGTTGCGTGCGCGCTCGCCGAAACGCGTGGTCACGCTGAGGCGACCGCCCCAACGTTCCAGATCCCCCTCCGTTTCGCCGTTGTACAAGTTGTGCTGGAACCCATCGCGCTCCTGATAGAAGCCCGCCAGGCGCACGAGATTGGCGCCACCGCCGAGGGGCCCGCTGATCGCACCCTCGAGCTTCCGCGAGCCGTAATCGCCGCCGAGCACACTGACGTAGCCACTGAGCTCTTCGGTGGGCCGGGCGGTCGTGAACAGTACCGCGCCACCGGTGGCGCTGCGCCCGAACAGCGTACCCTGCGGCCCCTTCAGCACCTGCACCGACTGCAGGTCGTAGAAGGCGGTCGAACCACCCGCGCCACCGATCTGCACTTCGTTGATATAGGGCAGCACACCCGGACGCGTGCCGCTGTAGGCATCGCGCGACTGGCCGCGTAGCGAGTAGTTGAGCTGGTTGGACCCGAGTCCAGTCCGAACGCTGAGCCCCGCCACCGCGGACCGGAGATCTTCTTCGGAAACGATCTGCGTCCGGGCCAGCGCCTCCGCGGTCAACACCGACACCGCGACCGGTGCCTTGGCCAGGCTTTGGTCGCGGCGCTGGGCCGTGACGATGATTTCCTCCAGCCCGATTGCCGCGGACGGCTCTGCCGGCGTTTGTGCCGTAGCCGGGCTACAGGCCAGTACCAACGCCGCGACGGCCGTAACCCGACGACCCAGCGCGGCTTGCTTTCTGCAATGCGTCATGTTCCCCCCACCCCACGCAGGACCGTGCCTGTGTCTGCCAGACCTTCGCAATTCTGCTCATGGTCCGGCCGCAGCCGTTAGCCTCAGGCTGCATTGACGGTTGATCGTGGAAGCCACTACTCATCCTGGCCCCGACAACCGGCCTGGTTCAAAGCGTCCGGGCGATCATCAACTTCATGATCTCGCTGGATCCGCCGTAGATGCGGAAGGCGCGCGCGTCTTTGTACATCTCCGCAATCGGGTATTCGAGCATGTAACCGTAGCCGCCGAACAACTGCAGGCATTCGTCGATCACGCGCGATTGAGCCTCGGTGATCCAGTACTTGGCCATGGAGGCCGTGGCGCCATCGAGCGTGCCGCTCAGCAACTGCTCGGTGCAACGATGCAGGAAAGCTTCCGCTACCCGGATCGTCGTCTTGCACTCCGCCAGCTTGAACTGGGTATTCTGGAATTCGATCAGTGCCTTGCCAAAGGCTCGACGTTCTTTCACGTAGGCGACGGTATGGCGCAGTGCGGAACGCATCATGCCGAGCGCCTGCCAGGCGATCACCAGCCTCTCCTGCGGCAGTTTTTCCATCAGCATCGCGAAACCACGCCCCTCGACTCCGCCCAGCAGATGACTGGCGGGGACCCTGACGTTGCTCAGAAAGATCTCGGTGGTATCCCGCCCCTCCTGACCAAGCTTCTCGAGCAACCGGCCTCGGGCGAAACCGGGTGCGGACGAGTCCACGACGAACAGCGAAATGCCCCTTGCGCCCGCATCGGCATCGGTCTTGGCGGCGACGACGAACAGCGACGCGACCTGGCCGTTTGAAATGAAGATCTTCTGGCCATTCAGCACGTAGCCGTCGCCGTCCCGACGAGCCGTGGTGCGCATGCTCTGCAGATCCGAGCCAGCCGCCGGCTCGGACATCCCGACGGCCAGGATGCACTCCCCGGCAACCACCCCCGGCAACCACCGCGCCTTCTGCTCGGCCGTTGCGTAGTCGATCAGATAGGGCGCCACTACGGCGTTGTGCAGCGGAACAGCGAAATTCAGCGCGTCGTGTGCCGCCAACTGCTCCATCAATATCGCTTCGAAACGGAAGTCCGCGCCCGCCCCACCGTACTCGACCGGGACCTGCAGTCCGAGTAACCCGGCTTCACCGGCAAGCCTCCAGAGACTCGGGTCGACCTGACCCGCATCGCGCCAGGCCCGGGTCGCGGCGGGGGTCGCATGGTCGTCGAGGAACCGTGCCGCTGCGTGCTCGAAGATCCCGAGGTCCGCGTCGCGCAGATACGCGGGGCAATCCGCTGCTTCCGTCAGCAGCGAATCGCTCACATCTCGCCCCAGGCCAGATCGGACATCGAGGTCGAAACCGGCTGCGCGAACGACTCCGGCTGGAGTTCCGACTCCGGGCTTGCGCTCGAAGCGGCACAGCGTCGGTTGGCGAGACGGTATTCGCTCGGCGTACAACCGTAGACAATCTTGAACATCCGGCAGAAATGGGCTGCGCTCTTGAATCCGCTCGTGAACGCCACCTCGGCGATGGTCCGATCGCGCAGCCCCGCGGCGACGAGGTTGTCTCTGGCCTGAGACAGGCGGTGCTTCCAGAGGAAATCGGAGAAAGTATTGTCACGCTCGCGCATCAGATGCGCGAGGTAGCGCGGCGAGATTCCACAGCCCGCAGCGACCTTGTCCGCCGACAGGCCCGGATCGCTGTGGTGCATGAGGATGTACTGCTCGACCTCGGTGATGCGTTGCTCGACCACACTCGGCGCGCGCTGGGTCGTCGGGTGCTCGCCGATGCAGCCCTGCAAGGCGCAGAGCATCGCGCGCAACAGGGCCGTGCGCGTGATCTCGTTGATCGAGTCGCCATGATTCCACAGCAGATCGAGTGTGGATTCCACGATCTGTCCCGCAGCACCCAGCAGCGTGAATGCACCGCCGCATCGTGCGCCGTTCGGGATGCACTCGAGGAACAGATTTGCCGGCACTACGGCCTGGATCGACTCGAACACCCCACCCGCATCGCAGCTGATCTGTCCGTTGAACGGCACGTTGCAATCGACGATCCCACAAGTTCCGGGTACGACATCGAACCGGTCCTGACAGCGCACGAAACGCAGCCCGCCGCGGCGGACGAACCACAGCACACGCAGTGCCGCAGCGTCGCGGCGAATGTGCTCCCAGGAACGCCGGTACCCGATGGGCGCATCGCAGACCAGCCTGGTGAGCGATACCGGGTACCCGACGCTCTTGGTGAACCGGAAATTGGGCGGCTCCGCGCCGGTGGACTCGAGATCTCCGGAGTAGAACTCGCGGCGTGTCATCTCGGACCAGCAGCGCAGCGCCTCGACCGATGATTTGCCCGTCGTATCAAACAGCATGTTCATGTGCCGCCCCCGGAGAGATTGCGGTGTCCGCTCACTGAATCGTGTATCCGCCGTCCACCACCAGCGAGTGACCCGTCACGAAACCCGAGCGTGGAGAACACAGCCAGAGCGCGGCTTCCGCGATCTCCTCCGGCTCTGCCACCCCCCGCAACGGGGCGTAGTTCTCCAGGGCGTGGCGAATGTCGTCGCTCATCGCCATCGCGGCGTCCACCATCGCGCTGCGCGTGACACCCGGACAGAGCGCATTCACTCGGATGTTCTGCCGGGCATACTGCAGCGCAGCAGCCTTGGTCAGACCGATGACGCCGTGCTTGCTGGCGGTGTAGCCGAGCAGGATCGGCTCGCGCTGGCTGATCACGCCCATGACCGACGACATGTTGACGATCGCGCCGCCGCCCCGGGCCAGCATCCGCGGAATCTGGTATTTCATGCACAGCATCTGGCTGACGAGATTCACCTCGAGCAGGCGGCGGAAGATCGCCTCGTCCCAGAGCGCGTCGCCCGGATCCGTGATGCCGGCGTTGTTGAACGCCAGATCTAGGCCGCCGAAACGCTCGACCGCCGTGTTTACCATGCGCTCGACGTCCATCGCGACCGACACATCGGCCGTCCAGGGCATCGATACGCCGCCGGTCAACCCGATCAGGTCGACGGTTTCGGCAGCGGCTTCCGGCTTGATGTCGACCACCAGCACACTGGCACCGGCTCTCGCAAAAGCCAGCGACGAGGCACGACCGATCGCACCGCCACCACCCGTAACAATGGCAACCTTGCCTTCCAGATCACGCATGCCCCCTCCCCCGAACGATCCGCGCCAGTGTTGCTACCGGAAAAGTCCGTAGCTCGGATCACCGGTATCGCCCGTACCCCGTACATCCAGTGCCCCGTACAGCGGACCATCCCATTGCGCGGTGGACGGCAGGTTCTGGTTCCAGTCCATCACGAACTGACGATGGGCGATGCGCCACTGACCATCGCGCCGTTCCATGCGATCGAGGTAGCGGCCACCCACGACGATGTCGACGCGACCCTCGGGACCCGGCGCATCGTGATAGGCCTGGACGTAGGTCTCGACACACGCGATGTCGCCCCGCAAGTCGATGAGAATGTTCGAGATGCTGTGGGTCGTGCTGCGCATCGAGCTCAACATCGGCAGGATGAAGTCGACGAACTGCATCGCGTTGCCGTTGAAGATGCCGTGATTGTCGGTGGCATCCGGCCAATAGACGCTGCGCAGCAGCTCGGCGTCACGACGGTCGATGGCGCGGCAGTAGATCGTCAGCAGACGACGGATTGCGAGCTCGTCAGCCAGCGCGCGCAGATCGGCATCTGCCGACACTGCGCCACTCACGAGGCCGCCCCTGGCAGGCTCTCGTAGCGGACATGCAGCGCCATCGGGCCGTAGGAGAAAAAGTGCGGGACACGCTTGACGCTCTCCGGACCGTCGGCGAGACGGAAGTTCTTCATGTTGGCGAGCAGCTTCGTGAACAGGATGCGCGCCTCGGCGCGGGCGAGCAGGTTCCCGACGCAGGCGTGCGGACCGTAGCCGAAGGTGAGATGCCGCCGCGTATTCGTGCGATCCAGCTTGAGCTGGTCGGGTTCCGGAAACATGGCCGGATCTCGATTGGCGGCGCCCCACTTGAGCACCACGACCGAGCCGCGCGGAATGCGCGTGCCGCCGACCTCCAGGTCGCTCCGGGCTTCCCGGAAAAGCCCCTGCACCGGTGAATCGATCCGCAATACCTCCTCGAAGAACGGCGGGATCAGCGCCGGATCGGCACGCAGGCGCTCCTGCAGCGCGGGGTCCTCGCAGAGGCGCAGCATGGCGCTGCACATCGCACTGGCCGACGTATCCTTGCCGCCGGTCAGTCCTTGCTCGACCATCGCCGCAAACTCGCGCATTGTCAGGCGGCGCCCGTCGACCTCCATGTTCGCGAAATCACTGAGCAGACACTCCCGCGGCTCGCGCCGGTACTCCTCCGCCTTGCGCGCAGCATACTGATGAAGCTCGCAGATCTTGTGGACCAGCGCCTTCTCCTTCTCCGGCGGAATCGACTGGTCCTGATGGGCCATTACCGCATCGCTCCATTCATCGAGCTGCTTCCAGTCGGAGCGGGGCATGCCGAGCTGGTCGGCGATCACGGACAGCGTGAGCCGCGTCGCCACGTCCGAACGGAACTCCATCACGTCGCGACCGCCATGCTCGGCGATGATATCGTCGACGATCCCTTCGAGATACTCCTCCATACGCTTGACGCGCGCCGGCGAGAAGGAGCGGTCGACGAACGAGCGGTAGAAGGCGTGGTCCGGCGGATCGGACACGACAAGTACGGGTGTCGGCAGGAAACCCTCGGACTGCCAGATCGCATCGATTTCATCCTGATGGGCGGACTTGGTCTTGCACATCAGCACACCGGTGAAGCTCGAGAGGTTAGCCGCGTCGGCCGACAGCTTGCGGACGGTCTCGTAGTCGGTGACGTAGTACCAGCCGGTGGCTGGGTCCTGATACACCTTGGCCGGCCCCCGCACCTCGTCATACGCCTTGAACGGACAGAGCTGGACTTCCGGGTCCATGAAGCTGATGGATGCGGACATTAGTCGAACCTCCCATTGGGGTCCACGAGAAAGCGTCGCAGCGTTCTGTGGAAATGCGTGATGGCGCGCTCCTGCACGGGGCTGGTGCGCGCACCAGCGAAACCGCAGGAACGCAGCCCCTTCTGGACCGCACCGATGTTGGCGAAGTCCTGGCGGAAGATGAGCGGCCAGTCGCCCTCCTCCCAGCGCGGATAGAACTCGCGCTTGAGCGGCGGCGCTTTCCCAGGGCCATAGCGCTGCAGTGACCATACATCGAAGATCGCCGTCTCCGGATCGTGCCCGTTCGGTCGTGCCCGATACCACAGCACGCCGTCCACGAACCCGTGCAGAAAGACCGCGTTCGGAAACAGGTGCCAATCGAGCTTCGACCGATCGATGTACTCCGGCGTGAGACCCTGAGGCCAACCCGAACCGTCGGCCTCTGCGGCCTCGATCTGGAACTGCACCCACTTGGTCATCACTTCGACCGGGCTCGCATCGGCAGCCACCTCGGTGCGCAGACGTTGCGTCGCCTCGTAGTTGCGCTCCGTGACCATCGCCTGGAGGTCACGGTTGAAGGTTTCGACGAAGTTCAGGACGTAGTTGCGGAAATCCGGCTCCTCGCGCGGCGGCAGACGCGGTGAGCGCGACAGCGGCAGCGCCCCGGTCGCCGGATACCAGATCGCCGCATGCCTGCCGAACCCGTCGCTGTTCGAGTAGTCATTGGTGAACGGCAGCAGTTGACGGTGTGTCTGCTGCACATGATAGAACTCGTTGAAGAACTCGAGGACCGTCTTCCAGTTCGCCGGCACGATCGTCGACTTGTACCAGCGAAAGCGCAGCTTCTCGAACTCGAACTTCGAGGTGTAGTCGTCGATCGGCGCAACGAACTGCTCCAGAGGTTCGCAGTCGGGGTTCATGTTGATGAAGACGAACCCGCCCCAGAAGCCGATACGAACTTCGCGCAGGCGGATGTCCTCGTCCTTGAGCCGCCCCGCCCAGTCCTCGCGATCGACCACGAAAGTGGGCGAGCCATCGAGACCGAACTGCCAACCGTGGAACGCACACTGGAACCTGCGGACGCTACCGCAACCCTCGGCCAGTCGCCGCCCCCGATGCGTGCAGACGTTGTGATAGGCCTTCACCTCGGTGGCACTGGTGCGCACGATCAGGATCGAGTCGTCAACGATATCGTAGGTGACATAGCTGCCGACTGCAGGCAGTTCTTCCAGCCGGCAGGCGATCTGCCAGACGCGAGGCCAGAGCCGACGCTCCTCGATCCCGGCGAACTCCGGACTGAAATACACTTCCTTCGGCACGAAATCGTCGCGCACGGCCTCGGCCGGATATCGGGCGGCGATGCGCTCCGATTCCGTCTGCTCCGCGGTACTGGACTGGTTCGTCACGGTCATGGAAATGGATCCTCGAATCGCTGGAGGGCGACGATCACCTCGACGCGGAAAGAGTCTTCGCACGCTCGCGCAACAGATCCTTGCGGACCTTGCCCGAGGGCGTCTTCGGTAGTTCGGTAACGAGCTCGACATGCTCGGGCGTTTTCTGGCGGGCCAGGCCCGCCTCCCTGATCCAGCCCGAGACATCGTCGAGATCGAGCGTGGCATCCGGACGCGGTACGACGAACGCGCAGATCGCCTCACCCGTACGCGCACTCGGCATCGATACGACCGCGACCTCGGCAACGCGATCCGAGCGATACAGGACATCCTCGATCTCGCGTGCGCTGATGTTCTCGCCCGCCCGGATGATCAGATCCTTCTTCCGGCCGGTGCAGACGACATGATCACCCTGCACCAGCCGGCCGAGATCGCCCATCCGGAAGAAACCGTCCGCATCGTATGCGTCGACGTTGTCCTCGGCCCGCGCATAGCCGAGAGCCATGCTCGGCTCCCGGACCAGGATCTCCCCCTCCTCGCCGGGCCCTACCGGCTTGCCGGTTACCAGATCCACGATACGGACTTCGGCGCGCAGCAACCGGCCATCGGTCTCGGCCGCCAGCGCCAGATCCTCGCGTCGCCGCGGCGGACCGCACATGGTCGGCGACTCCGTCGCGCCGAATGTCCGATACGGAATGCAGTTCGGCATCCGCTCCGCAGCTTCGTAAATCAGCGCTGGCGGAACCGAGGCACCACCACACATGAACGACTTCATGGACGCCAGGGTCGCTTGCCGACGTCGCGCAACCGTCATCAGATCCTGCAGGAAGGGCGTGGCGCCGACGGAAAAAGCGCAGCCGTGCTCCGTGATCAGGTCGAAGGCGCGCTCCGGTTCCCAGACGTCGAGCAGCACGGCCGGGAGATTTCCGGCCCAGGGCATGTTCAGACCCCAGAGATAGCCGCTGATGTGAGTGACAGGGCTCGGACAGAAGGTCCGGTCGCCATCCACCAGACCCATCGCGGGCTTCATCTTCACGCCATCGGCATGGATCGTATTGTGCGAATGCAGCACGCCCTTGGGCCGGCCCGTCGTTCCCGAGGTGTACATCAGCAGCTTGACCGCGTCGGCGCTGATCTGCGGCGGATCGATCAACGGCTCGCAGGCCGCGAGCAGCTCTTCGAATGCCAGCCCCGACAGCGAGCGTCCCCGCAGCGTCACGAGTTCCGGCGGCCGTCGCAGCGAGGCCCGGATTCGCCCGAACATCGCAGCATAGTCGAAGCGCCGGAATTCGGTCGGAACGAAGAACACGCGCGTCGCCGATTCGTTCAGCATGTAGGTGACTTCGGCGTCGCGATTGATCGGCACGATCGGGTTCACCACCACGCCGCTCAACGCAGCAGCGATGTCGATCACGCTCGCTTCCCACCAGTTCGGGAGCTGGAACGAGATCACGTCACCGGGCCGCAGGCCACGGCCGATGAGCCAGGAGGCAAGGCGCGTCGCCGCGTCGTAGATTTCGGCGCGGGTCCTGGACACTCCGCCATCGATGAGCACGGTTTCGCCGCCACGGGTCGCGAGGCTCGCCCTGGCGAAATCGGCAACCGTACGATCGGGCCAATCGCCGCCGGCACGAGCAGCGGCGGCCACCGCCTCGTTCCAGCGCAGCGCCCAGCCGCCGGAATCATGTCGCACTTGTACGGAACTCACCGGATGCCCCTCGCTGCGACACAGTTCGTATGTCGCAGCCCCCTCGAACCATCTGTGATCGAAATCCGTCGCCGTGCGCAGAAGCTATGCCAGTCCTATCGGCGGGTCTTGATATTCTGTGACAATCGCTTGACTTTACGCGACATCGCATCACGTTCCCGCACTTCCCGCGGCGCACAGCCGAACCAGCGCCGACTGCTGCGCGTCAGCACCGAGGACTCGCTGTATCCGAGCAACACCGCGATCCGCGACAACGGCACCGTCGTGTCTCGCAGGTAAAGTTCGGCGATGTCCCTTCGGACGCCGTCCCGCAGCTCGTCGAAGCTCGTGCCCTCCCGCTTGAGCCGACGCTGCAGGGTGCGCACCTGCATGCCGAGACCTTGCGCAAGCTGCAGCTGGTTACAAGCCCCGCGGCCCATGAGGTCCCGGAGCAGCAGTCGCACACGCGGCGCGAGCACAGCCTCGCCCGTGGGATACTGCGAGTCGATGTAGGCCGAAGCCATTTCGTACAGGCGCGGGTCCCGTTCGTGGATCGGCTGCGCGAAGTCGTTGGCGCCGAAGAACACGGCGTTCATCGTCTGGCCGAACTTCACCGGTCCATCGAAGTAGCGCTGGTAAGCGCTCCGGGGCATCCGTCGATCGTGGGCGAACCACACTTCGCGCGCACCGAAGCGGCCCCCGGAGAGCGTAAGCACTGCGTGATGGGTCAGACACAGCGCGTTCTCGACCGCCTGGCCGTGCTCGGGCAAGCGCGCGAGCAGGATATCGAAGCGCATCCGCCAGCGCTCGCTCCCTTCATCCAGCTGGAGCTGGATCTGCACCACCGGGCTGTAGACCTGCAGATGGCCGGCACAGTACCGATAGGCGTCGCCGACGGTCGATGCATTGCGCATCGCCACCTCCAGCGGACCGAGTACCGATACACCGCCCTGCCGAGCGGCGAGGCGCAGGCCGAAATCCGGGCAGCGCAGCTGTACTGCCGTGTCTTCCAGCAGCCGGATCATCGCGCGGTACGAAATCAGCGCGTCCTTGACGCCCAGTCGATCCGGATCGATGTGGTTGCGTTCGAGCAGCGCCGTCGGATCACCGCCAAGATCGCTCACCACCTCGCGATAGAGCCGCAACGCATCCACGCGCACGACACTGTCGAACGGCATGGCATCGACTGATCTGGATCGGGTTCGCATGGACGATCGAATCGCTGCATCGATGCCTGTCGCGCAGGCTCCGGACCTGGAGCGACAGAGCCTAGCGCCGGATGGCTCCGGTCGCCAATGGCGGCGTATCCGACCGCTCGGACATCGGGGGCCCGTCCGGCCAACTGCTGCAGTCGCCGGCCTTCAACGCGGCGACATGCGCAGCGCACCGTCCAGGCGGATCGTCTCGCCATTGAGCGCGGAGTTCTCGAGGATGTGCCCTGCCAGCAGCGCGAACTCCCGCGGATCGCCGAGACGCGCCGGATGCGGCACGGAGCGCGCCAGCGCGTCGCGCACATCGGCCGGGACGCGGGCCAGAATGGCGGTATCGAACACGCCGGGTGCGATCGTGCAGACACGGATCTTGCGGCTCGCGAGGTCACGGGCGGCGACCAGCGTCATGCCAACGATCCCTGCCTTGGCCGACGCGTAGGGGATCTGCCCGATCTGCCCCTCGTAGGCCGCGATGGACGCGGTGAGCACAATGGCGCCGCGTTCGCCCGCGACTTCGTCGAGCGGCGCCATCGCCGCAGCCGCGAGGCGCAGCACGTTGAAGGTACCGAACAGGTTGACCTTTACGACGGCCTCGAACGCCGCCTGGGCTCCCGGAGCACCGTTCTTGTCGAGGATGCGCAGCGGGCCACCGCGCCCGGCACAGTGCACGACCGCCCGCAGCAGGCCGCGACTCGACGCCGCGGCGAACACGGCGAGCATGTCGGGCTCGCTGGTGACGTCTGCCGGCACGAAGCTCGTGCCATGGCCGATCTGCTGCGCAACCGACTCCCCGGCGGATGCCGGCAGGTCGGCGATCACCACGCGAGCCCCCCGTTGCGCCAGATGTTCTGCCGTCGCACGCCCTAGCCCGGAGGCCCCACCGGTCACGACCACCGCACAGTTGCTGATCTGCATCGCTGCCCTTCTCCCTGCCTGCGGTCCTTCAAACCGCCTCGACGACCGTGGCGTTGGCGAGCCCACCCGCCTCGCACATGGCCTGCACGCCGTACCGCCCGCCCCGGCGCCGCAATGCATGGACCATGGTCGTCATCAGCCGGGCGCCGGAGGCGCCGAGCGGATGCCCCAGCGCGATCGCCCCACCCTGCGGATTGAGCCGCTCCATCGGCGCACCGATCTCCCGCTGCCAGGCCAGCGGTACCGAAGCGAAGGCCTCGTTGATCTCGAAGTGATCGATCGAATCGGCGCGCAGCCCGGCCTTCGCCAACACACGTCGCGTCGCAGGAATCGGCGCCGAGAGCATCAGCAGCGGATCGTCGCCGATCACGTCGAACGAGACGAAGCGTGCGAGGGGCCGCAGACCGGACCGCGCGGCGAAGGCATCGCTGACGATCAGTACGGCTGCCGCGCCATCGGCGAGCTGCGAGGAGTTGCCGGCCGTCGCCCCCCAGCGGATTTCCGGAAAACGCTCCACGACCTGTGGTTCGGCGAACGAAACCTTCAGTGTCGCGAGTACCTCTGCCGTGGTCTCGGGACGTATCGTCTCGTCCACGGCAACGGAACCGACCGGAACGATCTCACGCTGGAAATCGCCCGCTTGCTGCGCGGCAGCAGCCAGCTCGTGCGAACGCTCGGCGTACACATCCATTTCCCGGCGAGTAATGCTCCAGCGCGCCGCAATACGCTCGGCGCAGATACCTTGATGCACCAACCCGCCGGGATAGCGCTGCGCCAAACCGACACCGCCCGGATCCTGTCCGAGCCGGGCCGAGAACATCGGGACACGACTCATCGACTCCACGCCGGCCGCGACGACGACGTCGTAGGCACCCGCCATCACGCCCTGCGCGGCAAAATGCAGCGCCTGCTGGCTCGAGCCACAGCGGCGATCGACCATCACGCAGGGCACCTGCTCGGGCAGACCGGCGCCGAGCCAGGCGAGCCGGCCCACCAGCCCGGACTGCTCGCCCACCTGGCTGACACAACCGACGATGACGTCGTCCACGCTGGCAGGATCGATGCCGCTGCGATCGACCAGCGCTTTCAGCACCGTGGCCAACAAGTCCGCCGGCTGTACGCCGGACAACGCGCCCCCAGCTTTGCCCCGCCCCATAGGCGTGCGCAGGGCTTCGACGATCAACGCTTCGGGCATGCTGCAGTCTCGCGCCGCTTCTGGGACGGACGTCAGCATACGTGTCGACCGAGGTGTCATGCGCAATCGGCACCGATGCCGATCAAGTCCGCTTGCCGTCAGGGTCAAGGCCTTGCCCGCATGATCGCACTCGATGGACGAGCCGACCAAGCCGGCGCAAGACACCGGGCATGCAACCCTCGAAGCGAGCATCGGCGCGCCGATCGCGCATATCCGCCTGAATCGGCCGTCGCTCGCCAATCGGTTCGACGCCACAGCACATGCCGAATTCCCGGTGGCGTTGCAGGCCGCCGCCGGTCACGCCGCGACGCGGGTCATCGTTCTTTCGGCGGCCGGCAAGATATTCTCGGCCGGAGGCGCCTTCGAGGACATCCTTGCCGGGCACGCGTCGGAGGCCTTGCGGCAGACCATGGCGGCACAGGCGCGCGACATCTTTTTCAGCCTGCTCGATTCACCCGTACCGATCGTTGCCGCCGTCCAAGGCGCCGCGATCGGGCTCGGTGCGACCATCGTCTCGCTCTGCGACCTCAGCATTGCCTTCAAGGATGCGAAGATCGCCGACCCTCATGTCGCCGTCGGCCTGGTTGCCGGCGACGGCGGCGTGATCGGCTGGGCGCAGAGCATGGGGATCAATCGTGCGCGCCGGTTCCTGCTCACCGGCGAATCCATCACGGCCGCGAAAGCCTGTGATCTCGGACTGATCGGCGAGGTCGTCGACCAACCGGAACAGGTGTTGCCGCGGGCGCTGGCGCTCGCCGAACATCTGGCGTCGCTGCCACCCATGGCCGTGCAAGGCACCCGCCGTGCGTTCGCGACACTGATACGCCAGTACGGGATCGCGCCGTTCGAATCCGGCCTCGCTGCGGAAATGGACAGCATGGCGCACCCGGATCTGATCGGGCAGATCGCCAAACTACGTCGCTAGGATCCGTTCACCCCGAATCTCGCCGAGCAGCTCCGCTGCGATCGCATCGAGACGTGCCGCCCGGCTACCACCGATCGTTTCGGCGGAGCGCGCGCGTTTGAGATAGCGGTGGCAGGCATGCTCCCAGGTGAAGCCGATGCCGCCGTGCATCTGCAGGGCTTCGTCGGCCACCGCGCAGTACGCCGCTCCCGCAGCGAGACGCGCAAGCGCGGCGCGCAGCGGTGCATCGGGCCGATCCGCATCCATGGCGGCGCAGGCCCGCATCAGCGCTGCACGGGCCGCCGCGACTTCGGTGGCGAGATCCGCGCAGCGATGCTTGAGCGCCTGGAACGAGGCAATCGTCCGACCGAACTGTACGCGCTGCTTCATGTAGACGATCGTCGCCTCGAGCACCGCCGCAGCACCGCCGAGTGAATCGCCCGCGATCGCGAGGTCGAGCACGGCACGGCCACGTCTGATGGCCTCGCCTGCCCCGGCCGCAGCCGCCATCAACGACGTGGCCGCATCGAGAGACGCTGTGTTCACGACGACTCGCCCGTACTGCCGCGTCTCGTCCCAGCCTGACTGCGGTTCGATCTGCAGCGCGCCGCCCTCGCCGGCGAGCGCCAGCAGCACCTCGCCACGCTGTGCACACTTGGCGGCGAACACGAGGTGCGTCGCCACGGCCGCATGCGGCACGTCGCCCAGAACGATCGACGGCACGAACCCGGCGAGCGGCGCGCAAGCCGGATCGAGGTCTCCGCAGACGACCCGCGCCCGCCCACTCAGCGCCGCATCGAGCAGCTCGCGCGCCTGCGCACTGCCCTGCCGCGAGAGCAGGTCGAGCATCGCGGCGGCGGCTGTCGCACTGATCAGCGGTTGCGTACAGGGCCGGCGCCCCACCTCCTCGAGCAAGGCCGCGACGGTGAGCATCGGTTGCCCGAGGCCACCCGAGTCCTCGGACACACCCAGCGCGAGCCATCCGGCCTCGAGCATGGTGTTCCAGAGCGTCTCCGGAGCCAGTTCCTGCGCCTCGGCAGCAGCAAGCAGCCCTCTCGCGGCATCGCGCAACTCGGCAGGATCGAGGAGCGACGGCTCGTCCACGTTCAGCGCGCCACCGCTGCGTCGCGCGGCATACCGAGCACACGCTCAGCGATGATGTTGCGCTGAATCTCATTCGATCCTCCGGCGATCGACCAGACGAAGGAGTTCATGTAGTCGGCCATCCAGTTGCCGGTCTCGTGCCCACCCGCTAGCACGAGCGGCGCAAGCCGCTGCGCATCCGGGCCCGCGGCACGCAGGGCAAGGTCCGTGAACTCGCGCAGCACCCGGGCATAGAATAGTTTCACGAAGGCCGCCTTCGCGATGCTCGCCTGTCCGGATTCGATCTCCGCCATCAGCTCGGCCACCAACCCACGCAGCGCTTCGATGCGCGCGCAGACCTGGACCAGTTCGCGCCGATACTGATCGTCGCCCCCCCTGCCGTCATCCCCGGCGAGCAGCGCCGCAAGCCGGCGGCGAGCATGATGCAGCCGTTCCGACAATTCCAGGATCGTGATGCCGCGTTCGGAGGTCAGTGTCGTTTGCGCGACACGCCACCCCTCGTTCTCCGCGCCCAGCCGGTTCGATACCGGCACCTCGACGTCGTCGAGAAAGATCTCGCCGAATTCCTCGTCGCCGGTAATCTGGCGTATCGGCCGGACCGTGACGCCCTTGCTGCGCATGTCCATCAGCAGGAAGCTGATTCCCGCCTGCTTGGGCCCCGACGTATCGGTGCGCACGAGCAGCAGGCAGTAGTCAGCATGGTGCGCCAGCGTCGACCAGATCTTCTGGCCGTTGACCCGATACACGCTGCCATGCCGCTCGGCGCGCGTACGCAGCGACGCCAGGTCGGAACCGGCATTCGGCTCGGAGAAGCCCTGGCACCACACTTCGCCCTGCAGGATCGCCGGCAGATGGCGGGCCTTCTGCGCCTCGCTGCCCCATTCCATCAGGGTCAGTGCGGCGTGATACAGCGACACGAAGTACAGCATCAGCCGCGGCGCGTCGGCACGCGCCATTTCCTCCGCAATCACGCGCTGCTCCGCGAGCGAACGGCCCCCGCCCGGCCAGCCCGCCTGCCAATGCGGCGTCGCATAACCGGCCGCCACGAGGCTGTGCATCCACTCCCGCTGGAAGGCGACGAATTCCGCCGTCGTAGCGCCAGTCATGCGCGTGCGCCAGCCGGGATCCAGCGCGCGCTCCAGCCAACCGCGGACATCACGGCGCAGTGCATCGACGGCACTGGGATCCGGCGCACTCATCGCCCGATCCAGCGTGGCGCCCGTTTCTCGGCAAAGGCGCGCGCACCCTCGCGCGCATCTTCGGACCGAAACACCGGCGCCGTGTACGCGTCCTGCCGGTCGAATGCCTCGGTGCTGGGCCAATCACGGGAATCACGCAATACGCGCTTGCTGGTGGTCACGGCCAGCGGCCCATTGGACGAGATCTCGACAGCGAGCCGCAGCGCCTCGTCGAGCGCCTGTCCTGGCGCGACGACCCGATTGACGAGGCCGAGCGCGACGAGGCGCTCCGCCGGCACCGTGGCCCCGGTGAGCACGAGCTCCATTGCGATGCGATACGGGAGCTGGGACGGGAGCCGGACCAGACCGCCGGCATTGGCGACCAGACCACGCTTCACCTCCGGCAGGCCGAAGCGCGCGTCCGTGGCCGCCACGATCAAGTCACAGGCGAGTGCGATTTCGAAACCGCCGGCAAGCGCGTATCCCTCGATGGCGGCAATCAGCGGCTTGTCGATCCTGGCGCGAATCAGGCCCGCGAAACCGCGGCCCCGAGGCTTCACATCTTCGTTTCTCAGGAAAGCCTTCAGATCCATGCCCGAACAGAAATTGCCGCCGGCGCCGGTGAGGACCGCCACCCTGACATCCGTACGGGTCTCCAGCGACTCGGTGATGTCGGCCAGCGCCGCGGCCACCGCGCCATTGACGGCGTTGCGCGCCTCGGGGCGATTGAGGGTGATGATCCCGATGCCGTCGCGAACCTCGAATTCCACCTCAGCCATGAATCCCTCCCCGTCGCAAATCGACCGGCATGTCAGGCAAGAACGCCGTCACGCCGCAGAGCCGCAATGTCCGTTTCCGTCAAGCCCGCTTCGTACAGCAGCTCATCAAACTCGTCTGCCGGCCGTTCGGCATCCGGCGCAGGCGGCCCATCCACCGAGAAGCGCGGCGCAGGTGCCGGCTGAGCGCGACCCGCGACGCGCGCGAACGTGCCTCGTTCCAGGTTGTGCGGATGAACGAGTGCTTCCTCGGGAGTCAGTACTGGCGTGACGCAGGCGTCCGAGTCCGCGAAGACCCGGCACCACTCGTCCCGCGTACGACCCGCGATCGCGGCGGCCACGAGTTCCCGCATCCGTGCCCAGTGATCCTGATCCGTTCGGCCGTCATGCAATGCCGAAGCGTCGCAACCGAGTCGCTCGATGAACTCCTGGTAGAAGTCCGGCTCCAGCGCGCCCACGGCCAGAAACTTGCCGTCGGCGCAGCGATAGGTGCCGTAATAGTGCGCCCCACCGTCCAGGAAATTGCTGCCGCGCTGCCATCGCCAGCGACCTTGTGCTTCGAAGCCCCACACGATCGCCGCGAGCAACGCCGCGCCGTCGACGATCGCGCAGTCGATGACCTGCCCCTGGCCGGATCGCTGCGCACGCAGGATCGCCGCGACAACGGCAAAGGCCAGCAACAGACCGCCACCGCCGAAATCCCCCAGCAGATTGACCGGCGGGGTCGGCGGCTCGCCGGCCCGGCCCAGCATGTCGAGCGTGCCCGAGAGCGCCAGGTAGTTGATGTCGTGCCCCGCAGTTCGGGCCAGCGGACCCTGCTGCCCCCAACCCGTCATGCGTCCAACGACGAGCCGCGGATTGATCGTTTCGATGAGCTGCTGCGGAGCAAGATCCAGCCGCTCCATGACGCCCGGCCTGAAGCCTTCGATGAGCGCGTCGCAACGCGCCGCGAGCCGCCGCACCAATTGACGGCCACGGGGATCCTTCAAGTCGATCGCGACGCCGACCCGCGAACGGTTCAGCGGCGATAGCGCCGGATCCGCGGCCGTCGTGGGCGCACCACGGCGCCGCAGCTGAATCACCCGGGCGCCATGATCCGCTAGCACCATGCCGCAGAACGGCACCGGGCCGACGCCGCCCATCTCGAGCACGGCAATGCCTTGCAGGACGCCGGTCATGACGCTTCTCAACAGCCGCGGAACACAGGTGATCGCTTCTGCCGGAACGCCGCGACACCTTCCGCGAAATCGTCGGTCGAACCCGCCTCGCGCTGCAGTTCACGTTCGAGCGCGAGCGCAGCGCTCCAGCACGATGCAGCCGACTCCCGCAATCCGCGCCGGATCAGCGCATAGGCCCGCGTCGGCCCCTGACTCAAACGGCTGCAGAGTTCCTCGGCCGTGGCATCGAGCTCATCGTCGTCGACCGCATCGTGTATCAACCCCCATTCCGCCGCCTGCGATGCCGGAATACGTTCGGCAAGCATCATCATGCGCACCGCCCGCGCGCGACCGACCAGCCGCGGCAGCAACCAGTGGGCGCCGGCATCCGGAATCAGACCCGCCCTGACGAAGGCCAGCACGAAGAACGCCGAGCGTGCCGCCACCACGAAGTCGGCCGCGAGTGCGAGCATGGCGCCGGCGCCCGCGGCAGCGCCTTGCACACGGGCGACGATCGGCACCTGCAGCGACGCCAGCGATTCCATCAGGGGGTTGTAGTGACGCTCGAGAACCTCACCCGCATCGAAGCCGGGCGCACCCGGCTGCACGGCCTCGCTGGCGAGATCGGCGCCGCTGCAAAACGCCCGCCCCGCGCCCCGAATCAGCAACACCCGGGCGGACGAGCTGGCCTTCACTTGGTCGATCGTCGAACGAAGCTCGGCGAGCAGCGTGCGATTCAAGGCGTTCAAGGCCTCGGGACGATGCAGCTCAATTCGAACCACGGGGCCCGATGCGTCGACGCGCAGCGTTTCGAGATCCGTTGCCATATCGGTGGCAGGGTATCTGCGCCCGCCGACGACGTCCGGCGCGCAGTGGCGCAGACAAAGAGGACTGCCCGGACAGGCAATCCGGCCTGGATGCCGCACCGTACCACAGCGTCCGACGGCAGCCGGGGGGAACGGCGCGCCACCACTTGAGGTGTCGCCACAGCGGGGCGCGATCAGCGCTCGAGCCGATAGTTAAAATTATATTTATTTCAATATGTTAATATACATTTCTCATAATATAATCAGTATTTTGACTGGCGGTTTTTGCGCGCACTATCGTCGCCGGCCCATGCCGGGCCGCTAGAATCTGCCGCGGCCGCACAAGCGCGGCCTTTTCGCCTTCCGCCAGCGACAGACTTCGAGGCCCGACCCTTCATGACCGTGATCCGCCAGCAAGACCTGATCGACAGCGTCGCCGACGCCCTGCAGTACATCTCGTACTACCACCCCATGGACTACATCGAGGCACTCGGCCGTGCCTACGAACTCGAGGAATCGCCGGCCGCCAAGGACGCGATCGCGCAGATCCTGACCAACTCGCGGCTCTGCGCCGAGGGCCATCGGCCGATCTGCCAGGACACCGGCATCGTCACTGCTTTCGTCAAGATCGGCATGCAGGTGCGCTGGGACGCGCAACTCGGCCTGCAGGAGATGATCGACGAAGGCGTACGCCGCGCCTACCTGCACCCGGACAACACACTGCGCGCTTCCATCGTCTCGGACCCGGCGTTCACCCGCAAGAACACCCGCGACAACACCCCGGCAGTGGTGCATGTCGAGATGGTGCCCGGCGACAAGGTCGAGATCACGGTCGCGGCCAAGGGCGGCGGCTCGGAGAACAAGTCGAAGTTCGTGATGCTGAATCCGTCGGACTCGATCGTCGATTGGGTCCTGAAGACCGTGCCGTTGATGGGCGCCGGCTGGTGCCCACCCGGCATGCTCGGCATCGGCATCGGCGGCACGGCCGAAAAAGCCATGGTGCTCGCCAAGGAAGCGCTGATGGACCCCATCGACATGGCGGAGCTCAAGGCGCGCGGCCCGCGCACACCGATCGAGGAACTGCGGATCGAGCTGCACGACAAGGTCAACGCGCTCGGCATCGGCGCTCAGGGCCTCGGTGGCCTTTCCACCGTGCTCGACGTCAAGATCCTCGACTGCCCGACGCACGCCGCTTCGAAGCCGGTGGCGATGATTCCGAACTGCGCCGCGACCCGCCACCTGCACTTCACGCTCGACGGCAGTGGCCCGGCGAAGATCGAGCCGCCGGATCTCGCGCAGTGGCCCAAAATCGACTGGGCACCCTCGGCCGAATCGCGTCGCGTCGACCTCGACCAGCTGACCCCGGCCGAAGTCGCAAGTTGGAAGCCCGGCGAGCGCCTGCTGCTCAACGGCAAGATGCTGACCGGCCGCGACGCCGCCCACCAGCGCATCCAGGACCTATTGAGCAGCGGCAAGGGCCTCCCCGAAGGCGTCGACTTCCGCAACCGCGTGATCTACTACGTCGGCCCGGTCGACCCAGTGCGCGACGAGGTCGTCGGCCCCGCCGGCCCGACCACCGCGACCCGCATGGACAAGTTCACGGAAATGATGCTGGCCCAGACCGGCCTGATCGCCATGGTCGGCAAAGCCGAGCGCGGCCCGGTCGCGATCGAAGCAATCCGCAAGCACAAAGCCGCCTACCTCATGGCCGTCGGCGGCGCCGCCTATCTCGTCTCCAAGGCCATCAAGGCCGCGCGCGTCGTCGCCTTCGCCGAGCTCGGCATGGAAGCCATCTACGAATTCGAGGTCCGCGACATGCCGGTGACGGTCGCCGTCGACGCACAGGGCACGTCGGTGCATCAGTCGGGCCCGGCGCAATGGAGCCAGATCATTGCGGCGAAGATTCCGGTGAAAGCCCGCTGACGCGCTGGAGCCAGGCGGCTGCTCTCCTGATTCATCGCCCAGGACGCTCGACGCAGCGTTACGACGAGCGAGCCTCTGCGCATGACGCCATAGCCTGCAGATCTCAGGCTGTTCGTGAAGTTGCTCGTGCTGGCGTTCTCTTGTGCGGACGATGGCTGATGCCGGTTGGAGGCGTTGCGGCTGCCCGCCTCAACCCGCCCGACTTGGGAGAGAGCGCCAGCGTGACCAAGCGTCAGCCGAATGGATGGCGCAGTACAATGGTGTGATCCCGATCTGCCCCGGTAGAAATCACGTCGATCGGCACGCCGGCCAGCGCCTCGATCCGTTTCAGGTAGGCGCGTGCGTTGGGCGGCAAGGCTTCGACGCGGTCGATGCCGACGGTCGATTCCTTCCAGCCCGGCAGGTCCTCGTAGACCGGTGCGACTTCGGCGAAACCGTCGACCGTCATCGGCGGCTCGGCCAGCGTTTCGCTGCCCTGCCGGTAGCCTACGCAGACACGGATGGTGTCAAGGCCGTCCAGCACGTCCAGCTTGGTCATGCACAAGCCGGTGACGCTCGAGTGGATGATGGAGCGGCGCAGGGCGACCGCATCGAACCAGCCGCAGCGCCGGCGGCGGCCGGTGACGGCGCCGAACTCGTGGCCGGCGCGTTGCAGATATTCGCCGGTCTCGTCGAACAACTCGGTCGGGAACGGGCCTGCGCCGACGCGCGTGGTATAGGCCTTCACGATGCCCAGCACATAGTCGAAATTGCGCGGGCCGAGGCCGGTGCCGGTGCCGGCGTAGCCGGCCGTGGTGTTCGAGGAGGTCACGTAGGGATAGGTGCCGAGATCGACGTCGAGCATCGCGCCCTGGGCGCCCTCGAACATGACGTTCGCACCGGCGTCGCGCAGCCGCTGCAAGGCGCCGGTGACGTCGACGACCAGCGGCTGCAGGCGCTCGGCGAACGCCAGGTGCTGATCGAGCGTGCGCTGGAAATCGACCGGCGGCAGCTTGAAGTAGTGCTGCAAGGTGAAGTTGTGGAAATCCAGCATTTCACCGAGCTTGGCGGCGAGGCGCTCGCGATGGAACAGGTCGGCGACGCGCACGGCCCGGCGCGCAGCCTTGTCTTCGTAGGCCGGGCCGATGCCGCGACCGGTAGTACCGATCGCATTGGCGCCGCGGGTCTTCTCGCGGGCGCGGTCGAGAGCCACGTGCGAGGCCAGGATCAGCGGGCAGTTCGGCGAGACGCGCAGACGCTCGAGCGCCGGCACGCCGCGATCGATCAGCATCTGCGCCTCGTTGAACAGCGCCTCGAGCGACAGCACCACGCCGTTGCCGATGTAGCAGGTGACGTTGGGGCGCAGGATCCCCGACGGGATCAGCGACAGCACGGTCTTCTCGCCGCCGATCACCAGGGTATGGCCGGCGTTGTGCCCTCCCTGGAAGCGCGCAACTGCAGCAGCCCGCTCGGTCAGCAGATCGACGATCTTGCCCTTGCCTTCATCTCCCCACTGGGTACCGATGACGACGACGAATTTACCCATGAGTCATGCCCTGATGAACGACAGCAGCACCAGGCCGACGACGATGCTGCCGAGGCCTGCGATACGCAATTGGGAATCCGGCACCTGAAGCAGCTGCTGCAGGGCACGCTTCATCCGGCCCGGATTCAGGAAAGGAACGATACCTTCGAGCACGAGGAACAACGCCAGCGCGGCGAACAGGTCCGACCAGGCGAACATGGGGCTGCTGTGCGCGCGTTCAGCGCGAACCGCCGCCCGCGTTGCGCAGATAGCGGAAGAACTCGCTGTCCGGGGAGACAACCAGCACATCGCCATCCTTGCCCAGGGAATTCTTGTAGGCCTGCAGGCTGCGGTAGAACGAATAGAACTCCGGGTTCTTGTTGTAGGCGCTGGCGTAGATCGCCGCCGCGCGCGAATCCGCGTCGCCGCGGATCTTCAGCGAATCGCGGGCTGCGACCGACAGGATCTCGGTGCGCTTGCGATCCGCTTCCGCGCGGATGCGCAAGGCATCCTTCTCGCCTTCGCTGCGCAGCTGCCGCGCCAGACGCTCGAAGCTCTGCTGCATGCTGGCATAGACGCGGCTCGCCACGTCTTCCGGCAGGTCGATGCGCTGCACGCGCACGTCGATCAGTTCGAGACCGAGATCCTGCATGGTCTGGCTGGCGCGACCGAACATCGCACCGGTGAAGGCTGCGCGCTCGGCCGAGACGATCTCCTGCAGCGTGCGCTGCGCGACCGCGTTCTTGATGCCGTCCTTGACGATGTCCGACAAACGCTGGTTCGCTGCCCCCTCGTTCTGGCCGAAGGCCTGGAAATAGCGCCCGGCATCCTTGATCCGCCATTTGACGTAGTAGTCGACGATCAGGCCGCGGTTTTCATTGGTCAGGAAGGTCTCGCCCTGGAAACTCTGCGAGACGATGCGACGCTCGAACTTCAGCACCGAGTCGATCGGCGTCTTGAAATGCAGGCCCGGGGAATAGCCGGACTGCACGATCTCGCGGAACTGGGTGCGGATCGCGTGCTCGTTCTCGCTGACCGTGAACACGCAGGTGCTGGCGAGGATCAGCAGCAGGACAATCGGCACCAGTACGGGAAAACCTCGGGACATCTCAGCGCTCTCCTCGCTGGCGCGGATCCTGCGCCGCCTCGGCGGCACTCGGTCGCGGCGCCGAGACCGTCGCCTCGTTGTCGCGGACCAGGTTCGCGCCGCGCTCGACCAGCCGGTCGAGCGGCAGGTAGAGCATCTGGCCGTTGCCGCCCTTGGTGTCGACGATGACCTTGCGCGAGCGCGTCATCACCGACTCGACCGCGTCGATGTAGAGACGCTCGCGAGTCACGCGCGGGGCCTTTTCATAGGCACCGACCAACTGATCGAAGCGCGCCGCCTCGCCCTCGGCGAGCGCAAGCACCTGGGCACGATAGCCTTCGGCCTCCTGCAACTGGCGCGACGCACTACCTTCGGCGACCGGCAGGATGCCACTGGCATAGGCCTCGGCCTCCTTGACCACGCGCTCCTTGTCGGCGATCGCCTTGTTCGCGTCGCGCTGCGACGGCACGACCGCCTCGGGCACCTGCACGTCGGTGAGGTTCACGCTGGTGACGGCGATGCCGGTGTTGTACTGGTCGAGGGTGCGCTGGATCAGCTCGCGGGTACGCGTGGTCACCTGCTCGCGGTTCGAGACGAAGATGGTCTCGAGGGTGCTGCGACCCACGACCTCGCGGATCGCGCTCTCGCTGACCTCGCGCAGGGTCTGCTCGGGCTGCTTGACCTGGAACAGGTAGCGGGCCGGATCGCGCAGCTGGTACTGCACCGCCAGCGCCATGTCGATCAGGTTCAGGTCCTGGGTCAGCACACGGGCCTTGTACTCGACACTGCTGACCTGCTGCGTGTTGACCATGGTCACCCGCTCGATCGGCCAGAAGTGCCAGCTGAGACCCGGCTCGCGGATCGACACCAGCTCGCCGAAACGCTGCACCACGCCGCGCTCGGCCTGCGCCACGGTGAAGAAGCACATATAGGCCCAGACAGCGACCGCGATCACCGCGGCCGTGAGCAGCGTCAACTTGTCGGGACCGGGCTCGACGTCCGTGCCGCCGCCGGAGCCACCGCCCTGGCCGCCGGGACCGCCGCCACCCTTGACCAAGGCCTCCAGCTTGCGCTGGAAGCTCTTGAAAGCTTCGTCGACGTTGCGGCCATCCTTCGCAGGGCGCTTACCCCAAGGGTTGTTGTTGCCGCTACCGCCAGGTTGATTCCATGCCATAGTGAAAGCAGATGCGCGGAGGACGGGTTCAGGAGGCGCGCAGAACGTGGGATTGTAGGTAGCCATCGCCGGGCGCACAAGGTTGCGCCGACGGGGCCAGTTCGCTGACCTCGACCCCGGCCATGCCGGCCAGCTCGTGCTGCTGCACCGCCGGCAACATCGCCACCAGCTCGAGCGTGCCGTCCGGCGCCGTCTGCTCCTCGCGCACCACGCCGGCCGCGAACAGCCGCGCCCGCAGCGCGCCGGCCTGCGCCGGGTCGATCCGCAGGCGCACCGGATTCGCGAACCGCAACAAGCGCTCGGCGATGGCCTGCAACAGCAGCGCCAGGCCGTCGCGCCGCGCCGCCGAGACCCACACCGCGGCGGGCTGCCCGGTGGCATCGCGCTCGAGCGAGGGCGCAACTTCGATGCGATCGATCTTGTTGTACACCCGCACCTGCGGCAGATCGCCGGCACCGACGTCGGCCAGCACGGCGTTGACCTGCTCGATGCGTTCGTCGCGGCGTGGGTCGCTGGCGTCGATCACGTGCAGCAGCAGCGTCGCCTCGCGAGCCTCGGTCAGCGTGGACTGGAAGGCCGCAACCAGCTCGTGCGGCAGTTCGCGGATGAAACCGACCGTGTCGGCTACGACGATGGGGCTGCCGCCCGGCAACACCACCCGCCGCACCAGTGGATCGAGGGTCGCGAACAACTGATCGGCGACATAAGCCTCGGCACCGGTCAACGCTCGAAACAGCGTCGACTTGCCGGCGTTCGTATAGCCAACCAGCGCCACCGACGGAATCGGGATCTCGACGCGTCGCTGACGACCGGTGTCGCGCTGCTGCTTGAGCTTCTCGAGGCGCCGCGTCAGCACCCGCACCCGCTCGCCGAGCAGGCGGCGGTCGGTCTCGAGCTGGGTCTCGCCCGGTCCGCGCAGGCCGATGCCGCCCTTCTGGCGCTCGAGGTGGGTCCAGCCGCGCACCAGCCGGCTGGAGATGTGCCGCAGCTGCGCCAGCTCGACTTCAAGCTTGCCCTCGTGGCTGCGGGCCCGCTGCGCGAAAATGTCGAGGATCAGCGCATTGCGATCGAGCACGCGCTGGCCGACGAGTTTTTCGAGATTGCGCTCCTGGCTCGGCGAGAGGGCGTGATCGACCAGCACCACCTCGGCCCCGGTCTCGACCGCGATCTGGCGGATCTCCTCCGCCTTGCCGCTGCCGACAAAGAATCGCGGTTCGGGACGGTCGCGTCGCCCGGTAATGGTGCCGACCGGTTCGACACCGGCCGATTCGGCCAGTTGCGCGAATTCGTCGAGGTCTTCCTGCTCGACCGGCGCGCCCAATCCGATGCGCACCAGTACGGCCCGTTCGCCGCCGCGGGGTCGTTCGAACACCCGCCCTTACCTCGGCACCATCAGTCTGCCGCGACCTCCGCGGATCCCGCTTCCTCGGCCGCGGGAACGCGCACGTTGCGGGCCGGCACGACCGTGGAAATGGCGTGCTTGTAGACCATCTGGCTGACGCTGTTTTTCAGGAGAACGACGAACTGGTCGAACGAATCGATCTGCCCCTGCAGCTTGATGCCGTTGACGAGATAGATCGAGACGGGCACCCGTTCCTTGCGCAGCTGGTTGAGGAACGGATCTTGGAGCGATTGACCCTTGGCCATCGAATTCACCTTGTTCTTGAGTACTTGCGTCTTGGTTTTGTTGGTGCGGCCGCGACTGCCTTCCATGGCCAGCGACATCTGCAAGCGGGACTCCATCTGGAGTCTTGACAATCTTGATTCTATCACGGTCCCCGCGATTGCGGTCCACGTTGACGCAACGCGGCGAGGACCGCCGTGATCCAGTTCTCCCTCGCGCCCGGCTGCAGCGGATCGACGGTACGCCAGCCCGGATCGGCGCGGATCCAGGTGAGCTGCCGGCGCGCCAGCTGCCGCGTTGCGGCAATCGCCTGCCCGATGGCCGTGTCGCGATCGGCACCTGCGGCCACGCAGGGCCAGAGCTGTCGGTAACCTACCGCACGCAACGCCGGCGTGGCGGTCGACAGATCGCCGCGCAAGTGCAGGCGTTGCACTTCCTCGAAAAAGCCATCAGCCAGCATTGCCTGGAAGCGCGCCTCGATCCGCTGCACCAGCACGGCGCGATCGGCGGGCACCAGGGCCCAGCGCTGCAGGATCAGGTTGTGGGCCGGCGCCGTACCCCGCTGCCATTCCGAAATCGGCCGACCGCTGCTCTCCAGGACCTCCAGCGCCCGCTGGATACGCTGCGCATCGTGGGGATGGATCCGCTGCGCGGCCTGCGGATCCCGCTGCATCAATTCGGCATGCAGGGCCGACCATCCGAGGCGGGCCGCGCGCGCATCGATCTCGCGACGCCGCTGCGGCTCGGCCGGCGGCAGTATCGCGAGACCCTGCACCAGCGCACGAAAATAGAGCATCGTGCCGCCGACCAGCAGCGGCAGCCGCCCACGGCCGCGGATCGCCTCGATCGCCCGGACCGCATCGGCGGCGAACTCGCCGGCACTGTAGGTTTCGGTCGGATCGCGGATATCCAGCAAGTGGTGCGGCACGCGTGCCTGCAGCGCCGCCGACGGCTTGGCCGCTCCCACGTCGAAACCGCGATAGACCTGGGCGGAATCGACGCTGACGATCTCGATCGGCCATCGCTCGGCGAGCGCCAGTGCCCAATCGGTCTTGCCACTGGCCGTCAGCCCCGCGAGCAGCACCGCATCGGGCGCGGGTTCGTCCGGCAGCGGCGCATCCGCCCCGTCGGTCATCGGCCGCGCAGGAACAACTGATCGAGCTGCGCCATCGACAGCACCGTCCAGGTCGGTCGGCCGTGGTTGCATTGTCCGGCTCGCTCGGTCTGCTCCATCTGGCGCAGCAGCGCATTCATTTCCGGCAGGCCGAGCCGCCGCCCCGCATGGATCGCGCTGCGGCAGGCGAGACTGCCGAGCAGCCGATGCGCCGTGGCTTCGAGGTGATGCGCCCCCTCCTCGGCCAGCACATCGCGCACGACCTCGCGGACGACGCCTGCCACATCCGCCTGGCCGAGCAGTGCCGGCACGCGTCGCACCGCGATGCGGCCCGGCGCCAGCGTATCGAGCTCGAAACCGGCGGCCGCAAAATCGGCGAACGCGGCTTCCAGCACCTCGGCCTCGTGCGGACGCAACTCGACCACGACCGGTTCGAGCAGTGCCTGCGATGCCGGCGTGCCGCCGAATTCGCGTTTGAGCTTCTCGTACAACACTCGCTCGTGCGCCGCATGGGCATCGACCAGCACCAGGCCCTGGGCGCTCTGCGCCAGCACGTAGATGCCATGCAGCTGGGCGATTGCCGTGCCGAGCCCTTCGGCCGGCAACGGCGCCGCCGACGGCGCGGCGGCCTCGACGACTCCTGCAGCCGCCTCGGCGACTGCCCAGGTCGTGGCGCTCCACGGCACCTCGCCGGCGGCGTCGAACAACGTGCCGCTACGACCTTCACCCCTGCCCGACGTCAGCCGGGGCGGCGATGATGACGGCGATGGGGCGGCCTTCATCGGCGCAGCGCTGCGACCAGGACCGGATGGCAATCCTCCCGGCATGGCCGTGGGCGGCGCCTGGCTGCCCGCCGGCACGCCGAGCGTGCGCGCGATCGTGCGCATCACGAAGTCGTGGATCTGCCGACCGTCGCGGAAGCGCAGTTCGAGCTTCTGCGGATGAGCATTGACGTCGACCAGTTGCGGATCGAGGTCGAGATACAGCAGGTAGGCCGGCTGTCGTCCGTGATAGAGCACGTCCCGATAACCGAGCCGCGCCGCATTGGCGAGCAACCGGTCCCGGACGGTGCGGCCGTTGACGTAGAAGTATTGATGGTCGCTCTGCGCCCGGGCCGCCTCCGGCTGGCCGATCCAGCCGGACAAGCTGACCGGCCCCGCCTGGTGCGCGAGCTCGAGACAGGACGCGGCGAACTCGGCCCCCATCACCTCGGCAATCCGCGCACGCTGCCCCGCCGGCGTCTCTGCAACCGGCAGATCGAGCAACACCCGGCTGCCGCTGCGTAACCGGAAGGCCACATCGAAACGCGCCAAGGCGCAGCGCTCGACCAGCCGCACCACATGCGACAGCTCGGTACTCACGCTGCGCAGGAACTTGCGCCGCGCCGGCACGTTGAAAAAGACGTCGCGAACCTCGACCAGCGTGCCCCCCGGCAGCGCCGCCGGCCGGACCGCTGTCACCACCCCACCTTCGACCAGGATCTCCGCCGCCTGCGCCACCTCGCCAGGACGCGTCACGATCCGCAGACGCGAGATCGAACCGATCGACGGCAGCGCCTCGCCGCGGAAACCCAGACTGCGCACCGAAGCCAGATCCTCGAGTGTCGCGATCTTGCTGGTCGCGTGACGCTGGATCGCCAGCTCGAGCTCGGCCGCACCGATGCCACGACCATCGTCGCGCACCCGCACCAGCGCGATCCCACCCTCCTCGACATCGACTTCGATCCGCGTGGCACCCGCATCGAGACTGTTCTCGACCAGCTCCTTGACGATCGACGCAGGACGCTCGACCACCTCGCCGGCGGCGATCTGGTCGACGAGTTCGGAGGGGAGCAGTTGTATCGGCATGGGGGGAGTCTAACTGACACGCGAGCAGTCACCGGCTGCGCCCCGTTCCGCGCCGAGACTCTTCACAGCCACCCTCAACCAAGGCAGCAGAGGGGAACGTGAACAGCCGCAACTACCTCAACGCTCGCCCTGAAGGCGCCCCCTGGATCTGCGCCTGCACCGTCGGTGCCGCACCGCCGCCGTTGCGGCGCTGCAGCGCGAAATGCGTGCCCTCGGGCGGATGGTGCGTGAAGTAGTCCTGCACCCCGCCGACGATCGCCGTGGCGATGCTGGCGCGTCTTGCGGCCTGGCCGAGCATGCGCTCGTCGGCGGCATTGGAGATGTAGGCGGTCTCGACCAGCATCGACGGAATGTCGGGTGATTTCAGCACCACGAACCCGGCCTGCTGCACCTTGGGCTTGCGCACCGTGCCGACGCGACTCATCGAACGCAGCACCCGCTCCGCGGCCTGCATGCTGGCCGTGATATTGGCCGACTGCGACAGGTCGAGCAGCACCGAGGCCAATGTGTCGTCCTTGTCGTCCAGCTTCACGCCGCCCTTGAGATCGGCCGCGTTCTCGCGCTCGGCCAGCCAGCGCGCCTGCTCGTCGCTCGCACCCTTTTCGGAGAGCACGTAGACCGAGGCACCCGACACGCTGCGGTCGTGGACCGAGTCGGCGTGGATCGAAACGAACATGTCGGCCTTGGCGTCGCGCGCCCGCTTGATGCGCTGGCGCAGCGTCAGGAAGTAATCGCCGTTGCGGGTCAGTACCGCGCGCATTCCGGGCTGACGATCGATGTGCGCGGCGACTTCGCGGGCGATTTCCAGCACCACGTCCTTTTCGCGCGTGCCGCCGCGACCGATCGCTCCGGGATCCGTGCCGCCGTGACCGGCATCGATCGCGACGATCACCGGCCGGCCGGTCGGGGCCGGCGCATGGGCTGCGCGGATCGCTGTAGCAGCCGCCGGCGCCGGTGCAGAGGCGGCAGCGGACGCCGACGTCGCGGACTTGCTGCTGGCGCTGCCACCCGCCGCCGCAGCCCCCAGCTCCAGTACCAGGCGGTGCGGCTGGCCGGCACTGGCTGCCAGCGACGTCGCACGGGCCGGCGTTCCCGCCGGGAGTTCGACTACGATCCGCAAGGCGCCGTCGGGCCGCGGCGCCATCCGCAAGCCGCGCGCCAGGCCGCGTGGTGCCGGCAGGGAGCGCCCGGGTGCCAGCCTGGCCTGCTGCAGATCGAGCACCGCACGCCGCGGACCGTCCAGCATGAAAAATTCGTAGCGCGGCGCGGCACTCAGTTGCAGTTCCAGGAACGTCGGCGCCTCGCCGGGATCCGCCGAGAGCTGCAGACCACGGATCTGGTTGGTCGCGGCATGCGCCAGCCCGGCGCCGCCGGAGAAGGCCAGCAGCACCAGCATGACGACGGCCCGGACGATCCGTGGAGAATGGAGACTAAATTTCACTGCTATCAGGGACTTCGGCGCGGGAGCTGGGGTGTAATCTACGTTGCGGACGGATCGACTTCAAGCGTGACCCGGGGTGTCGAGCCGCGCCAGCCAGGCGGCTCCGAGCTCGCTGCCGGCGCTCGCCGCGATCCGGTGCACGGCCCCCTCGACCACCAGCTGCAGCGCCAGATCGGCCGCCGGCAGCATCTCGCCCCCCTGCTCCGGCCACTCGATCAGCCATAGTGTGCCGCCACGATCGACGTCGTCGAGGGCCAGGGCCAGCAGCGCCTCGGGGCTCTCGAGCCGATACAGGTCGCCGTGCACGACTTCCAGCCCATCGGCCAGCACATGCCGCTCGATCAGGCTGTAGGTGGGACTGCGGATCGCGCCCGTGGCGCCGAGCCGACGCAGCAGCCCACGTACCCAGGTCGTCTTGCCGGCCCCGAGATCGCCGCTGAGACCCACCCGCACGGCACGCCCGGGGTCGGCACGGAACGCCGCAGCAAAGGCTGCCCCCAGCCTTTCGGTTTCGGTTTCGGAGCGGGACTCGAAGCGGTGTACGCGATCCGCCGCTGCGGCGCCCTGTGCCGCCACGGGCGGCCGGACGCTCACTGCAGATTGACCCAGGTGCGGATCTCCTGCGCGACCTCGCTGGCCAGCAGGCCGCGCTCGCCGTTGCGCGCCTCGGCATCGCCCGCCATCGCATGCACCAGCACTCCGACCCGGGTGGCTGTCCAGGTGTCGCCGACCTGGGCCGCGATACCGGCGATCGCACCTGTCAGCACATCGCCCATGCCGGGTGCGGCCATGCCGGGATTGCCGCGCTCGCAGATCGCGGCCACGCGGCCCGTGCCGCCGACCAAGGTGCCGGCGCCCTTAAGCACGACGATGCCGCCGTAGCGCCCCACCAGTGCATCGAGCGCCCCCAGCCGATCGGACTGGATCGCCGCGGTATCGACCCCGAGCAGGCGCGCCGCCTCGCCCGGGTGCGGCGTCAGCACCCAATTGCCGCGCGCCGTGCAAGCCTGCGCCGCCAGCAGATTCAAGGCATCGGCATCGACGATCAGCGGCTTCGGCGTGTCGATCACCCGCGCAAAGACCCGTTGCGCCCAGTTGCAGCGACCGAGCCCGGGGCCGATCGCGATCACGTCGGCCCGTGCCAGATGCTCGTCGATCGCCTGCGGGTCCTCGAGCGCATGCACGATCAGCTCGGGCCGCCCACCCGCCACCGCGAGCGCGCATTCCGGTGCCGCCAGCACCGTCACCAGGCCCGCACCCACCCGCAGCGCCGCTTCGCCGGCCAGCCGGGTGGCACCGGGCATGCCCGGCCCGCTGCCGATCACCAGCACGCGACCGAAAGATCCCTTGTGCGCCGCCCGCGGCCGGCGCGGCAAGGCCGTGCCGATCTCGCTCTCGAGGATGCGCTGCAGCCGCGGCCGCAGCGAGTCGCGCTCGGGAGCGGTGACTTCGAGATCGTCGAAAAAAATCGTGCCGCAATACTCGGGGCCATCGCCGAGATACAGCCCGGTCTTCAGACCGACGAAAGTGATCGTGCAATCGGCCCGCACCGCCGCCCCCAGGGGCAGACCCGTGTCGCCGGACAAGCCGGACGGGATGTCGAGCGCAAACACCGGTCGACCACAGGCATTGATCGCCGCGATCGCCGCCGCGAAGGCCGGCCGGACCGGCCCCTCCAGTCCCGTGCCGAGCAAGGCATCGACCACCACGTCGCCGCTGACCAGCCCCGCAGCCCCTCCTCCCCAAGGTTCGACTTCGCCCGCGCTCGCGACGAAGTCCTGCCAGGCCCTGCGCGCATCGCCACGCAATCCCTGCGGGTCGGCGACCGCCAGCACCCGCACATCGAGCCCCGCGGCCTGGGCGAAGCGCGCCAGCACATAGCCGTCGCCGGCGTTGTTGCCGGAGCCGCAGACGATCGCGATGTGATGCGCCATCGGCCAGCGCGTACGCATGATGCGCAAGCTCGCCTCGCCGGCACGCTTCATCAGCGTGTAACCGGGGACACCCTGCTCGCAGATCGCGTGCTGATCGAGATCGCGGACCTGGCGGGTGGAGTAGATCGCGGTGGGCAGGGCCATCCGGACATTATACTGACCAGCACCTGCCATGCCGGACACGACGACGCCCCCCAACCTCGACGCCCTGCGGCGCGAACTTGAGCCGCTGGCCCGGCAGCTCGGCTTCACCGCAATCGGCGTAACCGGCATCGATCTCGCCGCCGACGAGGCCCGGTTCGAAGCCTGGCTCGAGGCCGGCATGCACGGCGAGATGGACTACATGCAGCGGCACGGACAGCGACGCAGCCGCCCGGCCGAACTCGTCCCCGGCACGCTGCGGGTCATCTCGGTGGCGATGGACTACCGCGGCAGCGACGCCGCCGACGCCATGACGGTGCTGAACGATCCGACGCTCGGCTATGTGTCGCGCTATGCGCTCGGCCGCGACTACCACAAGATCATGCGCCCGGCCCTGCAGCGACTCGCCGACCAGCTGGCTGCACGCGTCGGCCCTTTCGGCCACCGCGTGTTCGTCGACTCCGCGCCGGTGCTCGAAAAACCCCTGGCCCGCAACGCCGGCCTCGGCTGGATCGGCAAGCACACCAACCTGATCGCCCGCGATGCCGGCTCCTGGTTTTTTCTCGGCGAGATCTATACCGACCTGCCGTTGCCGGTCGACGCACCGGCGAGCGCGCATTGCGGCAGTTGCGAAGCCTGTCTGCCGGCCTGCCCGACCGCCGCGATCATCGCCCCCCACCAGCTCGATGCGCGGCGCTGCATCTCTTACCTCACGATCGAGCTCAAAGGCGCGATCCCCGAGGACCTGCGCCCCCTGCTCGGCAACCGGATCTACGGCTGCGACGACTGCCAGCTCGTCTGCCCCTGGAACAAGTTCGCGCGCGACGCTGCGCATCCGGACTTCAAAATCCGCCACGGCCTCGACGCTCCGCGCCTGACCGACTTGTTTGCCTGGACCCGGGAACAGTTCGAAACGCGCATGGCCGGCTCGGCGATCTACCGGATCGGCCACGAGCGCTGGCTGCGGAACATCGCCGTGGCGCTGGGCAACGCGCCGAGCAGCGCGGCGGTCATCGACGCGCTGCAGCGGCGTGTGCAGGATGCTTCAGTACTGGTGCGCGAGCACGTTGCCTGGGCATTGACACGGCACAGTTCGAACAGCTCGCCAGGCTGACCGGCGCCTACGTCGTGCGGGGCGGCCCCGCGACGATCCGCAGATTGTCGATCAACCGTGCACGACCCAGCCGCGCGGCGACCAGCGCCACGAGTTCGGCATCGTCCGCTTGCGGCAACTGCAGGTCGGCCGCCCGGCGTACGGCAAAATAGTCGACCTGGAAGCCCGCGGCAGCCAGCCGCGCGGTGGCCGCGGACTCCAGCGCGGCGAAATCGCGCCCACCGCCTTCGATCACCGCAACCGCGCGCTGCAGCTCGGCGTAGAGCCTCGGCGCCAGGCCGCGCTGCGTCGCATCTAGGTACTGGTTGCGCGAGCTCATGGCCAGTCCATCGGCCTCGCGCATGGTCGGCGCACCGACGATCCGAACCGGTAGGCAGAGATCCGCGACCATGCGGCGGATCACCGTCAACTGCTGGAAATCCTTCTCGCCGAACACCGCCACATCCGGCTGCACGATGTTGAACAGCTTCGCGACCACGGTGGCGACGCCTTCGAAATGCCCCGGACGAAACTCCCCGCAAAGAATCGTCGACAGACCCGGCACCTCGACGCGGGTGGCGATGTCCGGGGCCGAGGGATACATCTCAGCGACATCCGGCTGGAACATCAGATCGCAACCCGCCTCGGCAAGCATGCCGGCATCGCGACCGGGTGTGCGTGGATAGTGGTTGAAGTCCTCGTTGGGTCCGAACTGCATCGGGTTGACGAAAATACTGGCCACGAAGCGTTGACCGTGGCGACGCGCGAGCTCGATCAGGCTGATATGCCCGGCGTGCAGATTGCCCATGGTCGGCACGAATGCCACCTGCTCGCCTGCGGCCCGCCAGGCCGCGACGCGCTCGCGCACCGCCGCGATCGTGGTGACGATATCCATGCGTGGCGTCGCGTCAGGCGAAGCCGTGTTCGGGCGCGGGGTAGCTGCGGTCCTTGACCGCGCGCACGTAGCGTTGCAGCGCATCGAGATTGCCGGAAGCACCCTGCATGCAATTGAGCACGAAGCGCGGCTTGCGGCCGGTCGTGATGTCGAGCACGTCGTAGAGCACCAGGATCTGGCCGTCGGTATGCGGTCCGGCCCCGATGCCGATCACCGGCACCGACAGCGCTTCGGTGATCCGCCGGCCGAGTTCGTTCGGGATGCATTCGAGCAGCACCATGTCCGCGCCGGCGGATTCGAGCGACTTGGCGTTGGCGATCATCCGCTCGGCCGCGTCGGACTCGCGCCCCTGCACGCGGAAGCCGCCGGTCTTGTGAACCGACTGGGGCTTCAATCCGAGGTGCGCGCAGACCGCGATGTCGTGGCCTGCCAGGTACTCGACGGTATCGATCTGCGAGGGGCCGCTCTCGAGCTTGATCACCTCCGCCCCACCTTGCTGCATCAGCCGCACGGCATTCGCCAGCGCGACGTCGCGATTGGGGTAGCTCGCGAACGGCAGATCGGCCATCAGCATCGGCCGCTGCAGGCCACGCGCGACGGCCTTGCAGTGGTAGACCATGTCATCCATGGTCACCGGCACCGTGGTGTCCTGCCCCTGGATCACCATGCCGAGCGAATCGCCGACCAGCACCACATCGGCATCGGCTTCATCGACCAGCACGGCAAAGCTCGCGTCGTAGCAGGTCAGGCAGGCGATCTTCTCGCCGCTCGCCTTCATCCGCTCGAGTGTCGACAGCGAGACCGACGGGCGGGCCGAATCGCGCATTTGCAGCTGCGTGTACATCGATGGCGTCCCTCAGCGCACCGGACGGCGCAATGGTAATTGTAGTAAAGCCGGCCGAACCGCATCGGCTCCCCGGCGATCCGGGGCCGGAGCGATGCGCGCTCGCCGACCGGCACGACATTCTGGCTCGGTCAATCGAGCCGCCGCAGACCGCGATCGGGCACGACCGCAGCGAGGTCCCTGACCCGACCCAGACCCGGCACCTCGAGATCCGGCGCCAGGTCGCGTAGCGGATGCAGCACGAAGTCGCGGACGGCGATACCGGGATGCGGCAGGGTCAGCTGCTCGTCGGCATGGCGCAACCTGCCGAACATCAGCAGATCGAGGTCGATCTCCCGGGGGCCCCAGCGTTGTCGCGGCGGCGTACGGCCGAGTGCCGCTTCGAGCGCCCGCAGAGCCGCGAACAGCGGCAGCAACGGCTCGCGGGTCAGCAAACCGACGACGGCATTGTGGAAATCGGGCTGCTCCACGGGCCCGTAGGCGCGTGTGACGTAGAGCGGCGAACGGGCCACGAACCGCGTCCGCGGCAGCGCCGCCAGCGCGTCCACCGCCGCCTGCACCCTTGCGCGGGAATCGCCGAGATTGCTGCCGATCCCGACGTAGACCGGCTGCCAGACAAGCATGCGATTCAGCCCGGCACGACTCCGGTTCCGCCGCCCCCGCCTCCACCACCGCGCGGTCCACGACCTCCGCGACGGCGCCGGCGACGGCCTCCCGGCGCGCGCGACCCGGACGAGCCCACCCCGCGCGGCGCGGCGCGGCGGCTTTCGGCCGCATCCGCCAGATCGACCCGCTGCGGTGGCGAGGCCTCCTGCAACGCGATCCACCAGTCGACCAGTTCGCGGCTGACCAGCCCCGCTTCGGCCCGCAACACCAACAGATCGAAGGCCGCACGGAAGCGCGGATTCTCGAGCAACCGCAACGCCCGACGACCCCGTGGCGCCTCCAGCCGTGGCTGCATCGCGAACATGTCACGCACCCCGAGCGCGAAACGGCGCGGCAGCGCGACCCGCGGCTGGATCACCCGAATCGCGGCATCGACGGCATCGAGAATCGAGCCGACATCGCTCCAGCGCTCGCGCGGCAGTGCTTCGATCGCCTCGCCGATCGGTCCGTACAGCAGGATCGCGAACAGGAAACTCGGCGTCACCGGGCGGTCCGCGCCGACCCGCGCGTCGGTGTTCTCGAGTCCGCACAACAGCAGCTTCTCAACCGGGCTGCCCGGATGGCGCGCCAGGAAACGCCCGAGGTTCGGCAACAGCACCTCGAGCAACGCGCGATCGCGCAGCACCTGCAGGCTGCGGACGCCATGACCGGTCAGGAACAGCTTCAGCGTTTCGTCGAACAGGCGCGCGGCCGGTACCCCCGCCAGCAGCTCGCGCAGCTGACCGATCGGCTCGGCCGTGGCCGGGTCGAGATGGAAGCCGAGCTTCGCCTCGAAACGCGCGGCGCGCAGCATGCGCACCGGATCTTCGCGGTAACGGGTTTCCGGGTCGCCGATCAGCTTCAGACGTCGCGCCTGCACGTCCTCAAAGCCGCCGACATAGTCCCAGATGGAGAAGTCGGCGATGTTGTAATAGAGCGCGTTGGCACTGAAATCGCGGCGCCAGACATCCTCGTCGATGTTGCCGTAGACGTTGTCGCGCAGGATCCGGCCGTGCTCGTTGACGACCCGTTCGGAGTCCGGATCGTCATCGCGATCGCGCAGCTCGTCACGCATCGCGGCGGCGCGGCCGGATCGCGGCGAAACCGCCGATGTCTCGTGGTTGTCGCCTGCGACACCCGCATCGCCGGCGTCGTCTTCCTGGTCGTCATCATCGTCGTCGGCAAAATCCGCAACGGCTGCGGCATCGGCTCCGCTGGCGTCGAAGCCATCGTCGACTCCAGCCTCGTCATCACCCTCGAGCACGTCGTCTTCGTCTATCGTGGCGATCGGCTCCTCGACCTCGTCCGGCGCGGTCGAAGCCCGGAAGGTCGCGACCTCGATGGTCTCGCGGCCGAAGAACACATGCGCCAGCCGGAAGCGCCGGCCGACCAGCCGGCAGTTGCGGAACAGCCGCCTGACCTCTTCGGGCTGGGCGTTGGTCGCCACGTCGAAATCCTTGGGTTCCAGCCCGAGCATCAGGTCCCGGACACAGCCGCCGACCAGGAAGGCCTGGTAGCCCGCCTCCTTCAGGCGATACAGCACCCGGAGCGCATCCGGGGAGATGTTGGAACGGGAGATCGGGTGGGCGTCACGAGGGATGATCCGGGCGAGCCCCGGAACGGCCTCGAGTGAGGCAGGAAATGAGTTCAAGTGAGGACTTTTCCGCTTGAGCAACAAAGAGCAGCGAATATAATACCGCGCCGCCGTTCTGGGCACGGCCTACCGACGCTCCTTTCGTCTAGAGGCCCAGGACATAGCCCTCTCAAGGCTGTAACACGGGTTCGAATCCCGTAAGGAGCGCCACCTTTCGAGCACTGGTCTCCCACGGCCCCGGGAATGGGGTCGTGGGGGCGCTCGGCTACCGCGCCGCCGCCAGCCCCTCGCCCTTCAGCGCCTCGAGCCCAGCAAGGTCGATCGAGGCAAGAGCCTGGCGCAGCTGGCCGACATCGGCCGCATCGCCCCGCACCTTGGCCATGAAGCGCTCGCCGAGCACGATCGAATATTCCCCGGATTTGCGCGTGCCATCCCACTCCTCGTGAATGATGCGCCCGTCCTGGCGGGTGGTCTTTTCGTAGCCGGTCTCGGTCTGCCGCTCCGACTCGAACGACGCCCAGCCGGCCAACGCCATGACACCCTGAGCGCTGCCGAGATCGGTGATCTCCAGCGTCAGCTCGCGGCCTTGCCCGTCGCCATACGATGCCCGCCCCTCGCTGAACTGCATGCCCATGGCCGCATTGCGCTCCGCCGAAAGACTCCGGCGCGGCAGGCCGGCCAGGGTTTCGGGCAGGAAGGCCTTCAGCCGGTCCGGCGCCAGCGACTCGACCTGACCACCGCCACCCAGCGCGGCGCCGAGCACTGCACCGAGTGCATCGCCCTGGGCCTTGGAGTCACCGGATTTCTGTGCCGCCTCGAGCTGTTTGCCGGCCTCTTCCATCCGCTTGCCCATCGCTTCGAGCTTGCCGAGGGGGCTGTCGGGGTCGACCTTGATGTCGTCGGAAACGCGCCGATCCGACATACCCGGCAATGCACCGCCCAGCATGCCGCCGCCCATCAGCGTGCGGCCGATGAGGCCCCAGAAAATCGCCCCGATCACCAGTGCGACGATGATCGACACCACGGTGTAGCCGACGGCTTTTTCCGGCGGGCATTTCATGGTCGGTGGCAGGCCGAGGTACAGCAGGTAGATGCCGTAGATCGCCGCGCCCAGTGCCAACAGACCGCCGAGCCAGGGCACGATCGTGGCCACGCCGCCGATCACCAGGCCCGCGGTCGACGAGTAGGCCACGACCTTGAGCGCCTGCAGCGGGTCTTTGGTGCCGCCGAAAGTCGGTGCCAGCAGGTTGACGATCAGCGAAAACACGAACACGCCGATCAAAGTCATCACATACGACACGACTGCGCCCTGCAGCGCGGTAGCGACGCCGATGCGGATGGTCCCCATGAACGGCACGCTGTAGCCGAACACGGTCGAATCGATGAAACCCAGCACCGCGGGAATCGCGGCCAGCCAGATCAGGTAGTCCTTGTATAGGCTGGCGGTGCTTGCCGGCTCGGCCGCAATCACCGGCCATTCGGTTTTCGGCGTCAGCAGGATGTTTTTCGCCCGCTCGATCATCTTGTTGAAGTCCATGGCATCTCCCAGCTCCGGCCGATGGCGCTGCGCCCCAAGCCTTGTAGTAGTCGAGAGCCAGGATTCTAGGTGCCGGGCCGCGATCGGGCCAGAGGGGGGAATTTGGGCCCTGTAGGGATCGAACCTACGACCAATTCCTTAAAAGGGAACTGCTCTACCGACTGAGCTAAGGGCCCCCCGGGCGGCGAATTCTACACAAATGTCCGGGACTTCAAGGCGAAGTCGATCCGCTGCCCTGACGGGCGGCGTCGAGCTGCCGCCGCAGGATCCGGGCCCACTCGCGCGCCACCCGTTGCGCGGCGGCCGTGTTCTGGACGCTGGTCACCAACTCGAAGTGGCCGAGATCGCGGTCTTCGCGGCGATCCAGCGCCCGGCCCACCAACGTACCGCTGGCAGCGTCGTGCAAGGCCGCAACCAGGGTCATTTCACCGACCGAGCGGGCATAACGATCGACCCGGGTCGAGCTCGGGACGTCAGGCGCATTGAGGTACAGGTCGACGATCGACACCTCGAGGGCGAGCACGCCCTCGCCCGGGCCTTCGACCACCCGATAGCCACCCAGGCCGAGTTCGCGGGCAGCTTGCTCGCGCAGCACATTTTCCAGTCGGGACTTCAGCACCGCCCGATCGTCGGCGCTGATCCGCGAACCCGGCCCGCGCTCATCCGGCCAGTCGCTGCGGAACGCGATGTCGATGGACTTCAGCCACACCTGCCGATAGCCGGCGAGGTTCGCCCCGTCGCGGACGTAGACCAGATCGAGCCCGCGCACGCGCACCGGCTGCAACCCCTCTTCCGACCACTCGGCCGCGGTGCGCTTCAGCCGTGCGTCGCCCGGCGCAGCCAGCGCCGCAGCGGTCGCAAGCCACAGGCCGCAGAGCAGCAGCGCCAAGGCAAGGGCCCACCAACGGGTCGGCGACGTGGTGGCTGCGAGGACTTGCGGGCTGAGACGGGTGTTGTGGTTCATGGCTGGCTCCGGTAGTGCGTCGGGTCGGCGACACCTGCGGCCGCGAACCCGCTGCGCCGCAGGCGGCAGGAGTCGCAGACGCCACAGGCCCGGCCGCTGTCATCCGCCTGGTAGCAGGAAACGGTCAGCCCGTAGTCCACGCCGAGTGCGACTCCAGCACGGATGATCCCTGCCTTGGACCAGTGCAGCAGCGGTGCGTTCACTCGCAGCGGCGCACCCTCCACGCCGGCACGGGTCGCAAGCCGTGCCAGCCCTTCGAATGCCGCAACGAACTCGGGCCGGCAGTCGGGATACCCGGAGTAATCGACCGCATTGACGCCGATGAACAGATCCAGCGCACCGAGCACCTCAGCCCAGCCCAGCGCCAGCGACAGCATCAAGGTGTTGCGGGCCGGTACATAGGTCGAGGGAATACCTTCGCCCGGTTGTTCGGGCACCGGGATCGCGGGATCGGTCAGCGACGACCCACCGATGCCGGCGAGATCCACGCCGAACACGCGATGCTCGACCGCACCCAGCGCGGCCGCGACGCGTGCGGCAGCGGCCAGCTCGGAGGAATGCCGCTGTCCGTAGTGCACCGACAGCGCGTAGCAGGCAAACCCGTCGCGGCGCGCCAGCGCCAGCACGGTGGCGGAATCGAGCCCGCCCGACAGTAGCACCACGGCGCGACGTGGCGGGGTCGATGCCTGGCGATCAGTGCTGGCGACCTGTGCCGCCACACCCGGCGCTGCGGGCCCTCGAACCGGTGCGCTCATCTCATCGACCCGGCACGTCGCCCCAGAGAATCTTGTGGAGCTGCAACTGGAAACGCACCGGCAGGTTGTCCGCGAGGATCCAGTCGGCCAGTTCGCGCGGCGCGAGCTGGACCGCGACCGGCGAGAACAGCACGGTGCAGCGCGCCGCCAGCTGGCGGGCGGCCACTTGCTCGCGGCTCCACTCGTAGTCGGCACGGTCCGTGATCACGAATTTCACCTGATCGACCGCCCGCAAGGTCTCGATCTGCTCGTAGAGATTGCGCGACTCCTCGCCCGAGCCCGGCGTCTTGAGGTCGACGACACGGACCACGCGCGGGTCCACATCGTGATAGCCGAGCGCACCGCTGGTCTCGAGCGAGACCTCCTTGCCGAGATCGCAAAGGGCACGCAGCAGCGCGCGGCTGCCCTTTTGCGCCAGCGGCTCGCCGCCGGTGACACAGACATGGCGCGTGCCGAGCGCTTCGACCTGCGCCAGCACCTCCGGGAGCATCTGCCAGCTGCCGCCGTGGAACGCGTAAGCGGTGTCGCAATAGTGGCAGCGCAACGGACAGCCGGTGAGGCGCACGAACGTGGTCGGGAAACCGACGGTGTTGGCCTCACCCTGCAGCGACCGGAAGATCTCGGTGACCTTCAGCCGCACCGCAGCCGCTTCGCCCACACCCCGTCCGGCACGAGCCCTGCGCTCCGCTCCGACCAACGGCAACGAATCGGCAAGCGTGCTGGCCACCGTCACGACCGCCGTCAGGGAATGCGGCGCAGACGCTCCTGCGCGAGGCGGGCGGCTTCGGTACCGGGATAACGTGCCCCGACCTGGGTCAGCGTCTGTTTGGCCGCCGCCAGCTGCTTGAGCTCGAACTGGGCGTAGCCAAGCTTCAGCAACGCATCCGGCGCCTTGCCCGACTGCGGCCAGCGCTCGCCGACGCGGGCGAATGCCGCCGCGGCATTCTGGTAGTCGCGGGTCACGTAGTAGGCCTCGCCGAGCCAGTACTGCGCATTGCTCGCCAGCCCGTGGTCCGGGTGGACGGCGAGGAACTCGCGCATGCCGCTGATCGCCGCCGGATAGTTGGCGGCCTTGAGCGCATCGAACGCTCGGCCGTATTGGGCATCCGCACTCCCGGCAGCCTGTGCCGACGAGTCCGCCGCGGTGCCGGCGGCAGACGACGCCGAACCCGTCGGCGCAACGCCAGCGGCGCCCCCATCGAGCCGGCTCGACAGATCGGCGTAGAGATCGCGCTGCTGCTTGCGCAGCGCCTCGTTGGCATTCTCTAGTACTTCGACCTGGCCACGCAGGCGCCGCAACTCGGCCTGCAGGGCATCGATCCGCTGCGACATCTCGAGCAGGTTCTGACCCGTGGCCACACGCTCGACCTGGCCGATGCGCCGGTCCATGTCGTCGATCCGGATCTGCAACGGATCGTCTTCGGCCGGGGTGCTGACGCAGCCGGCGGCGAGCACGGCCAGCAGCGGCAGCACGATCGCCCGCAGCCAGCCCGGGCGGTGGTGGGCCATGGCGTTCACGGTCAGTTGCCGTAGACGATTTCGACGCGACGGTTCAAGCCGAACGCATCCTCGGACTCGCCGGCTACAGCCGGACGCTCCTCGCCGAAGCTCACCGTCGATACCTGCTGCAAGGCGGCGCCGCCGTGCAAGGCCAGCGCGCGGCGCACCGCCTGCGCACGGCGCTCGCCGAGACCGATGTTGTACTCGCGCGTGCCACGCTCGTCGGTGTGGCCCTCGAGCCGGACTCGCACCCCGGGGTGGGTAGCAATCCACTGCGCATGTTGCGCAATCAGGGTCTGATCTTCGGCGCGAATGCTGTCGCTGTCGAAAGCGAAGTAGATGACGCGGCGGTTGCCGAGCTCACCCCCCGGGCCGGCGCTGCCGGCGGCATCGCCACCGACGCTGCCCGCGGACTCGATGCCGGAGGCGTCGGCCGAATCGTCGGCCATCGTGGTGGCGCCCGACGAGGCGAGCGTGTCGCCCTCCGCGCCATCGGTCTTGACGCGCTTGCTGGCGCAACCGGCGGTCAGCGCCACTGCAATCACGGCAACGGCAAGGGGCAGGAGCTTCTTCATCGGTCGGACTCCGTGGGAATCGGGCAGGCTGATAGTGTGGATTATTGCAGGAACGGGCCCCAGGCGGGCTCGCGAACTTCACCTTGATCCGACTTCAGGCGCTGGGTGATCAGGCCATCGGCGGACACGGTCGCGAGCGTGCCCTGGCCGCGCTCGCGGCCGGCGTAGATCAGCGTTGCGCCGTTGGGTGCGAAACTCGGCGACTCGTCGAAGCGGCCCTTGGTCAGGACACGACTGCCGCCGCCGGCGAGGCCCTGGATGGCGACCTTGTAACCGCCCCCGTCGAGCGTCACGTAAGCGAGCTGCGTACCGTCGGGCGAGAGGCGCGGCCGGGCGTTGTAACCGCCGCCGAAAGTGACCCGCTGCGGCCGCGCACCCGCGGTCGGCGCCACGCGATAGACCTGCGGGCCGCCGGAGCGGTCTGACGTGAAGTAGATCGCCGCCCCGTCGGGCGCCCAGACCGCCTCGGTGTCGATACCGGGGTCGTCGGTCAGCCGGCTCAGCGACTGGCTGGCGAGATCCAGCACGTAGACGTCGAGATTGCCGCCGCTGCCCGACAGGGTCAGGGCGAGCCGCGTGCCATCCGGCGACCAGGCCGGTGCGCCGTTGATGCCGCGGCGGGCCGAGACCCGCCGCCGCTCGCCGGTGCGCAGCTGTTGCACGTACACCGCCGAGCTGCGCGACTCGAACGACACATAGGCGAGCCACTGGCCGTCGGGCGACCAGGCCGGCGACATCAGCGGTTGCTGCGATTCGAGGATCACGCGTGCGCCCTCGCCATCCGCATCCGCGACGATCAGCCGGTAGCGCTGCTGCGGCGGCTGGCCGTCGACCGAGACATAGGCGATCCGGGTCGCAAACGCGCCGCGCACGCCGAGAATCTTTTCGTGGACGCGGTCGCTGATGCGATGCGCACCATTGCGCGCGGTCGCCACCGGCACCGTCAGTCGCTCCGACAGCAGACGCTGGCCGGTCAGCACGTTCAGCAGCTCGAACTCCACCAGACTCTGGCCGGCCGCCGCCGGTGCCGCCCGGCCCACCAGCACGTAGTCGGTGCCGAGGTTGCGCCAGTCCGCGGCCACCACGGCATCGCTACGCGACGGCGCGGCCGGCATCCGCTCGCGCGGCAACAGACGGAACCGGCCGCTGCGCTCCAGATCCTGCTGGATCACCTCGGCAAAATCGAAAGCCGCGGTCGGTGCGGCCGCATCCTGTGCAAAGCGCACGACCGCCACCGGAATCGGATCGGTGACCCCCGAGGTGATGTCGATCCGCAACTGGGCGGAGGCCGCCGGCGGCAGCAGCACGCACAGCATCGCGACCAGGGCAGGCAACCAGAGCTTGGACTTAGTCATTGGGCTTGAACCGAATTTCCAGATTGCGTTCGAACAGCGCCGGATCCGGTGGTGGCGGCAGTGGAGAGGCACGATACACCGCGGCTTCGATCGATTGGCGCACCGCGTCGTCGCCGTTGCACGACAGCACGCGTACCGCCGCCACCACACCACCCGGCACTTGCGTCACTGCGACGATGCACTCCAGCCCGGCGCGAGCCGACTGAGGGCGGAGCCAGTTGCGCTGGATCTGGGCCTGGATCGCTGCGGCCCATTGCGCACCCAGCCCACTGGCTCTTGCGGCCATGGCCCGTTCCTCGGCGGCGAGCTGGCGCCGCAGCTCCGCCTCGCGCTCGGCCCGCTGGCGTTTTTCCGCCTCCTCGCGCTGTTGCTCGGCCGCCCGGCGTTCGGCCTCCTTGCGTTCGGCCTCGCGCTTTTCGGCCGCTTTGCGCTCGGCCTCTTTCTGCGCCTGCTCGCGGGCGGCCTGCTCGGCACGTTGCTGCTCTTCCAGGACACGACGCCGCTCGGCTTCGGCGCGCTGCGCCACCAGTTCCTGCTCGCGCGCAGCGATCGCAGCGGCCTCTTCCTCCGCGACCGTATCAGGCGCTTCGACTGGCGGCGGCTCCGGCGGCGGCTCCGGCTGGGGCGCGGGTTCAGGCTCGGGTATGGGCTCGGGTATGGGCTCGGGTATGGGCTCGGGTTCAGGTTGCGGTTCGGGTGCAGGCAAGGGCAGCGGCGCACGCTGCAGCCGTTCGAGCCCGACATCGCGCGCATCGACCACTGTCGCCTCGATCGCCAGCACCTGCGGCTGGGGCGGCTCGCGCCGCGCCATCCACATGCCGGAACCGAGCAGGCCGATGATCAGCCCATGCACCAGCAGTGATTTCAGCAGCGGTCGCCACCGCTCGACGGCCACGGTCTGCGCGCCCTCAGCGTCGGCGCGGTGCAGCGGCCGCGGGTAGCGGATCGGTGATGAAACCGAGCCGGGCCGCGCCGGCCCCCTGCAGCATCACCATCGCTTCGACGACCTTTCCATAGGGCACTTCCCGATCTCCCTTGACCAGCACCGGCAGATCCGGGGCGAGGCGCAGGATCGCCGTCACCCGGGCCTGCGCCGTGGCCGCATCGAGCGGCGACTCGGGGTCGTCGCCTTCGTTCAGGAACAGGCGCCCCGTGCGGTCGATCGACAGGACCAGCGGCTTTCGGTCTTTGAGGTCGCGCAGATCGATAGGTTCCGCAGCCGCCTTGGGCAGATCGACCTTGATGCCCTGGGTCAGCAAGGGCGCGGTCACCATGAAGATCACCAGCAGCACCAGCATCACGTCGATATACGGCACAACGTTGATGTCGGCCATCGCCCGGCGTCCGCGGTTCACCTGTGCCATCGGTGCTCCTCCCGGCCCGGCTTCAGCTGCCCGACGCGCTGCGGGTCGCGTGCCGCTGCAGGATGGTGGAGAACTCCTCCATGAACGCGTCGTAGCGCTGCTCGAGGCGTCCGACCTGATCGGCGAAGCGGTTGTAGGCGACGACCGCCGGAATCGCCGCCACCAGTCCGATCGCCGTCGCCACCAGCGCTTCCGCGATACCCGGTGCGACGGTGGCGAGCGTCGCCTGCTGGACCGAACCCAGGCCGACGAAGGCGTGCATGATGCCCCAGACGGTGCCGAACAGACCGACGTAGGGGCTGGTCGAACCGACCGTGGCCAGGGTCGAGAGGCTGTGCTCCAGCCGCTCGACTTCCTTGATCTGCTGCGCCTTCATGGCGCGACGAGCCCCCTCGAGCAGCACGTCGGCCGCGGTCACGCCCTGCTGGCGCAGCCGCGCAAACTCGCGGAAGCCGCCGTGGAAGATCGCCTCGATACCCCCGACCTTGTCGCCGCGGGCATCGATGGCGCGATACAGGCTGGCGAGATCGGTGCCCGACCAGAACTCTTTTTCGAAGCGCAGCAGGTCGGAGCGTGCGCCGGCCAGCATCTGCTTCTTCTGGAAAATGATCGTCCAGGAATAGATCGAGGCCGCGGCCAGCAACAGCATCACCAGCTGCACGACCACCGTAGCCTCGGCAATCAGACCGAGTAGCGAGATCTCGCCGCCGTTCATGGCACGAACTCCGGAACGCGTCGCGGGCGACGGCTTTGCACATCGAGACAAGCGACCCGGACCTCGGCACGCAGCAGCGGCTCGGGCTCCGGCCCGTCGCGCAGGATCTGCTGGCGAAACAGCACCGCCACGCGACCGTCACGCACGGGCTCGCAACTGACCCGCAGCGCGTCGTCGAGGTGGGCCGGCTTCAGGTATTCGACTTGCAGACTGACCACCACGAAGAGGATTCCCGGATCGACGGCGAGTATCGCCTGTGATTGACCCAGAGCGCGCAGCCATTCGCTGCGGGCCCGCTCGAGGAACTTGAGATAGTTGGCGTAGTACACGACACCGCCACCATCGGTGTCCTCCCAATAGACACGCACCGGCCAGCTGAAGACCGCGCCGCCGCTCATGGCGCATCTCCGAAAAGCGAAGCCGCCGCCGGTCCCTCGGGCGGCCGCAACCCGAAATGCCGATAGGCGTGCCGGGTCGCAACCCGGCCGCGTGCCGTGCGCATCAGATACCCCTGCTGGATCAGGTAAGGCTCGATCACGTCCTCGAGCGTGCCGCGCTCCTCGCCGATCGCGGCAGCGAGGTTTTCGATGCCGACCGGCCCGCCGTCGAACTTGTCGATGATGGTCGTCAGCAGCTTGCGGTCGAGCGAATCGAAACCCACCGGATCGACCTCGAGCAGATCGAGCGCCGCGGCGGCGATGGCCGCATCGACCGCGCCGTCGGCGCGCACCTGCGCGTAGTCGCGGACCCGGCGCAGCAACCGGTTCGCGATCCGCGGCGTGCCGCGCGAACGCTGCGCGATCCGCTCGGCACCGCTGGCGTCGATGGGCACGCCGAGGATCCCCGCCGAGCGGTGCAGGATCCGCGTCAGGTCGGCAACGTCGTAAAACTCGAGCCGCTGCACGATGCCAAAGCGGTCGCGCAGCGGCGAGGTCAGCAGGCCTGCGCGCGTGGTCGCACCAACCAGCGTGAACGGCGGCAGGGCCAGTTTGATCGAACGGGCTGCCGGCCCCTCGCCGATCATGATGTCTAGCTGGTAATCCTCCATCGCCGGATAAAGGATTTCCTCGACCACCGGCGACAGGCGGTGGATCTCGTCGACGAACAGCACGTCGCGCGGCTGCAGATTGGTGAGGATCGCCGCCAGGTCGCCGGGACGTTCGAGCACCGGACCGGAGGTCTGGCGCAGACTGGAGCCGAGTTCGGCGGCGAGGATGCCGGCGAGCGTGGTCTTGCCGAGTCCGGGCGGGCCGAAGATCAGCACGTGATCGAGCGCTTCGCTGCGCGCGCGCGCCGCGCCGATGAAAATCTCGAGCTGCTGCTTGACCTGCGACTGCCCGACGTACTCGGCAAGGCGCTTCGGGCGGATCGCGCGATCGACCGCCTCGTCGTCGCGACGCTCCGTCGGATCGACCATGCGCTCAGGAGAGCCGCTCATCGATCCGCTCCCTGCAACGCGCGCCGGATCAGTTCCTCGGTCGTAGCGCCATCCTGCGCGGCAGCCTCCAGCAGCCTGGTCGCTTCGGCCGGCCGATAACCGAGCGCGACCAGGGCCGCAAACGCTTCGCTCGCCGGCCCGGACTGCGGCACAGCGCCGCCAACCGCCGGACCGGCCGCCGTCAGGCCCTCCAGCCGATCGCGCAGCTCCACCAGCAGACGCTCGGCAGTCTTGCGGCCGACGCCAGGAATCCGCGTCAGGGTCGTCGCATCGCGCGCCGCGATCAGTTGCCGGAACTCCTCGACCGTGATGCCGGAGAGGATCGCAAGTGCGATCTTTGGACCCACACCCGAAATCTTCAGCAGCGCCCGGAACAGCCGCCGCTCGTCGTCGGTCGCGAAGCCATACAGCACGTGCGCATCCTCGCGCACGACCAGATGGGTCAGCAGGTGAACCTGGCTACCGACCGCCGGCAGTCCGTAGAACGTCGACATCGGCGCCTCGAGCTCGTAACCCACACCGGCGGCTTCGACCAGCAACAAGGGTGGCGCCTTCGACGCCAGCATGCCACGCAGCGAGCCGATCACTTGCGCCCGACCCCGGCCTCGGCCCGAGACGCCTCCGCCATCACCTGCCCGGTCAGGGCTGCGACTCGTCGCGCATGCGCATGGCAGAGCGCCACCGCGAGCGCATCGGAGGCATCGGTCGCCAGCTCGACCTCGGCACCGAGCCCGAGCAGCTGACGCACCATGTGCGCGACTTGAGCCTTGTCGGCGGACCCGAAACCAACGATGGACAGCTTGATGGCCCGCGGCGCGTATTCGAACACCTCGGCACCGGCGCCGAGTGCCGCGAGCGCCGCGCCGCGAGCCTGGCCGAGTTTCAGCGCGGCATCGACATTGCGGTTGACGAACACCCGCTCGACCGCGATCTCGTCCGGGGCAAAGCGCGCCAGCAGCGCACGGATGCCGTCGTGGATCCTGTGCAGACGCTCGGCCAGCGGCGCGCCCGCGACCTGGATCCGCCCATGCACCAGGCAGCGCAGCTCCGGGCCGGTGCAGTCGATGACGCCGTAGCCGGTATAACGCGAACCGGGATCGATGCCGAGAATCCGGCAACGTGCCGCAACGGCCGCCCGGGCCGCCAGCACCGGCACCACGACCGCGGCAGCCGCCGTATCGCCCCCGCGCCGAGCCGGCGCCGCCTGCGCCGACTCGGCTGCAGCCACGGCCGTCCCGGGACGGAACGCCCGCCAGGATTTACTCGACCAGCGCGCCACGTCGACGCGGCCTCCGGGGCTCTGCGAAAGGAAAGTGATCGAGCATGCTTGCGCGGCGTCGGCAACCGCCTGGAAATGGCGCAAGTATGATAGCCGGAAACCCCCAGGGCGCACATGCGCCGCTGCCACCGACGACATCGTGGAAACCGCCGAGAACTGCCCGGAACCGATCGAGCACGCGTTGCGCACCATTCGCGATGGTCTTTCCGCCATTGGTATCGGGCAGGATGCGCTCGAGCGTGGCCACGCCGCCGGCCGGCTGGTCGGCGCGCTCTCCGAAGATGCCGTGCTCGCCACCGGCGCCCTCGCCTACGAGTCGCTGACTGCCGACAGCCTGGGCCGCTCCGATGTCGCTGCACTACTCGGCGCGGAAGCGAGTCAGGTCGCGCTCGAGCTCGTCCGACTCGGCGAGTTCGGACGTGGCACCGCCTGGCACGAGTCCGGCCGACTGCAGGAACCGCAGGCCGAAACACTGCGCAAGATGCTGCTGGCCGTGGTCGGCGATCCGCGACTGGTGGTGGCGCGCATCGCGATCCAGCTGGCGCGACTGCGTGCCGCCCGCGACGCCACCCCCGAACGTCGCGCAGCTCTCGCCAACGAGGCTCGCGCGGTGTTCGCACCGCTGGCCAACCGGCTCGGCATCTGGCGCGTCAAATGGGAAATGGAAGACCTGGCGTTCCGCTATCTCGAACCCGAGACCTATCGGCAGATCGCCGCCGCGCTCAACGAAAAGCGCGCTGATCGCGACCGTTATATCGAATCGATGCGGACCCAGCTCGGCACGGCGCTGCAGGCAGCCGGCATTGCCGCCGAAGTCTACGGTCGGGCCAAGCACATCTACAGCATCCATCGGAAAATGCAGCGCAAGCAGCTCGATTTCGACCAGCTGTTCGACCTGCGTGCGCTGCGCATCGTTTGCGACAGCATTCCGGACTGTTACGCCGCGCTCGGCATCGTGCATGCCCTGTGGCATTTCATTCCGGGCGAGTTCGACGACTACATCGCCACGCCGAAAGACAACAACTACCGCTCGATCCACACCGCCGTGATCGGCCCGCAGGACCGCGCCGTCGAGGTGCAGATCCGCACCCGCGAGATGCACGCCAGCGCCGAACTCGGCGTCGCGGCCCATTGGCGCTACAAGGAAGGCGCCGCACGCGATGCCGGCTACGATCGCAAGATCGAGTGGGTCCGGCGGCTGCTGGATCCGGCCGACGGCGGCGGGCCCAGTTCCGACCAGGACTTCATCGACCGGGCGCGCGGCGAGCTGTTCGGCGACCGTGTCTATGCGCTGACGCCGCGGGGCGAGGTCGTCGATCTGCCGCGCGGCGCCACCCCGCTCGACTTCGCCTACCACCTGCATTCCTCGCTCGGCCATCGTTGCCGCGGCGCCAAGGTCAACGGCCGGATCGTGCCGCTGACCTTCCAGCTGCACAACGGCGCGGTCGTGGAAATCATCACCACCCGGCAGGAGGCTCCAAGCCGCGACTGGATGGCCGCCGATCAGGGCTACCTCGCGTCGGCACGCAATCGCGCCAAGGTCCGTGCCTGGTTCCGGCGGCAGGACGCCAGCGACAATGAGGCCGCGGGTCGAGCCATCGTCGAGCGCGAGCTCGCCCGCCTCGGCACCGGTCCGGCACTGCTCTCGGCCCTGGTCGGCGAATTGAAAGTCGCCGATGCCGTACAGCTCTATCGGGCACTCGGCGAAGGCGAGATCAGTACGGCGCAATTCGTGCAGGCCGTGCAGCGACGCCTGGCCGTGGCCGCGCGCAGCGGAAATACGCCGCCGGTGGCGGGCGCCGGCCCCGTGCCTCGACCGCGCCGTCCCGGCGTCGCGGCAGCGGGCAAGCGACGCGAGCAAAGCCCGGTGCTGATCGAAGGCGTCGACGACCTGCCGGTAACTCTGGCGCGTTGCTGCCGCCCGGTGCGCCCACAACCGATCGTCGGCTACGTGACCCTCGGTCGCGGCGTAACGGTCCACACGGCGGAATGCTCCGGACTGCGTCGCATGCAGGCCGCCCATCCGGATCGCGTGCTGGGCGCCGAATGGACCACGGCCGGCGACCAGGACGAGGGCCTGCCGGTGGAGCTGACGGTGCTCGCCTATGACCGGCGCGGCCTGATACGCGATCTGTCCGAAGTCATCGCGGCGCAGGATGTCGCGATCGAATCGCTGCACACGACTACCGAGCGCCGCGACGGCACGTCGCGGACCGTGACGCGGCTGCGGGTACGGGATCTGGCGCGGCTGGCGCGACTCCTGCGCCAGCTCGGCTCGGTCACCGGCGTGATCGCGGCGCGCCGCTCGGCCTGACGCGACACAGGCCACACCGCGCCACGCTGCGCTGCGCACCGCGCCACACCGCGCGCGGCGCGCGGCGTGCGATCAGCGATTCGGCATGTCGATCGCGCGCTTGTCGGCCGCGAGCGCGGCCTCGTGCAGACCTTCCGACAGCGTCGGGTGAGCGTGGATGGTGCGCTGCAGATCTTCCGTGCTGGCCGAATACTCCATGGCCAGCACGGCTTCGGCGATCAGCTCGCCGGCCATCGGGCCGATCACGTGCACACCGAGGATTTCGTCGTCGTCCTTGGCGGCGATCAGCTTGACGAAGCCTTGCGAGGCTTCCATCGCCCGGGCACGCCCGCTCGCCAGGAACGGGAAGCTGCCGATCTTGTAGGGCCGGCCACTCGCCTTGACCTGCTCCTCGGTCTGACCGACCCAGGCGATCTCCGGCGCGGTGTAGATCACCGACGGGATCGTGCGGTAGTTGACCTCGGCGTAGAGACCGGCAATCCGGTCCGCAACGGCAACGCCCTCTTCCTTGCCTTTGTGCGCGAGCATCGGGCCGCGGACACAGTCGCCGACCGCCCAGACATTCGGCACGCCGGTGCGGCAGTCGTGATCCACCTTGATGAAGCCGCGCTCGTCGAGTTCGACGCCGCTGCGCTCACCGAGCAGATTCTGTGTATGCGGCCGACGGCCAATGCAGACCACCAGCTTGTCGACAGTCAGCGACTGGGTCGCGCCGACGCTGTCACTGTACTCGACCTGCACGCCGTTCTTGGCGGCCTTCGCACCCGTGACCTTGGCGCCGAGGCGGATATCCAGCCCCTGCTTCTTGAAATGCTTGAGGGCTTCCTTCGCCAGCTGCTGATCGGCGATCGCCAGAAAGTCCGGCAATGCCTCCAGCACCACGACTTCGGCGCCGAGCCGGCGCCAGACGCTGCCGAGTTCGAGGCCGATAACACCGGCGCCGATCACGCCGAGGCGCTTCGGCACCGCGTCGAACTCCAGCGCGCCCCAGGAATCGACGATCGACTTGCCGTCGAACGGTGCGGTCTTCAGCGGCATCGGCTGCGAGCCGCTCGCCAGCACCACATGCTTCGCGCTCAGCTGCTTGACGCTGCCGTCGTGCGCCGTGAACTCGACCTTGCCGTCGCCGAGAAACTTGCCGTGGCCCTGCAGCGCGGTCACACCGGCGGCCTTGAACAGCTGCAGGATGCCGCCGGTCATGCCCTTGACGATGCCGGCCTTGCGCTTCTGCATCGCCGCCACGTCCATCGAGACCGGCCCGGTCTGGATGCCGTGGGTCGCGAACTCCGCCTGCGCCCGGTGCAGCAACTCGGAGGACTCGAGCAGCGCTTTCGACGGGATACAACCGGCGTTCAGGCAGGTGCCGCCGAAGGTGGCGCTGCCGTCGGGGTTCTTCCACTCGTCGATGCAGGCGGTCTTCAGCTTGTTCTGCGCCGCGCGGATCGCGGCCGGATACCCGGCGGGACCACCGCCGATGACAATGACGTCGTATGCCTCGCTCATGATGACCTCAGATGCCGATCAGCATGCGGCCCGGGTCTTCCAGGCATTCCTTGATCGCGACCAGGAACTGCACCGAGTCGCGGCCGTCGATGATCCGATGGTCGTAGCTGAGCGCGAGATACATCATCGGTCGCACCACGACCTGACCACCCACGGCGACCGGACGGTCCTGGATCTTGTGCATGCCGAGGATCGCGCTTTGCGGGGCATTGATGATCGGCGTCGACAGCAGCGAGCCGAACACGCCACCGTTGGTGATGGTGAAGGTGCCACCGGTCAGTTCCTCGATCGAGAGCTGACCGGCGCGCGCCCGCGCGCCATAGTCGCCGATCTGCTTTTCGATGTCGGCGAAACTGCGCAGGTCGGCGTCGCGCACCACCGGCACCACCAGGCCGCGGTCGGTCGAGACCGCGACACCGATGTCGTAGAACTCGTGATAGATGATGTCGCTGCCTTCGACCGCGGCATTGACGACAGGGAAGCGCTTCAGCGCCTCGACCGCCGCCTTCACGAAGAACGACATGAAGCCAAGCTTCACGCCGTGGGTCTTTTCGAACCGGTCCTTGTAGCGCGCCCGCAGCTCGTTGATCGCCGTCAGGTCGATCTCGTTGAACGTGGTCAGCAGCGCCGCTTCCTGCTGCGCACGCACCAGACGCTCGGCGATGCGCTGGCGCAGCCGGGTCATCGGCACCCGCTGCTCGCCGCGCGCCCCGACCGGCTGTGCCGCCGTGGCCGCGACCGAACTGCCCTTCGCCGTCGCAGCAGCCGGTGCGGACTGGCCCTGCTTGCCGAGATGATTGACGACATCGCCCTTGGTCAGGCGACCATCCTTGCCGGAAGCCGCGATCTGCGCCGGATCGAGCTTGTTCTCCTCGACCAGGCGGCGCACCGCCGGGCTGAGCTTGGCCGCTTCGCCGCCCGCTGCCGCAGCTGCAGGTGCCGCCTCGGCCTTGGTCGATGCCGGCTTGGCCGCCGCCGCGGCGCCCGCCGCGCCAGGCACGTAGATCGCCAGCAGGTCGCCGCTTTTCACCGTAGTACCGGCCGGCACCAGGATCTCCTGCAGCGTGCCGTTGGCCGGCGCCGGAACCTCGAGCACGACCTTGTCGGTTTCGAGATCGGCGAGATTCTCGTCGCGGCTGGCCGCCTCGCCGGGCTGCTTGCGCCAGGCCACGAGCGTGGCATCGGCGACCGATTCGGGAAGCTGGGGAACGCGGATTTCAATCGTCATCGGAGGCTCGTCCTTCAGGAACTCTTGCGCAGGCTGGTCGCGGCAGTGGCCGCGGCAGCCGGAACGGTGGGTGGAGGTGACAGACGCGTGGTCTCGCGCGCGCCCTCTTCGCGGGCACTGGAACACAGCGCCGCATCGATCAGCGCGGCCTGCTCGGCGTCGTGGATCTTGCTGATGCCGGTGGCCGGCGCCGCGGCCGGCGCGCGCCCCGCATACAGCAGCTCGCGCTTGCCGGCCAGCGGCCGGTCGAGCTGGTGGCGGATCTGGTACCAGGCGCCCTGGTTCTGCGGCTCTTCCTGGCACCAGACGACCTCGCGCGCATTCGGATATCGGCGCAGGATCGACTCGTACTCCTCGACCGGGAACGGATAGAGCTGCTCGAGGCGCACCAGCGCGACATCACGCTGCCCGTTGGCCCGACGCGCCTTCAGCAAGTCGAAGTAGACCTTGCCGCTCGACAGCACCAGGCGCTTCACCTCGGCGGGGTTCAGCTCGTCGATCTCGTCGATCATGTTCTGGAAACTGCCGCGCGTCAGCTCTTCCAGCTTCGAAACCGACAGCTCGTGGCGCAGCAGGCTCTTCGGCGTCATCACGATCAGCGGCTTGCGGAAGCTGCGCAGCATCTGTCGGCGCAGCATGTGGAACATCTGCGCCGGCGTCGAGGGCACGCAGACGCTCATGTTCAGCTCGGCACAGAGCTGCAGGAAGCGTTCGAGCCGGGCCGAGGAATGCTCCGGACCCTGCCCCTCGTAGCCGTGCGGCAGGAACAACACCAGACCGCAGAAACGGCCCCACTTCGACTCGCCCGAGCTGATGAACTGGTCGATGATCACCTGGGCGCCGTTGGCGAAATCGCCGAACTGACCTTCCCAGATCACCAGCGCATTCGGCTCGGTGGTCGAGTAGCCGTACTCGAAGCCCATCACGGCTTCTTCCGACAGCACCGAATCGATGATCTGGATGCGCGGCTGCCGCTCGGCGAGATGCTGCAGCGACACGTAGACGTCGCCGTTGCGCTGATCGTGCAGCACCGCATGGCGATGGAAGAAGGTGCCGCGGCCGGCGTCCTGGCCGCAGAGCCGCACGCTGAAGTTGTCGACCAGCAGACTGGCGTAGGCGAGCGTCTCGGCGCAGCCCCAGTCGAGCGGCAGCTCCCCCGCGATCATTTTGGCGCGGTTCGCATAGACCTGTTGCACGCGCGGATGCAACACGAAACCTTCCGGCCGTTGGAGCATTTTCGCGCCCAGCTCGCGCAACTTGGCAAGCTCGACACCGGAGCGCACGCGGTCGCTCCAGTCGACCCGGGTGTAGGGTTCCCAGTCGACGGTGTACTTGTTGCCGATCATGCCGAGCGAAGCACGCGCCTGCGGACGGCCTTCGTCGAGCCCGGTGCGGTACTGTTCGATCAGTCCGTCGGCCTCGACCGGCGTCAGCACGCCCTCGGCCACCAGACGATCCGCATAGAGCTTGCGCGCGGTCGGATGCTTGCGGATCACCGAGTACATCACCGGCTGCGTGGCCGCCGGCTCGTCGGCCTCGTTGTGGCCGAGGCGGCGATAGCAGACCAGATCGATGACCACGTCCTTGCGGAAGCGCATGCGGTAGCGCAGCGCCAGGCGCGCCACGAACACCACCGCCTCGGGGTCGTCGGCGTTGACGTGGAAAATCGGCGCCTCGAGCATTTTCGCGACGTCCGAACAGTACATCGTCGAACGCGCATCGTCAGGCCTGGAGGTGGTGAAACCGACCTGGTTGTTGATGACCACGTGCACCGTGCCGCCGGTGTAGAAGCCGCGCGCCTGCGAGAGCTGCATGGTTTCCACGACCACGCCCTGACCGGCGAAAGCCGCGTCACCGTGGATCAGCACCGGCACCACGCGCTCGCCGCGCGCATCGCCGCGACGCTCCTGGCGCGCCCGCACTGACCCCTCGACCACCGGATCCACGACCTCGAGATGCGAGGGATTGAACGCCAGCGCGACATGGACGTTGCCGCCGGGGGTGCGCAGATCGGCCGAGAAACCCTTGTGATACTTGACGTCACCCGAGCCCTTCATGTGGCTGACGTCGTATTTGCCCTCGAACTCCGAGAACAACACCGACGGTGCCTTGCCGAGCACGTTGACCAACACGTTCAGGCGACCGCGGTGCGCCATGCCGATCACGAACTCTTCCGCGCCCATGGCCCCGCCGGCCTGGATCACGTCGTCGAGCAGCGGGATCAGCGCATCGCCGCCCTCGAGCGAAAAGCGCTTCTGACCGACATAGCGGGTATGCAGATACCGCTCCAGCCCCTCGGCCGCGGTCAGCTGCCAGAGGATGTTGCGGCACTCCTCGGGAGTGAAGCGATGGTTCAACCGGCCTGACTGGAATTCGTCCTGCAGCCAGAGCCGCTCCTCAGTGTTCGAGACATGCGCGAACTCCGCGCCCACCGGACCGCAGTAGATCTGCGTCAGCTGGCTGATGATGTCGCGCAGCTTGGCGCGCTTCGCCACCCGGTCGACACGGCTGCCGGTGAAGAACTCGGTATCGAGATCCGCTTCAGACAAGCCGAAGTAGTCGAGATCGAGAACCTTCGGACGCTCGCGTCGCGTCAGGCCCAGTGGATCGAGGTTCGCGACCAGATGGCCACGGTTGGCATAGATCTGGATCAGGCGCGACACCGCGCCCTGCTTGGCCGAGGCCATCGAGGCCGCCGCCTCCGGCGACGCGGCCATGCGCGGCAGGCGCGCGCGCTCGGCGATGCCGTGCTGGATGGATCGATGCGAACGCTCGCCGCTGCCACCGATCGCAAGGCCCGCGAAATACTCTCTCCAAGCCTGGCTGACGCTGCTTGGATCGGCGACGTACTGCTCGTAGATCGCTTCGACGTAATCGGCATTGCTGCCCGAGAGGGGGGTGGTACGAATCAACTCATCGCGCATAGCGCCCATGGTTAAAGAAGACCTCCGCTCCTCTGAGCGTCAACTTATGTGGCCAGGAAAATCAGAAGTTTAACGGAACTTGGTGGATCGCGCCAAAAACGCACGTCGCGATTTTTGACGATCTGCGGCAGGTTTTCACTGTTCCCAGTCGAGGAAGGTCAGGCGCTCGAGCAGCCAGATTTCGTAGCCGATCAACACGATGTAGCCGGCCAGCACCCCGTAGAGGATGGCCGCGACCGGGATGCGACCGAAAGCACGCATCCGTGCCAGCAGGATCAGCAACACCACGCCGCCCGAGGTCAAGACCATCTTCCAGAAGGCGAAATGGCCATCCGAGCGGTGGACCAGGGGTTCCATGACCGGGTTCGCCTCGTTGGCGCCGAGGTTGACCAGAGTGATCGTCAGCAAGGCATCCGCCACCGACAGCAGCAGGATCAGCAGGCCCACCGCCAGCCACTGGGGGTGATGCCAGTCGATCGCCGCCAGATGGCGCTCGTCGCCGCGCCGCGGAGTACGGCGGCGCTGATGGATGCCGCCGACCAGCAGGGCCCGCAAGGTGCTGCGGCGGCGATCCCGACCCTTGCGGCGTTCCGCCTGGGTCATCGTTTCCGTCGGGGGGTTGGGCACGCTGGGCGGATTCCGTAGGCTGGCTCTCTCGAGGCCGACCGGCCGGTGCCTCGGCTCCCTGAGGATTCTAGTCAGCGCCGCCGGGCGCCGATTCGCGACTTGTGTGAACCGGTTCCCAGTTCAATCGAAGTGGCGCTGCACGAAAACCACGGCTTCGAAGCGATCGAAGCGGAACGGGGCCACGTTCGAGTCGCTGTCGGTCCAGCGCAACTGCGGCGTGATCCGCCAGCCGGGCGCCGGCCAGGCCCGCAGTTCCAGGCCCATGGCGGCCGTGACCTGATGGTCCAGGCGATCGAGGCCGGCAAAACCCCGGCCGCCGAAGTAGTCCGTGGCCAGCCACGCCAGCTCGCCGAACAGGGCACGCCGCGGCGCCAGCGGCCAGGCACCGAAGGCCCGCAGCCCGTAGCGATCGTTCGACCAGGGAGAACTGGCGGCCCGGGCGTCGTCGCGCCCCCCGAGCACGCCGACGCCATACCGGGACATCTCCCCGGCCCGCTCGCGAGACTGCAGCACCGCCCCCCAGAGATAGCGGCGCGCATCCAGCAGTTCGAACCGCGATTGCCGGTAGTCGAGCGCCAGCGCGCGCCCGGCAACAGCCAGTTCCCAGCGCTGGCCGATCGGCCGCGACAACGCGCCCTCGACCCAGGCGGAGTTGAACCAGGCCGTGCCGTCCAGCCAGCCCGTGGCTAGCGTCAAACCGACGCCCGCGCGCCAGTCGCCGAAGCGGGCGTTGATACCCGCACCGATGTCGATCATCGACTGGTCGACGAACGACGCATCCGGGTAGGCGCGATGGCCGCCACGCAGCAACACCGCGGCCCGCCCGTCCCGGCCCGGCAAGGCCCGCTCGCCCGCCAGCGAGGCACCGACTTCGATCAGCGGCGATCCCTGCTGCACGGCCTGCGGGTCGAGCACGAAGCCGAAGACCTCGCCCGCCGTCGATGCATTGGCATTCGAATCGTAGCCCGCACCCGCCAGCAACACCGGCGCGAAACGCCACGACCTGCCCGGTGGCACACCGGCCAGCGCCCGCGTCGCCGCCTCACGGGCCGTAGCCGAAGCGCTGTGCGCGATCACCCACTGGTATTCGCGCCGAGCGCCGTCGGCATCGCCGCGCGCAGACAGCGCGCGTGCCAGTTCCAGCCGCGCGCCATCGAACCGCGGCTCGACCGCCAGCACCCGGCGCAGCGGCGCAAGCGCCTGGGTCGGCTGGCCGGATTCGAGGGCTGCCAGCGCCAGCAGGTAGTCGAACTCGGGATCACCGCCCCGCTGCGCTTCGAGAGACGCCAACGCGGCATAGGCCTCGGCTGCGCGGCCCGCGGCCAGCAAGCCTGCCGCACTCCCGATCGCATCGACGGCTACCGCGGCTTCATCCTTGCGATCGGGCTGGCCCGTCGATGCGACCTCGACCGGTATCGCTGCAACAGCTGCCACAGTCTCGGCTGCGACCGCAGCCGCAACACCGCCCCATCCGCCGAGGATCGCCAGCAGGATCGGCAGGACGCTGACAGGCTGCATGAACGACATCTGGAACAGGCGGCGAAACACCCGCGCGAGCATAGCTACGGACGACCGGGATCTGGAGCGGGCATCGAGGCGCCTGGGGCATGTCACGACACGCATCACGAAGAGCGTGCACGCCCGTAAGCCCGACGAAGCGCACTCATTGAACACCAAAGTACTGCAGGGATCCTGCCCTCTTTTGCGCAGCGCAAAATCCGTGCTAAGCCATTGATTCAATTGGCGCCCCCGGCCGGAGTTGAACCGACGACCTACCGCTTAGGAGGCGGTCGCTCTATCCACTGAGCTACGGGGGCAATCGATGACTGTGAAGTATCGAGTGTCGTCGGTGCGGCCAGGAAGAATTGGTGGAGCGGAAGGGGATCGAACCCTCGACCTTCGCATTGCGAACGCGACGCTCTCCCAGCTGAGCTACCGCCCCACACGACCGCGACACTGCTTTGCCCTGTGCCGCGAGGCGGGCGATTCTAGCACCGGATAGCCGCCAGGCAAGGCTGACGTCGGCTCAGTATCGAAACTGCAGCACCCGCGCGGGGCCGAGGCTCGAGACCGTCACCACGAAAATCGATCCGTAGTCGCCTTCGTCGACCGAGACTGGCGCATGCCGCCGTCCACTGAGCGCGGCCACGATCTGGGGCACCGTATCTGAGTGCCCCACCACGACCGAGGTCAGACCATGACCTTCGCGCTTCACGGTCCGCACGACGGCATCGATATCGGCAACCGGCAGGACTTGCACTTCGAGACCGAGCCGGGCCGCGAGGGGCGCGGCGGTTTCACGCGCCCGGCGTATGTCGCTCGATATCACCAGCCGCACCGCACCGGCGTCCTCCGAGCCGCCGAACATCTGCGCCAGTCGCGCCGCGCGCGCCTGCCCGGCGTCGCTCAGCGCCAGACCTCCGCCCGGCGACGAGACATTCTCGGCGTGCCGCAGCACCACGACCGTCGACACATCGGTCAGATACCGCACCGCGAGACGCACACCGACGAACAGCGCCGCGGCGGCCAGCAGCGCGATCAGCGCCGTGATCCAGATCGGCGCGAGGAAAGGACGGCGGTGACGCGTGATGCCCGGTGCGGCCATGCCGGAATCATAGTACGTCGGCGTTTCGACGGCCGATGTCTCGGGTCGATACCAGCCAGAGTGCAACTGCCAGGCCCATGCTCCACGACGCCCGGATATTGTTCAGTCCGCACGACAACAGGCGCTGCTCGCAACCGGGCGGCGTGATGGCGCTCACAGATACATCGGCTGTCCGATGTCGTTCCTTGCATCGCAAAAAACCGCTCCTAAGATTCGCGCACTTGCTTGACCCTAAGGAGAATTGTCGTGGACCTGATCTCGGGCATCGTCACCGCAACGCTGGTGCTGTTGATCGCCAACATGATTTCGTTCGCCCGCGAATAATCAGATGACGCGGCGCCTGTGCACCGCACCGGCGACGGCCGGCAGCGGTGTAGCCCGCAACCATCAGAACTGTTCGTCGTGCCCCAGATAGCGCCATTGGCCCGGTGGCAGCCCGCCCAGCGGAACCTTGCCACTGCGCACCCGCTTGAGGCCGGTCACCGATAGCCCGACCAGTTCGCACATCCGCCGGATCTGGCGCTTGCGACCTTCACGCAGCACGAAACGCAACTGCTGCGCATTCCGCCAACCCACCTGCGCCGGCCTCAGCCTGACTCCATCGAGGGTCAAACCATGCCGCAGGCGCTGCATCCCCGGCTCCGTCAGCGTGCCCTCGACCCGCACCAGATACTCCTTCTCGATCGAGGAGTTCTCGCCGATCAGCTGCTTGGCGACCCGCCCGTCCTGGGTGAACACCAGCAATCCGGTCGAATCGATATCCAGCCGCCCTGCAGGTGCGAGGCCGCGTAGATGCGCAGGTTGGAACTGCAGCGGCGAGCGGTCGCCGGCCCAGCGGTTCTCCGGCCGGATCAACACCACCGCAGGCTCGTAGCCATCCTCGGCCTGCCCCGAGACATAGCCGACCGGCTTGTGCAGCAGGATCGTCACCAGCTCCCCCTGATGCTGCCGCGCCGCCTGATCGACCTCGATGCGCGCCGCGGGTGAGACGCGTACGCCCAGCGTGTCGACCACCTGGCCATCGACCTTGACCCAACCGTTGACGATCCACTCGTCTGCCTCGCGTCGCGAGCACAGACCGAGTTCACTCATCCGCTTGGCCAGGCGTGGCTCGCGCGGCTCCGGTGCGGGCGAGGCAGACGAGGCCGCCCTAGGAGGCTTGGTGCCCTGCGGAGAACCCAGCAGCCCGAATCTGCGATTCCGCATCATATTCAACCTATAAGTATTTGTATTATAAGCATCATCACTCTGGCCCGAGTCATGCCGGCCACGCGGTGCAGCACTCTTTCGGCTCGATTTGCGAATACTTATACAAATTGATAAATATTATAAGAATAGCCAATAGAACCCATCTCAGCCGAACGGAGAACCTGCCATGACCGACGCTTGTCGGAAATCCTGCAGGAACCGGCGACCCAGTTCTACGGCGACCGCATCTATAGCGCGCGGGACTACCACACGGGCACGACTCGATTGAACGCTGCGGTCGACCGCCTCTTCACGGCCCTGGCCGACCCCCACCGCCGCCGCGCGGTGGAACTGCTGGGGGAGCAGCCACGCCCCGCGGGCGAGCTCGCCCGCGCACTCGGCCTGCCCGCACCGACGCTGAGTCGTCATCTGCGCCTCATGAAAGCCTGCGGCCTGGTCGAGGAACGGCACCCCGAGTTCGACGCACGCGTGCGCGTCTACGCACTCAAGGACGGCGCCATGACCGAGCTGAAGCATTGGCTCGCCAGTACGGAAGCGATGTGGACGACACAGCTGGCAGCCTTCAACGCCCAGGTCGAGAAGCGCGACCGATGACTGCCGCGGCAACGGCCTGGGGCAGGCTCGGCAATGCGCATAGGCGGGGTTTGCTGACAATGAGCTAGACAAGATTGCGTTTCAATATGAGAATGATTCTTATTAAATTTCTTGATTTCATGCGCCCGCCCGATGACTTCCACTTCCCTGCAGCGCGCCTGGTGGCTGAAAACCCTGCACCAATGGCATTGGATCAGCGCGGCCATTTCACTGGTCGGCCTGCTGCTGTTCAGCCTCACCGGCATCACCTTGAACCATGCCGGCAGCATCGAAGCCTCGCCCGAGGTCACTCGGCGGCAGGCACAGCTGCCGGCGCCGCTGCGGGCCCCACTGTCGGTGCTCGCAGCGCAGGCGGCCGAGGACAACGGCACGCCGCCGCTGCCGGATGCCGTGGTGCGCTGGCTGGCCGGCGAGCTGAATGTCGATGTCCGCGGTCGCGAAGTCGAATGGGCGCCTGACGAAATCTACGTCGCACTGCCCCGCCCCGGCGGCGACGCCTGGCTGCGCATCGACCTGCCACAAGGCGAAGTCATGCACGAGATCACCCGTCGCGGCTGGATTTCCTACCTCAACGATCTGCACAAGGGCCGCCACACCGGCGCAGTCTGGAGCGGCTTCATCGACGTCTTTGCCGTCGCCTGCCTGCTGTTCGCAACGACCGGTCTGCTGATCCTGAAACTGCACGCCGGCAACCGGCCGTCCACCTGGCCGCTGGTCGCGCTGGGCCTGGTGCTGCCGGCCTTGCTCGCCCTGCTCACCATCCATTGATCTCACCCAGCCCGAGGTTTCTCGCTCCATGCAACTGAAATACACCCTGCTCGCCGGCGCCGTGATCGGTGCCCCGGCCGGTGCCGCCGATCTCACGCTCAGTATCGAGATCCCGACGCTGAAGGTGGCCGAGTATCACCGTCCCTATGTCGCGGTGTGGATCGAGTCGACCGACCAGAAGTTCGTCGACAACCTGGCCGTCTGGTACGACCTGAAGTTGCGGGACAACGAAGGCACCAAGTGGCTGAAGGACCTGCGCCAGTGGTGGCGCAAGAGCGGGCGCGAATTGAACATGCCGGTCGATGGTCTTTCCAGCGCCACGCGCGCCCCGGGCGAACAACGGATCGGTTTCGGCGACAAACAAGGCGCCCTCGCCCGGCTCGCCCCCGGCAGCTACCAGATCGTGATCGAAGCCGTGCGTGAAGTCGGCGGGCGCGAACTGCTGCGACTGCCCCTGACCTGGCCTGCGACTGCTGCCCAGACGGCGCAAGCGCAAGGTGAGCACGAGCTCGGCAAGGTCGCACTGACCGTCAAGCCCTGAATTCAATTGCTACGGAGAACATGATGAACAGCCGCTTTCATTCCCGTCTCGCGCTCGCTGCATTGGGCGTCACCGCAATGCTGCCGCTGGCCGCCGATGCCCATCGTGGCTGGATGCTGCCGTCGGCCACGGTAGTCTCCGGCGAGGAGCCCTGGGTCACGGTCGACGCCGCGATTTCCAACGACCTGTTCTATTTCGAGCACCAGCCGATGCGGCTCGACAACCTGAAAGTCTTCGCGCCGGACGGCAAGCTCGTGCCGGCCACGAACTCTTCCACCGGCCGCTATCGCAGCACCTTCGACGTGAAGCTCGACCAGGCCGGCACCTGGCGCATCTCGACGCTGACCGATGTCGTGAACGCGAACTACAAGCTCGGCGGCGAGAACAGGCGCCTGCGCGGCACGCTGGAGTCGCTGCGCAAGGAGCTGCCGAAGGATGCGCAGGACCTCTCGGTCAGCCACTCACAGAACCGGGTCGACGTGTTCGTCACCTCCGGCAAGCCGACCGATACGGTGTTGAAGCCCAGCGGCTCGGGCCTGGAACTCGTGGCCCACACCCATCCGAACGATCTGGTCGCCGGTGAAGAGGCCAGCTTCGGCCTGGTCTTCGACGGCAAGCCGGCGGTCGGCGTGGCCGTGTCCCTGATCCCCGGCGGCATCCGCTACCGCGATCAACTCGGCGAGATCAAGCTCGTCACCGACCAGCAGGGCCGCTTCTTGGTGACCTGGCCCGAGCCGGGGATGTACTGGCTGAACGCCAACTATCCGCCGCGCGGGGAGCGCGAGGACAATGCGGCAGCGAACAACCGCGGCCCGCAGCAACGCGGCACGCTCGATGCGCCGGCGCGCCGCGCAAGCTATACCGCCACGCTCGAAGTGCTGGCACCCTAACCGCTCCCGAGTTCTCGCCTTGCGGCAGGTGCTGATTCCGGTATCGCTGGCGCGGGCTCCCGCGCTGGCGGACCCCGGCCCGTGTCTCACGCTGGACGGCCAGAGCATGGGTACGACCTGGCAGGTCCAGGTCTACGCACCGGCCGGAGCAGCGGCCAAGCTACGCACGGTGATCGAGGCGACGCTCGCGCAGGTCGTGCGGCAGATGAGTCATTGGGAACCGGATTCCGAGCTGACGCGGTTCAATCGGGCCGCAGCCCATACCCCGGTCGCGCTGCCCGATCCCTTGTTCGAGCTGCTGCAACACGCGCTGGGCGTCGCCGCCGACAGCGGCGGTGCCTACGACCCGACCCTTGGAGCCCTGATACGCCGCTGGGGTTTCGGGCCGGAGCGTGCGCATCGCGAACCTGGTTTTCGGCTGCCCGAGACCTCCGAGATCGCCGCCCTGCAGGCGCGCTGCGGCTGGCGGCAGCTGCAGCTCGTCCCCAGCACCCGCCTCGCCCGCCAACCCGGCGGCCTCGACCTGGATCTCAGCTCGATCGCCAAAGGTTTCGCCGTCGATCTGGTGTCGCAACGCCTGCTGCGCGACGGTTTCGCCGCACATCTGGTCGAGATCGGCGGCGAGCTGCGCGCTGCGGGCCTGAAACCCGATGCTCAACCCTGGTGGGTCGGCCTCGAATCTCCCGCCAGTGACGCGACGCTGGACGAGGTCCGCATCGCACTCTGCGATCGCGCGATCGCCACCTCAGGCGACTATCGGCGCTGGTATGCTGCCGGCGACCGGCGCATCGCCCACACGCTCGACCCGCGCACCGGCCGGCCGGTCGACAACGACCTCGCCGCCGTCACCGTGCTCGGCAACGAATGCTGGTATGCCGACGCGGTATCCACCGCGCTGCTGGTAATGGGCGCAGCCGAAGGACTGGCCTGGGCCGACGCACGCCGGATCGCCGCGCGTTTCGTGCGCCGCAGCGAGACGGGCCTGCGCGAATGCTGCAGCCGGACCTGGAGCGACATGTTGCTGTGATCTGGCTGTCGGCGCTGGGCCCCGCGCGCATCGTCGCGGCGCTTTTCATCCTGTTGTCGTTCCTCGCGTTGTGTGTCGGTACGATCCGGCGCGAAGCGCGGCGGCGGCGCGCGCAGCGACAGGCCGCACACAGCCTGCTGCCGGCAGACGGCAACGCTGCGCCCCTGCTGGTCGTGCACGCCAGCCAGACCGGCACCGCCGAACAACTCGCCTGGCAGACCGCGCAGACACTGCAACTCGCCGGTGTGCCCGCCCAGGTCGCTACGCTCGCGCAGTTGACCCGGGCAGCACTGGAGCGCGCCGAACGCGCACTGTTCATCGTCAGCACCTATGGCGAGGGCGACCCACCCGATGCCGCAGCACCCTTCGTGCGCAGCGCCATGCTGCAGGCCGACACGAGCCCACGGCTCGGCGCGTTGCACTTTGGCCTGCTTGCACTGGGCGACAGCAGCTACGCACAGTTCTGCGGCTTCGGCCGCACGCTCGATCACTGGCTGCGCCGCCAAGGCGCAAGACCTCTGTTCGAGCGCATCGATGCCGACAAGGTTGCCGAAACGGCCATCGAGTGTTGGCGTCAGCAACTCGCGCATCTGGCGGGAACACGCGATGCACCCGACTGGGCCGGCCCGGCTTTCACCCGCTGGACGCTCACGGCGCGCCGGCACCTCAATCCCGGCAGTGCAGGCGAGCCCGTGTGCCACCTCGAACTGAAGCCCGCCGGTACCGCGCCGCTGCCGCAGTGGCAAGCCGGCGACTTGCTGCAGCTGCAGATCCCCGGTGACCCGCAGCCGCGCGAATACTCCATCGCCTCGATTCCTGCCGACGGCAGCGTGCACTTGCTGGTCCGGCAGGCACGCCGCGCGGACGGCAGTCCCGGCCTGGCCTCGGGCTGGCTGCTGACCACTGCCGGCATCGGCGAGCCGCTCGATGCGCGCATCCGCGAGCATCGCGGCTTCCGCCTCGGCGACAACACCCGGCGGGCACTGATCCTCATCGGCAACGGCACAGGGCTCGCCGGCCTGCGTGCCCTGCTCAAAGCCCGGGAGGCGCAACCCCAGGCCGTGGATACCGATCGCCGCTGCTGGCTGATCTTCGGCGAGCGCAGCGCACAGCACGACGCGCTCTATCGGGACGAGCTGCTGCGCTGGCAGCGCAGCGGCCTGCTCACCCACTGCGATCAGGTCTACTCGCGCGACCAGCCCGAGCGACGCTACGTCCAGCATCGCCTGGCCGAGTGCGGCGACGAGATCCGTGCCTGGCTGAATGCCGGCGCCGCCATCTACGTATGCGGCAGCCTCGACGGCATGGCACCGCAAGTGGACTCGGTACTGGAAGGCCTCATCGGGCGGCCGCAGCTCGATGCCCTGACCGTGGCCGGCCGCTATCGCCGCGACGTGTACTGAAGCCCCCGATCCCCGGATAATCGCTGACCTGGGATAGCAGCCAGGTATCCACACATGCGGCTCCCCTTTCCCTACCGCGGCGAGATACCGGTGGCGCAGGAGTTGCTCGGCCGGCTCCACGGGCTCGACTGGACGGCCGTGAGCACCGACGCCCGCGACTGGATCGAGCGGGTGCGCGCTGCCAGGCCTTCCGGCTGGGCGATGGAAACCCTGCTGCGTGAATATCCACTGTCGAGTGCCGAGGGACTGGCGCTGATGCGCCTCGCCGAAGCGCTGCTGCGCGTGCCGGATGCCGTGACCGCCATGAGCCTGACGGCCGATCAGCTGGGCCGCGCGGACTTTTCCGGCGCGTCGGAGTCCTGGCTCGCGACGCTGTCCAGCCAGGCGGTCGGGCTGTCGAAAAAAGTGCTCGGCGAGGAGGGCCGCAAGACCGGCCTGTTTGCCCGCATGGGCGCCAAGGCGGTAGTCGCCGCGACGGTGCGTGCGGTGCAACTGATGGGGCGACAGTTCGTGACGGGCGAAACCCTGCAGGAAGCACTGCAGGAGGCGCACCGGTTGCGCCGTACCCGCGCCGACCTGCGCTTCAGCTACGACATGCTCGGCGAAGGCGCACGTACCGATGCCGATGCGCTGAGCTACCTGGCGAGCTACCGCCACGCCATCGCGGCACTGGCCGGCCGACGCTCCCCGAAGACGCCGCCGGAACACGCCGACAGCGTGTCGATCAAGTTGTCGGCGATCCACGCCCGTTACGAGGCCGGGCAGCGCACGCGGGCGATGCGGGTCCTGATACCGCGTGTGCTGGAGTTGGCGCGGGCCGCCGCCACGGCAGGTATCGGCCTCAGCATCGACGCCGAGGAAAGCGAACGACTCGAACTCTCGCTGGAGATTTTCGAGGCCGTGGCGCAGGAGATGACGGCCGCCGAACCGCATTGGCGAGGTCTGGGACTCGCGGTTCAGGCCTACCAGACCCGCGCGCTGCCGTTGATCGAAGCAATCGCCCGCATGGCGCGCGCGCTCGATACGCGCTTCATGATCCGCCTCGTCAAGGGCGCCTACTGGGACTACGAGGTGAAACGGGCACAGGAACTGGGCCTGCCCGGGTTTGCGGTATTCACCCACAAGCACCACACCGATCTCTGCTACCTCGCCTGCAGTCAGGCGATGCTGGCCGCGCCCGACGCGATCTATCCGCAGTTCGCCAGCCACAACGCCGCGACGCTCGCCGCCGTACTCGCGATGGCGCTCCCCACCCGCCTGCCGTTCGAGTTGCAGCGCCTGCACGGCATGGGTGAGGCGGTGCACCGCGAACTGCATTCACAGTATCCGGAGGTACCCCTGCGGATCTACGCACCGGTCGGCCTGCATCGCGATCTGCTCGCCTACCTGGTGCGTCGACTGCTGGAAAACGGCGCCAACTCGTCCTTCGTACACCGACTCGGCGACCCGGACACGCCGATCGCCGAACTGCTGCGCTCGCCGCTGCGGGTCGCGGCCGCGAGCGGTGTAACCCTGCCCTGCGACATCCTGCCTGGACGACGCAACACCGCCGGTACGGATCTCGCCTGCGAAACCATGGCCGCCACGGTGCTGGCAGCCTATGCCGATACTCGGGTCGAATCACCACCACCGACGGTCATGCCCGACATCGAGCCTCTCGTACAACGGCTCGCACGGGGCCAGCGCGACTGGAATGCCCGGCCGATCGGGGATCGGGCCCTGATCCTCGAAAAGGCGGCCGACACTCTCGAGCGCGACCTGCCGCAATGGTGTGCACGCATCGTGCGCGAGGGTCGCCGCAGTTGGAGCGATGCCGTCGCCGAAGTACGCGAAGCCGCCGATTATTGCCGTTACTATGCCCAGCAGGCTCGCGAACTGCTGCCGCCGCGTCTGCTGCCGGGCATTACGGGCGAGCGCAACAGCTACGCCCTGCGTGGGCGCGGAGTCTGGGCATGCATCTCGCCCTGGAACTTCCCGCTGGCGATCTTCACGGGCCAGGTGGCGGCGGCTCTGGTCACCGGTAACGCCGTCGCCGCCAAGCCCGCCGAGCAGACACCGGGTATCGCCGCGAAGCTGATCGCCCTGCTGCACGACTGTGGCGTGCCGCCGAATGTACTGCAAGGCGTGTATGGCGCCGGCGCCACGGGCGCAGCGCTGGTCGCCCAGCCCGCCATAGCCGGTGTCGCCTTCACGGGTTCGACGACGGTCGCGCGCAGCATTGCACGGCAACTCGCGGCGAAAAGCGGACCGATCGTGCCGCTGATCGCCGAAACCGGCGGCATCAATGCAATGATCGTCGATTCGACGGCCTTGCCCGAACAAGTGGTCGACGCGGTGCTGCAAAGCTGTTTCCGCAGCGCCGGCCAGCGCTGCTCGGCCTTGCGCCTGCTGTGCGTACAGGAGGACATCGCCGACGGCCTGCTGAACATGCTCGGCGGTGCGATCGCCCTGCTCGAGCTCGGCGACCCGGCCGATCTCGCCAGCGATCTCGGGCCGGTGATCGATGATGCCGCCTATGCCACCCTGCAGCGGCAGATCGCGACACTGGAATCACAGGCCCGACTGATTGCCCGCGCCTCGCTGCCCGCCGATGCACCGGCGAACAGCATCGCGCCCGTGGCATTCGAGATCGCATCGCTGGAGCAGATCGGCGAAGAAATCTTCGGCCCGGTGCTGCAGGTGCTGCGCTGGCATGGCGACGTGCAGACACTGGTCGAGCGCATCGGCGCGCTGCACTACGGCCTGACACTCGGCGTACAAACGCGCATTGACACACGTGCGCAGGCCATCGCCACCACCGCCCACGTCGGCAATGTCTACGTGAACCGCAACATGATCGGCGCCGTGGTCGGTGTGCAGCCATTCGGTGGAGAAGGCCTGTCCGGCACGGGCCCCAAAGCAGGCGGCCCTCAGTATTTGCCGCGTTTTTGCAGCGAATACTGCATCAGCATCAACACGACTGCCGCCGGTGGCGACGTCGATCTGTTGATGGCGGCGCAGGATTAGCCTCCGCCCTCGACGGTCCGCCCTCCGACGGCACGCGGCCACCCCCCGGCCGATGCGATCCGATAGCCTTCAGCTATCGAGACCATCGAAGCATCCGATTTGTCCCCCTTTGCTGCGACTCCTAGACTGGCCGCCAGTATTCCGGGGGTCGCAATAGGAGACGTGCTCATGACTCAAAAGAAACTCACCACCGCCGCAGGCTGTCCAGTCGTCGACAACCAGAACGTGATGACCGCCGGTCCGCGCGGACCACAGCTGCTGCAGGATGTCTGGTTCCTGGAGAAGCTGGCGCATTTCGACCGCGAGGTCATTCCCGAGCGCCGCATGCATGCCAAGGGCTCCGGCGCCTACGGCACGTTCACGGTGACTCACGACATCAGCCACTACACCCGCGCCAGGCTGTTCTCGAAGGTCGGCAAGAAGACCGATCTGTTCGTGCGCTTCTCGACCGTGGCCGGCGAACGCGGCGCGGCGGATGCCGAACGCGACATCCGCGGCTTCGCGATCAAGTTCTATACCGAAGAAGGCAACTGGGACCTGGCCGGCAACAACACACCGGTGTTCTTCCTGCGCGACCCGCTGAAGTTCCCGGACCTCAATCACGCGGTCAAGCGCGATCCGCGCACCAACCTGCGCAGCGCCCGCAACAACTGGGACTTCTGGACGCTGCTGCCAGAAGCGCTGCATCAGGTGACCATCGTCATGTCCGACCGTGGCATCCCGGCCAGCTACCGCCACATGCACGGCTTCGGCTCGCATACCTTCAGCTTCATCAACGCCAGGAACGAGCGTCACTGGGTCAAGTTCCATTTCCGGACCCAGCAAGGCATCAAGAACATGACCGATGCGGAAGCCGCTGAAGCTGTCGGCAAGAACCGCGAGACTCACCAGCAGGATCTCTACGAGGCCATCGAGCGAGGGGACTTCCCCAAGTGGACACTGTACGTGCAGGTCATGCCGGAGACCGATGCGGAAAAGGTGCCCTACCACCCGTTCGACCTGAGCAAGGTCTGGCCGCACAAGGACTATCCGCTGATCGAAGTGGGCGTCATGGAGCTCAACCGCAATCCGGCCAATTACCATGCGGAAGTCGAGCAGGCCGCCTTCAATCCCGCCAGCGTGGTGCCGGGCATCGGCTTCTCGCCCGACAAGATGCTGCAGGGCCGGCTGTTCTCATACGGCGACGCCCAGCGCTACCGTCTCGGAGTCAATCACAGCCTGATCCCGGTGAACGCACCGCGCTGCCCGGTGCACAGCTACCACCGCGACGGTGCCATGCGCGTGGACGACAACTTCGGCGGGACGCCGGGATACGAGCCCAACGGCTACGGCGAATGGCAGGAGCAGCCGGACTACCGCGAGCCCCCGCTGAAGATCAACGGCGCCGCCGACCACTGGAGCTTCCGCGAGGACGACGCTGACTACTTCAGCCAGCCACGCGCCCTGTTCCGGTTGATGACACCGGCCCAGCAGCAGGTGCTGTTCGACAACACCGCACGTGCCATGGGCGATGCACCGGAGGAAATCAAACGGCGCCACATCGCCAACTGCACCGAATGCGATCCCGCTTACGGTGCGGGTGTCGCCAAGGCGCTCGGCCTGTAACTCCGGTCAGGCCGCGCTGAGCGGACTGCGAGATCCCGGCCGGCTTCCGGCCGGGGTCTCCGTCGCAAGCAGTGCCGCACGCAGCATCGCTTCCGCCAGTCCAAGACGATCCCGACATACCCAGGGTTGCCGGGCGGAAGCGGTTCGCCAGACCGATATCTGGCCAAGACCTTGTACCAGGGTCGCCGCTTCGCGCACCGGGCCGAGGCATTGCCACATCAGCTCCCGCAATTCGCCGCCACTGTGGTTGGAGCTGTCGTCCTGCGGCCCGGCGTCGGACTCCTCCGCCGCTGCCGTAATCCTCTTGGTCTGCACCACCGTGCCCCGATCACGCGCGAGGACCTGACCAAGACGCTGCCCGAAGACCACTGCCTCCAGCAGCGAATTGCTCGCCAGCCGGTTGGCGCCATGCAAACCAGTGCAGGCAACCTCGCCGACCGCCCATAGCCGCGGCAGACCGCTGCGACCGTCCAGATCGACCGTGATGCCGCCCATGTGATAGTGGGCCGCCGGAGTCACGGGAATCGGCTCGCGGCACGGATCGATACCACGGGCACGGCACTGCCGGTAAGCGGTCGGGAACGATTCCGCCATGTCGGTGGATCCGAGTTCCGTCGCATCGAGCCACACACGCCTGCCTGACCTCTGTTCCAGGTAGACGGCTCGCGCCACGACATCGCGTGGCGCGAGATCACCCAGTGGATGTACGGTCGGCATGATGCGACGCCCGGTTGCATCGATCAGACGGGCGCCCGCCCCCCGCAGCGCCTCCGAAATGAGCGGCAACGGGCGCTCGGCGACGTCGAGTGCAGTGGGATGGAACTGCACCGCATCGAGTGCTTCACAGTGTGCGCCGGCGGCCAGTGCCATCGCGACACCGTCACCACACGCACTCCGTGGATTGGTCGTGCGGCTGTAAAGACCACCGAGGCCACCGGTTGCCAGCACCACATCGCGGGCCCGTACGCGGAACCTTCGCCCGTCTGCCGACATGGCGATGACCCCATGGACACCCTGAGCGTCGTGCAGCAAGCCGAGCGCGCGCATCCCCGACAGCTCGTCCACCCACGAGGCTTCCCGGAGCCGTCGCCGCAGCGTATCCATGATCACTGCACCGGTGGCGTCACCCCCAGCATGCAGCACGCGCGCGCGGCTGTGCGCCGCTTCGAGATGCAACGACCACTGCTGGCCCCTGCGTGCAAAGCACACACCGAGCGACTCGAGATAGTGGATTGCGGCAGGCGCATTGCTGCAGGTGTAGCGCACGGTCTCGCCACGGCTCCGGCCATGCCCGGCCACCCAGGTATCCGTCACATGCCGAGCCACCGTATCGTCGCTGCCGACCGCGGCAGCGATGCCGCCTTGAGCGATCTCGCTGGCCGTGCTGACCGCATGCTCGCCCCCCGCGTGCAGTACGCATATGCGGCGAGCCGATGCATTCAGTGCGGTGATGATGCCGGCCGCCCCCGCCCCCACGATCAGCAGATCGGTCTCGAGCGTCGTCATGTGCCCCGCGGCCGGGACAGTTCGAGCATGCGTTGCACGGCGCGACGCGCCCCGGCGGCGATGTCTTCCGGAAGGTCGATCGCCGGCGCCAGTCGTTCGAGGCTCGCGCGGATGCCCGGCAGCGTGATGCGCTGCATGTGCGGACACAGATTGCAGGGCCGCAGGAAATCAGTTCCCGGAAAAGCGCCCGAGATGTTGTCGGCCATCGAACATTCGGTAATCAGCACCGCACGTGCGGGACGCTTCCGGCCGAGCTCGGCAATCATCCCGGAGGTCGATCCGACATAGTCGGCGGCGGCGCGGACTTCATCCGGACACTCCGGATGCGCGAGCACGAAGGCGCTTGCCGCCTCCCGATACTCACGCACCTCCTGACCGGTGAAGCGCTGGTGGACTTCGCACTGACCCTGCCAGGAAATGATCCGCACCGATGTCTGCGCCGCGACATGCGCCGCCAGGTATCGGTCCGGGACGAGGATCACTTCGGGCGCCGCGAAGCTTTCCACGACCGACAAGGCGTTCGACGACGTGCAGCAGGCATCGCATTCGGCTTTGACCGCGGCGCTGGTGTTCACGTAGCAGACCGCTGGCGCCTGCGGATGACGCCGCCGCAGCGCCCGTATGTCGTCCGGCCCGATCGACTCGGCCAGCGAGCAGCCGGCGTCCAGATCCGGCAGCAGCACCAGCTTGTCCGGCGCAAGCAGCTTGGCCGTCTCGGCCATGAAGCGCACGCCGCACAGCACGATGACGTCGGCCGTCGACGCCGCGGCCTGGCTGGCGAGCTCCAGTGAGTCGCCATGGAAATCCGCGACGCCGTGGAAAATCTCGGGCCGTTGGTAGTTATGAGCCAGCACGACGGCATTGCGCCCGCGTTTGAGTGCCTCGATGGCGGCTACCAGCTCGAAGTGCATGTCCCACTCGGCTGCCGGCATCAACCTTGCGACACGCGCGTAGCGTTGCGTGTGTTGCGTGACGTCGTAAGTCCCGGCAAGCGCTGATGCCACGGCGCTCACAATCGCTGGAACACCAGTGTGGCGTTGGTCCCGCCAAAGCCGAAGCTGTTGGACATCACGATGTCGACCTGCGTCGCACGGGTTTCCTGCAGAATTGGATAGCCGGCGCAATCCGGGTCGAGTTCGTCGATGTTGGCGGAGCCGGCCAGGAAGCCGTCGCGCATCATCAACAGGCTGTAGATGGCCTCATGCACGCCCGCCGCACCCAGCGAATGCCCGGACAGCGACTTGGTCGACGAGACCAGCGGCAGATCGAAGCCGAATACCTCGCGCACGGCCCGCAGCTCGACCGCGTCGCCGAGCGAGGTCGAGGTGCCATGCGTATTGATGTAGTCGACCGGCTGCCGGACCTCGGCCAATGCCTGGCGCATGCAGCGTACGGCGCCTTCCCCGGACGGCTGCACCATGTCGGCGCCATCGGCAGTGACACCGAATCCGACCAGCTCGGCATAGATCCGTGCACCCCTGGCACGGGCATGCTCGAATTCCTCCAGCACCAGCATGCCGCCGCCGCTCGCGATCACGAAGCCATCGCGCCCCGCGTCATAGGGACGCGATGCGCTGCCCGGCGCATCGTTGCGCGCACTCGAGAGCGCGCCCATGGCATCGAACAACGCGGTCAGCGACCAGTGCTCTTCTTCGCCGCCACCGCAGAACATCACATCCTGATTGCCCCAGCGGATCTGCTCGGCTGCCGAACCGATGCAATGTGCGCTGGTGGCGCAAGCCGAGGTCAGCGAGTAGCAGACACCCTTCACATGGAAAGTCGTCGCCAGGCAGGCCGCGACCGTGCTGCACATCGTGCGCGGTACCCGGGTCGCCCCCACTTTGCGCAGGCCGTGCGCACGAAGCGCATCGGCCGCTTCGACGACGTTGGCCGGCGAGCCGCCACCGGTGCCGGCGATCAGGCCGGTGCGCGGATGGCTGACCTGCATTTCGGTCAGACCGCTGTCGGCGATCGCCCGTGACATCGAGATCGCAGCGAACGCCGCGGCATCCCCCATGAAGCGCAGGCTGCGACGATCGAGGTGGGCAGCCACCTCGATCTGCGGGATGCCCGCAATCCGGCTGCGCAAGCCCGCTTCCGCATAGCCCGGCATCGCCCGGATGCCCGAGCGACCCGCGGCCAGCGATTGGGCGACGTCGTCGATCTCGCTGCCGAGGCAGGAGACGATGCCCATACCGGTCACGACCACGCGCCGCATCAGGCAACCCTCTGGATGGCACCCGACCCCAGAAGGTTGCCGTGGTCGAACAAGCCGACCCGCAGACCCTTGGCGGTGTAGATCGTCTCGCCGTCGGCGGCGAGTGTCGCATCGCCGACGACCATCACCAGACGCCGGACGATGACTCGCGTCACGTCGACCACGTAGCTGATGCGCTGCACCCCCGGCAGCACCTGCCCGGTAAAGCGCACCTCATCGACACCCAGCGCGCGACCGAGGCCACGATGTCCGCTCCAGGCCAGGAAGAAGCCGATAAGTTGCCACATGGCGTCCAGACCCAGACAGCCGGGCATGACCGGATCGCCACGGAAATGACAGTCGAAGAACCATAGCGAAGGATCGATGTCGAGCTCGGCCCGGATCTCCCCGAGGCCGCGCGTCCCGCCGTCGGCCGATATCGAGGTAATGCGATCCACCATGCGCATCGGCCCGACCGGCAGTCGCGGCGAGCCGGCGCCGAACAGCTCGCCTTCACCGCAGGCGATCAGTTCATCGCGTGAATAAGAGTGCTTGCGTGGAATATCTTGCATGGGGGAAATTACAGCGCGTTCCCCCATGCGGCGTATTGACGCCGATCAATCGGCCAGCGCACCTCGATCCGTCTGCAGCAGCGCCGCCGCGCGCAGTTCGAGCCATTGACCCGACAGATCGAACTGGCCGTCGCGACTCATGCGCTGCAGGGTACGGCTGACGGTTTCGATGCGTGTATCGAGCAGATTGGCGATTTCCTGACGGGTCATGCCAAGCGCGAAACGGCGGCCATCGAGGCCACGACGCTCGCGCCGCCGCGACAGATCGAGGATCAAGGCGATGATCCGCTCGCTGATCGAGCCGCGCGTGAACGTGGTCTGATCCACGGTTTCGCGGCTCAGCAGCGTGATGATGGCCGACGCAAGCTCGTGCGCACGCGCACAGCGTTCGCTGAGCACGGACAGCGGCAGCTCGCAACAGACCGTCGTCTGCAAAGCGACCGCATCGAGCGCATAGAGATGCTCGCCGAATGCCTCGACGCCGAGCACGTCACCCGGCAGGCTGATGGCGACGATCCGCTCCTCGCCGTCGGGGTCGACCCGGACCGTCTTCACCATGCCCTGGCGTACGGCAAAGATCGAATGAGCGGGTGTACCGGCGCGGTACAGCCGGGCACCCGCCCGCACCGTGCGCAACGCACCGGTGCGCCGCAAGCCACGCTCCTCCTCGATGGCGATCCGGTCGCAGCGCCGGCAGATTTCGTACAGGTCGCAGGACCGGCACGACACCGGACCCGCGGCTGCGGAGACGGTCTCGGGCGAAGAAACACGCGTCATGCCGACATCCCTCGGATTGATCCTCGTCAAACCATTCTCGCAGCCCCCCAGCCGCCGCGAATTGACGCAGATCAATACGCCCTATTGCGGCGCATTACGTCCCGGCACGTCCCGGCACGACCCTGGGAGAATCCTCGCCCGGCGTCCAGATCTGGCGGGGGGCATACCCCTCTTTCCGCAGGAAGTGCTCGGTGTAGACGATACGATCGGGATCGATGCGCAGCAGCTGCCCCCGGGGCGGATTCGGAGCGGTCCTGCCGAGTTCGAAGCTCGAAGCCACCCATTTGAAGACCTTCATGCCGTGCTGCCACTCGGGCGTCTCGATGTCGAGCAAGGTGCCCTTGCCGAAAATCTGCACGCCCATCACGCAGGCCCAACCCGCCATGGGGTTGGCAACCGCGAAAGACAGCCGCGGATCGCGCCGCAAGGCATGCACCTTCGGGCTGTTCGGCTGCGGAAACACATAAAGCTGGAACTGGTCGTTGTAGAACTCGACCGGGCTCACGATCGGCGAGCCGTCCTTGCGCACCGTTCCAAGGTAACCGATGTTGGTGAGGGTCAGCACCCGTTGGATACGGGTCTCCAGCATCGGCTTGGGCATGATCTGGGTCGGCCAGGGCTCCTGCTCAAGCCATTTGTGCGCAATGCTCACGATGTGTCCTCCTTCGGGTTGCTATCAGGTGAGGACTGGAGTCTAGCGCTGCCGGGCTGAAAACTCGGAGCACGGTAGGTAGCAACGACCGTTCTACCACCCCTCGGAGCAGACCGGGCCCATGGCCGTCAGCGCAGCGGCAACACCCGCAGGTACTGGATCAGCCCCTCGATGTAGCGGCCACCCCGATCCTGGAAGGCCTGCCAGAATTCGGCCTTGCGTGGGTTGCCGAGCAGCGCTTAGGCGATTTCGTCGAACCTCGAGCTCTTGACGAGCCGGGCGAACACCGCAGTTCCCAGCTGCTCCAGCAGACTCGCGTTGCCGTAGCGCAGGATGTGCACGTTATGGTCGGCAATGACCTGTTTCGCGAGCGAGGGAAGATCCTTGATTCCATCCAGCACGGGCAAGCTTGCCGGAGCAGAACCCGCAGAACTGCTGCGCGAAGTCCTGCAGCTCCTGCTCCGACCCGAGCGGGACATGGAGGGTGATCGCCTGCCTGATGCTGCCGTGTCGCCTATCCAGCAAACTTCACGGGACAGTACAGGAGGCAGCCGGCGCAGGCAGTTCCGGCTGCTGAAGCGTCATTATACACCTCCGTAGTATCGGCGCCCCGACTCGGAGTGGGCGTGTCATCGATGTAGCAGCCACGGATCGAGCGAGACCCTGCTCTGCCTCGGAGCCGCTACCCTGTCCCGCAGAATTTCACGGAAACAACAACCAGCCGTGACTGCCGGCCACCGCGCCGAACACCGTCACCATCGCCAGCATCAGCAGCACGATGTGCACCCAATGCAACACCGCGAAAGCACGTTCCGGACTGCGTCGTGCCCAGGCCGGAAAGTAGCGGTGCAACACCAGCGGTTCGCCGATGAACAGCAGCAGGAAGAACAGCGACCACACGCACACCATCGCGTGCATCCACCAGAACTGAACCTCGGAGAAGCGGCTCCAGAGATGCAGGCGCTCGAGCAGATAGAAACCGCTCAGCCCGACCACGAGCACGGCGGTACGCGCCTGCCATACGAAGCGTCCCTCGATGGCCTGAAAGGCTGCGAGACTGTCGGCGCCCAGTGCACCGCGCCGTACGGCGGGCAGCGCCGCCGTGGTCGCCATCCAGACACCACCGATCCAGACGACGACACCAAGAACATGGAGCACGCGCGCAAGCACCAGGCTCTCGAACGTGCTCATTGCGGCACTTGCGCGGCGACCGACGGTGTCAACGCCCCCTCACCGACCAGTACGATCTGCAGCAGTACGTCGTCCTTGCGCGCGACAGCCCAGTGCTCGCCACCCTGCGCCGGCACGACGATCACGCTTCCCGGCCCGAAGCTCCGCTCCGCCGCCGGATCGACCTTGTTGCCATCTCCCCAGGACAGTGTGCCCGAGACCACGGTCAGCAAACGGATACCACCACCGGCGCCATGCGGCGGCAGGAACTGGCCCTTGCCGATGCGCAGCAGAAAGCTGAGCGGCCTGCCCTGACTGTCCACTGCAAGAACCCCGCGGCGCGCGACATCGTGAACCACGTCGTACTGCAGCTTGTCGAGGTCGATCCGGGTGGAATCGGCCATGGCTGCGCCCGACCCCGCCAGCAACGAGGCCATTGCGACCAGCACGATGCGATTTTTCATGATCTTCATCCTCTCCTTCTCCGTCACAGAAAAATCAGAACCTGAGCCTGATGCCGCCGCCGAACACCCGACCGTCGCCGGGCAGGAATGCGGCCTGGTCGGGCCGTGCCTGGTCGACGATCAGCGTCGAGCCCGCATAGGTCTCGTCCAGCAGGTTGTCGATCTCGGCGAACAGCGACCAGCCCTCCCGCAGTCGGTATTCACCGCGCAGATCCAGCACTGCGTAGGAGTCGTTGTAGAGCGTATTGAGGTTGTCTACCGGCGTCTTCTGCGGCATCCACCGCAGACTGCCCTGCAAGTCCCAGCGGTCGCCAGGCTTCCAGGCCACGGTCGTGTTGAGCCAGTGACGTGGTGCGCCGGCCAGGCGGTTGTCGCCGCGCAGCGGATCGTCGCGGAAGCGGAAGTCCTGCCAGGTATAGGCCAGGCGGCCGACGAGTGTCGGCGCAAACTGCGCGGTCAGGCCGATTTCGGCACCCACATGCCGCGTGCGCGGCGCATTGGCGGCGCCGAGCGACACGCCCGATTCGTCGCGCAGGCTCAGCAACTCGTTGCGCACGCGGGAGTAGTAGACCACCGTATCCCAGGACAGCATCCCTGCGCGGCCACGCCAGCCGGCCTCCAGGGTGGTCGCAGTCTGTGCCTTCAATGCCGGCGTGACGAAGGCTGCCGCAGGCGCCATCGGCGCAGCCGGATTGGGGCGGCCGGCGCTGCTGTTGGGCGTGCCACCCACCGTGGCAAGCAGATCGTCATGCGTTGCGGGCTCGAAGCCGCGGCTGACCGCGGCGAACAAGGTCTGGTCGTCGACCGGCTGCCAGCTCAAGCCCAGCGCCGGGCTCCAGTCCTCATAGGTCCACGCGTACTGGGTACTGACCATGGGCACCGCACCGGTCGGCAGCACGACAATGGGATTGGCGGGGCTGTAAGCCGCGGTCGGGCGCGTCGGCAGATCGTAGAGATCGCGATTGTCGCGTGTCGCATGCGACCAGGACACCGATGGCGAGAGAACCAGCCGCGCGGTCAGTGGAATGTTGAGGCCGACATTGAGTGACATGGTGTCGGCCTCGAGACGATTGCGACCGAACAGCGCGCCGCGCTGACCGGCGAGATTCAGGTAGTTTTCCCGATCTGCCGAACCGGTGACGTACTGGGCTGTCGCTTCGAGCAAGGGCAACAACCGGGAGGCATCGGGCTTGAACGCATAGCGTCCCACCAGCGTCACGTCATCGCCTTCGGTCTCGCGGATGCCGGCCGAAACCGGAAAGCGGAACAGGTCGTCGGCCCGGGCGTAACCCACGGCCAGGTCGACGACGTGCGCACCGAAAGCACCGGTCGCACGCACGCCGGCCTGCCACTGGGTCGCCTCGCGACGGGGACGGTCGCGCACCACATTGGGGCCGGGATTGATCGCGCCCTGCGGTGTCACCGTCGGCCCGCTGAACACCGACTGCGGATCGCGGCCCAGCAGCTCGCGAGTTACCGGACCCGATACATCGAAGCCGAGATCGGCGTAGCTCGCGAACGCACGCAGTGTCACCCTCTCGCCAAGGCGCAGTCCGCCATTGCCGCCCACACTGCTGCGCCGCGAATCGTTGTAGTCGCGGAAGCCGGAGCGTCGTGTGGTGTCGGCGCGCAGCAGCATGTCCAAATCGTCGCGCACGAAACCCGCCTGCACACCGCCGCTGAACTGCCCGAAACTTCCGCCACCGAGATCCAGCACGACGCCCGGCGCGCTGCGGCCCGTGGGCGAGCTCATGTTGAGCGCACCGCCGAGCACGGTGGCGCCGAGCCGATTGGCCATGTAGCCCCGATAGACTTCGACCGTGTCGGCCGCGCCCGGGTTGGCGAAGCCCACGATGTAGGAGCCATCCGCGCGGTTCAGCGGCAAGCCATTGCGCAGCATCAGCACGCCGCGCTCGACCGGGTTCTGCTGCAGTCCGGAGCCGCGAATCTGGATGCGGGGCTGATCGTTGCCGCCGAAGAACTCCTGCACCACCACGCCGGGCACGTCGGCCAGCACACGGGCCATCGTCTGGTTCGCGCTGGCCGGCATGTCCTCCCGGGAAATCATGGCGGTACCGCCGGCGGATACTGCGAGCCGGTCGGCAGCGGCGCTGCGCCTGCCCGTCACGACCACCTCCTCGAGCGCACCCGGTGTTGCCGACTGGGCCTGGACCTCCTGAGGCAGCGAACCCACCCACACCAGCAGACCGCATAGAAGCATCCAGGCCCCTCCGCGAACGGCCTGAAGGCCGGAGAAACTGGCGGGATCGCGCACGGCAGACACCTCAATTGCAATTACGAATTGTTCTCATATACTCTCAAGCAAGAGGCTTCGATTTGTTCCAGCGCAAACTGGAGATGCGCCGGTGACGGCATGAACGCGCAGCTTGCCCACTCCTTCGACCGGATAGGCCAACTCGAACTGTTTCGCTCGCTCCCGGATGGCGCGATCGAGAGTGTCCGCGCCGCGATGCACATCGAGCATGCCCCGAAGGACGCCGTGATCTGCGGGCAGGGTCAGCGTGTCGACCGCGCTTGTGCGCTGGCGGCGGGCAGTCTGCGCATCGTGCAGACCGGTAGCGATGGCGGGCAGACGATCGTCCGCTTCATCAGGCCAGGGGAGATGTTCGGCACGCTGCCGTTATTCACGGACCATCGTTGTCCGGCCGATGCGATCGCTGCCGAGGCCTCCACGGTACTGACCTGGTCCGAACGCAGCCTGCTGGAGCTGATGACGCGCCACCCTCCCATTGCGCATAACGTCATCCAGGTGCTCGGTACGCGCATGGCGCAGCTGCAGGAGCGCTTGCGCGAACTGACCACACAGCGTGTCGAACAACGTATCGCGCACGCAGTGCTGCGGCTGGCCAGGCAATACGGGAACGAAGTTCGAGGCCGCATCACCATAGACGTTCCACTGCGCCGCAAGGATCTGGCCGACTTTGCCGGAACCACACTGCACACGGCGAGCCGCGTCGTGTCGGTCTGGGAAAAGACGGGATTGCTGGTCAGCAGCGGGCGGCGGTTGGTCATTCACGACCTCGCCGCGATCAACAAGTTGGCCGAGAGTTGCACAGATTGAGAGGTCCGTCGCGGCAGGGCCTTCTCACGCGCCGCGATCTTTGGCATTGTTGACCCGAACGACGCGCCCAGCTCAGGCGGGTGGCAGGCGCGCTGCGGTAACCCGCGGCAACTGAAGGAGGTGATCCAATGGCCTGTTCAATCGTTGGTTCGGTCGCAGCTTCGCGGCCCCTGGGCCACGGAGAAATGCGCGCAAGCTGACTGCTACGCGCGCGGCCGTTACCGACGGCTACGCTCCGATTCAGTTGCCGTGCGGATGAATCCTGTCCGTACGTACTGGTCTTCGAGCGGGAATGGCGGGGTCTGCGAGGACCCCGCCATTTTCTTTTGTTCATCCAGAAAGTTTCACTTCCGGATCGGCATGGCTGAGTCTCCGGTTGTGCTGCCGTTCAGCTTGCCTGTGATTGACTCTCGCCATCACCCACTACGGCCACGAAGCCCGTGACAAGGAGTCCGCATGCTGCCCAAGGCTTTGCGCCTCGTCGTCCTGATGTCCTGCGTTGCCGTCCTCGGCCTTCCGGCCGATGCACAACCGCAGCAAGATCGTGGCTCGCGCCTGAAACGATTCGAGCAGATCCGCGAAACCCAGCGCGAGAATCGAGGGACCCAGGTCAGCGAGGAATCGCTCGGGGCCGTGACCGCCAACATCCGCCAGGATGCCTTCGGTCGGCGCGACATGCTGGTCTACCTGCCCTCTCACCTGCCTCCCAAGGGCGAGCGATCATTGCTGGTCGCCCTGCACGGCGGCGGCGGCAACGCGCGATTCATGCTCGATCACCTGAAGATCGACGGTGTGGCCGAAAAAAACGGCTTCATCGTCGCCTATCTCAATGGCAGTGCTGCGACCCGGATCGGTGGCCGAAAGCTGAAAGCCTGGAATGCCGGCAAGGGGTGCTGCGGCAAACCTTATGAAGACCAGGTGGATGATGTCGCCTACATCACCGGTGCCGTGCGCTACCTGCAGAAGAAATACGGCGTGGATCCCGCCCGCACTTTTGGCGTGGGCCACTCCAACGGCGCGATCATGACGCAAACCCTGGCCTGCGTGAGCAATCTCTACACTCGCGTCGCGACACTGGCAGGCACGCTGATGGCCGAGACGCCGAACTGCCCGAGCGCACGCGGCCACACCATCTTCAACTATCACGGCACCGAGGATGTGAACCTGCCGGTGGCCGGGGGCCATGGCAGCAAGGGTGTCACCCACGTCGACTTCACGTCGCAGGAGCAGGCCCGGGCCCTGTTCGAGTCCTCGGGCGGGCACTACGTGCTACAGCTCTACCGCGCAACGGACCACTCGATCGAGCACCTCAGCGAGGCCTCGCAGCAACAAGACGGCATATCCATCGCCGAGCGCATCGCCCGCGACCTGGGCTTGCTGACCCGGCGATGACCTGCGGCGGCCGGCTCACTCGGGCGCGGTGTACGGGGGCAGACCGGGCGCTGGCCATGGCAACGACGTATCGCGGACATGGAAGGTCTTGTCGATGCACCCCCGATTGCCGAGACAGCCGAGTGTGAGGATCGCCAGATCGGCGCGAGTCATCGGCGTCAGCACGCTGTCGTCCTCGGTAAGCGCTGCCTTGCCCGTGGGAGGTGTGCCGACCGGATAGACGCGGCCATTGCGAATGATGGTCCAGGGCACGCCGCCCGCACGGAGAATGTCCTCGCCTGCGCCCTGGTCCTTCAGAAGGTCCAGCAGCCCGGGTATCCGCTCCCAGCCGAGACCCGCAAATCTCTCCAGATTGCGTCCTGCTCCGACCGCACCGTGATGGATGATGTGCCGCACGCCGGCCACCTTCGCGCCGGTCACGATCGGCGGCAGGATCTTCTCGTAGAAGTGGATGTCGCGTGTCTTCACCCGTACTGCGAGAACCACGGTATCGAAGCGGTGTTTCTCGAATGCCGCAGCAACACCCGCAGCGTCAAGCAGATCGCCTTCGATGTAGCGGACCGGCAGGCCCTGCAGGCGCCCACGGTCGGAACCGGGCCGGGCGAATACCGTGACCTCATGTCCATGGTCCAGCAGTCGCTGCACGATCTCGGAGCCGAGATGGCCCGTGCCACCGAAGACGAGGACTTTCTGTGGCGCCGCATCGGCAGCGTGGCTCGACGCCCACGGGGCAACGAGCAACAAAAGGAGGCCGGCGACGAGCCGGCGGCGCAGGGAGTCCGTCTGATGGGTCATGCTCTAAATCCTTCGAGGAAACCACCGGCAAGGTTCGGTATCCGGACCGCCGCCTGCAGCGCTTTTTAGCCTACCCCGGCATCTTTGTCAGCTGTTCCGGCGGCGGCGACGCCGCGCGCCGTGGCGAACCGGCCGGCGATCCTGCCCTGCCCGGCTCCACCCCGTCGCCGGAGGCCGTCGCGTGACGCAGCTCCCAGAAACGCGAACCGGCTGCCCTGCATGCCATAAAAGCTGTGATGTTCACAACGCCCGGTGCATCCCGCGGCATGATGATAGGGATACAAGCAGCACTCTCATGCAAACGGCGGTTCCCGAGAGTCCGCGCAGCAAGACGGTCGTGGACACGGAGAGCAAATTCGACTTCAGCGAGCTGTTCTACTCCAGATCGGACAAGCGCGGCATCATCAGATCGTGCAACTCCGTGTTCCAGAGGGTGAGCAAGTACGACTGGGACAAGCTGATCGGCAAGCGGTACGACGTGATCCGCCATCCGATGATGCCGCAAGGCGTGTTTCATCTGCTTTTGGAGGAAATCCTCGCAGGCCATCCGCTGGCATCCTACGTCCAGAACAGGTCCGAGGACGGCTGCTACTATTGGGTATACGCCCTGGTTTCGCCCATCGACGACGGCTTCCTCTCCATCGGCATCAAGCCCAGCAGTCCCATATTCGACACCATCCGACAGGTGTACGCGAAACTGCTGGAGATCGAGAAAACACAAATAATCTCTTCGGAACGTTCCCGGGAAATTCTCGTGAAGATGATCGAAGAGCTGGGCTTCGAGAGCTACCGGCACTTCATGACAGAAGCGCTCATGCAGGAGATCGAGTGCCGGCAGATCGCCATGAACAAAGAGCCCATTGTGTCGCTCTCCTTCCTGCGGAGCATCCTGAACAGCGGCACGGAACTACAGAACAAGTGCGAAGCGATCTTCGCTGCATACCACCAAAGCAGATACATTCCGCTGAACCTGGAAGTCCAGGCCACCAAGATAGGTCGGGATGCTGCAACGCTGGCGGTCATCTCCGGCCAGTATGACGAGCTTGCCAAACAGATTCAGGCGGAGATCGGCAAATTCACGGAGGCGGGAAGCGTCGTCAGGCAGAAGGTCAAGGACTGTCAGTACGACGTGTGCAATTCCCTTCTCCAGAAGGAGATGTACAGAGTCTTCAGGGACGAGACGGATTCGGCGCTCATCCAGAAAGAGATGGAAATGGTCTACCTCGAAGACCTTACGCACCGCAGCATCGGCAGCACGGAAGCGAGCCTGCGGCAGCTCGACTCGGAATTCGCGAAGTTCTGGTCGGTCTACGAAGATCTGCGCAAGCTCACCGTCACCCTCGAGATCGTCAGCGTTTCGGGCAAGGTGGAAGCCGCCAAGATCAACCAGAATTCCGGCGAGCTGCAGTCCCTGCTGGAGGATCTGGTGAAATTCAAGTCGACCTTGAGAGACTCCCTGAAGGAAATCGACGCCATTGGGAACAGCCTCATGGCCACTACCCGCCGCCTGAAAGCAGCGCTCGCCTAGACGCCATGTCATGAGGGCGGCCGCAGCCTCGCTGCAGGCTGGCTGATCGAGCCTGCCAACTGGCAAGATTGCGGCAACGACGACGCCCGCGTTGCCCTTCCCGGACGCACTGGCGCGAAGCAACGTGAGCGCCACATGGCGAGCCCGCTCGGAAATCCGCAAATGCGCGCCGCCCTGCTGATGCTGGGCGGCACGCTGGGCTTCGGCCTGATGGCCATCTTCATCCGGCTCGCTTCGGCCACCCTTCCGACCTGGGAGGTGGCCTTCTTCCGCAATATCTTCGGCTTCCTGACGCTGCTGCCGCTGCTGATCGCACCGATACTGGGCCAGCCCAGACCGGCAGCCGCATTCGTCGCCAGCATCCATACCCGGCAATTGCCCCGCTACCTGATCCGTACCGCCATCGGCATCGCCAGCATGTTCTGCGGCTTCTGGGCGATCGCCCACCTGCCACTGGCGCAAGCCATCTCACTGGCCTACTCCTCGCCGATCTTCGTCACCATCGCGGCCATCCTGATGCTGGGCGAACGGGTGCGGGCACGCCGCTGGACGGCGGTGGCGCTGGGGTTCATCGGCGTACTCATGATCGTGAGGCCCTGGTCGCATGCCTTCAGCCCCGGCTCCCTGGTGGCCGTCGCAGCGGCGATGATGAGCGCGTTGGTGGCCATCCAGATCAAGCAGCTTGCACGGGCCGACAAGGCCGACACCATCGTGTTCTGGACCTATGCGATGTGGGTGCCGATGTCGCTGCTGCCGTCGCTGTTCGTCTGGCGCTGGCCGGCCGGCATCACCTGGTTGTGGCTGCTGCTGATCGGCCTGACCGGCACGCTGGGACAAGTGCTGTGGACCCGCGCGCTCAAGCTCGGCGACGTATCCGCACTGACACCGATCAGCTTCATGCAACTGCCCGTGGTGACCTTTGCCGGCTGGCTGCTGTTCGGAGAATCCGTGGACGCCGTCACCTGGTTGGGCGCCGGCATCATTCTCGGTTCGACCTTCTACATCGCCCATCGCGAGGCGCAACTGGCACGGCAGCGTCGCAGCAACACGCCTCGCAGAACCGTCGAGCCGGGCAACTAAACGCCGCGCACTGCGTAGATCAGGGTCCTGCGGCTGGCACCTCGACCCACAGCGCGCCGCGCAGATCGCCGAGCGAGAAACCGGTGGCGCCGTCGTCCGGATAGTGCGCGAGAATCGCCGCGCGGACTTCGGGCGCCACTTCCGTGCCATGGCAAGCCACGCAGAGCGGCTCGGTCGCGATGCCGCGCATCATCCGCAGGACGACACCTTCGGGCAGATCTTCACGCACCACTGCGAGCTGCTCGCCGGCGGCAGCCCCTTCGTCCACGGCCTGCTGAAATGCCTGCAGTGTCGTCAGTCGCCAGTCGTCCGCCGCCTGGGCGGGATTGCGGTTGCGGCCCGGCGCTGCAACCCGCCCGAGGCGCAAGTCGTGTTCGGCCATCACCGCCGCGGCGATCTGCGGCGCCTCGGTATGACATACCTCGACTGCCGCCGTCGGCCCCCCTTCGGCCATCGCTGCCTGCAGCCGGTTCCGCAGCCGGCCGCTGAATGCCATCGCGGCCGTCTTGGCCCGATCCAGCGGCGCATTGCTGCCGGCATCAGCAGGCTGAGTAACGACTGCGGCGGCACCCGCAGCAGTACTCGTCGTTTCCGCGGATGGCTGCTGCGCGTCCTGTGTACACGCAGCGAGCAGCATGGCGGTCAGTACGGACACGGTGACGGACAGCGCGAGTCGAGGCTTCATGCGCATGACGATATTCTTCCTGCACGAATCGGCACGAGTGTTGCGGCCCACGCTGCCCGATCGGCGGTTGGCGAGGGCGACCTGGCGCTCCAGCCACTCGAGCAGTGGATGCCGCCCGATCGCGGAACCTAGGCCATGGAGCCATTGTACACCGCAGCGGTTCGACGAGATCGTGAGACGCTCGTTGCCCTTTCCCAGCGCCTGCATCGCACCGATCGCCGGCATGCCGGCGCCCGTGACGAGTGGCAGATTCATCCAGGAACCCCCGATCGAAATCCGCTCACCCGACGGCAGCGCAGACCCCACAGGCAAGTCCGGATTCAGTGCCGAGCCTGGCCGCTACGACCTTGAGGTGTAACTGGGCTACTTGTGGGCCCGCCGCATCCGGACTGGGACAACTGGTGTTCAACCTCGTACCCTGGCGCATATAATCGCGCTCCGCGAACAACTCTCGGCTCCCCATGAGCGAGAAGATCAGGATCTGCGTCGTTGGCTACGGCCACCTCGCTCATGCCGACACATTGACACTGCCAGCGAGCCGTCCTTGAAGCCACTGCTGACGCTATTCATCGTATGCGTGATCGACGTGCTCGGCTTCGGCGTCATCGTGCCACTGATTCCCTACATCGGGTCGCGATTCGAAGTGTCGACCGCATTGATCACCGCGATCCTCGGCGTCCACGCGCTGTGCCAGCTGATCGCAGCGCCGGTCTGGGGTCGGCTCAGCGACCGCTACGGCCGCCGCCCGATCCTGATGGTTTCCCTCTGCGGCGCCTGCGTGTCCTACGCGATGCTCGGTTTTGCGCCGAACATCGAATGGGTGCTCGCATCACGCGTGCTCGGTGGCCTGATGGCGGGAAACATTTCCGCGGCCATGGCCTATGCATCGGATATCAGCACGCCCGAGCAGCGCACCAAGGCGCTCGGCACGGTCGGAGCCGCGATCGGCATCGGCTTCATGCTCGGGCCGGCGATCGGCGGCATACTTGCGGGAGACAATCTCGCGACCGCGAGCTTCGTGCGCCCGGGCCTCGTCGCAATGGCGCTCAGCCTGTTCGCAACCATCCTCGTCGCGCGGTTCCTGCCGGAAAGCCACACTGTCGAGCATCGTGTGCGCATAGCGGGCGTGACGGACGAACGCCGCACGCCGCTCGCCTTGTTGCGGCGTCTGCCCGGACTGCGCTACGTGACGCTGGCGGCGCTCTGCATTGCGATCGCGCAGGCAATCTTCGAATCCATCTTCGCGCTCTGGGCGCTCGCGCGCTTTGGCTACGGGCCGCGTACCGTCGGTCTGCTCATGTTCGCACTCGCGATCGTGCCGGTCACGATGCAGGGCGCGCTCGTGCGTGTACTCGCGCCGCGCTTCGGCGAGCACCGACTGGCAATCGCCGGCGTCGCTGGATTCGTGGTCGGCATGGTGATCGCCGCCACGGCGCCCGGCATCGAAGTGGCGCTCGTCGGCCTCGCGATAGCGGGCGCAGGCTCGGGCGCCTTCAGTCCGTCGGGATCGGCCCTCGCCTCGATGGAAGCAAGCGGCACCAATCGGGGCAGCGTACTCGGCACCTATCAGACGAGCAGCAGCCTCGGACGCGTGATCGGGCCGTTCATCTCGGGCGCGGTGTTCGCCCGCTTCGGCGCAGGCTCGCCGCTGCTGCTCGGCGCACTGATCGCTGCACCGGCAGCGCTCGCAATCGTTCTGTCGAAGCGCAGCGTCGCCAGTCGCTGAGCTGGAGTTGACCCGGTTTCGTGGACACCTCACCGTTGGAGATGGAGGAGTTCACGATGGCAGACAAGACGGTTCGGTACGCCCCGGATTTCAAGCGGCAGATGGTGGGCCTAGTGCAGGCCGGGCGTAGCCCGGCCTCGCTGTCGAAGGAGTTTGGCCCTTCGGCCTGGACGATTGCGCTGTGGGTCAAGCAGTCCGCACGTGATGTTGGCAAGGGCGATGGTGGCTTGACCAGCGCCGAGCGCGAGGAGCTGACGCGGCTTCGGCGCGAGAACAAGCGACTGAAGGAGGAGCGCGAGATCCTCTCAAAAGCCGCGGCCTGGTTCGCCACGGAGAGCGGTCCCTCGAAGCGCTCTTCGGGTTCGTGAAGGTGAACCAGGCCACCCACTCGGTGGGGATGATGTGCCGACTGCTGAACGTGTCGAGGAGTGGCTTTTCGCCTGGGTGGATCGGCCGATGTGTGAACGCCGACGCATGGATCTGATGCTCAGCTGCCAGATCGCCGCCATCCACCGTCGTTCGCGCGAAGCGTATGGATCGCCGAGCATCCACGCGGAGCTGGCCGACGATCACCAGATCCGCGTGGGTCGCAAGCGCGTGGCTCGATTGATGCGCCAGGCGGGTCTGCGGGGTGCCACGCTGCGCAAGTACGTGGTGACCACGCAGAGCGATCCTGATGCAGCAAAACCCATCGATCTGGTGGAGCGGCGCTTCTATGCCGACGCCCCGGATCGGCTGTGGGTGGCGGATATGACTTACATCCCGACCTGGTCGGGTTGGCTGTATCTGGCGATGGTGCTGGATGTGTACTCGCGCAAGATCGTCGGCTGGGCGATGGACACGAACATGCGCACCGAGCTGATCCTGGACGCTCTGCAGATGGCGGTGACCCAGCGCCAGCCCAAGAGCGTTATCCACCACTCGGATCGCGGCAGCCAGTACACCAGCACCGCCTTCGGCAAGCGCTGTCAGGAAGCCGGCATCATGCCGTCGATGGGTTCGGTGGGCGACGCCTACGACAACGCGATGGCCGAGAGCTTCTTCGCCACGCTCGAGCGCGAGGTGCTCAACCGCAGAAGGTTCAAGAGCCAGGCCGAAGCACGCATGGCTATCTTTGAGTGGATCGAGGGTTGGTACAACCCGCATCGCCGTCACTCCGGGCTGGGTTACCGCTCACCTGTCAATTTCGAGCGGGCGCATCATCAAGCCAGAGCAAGAATGGCAGAGCTTCTGCCGCCTTCTGCGGCAGACTCACTGTCGGGTAAGATCAACAAGGCAGCATGAAAACAAGATCACAGGACTAAGACACTAACCTGTCCACGGAAACGGGGCAGCTCCATACCGTCAACGTGAAGGACCTCGATCTTCTCAGGACCATCGGTGGGGCCGAGACTCTCGTCGCCATTGCGCAGGTTCTCGACGAGCTACCGGGTGACGATTCCGTCAAGACCCCAAAACCTGCCACACCCTCCCAGCCAATCCCGTCAATTGCCAAGAAGGTGGCGTCCGGGAACGACACGCCCGATGACTGGCAGAAGATCTGCTTCTACATCACACCGATTGGCGATGACGGAAGCGTGGAGCGCAAGCACTCGGATCTGTTCATGTCGTCACTTGTGCAACCCGCGCTCGACGAACTCGGATTGACTGTCGTTCGCGCAGACCAGATTGGCGAGCCAGGGATGATTACCACGCAGGTACTCGAGTATCTGAAGCGCTCTCGCCTCGCGATCGCGGACCTGTCATATCTGAATCCGAATGTCTTCTACGAAGTGGCGCTCAGGCACGCGTTGCGTCTACCGGTCGTTCAGCTGATTCGAAAAGCGGACCGCCTTCCTTTCGACGTGAATCAGTCCCGTACACTGACCTTCGACACGACCGACATTTACAGCCTAGTGCCAAAGTTGCAGACCTACAGGTCGGAAATTGCAACCCAGGCACGTAAGGCGCTCGATGATCCTGAAAGCGTCGGCAACCCCGTCAGCGTCTTCTATCCTGACTTCTACAAGTAGGTAGTCGCAAAGCGCCCCGTAGTATCGGGGCGCTTTGGCTGCCTTCGGCTGATTGCTCCGATCAACTAGCTCGCCGACGCTTCTGCGGATGCGTTGAACTTCCGCCACGCATACAGCTCGCACGTGGCGTTGTTGACGTTCCATTCGTTCTTCTCGGCAGCTGCGCGCACATCGGCCAGCTTCGCATCCGGGTGCTTGTCCAGCCATGCCCAGACCGAAGCGCAAAGGCCGCCCGCGCGAGGGCGCGCTACGCCATTACGCCGCTCGCGCTCCGTTGCCGGCGCTTTGGTGTTAGCGCCGGAGTAAAACTGACCCACCTCGTCGGAGTAATAGTGGACCACCTGGGTAAGGATGGCAGCTTTGAGCGAGCTGCCGCCGATGTTGACTCAGGAGCAGAGCGTGGAGATCGAGGTGTTGAAGCGCCGAGGGATGGGGATCCGGGCGATCGCGCGGGAGCTCGGGATCTCGCGGGTGACGGTGAGGCGGTATCTGCAGGACCCGGGGCCGAGGCGATACGGACCGAGGGCGGCCCGGCCGACGAAGCTGGAGCCGTTCAAGGGCTATCTGCAGGAGCGGATCGAGGCGGCGAGACCGCGGTGGATCCCGGCGTCGGTGCTGCACCGGGAGCTGGTCGAGCGTGGTTACCGAGGCGGAGTGACGCAGCTGAAAGCGTATCTGGCGCCGCTGAAGCCGCACGGGCGACCCGATCCGGTGGTGCGCTTCGAGACCGCGCCGGGCGAGCAGATGCAGGCCGACTTCACGGTGGTGAGGCGAGGTCGCGAGCCGCTGCTGGCGTTTGTCGCGACGCTCGGCTACAGCCGCGCGACCTTCGTGCGCTTCACGATCGCCGAGGACACGGCGACGCTGCTCGAGGGGCTGCGCGGGGCATTCGGCTACTTCGGTGGCGTACCAGCGGAGGTCCTGCTCGATAACCCGCGGACCGTCGTGCTCGAGCGCGACGCGTACGGTGTCGGCGCGCACCGCTTCAACCGACGGCTGCTGGAGCTCTCCCAGGAGTACGGCTTTAGGCCGCGGCTGTGCCGACCGTACCGGGCGAAGACCAAGGGTAAAGTCGAGCGGTTCAACGGGTATCTGAAGGGCAGCTTCCTGGTGCCGCTCGCGGCGACGCTCAAGAGCTCGGGACTGAAGCTCGATGCGGTGGCGGCGAACGCGCACATCGGTCCCTGGCTCGAGACCGTCGCCAACGTGCGCCGGCACGGCACGACCGGCGAGGCGCCCTGCGCGCGCCTCGCGCTCGAACGCGAGCATCTGCTGCCGCTGCCGCGAGAGGCCCGCATCGCGAGCGAGCCGCGGCGTGGCGGCCGGATCATCGCGGCCGCCCCGATCCCGCTCGAGAGCCTGCAGCATCCGCTGTCGGTCTACGAGGCGCTGCTGCCGGAGGTGGCCTGATGGACCTGGTCAGTGCCCGGATCACACACCTGTGTGAGCGCCTGAAGCTCGGCACGGTGAGCGCCGAGTGGCCGGCGATGGCGGAGACGGCGGTGCGCGAGGAGGCGAGCCTCGGGGAGTTCCTGGAGCGGCTGCTTGCCGCGGAGTGCGAGGCGCGAGAGCGCCGTTCCCGCGAGGTGCTGCTGAAGCTCGCGACGCTGCCGGCGATCAAGACGCTCGAGACCTACGACTTCGCCTATGCGAGCGGCGCGCCGAAGAAGCAGATCGGGGAGCTCGCGAGCCTGGCGTTCATCGAGCGGGCGGAGAACATCGTGCTGCTCGGGCCGTCCGGGGTCGGCAAGACGCACCTCGCGAGCGCGCTGGCGCTGAAGGCGACGCAGGCGGGCATCAAGACGCGCTTCATCAGCGCAGCGGACCTGATGATGCAGCTCGCGACGGCGAAGGCCCAAGCGAGGCTAAAGGAGTACATGAACCGCGCCGTACTGGGACCGAAGCTGCTCGTCATCGACGAACTCGGCTACCTGCCGTTCGGGCGCGACGAGGCAAACCTGTTCTTCCACGTGATCGCCAAGCGCTACGAGCGCGCCGCGACGATCGTGACGAGCAACCTGCCGTTCGCCCAGTGGGCCTCGGCACTTGCCGACGACGCGACGTTGACCGCCGCGCTGCTCGACCGGCTCCTGCACCACGCGCACATCGTGCAGATCGCCGGCGAAAGCTACCGGATGAAGGACAAGAGGAAGATCGGTCAGGTCCGGCCGCGGGCCGACGCCAGCTGAGCGGAGCGCGCCGCGCCTTCGCCGCTCCGGGCTACGCCCTGCGCGGCGAAGGCGCCGGAGCCGCAGCCGTCGACGGGACAGCAACGAACAAGGGTGGGTGGTCTACTTTTACTCCGACGACCTGATGGAAAGGTGGTCTAGCTTTACCCCGGCGTTGACACTTTGGTGGCGGCCTTCCCCTTCGCGACCCCTGCCGCCTTTACCGTGGCCTCTGCCGCCTTCTGTCGGTAGGTGAAGCGCGCAGGTTTGCCCGCTTCCTTCACTGCGACGATCTCCACCTCATCCGCCGGGATACCCGCAGCGATTGCAGCGCGCTTGGCGTTCGTCCGCTTCGTGTAGGTCTTGCTCACTGCATCTCTCCTGTTGGGTTGTTCGACAGCGCGTTGTAGGACTCGCTTCGGATGAGATGCAACGAGTTGGATTAGAACTGTCACGCGCAGCCCATGAAGTGTCGGGCGGCAAACTGAACAACTGCCGTCGAAGCGCGGTGAAGTTGCTGTAAATGCTTGCGGACCTATTTCCCGAGTCTCTACGGTATGCCCGAATTGCAAGCAAAGCCCTGCAATCTCAGGAGAACCACATGACCGCAACACAGAACACGAACCCCCAGCTTTCCAACGACGAGCGCGCCCAGCTATCCAGCAAGACGCGCCACGAAGGCGAGCTTCCCTCCATCGTTGACATGCATCGCGCACAGCACAGGCGCGAGCCGTTGAATCCGGGAATGAAGATCGCGTCGGGTGCGGTCGCTGACGGTCCCTTCCGCCCGTCCGTGTCCCTACACCCCGGCAACGTTGAAGCGCTGAGCGATGAACACAAGGACCTGCTGGCTAGCGCGACCAGCGCGTTCGATACCGCGTGCAAGGGACTGGAGCAGGTTGCCAAGGCGCGCACCGCTGCCAATAGCAACGAAGCGTGGACGGCTGCCCAGCGCCTGTTGCAGGTGGGCAAGCTGGCTGAGCAGACACTTGAGCGCGCCACCAAGAGCTTCGACACGGCACACAAGCAACTGAACGACTTTGTCACCGCGCTGGACAAGAACCTGTCCGCGCCGCTGGATGGATTAGTCAGCGCGACCCTGGCGCAGGAGATTCGCAGTTACGTGCGCAACCTGCCGGACGACAAGCGAAGCGCATTCGTTACCGAGGCGCTGAAGAAAGGCGACAAGCAAGCACTGGGCGCGCTGCTGTCTGCCCCCGGCTACCTGTGCGGTCTGTCTGAGATTCAGCAGAAGCACTACCTGCGCCAGTTCCACGAGACCAGCAACCCGGTGGCGGTTGCACGCCTTGCAGTGGCGAAGCGTGCGCTGGAGCTGATCGAAACCCGCGCCGCACTCGTGCTTACCGAAGCGGAGCGCGCAATGGGCGGGACTTTCAAGAAGCTCAAGGCCATCCGCGATGCGAACAACAGCGCGGAACAGGCAGTGCTGATGCAGAACGGTTTGGTCTGACGGTAGACGGTGCTCATCGTCATCCTGTTGAGATCAAGCTATGACATTCATCAAAGGACAGAGCGGAAATCCGAAAGGGAGACCGCGAGGCATCATCGACAAGCGCCAGCGAATGCAGAAGGCGCTCGGTGAAGGCGCGGATGCACTGATCGCTGTCATCAAGTCGCGTGCGCGGATGGCGACATGCAGGCAGCAGGTCTCGTGCTGTCGCGACTGGTCCCGACCATGAAAGCAGACGGCGCGCTCATTCAGTTCGAGTTTGACCCGACGCTGCCTATCGCCAAGCAGGCGGAACAGGTGCTCGCCGCGATTGCTGACGGGAAGCTCAGTGCGGAGTCGGGCAAGGTCATCATTGACGCGATTCACCAGCTTGGCGACATTCGCGCGACCGAGGAACTGGAAGCCCGTCTGGTTGCCCTCGAAAGCAAGTCGCAGGGGTAGCCATGTCTCCCTGCACAGGCTGCCACTGGTTTGACGCCTGCGCGCAGATCAACGCGGACTGCACCGCCCGGTATGCAGCGGCACGGAGCCAGGTCTGGCACGAGTCGCAACGGCAACCGCTGTACGCCTACGCGAAGGGTACGACCCTTCCCACGATGGAGCCCTACAGCGAAGCGGATTTGACGACGGCTGAGGCGCGCGCCAAAGAGAACTACGCTCAGATCGTGGCGGACCGGGCAGCACGGCGAGAGCTTGAACCGGAACCCGAGTACGACGACGAGGAGGAAGCAGCATGACCAGCGCCCGCACCCTAATGACGCGCCTTCGCAAGCTGGAAACCAGCGGCACGAATCCCGTCCTCAAGAAGATCGGCTCGCTGGAACAGTTCGCGGGCACCGTCAACCGAGCCATAGAGGACAAGCGCGTGTGCGCAGTAGATGGGCCTTTTCTCATCCACTGCGTGCGTCGCTGGGCGAATGAGACGCACCAGTACAACGACGGTCGCATGATTGAAAGCTGGGCTGACCGATGAACACGCATCCGCACATTGCCGCGCGGTTCGTCACCGAACTGGACACAGCGACCATCATCGAAGCCATCGTCTGCGACGCCTTTACAGGGCACGAATGGCGTGTGTTTCGCGCTGTACTGCTGGCGGAACTGGCGTACCGATTGCGAGTGCGCGGTGCCGTCGTGCCGGAACGCATCTGGATCGAGGTTTTCGGTCCGTGCGGACGACCCGTGCCACCGGGGTTTAGGAGCCCGTCCGAGAGCTGGCCAGCTTGTCGCGGATGGGCTCACTAGTCTGGCGGGAGTCCTCTCCTGCTTCTGCCAGAACGACGAGGGAAACTGGCGTCGATAACCTCCAGCCCTTTTGCGCGGCCTCCCCGTAACCACCCGGTACTGGCCGCGCAATCGTGACGGCCAGAGGTCGGCACCGTTGACACCACCGTAATGTACGGTATTCTGTACGGGTCTACGGCATGCGATACGGTGACTGGCAATGGTAAGCGAACGGTTTGAAATGCGGATCGACAGCGACCTTCTTGAGCGTCTGGACCAATGGCGGCAGGGGGAGGAAGACACGCCTTCCCGGGCGGAGGCAGTCCGTCGACTGATCGAGGCGGGTCTGGCGCACGACAACAAGGGGCGTGTCCCGCACCTGAGCGACGGCGAGAAGCTGATCGCGGTAATGCTGGGTGACTTGATCAAGAAGCTCGACGTAGAGACCGAGACAAACGTGGACTTCGTGCAGAAGGTCATCTACGGCGGGCACTACTGGGCGCTCGGCTGGGAAATGCAGGGCATCTTCCACGGACACGCTGACAAGCAGACCCGTGTGCGCTTCGTTGTCGATGTGCTCGACATGTGGTCATTCATGGAAGAGGCGTTCGAGAAGCTGAGCAAGGATGACAAGGCGCGCCTCGCCAAGGAAGCCGACCCGTGGGGTAAGCATGTTGAGTTTCCTGGCTTCGACGGCAACAACGAATCCGAGCATCTCGGTATCGCGCGCTTTCTCATTGAGGACATGGATAGGTTCAATCGGTTCCGTGACCGAAAGCGCGAACTCAACTCGCATCACCCCACACTGGAGAGCTACGGAAAGATGCTTCGTGTGTTCGAGCCGATCAGGAAGACCCTTATCGGTCGCGGTCTGAGCGTCGAAGAAATGGTTGCGATCTTCAACGGCAGGAAGGCGAGCTGATCGGGCATCGCAATGTGGCGGAGAGGGTGAGATTCGAACTCACGGAACCTTGCGGTTCGGCCGCTTTCAAGGCGGCTGCATTAGACCACTCTGCCACCTCTCCACTGATGCGATGCTAACAATTCGCCCATAGCGACAAAAACAGCCCGAACTGGACCATCCCTAAGCGGCTGTTTCTGCTGCCCTTCCTGCCCTCCGGTGGCGTTTAACTGAGCACGTTTCAAGGCGGCTGCATTAGACCACTCTGCCACCTCTCCGCTGCATGTATGATACGCCCTGCCTGCACGCGCAGCGCGCGGCGGATCCTGTGTCAATCAGCCGCCCGGCTCGAGCCGCGTGACGCCGCCGAGATAGGCGCGCAGCACCTCGGGCACGGTAACGGACCCGTCGGTGTTCTGATAGTTCTCGAGCACGGCCACCAGCGCGCGACCGACCGCGACACCTGAACCGTTCAGGGTATGCACAGGTTCGGGCTTGCCGGTCGCGGGATTACGCCAGCGGGCCTGCATGCGGCGCGCCTGGAAGGCCTCGCAGTTGCTGCAGGAGGAGATCTCGCGATAGGCGCCCTGCCCTGGCAGCCAGGCTTCGAGGTCATAGGTTTTGGCGCTGCCGAAACCAATGTCGCCGGCGCACAGCGCCAGCACGCGATAGGGAATCTCCAGGCGCTTCAGCACTTCCTCGGCATGCGAGGTCAACTGCTCGAGCGCGGCATAGGACTCTTCGGGCCGCACGATGTGCACCAGCTCGACCTTGTCGAACTGGTGCTGGCGGATCATGCCGCGGGTGTCCTTGCCGGCCGCGCCGGCCTCGGAGCGGAAGCACGGGGTGTGCGCCACCAGGCGCAGCGGCAAGGCATCGGCAGCGAGGATCTGCTCACGCACGAGGTTGGTCAGCGAGACTTCGGCCGTCGGAATCAGGTACAGCGACTTCTCGCCGCGCAGCGCGAACAGATCCTGCTCGAACTTCGGCAACTGGCCGGTGCCGGTCAGCGCCGCGGCCGAAACCAGGTAGGGCACGTAGCATTCCGCATAGCCGTGTTCGCGGGTATGCAGATCAAGCATGAACTGCGCCAGTGCGCGATGCAGCCGGGCGACGCCACTGCGCAGCACGGCAAAGCGCGCCCCGGACATGCGTCCGGCGGCTTCGAAATCGAGCCCGCCGAGCCGCTCGCCGACATCGACGTGGTCGCGCGGCTGGAAGTCGAAGCTGCGGGGCGTGCCCCAGCGGCGAACTTCGACGTTGGCGGTTTCGTCGCGCCCTGCCGGCACGGATTCGTGCAGCAGGTTCGGCAGGCTGAGCAACCACTGGTCGACCTCGGCCTGGACTTCGTTGAGGCCGGTCTCGCTGCGGGTCAGCTCGCCGGTCAGCTCCTCGCCACGCCGCAGCAGCGCGGAGGCATCCTCGCCCTTGCCTTTGGCCATGCCGACGGCCTTGGCGTTGGCATTGCGCTCGGCGCGCAGGCGATCGGCCGTGATCTGCCAATGCTTGCGACGCTCTTCGAGCGCCGCGAATGCCGCAAGGTCCAGCGTATAACCGCGACGCGCCAGATTGGCGGCCGCGGCTGCGGGGTCGGCACGAAGGACTCTGGAATCCAGCAACTTGAACTCTCCCGACGATTCGCGCCGCAAGGGTCCGGCCCGTCCGGGCGGGCCGCCTGTCAACCTTTGCGGTGCGCCATTGTAGCGATTTCAGGACTGCCCTTCCGGCTTCGACCCGGCAGGCGCCGGGGACGACGATGGGCCATTGGCCCTGCCTCGCAGGCGCGCCAAGGCTTCGCCGATCTTGATCTCGAGCCCGCGGTTGACCGGACGGTAGTAGTGACGATCAGGCATCTCGTCAGGCAGGTAGCGTTCGCCGGTCGCAAAAGCGTCCGGCTCGGCATGCGCGTAACGATAGCCCTTGCCGTACCCGAGGTCTTTCATCAGCCGGGTCGGCGCATTGCGGAACCGCAGCGGTACATCCAGCGTGCCGAACTTCTCGACATCGGCCCGGGCTTCCGCATAGCCGACATAGACCGCATTGCTCTTGGGCGCGCAGGCGAGATAGACGACGGCATTGGCCAGCGCGAGTTCGCCTTCCGGACTGCCGAGCCGGTCGTAGGCTTCCCAGGCGTCGATCGCGATCTGCAGGCCGCGCGGATCGGCCAGGGCGATGTCCTCGACGGCCATGCGCGCGATGCGGCGTGCCAGATAGGCAGGATCGCAGCCGCCGTCGATCATCCGGCAGAACCAGTACAGCGCCGCATCCGGGTCGGTGCCGCGGACGCACTTGTGCAGCGCCGAGATCTGGTCGTAGAACTGTTCGCCACCTTTGTCGAAGCGCCGGCGCGTACCGCCGGCGACCTCGACCGCCTGGGCCAGGGTGATGGTCCGCCGACCCTCGTCACCCGGCACCGCGAGATCGGCGGCGATCTCCAGCATGTTGAGGGCCCGCCGCCCATCGCCATCGGCCGCCCGCGCCAGCAGCTGCAGGGCATCGCCATCGATCCTCAGGGCGTCCTGGCCCAAGCCGCGTTCCACATCGCCGAGCGCCCGGCGCATGAGATCCTCCAGGTCTTCGGGCGTCAGCGACTTCAATACGTAGACACGCGCCCGCGACAACAGCGCGCTGACCACCTCGAACGACGGAT
>JACKOV010000007.1 GCA_024234075.1 Nevskiaceae bacterium
GCCGTGTCAATCGCACTACTTCATACGACACGGGACCGTTGCGTGGGCAGCCAAGTGGTCGAAGCAACAGATTCAGGACGGCAAGGAATGGGATCGACAGGAACGCGAGCGGCACTTCGATGGCAAGCCGGCGTCGCTGGAGAAAGGTGGCTTGAAGGACTGGCTACGGCGCTGGCTCGGATAAGAACCATCGCGCCAGCCTGCTGGCAATCAGCGTCGGAAATGGCTGCCAGCCAGCGGATCAATGATCTGGCTACGTCAGTGCCTGCGCCGCGATCACCTTCATCGACGACGGCAGCAGTACCGGAGTGTGCGTCTTGCCCGCCACCCACGCGTCGATCATGTCCGCCCATTCCTGCAGCATGTGCCGCCGCTGCTCGGCGTACTGGGCGCGGTTGTACGTGCCGCGCGATGACTCGTTGCGCTCGTGCGCGAGCGCCTTCTCGATCCAGTCGCGGTTGAAACCCATCTCGTTGAGGATCGTCGAGCCGGTCCGGCGCAGGTCGTGAACCGTGAACATCTCCAGCGGCAGGTTCTCCGCCTTGGCCTTCTCGGCGATCTGGGACGTGACCCGGTTGAGCGTGCTCGCCGCGATGTGAACATCGGCGTCATAGCGGGATGGGAAAACGTATGGCGAGCTGCCCGCCATCAGCTTCAGCGCGGTAAAGATTTCCAGTGCCTGCCGCGACAGGTAGACGCTGTGCGGCCGGCGCGCCTTCATGCGCTCCTTCGGGATCGTCCAGACGCCCTTGTCGAAGTCGATCTCGCTCCACATCGCCTTCGCCAGCTCGCTCTTGCGCACGAGCGTCAGCAGGATCATCCGCAGCGCCAGGCGGTGGATATGGGCGAACGACACCTTGTCGATCAGCGTGAACGCGATCCGGATCTCCTCGGGGCTGAGCGCCCGTTCGCGCGGCTTGAACGTGGCAATGGATGTCGGCGCCACCTCGTTGGCCGGGTTCGGGACCTTGTGCCCGTGCAGGTTCGCGAAGTTGTAGATGCCCTTCACGATGTCCCGGACGTGGATCGCCGTCGCGGGCGACCCCCGGTTCTTGATCTTGAGGCACAGGATGCGCACGTCGTCCGACGACACCTCCGGCAGCAGGCGGTTCGAGAGTTCGGGTTCGACCTCTCGCCGGTAGATGCCCTTTCGCATGGTGCGGGTGCTCTCCGCCATCGGGCCCTCTTCCAGCCACTTCGTGGCGAACTGGCCCAGGGTCTGGGCGGCTGCCAGCTGGCGCTTCTCCCGCTGCTTCACCCGGGCCGGTGAGTGCCCCTGGGCGAGCGTGTTCCGGGCAGCGATGCACTTCTCGCGGGCGGCGGACAGGGATAGCCCCGCCGGGCCGTAGCGCCCCAGGGTGAGGGTCTCGCGCCTGTTGCTGATCCGGTAGTCGAACCGGAACGTGATCGTCCCGGCCGGCGAGACCGTCACGTACATCCCATCCCGGTCCGTCACTTTGTACGGCTTTTCCCGGGGTTTGAGCTTCTTCAGGGCGATGTCGGTAAGCATGGCGGGCCCCTGTTCTGGCGCGGCCCCAATTTTACCGTCAGTTGCCCATTTCTCTCAATCCGCACCGCGGAAATCACGGGTTTCTGGCACTTTTCCCCTGAAATTCCAGCGTTTCTTTGTCCGCCTTACCGCCGACCGTATGACGGTAAAAATTGGGATTTTTCGCGGTGCCAGAAACTCATACCGTCAGTTTTACCGTCAGAGTGTCCCGCTTGGCACCGATAGATGGCGATAGGTCCAGAAAGGTTATTTATTATTATTCAGTAACTTAGGTTCACATTTCGTGGGTCACGGATAGACCGCGAAAGGCACCTAATCACTCCCACTCGATCGTCGCCGGCGGCTTGCCGCTAACGTCGTAGACAACGCGCGAGATCTCTTTCACTTCGTTCACGATCCGTCGCGAACAGACGTCGAGCAGCTCATATGGCAGATGCGCCCAGTGGGCTGTCATGAAGTCGACAGTCTCGACGGCGCGTAGTGCGATCACGGGGTCATGACGGCGGCCGTCGCCGGTGACGCCAACGGACTTCACGGGCAGAAAGACGGCGAAGGCCTGCGAAGTCTTATCGTACCAGCCGGCCTTGCGCAGCTCTTCGATGAAAATATGATCGGCGAGGCGCAGGGTGTCGGCAGCTTCGGGCGTGACTTCGCCGAGGATGCGTACGCCGAGGCCGGGACCGGGGAACGGATGGCGGTAGACCATCTCGGCGGGCAAGCCGAGTTCGACGCCGATGCGGCGCACTTCGTCCTTGAACAGCTCGCGCAGGGGCTCGACCAGCTTCAGCTTCATGTGCGCCGGCAGGCCGCCGACGTTGTGGTGGCTCTTGATGACATGAGCCTTGCCGGTCTTGCTGCCGGCGGACTCGATCACGTCGGGATAGATCGTGCCCTGGGCGAGGAACTGGACGTGGTTGGCTTCATTATCGTCGCCGGCCAGTTTGCGCGCCTCTTCGTCGAACACTTCGACGAACAGCCGCCCGATGATCTTGCGCTTGGCCTCGGGGTCGGCGACGCCCGTCAGCTCGCGGAAGAAACGCTCGGCGGCATTGACGCGGATCACGCGCACGCCGAGATTCTTCGCGAACACCTGCATGACCTGATCGCCTTCCTGGTGACGCAGCAGGCCGTGGTCGACGAACACGCAGGTCAGCTGCTCGCCGATCGCCTTGTGCAGCAGCGCGGCGACCACCGACGAATCCACGCCGCCGGAGAGGCCGAGCAGCACCTTGCCCTGCCCGACTTGCGCGCGCACGCGGGCGATTGCGTCTTCGATGATGTTGCCGGGATTCCAGCTCGCCTCGCAGCCGCAGATCTCCTGCAGGAAACGCTGGTAGATCCGTGTGCCTTGCCGGGTATGGGTGACTTCGGGGTGGAACTGCAGGGCGTAGTAGCGCCGTGTTTCGTCGGCCATGCCGGCGATCGGCACGTCGCCGGTCGAGGCGATGGTCTTGAAGCCCGCGGGGAGCTGGGTGACGCGATCGCCGTGGCTCATCCAGACGTCGAGCAGGCCGTGTCCTTCGGCGTTGACTCGATCCTCTATATCGCGCAGCAAGGCCGAATGGCCGCGGGCGCGTATTTCGGCGTAGCCGAACTCGTGCACCGCGCCGGGTTCGACGCGGCCGCCGAGCTGGGCGGCCATGGTCTGCATGCCGTAGCAGATGCCGAGCACGGGCACGCCGGACTCCCAGACCGCGGCGGGTGCGGCCGGCGCGCCGGCCTGGGTGACCGATTCGGGGCCGCCGGAGAGAATGATGCCGCGCGCGCCAAACGCGCGAACGTCAGCGTCGCCGGCATCCCAGGGGTGGATCTCGCAGTAGACGCCGAGCTCGCGCACGCGACGGGCGATCAGCTGGGTGTATTGCGAGCCAAAATCGAGGATCAGGATGCGATGCGCGTGGATGTCGCGCGCGATGCCTGCGGCCGTCACGATACCGGCGCTCACGAGACGCGGTAGTTCGGCGCTTCCTTGGTGATCGTCACGTCGTGAACGTGCGACTCCTTCACGCCCGCGGTGGTGATGCGCACGAACTGCGGCCGGGTGCGCATCTCGTCGATGCTGGCACTGCCGGTATAGCCCATCGCGGCGCGCAGGCCGCCGGCGAGTTGGTGCAGGATCGCGACGATGCTGCCTTTGTAAGGCACGCGGCCTTCGATGCCTTCGGGCACGAGCTTCTCGAGCTCGGTGGTGGTGTCCTGGAAGTAGCGGTCGCTGGAGCCGTGGCGCTCGCCCATCGCACCGAGCGAACCCATGCCGCGGTAACTCTTGTAGCTCGCGCCGGCGTACAGCTCGACCTCGCCCGGGGACTCTTCGGTGCCGGCGAACAGGCCGCCGATCATGACGCAGTGGGCGCCGGCGACCAGCGCCTTGGCGACGTCGCCGGAGTAGCGGATGCCGCCGTCGGCGATCAGGGGCACGCCCTTCTCCGCCAGCTCGGCGGCGACATTGGCGACCGCGGAAATCTGCGGCACGCCGACGCCGGCGACGATGCGGGTGGTGCAGATCGACCCGGGGCCGATGCCGACCTTGACCGCATCGGCCCCGCACTTGACGAGGTCGCGGGCGGCCTCGGCGGTGACGATGTTGCCAGCGATCACCTGCAGCCGGGGCCAGCGGGACTTGATGGTTTCGACCATTTTCATCACGCCGCGGGAATGGCCGTGGGAGGTGTCCACGACCACGACGTCGACACCGGCTTCGCGCAGCGCGGCAACGCGGTCGAGCGAATCGGGCGAAGTGCCGACCGCGGCGCCGCAACGCAGGCGGCCACCTTCGTCCTTGCAGGCGCGCGGGCGCTCGGTGGCCTTCTGGATGTCCTTGACGGTGATCATGCCCTTGAGTTCCCGGCCGTCCTCACCGACCACCAGCACCTTTTCGATGCGGTGCTTGTGGAACAGGCCGAGCACTTCGTCGCGCGGCGCGTTCTCGCGCACCGTCACCAGGCGTTCCTTCGGCGTCATCACGGCCGAGACGGGCGAATCGAACTGGGTCTCGAAGCGCAGGTCGCGGCTGGTCACGATGCCGACCAGTGCATTGCCGACCACCACCGGCACGCCGGAGATGCCGCGCGCCTTGGTCAGGTCGATGACCTGGCGAATCGTGGTGTCGGGGGTGACCGTGATCGGGTCGAGCACCACGCCGCTTTCGTACTTCTTGACGCGGCTGACCTCGCGAGCCTGGGCTTCGACGGTCATGCTCTTGTGGATGATGCCGATGCCGCCCTCCTGCGCCATGGCGATCGCCAGTCGCGACTCGGTGACGGTGTCCATGGCGGCCGACATCACCGGCAGGTTCAGGCGGATGCTGGCGGTCAGCTGGGTCGAGAGATCGACCTCGCGGGGCAGCACTTCGGAGTAGGCCGGGACCAACAGGACATCGTCGAAGGTCAGGGCTTCTTCGAGAATTCGCATCGGGGGGAGTGTCCAGCAGGGATCGATGGACGGCGCATTCTACGCAGGCGGGAAAAACCGGTAAACTCGGAAACTGCAGGCCGCCGTGTCCCGTGCGGCTGCGGCATTCCCGGGCCCCCGCCCGCCCCTTGCTCGAGGCACCCTTGTCCGCGAGATTTCCCGGCGCCGGCGGCCCGCGCGCCGACCGCGACATCTACACCGTGGCCCGCCTCAATCGCGAGGTGCGGATGCTGCTCGATCATGGCCTGCCGGTGATCTGGGTCGAGGCCGAAATCTCCAACTTTTCGCGACCGGCATCGGGACACTGGTATTTCACGCTCAAGGACCGTGACGCCCAGGTCCGCTGCGCGATGTTCCGGCAACGCAACCTGGTGGTGCGCTTCGTGCCGGCCGAAGGCAAGCAGGTGCTGGCCCGTGCCCGGGTCAGCCTGTACGAGCCGCGCGGCGACTATCAGCTGATCGTCGATCACCTCGAGGAATCCGGCGTCGGCGCGCTGAAGCGCGAATTCGAGCGCCTCAAGGCCAAGCTTGCCGCCGAGGGGCTGTTCGCGACCGAACTCAAGCGGCCCCTGCCGGCCGTGCCGCGCCGCATCGGGGTCGTCAGTTCGCCGAGCGGCGCCGCGGTACGCGACGTAATCCAGGTGCTGGGGCGGCGCTTTCCGGCCGCCGATGTGCTGATCTACCCGACCGCAGTGCAAGGCGCGGCGGCGGTCGAGGAGATCCTGGCGGCACTGGCGCAGGCGGCCGAGCGTCGCGAGTGCGACGTGCTGATCGTCGCGCGCGGCGGCGGCTCGCTCGAGGATCTGCAGGCGTTCAACGACGAGCGGGTCGCGCGCGCGATCCGTGCCAGCCCGATCCCGGTGATCAGCGGCGTCGGCCACGAAGTCGACTTCACGATCGCCGATCTGGTCGCCGACGTGCGTGCACCGACACCCTCGGGTGCTGCCGAACTCGCGGTGCCGGACCGGCGCGAATGGCTGTTGCGCATCGCCCGGATCGCCCAGCGGCTCGACACCGCGGCGTTGCGGCAGATGCGTGCCGGGGGGGAGCGTCTCGACAACCTGCGCCGCCGGCTGGCCCGCCTGCATCCGGGCATGGGGCTGCAGCGTGATGCCCAGCGCCTCGACGAGCTCGAACAGCGGCTCGGCGCCCTGGTCCGGCTGCGGCTCGCCGGCGGCGGCGCCCGGCTGCAGGAGCTGGCGGCGCGGCTCGCCGCCCGCTCCCCGGTACTGCGGCTGCGCGACCTGCGATCGCGCGAGCAGCGCCTGTCGATGCGGCTTGGCAATGCCATGACCCAGACCCTGCAGCGGGTCAGCCAGCGCCTGGCGCTGGCCCAGCGTGGGCTGCATGCGGTCAGCCCGCTGGCGACGCTCGGTCGCGGCTTCGCGCTGGCGACCCGGGCGGCGGATGGCGCCCTGCTGCATGCCGCCGACGAGGTGCAGGTCGGCGAAGCGATCCGCGTCCGGCTCGGCCGCGGCGCGCTCGAAGCCACGGTGACCGGCCGTGGACCTACGGAGAACGAACCATGAGGATGACCCTGTCGCGCAGGAGTGCGAACGGTCTGCTGCTCGGCGGAGCCTTGCTATGGACCGCGACCGTCGTGGCTACGACCGCCATGGCCGAAACTGCACTGCCACGAGCGAGCGCGGTGCCGGGCGGTGTGGTGATGATCGACTTGCCGGCAACAGCAGGCGCTGGTGCGGACACGCCGCCGCGGGTCAGCTTCGAGGGCAACCGGGTCATGCTGCTGCGTCACGGGACAGGCTGGCGCGCCATCGTCGGCATCCCGCTGTCCCAGGCACCCGGCGAAGTGCAGCTCGAGATCGAGCGCGACGGCCGGCGTGAAACCCGCCAGCTGCAGATTGTCGGCAAGCAGTACACCACGCAGTACCTGAAGGTGCCGCCGAGCCAGGTCGATCTGGCGCCGGCCGACCTGGCGCGGGTCGAGACCGAGCAGACGCGGATCCGGGCGGCACTGGCCACCTTCAGCGAGACCCCGCCTGCGACCCTGGTACTGCGCGCGCCGGTGCGCGGCCCGCGTTCGAGTTCCTTCGGCTCGCGCCGGTTCTTCAACCAGCAGCCGCGCAACCCGCACAGCGGAATGGACATCGCGGCGCCGACTGGCACGCCGGTGTACGCCCCGGCGGACGGCGAGGTCGTCGATACCGGCGATTACTTCTTCAACGGCAAGTCGGTGTTCATCGACCACGGCCAGGGCCTGGTGACCCTGTACTGCCACCTCAGCGAGATCGCCGTGCCGACGGGGACACGGGTGCGCAGCGGCGAGCGAATCGGCGCCGTCGGCGCTACCGGCCGGGTCACCGGCCCGCATCTGCATTGGGGCGTGGCGCTGAACCGCGTGCTGGTGGATCCGGCGCTGTTCCTGCCGGTCGCGACAGCACCTTAGGAGTCCGCTCACGCGGCCGCTCAGGAGTGGATCCGGGAGCGTTGCCCGCTGCTCGCGCCCGCACCGGGCTTCAGCGACTGGCAGGACGCCGGCGGCGCGACGGACGCGGGCCGCTGCCGCTCGCGGCCTTCTTGCGGCCCTCGTGATCGGCCTTGCGCGCGGCGTCGTAGGGGTTGCGGCCGCCGCGGTATTCAACCGCGACCGGCGAGGCGAACAGATCGAACTCGCGACGGAAGACGTTGGCGAGGTAGCGCGTATACGACTCCGGCACGTCCTTGGTCTGGTTGCCGTGGATGATGATCCGCGGCGGATTGCGGCCGCCCTGGTGGGCATAGCGCAGCTTGATCCGGCGGCCCCGCACCAGCGGCGGCTGGTGCTGCTGGATGGCGCGTTCCAGGGTGCGGGTCAGCACTGCGGTCGGGATTTCGCGCATCGCTGCGTCGTACGCCTGGATGGTGGCCTGCACCAGCTCGCCGACCCCGGTGCCATGGCGGGCGGAAATGAAATGCACCGGCACGAAGGGCACGAAATCGAGTTTCAGCCCGAGCTGGCGGCGGATCTCGTCGCGCTGCTCCATCGGCACGCCGTCCCATTTGTTGACGGCAATCAGCAAGGCGCGACCGCGATTCAGTGCCAGGCCGAGCACGCTGGCATCCTGTTCGCCGATCACGTCATGGGCGTCGCAGACGAAGATCACGACGTGTGCTTCTTCGATGGCCTGCAGCGTCTTGGCGACGCTGGCGCGCTCGATCGCATCGTCGATGCGGGCACGGCGCCGCACCCCGGCGGTGTCGATCAGCACGAACTCGCGTTCGTCGCGCTGGAACGGCACGAAGATGCTGTCGCGGGTAGTGCCCGGCGTGTCGCTGGCGATCACCCGCTCCTCGCCGATCAGGCGGTTGACCAGCGTCGATTTGCCGACGTTCGGGCGGCCGATGATGGCCATGCGGATGGCGCGATCCTTCGATTCGTCCAGCGGTGGCTGCGGCTCGATGCCCTCGAGCACCCGCTCCATCAGCTCGCGGCAGCCCTCGCCATGCGCGGCCGCGATCGCCATCGGTTCGCCGAAGCCGAGCGCGTGGAAATCGGCGCCGGCGATCGCGGTGTCCAGACCCTCGGCCTTGTTGAGCGCCAGGAACACCGGCTTGCCGGAACGACGCAGCTCGCGGGCGACGAAATGATCCTGCGGTGTCAGGCCGCTGCGCGCATCGGCGATGAACACCAGTAGATCGGCCTCGGCGACCGCCCGTTCGGTCTGGGCGCGCATCGGCGTTTCCAGGCCCGACGGCTGCTCCACCAGGCCACCGGTATCGACGACGATGAACGGCTGGCCACCGAGCTTGCCGAAGCCGTACTGGCGATCGCGCGTGACACCGGGTACGTCGGCGACAATGGCGTCGCGCGTGCCGGTCAGGCGGTTGAACAGTGTCGACTTGCCGACATTCGGACGGCCGACCAGCGCGACGACGGGCAGCATGGCGGAGGCGACGTGCGGCGCAGGACGACGGCCTCAGCCGCGCCGCGCCGCCTCGCCGGCGGCAGCCGGAGCGACTGCCGCCGCAGGCGGCGCAGCCTCCGCCGCCGTCGGCACCGCCGGGCGCGTACGGAACGCCGCCAGCCCGCCTTTGTCGTCGAGCACGTAGAGGGTGTCGCCGACGGCCACCGGTGCGTTGCTGACGCGATCACCGACCCGGGTACGCGCCACCAGCGTGCCGCTGGTCCGCTCGAGCCAGTGAACGTAGCCCTGGAAATCGGCGATCGCGACGTAGTCGCCGACCACGGTGGGTGCGGACAGGCCGCGGCGCAGGAAGGCGTCCTGGCGCCACAGCTCGACCCCGGTGCGGCGACGCAGCGCGACGACCTCGCCCCCTGCCGTGGAGACATAGACCGCATCGTCGTCGAAATCGAGGCCACGATGGCTCGAGATCTCGCGCGACCACCAGACCTGCCCGGAATCGAGCGCCAGCATCGCGGCCCGGCCCTGGTAACCGACCACGAAGACGTCGGCACCCGAGACCTTGACGGCCGCATCGATGTCGACCAGCCGCTCGAGCTCGGTGCGACCCCGCGGCGGCGTCACCACCGCGTCCCAGATGATCTCGCCATCGTCGACGTTGACTGCCAGCACCCGGCCGTTGTCGAAGCCGCTAAGCGCGACGTTGCCGACGATCGCCGGCGTACCGATGCCCCGCAAGGTCAGGCGCGGCACCTGTTGTTCCTCGCGCCAGCGCTCCTTGCCGGTGGCCGGATCGAGGCCGAGCAACCGTCCATCGACCGTGCGCACGACGACCACGGTGGCGCTGATCGCCGGCGCGGCCAGCAACTCGCCGCCGACCGGCACACGCCAGCGTTCGCGTCCGTCCGCCTGCTCCAGGGCGATCACCTCGCCATCCGCCGAGCCGACCACCACCAGTCCGTGGCCACTGCCGGTGCCGCCCGACAGCGCCGCCTTGGTGCGGATGCGCCAGGCGACGCGACCGTTGGCGAGATCGAAGGCCGCGATTTCGCCCCCGGCACCTGCCGCGTACAAACGTTCGCCATCGGCCGACGCCGCGAGTCCGAGCCGCAGCACGGCATCGCCACCGGCGAGCTTGGCACTCCAGGCGCGATCGACCCGCAGGGTCGGCTTGAAATCCACCAGCTCGGCAGGCGGCTCGACGTCCTTCTCCTTGGAGCAGGCCGCGAGCAGGGTCAACACCGCCACGGCCAGACCCGCAGCCCAGCGCCGGCCCGGCGCGGGCAGCGTTGCCACGGCCGGCAGCATGCGGCTCACGGCGCGGCCACCGGTGCAGCCGCCTGCGCCGCCGGGGTCTCGGTGGGCGGTGCCGCAGCAGCCGGCGGAGCATCGTCGGCGACGATGCCATCGGCCAGCAGATCCGTGATTTTCAGATCGACCGCCCGGCGGTCGACGCTGCCGTCCACGTCCGTCTCGAGCGCCTTGCGCCAGGCGCGCACCGCCGCCGGCTTGTCGCCCTTGGCATCGAGCACGTCGCCGCGAATCTCCTCGAAACGCGCGGCAAACGCTCCGGGCGCCGCCCCATCGAGCGTGGCCATGGCGATATCCGGATTGCCCTGGGCGAGTTGCACCCGCGCCAGGCGCAGCCGGGCAACCAGACGAAGCTGTTCATCGCGGGATTTGTTCATTACCCGGGTCAGACGCTCGACCGCCTTGCCAAGTTCACTTTCCTCGACCAGCGAACGGGCCGCCAGCAGGTCGGCCTGGTCGGCATAGGGCGAGGAGTCATGGTCGCGGCGCAGATCGTCGATCAGGCTCATGCCGCGGGTACGGTCGCCCCGCTCGAAGGCCTCGAGGATCTGCGAATACGTCGCACTGGCGGTCAGCGCCTGCTGTTCGACCCGCTCCTGCCACCAGCGCCAACCGCCGAGTGCGCCGAGTCCGAGCACCACGCCCAGGAGCAGCCAGGGGCCGTTCTCGCGCAGCCACTGCTTGACGCGCTCCCACTGCTCCTCTTCGGAATAAAAATCGTCGACCACTTGTGTCTCCTGCAACAGCCCGCGACCTGCGGGCCAGAACGGGCGCCCAGCGCCCCTCAGCGGCCCGCGTCAGGCGCGAGCCAGCCAGACTCCGACTTCCGACGGCACTGCGGCCAGCGCCACTTCCGACTGCGCCGCCGCGGCATCGCGCAGCGGCTTCAACTGGGCTACGCCCCGGGCGAGCTCGTCGGCACCGAGCACCACCGCGAGCTGCGCACCGCTGCGGTCGGCGCGGCGGAACTGTGCCTTGAAGTTGCCGCCGCCGACGTTCAACTCGATGCGCCGCCCCGGCAGGGCCTCGCGCAGCGCTTCCGCGAGCTTCAGCGCCGCCCGCAACGGCGCCTCGCCCACCGCCACCAGATAGACGTCGGCGGCCCGTGACGGCGGCGCGGTGCCGGCCTGCTCGATCAGCGCCACCACGCGCTCGATGCCCAGCGCGAAGCCGATGGCCGGCGTCGCATCGCCCCCCAACTGCGTGATCAGGCCGTCGTAGCGGCCACCGGAGCAGACGGCATCCTGCGAGCCGAGCGCGTCGGTGATCCACTCGAACACGGTGCGCGAATAGTAATCGAGGCCGCGGACCAGCCGTGGATTGATCGTGAACGGGATGTCGAGGTCGCGCAGCATCGCGCACAGCTCCGCGAAATGCGCCCGCGACTCCGGATCGAGATGATCGGTCAGCAGCGGTGCGCCAGCGACGATCGCCTGCATCTCCGGGTTCTTGCTGTCGAGGATCCGCAGCGGGTTGCCTTCCAGCCGCCGGCGGCTGTCCTCGTCGAGCTTGGCGTGGTGGGCGCGGAAATACGCCACCAGCAGCTCGCGATATTCGCGCCGCGACTCGCTGGTACCCAGCGAATTGATGTTCAAGCTGACCCGGCCGATGCCGAGGCGCTTCCAGAGGCGCGCGCTCAAGGCGATCAGCTCGGCGTCGATGTCCGGGCCGTCGAAGCCGATCGCCTCGACGTCGATCTGGTGGAACTGGCGGAAGCGGCCCTTCTGCGGCTTTTCGTGGCGGAACATCGGCCCGGTGAGCCACAGGCGATGGCGCGCGCCGCGCAGCAGGCCGTTGGAGATCGCCGCGCGGACGATGCCGGCCGTCGCTTCGGGGCGCAGCGTGAGCTGCTCCTTGCCCTGGTCGACGAACGAGTACATTTCCTTCTCGACGACATCGGTGAACTCGCCGATCGCGCGCTTGAACAGCTGGGTCTGCTCGACTACCGGCACACGGATTTCTTCGTAGCCGTAGGCCGCCAGCAGCTCGCGCGCGGTCGCCTCGAGCCACTGCCAGGACGCGATCTGGGCGGGCAGCACGTCGTTCATGCCGCGAATCGGCTGGATCTGGGACATCGAAAACTCCGTCAGGCGCGCGGCGGGACCGACAGACGTCCGTCGGCACCGACCCGGAACGTGGCAGCGCGGGGGCCTCGCATCGCCTCGCGCGGCACCTCGATGCGCCGACCGTCCAGCTCGAAGGTCGTCGCCGGCACGTTGCCGACCACCACCCGCAGCGGCAGGTTGCCGCGGACATCCACCAAGATGCCAGGCTTGGCCACGCCAAAGAACAGGCGGCGATTGCGCCGGTCGTAAATCTCCAGCCAGCTGTCGGCCGTCGCCGTCACGGCCAGTTGTGCGCTCGCGAACTGCGACGACGCGGACGGCGGCGACGCCGCGGCACTGGTGGTGGGCGCTGCCGCAGGCTCAGCCGCGGCACTCCGGGTGGGCGCCGCGGCGGCCACCCTCGGCAGTGGCGGCGCGACACTCGCCGGGATTGTGGTACGCGACGCCTCGGCCGTGCCTGTTGCAGGGGCCGCCGGCGCCGCGGCAACCGGAGCAGCCGGGGCAGCGGGCTGCACGGCAACCCGCCCGGCGGTCTCCGTCGGACCGGATCCGAGTTGCTGCAACGACCAGATCGCGATGATTGCGGCACACAGAATCGCCGTACCGATCACCAGTTGCCGGCGTACCCGGCGCAGGTCGCGGGTGCGCCGCGGATGGGTGCCGGACATCAGCTCGCCGGCCGCGCTGGTGCCGGCTGCAGCCTGAGCCCAGGCCTCGACCATCGCGTCACCGGATTCGCCCAGCATTTCGGCATAGCGCAGGAGATGGCCGCGCGCGAACACCGGCGGACCGATATCGGCGAAGCGACCTTCCTCGAGGCATTCGATCACCCGCAGGTCGCAGCGCAGCCGCGCCGCCGCCTGGTCAAGCGACAGCCGGCGGACTTCGCGAGCCGCGCGCAAGGTCTCGCCGATCTGGATCAGGCCCGGCTCCGCCTCCGTCTCGATCATCGGCATTTACCCCGGATTGCGGCGCAGGACCGGCAACTGGCGCGCCTGGTCCGACTCGGGGAACTCGACCCGCAGGCGGCGCCCATAGCGCTCCTCGGCGGCCTGATCGCGCTGTGCGCGGGCAATCCGCACACCGAGCAGCAGCAGCTCGGGCGTCGGCCGGAAGGTGTCGACGAAGCGATCCAGACCGGTCCTCGCTTCGAGCAGCATGCCGCGCTCGAGATCGAGATCGGCGAGCTGGTACATCGCCTCGGCGTGATTGGGACGCACGGCCAGCGCCCGCGCGAAGTGCTCGGACGCTTCGTCCAGACGCTGGGCGCTGCGCAAACAGACGCCGGCATTGGTCCAGGCGGCCTCCGGCGCGCGGTACAGCTTGTTGCGGGCCACGGTGGCGAACCGCCGCACACCTTCGTCGGTGCGGCCGGTGCGGCAGAGGAACACGGCGTAGTTGTTGGAGATGTCCGGATCGTCGGGCGCCAGACGCAGCGCGGAGCGATAGAAGCGATCGGCGTCTCCGGGATCGTTGAGCTTTTCGGCCAGCAGGGCGCGGGCGGTGTGCACCTGCGGATCGCGCGGATTCTGCCGCAGCGCGCGCTCGAGTTTCTCGCGCGCCAGCGCCAGACGGTCCTGCTGCAGATAGGCGACGCCGAGCTGCAGGTTGTAGGCGGCGGCCGTCTCGGCGCGAGTCGACTCCGGGCGTTGCACCGCCGGGTTGCTGCTGCAGGCGGCGAGCAGTGCCAGGCTCGCGCCGAGCACCGCGCTACGCCAGGCGAGCCCGCGACTGCGGACCCGGTTCGAATGCCGCGCCATCCCCGCTGCGCCGCTCATGACGCCATCGCCGCGGCGAGCTTGTCGCCGAGGCGCACGCGGACGCGATCGTTGACCTGACCGGCAAGCTGGCCGCAGGCGGCATCGATATCGTCGCCGCGGGTGCGGCGGATCGTGGCCATTACCCCGCCCTGGATCAGTTCGTCGCGAAAGCGTGCGATCACCGCCATCGGCGAGCGACGGAAGCGCGTGCCGGGAAACGGATTGAACGGAATCAGGTTGAGCTTGGCCGGCCGGCCCCGAAGCAGCTTCACCAGCTCGCGCGCATGCGCGGGCTGGTCGTTGACACCGTCGAGCATCACGTACTCGAAGGTGATGCTGCGGCCGTTCTGTTCGTCGATGTAATGCCAGCAGGCCTCGAGCAGCTCGGCGATCGGATGACGGCGATTGATCGGCACGAGTTCGTCGCGCAGCGCGTCGTCGGGCGCATGCAGCGAGACCGCCAGCGCGCAGTTCACTTCCGCGGCGAGCCGGTAGATCTGCGGCACCAGGCCGGACGTGGACAGGGTCACGCGCCGGCGCGAAATGTCGAAACCGAGATCGTCGAGCAGGATGCGGATCGCCGGCACCACGTTGCGGAAATTGGCGAGCGGTTCGCCCATGCCCATCAGCACGACGTTGGTGACGCGCCGGTGGCCCTGCTCGTCGACACCGAGCTCGCGATTCGCGAGCCAGACCTGGCCGACGATCTCGGCCGTGGTCAGGTTGCGGTTGAAGCCCTGCTGCGCGGTCGAGCAGAACGCGCAATCGAGCGCGCAGCCGACCTGCGAGGAAATGCACAGCGTGCCGCGATCCGCCTCCGGGATGAACACCATCTCGAAGGCCTGTGCGACCCCGGCGCTCAGCAGCCACTTGCGGGTGCCGTCCGCCGAAGTCGTCTCGCGCATGATCTGCGGGGTACGCACCTCGGCGCACTCCGCAAGCTGCGCGCGGAAATCGCGGGCGAGATCGGTCATGGCATCGAAACGCCCCTCGCCGCGCTTGTACAGCCAGCCCATCAGCTGCCGCGCACGGAACGGCTTGTTGCCGAGCGCACCGACGAATGCCTCGAGTTCGGGCCGCGGCAGCCCGAGGAGGTTGGTCGGCGGTGTGGCGACAGGCGTTTCCATGCTTGCTCAGGTCGCGGCAGTCAGACTCGGTGGTTCGGACCCGGCGGCACGCAGCCCTAAGGTGCTGCGTGCCGTCGCGGATCGAACCTGCCGCGCTCAGCCGCGCGGGCAGATCTCCGTGGTGCGGAAAAAGTACGCAATTTCCTGGGCGGCCGTCTCCGGCGCGTCGGAACCATGCACGGTGTTGGCCTCGATGCTCTGCGCGAGGTCGGCGCGGATCGTGCCCGGCGCGGCCTTCTTCGGATCGGTGGCGCCCATGATCTCACGGTTCTTCAAGATCGCGTTCTCGCCCTCGAGCACCTGCACCATCACCGGGCCCGAAGTCATGTACTGCACCAGATCCTTGAAAAACGGGCGCTCACGGTGCACCGCGTAGAAGCCTTCGGCCTCGCGCTGCGACAGATGGACCATCCGCGCGGCAACGACGCGCAGGCCCGCCTGCTCGAAGCGGCGATACACCTCGCCGATCAGGTTGCGGCTCACGCCATCGGGCTTGACGATCGAAAAAGTACGCTCCAGCGCCATTGAAGATTTCCTGGGATGAGTGATGAAAACGACCGCGACGGAGGCCTCGGCAAGGCGCCCGGTCGCGGCCGACGAATCGAAGCGCGGATCTTACCCGCGCAGGGGTTGTCGCGGCAAACGCGACCAACGGTGGAAGTGCCCGGATCTGAAGGGATTTTCGGTATCGGGGGCGCTGCGGGCCGGTTTTCCGGCCGGCGACCGGCCCGGTCCGGGCCCGGCGCCGCGCCCCGACGGGTTCAGACGCTGAAGCTCTCGCCGCAGCCGCACTCGCCCTTGACGTTCGGGTTGCGGAACTTGAACGCCTCGTTGAGGCCGTGCTTGACGAAGTCGACCTCGGTGCCGTCGATCAACGGCAGACTCGACTTGTCGACGAACACCTTGACTCCACGGTTCTCGAACACGATGTCTTCGGGCTGGGAGTCGTCGGCGTAGTTGATCACGTAGGCAAAGCCGGAGCAGCCGGTCTTGCGCACCGCCAGCCGCAGGCCCAAACCATGGCCGCGCGAGGCCAGAAAGCTGTGCACGCGATCGGCGGCCGACTGAGTCAGAAAAATCGCCATTTGCTCGATCCTCAAGCGACAATCCCGAGTCTACGTCGTGGCACGTGCATCGTGCAGCCCGCCGGACTGACGGCAAGCGGCGACAACGGCGTGCAATGCATCTTCGATCCGCAACAAGCGCCCGAGTTTCGTGGCCGGCACCTCGAGCACTTCCGCCCACTCGAGCGGCGTGCCCGGCACCAGTCGCGCCAGGTGACGCCCCTGCAACCGGGCCGCAACCCAGGCGGTCGTCGCCAAAGTATGCGGACAGCCGAAGACCTGGTATCTGACTCCGCTCACGGTTCCATCGGTTGCGCACTGCAGGTGGAACACCACCTCCGCGCCTTCGCGCCGCGACCCTGCCCGGCCCCGGATCCAGGCACCGCTGCCGGGCGCCGGGGCACCCGCTCCGGGCAGATCCCGGAACAACTGCCAGACCCGCTCCGTCAGCAACGGCGGCGCTTGCGGCGCTCGCCAGGCCGTCGCCGCAGCGGCACTGCCAACCGCGGCGGCATCGACAGCCGCCACATCCTGGTGAGGCCCACCGACTACAGCGGCCGAGAGGGGGGTCGAGGCCGGGGCGATATGGTCCGCAGCCGGGGCTTCGGGGGCAACCACCGCCAGCCGCCGCACCTCGCGATCGATGGCCTGAGCAGCCTGATCGACCTCCGCCGCCGTCGTGAAACGCCCGAGCGACAGCCGCAGGGTCGACTGGGCGAGCTCGGGGGGATGCCCCAGCGCCCGCAACACGTATGACGGCTCGCCGCTGGCGGAATCACAGGCCGCACCGCTCGACAGTGCCAGGCCAGGGAGCCCGGCGACCAGGCTCTCGCCTTCGACATCCCGGAAGCTGACCGACACCAGGCCGGGCAGCCGGTGCTCGCGATGGCCGTTGAACACCACACCCGGCGTGTCCGCCAGGGCGGCCTCGAGGCGTCGGCCGAGGGCCGCGAGCCGCGGCTCTTCCTCCGCCCTCGCGGCACGCAGCACGCGCGCCGCAGCCGCGAAACCCGCCGCCTGATGGGTCGCCGGCGTACCCGGCCGCAATCCACGCTCGTGCCCCCCACCCCACCCCAGCGGCAGCAGCCAGGGACGCGCTGCCGGCGACACGTACAACGCGCCGATGCCCTTCGGTCCATAGAGCTTGTGCGCCGACAGCGACAGCAGATCGACACCCAGGGCATCGACTTCGAGCCGGATGCGGGCCGCGGCTTGCGCCGCGTCGCTGTGCAGCAGCACGTCGTGCGAGCGGCAGATCGCAGCCATCGCCGCGAGATCCTGCACGACGCCGATCTCGTTGTTGGCGTGCATGATCGAGACCAGCACCGTGTCGGCCCGCAAGGCCTTGCGCAGCACCTCGGGGTCGAGCCGGCCATCGCGACCGGGCTCGAGCCAGGTCACGCTGTAGCCCTCTTTCTCGAGGCGCCGGCAGGGATCGAGCACGGCCTTGTGCTCGGTGCGCAGCGTCACCAGATGCCGACCGCGGTCGGCCAGCCCGCGCGCGATGCCGAGCACGGCGAGATTGTCGGCCTCGGTCGCGCCGGAGGTGAACACGATGGCTTCCGGCGGTGCACCGATCAGCGCAGCCACTTCGGCACGCGCGGCCTCGAGGCAGGCCGCCGCCTCGCGTCCATAGGCGTGACTGGCCGAGGCCGCGTTGCCGAACACCCCCTGCGAAGTCAGGTAGCCGGCCATCACGGCCGCGACCCGCGGATCGACCGGCGTGGTCGCGGCGTAGTCGAGATAGATCGGTGCGGCGCCGCTCATCGCGCGCTGCCGGGTCCGTCGTCGTCGGCCGGTGGCGCGCCGGCGTGGCGGCGTTTCTGCTGCACGGCGGTGAGGATGCCGCGCAGGATGTTGACCTCGTTCTGGTCCAGTTCGGCGCGATGCAGGAAGCGGCGGATGCGGTTCATCAGGCTGGTGCCGCCGGGGGTGCGGTCGCGAAACTCCACCTCGTCCAGCACCTGCTGCAGATGCGTGAACAGCCGCTCCATTTCGATCGCCGGAGCCAGCGGCGTCGCCGGCGGCGGCGACAGATACTGCGCACCGCGCGCGCGCCAGGTCTCGTAACTCACCAGCTGTACCGCCATCGCGAGATTCAGCGAAGGGTAGGCGGGATTGGCCGGAATCCGCAGCAACAGGTGCGCCAGTGCGAGTTCGTCGTTGGTCAGACCCGTGCGCTCGTTGCCGAACAGCAGCGCGACCGGCCCGCTGCGGGCCTGGGCAACGATCTGCTCGGCGCCCTCGCACAGGTCGCGCACGCGGAAATTCTGGTCGCGGTCGCGCGAGGTGGTCGCAGCGACCAGGCCGCAATCGCCGATCGCCTCCAGCAGGTCGTCGACCACGCGCGCCCGGCGCAGCAGATCGTCGGCGCCGGAAGCGCGCGCCGTGGCTTCCGGATCCGGGAACTGCTTCGGGCGCACCAGCACCAGCTGCTCGAGCCCCATGTTCTTCATCGCGCGCGCGACCGCGCCGATGTTTCCGGGGTGCGAGGTCTCGACCAGGACCACGCGGATGTCGGCAGCAGGGATCGGGTGCATCTTGCGTGCTATTCTAGCGGGTCCCTTCGCGACGCTCTTTGCCAGCATGCAGCCACTCCTGAACATCGCCGTGCGCGCCGCTCGGCGTGCGGCCGACGTGATCATCCGCAGCCTCAACCGGCTCGATTCGCTGCAGGTCGCCAGCAAGGACCGCAACGACTTCGTCACCGACGTCGACCGCCAGGCCGAGGCCGAGATCATCGCCACGATCCGCAAGGCCTACCCCGACCATGCGTTCCACGCCGAGGAAAGCGGCCGCAGCGGCGACAGCCCGATCGAATGGATCATCGATCCGCTGGACGGCACCACCAACTTCCTGCACGGTTTTCCGACCTTTTGCGTCTCGATCGCCTGCAGCCAGCGCGGCCGCCTCGAGCACGCCGTGGTCTACGACCCGATGCGCCAGGAGGTCTTCACCGCCTCACGCGGCGACGGCGCCCGCCTCGAAAACCGCCGCATCCGCGTCAGCAAGCAGCGCGGCCTCGAAGGCGCGCTGATCGCCACCGGCTTTCCGTATCGCGCCAACCTCAAGCACCTGGACAGCTATCTCGGCATGCTGAAATCGGTGATGCAGCAGACCGCCGGAATACGCCGTCCAGGCTCGGCTGCGCTCGATCTCGCCTACGTGGCAGCCGGCCGGGTCGACGGGTTCTGGGAAATCGGCCTCGCGCCCTGGGACACCGCCGCCGGCACCTTGCTGATCCAGGAGGCCGGCGGCCGCGTCGGCACCCTCTCCGGCGGTGAATACCGGCAGAACGGCAACATCGTGGCGGGCTCGCCGCGCGTCTACGAGGCCCTGCTCGAACTGCTCGCGCCGCACGTCCAGGGCGAACTGCGCGAAGAATAGTTCGCGGGCAGCCGAAGCCGCCCGCGATCACATCAGGCCGGGCGTTCCGCCAGCGGGCTGCGGCTGCGCGAGTAGAGGAAGTAGACCGCCAGGCCGATCACGTTCCAGATCGAGAAACGCACCAGCGACTTCGGCGGCACCGAGAGCAGCAGGAACAGGCAGCCGGCGACCGCCAGCGGCGCGATCACCCAGACCGCCGGGCAGCGGAACGGACGCGGCCGGTCGGGCTGGGTCATACGCAGCACCAGCACCCCGGCGGAAACGGCGATGAAGGCCAGCAGCGTGCCGGTATTCGACAGCTCGGCGATCTCGTCGACCGAGAAGAACCCGGCGACCGCCATTACCAGCAGGCCGGTCAGGATGGTCATGATCCACGGCGTGCCGAAACGCGGGTGGACCTCGGACAGACGCTGCGGCAGCAGACTGTCGCGGCTCATGGCGAAGAACACCCTCACCTGGCCGAAGATCATCATCATGATGACCGTCGGCAGCGCCAGCACCGCGGCGACGCCGATCAGGTCGCCGATGCGCTGAAAGCCGAGGTTGCGCAGCACTTCGGCGAGCGGTTCCTTGGAGTTCTTCAGTTCGTCGGTGGGCATGGTACCGACGGCGCCGGCCGCGACGAACAGGTAGATCAGGGTGCAGAGCACCAACGAACCGACCAGGCCGATCGGCACGTTGCGGTTCGGGTTGCGGGTTTCCTCGGCCGCGGTGGACACCGCGTCGAAACCGACATAGGCGAAAAAGATCAGCGCCGCCGCTGCCATCACGCCCTTGGCGACGTGGGCGTCGAGCGTCGGGTCGTAGACCTCGTGCGACAGGAAGCCGAAAGGCATGAACGGCGAGAAATTGTCCCAGTCGATGTTCGGCAAGGCGATCGCGACGAAGATGCCCAGCGCCACCAGCTTGACGAATACCAGGGCGGTATTGACCGCCGCGCTCTCGCGGGTGCCCCGTACCAGCAACGCACAGACGACGACCACGACACCGACCGCGAGCAGGTTGATGACGCCGGCGCCGGCACCCAGCTGACCGTTCTTGAGGTCGAAATAACCCGCGGTGAACGCGGCCGGGACATGCACTCCCCAGGAAGTCAGCAGGCCGTTCATGTAGCCCGACCAGCCGACCGCAACCGCGCTGGCCGCGACGGCATATTCGAGAATCAGGTTCCAGCCAACGATCCAGGCGATCAGCTCGCCCATGACACCGTACGAGTAGGTGTAGGCACTGCCGGCGACCGGGAGCATCGACGCCAGCTCGGCATAGGCCAGGGCCGCGAACGCACAAACCACGCCGGCGATCAGGAACGAGAGCATCAGACCGGGTCCGGCCCGCTCCGCACCCACCGCGGTCAGCACGAAGATGCCCGTACCGATGACCGCGCCGATGCCCAGCATCATCAACTGAAACGGCCCGAGCGAGCGGCGCAAGGCCTTGCGCTCGGCACTGGCCAGGATGTCCTCGAGCGGCTTGATGCGCCAATTCATGTTGTCGGTCCCCCTGACTATGGCAAGGGGATTGTAGGGGGCCGCCGGGAGATACCGCCAGCCTGATCACCTCGTGTCCAGGCAGGCTCTTCCCACCCCATCCGTGGAGTGGCGACGAAACCGCTTGCGCCCTGCAAGCTTCGACGTGCTGCGGGGCCCTGTCGGACCCTGCCGTTCAGGGCAGATCGTCGATCTTGCGGCGTCTTTCGCTGGGGAAGACGTGCTCGGCCTTCAGGCCGAAATCGAGCGCGAGCGCGCTGGCGATATAGATCGAGGAATAAGTGCCGACCAGAATGCCGACGATGATCACCGCCGAGAAACCCTGCAGGGCCGCGCCACCAAACAGGTAGAGGATCACCACGACGATCAGCGTCGTGACGGCGGTCATGATGGTGCGCGACAGCGTCGAATTGATCGATTCGTCCAGCACTTCGACCGGCGACAGGCGTCGATTGGCGGCGAAGCGCTCGCGGATACGATCGAACACCACGATGGTATCGTTCAGCGAATAGCCAATGACCGCCAGGATCGCCGCGACCACCGCGAGATCGAAAGGCATCTGGGTCGCCGCGAAAAAGCCCAGCACGATGATCGGGTCGTGCAACGCCGCGAGGATCGCGCCGGCCGACAGACGCTGGGTATGAAACCGCAGCGCCACGTAGATGAAAATGAAGAAGATGGTGAACGCCACCGCCCAGATGGAGCTGGTGCGCAGTTCCTCGCCGATCTGCGGACCGACGACTTCGACGCGCTGCAGCCGGGCAGCCGGATCGACCTCGGCGACGACTTTGTCGAGCGCCGTGCGGATCTGCTCCGCCGTCTGCGACGCCACCGGCGGCAGACGCACCATGACATCGCGCGAAGAGCCAAAGTTCTGCACCTGCGCCTCATGGAAGCCCGCCGCGTCGAGCGCCGTGCGGACGCGATCGAGATCAGCCTCGCCCGGGAAGCTGATTTCAGCGGTCACGCCACCGGTGAAATCGACTGCGAGATTCAGGCCGCGAAATATCAGCAAGCCGATCGACAGCAGGATCATGGCAATCGATACCGAGTACCAGATCTTGCGCGTCCCCATGAAGGGGAAGTTGGTTTTATTCTTGAAAAACTCCATCTGGAACTCCTCGGCGCGCAGCCTAGATCGGCAGCGTGGCGAGCTTGCGCTTGCCGCCGTACATCAGAGTAAGCAGCGCCCGGCTGCCCAGGATCGCCGTGAACATCGAGGTCGCGATGCCGAGGCAGAGCGTGACGGCGAAGCCACGGATCGGGCCCGTGCCGAGCACCCAGAGCACGACACCCGCGATCAGGGTCGTGAGGTTGGAGTCAGCGATCGCCGAGAACGCCTTGTCGAAACCCTTGGTGATCGCGGTCTGTGGCGTGACCCCGTTGCGCAACTCCTCGCGGATGCGTTCGTAGATCAGCACGTTGGCGTCGACGGCCATGCCCATGGTCAGCACGATGCCGGCGATGCCGGGCAGCGTCAGCGCCGCGCCGATGCCCGACAGCAGGGCCGCCAGCAGCACCACGTTGGCCAGCAGCACCAGGTTCGCGACCAGGCCGAAGACCCGGTAGTACAGCGCCATGAAGATGAAGATGCCCAGCAGACCGAGCGCCAACGCCCGCACGCCCTTGTCGATGTTCTCCTGACCGAGCGACGGACCGATCACCCGCTCCTCGACGACGAAGATCGGCGCGGCCAAGGCGCCGGCGCGCAGCAGCAGCGCCAGCTCGCGGGCTTCGGCCGGGTTCAGGCCGGTGATCTGGAAATTGTTGGAGAAGATGCCCTGGATGGTCGCCGTGTTGATGACCTTCTCGTCGCGCACGTCGCGCTGCACCTTCTCACCGCCGACCTCGATTTCCTCGCGGCGCTGCTCGATGAACACCACGGCCATCGGCTTCTTGAGGTTGGCGCGGGTGGTGCGCAGCATCTCCTCGCCGCCCAGCGCATCGAGCCGCACCGACACGCCCGGGCCGTCCTGGGTGGCGGCGGTGGTCGCATCGACCAGCTGATCGCCGGTGACGATGATGTCGCGCTTCAGCAGCACCGGCTGACCGTTGCGGTCCTGGTAGAGCTTGGAGCCGACCGGCGCGCGGCGGCGCTGAACGGCATCGGTGACGCTGTTCTGCACGTCGACCAGGCGGAACTCCAGAGTCGCGACCTTGCCGAGGATATCCTTGACTTCGGCCGAGTTCTGCACGCCGGGCAACTGCACGTTGATGCGGTCGACACCCTGGCGCTGCACGATCGGCTCGGACACGCCGAGTTCGTTGACGCGGTTGCGCAGCGTCGTCAGGTTCTGCTGGATCGCGTAGTCCTGGCGTTCCTTGATCTGCGCCGCAGTGAGCACCGTCTCGATCACGCTGGTGCCGGCTTCCCCACCCTGCACGTCGAAGGTCAGGTCGGGCAGCGCACGGCGCAAAGTGGCTCGCGCCGCATCGACATCGGAACCCGGCGCGAGCGTGATCCGCAGACCGTTCGGTCGCTGGCTGTCACGCGTCACCTGGACAATGTCGGTGATGCCGATCTTGTCCTGGCCGAGCGCGCGCCGGAAGTCCTGCTCGCGTACCTGCAGCAACTGCGCGACTGCCCCCTCGATATCGACCTGATAGAGTAGATAGAGGCCGCCGCGCAGGTCCAGGCCCAGCGGCATCGGCCGCAAGCCGACCTTGCGCAGCCAGTCCGGCGCTCGCGAGGCGAACGACAGCGCCGTGACGTACTGGTCGGCGAAGGTCGAGTTGACCGCATCCCGCGCCTTCAGCTGGTTCGGCACGTCGGCGAAATGCAGCATCAAACGGCCATCGTCGACATAGCTGCGCGAGAACTCTATGCCGCGGCCGTGCAGCGCTTCCTCGACCTGCTGGCGACCGGCGACGTCGACCGCCGCGCGATCCTTGCGTGCGACCTGCAGCGCCGCATCTTCACCGAACACGTTCGGCAGGGCGAACAGCAGACCCAGCACGACGACGGTCGCGACCAGGATGTACTTCCAGCGGGGGTACTCGAGCATGCAGGCGAACCTTGGTCGAAGGGAGGCAGCTGGCGCTCAGGCGCCCTTCAGCGTGCCTTTGGGCATCAGCGAGGTGATCTGGTGCTTCTGGATCTTGATCCGCACGCCATCGGCGATCTCGATGGTCGTGAAGTTGTCGCCGACCTCGACCACGCGGCCGAGTATGCCGCCGGCCGTCACGACCTCGTCGCCGGCCGCGAGCCGGCCGAGCATCGCCTGGTGCTCCTTGGCCTTTTTCTGCTGCGGCCGGATCAGCAGGAAATAGAAGATGACGATGAACAGCACCATCATCAGCAGTGGCGCGAACTGGCCGCCCGCTGCCGGGGCACCGGCCGCCTGGGCGTAGGCTTCAGGAATCAGTCCATTCATGGGTTCACCCCCGTCAAAGGGCGCGGATTATGCCACAGCCCCGGGGGATACCTGCCGCCTGGCAAGGAACTCCCGGACGAACCCCTGCAGCCCCCCCGCCTCGATCGCGGCCCGCAGGTCCCGCATCAGGGCCAGGTAGAAGTGCAGGTTGTGGAGCGTGTTCAGGCGCGACCCGAGGATCTCGTTGCAGCGGTCGAGATGGCGCAGATAGGCCCGGGAATAGTTCCGACAGGTGTAGCAAGCACACGCTTCGTCGATCGGCAGGGGGTCCTTCTGATGGGCGGCATTGCGGATATTGATCACCCCGGTGGAGGTGAACAGATGGCCGTTGCGCGCATGCCGGGTCGGCATCACGCAGTCGAACATGTCCACCCCCCGCAGTACCGCGGCGACGATGTCCTCGGGACGCCCCACCCCCATCAGGTAGCGCGGCCGGTCCGCCGGCATGGCGGGCAGCAGCGCATCGAGCACCGCCAGCCGCTCCGGCTCCGGTTCGCCTACCGCGAGGCCGCCGATCGCCAGCCCCGCGATGCTCCCCGGCGAACCGGCATCGATCTCGAGCAGGGCCTCGAGCGAGCGCTGGCGCAGATCCAGGTACATGCCTCCCTGCACGATGCCGAACAGCGCGCCGGGCGGCGACGTCGCGTGGTAGTGGTCGCGACCGCGCCGCGCCCAGCGCATCGAGCGCTCCATCGAGACCTCGGCTGCCGCATAGGTCGCCGGCCAGGCCGTGCAATCGTCGAACATCATCGCGATGTCCGAGCCCAGCAGGCGCTGCACCTGCATCGAATCCTCGGGCGTGAGCCGGACCTCGCTGCCGTCGATCGGCGAGCGGAACCGCACACCCTCCTCGGTGATCTTGCGCAGTTTCGCCAGGCTGAAGACCTGGAACCCGCCGGAGTCGGTCAGGATCGGCCGCTGCCAGTGCATGAAGCGGTGCAGCCCGCCGAGCTCGGCCACGGTCGCGGCTCCGGGGCGCAGCATCAGATGGAAGGTATTGCCGAGCACGATCTGCGCGCCGAGCTGCTCGAGTTCCTCCGGCGTCATCGCCTTGACTGTGCCGTAGGTGCCGACCGGCATGAACGCCGGTGTATCGAAACTGCCATGCGCGGCCCGCACGCGGCCGCGACGTGCCGCACCATCGGTGGCCAGCAACTCGAAGTCGAGATTGATCATGGGGCAGGCTCGGCGCCCGCCGGCGCACTGCCCTGCGCAGCCCGGGCCAGAAACATGGCGTCACCATAGCTGAAGAAGCGGTAGCGGCTGGCCACGGCATGCCGATAGGCGGCCAGCGTGGCATCGCGGCCGGCGAAAGCACAGACCAGCATCAGCAAGGTCGACTCCGACAGGTGGAAGTTGGTCAGCAATGCGTCGACGACCCGCCAGCGATAGCCCGGCAGGATGAAAATATCGGTCTCGCGGCGCCCCGGGCGCAGTCGTCCGTCGGGATCGGCAGCGGACTCGAGCGTGCGGGCCACGGTAGTGCCGACGGCGATCACCCGCCGCCCGGCTGCCCGCGCCGCCGCCACCGCCTCGCAGGTCGCCGCCGGGACTTCGGTGGATTCGGCATGCATCCGGTGCTGCGCCGGATCCAGGGTACGCACCGGCTGGAACGTGCCGGCGCCGACGTGCAGGGTCACGGTCGCGCGCCGCACCCCGAGCGCATCCAGCTGCGCCAGCAAGGCTGCATCGAAATGCAGACTGGCGGTCGGTGCCGCCACCGAGCCGGGGACGCGCGCCAGCAGGCTCTGGTAGCGCTCGCGGTCGGCGGCATCGGCGGCCCTCTCGATGTACGGCGGCAGCGGCACCTCGCCATGCCGCTCCAGGAATTCGAGCGGCGGCGCCGGCATGCGCACCCGCCACAGATCGGCGTCTCGCCCGAGGATCACGACCGGCCCACCGGCGGTCTCGAGTGCGGCGCCGTCCCTCAGGCCCTTGCCGCCGCGGATCTGCACCAGCGCCTCATCGCCACCGATGGCGCGCTCCAGCAGCAGCTCCACCCGCCCACCGGTGGGTTTGCGCGCCGGCAACCGCGCCGGCACCACACGCGTGTCGTTGAACACCAGCAGATCGCCCGGCGCGAGCAGCGACGGCAGGTCGGCGATCTGCAGATCGCGCAGCGGCGGCACCGCCCCCGCGGGGTCGAGCACGAGCAGCCGCGACGCCGCGCGCGATGGCAACGGACGCTGGGCGATCAGCTCGGCAGGCAGGTCGAAGGCGAAATCGGAGCGGCGCACGAGGCCGGTATGGTAGGCAAGCCGCGGCACTCTTTCACGCTGAATCGTCGCTGCGGCGGCGAAAAAAGGGTCACAAACCTCTATACTTGCCGCGTCTGCCCGAGTGGCGGAATTGGTAGACGCAGTGGACTCAGACAAAATTTGAGCCCTCCGGGGGAAACCTCGAAGGTGAAGCCCGTCAAACTCGGCGAAGGCCCTGGACGACCCGTCCGAGCTAATGCCGAGCCAAGCCCTGAACCCGAAAGGACCAGGGAAGGTGTAGAGAGCAGACGGCGGGCACCTACGGCCGCAAGGCTATGGTGAAGGCGTGCTCCAGACCACGAACGGCGCTTCTTCGGGGGCGGCGGCGGCGAAAGCCGAAGTGGGAAGAAAATCCACCGCTGTAAAAAGCGTGTCGGTTCGACTCCGACCTCGGGCACCAATTCGGAGGCCATCCCCATCTAGTCGGGGATGGCCTTTTCATCTCGGCGCGGAACGCTTCGCGCCGACTCCGTTCGCCTGAATCCCCGTTCCCGCGCCATGAACGCCTCCAGCATGTGCAGGATCAGCATTGTCGCGTCAACAGCCTCCCCATAGGCCTGCGCATCAGGAAAAAGTCAGCTTGATGGTCTCGGTCTCGGGCAACGGCCCAAGTCGCAGCCTGCTCGAGGTCATCGTGACGAACCTCTCTGGAAGAACAGCGGCTGGCGCTACATTCTCACTTTAGATGTTCAACTGCGCCGCGATCTGCATCCGCGGCCACGCAACGCGTGCCGACTCGACCGCGGATGCTGCAGAGTCTCCACAATCACCTGATCGCACATCTCGCTATGATTGGTGCTGCCAGGGCGTGGCACGCGCCTGATCGAGCCCAACCGACCGATGAACTACTGCAGCGATTGCGGCGCGCCCGTCGAGACCCTGATCCCCGCCGGCGACCATCTGCCGCGTTACGTCTGCACCCGCTGCCAGACGATCCACTACCAGAACCCCAAGCTGGTGGTCGGTTGCGTGCCCGAATACGAAGGCCAGCTGCTGATCTGCCGACGCGCGATCGAGCCGCGCCGTGGCTACTGGACGGTACCCGCCGGCTTCATGGAGAACGGTGAGACCCTGCAGCAAGCAGCCGCCCGTGAGTCGCAGGAAGAGGCCCTGGCCGACGTCGAGATCGGTTCGCTGCTGACGGTGGTGCACGTGCTGCACGCCCACCAGGTGCACGTGTTCTTCCGCGCGCGGCTGCGCTCGACCGAGGTCGGCGCAGGCCCCGAGAGTCTCGAGGTCAAGCTGATCCGGCCGGCGGAGATTCCCTGGTCCGAACTGGCGTTCCCGAGTACCGAGTTCACCCTGCGCCGCTACCTCGAGGACCTGGCGCGAAACGAGGAAGGGCATCATTTCGCCGAACTGGAGCGGCGGCTACCGACCTGAAGGCCTGCCGCTCTGCGGTGGCGCTGCCCGAATAGCGACCGCGACCGGCAGGCATCGCCACGTCGTGGACGTGGAAGGGGCGGAAGCCATGGCATCATACGGGCCTCGTGCGATTGCGACAGCCTTGCTGCCATCGCTGCCCTCCGTTGCCGCCCGAAGGATTGCCCATGACGTTCGTCGTCACTGAAAACTGCATCAAGTGCAAGTACATGGACTGCGTCGAGGTCTGCCCGGTGGATTGTTTCCATGAAGGACCGAACTTCCTGGTCATCGATCCGGACGAGTGCATCGACTGCACGCTCTGCGAGCCCGAATGCCCGGCCGAAGCGATCTTTTCCGAGGACGAGCTGCCGTCCGGTCAGGAGCATTTCAAGAAGCTCAATGCCGACCTCGCCCGGGGCTGGCCGGTGATCACCGAAAAGGGTGAGGAGCCCGCCGACGCCAAGGAATGGGACGGCAAGCCGGACAAGCTCAAGCTGCTGGAGCGCTGAGCGCCTCGGTCAACGACCGATCGATTGCAGCCGCTTGGCCAGCGTCGCCGGCGGCACGTAGCCCGGTAGCATGTCGCCGTTGGCGAGCAGGATCGCCGGCGTGCCGCGCAGACCGATTTCCTGCCCCAGTTCGTAGTCGTGATCGACCGGCGTCGTGCCGCATTTGGCCAGCTTGATCGCCTCGCCGCGCTTGGCGCGCGTCAGGGCATCGTTGCGGTTCGGCGAGCACCAGACGGCGACCGCCTTGTCCCAGGACTCGGTGTCCGGCCCGGTGCGCGGAAAGAACAGGTAGCGCACGCGAATGCCGAGCTCGTTGTATTTCGCGATCTCGCTGTGCAGCTTGCGGCAGTAGCCGCAATCGATGTCGGTGAACACTGTGATGGTGTATTTCGGATCCTTCGGCGCGAACACGACCATCTGCGATTCGGGCACCGACTTGATCAGCTCGAGCCGCGCGTCGCGGCGGCGGCGCTCACTGAGATTGGTGTCGGTGGGGATCTCGTAGAGGTCGCCGGCAAACGCGTAGCGGCCATCGGCGGTCACGTAGATGATCTCGGCGCCGCGGGCCAGCTCCCAGACCCCTGGAATCGGCGACTGGCGGAAATCGTCGGCCTTGGTGCCCGGAATTTTCTTGGCGAGTGCGGGGCGCGGATCGCCCGCACTGGCCGATGCGGGGGCGGCAACGGTTGCGGCTGCCGCCGGGGCAGCCGTGATCGATGCGGCACCGGAGGGGCTCGGCTGCTGCTGCGCGACGGCCACTGCAACCGCCAGGCCCGTTCCCGCAGCCAACAGCGACAGGAGGGTGCGAATCCCGAGGTTCTTCATGCCGACGACCGTCCGTTGATACTCGAGCAGAGCTGGGATCCAGCTTCGAAATGCAATGCTGGATCGGACCGGCCACCACGGCGAAGGTTCGCCAGGCCGGGCGCAATGCCGGCGGATTCTAGCAGAAGCGGCTTGCGACGCCCCGCCGAGACTGGGCGCCGACTGCCGGCGGGTTCAGCCGCGCGGATGATGCTGGCCGTGCAGCTCTTTCATGCGCTCGCGCGCCACATGCGTGTAGATCTGCGTGGTCGACAGGTCGCTGTGCCCGAGCAGCATCTGCACCACGCGCAGGTCGGCGCCGTGGTTCAGCAGATGGGTGGCAAAGGCATGACGCAGCGTGTGCGGCGACAGCTCCTTGTCGATGCTCGACTTGCGCGCATAGCGCTTGATAATGTGCCAGAACGCCTGGCGCGTCATGCGATCGCCGCGACGCGTCGGGAACAGGTAGTCGGTCGTGCGGTCAAGAAGGATCTCGTTGCGCGCTCCGACGATGAACTCCTGCAGCCAGCGCACGGCTTCCTCGCCGAGCGGAATCAGGCGCTCGCGGTTGCCCTTGCCGAGCACCCGGATCACGCCCTGGTTCAGGTTGACCTGGTTGTACTTCAGGCTGACCAGCTCCGAGACCCGCAGGCCGGTGGCATACAGCACCTCGAGCATCGTGCGATCACGATGACCGAGCGGATCGCTGACCAGCGGCGCCGACAACAGCGACTCGACCTCCTCTTCGGAGAGCGACTTCGGCAGCGAGCGGCCGATTTTTGGCATGGCGATCTGCGCGGTGGGATCGTCGCGGTTCACGCCATCGCGGACCAGGAAACGGAAGAAGCGCCGGAACGACGACAGCTGCCGCGCGGTCGAGCGCGGACGTGCGCCGGCTTCGACCCGCCAGGCGATGAATTCCAGCAGGTCCGCCCGCGTGGTGCGGACGATCGGCATGTCGCGCTCGGCCAGCCAGCGCGCCAGCGCAGTCAGGTCGGCTCGATAAGCCGCGAGTGTGTTCGGCGACAAGCCGCGCTCCATCCAGACGGCGTCGAGAAAACGCAGCACCGTGGGATCGGCTGCCTCGCCGCGGTGGGTCTTCCCGGCGGGGTTGCTTAACGGCTCGGATCGCTTGAGGACAGAACTCATTCGTGCGGGGCCTCTTGATACCGGGCCAGTATGCGAATGTCCGGCGGCCGGCTGGCGTGATGACCTTCACAGCAGGCCGCAGGCATTAACATAAAGAGAACTGGATCACAGATTGCCCCAGCCCTCTGGATTATCAGGGATGGAAATGACGAACCACCCCAGCCCGCCGACCCCGGCAACGAGTGCGGCCGAGGACGGGACCCTGACGCGGACAGCCTACGCCCTGCGCGGCGTGCTGGCCTGGGCCGCATTCACGCTCTGGGCACTGGCGGCGCTGCTGCTGGTGGCGATCACCCCCGGACTCGAACGGCGGCGGCGAATCACCCACGCTGCGGCGCGCCGGATCCTGCCGTGGATCGGTGTGCGCCTCGACGTGCGAGGCCTGGGAAACCTGCCGGCCGGCCCCTGCGTGGTCGTGGCCAACCATGCCAGCTATCTCGATGGCGTGGTGATGAAGGCCGCGCTGCCGCCGCGCTTCGCCTATGTCGTCAAACGCGAGATGGCCTCGGTACCGCTCGCCAGCCTGCTGCTCGAACGCATCGGCACGCAGTTCGTGGAACGCTTCGACCACCACAAAGGCGCGAGCGACGCCCGGCGGGTGCTGCGCAGCGCCCACAACGGCCAGGCGCTGGTGTTCTTCCCCGAAGGCACTTTCGGCAACACTCCCGGCCTGCTGAAATTCCACTCCGGTGCATTCATCACCGCCGTGCGCGCCGGCTGTCCGCTGGTACCGGCGGTGATCCACGGTTCGCGCGCGGTGCTGCCGGGCACCCGCCTGCTGCCGCGGCCCGGCCGCATCGTCGTCGAATTCCTTGAACCCCTGCCCACTGCCGGGGAGGTCACGGCACCCGAACTGCGCGACCGCGCGCGAGCCTTGATCCTGGAGCGTCTGGGAGAGCCGGACCTCACCGCCTGAGCTAGCGCGGCGATCGCGCCTGCCCAACCTGTTTGTATCGCAGTGCGAAACGATCCGAAGCCGGTGCCAGCCTGCAAGGCGCTGTCAAAAACACTGTCCATACATAATGTTATGCAGCTCTCCCGGTGTCCATACCGTGAAATGAACGCGGAATTGTATGCGGCGCAGTACGTTTCTTGTTACAGCTTGGCTACACTCGGGTGCAGCCGCACTTTGCCGCTGAACTTGCAAGGAACGCTTCATGACCGAATCTGTCGTTATCACCGCCGCTCGCCGCACACCGATCGGCGCCTTCCAGGGCACGCTCTCTGCAGCGACCGCACCGCAGCTCGGTGCGACCGCGATCTCTGCCGCGATCGCGGCCTCGGGGCTGGCCCCGGCCGACGTCCAGGAAGTCATCATGGGCTGCGTGCTGCAGGCGGGTCTCGGTCAGGCGCCCGCACGGCAGGCTGCGCTGGCAGCGGGCGTGCCGCTCAGTACCCCGGCGACGACCGTCAACAAGATGTGTGCCTCGGCCATGAAGGCGGTGATGATGGCCGCCGACCAGATCCGTGCCGGTGACGTACAGATCGCGGTCGCGGGCGGCCTCGAGTCGATGAGCAACGCCCCCTACCTGCTGCCCAAGGCCCGCACCGGTTACCGCATGGGACACGGCGAGCTGCTCGACCACATGTTCTACGACGGTCTGCAAAGCCCCTGGGATGGCCAGATGATGGGCTACTTCGCCGAGCAGACCGTCGAGCGCTACAAGGTATCGCGCGCCGACCAGGACGCCTTCGCGGCCGAGTCGGTACGCCGCGCGCTGCGAGCCATCGAGGCCGGCGAGTTCGACGCCGAGATCGCCCCCGTGACGATCAAGGGACGCAAGGGCGAAACCGTCGTCAGCCGCGACGAAACACCGTTCACCTGCGACATCGGCCGGATCCCGCAGCTCAAGCCCGCGTTCCGCAAAGACGGCAGCGTGACGGCCGCGACCTCCTCGTCGATCTCCGACGGTGCGGCCGCGCTGGTACTGATGAGTGAATCGGCCGCCGCTGCCCGCGGCGTCCGGCCGATCGCCCGAATCGTCGGCTACGCCAGCCATGCCCAGGAGCCGGAGTGGTTCACGACCGCACCCGCCGGCGCGATCCGCAAACTGCTCGAGCGCACTGGCTGGAAGGCCGATGCAGTCGATCTCTACGAAATCAACGAGGCCTTCGCGGTCGTGACCCTGGTCGCGATGCGCGAATTCGGTCTCGACCATGCCAAGGTCAACGTCGCTGGTGGCGCCTGCGCGCTCGGCCATCCGATCGGGGCGACCGGCGCGCGCTTGCTGGCCACGCTGGTCAACAGCCTGGCCCACCGCGGCCAGAAACGCGGCGTCGCCGCGCTGTGCATCGGCGGCGGCGAAGCAACCGCCGTCGCGGTGGAGATGCTGTAATGAAAATCGAGCAAGCCCGCGCCGTCGTCACCGGCGGTGCCTCCGGTCTCGGCCATGCCGTAGGCCGCCATATCGTCGCCGCCGGCGGGCAAGTCACGCTGCTCGATGTGCAGGATGGACCGGGCCAGAAAGCCGCTGCCGAACTCGGCGGGCGCGCCCGCTTCCAGCGCTGCGACGTGACCTCCGAAGCCGAGGTCGAAGCCGCGATGCAGGCTGCCGCCACCGCGATGGGCGGCATCAACCTGCTGGTGAACTGTGCCGGCGTGATCGGCGCAGGCCGCGTGCTCGGCAAGAACGGCCCGATGGCCGGCGATTTCTTCACCAAGGTGATCCACATCAACCTGATCGGCACCTTCCTCTGCGACAAGGCCGCAGCGGTGCAGATGCAGAAGAACGAGCCGAACGCGGACGGCGAGCGCGGCGTGATCATCCACACCTCCTCGGTCGCCGCCTTCGAAGGCCAGATCGGCCAGGTCGCCTATTCGGCCACCAAGGCCGGCGTGATGGGCATGACGCTGCCGCTGGCACGCGAACTCGCCGCCTTCGGCATCCGCGTCAATTCGATCGCTCCGGGCATCTTCCAGACCGCGATGGTCGGCGGCATGAAGCCCGAGGTGCAGGCCTCACTCGAAGCGCAGGTGCCCTTCCCGTCGCGCCTCGGCCGCCCCGAGGAGTACGCACGGCTGGTGCAGTCGATTTTCGAGATCGCGATGCTCAACGGCGAGACCATCCGGCTCGACGGCGCGATTCGCATGCAGCCGAAGTAAGGTGAAGCACAATGCAAGCGGGTCCGGGCGCGCTAATATAGAGGGATGAACGACGCCGTCGAACGTGACCAGATGGAGTACGACGTGGTCATCGTGGGCGCCGGCCCTGCCGGCCTCGCCTGCGCGATCCGCCTCAAGGAGCTCAAGCCCGAGCTCAATATCTGCATCCTCGAAAAAGCCTCGGCGATCGGTGCGCACATGTTCTCCGGCGCGGTGCTCGAGCCCGGGCCGCTTGACGAACTCCTGCCCGGCTGGCGCAACTCGCCGCCGGCGATCTGTGTGCCGGCGAAGCGCGACGAGTTCGCGCTGCTGACCCGCAGCGGCCGCCACAGGCTGCCCACGCCCCCGCAGCAGCACAACGCGGGCAACTTCATCATCTCGCTCGGCCTGCTGGCACCGCAGCTTGCCGCCAAGGCCGAGTCACTCGGCGTCGATGTGTTCGCCGGCTTCGCCGCGTCCCGGCCGCTGCTCGAGAACGGGCGGGTCGTCGGCGTGCAGATCGGCGACATGGGTCTGGAGAAGAACGGCGAGCCCGGTCCCAACTACGCGCCCGGGCCCGAAGTGCGCGCGCCGCTGACCGTGCTGGCCGAGGGCTGCCGCGGCAGCGTCAGCAAAGTACTGATCAGGGAGTTTGCGCTCGATGCGCACTGCGATCCGCAGACCTACGGGCTCGGCTTCAAGGAACTGTGGCAGCTGCCGCCGGGGCGGGTCGAACCCGGCCTGATTCAGCACACGGTCGGCTGGCCGCTCGACAACGGCACCTACGGCGGCAGCTTCATCTACCACCTCGGCAACGACCGCCTCTACCTCGGCTACGTGGTCGGTCTCGACTATCGCGATCCGCGCCTCAGGCCCTTCGAGGCATTCCAGCAGTTCAAACATCACCCCTCGATCCGGCCGCTGCTCGAAGGCGGCGAGATCGTCGCCGCGGGCGCACGGACGATTGCCGCCGGCGGCTGGCAATCGATGCCGCGACTCGAGATGCCCGGGGCCTTGCTGATCGGCGATGCCGGCGGCACGCTGAACGTGCCGAAGATCAAGGGCATCCACCAGACCCTGCGCAGCGGCATGCTGGCTGCGCAGCAGATCGCCGAGACCGGCAGCAGCGAGGGCTTCGATGCGCGCTGGCGCAGTTCACCCGGCGGCCAGGAGCTGCGCAAGGTCCGCAATATCAAGCCCGGCTTCCATCGCGGCCTGTGGTTCGGCATCGCCAACGCCGCGTTCGAGACCATGACCGGCGGACGTGCACCCTGGACGCTGAAGAACCACGCGGCCTATGCCGAGATGCAGAAGCTCGACGAGTACATCTCGCCCGAGCGTCACTGGGTGCCGCGCGACCTGCCGCCGCGCGACCGGCTCGCCTCGGTGTTCTTCGCCAACAACTCCCACGACGAAAGCCAGCCGGCTCATCTGAAAGTGCTGGACCCCAGCATCTGCGTCGATCGCTGCACGCAGGAGTACGGCAACCCCTGCCAGAATTTCTGTCCGGCGAACGTCTACGAAATGGTGGACGACGGTGCGGGCGGGCGGCGCCTGCAGATCAATGCCGCGAACTGCGTGCACTGCAAGGCCTGCGACATCAAGGACCCTTACCAGATCATCACCTGGACCACGCCCGAGGGTGGCTCTGGACCGATCTACCAATCGCTCTGACGAAGGCCGGACCACATGGACGACACACCGCTTTGGCGGCCGTCCGCCGCCCGGATCGCCGCAGCCGCGATCACCCGCTTCACCGGCGAAGTGGCACAGCGTCGCGGCCTCGCCCTGCCCGACTACGCCGCCCTGCATCGCTGGTCGATCGACGATCCTGCCGCGTTCTGGACCGAGCTGGCCCGCTACGCCGGGGTCGTCGCCGACTGGGGCGATGGGCCGGCGCTCGAACGGGCCGCGCAGATGCCGGGCGCGCGCTGGTTTCCGCAGGCGCGGCTGAACTTCGCCGAGAACCTGCTGCAACACGACGGTGGCGCGGCGCCCGCGCTGATCGCCGTCGACGAGCGCGGCGCGCGGCGCGAGCTCTCCTGGACACAGCTGCGGGCCGAAGTGGCACGGATCGCCGCCGGACTGCGCGACTGTGGCGTCGTGCCCGGCGATCGGGTCGCGGGCTTCATGCCGAACCTGCCCGAGACCGTCATCGCGATGCTCGCAGCCAGCAGCCTCGGCGCCACCTGGTCGTCCTGCTCGCCGGACTTCGGCATCCACGGCGTGCTCGATCGCTTCGGCCAGATCGCACCGAAGGTGCTGTTCACGGCCGACGGCTATTTCTACGGCGGCAAGACGCTCGACTCCCTGGAGCTAGTCGCCGCGCTGCGCGAGGCCCTGCCGTCGGTGCGCCGCGTCGTCGTGGTGCCCTATGTCGGCGCCACGCTGGGTGGTAGCCGTGGCGGTGGCGGCGGCACCGCACCCGCGTTGCGCGACCGCGTCCCGTTCGCGGACTTCGGCACGCCCGGCGCGCCGCTCAGTTTCACGCGGTTGCCGTTCGACCATCCTCTCTACATCCTCTACTCCTCCGGCACCACCGGCATGCCCAAGTGCATCGTGCACGGCGCCGGCGGAACCCTGCTGCAGCATCGCAAGGAGCACCTGCTGCACAGCGACCTGCGCCGTGGCGACCGGCTGTTCTACTTCACGACCTGCGGCTGGATGATGTGGAACTGGCTGGTCAGCGGTCTCGCCAGCGGCGCGACCCTGGTGCTCTACGAGGGCTCACCGTTCCATCCGGATCCCGGCGTGCTGTGGCGCATGGCCGAAGCCGAGCAGGTCGACTTGTTCGGCACCAGCGCCAAATATCTCGCCAGCCTCGAGAAAAGCGATTACCGGCCGCGCGAGCACACCACACTGACGCGTTTGCGGACGCTGTTTTCGACCGGCTCGCCGCTCTCGCCGGAGAGCTTCGAATTCGTCTACCGCGACATCAAGGCGGACCTGCAGCTCGCATCGATTTCCGGCGGCACCGACATCGTATCCTGCTTCTGCCTCGGCAATCCGGTGCTGCCGGTCTGGCGCGGCGAGATCCAGTGTCTCGGCCTGGGGATGGACGTGCGCATCCTCGACGCCGCCGGCCAGCCGCTGTCGCCCGGGCAGAAAGGCGAGCTCAGCTGCGCCAACCCCTTTCCCTCGATGCCGCTCGGGTTGTGGAACGACCCGGACGGGAAGCGCTTCCACGCAGCCTATTTCGAGCGCTTTCCCGGCCACTGGCATCACGGCGACTACGCCGCCCTGACGGCGCACGGCGGCATCGTCATCCATGGCCGCTCCGACGCCGTGCTCAACCCCGGCGGCGTGCGCATCGGCACGGCCGAGATCTACCGCCAGGTCGAAACCCTGCCCGAAATCCTCGAAGCCCTGTGCATCGGCCAGGACTGGCAGAACGACGTGCGGATCGTGCTGTTCGTCCGGCTGCGCGACGACGTCACGCTGGACGCGACGCTCGAGCGGAAGATCCGCGACACCATCCGCCGCCAGACCACACCCCGCCACATACCGGCGAAAATCGTGGCCGTGCCGGAGATCCCGCGCACCCGCAGCGGCAAGATCGTCGAACTGGCGGTGCGCAACGTCGTCCACGGCCGGCCGGTGGACAACACCGACGCGCTCGCCAATCCCGCCGCACTCGAGCATTTCCGCGACCGCCCGGAACTCGCCTCTTGAGCAGGCGCGCCGGCCAGGATGATCTGCCCGCGATCTACGCGCGCGAGCTCGCACAGCGTGGCTTCCGCCATGATCCCGCGCAGATGGCCGCGGTCGCCGAGCTCGAACGCGTGCGCCGGGAGCTGGCGCGCAGCGACGGCAAGGCCTCGGCCACCACGAAACTGCTGACCCGGCTTGCGGGCCGACGTCCCCGCCACGCAGCACCGATACGCGGCGCCTATCTCTGGGGCGGGGTTGGTCGCGGCAAGACCTGGCTGATGGACCTGTTCTTCCAGCACCTGCCGATCGCACAGAAGCGACGCAGCCACTTCCATCGTTTCATGCACGAGGTTCATGAGCGGCTGCGGTCGCTGCGGGACCGCACCGACCCGCTGGCCGACGTGGCCGAGTCGATCGCCGATTCCTCGCGCGTGTTGTGCTTCGACGAGCTGTACGTCGACGACATCGGCGACGCCATGATCCTCGGCGGCCTGTTCCGCCACCTGCTCGAGCGACAGGTGACACTGGTATTCACGTCGAACGTACCTCCCTCCGGCCTGTACCGCGACGGCCTGCAGCGTGCGCGCTTCCTGCCGGCGATCGCGCTGCTCGAACAGCACACAGCGATCGTGCGCGTCGATGGCAACACGGACTACCGCTTACGGCACCTGACCCAGGCGCCGATTTATCTATCCCTGACCGCCTCCGATACCGACGTGCGGCTATCCGCCATTTTTGCCGATCTTGCCGACGGCCCCGGCGAAGCCACCGGGGAACTCGAGATCGAAGGCCGCCACGTGCCCTTCGTGCGCGAGAGCGAGAACGTCGCCTGGTTCGATTTCGCCGCCCTCTGCGACGGCCCACGCGGCAAGGACGACTACATCTGGCTGGCACGCGAATACCAGGCGGTGATCGTCGCCGGCGTGCCGCTGTTCGACGAGACCCGCGAGAACCAGGCGCGCCGCTTCATCGCGATGGTCGACGAGTTCTACGATCGCGGGGTCAAGCTCGTGTTGTCGGCGGCTGCGCCGCCGGATGGCCTATACCAGGGTCAGCGGCTGCGATTCGAATTCCAGCGTACCGCGAGTCGGCTGATCGAGATGCAGAGCGAGGAGTATCTGGCGCGGGAGCATCTTGGGTGAGGTGGCAGCCTGAAAGGGAGACTCTGTTTCCTGATCGCCGCCCAAGACTCGGAATGTCGCGCCGCGATCACCACCCAGTCTTCTCGCAGGGAGCACACCGGAAGGCGTCGATACAAACAGTATCGCCGACATATCGACGATCGTCATCAGGAGAACAACGGAACTAAGGCGCCGCACCACGTCGCGCATCGGCTGCAGCGGCCCGATCAGCCCGCATCCGTACCACGTCGATCGGCCGGATTTCATCGATCGGGCAGCTCTCGCGACCGACCCGGACCTTTTCGAACTTGGTGACCGTGCGCGTGGTCGATGTGATGCCGACGCCATCGGCGAACATCAGGTCACGGCAATTGTCCCAGACCTTCAGCAGATAGGCTTCGGCCGGCCCATTCCAGACGACCAGCTGATTGCGTGACACCGGTGCCCAGCCATCGAGATTGAAGGCGGTGAACCGCTCGATCGGCTCGCCGGCGTAATCGACGTAGCGTGATTCGACGCCGCGGTCGGTGACCCGGGCGAGGTTCGAAGCGCAGGCGACGAGGCCGGGCAGCAGGACGGCGGCCAACAACAGGGAGCGTTTCATGATCGTTACCTCCTGGGGATTTGACGCGTCAGGCGGAGCCCGGTTCCATGAACCGCAAGATGCTGCTGAAAAACCTGGCGAGAGGCCCGGACGAGCCGGACCGGTTCGTCAGTTGACACGCGGCGAACCCGGGGAGATCGCGCCGGCCGCGGCAAACAACTGTTCGACGTCGACCGCATCGTAGCGATAGGGCCGGTGACAGAACTCGCAGGTCACGGTGACGGCACCCTGCTCGGCGAGTATTTCGCGCACCTCGGCTTCGCCGATCGAGCGCAACACGCCGGCGACGCGCTCAGCGCTGCAGCGGCATTCGAAACGCACGGCCTGGGGTTCGAACAAACGGACATCGAGACCCGGCAGGCAGCGCTGCGCGAGTTCTGCGGCCGGCCGGCGCAGCAGTTCGTCGGCACCGAGGCCGGTGAGCGCGGCACCGGCGATGCCGAAGGTCAGATCCGCCTCGCGGCTGCGGGAAGCTTCGGTGGCCTCGGCCTCCTCGGCCTGGACACCGCCCTGTGACGGCATGCGCTGCACCAGCATGCCGGCGGCACCGGCATCCTCGGCCGCCAGGCGCACCACGGTCGGAACCTGATCGGAACTTGCGAAATAGTGTTCGAGCGAGGCCGCGAGCGACTCGCCGGCCAGCGGCACGATGCCCTGGTAGCGCGCGCCGGTGCGGCTGGTTTCGATCGTCACGGTGATCTGGCCATCGCCGGCCAGCTCGCGGAAACCGCCCTCGAGCCGCGCTGCGTCGTAGCGCGCCACCGCGCGGATGCGGAAATCATCGCTGCATTGCGCGACCAGCAGTCGCACCGGGCCATTGCCCTGCAACTGCAGGGTCAGCATGCCTTCGAACTTCAGGGTCGAGGCCAGCAGCACCGCGGCGCAGGTGGCTTCGCCGAGTAGTTCGCGTACCGGCGCCGGGTAGTCGCCGTGCTCGCGCAGCGCCAGCCAGGCGGCGCCGAGGCGCACGAACTGGCCACGCACGTCCTGGCGTTCGGCGACGAACCGGTGAACGACGTCCGTATCGGCCCGGGCGTTCATCCCGCCAGTTTTTTCTTCAGCAGCTCGTTGAGCTGTGCGGGGTTGGCCTTGCCGCCGGTCGCCTTCATCACCTGGCCGACGAAGAAACCGAACAGCTTGTCCTTGCCGGACCGATAGTCGGCCAGCTGGCCCGGATTCTTCGCCATCACGGCATCGATGGCCTGCTCGATCGCACCGGTATCGGTGATCTGGCGCAGACCGCGGGCCTCGATGATCGCATCGGCCGACGTGCCCTCGTCCCACATCGCCTCGAAGACTTCCTTGGCGATCTTGCCGGAGATCGTGCTGTCGACGATCCGTGTGATCAGGCCGGCGAGACCGGCGGCGTCGACCTTGGCGAGCGCGAGCTCGAGATTGTCGCGGTTCAGCAAGGCCGAGAAGTCACCCATCACCCAGTTGGCGCAGAGCTTCGCGTCCTTGCCGCCGACGCGGGTGACCACCTCTTCATAGAACGCGCCCATCTCGCGGCTCGCGGTCAGCACGCCGGCGTCGTACTCGGACAGGCCGTACTGGCTGGCGAAGCGCGCCGCCTTCTGGTCCGGCAGTTCGGGCAGGCTGGCGCGGACGGTTTCGAGCAGCGCGTCTTCGATGACCACCGGCAGCAGGTCGGGGTCGGGGAAATAACGGTAGTCGTTGGCCTCTTCCTTGGAGCGCATCGAACGCGTCTCGCCCTTGTCGGGGTCGTAGAGCCGCGTTTCCTGCACGACCTGGCCGCCGGATTCGATCAGCTCGATCTGGCGCTCGATCTCATAGTTGATCGCCTTCTCGACGAAGCGGAACGAATTCAGGTTCTTGATCTCGGCGCGCGTGCCGAACTTCTGCTGGCCGCGTGGCCGCACCGACACGTTGGCGTCACAGCGGAACGAGCCTTCCTGCATGTTGCCGTCGCAGATCTCGAGATAGCGCACCAGGGTGTGCACTTTCTTCATGTAGGCGACGGCTTCCTTGGCCGAGCGCATGTCGGGCTCGCTGACGATCTCGATCAGCGGCGTGCCGGCGCGGTTCAGATCGATGCCGGTGACGCCGGGCAGGCCTTCGTGCAGTGACTTGCCGGCATCTTCCTCGAGGTGGGCGCGGGTGATGCCGATACGCTTGCGCGTACCGTCGTCGAGCACGACGTCGAGGCTGCCCTGGGCGACGATCGGCAGCTCGTACTGGCTGATCTGGTAGCCCTTCGGCAGGTCCGGGTAGAAGTAGTTCTTGCGGGCGAACACCGAGCGCCGCTCGATGCGGGCGCCGATCGCGAGACCGAACTTCAGCGCCATGCGTACGGCCTCGGCGTTCAGCACCGGCAATACGCCGGGGTAGCCGAGATCGACGAGGTTCGCCTGGGTGTTCGGTGCCGCACCATAGGCGGTGGCGGAACTCGAGAAAATCTTCGACCGGGTGGCGAGCTGGGCATGGATCTCCAGCCCGATCACGGTTTCCCATTCGACGTCAGTGGCGATAGCAGTGGCCATACGGGTCGACCTCAGGCATAGGCCGCCGGCAGCTGCAGGTGCCAGTCGGTCTCGGTCTGGTAGCGATGCGCGGCGTTCAGCATCCGCGCCTCGGAGAAATGCGGGCCGACGATCTGCAGGCCCACGGGCAGGCCCTCGACGAAACCGCAGGGAATCGACATGCCCGGCAGGCCGGCGAGATTCGCGCCGATGGTGTAGATGTCGTTGAGATACATGGTGATCGGGTCGGCGGTCTTGGAGCCGAGCGGGAACGCAGGAACCGGCGAGGTCGGGCCGACCAGCACGTCCGCCTGGGTGAAGGCCTGCGCGAAATCGCGACTGATCAACTGCCGCACGCGCTGCGCCTTCAGATAGTAGGCATCGTAGTAGCCGGCGGAGAGCACGTAGGTGCCGGTCATGATGCGACGCTTGACCTCGGCGCCGAAGCCCTCGCCGCGCGAGCGGCGATAGAGATCGATCAGGTTCTTCGGATCGGCGCAGCGATGACCGAAACGCACGCCGTCGAAACGCGCGAGATTCGAGGAGCACTCGGCCGGCGCGACGACGTAGTAGGTCGGCACCGACAGCGGCAGGTTCGGGCAATCGACCTCGACCAGCCGGGCGCCGAGCTTTTCGTAGACCGCGAGGGCAGCGCGGATCTGCGCCTCGCAGCGCGCATCCAGGCCCTTGTCGAAGAACTGCCGGACCAGGCCGATCCGCAGACCTTCGAGCGAATCGCCGAGCGTCGCCGTGTAGTCCGGCACCGGGGTGTCGACGCTGGTCGAGTCGCGCGGATCGAAACCGGCGATCGCACCGAGCAGCAGCGCCGCATCCTCGGCGCTGAGGGTGATCAGGCCGCCCTGGTCGAGACTGGAGGCAAACGCGATCATGCCGTAGCGCGACACGCGGCCGTAGGTCGGCTTGATGCCGGTCACACCGCAGAGGGCAGCCGGTTGCCGGATCGAACCGCCGGTATCGGTGGCCGTGGCGGCCGGGGCGATCCGGGCGGCGACCGCGGCTGCCGAGCCGCCGGAGGACCCGCCGGGCACCATCGCGGTATTCCACGGATTGCGGACCGGGCCGAAGTGGCTGGTTTCATTCGACGAGCCCATCGCGAACTCGTCCATGTTCACCTTGCCGAGCATCACGGTGCCGGCATCGCGCAGCCGCGCCACCAGGGTCGCGTCGTAGGGCGAAACGAAATTGGCCAGCATCTTCGAACCGCAGGTGGTCAACACGCCTTCGGTGCAGAAGATGTCCTTGTGGGCCAGCGGGACCCCGGTCAGCGGGCCGGCCTGGCCCGACGCCAGTCGCGCATCCGCGACAGCGGCGGCGGCGAGTGCCGCTTCGCCGGTCACGGTGATGAAGGCGTTCAGGTCCGGCTGGCTGGCGGCGATTCGGCCGAGGTAGCTGCGCGTGACCTCGACACTGGAAAACTCCCGCCGTTTCAAACCCTTGGCGAGCCCGGTCAGCGTCCGGCGATGGATCGGTAGAGCACTCATTCGATGACCTTGGGCACGAGGTAGAGGCCGCCTTCGACCTGCGGAGCGTTGCGCTGGTAGTGCTCGTGCCGGTCGGTTTCGAGCACCTCGTCGGCGCGCAGCCGCTGGGCCAGCCCCGGCAGGGGGTGCGCCATGGGCTCGATGCCGGCGGTCTGGGCGCTCTCGAGCTCACCGACAAAGTCGATGATCCGTGAGAGCGAGTCGACGTAGGCGGGAATCTCCGCTTCGGTCAGCTCGAGACGCGCGAGGTACGCGATCTTGTCGATGTCGGATCGGCTTAGGCTCATGGATTCCCCTTGAGGAAAGCGCGGAAAAGCAAGCCGGAAATGATACACAATCGTCTTGTGGAAGGTTTCGTAGGTTGCTAGATTGCCGCAACTTTTTTCGTCAGTCCCCGCGGTCGCTCCCCGATGTTCAAACGCTTGCGCGGCTATTTCTCCAGCGATCTGTCGATCGACCTGGGTACGGCCAATACGCTGATCTACGTTCGCGACAAAGGCATCGTGCTCAACGAGCCTTCGGTGGTCGCGGTCCAGGACGAATTCAACCGCGGCGGCAAGGTCATCGTCGCCGTCGGTGCCGAGGCCAAGAACATGCTCGGCCGCACGCCGGGCCACATCACTGCAGTGCGTCCAATGAAGGACGGCGTGATCGCCGACTTCACCTACACCGAAAAGATGCTGCAGTACTTCATCAACAAAGTGCACGGCAACCGCCTGCTGAAGCCGAGCCCGCGCGTGCTGGTCTGCGTGCCGGTCGGCTCGACCCAGGTCGAGCGCCGCGCCATCCGCGAGTCGGCGGAAGGCGCCGGTGCGCGCACCGTGGCGATCGTCAGCGAGCCGATGGCCGCCGCAGTCGGCGCAGGCCTGCCGGTGCAGGAAGCACGCGGTTCGATGGTGCTCGACATCGGCGGCGGCACGTCCGAAGTCGCGGTGATCTCGCTGAACGGCATCGTCTACGCGAATTCGGCGCGTATCGGCGGCGACCGCTTCGACGACGCGATCATGAACTACGTGCGCCGCAACTACGGCATCCTGATCGGCGAAACCACCGCCGAGCGCATCAAGATCGAAATCGGCTCGGCCTACCCCGGACAGACGGTGCGCGAGATCTCGGTCAAGGGCCGCAATCTCTCCGAAGGAGTGCCGCGCAGTTTCACGCTGAATTCCAACGAGATCCTCGAAGCGCTGCAGGAACCGCTGCAGGGCATCGTCGGCGCCGTCAAGCAGGCGCTGGAACAGACACCACCGGAACTCGGCGCCGACGTCGCCGACCGTGGCATCGTTCTGACCGGTGGCGGCGCACTGCTGCGCGACATCGACAAACTGCTGACCGAGGAGACGGGCCTACCGGTCGTGATCGCCGAGGATCCGCTCACCTGCGTCGCACGCGGTGGGGGTCGCATCCTCGAATTGATGGACGAACTCGGCCCCGGCAACTTCGGCCTCGAGTAGCCTGCCGGCCCGGCAGGCCTCATTCCGCGCGGAGGTACGCGAGCATCCGTGGCCGCATTCGCGAACCATTCGCTTCCGCAGCGCGCTCCCGCAGCCGGACTCCGTTTTTTCATCTATGCGCTGCTGGCGCTGACGCTGATGGTCCTCGACCAGCGCGGCGGCTGGCTGGAGCGCGTGCGCTACGGCCTGCAGGCCGCCGCCTATCCCCTGCAGCTGGCGATGAACTCGCCCTCGGCGGCCTGGAACTGGACCACCAAGATCTTCGAGGCGCGCGCCGATCTGCAGGCCGAGAACACCCGGCTGCGCGATGCCAACCGCCGCCTGCGGCTGGCCAACATGCGCCAGGCCGCGCTCGAGCAGGAGAACGCACAGTTGCGCGGCCTGCGCAACCGCCTGCCGACGCTCGCCCCGAAATGGCTGCCGGGCGAGGTCATCGGCACCGAGTCGAGCACGCTGCGACAGCGGCTGACGATCAATCGCGGCGCCACCAACGGCGTGCACAAGGGCCAGGCGGTGATCGCCAACGACGGCTTGCTCGGCCAGACGCTGCGGGTCGGGCCGTGGAGCACGGAGATCATCCTGCTCACCGACCCCGAACATGCGGTGCCGGTGCAGATCGTCCGCAATGGCCTGCGGACGCTGGCCGTCGGCTCCGGTGATCCCGATTCGCTAACCCTGCCCTATCTGCCGATCCAGGCGGACATCAAGGAAGGCGATCTGCTGGTGACGTCGGGACTGGGTGGCGTGTTCCCGCAAGGCTATCCCGTCGCGCGCGTCATGCAGGTGCGACGCGACGGCAGCTCGCCGCTGGCGCAGGTGCGCGCGGCACCCTTGGCCGCCGTCGAGCGCGACCGGATCGTGGCGTTCCTGTGGTTCGAAGACAGCCATCCGGCCGCGCCAGCCGCACCGGCCACCGCGCCCGCAGGCGGCGACCCCTCGCTGCAGCCGCTGGCGACGACTGCACCACCAGCGCCGGTGCCGATTCCGGCGCCGGCATCGACATCCGCGCCAACGCCGGCAACCGCGCCGCCGGCGGCAACGCCGCCCGAGCCGAGACCGGCTGCTTCCAGTCCAGCGGAGCCACGACCATGAGTCGCGACAGCGAACCGCGCGGTGCGGTGATCCTGACGGCGCTTGCCGCGCTCGGCCTGCAGTTGCTGCCGCTGCCGGAAGCCATCGCATTGTTCCGGCCGGCGTTCGTGGTGCTGGCCGTGATCTTCTGGTCGCTGAATCGGCCGCGTGCCGGCGGCATCGCGGTCGGTTTCCTCACCGGGCTCGCGCTCGACGTCTTCAAGGGCACGGTGCTGGGCCAGTACGCGCTCGCCACCTCGCTGATCGCTTACGTGACCATCCGGCAGCATCTGCTGCTGCGCAACAAGCCGGTGCTGCAGCAGACCTTGTTCGTGGCCGTGATGCTGCTGCTCTGGGAGCTGGTGATCTGGGCCATCGACGGCTGGACCGGCCAGACCTCGGCCGGCATCGGCCGTTGGCTGGACGTGCCGACGAGCGTGCTCTGCTGGCCGGCGATTGCGGCGCTGCTGCGCCGCACCTACGTCGCGCGCTGAGGGAGGGCCCGGTTCGTGGCCGGCAAGGGACGCATCAAGGACGTCTGGCGCGAGCAGCAGATCTTCGTCCAGCGCGCGATCGCGGCGGGCGTGGTGATCGCGCTGATGACCGCCGCGCTGATCACGCGCCTCGCCTGGCTGCAGATTTCCCGCTACGACTACTACATGGAGCTTTCGCAGGGCAACCGGGTGCGCGTCGAGCCGGTGCCGGCGGCGCGCGGCATCATCTACGACCGCAACGGCATCATCCTCGCGGAGAACCGGCCGGCCTACCAGCTCGAGCTGGTGCGCGAGGAAGTGCCCGACCTCGACGACACGCTGCAACGGCTGATCGAGATCGAGCTGCTCTCGGCCGACGACCTCGATGCCGCCCGGCGTGCGATCCGCTCGCGCCGGGCGTTCGACAGTGTGCCGATACGGCTGCGCCTCTCCGAAGAGGAAATCGCCCGCTTCGCCGTGCGTCGTTTCGAATTCCCCGGCGTCGACATCCGCACCCGCCTGGCACGCTACTACCCGCAAGGCGAAATCGCCGTGCATGCGCTCGGGCATGTCGGCGCAATCTCCGAAAGGGATCTGGAGAGAATCGACCGCGCGCAATACTCCGGCACCGCGACCATCGGCAAGCTCGGCATCGAGCTCGCCTACGAAGACGAGCTGCACGGCCGCAACGGCTCGCGCGAGGTGCTGGTCAACGCCCGTGGTCGCTCGGTCGAGAAACAAGGCGCGCTGACGCCGCTGCTGAAATCCACTTCGGCGCTGCCCGGCACCGATCTGATCCTGAGCCTCGATTTCCCGGTACAGAAGGTCGCCGAAGAAGCGGTCTGGGACCGGCGTGCGGCCATCGTGGCGATCGACCCGCAGAACGGCGACGTGATCGCGCTGGCCAGCCGTCCGGGATTCGACCCGAACCTGTTCGCCCGCGGCCTCACCGGCCCGGAATTCCGGGCGCTGAACGAGAACATCGACCGCCCGCTGCTCAACCGTGCGCTGCGCGGCGCCTATCCACCGGGCTCGACGATCAAACCGCTGGTCGCCCTCGCCGGTCTCACCTACGGCGTCGCGACCCCCGCGACCTCGCGCTACTGCCGCGGCTGGTTCTCGCTGCCGGGCAGCCGCCACCGCTTCCGCGACTGGAAAATCCAGGGCCACGGCACGCTGGCCATGGTGCAGGCGATCGCCCAGTCCTGCGACGTCTATTTCTACGGGCTCGCCGACGAGATCGGCGCGACGCGCCTGGCGGAATTCCTCGGCCATTTCGGGCTGGGCGCCGTCACCGGCATCGATGTCGGCGGCGAGCGTTCGGGCATCCTGCCCTCGCCCGAATGGAAGCGCAAAGCCTATCGCAAGCCGGAAGACCAGGTCTGGTTCCCCGGTGAAACCGTGATCTTCGGCATCGGCCAGGGGTTCATGCTGTCGACGCCGATACAGCTTGCGCACATGACGGCGATCATCGGTTCGCGCGGCAAGAACTACCAGCCGCGGCTGGTGAGCGCGTTGCGCGATCCGTTGACGGGCACCAGCACGCCGATCCCGCCCAAGCTGGTCGGCACCGTGGAAGTGGCCAAGCCTGAGGACTGGCAGGTGGCGATCGACGGCATGATCGCCGTGACCCACGGTGGCACCGCCAGCCGCAGCGCCGCCGGCGCACCCTATGTCATCGCCGGCAAGACCGGCACGGCCCAGGTCTTCACGGTGGCGCAGAACGAGCGCTACGACGAAAAGACCATCAACGAGCGGCTGCACGACCACGCCTGGTTCGTCGCCTTTGCGCCGGCGGAAGACCCGAAGATCGCCGTCGCGGTGCTGGTCGAGAACGGCCGCAGTGGCAGCGGCACCGCCGCACCGATCGCACGCCAGGTGATCGATGCCTATCTGCTGCGCAAGTTCCCGCCACCACCGACGACCGACGAAATCGCCAAAGCCGCCGCTGTCGCGGCGGCCACCGGAGGCGAGTGATGATCTACGAGGAAATCGACCGCTCGCCGCGCCGCACGCTGTCGGAGACGACCCGCGTGCTCAGCCGCCTGAAACTCGACGGACCGCTGGTGCTGGGGCTCGCGCTGCTGGCCTGCTACGGCCAGGTGGTGCTCTACAGCGCCTCGGGTCAGGACTGGCAGTCGGTGCTGCGCGGCTCGATCCGCATCGGTCTCGGTGCGGTGGCCATGCTGGCGCTGGCCCAGGTCAAGCCGGGCTTCCTGCGCCGGATCACGCCCTGGCTGTACGGGATCGGCATCGTGCTGCTGATCATCGTCGATGCCATCGGCTACACCGGCAAAGGCGCGCAGCGCTGGCTCGACCTCGGCATCGTGCGCTTCCAGCCCTCCGAGATCATGAAACTCGCGGTGCCGATGATGTGCGCCTGGTATCTGCGCGAACGGCCCTTGCCGCCGGACGGTGTGACGCTGCTGGTGCTCGCCACGATCATCGGCGTGCCGGCCGGCCTGACCATACTCCAGCCCGACCTCGGCACGGGGCTGCTGATCACCATGGCCGGCGTGCTGGTCGTGCTGCTTGCCGGCCTGCAATGGCAGATCATCACCGGCCTCGCCGGCGTCGCCGGCCTCGCGGCCTGGGGCGGCTGGTATCTGCTGCACGACTATCAGCGCCAGCGTGTGCTGACGTTTATCGATCCGCAGCAGGATCCGCTGGGTGCCGGCTATCACATCATCCAGTCGACCATCGCGATCGGCTCCGGCGGCGTGTTCGGCAAAGGCTATCTCAACGGCAGCCAGGGCCAGCTCGAGTTCCTGCCGGAGCGCTCGACCGACTTCATCTTCGCGGTGATCGGCGAGGAGCTCGGCTTCGTCGGCTGCGCGATCCTGCTGCTGCTCTACCTGCTGGTCGTGTCGCGCGCCATCTACCTCGCGACCCAGACCCAGGACACGTTCGCGCGGCTGCTCGCGGGCAGCCTGGCCCTGATCTTCTTCGTCTACGTGTTCATCAATGCCGGCATGGTCAGCGGCATCCTGCCGGTCGTCGGCGTGCCGCTGCCGCTGATCAGCTACGGCGGCACATCGATGGTGACCCTGCTGGCCGGCTTCGGTATCCTCATGTCGCTCTACTCGCACAGGAAGTTCGCCGCTTCATGACGAACCCATCCATCGCGGCCACCCGCTTGCCGGCCGCGCTGCTCGCCTGTGTCGCCGTGGCTCTAGCCGCGTCGTCCACGGTGTCCGCACAAACCCCTGCTGCTCCGGCTGCCACGCCGGTGGCCCCGTCTGCTGCACCCGCGCCGGCGCCGATACCGCTGCCGCCCCAGAAGCCGTTCGATCTCAAACGCACGGAGATTCGCGGCTTCATCGACGAGGTTTCGGCGCGCCACGGCATACCGCGCGCCGAGCTGGTCGCGCTGCTCGGCCAGGCCGTCGCCCAGCCGAAAATCATCGAAGCGATGACCCGGCCGGCGGAACGCATCTCGCCGTGGTGGGAATACAGCGCGCGCTTCCTCACCGAGCAGCGGATCCGCGAGGGCGCCGACTTCTGGGCGCAGCACCGCGAGCGGCTGGAGAAAATCGAACGGGAAACCGGCGTCGCGGCGCCCTATGTGGTCGCGATCATCGGCGTCGAGACCTTCTACGGCCGGATCAAAGGCTCGTGGCGGGTGCTCGATGCCTTGATGACCCTCGGCTTCGACTACCCGCCCCGTGCGAAGTTCTTCCGCTCCGAGCTCGAGCAGTTCCTGCTGCTGGCGCGCGAGGAGAAACTCGACCCGCTGACGGCGCTCGGCTCCTACGCCGGCGCGATGGGCGCACCGCAGTTCATTCCCTCGAGCTATCGCCGCTACGCCGTCGACGGCGGCGACGACGGCAGCCGCAACCTGTTCGACGACTGGGACGATGTCGTCGCCAGCGTCGCCAACTACTTCAAGGTCCATGGATGGCAGGCCGGTGCGCCGGTGCTGGTCGAAGCGCAAGCCGACCCCTCGGTGATGGCGACGCTGGATCCGCGCAATCTGCGGCTCAACGACACGGTCGGAAGTCTGCGCGGCCGCGGCATCGTCTTCGAAACCTCGGAACCCGCGGAAGCGGCAGCGATCCTGTTGCCGGCCGAGCTGCAGGACCGCCCCAACGTCCGCATCGGGTTCCGCAATTTCGAGGTGATCACGCGCTACAACCGCAGCATCCGCTACGCGATGGCCGTGCACGATCTGGCGCAGGCGATCAGCGCGCGAGCCACTGCCGCCGACCGTTGATGGCGCGCAGGACACGCTGGACGCTGGCGCCGCTGGTCACGGCGCTGCTCGCGGCTTGCGGCACGCTGCCGGAAACACCGGCGCCGGCGTCGACCCCGGTTCCGGCGCCCGCCCCTTCCGCCACCCCGGCTCCGCCGCGCGATCTCGCGGCCATTCCCGATGCGGTGCCGCGCGTGGAACCCCGCAGCCGCTACGGCAATCCGGCGTCCTACGTGGTGTTCGGCCGCCGCTACTACGTGCAGGCCTCGGCCGAGGGGCACGTCGAACGCGGCACGGCCTCCTGGTATGGCCCGGGCTTCCACGCGGCGCGCACGTCGAGCGGCGAGCCGTACGACATGTATGCCATGACCGCGGCCCACAAGACGCTACCGCTCCCGGCCTACGCGCGCGTCACCAATCTGCGCAACGGCCGCTCGGTGGTGGTACGGATCAACGATCGGGGGCCTTTCGTCGGCGACCGGATCATCGACCTGTCGTATACCGCCGCGTGGAAGCTCGACATGTTGCGCACCGGTACTGCACCGGTCGAAGTGCGCGTGCTGTCGCCGCAAGCCGACGCCGCACCGATCCAGAGCGCCGCCGCAACGCCCGCGCCGATATCCGTGCCCTTGCCCGCGCCAGCACCAGCACCAGCGCCGGTTCCGGCGTCAGTGCCTGCGGCTCCGGTGCCACAGACACCGGCCACGCTGCCGACGGGATCTACTGCGACAGCTGCCAGTCCGGCACCGCCCGGCGCAACGATGCTGCAGGCGGGCGCGTTCTTCAGCGAAGCCAACGCGCAGGCCCTGGTGGCGCGACTCGCCGGCGCCGGCATCGACAACACGCTGGTGCGGCCCGTCCGCTCCGGTTCACGCACCGTCTGGCAGGTCCGCGTCGGCCCGCTCGACAGCGCACCGGCGGTCGACGTCATGTTCGAGCGACTGCGTCTCGCAGGCATCGCCGACGCCTATCGCGCCCTCGATTGAGCGACGCAGGCGGGCAGCCTGCCGTTACAATACGCGCCGTTCGTCATCCGACTCCGGAGTCATGCCCGAATGCATTTCTCGCGCCGCCTCCCCGTCTCGCGCCACGCCCTGCTGCTCGCCGGCACGCTCGCGCCGTTGCTCGCCACCGGGGCCGCCGTGCCGATCCCGAATCCGCCGACGGTCGACGCCCGCGCCTACATCCTGATCGACTACGCCACCGGCCGGCAGCTGGCGGCACTGAATGCCGACCAGCGCATGGAGCCGGCCAGCATCGTCAAGGTGATGACGGCCTACGGCGTGTTCCGCGCGATCGAGGAAAAGCGCCTCGCGCTCGACGAGCCCGTGACCATCAGCGAGCACGCCTGGCGCTCCGAAGGCTCGCGCACCTTCGTGCAGGTCGGCAGCACGGTGCCGACCGAAGTGTTGCTGAAGGGCATGATCGTGCAGTCGGGCAACGACGCCACGATCGCGCTCGCCGAAAAGATCGGCGGTACCGAAGACGGTTTTGCGCAGATCATGAATACCTACGCGAAGCAGCTCGGCATGAACGCCACCCACTTCACCAACAGCACCGGGCTGCCCGACCCCGAGCTCTACACCACGGCACGCGACATCTCGACCATGGCGCGTGCGGTCATCCGCGAGCATCCCGAGTACTACAAGTGGTACTCGATCCGCGAGTTCGTCTGGAACGGCATCAAGCAGCAGAATCGCAACGGCCTGCTGGGCCGCGACCCGAGTGTCGACGGCATCAAGACCGGCCATACCCAGAGTGCCGGCTACAACCTGCTCACCTCGGCGGAACGCCAGGGCATGCGCCTGATCAGCGTCGTGCTGGGCTCGAAATCGATGCGGGCCCGCGAGGATGCCAGTGCCGCACTGCTGAACTACGGCTACACCTTCTTCGAAACCGTCAAGGTGCACGGCAAGGGCAAGGCCGTGCTGCAACCGCGGGTCTACAAGGGCGCCACCGCCGCGGTCGCGGCCGTGCCGGCACAGGACGTGATCGTCACCGTGGGCCGCGGTGCCGGCGAGTCGCTGCAAACCACGGCGACCATCAACGAACCGCTGGTCGCGCCGCTTGCCGCCGACCAGGCGATCGGCGAGCTGGTGGTGACCGATGGCAGCGAGGTGGTGGCCAAGGTGCCGCTCTATCCCCAGCAGGCGGTGGCCGAGGGTGGGCTCTGGACGACGATCGTCGATACCATATCGCTCTGGATGCGCTGAACGCACGGCGCCCGCACATGGCCGAACCCCTGCCGATCTGCCATCTCGACGGCGAATTCCTCGCGCTGCGCGCGGCACGGATTTCACCGCTGGATCGCGGTTTCCTGTTCGCCGACGGCGTCTACGAGGTGTTGCCGGTCTATGCGGGCCGGCCGTTCCGCATCGGCCCGCATCTCGATCGACTCGCGCGCAGCCTGGCCGCAATCCGCCTCCGCGATCCACACGATCGTGAAGGCTGGCGGACGCTGCTCGCCGAGTTGATCCGCCGCAACGGCGGCGGCGACCAGTACGTCTATCTGCAGGTCAGCCGCGGCGCCGAGTTCGGCCGCAACCACGCGCCGCTGCCCGAGCTGTCGCCGACGGTGTTCGCATTCTGCGCGCCGCTGCCGCAACTGCCTGCCGCCCTGCTCGAGCGCGGCCTGGCCTGCGTCACGGCCACCGATCTGCGCTGGTCGCGCTGCGACATCAAGTCGGTTGCACTGCTCCCCAACGTGCTGCTGCGCCAGCTCGCCTGCGATGCCGGCGCCGACGAGACGATCCTGCTGCGCGAGGGTTTCCTGACCGACGCCAGCGCCTCGACGGTGCACGTGGTCCGCGACGGCGTGCTGCATACACCCCCCGATTCGCAGTGGATCCTGCCGGGCACCACACGCAGCGTCGTCGAAGAGCTGGCGACGCAGATCGGGCTCGACTGGCAGGCCACACCGGTCAGTGATGCCGCGCTGCGCGCAGCCGACGAAATCTGGCTCAGCGCCGCCACCCGCGAGATCGCGCCGGTCACCCGGCTCGATGGGCAGCCGGTCGGCGCCGGCATCCCCGGCCCGCTCTTCCGGCGGATACGCTCGGCCTTCGACGCCATGAAAGCCGAACTCGCCGCACAACCCTGGTGAGATCGTCATGTCCGACGCGAGCCCGCTGGTCTTCCCGACCGACTACCCGATCAAGGTCGTGGGCCGCCGCGAGCCGTCGCTGCGGCCGCGGGTCGACGCAGTGCTGCGACGACATGCGCCGGACCTCACCGAGGATCGCATCCGCGAGCGCGAAAGCGGTCAGGGAAATTTCGTCTCGGTCACCTATACCATCGTCGCCCGCAGTCGCGAGCAGGTGATCGCCCTGGTCGAGGAACTGGCGGCGACCGAGGGCGTGGTGATGGTGATCTGAGCGGCGGCGGCGATCCTGCCGCTCAGCGCCCGATCAGCGACAGGAACTCGCGCCGCGTGTCGGTATTGGTCTTGATCGAACCGCGCAACGCCGAGGTCACGGTGGCCGTGCCGGTATGACGCACGCCGCGCGACTCCATGCACATGTGGCGGCACTCGATCACCACCGCGACCCCGAGGGGTTGCAGATGGGTGTCGAACGCATCGGCGATCTGGTTGGTCAGCCGCTCCTGCACCTGCAGACGGCGGGCGAACATCTCGACCACCCGCGAGATCTTCGACAGGCCAACGATACGCCGGTCTGGCACGTAGCCGACATAGGCATGGCCGAAAAAAGGCGCCAGGTGATGCTCGCAGAGCGAGTACACCGGGATGTCGCGCACGATCACCATTTCGTCGACCTTCTGCGCGCCGTCCTCGAACACCTTGAGGATGTCCTCGGGCCGCTCGCGATAGCCGCGGGTGTATTCCGCCCAGGCCTTCAGGAAACGCTCCGGCGTCTCCTGCAGTCCTTCGCGATCGGGATCCTCGCCGACATAGGCGAGCAGGCGCCGGACCAGGTCGAGATCTTCGGGACGATGGGTATTGCTCATGTCGGCGCCAGCTCCTCGATCAGCAGCGGTGCGAGGTCGGCGGCGACTGCCTCGACCGTGGTCGGACCCCCGAGATTCGCCAGCTGGGTCATCGCAAGACCTGGGTAGCCGCAGGGATTGATCCGGGTGAAAGGCTCGAGATCCATGTTCACGTTCAGCGCCATCCCATGGTAGCTCGCCCAACGACGCACGCGGATGCCGACGCTCGCGAGCTTCGCGCCATCGACGTAGACCCCGGGCGCACCGGAACTCCGCGATGCAGCGATGCCGAAACTTGCGGCGTAGCGGATCACAGCCTGCTCGAGCGCCGCCACCAGCTCGCGGATGCCGAGGCCCGCACGCCGCAGGTCGATCAACGGATAGGCCACCAACTGGCCCGGACCGTGATAGGTGACCTGGCCACCACGATCGATGCGCACCACTGGAACCGCGCCGGCGTCGAGCACGTGGGCCGGATCGGCATTCATTCCGAGGGTGTAGACCGGCGGATGCTCCAGCAGCCACAGCTCGTCCGGCGTTGCCGCGTCTCGCTCGCCGGTGAAGCGCTGCATCGCGCACCAGGTCGCGTGGTAATCGACGCAACCGAGCCAGCGTACCTGCGGCGGCAGGCGCACGGCCGTGCCCGCCACAGTGCCGGGCTGCGGCGCAGCCCCGTTCACCGCAGCGGCGCCGCCGCCGCGAGCCGCGCATTGTCGAGGCCGGCGTTGTTGCCCTGCAGCGCCCGCTCGGCGCGATAGCTCGAGCGCACCAGCGGACCGGACACGCATTCGCGGAAGCCGCGCTCGAGCGCGGCGGCACGCAGGGCGTCGAATTCGTCGGGCGAGACGAAACGCGCCACTGGCAGGTGGTTGACGGTCGGCTGCAGATACTGACCCAGCGTCAGCAGATCGACCCCGATGCGACGCAGGTCGTCCATGGTCTCGAGCACTTCGGCGTCGGTTTCGCCGAGCCCGAGCATCAGGCTGGTTTTGGTCAACACTGCCGACCGGTGACGCTTGGCATGCGCCAGCACGGCCAGCGTCTGGTCGTAGCCGGCGCGCGGATCGCGGACCGGATGAGTCAGCCGGCGCACGGTCTCGATGTTCTGTGCAAACACATCGAGCCCCGATTCGACCACGGTTTCCACGTCGCGCAGCATGCCGCTGAAATCCGGCGTCAGCGCCTCGACCGCCGTCTGCGGGCAGCGCGCCTTGATCGCACGCACGGTGGCGGCGAAATGCGCCGCGCCGCCATCCGGCAGATCGTCGCGGTCGACCGAGGTCAGCACCACGTAGCCGAGCTTCATGAGTTCGACGCTGCGGGCCGCGTTCTGCGGTTCGTCGGCATCGAGCCAGCCGCGCGGATTGCCGGTATCGACCGAGCAGAACCGGCAGGCCCGGGTGCAGACCTCGCCCATCAGCATGATCGTGGCGGTGCCGGCGCTCCAGCATTCGCCGATGTTCGGGCACTTCGCCTCCTCGCAGACCGTGGCCAGACGATGCTCGCGCACGGTGCGACGCACGGTCTCGTAGCCCGCACCGCCGCCGAGCGGCGCCTTCAGCCAGCGCGGCTTGCCGGTACGCGTCACGGCCCCGCCAGCGGTACTGGCCGGCGTCTTGATGCCGTCCTTGATCGCGCTGAAGCCCTGCGCGGTGCGGTATTTCTCGCCGCTGCGCGGCGCGACACCGGCGGTGACGACGGGGATGTCCTTGAGTCCGGACACGGTATCTCCTCGGGAATACGCCGAGTCTACGCCTTCGTCCCGCCGCGTGGTCGGATCAACCGACCGCCCCGGCCGCGAGCCGCGCATCCAGCTCCTGCAGCCGCTGCGGCGTGCCGATGTCGTGCCACTGGCCACGATACAGCTGGCCACGCAGCCGCCCTGCGGCCGCCGCGGCCCGGAACAGCGGCAGCAGCGGGAACCGGCCCGGCTGGCAAGCCGCGAAAAACTCGGGCCGATAGACCCCGATGCCCGAGAAGGTGTAGCGCGGACCGGCCTGCGGCTCGGTCACGACGTCCTGCAGCGCCGCCGCGCCGCCGGCAGGTCGCGGCGCGAGCGCAAAATCGCCCTGCGGATGCTGCGGCGGGTTCGGCACCAGGATCAACGCAGCCAGTGCCGCCTCGTCCAGCGCCGGCAGGCGCGCATAGTCGAAATCGCTCCAGACATCGCCGTTGACGACCACGAACGGCCCGGGGCCCAGCCACGGCAGTGCCTTGAAAATGCCGCCACCGGTCTCGAGCGCGCCTTCGGACTCGTCGCTGTAGCGGATCGCCACGCCGTAAGCGGCACCGTCGCCGAGAGCCGCGACGATTTCCGCCCCGAGCCAGGCGTGGTTGATCACGACGTCGCGGATGCCCGCCCGCGCCAGCGCCACCAGATGCCACTCGATCAGCCGGCGGCCGCCGACGGGCAGCAAGGGTTTCGGCAAGCGGTCGGTCAGCGGCCGCATGCGTTCGCCACGGCCGGCCGCGAGAATCATGGCCTTCATGCGTGCAGGTCGCGACATCAGCGCGGCGTCGCCGCCGAGGCCGCCGCGAGCACCGCGGGATTGCGCCGCTCGAACACCGGCACGATCCGCCGCTCCAGCCAGCGGCCGAAATCGGCCAGCTCCGGGTAGTGTGTGCAGGCCTCGCGCACGTACTGCAGCGTCAGCGGCAGATCGGCGAGATAGCCGCTTTTGCCGTCGCGGTACCAGAGCCGCGCAAAGATGCCGAGCACCTTGATGTGGCGCTGTACGCCGATCATGTCGAACCAGCGCAGGAACTCGCCGTCGCTGGCACCGGCACCGGCCGCGAAGCCCGCGGTACGCAGCCGCGCACGATAGGCCGCGACCCAGCCCTCGACGCGTGCCCGCGGCCAGCCGACGTAGCAATCCTTCAGCAGCGAGACCAGGTCGTAGCCGATCGGCCCGGCGAGCGCATCCTGGAAGTCGATGATCCCGGGGTTGTGCTGCACCGTCACCATCAGGTTGCGCGAATGGTAGTCGCGGTGCACGAACACTTGCGGCTGCGCCAGCGCCTCGGCGATCAGCCGGTCGAAGGTCGCCTGCAACAGAGCCCGATCGGCATCGTCGAGCGGCAGTTGCAGATGCCGGCCGCAGAACCACTCCGGCATCAGCGCCAGCTCGCGCTCGAGCGCGGCCGCGTCGTAAGGCGCGAGCTCGCGCGCCGCGGCGCGCCCCCCGACCTGGATCCGCGCCAGGGCCGCCAGCGCATCGCCGTACAGCGGCTCGACCTGCGCGGGATCGGCCAGACGCGCCAGCAACGGCGTCGAGCCGAGGTCCTCGAGCAGCACGAAGCCGCGCTCGAGATCGACGGCGTGGATCCGCGGCACATGCACGCCGGTGGATTCGAGCAGCGCGGCGACCTTCAGGTAGGGACCGATGTCCTCCTTGTCCGGCGGCGCGTCCATGACGACCAGCGATACGCCGGCGGCGTCGAAGGCGCGGAAATAGCGGCGGAAACTCGCATCGGCGGAAGCCACCTCGATGCGCGCCACGGGCCGGCCGAGATCGGTCTGCAACCACTGCACGAGCAGCGCAAGGCGCGGGTCTGGGGCGGTCATGAAATCCGGAAGCGGCGACAGGGACGGCCATTATAATGGTCCGTTCCATGCCACCCCCGCGCCGTCCCTCACAGTCTTCGTCCGGATGCCCGCGCGTCCCGGTGGCGACCGCGGCTGCGGCGGCCTGCGCGGCAGCGCTGCTGGCGGCGCCGATGCCGGTGCAGGCACAGGCCGCAGCGCCGACCCCACAGCCCCTGCCGCGCTGTCCGGCCTCCTCCGGCAGCTTCGAATCCGCCGTACAGGCCCGTGTTCCGACCCCGGCCCTGGAGCCACCGCCCTCGGCGGACACGCCGATCGAGATCAGCACCGACGACGCCTTGCTAGGGGTCGACGGCGATGCGCTGCTTTCGGGCAATGTGCGCGTCGCCCACGGCAACCGCCATATCGAGGCCGACAACGTCGAATACGACGCCGAGGCGCTGTCGATCAAGGTGCGGGGTGCGGTGCGCTACGAGGACCCGGTGCTGCGTGCCCGCGGCAGCAGCGGCGAGTACGCACAAGGCGGCGCGCAGCTCGAGGGTGCCGAGTTCGAGCTGCGCGAGCGGCCGGGTCGCGGCAGCGCCACGCGGCTGGCGCTGTCGCCGGAAGGCGTGGTCGAGCTCGAGCAGGTTTCGTTCAGCACTTGCCCGGCCGACGAGCCGGACTGGCAGATCCGCGCCCGGCGCATCGCGCTCGACACCCGCGACCGCAACGGCACGGGGCGCAATGCGCAGATCCAGTTCAAGGGCGTGCCGCTGCTGTATCTGCCGTACATCTCCTTTCCGCTCGGCAGCCAGCGCAAGAGCGGTTTCCTGTTCCCGAGCCTCGGCCACACCATGCGTAGCGGCCTGCAGCTCACGGTGCCGTACTACCTGAACCTGGCGCCGAACTACGATCTGACCCTGACCCCGAGCTGGTACGGCCGGCGCGGCCTGGACCTCGCCGGACAGTTCCGCTATCTCGCGCCGGCGCAGCGCGGCGACCTGACGTTCAATCTGCTGCCGACCGACCAGATCGCCGATCGCGACCGCCATTACCTGCGGCTGGCGCACCGGACCGATCTCTGGTCGGACTGGCGCTTCACGGTCGAGGCCGAAGACGTCAGCGACACCGCTTATTTCGAGGACTTCAGCACCGGGCCGCAGGGCTCGAGCACGGCCTTCCTCGAACGTCTCGCGCGCCTCACCTACCGCGATCAGCACTGGTGGCTGCGCGGCGAGGTGCAGCACTTCCAGACCATCAACGAAGGGCTCGCCGCCGAAGATCGCCCCTATACCCGTCTGCCGCGGCTGCTGGCCCGCGGCGACTGGAGCGCCGGCCCTGCGCGCCGGCTGTCGTACGGCTTCGATGCCGAGCTGGTGAATTTCGACCGCGAGGTCGGCGTCACCGGCTGGCGATTCGACGCCACACCGACGATCGGCCTCGACCTCTCGAACGCCGGCGTCTATCTGCGACCCCAGGCCGGCTATCGCTATACGCGCTACGCGCTCGACGGCCTCGCGCCGGGCGCGGACGATGCGCCGCAACGCGCCTTGCCGTTCGCCGCCATCGATGCCGGACTGGTGCTCGAACGTGACGCCGGACAGCACGCGCAGCGACGCATGACGCTCGAGCCGCGGCTGCTCTATCTCTACACGCCCTACCGCGAACAATCGGCACTGCCGGTGTTCGATACCGGCATCCCGGATCTGAACCTCGTACAACTGTTCGGCACCAATCGTTATGTCGGCGCGGACCGGGTCAGCAATGCCAACCAGGCCAGCATCGGTCTGACCGCCAAACTGTTCGATGCGCAAAGCGGTACCCGCTTCCTCGCCGCGACCGTCGGCCAGACGTTCTATTTCGAGCACCTGCGGGTCGGCCTGCCGGGCGAGCCCCCGCGCCGCGGCAACGAATCGGACCTGGTGGCCGAGCTGGCCTTGACCGCCTACAAGCACTGGAACATCGATCTGGGGCTGCAGTGGAATCCGCAGGACTCGGAGCGCGAGCGTTCACAGCTGCGGCTGCAATACCGGCCGGACGACTCGCGGGTCGTCAATTTCAGCTATCGCCAGCAGCGCGACCGCCTCGAGCAGGCCGACGTCTCCGCTGCCTGGCCGGTCGCCAAACGCTGGAATCTCTACGCCCGCTGGACCTACGACCTGCAGGACAGCACCACCCTGGAGCGTTTCGCCGGCCTCGAATACCGGGCCTGCTGCTGGCGGCTGCGCACGGTGGCGCGGCGTTTCGTCTCCAGCCGCACCGGCGAACGCGACACGGCGCTCTACCTGCAGCTGGAACTCAACGGCCTCGCAAGTGTCGGAAGCTCGGCGGACGCTTTCCTCGAGGAGGCGATTCGTGGATACTCCTTTTCGGCCGTAAACCGCTGAACTTCAAACTCTTTTTGGGCTCTTCGACAGGCTTTCGGGCCCACCGCCGCCAGTAAGGTACCCGCATCATGATCTCCCGGATTTCCGCGGCCGCCGTAGCCGCCGTACTGCTGTTGCTTGCCCCGGGCGCCTCGCAGGCGCAGACCCGAGAGCTGACCGACAAGGGCGAGCTGCTCGACAAGGTCGTCGCCGTGGTCAACGAGGGCGTGGTGCTGCAGAGCGAGCTCGACGAACAGGTCGTCACCATCGCCGAGCGTCTGCGCCAGCAGGGCCTGGAGCTGCCGCCGCAAAGCGTGCTGCGCCAGCAGGTGCTGGAGCGCCTGGTGTTGCAGGAGATCCAGATGCAGCGCGCGCAGCGCGGCGGCATCCGCATCAGCGATGAGCAGTTGAACGCGGCGCTGGCCGATGTCGCGCAGCGCAACGGCATTCCGCTGCAGCGGCTGCCCGAGGTGCTGGCCCAGCAGGGCATCGACTACGCCGCCTACCGCGACAGCATCCGCAAGGAGCTGACGCTGCAGGTGCTGCGCCAGCGCGACGTCATCCAGAAGATCAACGTCGCGCCCCGCGAGCTGGAGCAGTTCCTCGACAAGCAGAAAAACCGGCCGTCGGAGCTGAACGAGTACAACCTGTCGCACATCCTGATCGCCGTGCCGCAGGCGGCGACCGCAGCCCAGCTCGAGGAGGCCGCGCGCCGCGCCAGCGACGTCTACGAGCGCGCCCAGGCCGGCGAGGACTTCTCGCGCCTCGCCGTCGCCTACTCCAACAGCCAGACCGCGCTGGAAGGCGGCGCGCTCGGCTGGCGCAGGGGCGCCGAGATTCCGACCGTTCTGGTGGACCTGGTCGCCGGCCTCAAGCCCGGCCAGGTCAGCGAGCCGCTGCGCACCCCCTCGGGATATCACATCGTGCGTTTCAACGAGATGCGCGGCGCCGACGTCCAGACCGTCGAGCAGCAGGTGCATGCCCGGCACATCCTGCTGAAGCCGACCGAGATCCAGGACGACGCCACGGTCGAGCAGCGGCTGCGCATGATCCGCGAGCGCATCCTCAAGGGCGAAGACTTTGCCGCCGTCGCGAAAGTGACTTCGGAAGACCCCGGCTCGGCCGCCGACGGCGGCGATCTGGGCTGGACCGGGCCCGGCACCTTCGTGCCCGAGTTCGAGCAGAAGCTGCAGCAGCTCGGCGAGAACGAGCTCAGCGAACCGTTCCGCACCCAGTTCGGCTGGCACATCGTGCAGCTGCTCGGGCGCCGCGAGTTCGACAACACCGAGGAGCTGCGGCGCCAGCGGGCGTTCATGCAGCTGCGGGAGAGCAAGGCCGACGAAGAGACCGAGCTCTGGCTGCGCCGGCTGCGCGACGAGGCCTATGTCGAGACCCGGATCTGAACTCCGCGTGGCGCGATTGCCGCGCCTGATCCTGACCTCGGGCGAACCCGCGGGAGTGGGGCCCGAGCTCTGCGCCCAGATCGCCGCCACGCGGGAATTCGCCGCCGAGATCGTCTGCCTCGGCGATCCGGACCTGCTGGCCAGCCGCGCCCGCGACGCAGGCGTCACGCTGCACGTCGAGCGCTTCGATCCCCAGGCGCCCCCGCCGTTTCAACCCCAGGTCCGTGGCCGGCTGCGCGTCTGGCCGCTGGCGCTCGGCGCACCGTCGCTGCCGGGGCGGCTCGAGGTGGCCAACGCGCCCTACGTGGTGAGCCAGATCGACACCGCGCTCGATGAGCTGCAGGCCGGGCGCTTCGATGCCATGGTCACCGCGCCGGTGCAGAAGAGCATCATCAACGACGCCGGTTTGCGATTCACCGGCCACACCGAACATCTCGCCGCCCGCTGCGGCGTGCCGCGCCCGGTGATGCTGCTGGCCGCCGGCCGGATGCGGGTCGCGCTAGCCACCACCCATCTCGCACTGCGCGAGGTCAGTGCCGCGATCACCCCCACGGTGCTCGACGAGACGCTGCGGATCATCGATCACGACCTGCGTCTGTGGGGTCTGGCGCGGCCGCGGATCGCGGTCTGCGGCCTGAATCCACATGCCGGCGAAGCCGGCCATCTCGGCGACGAGGAACTGCGGGTGATCGGCCCCGCGATTGCCGCGGCACGCGCCGCCGGCATCGATGCCACGGGCCCGGTGCCGGCCGACACGGTGTTCGTGCCGCGCGAACTGGCCCGCTACGACGTGGTGCTGGCGATGTACCACGACCAGGGGCTGCCGGTGCTCAAGCACGCCGGTTTCGGCCACGCGGTCAACGTGACCCTCGGCTTGCCGGTGCTGCGCACCTCGGTCGATCACGGTACCGCGCTCGATCTCGCCGGCAGCGGTCGCGCGGATCCCGGCAGCCTCGAGGCCGCGATCGCCCTGGCGATCGACCTGGCGCAACGACGAGCCCGCTGAGTGCCCTACGCCCGCAAGCGCTTCGGCCAGCATTTCCTGCACGATCCGGCAGCGATCGCGCAGATCCTCGAGGCCATCGACGCCCGCCCCGGCGAGGCGCTGGTCGAAATCGGGCCGGGGCGCGGCGCCCTGACGGCCCAGTTGCTGGCGGCGGCCGGCGCGCTCGATGCCGTCGAGATCGACCGCGACCTCGCCGCGGCACTGCGCACGACCTGGGCCCACCGCGCGGAGTTCATGCTGCACGAGGCCGACGCGCTGCAGTTCGATTTCGCGGCGCTGGCGCAGGCCCGCGGCCGGCCGCTGCGGGTGGTCGGCAACCTGCCCTACAATATTTCGACACCGCTGCTGTTCCACCTGCTGCGTACGCCGGCTGCGCTGCAAGACCTGCATGTCATGTTGCAGCGAGAGGTCGTGGAACGGATCTGTGCCGCGCCCGGCGGCCGCGACTACGGCCGCTTGACCGTGATGCTCGCACCCTGGGTCGAGGCCGAAAGCCTGTTCGATGTCGGTCCCGGTGCATTCCGGCCGCCACCGCAGATCTGGTCCTCGGTCGCACGCCTGCGGGTACGCCGGCAGCCGGCTTTTGCGGTCGATGCGCGCTACGGCCGGGTCGTCGCCGCGGCCTTCGCGCAGCGCCGCAAGACGCTGCGCAATGCACTGCGCACGTTGCTGGACAGCGGCGCGATCGAAGCCTGCGGCATCGATCCCGGTGTGCGGCCGGAAACGCTCGCGCCGGCACAGTTCGGCGCGCTTGCACAGCTCTTGCCCAGCGGCTAGCTTGCAGACCATGAGCACCTACAAACGATTGCTGCTGGTGGTCGATCTCAGCGACGACAGCCTGACCATCGGACGCCGGGCCCAGACGCTCGCCAGAACCTTCGGCGCGCGGATCGACCTGCTGCACGTGTTCGAGTTCGTGCCGGTCGAGCCCATGGGCGAGACCCTGATGCCGGCGGTGGAAATCGAGGAAGAACTGCTCGAGCGCGCCAAACAGCGCCTCAAGCGCCTCGCCGTGGAGCTCGACCTGGAAGACGCCGAACTGTTCATCGAGGCCGGCAACGTCAAATCGGAGATCCTGCGGGTCGCACGTGAACGCGGCAGCGATCTGATCGTCATCGGCAGCCGCGAGCGCCACGGCATGTCGATCCTCGTCAACCTGACCGAAGATACGGTGCTGCATGGCGCACCCTGCGACGTCCTGGCCGTGCGCGTCGGCGGCACAGGCCGCTGACCCGCCGACGTCGTCATCCCGTTCAGCCACCGCCCTGCGCGTGGCGCCACCTCCAGATCACAAGGCAGCGTGAATCCCGATGAGCGGCCCTTCGAGCACTATCCGCGTCGACGTGCAGACCACGTTCCTGGCCGAGCAGTCGGTGCCGGACGACCAGCGCTACGTGTTCGCGTACACGATCACCATCCGCAACGAGGGCGAGACGGCCGCGCGACTGCTGACCCGCCACTGGATCATCACGGATTCGAACGGCAAGGTGCAGGAGGTGCGCGGCAGCGGCGTCGTCGGCGAGCAGCCCCACCTGCGGCCCGGCCAGGCGTTCCGCTATACCAGCGGTGCGGTGATCGAAACGCCGGTGGGTGCCATGCACGGCAGCTACCAGATGCTCGGCGACGACGGCTCGAAGTTCGAAGCGCCGATCCAGCCGTTCCGGCTGGCCATGCCCGGGGTGCTCAACTGAAACCGGTCGGGCGATGACGCGGATCGCGATCGGCGACGTGCAGGGCTGCGGCGAGGAGCTGCGCGCGCTGGTGGCGCGTACCGGCTTTTCGGCGGACCGGGACCAGCTCTGGTTCGTCGGCGACCTGGTCAACCGCGGCCCACAGTCGCTCGATGTGCTGCGCTGGGTACGCAGCCTCGGCGACGCCGCGATCGTCGTGCTCGGCAACCACGATCTGCATCTGCTCGCCGTGGCCTATGGCGGGCATCGCCGGCTGCGCGCCGGCGATACGCTCGAGGCGATCCTCGCGGCCCGCGACCGGGACAGCCTGCTGGAGTGGCTGCTGCATCGTCCACTGGCCTGGCAGGACGATGACGATGCGGCGAGGCCAGCAAGCCGTGGCGATGTGCGCGGCGATCTGCTGGTGCACGCCGGCCTCGTGCCGCAATGGTCGGGCGCCGACGCGCTGCGTCTCGCAGCCGAAGTCGAGCAGCAGCTGCGCCGCGCCCCAGAAGCCTTGTTCGCGACCATGTACGGCAATCAGCCGGATCGCTGGGACGAGTCGCTGACCGGCCCGGATCGCTGGCGCGTGGTGATCAACGTGCTGACGCGGATGCGCTTCTGTCGCGCCAACGGCCGGATCGATCTGCGGCACAAAGGCGCGCCGGGCACGCAACCGGAAGGCTGGCTGCCCTGGTTCGATGTGCCGTCCCGCGCCAGTGCCGACCGCCGCGTGATCTGCGGGCATTGGTCGACGCTCGGGCTGCTGCAGCGGCCGGACCTGCTGGCGCTCGACACCGGCTGCGTCTGGGGCGGCGCGCTGACCGCCGTATCGCTCGACGACGAGCGTTGCTGGCAACTACCCTGCCGCGGTCATCAGACGCCGGGCGACGACTGACTCCAGCTCACGCGGATCTGCGGCGTATCGCGCAGATAGACCGACGGTGCCAGCTCCAGATCCACCGGCCCCGTGGCGGCCGCGCTCACCGGCAACAGCACGCGCTGCGCGGCCTGCACCTCGAGCTGGCCGATCGTGCCCGGCCGGACGCGGAACGCCAGCCGCACCGGCCAGCCCGCGGCAGACCGCGGCGTCATCGTGAAGCTGCCGGAGACCGGCGCAGCGGACAGGTCGACGACCAGGGTGTTGCGCTTCCAGTACTGCGGAAACGCCGTCGAGGCGGCGCCATCGGCTGCCGCAAACGCGATCTCGTCGACCGCCGGCGCCGCCGCCACCGGCTTGGCGCCGAAAGGCCACAGCGAACCGAGCCGCGGCAGACTCGAACAGCCCGCGAGCACAGCACACAGCGTCACGGCCAGCAGGGCACGCACGGGGCCGGCCACCGCACGATCGAACGGAATCATGACCACCTCCACCCGCAGCGGGCGACTGCGCGTAACATACGCGAGATCCGGGACTGAATTCCGTGACATGGCCCCTATCACAACCCTGAACCTCGCCCGCTGGATCGACGAGCATCGGCCGCTGCTGAAGCCCCCTGTCGGCAATAAGCGAATCTTCCCGCAAGGCGATTTCATCATCATGGCGGTCGGCGGACCGAACTCGCGCAAAGACTTCCACGTCGACCCGGCCGAAGAGTTCTTCTATCAGCTCGAAGGCGACATGCTGCTGAGGACGGTCCAGGACGGCCGGATCGTCGATGTGCCGATCCGCCAGGGCGAGATGCTGCTGCTGCCGCCGAATGTGCCGCACTCGCCGCAGCGTTTCGCCGGCACGATCGGCCTGGTCGTCGAACGCGGGCGCCGCCCGGGCGAGCTCGACGGACTGCAGTGGTACTGCGAACGCTGCGAGCAGTTGCTCTATGAAGAAATTTTTCCGCTGACCGACATCGAAACCCAGTTCCCGCCGATCTTCGCGCGCTTTTTCGGCAGCCTGGACGCCCGTACCTGCAAGCACTGCGGCGCAGTGATGGAGCCGCCGACGTGAAGCTCGCCGCCGCGGGCGGCCCGGCCTCCTCGTTGCGGATCGATCTCGCCTCGCCGGTGAGCCTGGCGCGGACAATGCGCTTCGATGCCGACGATCCGCGGCATTTCGACGCGCCTGCACCGCGTCGCCGGCCGCTGGTCCTGCCGGGCTTCGAGGGCCAGGTGAGCCGGGGCGCGAGCTGCAACTGCGCCGTCATCGAGCTGACGCCCCACTGCAACGGCACGCATACCGAAAGCGTCGCGCATCTGGTCGTCGAACCGCGCGATGTCTGCGAACTCGTGCCGCTCGCGCCGCTGCCGGCGCTGCTGCTGACGCTCGATCCCGTACCGGCCGCCAGCAGCGACGAGAGCAGCGACCCCGCTCCCCAGCCAGGCGACTGGCTGCTGACCCGGGCTGCCTTGTGCGCAGCCTGGCCCGCGACGCTGTCGTTCACACCCCGCGCACTGGTGCTGCGCACCGGCGCCGGCGGACATCGCGACCCGGCGCAAACCGGCCCGACCGGGACCGCACCCACTACCGCGCAGACCACCCCTTATCTGTCGCGGCAACTGGCCACGGAACTGGTGGCGCGCGGCATCGAACATCTGGTCGTCGATCTGCCGTCGATCGATCGCGGCCACGATCGCGGGCGGCTGTGCGGACACCGGCTGTTCTTCGGCCTGCCGCCCGGCAGCACCCGGCTGGCCGAGGCCGGACGGCCCGATTGCACGATCACCGAGCTGGCGGCGATACCGGCTTCGCTGCCGGACGGGCCCTATGCGCTGCAACTGACCCTGCCGCAGATCAGCGGCGACGCGATCCCGAGCCGGCCGCTGCTCTATCGGGTGGAGACGGTATGAGCAGTCTGGCACGCAGCCTCGACCTGGCCCGGGCACGCGACGCCGCCGATCCGCTGCAAAGCTATCGCGACCGCTTCCATCTGCCCACGGCCGCCGACGGTCGACCCCTGACCTATCTCTGCGGACATTCGCTCGGGCTCGCGCCGCTGCGCGCGCGGGAGTACGTTGCGCAGGAGCTCGACGACTGGGCACGACTGGGGGTCATGGGCCACCACGTCGCCACACGCCCCTGGGTCGGCTACGCCGACCACGCCAAACAAGGTCTGGCCGTGCTCGCCGGCGCACAGCCGGTGGACGTGGTCGCCATGAACTCGCTGACCGCGAACCTGCATCTGATGCTGACGGCCTTCTATCGTCCGCATGGCGCGCGTACGCGGATCCTGATCGAGGCCGGGGCCTTTTCCTCGGACCGGCACGCCGTCGCCTCGCAGATCGCCTGGCACGGTCTCGAGCCGGCCGCACAACTGGTCGAGCTCGAGCCCGACCCACGCAGCGGCGTGTTCGATGAAGCGGCGATCGAGGCGGCCATCGCCCGCGAGGGCGAGCGCCTGGCGCTGGTGCTCTGGCCCGGCGTGCAATACCGCACCGGCCAGGCTTTCGACAACGCGCGGATCGCCCGTGCCGCGCATGCCGTCGGTGCGCTGGCCGGCTTCGACCACGCACATGCCATCGGCAACCTGCCGCTGACGCTGGCCGCCGACGAGGCCGACTTCGCGGTCTGGTGCTGCTACAAGTATCTGAACGCCGGACCGGGCGCGATCGGTGGCTGCTTCGTGCATCCGCGGCATACCCGCGACGACCGCCAGCGCGGTCTGGAGGGCTGGTGGGGTCACGACGCCGCCACCCGCTTCCAGATGGACCCAGGCTTCGTCGCCGAAGCCGGTGCCGCAGGCTTTGCGCTCAGCAACCCGCCGATTCTCTCGACGGCCCCCTTGCTGGCCTCGCTGGAGCTGTTCGCCGCCGCCGACATCGTGGCGCTGCGGCGCAAGTCGGTCGAGCTGACGGCTTTCCTCGAAGCATTGATCCGCGACTGCGCCGGTTCGCAGTTGCGCGTGCTGACCCCACAAGCTCCTCGGCAACGCGGCGCGCAGTTGTCGCTGCAATTCGCCGGCGGCGGCGCACATGCCCGTGCGGTGTTCGAGCGCCTCGCCGCCGACGGGCTGGTCTGCGACCTACGCGAGCCGGATATCCTGCGAGTCGCACCCGTGCCGCTCTACAACCGCTGCGAAGATGCCTGGCGGTTCGCCGCCAGCCTCGAGACCGCACTGCGCCACACCGGCTGAACACCCGCCCCATGCCCTCGCCTCAGCACGACCGCACCACCACCCGTCGCGACCCGATCATCAACGTGATCGGCGCAGGCCTCGCCGGCTCGCTGCTGGCCTTGTTGCTGGCACAGCAGGGCCGGCAGGTGCGTGTCTTCGAACGACGCCCCGATCCACGCCTGGCCGCAGTCGAGCGCGGCCGCTCGATCAACCTCGCGCTGGCCGCGCGCGGCATCCGCGCGCTGGAGACCGCCGGCGTGATGCCGACGATCCGTCCGCTGCTGATCGAAATGCGCGGCCGCATGATCCACGAGGGCGATGGCCAGCAGTCGCTGGTGCGCTACGGGCAACGACCGCAGGAAGTCATCCATTCGGTGTCCCGCGCGGCCCTGAATCTCGCCCTGCTCGAAGCGGCCGACGCCTTCGAGAATGTCGAGTTGCGTTTCGACCAGGCCTGCCGCGGCGTCGATCCGGCCACCGATACGCTGCAACTGCGCGACACGGTCAGCGGCGAGGACTACGGACTGCCGCTCACGCCGACCATCGCCGCCGACGGCGCCGGCTCGGCCGTGCGGCAGGCACTGGCGGCGGCCGGCCGGCTGCAGGTACGCGAAGAGCCACTGGCCCACGACTACAAGGAGCTGACCATCCCGCCGGGCCCCGATGGCCGCTTTGCGCTCGAACCGCATGCGCTGCATATCTGGCCGCGCGGCGGCTACATGCTGATCGCCCTGCCGAATCCGGACGCGAGCTTCACCTGTACCTTGTTCCTGGCGCGCGACGGCGCCACGAGCTTCGCGGCACTGCGCTCACCGGCCGATGTGGACGCCTTCTTCCGGCGCGAGTTCCCGGATGCCGTGCCGCTGCTCGGCGATCCTGCCGCACAGTACGCGGCCCATCCGCAAAGCCAGCTCGGCACGGTCTACTGCGATCACTGGCAGGCCGGCGGCCAGGTGGTCCTGCTCGGCGATGCCGCCCATGCGATCGTGCCGTTCCATGGCCAGGGCATGAACTGCGCGTTCGAGGACTGCATCGAGCTGGCCCGCCTGATCGAGATCGAGGCCGACCGGGAACAGGCGTTTGCCGAGTTCCAGCGACGTCGCCAGCCGAATGCCGATGCGATCGCCCGCATGGCGCTCGAGAACTATGTCGAGATGCGCGACACGGTCCGTGAACCGCGCTTCCTGCGCCAGAAGCAGCTCGCGCTACAGCTGGAACGGCGGCACCCGCAGCGCTTCATCCCGCGCTATTCGATGGTGAGCTTCCATCCGGAGATTCCGTATGCCGAAGCGCTGCGCCGCGGGGAAGTGCAGCAGCGCATCCTCGATGCGCTGGACGGCGGCGGCGAGGCCACCGCACCGGGACCGATCGACCTGGCACAGGCCGATGCGCTGGTAACCCGCCAACTCGAAGCGCTCGCGCCGATCTGAGCGCCTGCGGACGCTGCGGGCTCGCGCACCAACAGGGTCATCCCGTCGATGCGGTCCGGCAGTCGGCGGCCCGGCCGCGAACCGGCCAGGCCGCCGTGGATCACTTTTTCTTCTTTGCGACGGTCTTGCGTGCGACCTTGGCCTTGGCCCGGACCGCCACCTTCTTGGCAGTTTTCTGGGCCGTTTTCTGGGCCGTTTTCTGGGCGACCTTTTTCGCAGCCTTCTTGCGCTTCGGCTTGGCGGCCTTGGCGGCCGCTTCGGCGGCGGAAGTGCGGCTCAGATCGGCGGCGTGCGCACGCTGGTAGGACTGGATGTCCTTGAACTTGCCCGATGCATCGCGCTTGGCGTAGAGCTTCTTGCCAGCGCTGCTGTACATCACGGTGCGTCGCGCCTTGCCGCGTTTGGCCTTCTTCTTCGCTGCCATCAATCATTCCTCCAGATGCCCGAATATCCGGGCGCGGGGCGAGACTAACATTCCCGGCCCCCGATTTGAGAGCCCGTCGCGAGGCGCGCTAGCCTTCCGGCATGCGTCGATGCAGCTCGACGAAGCTCATGTCGAGCGGATTGCGCGCATCCTGCGGGTAGTGTTCGACCTGGGCTTCGAGCCACTGCCGGGAATCGAACGGCGGCAAACGGGTGTCGCCATCGGGCCTGGCATGCACGCGCGTCAGCAGCACGCGCGTCGCCTGCGGCAGCGCCAACGCATAGATGTCGGCGCCACCGATCACCATCAGCTCCGGCGCCGGGCCCGCCGCGCGTAGCGCCGCCTCCCACTCGTGCACCACGGTCGCCGGACCCGCCTCGGCCGGCACGCGATAGTCGCGTCGCCGGGTCAGCACGATGTTCTGCCGACCCGGCAACGCCCGGCCGATCGACTCGAAGGTGCGACGGCCCATCAGCACCGGCTTGCCGAGGGTCTGCGCCTTGAAGCGGCGCAGATCCTCGGGCAGGCGCCAGGGCAGCGCGCCGTCGCGGCCGATCACGCCGTTGTCGGCCACCGCGACCACCAGCGTGACTTGCGGTCGACGCAGATCGGTGGTCACGAACCTGGATCCATCACCGGCATGAAGGGCGCAGCACCGAAGGATTCAGGCGCGGCGGCGTCCACCACCACGTGAGGAACCACCCCGACCGCTGCGCCGGCTTGCTGCCGTCGTGGTCTTGCTGGTCTTTGCCGTCTTTGTGGTCCGGCGGGTGTCCCGGCCGGCGGTCTTGGCCGTGCTGGCCGTGCCGCGCCGGGGCGCTTTCTTCCTGGCCGGCTTCTTGGCACGCGACTCCGGCCGCTCCGGTGGCCAGAGCATGGTGCCGCGGCATTTCGGCGAGCCGCAGCGGCAGGCGAAGATCTCGTCGACGTTGTCCGGATCGTCCGGCTCGCGGCCGATCTCGTAGTCGTAGCCGAGTTCGTCGCCCGGCTGGATGGTGCGGGTCGCTTCGATCCAGACCCTGCCCTTCTCGATCACCGACTCGCAATTGCCGTCGCAGGAGTGGTTGATGAAGCGCGCGTCGTTGCCGCCGACACCCGCATCGATCACGGTTTTCTTGTCGACGATGAACAGGAAGGTGTGGTTGTCGTTCGGGTCGCTGTCCTCGTAGCGCTTGTCGGCCGTCTGGTGCGAAATCCGCTCGCCAAGGTACTCGATGATCCGCGTGCCCTTGCGGATCTTGCGGGCGGCGAACACGCCACGGCCATGGATGCGGGAATTGCGGACCTTGATCAAGGGTTGCTTCGAGACGCTCGACGACATTGCGGGTTATCTCCTTGGGATAAATCTGGTCTTGGGATAAGTCTGGCCTTGGCTAGAACTTCAGACCGCCACCGGCGCGCGAATCGCGCCATGGCACTGGTAGTTGCGGAATTCGAAGTCCTCGAACTCGTAGTCGAACAGCGTCGGCGGGCGCCGACCGATCACGAGTTCCGGCAGTGGATAGGGCGAGCGGGCGAGCTGCAGATCCGCCTGCTCGAGATGATTCAGATAGAGATGACAGTCGCCGCCGGTCCAGATGAAGTCGCCGACGCCCAGGTCGCATTGCTGCGCCAGCATGTGGGTCAGCAACGCGTAGGACGCGATGTTGAACGGCACGCCGAGAAACACGTCGGCGCTGCGCTGGTAGAGCTGGCAGGACAACCGGCCCTCGGCGACGAAAAACTGGAACAGCGCGTGGCAGGGCATCAGCGCCATCTGCTCGAGCTCGCCGACGTTCCAGGCCGAGACGAGGATCCGGCGCGAATCGGGATTCTCGCGCAACTGGCGCACGACCTCGGCCAGCTGGTCGATCTGGCGGCCATCGCGCGTCCCCCAGGCCCGCCACTGGCGGCCGTAGACCGGGCCGAGCTCGCCGTCATCGTCGGCCCATTCGTCCCAGATCGTGACACCGTGATCGCGCAGATAGCGGGTGTTGGTGTCGCCGCGCAGGAACCAGAGCAGCTCGTAGACCACCGACTTGAGATGGATCTTCTTGGTCGTGACCAACGGGAAACCGTCCGCCAGCGGGAAACGCAGCTGGTGGCCGAACAGCGCCAGCGTACCCGTGCCGGTGCGATCGGCCTTGCGCACCCCCTGGTGGCGCACCTGGCGCAGCAGTTCGAGATAGGCCTTCACCTCGAGCCTGCCCGCGCCCTGCCGGCAGCGACCGCTCCGGCGGGCAGACAATTGCCAGAAGGCTCGTTGCGCCGGTAGGCGATCGCCAGCATCGCGAGGCCGGCGAGCACCATCGGCAGGCTCAGCACCATGCCCATGGTCAGCCAGCCGCCGGCGAGATAGCCGATGTGCGCATCCGGAATGCGCCAGAACTCGACCACGACCCGCGCGGCGCCATAAAGCGCCAGGAACAGCCCGATGGGCGCGAATCGCGGCCGCGGTCGCGAGGTGAACCACCACAGCACCGCGAACAGCACCAGACCTTCGAGCGCACCCTCGTAGAGCTGGGTCGCGTGCCGTACCTCGCCGTCGACCCTGAAACCCCAGGGGACCTCGGTCGGCTTGCCCCAGAGTTCGCCGTTGATGAAATTGCCAACCCGCCCGGCCAGCAACCCGAGGCCGGTCACCGGCGCGGCGAAGTCGAACACGTCGGCGATATGCCGTCCGCGCCGCAGCGCGAAGATTGCCGTCGCGACTCCGACGCCGAGCAGGCCGCCGTGGAACGACATGCCGCCATCCCAGATCTTCAGCGGATAGAGCCCGTCCTCCATCCAGTACTTCATGCCGTAGAACAGCACGTAGCCGAGACGACCGCCGAGGATCACGCCGAGCATGCCGAAAAAGATGAAGTCGTCGACATCGACCGGCTTCCAGCTGGAGCCGGGCCTCGCAGCACGGTAGCGAGCCAGCCACCAGGCCGTGGCAAAGCCCACGAGGTACATGACGCCGTACCAATGAACCTTGACGGGTCCGATGGCGATCGCGATGGGATCGAAGCCGGGATACTGGATCATCGGGTCATTCTAAACGGTCGAGCCGCAGCGCGCCGGTCACTCGCGGCTGACCCGGCAGAAGAAGGCCTTCAGGTAGCGCGTCTCGGGTATGGCCGGGTGCACCGGGTGATCGGGCGATTGCCCACCCGCCTGCAGCAGCTGCACGAAGCGATCGGTGTGGCGGGCCGCGGCCTGGATCGCGCCGAGCAGATCGTCGGCGCCGAGATGCCAGGAGCACGAGCAGGAGACCAGCAGGCCGTCGCGATCGAGCAGTCGCAGCGCGAGCTGATTGAGCTTGCGATAGGCCGCGAGGCCTTGCGGAAACTCCTTGCGCCGCTTGATGAAAGCCGGCGGATCGACCACCACTGCGTCGAAACGCGCCCCCTCGGCAAGCAATGCGGCGAGCACCTCGAAGGCATCGCCGCGACGCAGCGCGACTTCGAAACCATTGCGGCGGGCATTGGCGGCCGCACGCTCGATCGCCGGCTCGGAGGCATCCACACAGGTCGCCGTGGCAGCCCCCGCCGCCAGCGCGGTGACGGCCCAGGCGCCGGCATAGCTGCAGACATCGAGCACGCGCGCACCCGGCGACAGGAAACGCGGCAATGCGGCCCGGTTGGCGGCCTGATCGTAGAACCAGCCGGTCTTCTGCCCCGCCGCCAGCGCTGCCGTGTAGTGCAGCGCCCGGCCGTCGGCGAGCGTCTCGACCACTTCGATCTCGGTCGGCGCCTCGCCCCAGCAGGCCTCGAAGGCCGGCGCCAGCCTTTCGAGCGCCCGTGCGCCCGAATCGTTCTTCCAGACGAACACCGGCGGATCGAGCACACGGCGCACGGCCTGCTCGACCAGCGGCTTCAGACGTTCCATGCCGAGGGTCGCAACTTGGCCGACGACGACATCGCCGAAACGGTCGAGCACCAGTCCCGGCAGACCGTCGGACTCGCCGTAGACCCAGCGCCAGTAGGGGCCGGGATAAAGCCGCTCGCGCAGCTCGCGCGCCTGCCGCAGCCGCTGCACCAGCAGTTGCGCATCGACCGGCCGCGCCTGCGAGCGCGAGAGGATACGGGCGGCGATCAGGGTGGCCGGATTCACGTAGGCATGGCCGACGAACTGGCCACGGGCATCGACCACCTGCACCAGGGCGCCGGGCTCGAAGCCGGTCAGCGGCGTCGCGGCCGTGTCCACTTCGTTGCTGAACACCCAGAGATGGCCGGCGCGCAGCCGCTGCTCTTCGCCGCGCTTGAGCTTCAGGACCGGCAGCGAGGTTGCAGGCACGGACAAGGGACCACCGGGGAATCGGCTATAGTGCGGGGCGCATTCTACTCGAACGACAGCGAGGCCAGTGTCAGTGCCGAACCGGCTCGCGGGCGAAACCAGCCCCTATCTCCTGCAACACGCCACCAACCCGGTGGACTGGTATCCCTGGGGCCCGGAGGCGCTGGCCAAAGCGCGTGCCGAGCGCAAGCCGATCCTGCTGTCGATCGGCTATTCCGCCTGCCATTGGTGCCATGTGATGGCGCATGAGTCCTTCGAGGACCAAGCCACTGCGGCACTGATGAATGCGCTCTTCGTCAACATCAAGGTCGATCGCGAGGAACGGCCCGACCTCGACCGGATCCAGCAGCTCGCCCACCAGTTGCTGACCCAGCGCAGCGGCGGCTGGCCGCTGACCATGTTCCTGACGCCCGACGACCAGACGCCGTTCTTCGGCGGCACCTATTTTCCGAAAGAGCCGCGCTACGGCATGCCGGCTTTCGGCGAACTGCTGCAGCGGGTGGCGCGCTACTACCGCGAGCAAGGCGCCGACATCCGCGCGCAGAACGCCGCGCTGGTGCAGGCGTTCAACGACATCGCGCCGCCGCCGGCCGACCGCGGCCTGGCGCTCGACGACCTGCCGCTGCGCCAGGCACGCCGCCAGCTCGAGGCGAGCTTCGATCGCCACCTCGGCGGCTTCGGCGACGCGCCCAAATTCCCCTCTGCGAGCACGCTCGAACGGTTGCTGCGCGACTGGCATGCCACCGCCGGCGACACCGAGCCCGATCTACAGGCGCTCTACATGGCGGCCTTGACGCTGACGCGCATGGCCGAGGGCGGGCTCTACGACCAGCTCGGCGGCGGATTCTGCCGGTATTCGGTCGACGCCCAGTGGATGATCCCGCATTTCGAGAAGATGCTGTACGACAACGGCACGCTGCTGGCTGCGTACGCCCAGGCCGCCGTCGCCACCGGCGAGACCTTGTTCACGCGGATCGCCGGCGAAACCGCCGACTGGATGATCCGCGACCTGCAGCTGCCCGAGGGCGGCTTCGCCTCGAGTTTCGATGCCGACTCGGAAGGCCACGAGGGGCGCTTCTACGTCTGGACGCGCGAGGAAGTGCGCGCCGCGCTGCCGCCGGACCAGCATGCGCTGTTCGCGACGCGCTACGGTCTCGACCGCGAACCCAACTTCGAGGATCGCAGCTGGCATCTGCACGTCTTCCGACCGCTCGAGGAGATCGCGGCAGAAGCCGGAATTGGCCCCGAAGAGGCGACGCAACGCCTCGACACCGCACGCACCACCTTGCTGCAGCGACGCAATCGCCGCGTCTGGCCGGCCCGCGACGACAAGGCGCTGACCGGCTGGAACGCGCTGGCGATCCGCGGACTGGCGCGCGCCGCGCGCGCCCTGCGCCGCCCGGACCTCGCCGCCGCCGCGACACGTGCACTCGATTTCGTGCGCACCCAGCTCTGGCGCGACGGCCGGCTGCTCGCCACCGCCCGCGACGGACGCGCGCAGCTGCCCGCCTATCTCGACGACTACGCGTTCCTCGCCGACGCCGTGCTCGAACTCGCCCAGGCACGCTGGCGTGATGGCGAACTCGAGTTCGCGCGCGAGCTGCTCGAAGTGCTACTCGCACATTTCGAAGACCGGGAGGGCGGTGGCTTCTTTTTCACCGCCGACGATCACGAAACGCTGTTCCACCGCTCCAAGGGGTTCAGTGACGAAGCGACCCCGTCCGGCAACGGCGTCGTCGCCAGCGTCCTGCAGCGGCTCGGCTATCTGCTCGGCGAGCCCCGCTGGCTCGCAGCCGCCGAGCACGGCCTGCAAGCCGCCTGGCCGGCGCTGCAGAAATGGCCGCACGCCCACACCACCCTGCTCACGGCGCTCGAGGAATACCTGCATCCGCCGCAGACGGTGATCCTGCGCGGTGAACCCGCGGCGATCGCGCACTGGCATGAACAGATCGACCGGCTGTATGCACCGCGACGCCTGCTGCTGGCGATTCCCTCCGACGCCACCGGCCTGCCCGCCGCGCTCGCGGCCAAACCGGCGCCCACGACCCGCGGCGTCGCGGCAGTCGCCTATCTGTGCGAAGGCCACAGCTGCTCGGCGCCGATCGACTCCCTGCCCGAGCTGGTGCAGCGCCTGCGCCTTCAGCTCGACGATGCGGCGGGCGGCAAGTCCTGACGCCCAGCCGACCGCGAACGGAGCAACCACCACGGCGGAGAATGACCCCATGCCCGACGACGTCCACGGCTTCAGCGCCCGCACGATCGACGGCCAGGAGCGCTCGCTGAGCGGGTTCGCCGGCAAGGTCCTGCTGATCGTCAATGTCGCGAGCAAGTGCGGCTTCACACCGCAATACGCCGGTCTCGAAGCCCTGCACCGCAAGCTGCAGGACCGCGGCTTTGCCGTACTCGGCTTTCCCTGCGACCAGTTCGGGCACCAGGAACCGGGCAACGAAGCCGAGATCCGCGACTTCTGCCGGCTGAACTACGACGTCAGCTTCCCGCTGTTCGCCAAGATCGAAGTCAACGGCAGCGGTGCCCATCCGCTGTGGCATTACCTGAAGTCGCAGGCCAAGGGCGTACTCGGCACCGAGGCGATCAAATGGAACTTCACCAAGTTCCTGATCGATCGCGACGGCAAGGTCGTCCGACGCTACGCGCCGAATGATCGACCGGAAAGCCTCGAGGAAGACATCGCTCCGCTGCTGTGACTCGCACCGTGTTGCGCGCTCTGAGCTGCCTGCTGCTGCTCTCGTTGGCGTTCACACCCGCGATCGCCACCACACCGGCCGCTGCGTCCGTCCGGGACTTCGACCGCAGCGACATCGAAGCCATCCCGTCGACCTTCCCGCAACTTGCCCAGACACTGACCTGGGGCCAGGTGGAATTCATCAGCGACCCACCCGGCAAGAACGACGGCCGTGCCGCCTCGCTGGCGGTGGCTTGAGCACTGCGGCGCTGAAGCGCCTGTTCGAATCAGCCCGGCACGAGGTACTGATCCAGTCGCCCTATCTGGTGTTCTCCGATCCGGCGCTGGAGCTGTTCCGCACCACCGTTGCGCGCGGCGTGCGGGTGCGCATCAGCACCAACTCGCTGGCTTCGACCGACAATCTGCAGGCCTTCAGCGGCAATCGCAGCCGGCGCCGGCGATTACTCGCCATGGGCCTGGATCTGCGCGAATACCGTCCGCATCCGGAGGTGGAGCAGCGGATCATGGACCGCTACGCCGCGCTGCGAGAGCGCACACCGGTGTTCACCCTGCATGCGAAGTCCATGGTGGTGGACCGCGAGCGCGTCTACATCGGTACCTACAATCTCGACCCGCGTTCGGAAAACCTGAACACCTAGGTCGGCGTAATCATCCACGAGCCCGTGCAGGCCACGCGGGTGGCGACGGCGATCGAGACGGACATGCTGTCGGGCAACAGCTGGAACCCGGCCACGGACGATCCGGACACCGCCGCCGGCTGGCTCAAGCGCATGAAGCTGCGCTTCTGGCAGCTGCTGCCGTTGCGTGCGCTGCTTTAGCGCGGATTCCGCAAGCTCCGCCGATTTTTGCCGCGGCAAGTCTGGGTTAGGCAGTAACGCAGAAGCAGCGCGGCGCCAGACCGCGCATTGACGTTTCTACAATAAAATCACATAGTTAGAGCTAACTTGCAACTCGCCCGTGTGAGTGATCCGGGTGGTTGGCGCACCGCCGGCGCGGATTCGATCTGCAGGGAGACTCAATCATGCCTAGAAGAGAAAATGCCGGTCTGGGGCGCCGTCAAGGTTTGGGGTCGACGGGCCGCTACAGATTCCTGCAAGCAGCGCTCGCTTCGGCAGTCTTAGGCTGGACGACTTCGGCGCTAGCGCAAACGCCGCCATCCTCTGCTACGCCATCGTCGCCACCGACGAAGACATCCATCGATACCAAAGAAGCACCTACGTCTGCGGTGAGGCTCCCACCGCCGCCGCTCCCGCGGGCCACTGCCCCCGCACCGCCGCCGGCACGCACCTACACGCCGCCACCGGGGCCGCCCCGCTTGCCCAACCCGCCCCCGAGCCCAGCCTTGCCCGTGATCGAAATCAAGGAGGTTCCCAACGCATTCGACTTGCGGGCGATCCGCAGTCGCGCCGGGGATGTCATACCTGAGTCCTGCGAGACGGGTTGTGAATACAGCATCAGCGATGACATGCAGGACTGCATCGGCAGCCCCGCCGAGAACGCTGACGGCACGGCTGCCCAGAGAATTCCTCGAGGCTGCCGACGCGCGGCCCATGAGAAGTATCGGCTCTGCATGCAGGGTTGCGGTATCGATGTGCCGCCTGCTCCACGCGTGGCGGATCCGAATCCTCATATCGAGACGACCGGGGAGTCGCAGCCTTGAACGCCCGGAACGTGATGCCGAGGAGTGGCGGATTGCTGCTGGTTCTGGCTAGCCTGTTGATGTCGAACGCCTGGGCTGCTGTGGGCCGCACACCTACCAACTTCGGCGTATCGTCGAGCGGAGAAGCGACGTACACGATCCCCCTGTTCGCACCGCGGGGCGCAAACGGCCTGACGCCTCAGATGGCGCTTCGGTATGGCCATCGCACGATCGGAACGATGAACGGCCAGGGCTGGTCGATCAGCGGCTTGTCGGCGATCACGCGCTGCCCCAAGACCTATGCGCAGGATGGCATGGCGCGCGAGGTGCGCCTCGACACCGCGGATCGCTTCTGCCTGGATGGCCAGCAACTGAAGCTGGCCAACAGTGGCGCCTACGGTGCCCATGGCACGGAATATCGCACCGAGATCGAGACCTACGCGCGAATCCATTCGTATGGTACGGCAGGCAATGGTCCGGCGTACTTCGTCGTCGAGCGTAAGGACGGCACGATCGCGGAATACGGCAACACGACCGACTCGCGTATCGAGTCGCTCGCCAGCACCAGTGGCACTGTACGCTCCTGGGGCATCAACCTGCTGCGTGATCGTGCCGGCAACCGGATCACCTACACGTATTTCGAAGACGCCGTCAACGGTGGCTACCGGATCGCGCAGATCAACTGGACGACCAATCCCACTGCCGGCATCTACACTTCGCAGTACGTAATGAGCTTTCACTACGTGGCGCAGCAGGCCGGCGTATATACGGGAGGCTATTTCGTCGGCGGACCCGTAAAAGAGGTCAATCGCCTGACCCACATCGATGTGAACAGTGCGGGCACGCTGACGCGGCGATACCAGCTCAACTACGACCCGAATTTGTCGACAGCGGCAAACAGCCGACTGCTTTCAGTCACCGAATGCGGTGGGCCCAGTGGCAGCGATTGTTTGCCGGCGACGAGCTTCAGCTATCAGACCGGCGCCGTCGGCATTGCCGCGGCGAGCACGTCGACGCTCACCACATTCGTGGCACGACGCATGCTGATGGAAGTAAACGGCGACGGACGGACGGACCTGGTGTATGCAGGAGGCTCGTCTTCGTCAGCGGCCACCTGGCGCGTGCAGTTCGGCGGCGCATCGGGGCTGGGCACCGATGTCGATACCGGCATAAGCGCGGCCGCATGGGGCGACACGATCTCCATCGACTATAACGCCGATGGGCTGCGGGACCTGCTGATCCCGATCAGCGGCACCTGGTACGTCGCGCTGGGAACCTCCAGCGGTTTCGCGACACCCGTGAGCACCGGCACGCCAGCGGCGTTGGGTGGCGAGGCGCTGTCGGGCGTGACGGATATCAATGGCGATGGTCTCGAAGACCTGGTCTATATCGAGAACACGGCTTCCGGTCATGCGCTGTCGTATCGCCTGCGCGTCTGGAGCGGGACGTTCGAGTCCACCTCCTCGTATCTCATTGCACCGAACGGCTGGACGCAGATCACCCAGGCCAATTTCGGTCCGCCGGGACAGGCACCCGATTTCAACGGCGACGGCATCGGCGACATGGTGGTGCGCTTCGTCGAGGGTGATCCGGAAGGCGGGTACAACATCTGGGATCAAATCATCCTCGGCGGAGGCGCCGGCTCCTATCATGTCGATGTCAGTGACGGCCTGACCTCCGTCCTCTCGTACAGATTCACCGATCTCAACAGTGACGGCTACACGGATATCATCTACGTCAAGAATACGAACTTTCGCTATCGTTACAGCACAGGCGCTGGGCTTACGGCGGCAGCCTATGGGCCACCGTGGGCAGGTACGCAATCGACTTACTTCACTCTCATCGATTGGGATCACGACGGGCTGAAAGACATCCTGGCGCGCGGCACCACCGGCACCTGGTCCGACAAGTGGATGCTGTTCCGAGCGAATGGCAGTGGATTCGACAATCCGCAACTCACGTCCGCGCCGGTGAGCGCAATAACGGGCTGGGTGAGTGGTGTGCCGGATTTTAACGGCGACGGGCTCGACGATCTGGTCATGGGCCAGGGGTCCAATGTGATCTATTCCGCGCTGCATGCGGGGCAGTATCCGGACCTGCTGGCCTCCGCCACCGATGGGTATGGGAACACGGTCAGCTTCCAGTACGTGACGCTGGCGCAGGGCCATTACGACAAGCGCAGCGACGCAACTTTTCCGTACCAGGATTACCAGGGTCCATTGTACGTCGTGAACCAGTACACGGCGCCGGACGGCGTCCTCGGCCACTACACCATGACGTACTGGTACTCCGGCGCCTGGCTCAACCGCCAGGGCCGCGGCTTCCAGTCTTTCTTCTATATCCGCCCCTTCGACAGCCGCTCCGGCATCCGGGACTATCGGTACTTCCTGCGCTTCTTCCCGTATACCCGGATTCCATATTGGCACGATCTCTATCAGCCGAGTTCTTCGCAGCTCTTTGTGCGCGATGCCAAGTCCTATACGCATCATGAGCTCGGGAGCAGCTACGAGAAGCGCTACGCGCCCTACATTTTTTCCGAGTATCAACATGCCTGGGAGGTCGGCGGCACCTTCGATGGCGCCCTGCTGCGCACGACGGACCACAGTCGGGTCGTCGACTCCTCCAGCGGGACCGAGCTCTCAGTGACGACAACGATCACCGAGCCGTCTACCGCCAACGGTGTCAATGCCGGTCGGACCTGGACCCGCCAGACGCTGATCCCGACGCTTTATAACGACTGGACGAACTGGTGCATCGGCCGCACGCAGACGACGCAGCAGATCCAGAGCCACACCGGTTACAGCGGCACCTCGATCACCCGTACGGCCAGCGCATCCTGGGATGGCGCCAAGTGCCGCCCGACAGAAACTCAAGTCGAACCCTCCAGCTCGACCATGAAGGTCACCACTGGGCTCGAGTACGACGGCTTCGGCAATCTCTGGCGTGAAACGGTCACCGGCGCCGGCATGCCGGCACGCCAGAGCACCACCACCTGGGGGTCCACAGGCCAGTACCCGCACAGCGTGACCAACGCCGAGGGGGAGCAAGCCACCCAAGCCTGGGATCTCGCCCTCGGTGTACCCACCAGCCAGACCAATCCCAATGGTCTGGTCGTCTCATACCTTTACGACAATTTCGGCCGTCAGACCCGCGAGACCCGACCGGATGGCACCTATACGGAGAGCATCTGGATCAAGTGCGCCACCGGGGTCTGCGACCCAAGGGTTCACCTCTATCGCACCGATACGGTGCAGGGCAGCCCCGGAGCGCTCGCGCAGAACCAGACGTTCTTCGATCACGAAGATCGAGCGATCTACGAATACCGCTGGGTCACTATCCCCAACGCTTATACGGTGATCGTGCGAGGGTTCGATGCGCGTGGACGGATGTACACCGAGTCCATGCCCTATTTCCATACCGGTTCGCCGACCTACACGACGATCACCCATGATCTGCTGAACCGACCGACCCAGATCTCCCGCCCGATCAGCGCCAGCAACGCCACGTTGCAGGTAACCACGACGGCCTACGAGGGGCTACGCACCCGCACCGTCGATGCCGAAGGCAAGGAGAGCTCGATCTACGCCAATGCTGCCGGCCAGACCGCCCGCTCGATCGACCACAATGGCTACTACCAAGCGTTCGACTACGACGCCTTCGAAAACCCCGTGCGAGTCATGGACTCGGCCAGCAACGTGCTGCAAAGCGCGATCTACAACGTCCGGGGCTTCCGCACCGACTCGACCGATATCGACATGGGCGCCTGGAGCTACCTGCCCAACGCCTTGGGCGAGATCATCGAGCAGACCGATGCCAAGGGCCAAACCCTCGTCTTCGACTACGACGACGTGGGCCGAAAGATCGGGCAGATCGAGCCGGTCAGCGGCGGCAGCCTGATCCGCAGCTGGGTCTACGGCGCCAGTGCCGCGAACAAGAACGTCGGCCAGCTGATCCGGGCAGAGATCTCGGGCCCGGGGGTGGCGACGTACTGGGAGCAACAGACCTTCGACAGCCTGGGCCGTCCCTCCGTCACGTACTACAACGTGCCCGGGACCACATGGCAGATTGATCGGGCCTACAACGCCTTCGGGCAGCTCGAGACGGTGACCTATCCGACCTCGACCGGAGGGGTCCGCCTCAAGCTTCAATACGACTACAAGGGGCTGGATCTGTGGCGGATCCGCGAGTTCACGGCCGGGTCGCTGATCTGGGAGGCCAGAGAACTCGATGCCCGGCTGAATGTCACCGAGGAGCTGCATGGCAACGCGCTGCTGACCACCCGGCAGTTCGACGCCGTCCACGGCTTGCCGGACTGGATCCGCACTGGCCCGGGCAACGGAGCCAGTATCCAGAACCTGGCCTACGCCTGGGACAAGGTCGGCAATCTCACCTCACGCCAGGACCTGAACCAGTCCCTGACCGAGACGTTCTACTACGACCACCTGCACCGCCTCGATTACAGCCAGCTCAACGGCAGCACCAACCTCGACCTGTCGTACGACGCCACCGGCAATATCACCTACAAGAGCGACGTCGGCAGCTACACCTACGGCAGCTCGAAGCTGCACGCGGTCACGGCGGCGGGGGGGAACTCGTACACCTACGACGCCAACGGCAATCTGCTGACCAAGAACGGCGCGACGATCACCTGGTACGCCTCGAACAAGCCGCTCTCGATCAGCTACGGGACCTACACCAGCACGTTCAACTATACGGCAGATGACCAGTACTGGCGGCAGACCGCGACCTACTCGAACGGCACGGAGACGACCTACTACATAGGCGGGCTGCTCGAGATCGTCAGTAACAGCACGAGCGGGATCACGGCCTGGCGGCACCCGATCAAGGCCGACGGTCGCACGGTGGCGGTCTATACCCGGGGCAGCAACGGCGCGAACAACACGATCTACCCGCTGACCGATCACCTGGGGAGCACCGAGGCGATCACCGACGACTATGGGGCGGTCGTGGTGCGCGAGTCGTTCACGGCGTTCGGTAAGCGGCGCGGCAGTGCCTGGACGGGAGCCCCGACCTCGGGCCCGGGCGGGGACGAAGAGAAGATCGCGAACTCGACCCGGCGCGGGTTCACCGGCCACACGATGCTCGACAACCTGGGGCTGGTGCACATGAACGGTCGAGTGCACGACCCGGATCTCGGTCGGTTCCTGTCGGGTGATCCGTATATCGACGGGGTGCTCGATACACAGGGGTGGAACCGGTATTCGTACGTCCAGAACAACCCGTTGTCGCGATGGGATCCAGCAGGCTACGGCGCAGAAGGCACCAAGCGCGACGCGCCGCTGCCTGAGGTAGTCATTACGGGGCGGCGCCCACCGTCGAATCCATCATTGTCCCTACACGGTGCCTACTTTGGAGGCAGCGGCGGCGGGATGAGTGGCGGTCGGCCGGATGTCAGCGAGGCGGGAGGCGCCAGACGCTCCTCGTCGCCGACGCCCGGAGGGGTCCCCGCTCCGGTAGGGCTGGGGCTGCAGGATGGCATGAACCAATCGGAGGGATCGGGGTCGGGATTATCGCCCGAGCGGTTTGATCCAATGGCTGCCGCCGCCGGCATAGTGAGCGAATGCCTGGGATCGCCCACCTGCGTTCTGAGCTTCGTGCCGGTGGCGGGGCAGCTGATCGGCACTTATGAAGCGTTTCTGGTGGCCACGGACCCGAATGCGAGCACCGCGGACAAGGTTGTTGCAGTCTTCGGCATCCTGCCGAACAGGAAGCTCGCCAAGATTGCGGGGAAAGCCGCGGGGGATGTGCTGGGTAGTGCCGCAAGGCCCGTAGCTGGCGTTGAAAAGGCTGCAGTAGCTGGGAAACGGACATTCTCTACCGTCGATCGCGCAGCCGGCCTTGAGAAGGCCAAAGACGCGGCGGGCGTACCGAGATGCCAGTACTGTGGTTCGAAGCTTGATCCGAGGCCGGGACGTCCAAACTCGTACGAGGCTGACCACACGACGCCTTACTCGCGAGGCGGTCCATCGTCGCCGGAGAACCTGACGCCGTCATGCCGCACATGCAACAGATCGAAGGGAGCGCAGACACCCGACGAATGGGGTGGGCCATGATGGCCGAGGTCGCGGCCTACGTGTGTTCGCACGTATTCAACAACACCCGTCCGGTGTTGCTCGTATCCCGCGCCGGTGGCGATTGGCAGTGCCTCTGCGGGGGAGATCACGAAGTGGGAGAGGTTCCCAATGTCGTCGGACTGAATCACCTGATGGAGCGCGACGTAACCCTGCGAGAGATAATCAACCTTCCGGACGACTGGGAGGCAGAGCGCGCGAGCCAAAAGGACCCATGGATTCGGAGGCGAGGGCAAGCTGAAGATTAGTTGCCGCAAGGGGAATAACCCACGCCCACCACGCATGGCCGAAGTATCTCGGAGGTCCTAAGGTTCAGGATCTGCAGCGACTGCCGAAGTCGGTGCACGATGCGTTCCACAGTGGGCTGGACAAGATTCTTCCGCGGCAGCGAGGCACGGCCTACTACGACAATTTGGGCCCAGCGGCTCGTCAGCAGATGCAACGCGATCTCGCCGACTACACGAAGGCGTTCGACGCCAAGAACGGCACGCAGCTCTACGACTCGATGATTCGCAATGGATTCCCCGGGCCATGATTGAGAACGTGAAGCCAGTTGACTCGCTAACGGTCGCCGACCTGCAGGCGTTCCCTGTCTGGCAGTACACGAGCCGCGAAGGCGCTGATGAAACTTACGTTCGGCCGGTGAAGCGAACACCCGTTGCGAGCCTGACGGGGAAGGTCGTTGGGACACAGGCCACGCTGGCTAATGGTGAGCGTATCTGGGCGCTGATCGGCAACGTCGATCCGAAGAACCCGTGGATGACGGAGCACTTTCTGACCCTGTCGGTAGAGCGCAATGGCCGATGGTTCACTCTGGCGCGGTATCACGACTTTGATGTCGCTGAAGCTGGGCCGGAGGCGCTCTCGCAGTTCCTCGGGCTAGCCGTCGACGAGGTCTTCCCGATCAGGTACGACATTCGCTCGGCTGCCAAAGGCGATGAGGCGGCGCTGCAGAGTCAAGTGCGGAAAGCGCCACGCGAGCGGCTATCGCGGGCAGAGATCATCGCGATGGCGGTGCCTTGAGCATCGCGAGCGTTGGCGACCAGCGCTGTTCTTTGAGCGATGCAGGATAGCCTGCGGCTTAGCGTTGTGGCCCATTGTGTCCCAACGGGCGGCGTGGCGCAGTCAGCCGAGCAGCTGCGGGATCAGGGCTTTGAGGGCGGCCTGGTCGCGCGGTGAGAGCGCACGGGTTCTACCCTGATTCTACGGACACTTTCGCTAAGGCTCATACTGAGCCAAAGGAGTGTCTATGTCGAAGCGCAAGCATTACAGCCCCGAGTACAAGCGCGAGCTCGTCGATCTGGTTCGTCGGACTCAGTCCAGCTGTCGCAAGATTGCACTGGAGGTCGGGGTTAATCCGAACATGCTGACCCGCTGGGTCCGCGAAGCCGATGCCGGCGGTAGCAGGTCGTTTCCTGGAACCGGCGCGAATAGCCGCGCGCGGCAGAGTCAGCGACGGCCGAGCAGGATGCTGACGCCGATACCGGCCAGGATCAGCGCCATCCCGACGAAATGGCTCGGCAACAGCGGTTCGCCCAGCAGCAGCGCCGCCAGCAATGCCCCGAACACCGGCATCAGCGTGATCGACTGGCCCGCCTTGGCCGCGCCGACCGCAGCCACCGCGGCGTTGAACAGGAAATACGCCGCAACCGACGGCAGCACCGCCACGTAGAGGAACGCACCCAGGATCTGCGGTCGGTGCCAGTCGATGGCGGCGGCCTCCCGCCACTCCAGCGCCGCAAGCGGCAGCAGCACGACGACGGCGGTCGCAAAGGTCGCCGTCAGGAAGCTCAGCGGATGCACCGGCGGGCGTCGCCGCAGGAAGCTGGTGTAGACCGCCCAGACGACGACCGCGGTGAGTATGAAGACGTCGCCACGCCCGAAGTGCAGGCCAAGCAAGGCGCCGAGATCGGGGAACAGGACGAAGCCGACACCGAGGATCGACAGCAGCACACCCACGATCTGCGCCGCAGCGGCGTGGATGCCGAACACGGCCGCATCCAGCATCAGCACCAGCGCCGGGGTTGCGGCCTGCAACAGCAAGGCATTGGTCGCGGTCGTATCGATGAGCCCGATGTAGAACAGCGTGTTGAACGAAGCGACGCCGGTGAGCCCGAGGAACAGCGTGGCCTTCCAGTGGCGCAGCAGCGTGGACCAGTCGGCCACGAGATGGTGCGCCGCCGGCCCGACGACGACCAGAAACGCCCCCAGCCAGCGCACGAACGCCAGCGTGATCGGTGGGATGTCGTCGCGCACCGCGCGGCCGACGATGGCGTTGCCCGACCAGAACAACATCACCAGGGCGAGCATGGCATAGGCCCGCAGTTCGGACCGCGTGGAGGTACTCATGGGGAAAGCACCCGGTCAGAGCATGCGCTTGCGGCGCGTGCCGGGACGCGGCGAAAAGCGCACGGTCGCGTCGATCACCTCGACGTCGATCTCGACGCCACGGCCGCCGTAGACCTCGGCCTTGAGCCAGGCCGCCTCCTCGACCGCCGCGTCGCGGCCGGCCACAAGGATGTGCCAGCAGCGCTTGGCCGGGTCCCAGCGATAGCCCCGCGCGCGCAGCACGTCCTTGGTCTCGAACGGCGAGTTGATCGCCCAGAGCCGCAGCCGCGACTCCGCGGCACGCTGCAGCAGCAGCGCCAGCCCGGTACCGCCGCTTTTCGGCAGCGGCCGCGACAGCACCTCGAGCAAGGCACGGCAGTCGATCTCGCTGCGATGCCCCTCGAAGAAGAAGCCTTGCTGGATCGCCAGGTACTGCAGCTTCGCGCCGGAATAGCCCTCGGTCTCCCAGGGCACGTCCACGACCGAGCAGGCCCAGCGCAAGGTCTCGAAGACCGGCATGCGCCGCTCGAGCAGCGGCCGGTCGAAGCCGGCATTGTGGGCGATCACCCATTGCACGCCCTCGAGCATCGCGGTGACCCGCGCCTCGTCGAGACGCTGGCCGGCGACCATGGCATCGGTGATGCCGTGGATCGCGGTCGCCGACGGCGGGATCGGCCGGTCCGGGTCCTCGAGCCCGTCATAGACATCGACAATGCGCAGCAGGCGGCCGCTGGCGACGTCGTATTCGAATGCGAGCACCGCAAGCTCGATCACCGCGTCGGTGGCCGGATCGGTGCCGGTGGTCTCGGTGTCGATGACCAGGGCCCGCGCCACTTCGGCGCCCGGATCGGGAACGGCATAGACATCGTGCGGCACGAAGCGCCGCAGCACGCGATAGTCCGGCGAAGCCTCGAGTTGCGCTGCTGCAGCCTCCAGCGACTCGGGCGCGGCATCGAGTCCTTCCAGACCGAGCTGGCGTGGATCGGCCGGCTTCATTGCGGACGCTCGCCCATGTGCGTAATCGGCCCGCGCTCGATCTGCGACAGGCCGTGCGCAGCGGCAAGCGCCAGCGCGACCTTGAACTCCTGTCGCGGCAACGCGGCGGCTGCGAAAGCCGCGAGATGGATCAACTCGTCCATGACTCCTTCCGGCTGGGTACTTGCCCGCATGGTACCTGTAGTGAGCTGCGACGAGTGCGCCCCGTCGTCCTGTCGGGCCAACCCTGGCCCGTCCCGGGGTGAGGCGTGCGCCCGAAGACCGTCGGGCAGTGCCTGTCAGCGGTGGAGCCACTAGCAACGTCGCGCAGCCTCGACCGCACTCAGCACACGCAGGAAGTTCCCGCCCCAGATCTTCACGATCTCGGCTTCCGTATAGCCGCGGCGCAAAAGCTCCGCCGTCACGTTCGGCGCGACCGAGCGCGGCGGCGATCTCGTCGTTGAATGCCGTTCGCTGCTCGGCAGGCTGCGTCGACCACCGCCCGGCCTCCGCTACTCTGCACGAACGCCCGCAAGGATGATGCGGTCGATCTCACGGGCGTCCTTTGACGTCTGACCGGTCTTAGGCGAATTCGAGCCGACCGTCCGCCGCCACACCCAGCCGCGCACGCAGCTGCGCCGCCAGCGGCGCGAGCGCGGCGGCATCGAAAGCCGGCGCCGCGCCCCAGTCGTACGCCCACGGATGTGCACCACGCAATGCCTCTGGCTCGTCGGCATAGCGCGGCACCAGGTGCGCATGCAGGGCGGGCTCGAGGTTGCCGAACATGGCGTAGTTGATGCGCAGCGCACCGGTGGCGGCCAGCAGGGCATCGCCGAGCCGCACCATGTCGTCCAGAAAGCAGGCACGCTGCGCGGCCGGCAGTGCATTCAGATGCGGCACCACCGGATCCGGCAGCAGCAGCGCATAGCCACGCAGGAACTGCTGCCGGCCGAACATCGCCCAGCCGGACGGCAGGCGCGCAATCACGGCCGGATCGCCGGCGCGCGCCGCCTCGACCAACCGATGGATCGCGGTGGGCGGCATCGAGGCGTCCGCGCCCGGCCCTGATACACCGTTCAACCGACCCGCTCCAGCGCCATGAAGCCCTCCGGCTGCGGCCGCAGTTGTACCGCAAAATCGATGACATCGAGCGCGCTACACAGGACGAAATCGCCTTCGGGGGCCCAGTCGGCGGCCGGATCGAAGAATTTCCGCGCGGCCGGCGCCGCACGCAGCGCCGGCTCGATCCGCACTGGATCGAAGACTTCACCGCGCAAGCGGGCGCCGAGCAGCTCACGGCACAGATCGTCCTCGACACAACGCTCGCGCGCCTCGTGACCCATCGCGATCAGCGTGACCTCGCCGAGACCGAGTGCGCGGACTCGCCGCACGGTCGCGGCAGCATTGACCAGCGCGCCGGTCAACACAACTTCGGCGCTGGCGGCCGCGGCAGTCAGGCCCTGGGTGCCGGCGTGGGTGGTATGCACCAGCGTGCGGCCGGCCAGGCCTCGCAGGGCCAGCAGCTCGGTCGGCGAGTTGCCGCAATCGAAGCCCGGCAGACGGCGGGCGTGGCGTTCGCCGACCAGCAACCAGTCCGGGTGGGCCTGCTTGAGCGCCCGCGCCTCATCGACGGCGGCCACCGGGATCACCCGGCGCACGCCGGCAGCCAGCGCATGGGCCACCAGCGAACAGGCGCGAAACACATCGATGACGATGGCGACGCCGCGTGCCTGGCAGGCACCGGCGACGAAATCCGCCGAATGACAGCGCAGCGGGTCCAGCCCGTCAGCCTGCCCAGCTTCGGACCCGGCCGGTATCCAGGTGGACGAAATCCGATTTGCGGTAATAGCCGACGCCGCCTTCGACCGCATCCAGGGCCAGATCGCGCAGCACGTCGCAGGGCACGCCGCGCAGGCGGACATCGAGGGCCTTGCCCTGCATGTGCAGGCTCTTGGTGGCGACGCCGCGACCGGCGGCTGCGAGCTTGGCGTTGGTATGCGGCGAACGATAGCCGGAAATGATCTGGTAGCGAGGTGCGACACCCGCCGCCGCGGCCAGCGCGGCCAGCTGGTCGAACAGCAGCGGATCGATCGGCGCCGCCTCGTTGGCACGGTGATCGCGCAGCAGCCACTGCAGCTTGGCCAGCGCATCCGGCACGAAACCGGTCGCCGAGCGATAGGCGATGCGCAGCGTCTCGGCCGTATGGGTGTTGAAGAGCTCGAGCACGCGCGGCATGCCGGCACGCAACCCGGACTCGACCTCGCCGACACCGCCCGCCAGAGCGGTGGTGACCGGCGCCGGGGCCAACGCGGCCAGGACCGGCTGGTCGGCCCGCGCCACGGTCGCACCGCAGGCCAGGGCCAGACCGGAACTGATGGCAACGCGACAGAAGCCGCGGCGGGAAATGGGCTGATTCATGGGTGGGATCCTCCCATTGGCCGGGGGCTCAGGGCAACCCGGAACTGCAACAAGCCGTTCAGCGTTCGATGGACATCACGGTTCCGGTGTCGCCGCGCACCGAGTTGACCGACACCACCGTTGCCTTCGGGAAGAAATTGAACTCCGAGGCGCTGGCCCAGGTATAGGCTCCCATCGCCCGACCGACGATCAGGTCGCCGGCCTTGAGCTCCGGCAGCATCAGGTTTTCGGCGATCACGTCGATGCTGTCGCAGGTGGGCCCGGCCAACACCGACGGCAGGCGCTCGCCGTCCGGTACCAGTGCCTCGACCGGATAGCGTGCGTGGTCGTAGAGCTGGCCGCTGTAGGAGCCGTAGAGACCGTCGTCGAGGTAGTACCACCAATGGCCTTCGCGCTTCGCTCGACCCATGACCGAGGCGACGCCGATCGCCGCCGGTCCGACGATGAACCGGCCCGGCTCGGCGATCACCCGGATACGACGCGGCAGCGTCGCCAGCGCGGCGCGGATCGGCGCGCAGAACCGCTGGATCTGCGGCGCGCGTTCGCCGTAGTCAATCGGAAAACCACCGCCGATATCGAGGGTATCGAAGCTGCCGAGTTTTTCGCGACGTGCCTCGGCGATCAGCGCGGCGCAGGCTTCGATCGCCTCGACATGCTTGCCGGGGTCCTTGGCCTGCGAGCCGACATGGAACGACAAGCCGCGAACCGGCACACCGAGGCGCTTGGCCAGGCGCGCCAGCTGCAGCAGGTCTTCGGGGTCGCAGCCGAATTTGCGCGACAGATCGCAGACCGCACCGGGACTGCGGAACGAGACTCGCAGCAGCAGCTCGGCCTGGTCGGCATAGGCCTGGAACTTCTGCACTTCGTCCGGATTGTCGGCAACGAACACCTTGACGCCGCGTGCCAGCGCGGCCTGGATGTCGACGTCGCGCTTGATCGGATGGGTGTGGATGCAGCGCGCCGGATCGGCGCCGAGCCTCGACACCAGCTCGACTTCGCCGGCGGTCGCGAGATCCAGCCAGCCACCCAGTTCGAGGATGGTGTTGACCACGGCCGGATGCGGCATGGGCTTCAGCGCATAGTGCAGATCGACCCGTGGCAGCGCGCGGCGCAGCAGCCGGTACTGCCGGCGCACCCGCTCGCAGTCGACGATCAGCAGCGGCGCGCCAAACTCTGCCACCAGGCGCTTGATCTCGCGGCGCGAGAACGGATCGATCCAGCCTGCCTCGGAGGTCGGCGCAACAGCGCGGCGGCGCGGCGCAGTACGACCCAGGCGGAGTGGTCGGGTTCCATCGGGCATCGGTGGCGATCCTCGCAACGGTAAAACGGCAAGAATAGGCAAAACCGGCGCGGCGCGCCTCCCCCGGGAGTACGCGCCGTCGACTCGGCACTTCAGCGGGGGTTGGCAGCCGCGCGTGACAGGCGATCGCGGACCGCAGCCCACTCGGGCAGCGTCGACACTTCCTCGATCAGGATCAGGTCCGCCCCGGCCTTGTCGAGCGAACGCAGGTTGGCATAGAGATCGCGCTGATAGGCGTCGAGCCGTCGTCCGGCGTTGATCCAGGTGACACCCTGCTGGGCTTTGCGCGGCGGACGCTGCGCCAGCACGGCGACGCGGCGCGAATCGCGCAGCAAGGTGTCGATCCGCGACTCGAGCAGGGTCGGCGGTACGATCGCAACCGCGCTAGAGGGTGCGTAGTGCTGGACCGTGCTACCCGGCACGCGCGGCGCGGCGGCATCGGCCCCGACCTCGATCGGGCCGATCACGGCTTCGATCTGCGCATGGGTGATGCTGCCGGGGCGCAGCAGCCGCGGCTTCGGCTCGGTCAGCGACAGAATGGTCGACTCCACGCCGATCGTGCATTCGCCGCCATCGAGGATCAGCCCAACCGCGTCGCCGAGCTCCTCGCGGACGTGTTCGGGACGGGTCGGCGAGACCCGGCCATAGCGATTCGCCGACGGTGCGGCAATGCCACCGCCGAAAGCCGTCAGCAACTGCTGCGCCATCGGGTGGGCGGGGACCCGGATCGCGACCGTGTCCTGACCGCCGGTCAGCACGTCGGAGCACTCTTCGCTGCGGCGCATGACCAGGGTCAACGGACCCGGCCAGAAAGCCTTCGCCAGCGGTTCGAGCTGCGGCGGCACCTCGGCGACCCAGCGCGGCAGGAACCGCGCATTGTCGAGATGCAGGATCAGCGGATGATCGGCCGGTCGACCCTTGGCCTCGAAGATCTTGCGCAGCGCGGCGGTATCGCGCGCGTTGGCGCCGAGGCCATAGACGGTCTCGGTCGGGAATGCGACGAGGTTGCCGTCACGCAACGCCATGACGGCTTCTTCCAATTCCTGGGCAGTGGCGCGACGCAAGCGAGACATCGGCTGATTCTACCAAGCCGCAGCGTCCTGGCTCACCATCCATCACGCTGTTTCGACGGGCGAGAGCGATATATCGCCGATCGCTTGATTATTGACAAGCCGCGGCGATCTTCTGCTTGACGCGACCGTTCCGACGCCGGCTGTAGCGAAGGCGCCACAGCCGGCCGGGATCACTCCAGCGCGCGCCGTTCCCAGCCGTCGCCATTGCGCCGCGTCTCGTAGGCCGGCCAGTAATGCTTGTCGAGTTTCAGCGTGATCACTTCGGGCGCGTTGTTCCAGGTGATGGTGCGCAAGCGCACGGAGGTACGGTCCTCGCGCCCGGTGACGACATCGAGGAAACTGTCCAGATCCGGCGTGGGTATGCCATCGACCTCGACGATTCGCCGCCCCGGAAACAGACCGTAACGGGTCGCGGGCGAGCCGTAGGCGAAATAGCTGACATAGACGCCGACCGGCGGCATGCCGCGCTGCGCGAGCATGGCGCGATGCGGCGCCTGCAAGGTCGCCCCGCCCCACTGCACGACCCGCGCGACATCGATGCCGGTCAGCGGCACTGTCGGCACGTCGATCTCGACCTCGGCCTGCTCCCGCCACACGGTGACACGGACCTGGCTGCGGTCGGCGACCGCCCGCTCGAGGTCGCGAAAGCGCGTGACGATGCGCCCGTCGATCGCCAGCAGCAAATCGCCCTGGTGCAGCAGGCTCTGCGCGGGGGCGCCCCCGACCAGGCGGGTGATGGTCAGCACCTGGCGCTTGTCGCCGCCGGCGGCTTCGAGCTGCCGCAACCAGGCGGGCGTCAGACCAAGCCGGCGGGCGCTCGCCAGCGACTGCGCTGCAAGCTCCGTCTCGAGGGAATACAGCGGCCGATGGTCGCGCAGCCGCTCGACCATGTCGGCCGCGAGATCGATGCCGATCGCGCGGCTCATTTGCTGGGTTTCGCGCCCGCTCTCGTAGGCGAAGCTCGACCACAAGCCGCGCACCCGGCCGTTCTTGTCGACCACCACCCCGTCCTCGACGCCCGGGGTCGTGGTCAGCGTCGCGACATCGAGGTTGGTGTCGCGGAATCGCATGGTCCGCGACAACGGCAGGACCAGCGGTTCGATGTCGCCGATCTGCGTGCCGCGGACCTTGATGTCGCCATCGCGACCGAGGCCGATCACCCACACCGGTTCGCCCGGAACGAGGTCGCGACGATCGAAGGTCGCCGCACGGATCGGCGTATCGCCGATCAACCGCGGGTCGAAGGACACCACCGCGAGGTTGTGCAGCGGATGGACGTACTCGACCCGCCCCGGCACCTCGAGCGTGCCGGCGAAGGTCAGCCGTACGTCGCCGATCGACACCGGCACGGTGTTGCGATCGACGACCACCAGGCCGCGGGCGGCATCGACCACCAGGCCGGTGCCGTAGTAGTTGCGCTCGGTGATGCCCGACACCGAATACGGCATGTCGAAGCCGACGCCCACCAGCGAGGGCGCGAGCCGCGCGGCGCGCCGGTCGGATGGTCTGGCGAAGGTCGTGCTGCCCGCGGTCGCAGGCTTGGACGGCGGACCGGCCGCGAGTTCGACGCATTGCCAGGTGCCTTGTGCATCGTCGCGCGTGCAGCGGCGCGCCGGGAACCAGCGCCGGTCCATGCGCACCGAGCGCAACTGGCTGCCGTTCGGGTCGTCGATGGTCGTGTAGCGCATCGCCGCGCGGTCGCCGTGACCGAGCGTGGCGATCGCCTGCTCGAAATCGTCGAGCCCGGCGATTTCCTTGCCGTCGATGCTGCGGATCACCGCGCCCCGCGGGATGCCGGAAGCGCCGAGCAGATAGCCGGGATTGGCGACATAGGCGCCGCGCACCGGCACGTTGAAATGCCGGGCCTGCTGATAGGACAGGGTGTGCACGATCGATTCGCCGAAATCTAGATAGGCCGCGGGCGTGATCGCATGCAGATCGCCGATCGGCAGGCTGGTGGAAATCGCCTTGCCGCCGCGCGACAGCTCGAGCTTGACCGTCTGGCCGACGCCTTCGTCGAGCACTGCCGCCAGGGGCTCGAACTGGGTGACGTACAGGCCGTTGACCTTGCGCAGGATGTCGCCCGGCTGCAGCGCGCCATCGGCCGGCGAACCGGGCTGCACTTCGGCGACCACCAGCATGCCGGTATAGGCCGGGAAGATGCGTCGCACTTCGACCTCGGTCTCGGTGTCGAGACCCAGGCGACGCAGCTCGTCGTAAGGGGCATAGGTGAACACGGTCTGCAGCGTGCCGCGGGTTACCGGCTTGCCCTGCTGGATCAGCTGTAGCGCGCGCTTCACCCGCGCCAGCGGCAGATAGAAGCTCGAGGCGTTGCTGGTGGCCCCGCCGGCATTCAGTGCCACGACCCGGCCATGGATGTCGACCACGGGCGAGCCCGAAGAGCCGCCGGAGGTGCCCGAGGCGGCCTGCAGGTAGAAAGTGTTGAAGTCGTTGTACTTGCCGACGCCGTAGGCGGGCGCGAGCCGGTCGAGCTTGGCCAGCGTGCCCTGCAGGATCGACAGCTGCTCGCCGGCGTTGTTGCCGATCACACGGATCTCGCGGCCGATCTGCGCCCCCTCGGGATGCAGCGGCAGGGCCTGCGGCCGGATGAAACGCAGCTTCGACGGGTCGTAGCGATAGAGGCCGAAGTCGTGCACTGGATCGCGATACACCGGATACAGCGGCACCTCCTCGCGATTGAGGAAAGTCGCCTCGGCCGTGACCGGCCCGGGTGTGACGACATGACGATTGGTCAGGATCAGGCCACGCTCGGCATCGACGACGAAGCCGGTGGCTTGCGACGAAGTGTTCCACTCGGTGTCGAACGCTCGCGTCTGATCGACCTTGATCGCCACCACGCTGCCGGCGATGCGCTCCAGCGTCGCCGACCAGCTCGGCGTCTCGGTGTCGGGCACGGCGACGGCGCGCACCACCGAGACGGGCCTGGACGGCTGGGCCTGCGCCAGCTCGCCGCCGGCCATGGCCCCGAGCAGCGCGATGGACCATGCGCCGGCGGCAGCCGCGAACCGGCCGGGCCGGCGACTGCGACGGGAAGGAGTGGGGCGGTCGGTCATGCAGGCACCTTCCTGGGTATCGAATCGCGTGGCAGGGGCGAGGCGGCCCGCGTCGGCCGCTCCGCCCGGATGGAATCGCGGCTCAGGGCAGCGACACCCCGAAACTCTCGCGATAGCGGCGCGCGAACTCGTCGCTGGAGAAGCGATGGTTCTGCGTGCCGTGCTGCTCGATCTTGATCGCGCCCAGCAGCGAGGCGATGCGGCCGGTCGTGGGCCAGTCGAGGTCTTTCTGCAGGCCGTACAGCAGTCCGGCGCGGTAGGCATCGCCGCAACCGGTGGGATCGTTGACCTGGCGCGGTTTGGCCGCCGGGATCTCGTGCCGATGCCCGTCGGCATAGATGTGCGAGCCCTCACCGCCGCGGGTGACGATCAGCGCACGCACCTTGGCCGCGATCTGCTCGAGGCTGCGGCCGGTGCGCTCGCACAGCAGGCTCGCCTCGTAGTCGTTGGCGGCGACCCAGGTGGCCTGCTCGATGAATCGCGCCAGCTCCTCGCCGTTGAACTGCGTCATGCCCTGGCCCGGATCGAAAATGAACGGGATGCCGGCCGCGGCGAACTGCTGGGCATGCAATTGCATGCCGTCGCGATTCTCCGGCGCGACGATGCCGAGCCGGATACCGGCATCCTTGGGCACGTGGTTGACGTGCGCGTGGTTCATCGCCCCCGGATGGAAGGCAGTGATCTGGTTGTTGTCGGCATCGGTGGTGATGTAGGCCTGTGCCGTGTATTCGTCGGCGATCTCGCGAATGGTGTCGAGCGGCAGGCCGCAGTCCTTCATCCAGGCGCGGTACGGCGCGAAGTCGCTGCCGACGGTCGCCATCACCTTGCCCTGGCCGCCGATCATCTTGAGGTTGTAGGCGATGTTGCCGGCACACCCGCCGAAGTTGCGCCGCAGCGCCGGCACCAGGAAGGCCACATTCAGCATGTGGATCCGGTCGGCCAGGATGTGGTCCTTGAAACGGCCGTCGAACACCATGACGGTGTCGTAGGCAACGGATCCGCAGATCAGGGCAGTCATCGAACCTCCAGCGGTCGCCAATCAGCGATCGAATAGCACCAGCCCCCAGACAGCGGCCAGCAGGATCAGGGACAGCAGCACCGCCGCGGACCCGAGGTCCTTGGCGAGGCCGGAAAGCGGATGGCGTTCGAGACCGATGCGATCCACGACCGCCTCGACCGCACTGTTCAACAGCTCGACGATCAGCAATAACACCATCGGCGCAATCAGCAGCGCTCGCTCGACACCCGAGCGCCCGAGCCACAGCCCGAGGGGAATGACCAGCGCGGCCAGCGCCAGTTCCTGACGGAACGCGGCTTCTTCACGCCAGGCCCCGGCAAGGCCTTGCCAGCTGTTGCCGCAAGCCCGCCGCAGGCGGGCGAACCCCGTCGGCTTGGGTCGATCGGTGATCGTCACGCCGCGAGTCTAGCGACTCCGGCGGCGCGACGCCGAGAACCCGCTCCCGGGTCGAGCCTCAGGCCGTGCCCCCGACCGCAGTTGCCGCCGGCTTCCAGGCGAGATCGAGCTGCTTGGCGGCCCGGACATCGTCGAGTCGCCGCACCGGCATGGTGTAGGGCGCCGCCTTGAGCCGCGCGGCATCGGTCTCGGCCTCGACGAGGATCGCCGCCATGGCCGCGATGAATCCGTCGAGCGTTTCCCGGCTCTCGGTTTCGGTCGGCTCGATCAGCAGGCACTCCGGCACCAGCAACGGGAAGTAGGTGGTCGGTGCATGAAAGCCGTAGTCGAGCAGCCGCTTGGCGAAATCCATTGCGGTGACGTTCAGCTCCCTGGCCTGGCGCTTCAGCGTCACGATGAACTCGTGGCTGGCGCGGCGCTCGGGATACGCAGCGTCGAAACCCGCCTGGCGCAGCCGCGCGAGCACGTAGTTGGCATTCAGCGTCGCGTATTCGCCTACCCGGCTCATGCCCTCGCGGCCCAGCATCCGCATGTAGACATAGGCGCGCAGCAGCACGCCGGTGTTGCCCATGAACGCCGACAAGCGGCCGATCGACTGCGGCAGATCGGCTTCGGCCAGCCAGCGGTAGCGATCATCGTCCCGGCCGACGACCGGAATCGGCAGGAACGGCAGCAGCCGTTCGCTGACGCCCACCGCCCCGGCACCCGGCCCGCCGCCGCCATGCGGGGTCGAGAAGGTCTTGTGCAGGTTCATGTGGATCACGTCGAAGCCCATGTCGCCGGGCCGGACCTTGCCGAGGATCGCGTTCAGGTTCGCGCCGTCGTAGTACAGCAGGCCGCCGGCGTCGTGGACGATCTTCGCGACCTCGAGGATCCGGCGCTCGAACACCCCGAGCGTCGACGGGTTGGTCAGCATGATGCCGGCGGTTTTCGGACCGACCACGGCACGCAGCGCCTCCACGTCCACGTCGCCGTCCGCGCCTACCGGAATCTCCCGCACGATGCAGCCGCACATGGTCGCGGTCGCCGGATTGGTGCCGTGCGCCGCATCGGGAACGATGATCTCGTTGCGCGCCAGGTCGCCGCGGGCGCGGTGATAGGCACGGATCATCGCGACGCCGGCGAACTCGCCATGCGCACCGGCCATCGGGGTCAACGACACGCCGCGCATGCCGGTCACGTCCTTGAGCATTTCCTGCAGCTCGTACAGGCAGGCCAGTACGCCCTGCCCCGAAGACTCGGGCGCGAGCGGATGCCGGCCGAGAAACTCCGGCAGCATCGCGTACTGGTTGCAGGCCTTGGGGTTGTACTTCATCGTGCACGAGCCGAGCGGATAGAACTGCGTGTCGATCGAGAAGTTCAGCTGCGACAGACGGGTGAAGTGACGCACGGCCTCGAGCTCGCTGATCTCGGGCAACAGCGGCGGCTCGCTGCGCCGCAGACTCGCGGGCAGATCGGCGGCCGGCTGCTCCGGCGCAACCGGCCATTGCGCAGTGGCGCCGCGACCCGGGCGCGAGAACTCGAAGACGACCTGTTCAGAACGGTGGGGCATGTCGCTCTCCTGCACGGCTGCGCCAGTCAGGCGGCGCGTGCGGTCTTGGCCAGCGCCTCGCCGAGCGCTGCGGCCCAGCGCTCGATGTCGGCGGCAGTCTTGGTTTCGGTGGCGCAGACCAGCAGCGCGGGTCCGAGCTCCGGATAGTCCTGGGCGAGATCGATGCCGCCGAGGACACCGCCCGCCGCCATCTCGGCCAGCACGGCAGTGGCCGGTCGCGGCAGGCGCAGCACGACCTCGTGGAAGCGCGGCCCGTCGAAGGCCACGCCGACACCCGGCAGCCGTGCGGCCGAAGCCGCCAGTTGCTGAGTGCGCGCATGCGAGGTTTCCGCGACCCGCGCCAGCCCGACCGGACCGAGCAACGACAGGTAGATCGTCGCCGCGGTCATCAGCAGACCCTGGTTGGTGCAGATGTTCGAGGTCGCCTTGCCGCGGCGGATGTGCTGCTCGCGCGCCTGCAGGGTCAGCGTGAAACCCGGCTTGCCGTCGAGATCGACGGTGCGGCCGACGATGCGACCCGGCATCGAGCGCACGTACTCCTGGCGCGTGGTCATGAAACCGAAATACGGACCACCGGACGACAGCGGCACGCCGAGCGGCTGGCCTTCGCCGACCACGATGTCGGCGCCCTTCGCGCCCCACTGACCCGGCGGCTTCAGGATCGCCAGCGAAGTCGGATTGACCACGGCGATCACCAGCAGACCCTGGGCATGCGCCCAGTCGGTCAGCAGGTCGACATCCTCGAGCACGCCGAAGAAGTTCGGCTGCTGGATCACGATCGCGGTCAGGTCCTCACCGGAGTAGGCCGGCAGCGCCGCGGTGTCGATCCGGCCGCTGGCGCGTTCGTAAGGCAGCTCTTCGAACCGCAGGCCCTGGTTGCCGGCGGTCGCGGCCGCGACCTTGCGATAGTGCGGATGCACCGTGGTCGGCACCAGGATCCGCTGGCTCCTCGAACGCCGATGGGCGCGCACCGCCATCAGCGCCGCTTCGGCAACGGCCGAACCGCCGTCGTACAGCGAAGCATTCGCGACCTGCATGCCGGTCAGGCTGGCGATCATCGACTGGTATTCGTAGATGACCTGCAGCGTGCCCTGGCTGGCCTCGGCCTGGTACGGCGTGTAGGCACTGTAGAACTCGCCGCGCGTCGTGATCGCCCAGACTGCCGAAGGGATATGGTGCTCGTAGGCGCCCGCACCGAGGAAGGCGAGCGGCCGGCCGTCCTGGCGGGCACGCTCGCTCATCAGCCGGCCGATTTCCATCTCGTTCAGGGCCGGCGGGATCGCGTCGAGGCCCTGGATACGCAGCGACGCCGGGATCTCGTCGAACAACGTCTCGATGCTCGGCGCACCGATCGCCGCCAGCATCTCGCGAACGTCCGTCTCGGTATGCGGGATGAACGGCATGACTCAGGCGTCCGTGGCGGCGAGACTCGCCTGGTAGGCCGCCGCATCCAGCAGCGTACCGAGCACGGCCGGGTTCGCCGGCTTCAGGCGCAACATCCAGCCCTTGCCGTAAGGGTCCTGGTTGATCAACTCGGGCGCGCTGCCGAGCTCGGCATTGCCGTCGACGACCGTGCCGGCGAGCGGACTGTAGACGTCCGAAGCGGCCTTGACCGACTCGACCACGGCACAGGCATCGCCGGCCTGCAGCTCGCGCCCGGCTTCCGGCACCTCGACGAAGACCAGATCGCCGAGGGCCTGTTGCGCATGATCGGTGATGCCGATCTCGACGCTGCCATCGGCCAGACTGCGTACCCATTCGTGGGACGCGGTGTAACGGAGATCGGCGGGAATGTCGCTCATGGGGTCCTCGTGTCCAGTGAAGCTGCTTGGCGGGCCGCCCGGCCCTGCCCGGTGGGTTTGCTGCGAAAGGTGGGGAGGGGTTCAGAGTTCGATCAGGGCGCGTCCGTGGCGCACGAACGGCGGCTTGACCACGCGCGCGCGCAGCAGCTTGCCGCGGATATCGACCTGCACTGCGGCGCCGGTCGCGCGCGGCACGCGCGCGAAACCGATCGAGCGCTCGAGCGTCGGCGAGAACGTGCCGCTGGTCACCTCGCCCGAACCGATGCCCGGCACCTGCACTTTCTGGTGGCCGCGCAGCACGCCGCGATCCTCGAGCAACAGGCCCACCAGCTTGTCGGCGTTGCCGGCAGCGCGGACCGCTTCGAGCGCGGCGCGACCTACGAACTCGCGGTCCGGCGGATCGAAGGCCACCGTCCAGGCGAGCCCCGATTCGAGCGGATGACGCGACTCGTCCATGTCGTTGCCATAGAGGTTCATGCCGGCCTCGAGACGCAGCGTGTCGCGCGCGCCGAGACCGCAGGAGCTAGCACCGGCGGCGTTCAGGGCGCGCCACAGCCCCTCTGCCTGCGCGGCCGGCAGCATGACTTCGAAGCCGTCCTCGCCGGTATAGCCGGTACGGGCGACATACCAGCCGCCGCGGCGGGTCGCATCGGGCGCCCCGGTCGCTCCAGCCGTTCCGCTCGTTCCGATATCCGCGCCAGCCACCGTCGTGCCGGGCGAGGCGACATCGCGTGCGCAGAACGCAGCCAGCGCCAGAGTCGGCACCCGCTCGGCTTCCGGCAACTGCGCCACGAGCAGCTCACCGGCCCGCGGCCCCTGCACCGCGATCATCGCCAGATCGTCGCGCTCGATGACCTGCAACGACGCGACAGCAGCGCTGGCCTGCACGCGCCTACGGATCCAGGCGAGGTCCTTGTCGCGGGTGCCGGCATTAACGACCAGGCGGAAGGCCGTCTCGCTGCGGAAATAGACGATCAGATCGTCGATCACGCCGCCGCGCTCGTTCAGCATGCAGCTGTACAGCGCCTTGCCCGGCTGCTCGAGTTTGGCGACATCGTTGGCGAGCAGGCCCTGCAGGAAACCCCGCACGCCTTCGCCGAGCAGATCGACGACACACATGTGCGAGACGTCGAACAGCCCGGCCTGACGGCGCACCGCATGGTGTTCCTCGAGCTGCGAGCCGTAGTGCACCGGCATGTCCCAGCCGCCGAAGTCGACCATGCGCGCGCCCAGTGCGACGTGCAGGTCGTGGAGAGGTGTGCGTCTACCCATGATGATGCCCGGCTCCTGCTCGTCCCTCGTGTCGGCGCGCGGCCGACCCCGGAGGGTGTTCGCGTCCGTCGACCCACCACGGGACAGGACGCCGCAACAAAAAAGGGCGGCGACAGTGCGGTCGGACCCAACGGGCTACCACCACACTCTCGCCGCCCCTCTGTCCCTGCGACCTGAGAGATCAGGCCCGTTCGTTCATCGCCGACCGGACCGCTCCCCTTCGGTGGGCATCCGCAGCTGCAATAAAGCAGCCACGAATGCCGCTCTCCAGAGTTCGCCTGCGACCTGCCGTTCTGTTGCCTGAGCGTTTCCGGGCGGAACTTGCGCCTTCGGCGTCGGCCGGCGCACGGGGCGCTGGCTGAACTCTCCGACAAGGTCTGGGTACGCGAACGGAGGGCATCATAGCAGTGGGCGGGGCTGCTAGGGAGACGGGGTTGCTACAGGTGCCAGGCGTTTCGACCAGCTAGCTTGATAGCAGCTTGGTGCGCGGCGTAGCGCGCCAGGACGGCGCGACCCGAGGCCCGCATGGATGCGTCTTCCGGCCGTCCGCGCGCAAGCTCCTCTTGCACGCGAGCACTCCGCGGCTGCACCACCGTTCTGTTGGACGCCGTTTCGCCCCCCTTCGCCGATACCCGTAACGTAGAATCCCGCCCATGCAATCCAGAGCAATTGAGCCATGAGGCACCGCAGGCAAAGCGTCGCGGCAAAGGTCGGCAAAGTGCGCATCGGCGGCGATGCACCGATCGTCGTGCAGTCGATGACCAATACCGACACGGCGGATGTCGAGGGCACGGTGCAGCAGGTGCGTAGCCTGGCGCGGGCGGGCTCCGAGCTGGTGCGGATCACGGTCAACAGCGACGAGGCCGCGGCGGCGGTGCCCAAGATCCGCGAGCGGCTCGATCAGCTGGGCTGCGACGTGCCGCTGATCGGCGACTTCCACTTCAACGGCCACAAGCTGCTGAAGACCCACGCAGGCTGTGCGGAGGCGCTGGCCAAATACCGCATCAACCCCGGCAACGTCGGTCGCGGCAGCCGGCGCGATCCGCAGTTCGCGGAAATGATCGAGATCGCCTGCCGCCATGCGAAGCCGATCCGCATCGGCGTCAACTGGGGCAGTCTCGATCCGGAACTGCTGACGCGGATGATGGACGAGAACAATGCGGCCGCGACGCCGCGCAGCGCCAACGAGATCATGCGCGCCGCAGTGGTCGAATCCTGCCTGCAGAGCGCGGCGCGCGCCGAGGCGCTCGGCCAGCCGCGCGACGGGATCGTGCTCTCGGCCAAGGTCAGCGGCGTGCAGGATCTGATCGCGATCTACACCGAGCTCGCGGCGCGTTGCGACTACCCGTTGCACCTCGGCCTGACCGAGGCCGGCATGGGCAGCAAGGGCATCGTCGCCTCGACCGCTGGCATCGGTGTGCTGCTGCAGGCCGGCATCGGCGACACCATCCGGGTCTCGTTGACGCCCGAGCCGGGCGGCGACCGCAGTCAGGAGGTGATCGTCGCGCAGGAGATCCTGCAGACCATGGGCTTGCGCGCTTTCATGCCGATGGTGATCGCCTGTCCCGGCTGCGGTCGCACCACCAGCACCTATTTCCAGGAGCTGGCGCAGTCGATCCAGGGGCACATCCGCCACCGCATGCCCGAGTGGCGCAAGGCCTACGTCGGCGTCGAGGACATGAACGTCGCGGTGATGGGCTGCGTGGTCAACGGCCCCGGCGAGAGCAAGCACGCCAACATCGGCATCAGCCTGCCGGGCACGGGCGAACGCCCGGTCGCGCCGGTCTACGAAGACGGCGAGAAGACCGTCACCTTGAAGGGCGCCAGGATCGCCGAGGAATTCCAGGAACTGGTCGAGCGCTACGTGGCGCGACGCTACCCGCCGCGCGAGACGCGCTGACGACCGGCCGCGAGCGGCGAACACGGACAGGAGGACCCATGAGCTCACTGACCGACAAGAAATGCGCGCCCTGCGAAGGCGGCGTGCCACCGCTGTCAACCGACGAATGCCAGGCGCTGATGGCGCAGCTCGCCCCGGGCTGGGTGCTGGCCGGCGACGCCCGGCAGATCGAGCGCCGGTTCGGCTTCAAGGATTTCTTCCGGACGATGAGCTTCGTCAACGCCCTCGCTCACATCGCCCACCTCGAAGACCATCATCCGGACCTCGAGGTCGGCTACAACTACTGCCACGTGCGGTACAGCACCCACGCGATCGACGGCTTGTCGGAAAACGACTTCATCTGCGCCGCGAAGATCGACCGGATCCCGCTGCACTGAACCGCCGCAGGCGGCGGCAAGGCAAGCGCCGGCCCCGCGGTGCGTTCGCTCAACCTGGGCGGCGCCGTGCCGCCTCGGGCAACTCGCCACTGAGACCCAGGGCACGTGCGATCAGCCAGCGCTTGGCAAGCGGCAGGCCATCGAGCCAGCCCATGCCACGCTGCAGCACCGCGCTGCTGCCACCGCGGCCGAAGGACAGGAAACGATTGATGCCATCGAACGCCGCGCTGGCGGCCTGGTTGTCGCCCTTGCGCCAGCGCTCGTAACTGCGCAGCACGCGCAACGCGCCCGGATCCTCTCCCTGCCGACGCGCATCGGCCAGCCGCTCGGCCAGCGAGGCGGCATCCAGAAAGCCGAGATTGACGCCCTGCCCCGCCAGCGGATGCACGACATGGGCGGCATCGCCGACCAGCGCGAAACGCTCGATCGCGTAACGCGGCGCCAGCAGACGCCGCAAGGGAAAAGCGGCACGCTCGCCGACCAGCCGCAGATCGCCGAGCACTTGCTGGCTGGCGGCCGTCAAGCGGCGCGAGAACTCGGCGGCATCGCAAGCCAGTTGCTGCCGCGCCTCGGCTTCAGGCAGCGACCAGACGATCGAGCAACTGCCCTCGGCAAGCGGCAGCAAGGCCAGCGTGCCGGCACCCAGGAAACGCTGCCAGGCCGTCGCCTCGTGCGGATGCTGCGGCCGCACCACCGCGACGATCGCGAGTTGGCCGTAATCCTCGACCCGTACGTCCAGTCCGGCCAACTGTCGCGCAACCGATTGTGCGCCGTCGGCACCGACCACCAGTCGCGCCCGATATGGGCCAGTCGAGGTCTGCACGTCGACCGCGTCGGCCTGGAAATCCAGGCTGCGCAACTCGCCCACGGCGAGTGTGCCGCCGGCGCTGCGCAATGCATCGAGTGCCGCCTGCTGCAGCACCCGGTTCTCGACGATGCAGCCCAGATCGGGCTCGGCCAGTTCGCTGGCGTCGAAACTCAGCGAACCCGCGCCGCGCGGCGTGCCGCCCTCCGGCCAGACATGCATGCGCTCATAGGCGCTGCGACGCGCAGCGACTGCCGGCCAGGCGCCGGCTGCCGCCAGCACGCGCTCGCTGGCGCGCGACAAGGCAGAGACCCGCAAACCGGCGGCCGCGGTCGTCGGGGAAGAAGCTCCATCGAGCGGCGGCGGCAGTGCGCGCTCGAGCACCAGCACGCGCGCCGCCGCGGCAGGATCCACCTGGCGTGCCAGCAGCGCACCGAGTGTCGCGCCGACCGGACCACCGCCGACGATCAGCACGTCGTGGGTCACGGGCTGACGAGCAGCGCTGGTCATGGCTCGCGCTCCGGGCCGCCGAAACCGGCAGCCGCTCCTGCAGCGCCGCCGACACCCAGCCTGAGACCGCGCGCCAGCCGTGGCGTGCGCCCGGCAAAACCCCAGCTGATGCGCGACAGGGCCGCCTTGGCGGTCGGCGAGAGATCGAACAGCAGCAGCCCGAGATCGCGCACCGCACCGATGCCGGTGCGCCGGTCGCCGAACAGCTTCACGAGGCCGTCGGTGAAGCGCGTGACGCCGTCGCGATCGGCCCGGCGACGCTGCGCATAGGCCTCGAGCAGCTCGGCCGCGCCGCAATCGACCAACCGGCCGGCGGCTTGCGCCTCGGCCAACACTTCGGCCAGTGTCACCGCATCGCGCAGGCCGAGATTGAACCCCTGCCCCGCGACCGGATGCAGCCCCTGCGCGGCATTGCCGACCAGCACGGTGCGGGCCGCGACCAGCGTCTCGGCGCGCGTCAGGCGCAGTGGATAGGCATTGCGCCGACCGATCTGCAGCAAGCGCCCGACACGCCAGCCGATGGCCTGCTGCAACTGCGCGAGGCAGGCGGCATCGTCGAGCGCCTGCACGCGCGCCGCCTCCGCGGGCGACAGTGTCCAGACCAGGCCGAGCGCGCCGTCGGCCAGCGGCAGCACCGCGATCGGACCGTTCGGCGTGAAGCGTTCGTAGGCCGTGCCGTCGCTCGGCTGTGACGCACGCAGATGCGCCACGACCGCCACCTGCCCGTAGTCTTCGATCTCGGCGCCGAGACCAGCGGCCGCGCGTACCACTGAATTCGCACCATCGGCCGCCACCACCAGCTGCGCCCGCAAGCTCGCACCGGATTCGAGCGCGAGTTCGAGCCCCTGCCCGGCCGGCCTGACGGCACCGACCCGCTCCGGCATCCGCAACTCGAGGCCGGCCACGCCGGCCAGGCGCGCGCGCAATGCGCCGCCGATCACGCGGTTGGTGATCACGTAGCCGAAAGCCTCGAGATCGTGATCGGCCGCCGCCAGCCGCGCAAAACCGAAACGACCGGCATCGGAGACATGGATCCGCCGGATCGGCGCCGCCTGCGGCAGCATGTCCGGCCAGACGCCCAGGCTCTCGAAAATGCGGCGCGTTCCATTGCCGAGCGCGGTGGTGCGATCGTCGAAACTCGGCTGGCTGTCGGCCTGCGGCGCGACTCCCTCGATCAGCGCCACCCGCAGACCCAATGGCTCGAGCGCAATCGCGAGGCTCGCACCGACCAGGCCGCCGCCAACGATCGCGACTTCGACCTCCACCCCATCCCGGCGCCTGTCGCTCATCACGCCGTCGCCATCAGGGCTTCGATCTCGTCGGCATCCTTGGGCACATCGGCCGTCAATACGCTGCAGCCATCCTTGGTGACCAGCACGTCGTCCTCGATCCGGATACCGATGCCCTGGAAGCGCCGTGGCACACCCTTGGCGCCCGGCGGAATGTAGAGGCCGGGTTCGATGGTCAACACCATCCCCGGCTCGAGCACCCGCCATTGATCGCCGAGCTTGTAGTCGCCGACATCGTGCACATCCATGCCGAGCCAGTGACCGGTGCGGTGCATGTAGAAGCGGCGGTAGGCCTGCGACTTGATCAGCGCCGACACCCGCCCCTTCAGCAGCCCGAGCCGCACCAGGCCCGCGGTCAGCACCTGCACCGCCGCTTCGTGCGGCGCGTTCCAGTCGTTGCCGGGCTTCACGCGGGCGATGGCCGCTTGGTTCGCCTCCAGCACCACGTCGTAGAGCGCGCGCTGCGCGTCGCTGAAACGACCGTTGACGGGGAAGGTACGGGTGATGTCCGAGGCGTATTTCTCGAACTCGCAACCGGCGTCGATCAGCAGCAGCTCGCCGTCCTTCAGTTCGCAGTCGTTCTCGCGGTAATGCAGGATGCAGCCGTTGGCACCGCCGCCGACGATCGGCAGGTAGGAGATATCGGCTCGCGCGGCCGCGAACTCGTGGGTGATCTCGGCCATCACCTGATATTCGTTGAGCCCCGGACGGGCGAAGTGCATCGCCCGGACATGCGCCCGGGCGGCGATCCGTGCCGCTTCGCGCATCAGCTCGATCTCGGCCCGGCTCTTGTAGAGCCGCATATCGTGCAAAAAATGCTCGAGCGCGACCATTTCGTACGGCGGATGCCGGCCGTGCTTGGCCTGGGCGCGCAGGGCATTGACCCAGCCGACGACCCGCTGGTCGAACTCGCGATTGACGCCGACGGTGTAGAACACCTTGGCTCGGTTCTCCATCAGGCCCGGCAGGATCTCGTCGATGTCGTTGATCGGAAACGCATCGTCGGCCGCGTGATCGCGGGTGGCGCCCTCCGGACCGGCGCGGCGGCCATCCCAGGTCTCGCGCTCGGGATCGCGCTCGCGCACGAACAGCAGGTATTCACCCTGCTCGCGACCGGGCACGAACACCGCGACCGCCTCGGGCTCCGGAAAGCCGGTCAGATAGTGGAAGTCGCTGTCCTGGCGATAGGCGTATTCGACATCGTTGTTGCGCAGCCGGATCGGTGCGGCCGGCAGGATCGCGATCGAATCGCGCCCCATGGTCTTCATCAGCTGGCGACGGCGGCGGCGGAATTCGTCGCGCGAAATCGGCCGGACCGGCACTGCAGGCGGCGGGTTGGCAACACGGCGCGGCGGCGCAGGACGCTTGCGAGGCATTCGGGGCATCAGCTGGAACTCGCTGCCGGGGAAGTCGTCACGGCGATGGCAGGGTGGCGAGGCGATGCAGACCTGCGGCGACGGCGCTCAGTGCAGCGCCGAGCCGCCGGGCCCCGGCGTGCCGGGATCGGTCGACGGACCACGAAAGCGCGCCAGTTCCTCGAACAGCAACTGGGCGCCCACGCGCACGAACTCGACCAGCTCGGTGTAGGCCTGCTCATTGGCCTCGTCGGTCTCGCGGACATCGACCGCGACCTGGGTGATGGTGGTCAGATCGCGCACGATTTCAGCCACCTCGGCCGGCAGCGCGTCCGGATCCGGAATCGAACTGGTACCGAGCCCATACAGGAAGCCCTGGCACCACTGACCCAGCGCCGTGGCGCGCTCGGCGATCGGCACTTCGTCGCCGGGCAGCAACACATCGAACTGCATCTCGCCGGTGGTGAGCGTGCGGCGGGTGTCTTCGAACAGCGCCTCGAGGCGCTCGCGCGCCGGGTGGCTGGTGCGCCCTTCGGCGAAGATCTCCCGCAGCCAGTCCTCGAAACGGTAGTCGGCGGCGGCGCACAAGGCACCGGCTAGGGTGCCATGAGCCTCCGGAGCGTCGGTGAGAGCCCGGGAATCGGCCAGCAAGCGCTCGATTTCGGGGTATTGAGCCTCTGACATGGGCACATTATGCCTCAGGGACTGCATTTCGATTGACCCCCCCGAGACCGGGGAACTATATTTTTGCCATGACGGACCCCACCAAGACGACGCTGGAAGCCGAGTTGCGCCGGCTCGAAAAACAGGTCGACGACCTGCTCATCAGTCTCAGCGAGCTGAAGGAAGAGAATCGCGCCCTGCGGCATCGTCAGGACAGCCTGGCGAGCGAGCGCGCCAACCTCCTGCAAAAGAACGAACAGGTCCGGACGCGCGTCGAAGCGATGATCGGCCGCCTCAAGATGCTGGAGCACGGCGCATGAGCAGCGAGAAGGAACGCGACGTCGCACGCGTCAGCGTGCGGATCCTCGAAAAGGAGTATTTCGTAGCCTGCTCGCATGAAGAGCGCTCCGATCTGCTCGATTCCGCGGAATTCCTCAACAACAAGATGAAGGAGATCCGCGACAGCGGCAAAGTGGTCGGCCTCGACCGCATCGCCGTGATCGCCGCCCTGAACCTCGCCAACGAGCTGCTGAAAATGCAGAACCGCGAAAAGTGCGCCGACGAGGAGTTCGGCGGGCGGCTGCGCGCGATGCGCGAGCGCATCGACGGCGCGCTCACCGGCAGCCGGCAGCTCGAACTCTGAAGACCCGGTGCGCGATGGCGTACCGCCGTCGATTTTCGCGTACTCGCGCAAGATTCTCGCGGCTCGCCACTCTCGTGATCTAACGGATCGTGGTGTAGAGTGGCTCTCGCGTCACCTGCAGTGTTCGAAAGCGGATCGGGTATACCTCTCGACCCTAAGTTGGAACGCCCAGGGGCACCAGAGCTTGCTGCCAGCATTGTGCAAGTCCGCCTCGAGCGGGAAGCCTTACCTGGTGCAGCTCGCCCCACTTGTTGCTCTGTGTCGAGAGCAACGGTCCACACCGGCACAGGCGGGTGGCGCCTCGATTCCTGGTCCGGCGGCGGCTCTCCCGGTTGCGGAGAGCCGCCCGACCCGATCGGCGCCGTGGCGCTGACAGCATGACGACCCGCACCGGCACGGCTTCCGCCACCCCCCTTCCCGCTGCAGCTTCGCCCGCCATCCCCGGCGCGACGCGTGCGACGCTGCGGCGCGAAGCGCGCGCGCGCCGCCGGGCGCTATCGCCGGCCGAGCGGCGCACGACCGCACTGGCGATCGCCGCGCATCTAGCCGCAACCGGCTGGCTGCGGCCGCAACTGCGCCTCGCGGGATATCTCGCGACCCCCGAGGAAATCGACGTATCTGCCTGTCTCGGCATCGCGTTGCGTCGCGGCGCCGAGATCTGGCTGCCGCGCCTCGACACGGCCCAGATCGGACGGATGCACTTTGCACCCGCCGATGGCCCCATGCGGCGCAATATCTACGGCATCGCCGAACCGACCGACCCACGGCGCCTCTCGGCGCGGTGGCTGCAGCTGGTGCTCGTACCGCTGGTCGCAGTCGACGATGCGGGCATGCGCCTCGGAATGGGCGGTGGCTTCTACGATCGCGCCCTCGCCTGGCGCCGGCTGCGCCGCCATTGGGCCGGACCACGCCTGGTCGGCATCGCGCATTCGTCGCAGCGCATACCCCGGCTGGAGTCGCTTCCCCACGACATCCCTCTCGATGCGCTGCTCACCGAGCGCGGCTTGATCCACTTCCGGCAGGACTCACGATGAATTACTGGCTGATGAAGACCGAACCCTCGACCTTCTCGATCGAGGACCTCGCCAAGGCGCCACGCCGCACCACCCACTGGGACGGCGTCCGGAACTACCAGGCACGAAACATGCTGCGCGACGAGATGGCCAAGGGGGACCGAGTGTTCCTCTATCACTCGAGCTGCGCAGTGCCGGGCATCGTGGGGATCGCAAGAATCGCTCGTGCCGGTTACCCCGATCACACTCAGTTCGATCCGAAGAGCGACCACTACGACCCGGCCAGCCGCCGCGAAGCGCCGCGCTGGTACATGGTCGACGTGACCCTCGAACGGCGTTTTCCCCGGGAAATCACGCTTGAAACGCTGCGTACCCATGCACGCGGCGCACTCGATGGACTGCTGCTGCTGCGCGCCGGGAACCGACTCTCGATACTCCCGGTCACCGAGTCGCAGTGGAACTTCATCCTCTCGCTCGCATGATGTTCGCGGTGTCGATGCGGCTCGAGATCGATGCGCGAATGTGATGCCTATCATCTTTCGATGATGTGAGTTGCTTGTTTTTTACAATGTCGTGTATATACTCGCCCTCGGACTAACCCGTAACTGGAGATGACACATGGCTAAGGCCAAGAAGAAAGCGAAAGCTAAGGCGAAGAAGAAAGCCGCCAAGAAGAAGTAAGGATCCCTGATCCTTACGCGGCGAGGAGAGGTCTACGGATCCCCTCGACGCCTTCGAAGAAGCCCGCGCAAGCGGGCTTCTTCCTTTCCGGCCCCCGCCCGCTGCCGCGAATCCGCTGCCTTTCCCACGAGCATCCGCGCATGAATACCGCCCAGAACCCCGGCAAACAGGCCGCGGCGGAAGCCGCCCTCGAGTGGATCGACGACGACATGATCGTCGGTGTCGGCACCGGTTCCACCGTCAACCTCTTCATCGCCGCACTGGCGGCCCGGCGCGGCCGGATCCGCGGTGCCGTGTCCAGTTCCGAGGCCTCGACCGCCCGACTGCGTGCCGCCGGCATCGAGGTCCTCGATCTCAACTCCACCGGCGACCTCGAGATCTACGTCGACGGCGCCGACGAAGCCACCCGGCACGGCTATCTGATCAAGGGCGGCGGCGGCGCGCTGACGCGCGAGAAGATCGTCGCGGCAGCCTCGCGGCGCTTCGTCTGCATCGTCGATGGCTCCAAGATGGTGGACGTGCTCGGGCGGTTTCCGCTGCCGATCGAGGTCGTGCCGATGGCGCGCTCCTACATCGCGCGCCAGATCACCCGCCTGGGCGGCCAACCGGTCTGGCGCGAGGGCTTCGTCACCGACAACGGCAACGCGATCCTCGACGTGCACGGGCTGTCGATCCTCGACCCGGTGAGCATGGAGCGCGAGCTGAACCAGCTCCCCGGCATCGTCACGGTCGGCCTGTTCGCGCAACGCCCCGCCGATGTCGTGCTGATCGGCGATCCGTCGGGCTTGCGGAAGATCGTGCCACAGACCGACGCCCGCTGACCCAGGCAGACCGCTGCAATCCCGGGCGCACACCGGGGTTGAGGGTCGTCGTCAGGCGGAAGAGGCTACCGCGGATTCGACCGACCACGGGCCAGGCGGATGGCGCTCGTGCCAGGGCGTCGCCTGCTCGTAAGCCTGCGCCAGCGCCAGCAGCGTCGGCTCGGAAAATGCAGGTCCCGCCAGAAGCAGCCCGACCGGCAGGCCGGATGCCGTGAAGCCGCAAGGTATCGAGATCGCCGGCCCACCGACGACGTTGAACGGGAACGTACAGGCACCGATGGCGAACGGATCCGTCGCGTCGCGCAATCGAACCGGCGGTTGCGGCAAGGTCGGCAGGACCAGGGCATCGACACCCACGAACACGCTCGACGACTGGGCGCGCCAGGCGCGCAACTCATCCCGCAGGCGCAGGTACAGCGCCGGGTCGACACTTTCGCCTTCCTGGATCCGTGTCCGGGTGCGCGCGTCGTAGTACTGCGCCGAGCCGGCCAGCCATGGCCGGTGGTAGGCGTAAGCATCGGCCAGGAGAATCGCGCTGAAATGCGCCGGGATGGAGACCTCGACCTCCTGGACTCCGGCGACCAACCGGCCGAGGCGCTCGACCGCCGCATCGAACACCGCCTGCACTTCCGCATCCACTGCACCGTTGCACAGTGCATCCGTGTTGCGGACGCGGCCGACGCGCAGCGCCGCCACCGGCGGCAATGCCGCCGGATCGGCGGCCTGCGCCACCGGGTGATCGGTCAGTGCGCGAAACAGCACCGCGGCATCGGCCACGGTGCGACACAGGGGTCCGACGGTATCGAACGACGCGGAGATCGGCACGATGCCGCCGAGGGATACGACGTCATGGGTGGGCTTGAGGCCGACGATGCCGCAGGCGGCCGCCGGGATCCGGACCGAGCCGCCCGTGTCGGTGCCAATCGCCCCGAAGCACAAACCGGCCGCGACAGCCGCACCACAGCCGCCGGACGAGCCGCCTGCACTGCGTTCTAGATCCCAGGGATTGTGCACGGGACCGAAATGGCTGATCGCCGAGGTCGTGCCGAACGCGAACTCGTGCAGATTGAGCTTGCCGAGCAGGACGGCGCCGGCCTTCTTCAGGCGCGCGACGATGTCGGCATCGGCCTCGGGCACACGCTCGGCGAAGACGCCGCTGGCGGCGGTCGTGCGCACACCCGCCGTGTCGATGTTGTCCTTCAAGGCCAGCGGGATGCCATGCAGCGGGCCGCGCCACTGCCCGCGCGCGATCTCTTCAGCGGCACGGCGTGCATCGGCCAGCGCCTGATCCGCCATGACCGTGATGAACGCATTCAGCTCGCCGTCGAAACGCGCGATGCGGTCGAGGCAGTAGTCGGTAAGCGCGACCGGCGACAGCGAACCCGAGTGCAGCGCCTCGGCCGCGCCCAGGAGGTCGAGATCGAGCGGCACCACACCGGCCGGCGTCGCCGCGCGGCGCGAGCAGCCGCTCGACAGTACTCCCGCCGCGGCGCTCGTACCCGCAGCGGACAAGAGGACGTGGCGACGATTCATGGCAGCGGACGATCCATCCCGCCGATGCTACACCCTCGGCCCTCCCGGACGCATAACCTACCGCCTCGCGCCTTCCTCCACTGCAGTCGCCATTGCCGAAGCAAACTGCCGGAAATCGTCCATGCCCGCGTACGAAATCGCATGCACGATGTCCCAGTCGATGGCGCTGTAGGCATGCACCGCGATGTTGCGGAACCCGACCGCGGCACGCAGGCGCCGGGCGAGCTCCGCGGAAATTCGACCGTCCTCTGCCAGGAGCGCGAATGCCTCTCCCATCGTTTGCGGTGCCTGCCGCTCCGTGCCGGAGAGAACGTGGGCTGCGATGTCGACACACAGCTGGACGGCACGCGTGAGGTTCAGGCTGAGAATGTCCTGACGGTCCACGTCCTGCCGCAGTTCTGCGGCCGTGGTGGCACGCCGATCCTCTATGCGCCGGACGCAGCGGCGCAGTGCCTCGATCTTCTCGGCGACAATCAGCCCGTCCACGACATGCGCCGCTCGCGCAGTATGCGCTGCCGGTAGGGCAGGAAATCGGCGGCATCCAGCAGCGTACGCGCCAGAATGGCTGCATAAGCGCTAACGTCCCTGCACACCAGCCGTCGCCCTTTCGCCAGAACCTCGCCGAGCACCACCGGCCCCGCTGTGCGCATGTCCACCAGATCCACCGGCCGCCCAAACTCCTCCGCCAGTTGTGCGATCAGCGCCTGCCGTCGCGCCGTGGACAACGGCGCATCGGCCAGCACGGCAACATCGACATCGCTGTCCGGACGCAGCCGGTCGTCCGCGGCGGAACCGAATACCATCGCGACGACGATATCCGGCTCAGCCCCAAGCCGCTCGGCGAGCCGTTGCTGCAAGGTTGTGTCGGGATGCCTGTTCACTCCGGCAGTATAAGGGCATGGGCGCAGGCGGTGGACGGACCTGCACTCACTCCGTCGCACGCGCCCTGCGGAGCCTGGAGCCCGTCACCAGCGTCGCCAGTCCCAACAGCAGCCACGGACCGAATGCACCGCCGCCACCGCGACGGCCACTCACCTGGACGCCAGGAGCTTCAGGCGTGGCCGGCGTTTCAGGAGTGGCCGGTGTTTCGGGTGTGGCCGGCGTTTCAGGCGTCGTAGGTGTTTCGGATGCCGACTCCGGCGCCTCGAGCGTGTATTCGTCGACCTGACCCGGTGTGGTGTGGCCCTCGATGACTTCGTCGACCGGCTCGCCGTCAGCGTCGAAGGTCGTCAGCGTCAGTTTGTACGAACCCGTGCGCGTGCCGACCAGTTGCACGTCGTAGTCGTCCACCGGCAACACCAGCGTCCAGCCATAGGTGCCGTCTTCGTGCTGGAAGGCCATGCTGTAGATGCCCGAACTGAGCCCCTGCGTCACGATCAGCCCGTCTTTCGTTTCCACCTGTTCGCCGGCGGAATTCGTGGCGATGATTTCCACCGGGCTTGCGGTGTTGATCGTCACGGCGTCGGGCGCCATCGGACAGGATGCGGACTCCGGCTCGGCAGGGACAACGGGCTGCGCACCACCGTAGGTGAACTCGGTCGCGTTGTGAGGGTATCGGCCCTCGAACCCCACGCCGCCTTGGCCTTGCTGTTGCGGCGTGCCGGGAGGCGTGCCGGGAAACTTGTCGGCGGCCGTACGCAGGTAGTATCCGTTCAACCCGGTCCAGCCGAGCACGCCGAAGCCGCCACCCGGATCATTCGGACCGATCTCACTCTTGGGGGCCAGTGGAGAAGGACTCGGGGTGCCATTGATGATGATGCCGGTCCGCCGGTAGTCGGTGCCCTTCGGGTAGACGACCACACCCACATGCCCCGCATTCATGCCGGCCGTCTTGTACTGGCCGCTGGTGACCCGGCCGTAGGACAGGCCGGCGAAAACGCCCGGGTGCTCGGCGTGGATCGCCTCGAGCCGTTCGTAGATGTCGGCCATGTAGACGTTGCACGACTTGAAATGCTTGTTCGTGGTGTAGTTGAAATACGGCGCCAGAACCGCCATCGCGGCGTTCGTTTCCTCGTAGCTGCCGTTGCGGAAAGCAATATCGACGGTCGTCAGCGCCTCATTGTTGGTGAGGTCCATGTCGTCGTTGGCCTTCACCTTGAACTCGACACCCTCGGGATCCTGTTTGAAGGTTTGGAGTTCCACCCCTCGCTGCAATGCGGCCAGATCCGTGGCGTCGGTGATGCGCGCAACGATCTCGACATCGGCCGTGCCGTGGGCCGCGAGACTGGGCCATGTGCAGATGGCGGTGCCGCCAATCACGAAGGGCTGCGATGGCGGGATATTGGGTGCGGGCTTGCCGGGCAGCGTACACTGTGCGCCGGAAACGCTCTGCACCATCATCACGCTGGGAATCCGGGCTGCCAGTTCCACATTTTGCGCGTCCGCGTCGCCGAGATTGGCCACCTTCACCTTGTAGGTCGCGAACACACGCCCGGCGTCCCAATTCAGCTCGGTGATGGATCCCGTCGCGGTCACCGCCACGTCGACGACGTCGCGCATGTCGCCATCGACCGGCACGAAGATCGTGGCCTCGGCCCGCTCGGCGTAGGCAAACTGCGCGTTGTTGCAGCATCCCGTCTCGACGATCGTGAGGCCAATCTCGAGCTCCACCCAGGTGGGGCCGTACATCCCGTCGGGCCGGGCCTTCAGCTTGAGCGAACAGGGGATCCCGGAACCGGTACCGGTCCAGTCCGGGCCGCCGAGGTAATTCCTGTAGCCATTGTCATAGCTGTAATGCCCATTGGCAAAAGTGGAGTCACTGACACTGAACGAAGCGCCACACCCCCGGGGATCACTTGAGAGCGGTTCGGCGCGGTCGGCTCGCCACTTGGTGAAAAGCGACTCAGTGCTGCCTGCGCTCGAATTCCGGTACAACGCATTGCCACAGGGCATCCGCTTCAGGGTGCCCCCATCCTGCAGATCGATGACCCAGCAGGCACCAATCCCCACCGAATGGATTTGAGCGTAGCAGGGTGAGGGCGACCATGACGTATCGAGCGACAAATCATACGTCTGCCACCGATTGCACTTGGGAGGAACGGGCACCGTGGTGATGTTCAAAGGCTGACCCGCCACGATGCGCCCCTCGAACGTCGCCGAAACGAGATTGCTGCGTTTGTAAGAGCACGCCCCGGGCTGCGGATAGTACATCCCGGGCTGCGGATGCGTTCGTATGTCCGGCTGTCCGTCCGGTGAGGTGCAGGCCGGCAGCGCCGCCTCGGGCGCCGGCACGGCATGTGCGTCGCTGGAAAACAGCGCGATCAGCAGCAATGCCGGCAGGATCGATACGCGGAAGAAACCGTTGGATTGGGCCATTGGAGAGTTCCCGGGAAATAATTGCCTCACTCCTGACGCGGCATCCGCGGGCCGCACGGCTCATCCGGCGGGAAAAAAACAAAAAGCCGCTTAGCTGATCTCAGCTAAGCGGCTTTTGGGGTTGGCTGGGGGACTAGGATTCGAACCTAGGTAAACGGAGTCAGAGTCCGTTGTCCTACCGCTAGACGATCCCCCAATAAGAACCGGTCTGCAGCAGCGCCGAGGATATCAGCGCTTCGAGTACTGCGGACCGCGGCGGGCCTTGCGACGGCCGACCTTCTTGCGCTCGACCTCGCGGGCATCGCGGGTGACGAAACCGGCGGCACGCAGCGGGCGGCGCAGGGTCTCGTCGAACTCGATCAGCGCCCGGGTGATGCCGTGGCGGATCGCGCCGGCCTGGCCGGTGATGCCACCGCCCACGACCGTGGCTTCGACATCGAAGCGATCGACCAGCTGGGTCAGCTCCAGCGGCTGGCGGACGATCATCCGACCGGTCTGGCGACCGAAGAACTGGTCGAGCGAGCGGTCGTTGACCGTGATCTTGCCCGAGCCGGGCTTCAGGAAGACGCGGGCCGTGGCGGTTTTGCGGCGGCCGGTACCGTAGTTGGTGGCGGGCATCAGTTGACTCGTGAAACAGGTTGGGAAACGTGACTTAGAACGCCAGCGGCTTCGGCTGCTGGGCGCTGTGCGGATGCTTGTCGCCCGCGAAAACATGCAGCTTGCGGAACATCCGGCGGCCGAGGATCGTCTTCGGCAGCATGCCCTTGACCGCGAACTCGAGCGCGCGCTCGGGATGCTCCTGCAGCAGCTTGTCCAGCGCGATGGACTTGATGCCGCCGATCGCCCCGGTGTGGTGGTAGTAGATCTTGTCGCTGAGCTTGCGGCCCGTGACGCGGATCTTCTCGGCATTGACCACGACGATATGGTCGCCCATGTCGACATGCGGGCTGTAGTCCGCCTTGTGCTTGCCCTTGAGGCGCAGCGCGATGTTCGAGGCGAGGCGGCCCAGCGTCTGGCCGTTGGCATCGATCAGGAACCAATCGCCGCGGACCGTCTGCGGCCGGGCGAACGTGGTGGTAGTGGCGATGGCAGTCGTCATGTCGGGTCTCCGGCCACGGCTTCGGCCCGTCCAGGGCCGGCGCAGCTCGTCGTAAAAAGGCGCGGAAGTTTACTGAAGCCGTCCCGGCTTTGGAAGTAGTCCACAAATCTCGCTGCCGAAATCGCGAGCGAAATACACAACACCATGATTTACATGGATTTTATATCCACGTCCGGCAAAACCGCGGAAGCCGGGCGCCGCCCACTATAATGAGTCGATGGACGCGGAGCGCCTGCTCGACCCCCTGATCACGACCCTGGACCGGGCCTTGCGCGCGGTCCTGGCCCCGGCCCGTGCCGCCCGCCCGATGCCCGAGCCCGCGCCCGAATCCGGACCCACCGCCTCGGCCTCAGCTTCCTCGGCTACCGCCCCCGCTGCGCCCGCCGCCGAGCTGTCCGAGCCTGAACGGCGGACCGCCGCGGCGCTGATGCGCGTCAATCATTCCGGCGAAGTCGCGGCCCAGGCGCTCTACCACGGCCAGGCCCTGCTGGCACGCGATGCCGGAACCCGCGAATTGCTGCTGCAGGCCGCCCGCGACGAGACCGATCATCTGGCCTGGTGTCAGGATCGCCTGCACGAGCTCGACTCGCGGCCGAGCCGGCTGGCCCCGGTCTGGTATGCCGGTTCGTTCGCGATCGGTGCGCTGGCCGCGGCGCTGGGCGACCGCGTCAGCCTGGGGTTCGTCGCCGAAACCGAGCGCCAGGTCGAAGGCCATATCGACTCCCATCTCGAACGCCTGCCGCCCGCCGACAGCCGCAGCCGGGCGATCCTCGAACAGATGCGCCGCGACGAAATCGCCCACGGCCAGCACGCCACCGCTGCCGGCGGCCTGCCGCTGCCGGCGCCGGTGCGCGGTCTGATGCGCCGCTCCGCCCGTGTGATGACATTCACAAGTTATTGGATATGAATCAGAATCGGCTTGCGCACCCGCTCGCTTATGTATAAAAAGCCGCAACGTAAGTAAAATGCCGCCTGCGGGAGATTTTTGTGGTGGACGATAACGTTAAGCCGCTCAGCGACATCCCGGCGATCAATCGTTTCCTGAGCTACTGCCGCATCCGCACGGTGCCTTCCAAGACCGTCGTGATCCACGCGGGCGACCTTCCCGACGTCCTCTACTACATCATCTCCGGCTCGGTCGAGGTGATGATCGAGGACGAGGAAGGTAACGAAATGGTGCTGGCCTACCTCAACAAGAGCCAGTTCTTCGGCGAAATGGGCCTGTTCTACGAACAGCCGACCCGTACCGCCTGGGTCCGCACCCGCGGCCAGTGCGAGCTCGCCGAAATGACCTACCCGCGCTTCCGGCAGATCGCCGCCGAAAGCCCGGGCCTGATTTTCGAGCTCGCGACCCAGCTCGCGACCCGGCTCGACCGCACCAACCGCAAGCTCGGCGACCTCGCCTTCGTCGACGTCACCGGCCGTGTCGCGCACGCGATCATGGACCTATGCGGCGAGCCCGATGCCATGACCCACCCCGAAGGCATGCAGATCAAGGTCTCGCGCCAGGAGCTGTCGCGCCTGGTCGGCTGCTCGCGCGAAATGGCCGGCCGCGTGCTGAAGGTGCTGGAGGAACAGGGCCTGCTGCGCGCCACCGGCAAGACCATCGTCGTCTACAACGCGCGTCCGAAGATGAAGACCCGTCCGGTGATCGTGCCGGTCAAGACCGCCGCCGCGGCAACGGGCGGCAAGGCGGCCGCTGCCGCTGCCGCACCCCTCGACGACGACGAGGACGACGACTGGGACGACGACGACGAATGAGCGAGGTGTCGGGACGCCGCCCCGCGCGGCGCCCAGACACCGTCTGAGCCAGTCTCAGGCGCGCGCCGCGTCGATCTCGCGCCGCAACTCGCGAATGGTTGCCGCGTAGTCCCGGCTGCCGAAAATCGCCGAACCGGCGACGAAGGTATCCGCGCCGGCTGCCGCGACCGCACGGATGTTCGCCGGCTTGATGCCCCCATCGACCTCGAGCCGGATCTCGCGGCCGCTGGCCGCGATCCGCGCCCGCGCCTGGGCGATCTTCGCCAGCACGCCCGGAATGAAGGCCTGGCCGCCGAAACCCGGATTGACCGACATCAGCAACACCATGTCGATGCTGCCCAGCGTGTAATCGAGCCAATCCAGCGGCGTCGCCGGATTGAATACCAGCCCCGGCCGGCAACCCAGCTCGCGGATCAGGCCGATGGTGCGATCGACGTGGTCGCTCGCCTCCGGGTGGAAGGTGATGTAGGTAGCACCGGCCTTGGCGAAATCCGGCACGATGCGATCGACCGGGCGGACCATCAAGTGCACGTCGATCGGCGCCGTGACACCGTGCCGGCGCAAAGCTTCGCAGACCAGCGGGCCGACGGTCAGGTTCGGCACATAGTGGTTGTCCATGACGTCGAAGTGCACCAGATCGGCGCCCGCGGCCAGCACCGCATCGACATCCGCACCCAGGCGCGCAAAATCCGCCGACAGGATCGACGGCGCGATCCAGGGCGCCATAGCCGCAGTATTCATTGCAATCCTCGTTTCTCGCGCACCAAGTCCCAGGCCTCGATGATCTGCTGGGTGCGCCGCTTGGCATGCTCGAGCATCGACTCGGGCAGACCGTTGGCCTTGAGCTTATCAGGGTGATGGCGCGACAACTGGCGACGATAGGCCCGCACGACTTCCTCGTCGCTGGCCCTCGCCGACACTTCGAGCACCTCGTAGGCCTGCTCGAGCCGCACCCGTGCCTGCGCCTCGCGCCGGGCGGCACCCGCGCTGCCGCCCGGCTCTTGTGCACGACCGTTGTCGGCCCAGCCGTGGCGCAACCGCAGCACGGCTTCGAAATGCGCGAACTCCACCGAGCCGACGCCCAGCAGGGTCGCGATCCGCTGCAGCCGTGTGCGCGACGGACCGCGCAGGTCCGTGCCGGCGAGCGCGGCGCGCATCTGGATCTCGAGAAAGATGCCGAGCAGGTCGGGCCGGCCGGCGCAGGCGCGACGCAGCCCCAGGATCGCGCGATCGAGCCCATAGCCCGGCTGCTTGCCGGTGTTGAAATGGCCGATCGCCTCGCCGACCTGCAAGTCGTCGAGACCGAATTCGGCCATCACCGCCCGGGCCGCACGGATCTCCGCTTCGGAGACCCGCCCATCGGCCTTGGCGACATGCCCCATGACCTCGAAGGTCACGCGGAAGAAACGCGCCGCGACCTGGGCCGGATCGCGATACGGCGCGGAGTTCTGATAAGCCTCGACGTCGGGATTGCGATCCGCGGCCTGCCCGCGCCGCCGCCGGGCGCCCGGCTCGCCGGGCCGCGCAGTGCGACGGGCATCGCCGCCACCCTGCTCGCCCGGATCGCCGAACACGTCGCGCAACCGGCGCATACTCGCACCGGCGGCAGCGATCTTCTCGTCGTAGAGATGACCGGCCAGCACGCCCAGCGCCACGCCGACCGGCCCGAAAGCCAGACCCAGCGCGCCACCGACAAGTTTCCCGCTCCACTTCATCCTGCAATACTAGCAATCCCGCCCCACGGCCGATCGGCAGGTCCGTCCCCCTTGCAGCAGAATGCTCCCGCAACGAACGCAGCAGCGCCGGCACCGGCAGGCGCCGTGCACCGCACTGCGCTGCGCCATTTGCCGCTGATCCACACCGGCAAGGTCCGCGACATCTACGCAGTCGATCCCGCGACCATGCTGATCGTCACCACCGATCGGCTGTCCGCCTTCGACGTCGTGCTGCCGGATCCGATCCCGCACAAGGGGCGGGTGCTGACCGAAATCTCGAACTTCTGGTTCGCCCGCACTACCCACATCGTGCCGAACCAGCTGACCGGCCGCTCGCTCGACGAGCTGCCGCTCGATGCCGACGAACGCGCACTGCTGGCGGGGCGCGCCACCATCGTGCGGCGCCTGAAAGCGCTGCCGATCGAGGCCGTGGTCCGCGGCTACCTGATCGGCTCGGGGTGGAAGGACTACCAGCAGAGCGGCGCGGTCTGCGGCATCCGCCTGCCGCCCGGGCTGCAGCTCGCGGCGCAACTCCCGCAACCGCTGTTCACGCCCGCGTCCAAGGCGCCGCTCGGCCAGCACGACGAGAACATCGACTTCGACACGGTGGTGCGCCAGATCGGCGCCGACCTCGCCGCGCAGCTGCGCGACACCGCGCTGCAGCTATACCAGTTCGCCGCGGCCCATGCGCGGGCCCGCGGCATCATCGTCGCCGATACCAAGTTCGAGTTCGGCCTCGACGAGACCGGCCGCCTGCACCTGATCGACGAGGTCGTCACGCCGGACTCCTCGCGCTTCTGGCCGGCCGACACCTACCAGGTCGGCATCAGCCCACCGTCGTTCGACAAGCAGTTCGTGCGCGACTATCTCGAGACGCTCGACTGGAACAAGCGCGCTCCGGGCCCGCCGCTGCCGGCGGAGATCATTGCGCGGACCAGCGAGAAGTATTGCGAGGCGCTGGCGCGAATCACAGGACCGGCGCTTTAGGGTCTGGCCACGCTCGCGGAGCGCGGTGAATGCCGCGGAGCCGTGCAGCAGGACGCTTGGCGCGCCGCGGACACCGGGCCCAGAGCGACCCGAGCTTGCGTGCCGTCCGTGCGGGGGCTCAGCGCGCCACTAGCTTGACCTGTTTTTCCAACAGCTTGTCGCCGCGGCGCAGCTTGGCTTGTACGGTTTCGCCGGGGGCGAAGGATTTCAGGATCGTGGAGAACTCGGCCAGGGTGCGTACGGGCTCGCCCTTGAGGTGGGTCACGATGTCGCCGGCTTGGATGCCGGCGAGCGCGGCCGGTGAGCCGGGGATGACCGATTCAGCGAGTACGCCGCCGCCTTCGACGGCTTCGTAGGCCGGCATGATGCCGAAGGAGACGCGGCGCTCGGGCGTCGCACCGGCGGCGGCGGCCGGCGGACGCGCTGCGTCGACGGGCGCCTGCTCGATCGTGACCGTCAGCGGCGTCGGGCGCTGGGCGAGGTAGCCCAGGGCTTCGCGGGTCACCATCGCCACTTTCACGAGCCCATCCGTATCGATCTTGTCGGCCGTATCCGTCGGCCGGTGATAATCGAGATGCGCCCCCGTGAAGAGCTGAACCCCGGGTATGCCGCGAGCGATGAAGCTCTGCTGATCGGACGACTCGGCCGCGCCGGCGATGCTGCGGATCGGCACACCGGTGGTCGCCGTGATGCCGCGGAAGACATGCGGCCATTCCATCGCCGTGCCCGTCGCCAGCGCAGTCAGCTCGCCGGCCGACAACCGCCCCACCGTGTCGAGGTTGACGACCGCGCGCAAGCCCTCGAGCGTCAGCCCGAGCGGATGCTCGACGAAATGCCGCGAGCCGACCAGACCTTCTTCTTCGCCGGAGAACGCGACGAAGACGATCGTGCGCGGCGGGCGCTCGCCGCTCGCCATGACCCGCGCGAGTTCCAGCAGCACCGCGACACCGCTGGCGTTGTCGTCCGCACCCGGGTGCACCTGGCCGAGCTCGGCCACCCGCACCCCGCGGCCGCTCCGGCCGAGATGATCGTAGTGTGCGGAAACGACGACGCTCTGGCCGTCGAACGCCGGATTCGCACCGGGCAGCACGCCGACGATGTTGCGGGCACGGCTCGCCGCCTTGGCGCCGCTCGGCGTGATGTCGAACTCCTGCACGTAGCCGCCGCCCGTCACCGCGGGCGCGAGACCCGCCGCGCGGAACGCCTTCTCGACATAGGCCGCGGCAGCATCGAGCCCCGCCGTGCCGACCGCACGACCCTCCTGCTCCGGGGCCGCGAGAAACTCGACGTGAGCCTTGAGCTGCGCCGGATCGAAGACGGTCGGAACCTGGGCGAGCGCCGCGCGCTTTTCATGCGGCGGCTCGACCAGCGGCACGTTGCGCGCGCCAGCCGGCCGTACATCCGCGCGCAGCGGCGAGTCGCTCGCCGGCCATTCGCCTTTGACGATGCTGGCGGCATCACGGCCCTCGAAGCCGAGGTACGAATACTTGCCGTAGTGCGGCAGCTTGCGGGCCAGCCCCGGCGCGGCATCGAGCGGATCGGCCACGATCCAGCCGATGGCCTTCAGCGGGTTGGCGGGATGCCGCCGGACGACAACGGCCGACTGACCCTCGAAACGGATCCGCTCACCGCGCGCCGTCACGCCCTCGGCGTCGACCGAGAATCCGAGCGCCGGGCTCGAATCGAACCAGCGCGCGGCGAGCCGGTTGTCACGGCCCATGACCCACACCGCCCGGTCGGCCGGCAGCGCCTTGGTCTCGGCGTCGCTCTGGTAGGTGAAGTGCTGCGTACCGCCGCCCCAGAACTCCGCCATCTTCCGGTAGGCGTCCTGTACCGCGGCTGGTGCCGCCGACGGCAGCACCACCAGCACCTCGTTGTCGCCGAACATCTGTCCGAGCGACGGCGCCGTCTCCCGCGCATCGAGCAAGCGGAACACGTCGAACTCGGGATCGACTTCGACCAGCTCGGGCGGCGTCGCCGAGTGCAGCGAGAACGACGTGCTGCGTCCCTCGAGGCGCAGGCTCGAAACCTGCCGCACCCCGTTGGTGCTGACCGCGATCGGCAGGTCGAGCCCGTACAGCGCGCCCGGCTGCACCTGCTCGACGCGGCCGGTAACCGTATAGCCGTCGGCCGCCTTGCGCACCGCCACGCCCGCGAGCCGCAGGTCCGGCGCACCCGCGCGATCGACCTGCTCCGTGAAGAGCCGCGCGAGATCCGCCTTCGACACCGCCTCCATCGCCAGGCGCAGATCCGCGAACGAAGCGCGCTTGCCGTTGTTGTCGCGATTGAACCGCTGCAGGCCCGCCCGGAAGGCGTCGTCGCCGATCTGCCGGCGAACCATGTGCGCCAGCATCAGCGTCTTGCCGTAGCCGACGGCTTCGGTCGCCGGGCTGTGGCGCGAGCGGAACTCGCGCAGCGGGAAGTCGTGGCCGTCGCGGACGAAATCGCGGTACTTCTTCAGCGTATCGCGCCGATACTCGGCGCCCTGATGCTCCTGCTCCTTGATCAGGTGGTCGGCCAGATAGGCCGTGAGCCCTTCGCACCAGTTGCCGGTCGCGTAGTCGACGAAGACCGAGTTGCCCCACCAGTTGTGCAGGATTTCGTGCGGATAGGACGAGGTCAGGATGAACGGGAAACGGATGATCTGCGAGCCAAGCAGCGTGAACGACGGCATGCCGTAGCCCGTCTCCCAGAAGTTCTCGACCAGCGCGAACTTCTCGTAAGGGTAAGGGCCGATCAGGTTGCGATACATCTCGATGTAGCGCGCGGTCGCCTCGAGATACTTCGCCGCCAGCGCATCGTCCGGCGTGCGCAGATAGACTTCGGCGCGCACCGCCCCGGCGCTGCGGACGGTTTTCTGCAGCGGCCCGCCGACGATATGCAGCTCGTCCAGCGGCAGCTCGGTGCTCCAGTGCGCGACACCCGCGGCATCGCGCGACGTGCCGTTGCCGGGGCTCACCAGCTGCCAGCCTTCGGGCGCACGCGCAGTCAGCGCAAAGCTGAACAACCCGTCACCGAGATAGGGATACCAGAGCGTGCTGCCGGCAAGATAGACGCCTTCGGGGCCGATCGTGCCCATCGTCTCGGTGAAGCCGCGTGCGTACTCCTGCACGGGCGCTTCGAGCGGGAATGCGACCGGGCCACGATAACGGAGCTTCAGGGTGCGCTGCCCTGCCGGCAGCTGCACACGGTAGCGCGCGGCGTGGCTATTGCCGCCCTGCGATGCGCTCGAACCGTTGATACCCTCGAACCCGGCCGCGCCTTCGAGCGGCAGGCGCGTCACGGCAGGCGTCGCGCTTTCGATCGTCAGCGGCTCGGCCAGCAGAAACTCGACACTCTTGCCCGCGAGCGACTCGGGCAGCACGACGCTCGCTTCGACCGCGAGCAGATGCGTCGCCGGCGTGAGCTCGACATCGAGCTGGTAGCGCGGCAGGTCTTCTGCCGCGCTGCAGGCCTGTGAAAAGGCAAGGCCGAGGGCCAGGACGCCCAGCAGGCGCGGCAGCAATCGCATGGTGTTATCTCCCGGGCCGGCGGAACGGAACAGTCAGGGTCATCGGCGCCCCGTCGCGGCGGATGTCGAGCTTCGCATAATCGCCCCAGCGATAGTCGGCCGTCCTGCGCTGCAGATCGGTCGTGGAGGCGATCGCCGTGCCATCGAGCGCGAGGATGACGTCGCCGACCTTGACGCCGGCCTGCGCCGCCGACGATCGTTTGTCGATGTCGATGACCTTGGTCGGTTCCTTGCCGAGCGCACCGGCGAGCGAAACGCCGAGGACCGGCAGACCCGGACCATCGGCCGCCGGCACGCCCCAGAGGAAGTTCGCGTACGAGGCGCGCACCGACGCGACCGGCTTGTCGTCGGCATCGCGCACCGCCACCGGGATCAGCGAGCTGATGCGCCCCTTGAAATAGGGCGTGAGCTGCCGCTCGGAGCCCAGGCCGTAGGACACGTGACCGGAGCCGATCAGCACGACCATGATGGCCTTGGGGCCGCCATGCTCCTCGAGCGCTTTGGCGGCATTCCAGCCCATGGCCCCGTCCCAGGTGACCTGCGCCTTGTACATGCCTTCGCGCTGCTCTTCGGTCAGCGACGTCAGATGCAGCACGTCGTCGTCCGAAAACGACGCGCGGAACATCCGGCGATGCTCATCGCTGCTGATGTCGAGCGACGGCGGCATGTGCTTGCGGGCTTCCGGATCGAGCGCCTCCCAGCCCTTGGTGCGCACGGTCTGCACGACTTCGCGCGGCACGTTGATGCCGTACATCGGCAAATGCTTCGCCTGCGCGTAGTGGAAGATGTCGCGGTAGTAGCCCCAGTGGTGCGACCAGGTCTTGTACCAGCCCGCGCGCTCGACGAACTCCGCTTCGCCGAGCTCGCCGCGGCTCCATTGCTCAAGCTGCGTGGTGTCCGTGTAGGGAAACATCTCCAGACCGATCAGCACTTCCCGGCCCGCCTCGTGCAGTGCCTCGATGACGCGCAACTGCACGCGATGGAAGTCGAGATCGGTATGCTGCTCGCCGATGAAGAGCAGGCGCGTGTCGGCGAGACGCCGCGCCAGCTCCGCGGGGGCGATCAGCTCGCCGGTCGCGGTATCCGTGATGCCGTCGAGCACCACCGGCGCCTGCCGCGAGGCGCGCACCGGATCGCCGATCGGCAGGTCCGTCGTGCCCGAGTCGGCGAAGCCGATCGATGCGAGGAGCTGGGCGGCGACCAGAGTCGCCGCCCGGAGCGTATTGGAGCGTAGTAGGCCGTGCTGCATGTCGTCGCGCCTCAGAAGCGGTAGCGAACGGTCAGACCGTAGGTCCGCAGCGTGCCGTAGGACACCGAGTAGCGGAACGGGAAGAAGGTGCTGCGGCCCGAGGTGCCCGCAGGCGTCGTCCCGGCGGGTCCGAAGTAGAACGTGCCGTCCGGCAGCGTATTGGTGAAATACGCGTCGCGGAATGCGCCGACCGCGCCATCCTCGTTGGTCAGGTTGCGCCCCCAGAGCTCGACGGTCCAGTGCTCGCCCTGCAGACCGAGCTGCATGTTCAGCAGCGTCAGCGCCGGAATCATGCCCTGGTTCGTCGCATCGACGTACTGCTTGCCGCGATACGACAGATCGCCGCGCAGGTACCAGTCGGTCGTGTCGCGCAGCGGCGCACGGTAGCCGAGGCTCGCCGCCGCCTGCCACTCCGACTGCCGGAGCAGCGTATTGCCCGAGATGTCGCCGGTGGGCGAGTAGCTCGGGAAGTTCTTGAAGCTGTCGAGACGCGCGTGGTCGTAGCTCGCATCGATGTACGACACACCGAGGCTCGCATCGACATGCTCCGTGACCTTGGCGCTGACCGAGAACTCAGCGCCCTGGATGGTCGCATCGCCGGCGTTGACGTTGAAGGCAACCGGCAGGGTGAGCGGCTCGATGTTGCCTGTGGCCGGATTGACGATCTCCGTGCGGATCTGCGGAATGACGATGTCTTTCCATTTGCTGTGGTAGACGTCGAACTCCAGCGCGACACGGCGATCGAGCAGCTCCGCCTTGAAACCCAGCTCCGCCGCCTGGTTGGTCTCGGGATCAAACAGGCCCGGAACGAACACGTTGACGGTCGAAGCCGACACGAACCGCACGTTCTTGGCGTCAAAGTCACCACCGCGCTCGGCGTTGGCAAACGAGCCGTAGATCGTCCAGTTCTCCGTCGGCTTGAAATCCAGCGTTGCACGCCAGCTCAGGAGATCCCAGGTATTGCTGCCGCTTCTGTTGGTGCGCTTGTCATTGAAGCTCTTCTTGGCTTCCGTGTAGCGCGCCTCGACCCGTCCGGTCCAGTTGCTGCCGAAATCGGCCTCGATCGCGCCGAACACCGCCGGCGCCGATTCCTTCTTCTGGATCATCTCCCTGAAATCAGCGTCGCCGGTGGGACTCGTGAACCAGGCCATGAACGTGCCATCGCCCGCGCCGACGGCCGGATCGAGGAAATAGCCCGGCACGCCGAAAGCTGCCGAGGAGCGGCAGGACAGACAGAAAGTGTAGAAATCGGCGGGCAGCGGCTTGGTCGCCGCGATCCCGTCGAGGCTGCTGCCCGACTTCGTTTCGTAGTAGTAGAGACCGCCGGACCAGCGGAAGGCCTTCTCCGGATCGCTCGCGAAGCGCAACTCCTGGCTGAACTCCTCGGTCGTGCTGCCACCGTTGAGCTGCAGCAAGCCGGTGCGGAACGTCCTGAGGTTGCCCGCCTGGAACACCCCGCCAAAGACCGGCACGAGACCGGTGGCCGGTCGCGCAATATAGGTGAACGGAACCTCGTCGCCCGCCCCCTGGCCGCCGTCGATGTTGTAGCTATGGTTGACCTTCGAGTAACCCGAGAGGGCCGTGAGCGTGCCGAATCCGCTGCTCCACTGGAGGTTCAGGTGGGCACGCACGATGTTGCGATCCTGCCCGGTGGCCTCCGGGATCGCCTGCAGCGCCGTCTTGCCGCCAGACGGCAGCTCGCCGCAATAGCTCTGGTACGCCGCCGGCGGCCGCGGTGTCTGCACCGAGAGCAGCGCGTTGAGGTTCTCGCAGTTGGGCTGTACCGGACGCAACGGCGAGGCACCGATCCGGTCGTTCGAGGCATAGGCCGACAGCTCGGCCTCGAATGATCCACCCGGCGTCAGCAGCAAGCTTCCCTGGAACGTCTCGAAAGTGTAGCCGCCGATGTCCGCCGCCTGGCCGAGCCCCACGTACTGGTTCTCGTAGGAGCCGTCGAACGTGTCGTACATGGCCGCAACGCGGCCCCTCAGCAGTCCCTCGACCAGCGGCCCGCTGACCGTCATCTGCGCAACGCGCTTGCCGTCGTTGCCGACGCGCATCTCAGCCTTGCCGCGAACGGTATCCGTCGGCTTTGCCGTCACGTAGTTGATCGCGCCGCTGAACGCGTCGCGGCCATAGAGCGCCGCCTGGGGACCTTTCACGACCTCGATACGCTCGATGTCGAGCTGGCTGAAATTGAGGCTCGACTTGCTCGATACGAAGACGCCGTCGACGAAGATCGCGGCGTTGTTCTCACCACGCACGTCGATCGGCGCGAAGCCGCGGATGACCGGCGTCGCGAGAAAACCCGTCTGCATGTCGGAGAAGGTCAGGCCGGGCGTCGCCGCGGCCACATCTTCGAGGCTCGCGATGCCGCGCTGCTCGATCTGCGCGGCGCTGAAGGCCGTAATCGCGAGCGGCACATCGAGCAGACGTTCCTCCGCCTTGCGCGCGGTGACCACGACCTCCTCGAGACTAAGCACATCGGCCGCGGACTGAGCGGTGGCAGCAGGCACACCGGTCACGGCAATGGATGCTGCGGCCAGCTGCGCGGCCACGGAACGGACATTGAACGTTGCCATCGAGCCCTCCCCTACCTCTCGTCGGTACTGTACGAGGTAGATACTTTGTTGAATCAAGGTTGTACCACCTTTTCGCGGTGCGCCTATAGTTAGGCGGATCAGGCCGCTGTCCAAATTGTTCAATAATTTAGACCGTAGAGTGGATTAGGGAGGAGATGACGATGCCCATGAGAATCACCCGTGTCGCGGGCGTTGCTGCCGGTTTCCTGGCCTTGGCCGCATGTGGAACGGGCGGAAGCAGCACGGACGGCGCCAGCGTGGCGAAAGGCGGTACCCCGGCGCTCGCGCCGGTCGTCATCCCGGAGGGCGCCACGATCAGCACCCGCCCGAACGAGCTGCCGTCCTGGCAGATCCCGAACATGAAAGAGGCGGCCGAGGCCTATTACGGCCCCGACAGCCTGCACCTGATCGCCCAGGTGCAGACCCCGCTGGCGATGAAGGGCGCGCGCGGGATGTCGGGCTTCCTGACCCAGACGTTCACGGACGAAGGCACCGACATCGTCCTGGTCAACGACAAGGGCTTCGACGCCTGCTCATACTTCTTTCCGGACGGCGAGCGCCTGATCTGGACCTCGGTCAGAGATCACATGAGCATGCCGCTCGGCGACTGGTCCGACTGGCGCAACTACCCCAAAGGCGCGGAGCTCTACATCTCCGACCGCCAGGGCGGGAACATCCAGCGCCTGACCAACAACGAGTACTACGAGGCGGAAGTCACCGTTTCGCCGGACGGCAAGTGGATCGTATTCGGCCGGATGATCGACGGCAACATGGACCTCTGGGTCATGAACTCCGACGGTACCGGCGAGAAACAGATCACCTTCACCGAGGACGAGCAGGAAGGCGCACCCTATTTCCTGCCGGACAACGAGACGATAATGTTCCGCGCTTGGAAGGCCTCGCGGTACGACGAGAAACCAACGCCAATGACGATCTACACGATCAAGCGCGACGGCACGGATCTCCAGCCCCGCACCTTCACCGACGACATGAACTGGGCGCCCTACCCGGCTCCCGACGGCCGCCACTTCGTCTTCGTGCGCATCGTGGACGGCCGCAACTGGGAAGTCTTCCTCGGCGACATGGAAGGCGGCGAACCCAAGCGCCTGACGTTCGACAACGGCTTCGACGGTTTCCCGTCGATCTCGCCGGACGGGCGCAAGATGGTCTGGACATCCTCGCGCAGCTCCGCCGACGCGGGCTTCATGCAGAACCTGCGCCTGCACGTCATGGACATCACATCGCTGAACATCGGGCCGAAGCCGCGCCCCTGACGGAGGACTTGTCATGTCGACATCGGGATTCAAGAAGTACTACCAGGCGCCCCTGCCGGCCATCCTGGCGCTGCTGATCGTCTACGTCTGGCAGGGCCTCGGCCACACCGTGATGTACCTGATGGAGCATCGCTGGTTCCATGGCGGCAACCTGTATACGGCCTGCTTCATCATCGGCCTGATCGGCGCCATCGCGGTCTGGGTCGGCCGCAACAAGTCGGAGAACGCCGCCACGCTGCTGGGCTTCGTCGGCGGCAGCATGATCTGGCTGTCGTGGATCGAGTTCAGCTTCGTGTACGTCGCGGACGATCTCGGCGTCGAAGGCGTCGTCTGGGGCGCCAAGGAGACCCTGGCGGAGTATCGCGTGATGCTCTCGTCGGTCGGCGTGTTGCTCGCTTCGCTGCTGTTCTTTTTCTTCAACCCGGAGACACGCTGCAACGCATTCATGTGGTTGCATCGCAATTTCCGGATGAAGGTCGGCGAGAAAACCTCGGCGCAGAAGCGCAACCTGGCGTCGATCGTCGCGATGGAGACCATCTACGTCACCTGGTTCTGCTACATCTGGCTGCTGATCCTCTACAACCCGGCGTTTTTCGGCACGGATCACTGGATGACGTTCGTGACCTGCGGCGTCTTTTTCGTCTGGGCGCTGTATCTTGCGCAGCGCCTCTGGTGGTTCCAGCGCATGGCGCCGGCGCTGCGTTACGCCATTCCCACGGCGATCATCGCCTGGAACGTCAACGAGATCCTCGAGAAGTGGGGACACATCGACGAGATCTGGGTGAAGCCGGGCGAGTACGCCGTCGAGCTGTCGATCGCGGCCGTCGCACTGGTGATCGTGATCGTGCTGGCGATCGTGAGCCCGGCGCGGCGGATTGCGCCCGACCAGAATCGTCAGGCCGGGCAATGAAGATACAGTCGCCGCGCGCGAGCGCGGCGACTGTCGCCCTGTAGGCCGCGGCGGAGCCGAATCCGCCGCCTTGCCAGAGACGATTTCCGGGTTAGAGTGGCGCCGCATGCTCGAACCCCTCTGGCGACTGCTCGAACAACTGCTCTGGGGCAAACGGGCGGTCGGTGCGCGCCCCCACGCCGCGGCGCTGCGCCTGCTGCGCTACCCCTATGCGGTGCTGCGCGACCTGTCGCGCGGCCAGGTCAACCTGCGGGCCATGGGCCTGGTCTATGCCACCCTGCTGTCGCTGGTCCCGCTGCTGGCGTTCAGCTTCGCGATCCTGAAGGCCTTCGGCGCGCACCGCGAGCTCGAGCCGATCGTTTACGAATTCTTCCGGCCGGTCGGCGCCAGCGCCACCGAGCTCACGCTGCGGGTCATGGAGTTCGCCGACAACGTCTCGAGCGGCATCGTCGGCTCGGTCGGCCTGGCGCTGCTGCTGTGGACGCTGATCGGTACCATCAAGAAGATCGAGGACAGCTTCAACTTCCTCTGGCGGGTCGAGCAGCCGCGCAGCTTCGGGCGGCGCATCGCGGAATACCTCTCGCTGCTGATCCTCGGGCCGCTGCTGCTGGTGGTCTTCCTCGGCCTGGCGCATTCCGCGATCGACAGCGCCGCGGTACGCACCCTGGCCACGCTGCCGCTGGTGGACCGTCTGGTCGCGCTCAGCGTCACGCTCGCGCCCTACGCGATGGTCACGACGATCTTCACCGCGCTCTACATGTTCGTCCCCAACACCAGCGTGCGGATCGTTCCGGCGCTGATCGGCGGACTGGCCGCCGGCATCCTCTGGGCCGCGACCGGCAAGCTGTTCACCGAGCTGGTCGTCTACACCTCACGCCTGACCATCGTCTACGCCGGCTTCGCGATCATCGTCGCTGCCCTGCTCTGGACCTACTTCGGCTGGCTGATCCTGCTGGTCGGTGTGCAATTGTCGTTCTACGCCCAGAACCCGAGCTATCTGCGGCTCGGCCTGCAGGAACTGAAGCTCTCCAGCGTCGAGCTCGAGGACCTGACCCTGAAAGTCATGTACCTGATCGGCGTGGCGCATACCCGCGGCGAGGTGCGCTGGCGCGTCAACACCCTGGCGCGTGAACTCGGCCTGCCGGGCATCGCCATCTCGCAAGTGGTCGCCGCCCTGGAACGCGCCGGCATGCTGACCGCGAACGACAAGGAACAACTCGTGCCGGCGCGCGACATCGGCCACATCCGCCTGTGCGACCTGCTCGACGTGGCCCGCAGCCAGCGCAGCGGTCACACCGCCCAGTACGACCTGGCGATACCGAAAGTAGACACTCTGCTCGGCTCGCTGCAGGACGCCTGGCGCGAACGCTGCGGCGATCGCACCTTGCGCGACCTCATTGAAGGGACTGGCTGACGTTGCTGCTCAGCGTTGCTTGACCGGAGAGGGGGCAGTGAAGAGTCTCTGCGCGGAACGGTGGTGCAACCGGTGAGTGCGGGCGCGCCAGGGGGGCCTGCGGAACAGCCCTACTCACCGGCTATGGTCATTTGCTCAAGCAGCAACGACCCCACCCGAATCCCCCCGCGCAAATCGACGTCGCTGCCGATCGCCGCGACCTGGCGGAACATGTCCTTGAGGTTGCCGGCGATGGTCACTTCCTGCACCGGAAAGGCGATCGCGCCACCTTCGATCCAGAAGCCGGTGGCGCCGCGCGAATAGTCGCCGGTGACACCGTTGACGCCCTGCCCCATCAGTTCGGTGACCAGCAGGCCGCGGCCCATTTGCCGCAGCAGCGCGGCGGCATCGGGTGCACCGGCGCTCGGATCGACCAGCAGGTTGTGCAGGCCGCCGGCGTTGCCGGTACTCGTGAGGCCGAGCTTGCGCGCCGAATAGCTGCCGAGCAGGTAGCCGTCGACCACGCCGTCGCGTACCAGCTCGCGGTCGCGGGTGCGCACACCCTCGCTGTCCCAGGCGCCGCTGGCCATGCCCTTCCTCAGAAACGGCCGCTCGTGCATCTGCACGAACGACGGAAACACTTGCTGGCCGGCGGCGCCGAGCAGGAAGGTCGACTTGCGGTACTGGGCGCCGCCGCCGATCGCCGCGATGAAATGCCCGATCAGGCCGCGTGCGACTTCGGGCGCGAACAGCACCGGCGCCTTCTGGGTCGGCAGTCGGCGTGCGCCGAGACGCGCGACTGCACGCTCACCGGCGATCCGGCCGACGGTCGTCCCGGCTTCGAGATCGCGCGGGTCGCGCGCGGTCGTGTACCAGTAGTCGCGATGCATCTCGTCGCCGGCCTGCGCGATCAGCACGCAGCTGAGCGTGTGGCTGGAGCTCGCCTGGCCGGCCAGAAAACCATGGGTATTGCCATAGACCCGCACGCCGCGGCCGGTCGACAGCGTCGCACCTTCGGAATTCTCGAGGCGCGGATCGACGGCGCGACCGGCGGCCTCGCAGTCCCGCGCCAACGCAACCGCGGCATCCGGCTCGATCGGCCAGTCGAAATCGAGTTCGAGGTCCGGGAATTCGGTCGCGAGCTGCGCGGGATCGGCCAGGCCCGCGCATGCGTCCTCGGCGGTGTAGCGCGCGATGCTGCAGGCCTTGGCCACGGTGTCGCGGATCGCCGCGGGCGCGAGATCGGCGGTGCTGGCAGAGCCCTTGCGCTGGCCGAAATAGACGGTGATGCCGAGACCGCGGTCGCGCTGGTATTCGACCGTTTCGACGGCGCCGAGCCGCACGGTGGTGTTCAGGCCTTTTTGCAGGCTGGCATCGGCTTCGGCCTGCGTGGCGCCGCGACGGCGCGCCTCCTCGAGCGCGAGGGATACGATGGACTGCAGTTCGGGAATGCGGCGGGCATCGACGTCTTGTGACATGGGCGTGCAGGTTCCCGGCGCTTCCTGCGCCGCTGAGGCAGAATCGGAATTGTAGCAGCGCCGCCCCCGACCACCCCGACCGCAAGGCAGCCGATGGCGCCGGGACGGGATGGCACGGCGGGGCGCGGCAGACATCAGCCCGAGGCCCAGCAACGATGATCCGTGACCGACGATTCCCCC
>JACKOV010000008.1 GCA_024234075.1 Nevskiaceae bacterium
GAAGGTGCCTACTCGGTCACGGTGCGACTTACCGATCTCGCCGGCAACGTCGGCGCCGTTTCGACGGCGACCACGTTCACCGTGGATCGGACGGCGCCGGCGACGCCGTCGGCGCCCGATCTGGCCGCCGCGAGCGATACTGGTACTTCAAGTACCGACAATCTGACCAGTGTCACTGCCCCGACTTTCAACGGCAGCGGCGCGGCGGTCGGAGCCACCGTGCAGCTGGTCGACACGAATGGTGTCACGGTCATCGGTACCGGTGTGGCGACGGCCGGGGGGAACTGGACGATCACGACCGGCACGCTGGCGGCGGGCACGCACAGCATCACTGCGCGCCAGCTCGATGCGGCCGGCAATGCCAGCAACCTGTCGACGCCACTGAACGTCACCATCGACACCGCCGGCCCGAGCTTTGGCTCGCCTGCGGCTGTCAACGAAGGTTTCGCGTCCGTCGTGCTGTCATCCACATCGCTGTCCGCCACGGACAATGTCTCGGCGCCGGCGGCGCTGGCGGTGACCGCTGCCAGTTTCGTCTCGGGGACAGGCTTCGTCGCTGCGGATTTTTCGATCGGCATCGCCGGCGGGCAGGCCACGGTCACGCGCACTGCCGGCGCTCTCGACAAGCATGGCAGTGCCGTGTTCTCGGTGAGCATGCGCGATGCCGCCGGCAACGTCACCACGCAGAACGTGACGCTGGCAGTGACCGAGGTCAACGATGCTCCGGCCGGGACCAACGGGACCTTGACCACCGAGATGAATACCGCGCTGGTGATCGGTCCGGAGGCTTTCGGATTCACCGATCCGCGCGACACACCGCCCGATGCCCTGGCATCGGTGATCGTGTCTTCGTTGCCGGCACAGGGCCAATTGACGCTCGGGGGGCAGCCGGTGACGGCGGGCCAGGAGATTGCCGTGGCTCAGCTCAACGCCGGCAACCTGCAGTTCACGCCCGGGTTGAACCAGACCGGTGCCGGCTACGCGAGTTTCACTTTTCAGGTTCGCGACAACGGCGGCACGGCCAATGGCGGCGTCAATCTCGACCCGACGCCGAATACGCTCACGATCAACGTCACCCTGGCTGCGCCGCCGGTGGATGCCGGCGGCGACCTGTCCTTGTCGATGCTGTTCGCGCCACCGGCGGACAGCTATCTGCTGCTGGGAGTCGATGCCACCGGCAACTTGTCGCTCGATCTTGCAGGTTCGGCGGATGGTGCCGATCAGGCGGCGCAGTTCGCGCTGGCGGGCAGCGCGGTCGGGCCGGGTACCGATCTCGACCTGCTGGCGCCGCTCACACTGCTGCCCGGTGACGGTTCGTCCGGGATGGGGTGAGTCCGATGCTGCCGTGCAGTCCGCGTGCGTGGATCGGGCTGCGGCTCGCAGCGGCACTGCTGCTCGCCGTCGGCTCGGGATCGGCCGAGGTCTGCGCCCAGAGTCTGACGGACGTCGTGCGGCAGGTGGTCGCGGACCATCCGCGGGTGCAGGCGGCCGTCGCGGGGGTGGAGGCCAGCGGTTTCGCACTCGAGCAGGCGCGCGCTGCACGATTGCCGCAGTTTGCGTTGGTCGCCGATCCGGGCCGCCGCAGCCTGAGTGGCGAACCGGATGCGATGATCGGCGACCTCGGCCTGCGCGGCTCGTTGCTGCTGTACGACGGCGGGCGTACGCGCGAGACCATCAACCGCGAGCAGGATCGCGTGCGGGTGGCGCGCCAGGGTCTGCGGATCGCCGCCGAGGAGCTGGCGGCGCGTGTCGCCGAGTTGTACGTCGAATGGTATCGGGAGGAGCAACTCGCAGCCCTGGCGGCCGAGAGCGTTGCGGCGCATGTCGCGCTCCACGATCGGGTTCGCGAGATCGCCAGCTTCGATCGCGGCCGTGCCTCGGACGTGCTGCAGGTTGGCGCCCGTCTGCAGCAGGCGAAACTGACGGAGGCGCTGCGCCGCGCCGCGGCCGCCGAGGCGCGCATGGTTCTGGCGGAAATCTCCGGCATCGAACTGGGTGACGTGCAGCCGCCCGCCGATCTGCGGGGCAAGCTGCCGCTGTCGCTGAACGACGCGCTGGCGATGCTCGACGACCATCCGACGTTGCGTGCCGCCGAAGCGGAAGCGCTGGCGGCGCGCCGCAACGCACGGCTTGCCGCAGCCTGGATGCGTCCGCGGATCGATCTCGTCTCGGCGCTGCAGAGCCCGGTCGACCCGCTTGGTCAGCGGCATCATTTCGACGAGCTCAGCCTGCGGCTCGCCGCGAGCTGGGTACCGGTCGATGGCGGTGCCGGGCGTGCCGGCCTGCGGGCCGCCGAGCGTCAGGGCGACCAGGCTCAGCAGTGGGTTCGGAGCCTGCGCCGCGATCTCGGTTCGCGCGTCACGGGTCTGTGGGCGCAGCTCGAGGGGCGCCGACAGCGGCTGCAGGCTCACCAGGGCCTGGTCGAGCACACATTGCAGGTGCGCGAGGCCTACTGGCAGCAGTTCACCATCGGCAGACGTTCGGTCATCGATCTGCTGAACGCCGAAGGCGAGTTCTTTCAGGCGCGTTCCGCGGCCGAAGACGAACGGCTCGGGCTGGTGCAAAGCGGCTTCCGGCTGCTGGCCGCCGGCGCGCGCCTGACGACCGCCCTCGGGGTCACAGTGCCGGAGGTCGATCCATGAGTGCGGTGCCGCAACCTTTGTCGGAGCCGCTGCTGTCCGAAGGCGGTGCAGCTGCGGAGTGTTTCGATCCGCTGCTGGCGGCGTTGCAGCTGGCGCTGGAGCATCACGGCATCCGCCGCTCGACCGCTTCGCTGCGGGCCGGGTTGCCGCCGATGCCGCGGCTCGATGCGGCGGCCTTCGTGCGCGCTGCCGAGACGGCCGGTTGCGGTGCACGCGCCGTGCAGCGGCGGCTGCGAGACATTCCCGGGCTGGTGTTGCCGGTGGTGCTGGTCATGCGCGACGGCTCCGCGGTGCTGCTGCGCGAGCGCCGTGCGGACGACGGCGCCTGCCTGATCGCCGTGCCCGGTACGGCGCCGCCGGAGCAGTGGATCGCCGGCGACGAACTCGAGCGGCATTACGCGGGACAGTGCTTCTTTCTCAAGCCGCGGCGTGTCGCGACCGTGGACGAGGGTGCCGAAGCCGCGGCGCGACCGGTGGCGGGGCATTGGCTGTGGGGTACGCTGTGGCGCTATCGCGGCTTGTACGCGGAGGCGGCGCTGGCGGCCCTGCTGGTCAACGTGCTGACGCTCGCCGGCACGTTCTTCGTCATGAACGTCTACGACCGCGTGATCGCCAACCAGGCCTATGTCACGCTCTGGACGCTGGCGATCGGCGTCAGTGTCGCGATCGTGTTCGAGTTCCTGGCACGAGTGGCGCGCAGCACCTTGATCGATTCCGCCGGCCGCAAGGCCGACCTGGTGATCGGCGCCCGGCTGTTCCAGCAGGCATTGGCCACCCGGCTCGAGCACCGGCCGGCGTCGGCCGGGGCCTACGCGAGCCAGTTGCGGGAATTCGAGGCGCTGCGTGACTTCGCCAGTTCGGTGACGCTGGTGGCGTTGACCGACCTGCCGTTCCTGTTGCTGTTCATCGCGGTGATCGCCGCGATCGCCGGGCCGCTGGCCTGGATTCCCGTCGTCATGGTGCCGGTGGTGGCGATCGCGGCGGGTCTCGCGCAATGGCCGCTGGCGCGCTACGTGCGCGAAAACCTGCAGGAGTCGACGCTGCGGCACGGCCTGCTGGTCGAGTCGCTCGCGGCTGCGGACACGATCAAGGCGCTCGGCGCCGAGGGACTGATGCAAGGGCGCTATGAAGGAGCCTGCGCCGCAACCTCGGCCACCGCGATGCGCTCCCGGCACGTGACCCAGCTGGTGCTGAACTTCTGCAACGCGGCCCAGAGTCTCTCGACCGTGGCGATGGTGGTCTGGGGCAGCTATCTGATTGCTGCCGGCAGCCTGTCGCTTGGCGCGCTGATCGGTGCGGTGATCCTGGCGTCGCGTTCGATCGCACCGCTGGGTGGGCTGGCGGCGCTCGCGGTGCGCTTCCAGCAGGCACGCAGTGCGCTGACGACCCTCGATGCGGTGATGGCGCGGCCTGTGGATCGCGATCCGTCGCGCCAATACCTGCGGCTCGATGCCGCGGTCGGCGCGCTGTCCGTCCACGATCTCGAGTTCCGCTATGGCGAGGCCGTGACGCCGGCGGTGGCCGGTATCCGCTGGAGCGTCGATGCCGGTGAACGGGTGGGAGTGATCGGCCGGGTCGGCAGCGGCAAGTCGACGCTATTGCGATTGCTCGGAGGGCTGTACCAGCCTGGGGACGGCCAGGTTTTGCTCGACGGCATCGAACTCCGGCAGCTCGATCCGGTCGATGTGCGCCGTCACGTGGTCTACGTCGGCCAGGATGCCCCGTTGCTGCAGGGGACACTGCGCGACAACCTCGAGGTCGGGCTGCCTTGGATCGGCGATGCCCGCCGGCTCGAAGTCTGCCGGGCCACGGGTGTCGATGCACTGGCCGCGGCCGATCCGCGCGGCTACGACATGCGGGTGGGCGAGGGCGGCCGCACGCTCTCCGGTGGGCAGCGGCAGCTTGTGGCACTGACCCGGGCGTTGCTGGCTACGCCCGCGGTACTGCTGCTCGATGAGCCGACCAGCGCCATGGATCATGCCAGCGAGCAGCAGGTGCTCCAGGCTTTGTTCGCGCTCTGCCCCCGCAGCACGGTGGTGCTGGTCACCCACAAGCTGCAGCTGCTGAACGGCATGACGCGGGTTGCGGTGCTGGAGAACGGCCGCATGGTCGCCGACGGGCCGCGGCCGGCCGTATTGCAGGCACTGGCCGAGGGGCGGGTGCGCGCCAACACTGCGGCAGCTGCTGCGACCGCGCCGGCTGCTGTTCAGGCCCCGCCGGAGCGTCCGCGATGAGTGTGCCGGCGGCCGATCTGTCGTACGCCTCGGACATGCAGGAAGCCCTGCTCGCGGATCACGAGCCGGGTCCGCGACGGGTGTTGTGGCTGGTCGCAGGGTTGCTCGTGGCTGCCCTCGCCTGGGCGGCCTGGAGCCGTGTCGAGGAGATCACCCAGGGTCCGGGGCGTGTCGTACCATCGAGTCGCGAGCAGCTGGTGCAGAGCCTCGAGGGCGGGATCGTGCAGGCGATGCTGGTCCGGGAAGGCGAGGTCGTGGAGCGCGGTCAGCCGCTGCTGCGGATCGATCCGACCCGGGCAGATGCCTCCTGGCGCGAAGGCGAGAGCCGCCGTCTGGCATTGCGAGCGACGGCCGCGCGCCTGACGGCCGAGTCGCAAGGCGTGGATCCGGGGTTCCCGCCGGATGTCGTGGCCGATCCGGGTCTGGTACGAACCGAAACCGCGGCTTATCTGGCGCGGCGGCGGACCTTGCAGGAGAGCACGGCGACCCTGACGCGCAGCCGCGAACTGCTCGGCCGCGAAATCGCGTTGACCCAGCCGATGGTCGAGCGCGGGCTGGTGGCGGAGGTGGAGCTGCTGCGCATGCGTCGGCAGTTCAACGAGATCGAATTGCAGATCGCCGAGCGGACCAACCGCTTCCGGGCCGAGGCGGCGGCCGAACTGGCCCGTGTGACGGCAGAACTGGCCCAGGTCGACGATGTGCTGACCGCGCGGCGCGACCAGCTCGATCGTACGGTCGTGCGTGCGCCGATGCGCGGCACGGTCAGCAACGTCAAGGTCACGACCGTCGGCGGCGTGATCCAGCCCGGCCAGGACATCATGGCCATCGTGCCGCTCGACGACCAGTTGCTGGTCGAGGCGCGGATCGCCCCGCACGAAGTCGCGTTTCTGCGCCCCGGCCTGCCTGCCAAGGTCAAGCTGACCGCCTACGACTACACCACTTATGGCTGGCTGGAAGGCACGGTGGACATGATCAGCGCGGATACACTGCGCGACGAACACGGCCGCAACGACGAGAACTACTATCGCGTGCTGGTGCGTACCCAGGGCCCGCCGCTGCGTGCGGCAGGTCGGGTGTTGCCGGTGATTCCGGGCATGACGGCCAGGGTCGAGATCCGCACCGGCGAGAAACGGGTGCTCGACTATCTGCTCAAGCCCGTATTCCGCGCCCGCGAGGCATTGCGCGAGCGCTGAGCGCCAGGCTGCCCGGGAGGGGCCGCGGCAGCCGGGACGACTGGTCCCGGGCGCCAGCCCAAAGCGGCGTAGCCGGCCTGCGGCGGCGCATCAGCCGCGCTGCTTGAAATCCTCGGGCGTCAGCTGGTGCCGGCCCAGCAGCTTGTAGAAATCCGTGCGGTTGCGCTTCGCGAGGCGCGCGGCCTGGCTGACGTTGCCGCCGGTGATCTGCAGGATCTGCGACAGGTAGCTGCGGGTGAATTCGTCGCGCGCCTCGTCGAACGAAGGCAAGCGGCCGCCAGCGCCGCCGAGCGATTGCTGCACCAGCTCGACCGGGATGATCGGCGTCTGCGACAGCGCGACATTCTGCCGCACGACGTTCTGCAGCTGGCGGATGTTGCCCGGCCAGTCGGCGGTCGCCAGCAGCTCGACGGCCTCGGGCGCGTAGATCTTGCGCAGACCGGTCTCCCGCGCGAGCTGCGCGAGGAAGTGCCCCACCAGCAGCGGGATGTCTTCGCGATGGCGGGCCAGCGACGGCATCTCGATGTGCACCACGTTCAGCCGGTAGTACAGATCTTCGCGGAACGCGCCGCCGGCCATCAGCTGCTGCAGATCGCGGTGGGTGGCGGAGATCACGCGTACGTTGACCGGAATGCTCTCGGTGCTGCCCACCGGGCGGATGGCGTTTTCCTGCAGCACGCGCAGCAGCTTGACCTGCAGGGCGAGCGGCATGTCGCCGATCTCGTCGAGCATCAGCGTGCCGCCCTCGGCCGCCTGGAACAGGCCGCGGTGCTGCTTGATCGCACCCGAGAACGAACCCTTCTCGTGACCGAACAGCTCGGATTCGAGCAGTTCCTCGGTCATCGCCGAGCAGTTGATCGCGACGAACGGCTTGTGGCGGCGCGGGCTCGCCTTGTGGATCGCGCGAGCGAGCAGTTCCTTGCCGGTGCCGCTCTCGCCGGTGATCAGTACGCGCGCGTCGGTGCCCGCCACCATGTGCGCCTGTGCCAGGCGCTCTTCCATGACGGCACTGCGGGTGATGATTTCGCTGCGCCAGTCTTCGGCGGCTTCGCTGAAGCCGGAGATCCGCAGTGCTTTCTGTACCTGATCGAGCAGCTCCTGCTTGTCGACCGGTTTGGTCAGGAAGCCGAATGCGCCCATCTGGGTGGCCTGGACGGCATCGGGAATGGTGCCGTGTGCGGTCAGGATGATTACCTTGAGGCCCGGATAGCGGTTCTGCAGCTCCTTGAGCAGACCGATGCCGTCCATCTCGTCCATGCGCAGGTCGGTGACGACCAGGTCGGGGCGGAAGCGGCTTGCCGCGGCCAGCGCTTGCGCGCCGCTCTCGACGGCTTCGACCTCGTAGTTCTCGGCGCGCAGCCGGATCGTCAGCAGCCGCAGCAGGCCCGGATCGTCGTCGACCACGAGGATGCGGGCCTTGCGCTTGGGAATCTGCAGTACTGCGTTCATGGTCGTCCCTCGGCCGGGGTGGGCTTGCGTACGGTGGTCTCGCGTTCGATGTTGGCGATGGCGTTGAGCTTGGCCTGCGCATCGTCGAGGGCTTTGCGCAGCCGGGCGTTTTCTTCGGTTTCGGCGGCCAGGCGCCGGTTCAGGGCGGCCAGCCGGTCGCGTTCGGCCCGCTCGGAGTCGGTCTGCAGGCGGTTGTTCTCGGCGGCGAGCGTCAGCTGGCGGTCGATTTTCTGCAGCTCCAGGAAGGCCGCGGCATGCTCCACCGGGGCCATCGCTTCCGGCGCGGACAGCAACTGGCGCAGCAGCTGCTGCGCCAGCACGATATCGGTGGAGGGATGTCCCGGGGTCGCCACGGCCAATGCGTAGCGCAGCTCGCTGGATGCGGACGGCGTGAGCTCGTAGTCGCGGCGGATATTGGCGAAGATCTCGGCCTGTTCGGCGGTGCCGGCCTTGGCGAAGCGGTGCAGCAGTTCGAGGTAAAACGCCAGCGACTGTGCCTGCATCTGGTTGCGGTCCGGCTGGGTCACGGCTTCCGCGGCGCGGTCGCGCTCGGGGCTGGTGATCGTGCAGCCGGCGAACAGCGCAGCGAGTGCCGCAGCGCCGAGCGCGCCGTGGTAGCGGACCGAGGCATGGCGATGCGGATGACGGTCAAGCGGCATGTGCAGTGGTCTCAGCGTTCGCAGGCGACTCGGCGCGCAGCGGCAGACGGATGCGGAAATGAGCGCCGGCAAACTCGCCATCGACGATCTCGACCGAGCCGCCGTGGACGGTCACGAATTCCATCACGACCGACAGGCCGATGCCCGTGCCCTTGACCGACCGGTCTGCAGGCTTGCCGGTGTAGAACGCGTCGAAGATCCGCGCGCGATCTTCCGCCGGGATCCCCGGGCCGGAATCGGCGACGTCGAGCACGAATACCTCGCCTTCGGCATGGGCCGAAACGTGGATCGTGCCGCCGCGCGGCGAGTACTTGATGGCATTCGACAGAAGGTTCTCCAGGATCAGCCGCAACTTGCCGCGATCGGCGTACAGCACGAGGTCGTCCACCTTGACGTCGAGGCGCACGCGTTGCGAGAGCAGGGTCAGCTGCTGGTTCTCGAGCACCTGCTTGATCAGCGGACGGGCACCGAACTCGGACAGCTCCAGCCCCAGGCTCTGGCTCTGCCAGGCGCTGAAAGACAGGAGATTTTCGATCATCCGCTGCAGTTTGATGCCGTTGTCGCGCAGGATGGCGGTGACTTCCCGCTGGCCGCTGTCGAGCTCCCCCACGGCACCGTCCATCAGTAGATCCGTACCTTCCCGGATGTTGGCAAGCGGCGTCTTGAGTTCGTGAGACATGTGTCGCAGGAATCGGTTCCGTTCCTGGGCCAGGTCGAGCAGGCGCTGGCGCAGCCATTCGAGCTGGCGGCCGAGACGCTCGAGGTCCAGTGGGCCGGTGACGATGATCGGATGGGAGAACGTGCCCCGGCCGAGCTCGCTGATGGCGCGGTCGATCTGCCGCAGCGGCCGCCCGATCCAGTAGGTGACCAGCAGCACGACGACCAGGGTCAGCGGCACGAGCAGTGCGGACTGCAGGAACAGGCGCTGGCGGGCGGCATCGGCTTGCAGCCGCAGCGCCGTCAGTTCGTTGTCGAGCTGGCGGCTGCCGCCTTCGGCCACCCGGCTGGCGACTTCGTTGAGGCGTTCGAAGCCACCGAGCAGGACCTCGTAGTCCGCGGTTCCGGGCGGGGTTTCGACCATGCCCTGGCGCAGCGACTGCTGCAGCCGCTGCACCGAGGCCAGCAACGGGCTGGCGTCGCTGCCGGCGAGCTGCAGGGCCAGTTGCTGGCGGGTCGCGGTCAGCCGTTCGTCGGTCTGCGAGTAGGCGTCCAGCAGCTTGTTGTCGCCGAGGATCTGGTAGAGGCGGGCGGTACGCTCGAGTGCGGCGATCGAGCTGAGCAGCTGCTGGCTGGAGCGGGTGGCTTCGACGCCGCGCAGCACCAGTTCCTGGCTGGTATTGGCGAGTTTGCGCATCTGGACGGCCGCATTGAGCACCGCGACCGCGAGCGGGATCGCAGCCAGGGCGAGGCCGAACAGCATCAGGCTGCTGAGGGATTTGGGGCGAGCCCAGCGCATCCGGGCATTTTAGGCCAGCGCACGCCGGCGCGGGCAGCCACGTGCGTGGCCGCCCGGTAACTGTATGCGTATGCCGACAGTCGCGCCCCGGAAGGGGGGCGATCAGGACCAGGGTGCGGCGACCAGCTTTCGCTCCCAGGCAATGGACGAGCGGACGATCTCGTCCAGGTCGTCGAGCCGCGGCGTCCAGCCGAGCACCTGCTTGATCCGCTCGGCGCGGGCGACCAGGACCGGCGGGTCGCCGGCACGGCGCGGCTCTTCGCGGACCTCGAGACGCTGACCGGCAATCCGTTCGACCGACTGCAGCACTTCGCGGACGCTGTAGCCGTGGCCATAGCCGCAATTGAGGGTGGTCGACACGCCCCCCTTGCGCAGATAGTCCAGCGCATCGAGATGGGCGGTCGCGAGATCGGAGACGTGGATGTAGTCGCGTACCCCGGTACCGTCGGGTGTCGGGTAGTCGGTCCCGAACATCGACAGCCCCGGCCGCTTGCCGACCACGGCTTCGGCGGCCACCTTGATCAGCAGCGTGGCCTCGCGGGTCGACTGGCCGATGCGGCCGGCCGGATCGGAGCCGGCGACGTTGAAATAACGCAAGGCGACGTGCCGCAGGGGCGTGGCCTGGGACAGATCCCGCAGCATCCACTCCGACATCAGCTTGGAGGTGCCGTAGGGATTGATCGGCGCGGTCTGCGTATCCTCGCTGGCGAAGCCGGTTTCGAGGATGCCGTAGACGGCTGCAGTCGAGGAGAATACGACATGGCGGACGCCGTGCTCGGCGCAGGCCTGCAGCAGGTTGCGGGTTGAGCAGGTGTTGTTGCCGTAATATTTGAGCGGGTTGCGGACCGATTCCGGGACGATGGTGTGGGCGGCAAAGTGCAGGACAGTGTCGATACGATGCTCGCGCAGCAGGCGACCGACCAGTTCGCGGTCGCCGACGTCGCCGACGACCAGTGGGGTATCGAGCACGGCCTGGCGAAAGCCGGTGACCAGGTTGTCGAGCACGATGACCTGCTCGCCACGTTCGCGCAGCTGCAGGACGACGTGGCTGCCGATGTAGCCGGCGCCGCCGGTGACGAGGACGGTGGACTGGGACATACGAGTTTCCGCAACGATAGGGTCAGGAGTGACAGGCTGACGATCATAGCCAAGCTGCCCGCCGTGGGCGTGACGGGGCCGACATTGTCGGTGGTCCGGCCCACATGACCGGCGTCACGGATCGCCCTTTCGCCAACCTGTCTCCCGATGCCGTGCTGGCGGCTGTCGAGGCGCTCGGGATCCAGTGCGACGGGCGTCTGTTCGCCCTCAACAGCTATGAGAACCGCGTCTACCAGGTGGGCTCGACCGACCATGGCAGCCTGGTCTGCAAGTTCTACCGGCCCGGTCGCTGGAGCGACGCGCAGATCCTGGAAGAACATGCCTTCGCGCTCGAACTGGCGGCCGCGGAACTGCCGGTGGTCGCCCCGCAGGCGTTCGACGGGCGCACGCTGCAGCACTGCGACGGGTTGCGGTATGCCGTGTTCCCCCGCCGCAGTGCACGCGCCGCGGAACTCGATGTCCGCGGCTCGCTGGAGCTGGTCGGCCGCAGCCTCGGGCGGCTGCATGCGATCGGTGCACGGGACCGTTTCGCGGTACGGCCGGTGCTCGGCATCGAACGCCTGGGCTGGCAGGCACGCGAGCTGCTGCTCGGTTCGGAACTGCTCGACGAATCGATCGCAGCGCGTTACGAAGAGGTTTCGCGCGAGTTGCTCGAGGCGATCGATGCGGCCTGGACGGGATTCGGACCGGTTTCCATGATCCGCATCCATGGCGATTGCCACCTCGGCAACGTGCTCTGGGACGAGCACGGGCCGGTGTTCGTCGACCTCGACGATTGCATGCGCGGGCCGAGGATCCAGGATCTCTGGATGTTCATCGCCGGCTCGCCGGACGAGCGGCGTGGCCAGTGGAACGAACTGGCCGGCGGCTATCGTCAGTTCGCTGATCTGGACGAGGCCGAAATCGCGCTGATCGAACCGCTGCGCGCGTTGCGGATGATCCAGCACAACGCCTGGATTGCCGCCCGCTGGAACGATCCGGCATTCCCGCGCGCGTTCCCGTGGTTCACCAGCCCCGGGTACTGGCAGGAACACCTGAGCGATCTGTGGCAGCAGATCGAGGCCATCGCGGCACCACCGATGGCCCTGCCTTGACTCGAGACCCGGCGCCGGCGGCCGTACCCGGTCACAGTTATGGTGTCTGGTCGACGGGGTCCACCAGAGGTCTGTGCTACGGTCGATCGGCTGGCTTGCTGGAGCTGCCGATGCAGGTTTTCGCGTCTCGTTTCCTGTCCGTCATTGGCCGCCCGGCGGCGGCCGCCTTGCTCATGGTCCTGTCCCTGGCGGCTTGCGGCGGCGGGGGAGACGGTGACGGCGGCAGTGGCGGAGCGGGTGGCCCCGGGGCGAGCACCGTCACCTTGACCGGTACGGCCACTTTCGATCGTGTGCCCTTTGCGGCCGCCGCGGGTGGCGGGCTGGATCATCTGCGCGCGGTACCCATGCCGTCGCGCGGCGTGACGATCGAGGCCGTGACGACATCGGGCCAGACCGTGCTGGCCTCGACCACGACGGATGCCGGCGGCCGGTTCACGCTCGATGTGCCGGGTGGTACCCGGCTCTTCCTGCGGATGAAGGCCGAGCTGCGTCGCAGCGGTCCGCCGTCGTGGCGGGTGACGGTACGCGACAATACCGCCGGGGATGCGCTGTATGTCGTGGATACGCCGGTTTTCGACAGCGGCCACGCGGCGCGCAGCCAGGACATCCACGCCGGCAGCGGCTGGACGGCAGGCAGCGGATACACCGGAGCGCGGGCGGCTGCGCCGCTGGCGATCCTCGACACGCTTTGGCAGGCGATGCAGCTGGTCCTGTCGGCCGCTCCTGCGGCGCAGTTTCCCGAACTGAAGGTTTACTGGAGCCCGCGCAACATCGGCTGCGATCCCGGCGCGGGCGGCTTTTGCGACGGCACCGCGGCGGCCCGGGCCCGCGGCGAAATCGGCACCAGCTTCTATGCGATCCTGGGTTCCGGGGAATCGAGCATCTATGTGCTCGGCGCCGCCGATTCCGATTCCGACGAGTTCGACCAACACGTGCTGGCCCATGAATGGGGCCACTACTACCAGGACCATTTTTCGCGCGACGACAGCATCGGCGGGCCGCATTCGATCGGCGAGCGGCTCGACCTGCGGGTGGCGTTCAGCGAGGGTTGGGGCAATGCCTTTGCCGCAATGGTGCGCGGCGACCCGCTGTATCGCGATAGTTTCGGGGTACGGCAGGAGCGCGACTTCGCGATCGACGTCGAGCGCAATGCCGTGACCTATCCGGGCTGGTTCAACGAAGGCTCGGTGCAGTCGATCTTCTACGATCTGTTCGATACCGACAACGAGGCCGGCGACACGGTCAGTCTCGGCTTCGGGCCGATTCACGCCGCGATGACTGGTCCGATCCGCAATACCCCGGCGTTCACCTCGGTGCACACCCTGGTCAATGCACTGCGCGCCTCCCACCCCGGGCAGGCGGACGGGATCAGCGCGCTGGCAGCCGGCCAGCTCATCGCCACCACGCCGGACGATTTCGGCAGCGGCGAGAGCAACTCGGGGGGCGATGCGCGCAACCTGCCGATCTATCCGTCGATGCTGTCCGGCACGACCCGCCAGATCTGCTCGAATCTCCCGACCGGCGGCGCGGCGGTCCACAACAAGCTCGGCAACCGCCGCTATTTGCGGTTCACCCTCGCGGTCAGCGGCACGGTATCGATCGCGGCCCGCAACGGCCGCAATGGCACCGACCCCGATATCGTCCTGTATGCTGCAGGTGTCGAACGCGGTCGCGCGGAGAGTTCGGCTTCGGGCAGCGAGACTTTGACGCTGCCCCTGCCAGCCGGCACCTACGTCGCGGAGATCTACGAATATTCCAACATCGAGGGCACGGCGCCGCGCGGCAACGAATGTTTTGACGTGACGCTGACCATCTCCTGATCGTTTCGAGGCTGGAGTCCCATGCGCAGTTTGCTTTCACTCACGATTCCGCGGCTGATGTTCGCGGCCGTCCTGTCCGGCGCGCTGGCTGGTTGTGCCGGTGGCGATACGCCGGCTTCGAGCGGATCGGACGGCGCCGCCGCCGCGTCGACCAAAGCCGAGACACGGGCGCGTGCCAAGGGAGCCGTCGGTGACATGGTCGCGGCGGTTTCCGCTACCGGAAAGCCGGGCGCGCCGGTCGAGCTGAAGTTCGACATCGCCGCGCGACCCGAATTGGGTCAGCCACTCGAAATCGAAGTCGCGGTCGTGCCGCGCAGCGCCGACATCAGCCAGTTGCGGGTCGTGTTCCAGTCGAACGAGGCCGTCGAAGTCCGGTCGGGAAACGAAGCGGTCCACAACCGGCCGACAGAGGGCACGGCGATCACGCATACGGTCACCGTGGTACCGAAGCGCGAAGGCGTGTTCTACCTCGGTGCGGTGGCACTGGTCGACGGAGCAGAGGGATCGGTGGCGCGCAGCTTCGCGATTCCCATCATCGTCGGTGATCCGGTCTCGGCCGAGAATGCCCTGAACGACAAGCCGGCCCAGGGCACGGTATCGAAGACCGCGAGCGGCGAGGCCGTGGTCTCGTTGCCCGCCTCTCCGGCACCTTAAGGGTCGCCTGTCTCCGTACGGGCTTCGCCTTGAGCCTTCCCGAAGCCGCAACCGATCGGGCTGTGCCGGGCCGGCTCTGCGGCCCCGACGATCCTCCGCCGTGGACACGTCGGGTCTTCGGCCGGCGTTTCCCTGCGGTCCTGGCCTGTGATCATGCGAGCCACGCGATGCCGCGGGCATTGGGCACCCTGGGTCTCGCCGCGGATCAGCGCCTGCGGCACATTGCCTGGGATATCGGTGCGGCGGCGCTCGCCGAAGCGCTGGCGCAGCGTCTTGGCATCGCGGTCGTGGCTTGCGGCTATTCGCGGCTGGTGATCGACTGCAATCGCCGCCTCGACGATCCGAGCAGCATCGTCGAGAGCAGCGATGGCACGAGGGTCCCCGGCAATCTCGGCCTGTCGGATGCGGCACGCAACTTGCGGGTGCGGGAGATTTTCGCGCCCTACCATGCGGCGCTGGCCGCGGAACTCGATGCCGCGTCCGGCGCGGCGGGGCCGGGCCTGCGTCCGGCGCTGATCGCGATCCACAGCTTCACCGACGTGTTCGGCGGCCATACGCGACCGTGGCATTGCGGCATCCTCTGGGACCGCGATCCGCGTCTGGCGCGGCCGTTGCTGGCGGCGCTGCGGGCCGTGCCGGGGCTGGTGGTCGGCGACAACGAGCCGTACTCGGGCCGGCACCCGGCCGACTACACCGTCGATACACATGGCGAGCGCCAGGGCCGGCCGCACGTCGGCATCGAGGTGCGACAGGATCTGTTGGCCGACGCTGCCGGCGTCGCCGTCTGGGCCGATCGGCTCGCGGTGCCTTTCGAGGCGATACTGGCCGACGAGTCGCTGTACGGCGCTGCCGCTATCGATGGAGACCGACGATGAGCTTGCGCGAGCCTCCGTTCACCGTCGGGATCGAAGAGGAGTACCTGCTGGTGGATCGCCGCAGCGGCGATGTCGCCAACGATCCGCCACCCGAACTCCTCGAACGTTGCGGCGAGCGCGGCGGCGGGCAGATCAGCCCCGAGTTCCTGCGTTGCCAGGTCGAGGTGGGCACGCGGGTCGCGCGCTCGATGGTCGAGGCGCGGGCCGATCTGGCGCGGCTGCGGCGGCTGATCGTCGAAGTCGCGGCCGATTACGATCTGGCGCCGATCGCCGCTTCGAGCCATCCGTTCGCCCGGGTGACCTCGCAGATGCGGACCGACAAGGAACGCTACTTCGCGCTGGCCCACGAGATGCAGGCGACTGCGCGCAGGATGCTGATCTGCGGGATGCACGTGCACGTCGGCATCGACGACGACGAACTGCGCATCGACCTGATGAACCAGATGACCTATTTCCTGCCGCACCTGCTGGCGCTGTCCTGCTCGTCGCCGTTCTGGGAAGGCGAGGAAACCGGCCTGCATTCGTTCCGCCTGACGATCTTCAACTCATTGCCGCGCACCGGCTTGCCGGACCGGTTCGCGAGCTATGGCGAATTCCGCCGCGAACTCGAAACGCTGATCCGCAACGGGCTGATCCAGGATACGAGCAAGATCTGGTGGGACATCCGGCCGAGCTCGCGTTATCCGACGCTCGAGACGCGGATCATGGATTGCTGCACTTCGGTCGACGATTCGATCTGCCTCGCGGCTTTCTGCGTCAGTCTGATGCGCATGCTCTGGCGGCTGCGCAGCGCCAACCAGCGCTGGCGCGAATATCCGCATTTGTTGATCGCCGAGAACCGCTGGCGGGCGATGCGCTATGGCTGCGAAGAGCAGTTGCTGGATCTCGCCCGCGGCGAGCTGGTCGATTACCGGACCTTGCTCGAGGAGCTGATCGTGCTGGTACGACCCGATGCCGAGGCGCTGGGCTGCCTCGCCGAAGTGGAACATGCCCGCACCATCGTTGCGCGGGGCACCAGCGCCCAGCGCCAGCTGGCCTGCTATCGCCAGGCGCGCGAACGCGGCGCGACCGACCGCGAGGCGCTGCAGGCGGTGGTGGCCTGGCTGCGCCAGGAGACGGCGGCCGGGCTCGACTGAACGACCAGGAAGGGTGTTGCTGTGGCAGGAGGTGGCGGCAAGCGCCGGTCAGCTGCCGGGCGGCGGTACGCTGCTTTCGGCGGTCGCGGCGGCGCCGATCGACGACAGCACGATCAAGCCGATCGCCAGCCACTGGCTCGCCGAGAGCAGCTCGCCCAGCAACGCGAGCCCCATCAGGGCGCCGATTGCCGGTTCGGCGCTGAGCAGGGTGCCGAAGGTGTGGGATGGCAGTTGCCGCAGGGCAATCATCTCGAGTGCATAGGGGATGGCGCTGGAGGCGATGCCGACGACAAAGCCCAGCGCCAGCACCTTCGGGGCGAGCAGTGCGGCTCCCGCCTGTGCGATCCCTACCGGCGCAACGAGTACGGCGGCGATCACGGTACCTGCGGCTGCGGCAGCCGGGCCGTGGGCCAGTCCGGCCCGCTTGCCGGTGAGGATGTAAAGCGCCCAGCACACGCCCGCGGCCAGGGCCAGCGCCAGTCCGCGCCAATCGAGTTGCGAGGCCTGTTCCCGCAGCGGCAGCAGCAGCAACAGGCCGGCGATGGCCAGGGCAATCCACAGCAGGTCGCTGCGGCGCCGCGACGTCAGTACGGCCACAGTCAGTGGGCCCGTGAATTCCACGGCGATGGCCACGCCCAGCGGAATGTAGGCCAGCGCCTTGTAGAAGGTCAGATTCATGATGCCGACCACGACGCCGTAGGCGACCAGCGGGCGCCAGCCGGAAGCGAAGTCCATGCGCCAGGGGCGCAGGACCAGCGACATGACCAGCGCGCCGGCGGCCAGGCGCAGCGTCGTAGCGCCTTCGGGTCCGACCAGCGGAAACAGGCTTTTCGCCAGCGCCGCGCCGGCCGTGAGCGAGACGAGCCCGCAGAACAGGGCCACGATCGCACCGGAACTGGAGCTGAAGAATGGCCGCGGCATACCGTCGGATCGCGAAGCCGGGTCGCGCAGGGTTACGCCCGTGGAGTGCCGTCGGCAGGATCCGTCAGCACATCGCTCGCGGCGGCTTCCTCGACGATCTGCAGCGCATCCTCCGGCAGCAGAAAGCCTTCTCGTACGAGTTCCGCGGTGGCGGCTTCGACCTTCTCGACGAACCCGGCATGCGTGCCGTAGCGCTCTTCGAGCGAGAGCCGCGGGTCCCTGCCTGCCATGCGCTCGGCACGCGTGCGTGCAAACGGGATGAAGCTGCCGTGGAATCCACAGGCGGCTCCCTGGTAATAGCCGGTAGCCTGCACGTTCCACCCCAGATACGTTCCGAGCGGCACGCGCAGCTGCACCGAGAGGATGCCGGATGTCTCGTTGCCGTCTGCATCGACGCGCGGAACCCGCGCGGCGGTTTGCCCACGCACTTTCGGTGGCAGGAAGGCCATCTGCCCGGAAAGGTCCGGGCCATGGAAATCGGGGCCGAAGTCGTAGATGGGCAAGGCGTTGAGCTTGCCCTCGGGTGAGGGCCAGCCGGGAATGCGCGGGAACCCCATCGCCGCGGCCTTCGGCGGCACGAGATCGCCGGACGCAAGCCGTGGATAACGGCTCGGCGGCGGTTCCTTGCCGTCCATGACCCACTCGATGAGCGCCTGCGTCAACGCCCGCAGGCTCGAGCTCATGGGATTCGGGTTGCCGGCCAGCGTGCATCCCGGGGGTTTCGCCAGGGCTTGCGGTGCGGTCGCAAACCCGCCGCGGCCGCCCACATGCGTCGTCCCGGGGAAGTAATAGCGGCGCACGTTCCCGGGCAGGGGAATGTCGGCTTTGGCGTCGGTGCCCACCAGGCCGGGCGACATGCGCAGGGCCCAGAACTCCGCCGATCCAAACGTCTCGAACACCTTGGGGCAGGTCCGGCTGAGGCTGCAGCGATCGAGCAGGCTGGTCGTGCCGAAGCCGCGCAACCGATCCTCGTACCGGCCCCACCACAGCACCGCTTCACTGCCCGGTTCGTAGAGCGCCGCGGCACCGCCCGGTACGGCAAATCGCAGATTCATCGCCAGCTGGCGCGGCGCGGCGTGCGTATTGACGCCGTCGAACACGATGCCGCCGTCTTCCGCGGCGTTGAAGCCGAGGTGAATGAAGCTGCGCAGGAAGTTTCCGGACTGCGACACACCGGTGCCGATGGTTTTGCGTATCTGCCCGGCGACCGGATTGGGCGTGGCGGGACTGCCCGGGCTGTAACGCAGGAAGGCGATCAGGTCCCTGACGGCCGCGAAGCCGATGCCGAGTACCGGCGGATCTTTGCCGGTGTAGGTGAGCTCGTAGGCGAATGCCGGATCGAACCCGCCCTGCAGACACAGCATGCCGGGGTTCGCGACACCCGGAAACGGCGTCTGCGTGCAATCCGCAAAGGCCCAGCGAGCCGCGGGTATGCGCTCACCGGCATCGGTGTCGGAGCGTTTGCGGATCAGTGTTGCCTTGGTGGTATCGAGGGACACCGGCTCCGGCCGGGGAACGCCGCTGCCAAAGCCACTGACGATCGGAAGGCTCGCCGTTCCGCGCGGCATGTCGACCAGCCGGACCAGGATCGGGCCCGTGATGTCTGAACCATCGGGATGGCGCGCCACCGGCACGCTCAGGCTGTGCCGGCCCGGCGCAGGCGGGAGGTCGCCCTGCCAGCCACTGGCGACATGGACATGACCCTGGGTGTTGATTACCGCGGGATTGCCGCCGCGATTGGGTACGCCGTAGATCAGCAGACCGCTGCCCGCCCGCGGATCCAGCGGCCGCGTCAGCGTGAAGGTGGCGGAATACTCGACCTTGCCGCGTGCGTTGCGCGGCGTGAGCGCCAGGTCGGTGATGATGGCATTGCGCGGATCGGCAGGATCGAGCTCGCCGGAATATCGGCCCACGACGACTTCGTGGCGCGGCTGTTCCATGACATGAGCGGCGATCGGCGTGCGTTCGAGGATCTCGACCTTCACGACCGCCGCCTGGCCGATGGCGGCCGCCCAGAAAGCGGTCAATGACAAGGCCGCGAACCGTATCCGGCGGGAACGGCTCGCGCCTCGACAGCGCGTGGTGTGTGGCCGACAGCCGCGGCGCGTGATCATGCTCAAGCGAAGGTCTCCAAGCTGGGTGTCCGAGCCTAGCAGAGCGGGTGTCACCGTGGGTTGGAGCCTGTCTGTCGGAGACACACTACCGGCGCTTCGGCACGTAGCGGAGAACGGTGGATCCGCTGGGTCTGCTGGTCTGCCTTGCTGCATTGGTACGGCCACTGCAGATGCATCTGGCTAGATGCCAAGAGGTATTTGCGCGCCGCCGCCAGTTGCTTGCGACGATGGCACCTGTGCATCGGGATGTGGGTGGAAAAGCGCGGAGTGCGGATCAGTCAACTGACAGTCCGGTCACCTCGCGCCACGTCGCGAGGACCAAGGTGCAGTGCTTCACGCGCGGATTCAACGTTGAAATCAACTCCTGCACCAGCTCGGCGACTTGGGCGGGGTGGGGCAGGCTATGGTCAGACCAAAGCATCCAATCGATGGCTCCGCGAATTTCTGCAAATCTGGCGTGGGTGGGGTGTCAGGCGAACACCCTGGCGAACTGCGGCTGGGAGAGTATTTTGAGAATACTGTCCATTTTTCTTCACAAAGCTTCCTTTGTATCTATACCAAGCGATTCTTCGTGATTTCAGATGCTTGAATTCCTTTGAGATGTATTCCACATTTTTTGTAAATGCGTGCCTTATCAACGAATCAATATCGTCCGTCCGTATATCTTGTCGGACTCACAACCACGGCCCGCGAGCGCGGATGACGCCAAGATGCGACAGCAACCGAATCCCGCGACATCTGCTCCCCAGACCCACCACGGTGCAAAGCCAGGAGAGCAGCCGAAATATCGTCCCGATGTCGACGGTCTGCGCGCGATCGCAGTGCTGTCGGTGCTTGTTTATCACGCTTTCCCCGATCTACTACCCGGCGGTTTCGTCGGGGTGGATATCTTCTTCGTCATTTCGGGCTTCCTGATCTCCGGAATCATACTCACCCGGATCCAGGCGGGGACTTTCACGTTCGCCGACTTCTATGCTCGCCGCATCCGGCGGATCTTTCCGGCGCTTGCCGCTGTTCTTGTCGCCTGCCTTCTTGCTGGCTGGCTCATCCTGTTTCCGGTGGACTATGAGCGCCTGGGTGGTCACGTCCTGGCGGGTGCCGCCTTCGTCTCGAATCTGGTTCTGTGGCGGGAGTCCGGCTATTTCGATACGTCGTCGGAACTCAAGCCCCTCCTGCACCTGTGGTCGCTGGGAGTCGAGGAGCAGTTCTATCTCATCTGGCCGGTGCTACTGGTTCTGGCGGCGCGATTCCTACATCGCATCCTGTGGGCTATCGTGGCCGTTGCCCTATTGTCGTTCGCCGCCAACTTGTTGCTGGTGGGCTCCCACGCTTCGGCGGCGTTCTACCTGCCCATTACCCGCTTCTGGGAGTTGATGCTGGGCAGCATGCTGGCCTACGCTCAAGTGTTTAGTACCCCCCCTTGGCTGTGCTTCCGGGCCGCAGCAGCCGACGCGCTCCGTCATCTCTCTGGTGGGTCTTGGGCTACTTCTCGCGGCTCTGACGTCAATCCGCGCCTCGGGGGAGTTCCCCGGCTGGTGGGCATTGCTGCCTACGTTGGGCGCCACTCTGCTCATCGCCGCCGGCCCGGGGGCCTTCGTGAACCGGCTGCTCTCCCGGCCAGTGCTCGTCTGGATAGGGCTGATTAGCTACCCACTGTATCTTTGGCATTGGCCGCTACTTACCTTCGCGCGCATCCTGCATGGGGAGATTCCCCCGGCGGCGGTGCGGATTCTGCTGCTGCTCGCCAGCGTATTGCTGGCGCAGGCCACGTACGCGTGGCTCGAACGACCGATTCGGGCACATGGCCGGCGCAATGTCTGGGCCACGCCTGGCTTTTCCGCCGCCATGGTGGTGGTGGCGCTGGCCGGCGCCCTGGTTTTCGCGAACCGGCTGCAGTCGGCCTCGGCTTCGGTTCCACACGTGGCGAACGTATCCGAGGCATCGTTGGATTGGGAGGGTGGCAAGAACGGTCGGTTGCCCGGCGACAGTCCGCGCGCGGTGATGTTCTTCGGCGACAGCCACATGCAGCAGTACTGGCCACGGATTAAGGCCGTTATGGATACGCACCAGCAGCCCGTTCGCACGGTGGTGTTCCACGCCAGGGGCGGATGTGCCCCCATTCCGGAAATCGAACGGCGAGGCTATGGGTGTCCTGAGTTCGTTGACGCGGGCTTCGCACGTGCAGCGGAGGCCGATGTCGATATCGTGGTGATCGCTGCTTCCTGGATGGGTCTACGCGGCCGTTCCGACCTATCCCGCGTGAGCGACGGGCAGCTACTAGATCTGCAGGGTGCGGACGAACAATGGGTATTCGATCGTCTGGAGAAGGCGCTTGAGACCCTGCAACGCCAGGGCAAGACCGTGGTCATCGTCCTCTCTTCACCCCGTGATGAGACGCTGGATCCGGCTAAAATGCTGCGCAAGTCTGGCTTGCTCGGGTGGCGTGTTGAACTCAGTCCGCCCCTGTCCCGGCCGCAACTGGAGGCTTACGTAGCGCCCACCGACAACCGTCTGCGAGAGATGGCGCGGCGGCTCGGTGCAACTACGGTGAATCCGCTCGACACATTCTGTTCCGCCACGCACTGTCCTGCGCTGTCAGCCGAGGATGATCCGCTGTTCAAAGATGCTACTCATATTCGGGCATCGGTCGTAAGAGACAAGTTTTCAGCGCTGGATCGCTTCATCTATCTGCCGGACGCAACTACGGCGCAGTTTCTCGGGTGCTGAATCGTACTTGGTAGCGACCCATGCCAGACGGCACCATACGGGAATGGAGAAAGCTCTCCCATCGGGATTCGATCGCAGCGCGGCATCACTCGTGCATGACCCCAATATAGTCCGCGTGACCGGCGAAACCCCCATTCCGCGAAATCCCGTCTCCACGACATCCGTATGAACCTCAAGGCCGCGGCAGGGCGAAGCGGCAATCTGTATTGTAATTAACTGAAAAGTTAATTATCTTGATGGTTAAATATGAGCAGTCATCTCGACCAGACCTTCGCGGCCCTTGCGGATCCGACCCGTCGGGCGATGCTCGCGCGGCTTGCTCAGGGAGAGGCCAGCGTCTCGGAACTCGCTGGGCCGTTCCTGGGCAGCATGAGCCTGCCTGCCGTGACCAAGCATCTGAAGGTGCTGGAGAACGCGGGCCTGGTCATCAAGACACGGGAGGCCCAATGGCGGCCTTGTCGCCTCAACGGCACGCCCCTCAAGGATGCGTCGAACTGGATCGAGCAATACCGCCGCTTCTGGGAGGAAAGCTTCGATCGCCTGGATGCCTATCTCAAGACAGTGACCCGCAGCGACAAGGGCAGACACGATGGCCGCAAGAAAAAAAGCCGATGAGCTGACGATCGTCCGCGTCTACGAGGCTCCCGTGGCCGCGGTCTGGGATGCCTGGACCGATCCGCAGCAGGTGGCGCAATGGTGGGGGCCCCGTGGCTTCACCTTGACCACCCACAGCAAGGACTTGCGGGCCGGTGGGCACTGGGCCTACACGATGCATGGGCCCGACGGGACGGACTACCCGAACAAGACGATCTATCACGAAGTGAGCCTGCATCGACGTCTGGTCTATGACCATGGGGGTCACGACGAGCGGCCGCCGCTCTTTCGAGTGACCGTGGATTTCATCGACCTCGGCGGCCAGACACGCATGGAAATGACCATGCGCTGCCCCACGCCCGAGGAAGCCGAGGCGACCCGCCGGTTCATCCAGAAGGCCGGTGGCCATGCCACCTGGGACCGTCTCGCGGAGTATCTCGAAGCCGCGGCGGACGGCCGGGATGTTTTTGTCATCAACCGGTCGTTCGATGCGGACATCGAAACCCTGTTCAGCATGTGGGTGGATCCTCGGCACTTCGCCAGATGGATGGGGCCCGCAGGTTCCACGCTGTCTTTCCTGGAGGCCAAGGTCGAGCCTGGCGGCAGTTCCCGCTACGTGATGACGAGTGCCACGGGGCAAGTCATGTACGTGCAGCTGCGCTATCTGCAGATCGAGCCGGCGCACCGGCTGGTCTATGCCCAGAACTTTTGCGATCGCGAGGGCAGGCTGGCAAAACCTCCGTTTGCGCCAACCTGGCCCGATGTCATGTTGATCACGGTGACGTTCGCCGCAGAAGGACCGGCGCAGACGCGGGTTACCGTGAGGTCGGAGATCGATGGCACTGCCACGGAAATCGAACGCCGGACGTTCCGCGAAGCCAAGCCCGGCATGACGGCTGGCTGGACAGAGGCTTTCGACAAGCTCGACGCCAGCCTGCTCGCGTGATCGAGCAGGCCGCTGCGGTGCTCAAGTCGTGAAAAAGTGCCGCACGGCGTACATGCCGGCAAACATGGCGCCGACCGCGCAAACCACCGAAGACATCGCATACAGCGCGGCTACGGCGGTTGCGCCCCGCTCGTGCAAGAGCCCGACTTCGAGCGAGAAGGCAGAGAACGTGGTGAAGCCTCCGAGAATGCCGGTGAGGAGGAACAGCCGCAGGCTGGCTGGCAGCTGCGTGCGCAGCGCGAACCACTCGGCCAGCACCCCGATCAGCAGGGAGCCGAGCACGTTGATGCAGAACGTGCCCCAGGGATAACGCGCTCCCGCAAAATGCATCGACAGCAGATTGACGCCGTGGCGCGCAGCGGAGCCGAGGCCACCGCCCAGGAACACGATCAGGAAACCATTCATGGCAAAACCCCCAGTCGATGCATTACAACGGTTGGTGCGGCTCTGCCTGGGAGTGCGATCCCACCGCAAGCAGACGCAGCGCGTTCTCGCAGCAGGAGCTATCAGCCCTCGACGGGCGGTTATCGGGAAGCCCCATTCCCATCTTGTCGCGAAGGATTCTAGCAGTTGTCGCGGGGGTCTGGGCACGGCCCCCGACGGTGCAGCACAGCGGCAGTGACCCATGGTCGGTGACCCGAACCTGCCCGAGGCGCTTGCTGTCCCCGGCGTGCCGGGGTCTTCGTATCCCGTGCGCTCCGGAAATGCGCTGCAGCCATGGATCGACGGGGAGCCTGCATTCCGACGCATCTGCCAGGCCATCGATGCCGCGCGTCGGAGCATCTGGGTGACCGTGACCTTCATGTGGGCGGATTTCCGGATGCCGGATGGTCGAGGGTCGGCGCTGGAGGTCCTGAGTCGTGCTGCCGCGCGAGGGCTCGATGTTCGCCTGATTTGCTGGCGGCCGGATCCTCAGACCGCGGCTCTCGAAGAGCATGCCTTCTGGGGCTCGCCGGAACATCATCGCCTGCTTGGTGCGAGCGACTCCGCCATTCGTATCCGTTGGGATCGCGCTCAGCCCGGGTTCTGCCAGCATCAGAAAAGCTGGCTGATCGATGCTGGCACGGACGGGGAGTGCTGTTTCGTGGGTGGGATCAATCTCAACCCCCACTCGATGGTGGCTCCCGGTCACCGGGGCGAAGGGCAGAATCACGATGCCTACCTGGAGTTGTCCGGTCCATCGGTGGTCGACGTCCATCACAACTTCGTGCAGCGCTGGAACGAGGCGAGCGAACGCGATCAGGCGGATGGTCGATGGGGATCGGGCAGCGAGACCGATCTGCCTTTCCCGACGCAAGTGCCGGATCGGCGCGGCGAGGTCGTCGTGCAAATCCAGAGAACGGTACCTTGCGGAAGGCTGCGCGACGGACGGGCCGTACCCGGTGCTGCACCGTTCGATATCGCGGCAGGCGAGCAGACGAATTTCGAGCAGTATTGCCGGGCAATCGCCGCGGCCCGTCGCTCGATCTATCTGGAGAACCAGCAGGCCGATGTACCGGAGATCGTCGAGGGGCTAGGTCGAGCGCTGCAGCGTGGTGTCGAGGTCGTGATGCTGGTGCCTGCCGCCGGCAGGATTCCGCCGCAATTGCTGGCGCTCGGCAGCCACGGCAATTTCACGCTGGCGGGCATTGCCGGGTTGGGGCTGGATGGGCGGCGCAAACCCGTCTGGGTTCACTCCAAGCTCATGGTCGTCGACGGCCGGTGGGGGACGCTGGGGTCCTGCAATCTGCATCGCTATTCGCTTTTCGGCAATTGCGAAATGAACGTGGCGTTCTGGGATGAACGCACGGCGCGCAGCCTGTTGTCCGGCTTGCTGCATGAGCATCTTGGCCGGGATGTTTCGGGGATGGATGATCGGGCTGCGCTGCGGCTGTTCCGCTCGGTTGCGGCGGCCAATCGCAGGCTGTTCGATGCCGGGCGGTCCGACTGGCAAGGCATCGCGTTCGATCTGCTGCCGCCGGCAACGGGTCTGTATCGTCCTTAAGCCACCGGTGTTGCAGGCAGCCGGTCGTCTTTGATCTTGATCAGGCCATGCAGCAGGCCGTTGACCGGGGTGGCGACACCCAGGCGCTCGCCTTCGCGTACGACGTGGCCATTGATGAAGTCGATTTCGCTGCGTCGCCCGCGGGCCACATCGAGCGCCGTGGAGGAGCGCTGCCCGGCCATGCTGCGCGAGATCTCGAAGGTGTCGTCCCAGATGTGTTCAGGAAGCGTGATGCCTGCGGCCTCGGCGACGCGGCGGCATTCATCGACGGCGGCGCGCATTGCGGCGACGACGCCGGGTCGCAGGACCATTTCGCCGTAGGGAAATTGCGTCAATGCGGACAGGGCGTTGTAGGCGCAGTTGATGGTCAGCTTGATCCACAGCGTTTCGTGGATGCGCGTGCTCACCGTGGTCGGTATGCCTGCGGCGCTCAGTATTGCCGCAGTGGATTCGCTGGTCGCGGCGGGGCCCAGCACCAGTTCGCTGCGGCCGTGATGCACGACATGCCCCGGCCCGGCCATGCCCGCGGCGACATAGACCGCGACCGGTATCGCGGCACGTTGCAGCACCCGTGTCAGGCGCTCGGCATTGTCCACGCCGTTCTGCAGGCACAGCACGGTGGCCTGCGGGGCCAGGAAAGGCGCCATCGCGGCGCCGGCCGCTTCGGTCTGGCCGGACTTCACGCAAAACAGCACCAGCTGGGCGTCCTGCACGGCCTCGGCCGAGAGCTCGGCCTGCAGCGGCAGGAACTGATCGAGCTGTGCCATCTGCAGGTGCAGGCCGTGGCCGCGCACGGCCTCGACCAGCGCAGGGCGGCCGATCAGGACCACGTCGTGGCCGGCGCGGTGCAGCAGGGCACCGAAGAAGCAGCCGACCGCACCAGCTCCCATGACTGCGATTTTCAAGCGTGCTCCTGCGGCAGACCGGAACGGACGGTCCTCGAAGATCCAGCCGGCAGGCGAATGGCGGGGGGAGGAGCCGGATCCACGTTAACATTCCGGGACGCGGCGGTTCCAGCGGTAGACTCCCTGCCATGCAAGCAAGATTCGCATCTCCGGCTCTGGTCGCCATCGGTCTGCTCACGCTGTCGAACGTGTTCATGACCTTCGCGTGGTATGCGCATCTGAAGAATCTGTCGAGCCGGCCGTGGTTCCTGGCTGCACTGGCGAGCTGGGGGATCGCGCTGTTCGAGTACTTGCTGCAGGTACCTGCCAATCGTGCGGGTTACACGGTTTTCAGCCTGCCCCAGCTGAAGATCCTGCAGGAAATCATCACGCTGGTCGTATTCGTCCCGTTCGCGATTTTCTACATGCGCACCCCGATCAAGCTGGATTACCTGTGGGCGGGTCTGTGCATGGTGGCTGCCGCCTGGTTCATGTTCCGCGGCCCTTCAGCATGAGCGCAACCCATTACACCCGTACTGCCGTGGCGTTGCACTGGTCGATCGCCGGCCTGGTGTTCGCCGCGCTTTTCGTGGGCTGGACGATGACGGACATGGCCTTCAGCCCCGCACGGCTCAAGGTCTACAACTACCACAAATGGATCGGTGTCACGGTACTGGCGCTGGCCTCGGCGCGGATCGCGTGGCGGCTGACGCACCAGGCGCCACCGCTGCTGCCGATGCCCCGCTGGCAGCAGATCGCGGCCCATGCCGGGCATGGGTTGCTCTACCTGCTGACGCTGGCCGTACCGCTGGCGGGCTGGATCTACAGCAATGCGGCCGGCTATCCGGTCGTCTATCTGGGTAAACTGCCGTTGCCGAATCTCGTCGAGCGGGACCGGGATCTGGCCGCGATATGGGTCGAGGTCCACGGCAGCCTTGCGCTGTTGCTGGCGGCCGTGGTTGCGGTACATGTGCTGGCGGCGTTGCAGCATCATTTCTTTGGCCGGGATGCCATGCTGCGCCGCATGTGGAGCTGGCGCAGGTGAGCGGGATGACAAGGAGCGGGTGGATGCGAACGGGATCCGGGGTGGTCGCAGCACTGCTGATGCTGATCGCAGGCACGTTGTCGGCAGCGGGTCTCGAGGTCGGACCGGTGGGCGGCGGCAGCCTGACGGCGACCTTCAAACAGGCGGGTGTCGCGGTCGAGTCGCCGTTTACCCGGTTCAGTGGCAGCATCGACTACGACCCCGGCAAGGTCGCTGCGGCCGTTGCCCTGATCGAAGTCGAAACCGCGAGCCTCGACATCGGCGATCCGGCCTTCAATGCCGAGCTGGCGAAGAAATCATGGTTCGACAGCGCGGCGCATCCGAAAGCCGTATTCCGGTCCACCGCCATCAAGCCGCTGGCCGCGAACCGTTTCGAGGCAGTCGGCACGCTGGCGATCAAGGGCAGGACGCAAACCATCGTGGTGCCGGTCATTGTGAGCCAGAAGCCGGCCGGCACGGTGTTCGACGGCACTTTCAGCATTTCCCGCAAGGCCTTCGGTATCGGCGATCCGCTCTGGGACGAGGTGCTGGAGGATCAGGTCATCGTGAAATTCCATCTGGTGGCGGGTCGCTAGACCGCACCCGACCACCGCGCATCACAAGGAGCCCGACATGTACCGAAAGACCGCAACCCTGATCCTGGCGACCGTAGCCGCCGCTGCGGGGGCTGCGCCGGCCACCTACAACATCGACCCGGAACACACCTATCCGGCCTTCGAGGCCGATCACATGGGCGGGCTGTCGGTGTGGCGCGGCAAGTTCAATCACACCACTGGCAAGGTGGTGCTGGATGTCGCGGCCAAGACCGGCCAGATCGACGTGACGGTGGACGTGGCCTCGATCGATTTCGGCCACGACAAGCTCAACGAGCACGCGCTGGGCGCGGACATGTTCGATGTGGCCAAGCATCCGGTGGCCACCTACAAAGGCCGGATCAGCAAGTGGGAGGGCGACCGGCCGGTCGAGGTGGACGGGGAGTTCACCTTGAAGGGCGTGACCCGGCCGCTGAAGCTCGCGATCGACAGCTTCCTGTGCAAGCCCAATCCGATGACCCGTCGCGAGACCTGCGGTGCCGATGCCTCGGCCACGTTCCAGCGCGATGCTTTCGGGGTCGACTACGGCAAGGATTTCGGATTCAAGATGGACACCCGGATCCTGATCTCGATCGAGGCGGTGAAAGCCGACTAGCCTTTCCGCGGGAGCACGGCTCTCAAGCGACGGAGACCGCCCTGGCGGCTTGCCGCGTTGCCGCGGGTGTGGGCACCGGCACAGGCGCGGACGTGCGCTGATTGAGCACCTCGATCATCGGTTTGTCGGCTTCGCTGGGCGCCGGCCGACCGAACAGGAAGCCTTGTACCTCGCGGCAACCTTCGGCGGCCACACGATCCAGCTGCACCTGGGTCTCGACGCCCTCGGCCACGGTCGTGACACCCATGCGCTCGCCGAGGTCGGCGAGCGCCTTGACGATGGCGGCGCAGTTCCGGCAGGTCACTGCGTCCTTCACGAAGGAGCCGTCGATCTTGATCTTGTCGAACGGGAACACCCGCAAGTGGGACAGCGAAGACGAACCCGTCCCGAAATCGTCGAGCGCCACGCGTACGCCGATTCGTCGCACCTCGCGCAGATCGGCCACGCAGTCGAGCACGTCGTTCAGCAACGCGGTCTCCGTCACCTCGATTTCCAGCCGGTCAGGCGCCAGGCCGTAGGTGGTCAATGCGGCTTCGACGATCGTGGTCAGCGTGCCTTTGCCCAGCTGTCCGGGCGACACGTTGACGGCCACACGCGCTTCATCGGCCCATGCCGCTGCGTCGCGGCAGGCGCGGCCCAGCACGAACGCGCCGAGACGGTCGATCAGTCCGCTGGTCTCCGCCACGGGGACGAATTCCGCCGGCGAGACCCAGCCCCGCTGCGGATGATGCCAGCGGATCAAGGCCTCGCGTGCCGTCACCCGCCGGCTGCGGATGTCCACGATGGGCTGGTAGAACACGAACAAGCCGCTCTCGCTGTCGAGCGCGGCCCGCAGATCCGTCTCCAGACGTACGCGTTCCTGGATGCGTGCCTCCATGGACGGTTCGAACACCATGAAGGTGCCCTTGCCGGCGGCCTTGGCGGCGTAGAGGGCGATGTCGGCCCGCGACAGCAGCACTTCCGCATCCTCGCCGTGCTGTGGCGCCAGGGCGATGCCGATGGACGCGCCGAGCCGCAGGGCTTGATAGGCGACATGATAGGGCGCGACCAGCGCGTGCATCAGGATCGACGCCAGCGCGACCGGGCGATCGGTGGTGCAATGCTCGATCAGGATCGCGAACTCGTCGCCGCCCAGCTGTTGATCACCAGCACGAGGCTATCGGTGGCGCAGCGGCCAACTTGAATGAAGAAACCGCGTTTTCAGGCGGCCCGAACGGCGTGCATCGAGTCGATCGCCGCCCACCGTGACGGCGATCACAAGGCCGATCGGCGGTGGTCCGGCTCCCTAGCGGGTGACGTGCAGCCGGACCTCGACGCGCCGGTTCGGGATCAGGCACTCGCGCAAGGCGATGCGCGGCGAGACCCCCGCGCACTGCTGCACCTGTTCGGTGTCGCCGCGGTAGGTATGGCTGATCTGGTCCGCGTCGATGCCGCGTTCCCGGAACAGCTCGTACACGGTCCGGGCACGTTTTTCCGACAGCATCTGGTTGTACTCGTAGCCGCGGCCCTGCAGGCGGTCCGCATGGCCGATCAGTTCGACCCGGGTCAGCGTGAGCCCTTCCCCGGGCAGGCGCGCCAGTTCGCGTTCCAGGGTCGCGAGCGTGTAGTCGCGGATGTCCTTGCGGCCGGTGCGATCGAACTCGAACAGCACGTTGGCGGTGAGTACGAAGGTCCTGGGTGCTGCCGCCGCAGCCGCGTCGGCGGGCGCCGCCGCGGCCAGGCACTGGCGTGCCAGCGCTTCGGCGTCGGTCACCAGCTCTTCGGCGATCTGGATGTAGGGTTTGGAATGACGCCACTGCTGCTGGTTGAATTCGTTGCCGGCGTGCACCAGCTCGACTTCGCCGCAGGCGATGGCTTGCTGCGCACAGGCGAACCCCGGCGTGCCGTGCAGGCCGCCGAGTCGCTGCCACAGGTCTTCGCGCAGCCGCGCGGCACCGTTGACCAGGGGGGTGTCCGTGGGCAGCGGCGAGACGTTCTGCTCCATGCCGACGACCAGCTTTTCCGATTCGGTGAGCGCGGCTTGCGGGAAGTCGCTGCGGTCGTTGCGCGTGTACTCGTGGAAGGACACGTCGAGCCAGCACTGTGCCTTGGCCAGATGGTAGTCGCGGATCGGACGGCCCGCGTCGTTCAGGGCCTTGATGCGCCCTTGCACGGCCTCGTAGCCGGCGAGGTCGGCATGGATGGCCTCGTCGGTGATGCGCGCGGCCTGCGGCGCGAGCTGTGTCTGCTGCGCGGCAGCCGGCGCGACCAGCACGGTGGCGGCCAGGGTGGCCCGAAGCAGGGTCGTGGGCAGGATGGAATGACGGATGGTGCTCATGGGTTTTTCCTTCAGCGCAGGGGCTCGCGGTAGCGAGGCTCGTCCCGGCGGAACAGGTCCTCGTCGAACTTGAATCGCAGGCGCACGAATACGCCGCGCTCGGTGTACTCGTAGCCGGTGAGGTCGGCATCGCCGCGGAAACCGGTGCCGTTGTAGCCCACCGACAGCCAGAGGTTCTGCCGCAGCAGGCGGCCGGCCTCCACGCCGAGCGCATACTGGTGTGCGCCGTGCTGGCCGCGGAAACTCGAGGCCAGCAGGCCCAGGTCCCAGTTCTCGGTGATGTCGTACACCACGCGCCCGGACAGCAGCACGGCATGGAAGTCGTCGCTGGCCCGGTCGCCGCCGGCGTATACGAAGGCATCGTTCTGCCATTTGGCGGCAATGCGTCCGGTCAGCCACCAGGGCCGCGACGGATGCCAGTCGGCATGTGCCGAAACGATATGGGCACGGGTGCGGATGTCCTGCCCGGTGTCGACGCCGAAACCGGTGCCGTCCAGGCCGCTTTCGTCGCGTTCCAGCTTGTACTCGTAGCGGGCCAGCGCATTGACGCGGTTGGTATCCGTGTCGCGATAGGCGACGCCGAGCTGGAAGCGATCCTGCAGCACGTCGCCGCGCGCATCGTAGGCGGTACGCAGCAGGTAGTTGCGGGCCAGCAGGGTCCAGTCGCGGCTGAGCTTGCGCGCCGCCATGAGCTGCAGCAGCGTGGTGTTGTAGCCCTCGTCGACCGCGGTCGATGCGACATCGTCCGAGATGCGATGTTCGATCCGGAACGCACCGCGCCACAGGGGGTTCATGGCGTAGTCCAGCGCCAGCCCCAGGCCGGTGGAATCGCCCACCGTGCCGGTGATGACGTTGGTGTGCTCGATCGAGCCATCCATCCGCAAGCCTTCGCGGATGTCCCAGCGGGTGCGAATCCCCGATGCGGCCTGGGTGTCGCGGCCGGCCAGCGCATCGCGCAGCCGGTATTCCGAGAACAGCTGGGTATCGCGCAGGAAGCCCGTATCCACGCCCAGGGCCAGCGTATTGGCTTCGCGGCCATCGCCGGTCAGTCCGTAGACACCGCTGATGCCGGTCTGCCGCTCGTAGCGGCCATACAGGCGGCTGCGCTCGCGCAGCTGGTAGTCGACACCGGCGGCCAGGCGCTGCCGGTCCTCGCCGTGGACATCCTGTTCGATCTCGGCGCCCAGCTGCAGCCGGTCGGTGGCGCGATACCCTGCGCCGAGTCGCAGCATGTCCGCCGACAGCTCGGTGCCCACGGGCAGGGTGCTCTGCAGGTCGTTGCTGCTGCCGTTCTGGATGATCGGCAGGCCGGTCAGCGGATCGAGCGGCTGCTGGCCGTAGCCCAGCACGCCACCGGCCGCGCCGGTTGCGTAGCCGCCCGACAGGCCGCCGATGTTGCCGTAGCCGTTCGGCGTCGCCCAGGTGTAGTAGGCGCCGACGGTCTCGCGCACGGCGCGATAGCCGAAATCCAGCGACAGGCGGTCGGTCGCTTTCAGGCGGATACCCGCGCCCGCGGCATCGCGTTCGCCGCCGGACGGATTGCGGTCCTCGCTGCGCAGGCCTTCGGCATACAGGTCGACGCGCTCGGTGAGGCGGTAACGGGCCGTCAGGTTGTATTCACCGCGGCCGCCGTACAGCGGCGACGCCGGGTTGTTGAACGCCGGATCGGACTGGCCCGCGAACAGCCTCACCTCCAGCGCCTCGCCGGCGTGACCGAACTCGGCGCGCCAGGCATCGCCTTCCACCCGGCCGCTCAGCGACTGCAGGGCCGGCGAGCTGTACTGGTTGATGGTGTTGGTGTTGACTTCGCTGCGGGTGCGGCCGGCCTCGACCACGAACCAGCTGGACTCGCCGAGGCGATAGCCGAAGTTGGCGCTGGCCATTTCGAAGGCGGCGAAGGGATTGCGGTCTTCGACATAGGAGCCGCCCAGTTCGGCGCGCTCGCCGAGGCGCAGCTGCGCGTCGGTGCCGGCGACCAGGAAGCGCTCGGTGTCCTGGTCCAGCTCGTAGGTGATGCGCAGCGAGACCGGATTCAGCTGGTCGTCGAACGAGGGCAGGAAACTCGCCAGCAGGATGCGGCCCGAGAACGGCTCGAAGCTGTAGTCCACCAGCCGCGCCAGCGGTCGCACCGAGACGATGCGCGACGGCTGGTTGCGATCGCGGACGATCACCTCGACGCGTTCGCTGCCCTCGAGCACGGCGTTGTTGCGCAGGCCATAGGGCCCGCTGCCCGAGGCGGCCAGCTCCTCGACCACCTGGCGCAACGAGTCGTGGATCGCGAACACGTTGCCGCGCAGGCGGGTGTTCTCGTAGTGCCAGCCGAGGCCCGTGGCCGTGCGGTTGTAGGTGCCGAGCAGCCGTTGTGCGGCAGGAGAGGCGGCATCCGTGCCGCTGGTCGTCGCCAGGCCGCTGCCGGTCTGGAAGTCGCCGTACAGCAGGTAGCTGTGCTGGTTGTCGATCCGCACATACAGCCTTTCGGCCGAGCGCGCGTCGAACCCCCGCAGCGAGGCGTCGCCGTAGACCGGATAGAACTCCTCGGGCTGGATGTCGCGCAGCAGCCGTGCACGCACGTCCTTGTCGGAGTCGTAGGCGGCGGTCAGCAGGTATTCACCCTTGATCGTGCCCTTGATGAAGAACGCGGCGCGCGCGGCGCCGTTGGCCTTGCCGTTGTTGAACTGTTTTTCCCAGCGTCGCAGATCGCGTTCGAAGCCGTCGCCGGCGTTCGCACCGGTGATCAGGCCGCTGCCGTGACGGCGGAAGTTGACCACGCCCTCGATCAGGCCGGTGGCGATCAGCTCGCGCATTTCCGGCACGAAGCCGATCACGCCCTCGGCCGAGTGGCCGCCGGCGGTGACGCGCAGCAGCACGTCCTGCGGTTCGTGCGGTGCGAGCAGCTCGAATTCCGCGCGCCCGCCGCGCACCGGCAACTGCACGCCGCTGGTGACGCGGTCGGCATCCTGCCGGCCCGGTCCCAGCTCGTCGGTGGCGGCGCCGGGCAGGCGCAGTCGTCCGCCGCTGTGTTCGATGGTCGCAAAGGCTTCGCCGGCGAGCGGCTGACCGTTCGCGTCGAACAGTTGCACCACGACCCGCACACCCGACTGGCCGTCGGCCGGAACGCCGTTGCGATCCACTTCCACGACCACCCGGTCGACGGCCTTGTTGGCGCGGTAATCCACCGCACCCGGCTGCGCGTCGAGCGGCCGCGGCGGCTGCGCGGGGGATTGCGGCGACTGCGGATACAGGGGCTCGCCCTGGCCGAGCACAGGCGTGAAACGCCGGTCGTCGGACACGTTCTGCGCGGCCGCGAGCGCGCTTGCCACCGCCAGCGACACGGCCAGCGAAGCGTTGCGGAAAGACGCGCGGCTCATGGCTGCATCTCCTGTGAAGCCGCGGACTGTGGCGCGGTGGCCCTCGGCGCGACGATGGGTCCCTGGTTGGCACTGTCGGTGGCTTGCTGCGGTGCGCGCAGCGGTTTGCTCTCGAAGCGCAGCGGTCCCTGGCTGGGTTCGCTCTCCGGCGCCCGGACCTCGCCCTGCGTACGGCGCGCCTTCACCTGTTCGAGCACCGGATTGGAGCAGCTGCCCTCGATGAAATCGGCACGATGCAGTTCGCCGTTCTTCAGGTCGAGGAACAGGCTGTCGGCATCGCCGAGGTTGCGGTTGCTGCTGGTGGTCAGGTGCGCGCCGCGCGGCAGCGTGGATGGATCGACCTTGAGCGTATGGCTCTGCGGCGAGAGGCCGCAGTAGCTGTACTTGCCTTCGGAATCGCTGATCAGCCAGGTGCCGTCCTCGAAGTAGAGGCGCACGCCGGGGATGCCCAGCTCCTCCGGGTCCTGCACGTGGTTGTTGTTGCAGTCCACGAAGATCTTGCCGAGCACGCAGGCCTCCGTGGCAAACACGCCCCCCGTGACGATGACGCGGTATTCGGCGAGATTCGACGGGATCACGCCGGCCGGGTAGGGGCTCATCGCCACCGGATCCACGCAGCCGCCGGTGATCGCACAGCCGTGCGCGCGGGCGCGGTTGATGCCGTCGCCCTGCTGGCTGCCGACACCTACGCGCACCCGGTAGGTCAGCGTCTTCTGCGCACCTGTGGTCAAGGTGCCGACGTCGAACACCAGGGTCGGTCCGGGGCTGCCGGCCGGCGCGGCAATGGCCACACCATCCACGCGTGCGGAACCGGTGATGTAGGTGAAGCCGTGCGGCAGGCGATCGATGACGTTGACCGTCGGCAGGGACGCGCCCGCGGTCTGCCGCAGCACGATGGTGTAGAGCAGGGTGTCGCCGACCTCCACCGCGCGCCGGTCACCGGTCTTGGTGATGGCCAGGCCCGGCGCGACCAGCGGGTCGAGCGGGATGTGGTTGTGCACCGGCGCCGCCAGCGCCGAACCCAGGTCCAGCTCCAGGTAGTAGACCGTGGCCGGACCCACGGGGTGGGTCGGCGCCGTGGCACCGGGCAACACCGGATACGCCACGCCTGGCGTGGCCGGCGGCGCCAGGCCACCGTCCTGTGCGGGGATCAGCGTCGACTGGAAGGTGTAGCCGGCCGGCGGCGTGACCGCGATCTGGAAGCGGCAGGAGGGCGGCGCATCCGGCGCCATCAGGAACTGGTAGACGCCTTCCGTACCGACGGTCATCGACACCGATGTGCCCTGCACGCTGTAGCCGCCGTTGCCGACGTTCAGCAGGTGCTGCTCCGGCGTGTAGCCGGGGCAGCTGCCCACGGGTGCGAGCGTCACGCGTGAACCGGGGATTGGACCGCGGGTCACGGCGTCGTAGACCACGCCGCCGGGATTCAGCGGCAGGCTCTGCTGCGCGAGATCCTCGCCCGGCGCCAGCACCACTGCCAGATGCGAGCTGCCGCCGGTCGTGCTCGGGCAGGAGCTGGCCGTGCCGTTGGCGATCGCGTCGGCTTCGTTGCAGGCCGCCGGCGGTGCACCCGTCTCGCCGCTGACCGGCGAACCCATGGTCACACCCGAGGACGGATCGCGGAAGCGGATGCGCAGCGGCACACCCGGGATCTGGTCGGCGATGCTGTAGCGGCCATCCGCGGCCGTGACTGCGGTGCCCACCAGCTGACCGCTGGCATCCAGTACCTCGACCACCCAGCCCGACAGTCGGCGGTCGCCGCCATCGAGCTGACCGAGGTCGCTGCCCTGGTCGAACCAGACGGTGCCGGATACCGAGGCGGCGAGCTGCACCGGAGTGGGCAGCCGGCAGGCGTTGTGGGCGATCTCCGGTACGCATACCGGCAGGTCGGCGGGATTGCCCTCGAAGGCGCTGCGCTCGGCCGCGCTCGGCGAGCGGAGGTTGTTCTCACCACCGCCGGAGACCAGCACTGCGTTGTTGACGGGCGAGGCGGCTGCGGCGGTAGCCGAAACCTGCACGCGCGCCACGATGTCGTTGGCCGAGGTCGTACCGGCGGCGATCACCGTGCTGCTGGTGCAGCGGAACTGGCTGTCGCCGGCGGCGCCTTCGCAGCTCCAGCCGTTGCCGGTCGGTGTTTCCGCCAGCACCAGGCCTGCCGGCAGGCGATCCTCGACCGTGTAGGGCGCATCGCTGGGCTGCTGTCCCGCGTTGCGTACGCGGATCAGGTAACTGCCGGTGTTGTTGACGGTGAAGGTGGCCGGCGTCGCGGACTTGCTCACCACCAGATCCGGCGAATCGCCGATCTCGCCGAAGTTGTTGTCCACCGACTGCCGTCCGGGCGGCAGCACGATGCCGCTGATGGCCGAGGGCTGGGTGGCCACGGGTGTGGCCGTGCCGGTCGCGGTGCCATCGACGGTGCCGGCCGTGGTGATGCCGTTGAGCGTCTCGGGGGGCTGCGTCGGCTGCGTCACGGTGTAGGTGCCGGGGCGCAGATCCTCGAAGCGGTAGTAGCCGTCCGCATCGGTGGTGACGGTGAGGTTCACCGCCTGGCCCAGTTCGTTGGTGCCGGTGAGCACGAGCTGCACATTGGGCAGGCCGGCTTCGCCGGCCTCGATCAGGCCGTTGTCGTTGCCGTCGTTGTAGACGCGACCGGAGATCGTGCCGGCGGGAATCTCGCCGAACAGGTTGTTCAGCGAGACGCTGCCCGGAATCAGCAGGTCGATCGCGGCAATTGCGCTGGGGATGGTCGCAACCGGCGTGGCCGTTCCCGAAGTCGTGCCGCCGATGGTGCCGGCGGTGGTCTGGCCGTTGCGCGTGCCCTCGGGCTGCTCCAGCTGCGTGACGGTGTAGACGCCGGGCCGCAAGCCGTCGAAGCGGAAGTCGCCGTTCGCGTCGGTGGTCGCGGTCCGCGATACCGGCGTGCCGGCATCGTCGGTGCCGGTGAGGGTCAGCTCCACGCCGGCGATACCCAGTTCGCTGGCGCCGGACTGCATGCCGTCGTCGTTGGTGTCGAAGAACACGCGGCCCGACAACGCCACTCCCAGCACTTCGCCGAAGTTGTTGTCCACCGACGCACCGCCTGCCGGCAGTACGACGTCGGCGATCGCGCTGGGAACGGTGTCCACCGGGGTCGCGGTGCCGGTGCTCGCGCCGGCCACGGTGCCGGCCAGGGTGATGCCGTTGAGGGTGGGTTGGCCGCTGGCCAGCGGCTGCTCGGCCTGCTGCGTGACCGTGTAGCTGCCTGCCGGCAGGTTCTCGAAGCGATACGCGCCGTTGCCGTCGGTGACCGCCGGGGCCACCGGGTTGCCGAAAACGTCCAGCGTGCCGGCCGGCAGATTCAGCGTGACACCGGCAAGGCCGCTCTCGCTGCCATCGCGCACGCCGTCATTGTTGGCGTCGAGCCAGACGTAGCCTGTGAGACTGGCGGCCAGCAGGCCGAAGTCCACTTCCGCACCGGTGGTGGGCAGGTTGACCAGCGTGACGGTGCCGGAGGTGTGCTCCTGGCCAGGGGCAAGGCTGGTGGGCGAGTCGCTGACGATGCGGTAGCTCTGACCGGTCACGCCGCCGCCATAGCTGTAGGCGCCGTTGGTGTCCGTAGTCAGCGTCACCGGCGCCGGATCGTCGCCGTTGCCGAACACACCGTCCGGTCCCGCGCCTTCGATGGTGATGGAGACGTTCGGCAGGCCGAGGTCGCCGGCGTCGCGGTCGCCGTCGTCGCCGCGATCGATATAGACCACGCCGCTGATGATCACGTTGGCGAGTTCGCCGAACAGATAACCGGTGGCCGCCTGGCCTGCCGTCGGCGCGATGCCGTCGATGACGTTCGGCGTCGCGGCAGTGCCCGGTGTTGCGGCGTTGCCTGCCGTGTGCCGGCCGTCGATGTAGCCGGCCGGCTGGGTTTCGGTCAGTGTGTAGTGGCTGCCGGCCTGGGGCGGCAGCAGGTCGGGGAACACATAGTTGCCCGACGCATCGGTCTGCACGCTGAGGTTGACGGGATTGCCGGCGAGATCGGTGCCGGTCAGGGTCATGGTGACGTTGGCGATGGGATTTTCGCCGGCATCGAACGTGCCATTGTTGTTGTTGGCGGTGGTGGCCGAGAAATCCTCGAACACCTGGCCCGCGATCGAGGCCAGCGTGCGCCCGAAATCGTTGCCCGACGAACCGGAGGCGGCCAGGTCGGTGACGTTGATGACTGCACCGGGATTCTCGGTACCCGCGCCGTAGCCGTCCGGCGGAGTCAGGGTCACGCGATAGTGCTGGCTCGCCACCACGCCGGTGAACAGATAGGCGCCGTTGCTATTGGTCTGAATCGACACCGGCGCCGGATCGTCGCCGTTGCCGAAGATGCCGTCCGGGCCCGCGCCGGCGAGTGTCACGGTGACATTCGACAGGCCGCCGTTCGGCTGCGCATGTGCGCCGCCGGCGTCGTCGGCGTCGAAATCGCCATCGCGGTTGCGATCGACGTAGACGCTGCCGGCGATGCCCGTGATCGCATCTTCGCCGAAGTTGAACGCCGTGCCGTCGGTGCCGGCGCCGAGATTGATCTGGCTGATGCGGTCGGTGGTCGGGTCGTCCCCGCCCGAGCCGGTGCCGGGCGAGCAGCCGCCGCTGCAGGCCGCGCCGCCGATCAGGCCGGGATTCACCGCCGTGGGGCGGTTCTGATAGCTGCCGGCCGGCAGGGCCTCGCGCAGCGTATAGATGAGCAGCGGATCGAGGTCGTCGAAGCGGTAGGCGCCGGACGCATCCGTGGTGGTCGTGGTGAGCACCGTGTTGTCCGCGGCATTCAGCAGTTCGATGACCGCACCCGCGATGGCGCCGTCGCCGGCATCGCGCAGGTTGTTGAAATTGCCGTCCACGTAGACGAAGCCCGAGAGGGAGGGGCGACGCACTTCGGGGAAGTTGTAGTTGGTGCCGGCTTGCGAGCCGCCCAGCGGAATGCCGGTGTAGCTGGAATCCGGCGAGCCGAAGGCATAGTTGCCACCGAGCGTCGGTGCGTCGCCGCCCGCCGCAGGCGGGGCCACCGGACTGTTGATGTAGCCCGCGGGTTGGCTCTGGGTGAGCGTGTAGCCCGTGGCATCCGCGGGCGAGAGATCGGTGAAACTGTAGCTGCCGCTGGCGTTCGTGACGGCTGTGCGGTTCACCTCGTTGCCATAGGCGTCCCGGCCGGTCAGCGTGATGGTCACGCCGCTGATGCCAGGCTCGGAGCCGGGCTGGTGGGTACCGCCGTCGGCGCCCACGCGGCCGCGATCTTCGAACACCACACCCTCGAGTACCGAGCGCGTGACGTCGAGCGGGACCGTGGTCGAATTGTTGACCGGGTTGGGATCGACCTGCTCGGTGGTCACGGCGGCCGAGTTGTTGCTGGTGCCGTTCGTCGGGTAGCTGTCCCAGCGTGCCGGCACGATGATCCGCACGCGACCCGTGGCGGTGACGTCGCCGAGCTCGCAGCTGAGCACGTTGCCGGTGCGGTCGCAGTTGCCGGTGCCCGTGGGCTGCTCGCCGCCACCGGGATTCGGGCCGATCTTCTGCCAGGTCGCCGTGCCCGTGATCACGACGCCCGTGGGCAGCGTGTCGGTCACCACCGTGCCCGTGCCGTTCAGCGGGCTGCTGCCGCTGCGCTCGCGCGACAGGCTCGCGCCGGGACCGTTGTTGTCCACCTCGATCACGTAATGGAACGGCTGACGCAGCGTCACGCTGGTCACGGTGACGGGCAGCGCCACCGCGGGGTCGGAGTTGGGCAGCTGCGCGACCATGGTCTTGGAGACCGCCAGGTCGGCACGTGCCCGGATCGTGGTGTCCTGGTCCGCCGAATCGTTGCTGGGGTCGGTATCCGTCTCGTTGGCACTGACGGTCGCGCGGTTGTTCAAGGTGTCGCCGGACGCACCGGGCGCCGTTTCGTACCGGTAGCGCAGGAACAACGTGCTGGTCTGCCCCGCGGCGAGCACACCGGGCGAATCGCTGCCGGCGAAGCCAACGCCCGGCATGACGCAATCGAGCGTCTGCGCGGCACCGTTGGTGGGATTGCTGCTGCCCGGAGCGAGCGTGCAGTGATCCATCGCGTAGCTGCCATCCGGCGTCGTCGACGAGCCGACGAACAGGATCGTCCGCCCGGCCAGCGGCGTGAGCACGTCGGCGATATGCACTCCGGTCGCGACCGACGGCCCGCCGTTGTAAACGGTGACGCGATAGGTGATGTGGTTCTGCGAAGGGTCGCCCGCGTCGAAACCCAGCGGATCCACACCGCCGGTGAAGCCGACGTCCACCTTGTTCGTGAGCAGATCCACCGTGCCCGAGGCGAACGTCAACGCGGCACTGCGCTGGTCGTCCGCGGCGTCGGTGTTCGCGTTGAAGTCGAAGTCGCCGTTGGCGTCGCTGCCGGTCGACGGATCAGGCGTGCCGTCGCCGTCGCGGTCGAAGAAAAAATCGGCGATGTTGGTGAACGTGCGGCTGGTGTTGCCGCTGTTCACGTTGGGCCGGATCACCACCGTCAGGCTCTCGGCCTGCTGGTTGCTCATGTTGAGCGGCGTGCACCGGATCGCGACTTCGGCGGGCGCGCCGCCCGGATTGGCATAGGACATGCCGCCCGGTGCGGGCGTGGCCACCACACCCGGACCGGCCGTCGCCGTGCATGCCGTGGTGCCGCCGCCGGAACGCGCCGCGCTCACCAGCACGAAGCCGGTGTCGTTCGCCGGCAGCGTGAACACGTCGCGGAACACCACGCCCGGCACCGTCGACGGACCCTCGTTGAGGTAGTCCATGCGGTAGGTGGTATTGACGCCCGCCTGGCCCGTACCGGTGGGCGAGGAGGTGATGGCTTTGGCGGTGGTGCGGACGTTGGCCACCCGTTCCACGCGCAGCCAGTCCGCCGCGCTGTTGTTGGCGGCGTTGATCTCGCCGATCGAACCGGGCACGGCCGGATCGATGCCGACGCCGACGGTATTGCAGAAGGCGTTGCTGGTCGCCACGCCGCCGCAGCTGCCGGCACCCATGCCGGTGCTGTCGAACAGCGGGCGCGTCACCCGCACCACGATCGTGGCACTGCCGCCGACCAGCGGCGTGGTTCCGGAGCGACAGATCACCGAGGCGCCAGACACCTCGCAGTTCCAGCCGACGGGGACGGTGGGCGTGGTGATCGTCGTGCGGCCGGGCACGTAACCCGGAATGGTGTCGTTGACGACGACGCCGGTGGTGCTGTCGCCGCTGTTGGAGACCTCGATCGTGTAGTCCACCGTCGAATCGCCGATGGTCATCACGTTGTCGCCGGTGCCGGGACCGTTGGTGCGCTTGGTGACGGACAGGTCGGCGCGCTCGTTGGTGGTGCGCGTGCCGGCGCCGCTGCAGTCGTTGCCGGTGTTGGGATCGATGTCGATGTTGTTGGCCGTGTGCGGCTCGATCGAGCCGCCCGAGCCACCGGTGCAGGCGGTGTTGGTCAGCGTGCCGGCGCTGCGCGCCCGCGTCACCAGTTGCAACGACGGGGCGTCCGCGCCCACGGCCAGCGGCAGTTCGGAGGCCTGCAGATCGCAGGTGACGCGCTGGCGGGCAGGCGGCGGCGCATAGGGCGCATCGACCGCGCAGCTCCACGGACCGGAGGCGGACACGAACTCCTCGCCGGCCGCCAGTTCGTCCACGACCTGCACCTGGCTCGTAGCCGCCCGCGGCCCGATGTTGTGCACCTCGATCGTCGAGGTCATGCGGCTGTCGTCGTCCGCGCCCGCGCCGCCCCATACCGCCACCAGTGCCGGCAGCTTGGTCTTGGCGAGTTCCAGGTCCGCGCCATCGGCCAGCACCGTGAAGGTCACGCTGGCATTGTTGTTGTTGGTGCCGAGAGCGGGACCGTTGGGATCGGGCGTGGTCGCCGCGATCGTCGCGGTGTTGGTGACGTCGCCGCTGCTGTTCGTGCCGCTCGACGGCACCGTGGCGACGATGGTGAACGTTTCCACGGCGCCGCTCGGCATGTCGGTGGCGCGGCTGCAGTTGCGCTGGGTATCCCCGGCCGAATTGACGCAGTTCCAGCCCGGCGGCACCGTGCCGCCGGTGATCACGAAGCCGCTGGGCATCGTGTCGGTGAGGCTCACGCCCGCCGCAGGGCTCGGTCCGAGATTGCGTGCCGTAAGCGTGAACGTGGCCGGCTGACCGGCGATGGCCGGCTTTTCCACCACGTCCTTGGAGAGCGTGAGGTCGGCGCCGGGCGTCACCGGTGTGGTCACCTGCGCGTCGTTGTTGCCCGCGTTGGTATCCGGCGTGCCGACGGACTGCACGGTGGCTGAGTTGACGATGTGGCCCGTGCCGACGTTCACGCGCGCACGGAAACTGAAGGTCGTGGAGTCGCCGTTGGCCAGGGTGCCGGCATGGGTGGCCGTCGTGCTGCCGGCGTTGAAGGTCCAGCCGGCGCCACTGAAACTGCTCGCGATGTAGCTCGTTCCCGAGGGCAGCGTGTCGATCACGCGGAAATTGGTCGAGGCGCTCGGGCCGTCGTTGGTGACCTTGAGCGTGTAGGTGATTTCGGCGCCGCCTACGACCGGGCTGGGGCTCGCGGACTTCTCCAGCCGCAGATCGCCGGAGACCTGCAGGGTGGTGCCCTGGCTGCGCTTGTTGTTGGCGGTATTGCTGTCGGTGGCGAAGAAAGCATCGCTGGTCGGCAGGCTGCTGACCGCGGTGGAGGGCGACGGCGTGGCCGCGGTGAAACCCAATGCGCCGTACACGGTCATCGTGCCGGGCGGCATCCCGGTGGTGTCCACGCCGATCTGGAACGACACCGGCGTGCCACCGACGAGCGGGCCGTGGTTGCAGACGATGCGGGTCGGCACGCCACCGTCGGCCGCGCAGAATCCCGGCAGCGACGCGGCGCTGGCGCCGGCCGGCAGGTCGAAAATGCTGGTGGCGGGTGCGGAGGTGTCCGGAGCGCCGTTCTCGAGGGTGATGCCGTAGATCACCTCGCTTCCGGACGGTACCGGGTCATAGCCGGTATCGGAGAGGTCCACGAGGACGAGATCCGCCGCCCAGCCGATCGGTGCGCCGAGGCACAGGGCGAAAACCAGGGCCAGAGCCGCACGCCGGCCACGTCGGGCACCGCTTGCGGTACCCAACGGCAATGTTTCACCTGTCACTCTGCGACTCCCTTTTTCGCGCAAATCAGATTGGCTTCGATCTCGACCGCCCCCAGCGACCGGCCGAGCGAGCTTATGTGCAAGCGGGGCGAATTATGTGCGCAGACGGGTCCTGATCTCGAGACTTAGTTCTCGTCTCGACCCACAGGAGGGCGGCGGCGCCGACGTATTCCGAATTTTCTTGACCGTAAGAGAATGACCGTTCATTCTACTCATCGCTTCCCACCTTGCTTGCCGAGGCCCCATGTCTGGTCGCTTACGCGCTGCTGCGCCTGTGTTTCTCGTTGTTTTGAGCAGCATCCTGCTGGGCGCCTGCAGCGGCGATGCCGCTCCGGAGGGACCGGTGGCGCAGCCGGTCACGGTCGTCACGCTGAGCGCCGAGGCGGTCACGCTGACTCGTGAGCTGCCGGCGCGCACCAATCCCTATCTGATCGCCGAGGTGCGGCCGCAGGTCAGTGGCATCGTGCAGAAGCGTCTCTTCACGGAGGGCAGTCTGGTGAAAGCGGGGCAGCCGCTCTATCAGCTCGACGACGCCACCTACCGTGCCGAATACGCGAGCGCTGTAGCCACGCTCGCGCGCGCCGAGGCCACGCTGACGGCTGCCCGTTCCAATGCCACGCGCACCGCGGAGCTGGCCAAGGTCGATGCCGTGAGCAAGCAGGACTACGAAAGCGCTACGGCAGCGCTGCTGCAGGCCGAAGCGGACGTGAAGCTGGCGCAGGCGAATGCGCGCGCCAGCCGCGTCACGCTCGATTACGCCCGTATCGTTTCGCCGATCAGCGGCTATGTCGGCAAATCCGTCGTGACGCAGGGTGCGCTGGTCACGGCAAATCAGGCGGCTCCGCTCGCTACCGTGCAGCAGCTCGATCCGATCTACGTCGATGCGACGGCATCGAGCGCGGAGCTGCTGGCGCTGCGCCGCGAACTCGCGGCCGGCACGCTCACCAGCGCCGCCAACAGCGTGCCGGTGACGATCGTGCTCGAAGACGGATCGATCTACCAGCACGGCGGCAAGCTGACGTTCGCGGACGTGACCGTCGATCCGGGCACCGGCACTTTCCTGCTGCGTGTGCTCGTGCCGAATCCGGACCGGATCCTCATGCCGGGCATGTACGTCCGCGCCGTGATCAGTGTCGGCATCCGCCGCAACGGGCTGCTCGTGCCGCAGCAGAGCATCGTGCGCGACCCCAAGGGCCGGACTACCGCGATGGTGGTCGGGGCCGACGACAAGGTCGAACTGCGCGAAGTCCAGGTCTCGCGTACGGTCGGCGATAAGTGGCTGGTCGACGGTGGACTGGCTGTCGGAGATCGGGTGATCGTGGAGGGATTGCAGAAAATCCGTCCCGGCGCGCCGGTGCAAGCCAGCGAAGCGCAGAGCTAGCACATGGCCCGTTTTTTCATCGATAGGCCGATCTTCGCGTGGGTCATCGCGATCGTCATCATGTTTGCCGGGGCGTTGTCGATCACCCGCCTAGGTGTCGAGCGCTATCCCTCGATCGCACCACCTGCCATCACGGTCTCGGCCGTCTATCCCGGAGCTTCTGCCAAGGTTCTCGAGGACTCGGTGACCCAGATCATCGAGCAGAACATGAAGGGGCTCGATGGCCTGCTCTACATGTCGGCGACCAGTGAGTCGAGCGGTCGTGCCACGATCACGCTGACTTTCCGCAACGGCGTGAATCCGGATACCGCGCAGGTACAGGTGCAGAACAAGCTGCAGCTCGCGATGCCGCTGTTGCCGCAGGAGGTGCAGCGCCAGGGCGTAGTGGTCAACAAGGTCCAGACCGGATTTCTGATGGTCACTGCGTTCGTCTCCGACGACGGTTCGATGGACCCGTACGATATCGCGGACTACGTCGCCTCGAATCTCGCCGATCCGATCAGCCGGGTTCCAGGCGTTGGCAGCGTGCAGGTGTTCGGCGCCACCTATGCCATGCGTATCTGGCTCGATCCGAACAAACTCGACATCTACGGTCTCGCCATCAGCGATATCACCGCCGCGGTACAGGCCCAGAATTCGCAGGTGGCGATTGGGCAGGTCGGCGGCACACCTTCGATTCCGGGGCAGCAGCTGAACTTCACGGTCGCCGGGCAGGAACGGTTGCAGACGCCGGAGCAGTTCCGCCAGATCGTCGTGCGCAGCAACTCCGACGGCTCCGAACTCAAGCTCGGGGATATCGCGCGGGTCGAGGTCGGCTCCGCGGACTACGACTTCCGCATACGCTACAACGGCAAGCCGGCAACCGGCGTCGCGATCACGCTCGCGACCGGCGCGAATGCACTCGAGACCGCCAACGGGGTGACAGCGACGCTCGAGTCGCTCGAACCCTACTATCCGCCCGGTTTCCAGGCCAAGGCGGCGTTCGACACGACGCCGTTCATCCGGGTGTCGATCATCGGCGTGATCGAGACTTTGCTCGAGGCGGTCGTGCTGGTGTTCCTGGTGATGTTCCTGTTCCTGCAGAACCTCCGCGCGACCCTGATCCCCACCATCGCCGTGCCGGTGGTACTGCTCGGTACCTTCGCCGTGCTTGCCGCGCTGGGTTTTTCCATCAACATGCTGACGATGTTCGCGATGGTTCTGGCGATCGGCCTGCTCGTCGACGACGCGATCGTGGTGATCGAGAACGTCGAGCGCCTGATGTCCCAGGAAGGTCTCTCGCCGCTCGAGGCCACGCGCAAGTCGATGGGCCAGATCACCGGCGCGCTGGTCGGCATCGCGGTGGTTCTCTCGGCGGTATTCGTGCCGATGGCATTCCTCGGCGGTTCGACCGGCATCATCTACCGGCAGTTCACCGCGACGATCGTCTCGGCCATGGCGCTCTCGGTGTCCGTTGCGCTGATTCTCACGCCGGCGTTGTGCGCCACCATGCTCAAGCCGATCGAGCCGGGCCACGGCCACGAGAAGAAAGGCTTCTTCGGCTGGTTCAACCGCGGTTTCCAGCGTGCCGGTTCCGGGGTCGAGAGCGGGGTACGCTCGATGCTGTCGCGCCGCAGCCGTTATCTGGCCGTGTTCGTCGTGCTGATCGTGCTGATGGGCGTGCTGTTCGTGCGCCTGCCGAGCGCATTTCTCCCCGACGAGGACCAGGGCGTGCTGTTCGCGCAGGTGTTGGCGCCCGTCGGCGCGACCCAGGAACGCACCAGGGAGTCGATGGAGAAGATGGAGCAGTACTTTCTCGAGAACGAGAAGGAGGCGGTGAGCTCCGTGTTTGCGATCCAGGGCTTCAGCTTCGCCGGCGGCGGGCAGAACAACGGTATGGCGTTCGTGAAGCTCAAGGACTGGGAGGAGCGCCGGTCCGCCGAGCTTGGCGCCACGGCGGTGGCCGAGCGCGCCATGATGGCGCTCAGCGGGATCAAGGACGCGTTCGCATTCGCGTTCGCGCCTCCGGCGATGCCCGAACTCGGTCGCGCGCTGGGTTTCGCCTTCTTTCTGAAGGACAACGCGGGCCAGGGCCACGCTGCGCTGGTTGCGGCACGTGATCAGCTGGTGCGGGAGGCCTCGCAGAGCCGGTTGCTGACCAATGTGCGTCCGAATGGCCAGGAGGACACGCCGCAGTTGCGGGTGGTCCTCGACGTGCAGAAGGCGAGTGCTCTCGGTTTGTCCATCGCCTCGATCAATCAGACGCTCGGCGCCGCCTGGGGCGGGCGGTACATCGACGACTTTCTCGATCGTGGCCGGGTCAAGCGCGTTTACGTGCAGGCCGACGCGCCGTTTCGCATGAAGCCGGAGGACTTCAACCTCTGGTCCGTGCGCAACAGCGCCGGCGAGATGGTGCCGTTCTCGGCTTTCGGATCGACCCGTTGGGAATACGGTTCGCCGCGCCTGGAGCGCTACAACGGCGTGGCGGCAGCCGAGATCAACGGCGAAGGCGCGCCGGGTGTCAGCACGGGTGATGCGATGGCCGAGATCGAGCGCATCGTGGCCGGTCTGCCGGCCGGCTTCGGCATCGAATGGACCGGCCTTTCCTACCAGGAGCGGGAGGCGGGCAGCCAGACGCCGCTGCTGTATACCCTGTCGATCCTGATGGTGTTCCTGTGTCTTGCGGCGCTCTACGAGAGCTGGTCCATACCGACGGCGGTACTGCTGGTCGCGCCGCTCGGCATCCTGGGTGCCGTCCTGGCCAATACGCTGCGCGGCATGGAGCGCGACGTGTATTTCCAGGTGGCGATGCTGACCACCGTGGGTCTGTCGAGCAAGAACGCCATCCTGATAGTGGAGTTCGCCAAAGCGAACCTGCAGCAGGGCATGGGCCTGGTGGAGGGCACGTTGCGGGCCGTGCAGGACCGGTTGCGACCGATCGCGATGACTTCGCTGGCTTTCGGTTTCGGCGTCATGCCGCTGGCGATCGCCAGCGGCGCGGGCTCCGGCGCCCAGCGCGCCATCGGCACGGGTGTGATCGGCGGCATGCTGACCGGTACCTTCCTAGGCCTGTTCTTCATCCCGTTGTTCTTTGTGCTGATCCAGAGCCTGGTCGGAGGCAAGCGTGATGCGTGATCGGTCCCTGGCGCTCGCTCTGGGTGCGGTGTTCCTGCTTGCGGGCTGCGGTGCGCTGGTACCGAAGCTGCCCGAGCAGCAATCGGGCATTGCGGCGGTCTGGCCTTTGCCGCCGACGACCGGTGCCGGTGCCGAGTCACCGGCGCAGGCTGCTTCGACCGCCGGCGCTGAGGCAGGCGCGGCACCGTCTGCAGCGGACATCGGCTGGCGGGATTTTTTCACGGACCCGAATCTCGAACAGCTGATCGAGCTGGCGCTGACCAACAACCGCGATCTGCGTGCTGCCGTGCTCAACGTCGAGCGGGCGCGAGCTCAATATCGCGTCCAGCGTGCCAGCCGCCTGCCGTCGATCGTTGCCAGCGGTGCCATGACGCGCAGCGGTGGAGAAGATCTGCCGGTCAGCGAGACCGCCAGCGCGATGGCCGGGGTTCCGGATTTCGAGCTTGATCTTTTTGGCCGGGTACGCAATCTGAGTGCGGCACAGCTGCAGCGCTACTTCGCCGAAGAGGCGGCACGACGTGCGGCGCAGCTGACGCTGATAGCGGAGATCGCCAATGCCTATCTGACGCTGAGCGCCGATCAGGAGTCGCAACGCGTGGCCCGCGAGGCGCTGGCCAATCGCGAGCAAGCCCTGTCATTGACCGAAAAGCGGCATGAACTGGGGGCCGTCTCCGCGCTCGATGTGCATCAGGCCCAGACGGCGGTCGAGACCGCGCGGACGGATGTGGCGCGCTATGCGGGACAGGTCGCGCGCGACATCAACGCGCTCACGCTGCTGGTCGGCGCACCGGTCGATCCGGCACTGTTGCCGGTCCGTTTCGATCTTCAGGTGAGCGGACTCGGTCCGTTGCCGGCCGGCTTGCCGTCCGAAGTTCTGCTGCGTCGTCCCGACATCCAGCAGACCGAGCGGTTGCTGCGCGCGGCCAACGCCAATATCGGTGCGGCCCGCGCGGCTTTCTTCCCCTCGGTCAGCCTGACGGGCCGGGTCGGTTACGCCAGCGATCGGCTCTCCGACGTGTTCGACAGTGGCACCCGTATCTGGAGTTTTACGCCGCAAGTGACCCTGCCGATCTTCCAGGGCGGCCGCCTCGTCGCAGGGCTGCGCTCGGCCACGGTTGATCGCGACATCGCTCTTGCCCGGTACGAGAAGGCGATCCAGAGCGGGTTCCGTGACGTGGCCGATGCGCTTGCGCTGACCCGCACCCTGGCCGAACAGAAGGCTTCGCAGCAGGCCTTGGTCACTGCGGCGATGCGGGCGGACGAACTCTCCAGGGTGCGCTACGAAGGTGGGCGCGACAGCTACTTGGTGCTGCTCGATTCGCAGCGGACGCTCTACAGCGCGCGCCAGTCGCTGATCGCAACCCAGCTTGCCGAGCAGTCGAACCGCGTCTCGCTCTACAAGGTTCTGGGCGGGGGCTGGAACGAGACGACGCCATGATGGCGGAAGACGCAATGGAAACGGCGTGCAGGTCGGGTGCGCGAGCCGCCGCGCAGCGCACGCGCATCCTGCAGGCGGCGCAGAAGTGTTTCGTCGAGCATGGTTTCCATGCCGCCAGCATGGCCACGATCGCGCAGACCGCCGAGATGAGTCCGGGACTGATCTACCGCTACTTTCGCAGCAAGAGCGAGATCATCCTGGCGATCATCGAGCGTCAGCTGGAAATCGTTCGCGAGCGGATCGGCAGTCTGCATGTCGCCAACGACCTGGCGGCCGGGATCGCCGATTCATTTCATGCGCCGACCGATTGCCATGACGACATGATCATTGCGCCGCTCTTCCTCGAGACATCGGCCGAGGCGACCCGGGACCCGCAGGTGGGTGCCGCGGTTGCAGCCGTCGATACGGCCGTGCGGACCGAGTTCACCCGCGTGTTGATGCGCGCGCGGGAGGAGGGTGGCTACGGACTCCCGGAGGAGCTTGCGACCAAACGCGCCCTGATGCTGTTGTGTCTGTTCGAAGGTCTGAAGGTGCGCGAGGCGCGCGAGCCACACCTCGATCATGGGCTGCTCGAATCCGCATTGGGCGATATCCTCGGATTGCTGCTCGCGCCGCAGTCGGCCGAGCCGGCCGGATAGTCGATGCTGCGGTATCGCTAGCCGGCCGATCGTTCCACCCGGACCACAGTCAGCACCGGGACCAGTCCCGCCAGCACGATCAACAGTGCCGCAACGGCCGCCTCTTCATAGTTTCCGCGCACGGCTTCGCCGTAGAGATGCATCGCACCACGTAGGCGCAGGCGATCGCGGTGCCCGAGCCCAGCAGCAGTCCGGTCGATACGCCGACCTTGCGCATGGCGTATACGACGATCATCGTCCCACGCCTGGTGTTCGTCTACCGGGGCGCGGCACACCGTTCCCTCGTTCTTGCGGATCCACTGCCACACGCGGCTGCGGTGCCGGTCGACCATCGTCCCCGGAGACGTCGACGTGCAGATAAACGCCTTCCCACCTGCACCGCAGACAAACACGAGTTCGCGAGGGGAGTGGCTCTGCCCGTCATATGAGCATTGCAGCCCCGCCTCACTCTTCGTATTTGTAGCCTACGCCATACACTGAATGGATCAGCTCGTGCTCGCCCATGACACGGGCGATCTTGCGGCGCAGCTTCTTGACGTGACTGTCGACCGTGCGGTCGGCGACGATGTGTTCGTCCCGGTACATCGCATCCATGAGTTGATCGCGCGAATAGATGCGACCGGGTTGGCTCGCAAGCACTCGCAGCAGCTGGAATTCGACCGCCGTAAGACCGAGGTCGCGGCCGCCCAGGCTCGCGCTCCAGCGGTCCGGGTCCAGTACCAGAGTGGCCGTGCCGGCAGCCGGATCCTGTGCATTGCTCGTCGGCGTGTCGCGGCTGTCCCGTCGCGTTGTGCGTCGCAGCACGGCATGCACACGTGCCACGACCTCCCGCGGGCTGAAGGGCTTGCAGATGTAGTCGTCCGCCTGCAACGCGAGACCGAGCAAGCGGTCGATCTCGTCCACCCTCGCGGTCACCATGATGATGGCGGTGTCCGAGAACGTGCGCAGTTCCTGGCAGATGTCGAGCCCGCTGCGCCCCGGCAGCATCAGGTCGAGCAGCACCAGGTCGCAGCCGTTGTGGCGCACCCAGTCGACGACCTGGTCGCCTCGCCCAAGGTGGAAGGTTTCGTAGCCGTCGCGCCGCAGGTAATCGCGCAGCACGTCGGCGATCTTCTCCTCGTCTTCGACGATGAGAACGCGATGGGTCACGACTGCACGACCGGCGTTGCCAGCGGAAGATGCAGGACCCAGCGCAGTCCGCCCATCGGGCTGGCCTCGGCCGTGATGCGGCCGTCATGGGCTTGTACGATGGCGGCGACGATGGCGAGTCCCAGACCCGAGCCGCCGCTGCTGCGCGCGCGCGAGCCGTCGACGCGATAGAGCCGGTCGGTGAGATGGGGCAGGTCGTCCGCCGGCACGCCGGGGGCGCTGTCCTCCCAGCGCAGCACGGCGGCATCCGCTTCGGCGGCGAGCGTGATGTGCAGCGTGGCCGGAGCATCGGTATAGCGCAGTGTGTTCTGCAGGAGGTTGCCGAAGACCTGCATGAGGCGGTCGGCATCGGCGTCGACGCACAGTGCCGGGTCGAGCGTGGTCTCGACGTGCAACGGCTTGTCGTGGATCGCCGCCCGCTGTGACGCCAGGCAGTCCTCCACCACCTCGGCCAATGGCAGCGGTTCCTTGTGGTAGCTCAGCGCGCCGAGGTCGGACAGCGACAGCATGCGCAGGTCCTCGACCAGACGCATGAGCTGATTGGTCTCCTGGGCCAGGGAGCTCAGGCCTTCGCGGCTCAATGGCCGCACGCCGTCCTCCAGGGCTTCGATTTCGGCACGCAGCGTGGTGAGCGGCGTACGCAGCTCGTGCGCGATGTCCGCAATCCATTGCTGGCGTGCCTGCTGCGCGGCTTCGAGCGCGCCAGCGAGACGGTTGAAGTCGCCGGCCAGCCGCTCCAGCTCGTCGTCGCCATGCACGTCCAGGCGCGTGGCATAGTGGCCCTGCGCCAGTGCCGCGGCGCCGGCCGACAGTGCGTTGAGGCGCCGCGACAGCCAGTGCGCGATCAGGGCCGCGTTCACCAGCACCGCCGCCAGCAGACCGATGGCGATGGCGCCGAATCGCCGGTTCTGTTCGGCGGAGAAGACCCGCTCCAGCGACTCGACCACCTGCAGCCGCGGCACATAGGCGAGATAGCCGACCGTGCGGCCATCGACGGCGATCGGGCGGCGTACCGCATCTGCCGCACGTTCGGCCATGCCGATTAGCACGCTGCCGTCGGCATCGAGCAGCATGAGGCGCGGATCCATCGTGATGGGCGGTGCGGGGGGTGGGTCGCGCTCGTAGGGCGATCCGGAATCGGTGCGCCGGATGTCGTCCCGTCCGCCACGTGCGGCACGGCCGCTGCCCAGCTCTTCGCGCAGCAGCAACGACCAGCTGCGCCGGTCGTCAGTCAGCCAGTGCCAGTTGTATTGCTGCCGATAGCCGTCGGCGAGCCGTACCACGACCGGATCCAGTCGTGCTTCTTCGGTCTTGTGGAGGTAGTCCCCGAGGCCTTGCTCGAAGCTCCAGCCGTAGATGAGGAACGCCGCGGCCACCAGTACGACATTGGCGCCGGCGATGGCGAGGAACAGTTTGACGCGCAGCGTGTCGAAACGCAGTTTCATGGGGCCGAGCCTACGAGAAGAATTTGGAAGCTTTGTGCACCGGGCTGTTCACAATAGATCCATAATGTTTCCTCAGTCTCCGTTCACTGTTCGGGCCGTGAGTATCCGTTCCAGAATGGAAAAAAATCGCAACTTCCCATGAACGATGACACAGCGTCCCGCGGCGGCGCCAGCACGGCGAACCGACTCCTGCACTCCCGCATCCTGCAAGTGGCATTGATTTTGCTGCTGGCCTTCGGTGCCTGGAAACTGTTCCGCCATTTTTTCCCGGCAGGCGCCGGCGATCTGAACGTCTATGCCACCGTGGAGCGGGGTTCCATCGAGGACCTGGTGACCGCCACCGGGGCGCTGCAGCCGCGCGACTACGTGGATGTGGGCGCACAGGTCTCCGGCCAGCTGCGCCGGATATTCGTGGACGTCGGCAGCGAGGTGCAGCAAGGCGATCTGCTCGCTGAAATCGATGCCGAACAGTCCATCGCGCGTGTGGACGCCAGCCGCGCCCAGCTGCGCTCGCAGCAGGCGCAGTTGCTGCAGCGCGAGGCCGATCTCGAAAAGGCCGGGCGCGACTTCCAGCGCCAGCAGAACCTCATGAAGGAAGACGCGACCAGCGCCAGCGCGCTGCAGGATGCGCAGACGACTCTCGAGACCACGCGTGCCGCCATCGCGGCGCTCAAGGCCCAGATGCAGCAGCTGCAGGCCAGCATGCGCGTGGAGGAGGCCAATCTCAAATACACCAAGATCTACGCGCCCATGGCCGGCACCGTAGTGAGCATCACGGCTCGTCAGGGCCAGACGCTCAACACCAACCAGCAGGCGCCCACCATCCTGCGCATCGCGGACCTGTCGACGATGACGGTGCAGACGCAGGTGTCCGAAGCCGATGTGGGCAAGCTGCGCGAAGGCATGAGTGCCTATTTCACGACGTTGGGCAGTCAGGGGCGGCGCTGGTACGGCACGCTGCGCAAGATCGAGCCGACGCCCACGGTGACTAACAACGTGGTGCTCTACAACGCGCTGTTCGATGTTCCGAATCCGAATCGCAGCCTGCTGACGCAGATGACCGCCCAGGTGTTCTTCGTGGTTGCCGAGGCGCGGGATGTGCTGGTGGTGCCGATGTCGGCACTGACGATGCAGCGGCCACAGGGTGTCGCTGCGGCGCGCCTGGAAGGTGGTCGCCGGGCCGCCGCCGAGGCTCAGGGCGAGCAGCAGAGGCCCCGCGGCGAGCGCCGGCAGCAGCCGGCGTCCGCGGAAGGCGGTGGTGCTGACGCTCCGGCCGAAGCAGCCGGCGGCAGCCAGGGCCGATCGGAACGCCCCCGCCGGTCGCGTCCGGCGACTGTGCAGCTGGCGCAAGCCGGCGGGAGCCTCGTGACCCGCGAAGTGCAGGTGGGCGTCAGCAACCGTGTGCATGCCGAGATCGTCGCCGGTCTCGAGGAAGGCGACCGGATCGTGGCGGGGCAACGGCAGCTCGAGAGCGAGTCGCGGAGCAGTGGCAGTCAGCTGGGCCGCGGCGCCGCGGCGGGCGGTTTCGGTCCGCCGATGGGCATTCCGGGAGGGCGCTGATGGGTGCGATGGAGAATGCCACGCCGCTGATCCGTCTCTCGCAGGTCACCAAGACCTACCAGAACGGCGAGATGTCGGTGGAGGTGTTGCACGGCATCGATCTCACCATCTACCCGGGTGAGTTCGTGGCCATCATGGGCGCGTCCGGCTCGGGCAAGTCCACGCTGATGAATATCCTCGGCTGCCTGGATCGTCCCACGACTGGCCGCTACGAATTCATGGGTCGCGACGTATCGGAGTTCGACCGCGACGAGCTGGCCGAACTGCGCCGCGAAGCCTTCGGCTTTGTGTTCCAGAGCTACAACCTCATCTCCATGGGCACGGCGCTCGACAATGTCGAGGTGCCGGCTATCTACGCCGGCATTCCTGCGGAGGAGCGGCATGAGCGCGCCCGCGAACTGCTGGAATCGCTGGGGCTTGGCGAGCGTACCCACCACCGCCCAAGCCAGCTCTCGGGCGGCCAGCAGCAGCGTGTTTCCATTGCGCGTGCGCTGATGAACGGCGGCCGCATCATTCTGGCCGATGAGCCCACCGGCGCGCTCGACAGCAAGAGTGGCGCCGATGTGATGCGGCTGCTCCACGATCTCTCGGCGCGCGGCCACACGGTAATTCTGATCACTCACGCGCGCGAGATCGCCGAACACGCGCCGCGCGTGATCGAAATCAAGGACGGCAATGTCGTCGCCGATTCCGGTCCGCGTCCACCGTCCGCGGATTCGCCGGCGCTGAGCTGGACGGCACGGCGCGGCGTGGAATCTCCGCTCGGGGACCTGCTCGAAGCCACCCGCATGGCGTTGCGCTCGCTGCGAGCCAACGTGTTCCGCTCCGTGCTCACGCTGCTCGGCATCGTGATCGGTGTCGCGGCGGTCATTGCCATGCTGGCGATCGGTGATGGTGCCAAGAAGGCGGTGATCGACCGCATCTCTTCCATGGGCTCCAACCTGTTGCTGGTGCGGCCTGGGACCCGCAATCAGCGCGGCTTCAACAGCACCGCGACGCTGGTGCTCGACGACGTACGGGCCATCAACGAAGAGGTTCCCAATGTGCTCGCGGCCGTGCCCGAGCAGGAAAGTACCGTCACGGTTCGCTACGAGGGCAGCGACTATTCCACGCGTGCGCTCGGCACCTCTGCCAAATATCCGGTTGCGCGCCGCTGGGCGCTGACCTCCGGAAGTTTCTTTTCCGACGAGGACGAAGCGGAATACGCCACGGTGGCGGTTCTGGGCAAGACCGTGGCCGATGCGCTGTTTCCCGGCGGTGAGAGTCCTCTCGGCAAATATGTGCTGGTGAACAATCTCATCTTTCAGGTGATCGGCGTGATGGCGCCCAAGGGGGCGTCGCCCAGCGGACAAGACCAGGACGACATCATGTTCGTCCCGTACCAGACCAGTCAGCTGCGACTGTCGGGCCAGCGATTCCTGCGCAACGTGACCGTCGCCGTCGACGACGTGAGCCGCATCGACAGCACCCAGTCGGCCATGGAGTCCCTGCTTGCGCAGCGCCACGGCACGATCGACTTCCAGGTGCGCAACATGGCTTCGGTCATGGAAACGGCGACCGAGACGCAAAACACCATGACCATCCTGCTGGGTTCGATTGCGGCCATCTCGCTGCTGGTCGGCGGCATCGGCGTGATGAACATCATGCTGGTGAGCGTCACCGAGCGCACGCGCGAGATCGGCATCCGCATGGCTACAGGGGCTCGTACCCGCAACATCCGTCACCAGTTCCTGATCGAGGCGCTGGTGGTTTCGGCAGCGGGGGGCATCCTGGGCGTGATCATCGGTTTGGGTACTGCGGCCATCATCGGCAGTTTCGGCACGCCGATTGCTTATTCGATCAGCCCGGTACTGCTGGCCTTCGGCTGTGCTTTCGGCACCGGTCTCGCTTTCGGCTACCTGCCGGCAAACAAGGCTGCAGGGCTGGATCCCGTCGTCGCATTGGCTTCGGAATGAACATGCAAGTGATCCGACTTTCCACCGTTACGGCGTGTTTCACACTGGTGCTCGCCGGCTGCGCGGGCGGAGCCGTGCAGCGCCCCGACTTGCCATTGCCGGCGACCTATGACGAGGTGGCGCGCAGCGTGCCGGCGTCCGATGACACGGCGCAGGCGGCCGAGGTGTCGCCGCAATGGTGGCGCAGTTTCAATTCGCCGCAGCTCGACGACTGGATCGAAACGCGGCTGGATGCCGGTCCGGATCTGCGCATTGCCGCCGAGCGTGTCCTGCAGGCGCGCATGGCGCTGCGGGTTGCAGGCAGTGACCGTTTCCCCGATGCAGGCATCAGCGCCAGCAGCTCCCGATCGCGCAACGATTCGCGGGGTGCTGCGCCGGTGGATCGCGAATCCACCTCGGCGGGCCTTTCGATCGGTTACGAGGTGGACCTCTGGGGGCGTATCGCCGCCAATGTGCGGGGTGCGCGCGCGCAGTACGAGGCGACCCGTTACGATTTCGAGTCGTTGAGAATCGCTGCCGCGAGCACCCTGGCATCGACCTACTTCCAGATGCTGGCCACGGCCGAACGCCTGGAGATCGCGCGCCGGAATCTCGCCATCGCCGAACGAGTGCTCGGCATTGTCGAGGCGCGCTACCGCAACGGCGTTGCGACACCGCTCGAGGTCAGCCAGCAGCGCACGACCGTGTTCGCGCAGCGTACGGCACTGCTGCCGCTCGAAACCCGGCAGCGCCAGCTCCAGTCTGCGGTGGCGTTGCTGCTGGGGGAGGTGCCGCAGGGCTTTGCCGCGAGCAGCGAGAGCTTTGCCCAGTTGGCCGTGCCGCAGGTGGCGCCGGGTCTGCCTTCGACATTGCTGGTGCGGCGCCCCGATCTCGCGGCCGCGGAGGCCGATCTGGCGGCGGCGGCGGCCGATGTGCACGTGGCGCGCACGTCGCTGTTGCCGTCCATCTCGTTGTCCGGTTCCGGTGGCCTGTCCAGCAGCGAGCTGCTGTCGCTGACCAATCCAGCCACCAGTCTGTCGGCAGCGCTGTCGATGGGCCTGACCCTGTTCGACGCCGGGCGGCGCAGCGCGCAGATCCAGTCGGCCCGCTCGCGGCAGCGCGTGGCGGTGGAAACCTATGCCGCCGCCGTGCGTACCGCGCTCAAGGAAGTCGACGACGCGCTCGGCAATGCCGACGTCGGTGCCCGGCAGGAGGCGAGCCAGCAGGAGACCGTCGCGCAAGCGCGGCGTGCGCTGCAGCTTGCGGAACTGCGTTACCGCGAAGGGGCCGACGAGCTGCTTGCCGTGCTGGACAGCCAGCGCGTGCTGTTCCAGGCTGAAGACGCGCTGCTGCAGCTGCGGCTCGAGCGGCTCAATGCGGCGCTGGATCTGTATCGCGCGCTGGGTGGCGGTTGGGAGGGGGCGGCGTCGTGATCATCCGTCCGACGCGGCCGGACGATCAGGCTGCGATCTGGGTCATCATCGAGCCGACGATTCGAGCCGGGGAGACCTGCACCCTGGATCCCGCCATGACCCGCGAGCAGGTGCTGGCGTAGCGGATGGGCGCCGACGAGGAGACGTTCGTTGCCGAAGAGAGCGGGGCGAGCGAACAGGCCAGATCGAAAGGCTGCCGGGCGATGCAGTTCAACTTCGTCGTGAGCACCAGTGATCGATCCGCTCGCCGGTGGCAGTCGATGGAGTTCGACATCGTGGGGCGCTTGCCGCCGGCGTTTCATCACCCGGTGCGCGGCTACGTCGATGCGCTGGTGATGTATCGGGCCTTTCGGGTTGCGGGATAATGCAATGCCGACCTTTGGTTTAAACTCCCTGGCTTGGTAGACGTAAGGAGAATGCCATGAGTGTTGCACGAGTCACGGAGATCAAGGCGAGCAGCAAGAAGAGCTTCGATGACGCCATTGCCGTCGGTTTGTCGCGAGCCAACAAGACGCTGAAGAACGTCAAGGGCGCCTGGATCAAGGAACAGGAAATCTCGATCGGCGACAACGGCAAGATCGACGAATATCGCGTGCTGATGAAAGTCACGTTCATCCTCAACGACTGATCGCCACCGGCGAACAGCCTGGACAAGCCCGGCGCAATGCCGGGCTTTATTCAAGCTGACGATCATGGCCGAAGCGCGGAACGGGTTTTTCCTGGTCGACATGCCGTGATGGCCCGCCGCCCTAGCCTGGTCGTCGACGAGCGAGCGTCGGAGCGGCAACTCGCCCGGGCAGTGGCCGCACTGGACTCCGGCAAATCAGCGGTCATCCTGAAGGGCGTCGTCTGTTTGCACCCGGGACAGTTCCAGATCCTCTGTGAAGTGCTCGATCCTGCCCCACTGCAGCATCGCTGCGCGCAGGAGTATGCGGTCATGGTGGAGAACGCGAGGCGGGCGCTCGCCTGCTCGGCGCTGGGCGCTCGACTGCCGGTCCGCGCCCAGTATTGGGTCGTGGTCGAGCAATATGGAGCCGCGGCAGCCGAGCCGTTGTGGGTCGAGCCGCCGCGGTGCCGGACCTGACCTGACCTGACCGGAGCGTCAGTCGCTGCGGCCTTCAGAATCTGCCGCTGGCGCCGGCGCCACCGAAATCTCCACCTTGCCCCTGGCAAGCGGGCTGCGGTGCCGCCGCGGGTGCAGGTGCAAGGCTCGTCGCGCCGGCAAGCTGGGCGAGATCGAGCGCGGCGGGTTCCTGGATTGGACTGGACGTGATCCCCTCGCGACGATTGCGTAGCCCGAGCTCGAATGCGATGGCCGCGAGCAGCAGCAGACCACCTGCAGCCATGAGTTGCCAGTGCGCAGGCCAGTCCAGCAACTTGTGCAGCGCGTATGCCGCACAGGCGAGATTGCCGAGCGCGCCGATCAGCGGCGCATGCTGCCGCCGGCGCACACCGGCGAAGACATTGGCTGCGAAGAATGCCAGTGCCAGCGCGAGGGCCAGGCCTAGGCGGTGAGCATGGGCGGGGTGGCGGACCCAGGAGTCGAGCAGCAACCAGCCGTGCCCGAGCCAGGGCATCACGATCACCAGTCCATCGAGCATGCGATCGTGCGCAGGGCGCTGCCAGGTGCGTCCGCCGGCGAACAATGCCACGACGGCCATCAGCATGCAGCCGATGCCCGCTTGCGGCGAGTTCAACGTGCCGCCGAGCAGGCTAGTCTCGAACAACGCGATGGCGATGGAATAGCCGGCTGCCGCCAGTGTCGTGAACAGCGGATTCAGCAGGCGCCAGCCCACCAGCAGCACGACCGTCGCACAGAGCGCGACGATCAGCGCTTCGTTGCGCTGTTCGGTCCAGATCAGCAGCTGCACGACGAGGGCGCCGGCACCGATCAGATACAGCGCTTCTTCGATGCCGGAGCGGAAGACGCGCCGCTTCGCCACCAGCCACTCCGCGGCAAGTATCCAGAGCAGGCCGCCCAGCAGCAACGGTGAAGGTGTCACGACCAGTGCGCCGGCGAGCAGGGTGGTGGCGAACAGGCCGAGCAGAAAGCCCAGAATGCGCGCAAGCCAGGTGGTGGTTTTCCAGCCGCCGCCGAGCCCCGTACTTTCCACGGCGGTACGCAGCGCGGGATAGCGACTTGCGAGCAGCAGCCAGCGCTCCTCTGTTGCCGACGGCCGGGCGACTTTCATTCCACGGACTCCTTGAGCCTGGAGCGCAGCCTGCTCAGCAACACCACGGCGCCGGTGATGGTGGCCAGGCCGAGCCAGGACGCCGCCAGCGGCCCCAGCAGCAACAGTTCGAGCCATACCAGCCCGAGGGTCGTGTAGCCGACGGCATACAGCAGGAAGCTTTCGCGCCGCTCGTTCAGCCCGGTCCGGCCGACCGTCACGGCCAGTAACAGCAGTACCATGGCGCCGAGCCAGCGAGTCGAACTCTCGCCGCCGAGGCCGAGTGCGCCCCAGAAGCCGAAGTTCGCTGCGAACTGCTGATATACCGGCCGGAATCCCGCGCCTGTCGCGGGATCCTCGTGGCGATGCAGCAGGCTGCCGAACCAGAACAGCAGGGTGCACAGCAGGCTGCGCAGACTCGCCCCGAACATCGGCACCCGCGGCTCGAACACTGTGCCGAGACGCGCTTCGACGCCGAGCCAGCCGGCGAAAGCCATCAGTGCCACGGACAGCGCCAGCCGCGAGCGGAACCCATAGGCACTTGCCAGGTGCCAGGCCGCGAGCAGCAGCAGGTGGCGCGGCCAGGCTGCGCCGAACAGACGGAACTGCACTTCGGCATAGCCCACAGCCGCGCTGAACAGCAGCGCGCCGAGCAGCAGGACATAGTCCTCGCCCAGCGAACGTTCGCGCTTCTGCAGGCGCGCGCGCAGTGCCACCGCATAGCACAGGGCTGCCGCGACCAGGATGCCGGCGAGCAGGGCTGCCGGGCCGATGCGCTCGAGGTTGGCCTTGATCAGCAGGCCAACTCCGGCCAGCAAGGTGGCGAGGGCGAGATAGAACGCTGCCAGCAGTTCGCGCCGGATCGAAAAGATACGCCGGGCTTCCAGGTGCAGTGCTTGCGACCACGCCGTTTCCGCCTGCACGGTCGACGGCAGTGCTCGCAGTTCGTGGCGGAGATCGTGCAAGGCGCGCTATCGCGCGGGCGGATCGAAGTCCGCGGCGCTGTGCCTCTCGGGCAGGCGCAGTTCCTCCGGCCCGGTCGTGGTATTTACGCGGCGTCCGCGTCGAACCGCCGGCCGGCTGCCCACCAGCTCGGTCCAGCGTGCCAGGTTGCGGTACTCGTGCAACGCCAGAAACTCCCTGGCGTCGTAGGTGCCGTTCATGATCCCGCCGTACCAGGTCCAGTTCGCGATGTCGGCGATGGTGTACTGGTCGCCCGCGACGTACTCGTTCCTGCCGAGCTGCGTGTCGAGCACGTGCAGCAGCCGCTTGGCTTCCATCGCGAAACGGTTGATAGCGTATTCGATCTTGAACGGCGCGTAGGTGTAGAAGTGCCCGAATCCGCCGCCGAGATAGGGCGCCGAGCCCATCTGCCACATCAGCCAGTTCATCGTTTCGGCGCGCCGGTAGTGCTCCTTCGGCAGGAAGGCGTCGAACTTTTCGGCGAGGTAGAGCAGGATGGAGGCGCTCTCGAACAGCCGTGTCGGCGGATCGGTGGAATAGTCGAGCATCGCCGGGATCTTGGAGTTCGGGTTCACCGCCACGAACCCGCTGCCGAACTGTTCGCCTTCGTGGATCTTGATCAGCCAGGCGTCGTACTCGGCGCCCTTGTGGCCGACGGCCAGCAACTCTTCAAGCAGGATCGTGACTTTCTGGCCATTGGGCGTGCCGAGCGAATAGAGCTGCAAGGGATGCTTGCCGCGCGGCAGGGTCTTTTCATGAGTGGCGCCGGAGACGGGCCGATTGATGTTCGCGAACCGGCCACCGCTCGGTTGATCCCAGGTCCATACTCTCGGCGGCCTGTAACCGGCCGGCAGGTTTCGGTCCGCGCTGTCATCCGTGGCCATGCGAGCTCCTGAAGGGTCGACCTCGTTCGATGCTCGATGGTATCGCCATTCCGGCCCGTTCCGCCGATGTCACCGAAGCTGACTATCCTTGCTGCCGCGACGGTTGTAACCGCTGAAGGTCCCGCTTTCGCGATCATCCTTTTCCTGGCAAGGCACGCACAGGCGTACGCCCGGAACCGCCTTGCGGCGTGCCTCGGGAATCTCGGCGCCGCAGTCGATGCAGTGGGTTTGCGTGGGGCCCTGGGGCAAGCGGCTCTGCGCACGCTTGATTCCATCCTTGACGGTGGCATCGATCTGATCCTGAACCGCACTGTCACCGGCCCAACCTGTAGCCATGTCATCCTCCTGTGGCGCTTACGTGGTAGGGGCGAAGCCGGGAAATACAAGCATCCGACATGATATTTATTATAAGAATATTATATATTTTATTGATTCAATTGGAATTTCAATGATATCAACATGATTGAATGTGCCCGCTGCAACTGATGCGGATCAATATCCGCGCCGACTTGCCGCGGCGGCGACCGGTCGCTCCGGCACGGGCCACTGCGGCACACTAGGCGTCATGTCTCCCACCGTCACCACTGCTGATTCTCGACCGTCGCAGGTCTCGACTCAGGCGGTGCCGGCCACCGCCGCCGGCATGGCACGCCCGGTGTCCCTGTTGCTGAACCTGGCGCATGCGATCGACCACATGTTCCTGCTGATCTTCGCCACGGCAGTGGGCGCGATCGCGGCCGATTTCGGTTTTTCGCGTTGGGAGGATCTGATGCCTTACGGTGTCGGCGCCTTTGTGTTGTTCGGCCTCGGTTCGCTGCCTTCGGGTCGTTTCGGCGACCTGTGGGGGCGGCGACGCATGATGCTGTTGTTCTTCTTCGGCATCGGCAGTTCGGCGCTGCTGGCGGCCGCGACCCGCAATGCCTGGCAGTTGGCCGCGGCGTTGACCTTGCTGGGTGCCTTCGCGTCGATCTATCACCCGGTGGGCATCCCCATGCTGCTGCAGCGGGCGACCCGACCGGGTGTGGTCATCGGCGTCAACGGCCTGGCCGGCAACCTGGGTATCGCCATTGCCGCGTTGAGCACCGGCTTCATGGTGCAATGGCTGGGCTGGCGGGCCGCTTTTGCGCTCCCGGGTCTGGCTGTCATTGGTTGCGGCCTGCTGTTCGCCGCGCTATGCCCGCAGGAGACCGAAGCACCGGCCAAACGTACCAGCAAGGCCTCCGCGTCGCTGGCGCCGGCGGAGCTGGCGCGGGTGTTCGCGGTCATGACTGCGGCCGCGGTGACCAGCGGCCTGCTGTTCAATTTCACCACCAACGGCAATGCCCAGCTGCTGAGCGAGCGCTTCCGCGGCATCGTCGAGGATCCCGCGCTGCTCGGCGCAATGCTGGCGGCGGTGTACGCCCTGGCTTCGCTGACCCAGGTGGTGGTGGGCCGGTTGATAGATCGAGTTTCGCTCAAACCCCTCTATCTGTGCATTGTGGCCTTGCAGATCCCGCTGCTGGCCCTGGCTGCACTGACTCGAGGCTGGTGGCTGTTGTTGGCCCTGCTGGGGGTCATGGTCGTGATCTTCGGCGCAGTTCCCTTTACCGACGCGATGGTCGTGCGCTACGTCGATGATCGGATGCGCTCGCGGGTGGCGGGGGCCAGAATGGCCTTGTCGCTCGGCATCAGCTCGCTGGCGGTGTGGCTGCTCGGGCCGCTGGTCAAGGTCTCGAGCTTCGGGGCGCTGTTCGTCGGCATGGCGCTGCTCGCCGTCTGCACCCTGGCGGTGGTGTCATTGCTGCCCTCCGACAGCGCCACTGCCTGACCTGTGGCGCCGCAGCAAGTTTTGGCCGGAGCAGGCGTTTCCCAGTCTCCCGCACTTGCGGGGCGCCTCGGCATCGAGAAGCGGATATCGTTCTAGAGCTGGTGCGCAACTTGCCGCAAGAAGCGGCCATCGTTCCCGTTCAGGCACCTGGAGAGCTGTTCAACGTTCTTGCCCGCAAGGCCGGGCGGTCGCGGGCCGACGCCCGCGAGGCCATTCTGGGCTGGCGCGATACCTTTCCGGTTGTCGAAACTGCCCCCAGGCCATGCTGACGGCTGTCGATCTCGCTACCGACCACGATTTCAGCTTCTGGGATGCCGTCATTCTCTCCGTTGCCTCGCAGGCCGGTTGCCGGTGGCTTCTATCCGAAGACCTTCCAGACGGGTTCACGTGGGGTGGCGTATCGGTCGTGAATCCGTTTGCCTCTCCGCGCCATAGGTTGCGGGGAATCCCTGTAGAGCGGGAACGGCGCGTAGGGCAACACCCGTCCTGTTCGCCGCCGAGCAGGGGCATCCGACTCGGCTCACTGTGCGGCGTGGCGCGCTATCGCTTCGCTGATGATCCGGCGCGCCTCCGTGGCATCGCCCCAGCCCAGCACCTTGACCCATTTGGATGACTCCAGATCCTTGTAGTGCTCGAAAAAATGCTGGATCTGATTGCGGGAGATGCCCGGCAGGTCCGTGTACTCGAAGATATGCTCGTAGCGGCGGGTGAGTTTGGGCACGGGCACCGCGATGATCTTCTCGTCGCCACCGGCCTCGTCCTGCATTTTCAGCACGCCCACCGGCCGCACCGCAATCACGGAGCCTGGCAGCAGGCCGCGCTGATTGGCGATCAATACGTCGCAGGGATCGCCGTCTTCCGAGAGTGTATGCGGTATGAAGCCGTAGTTGCCCGGATAGCGCATCGCCGTATAGAGGAACCGGTCGACGACCAGTGCGCCTGAGGGCTTGTGCATCTCGTACTTGATCGGCTCGCCACCCACCGGGACTTCGACCACGACGTTGACTTCATGAGGTGGGTTGTCGCCGATCGGCAGGGCATCCAAACGCATCGTATTGAAACTCCGGTAAGCAGGGCCACGATGGGCTGAGTGAATTCATCATTATCGCATCGCGAACCCTGTCGTCCAAACTCCCCGGGTCTCCCGGCATGCCGCTCGGAAGTTGATGAGATAGAACAGGCGGAATCGCTGCCTGCTCCGAACCTGGTCGAGCTGCCGATCGCGATATCGGAAACTTCTGCGACCGGTCCGGTAGTACACAACATGATCATTGGGGCGACGGTCAATAAGCGCTTTCAGACGAGAGCGACTTCGCCGGCCGCCAGCAGAGCCGGGCAGAGCTTCTTCGGGCCCGACGGTGTTTCGTTGTCGGCGCCGTCAGCGCGTTCTTTGCGGTGAATCACTACGAATCGCAGGTTATGTCGGCGGAGTAGCAGATCTACGCCGATCAATACGTCGTGCCCAGCATGGCGCACCAGATGTCCACGGGTACGATGACGAGCTATACGATGTACCTCGAGCGCGAGTTGGCGTCGCTCAGGCGAGCTTTATCGGCAGGGAACGAATCCGTTTGCCCGTAGCCGCATAGATCGCATTCGTGAGCGCGGGAATCACCGGCGGTAACGCCGGCTCGCCGAGCCCGGTCGGCGGATGGGCGGATCTGACCCAGGCAATCTCAATCGCCGGCGTGATCGGCATGCGGGCGAGCGGGAAGTCGTGGAAATTGCTTTGCTGAATGACACCGTCCACCACTTCGATGGCCTGCCCGACCAGTGCCTGGGCAAGTCCGTCGATGATCGAGCCGCGGACCTGATTTTCGGCGCCGAACGGATTGATGATGTGGCTGCCGACATCGCCGGCCACCCACACCTTGTGGACCGTTACCTCGGTAGCCGCAACGCTTGCGTCGACGATTTCGGCGAAGTAACCGCGGTGGCAGAAATAGAACGCGAAACCTTTGGCACGGGAGATCCCGGTAGCGTCGTCGCGCTGCACGCCTTTGGGCTGGGTCTGCCAGTCGGCGATTTGCAGCACTTTCTCGATCACGGCACGGGCGCGGCCGGTATCGAACGGCGCGCCCTGGCCGCCGAATGCGGGAATCGCGCGTGGCTCGCCGAGAAGCTCGAGCATCAGCGTCGGCAGGTCCTTGCCTGCCGCCACCGCAACCTCATCGAGAAACGCCTGTGAGATGAAGCACAGAGCGTTCGATCCGGGTGCGCGCAACCAGCCGGTGGTCAGCACGGTGGGCATCATGGTCTGGGTGAAGCGCAGGTTCGGCACCAGGTCTGCCGGTGGCAGCGTGAGCGTCAGATCGCCACCGCGTGTCACGCGTTGACCGTCGCCGAAAGTGACGAAATGGTCGGTGAACGCGATCAGGTGTCCCTCGGCATCGAGACCGGCTTCGAGCTGGTGCCAGCCGGCAGGGCGATAGTAGTCGCGGCGGATGTCGTCCTCGCGCGACCAGATCAGCTGGATCGGCGTGCCCGGCAGGGCCTTGGCGATCGAGGCTGCCTGCAGCATGTAGTCGTTGAGCAGCCTGCGGCCGAAGCCACCGCCGGAGCGGGTGATGTGTACGGTGACGTCCTCGAGCGCGGGCAGGCCCAGCAGCTTTTGCACCTGTTGGCGGCCGCTTGCCGGCGTCTGGCTCGGCGCCCAGATCTCGATCTTGCCGTCCTTGAAATGCGCCGTGCAGTTCTGCGGTTCCAGCGGGCCGTGCGCCAGGAAGGGGTAGTCGTAGCGCGCCGATACGCGTCGCGCCGCCTTGCCGAGCGCCGCTGTGGGATCGCCCTCGTGCCGCAGATCGTGGCCGTCGCCTTTGTCCAGGATCTCGCTGGCGCGTGCGCGATAAGCTTCCGTGCTGTGACCCTGCGAGTGCGACAGGTCCCATTGCGCGGTTAGCTTGCTGCGCGCCTGGTTGGCCAGCCACCAGTGGGTTGCGACGATCGCGACGCCGTCGGCAAGACCGGTATCCGGGTTGCCGTCGCCGATGATTGGCACGACATGCCGGACACCGGGCGCCTGCTTGACGGCTTCGGTATCCGCCTTGACCAGCCGGCCGCCGTGCGCAGGCGCCACCTCGTACACGGCGTAAAGCATGCCGGGCAGGCGGGTGTCGATGCCGAACACCGGTTCGCCGCGCAGGATGCGCGGGCTGTCGATACCCGCGATCCGACGACCGATGATCGTGAACTCTTCGGGTTTCTTGAGGGAGACCGACTCGAGCGCCGGGGGCGTGAGTTTGGCCGCCGCGCTTGCCACCTCGCCATAGCCGCAGGAACGGCCGCTGGCCGCATGCATGATGCGGCCTTTGGAGGTCGTGAGTTCGGCCGCAGGCACCGCCCACTGGATCGCTGCCGCTTGCAGCAGGATCGCGCGAGCCGCGGCGCCGGTCCGGCGCATTTCCATCCAGCTGGCAGGCGTTGCCTGGCTGCCGCCGGCGACTTGCCTACCATAGCGGGCCGAGTCGGCATCGGCCTGGAGGATGCGTACTTGCGCCCAGTCGCAGTCGAGTTCGTCGGCGACGATCATCGGCAGCGAGGTCTTGATGCCCTGGCCGATTTCGGGGTTCTTGCCGACGATGGTGATGGTTCCATCGGGCGCAATCGCGACATAGGTGGTGAGCTCCGCGGCAGCGGCCGCTTCGCGGGTGCTGTGTGCGCCACCGGCGGCGACCTTTGCGGTCGAAGGCGCCGCGACGAAGGTCTCGAGCATGAGTCCGCCGCCCGCCAGCAACGAGACCTTCAGGAAGCTGCGTCGGTCAGGCGACATGAGGATGCTCCTGCTGGGCCTCGACGGCCGGTTCGAGGCCGGCTGCCATACGGACTGCGGTTTCGATGCGGTTGTAGCAGGCGCAGCGGCAGATGTTGCCGGCCATGGTGTCGCGGATCTGCTCGTTGTTGGGCTTGGGCGTGGTGGCCAGCAGGGATGCGGCGGTCATGATCTGCCCCGCCTGACAGTAGCCGCATTGCATCACATCGATGTCGAGCCAGGCTTTGAGCAGACGCGCACCGATTTCGCTCGACCCTATGTGCTCGATGGTCGTGACCTGGGCCTCGCCGACGGCGGCTACCGGCAGGCTGCAGGAACGCTGTGGCGCGCCGTCGATATGCACCGTGCAGGCTCCGCAGAGCGCCATGCCGCAGCCGAACTTGGTGCCGACCAGTCCGAGGCTGTCGCGCAGCACCCAAAGCAGGGGCATTTCGCCCGGTACGTCGACGTCGTGGGTCTGGCCGTTGACGTGGAGTCGATAGGTCATGAGGGTTCCCCGGTTGGCAGGCATTTTTTAGTCGGTGTCGTCCGCACATGCAACCCATTGCTGGCGTTGCTGGCACGGTGCTGTGGCACACCATAAAATGGCCGAAAATCCGCCGCGGCCGGAGTGCCTGGCAGCGTCACGAGCATACTCTTTCGCGTAGCTTCCCATGGGCGCCATTGACATCGTTCTGGCGTTGCTGCTTGCCCTCGTCGCCAGCAGTCTGCTGGTGCGTGCGCTGCCCGTCGCCATCCCGACGCCGCTGCTCCAGATCGGCCTGGGTGCGCTGATCGCGATATTTTCGGACGATGCCGTACGGCTCGATCCGGATATTTTCTTCGTGCTGTTCCTGCCGCCGTTGCTGTTCCTCGATGGCTGGCGTATCCGCAAGGAAGGGCTGTTGCGGGACAAGGGGATGATCCTCGAGCTGGCGCTCGGTCTGGTCTTCCTGACCGTCATCGGCATGGGGCTGTTCATCCATTGGCTGATTCCGCCGATGCCTATGCCGGTGGCGTTCGCGCTGGCGGCGATCGTGTCGCCGACCGATCCGGTGGCGGTGTCCGCGATCACCAGTCGCATCCCGGTGCCGCGGCGTCTGCAGCACGTGCTCGAGGGCGAATCCCTGTTGAACGATGCCTCGGGCCTGGTCTGCTTTCGGTTTGCAGTGGCTGCGGCGCTGACCGGGGTCTTTTCGCTGCAGGCGGCAGCGCTGACCTTTCTGTGGCTTGCCATAGGCGGCCTGGCAATAGGCGTCGGGCTGACGGCCGGTATCCTGCTGTTGAAGAACCTGATCACCCAGCGTTTCGGCGAGGAATCGGGTTCGCAGGTGGTGATCAGTCTGCTGCTGCCGTTCGCCGCCTACCTCGCCGCGGAGCACCTGCATTGTTCCGGCATCCTCGCCGCGGTTTCGGCCGGTGTCACCATGAGTTACATGGAGCTTACCGGTCACGCGCAAGGCAGCACGCGCACCCAGCGTACTGCGGTGTGGGATACCGTCCAGTTCGTCCTGAATGGCGTGATGTTCGTGCTGCTCGGGGAGCAGCTGCCGGGAATCCTGGAGCGCAGCGCCAACGCGATGCAGGAAACCGATCATTACAACCCGGCCTGGCTCGCCGTCTATGTACTGGCCATCAATTTCGGCCTTGCCGTGCTGCGGTTCGTCTGGGTGTGGGGCTCGCTGCGTCTCGGCGCCTGGCTGGCAATGCTGCGTGGAGAAACGCCCGGTGCGCCGCCGCGTCTGCGGTTGGTGGCGGCCATGTCGGTGGCGGGAGTGCGGGGGGCCATCACTCTGGCCGGCGTGCTGACGTTGCCGCTGACGCTGGCCGATGGCTCGCCGTTTCCGGCCCGGGACCTGACCATCTTTCTCGCGGCCGGCGTGATCATTTTCTCGCTGCTGGCCGCGAATCTGGCGCTACCCAGGCTGTTGCGGGGTCTGAACATGCCGGACGATCACCCGGAGGAGGAAGGGCTCGAACATGCACGCGTGAGGGCGTCCGAGGCGGCGATGCGGGCCATTCAACGGCGCATCAAAGCGCATGCCGTCGCACCGGAAGAGGCGGAGCTGCATGCCGAGGCCGTGGAGCGGGCCCTGGACCACTACCGGCGGCGAATCGACGGCGAGCGGGGCAGTAGCGCAAGCGTCCTGCGCGCCAGACGTAGCAATCAGATCGAACGCGAGCTGCGGCTCGAGGGCTTGCAGGCGGAGCGGGACGCGCTGTACGCACTGGCACGGGCGCAACGCTTGCCGGACGATCTATCGCGCCGGCTGGTCAGGGAAATCGATCTGCTGGAAGAGCGCTTGAAGCACGAGGCCTGAGCGCTATTCCGGATCGGGGGCCACGCGGTTCATTTTCACACCCTTGTTCGTGCCTTTGAACAAGCTGGCCAGCGTTTCGGGCATCTTCTCCAGGCCATCGTCCAGATCCTCGCAGGGGTCGATTCTCCCGGCCTCGTACCATTCGCGCAGTCTCGACTCCGCGTCGCCCCAGCGGGCCAGGTAATCGAAGATATAGAAGCCTTCCATGCGCGCCCGCTGCCGCAGCAGGTTTTTGTAATTGGCCGGCCCCGTCTGCGGACCCGATGCGTAATCGGTCGAGATCCAGCCGCAGATCACCACGCGTGCGCGACGTGCCAGGTGATCCAGCACGGTGTTCAGGGTGTCGCCGCCCACGTTGTCGAAGTAGACGTCGACGCCTCCGGGGCAGAGCTCGCGCAATCGTGCATCGATGTCCTGGGTCCGGTAATTGATCGCCGCGTCGAATTTCAGGTCGCGGGTGATCCAGGTACATTTCTCGTCGCTGCCGCAAATGCCCACCACGCGACAACCGGCGATTTTGGCGATCTGCCCGGTGAGCGAGCCGATACCACCCGCCGCCGCCGATATCACGACGGTCTCGCCGGGTTTCGCCAGGCCTACATCGAGCAAGCCGAAATAGGCCGTGGCTCCGGCTCCGCCCAGCAGCCCGAGGTGCAGACTTGAAGGTTTCACCGGCCGTGTCAGCCTGGCGATGTTCATGATGCTCATGGATTCGGCGGTGGGAGTGATGACCGCGTAGTCCTGCCAGCCCAGCGATGCGGTGAGCAGATCGCCGGGTGCGAAGGCGTCGTGGTGGCTGTCCACGACCACGCCGACACCACGTCCGCGCATGACGCCGCCCACCGGCACCTTGTCGTGCATGCTGCGGCTGGTGGAGATGTAGCCGCGCTGGGCGGGCGACGTGCCCAGTACCAGAGTGCGGACCAGAACCTGTCCGGCTCCCGCCTTCGGGCCGGCTTCGACCGCGAAATCGAAATGCCCGGTACCCGGGATCTCGCCGGGTTCCGGTCTGCGGCGCAAGCGCCATTGCCGGTTCGTGATCATGGTGTCCATTATGGCGCGATGGCCGCCGGGATACCGGGTTGGAGGCGGGCTGCCACAAGCTGAGGGGACGGCAGGCCAGCCGGGTGTCCTTCAGACTGGACCCGCCGGTTTCGATAGAGCCCTGAAGTGGGCCTTGATGCCACCGACTCTATGACGCCCGAGCCTCGATTTCCGCATGCCGATCTCACCCCGATCGTGGGTGCAGAGACCGACGTTGCGCCGCTTGGCAGGCCCGGCTCGAACGTTGCGTTCCTCGTGGCGCTGGCGTTCGCGGTCGCCGCGTCAGCGAACTTGCCGGTGATCGTGTTGTCGTTGTACTGGCGGCGTTTCAACACGGCAGGCGCGGTCTGTTGTCTGGGAACCGGTCTGCTGGCCTCGCTGATACTGATCCTATTGAGTCCGAGCATCCTGCGGAAAAATGCGATCTTGCCGCTCGAGAATCCCGGCATCGTGAGCATTCCGCTCGGGTTCCTGGGCGCGGTAGTTGGCACGCTGCTCAGCCGTGAGCCTGAAGCAGAGCGCAAGTTCACGGAGCTCAGCCTGCGGGCCAATACCGGCCTCGGCGCTGAACCGAAGCCCACCTGCCCGTGCAGCGAGGCAATGTCTCACATTTCACCGAACTGCAGCGCGAACAGCTCATCCACATCGAGATCGAAGCGGTGAGTCTGGACAGCACGATCATCAAGGTTCGTCCGGATGGTTCCACCGCATCCCAATCGCCTTCATCTGCTTCGCTCTCATCATCGAAGCGCTACGGCAATAGTGTTCACATGGCCTAGGCCACAACAGTTGCCGACTGTGTTTTCTGATCGAATCGCCGCTGCGAGCGCTCGATCTCGTCGAGGTGATCGACCACCCACTGGCCGAGCGCGAGTAGCGGCACGCTGAGTGAGCGGCCGAACTCGGTCAGTTCGTACCGTACCTGCGGCGGATTGGTGGAGAAGATCGTCCTTCGCACGGCGCCATCGCGCTCCAGGGATTTCAGCGTACGCGTCAGCATCTGCTGCGAGATGCCGTCCACCATGCGCTTGATCTCGTTGAAGCGCCGCGGATTCTCCCGCAACGCGGTGATCACCAGCACGGTCCACTTGTCGCCGAGGCGCGAGAGCACGGGGCTGACGCGGCGGCAAGTGCCGAGCACCTGATATTTGCCGATGCCAGTCACTTTCATATGACCTGGTACCTCGTTTCTGTCTTGTCGAGTTCGCCCTTCATGGTCAAGTATTTTACTCAAGTCACAAATTGTGACCACATGGAGGAATTTCCGGTGAAACTGAACGTCATCATTGGCAGCACGCGCCCGAGCCGCCGTGGCCCGCTGGTCGGCAGGTGGTTCGCCGATCTGGCTGGCCAGCAGGGCAGGTTCGAAGTCGAGTTGGTGGATCTCGCGGAATACCGGCTGCCGCTGCTCGACGAGGCGGAGCATCCGCGGCTCCAGCGGTATGAGCATGCGCATACCAAGCGTTGGAGTGCGTCGGTGGCGGCGGCCGATGCGTATGTCTTCGTCACGCCCGAGTACGACTACTTTCCGCCGGCGACGCTGGTGAACGCGATCCAGGTGCTGGCACGGGAATGGGCTTACAAGCCCGCGGGTTTCGTCAGCTATGGTGGTATTTCCGGAGGTTTGCGCGCCGCCCAGCAGCTGCGTCTGCTGATCAGCAGCCTCAGTGTCTATCCCTTGCCGCAGGTGGTGCCACTGCCGCAGTTCGAGCAGTACCTGGACGATGCCGGTGTCTTTCGGCCTACCAAGCCGGTGGTCGACGGTGCGGTGGGGATGCTGGACGAACTCCACAAATGGGCGGTCGCGCTCGAAACGATGCGCAAGCCGGGCTGAGGCGCGGGCTCGCGGTTGCGGGATGCCGCCGGTTACCACGCAGCGGCGATATCCGGCTCATCCCCGGTCCATCGGCACGGCGAAAATGCCAGAATAGCGATGGAAATTCGTTCGTGAAGGAATCGGACAAAAGCATGTTGGGGGTGGCAAGTCCTCGGGGTTTTCAGCAGCAGTATCCCGTTTCCGTGGCGCCGATGCTCGACTGGACCGATCGGCATTGCCGCTATTTCCTGCGGGGTTTCTCGCCGCGGATCCTGCTCTATACCGAGATGATCACGGCTTCGGCGATCCTGCGCGGCGATCGCGAGCGTCTGCTGGAGTATCACCGGGACGAGCATCCGGTCGCGCTGCAGCTCGGCGGCTGCGAGCCGGATTATCTCGCTGCCGCGGCGCGCGATGCCATGGAGTTCGGTTACGACGAGATCAATCTCAACTGTGGCTGCCCGAGCGACAAGGTGCAAAAAGGTGCCTTCGGTGCCTGTCTGATGAGCGAGCCTGCGCTGGTTGCCGATTGTGTGGCGGCGATCTGCGAGGCGGCTGATGTGCCGGTGACCGTGAAGATGCGTATCGGCATCCTGCGTGGCGGCAGTCAGGCTGCCGAGAACGTGCAGCGTTTCGACGAGCGCGATTACGATGCGTTGTGCGATTTCGTCATGGCAGTGCGCGACGCTGGCGCGGCCGCTGCGATCGTGCACGCACGCAAGGCCGTGCTCGGGGGTTGGTCGCCGCAGGAGAATCGCGAAGTGCCGCCCTTGCGCTACGACGTGGTACGACGGGTCAAGGACGATTTCCCGGATCTGCCGGTGATCGTCAACGGCGGCGTCCGCACGGTCGAGTCGGCGCTGGAACTGCTCGATTGGTCGGATGGGGTCATGCTCGGCCGCGAGGCCTATCACCGTCCCATGGTGCTTTTGCAGATCGAGGCGGCTCTGGCTGCGGCCGCCGGCGAGGCTTACGAGATGCCTACCGTCGAGGCGATGCTCGAGCGGATGGCGCGCTATGCGGAGGAGCAGATGGCGCGCGGCGAGCGTCTGCCGGCGATCACCCGTCACATGCTCGGCTTGTTGAGCCACAGCAGGGGTGCGCGCGAGTATCGGCGGCTGCTGTCCGAGGGTGCCCGCGAGCGCGATGCCGGCCCCGATCTGATCCGCCGCGCTGCGACGCTCGCGGCCTGAGCCGCGGCGGGGTCGGAGCGACGGCAGCGTGCGCCTCGCGTATACTGACCAAGCTGTTGCTTGTTGACATATGCCCCGGGATATCGAGCTCGCCATTCTGTTTGCCGATGTCGTGGGCTCGACGCGCCTGTTCGAGCTCCTCGGCGACTTGCGCGCGCGCGACATGGTCGCGACCTGCATCGAGATCATGCGCGGGGCAACCGAGAAGAACAGTGGCTCGGTGATCAAGACCATGGGCGACGAGGTGATGTCGACCTTCCCGACGGCCGCGGAAGCCTTGAACGCCGCCTGCCAGATGCAGCGGCAGATCACGGCGCATTCCCAGCTCAAGATCGACGGGCACGCGGTGGCGATCCGGATCGGCTGCCATTTCGGTCCGGTGGTGCTCGAAAGCCGCGACGTCTTCGGCTCGACGGTGCACACGGCCAACCGGATGACCAGCCAGGCCAAGTCGGGGCAGATCGTCACGACGGCGGCCACGGTCGCGCAGCTTCCGCCGGAGTGGCGCGCGGTGGTTCGGCAGATCGACGTCGCCGCGATCAAAGGGCAGGGCAGCGAGGTCGCGCTCTACGAGGTCATGTGGCAGCCCGACGAGGCCACCAGCATGCTGCCGCAGATCCCGCTGGAGGGTCGCAAGACGGCGCGGCTGCGGCTGCAATTCCAGGATCAGGTGGTCGTCGTCGACGACGGGCGCCCGAACGTCGTGATGGGGCGTGCCGAGGACAACGACCTGGTCGTCAAGGGCAACCTGATTTCGCGGCTGCACGCGCGCATCGAAATCTCGCGGAACAAGGTCCTGCTGGTGGATCAGAGCACCAATGGCACCTTCATCTGCCTCGCCGGCGGCGAGGAAGCTTTTCTGCGTCGCGACAGCATGCAGATCAAAGGCGAGGGGATGATCGGGCTCGGCCGTGCGCCCGAGGCCGATTCGCCGCTGACCATCCGTTTCCGCTGCGAGGAGGGCTGAGGACTCAGCCCCCCCGCTGACATCTCGGTCGGGTCAGGCGTCCAGCCGAGCCTCGAGCTTGGTGAGCTCTGCCTTCAGCGCGGCCGGGATGCGTGCGCCGTATACCTCGAAATCACGCCCGATACCCGAGGCTTCCTCTTTCCAGAGCTTGCGGTCGACCGACAGCAGCTCCTCGATCGCCGCCGGGGCGATGTCCAGTCCTTTGAGGTCGAGGTCGGCGGGGCGGGGCAGCTGGCCGATCGGTGTCTCGACCATGCCGCCGCGGCCGGCGCAGCGCTCGAGGATCCAGGCGAGCACGCGCAGGTTCTCGCCGTAGCCAGGCCACAGGAACTTGTTCTGGGCGTCGCGGCGGAACCAGTTGACGTGGTAGATCTTCGGCGGGTGCGTGAGCTTCTTGCCGGTCTCGAGCCAGTGGTTCCAGTAGTCGGCGAAGTTGTAGCCGCAGAACGGCTTCATCGCCATCGGATCGCGGCGCAGCACGCCGGCCTGACCGGTGGCCGCGGCCGTGGTCTCGGAGGCGACCGACGCACCCATCAGCACGCCGTGCGCCCAATCACGCGCTTCATAGACCAGCGGTGCGACACCGCGGCGGCGACCGCCGAAGATGATCGCCGAGATCGGCACGCCGCGCGGACTGTCGGCCTCGGGTGAATAGCCGGGATTGCGCTTGGCCGAGACGGTGAAGCGCGAATTCGGATGGGCCGCGGGGCCGTTCTTCGGGTCGTAGGGCCGACCCTGCCAGTCGATCACCGGCGTGCCGGACTCGAGACCTTCCCACCAGGGATCGTTGCTCGCGGTCAGCGCAACATTGGTGAACAGTGTGTCGCGCCGGATCATGTCGTAGGCGTTGCGGTTGGTGTTCGGGTTGGTGCCCGGCACCACGCCGAAGTAGCCCGCTTCCGGGTTGATCGCGTACAGCCGGCCGTCGGGGCCCGGGTGCAGCCAGGCGATGTCGTCGCCGACCGTGAACACTTTCCAACCCGGCATGGACTCGGGCGGAATCAGCATCGCGAGATTGGTCTTGCCGCAGGCCGACGGGAACGCCGCCGCGACGTAGTGGGTTTCACCCTTCGGGCTCTGCAGGCCGACGATCAGCATGTGCTCGGCGAGCCAGCCCTCGGTGCGCGCCTGGTAGCTGGCGATGCGCAGCGCGTGGCATTTCTTGCCGAGCAGCGCGTTGCCGCCGTAGCCGCTGCCGAAACTCTCGATCGCCAGCTCTTCGGGGAAATGCATGATGAAGCGGCGGTTCGGATCGAGCTCGCCGATCGAGTGCAGGCCTTTGACGAAGCGGTCGCCGTCGCGGTGGATGCGCTCCAGCGCGGCACGGCCGACGCGGGTCATCAGGATCATGTTGATCGCGACGTAGGCGCTGTCGGTGATCTCGACGCCGCAACGGGAGTAGGGCGAGTCGATCGGGCCCATGCAGTAGGGGATCACGTACAGCGTGCGATCCTGCATGCAGCCCTCGAACAGGCTGCGCATCTTGGCGTGGGCCTCGGCGGGTGCCATCCAGTTGTTGTTCGGACCGGCGTCGTCGCGGTTCGAGGTGCAGACGAAGGTCAGGTGCTCGACGCGCGCCACGTCCGAGGGGTTGGAGCGGGCGAGATAGCAGTTCGGGAAGGTCTCGGGGTTCAGCTTCTGCAGTTCGCCGCTGGCGGCAAGCTGGTCGATCAGCGAGCGGTATTCCGCATCGGAGCCTTCGCACCAGTGAACCGACCGGGGTCGGGTCAGGGTCTTGATCGATTCGACCCACTCGGCGACCGGGCCGGAAATCTGTGAAAGAGGAGGGAGGAAAGTCTGCGGAGCTGTGGCCATGAGGTGTCCTGCATCGGGATCCGCCGCGCAAGGTGCCGCGGCGAATCGGAAAAAGGGCACCCTGCCGCGAGGCACCGGTGCCCGACCTTCATCTGGATTGTCGGAACAGTATAGCGACCGATCCTCCGCGGGACGCATGACGGCGCTCTCAGTGGCGGGTCGTGATGCAGCCGTGCCCGTCCCGCGGGCTGAGACGTTCGTGGAATAGCGGCCTGCGCAGTCTGGAAGTTTCGGGCCAATCAGTGCTAAGGCGGCTGTGGAGTGGCAGGTCTCGTGTATTTTACATAATGCAACAACTGTGCAAGATAGTTGCGCTGACTAGCGTCGGAGCGGAATGGATTCGGGTGAGCCCAGGAAACCGCGGAGCAACGGGGCGATGCTGCCCGGCGAATTCAGCATGAACAGGTGACCGCCGCCGGGCACGATGTGCAGCCGGCTTTGCGGGATCAGCTGTTCGAGGATCCAGGCATTGGCCACCGGTACCAGCGGATCGTCCTCGCCGGCGAGGATCAAGGTGGGTTGCCGGAGTCGATGCAGCCAGGGGAGGCTGGTCCAGCCGAACCCGGCACCGAGCTGATAGCAGAAGCCAGCGATGCTCGGTGCGATCAGCTGGGCGGAATATTCCGCGATCATGGCCGGCAGGACCGGCGGGTAGCCGGGAACCATCACTGTACCGGGCGAGGTGGCCGCCAGCACCAGCTGACGGCAGCGCAGCGGGAACTGGTAGGCAAACTGCTGGGCGAGTGCGCCACCCCAGGAGATGCCTGCGACATCCACCTCGCCCGTGTAATCCAGCCGGTCGAGCAGGGTCGCACTGAGATGGGCGTAGTCGCTGAAGTATCTGGGTCGCCAGGAAATGTCCGAGCCGCCGGTGCCGGGAATGTCGAACACCACGATTTCGGTTCCGGCCATCGCGGCCATCAACGGGAACAGCAGTTCGAGGTTTGCGCCGATGCCGTTGAAGATCAGCAGCGGGACGCCGCCGTCCAGACCACGCTGCGTGGCGACCCGCAAGCGGACATCTTCGACCTCGATGAACCTGACGAGTGGCGGGGGCGGGTGAGTCTGCGGCGCGGGTTTGGGCATGCGGATTCCGTGAGCGCGGAGTCTAGCGCGATGCCAGCCGAGCTGCGGCGGCGCGTGGCGGGCGGCATGACATGACGGGCAGCAGGTTCGGCATTCGGCTGGATATCTGCCTCGACAGCCGGCGCTGGCCACGCTAGCGTCGCGCGCGCCATGCAGGAGTACGACGACATCTTCGGTGCCGAGGGCCCGCTCGCGCGTGCGTTGCCGGGCTTCGCGCCGCGGCGTGCCCAGATGGAGATGGCGGGCCGGGTTGCCGCGGCGCTGGACGGGCGCGGCAAGCTGATCGTCGAGGCCGGCACCGGTACCGGCAAGACCTTCGCCTATCTGGTGCCGGTCTTGCTGTCGACCGCGCGGGTGCTGATCTCCACCGGCACGCGTACCCTGCAGGATCAGTTGTTCGCCAAGGACGTGCCGCTGGTGGCTCGTGCGCTCGGCGCGCCGGCCCGCATCGCCTTGCTGAAAGGTCGTTCGAACTACCTCTGCCGCCTGCGGTTGCTGCGCGCCGGCGCACAGGGCGAGCTGGACGGAGTCGCAGTCCGCGATCCGTTGTGGGCCCGGGTCGAAGCCTGGAGCGCGCTGACGCGAACCGGCGATCTTGCCGAAGTGCCGGGCTTGACCGAGAGCCATGCCCTCTGGGGTCAGTTGACCTCGACGCGCGAGAACTGCCTCGGTCAGCGTTGTGAGGAGTACGCGCGCTGCCACGTGGTGGCGGCACGCCGGGCGGCCCAGGAGGCGGACGTGGTGGTGGTCAACCATCATCTGCTGCTCGCGGATCTGGCCCTGAAGGAAGACGGGTTCGGCGATCTGCTCGGGAGCAGCGACGCGATCATCCTCGACGAGGCGCATCAGCTGCCCGATCTCGTGACCCAGTTCTTCGGCGAGCGCATCGGCAGCCGCCAGATCGAAACCTTGCTGGCGGACTGCCGTGCCGCGCTGCTGCGGGCCGGGCTCGCGCCGGCGGAACTGCGGCCGGTGTTGCACGAGGTCGAACAGGCGCTCGGTGCCTTGCTCGCCGTGCTGCCGCGGGGTCTGCCGCCGATGCGCTGGGAGGACAGTGGCGCCGATCTGGAATCGTTCGCCTTGGGTCTGGCCGCGGCGCTGGTTGCGCTGGGTGTCGCGCTCGAGGCGGCCAGCGACGAGACCGAGGTCCGGCAGGCCGCCGAGCGGGCCGGCGGCCTCGGCCAGTCGCTCGAGCGCATCGCGCGCTGCGGCGAGGAGGCGGGGGTGCGCACGGTGGAGTCCAGCGGGCGCAGCTGCGTGCTTGGCCTGTTGCCCTTCGACATCGCGACACGCTTTGCAGCGCTGGTCGAGGCGCGCCAGGCCGCCTGGATCTTCACCTCGGCGACGCTGTCGATTGGCGACGATTTCTCGCACTTCGCCACCCGTCTCGGGCTTGATGCCGTGCCGACGCTGCGCATCGCGAGTCCCTTCGACTACGAAGCGCAGGCGCTGCTTTATCTGCCGGCGGGGATGCCCGAGCCGACCAGTCCGGGCTATGTCGATGCCGTGATCGACGCCAGCCTGCCGCTGCTCGATGCCGCGGGCGGCGGCGCCTTTCTGCTGTTCACCAGTCATCGTGCGCTGGCGCGCGGTGCCGCAAGGCTGCGCGAGCGCTGGGAATGGACTACGGACCTGCCGGTGCTGGTGCAGGGCGAGAGTCCGCGGGAGCGCTTGCTGCAGCAGTTCCGCGAGCATGGCAGTGCGGTGCTGCTCGGTACGGCGAGTTTCTGGGAGGGGGTCGACGTCAAGGGTGACGCATTGCGTCTGGTCATCATCGAAAAGTTGCCGTTCGCTTCGCCGGAAGATCCGCTGGTCAAGTCGCGGATCGAGTTCCTGCGCCGCCACGGCGGCAATCCGTTCCGCGACTATCAGCTGCCGGAGGCGGTGCTGGCGCTCAAGCAGGGTTTCGGCAGGCTGATCCGCAGCGAGGACGATCGCGGCCTGATCGCGATCTGCGACCCGCGGCTGGTCGGCAAGAGCTATGGACGGGTGTTCCGGTCGAGTCTCCCGTCGTTGCCGTCGACGCGCGATCTCGGCGAGGCTACGCGCTTCCTGGCGCAACTCGCGCCGCTCGGGTCGTTGTCGGTGCCGCGATGAAACTGCTTGCGCTGGAGGTGTCGACCGAAGCCTGTTCGGTGGCGCTGCTCGTCGGGCAGCAGCTGCGGGTGCGTCACGAGGAGATCGGCCGCGGTCATGCCGAGCGCGTATTGCCGCTGATCGACGAGCTGCTGCGCGACGCGGCGCTCGAACTCGGCCGGCTGGATGCGATCGCCTTCGGGCGCGGACCGGGTGGCTTCACCGGGGTACGCCTGGGGGCGAGCGTGGCCCAGGGGCTGGCTTTCGGTGCGGGTCTGCCGGTGGTGCCGGTGTCGACCCTGCGGGCGGTGGCGCAGTCGGCGCTCGAACTCGATCCGGGTGCGGAGGTGATACTGGTCTGCAACGACGCGCGGATGCAGGAAGTCTATTGGGCGGCATTCGAGCGGGATCGGGATGGTCTGGCTCAGCCGTCGAGCGCCGAACGGGTCGGTCCGCCGGTGGCGGTGGATTTCGAGGTGCCGCCCGGGCGGCGGTTCGTGGGCGCAGGCCGCGGCTTCGCGATCCATCCGGTGCTGGCCGAGCGCTATGGTGCAGCCGGCGAGGGCGGGTCGCTGCAGACCGCGCTGCTGCCGCAGGCGACGGCGATCGCGCGTCTGGCGGCCGCGGAGGTGCTGGCAGGGCGGGTCCGGCCGGCCCGCGAGGCGCTGCCGATCTATGTCCGCGACGATGTCGTTCGTCCGCCGTCGCCGCGCCGCTGAAACCGGCGCACGGCCCGCTTTCATCAATCTGCAACACTTCCGACATGTAATACACCGGTCACTGGCACGGGCAAGGAACGCATGACGGGCAAGCAGATTCTCGTGGTCGAAGACGAACGGCCGATCCGCGAGATGATCGTCTTCGGCCTGCGCCGCGCCGGCTTCGAGGTGCGCGAGGCCGAGGATTGTCGCAGCGCCCGCAGTCAGCTCGCCGATCGCCGGCCGGACTTGCTGCTGGTCGACTGGATGCTGCCGGACATGTCGGGTCTGGAGCTGACCCGGCAACTGAAGCGCGATCGCGAGACGCGCGAACTGCCGGTGATCATGCTGACCGCGCGTGCCGACGAACCCGACAAGGTTGCGGGCCTCGAGGGCGGCGCAGATGACTACGTCACCAAGCCGTTTTCGCCGCGCGAACTGGTTGCGCGGATCAACGCGCTGCTGCGCCGCGCCGCGCCCGGCAGCGTTGAGGAGCAGCTCGAGTACGACGGACTGCGGCTCGATCGGGCCAGTCACCGGGTGATGGCCGGCGAGCGCAGCGTGGTGCTGGGGCCGACCGAGTATCGCATGCTGGAGTTCTTCATGACGCATCCGGAGCGGGTGTATTCGCGCGAGCAGCTGCTGGATCGCGTCTGGGGCGGCAACGTCTATGTCGAGCAGCGCACCATCGACGTGCATATCCGTCGCCTGCGCAAGGCGCTGGAAGAATTCGGTTACGATCGTCTGATCCAGACCGTGCGGGGAGCGGGTTATCGCTTCTCGACCCGGCTGGAGTGATTCGCCGCCGGGTGCGTGTGGCGGGAGGATGGGACGCGCGATGAACGTGGCGCTGCGTGGCTGGGTCTACGCGCTCGCGCGCCTGGTGGGCGCCGCCGCAGTGGGCGCACTGATCGGCTGGTCGGTCGGCAGTTTCTGGGCCGGGCTGGCCGGCACGCTCGGAGCCTATCTGGCGCTGCAGCTCTATCAGCTGTATCGGCTCGATCACTGGCTGCGCAATCGCAACCGGGTCGATCCTCCCGATCCGGGCGGGCTCTGGGGCGATGTCGTGGTGCAGGTCGTCCGCTTGCATCGCCGCAAGAAGTTCCACAAGGGGCGGGTGGTCCGCCTGTTGCGCGAGCTGCGCCGCTCCACGGCGTCCATGCCCGACGGGGTGATCCTGCTCGACCAGCAGGCCGAGATCGTCTGGTTCAACCGCAAGGCCGGCGAGTTGCTCGGTCTGCGCCGCAAGACCGATTTCGGCATCCGCATCGAAAACCTGCTCCGGCATCCGGAGTTCTCGCGCTACCTGGCAGCCGGCCAGTTCGCGGGCGCGGTCGTGATCCGGCCGAAGGTCGACGAGGACCACTGGCTGTCCTTCCAGGCGGTCCCTTACGGCGTCGGCCAGATGTTGCTGCTGGTCCGCGACGTCTCGCGGCAGACGCGGCTGGAAACCATGCGCAAGGATTTCATCGCCAACGCCTCGCACGAGCTGCGCTCGCCGCTGACCGTGATCGCGGGCTACCTGGAAACACTCGCTGCCGATCCGGACATCGAGCCGGAGCTGCGCGCGCCGCTGCTCGAGATGCAGCGCCAGGCGGAGCGCATGACGGCGATCATCACCGACCTGCTGGAGCTGTCGCGTCTCGAGGCCCGCGACGAACAGGTCGAGGGCGGGGCATTCGACGTCGGCGAGCTGGCGACGGCCCTGCGTGACGAGGTCATGCAGCGCCCGATCCACCCGGCCGCCATCACAGTTTCGATCGACTCCGATGCCTCCCTGGTCGGCGACGCGGGCCTGGTCCGTACCGCGTTCGCCAACCTGGTGGACAACGCGGTGAAATACACCCCGGCCGGCAGCAGCATCGCGCTGCGCTGGTGGACCGATGGACAGGGCGGACATTTCTCGGTCAGCGACGACGGCCCGGGCATACCCGCCGAGCATCTGCCGCGACTCACCGAGCGCTTCTACCGGGTGGATCCGGGCCGGGCGCGGGCCACCGGCGGCTCGGGGCTCGGGCTGGCCATCGTCAAACATGTGCTGCAGCGTCACGGCGGGGAGCTCGAAGTCAGCAGCTCGCCCGGCCGCGGCAGCACCTTCACCTGTCATTTCCCGTCGCGGCGCATCGCGGCCGCGCGGCCGGCGCTATTCTTCCTCAACGCTGTCCCAGGAACCGCTCATGGAAACGGCTGATCTGTCCCATCATATTTCCCGCCGCTTCAACGAAGACCTGGAGCGGGTGCGCGCCAAGGTGCTGGCCATGGGCGGTTTCGTCGAGCAGCAGCTCGCGAAGTCCGTCATGGCGCTGGTCGATGGCGACAGCTCGATGGGCGAAGCCGTGGCTCGTGACGACTATCAGGTCAACAGCATGGAGGTCTCGATCGACGAGGAATGCTCGCGCATCCTCGCGACGCGCGCTCCGGCCGCCGGCGACTTGCGGGTGATCGTCGCGATCATCAAGGCGATCACCGATCTCGAACGCATGGGCGACGAATGCGAGAAGATCGGCTACATCGCCTCGCGTCTCGCGGCGCAGGAGCGGCCGATCGACAAGTACCGGGAGGTCAAGCATCTGGGCCGGATCGTGCAGGACATGGTGCACGACGCCCTCGATGCCTTTGCCCGCATGGACGCGGCCGCGGCGCTGCAGGTGGCCCATCAGGACCGGCTGGTCGACGAAGAGTACGAGTCCATCCACCGTCAGTCGATCACCTTCATGATGGAGGATCCGCGGACCATCCGCCGCGTCCTGGACGTGATGTGGGTGGTCCGGGCGCTGGAGCGCATCGGAGATCACGCCAAGAACATCTGCGAGTACGTGATCTACATGGTCCACGGCAAGGACATCCGCCATACTCGGCTCGAGGATATCGAAACCGAGCTCAAGGAGCGCACGCGGGGCTGAGCCTGCGGGGTCGCGCCGGAGCCAAGGCCGGAGACGAGAGTGCAATGCCCCATCGCCGACTGTTGAACATGGCTGGATTTCTCGCGGCTGCCGCGATGCTGGGTTATGCGTTCTATGCCGAGAAGATCCTGCATCTCGAGCCGTGCCCGTTGTGCATGTTCCAGCGCGTCGGCGTGGCGGCGGTCGGGGTGGTGTTCCTGCTGGCGGCGTTGCACCATCCGGCATCGCGTCGGGGCGCCGTGGCCTACGCCGTGCTGATCAGCATCGTTGCGCTGTTTCCGGCCTACGTCGCCGGCCGGCATGTCTACATCCAGTCCCTGCCCGAGGGGGCGGTGCCGAGCTGCGGCGCGACACTCGACTACATGCTCGAGGTGTTCCCGCTGTTCGAAGTGATCCGCAAGGTGCTGACCGGCGGCGGGGAGTGCGCCAAGATCGACTGGAGCCTGCTCGGGCTGTCGATGCCGGCCTGGGTGCTGATCGGCGTGCTGGCACTGGTGATGCTGGGCTGGTTTGCGGCGTTGCGCCGCAATCGTCCCGCATACCGCTGAGTGCCCGCCGGCTGGCGCCGCAGGGCGCTGTCAAGCAGCTGTCATGACGTCGTCACCTTGCCGTCACCGGCTCCGGTGACACTGTCGACCAGTAAAGGTCGCACAGGACACGATCCCCGCCATGGCGAGCCGGCTGCGGATCCTGATGATCTCGGACGTCTATTTCCCCCGCATCAACGGGGTGTCGACCTCGATCCAGACCTTCCGCGGCGATCTGATGGCACTCGGCCACCGTGTGCTGCTGGTTGCCCCGGGATACCCGGGCGGTACGACCCGCGACGACGGCGAGGCGGTGATCCGTATCCATTCGCACCGCGTGCCGCGTGACCCGGAAGACCGCATGTTCTCGCTGCGCCGCCTGCTGGCACTGACTCCCGAACTGCGTCGCGAGCGGTTCGATCTGGTGCACGTGCAGACGCCTTTCGTCGCGCATTATGGTGGCGTCGCGCTGGCGCGTCGCCTGGGTCTGCCGGTCGTCGCCAGCTACCACACACTGTTCGAACAGTACCTGCAGCACTATGTGCCGTTGCTGCCGGCGAGTCTGCTGCGTGCCTTGGCGCGCCGGCTCACGGTGTCGCAATGCCGGCAGGTCGATACGGTGATCTCGCCGTCGCGGGCGATGGCCGAGGCGCT
>JACKOV010000009.1 GCA_024234075.1 Nevskiaceae bacterium
CACCGTCATCGACCGACCGGAGTCCGCCATGTGCCAGAACGTCGCCACGTCCTACCGCCCGCTGGTCAAGACCGCATCCTTCGCCGTGCTTCACTTCGGGGTCGCATTTCTCGTCGCCTATCTGCTGACCGGCTCGGTGGCCGCTGCCACGGGTATCGGCCTGATCGAGCCCTTGGCCAATACGGTTGCGTTCTACTTCCACGAGCGGGTCTGGGCACGCGCCGAGGCCCGCGCTTCGCGGCGCCGGGCCGATCGCCGTCCGGTGAATACCCACCCGCAGCCGCCGCTCGGCGACGCCGCGCTCGGCGCGCAGGCGTAGCGCGCCGAGCGCTTGCGGATCGCCCGATGCGCCTGCATCGGGCGGTCCCTACAATAGACGGCATCGATCCGGGAGCGCGCGATGACCGTCGACTACGAAAAACTCGGTGTCTTCTACCTGGGTCGCGAGTACGACGCCGCGGCCGGCGCGCTGCGGGACGAGCTCGTCCTCTACAACTCCAAGGATCTGACCACCCATGCCGTCTGCGTCGGCATGACCGGCAGCGGCAAGACCGGGCTGTGCGTGTCGCTGCTCGAAGAAGCCGCGATCGACGGTATTCCGGCGATCTGCATCGATCCGAAGGGCGACCTCGGCAACCTGCTGCTGAATTTCCCCTCGTTGTCGCCGCAGGAGTTCGAGCCCTGGGTCGACCCGGCCGAGGCACAGCGCAAAGGCCTGAGCGTCGAGCAGCTCGCCGCCCAGACCGCCGCGACCTGGAAGAACGGCCTCGCCGAATGGGCGCAGACTCCCGAGCGCGTCGCCCGGCTGCGTGATGCGGTCGACGTCGCGATCTACACCCCCGGCGCCGAAACCGGCTTGCCGCTGTCGGTGCTGCGCTCGTTCGCGCCGCCGCCGGCCGAGCTGCTGGCCGATTCGACCGCCTTGCGCGACCGCGTGAGTGCCGTGGTCTCCGGCCTGCTGTCGCTGCTCGGCCGCGACGCCGATCCGCTGCAAAGTCGCGAGCACATCCTGCTGGCCAACATCCTCGAGCATGCCTGGCGCGACGGCACCACTCTCGACATGGCAGGACTGATCGGCGCCGTACAGAAACCGGCGTTCGACAAGGTCGGCGCCTTCGATCTCGAAACCTTCTTTCCGGCCAAGGACCGCCTCGCACTGGCGATGGCGATCAACAACCTGCTGGCCTCGCCCGGCTTCTCCACCTGGATGAAAGGCGAGCCGCTCGACATCCAGCGCCTGCTGTTCACGCCCGCAGGCAAACCGCGGATCTCGATCCTCTCGATCGGGCATCTCTCGGACCCCGAGCGGATGTTCATCGTGACCCTGGTACTCAACGAGCTGCTCGGCTGGATGCGCAATCAGTCGGGCACCTCGTCGCTGCGGGCGCTGTTCTACATGGACGAGATCTTCGGCTACTTCCCGCCGAGCGCGAATCCACCGTCCAAGCTGCCGATGCTGACGCTGCTCAAACAGGCACGCGCCTTCGGTCTCGGCTGCGTGCTCGCGACCCAGAATCCGGTCGATCTCGATTACAAAGGCCTGTCGAACTGCGGCACCTGGATGATCGGCCGGCTGCAGACCGAGCGCGACAAGCTGCGCGTGATCGAGGGCCTGGAGAGCGCTGTTTCCGGCTCGGGCACGATGGATCGCTCGACGCTGGAGAAGCTGATGTCGGCACTGGCGCCGCGCGTCTTCCTGATGAGAAACGTCCACGACGACACGCCTTATCTGATGAAGAGTCGCTGGGCGCTGTCGTTCCTGCGCGGACCGCTGACCGGCGCGGAAATCACGCGGGTGATGGCGCCACGCAAGGCGGCGCAGGCGGCCGCAGCAACCGGCGCAGCTGCCGCTGCGGCCCCCGGCACCCCAGCCTCCGGCAACAACCCCATCGGCACCGCAGCAAGCCCATCCCCGACTGCCGGCGATTCTTCCTCGCCGTCGGCCGCGACGACACCGCGGCCCCTGCTGCCCGCCGAAGTATCCGAGTACTTCCTCGCAGGCCGACCCGGCGACGGGCCATTGAGCTATCGACCGATGGTCATGGGCAACGCGAAACTGCACTTCATCGACTCGAAGCTCGGCCTCGATCAATGGACCACGACCCTCTGGCTGGCACCACTGGCCGACGATGGCCAGCAAGCGCTCTGGGCCGAGGGCAGTGCGCAGGACGACCGGTTGCGCAACCGCCTGTCGAAATTGCCCGCGGCCGCGGCAGCCGACTATGCCGCGCTGCCGGGACCGGCATTGCGTGCCGCGACCTGGTCCGGCTACGGCAAAACACTGGCGGCGCATCTGTTCGAAAACGCCCGCAGCACCATACAGGTCTGCGATGCTCTGAAGACCAGCTCCGCGCCCGGTGAGAGCGAGGGCGACTTCCGCGCGCGACTCGGCCTGATGCTGCGCGAAAAACGCGACGCCGGCGTCGAAAATCTGCGCCGCAAGCTCACACCGAAGCTGCAGACCCTGCAGGACCGGATCGCGCGCGCGGAAGAACGGCTGGCACGCGAGCAGGCCCAGCTCAAACAGCAGAAACTGCAGACCGCGCTGTCGGTCGGCAGCTCGATCCTCGGCGCGATGTTCGGTCGCAAGACGATGTCGGCCGGCAATATCGGCCGCGCGACCAGTGCGGCGCGCTCGGCGTCGCGGATCGGTCGCGAATCCGCCGACGTCGATCGTGCCGACGAAAGCCTGGAAGTGCTGCGCCAGCGACTCACCACGCTGCAGCAGGAAGGCGAGGCGGAAATCGCCAAGCTCGCGGCATCGCTCGAGGAGACCTCGGTCGCACTGCGCAGCGTCGCCGTGGCACCGCGCAAATCCGATCTCGCAATCGGCGAAGTCGCACTGGTATGGATGCCCTGGCGTCGCGGCAATGATGGCTTCCCGGCACCGGCCTACGACTGAGCCCCCCTTCGTGCCCGGAAGGCGCCGAACACAGGGCCGGATCGGTGTCGTGCTGCTCGCCGGCGGCGCCGTGGCGACGCTGCTGCTCGCCGGTTGCGCGCGCACGCCGGAGCATTTGCCGGTAGGCCGCTGGCGCGCGACGCTCGAACTGCCGGGCGGCACGCTGCCTTTCGGCCTCGAAGTCGCGGCACCGGTGAAGCGCAGCACGAGCCATCCGCCCGTCTACATCCTGAATGGCGAAGACCGGATCGAAGTCGACGAAGTCCAGGTCGAGCGTGGCGTGGTCTCGATTCTGATGCCCGGCTTCAAGAACCGCATCGACGCTACCCTCGAAGGAACATCCTTGCGCGGCACACTGACCATGATCAAGGCAGGCGCCGAAGAGCAGAAGATTCCGTTCGCTGCCGAGCGCGGCATCGCCTGGCGCTTCATCCCGCCGGACACGCCTGCCGCAGCACCGGCCGGCGACGTCAGCGGCCGCTGGGCCGTGACCTTCGTCGACCAGGACGGCAAGTCGTATCCGGCGATCGGCGAGTTCCGCCAGCGCGGCCCGGAAGTGACCGGCACCTTCCTGACACCGACCGGCGATCATCGCTTTCTCGCCGGCGAATTGCAGGGGCGGCAACTGCGGCTTTCCAAGTTCGACGGTGGCCATCCGTTTCTCTACGAAGCCACGCTGCAGCCCGATGACACGCTCGCCGGCCAGTTCTGGTCCGGGCTCGCCTGGACCGAGACCTTCACCGCCCACCGCGACGACGCGGCATCGCTCGGCGCGGCCGAGCAGGCGACCACGATGAAAGAAGGCGTCACCCGCCTCGATTTCCGCTTCCCGGATCTCGGCGGTGTCTATATCTCGCCGAGCGATCCGTTCTATCGCGGCAAGGTCGTGGTGATCACGCTGGCCGGCAGCTGGTGTCCGAACTGCCATGACGAAGCCGCCTTCCTCGCACCACTGTATCGCGAGTATCGCGGCAAAGGCCTGGAGATCATCACGCTGATGTTCGAGCAGTTCGGCGATTTCGAGCGCGCGGCCGAAGCCGTGCACCGTTTCCGCGAGCGCTACCACATCGACTACGCGACCCTGATCGCCGGCATTTCCGACAAGAACGATGCCGCCACCCGGCTGCCGCAGCTGAACGGCGTGTTTGCGTTTCCGACTACGCTCTTCGTCGACCGCAGCGGCGTGGTGCGCCGGCTGCATACCGGCTTCTCGGGACCTGCGACCGGTGTGCATTACGAACGTCTGATCGCCGAGTTCCGGCAAACCATCGACAGCCTGCTCGCCGAACCGACCCCGCCGGCGGCACCACTGCCGTTGCCGGGCTCCGCCCCCGAACCGACATCGGCTCCCGCTCGCTGATTTCACCGGCCGCGACGCGAAACCGCGGCCCCGTACAGAGGATCCTCGATGCCTTCCTTCGACGTCGTCTCCGAAATCGATACCCACGAACTGACCAATGCGGTCGATCAGGCGAATCGCGAGCTGGCGCAGCGTTTCGATTTCAAGAACACCCGTTGCCGCTTCACGCAAGAGGATTTCGTGATCACGATGCTGGCCGAGGGCGATTTCCAGTTGAAGCAGATGCTCGACATCCTGCGGACCCGGCTGGCCAAGCGCGGCATCGATCTCGGCTGCCTCGAGTTGAAGGACATCACCCGGAATCTCGCCGAGGCCCGGCAGGAGGTGGTGCTGCGCCATGGCATCGACCAGGACTGCGGGAAAAAAGTCCTGCGCCTCGTCAAGGACTCGAAGCTCAAGGTGCAGGGCGCTATCCAGGGCGAGAAGGTGCGCATCACCGGCAAGAAGCGCGACGATCTGCAGGAAGCGATCGCGCTGCTGCGCCGCAGCGAATTCGACCGGCCACTGCAGTTCGACAACTTCCGAGATTGAGCGGAGGCGATTCCCGCTCGCCGGCCGCGCGGCCGCGGATCTGATCTATCGGTGCCGCCCCGACCCGGCTCTTCAGTTCGGCGCCCGGGCCTTGGCCGTCGCTGCAGGCATGGCTTCGAGCGCGCGGCGCGCCTTGTCCAGCGGCTCGCACAACAGCTCGACCGCATCGATGGCCGTCGGCCCCATGCGTTCGAGCCGCGCATCGGAGAACGGCAGGATCTGCTGGGCCTGCACCGCGCGGATCGTCGGATATTGGCCCCAACGCTCGGTCCAGTCACGGGCCGTGATCGGCGGCGCCGACAGCAGCATCACGTCCGGATTGCGCTCGATGACGGTCTTGAACTCGACGATCGGCGCCGGGAAGACGATGTCGCCGAAGATGTTGCGTCCGCCGCAACGCGTGATCGCATCGTTGATCACGTGCCGATTGCCGATCGTGTACAGCGGCTCGGCCCAGAGCATGTAGAAGACCCGCAGCGGTTCGCCCTGGCCCTGGTGCGACCCGATCGCGGCGATCCGCTCCTCCATCAGCGCCGCGGCAGGATTCGCGATGCCTGAGGTACCGATGAGCCGTCCGAGCTGCCGTACCGAGTTCGGGATATCCTCCAGCCCCTCGACGCGGACGAAGTAGAGCGGCAACTCCAGCTTGCGCAGGCTGTCGACCACGAGCCGATTGGTCATGTCTTCCCAGACGACGACCAGATCCGGCTTCAGCTCGATCAACCGCGGATAGTTGAGGGCGTTCGAATCGCCGATCCGCGGGATGGCCTTGGCCGCAGCGGGCTCGTCCGCACCCTGTACCGTAGCGACGATCCACTCGCCCGCACCGGCCGCGAACAGCATCTCGGTGGCGCCGGGTGACAGGCTCACGATGCGCCGTGGCCGTGCGGCCAGCGTCAAGGTTGCACCGGTGTCGTCGCGGATCGTGATCTTGCCGCCGTGAGCATCCGTCGCGGCTGCGGTGGCAGCCGCTTCGGCAGGCGCCGGTGCGACCTCCGCCCCTGCCGCTGCGGCATTCGCGGCGATTGTCGTCGCGCCCGTCATCGCGGCGAACACCAGTGGCAATGTTCCGCCGAGCACGCACAGCACCTGCGCCGGCCCGCGCCGGCAACGCTCGACGCTGCTCACGGCCGGCTGGGCGGCCGTCGCACCGCAGGCGCCGCCGACGACGACCCACAGCTTGCGCAACCGCCGGTAGGCAGTGCGCGCTTCAGCAACGGCGCCACGAGGTATCCGCGCAGCCAGCCCGGCCCGAGCTTCCGGTCGAGCTGCGTCAGCGCCGAGAACCGCACACGCGGCGGCGTCAGCGACCAGGCGGTATAGAGCGTCGCGGCGGCGACGATGAGTACGACCACGAGATTCTGCAGCATCGGTTCATCCTCCTCCGAGCAGCAGCGCGATCCGGTAGGTGACGAAGGCCGCAATGTAGGCGAGGCCGAACAGATAACCCGCCATGATCAGTGGATAACGCCAACCGTCGGTCTCGCGTTTGACGATCGCGAGCGTCGACAGACATTGCGGCGCGAACACATACCAGGCCAGCAACGCCAGCGCCGTGGCCAGTGACCAGCTGTGCGCGATCATCGGCGTCAGCGTCGTGGCGATATCCTCGTCGCTGCCCGACAGAGCGTACACCGTCCCGAGGGCGCTGACAGCCACTTCACGGGCCGCCAGCCCGGGCACCAGCGCAATCGAAATCTGCCAATTGAAGCCGATCGGCGCGAACACCACCTCGAGCGCCCGCCCCATCTTGCCGGCCAGGCTGTACTCGATCGCCGGTTCAGTGGCGCCCGGCGGCGGCGCGGGATAACTCGACAGGAACCACAACAATACCGTCAGTGCGAGGATGATGCCGCCGACCCGCACCAGGAAGATCTGCGCACGTTCCCACAGACCGAAGACGAGGTTGCGCAGGTTCGGCCACTGGTAGTCCGGCAGCTCGAGCAGCAACGGATGATAGTGTGCGCCCTTGCTGCGCCATTTCATGACGCGGGCGACCGCGAGTGCGCTGACGATACCCGCGAAATACAGTGCGAACAGCACCAGCCCCTGCAGGTTCATCCAGCCGATGCTGCGATCCGGGATGAAAGCCGCGATCAGCAACGCATAGACCGGCAGCCGCGCCGAGCAGGTCATCAACGGCGCGATCATGATGGTCGCGATCCGGTCACGGATGTTCGGGATCGTGCGCGTCGCCATGATTCCCGGGATCGCGCAGGCGAACGACGACAGCAACGGAATGAACGCACGGCCGGAAAGTCCGACGCTGCCCATCAGCCGATCGAGCAGGTAGGCCGCCCGTGGCAGATAGCCGCTGTCCTCGAGCACGAGGATGAAAAAGAACAGAATCAGGATCTGTGGCAGGAACACCAGCACGCCGCCGACGCCGGCGACGATGCCATCGACCAGCAGACTCTTCAGCACGCCGTCCGGCAGCATCGCATCGAGACCGTCGGCCAACGCCGCGATCCCGCCGTCGATCCATTCCATCGGCGTTTCGGCCCAGGCGAATACCGCCTGGAACACTAAAAAGAGCAGTGCCGCAAGGATCAGCATCCCGCCGATCGGGTGCATGACCACCCGGTCGAACTGCGCCACCGCGGTGCTGCGCAGCGGCACGCGGTAGCCGATGGCCTCCAGGATCCGCGCCGCCTCGGCATGCGAGGCGCGCACCTCTTCGGGCGAAAGGTCGCGCCAGGTTGCGGCGCCCGGCGCCGCGGCCGAAGCGGCGGTGGCCGCGTCCGTCATGGCGCCGCTGCGTTCGAGCTCGCGGACCAGCGCATCGGTGCCGCCGGAGGCGACGGCCACGGTTTCGACCACGGGTACGCCGAGTTCCCGCGCAAGCCGTTCACGATCCAGCGCGAAGCCGCGCCGCTTGGCGAGATCGCTCATGTTCAGCGCGACCACCAGCGGCAGGCCGAGACGCTTGACGTCCAGCGCCAGACGCAGCGACAGCGCGAGGTGGGTCGCGTCCGCGACCAGCACGATCAGCTCGGGCCGTTGTTCGTTCGCCAGCCGTCCGAGCGCAACGTCGCGCGTGATCGCTTCGTCGAGCGTCGTCGCACTCAGGCTGTAGGTACCCGGCAGGTCGAGTACCAGATAGCGCCGGCGCGAAGGGCCGACGAAACGCCCTTCCTTGCGCTCGACCGTGACGCCGGGATAGTTCGCGACTTTCTGGTGGCTGCCGGTCAGGCGGTTGAACAATGCGGTCTTGCCGCAGTTCGGCAAGCCGACCAGCGCGATCCGCAGGTCTTCATGAGCTGCAGCGACATCGGCGTGCATGGCGATGCTCAACGACCACCCACCTGCAAGGCAGCGGCAGCTGTCGGTTCGCGCCGGACCTGGATCGCCTCGGCTTCGCGACGGCGCAGGGCGAACATCGACCCACCGACGCGCACCGCCAGCGGCTCGTTGCCGGGCCACATGCGGGCCACGACTTCGAACACGGCACCCGGCACGAAACCCAGCTCGAGCAGACGCCGCGCGATCGTCGAAGCCTGCTCGTCACCGAGCGACTGGCCGTCCTCGATCACCGCATGGATGATGCCGCGCGCGCCTTGCTCGAGCACGTTCAGCGGTACAATCTCGTTGTTCGCGACAGCATCCACGTGCGATACCCGGCCGATCAGGCCGCTTTGGAGAGTTTCTGCAGCACAGCCATATACCCGCTATTGCGGGTTATTCGCATTGCTGATTTCAATGTAAATGATTCTCGATAACCCCGCAATGAAGCACGGCCTCGACCAGCCCCTTGAAATGCACCGCAATCCGGAGTGCGGCCAGGACCGCCTGCACCCGTGAACCACCCGCCCTCGCCGCGCGACGCCTTCTGGCGAGGCGTCCGCGAACTGTTGCCGGCCGGCCCCGGAGTATTCGCCTGGGGACTGGTGACCGGTGTCGCCATGGTCAAGTCGGGCCTGACCGTCACCCAATCGGTCGGTCTCACGCTGCTGGCCTACGCCGGCAGTGCGCAGCTGGCCGCGTTGCCGCTGATGGCCAGCGCCGCGCCGGTCTGGGTGGTGGCGTTCACCGCCCTGATCGTCAATCTGCGCTTCGTGGTCTATTCGGCTTATCTGCGCAGCTCGTTCATGTCGCTGCCGACGTCGCGTCGCACCCTGCTGGGCTATCTGGTCGGCGACGTGATGTTCGTGCGCTACGTCGCGCTGCTGACCAACCACCCTGATTACCCGCAGCGCATCGCCTACTACCTCGGCGCCGCGATCGCGAACTGGATCATCTGGCAGGCCGCATCGTTGCTCGGCATTTTCGGCGCCGAAGCGATCCCGACCGACTGGGGGCTGGAACTCGCCGGCACGCTGGCCCTGATCGCCCTGGTCGTGCCGCTGTGCGCCCACTTCCCCACCCTGGCCGGGGTCGCGGTCGCGGGCAGCTTGGCGATCATCGCCCGCGACCTGCCGTTGCGCCTCGGCCTGTTGCTGGCGGTGTTCGTCGGCATGGCCGCGGCCCTGCTGGTCGAATCGCGGCGCCGGCCGTCGTGAGCGAGCTCGATCTCTGGCTGTCGTTCGTCGCCATCACGCTGGCGACCCTGCTGCCGCGTTGCGGCCTGCTGCTGGCCGGCCGCCGGCTGGTGATTCCGGCGCCGATCGAATCGGCCCTGCGCTATGCCCCGGCCTGCGCCCTGGCGGCAATCATTGCGCCGGACCTGCTGTTGCCGAGCGGGGCACTGCAGCCCGATTTCGGCAATCCCAAGTTGCTCGCCGGGATCGCGGCAAGCGCGATTTTCGGTCTCACTCGCAGCACGATAGGCACCATTGTCGGCGGAATGCTGGCATTTTGGCTGCTGAAGTTCGGCTTTCCAGGCTAGCCGGCCCGACCGGGGCCATCGGCGCACCGCCTCGCAGACGAGCCGACGCATCCCGGATATCGACATCGCGTCACAACTTGACGTTTGTTCAAATATTGACGGAGCGTCATACCGGGACTAATTTGCGGCGCGTGAACTACCTCGCCGAACGCCGCCAGGAAGAGAAGGAACGCCGCCGCACCGAGATCCTCGATGCGGCCGAGACCGTCGCCGCCGAGATCGGCATCGACGCGCTGACCATGGAACAGGTCGCCCGCAAGGTGCGCCTGTCCCGGGCGCTGCTCTACGTCTATTTCCAGGACAAGGCCGACCTGCAATTCGGCCTCTGCAACCGCGCGCTCGATGTCCTGCGGCAACGCTTCGTCGACGCCGTCGCCCAGCACCGAGCAGGCATCGCGCAGGTCGAGGCCTGCGGTCGCGCCTACATCGCGTTCGTGCGCGACTTTCCGGTATACGCCGAGGCTCTGGCCGCCTTCCAGGCACATCCGGTCGTGCAGGTCGCAGCCGACGGCAACGTCGGCGCCTGCTTGCTCGCCGGCGATCGCGTGCATGCAGTGCTGATCGCCTCGATCGAACTCGGCATGCGCGACGGCAGCATTCGCGCCGATGCCGGGCCGCCGCAACTGGTCAGCTTCACGCTCTGGGGTTTCCTGCATGGCGTGATCCAGCTCACCACCAGCAAAGCTGCCCAGCTCGCCCATAACGGCATCAGCGCCCAGGCACTGCTCGAGCAGGCCTTGCTGCAGGGCGTGCGTTCGATCGCCACCGGCCGTTGAGCCCGTGATGCGCCGCCCGTCCAGCCGCCTGCTGATACCCGCCGCGCTGCTGGGTGCCGCCTTGCCGTTGGGCGTCTTGCTGCTCACGCCGACGGCTTCGGCCGCCACCGCAGCGGACCCGCCGGCACCCGCCGCGCGCCGTCCGCTGCCCGAAATCATCGACGACTATGTGCGCGCAGGACTCGCCGCCAACCTCGGCCTGCGCAACGCGACGCTCGACGTCGAACGCAGCCAGGCGGCACTCGACGCCGCGCGGGCGCGCTTTCTGCCGGAAATCGGTTTCGACGCCCGCTATACCCGTGCCGAGGGCGGCCGCGTGATCGAGCTGCCGGTCGCCGCACTGCTGAACCCGGTGCATTCGACCCTGAACGAACTGCTGGCCGCGAGCGGCCGTCCCGCCGGCTTTCCGCAGATCGAGGATCGCGGTTTCAACCTGATCCGCGAGCAGGAACAGGACACGCGCCTGACGCTGCGCCAGCCGCTGTATGCGCCGGCGATCCCGGCGGCGGTCCGCGCGCAACGCGCCTTGCTGGAGGGCAGCGAGTACGCCCGGATCGCCTTCGCACGCCGCCTCAAGCGCGACATCACTGTCGCCTATCTCGGTTGGCTGCAAGCCTCGCAGACCGTCGCCATCGTCGATTCGAGCCACGAACTGCTGGCGGAAAACCTGCGGATCAACGAATCGTTGTTCCACAACGGCCGGATCACCGAGGACCAGGTGCTGCGCGCCCGGGCCGAGCTGCTCGCCGTCGAGCAACAGTCGCGCGAGGCGCGCAACAGCCGGTCGCTGACCCGCAGTTATCTCAACTTCCTGCTGAATCGCGCGCTGGATACCGCGCTGGAGCCGGCCGAGCTCGGCAACGAAATCGAACGCACGACCTACGACCTCGCCCAGCTGCGCGCCAACGCGCTCGACAATCGCCCCGAACTCGCGCAACTCGAACGCCTGGCCGCCGCTTCGCGTGCCCAAGCCGAGCTCGCGCGCGCCGCGCGTCGGCCGACGCTGTCACTCGGCGCCGATGCGGGCACGCAGGGCGAACACTACGAATTCGGCCGCGGCCGCAACTTCGCGACCATCTCGTTGATGCTGAACTGGACCTTGTTCGACGGCGGCGCACGCCGTGCCGAACAGCGCGTCGCCGAGGCCGGCGTACGCCAGGCCCGCATCCGCCAGGACGAGCTTGCCTCGCAGGTGCAGCTCGAAGTGCAACAAGCCCTCGACCGGCTCGAGACCAGCGCCGATTCGCTGCGAACCGCCGAGGCACGCGCCGCCGCGGCGCGTGCCGGCCTGCGCATCGCCGGTCGCAAGCGCGACGAGGGTGCGATCAACCAGGTGGAATTCATCGACGCCCGCAACACGCTGACCAGCGCCGAACTGAATCTGAACCTGATCCGCTTCCAGCTGCTCGGCCACCAGGCCGAACTCGACTACGCCACCGCCGCGGGCTCGTTGCCCGCCGAACCCGGAGTGCCGCAGCTGTAAGGCCGCGGATCGCAACCATGGACGACAGGCTGCATTTCCCGCTGCGGACGCTCGTGCGCCCGCGCACCTTCATCGACCCGGAGCTGGCCGGCCGTTGGCCGCGGCTGGCACTCGCCATTTCGCTGCTGGCACTGGCCGGCTGCAGCAAGACCGGCGCGCCCGCTGCCGACAAATCCACGCCGGTGAATGTCGCGGTCGCCACCGCCGGCCCCGCGACACCGCCGATCACCACCACCGGCATCGTCGCCGGCAAGGCCGAGATGCGACTATCGTTCAAGCTCGGCGGCGTGATCCGCAAGATCGCCGTCGTGGAAGGCGAGGAAGTGAAGCAAGGCCAGCGCCTCGCCGAAATCGAGCTCGCCGAAGTAGGCGCCCAAGTCGAGCAGGCACGTCAGCTCGCCACCAAGGCCGAGCGCGATCTCGAGCGCGGCGAACGCCTGCATGCCGACCAGGTGATCAGTCTCGAGCAACTGCAGGACCTGCGCACCCAATCCGCGGTCGCGCAAGCGGCACTGAAGTCCGCGCAGTTCAATCTCGGATTCTCGACCATCGTCGCACCTCGCGACGGCGTCGTGCTGCGCCGCAACGTCGAAGAGCGCGAGCAGGTGGCCCCGGGTGCGCCCGTGCTGGTGCTCGGCGCCCGCGATGCCGGCTACGTGGTCAAGTTCGCCCTCGCCGATCGCGAAGTCGTGCAGTTGCGGCTCGGCGACCCCGCCGAAGTGCGCATGGACGCCTTTCCCGGCCAGACACTAGCCGCAAAAGTCAGCGAAATCTCCCGCGCTGCCGACGAGCGCTCGCGGCTGTTCCCGGTCGAGGTCCAGCTGGAAACACCGCCGCCGGCACTGGCCAGCGGCCTGGTGGCCAAGGTCACCGTGTCGCCGTCGAGCGCCCGCGCCGCCACGCTGACCTATGTGCCGATCGCCGCGGTGGTCGAAGGCCAGCGCGACCAGGCCAGTGTGTTCGTGCCAAGCGGTGCGCGCGCGCAGCGCCGGCCGGTGCGGATCGCGTTCATCACCGGCGAGCAGGTCGCGCTCGCCGAAGGCCTGCAGCCCGGCGAAACCGTCGTCACCCAGGGCGCGCTTTATCTGCAGGGCGGCGAACCCATCGCGGTCGTCAACTGAGCGGCCGGCATGTCGATGCTCGAGTTCCCAATCCGCCGTTACCAGTTCACGCTGGTGACCTTCCTGCTGCTGGTGGCGATCGGCTGGTTCACGTTCACGACCATCCCGCGGGAGGAAGACCCCTCTTTCAAGATGGCCGCCTTCCAGATTGCCGCGATCCTCCCCGGCGCCGACCCCACGGACCTCGAGCGCCTGGTGACCAAACCCATCGAGGACCGCTTCGCCGAACTCGACGACCTGCGCAACATGGAGTCGGTGATCACCGATGGCGTGTCCTTCACGGTGGTCGAGTTCGAGGCCTATGCCGACCCCGACAAAAAATACGATGAAGTCACGCGCGAGATCAACGCCCTGCGCGCGACCCTGCCCACCGAGCTGCGCGAACTCACGATACGCAAGATCAGCCCCGCGCTGGTCAACATCGTGCAGTACGCCCTCGTGTCCGCCGATGCGCCCTATCGCGAACTCGAAGATCTCGCCCGCGATCTCAAGGACACCTTGAAGGCGGTGCCGGGCGTCCGCACCGCCGAAAGCTGGGCTTATCCGCCGCGCGAGCTGCGCATCGAACTGGACCTGCAGCGCATGGCCGAGCTGGGGCTCACCGCCGGGCAGGTGATCCAGGCCGTGCAGAGCGAGAACGCCGACATTCCCGCCGGCGTAGTCGATCTCGGCCCGCGCAGCTTCAGCCTCAAGACTTCCGGCGGCTACACCGATCTCGAACAAGTCCGCGATACCGTCGTCAGCACGGCCGGCGGCAACAACGTGCGCGTGCGCGATCTCGCCGCGGTGCGCTGGGACGAAGGCCAGTGGGGTCACATCGGCCGCTACAGCGGCCAGCGCGCCGTGTTCGTCAGCGCCAACATGAAGGAAGGCTTCAACATCCTGACGGTGCGCCGCTCGATCGACACCGCGGTCGAACGCTTCGATGCCGCGCTACCCGGGCGCGTCAAGCTCGAGCTGGGCTTCGACCAGTCGCGCAACGTCGCCTCGCGCCTGAACCGCCTCTATCTCGATTTCAGCATCGCGATCGCGCTGGTGATGCTGACGCTGCTGCCGCTCGGCTGGCGGGCGGCCGGAATCGTGATGATCTCGATTCCGCTGTCGCTGGCCTTCGGCATCACGGTGCTGTACTTCCTCGGCTATTCGCTGAACCAGTTGTCGATCGCCGGCTTCGTGGTCGCGCTCGGGCTGCTGGTCGACGATTCAATCGTCGCCATCGAGAACATCTCCCGCCACCTGCGCATGGGTTACGACCGCATCCAGGCGGCGATCGCCGGCACCCGGCAGATCTGCGTCGCGATCCTCGGCTGCACGGCAACCCTGATATTCGCCTTCCTGCCGCTGATCGTGCTGCCGGGCAATGCCGGCAAGTTCATCCGCGTGCTGCCGACCGCGGTGGTCGCGACCATCATCGGTTCGCTGCTGATCGCGCTGTTCATCATTCCCTTCCTCGCCAGCCGCCTGCTCGACCAGCAGGGCGACCCGCACGGCAACCGCTTCCTGCAACGGGTGATGGGAGCGATCCACCGCTACTATCGCCCGGCGCTGCACTACTGCCTGGCCCGACCCAAAGCCACCGTGATCACCGCGATCGGCGGGACGCTGCTGCTGTCGTTCGCGCTGGTATTGCTGATCGGCTCGAGCCTGTTCCCCAAGGCGGATACGCCGCAGTTCCTGATACAGATCGAAGCCCCGGACGGCACCAGCCTGGCCGAAACCGATCGCGCACTGCGCTTCGTCGAGGACCGACTCGCCACCATGCCCGAGGTCAAGAGCTGGTTCGCCAACCTCGGCCATGGCAATCCGCTGATCTACTACAACCAGCTGATGCGCAACGAATCGCCGAACTACGCCGAGGTATTCGCGATCCTCAAGGACTACGACACCCGCCGCACGCCGCAGCGCCTCGACGAACTGCGCAGCCAGCTCGACCGGTATCCGGCCGCAAGAATCACCGTCAAGGAGTTCGTCAACGGCCCGCCGATCACGGCACCAATCGCGGTCCGCGTCGTCGGTCCCGATCTGCAGATGCTCGATCGCCTGTCGCGGCAGGTCGAACGTCTGGTCGACGCCACGCCGGGTACCCGCGACGTCAAGAACCCGCTGCGTATCGCCCGCACCAACCTGCGGCTCGGCATCGACAGCCAGAAGGCCGCCTTGCTCGGCGTGCCCACGGTCGAGTTCGACCGCGCCGTGCGCCTGGCCGTCTCGGGTGTCGAGGCCGGCAAGTACCAGGACGACAGCGGCGAGCAGTATTCGATCGTCGTCCGTACCCCGGTAGCTGCTCGCGCCGACCTCGAGACCCTCGAGCTGGCCCGTATTCCGACGCTGACCGGCGCATCACTGCCGCTGTCGCAACTCGCCACCCTGCAGTTCGAGCAGGCACCCGTGCAGATCTCCCGCTATGACCGCGAGCGGGCCGTCACCATCAACTCGCAGGTCGAGCGCGGCTGGAACACCGCCCGGGTAACCGCCGCGGTCGTCGGCCAGCTCGAGCAGATGAGCTGGCCGCGCGGCTACCGCTACGTGCTCGGCGGCGACGCCGAGGCCGGCGCAGAGGCTTTCGGCGGCATCGGCACCGCGATCATCGTGGCGATCTTCGGCATCTTCGCGATCCTGGTGCTGGAGTTCGGCAGCTTCCGCTCGACGCTGATCGTGCTGACGGTCGTGCCGCTGGGCATTTTCGGCGGCCTGCTGATGCTGCTGGTCACCGGCAACGACATCTCGTTCACGGCCAGCATCGGCTTCATCGCGCTGATCGGCATCGAGATCAAGAACTCGATCCTGCTGGTCGACTTCACCAACCAGCTGCGCGAGCAGGGCGTGTCGCTGGACGAAGCCATCGAGCAGGCCGGCGAGATCCGTTTCCTGCCGATCCTGCTGACCTCGGCCACCGCCATCGGCGGCCTGCTGCCGCTTGCGCTGCAGAACACCGGGCTCTACTCGCCGATGGCCTGGGTGATCATCGGCGGCCTGATCACCTCGACCTTCCTCGCGCGGCTCGTGACGCCGGTCATGTACAAGCTGCTGCCGCCGGCGGGCCACGAACCGCTGCGCCAGGAGCCTGCCGCCGTTGCCCAGGGTGCTTCAGGGGCGCTGCTCTGATCCAGGTGCGCTGCACGTCTGAACCTTAGGCTCTTGAACCTTGTCGGCTTGACCCTTGCGGGTCTGGGCCCTATGGCGCGGCCGACGCTTCGGGCGTCGGTGCCGGCGCCGGCGTATCGATGTCGCGATGAATGCGCCACCTCCCATCGGGATCCTTGCGGTAGATCAGCAGCGCGTGGCCGTAATCGACCCGCGGCGCGACCGCCGGGTCTGCCGACGTGTAGGTGATCCTGAAGTCGCTGACGACCCAGCCGATGTCGCCGGCCACGACCAGTTCCTTTTCGGTGAACTCGGCCGTGACCTTGCGCCCGCCGGCAAGCTTGCGCAACGAGCTGCGCACCTGCTCGCGTCCCACCATCGGCCGGCTGTTGCGCGGCATCACGAGGGTATCCACGGTGTAGAGCTCGGCGACTGCATCATAGTCACCCGCTTCGTAGTAGGTCGTCCAGTCCCGGGCAGACTGCCGGATCGCTTCCGCCGCCGCACTCCGCTCCTCGAGAGCATCGGCGCGCACCATCGGCATGGCGAACAGCAAACCCAGACAGGTCAGGACGAGGGTTATCGATCGAGGCGACATGTTGACTCCTTGGAACGACGACACGAGACAAGATTCACGACGACCGATCCAGCAGCGCAGCAAGCATCCGCTTCGACGCATAGTGCCGATAGCTCTCGAGCGCGAGCGCACACAGCTCGTCGCGATCGAAGCCGCCGGCCATGTCGACCGCGATCCAGCCACAGCTGCCGAGATACGGTGGAATCGAGAAGCGCGGATTCATGGTCATCAATCCCTGCCGGTCCACGCCGACCCAGAACGCCGCCTGCACCGGCACGTCCCGGTAGGCATAGCACTGCGCGAACACCTTCTTGCCGGCCCGCCACACCGGCTTGCCGAACTGCAGGCCTTCCGAGGTATCGGGCCAGGCCAGACACAGCTCACGCAGCGCCTTGACGGCCCGCTGCGCCACCGGCGCGAACATCGGATCCACTTCCGCGAGCGTCGGCCTGCGGGCCGGTCGCGGCACTACCGGCGTGGCGAGCGGCGCCCCCGCCAGCTTGGTGGTGTGCTCGTAAGCGATCCGTACCAGCTCACAGACCCGTTTCCATGCCAGCCCGGTATCGAGTCGCACGCCCAGCCACCCGCCCGGCCCGGCGTATTGCGGCACGAAGAAATGCCGCGGCAACTCGTCGACATACTCCGACTGCATGGCCGGCGGCGTGTTGAGCCACAGCGCGATCCGGCCGTCGCCATGGTGATTCAGCGCGAGATTCGCGAACACCTTGCCCTTGCGTCGCCGGAAGGTCGGCATGCCGTGCGAGACGAATGCCTCCACGTCCGGCAGTGCCAGGCAGAGCCCGCGGATCGCATCCTCGATACCCAGGTTCCCCATCACTGTACTCCCCGTCCCCAGGGCGCTGCAGGATCGATGCGGCGCCACGCGCCGGGCGCGAGCCCAAGTCCCGCGAGACTGACCTCGCCAATCGCCGCGCGCACCAGGCGCAGCGTCGGATAGCCGGCGCGCGCCGTCATCCGCCGCACCTGGCGGTTCTTGCCCTCGCGCAGCGTCAACTCCAGCCAGCTCGTCGGAATATTGGCGCGATAGCGGATCGGTGGATCGCGCGGCCATAGATTCGCCGGCTCGTCGATCAGTCGCGCACCGGCAGGACGGGTCGTGAAATCGCCGAGATCGACGCCGCACCGCAGCGTCGCCAGCGCCTCCTCGGTCGGCAGGCCCTCGACCTGCGCCCAGTAGACCTTGGCCAGATCATGGCGCGGATTGGCGATGCGTGCCTGCAGCGAGCCGACGTCGGTCAACAGCAGCAGCCCCTCGCTGTCGGTGTCGAGACGGCCGGCCGGATAGACGCGCGGCACCTCGATGTGATCGGCCAGCGTCGGCTTGCCCGGCTGCGGGCTGAACTTGCAGATCACGCCGTAGGGTTTGTTGAACGCGATCAGCACGACAGCCCGCAAACCTCGCTCAGGACAGATAGCTCTCGATCAGATCGGGCGGCACGGTAGCGGCAGGCACTGCGATCGCCGCAGGTTCGAACCATTCGCGCACATCCATGTCCAGGCCGACTCCATGCATGTTGTTGTAGAGCGCCTTGCGCAGCCCAACGCCGAAGAAATCGTGATCGGTGCCGACCGGATCATCGAAGGCCAGATCGTTGTGCGCAAACTCGATCTGCGGCGGCGGCCGCAGTGTGATGCCATACCTGCCTGGATCGAGGCCGATCGGCGAATGCGCGGTCGCGGTGAAGCGATGCCAGTAGGCCGACTGGATGCATCCGGCCGCGAACAACTGGCGCACCCGCTCGAGAGCGTCGATGGTCTCCTGCGCCGTCTCTGTCGGAAAGCCGTACATCAGGTACGCATGAACCATGATCCCGGCGTCGGTGAAGGCCCGGGTGACCCGCGCGACCTGCTCGACCGTGACCCCCTTCTGCATCAGCTTCAGCAGGCGGTCCGACGCCACCTCGAGCCCGCCGCTGACGGCGACACAGCCCGCCTCGGCGAGCCGCCGGCAAAGTACCGGCGTGAACGTCTTCTCGAAACGGATATTGCCCCACCAGGTGATGCTCAGCCGCTCGGCGATCAGACGTTTGGCCAGCGCGTTCATGGCCTCCGGCGGCGCGGCCTCATCGACGAGGTGGAAACCCGTTTCGCCGGTCTCGGCGATCAGCGCCCGGATTCGCTGCATCACGAGATCCGTGGCTGGCCGGTCGTAGCGGCCGATGTAATCGAGCGAAACGTCGCAGAACGAGCATTTCTTCCAGTAGCAGCCATGGGCGAGCATCAGCTTGTTCCAGCGGCCATCCGACCAGAAGCGATGCATCGGATTCAGCATCTCGAGCAGCGACACGTAGTCGGCCAGCGGCAGGCCGTCGTAGGTCGGAACCCCCGCATCGCGTTGCGGGATGTCGTGCTGCGTCGGATCGGTTTCGAAGACGACCACGGCAGCACGGCGCTGGTAGGTACGCACCAGCGGCGCGGGGCGCCCGCTCAGGCGCGTCAGCAGATTCAGCAGCGGCCGCTCGCCGTCGTCGAGGGTCACGTAGTCGAAAAAATCGAAGACACGTGGCTCGCGCAACGAACGCAGCTCGGTATTGACCCAGCCGCCGCCCAGCACCAGGGTCGTCTGCGGCGACAGCGCGCGTATCGCACCGGCCATCCGGAAAGCGCCATAGACGTTTCCGGGGAAAGGCGCCGTCACGGCGACCACATCGGGTCGTTGGGCCGCGATCAGCTCACGCGTGATCTCGTCGAGCGCCAGATCGACCAGCGTCGGTTCACCCGTCAGGGCCTCGAGCAGCGGCTCGAAGCTGGCTGCACTGGAAGCCAGCCGTTCGCCGTAGCGCGCCAGCTCGAAGCGCGGATCGACGCCGTCGCGCCAGACGTCGGCCAGATCGTCGACATACAGGCTCGCGAGATATCGGGCCCGCTCGGTCGTGCCGAGCGCGCCGAACGCGGCATACAGCGGCGCATCGCCCACGCCCGCACTGCCCTCGTCGCCTTCTTCGCCAACTGACGAATCCAGTTGCTGGAAACGCGGCCCTTCCGGCAGATAGGCCCGCCCGACGATGCGAAACGCCAGACTCGGATCCCGCCGCTGCAGGAAGCGGATCACCGGCTCGACCGTACCGACGTAGCGGTCGCGATGCGCCAGGAAATGTGCCACCGAGGGCGGGATAGCGTCGCGCTCGTCCGCTTCCCGTGCCCGCGCGTACAACAGCTCGCCCAGCTGCATGAGCTGCGACGCCGAGAACAGCCGCAGGAACAGCTTCAGCGACGCATCGGCCTGCGCCAGTTCGAGACCGAGTGCCGTGGCATGCTGCTGCAGGAAACCCAGCAGATGCGCCGTCGCGGGATACGGCGTGTTGAGCTGGATCATCGGCGGTGTTACGAGCAGACAACGCACAGTCCGCCTAGGGTAGCGCAGGGATCGCCGCAAGGCATGTCCGTTCGGGCTGCGACCGACGTCATCAGTCTTCCGCCGCGATGAGGCTGTGGTGCTTGGTGTCCCGCATCAGCGCCGCGACGACGAAGCCGGCCGCCATCACCGCCGTGATCAGCCAGAAGTAGCCCGCTTCATAGCCGGCCTTCTTGAAGCCGAGCGCAGCGGTTTCGGCATTGCCGCCGAACAATGCCTGGGAGATCGCATACGGCAAAGCAACCCCAAGCGCACGGACGCGGGTTGGAAACAGCTCGGCTTTGAGGATGCCGCTCAAGGCGCTGTAACCCGTCAGCGCCACGACCGGCAGCAGGCAGAGCAGGAAGGCCTGCATCGGATCCGTGGTCGTCGCCAGGGCCGACAGCACCGGCACGGCGAACAGCGCACCGGCACCGTAGGAGAACATCATCACTGGCTTGCGGCCGACTCGATCCGACAGCCAGCCCATCGGCGGCATCAGCAGCATCATGGTCACCAGCACCGCCGTGACGATCTGCGACGCGACGCCCTTGTCGAAGCCGCTGGTATTCACCAGGAACTTCTGCATGTAGACGGTATAGGTGTAGAAGCCCATGCCGCCGCCGGCACTGAGCACCAGCACGATGCCGGTTTCCTTCGGGTAGCGGGTCAACAGGCTCCAGCCGGTACTCTCGTCGGCGGCGCCGTCGGACTCGCGCTTGTGCGAGCTCGTCTCGTCGATACCGCGACGTATCCAGAACACGACCAGTGCGAGAGCGGCGCCAATCGCGAACGGAATCCGCCAGCCCCAGGCATAGAGCTGCGCTTCGCTGAGCGTGGCCTGCAGCAGGATCAGCAGCAGCAATGCGGTCAGTTGCCCGGCGATCAGCGTCGAGTAATAGACACCAGACCACAGACCGCGGGTGCGCGTGCTGGCCATTTCGCTGAGATAGGTGGCGGAGGCGCCATATTCGCCACCCATCGACAGGCCCTGGATGACTCGCGCACAGACCAGCAGCGCGGTCGATGCGACCCCGAGGCCGGCAGGCAGCACGGCGATCAGCAACGAGCCGCTGCACATCATGCCGACCGACACGGTGAGCGCCGCCCGCCGACCGGCCCGATCAGCATAACGCCCCATCAACCAGGCACCGATCGGCCGCGCCAGGAAGCCGCCGCCGAACACCATGGCCGAGTTCAGCAACTGGGTGGTCTGATCGTCGTCCGGGAAAAACGCCCGTGAGAAATACAGTGCGAAGGCGGCGTAGACGAACCAGTCGAACCATTCGACGAAGTTGCCTGCGGAACCGCCGAGGATGTTCCGCAGGCGCTGTGAATCTCGCATCGGCTTGACGGTCCCGGATCGGAGACCGCGATTGTAGACCGCCCGGCGCATCGTCGCGCACGGTACCGGCGAGCGACGGCGGATCCGGAAGCTCAACGAATCGGGCGGAATTTGCTACGCTACACCGCAATCCATGAGCTCCCCACCGCCCTGCCCCAAGTGCCGATCGGAAATGAGTTACGAGGACGGTCTCGTCTTCGTCTGCGCCGAATGCGCGCACGAGTGGCCGAAGGAAGCCGCCACCGCCGACCCCGCCGCGGAGACTGAAGGCCGCAGCTTCCGCGACAGCAACGGCAACCCGCTGGCCGACGGCGATACCGTCATCGTCATCAAGGACCTGAAGGTCAAAGGCGCCACCTCGACGCTGAAGGCCGGCACCAAGGTCAAGGGCATCCGCCTGGTCGAGGGCGATCACGACATCGACTGCCGCATCGACGGCTTCGGCGCCATGAAGCTGAAGTCGGAATTCGTCAGGAAGGCCTAGGACCCGGCGACCGGCACCGCGAATTCACACCGGCGCACACCCGCAACCATCCGTATCGCTCATGGTGTTCCGTTCCCGAATCGACACCTGGCTCGGCCTCTTGCTGCTCGGCTCGGGTGCGGTGACCGCCGGCATCAGCGTGCGTCTGCTGCTCTCCCCGGTCGGCGGCCTGCGCTGGCTGGGCCTGCCGTTGCTGCTGCTGGGTACCGGGCTGCCGCTGTGGATCCTTGCGACCACACGCTACGCGATTGGCCGCGAACGGCTGCTGGTGCTCAGCGGGCCGTTTCGCTGGGTTGTGCCGTTCGCCGACATCCGCACGATCCGGCGCACGCACTCGCCCTGGTCGGCGCCGGCCCTGTCGCTGGATCGACTGCGCATCGAGTACGGTGCCGGCCGTGTCTGCCTGGTCTCGCCGCAGGACCGTGCCGGTTTTCTGCGGGCCTTGCAGGCCAATGGCGTGGCCGCGGCCGTAGTCGACCCGGCGGCCCGCTGAGCCCGCAGCGACCGGATCGCCGGCGGATTCCGCGCGGCGATTGATCGGCATCAACACGGCTACGCGCCGCGGCGCGTACCGTTGACCGGTGACCCGAGAACCGCCCGCTCCCACCCCGCCACCATTCGAGCTCGTCTGCCCCGCCGGATCGCTGCCGGCACTGCGCGCCGCCGTCGAACACGGTGCCGACGCGGTGTACATCGGCTTTCGCGGCGCCACCAATGCGCGCAACTTCCCGGGCCTGAACTTCTCCTGGGAAGAAGCCGCGACCGGCCTCGCCCATGCGCATGCCCAGGGTGTACGGGTGTTCGCTGCGCTGAACGTCTACCCGGGACCGGACAACTGGGCACTGGCCTGCGAGACCGTCGATCGCGCCGCCGCGCTCGGTGTCGACGCGCTGATCCTCGCCGACCCCGGCCTGATGGCGCATGCCGCGCAGCACCATCCAGAGCTGCGACTGCATCTGAGCGTGCAGGGCTCGGCCACCAACTGGCGCGCGATCGAATTCTACCGACGCGAGTTCGGCATCCGCCGTGCCGTGCTGCCGCGCGTGCTCTCCTGCACCCAGGTCGAGCGTCTGGTCGCACGGACCGCGGTCGAGATCGAAGTGTTCGGCTTCGGCAGCCTGTGCGTGATGGTCGAGGGCCGCTGCGCACTGTCTTCGCACGTGACCGGCCACTCGCCCAACGTGCAGGGCGTCTGTTCGCCGGCCCAAGCCGTACGCTGGGAAGAAACGCCCGCGGGCCGTCAATCGCGGCTCAATGGCGTGCTGATCGACCGCTACGCACCGGGCGAGGCCGCCGGCTATCCGACGCTCTGCAAGGGGCGCTTCGAAGTCGGCTCTGCGGTATTCCACGCGCTCGAGGAGCCGACCAGTCTCAACGCACTGGACGTGTTGCCACGATTGATCGCCGCCGGCGTGCGCGCACTCAAGGTCGAAGGCCGTCAACGCTCGCCGGCCTATGTCGCGCAGGTCACGCAACTGCTGCGCCGCGCGCTCGACGACTGCCTTGCCGACGGTCCGGCCTGGCGCCCGCCGCAGGATCTGACCACCGCGCTGGACGGGCTCGCCGAAGGCCGCACCCATACCCTCGGCGCCTACCACCGGCCCTGGCAATGACGCGGCGATGAAGCTCTCGGTCGGACCGATCCTCTATCTCTGGGAGCGCGCGGCAGCGCTCGATTTCTATGCATCGCTGTGCACCGCGCCGGTCGACATCGTCTATGTCGGCGAGGTCGTCTGCAGCAAGCGCCGCATGCTGACGCGCGAGGACTGGACAGCGGTCGCACAACGACTGGCGGCGGCAGGCAAGGAGGTCGTGACCACGACGCTGGCACTGCTGGAGGCCGAATCCGAGCTGGCGACGCTCGGCCGGCAGATCAATGCGGCCAGCGGACCGTTCGAGGCTAACGACTATGCGGCCGTCGAGAGCGCGAACGGCCGCGAGTTCGTCGCCGGTCCGCACCTGAACGTCTACAACGCGGCGACGCTCGCCCTGCTGGCACGGCTCGGCGCGCGGCGCTGGGTCGCACCGGTCGAGCTGCCGCTCGCGACCCTCGCCACGCTCGCCGTGACCCGGCCCGCGGGTCTCGAGATCGAGGTATTCGCCTATGGCCGACTGCCGCTGGCGTTCTCGGCGCGCTGCTTCACGGCACGCGCCGCCAACCGGCCGAAGGACGACTGCGGATTCGTCTGCGGCGCGCATCCCGACGGCCTCACGCTGCACTCGCGCGAACGGCAGCCGTTCCTGGCGCTGAACGGCATCCAGACACAGTCCGCCGCCGTACAGAACCTGCTGCCGCATCTGCCGCGGCTGCGCACAGCCGGCGTCGACGTGCTGCGGCTGTCGCCACAATCCCGCGATTTCCTCGACGTGGTGCGCGCCTTCGACGATGCGCGCCAGGCTAGGAACGGACCTGGACTGCCGGATACCTTCCTGTCGGGTGGCTACTGCGACGGCTATCTCGACGGACGGGCCGGAATGGAGCGGGCAGCGTCCGCAGCCGCTGCCACAGCGCCACCGTGAACGGCGCGAGCTTCGCCGGCAGCACCGCCTGCAGATGTGCGGCGACGTCGTACTCCCAGCCATCGATCAGGTTCTTCAGATGCAGGCCCGTCTCGGTCTCGCCCTCCACCGCCAGACGTCGCTGGAAAAACAGCGCGTCGGGATCGGCGCGCCGCAGCGCCAGCGCGGTGAAATCCTCGAGGCTGCCGTGAAACGTCACGTCCGGCGGCAAGGTCGAGCGACGCAGGCCGCCCTGCGCCGTGATCTCGAAGCTCAGCACCCGCGACAGCTCGTCGACCCGCAGGCCGAAGCGCTTGCCGGCGAGTTCCGGCAGCCGCACTTCGATCGACTGCCCGCGCAGCAGCCGGTTGACGATCGACGCAAGGGCGTGTTCGTGCAACCACGGCGGCGCGACCCACAGCAACGGGCGCAGCAGTTCGGCAGGCTCGGGCAACGGCAACGGTCTCGGCAGGCGCATCGACATCTCCGGCGGCGGACAATCCTGCATTCATGCCACGACTGCGCTGCGACCGGCTTGAGCTGCATCAAGGCAACGCTGCGATGAGCCACACCAGCCTGCGCGAGTTCCTGCAGACGCTCGAGCGCAGCAACGATCTGCGCCGCGTGCCATTCGAGGTCGATCCACGGCTCGAGATGACGGCACTCTGCCAGCGCAGCCTGCGCAGCGACGGCCCGGCGCTGTGGTTCGACAAACCGCGCGGCCACGATATGCCGGTGCTCGGCAATCTCTTCGGTGCGCCGCGGCGCGTCGCTGCCGCACTCGGCCACACCGACCTATCGGCGCTGCGTGAGATCGGCGCGATGCTCGCCGCGCTGAAGGAGCCGCACTGGCCGGAGCGGCCCGGCGCGGCACTGGCGCAGCTCCCGGCCTTGTTGCCGCTGCTGCGGGCGACGCCGCGCAGCATCGAGCAGCCACCGGTGAAGCAGGTCGTGCTGCGGGGCGCGGAGATCGATCTCGCACGGCTGCCGGTCTGGACCTGCTGGCCGGAGGATGCCGGACCGCTGATCACCTGGGGCCTCGTCGTCACGCGCGGCCCGCAGCGTCCGCGCCAGAACGTCGCGATCTATCGCCAGCAGATCGTCGGCCGCAACCGCGTGATCCTGCGCTGGCTGGCACACCGCGGTGGCGCGCTCGACTATCACGACTGGCAGCAGAGCCGCCCCGGCGAACCCTTCCCGGTCGCAGTCGCGATCGGCGCCGACCCTGCGCTGCTGGTGGCCGCGACCGCGCCGATCCCGGACCGGGTCTCCGAGTTCCAGTTCGCAGGCTTCCTGCGGCGCCGGCGCTCCGAGGTCTACCGGACCAGCGTTGGGCTGGACGCACCGGCCACGGCGGAAATCGTCTTCGAAGGCCACGTGATGCCGGGCGACGAGGCACTCGAGGGCCCGTTCGCCGATCACACCGGCTACTACAACTCGCAGGCCAGGTTCCCGGTGCTGACCATCGAGCGGCTGTGCATGCGTGAACGCGCGTTCTACCACGGCGGCTATCTCGGCCGCGCACCGTTCGACGAGCCCTCGGTGCTGGCGCGTTCGCTGAACGAGATGTTCGTGCCGATGCTGCAGCGCAGCCATCCGGAGATCCGCGATTTCTACTTGCCGCCCGAGGCCTGTTCGTACCGCATCGCAGTCGTCAGCATCCGCAAGGCCTATCCGGGGCATGCGCGCCAGGTGATGCAGGCCGTCTGGTCGTATCTGCGGCAGTTCCTTTACATCAAGTTCGTGATCGTGACCGACGACGACATCGACGTACGCCAGTGGTCGGACGTGGTCTGGGCGCTGGCGACCCGGGTGGATCCGGCACGCGACACGATGCTGGTACGCCGCACACCGATCGACTATCTCGACTTCGCGAGCCCGGTCGCGGGACTCGGCTCGAAACTCGGCATCGATGCCACCCACAAATGGCCTGGCGAGACGCGTCGCGTCTGGGGCCGTCCGCTGTCGATGGATGCCGATGTGCTCGCCCGCACCGAGGCCATGTGGGCGCGGCTGCAACAGCGCGATGCATGATGCGGCGGCTCGCGACCGCGGTGGTGGCGGTGCGTCAGTTATCGACCCAGCAAGCCGGCCGCTTCTGGAGGAACGCATCGATGCCCTCGGCCGCGTCGGCCGTCTGCAGGTTGCGCTGCATGACCTTCGCGGCATACCGATAGGCTTCTTCCAGGGGCATCTCCGCCTGTTCGTAATAGGCGCGCTTGCCGATCGCGATCGCACTGGCCGAGCGCGCCGCGAGCTTCGCGGCCAGCGCTTCGACCGCAGCATCGAGCCCGGCCATCGGTACCACCTGGTTCACCAGTCCCATCCGCCAGGCCTCCGCAGCCGGCAGCAGATCGCCGCTTAGCAGCATCTGCATCGCGTGCTTGTTGGTCAGGTTGCGCGACAGCGCGACCATCGGCGTCGAACAGAACAGGCCAATGTTGACGCCCGGCGTGGCGAAGCGCGCTTCCTCCGCGGCGACGGCCAGATCGCAGCTGGCCACCAGCTGACAACCAGCGGCGGTCGCGACGCCGTGCACCCGCGCAATCACCGGCCTCGGGCAGCGCACGATCGACAGCATCAGCTGCACGCAGCATTCGAACAACTCCGCCAGGAAGGCCGGATCGGGGTTGGCCCGCAGCTCCTTTAGATCGTGGCCGGCGCAGAACGCCGGGCCTGCGCCCGCCAATACGATCACCCGCACTTCGGGATCCGCGCCCGCGGCCTCCACCGCCTCGCGCAAGGTCCGCATCATTGCCAGCGAGAGCGCATTGCGGGCTGCGGAATGGTTCAATGTGAGCGTGCAGACTCCAGCGGAGCAACTGCGCAAGACAAGATTCGTCGCGGCGGACATTGCGGCCCTCTTCGGTGAGTGGTACGGGCAGCATCGCCCGGTGAAGACCTGCAGCCTAGCACCAGACACGGCCCAGGCCGGAACGCCGCGCCTGCCGGCGGGGGCGGTACGATAAGCGGATGACGAATGCCACCACGAACTGCGGCACGGACTGCATCGAAGCCGGCCCTTTCGGCGCCTGGCTGCAGCAACTGCGCCGCTGCCTGACCGGCGATGCCGGCATGGACGTGCCCTGCGGCGATTGCACCGGCTGCTGCACCTCGGGCTACTCGATCCAGCTCCGCCAGTCCGACACCGCGGCACGCGCCGTGGTGCCCATCGGGTTGACCGTGGAAGCGCCGGGCTTCGCCCCCGGTGACCGCACGCTGCCGGCCCGGGACGACGGTTGCTGTCCGATGCTGCAGCACGGCCGCTGTTCGATCTATGCGCAGCGCCCCCAGACCTGTCTCGATTACGACTGCCGGGTGTTTGCCGCGGCCAGCATCGACGCCGGCGGCGCGGACAAGGCGGTGATCAACCGGCGCGTGCGCGCCTGGCGTTTCACCTACGAGAGCGACGATGCCCGGCAGGCACACCAGGCCGTGCAAGCCGCCGCCCGCTTCATCCGCGAACGCCCCGAAGCGTTTTCCGCAATCGGCGTGCGGGCGCCGCGTTCGCCGATGGGGATCGCCGTGCTGGCGATCAAGGCCCACGCCGCGCTGCTCGCAGCGGCGCCCGACACCGGGCCCATGTCCGACATTGAGCGGGCCCGCAAGCTGCTGGCGGCAGCACAGATCTACGACGGTATGGCTGCATGAAACGAAAAGGCCCCCTCTCGGGGGCCTTGCAGACCGGCATCGACAGTCCACGGCGGGCGGCGCACGCCGGGCCCGGCATGACCCGGGCCCGCGGCAGACCACCGGCCGCGGCGATCAGGCCGCAGTCGGCTTCTTCGCAGCCTCGATGACGGCCTCCGCGACGTTGCGCGGCACCGGATCGTAGTGCGAAAACTCCATGGTGTACGAGGCACGACCGGAGCTCATCGCACGCAGCTGGCCGATGTAGCCAAACATTTCCGACAGCGGCACGACCGACACGACGGCGATGTTGGTACCGCGCTCCAGCTGCTCCTGGATCTGACCGCGACGGCGGTTGATGTCGCCGATCACGTCGCCCAGGTAGTCGCCCGGCGTCACGACTTCGACCTTCATCACCGGCTCGAGCAGGATCGGGCTGGCTTTCTTCATGGCCTCGCGGAACGCCGCCTTGGCGGCGATTTCGAAGGTCAGCGCGTTCGAGTCGACGTCGTGGTAGCTGCCGTCGACCAGCGTCGCCTTGAAGTCCACGGTGGGGAAGCGCGCCAGCACGCCGTCTTCCATCTGCATGCGCAGGCCCTTCTCGACCGAAGGCACGTACTCCTTCGGCACCGAGCCGCCGACCGTCTGGTCTTCGAATACGAAGCCGCTGCCGCGCTCCAGCGGCTCGAACTTGATCCACACCTCGGCGAACTGACCGGAACCGCCGGTCTGCTTCTTGTGGGTGTAGTTTTCCTGGACCGGCTTGGTGATGGTCTCGCGGTAGGCCACCTGCGGCTGACCCATCACACCTTCGACGTTGAACTCGCTGCGGGCGCGGTCCAGCGTCACGTCCAGGTGCAACTCGCCCATGCCGCGCAGGATGGTCTCGCCGGTCTCGCGATCGGTTTCGAGGCGCAGCGAGGGATCGGCGCGGACCAGCTTGCCCAGTGCGTTGGTGAACTTCTCCTGCTCGGCCTTGCTCTTGGGCTTCACGGAGACGCTGATCACCGGCTCGGGGAAACGCATGCGCTCCAGCACCACGGGGGCTGCGGCATCGCAGAGCGTGTCGCCGGTATCGGTTTCGGCCAGCGAGACCAGCGCGATGATGTCGCCGGCGCGGGCCTCCTCGATCGGGTTGGCTTCCTTGGCGAACATCTCCACCATGCGGCCGATCTTCTCGCGCTTGCCGCGAGTGCTGTTCTGCACCGACATGCCCTTGCTGAGCACACCCGAATAGACACGGCAGAAGGTCAGCGCGCCGTAGGCGTCGTTGATGACCTTGAACGCCAACGCGGCGAAGGGCTCGTCGTCCGAGCACTTGCGCTCGCCGACCGGGTTGCCGTCCATGTCCACCGTCTTGATGGCTTCGACGTCGGTCGGCGCAGGCAGGTAGTCGACGACTGCGTCCAGCACCTGCTGCACGCCGCGGTTCTTGTAGGAGGAGCCGCAGAGCACCAGGTTGAAGGCGCTCGACAGCGTGCCCTTGCGCAGACACTTCTTCAGGGTCTCCTCGGAAGGCTCGTTGCCTTCGAGGTAGGCTTCCATGGCGGCATCGTCCTGCTCCAGCGCGGTGTCGACCAGCTCGGTGCGGAACTTCGGCGCGGCCTCGATGATCGCACGGTCGGAGGGCACGGTGATGCCGAGCTTATCGGCCAGGTCCGGCGTGACGTCGAGGATGTCCCACTTGGCGTCGCGGTCATCCGACTGCCAGACCAGCGCCTTGTAGGCCACCAGGTCGATCATGCCCTTGAAGTTGTCTTCCGAACCGATCGGCAGATAGATCGGCAGCGGCCGCGAGCCCAGGCGCTTCTTGATCATGTCCACGCAACGCAGGAAGCCGGCACCGCTGCGGTCCATCTTGTTGACGTAGCAGATGCGCGGCACTTTGTAGTTGTCCGCGAGGCGCCAGTTGGTCTCGGACTGCGGCTCCACGCCCGCCACGCCGTCGAACACCACCACGGCACCGTCGAGCACGCGCAGGGAGCGGTTCACCTCGATGGTGAAGTCGACGTGCCCGGGGGTGTCGATGACGTTGAGCTTCTTGCCCTTCCAGAACGCGGAAACGGCGGCGGACTGGATGGTGATGCCGCGCTTCTGCTCCTGCTCCATGTAGTCGGTCGTGGTCGAGGACTTGAGGTCCTTGGTGTCGTGCACGTCGACGATGGTGTGCTTGCGACCGGTGTAATAGAGGATGCGCTCGGTCGTCGTCGTCTTGCCGGCATCGACGTGGGCGATGATGCCAATGTTGCGGATGTCGGCGAGGGGAGTCTTGCGGGGCATGGCGGCTTCCGTAGCGTTGTGCTTGGCAAAAAATCTGTCTGGAACGGACGAGGCACAGCCGTACCGATCGCCCGCTCGCGGACGAGCAGGGCCTGGACCGGAAACCGGCAGGGTCGAGCCGGCCATTCTACCACAGGATACCGCCCGTCTATCCAGCGGTCAGCCCCACCGGCCGCCAGAGGCCACCGCCACCACCAGCGGATAAGGAGAAACCACGATGTCCACGACGTGGCGAAAGTGCCGCGCTGGCCCTCCAGGCCCTGCGCAATAATCGTCGCCGTTCGTTCATTCGGGGGGTTGGAGCATGTACATCAATTTCTGGTACCCAATGGCGCAAAGCTCGGAGGTCACCGCCGAGAAGCCGTTGCGGGTCAAGCGCCTGTGCCTGCCGTTCGTGGTGTTCCGCGACCAGCAGGGCAAGGCCCATGTCCTCTCCGAC
>JACKOV010000010.1 GCA_024234075.1 Nevskiaceae bacterium
CTTTGGGGCGGACGCTGGGATCCTTTGCTTGCCAAGGACAGCCGCGGTTTGCTGCGCCGCACGATGGAAGAGTGCGTCGACGGCGAATACCAGAACTTCAAAGCCAAGGGCGGCGCGTACACGCGCGAGCATTTCTTCGGCAAGTACCCCGAGCTGAAGGAAATGGTCGCCAACATGTCCGACGACGAGATCTGGGGCCTGAACCGCGGTGGGCACGATGCGCGCAAGGTCTACGCCGCTTATTGGGCCGCGAGCCAGCACCGTGGTCAGCCAACCGTGATCCTCGCCAAGACCGTCAAGGGCTTCGGCATGGGCAAGGCGGGCGAAGGCCAGATGATCACCCACCAGCAGAAGAAACTCTCGGACGAAGACCTGATCGCGTTCCGCGATCGCTTCAACATCCCGGTGTCGGACGAGGAGATCTCGCGACTGCCGTTCAAGCGCCCCGACGACAGTCCCGAGCTCAACTACATGCGTGAGCGTCGCAAGCAGCTCGGCGGCTTCCTGCCGACGCGCAGCAGTGCCGCACCGCCGCTGGTGGTGCCGCCGCTCGAGGCTTTCCAGAGCATGCTCGACGGCACCGATGGCCGTGAAATCTCCACCACCATGGCGTTCGTGCGCATCCTGACGACGCTGCTCAAGGACAAGAACATCGGCCGCAACGTCGTGCCGATCGTGCCGGACGAGGCACGCACTTTCGGCATGGAGGGGTTGTTCCGCCAGATCGGCATCTACTCCTCGGTGGGCCAGCTCTATCAGCCGCAGGATGCCGACCAGCTGATGTCCTACCGCGAGGACAAGAAAGGCCAGATCATCGAGGAGGGCATCAACGAGGCTGGCGCCACCTGCTCGTGGATCGCCGCCGGAACGGCCTACGCCAACAATGGCGTCAACATGGTGCCGTTCTATATCTACTACTCGATGTTCGGCTTCCAGCGCGTCGGTGATTTCCTCTGGGCCGCCGGTGATCTGCGCACGCGTGGCTTCCTGATGGGCGCCACCGCTGGTCGTACGACGCTGGCCGGCGAGGGGCTGCAGCACCAGGACGGCCACAGCCTGCTGCTTGCGACCACGGTGCCGAACTGCCGGGCCTACGATCCGACCTATGCCTACGAACTGGCGGTGATCATCCAGGACGGCCTGCGGCAGATGTACGTCGAAGGCGAGAGCGTTTTCTACTACGTCACCGTGATGAACGAGAACTACGCCATGCCGGCGATGCCCAAGGGCGTGGAGCAGGGCATTCTCAAGGGCATGTATCTGCTGTCGACCGGCGGGCGCGGCAAAGTGCGCGCCAACCTGCTCGGTTCCGGCACGATCCTGCGCGAGGTGCAGGCGGCGGCCGCAATCCTCGAGAAGGACTACGGCGTGCCCGCCGACGTGTTCTCGGTGCCGAGTTTCAGCGAGCTGCGTCGCGAGGCGCTCGACTGCGAGCGCTGGAACATGCTGCATCCGGGCGAGCCGGCGCGGGTGCCGTACGTCGCCGAGTGCCTGCGTGGTCATGCGGGTCCGTTCATCGCGGCGACCGACTACGTGCGCACGGTGGCCGACCAGATTCGCCAGTGGGTTCCGGGTGAATACTTGACCTTGGGCACCGATGGCTACGGCCGCTCGGACGCGCGTGCGGCGCTACGCCATCACTTCGAGGTCGATCATCGCTACATTGTACTGGCGGCCCTGAAGGCGCTGGTCGACGACAAGAAGCTCGACCGCAAGACCCTGGCCAAGGCGATCGCCGATCTGGGCATCGATGCCTCCAAGCCGAACCCGCTCTACACCTGACGGAACGAATCATGGCGATCGAAGTGCGTGTGCCCGACCTGGGCAGCTTCAAGGACGTGACCGTCATCGACCTGCTGGTCAAGCCGGGCGAGACGGTCGAGATCGACACCTCGCTGGTGACGCTGGAGACCGAGAAAGCGACCATGGATGTGCCGTCGTCGGCCGCCGGGGTCGTCGAGGCGGTCCATGTGGCGCGCGGCGGCAAGGTCAACAGCGGCGATCTGGTCGTGACGCTGCGAGCGTCGGAGGGCGCGGCAGCGGCGACACCCGCGGCGGCTGCACCGGCATCGGCGGATACTGCTGCGACCGTGGCGGCGACGCCGGTCGCTGCGCCTGCAGCCGCTGCGGCGCCAGCGACCCAGACTCCCGCACCTGCAGCCGCGGCATCGGCTGCTCCGGCGGTTGCGGCAGCCACCGCCGGCGGAAGCTCTGCAGCCGCGACGCGAATCCCGGGCGGGCGTACCGATCTCGCGCCGATCGACGAACCAGGTTTCTCCACGGCGCATGCCGGCCCTTCGGTGCGCCGGCTCGCGCGCGAGCTCGGCGTGGATCTGTCGAAGGTCAAAGGCAGCGGCCTCAAGGGCCGGATCTCCCACGAGGACGTGAAGGCCCACGTCAAGCGACTGCTCGCCGGCGGCGGCACAGCGGGCGGCGGCGGTGCCGGCTTGCCGCGCGTCGCGGCGGTCGATTTCGCGGCTTTCGGGCCCGTCGAAGTCAATCCGCTCAGCCGGGTGCAGAAGATTTCCGGTCCGCGCCTGCATGCCGCCTGGGTCAACCTGCCGCATGTCACGCAGTTCGACGAGGCGGATATCACCGGCCTCGAGGAGGCGCGCAAGCGCCTCAAGGATACGGCGACGGAGCGGGGCATCAAACTCACGCCGCTGGCCTTCATCATCCGTGCGGTGGTGCGGACCCTGGCGGAGTTCCCGACCTTCAACGCCTCGCTTGACGAGAGCGGCCAGAACCTGGTGCTGAAGCGCTATTGCCACATCGGTTTTGCGGCCGACACGCCCAATGGCTTGCTGGTGCCGGTGATCCGCGATGCGGATCGCAAGGACGTCTACGCGATTGCCCGTGCGCTCGGCGAGTTGTCCGCGAAAGCGCGTGCCGGCAAGCTCTCGGGTGCCGAGATGCAGGGCGGCTGCTTCACCGTCTCCAGCCTCGGTGGCATCGGTGGCACGGCGTTCACGCCGATCATCAACGCCCCCGAGGTGGCCATTCTCGGTGTGTCGCGCTCCGCGACCAAGCCTGTCTGGCAGGACGGCGCGTTCGTGCCGCGTCTGACGCTGCCGCTGTCCTTGTCCTACGACCACCGGGTGATCGATGGCGCGCTCGGCGCGCGTTTCACCACCCATCTCGCCGCGCAGCTCGCCGATGTGCGTGGCCTGCTCGAAGCGGTTCCCTGACCGAGGCGCAGCATCGTGGCTTTGATCGATGTCATCGTTCCCGACCTTGGAAATTTCAAGGATGTTCCGGTCGTCGACCTGCTGGTCGAGGTTGGCGCCGAAGTCGAAGTGGAGACGCCGCTGGTTACGCTTGAGACCGACAAGGCCTCGATCGACGTGCCGTCGAGTGCGGCGGGTCGGGTCGCCGAAATCCTGGTCACGCGCGGCACCAAGGTGTCCAAAGGCAGCCTGATCCTGCGGCTCGAAGCAGCGGCCGGTGCTGCTGCGGCCGCGGCGGCATCCTCGCCGGATGCTGCGGATGCCGCGAAACCGCCGGATGCTGCCCCGGCCCCGGCCCCGGCCCCGGCCCCGGCGGCCGGAACCTCGACATCTCCGCCCCCGTCTGCACCGTCACCATCGGCTGCGGCGCCGGCCAGCGCGGCGACGATTGCTCCGGCGCCTTCGATGCCGGTCGATCGGCGGGTGCAGCTGCTGGTGCTGGGCGCCGGCCCCGGCGGCTACACGGCGGCCTTCCGCGCGGCCGACCTTGGCCTCTCGGTCGTGCTGGTCGAGCGCTGGCCGACTCTCGGTGGCGTCTGCCTCAATGTTGGCTGCATTCCCTCCAAGGCCTTGCTGCATGCGGCCAAGGTGATCGACGAAGCCGCTTCGATGGCCGCGCACGGCATTGTCTTCGGCGCGCCGCAGATCGATCTCCATAAGCTGCGCGGCTGGAAGAGCGGTGTGGTGGGCAAGCTGACCAACGGCCTGCGCATGCTGGCGAAACAACGCAAGGTGGAAGTGATCCAGGGCACCGGGCGCTTCGTCGCACCGAATGTCGTCGTGATCGAAGGTGAGTCCGGCACCCAGCAGCTCGGCTTCGAGCAGTGCATCGTCGCGGCCGGGTCGGAGAGCGCGCGCTTGCCGTTCCTGCCCGACGATCCGCGGGTCATCGATTCGACCGGCGCGCTCGAACTCGAGTCCTTGCCGAAGCGCCTGCTGGTGATCGGCGGCGGCATCATCGGTCTGGAGATGGCCTGCGTCTACGACGCGCTGGGCGTCGAGGTCAGCGTGGTCGAGCTGACCAAACAGTTGATGCCGGGCTGCGACCCGGACCTGGCCCGGCCGCTGGAGAAGCGGATCCGGGCACGCTATGCGCAGATCCTGCTCGGTACCAAGGTGACTGCGGTCGAAGCCCGCAACGAAGGATTGCAGGTCACGTTCGAGGGCGAAGGCGCACTGGCGCCGCAGCTCTACGACAAGGTGCTGGTCGCGGTCGGGCGCGTGCCGAATGGTCGTGCCATCGGTGCCGAAGCCGCCGGGCTGCCCGTGGATGCGCGCGGTTTCATTGCGGTCGATAAACAGATGCGCACCGGCGTGCCGGGTATTTTCGCCATTGGCGACATCGTCGGTCAGCCGATGCTGGCCCACAAGGCGACCCATGAAGGCAAGGTCGCGGCCGAGGTTGCCGCAGGGCAGAAGAGCTTCTTCGACGCGCGGGTGATCCCGTCGGTGGCCTACACCGATCCGGAAGTCGCCTGGGTGGGCCTGACCGAGGCCGAAGCGGCGGCCAAGGGCATCGCCTGTCGCAAAGGCATGTTCCCCTGGGTTGCCAGCGGACGTTCTCTGGCGCAGGGCCGCGACGAGGGTTTCACCAAGCTGCTGTTCGATCCGGTGACCCATCGCGTGCTCGGCGGCGGACTGGTCGGACCGAATGCCGGTGAACTGGTCGCCGAGATCGCGCTGGCGATCGAAATGGGTGCCGACGCCGCCGATATCGGTCTGACCGTGCATCCGCATCCGACCTTGTCCGAAACGATCGCTTTTTCGGCCGAGGCTTTCGAAGGCACGCTGACCGATCTCTACATGCCGAAGCCCAAGAAAGGCTGAAGACAAGGGCTGAAGAGAAGCGCTGAGAACTCCGGCCGCTGCCGGTCCGGGCCGCAGGGCTTGGCTGGGGCGCGTGCTCCAGCCAGCGCAAGCGCTCAGCGCAGCCGCTGCAGACGCCGCAGATAGGCCTGTTCGTCGGGCGCCAAACCGGCGCGCTGTGCCTCCCACAGTGTTTCGCCGAGCGCTTCCATCATCCGGTGCTCCGCTTCGAGCGCGCTGCCATGGCGCTGCGCCAGCGCGGCGTGCACGGCCTGGATGCCGCCCGGCCGGTCGGTCGCGATCTGCTCGCGGATCGCCAGATGCATGCCGAGATGCAGGAACGGATTGCCGCGGCCCTCCGCCGGGTCGAACTCTTCGGCAAGCAGCGCCGCATCGTTTTCGAGCCAGGCGTGATACTCCGGATGTTCGCCGATCACCGTGGCGATCTGTGCATCGAGCGCCGAGAGCACGGCGCCGCTGCAGCGACGCCGCCAGGCATCGAGATAGGTCTGGCGCAGCGCGGCGCGCGATTGCTGGGCGAATATCGGCATCAGTCCGGCTCCGGTGTCTTGCGCGGGTACTCGCAGAGGTCGGCGATCAGGCAGCGCCAGCATTCCGGCCGGCGCGCCTTGCAGACGTAGCGGCCGTGCAGCAGCAACCAGTGATGGGCATGCAGCAGGAACTCCGCCGGCGTGAACTTGAGCAGGGCGCGCTCGACCGCCAGCGGCGTGCGGCCCGGCGCGAAGCGGGTGCGGTTCGCGACGCGGAAAATGTGCGTATCGACGGCCATGGTCGGCTCGCCGAAGGCCGTGTTCAGGACTACGTTGGCGGTCTTGCGACCGACACCCGGCAGGGCCTCGAGTGCCGCCCGCTCGCGCGGCACTTCGCCGTCATGTCGTTCGAGCAGCAGCCGGCAGGTCGCGATGATGTTGCGTACCTTGGCGTTGTACAGGCCGATGCTGCGCACGTATTGCGACAGCCCTTCGACGCCGAGCGCCGCGATCGCGGCCGGGGTGTTGGCCACCGGGAACAGCTTGCGGGTGGCGAGGTTGACGCCCTTGTCGGTCGCCTGTGCCGACAGGATCACGGCCACCAGCAATTCGAACGGCGTCGAGAACTCGAGCTCGCTGCGCGGCTCGGGATTCGCGGCGCGCAGCCGGGTCAGGATTTCGAGACGCTTGGCCGGATTCATGGGCCGGGTTCGGATCGGGGCGCACAGGACGAGCAGGTGTCGTTTGCGGCCGCATCGCCGGACGGGCTCTGCGACAGGAGGTCGCCGGCCGCGCGTTTGCGGGTCTCGAGCAGCGTGCGACGCTGCCGGGCGCGCGCGGCGATGCGCTGGTTGCGGGCCTCGTAGCGCCGGCGGTTGTCGGCCGCCTGCGGCGGCCGGGGCGAGGCGGGTTCGAAGCTGCTGCGCGGTACCAGCCGGATGCAGTCCACCGGGCAGGGTGCGATGCACAGCTCGCAGCCGGTGCACAGGGCCGCGAGCACCGTGTGCATGCGCCGATTCGTGCCGATGATCGCGTCCACCGGGCAAGGCGGCAGGCAGCGTGCACAGCCGATGCAGGCTGATTCGTCGATCACCGCGATCTGGTCGGGTTCCTCGCTGCCGTGCTCTGGGTCGAGCGCGAGTACGGGCAGGCCGGTGAGCCGGGCCAGCGCGGCAATGGTCGCCGCGCCACCCGGGGGGCATTGATTGATCGGTGCTTCACCGGCGGCAATGGCCTGCGCGTAGGGGAGGCAGCCGGTATAACCGCAGCGGGTGCACTGCGTCTGCGGCAGCAGCGCGTCGATTTCGGTGGCGCTCGCCATGGCTGCGGTGCCGGCTGCGGCTCCGCCGCTCAGCTGACCTTCATGCCCGGCCGCACGCCGGCATCGGCCGACAGCAGGAACAGCCCGCCGGTATCGTCCTTGCCGCTGGCGCAGAGCACCATGCCCTCGGAGATACCGAAGCGCATCTTGCGTGGTGCGAGATTGGCGATCATCACCACGTGACGTCCGACCAGATCCTCCGGGCGATAGGCCGAACGGATGCCGGAGAAGACGTTGCGCTGCTCGCCGCCGAGATCGAGCGTGAGACGCAGCAGCTTGTCGGAACCCTCGACCGCCGTGGCCGCCACGACTTGCGCGACCCGCAGGTCGAGCCTGGCGAAATCGTCGATGCCGATCGACGCCGCGGCAGCAGCGGGCGTCGCGGCGGGGGCACCTGCCCCGGCCTTGGCTGCGCCTCCGGCCGACGCTGCGGCAGCGGTGACGTTGCCGCCGGCTGCACGGCGGGCGGTGGTTGCTGCCGCCGCCTTCGCGGCAGGCGCTGCGTCTGCAGGGGCGGCGATCAGGGTCGCGACGATCTTTGGGTCGAGGCGGGTCGCCAGCGGCTCGTAGCGCGCCAGGGCGCTGCCGAGCAGCGGGTTCTGCACGTCCTCCCAGCGCTCCAGCGGCGTGCCGAGGAAGCGTCCTGCAGCATCGGCCATCGCGGGCAGTACCGGCGCGAGGTAGGTCATCAGCACGCGGAACAGGTTGATGCCCTGGGTCGCGATCGCGCGTACTTCGTCGGCTTTGGCAGGGTCCTTGGCGAGCGCCCAGGGCTTGTGCTGGTCGACGTACTGGTTGGCCTTGTCGGCCAGCTGCATGATGTCGCGGATCGCGGTCGAGTAGTCCCGGCCCTCGAAGGCTGCGCCGATGCGCTCGGCTGCAGCGGAGAACTCGGCATACAACGCCGGGTCGGGCAGGTCGGTGGCGAGCTGCCCGCCGCCGCGCTCGATGAAGCCGGCGCAGCGGCTGGCGATGTTGACCAGCTTGCCGACGATGTCCGAGTTGATGCGCGCGGTGAAGTCCTCGAGCGCCAGGTCGATGTCGTCGATTCCCGGGCCGAGCTTGGCGGCGAAGTAGTAGCGCAGCGGCTCCGGCGGCAGACGCTCGAGATAGTGACGCGCGGTGATGAACGAGCCGCGCGACTTCGACATCTTCTGGCCATCGACGGTCAGGAAGCCGTGGACGAACACTGCCGTCGGGCGACGCAACCCCGCGCCGTGCAGCACCGCCGGCCAGAACAGTGTATGGAAGTAGCTGATGTCCTTGCCGATGAAGTGATACATCTCGGCGCTGCTGTCGGCGCGCAGGTAGGCGTCGATGTCCAGGCCGCGCCGCTCTGCCAGCGCCTTGAAACTGCCGAGATAGCCGATCGGCGCATCGAACCAGACGTAGAAGTATTTGCCGGGCGAGTCCGGCACCTCGAAGCCGAAATACGGGGCGTCCCGCGAGATGTCCCAGTCCTGCAGACCGGCCTCGAACCACTCGGCGAGCTTGGCCTGCACGGCCGGCTGCAGTGAGCCGCTGGCGAGCCACTCGCGCAGCATCGGCTCGAAACGGCCGAGAGCGAAGAAGATGTGCTCGGAGTCGCGCCACACCGGGCGTGTGCCGCTGACCGTCGAGACCGGATCGATGAGGTCGGCGGGCACGTAGGTGGCACCACAGGCCTCGCAGCTGTCGCCGTACTGGTCGGGCGCCTTGCAGCGCGGACAGGTGCCGCGGACGAAGCGATCCGGCAGGAACATCGCGGCCTGCTCGTCGTAGGCCTGCCGCACCGAGCGGCGGGTCATGTAGCCGGCGTCCCGCAGGCGTGCGTACAGCAGGTCGGTGAAGTACTGCGTTTCCGGCGTGTGCGTCGAATGGAAATGGTCGTGGCCGATCAGGAAGCCCTGATAGTCGGCGAGATGCTCGGCGGCCGTCCGGGTGATCAGTGCTTCGGGCGTGATGCCTTCGGCTTTCGCCTTGATCATGATCGGCGTGCCGTGGGCGTCCTCGGCACAGACGTACAGGCAGTCGTGGCCGCGCATCTTCTGGTAGCGGACCCAGATGTCGGTCTGGACGGCCTCGATGAGGTGGCCGAGATGCAGGGGCCCGTTGGCGTAAGGCAGGGCGCTGGTAACGAGGATTTTGCGGGGCATCCGCCAAGTTTACCCGGTCCCGAATCACCGGTGGCGGACGTTCAGTTGTTGCGGACCGCCTCGAATTTCGCCTTGTTGATGGCTTTCTTGAAGGCTTCCTGACCGGTGATCTGCCCGGCATCGAGCAGCGCCTGGATGGCGCTGTCCATGGTGCGCATGCCGAAGGCGCCGCCGGACTGCATCGTGGTCTCGAGCTGGTCGAGCTTGCCCTGGCGGATCAGGTTGGCGACCGCCGAGGTGTTGATCAGGATCTCGAGCGCGGCGACGCGGCCGTTGCCGTCGGCGCGCTGCAGCAGCTGCTGCGAGATCACGCCGCGCAGCGAGGTCGAGAGCATGGTGCGCACGTGCGGCTGTTTGTCGGCCGGGAACACGTTGACGATGCGGTCGACGGTCTGGGCGGCGCCGTTGGTGTGCAGGGTGCCCATGACCAGGATGCCCATCTCGGCTGCCGTGACCGCGATGCTCATGGTCTCGTAGTCGCGCAGCTCGCCGACCAGGATCACGTCCGGATCCTCGCGCAACGCCGAATGCAGCGCGTCGGCGAAGCTCGGGCTGTGCACCCCGACCTCGCGCTGGCTGATCAGGCAACTCTTGCGCGGATGGATGAATTCGATCGGATCCTCGATCGTCAGGATATGTCCCTTGGTCCGGCGGTTGATGTCGTCGATGATCGCGGCCAGCGTCGTCGACTTGCCCGAGCCGGTCTTGCCGGTCACCAGGATCAGGCCGTTCGCCGCGCGCGACAGCTGGCGCACGGCTTGCGGCAGCTGCAGGTCGTCCATCGACAGGGCCTTCGACGGGATCGAGCGCATGATCGCGCCCATGCCGTTGAGGTGTCGCAGGATGTTGACGCGGAAGCGGCCGCGTTCGCCCATGGTGTAGGCGAAATCGGCGCCGTCATGCTGCTCGAAGCGCTGTACCGCGGTCTTCGGCATGATCTCGTAGAGGGTCTCGCGAACCAGATCCGCCGACAGCGGGTCCGGGTGCAGCGGCGTCAGGTCGCCATAGACCCGGATCCGCGGCGGGTCGCCGGCGAGCAGGTGCAGGTCCGAGGCGCGACGCTCGAGCACCAGGTTGAGATATTCGTCGATCCGGGGCATGGGTGCTCCGCGCAGCTCAGCTCGCCGCGGTCTCGAGTTTGGGCAGCAGGCTCGTGTCGGCGATGTATTTCTGGAAAAGGCGCTTGTCGCTGGCGTAGGACACGGCGTCCTCCGGCTCGAGCTCGCGGTTGGCGAGGCCCTGCAGCAGTGCCTGGTCGAGCAACTGCGAGCCGAGATCCTTGCCGGTCTGCAGCTGGCTCGGGATCTGGAAGGTCTGGTCGGTCTGGATCAGCTTGGCGATCGCACGGGTCATCACCATGACCTCGAGCACGGCCCGGCGGCCGCGACCCTCCGCGCTCTTGACCAGCACCTGGGTCACGACTGCCAGCAGGCTCGAGGCCAGGAAGCTCTTGGTCTGCTCGCGCTGCTCGACCGGCAGGGCATCGATCACGCGGTCGATCGTCTTGGTGGCGCTGGTGGTGTGCAGCGTGCCGAGCACCAGGTGGCCGGTTTCGGCGGCGGTCATGGCCATCGAGATCGTCTCGGCGTCGCGCAGCTCGCCAACGAGGATCACGTCGGGATCCTCGCGCATCGCCGCGCGCACCCCTTCGGCGAACGACGGGATGTGCGTGCCGAGCTCGCGCTGGATCACCTGGCTCTGCTTGCTCTGGTGCACGAACTCGATCGGATCCTCGAGGCTGATGATGTTCAGCTTCCGCGTGCTGTTGAGCAGGTCGATCATTGCGGCCAGCGTGGTCGATTTGCCGGTGCCGGTCGAGCCGGTCACCAGCACCATGCCCTGATGGTAGTCGCAGAGTTTGCGGACGATCGGCGGCAAGTGCAGCGATTCCAGTGAGGGAATCGCGGTCGGGATCGCGCGGAAGGTCGCGCCGATGCCGGTTTCCTTGCGGAACAGGTTGACGCGGAAGCGGCCACCTTCGGCGCTGACATAGGAGAAGTCGAGGTCGCGGCCCGAGGCGAAATAGTCGCCCTGCTTCTGCGAGAGGATCTCGGTCAGGTAGCTTTCAAGCTCGGCCTCGCGCAGGTCGCGGAACTTGATCGGCAGCAGGTCGCCGTTCATCCGCAGCATCGGCGGCACCCCCACGGCGAGATGCACGTCGGAGCAGCCCTGCTGCATGCCGAGTTTGAGGAAGGCGTCGATACGGGCCAAATCGGGTTGCTCCGACTGTGGTGGCGACTCAGGCAACGGCCTGCCCGCCGGGTTGTCCGGGGGCATGGGCTGGCGGCAATCTGACTCAAGTCATGGCGCGGTGCAACCTGGCTTGGCGGCCAGGCTACCGGAACTTCTCCAGCGCCTCGCGCAGCTCGTCCATCGTCTGGTGACGGGCCGCCTTGTCAACGGCCATGGCCTTGGAGACCAGGTCGGAGAGCGCCTGGGGCAGGGCGGGGTTGACCTCGATCGGCTTGCGCGCCTTGCCCTGGACGTGCTGGTACATCACGGCCATGTGATCGCCGCGTGCGTACGGCGGTACGCCAGTGAGCATCTCGTAGAGGATCACCCCGGTCGCGTAGATGTCGGCCCGCTGGTCGACTTTCTTGCCGAGGATCTGTTCCGGTGCCATGTACTTCGGCGAGCCGATCACGTAGCCGGTCTTGGTCAGCTGGGTGTCGCCTTCGCGCTGCGCGGCCGCGACACCGAAGTCGACGATCTTCAGCAGGCTCTCGTCGTTGATCAACACGTTGGCCGGTTTCAGGTCGCGATGCACGATGCCGACCCGGTGCGCGACCGCCATACCGACGCAGATGTCGATGCCGAAGCCGACCGCGCGCTTCAGGTCCATCGGCCTCTCGCCGACGATTTCCTGACCGAGTGTGTGCGAGGGGAAATACTCCATCGAGATGGCGTAATTGCCCTGGATGTACAGGAAGTCGTAGATGCGGATGACGTTGTGGTGGGTGATCTTGCGCGAGTAGCGCAATTCGTGGACGAAGCGCTTCATCATCTCTTCGTCCTGCGACACGTTCGGGTTCAGGAACTTGAGGATCAGCCGGTCGTCGACGACCGTATCCTCCATCAGCAGCACGGTGCCGAACGCGCCCTTGCCGATGCGCTGGATGTACTTGTAACGGCCCTCGATCAGGTCGCCGGGCTTGAGAGTCGAGATGTCCAGCCGCGGGGTGACCGAAGCCTCGGCCGTCCGTACCTGGCGCTCGACCTCCTCGTCGGGCCGCAGCACCGTACGGGCCGGTTCGGGCGGACGCGGCAGTTCGCGGCCGACGGACTGGCTGCCGTTGCGTTCGGCCGGGTCGGTCGCTTCGGCCGAGAAGCGTTTCTGCAGTTCCTCGAGCGCGCCGCTGACAGCCCGCGCGATCGTCGGATCGGTGTTGGCGCCGGCCTGCGACTCGATCTGGATGCGGATGTGCTCGGCCCGGCGGTCGTCGGCCAGGCGGGCGAGCGCATGCACCGCCTCCACCTGGATCTCCTTGTCCGGGTGCGCCTGCATCACGGCCAGGATCGGATCGATCGTCCGGTTGTCGCCGAGCTTGCCGAGCGCGCGCACCACGATCGGCAGCGCTTTGGCCGGGCCGGTCTGCAGCATCTCGATCAGGCGCGGTACAGCCTTGCGGCTGCCGATTTCGGCCAGCGCATCGACGGCGCGCTCGCTGACCCACCAGTCGCGATCGCGGGTCGCATCGAGCAGCTGATCGACGGCGCGCTCGTCCTTGGTCTGGTTCAGGATCTCGATTGCGGCGCGGCGGATGTCTTCGTTCGGATCCTTGATCAGCTGCAGCACGGCCTCGACGACTTTCGGACCGCCGATCTTGCCGAGCGCGTCCGCGGCCCGGCTGCGCACCCACCAGTCCGAGTCGACAATCGCTTCGAGCAGGAACTTGACGGACTTGGCGTCGCCGATCTCGTTCAGCACCTCGACCGCGGCCCGGCGGGCGCTCTCTTCGGGGTCCTTCATGACCTCGATCAGCAGCTTGATCGTCTCCGGGTCGTTGGCCTTGACCACGACATCGATCGCCTTGTTCTGGACGTCGATTTCCACGTCGCGCAGCAGTGGCACCACCTGACTGACGTCGATCGGGCCGTCCATCCGGCCCAGCGCCGCGAGCGCCGCCGAACGGATCTGCTTGCTCGGATCCTTGAGCTGCGCCTGCAGTGCCGTACGCACTTCCGGCAGATTGAATCGACCGAGGGTATTGATCAGGTGCAGACGGGCGATCTGGTCCTTGCTTTGCAGGCGACCGATCAGCTCCGGCACGGCGGCGGGTGTCGCGATGTCGGAAATCACCCGGAATAGCGCCGCTTTCTCGTTGGGCTGCTGGTTGTGGGCCCCGGTCAGCAGCTCGCGGACGCTGAAACGGTCCCGCTGGGCGACGATTACGTCCAACACCGGCGACTTCGGCACATCGGGCTTGCCCAGTACGTCCAGCAGCAGATGCGGCGGATAGGCACGCGAGCGCTGCATCGCAAGCTTGAGGCCGGCGACGACCCGCGGGCTGCCCTCGATCATCGCCTGGACGAAGGTCGGGAAATTCTTCTGGTTGAGTATTTCGCTGAGCGCGTCGACGAACGCCGCGGTGGCCTCCTTGCTGGCGTCCGGCAACGCCGCGAGGATCGGGTAGATCGCGCTCTCCCCGATATCGCGAAGCCGCGCAATCGCCTTGCGCGTTGCGGGGCTGGTGGGATCGGCCGTACCCCGCACCTCGGTAATGATGCGGTCAGCTCTGAGGTTCGAAAAAAATCCCATCCGGTCTTGCCCCAGTCCCCCGCACCGCGACCCAATTGCAGCCCATGAGTATGCCACAGTGATCCGTTGCGGCGACCCTGTCGCAGCCGCCTACCTGGAGCGCAGGCTCGCGACTGTCGTCGCGGCGACCCAGAGCAGGCGGCGCTGGGCTAGAATCGGCACCCCGTTGGCTGCAGCCCCCCCAACATGCCTGTCGATGCCGAGCCGGCAGCCTTGTCGGCCCTAGTTTCCAGTTACGTCGACCCCAATTTGCGACAGTCCCTGGGCGAGGCCGGTGCGCTGCTCGGCGTCGAGCGCCGCGCGACGGGGCTGCACGTCGAACTCGAGCTCGGCTATCCGGTAGTCGGCTACGAGTCGCAGCTCGCGCCGGCGCTGCAGGCCCATCTGGCCGCGGCCGGCCACGACCTGCCGGTGACGGTCGGGCTGCGCTCCCGGATTGCGGCACATGCCGTGCAGCGCGGGCTCAGCCCCCTGTCCGGTATCCGCAATGTGGTGGCGGTAGCCTCCGGCAAGGGCGGGGTCGGCAAGTCCACGGTGGCCGTCAATCTCGCGCTGGCCTGGGCCGCGCAGGGGGCCCGGGTCGGCATCCTCGATGCCGACATCTACGGGCCGAGCCAGCCGCTGATGTTGGGTCTCGCTGGACAGCGTCCCGTGTCGGTCGACGGCAAGAAGCTGCAGCCGATGCCGGCCTACGGTCTGGTGGCGATGTCGATCGGCTTCCTGGTCGATGCGGAGCAGCCCATGGTCTGGCGTGGGCCCATGGTGACCTCGGCGCTGAACCAGTTGCTGGGCGATACGCTCTGGGGCGAGCTCGACTACCTGGTCGTCGACATGCCGCCCGGCACGGGCGACATCCAGCTGACGCTCTCGCAGCGCGTCCCGGTGGCCGGCGCAGTGATCGTCACCACGCCGCAGGACATCGCGCTCGCCGATGCCCGCAAGGGGCTGAAGATGTTTGAGAAGGTCAACGTGCCGGTGCTGGGCATCGTTGAAAACATGAGCCTGCATGTCTGCTCGAACTGCGGTCACGCCGAACACGTGTTCGGCCAGGGCGGTGGCGCGCGGATGGCGGCGCAGTACGGCGTGCAACTGCTCGGCGAGCTGCCGCTCGATGCGCATATCCGCGAGGAAGCCGACGGCGGGCGCCCAACGGTGGTCAGCGCGGCCGGTACGCCGCGGGCCGCAGCCTATCTCGACATGGCCCGCCGCACCGCGGGCGAGCTGGCCCGCCGTGCACGCGATCGCAGCGCGCTGTTTCCGAAGATCGTGATCGAGGAATCATGAGCATCAAGTCCGACCACTGGATCCGCCGGATGTCGGCGCAGGGCATGATCGAGCCGTTCGCGCCATCGCAGGTGCGCGAGGTCGAGGGCCGCAAGATCATTTCGTACGGCACCTCGAGCTACGGCTACGACGTACGCTGTGCGAACGAATTCAAGATCTTCACCAACATCAACTCGACCATCGTCGACCCCAAGCAGTTCGACGAAAAGAGCTTCGTCGACGTCCAGGCGGACGTCTGCATCATCCCGCCGAACTCGTTCGCGCTGGCACGCACGGTGGAATATTTCCGCATTCCCCGCAGTGTGCTGACAGTCTGCCTCGGCAAATCGACCTATGCGCGCTGCGGGATCATCGTCAACGTCACGCCGCTCGAGCCGGAGTGGGAAGGGCATGTGACGCTGGAGTTTTCCAACACCACGCCGCTGCCGGCCAAGATCTATGCGCACGAGGGCGTGGCGCAGATGCTGTTCTTCGAGAGCGACGAGGTTTGCGCGACCTCCTATCGCGATCGTGGCGGCAAGTACCAGGGCCAGCAAGGCGTCACCCTGCCGAAGACCTGACGCCCGTCGGCCGCGCGGCGCCGGCAGCGCCGGGTGGTCGATAGGCCAGTCGGCGCTTGCGCCGGATCAGCGCCACAGCGACACCAGCCGCATCGACCACTCGAGCCGGTTGCCGCGGCGGCGTTCGGCCTTGACCGGCGCATGGCCGAGCGAGGGCGCATACCAGACGCGGATCACGCGATCCGAGCCCGGCCGGTGGCTGGTCCAGATCACCGTATCGAGCGGCCCGATTGCGGTCTGGATCTGCGCGCGGCCTTCGGCCGCGTAGACGTAGTCCTTGGCGTGGTCCTTGTCGATCACCACATAGCCGCCCGGGCTCCGGCCCTGCTGCAGTTCAGCCATCAAGGCGATCTGCACCGACATGATGTCCTGCATGCCCGGTTGCAGCGCGAGGTCCACGGCGCGCTGCTCCGCGGTGCCGGTGACGCGCTGCCGCTGCCAGTCGAAGTCGAGGCTGACGTCGCGACGCTCGTCCGGTGAGCCGTCTTCACCGCGGTAGCTCAGTGGTCGCACGTGGCCGGCCTCGAGCTGCAAGCGGCTGATCTGCACCAGCTCGCCGGACAGCAGGGCGCGAAACACGCCGCGGGCATTGTTGCGCGAGGTGTAGGTGTACTGCCCGGCGGACTGGCGGGTCAGTTCCAGCGACGCGCTCGCGGCATTCATGCCTTTCCATTCGAGCACGAACTCGGCACGAAACGGCTGCAGCAGGTCCTGCGCGGCGCGGCCGGCCTCGCCGCCGTGCTGCATGGCGCGGCCGGCGGGCGTCGCCATCGCCGACAGCAGAGTCAGGGCCGCGAGCGAGACCAGCGCGGGGGCGGAAGACCGGTCACGAACAGAGGCCATCGAAGTCCTCCACGAGTGGTGCGGCGAGCGGTTGGCCATCGAGTTCGATCCCGGCGCTGCCGCAGCGCAGCCGGCCGCTCGCAAACCATTCGACCACCTGCGGGTAGATGATGTGCTCGCAACGCTGAACCCGGGCTGAAAGCCGCTCGACGTCGTCTCCCGTCCGTACCGGCACCCGCGCCTGCAACACCACCGGACCGCCGTCGAGTTCCGCCGTGACGAAATGGACGCTGGCGCCATGCTCGCGCTCCCCGGCATCCAGCACTTTCTGGTGGGTGCCGAGTCCCTTGTGGCGCGGCAGCAGCGAAGGATGGATGTTCAGCAGACGGCCCGCATAGGCTGCGACGAACTCGGGTCCGAGCACCCGCATGAAGCCGGCCAGCACCACCAGATCCGGTGCGGCCTGGTCGATCTGGCGGCGCAGTTCGGTCTCGAAGGCGTCGCGGTCCGCGAACCCCTGGCGGGGCACGGCGAGCGCTTCGATGCCGAGCTGCCGTGCGAGTGCGAGGCCCGCGGCATCGCCGCGGTCGGCGATGACCCGCGTGACCCGGGCAGCGATCCGACCGCTCGCGCAGGCCTGGGCGATGGCGGCCATGTTGCTGCCACGGCCGGAGATCAGGATGACCAGTCGCAGCGCTGCGCTGTCCGTCACCGGATGATCACGCCGGCCGTGCCCGCCCGCACGCTGCCGATCCGCGTCGCGGTCTCGCCCTGGGCCGTGAGCAGGTCGAGGGCCTGCTGCTCGCATTCCGGCGGCACGATCGCCACCATGCCGATGCCGCAGTTGAAGGTGCGATACATCTCGTCGTCGGCAATCCGACCCGCCTGCTGCAGCCAGTCGAATGCCGGATCGCGTGCCCAGGCGGCGCGCTGCAGTTCGACCTCGAGGCCCTCGGGCAGCACGCGCGGGATGTTGTCGGTGAGGCCGCCGCCGGTGATGTGGGCGAAGCCGCGCACCGGCAGCGCCCGCGCCAGCGCGAGCATCGATTTGACGTAGATCCGGGTCGGCGCCATCAACCGCGCCAGCAGCGATTGCCCCGCGACCAGGGTATCGGCGCCGGTGCCGACACCGGCCTCCTGCAGCACGCGGCGGATCAGTGAATAGCCGTTGGAGTGCGGACCGGAGGAGGCGAGGCCGAGCACGACATCGCCCGGGCGGATGCCGCGGCCGTCGATGATGGCATCCTTCTCGACCACGCCGACACAGAATCCCGCAAGGTCGTAGTCCCCGCCGTGATACATGCCCGGCATCTCCGCCGTCTCGCCGCCGACCAGTGCGCAGCCGGCCCGGACGCAGCCCTCGACGATGCCCTTGATGACGCTTTCGGCGACGTCGACCGCGAGCCTGCCGGTGGCGTAGTAGTCGAGGAAGAACAGTGGTTCCGCACCCTGCACCGCAACGTCGTTGGCACACATCGCGACCAGATCGATGCCGATGCTGTCGTGATGGCCGGTATCGATGGCCAGGCGCAGCTTGGTGCCGACCCCGTCGGTGCCGGAGACCAGCACCGGCTTTTTCCATCGGCCTTCGGGCAGCTCGACCAAGGCGCCGAAACCGCCGATGCCGGCCAGCACCTCCGGTCGGCTGGCACGCCGTACCAGCGGCTTGATGCGCGTGACCAGATCCTCGCCGGCGTCGATGTCGACGCCCGCATCGCGATAGGTGAGACCAGGGCCCTGGGTCGATGTCATGGAAGTATTCCGCGGGTAATGGAGGGCCGCCGGGTCGGGAGCCGCACTATGGTATTGTACGAAATGACGGCGACGGGCGGCTTCTGATGCGCAACGGTCGGCGCGCCGTCGCACGCATACCGCAGCCGCCATGCAGAATTCCGCCAACATCTTTCCGAACCCCATGAGCCGCCCCCGCTTCCGGTGGGAGCGGGTGTCGCGGCCGGCGACCGGCGGGTCGCCGCGGGCGGGGTCCACGCTGCTGGGGTCGGCCGTGCTGCTGCTGTGTCTGGCGTTCCTGGCTGCTGCGGGCAGCCGCGTCGAGGCGGCTCAGCAGGTGCGAACCGGCGAAGTCAGTGTCCCGCTCACCGAGCAGAACGCGGCCTTCCAGGAGGCGATGCGGGTTGCGCTGGTGCGCGTCACCGGCCGGCGCGATGCCGAGCACGATCCGGCCTTCGCGGGCCTGATCGCGGACGCGCGCCGCTATGTGCAGATCTTCCGGCCGCTGCCCGGTGGCGGCGGCACCCAGGTCACATTCGATACCGCAGCGTTGGAGCGTGCCGTACAGGCGGCGGGGCGGACGCCCTGGCCACGGGAGCGGCCCGTTGCGCTGGTGGTCATCGCGCAGCCGCCCGCAGGTTCCGATCAGGCGGCCGTCCGTCGTGCGCTCGAGGACGCCGCTGCGCAGCGTGGCTTGCCGGTAGTGCTTTCTTCGGCGCAGTCGGCGGGTCTCGATGGCTCGATGGAGGCGGCGAGTGTGCTCGCCGCGGCCCGCGGTCTGGGTGCCGACGTGGCTTTGATCGGGCAGGACGCCGGCGACGCCTCCTCGCAATGGCGTTGGACTTATTTCGGCAGCGCGGGCCGGGAGACGTTCGTCGGTGACGTTGGTGCCGGCATCCACGGCGCTGTCGATCGACTCGCCGCGGCCTCCCGGGTGGTGATGCAGCAGGCCGAGTCTGATGCGCTGGTGCAGATCAACGGCGTGGCCAGCCTGCGCGACTATGCCCAGGTGCAGCGACTGCTGGCGGCCGTCGCCGGTGTAAGGGGGGTGTCGCTGGCAGAGGCCGGCAACGGCTACGCCGTGTTTCATGTACTGGCCCGGGGCGGTGGCGACGGACTGGCGGCGGTGCTCAGCTCGAATTCTCGGCTGCGTCCGGTGACGGAGGCCACGGGACGGCTCGCCTACCAGTACGTCCCCTGACCGACGACCCCGCGGCATGCTGCGCCACCTGCCGAATCTGATCTGCGTCGCCCGCATCGCGCTGGTCTGGCCGATCGTCACGGCGCTGCATGCCGGGCGTTATGGCCTGACGCTGATGCTGTTCACGGTGGCCGCGGTGTCGGACGGCGTCGACGGCTTTCTCGCCAAACGTTTCAACTGGCAATCGGAACTCGGCAAGTTCCTCGATCCGATGGCCGACAAGCTGCTGCTGGTCGCGGTGTTCGTCACGGCCGCCTGGTCGGGCATCGCGCCCTGGTGGCTGGCTGCGGCTGCGATTGCACGCGACCTGGTGATTGCCGGCGGTGCGCTGATCTTCCGTCTCTGGTTCGGCCCGCTGCGCGGCCGCCCGACGATCCTCTCCAAGGCCAATACCGCGCTGCAGATCCTGTTCCTGGTGGCCGCGATTCTGCACGCCGGCTACGGTCTGCCGCCGCGTGAAGTGGTCGCGGCGCTGGCGATTGCCACGCTGGTCAGCACGATCGCTTCCGGCGCCGACTACGTCCGGCGTTTCACACGGCGCGTCTGGTCGTTGCCGGCGCGCGGCGTCTGAGCGGTTGCGGGGTCGTGGAGCAGTTGCCTCTCGGTGTCCGGTTGCGCGACCGGGCCAGCTTCGAGACCTTTCAGCCCGGCGCGAACCTCGAGGCCTTGCGCCATCTCGAGGAGCTTGCCGACGGCCGGCCGGGCATCGTCTGGCTCTGGGGACCGTGCGGCAGCGGCCGTACCCACCTGCTGCAGGCAGCCAGTGCGCGCGCGGCGGCACGGACCCGCAGCGCCTGTCTTTCCTGCCCGGAGTTGCATGGCGGCGGGGCGGCGGCACTGCTCGGCTGGCAGGGTTTCGGCCTGCTGGCGCTGGACGACATCGATGCGCTGATCGGTGATGCGGCCTTCGAGCGGGCGCTGTTCTCGATGTTCCAGGATACACAGGAGCGCGGTGCGGTGCTGGTCACGGCTGCAGTGAGCGCCCCAGCGGCGCTGCGCTGGTCCCTGGCCGACCTCGGTTCGCGTTTCGGCGGCAGTGCGGTGTTTCAACTGCGGCCGCTCGACGATGAAGACCAGGTGGCGGCGCTGCGCCGGCGGGCGAGTGCTCGCGGGCTCGAATTGCCGGAGGAAACCGCGCGCTATCTGCAGCGCCGGATGCCGCGCGACATGACGAGTCTCTGTGGTGTGCTCGATGCGCTCGACAGCGCCTCGCTGGCGGCGCAGCGGCGCATCACCGTGCCGTTCATCCGCGCAGTGCTCGGCGAGCCTTGAGGGCCAGCGCGATGTCCGCCACGCGTTGTCCGAGGTGGCGGGCAAGCTGTGACTCGTGTTCGCTGAGCCTGGCGGGTGCTTCGCCGGGCGGCGCGTAGTGGCTGGCCCCGTAGGGCGAGCCGCCACTGCGGGTCTCGGTCAGCGCGCGATCGGTGAATGGCAGGCCGGTCAGCAGCATGCCGTGATGCAGTAGTGGCAGCATCATGGTCAGCAGCGTCGACTCCTGGCCGCCGTGCAGCGTGCTCGAGGAAGTCAGCACCCCGGCGGGCTTGCCGGTGAGCGCGCCCTCGGCCCAGAGACCGGCGGTACCGTCCAGAAAGTACTTCAGCGGTGCGGCCATGTTGCCGAAGCGTGTCGGGCTGCCGAGCAGCAGACCATCGCAGCCGCGCAGGTCTTCGAGCGTCGCATAGGGTGCGCCTTGCTCCGGTATGGCCTGGACGGGCCGCTCGCTCTCGGCGGAGACCGGCGGCACGGTGCGCAAGCGAGCCCGTGCCCCATCGACGGCCTCGATGCCGCGGCAGGCCTGACGGGCGAGCTCGGCGGTTGCACCGTGGCGGGAGTAGTACAGCACCAGGATTTCGGCATCGGACATTGCAGCCTCCGTTTCGATCGGGAATTCTACGCGGATGATCCTGCGACGCTGCATCGTCTCCGGCCGGGTCCAGGGCGTGTTCTATCGCAAGAGCGCGCAACGGCGCGCGACCGAACTCGGCCTGCGGGGCCATGCCCGCAATCTCGCCGACGGTCGTGTCGAGGTGCTGGTGCTGGGCGAGGCCGCGGCCGTCGATGAATTCTGCGGCTGGCTGTGGGAAGGACCGTCGGCCGCGCGGGTGACTGGCGTCGCGGTCGAGGAGCTCGAGGTTGCGGCGGCGGTTCAGCTGCCCGAAGGCTTCAGCACCGGCTGACCCGGCACGAGCCCCAGGTCGTCGGCGCCGTTCCAGCGTGTCCAGCGCTGGATCACCATGTCCGAATACCAGCGCCGGCCGACGCTGCCGTTGTAGCGGGCCAGAGCCTTGGCCACATCGTTGCGTTCACGCTTGAGGTAGTGGCGGAAGATCGCCGTACCCATGCGGATGTTCTCCGGTACCCGCACCAGTTGATAGCGACGCATGCCGAGCTCCTCAGGCCAGAACGGCATTACCTGCATCAGGCCGACCGCGCCGGCCGACGACACCGCCCAGCGATTGAACCGGCTCTCGACATCGATGATCGCCATGACCAGGCCGGGCGGCAGCCGCACCTCGCCCGGCCGATGGGCTTCGCAGAACACGTGCTTGAGGATCAGCAGCCGTTCGTCCTGGTCCTGGACGGTGCGCCGCAAGCGCGGCTCCATCATCTTGTACCAGACCTCGGCGTCGAAGGTATCGGGGAAGCATTCGGCTTCGGCGATGGCCTGCTGCACGACTGCACGCAGTTCCGGGTCGCGCTGCTGGTCGGCGCGCACCGCAGCGGCCGGGCCGGCCAGCAGCAGCACTCCGCAGATCCACGCCCGCCAGCGCATCGTCGCGCGCCTCAGCCGGCGCGGATCCGCGCCAGCAGGGTCTCGATCGCGCTGTCGACCGGCCACTCTTCGTTGGCGCTGGCGCGCCGCTGGCGATACTCCAGCCGGCCGGCATCGAGGCCGCGTTCAGCGACGACGATGCGGTGCGGGATGCCGAGCAGCTCGGCGTCGGCGAACTTGACGCCCGGCCGGGCATCGCGATCGTCGAGCAGCACTTCGACGCCGGCGGCGCCGAGCTCGGCGTACAGGCTCTCGGCCTTGACGTGCACCCGCTCGGAGCGGTTCGCATTCAGCGGGATCAGCACGACCTGGAAGGGCGCGAGCGGTGCCGGCCAGACGATGCCGGCGGCATCGTGGTTCTGCTCGATGGCCGCGGCGACGATGCGGGTGATGCCGATGCCGTAGCAGCCCATGGTCATCAGCACGGCCTTGCCGGCCTCGTCGAGCACGCTCGCCCGCAGCGATTCGCTATACCTGGTGCCGAGCTGGAAGATGTGGCCGACCTCGATGCCGCGGCGGATCGACAGGCAGCCCGCGCCGGTCGGGCTCGGATCACCGGGCACGACATTGCGCACGTCGACCGCCTGGGGCTCCGACAGGTCGCGACCCCAGTTCACACCGGTGTAGTGATAGCCTTTTTCGTTGGCGCCACAGGCAAAGTCGGCCAGGGCCAGTGCAGCGTAGTCGACGTACAGCGGGCATTTCAGGCCCACCGGGCCGAGATACCCCGGCTCGCAGCCGGTCGCCGCAAGGATCGTCTCGGGCGTGGCCATCCGCAGCGGGCTGGCGACTCCGGCCAGTTTCTGCGCCTTGACGGCGTTGAGTTCATGATCGCCGCGCAGCGCGAGGGCGACCACACCGCCTTCACTGCCCTCGACCAGCAGCAGCTTCACCAATCGTGCCGGCTCGAGTGCGAGGAAGGCGGCGACATCGGCGATGGTCTTCTGATCCGGCGTCGGCACCTTGGTCAGCGGCAGCGTGGCGGCGGCGCGCGGCGTCGCCGGCGGCAGCGTCGGCGCAAGCTCGATGTTGGCCGCATACTGATCGGGACCATCGGACACCGCGATCGCGTCCTCGCCCGAGTCAGCCAGCACCTGGAACTCTTCCGAGGCACTGCCACCGATCGCACCGGTGTCGGCTCGCACCACGCGAAACTCCAGCCCCATCCGCGTGAACATCCGCACATAGGCTTCGCGCATCGCCGCATAGCCCTGTTCAAGCGAGGCCGCGTCGGCATGGAACGAGTACGCGTCCTTCATGATGAACTCGCGGCCGCGCATGACACCGAAGCGCGGCCGGATCTCGTCACGGAACTTGGCCTGGATCTGGTAGAAGTTCACCGGTAGCTGCCGATAGCTTTTCAGTTCGCGGCGCGCCAGATCGGTGATCACTTCCTCGTGCGTCGGCCCGATCACGAACGAACGCTGGTGGCGGTCGTTCAGGCGCAGCAGCTCCGGGCCGTATTTGTCCCAGCGGCCCGACTCCTGCCAAAGCTCGGCCGGCTGCACGGCCGGCATCAGCACCTCGAGCGCCCCGGCACGATCCATCTCCTCGCGCACGATGGCCTCGACCTTGCGCAAGGTGCGCAGGCCGAACGGCGTCCAGGTGTAGATGCCGGCAGCGAGCCGGCGGATCAGGCCCGCGCGCAGCATCAGCTGGTGGCTGATGACCTCGGCTTCGGCAGGGACTTCCTTGACGGTCGTGATCGGGTAACGAGACCAGCGCATGCGGGGCCTGAGGGTGGGGGAGGGGTGCGCCATGTTAAGGAAGCTCGTGCCGGGTGTCATGGGCTGGGGCTGTTCACGCGACTTCTCAGGAGACGAGGCGGGATCGTAGTCCGGACGTGGTCGCACCAAGCCTTCGGCAGTGCGACCCCGCGGCATTCACAGATTTTCAGGGGCGTGAACAGGTCCGAGGCCGGTAACGTTGTGGCGACTCGTGCCGCCCCCTTATCATGCATCGAGCCTTCCTTCCTCCAGCGCGGCGGCCCTACCGTACCGTGGAATCCGATCTCGACCCCAATCGCCCCGACCCCACCCGGCAGCAGCGGCGCGGCGTGTATCTGCTGCCCAACCTGCTGACCACGGGCTGCCTCGCCTGCGGGTTCTACGCCATCGTCGCGGCCATCACCGGCGACTTCTCCCGAGCCGGTGCAGCGGTGTTCGCGGCGATGATCTTCGACGGTCTGGACGGTCGGGTGGCGCGCTGGACCCGCACGGAAAGCGTGTTCGGCAAGGAGTACGACAGCTTGGCGGACATGGTGGCCTTCGGGCTCGCGCCGGCGATCGTCGCTTTCCAGTGGGGCGTCGAGCGTATCGCCGGGTACGGCGATGCCTGGGGACGTTTCGGCTGGATCGCGTCGTTTTTCTATGCCGTCTGTGCCGCGTTGCGCCTGGCCCGCTTCAATGCCCGAGCCTCCACGGCCGACAAGCGCTATTTCGAGGGCTTGCCGAGTCCCTCCGCGGCGGCCGTCGTTGCCGCCTTCGTCTGGTTTTCGAGCGAGTGGCGCGAACCCGGTCTCGCCGGGCTGATCCTGACCTTCTCCATTTCGGCCGTCGCCGGTGCGCTGATGGTCTCGGGTTTCGCGTATCCGAGCATGAAGCAGGTCGATTGGGACCGGCGCGTCAAGTTCGCGTATTTCATCATCGTGCCGGTATTCCTGGCGCTGATCGCCGCCGAGCCACCGACCATGCTGCTGGCGATGTTCTCCACCTATGCACTGTCGGCGCCGCTGTTCTGGCTGGGTCGGCGCTTGTTTCGCGGCCGGCGCGACTTGCCCGAGCCGCCCGCCGCGTGATCAACGACCCGCCGCAGCGTCTGCACTACCTGGAGGCCCTGGGCATCGATGTCTGGGTGCCACGTGCGGCGGCTTCGGCCGCTACAGTCGGTGCCGCAACCCCTGCCGTTGCAGCGGCCCCTGAGGGGAGGGCGGTGGAGGGCGTCCAGTGCAACGACGAGGCACTGGTTGCGACCGACTGGGAAGGGCTGCGCCAGCAGGTGCTCGCCTGCACGCGCTGCCAGCTGCACCGCGAACGCACGCAGGCCGTGTTCGCCTCCGGCGACCGGCAGGCGCGCTGGATGGTGGTCGGCGAAGGCCCCGGGGCAGAGGAAGACCGGCAGGGCGAGCCCTTCGTCGGACGGGCCGGTCAACTGCTGAACGCGATGCTGGCTGCGATCGGACTGCCGCGTCCGAGTGTGTTCGTCGCCAACATGGTCAAGTGCCGCCCGCCTCGCAACCGAGATCCGCAGGTGGAAGAGCTCGCCGCCTGTCGACCCTATCTCGAACGGCAATTCGAGCTGCTGCGACCGACACTGGTGCTGGTGGTCGGGCGGGTTGCGGCCCAGAGCCTGCTTGGCACGGATGCGCCGCTCGGACGGCTCCGCGGCCGGGTGCATCGCCTCGGATCGCTGAATCTGCCGGTGATCGTGACCTATCATCCCGCCTATCTGCTGCGCACGCCGGCGGACAAGCGCAAGGCCTGGGAAGACCTGAAGCTCGCGCGGCGCGTGTTCGGCGAGCTGGCCGCCTCGTCGGCTCCGTCCTGAGTCCCAGGCAAGTTCTGCACCGATGGCCTCCGCACCCGAGCTGCTGCCACCTGCGCCCCAGATCGAGATCCGCACGATGCTCGACGTCGACGTGCCCGCAGTCGCCGCGGTGGAGCGCGCCTCCTACCAGTTTCCCTGGAGCGAGGGCATTTTCCGCGACTGCGTGCGGGTCGGTTACCTGTGCCGGGTGGTCGAATGCGCCGGCGTCTTGATCGGCCACGGCATCGTCAGCACCGGTGCCGGCGAAGCCCATATCCTGAATCTCTGCGTGCGCCCCGAGTATCGCTGCCGCGGCATCGGACGCCAGTTGCTGCGCTATCTGCTCGATCGCAGCCGCGCGCTCGGCATGACCGAAACCTTTCTCGAAGTGCGACCCAGCAATACCAGCGCCATCCGTCTCTACCAGTCCTTCGGTTTCGAACAGGTCGGCGTGCGGCGTGGCTACTACCAGGCGACCCATGGGCGCGAAGATGCCGCGGTGCTGCGGCTTGCGTTGGCGTCGCTCTGAGTTGTCCAGCGACTTGCGGGCATGCGTGTCCTCCAGGCTCGTTGGGCGGGCACAGTCCAGACGGGGCGCCGGAATGAACGACACCGATAACCGATCGCCCCACCTGCTCGTGATCCTGATCGCGGCAGTCGTGCAGGGCTGGGCGCTCTATGGTCTGCACTGGGCGATCGACAATCAGGCTTGGCCGTACACCGATCGTGTCTGGCTATTCGACCTGTCGCGTTCTGCTTCGGCTGGTTTTTCGGCATCGCATTGGACCTCATCGGCTCGCTCGGGAACCTGGTCACGGCGGCGCTGGAGCAGTTGCTCGGCTTGCTCAAATGACTCGCGGTGATCGCAGCGCTGATCCTGCTGCTGTTCACGCTGGGCTTGTCGTCGCTGTTGCCGGAGCTGTTCGGCGAAGGCCGGCGGACGATCAGTGCAGCCTGGCTGCTGTGGCTGATCGCCGTGATGGTTCTGATGCTCAACGCCGCCTATCGCGACGGTTCGGCGGCGCAGCCTTACCTGAAGGCCATTGGGCTCGCACTGCGTATCGTCGCGCCCCTGATGCTCGTCGTCGCGCTGGGTCTCGACGTCATCGTCGCACTGATGCTGACACCGGCTCTGTCGCCGCCACGCCTCGCCGCGGCCAGCCAGTACCGCGTGGCGCTAGAGACGGAGGATCCGACCCGGCGGCGCGATGCCTTGCGCTATTTGCGCTTCGATGCCGGCCACTACGGCATCCGGCGTCTCGAGCAGCTGGCCGCGATCAGCGATCATCCGCGCGCTACAGAGCTGCGGGCGGCCGCTGCGCCGGGTCGCGTCATCGGCCGCGACGATCTGCTTGCCGCGCTGGAGCGTGGCGAGGTCCGCACCCAGGCGTCACGGCGGCCAACCTGGTGATCGGCGGCCAGGTATTGGAGTTGCACGATATCCCGCGCTAGATACGCCGATCTTCGGGGTGGTGGCACTGCTGCGGGGCCGGGAGTCCAGCGTCGATCGCGTCGAGCAGCCGATGCGGTACGATGATCCCGCGGCTCGCCGAGCCGCGGACGCGCGGCATCGTCCAGAATGACAGCGAATTCGAGCGGAATGTGACTACGGACTTCGAGGAACCGCAGCATTGGATCGGCGGGACGGAGACTCTTGTGGATCAGGTGACGAGTGCGCCGCCTCG
>JACKOV010000011.1 GCA_024234075.1 Nevskiaceae bacterium
CGCGCGGCCGCGCCGCGCTGCACGCCGCGCGAAAAACCCGAGCCGGTGGCCGACAGCGTTTTCCATTCGTCGCTGCCGTAGCCGAGGTAATCGATGCCGGCGACGTCCATCAACTGCTCGAAACGCAGTTCGGCGGCATCGCGCAGCAGCGTCGCCACCTCCAGCAGCCGGGCGGGCTCGACTTCGTAGGTCAGCTCGTCGGGCAGCGAATCGACGCGGCGCACGCGCTCGCCCAGCGCCGCATCGATGCGCGCCGCGATCGTCTGCACACTCGGACTCGTCGGGCTCGGCTGGTAGCTCATCGGCATCGGCTCATGGGCGGAGATGCGGTCAGCGCGCGACGGTGCTGGTCCGCTGGATTTTCTTCTGCAACTGGATGATCCCGTACAGCAGCGCCTCGGCCGTCGGTGGACAGCCCGGCACGTAGACATCGACGGGAACGATCCGATCGCAGCCGCGAACCACAGAATAGGAATAGTGGTAGTAACCGCCGCCGTTGGCACAGGAGCCCATCGAGATCACCCAGCGCGGCTCGGCCATCTGGTCGTAGACCTTGCGCAGTGCCGGGGCCATCTTGTTGACCAGGGTGCCGGCAACGATCATCACGTCCGACTGGCGCGGACTCGGGCGGAACACGACGCCGAAGCGGTCGAGGTCGTAGCGCGATGCACCGGCATGCATCATTTCGACCGCGCAGCAGGCCAGGCCGAAAGTCATCGGCCAGAGCGAGCCAGTGCGCGCCCAATTGACGACGGCATCGACCGTCGTGGTCATGAAGCCGCGCTGGGCGTACCCCTGCGGGTCGGTGCTTTCGGCTAGTCCCACTCCAGAGCCCCTTTCTTCCACTCGTAGATGAAGCCGACGATGAGGATCGCGAGGAAGATGCCCATCGCCACCAGCCCGAATGCGCCGATCGACCCGAGCGCGACCGCCCAGGGGAAAAGGAAGGCGATTTCGAGGTCGAACACGATGAACAGGATGGCGACCAGGTAGTAGCGCACATCGAATTTCATGCGGCTGTCTTCGAAGGCCTCGAAGCCGCATTCGTACGCCGAGAGCTTGTCGCGATCGTCCGGGGCCTGCGCGAAGAACCGGCCGAACCCGGTACCGAGCAGAAACAGAACGATCGCGAGCCCCGTCGCTACGATGAGAAAGATCAGGGCGGGAAGATAATTTGCGAGCATCGTTGGCGCCTTGTAACGAAAAAGAGCGGCACGTACTGCCACCCCTCATCGCAAGCGGCGCGCATTGTAGCAGGACCGGATCGAGATTGGTGCCGACGGGGAGACTCGAACTCCCACGCCTCGCGGCGCTAGCCCCTCAAGCTAGTGTGTCTACCAATTCCACCACGTCGGCGACTGACTCTCGATTCGTTCGTGCTAGGGCGCCGGTGCGTTCGACGGTGCCGGCGGGACCACGGTATCGGCCTGCGGCACCGCCGCTTCGGGAGCCGGCTGGGCAGGCACTGGTGACTCCAGCGTCGCGGGCGACGACACCGTGGCAGCGGGCTCGACCGTCGTCGCGGACGGGCCGATCAGACCGCCCGGCGCCATGGTCGAGGGACGCGTGCCCAGCCACGCCAGCGCCAGGCTGTTGATCATGAAAATCGCCGCAAACACCGCCGTCGAACGCGACAGGCCGGTGGTCGCACCGCGCGCACCGAACACGCTGCCGGATGCGCCGGCCCCGAAACCCGCGCCCGCGTCGGCGCCGCGGCCGCGCTGCAGCAACACCAGTGCCACGATCGCCAGCGAGGCGAACACCTGGATCATCGTCAAAACCGTTCGCAGCATCGGACCTTCCGCGCGTGCAGGGAATTCAAGCCGTGGCCGCCGCGAGGATCGCGACGAACTCCTCGGCCTTTAGCGACGCTCCGCCGATCAGGCCACCGTCGACGTCCGGCATCGCGAAGAGCTCTCGCGCGTTGCCGGCCTTGACGCTGCCGCCGTAGAGGATGCGTACCGAGCCTGCAATTGTAGCATCGCGTGCCGCGATCCGACCACGCACAAATGCGTGCACGTCCTGGGCCTGTTCCGGCGAGGCGACCCGCCCCGTCCCGATCGCCCAGACGGGTTCGTAGGCGAGCACCGCGCTGGCAAACGCCGCCGCGCCGCACAGGTCGAGCACCGCATCCAGCTGCCGGCCGACGATCTCGTGGGTGCGGCCCGCATCCCGCTCGGCGAGCGTTTCACCGACGCAGAGAATCGGTATCAGGCCCTTGCCTTGCGCCGCCGCGAACTTGCGCGCCACCAGGGCGTCGTCCTCGGCGTACAGCGCGCGTCTCTCGGAGTGGCCGACGATGACGTACTCGCAGCCGACGTCGCGCAGCATGGCCGCCGACACCTCGCCGGTGAAGGCGCCGAGCGGTTCCGCACAGGTATCCTGCGCGCCGAGCTGTATCGGCGAGCCGCGCAGTATCCGGGCGAGTTCCTGCAGATAGACGAAAGGCGGACAGACCACGCAGTCGCCGGCATGGGTGGGCCAGGAGGCGAGAATGCCCTCGACCAGCGCGGCATTCTCGGCACGCGAGCCGTGCATCTTCCAGTTTCCGGCGACGATCGGTCGACGCATGACGTCCTCCGGGGCGCAAAAAGGCGCGCGATCATAGCCACGTGATCCCGTAGGTGCAACGGCGAGCGTCGCCCCTCCCCGTGCCGGATGGAATAGCGGCACATACGGACGCGAACGGTCGCGGATCGTGGACTCCGCAATCGCCACCACGCGGTTACTTCGACACCCACCGCCCGCCGGGGCGGCAGGGGCTCTTCAGGGGCCGGCCGCGCGCACTGCCGTCGCGATCTCGTTGGCCGAATCGCGAGCCTGCTGCTCCTCCTCGGCTTCGATCATCACCCGGATCACCGGCTCGGTGCCCGAAGCCCGCAGCACGACCCGTCCCTGGTTGCCGAGTCCGGCTTGCACTCGTTCCACGACCTGGACCACGGCCGGCACCGACATGGGATCGAAGCGCCGCCCGACCTTCACGTTGATCATCACCTGCGGCAGCTTGGCCATGCCCGCCGAGAGCTCGGCCAGCGACCTGCCGGTCTGCCGCATCACGGCCAGGACCTGCAGCGCCGCGACGATCGCGTCGCCGGTGGTCGTCTTGTCGAGCGTGAGGATGTGGCCCGAGGTTTCACCGCCGAGGACCGAGCCGGATTCGCGCATCTGCGCCATCACGTACCGATCGCCGACCGCGGCCCGCCGAAAGTCGATGCCCTGCTCGCGCAGCGCGATCTCCAGACCGAGGTTGCTCATCACCGTGCCGACGACCGGGCCTTGCAGCGTGCCGGCTTCGCGGCGCGCCGAAGCCAAGACATAGAGCAACTGGTCGCCATCGACCATCCGGCCGAGATGATCGACCATCACCAGCCGATCGCCATCACCATCGAGTGCAATGCCCACCTGGGCACGCACGCCGGGAACGGTCAACTGCAACAGGTCGGAGGCGGTCGAGCCGCAACCGTCGTTGATGTTGCGGCCGTTCGGCGAGCAGCCGATGGGCACGATGTCGGCGCCGAGATCGGCGAGGATCCGTGGCGCGACCTTGTAGCCGGCGCCGTTGGCGCAATCGATCACGATCTTCATGCCTTCGAGCGTCAGGCCCGCGGGCAGCGTCGAGACACAGAAATCCTGGTAATGCTGACGCGACCGGTCGACGCGCGATGCCCGGCCGAGGCCGCGGGAATGGCGCGTGACCGGCGGATTGTCGAGTTCAGCCTCGATGCGCTCCTCGTCCTCGTCGGAAAGCTTGCCGCCTTCGGCATCGAAGAACTTGATGCCGTTGTCGTCGTAGAGATTGTGGGAGGCGCTGATCACCACGCCGAAACGGCAGCCAAAGCGCCGGGTCATGTAGGCAATGCCGGGGGTCGGCAGCGGCCCGATCAGCATCACGTTGACGCCGGCGGCCACGAAACCGGCCTCGAGCGCCGATTCGAACATGTAGCCGGACAGGCGCGTGTCCTTGCCGATCAACACGGTGCCGCCTTGCGGCGCCAGCACCCGCGCCGCGGCGCTGGCCAGACGCAGCGCGAAATCGACCGTCAGCGGCGACTCGCCGACCCGTCCGCGCACGCCATCGGTACCGAAATACTTTCTCGCCACGTCTGCTCAACCTCCGGATACGGCCGTCCAGACCGACAACGCATCGCGGGTCGGACCGACGTCGTGAGTACGAATGATCCTTGCACCGCCCTGCAGCGCCCATAACGCCAGCGCCAGACTGCCCGCCAGCCGCTCCTCGACCGGCCGCCGGATCAGCGCCCCGAGCATAGATTTGCGCGACAAACCGACCAGCACCGGCCGGCCGGCCACGCCGAGCTGCGGCAGTGCACGCAACAGCTGTAGATTGTGCTCCAGTGTCTTGCCAAAACCGAAACCCGGATCGACGCAAATACGCTCCGCGCCGATCCCGGCTGCCGTACAAGCCTGCACCCGCGCCTCGAGGAAGGCTTTGACCTCGGTCACGACGTCGCCATAGGCGGGGGCCTGCTGCATGGTCGCCGGCTCGCCCTGCATGTGCATCAGGCAGATCCCGGCACCGCCTCGGGCAACGGCCTCGAGCGCACCCGGCGCCTGCAAGGCGCGCACATCGTTGACCAGCCCCGCACCCGCGTCGATCGCAGCGCGCATCACCTCGGGTTTGCTGGTATCGACCGACACCACCACCGGCACCTCAGCCAGGTGGCGGACCACCGGCAGGACACGGCGCAGTTCTTCGTCCAGCGGCACGGGAGCGGCACCGGGACGGGTCGATTCGCCGCCGACATCGACGATGGCGGCGCCGTCGGCGACCATCCGCTCGGCCCGCTCGATCGCGGCGCCGAGATCCAGATAGCGGCCACCGTCGGCGAAGGAATCGGCCGTGACGTTGAGCACGCCCATCACGACCGGACGAGTGAGCTCGAGGCGCCGGTCTCCACAGCGCAGCACAGCGCTCACGGCGAAGATTCCGGCCGGCTCGCGTTCGGGGTCGTGTCCGTGTCGTGCGTGATCGGCCGGGGGCCGATCAGCCGGCGCTACCCTCGCCTGCCGGCGACAAGCCCCCACCGGGGGGCGGCTGCGCGGGACGCGCAGCCCCGCCATCGCCGCCTTTGCTGGACAGGCTGTCGTCCCAGTCCGACGGCGCACGCGGCGGGCGGCCAGCCATGATGTCCTTGATCTGGCCGTCGTCGATGGTCTCGTACTTGACCAGCGCCTCGGCCATGGCGTGCAGCTTGTCGAGGTTGGTCTCGAGGATGTGCTTGGCGCGCTGGTAGTTGGTTTCGATGACCCGCCGGACCTCCTGGTCGATCGCATGCGCGGTCTCGTCCGACACCTGCTTGGTCTGCGTGACCGAGCGACCGAGGAACACTTCGCCGGATTCTTCGGAATAGGTCAGCGGCCCGAGGCGATCGGACAGGCCCCATTTGGTGACCATGTTGCGCGCCAGGTCGGTCGCCCGCTCGATGTCGTTCGAGGCGCCGGTGGTCACCGCGTCGGAACCGAAAATCAGCTCTTCGGCAATGCGGCCGCCGAACAGCGTGGTCATCATGCTTTCGATGCGCCGCTTGGAGAGGCTGTAGCGATCCTGCTCGGGCAGGAACTGGGTGACGCCGAGCGCCCGGCCGCGCGGAATGATCGTGACCTTGTAGACCGGGTCGTGCTCCGGCACCGTCACGCCGACGATCGCATGACCGGCCTCGTGATAGGCCGTCATGCGCTTCTCTTCCTCGGTCATGACCATCGAGCGCCGCTCGGCGCCCATCATGATCTTGTCCTTGGCGCGCTCGAACTCCTCCATCGAAACCGTGCGACGGTTGGCCCGCGCGGCGAACAAAGCCGCCTCGTTGACCAGGTTGGCGAGATCGGCGCCGGAGAAACCCGGGGTGCCGCGGGCGATCAGGGCCGGCTTGACGTCGTCGCCCAGCGGCACCTTGCGCATGTGCACGCGCAGGATCTGCTCGCGGCCGCGCACGTCGGGCAGCGGCACCACGACCTGGCGATCGAAACGGCCCGGGCGCAGCAGCGCCGGGTCGAGTACGTCGGGACGGTTGGTCGCGGCGATGACGATGATGCCCTCGTTGCCCTCGAAGCCGTCCATCTCGACCAGCAACTGGTTGAGGGTCTGCTCGCGCTCGTCGTGACCGCCGCCCAGGCCGGCGCCGCGATGGCGGCCGACCGCATCGATCTCGTCGATGAAAATGATGCAGGGCGCGTGCTTCTTGGCCTGCTCGAACATGTCGCGCACGCGCGAGGCACCGACGCCGACGAACATCTCGACGAAGTCGGAGCCAGAAATCGTGAAGAACGGCACCTTGGCCTCGCCGGCGATCGCGCGGGCGAGCAGCGTCTTGCCGGTGCCCGGCGAGCCGACCATCAACACGCCCTTGGGGATCTTGCCGCCGAGCTTCTGGAACTTGGACGGGTCCTTGAGGAAGTCGACGATCTCGCCGACCTCCTGCTTGGCCTCGTCGACGCCCGCGACATCGGCGAAGGTGACGTTGACCTGGTCCTCGCCGAGCAGGCGCGCGCGGCTCTTGCCGAAGGACATGGCCCCGCGGCCGCCGGCCGAGCCCTGCATCTGTCGCAACATCCAGACGAATACCAGGATCAGCAGCAACGCCGGCGCGAGCTGCAGCACCAGCTGCGCGAGGAAGTTCGGCTGCTTGGGCGGGCGGCCTTCGATGGAGACGCCCGACTTGTTCAGGGTGCCGATCAGCGCCGTGTAGTCCGTTTCGGGGTTGTAGACCCGGAAGACGGTCTTGTCCTTGCGCGTGCCGATGATGTGCTCGCCCTGCAGGACGACCTGATCCACGCGGCCGTTGCGCACTTCATCGAGGAAAGTCGAGTACCGGACCTCTTCGGCCTGCCCGACGCGCGGCATGAACTGGCTGAACAGCACCAGCACGGCCACGGCGATGACCGCCCAGAGGACGAAGTTCTTCATGAGATCGTTCAAGAATTATGCCCTCGCGTGGCGCAGTCCCTGCGCAATATCGAAGCTACACCATCCCGACAATGCCGGCCAGCCACGGGTTCCCGGGCCGACAACGCCCCATCGGGTCGTTGATCGGGTCGGCAGATCACTTATTCAAGCCGGGCAACCGCCCGTCGCCGGCCGTCGCGGCACCCTGCCCCGGCCAACGCTACAATGGCGGGATGGAGCTCAGCGAAAGACAGCGCAAGTACCTGCGGGGGCTCGCGCACCCGCTCGAACCGGTCATCATGGTCGGCAACGCCGGTGTCACCGAGGCCGTGGTGCGGGAGACGGCCCGCGCCCTGTACGACCACGAACTCATCAAGGTGAAGATCCGCGGCGCCGATCGCCAGGCCCGCGACGCCGCCTTCGACTCGCTGGCGCAGCGGACCGGTAGCACCCTGGTGCATCGCATCGGCCACGTCGGCGTGCTCTATCAGCGCAACCCGGCACTGGCCAGGATCCTCATTCCGGACACCTGAGGCCGGATAGCCGGACGCAGCACCCGACCGGGCGGCAGCCTCACTCGTAGCGTACCGCCACGATCTCCCAGGAGCGGATCCCGCCGGGCGCGGCGACATCCACGACGTCGCCTTCGGACTTGCCGACCAGCGCACGCGCGATCGGCGAGGTGATCGCGATCCGTGCCGCCTTGATGTCGGCCTCGTCCTCGCCGACGATCATATAGGTGACTTTCTTGCCGTCGTCCTCGGACTCGAGGTCGACGGTCGCGCCGAACACCACCTTGCCGCTGGGCGTGAGCTTGGTGACATCGATGATGTCGGCCGAGGAGAGCTTGGCTTCGATCTCGCTGATCCGCCCCTCGATGAACCCCTGCTGCTCGCGCGCGGCATGGTATTCGGCATTTTCCGACAGGTCGCCATGGCTGCGGGCTTCGGCGATCGCGCGGATGACGTTGGGGCGATCCTCGGACTTGAGCCGCTTCAGCTCGGCGCGCAGCAATTCGGCGCCGCGGGCCGTCATCGGGTTGCGCTTCATGGGTGCGTTGCCTCGTCGATACCCTGGAGGTGCAGGTCCTGCAGTCGGTTGACCCCGACCTCGTCGAGCGAATCCAGAGCTTCGCAGGTGGCGAACGCCGCGGCGAGCGTCGTGTAGTAGGTCACGCCCCGCTGCACGGCTTCGCGGCGGATCGAATGCGATTCCCGCACTGCCTGCTTGCCCTCGGTGGTATTGACGATGATGACGATTTCGTCGTTCTTGATCATGTCGACGCAATGTGGCCGGCCGTCACGAACCTTGTTGACGCGCCGGCACGGAATGCCCGCGTCGGTGATCAACTGCGCCGTGCCATGGGTCGCGACCAGTTCGAAGCCGCGGGCCACGAACTTGCGCGCCAGCTCGACCGCCGCCGGCTTGTCGCGCTCCTTGACGCTCAGCAGGCACAGGCCGGAACGCGGCAGGACCACGCCCGAGGCATTCTGGGCCTTGGCATAGGCCTCGCCGAAAGTGCGGCCGGTGCCCATGACCTCGCCGGTGGACTTCATTTCCGGGCCGAGCAGCGGGTCTGCCTCGGGGAATTTGACGAACGGGAAGACTGCTTCCTTGACCGAGTAGTACGGCGGGATGCGCTCCTGCAGCAGGCCGAGCGACTCCAGCGAGCGGCCGGTCATGACCCGCGCGCCGATCTTGGCGAGCTGCAGACCGGTGGCCTTGGAGACGAACGGCGCGGTACGCGAGGCGCGCGGATTGACCTCGAGCACGTAGATCACGCCGTTCTGGATCGCGAACTGGATGTTCATCAGACCGACGACCTTGAGCGCCAGCGCCAGCTTGCGGGTCTGCTCGCGGATCGCATCCTGGATCGCCGCCGGCAGGCTGTATGGCGGCAGCGAACAGCCGGAATCGCCGGAATGGATGCCCGCCTGCTCGATGTGCTCCATGATGCCGCCGATCAACACCTGCTGGCCGTCGCAGACGGCGTCGACATCGACCTCGGAGGCATCGTCGAGGAAGCGGTCGAGCAGCACCGGGCTCTGGTTAGAGACCTTGACCGCATCGGTCATGTAGGCTTTCAGATCGTCTTCGTTGAAGACGATTTCCATCGCCCGCCCGCCGAGCACGTAGGACGGGCGCACGACCAGCGGATAACCCACGTCGCGGGCCAGGGTGATCGCCTGCTCTTCGGTGCGCGCCGTGGCGTTCGCCGGCTGGCGCAGGCCGAGTTGCCCGACCAGCTTCTGGAAGCGCTCGCGGTCCTCGGCGATGTCGATCGACTCCGGCGAGGTGCCGATAATCGGCGCACCGGCCTCTTCGAGCGCCCGGCAGAGCTTCAGCGGCGTCTGGCCGCCGTATTGCACGATCACCCCGTCGGGCTTCTCGAGGTCGATGATCTCCAGCACGTCCTCGAGCGTCAGCGGCTCGAAATACAGCCGGTCGGAGGTGTCGTAGTCGGTCGAGACCGTCTCCGGATTGCAGTTGACCATGATGGTCTCGAAGCCGTCTTCGCGCAGCGCGAAGGCGGCATGGACACAGCAATAGTCGAACTCGATGCCCTGGCCGATGCGGTTGGGGCCGCCGCCGAGGATCATGATCTTGCGGTTCTTGGTCGGCTGCGCCTCGCATTCCTCCTCGTAGGTGGAATACAGGTAGGCGGTCGAGGTCGCGAACTCCGCGGCACAGGTGTCGACGCGCTTGTAGACCGGCCGGATCCCGTGTTTCTGGCGGCGCGTGCGCATCGCCTTTTCGGTGATGCCGGTCAGGCGCGCGAGGCGTGCGTCGGAAAAACCCTTGCGCTTGAGCTCGAGCAGGCGCTCCTTGGTCAGCGAGGCCAGGCCCTTGGTGCGAATCTCCTGCTCTTCGGCAATCAGATCCTCGATCTGCACCAGGAACCAGGGGTCGATCTTCGAGAGCTCGTGGACCTGCTCCTGCGTCCAGGCGGCGCGGAACGCATCGGCGACATACAGCAGACGGCTCGGGCCCGGTGCGCGCAGCTCCTGCGCGATCTGCGCGGCCAGATCATCGTTCATCGGGCCCGAGACGATCTCGTTGAGACCGTCGAGGCCGGTTTCGAGGCCACGCAGCGCCTTTTGCAGCGACTCCTGGAAGGTGCGACCGATCGCCATGACCTCGCCGACCGATTTCATCTGCGTGGTCAGGCGATCGTTGGCGGCGCGGAACTTCTCAAAGGTGAAGCGCGGAATCTTGGTGACGACGTAGTCGATCGTCGGCTCGAACGAAGCCGGCGTGGCGCCGCCGGTGATGTCGTTGCGCAGCTCGTCGAGGGTATAGCCGACGGCCAGCTTGGCCGCGACCTTGGCGATCGGAAAGCCGGTGGCCTTGGAGGCCAGCGCCGAAGAGCGCGACACCCGCGGATTCATCTCGATCACCAGCAGCTTGCCGTTGGCGGGATTGACCGCGAACTGCACGTTCGAGCCGCCGGTATCGACCCCGATCTTGCGCAGCACCTTGATCGAGGCGTCGCGCATGATCTGGTATTCCTTGTCGGTCAGGGTCTGCGCCGGCGCGACGGTGATCGAATCGCCGGTATGCACGCCCATCGGATCCAGGTTCTCGATCGAACAGATGATGATGCAGTTGTCGGCGCTGTCGCGGACCACTTCCATCTCGTACTCTTTCCAGCCGAGCACCGACTCTTCGATCAGCACCTCGGTGGTCGGCGAGGCCTCGAGGCCGCGGCTGACGATCGCCTCGAACTCCTCGCGGTTGTAGGCGATGCCGCCGCCCGAGCCGCCGAGCGTGAACGAGGGGCGGATCACGCAGGGGAACCCGATGCTGGCCTGCAGGGCCAGCGCCTCCTCGACACTACGCGCGATCGACGAACGCGGGCACTCGAGCCCGATGTCGCGCATCGCATTGCGGAACAGCTCGCGATCCTCGGCCATGTCGATGGCCTCGCGCGAGGCGCCGATCAGCTCGACATCGAACTTCTCGAGCACCCCCTCGCGAACCAGGTCAAGCGCACAGTTGAGCGCAGTCTGGCCGCCCATGGTCGGCAGCACGGCGTCGGGGCGTTCCTTTTCGATAATCCGGGCGAGCGTGCGCCAGTTGATGGGCTCGATGTAGACCGAATCGGCCATCTCCGGGTCGGTCATGATGGTCGCCGGGTTGGAGTTCACCAGGATCACCCGGTAGCCCTCCTCGCGCAGCGACTTGCAGGCCTGGGCGCCGGAGTAGTCGAACTCGCAGGCCTGGCCGATCACGATCGGCCCGGCGCCGATGATCATCACACTCTCGATGTCGGTTCTTTTGGGCATCTCTGTCTGGTCTTGTCTGGTCTGGCGCGCGGCGGGTCGGGCTCAGCGGGCAGCGGTATTGAGCTGCTTCAACTGGCCGGCGAGGCGTTTGACCATCGCCTGGATGAAGCGGTCGAACAGCGGCTTGATGTCGCCCGGCCCGGGGCTCGCCTCGGGGTGGCCCTGGAAGCTGAAGGCCGGACGGTCGGTACGGCTCATGCCCTGCAGCGAGCCGTCGAACAGCGAGCGGTGGGTGGCGACGAGGTTCGCCGGCAGCGTCGACTCGTCGACCGCGAAGCCGTGATTCTGCGAGGTGATCAGCACCCGTCGCGTTTCGAGATCCTGGACCGGATGGTTGGCCCCGTGGTGCCCGAACTTCATCTTGACGGTGCGCGCACCGCTGGCAAGACCGAGCAGCTGGTGACCGAGGCAGATGCCGAAGATCGGGATGCCCGTCTCGAGCAAGCGCCGGATCGCCTCGATCGCGTAGTCGCAGGGCTCGGGATCGCCGGGACCGTTGGACAGGAAAATGCCGTCGGGCTGCAAGGCCAGCGCCTGCTCAGCCGTCGTCTGGGCCGGCACGACCGTGATGCGGCAGCCCTGGTCGGCGAGCAGCCGCAGGATGTTCCGCTTGACGCCGAAATCGTAGGCCACGACATGCAGTCGCTGGTGGGCACGAATCGAATGCTTCGGATGCTCGTCGCCGATGCTGCCTTCGTTCCACTGGTAGCTGTCGCGGGTCGAGACGACCTTGGCGAGGTCCATGCCCTTGAGACCCGGGAAGGACTGCGCGGCTCGGACCGCAACCGCCGAATCCGCTTTCTCGCCGGTCATGATGCAACCGGCCTGCGCGCCTTTTTCGCGCAGCAGGCGCGTCAGACGGCGCGTGTCGATACCGGCGATCGCCACCAGCTTGGCGCGCTGCAGGAATTCCGTCAGCGTCTCGGTCATCCGGAAATTGCTCGCCTGGAGCGGCAGGTCGCGGATGATCAGGCCCGATGCGAAGACCTGGGCGGCTTCGAGATCCTCGGCATTGGTGCCGGTATTGCCGATATGGGGGTAGGTCAGCGTGACGAGCTGTCGTGCGTACGAGGGATCGCTGAGGATCTCCTGGTAGCCCGTCATTGCGGTGTTGAAAACGACCTCGCCGGTGGTATTGCCTGGTGCGCCGATCGACTTGCCGCGGAACACACTTCCATCCGCCAACGCAAGTACCGCAGGTACGCTCACTGTTCGATCCCCTTCGTTACGCACGCCTTCGCGGCGCGCGCCTTGCCGATGCCGAGAGTCTCCAACAGCGGATCGATCCGGCTCGCGTGCACCCGCAGACGGCCGCTCGAAGCCTTGGCCTCGAGACGTTTCCAACAGGTCGACACGACGAGGTTTAGATGAACAAAGCGGGAGGAGTTCTCGCGAACATCCTCCCGCCTTGCACGGACTAACCCGGCTATCGGATTAGAAGCAAATTTTACGTTTCGGGGCCCCGATGTGTCCATGCAATTCGGGCCCGAAAGCTCAAATATGCCGCGCAGAGGACGGTCGCCGAAATTTGCTCAAATGCGCCTGTAGTTTCATAAGATTATGTTTTTATTGAGATAAAATCTGACATGCAGTAGCGCCCGGCAGGCTGGGCGGCCAGCCAGCGAGCCGCCTCGAGCGCACCCCGGGCAAACACGGCACGATCGCTTGCCTGGTGCGACAAGGTGATTTTCTCGGCTGTTCCGGCGAAAATCACGTCGTGTTCGCCGACGATATCGCCACCGCGAACCACCGCGAAGCCGATCTCGCCGCTACGGCGGGGTGCGACCCCAGCCCGACCGGCCACGGCGGCCTGCCCGAAATCGATCCCCCGCCCCTCGGCCGCTGCCCGCCCCAGCGCCAGGGCCGTGCCGGAGGGCGCATCCTTCTTGTGTCGGTGGTGGGCCTCGACGATTTCGATATCGAAGTCCGTCGGCAGCAGCCGGGCGCATTCCCGGACCAGCGCGGTCAGCAAGGTCACCCCGAGGCTGGTGTTGGCAGCAATCAGGACCGGCGCATGCGCGGCCGCCTGCATCGCCTGCTGCTCGATCTCCGGTGCCAGACCGGTAGTGCCGACCAGCAGCGCAACCCGCGCCGCGGCACAGGCGGCGAGATGACCCGCCGTGGACGCTGGATCGGAGAAGTCCACCACGACGTCCGCACCATCGAGCACGGCCGCGAGCTTGCTGCCCACTGTTACACCGAGCGCGCCGATGCCCGCCAGCTCGCCGACATCCCGGCCGATCGCCGGACTGTCGGGACGATCGATCGCACCGGTCACGGTCAACCCGGACATCTGCCGGGCGCAGCTCACGAGGGTCCGCCCCATCCGTCCGGTGGCGCCCACGATCACGACTCGAAGCATCGACGCCACTCCTGGACTCGAAGTATCGGTCCCCGCTTCAGGAACCGGCGAAAAAGCGCCGCACACCTTCGAAGAACCCGGCTTCACGCGGCGTGTGCGAACGACCGTCGTTCTTCAGGGATTCGTCGAACTTGCGCAGCAGCTCGCGCTGCTCGGCGCTGAGCTTGACCGGCGTTTCTACCACAACGCGACAGAACAAATCGCCTCGCGGACCGCCGCGGACCGGCTTCACGCCCTTCTCGCGCAAGCGGAACACCCGGCCGGACTGGGTCTCGGCCGGAATCTTCAGTGTGACGTCGCCCTCGAGCGTCGGCACGCCGACGCTGCCGCCGAGCACTGCCGTCGCGAAACCGATCGGCACCTCGCAGGAGAGATGCTCGCCGTCGCGCTCGAAGATCGGGTGCTCCTTGACGGTGATCTCGACATACAGATCACCCGGCGGCCCGCCGTTGCGTCCCGCCTCGCCCTCGCCGGAGAGGCGGATCCGGTCGCCGGTGCCGACACCGGCCGGCACCTTGACGTTCAGCTTGCGCTGCTTGCGCACCCGCCCCTGCCCGAGGCAGGTGTCGCAGGGATTCTTGACGATCTTGCCGCTGCCGCGACAACGCGGACAAGGCTGCTGCAACTGGAAGAAGCCTTGCGAGATACGCACCTGGCCATTGCCGCCGCAGGTGTCGCAGGCCACCGGCGTGTGGCCCTTGGCCGCACCGGTGCCATGGCAGGTCTCGCACTCCATCAGCTTGGGCAGATCGAGTTCGAAGCTGTGGCCGAACACGGCCTGCGACAGGTCGAGTTCGAGGTCGTAGCGCAGATCCGCGCCGCGGAACACCTGCGAGCGACCGCCGCGCCGCGCGCCACCACCGAAAATGTCGCCGAACACCTCGCCAAAAATGTCGCCGAAGTCCTGGGAGTTGAAACCGCCTTGCCCGCCGGCGCTCTGCCGCGCTGCGTCGATGCCGGCATGGCCATGCTGGTCGTAGATCGCGCGCTTTTGCGCATCGGCCAGGACTTCGTAGGCCTCCTTGGTCTCCTTGAAGCGCTCTTCCGCTTCATGGTCGCCCGGGTTGCGATCCGGGTGATATTTCATCGCCAGTCGACGATAGGCTTTCTTGATGTCGGCTTCGCCCGCGTTGCGCGGAACATCCAGAACCTTGTAATAGTCACGCTTCGACATGTGTTCCCTGCATGCGAAACGGCGCGCCGCTCTCGCGGCGCGCCGTAATCGCCCTGGAGGCCCGTCCTAGTACGGCCGCGCCGGCAAACCGATCAGGATGCCCGACGGTCCTTGTCCTTCACTTCCTCGAACTCCGCATCCACGACGTTGTCGTCGCCGGCGCGCGAACCCCCTGCCGCACCCGCCGCCCCGTCCGACGACGCACCGGCCTCGGCGCCGCCCGCCTGAGCGTAGGCCTGTTCGGCAACCTTCGCGGAAGCCTGCCCCAAGGCCTCGAGTTTCTTCTCGATCTGGTCCTTGTCGTCCCCCTTGAGCGCGCTCTTGAGGTCGGACAGCGCGGACTCGACCTTGGCGCGCTCCTCGCCCGACACCTTGTCGCCGAGGTCGGTCAGCGACTTCTCGACGGCATGCACCATCGCGTCGGCCCGGTTGCGTGTTTCGACCAGCTCGCGGAAGGCCTTGTCCTCGGCGGCATGCGCCTCGGCGTCGCGGACCATCTGCTTGATCTCGTCCTCGCTCAGACCCGACGAGGCCTTGATGACGATGCGCTGCTCCTTGCCGGTCGCCTTGTCCTTGGCCGACACGTTGAGAATGCCGTTGGCGTCGATGTCGAACGTCACCTCGACCTGCGGCATGCCGCGGCGCGCCGGCGGGATGTCGGTGAGATCGAACTTGCCGAGCGACTTGTTGTCGCCGGCGCGCTCGCGCTCGCCCTGCAGCACGTGGATCGTCACCGCCGTCTGGTTGTCGTCGGCGGTCGAGAACACCTGCGAGTGCTTGGTCGGGACCGTGGTGTTCTTCTCGATCAGCTTGGTCATGATGCCGCCGAGCGTCTCGATGCCGAGCGACAGCGGCGTGACGTCGAGCAGCAGCACGTCCTTGACCTCACCGGCCAGCACGCCGCCCTGGATCGCGGCACCGACCGCGACCGCCTCGTCGGGATTGACGTCCTTGCGCGGCTCCTTGCCGAAGAAGTCCTTGACGTACTTCTGCACCAGCGGCATGCGGGTCTGGCCGCCGACCAGGATCACTTCCGAGACATCGCCCGCCGACAGGCCGGCGTCCTTGAGCGCGACCTTGCAGGGCTCGATGGTCCGGCGGGCGAGATCGTCCACCAGCGACTCGAGCTTGGCACGCGTGAGCTTCACGTTCAGATGCTTCGGACCGGACGCGTCTGCGGTGATGTACGGCAGGTTCACGTCGGTCTGCTGGCTGGACGAGAGTTCGATCTTGGCCTTTTCCGCGGCCTCCTTCAGACGCTGCATCGCCAGCGGATCCTTGCGCACATCGACGCCGGACTCCTTCAGGAACTCCTCCGCGAGGAAGTTGATCACGCGCAGGTCGAAGTCCTCGCCGCCGAGGAAGGTGTCGCCGTTGGTCGAGAGCACCTCGAACTGACGCTCGCCGTCGACCTCGGCGATCTCGATGATCGAGACGTCGAAAGTGCCGCCGCCCAGGTCGTAGACCGCGATCTTGCGGTCGCCGCCGGCCTTGTCGAGGCCATAGGCCAGCGCTGCCGCGGTCGGCTCGTTGATGATGCGCTTGACCGTCAGACCCGCGATGCGCCCCGCATCCTTGGTCGCCTGGCGCTGCGAATCGTTGAAGTAAGCCGGCACGGTGATCACCGCCTCGGTCACCGGCTCACCGAGGAAATCCTCGGCGGTCTTTTTCATCTTCATCAGCACGCGCGCCGAAACTTCCGGCGGGGCCATCTTCTTGCCCTGGGCTTCGACCCAGGCATCGCCGTTGTCCGCCTTGACGATCTTGTACGGCACCATGTCGATGTCCTTCTGGACCATCGGCTCGTCGAAGCGGCGCCCGATCAGGCGCTTGACCGCGTACAGCGTGTTCTGCGGATTGGTGACCGCCTGGCGCTTGGCCGACTGGCCGACGAGTACCTCGTCGTCACGGGTGAACGCGACGATCGACGGCGTCGTCCGATCGCCCTCGCTGTTCTCGACCACTCGCGGCTTGCCGCCGTCCATGATCGCGACGCAGGAGTTCGTGGTACCGAGATCGATGCCGATGACTTTGCCCATAGGTTGTGTGCTCCGGAAATCTGGGTCGATGCAAATGCTGTTGGCGGGGTTATGGGTTTGCCTGTGGATAATTCAAGGCTCAGGGCGCACGCGCGACGATCACCCGCGCCGGCCGCAGCAGGCGGCCGTTGAGCGCATAGCCACGCTGCACCACCGTCAGCACGGAATTCGGCTCCGCGGTATCCGAAGGCTGCATGGCCATCGCCTCGTGGAAGTTGGCGTCGAAGGGTTGCCCCAGCGGGTCTATCTCGGTGATGCCAAGCTTCTCGAAGGCCTTGGCCAGCAGGCGCTGCGTCGCCCGCTGGCCCTCGGCCAGCGCTGCGGCATCGGCCTGCGGCGCGTTCTCGACCCCGAGATCGAGGCTGTCCTTCACCGGCACCAGCTCCTGCGCGAACTTCTCGAGCCCGAAGCGGTTGGCCTGCTCGATGTCGCGCTGTGCCCGCTTGCGGACGTTCTCCAGCTCCGCAACGGCGCGCAGATACTGCTCCCAGTGATTCTTGGCCCGCTCTTCGGCCTCGGCGAGCCGCAGCTGGACCTGCTCGAGCTCGACCAGCGCGGTCGCCGTCTCGGGCATCAGGGTCGTGGTCTCACCGCCGAAAGCGGCCTGCGATGCATCCTCGGCGGCCTCGTTCGAGGCCGGGTTCTTGCCGATTTCGGACATTTAATATCCTATATAATCAATACATTAGAGCGCATATCTCGATGCGCTCCGATTTTTTGAGCCAAACGGCTGTACGCAGAATGGGGGTCAGAGGCGGGAATTCAAGGCACTGCCCAGCAGCTTGGCCGTGAGATCGACGATCGGAATGATCCGCTCGTAGGCCATGCGGGTCGGGCCGATCACGCCGATCACGCCCACGACCCCGTCGTCGCCGCGGTACGGCGCCGTGACGACGCTGCAATCATCGAGCACCCGGAAGCCCGACTCGTGACCGATGAAGATCTGCACGCCTTCGGCATGCAGGCTCTGGTCGAGAAGGTTGAGGAAGCCGCGTTTTTCGTTGAAGGCTTCGAACAGCCGCCGCAACTTCTCGACGTCGTTGAGCTGCGCGGCGCCCATCAGGTTGGTCTCGCCGGCGATCACGTATTCGAGCCCCTCGCCGGCTTCCGGCCGGAACGCCTGCTGGGCCATCGAAATCGCTTCGACCATCAGCGCATTCATGGTCTCGCGCGCTTCCTGCAGTTGCCGCAGGATCTCGTTGCGGGCCTGATCGAGCGTGCGCCCGACGAACTGTTCGTTGAGGAAGTTCGCGGCGCGCTTGAGCTCGTCGGCGCTGTAGTGGTGGTCGAGACGGATGATCCGGTTCTGCACCTCGCGCCCGCTGAAGACCAACACGACCAGCACGCGGTTGTCCGACAGGCCGACGAATTCGATCTGGGTGATCGCCGCCGCCTGCGACTTGGGCACGGTGACCACACCGGCGAGCCGCGTGAAATTCGACAGCAGCTGCGACGCCGTGGCGATCAGCGATTTCGAACTGTCGTAGGCCGTGGTGCCGAGATGGCGGCGCAACTCCTCCACGGCCAGTTGGTCGACCGGCTGCACGCGCAGCAGGGTATCGACGAAAAAGCGGTAACCCCGGTCGGTCGGTATTCGGCCGGCCGAGGTATGCGGGGAGGACACGAAACCCAGCTCTTCCAGGTCGGCCATCACGTTGCGGATGGTGGCCGAGGAAAGGCTCAGGCCGGAATCGCGCGACAGGGTTCTCGAGCCGACGGGCTGGCCATCGCGGATATAGCTCTCGACGAGCACCCGCAGCAGCTGCCGGGCGCGGTCGCTCAGTATGTCGTCGTGATCCTGCGCCATGCGCGCGTGACGTAGCAGTCCTCGTGACGAGTTGCCCGTTCAGGCTACCGACAGCGCGCGAACGACGTCAAGCGCGGCCGCAAATCGGCGGCGCGGGCATGCCCATCGGCGCTTCGCGGCGGTTTCGGCGCGTTGGCCGGGCGTAGCGGCCGTGTTAAAAGACCGGACCGCTTCCGGTGCCCCATGACTGCCACCATCCGCTGCTGTGCCCTGGTTACCCGTTATGCCGATGCGCGCGTCGCCGAGAGTGCCGGCGCGCTGGCGGCCCATCTGGCCGCGCGCGGCATCGCGCCGCTCGCCCTCGACGACGAAATCGACCGCTTCGACGGCGCCGCGGTCCGCGGCATCGCCGAAGCCGAGCTGGCCACGCAGGCCGAACTGGTGGTCGCCATCGGCGGCGATGGCACGTTGCTCTATGCCGCCGGACTGGTGGCCGAGCGCCGCATCCCACTGCTCGGCATCAATCGCGGCCGCCTCGGCTTTCTGACCGACGTGCTGCCGGCGGACATGCTGGCCTCGGTCGATGCCGTGCTGGCCGGCGACGTCGAGATCGACGAGCGGCAGTTGCTCGCCGCCGAACTGCGCAGCGCCACGGGCGTGGTCAGCGCACGTGGCCTGGCGTTAAACGACGTCGTGATCCAGAAATCGCAGGCCGGCCACCTGCTCGACTTCGAAACCTCGATCAACGGCCGCTATGTCAACACCCACGGTGGCGACGGCCTGGTGGTTGCGACCGCCACCGGCTCCACCGCCTACGCCTTGTCCTGCGGCGGGCCGATCGTCGAGCCGCAACTCGAAGTGATCGTGGTCGCGCCGATCTGTCCGCACACCCTCTCGGACCGTCCGATCGTGGTGTCCTCGCGCTCGGTCGTCGAAGTGCTGTTGATCGAGCGCCCGGACCCGCGCGCCGAGGTCACCTGCGACGGCCGGCTGCTCGGCGCGATGGTCCACGGCGAAACGCTGCGGATCGCGCCGTCGGCGCACCGGATCACGCTGCTGCACCCGCGCGGCTACGACTATTTCCGGCTGCTGCGCTCCAAGCTGCACTGGGGTCGCCGCGCCTTCGACAACAACCCGGGCTGAACCGTGCTCACGCACCTGCACATCCGCGATTTCGCGATCATCGACAGCATCGAGATCGATCTGCGCGCCGGGCTCACCGTACTGACCGGCGAAACCGGCGCGGGAAAATCGATCCTGGTCGACGCGCTGCAGCTCGCGGCTGGCGGGCGCGCCGGCATCGAGGTCGTGCGCCACGGCAGCGAACGGGCCGAGGTCACCGCCACCTTCGATCTGACCCGGGCGCCGGCACCGCTGCGCGAACTGCTCGGCGAGCAGTCCATCGACGCCGACGACGAGCTGGTGGTGCGCCGCGTGGTCACCCGCGAGGGCAAGTCCCGCGCCTATCTCAATGGCCAGCAGGTCTCGATCCAGACGCTGCGCCTGGCCGGCGAGTGGCTGGTCGACATCCACGGCCAGCACGAATTCCAGTCGCTGGCGCGGCCGGCCGCACAGCGCGACCTGCTCGATGAATTCGGCGACGCCCTGGCTCTGGCCGCCGCCGTCGCTGCGGCACACCGCGAGCGCCTGGCCGCGAGCGCCCGGCTGACCGCGCTGCAGGCCATGGTCGGCGACCGCGATTCGCGGCTCGAGCTGCTGCGCTTCCAGACCGGCGAGCTCGCCGCGCTGGAGTTCACCGACGGCGAATTGCAGACGCTCGGCGAGGAACGCACCCGGCTCGCCAATCGCGGCCGGCTCGCCGACGCCGCCCGCGGCACGCTGGCCCTGCTCTACGAGGCCGAGGACAGCAATGCGCATGCCGCGACCAGCCGCGCGCTGGCGTTGCTGCGCCAGGCCGGCAGCCTCGACCCACGCCTCGGTGCAGTGCAGCCGCTGGTCGACGAGGCCTTGATCCGCATCGCCGAGGCCGCCCGCGAACTCGCCGGTTATCTCGACGATCTGGACGTCGATCCGGCACGGCAGGAGTTCGTCGAGCAACGCCTGGCGGCGATCGAGCAACTGGCGCGCAAGCATCGAGTCGCCGCCGCCGAGCTACCCGCCAGGAGCGCGCAGCTGCAGGCTGAGCTGGCGCAGCTCGAGCGCGTCGAACACGACCTGGCGACACTGCAAGCCGAGGTCGCGGCCGCGGCCGAGAACTGGCGCCGGGCGGCAGCCACGCTGTCGAGCCGGCGTCGCGCCATCGCCGCCAAGCTCGGCCCGGCGATCACCCAGCGCATGCAGACCCTCGGCATGGCCGGCGGCCGTTTCGAGGTAAGGATCGAGCCGTTGCCGCTCGATCCCGCCGAGACCAGCCCGCATGGCCTCGAGCAGATCGAGTTCCTGGTGTCGGCCAACCCCGGTCAGCCGCCGCGTCCGCTCGGTAAGGTGGCGTCTGGCGGCGAGTTGTCGCGCCTGTCACTGGCGGTGCAGGTCACCACCGCGCGCGCCGATGGCGCGGCCAGCCGCGACTCGCGCTGCATGGTCTTCGACGAAGTGGATTCGGGTGTGGGCGGCGCTGTGGCGGAGATCGTCGGCCGGGAGCTGGCCGCGCTCGGCCGCCAGGCCCAGGTGCTGTGCGTCACCCACCTGCCGCAGGTGGCGGCCCAGGGCGATGAACACCTGCGGGTCGCCAAGCTGACCGATGGTCGCAGCACGCGGACGCAACTGGTCGAACTGACGGGCAGTGAGCGGGTCGAGGAGATCGCCCGCATGCTGGGCGGCGTGTCGATCACCGACAAGGCCCGCGAACACGCTTCCGAGATGCTCAAGGGCGCGGCGGCGGCCCCGCTCACGACCCAGCCCCGGGCAGCGGCCCGCGGTCGGCGCGCCAAGGGCTGACGGGCAACCGCGGCGCCGAAAGCCGGCACCGCACCGCCGGATGGCGGAATCAGCTGTCGGCGCGCAGCTTGCCCGCTCCCGGACAGTCGGGTTTGCGGCAGTGGCCGTACATCACCAGCGCATGATGGCGGATCTCGTAACCGAGACGCGCCGCGACCACGCGCTGCCGCTCCTCGATGCCCTCGTCGACGAACTCTTCGACCCGACCACAGTCCAAACAGACGATGTGGTCATGGTGTTCACCCTGGTTCAGCTCGAACACCGCCATGCCATCTTCGAAATGATGACGCGTCACCAGACCCGCCGTTTCGAATTGCGTCAGCACCCGATACACCGTCGCGAGGCCGATGTCTTCACGAGTGTCGATCAACCGCCGGTAAATGTCCTCGGCGGACAGATGACGGGTCGCACTGCCCTCGAGAATGTCGAGGATCTTGAGTCGAGGCAGCGTGACTTTGAGTCCCGCCTTTCGCAGGTCCTTGCCTTCCACATGCAAGCCCATCCAATGGAGTAGAATCAGCAGCCATTATGATCCAAGCGCCCCCGGTCTCTCCACCCTTACAGCCTCGCGCGCGTTTTCCGCGTTTTTCGCTGGTCCATATTGGTCTTGCGGGCCTGCTGCTGCTCGGCAGCAGCGGCTGCGTCTACCGGATGACCGTGCAGCAGGGCAATTTCCTCGATCCGAAGCAGGTTGCGCAGCTGCAGAACGGCATGACCCGCTCGCAGGTGCGCTTCCTGCTCGGCACGCCGATGCTGCCGGACGCTTTCGATCGGGACCGTTGGGACTATCTCTACTACCAGAAAGTCGGCCGCCTGAAAAAACCGGATCAGCGCCGCCTGACGGTGTTCTTCGACGACGACAAGGTCGCGCGCTTCGAGAACGTCGGCACACCGCTGGCGGCACCCGTGGATCCGTCGGAACCACCGGCCGAACCCGCAGTACCCCCGGCCGTCTCGCCGTCGATGCCGACACCGATGCCCGGGGGCGAGCCAGGTTCATCCAGCCCCTGACGAACCGCCGTCCGGACCACCCACGGGCCGCCAGGGCCCGGGAGCCTTGCGCCGCGCCGCCGCGACCCGGTTGCGGCGACTGACACGCGGATCGACCTGCAAGGGCCGGAGGATTTCCACCCGGTCGCCCTCCTGCAGCGGCCGCTGCCAATCGATCGGCTGACCGAAATTGCCGCATTCGCCGCCTTGCCACGGGATTTCCGCCAGCGCCGCCGCCCGCTCCGAACCCGCCGTTTGCGCCGCAGCAGCCGTCACCTGCAGCGTGCCCTGCCCGGCCTCGAGCGCCTCGCGTGCCGCCTTGCGCAGCGCGGCGGCCGTCGCCCCCACCGGCAGCGGCAACTCGACCCAGTACTGCACTTGCGGCGAGGCATAGGCGAAGGCCACGCTCATTATGGCTGCGCCGCCCTGCGACACGCCGTTCACGACCGATAGACCTCGCGCGCCCGCGCGACGAAAGCGTCCACCAGCGACGCGGCCACCGTTTCGAATACCGGCTCGAGCAACGCCCCCGGCACTGCCGCCGAGAACTCGAAACGCATCCGCAGCTCCACCTTGCAGCCATCGTCGCCCAGCGGCGTCAGCAGCCATCCGCCTTCGAGACTGCGGAACGGCCCGCGAACCAGGCTCATGCTGACCGAGCGGTCCGGCTCGAGCTGGTTGCGGGTCGCAAACTGGGCCCGCAGCGGCCCGCGCCGGATCGACAGCGACGCCAGCATGAAATCCGCGCCCCGCTCCTCGACCTGCGCTGCCACGCACCAGGGCAGAAACCGGGGGTAGCGCTCCACGTCGACGATCAGGGCATAGATCTCGGCGGCCGAATGCCGCACCAGAGCCGACCGGGTCAGTTCTCGCATCGACGTAGTGTCGAACATGGCATCCATGCCGACAACCGCGCGGCCCCTCGCCGCCGGGCCCGCAACGGCAGGCGCTTCCCGCGCGCCCGACCCGTACAATGACGGCCCCATGGCCAAATCCACTTCCCCCGAATCGCGCCCGATCGCCGAGAACCGCAAGGCTCGCCACGACTATTTCATCGAGGACACTTATGAAGCCGGCCTGGCGCTGCAGGGCTGGGAGGTCAAGTCGCTGCGCGCCGGCAAGGCGCAGATCACCGAGGCCTACGTCTACGAGCGTCGCGGCGAGATGTACGTCACTGGCGCGCACATCACGCCGCTGAAGACGATTTCCTCGCACGTGCTGCCGGAGCCTACCCGCACCCGCAAGCTGCTGCTCAACCGGCGCGAGATCGAGGAGCTGGCGCGCGCCACCCAGCGCGAGGGCTATACGGTCGTGGCGCTGGCGCTGGTCTGGCGCAAGGGTCGCGCCAAGCTGGTGATCGGTGTCGGCAAGGGCAAGAAGCAGCACGACAAGCGCGCCACCGACAAGGATCGCGACTGGCAGCGCGACAAAGCCCGGGCGCTGCGTCGCTGACGACCTCGACCACCGACGATCCCGCTCACTGCCCTCCAGGGAACTTCGGGGGCGCAGTGCGATCTCATCGGGTATGATCCGAGTTCTCTTGGGGGCGACCGGCTTCGACGTGGGCTACGAACCTTCAGGGGCGTACCGAGGTGCAGGGATCCTCGCTAAACTTTCTTGCAAACACATAGTTGCCAACGACGACAACTACGCTCTGGCGGCTTAATCCCGCCTAACCTCTGACCAGTTGGTGCCTGTGCCACTGATTCAGGGGACGCGCTCACAGGATCGCGGCCCATCGTGCGACGGGGTGTTCCGCTAAGAGTTACCGTCTGCTGGCCGAGCGTCTTCCCTGCTCCTCGGGTAGCGTGAGGCGAGAATCAAAGAGAGAGCTACGTACGTAGATCCTGCAGTCTAGGGCTTGCGGACGCGGGTTCGATTCCCGCCGCCTCCACCAATAATGAAACCCCAACCGTTCTCGGTTGGGGTTTTTTCTTGCCCGATCGCGCCGGTTCCCGCGTGTTTGCGGGGATTCCTGCGGAAGCCTGCGGACTTCGCCGCTCACCCTATCGGCCCGTTTCAGGCCACATTCCACTCTCTCCTGGCCATTCCTCGCTCCGACCTCGCCCTCTGAAACCGGCCCGAAGTCCGCAAAGGCCATAAGTCAGCGCTATACAGATCAAATAGTTACGCGCGGACGAATCAAGCGGTTGGATTGCAGCATCGGGGAGCAAAGGAAACCCCGTAGTTGTGTTTTGTCGGTATATATTGACAACTACCGACGTAATGCAACATCATGGTGGCATGGAAACTTCGCACCAGACCATTCTGGATCTCGCCGCCCAGCGCGGCCTGATACGCCCGCGCGATCTCGATGCGCTGGGTCTGCCCAGTGTCGCACTCACGCGGCTGGTTCGGCAGGGCCTGCTCGTCCGCGTGGGTCGCGGTCTGTACGCCCGTCCCGATCGCAGCGTATCCGAGCATGGCACGCTGGCCGAGGTGGCCCGCAAACACCCGCAAGCCATCGTCTGCCTGCTGTCAGCACTGCGGGTGCACGACCTCACCACGCAATCGCCATTCGAGGTCTGGCTGGCGATTCCCAACAAGGCGCGTGCACCGAAGATGGACTATCCGCCGCTGCGCATCGTGCGCTTCTCAGGTGCCGCGCTGACTGACGGGATTGAAGAGCACCAGATCGATGGCGTGACCGTGCGCGTGACCAACGTCGCCCGCACCGTGGCCGACTGCTTCAAGTTCCGCAACAAGATCGGCCTCGATGTCGCGATGGAAGCCCTGCAGGAAGCCTGGCGAGCCAAGCGCGTGAGCATGGACGAACTCTGGCGCTATGCATCGCTGTGCCGAGTGGCCAATGTGATGCGCCCCTACATGGAAAGCCTGTCATGAACCAGCGCAACACGGCCGCTTCGGTGCGGGCCCGCCTGCTCACCCGCGCCCGCGAGACCCGACAAGACTTCAATCTGGTCTTGACCCGCTACGCCCTTGAGCGGCTGCTGTACCGACTCAGCGTTTCGCCCCATGCTGACCAGTTCCTACTGAAAGGCGCGCTGCTGTTCGACTTGTGGTTCGACATCCCGCACCGGCCGACGCGGGATGCGGACTTTCTGGGTTTTGGTTCGGCCGAGTTGCCACACCTGGAGGCCGTCTTCAAGGACGTCTGCGCGATGGAGACTGACGACGGTGTTACGTTTCGACCGGACACCGTTCAAGCGGCGGAGATCCGCAAGGAGGCCAACTACGCCGGCGTGCGCGTCACCTTGCTCGGACTGATCGATGGAGCGCGCTGCCCGATTCAGGTCGACATCGGTTTCGGCGATGCCGTCACACCAGGGCCGGAAGATGTCCAGTACCCCGTGATGCTATCGGAGTTCTCGGCGCCGAAACTGCGCGTCTATCCGCGCTACACCGTGGTGGCAGAGAAGCTGGAGGCCTTGGCCTCGCTGGGTATCGCCAACAGCCGGATGAAGGATTACTTCGACCTTTGGATCTTGTCGCGGTACACCGAATTTGACGGCGACACCCTGCGACGCGCGATTCGGGCAACCTTCGATCGACGCAAAACGACGTTTCCCCCGGACATCCCCTTTGGCCTGACGGATGGTTTTGCGCAAGATGCGCAAAAGCAGACGCAGTGGCAGGCGTTTCTGGGAAAGAACAGACTCAAAGCGCTGCGCCTGGAGGACGTCGTGGTGTCGCTTCGAGATTTCCTGCTTCCAGTCATCGCTGCGGCGAACGCTGATGCCGACTACCCGCAACACTGGCCGGCTGGCGGACCCTGGTTGTCAGTGGCAGGGTGAAACCAGTCAAAGCCCGACCCGTGCTCGCTGCTCATCCCACAGCGCGGGTGGATCAACCGCCAGGTCGAACAACGTGATGTGGTTCGGAAGTGCGTCGTCCAGGATGGCCGCCACGATATCGGGCGCCAGCGTAGTCAGGTTGACCATCCGGCTGACGTAGCTGTTGTCGATGCCTTCCCGCGTGGCGATCTCCTTCAAGGACTTTGCTTCCCCCGATTCCAGCATGGCCAGCCAGCGGTGGCCCCTGGTCAACGCCAGTTGGATGGGTGTCGGTGCCACATCCCACGGTCTGACCGGCGCGGTT
>JACKOV010000012.1 GCA_024234075.1 Nevskiaceae bacterium
TGCTCCGGCGCAAGGGCTCGCTTGACGGCCGGGCCCGCGAGCGGCGATAGTGAGCTTCTGATGAATCGTCCCAGCCCGATCCTGCTGCAGCATTGGTGGCGCCGCTCCTGAAGGAGAGGGCGTTGGGCGCCGTGGACGCTCGCCGAGTCGCGAGCCGATAGACCAGCCAGGTTCAGTCACCCAAGACCCATCTCCGGCCATCCGGGATGGGTCTTTCGTTTTCCGTGCGACCTGATTCTTCACGACCTGACATGAAACCAGCCGAATGAAGCCACCGTTCGATATCTCCGGCGACCTGGACACGCCGGTTTCCGCATTCCTCAAGCTGCGCTCCTTCCGGCCCAGCTTCCTGCTCGAAAGCGTCGAAGGCGGCGAGCGCCTCGGACGCTATTCGTTCATCGGTTTTGGCGATGCGCTCGAGCTGCGTCTTGCGCGCGACGGGCTGTGGTGTGCGGGACAGGCCTATGGCCTGCCGGCGAGCCAGACGGAGCTGCTGCAGGCGCTGCGCGATGCGTTGGCACGCGCTCCGCGGCCGACGGCCGAGGGTGCGGGGCGGGATTTCCCGCTGGCCGGTGGCCTGGTCGGCTATGCGGCTTACGATGCGGTGCGCTGGTTCGAGAAGCTGCCTGCCCGGCGCGTATCCGGTCCGGCGCCGGTGCCGGACCTGCACTATGTCGCGCCGCGTTCGCTGCTGGTGTTCGATCACCTGACCCGCGGCATCGCGCTGCTGCATGCCGGCAGCGAGGCGGAGCGCCAGTCGTTGCGTCGCGAAGTGGTTCGCGCGCTGCGTGGCGGGTTGCCGGCGGAGAACGGCAAGGGCGGCTACTCGCCGGCCGAGGCTTCGATGTCGCAGGCGCAGTTCCTCGACGGCGTGGCCCGCACCAAGGAATACATCGCCGCGGGCGACGTCTATCAGCTGGTGCTGTCGGTGCGTTTCGGCGGGCGGCACGATCTGGATCCGTTCCAGGTCTATCGCGCACTGCGGCAGATCAACCCCTCACCCTACATGTACTACTGCTCGATCGGCGATCTCACGGTCGTGGGTTCTTCGCCCGAGGCTCTGGTTAAGCTGCAGGGCGGGCAGGCGCAGTTGCGGCCGATCGCCGGTACACGGCCGCGTGCGACCGATCCGGCCGAAGACCGGCGGCGTGAACTGGAGCTGCTCGCCGATCCCAAGGAGAACGCCGAGCATGTCATGCTGGTCGATCTCGCCCGCAACGATCTCGGCCGGGTGGCGCGTGCCGGCAGCGTGCACGTCGATCCGTACCGCTCGATCGAGCGCTACAGCCATGTCATGCACATCGTCAGCGGCGTCAACGGCGAGCTGGCACCGGGCCGCGATGCCTTCGATCTGTTCGCGGCGACTTTTCCCGCCGGCACGCTGGTCGGTGCACCGAAAGTCCGTGCGATGGAAATCATCGACGAACTCGAGCCGGTGCCGCGCGGGCTATACGGTGGCACGGTCGGCTACTTCGGTGCACAGGGCGACATGGATCAGGCGATCACCATCCGCACACTGGTGTTCCGCGGCGACGAGTACAGCTACCAGGCGGGGGCGGGTCTGGTGGCCGACAGCGTGCCGCAGACCGAGTACGAAGAAGTGTTCGCCAAGAGCGGCTCGGCCGCTCGTGCGCTGGCGGTTGCCGGGGAGGGCCTGTGAGTTCCGCGCAGATCGTTGGTGACGGCGGGCAGCGCCTGCTGCTGATCGACAATTACGATTCCTTTACCTACAACCTGGTGCAGGCCTTCCTGGTCTGCGGCGCCGAGGTCGAGGTGCGCCGCAACGACGAAATCACGGTCGAGCAGGCATTGGCATTCTCTCCGACACACCTCTGCATCTCGCCGGGCCCCGGCACGCCGGAGGCTGCCGGCGTTTCGATGGCGATGATCCGCGCCTTCGCGGGCCGGGTGCCGGTGTTCGGCGTCTGTCTCGGGCACCAGTCGATCGTCGCGGCCTTCGGCGGTCAGGTGGTGCGCGCCGGGCGCCTGATGCACGGCAAGACTTCGGTGATCGAGCACGACGGGCAAGGCCTGTATCAGGGGCTGTCGCCGCGGGTCGAGGTTGGCCGCTATCACTCGTTGATTGCGCAGCCCGAATCGTTGCCGCAGCAGTTGGTCGTCACCTCGAAGACGCCGGAAGGCGAGGTCATGGGCGTGCGGCATCGCGAGCTGAGTGTCGAGGGCGTGCAGTTCCATCCGGAAAGCGTGCTGACACCCGAGGGACCGCGGCTGCTCGCGAATTTCCTGCGCATGCGTGGAGGCAAATGGACATGAAGGCTTATCTCGAACGCGTGCTGGACGGCGTCGATCTGACCGAAGCCGAGGCCCGCGAAGTGCTGCGCGGCTTGATGCAACCGGATTTGTCGCCGGCCGTCGCGGGCGCGATGCTGGCAGCGTTGCGTGGCAAGGGCGTCACGGCCGCCGAGCTGCGCGGCCTGGCCACCGCGATGCGCTCGCTGGCACGCCGACCGGAGATACCTGCCGGGATCGATGCGATCGACATCGTCGGCACGGGTGGCGACGGCTCGCACAGTTTCAATATCTCGACCGGCACGGCGCTGCTGGTCGCGGCTTGCGGGGTGCCGGTCGTCAAGCACGGCAACCGCTCGGTTTCCAGCCGGTCGGGCAGTGCCGACGTGCTCGAACAGCTCGGCCTGCCGCTGCCGCTCGATGAGCGTGCGGCGGTGGAGTGCCTGCGGGCAACCGGCTTCACTTTCCTGTTCGCACCCTATTTCCACCCGGCGATGAAGGCACTCGCAGCCGTGCGTCAGGCACTTGGTGTACGCACGGTGTTCAACATCCTGGGACCCTTGACCAATCCTGCCATGCCGCCGTACCAGATGATCGGTGCCTACAGCGCCGAGGTGGCCGGGCTGATGGCCAATGCGCTGGCCGGCATGCCGATCCACCGGGCTTTCGTGTTGTATGGCGCCGAAGGCTGGGACGAGCCGACGCCGCTTGGCCCGTTCACGCTGTACGACGTGCAGCCCGACAAGGTCACGATCTCGGTGCGTACACCCGCCAGCTATGGCCTCGCGACCTGCCGGCCGGAAGCGCTGGCCGGCGGCGATGCCGCGGCGAATGCACAGGCGCTGCGTGCGGTGTTGCGAGGCGAGGATCAGGGTCCGCACCGTGACGCGCTGCTGATGGGTGCGGCGCTGGCGCTCGAGCTGACAGGTGCGGTGACGAGCCCGCTGGAAGGCATCGAACGCGCCAATCGCGCGATTACCGATGGCACGGCCGACCGATTGCTCGAGGCGCTCGCCAGCTTCGGTGCGCAGGTGGGCCGGTGAGCGGTTCGCCGGCGGGTGGAGATTTTCTCGCGAGCATGGCGCAGGCGAGTCAGGCGCGTTGTGCACGGGCCCGACAGTTGCGCAGCGAGGCGCAGTTGCGCGATTTCATCGCGCGCCTGCCGGCACCGCTGCCCCTGGCGCTCGCGGATCAAGGTTTCGATCTGATCGCCGAGCTCAAGCTGCGTTCGCCTGCGGTCGGTGCACTGCGCCCGGCGGCGAGCGAGGATGTACCGGCTCGGGTTCTGGCCTATGCCGAAGCGGGTGCGGCGGCCGTCTCGGTGTTGACCGAGCCGTCGCGTTTCGATGGTTCGATGCTCCATCTCGAGAAAGCGGCCCGGGCGTTGTCGCTGCACGGCGTGCCGGCGATGCGCAAGGACTTCCTCGTCGATCCTTACCAGGTGCTGGAGGCCCGCGCCGCCGGTGCCGGCGGCGTGCTGTTGATCCTGCGGATGCTGCCGCGACCGACGCTCGAGGCGCTGCTCGACGAAGCGCTCGCGCAGGGTCTGTTCGTGCTGCTCGAGACCTTCGACGAGGCAGACATCGCACTCGCGCAGGAATTGCTCGCAACCCGCCGCGAGCGGGCGCCGCGCGATGCCTTGCTGGTCGGCGTCAATTGCCGCGACCTCGCGACGCTGCAGGTGGTGCCGGGCAGGCTCGAGGCGCTGGCCGCACGCTTGCCGACCGAGGTACCGCGCGTCGCCGAGAGCGGTGTCGGTTCTGCGGCGGATGCGGCCCGGGTCGCAGCTGCCGGCTACGATCTGGCCCTGGTCGGCAGCGCCTTGATGTCCGGTGGCGAGCCGCGCCAGCTGGCCGCCTCGATGCTCGAAGCGGCGCGTGCGGCGATCGGCCGGCGATCGCGGCGCGGCAGCGCTCGCAGCAGTGCGCCGCCGGTGGAGCCGGGCGCCCGGGCGACATCCTGAGGACGGCGGTTCGCGCAGCATGTGGATCAAGGTCTGTGGCATGACGACGCCGGAGGCGGTCGAGGCGGCCGTGGCGGCCGGTGCCGACGCCATCGGTTTCGTGTTCGCGAAATCGGTGCGGCAGGTCGAACCCGCTGCGGCGCGGGACCTGGCGGCGCCGGCTCGCGGCCGGGTCGCTTGCGTGGCGGTGACCCTGCATCCCGAGCCGCGGGCGCTCGAGGAGATACTGGCGGTGTTCCGCCCGGATCTGCTGCAGACTGATGCCATCGATCTCGCCGGTTTGCCAGCGGACATGGTGGCGTGCCCGCTCTTGCCGGTGGTGCGCGCCGGTGCGCCGCTACCCGAGCCGTTGCCGACGCAATTGCTGTTCGAGGGGCCGGTCAGTGGTGCCGGTACGACCGCCGACTGGCAGGGTGCGAGCCGGTTGGCTTGCCGTACCCGTCTGGTACTCGCCGGTGGCTTGAATGCCGCCAACGTTTCGACGGCCATCGACCGCGTGCGACCTTACGGTGTCGACGTGTCGAGCGGTGTCGAATCGCAGCCCGGAGTGAAGTCTCCGGCCAGGATTCTGGAGTTCGTGAAGGCGGCCCGTGCCGCTTTTCTGGAGATGCAGAGATGAGCATGGCCTTGCCCGACCCCGCAGCGCGCGAGCGCCTGCTTGCCGACGAGATCGCCGGCAAATTTCCCGATGCGCGTGGCCGCTTCGGTCCCTACGGTGGCCGCTACGTGCCCGAAACGCTGATCCCGGCGCTCGACCGGCTCGAAGCCGGCATCCGCGCCCATCTGCATACGCCGCAGTTCCAGGCGCGACTCGGCAGCGAACTCGCGAGCTGGGTCGGGCGACCGACCGCGCTGAGCTTCGCGTCGCGCCTGTCCGCAGCCTGGGGTGCGCAAGTGTGGCTGAAGCGCGAGGACCTCGCGCATACCGGCGCACACAAGATCAACAACGCGCTCGGTCAGGCGTTGTTGGCGCAGCAGCTCGGTGCGCAGCGCATCGTCGCCGAGACCGGTGCCGGCCAGCATGGTGTCGCCAGTGCCGCCGCCTGCGCACGCCTCGGCCTGCCGTGCACGGTTTACATGGGTGCGGTCGACATGGAACGCCAGGCACCGAACGTCGGCCGCATGCGCCTGCTCGGCGCCGAGGTCGTGCCGGTGACCGGCGGCGACCAGACGCTGCGCGCGGCCATCGACGAGGCGCTGCGTGACTGGGTCGCCGATCCGTCGGGCACGTTCTACCTGCTCGGTTCCGCAGTCGGGCCGCATCCCTATCCGTATCTGGTGCGCGAGCTGCAGGCGATCATCGGTCGCGAGGCGCGGGCGCAGTTCCTGCAGGATCAGGGCGTGCTGCCGGATGCGGTGTTCGCCTGCGTCGGCGGCGGCTCGAACGCGATCGGCATGTTCCACGCATTCGTGCCGGATCGCAGCGTGCAGATCGTCGGCGTCGAAGCCGGCGGCCGCGGCAGCGGGCTCGGCGAGAACGCGGCGAGTCTCAGCTACGGCCGGCCCGGCGTGCTGCAGGGCTGCTATTCCCTGCTGCTGCAGGACGACGACGGCCAGATCCAGGAAACCGATTCGATCTCGGCCGGGCTCGACTATCCGGGTGTCGGCCCCGAGCATGCGCTGCTGATGACGGCCGGGCGCGTGCAGTACGAATCGGCCAACGATGCGGAGGCGCTGGAAGCGTTGCAGGAATGCGCGCGGCTCGAAGGCATACTGCCGGCGCTCGAGAGCTCGCATGCCTTGCACGGCGTCAAACGCTGGGCACGCAGTCATCCGGGCGGGCGCGTGATCCTCTGCCTCTCGGGGCGCGGCGACAAGGACATGCCGACCTTGCAGCGGACGGTGCTCAAATGAGTGCCGGCGATATCGGCACGGGCAATGCGGCCGTGTTGCCGCGTGCGCGCATCAGCGCGGCCATCCGCAATCCGCAGGTGGCGGGCGAGCCGGCGATCGTGGCCTTCATGACGGCCGGCTATCCGAGCGCCGAGCTGTTCCGTACCCATCTCGCCGCGGTCGCGGCCGGTGCCGACGTGGTCGAGATCGGCGTGCCGTTCACCGATCCGATGGCCGACGGGGTCACGATCCAGCGGTCCAGCCAGGCGGCCTTGCAGCAGGGCGTGAGCCTGCGCTGGATCCTGGCCGAGTTGCGTGCCATGCAGCGGCCGGCTGCGCCACTGATCCTGATGAGTTACCTGAATCCGCTGCTGAACTACGGTTACGCACGCCTCGCCACCGACGCGGCGGCAGCCGGTGTCTGCGGGTTCATCGTGCCGGATCTGCCGTTCGACGAAGGCGAAGAGCTGCGCGCGGCGCTGGATGCGACCGGCGTTGCGCTGGTGCAGATGGTGACGCCGGTGACGCTGGAGGTGCGGTTGGCGCAGATCTGCGCCGCCAGCCAGGGCTTCGTCTACGCCGTGACCATGACCGGGACGACCGGCAAGAGCGTCGACGTGCCGGAGTCGGTGCTCGACTATCTCGAGAACGTGCGGCAGGTCGCTGCGCCGCTGCCGGTCTGCGCCGGTTTCGGCATCCGCTCGCGCGCGCAGGTCGAACGGCTGCGCGGCCATGTCGACGGCGTGATCGTCGGTTCGGCACTGGTCGAGGTGCTGGAACGCGGCGACGACCCGACCACCTGGCTGCGGACGCTGCGGGCCGGCGCTTGAACGCCACGACCCGTCGGGCAGTGCCGCTCGGGCTGGCGGCACTGCTCGCGCTGCTGTCGATGATCAGCCCGTTCTCGATCGACACCTTCTTTCCGTCGTTCCGCGCGATGCAGGCGGAGTTCGCGGTCTCGGACCTGACGATCCAGCAGACCCTGACGGCCTACATGCTGCCGTATGCGGTCATGTCGCTGGTTCACGGGCCGCTGTCCGATGCGCTGGGGCGTCGCGTGATCGTGCTCTGGGGAATGGGGCTGTATGCGCTGGCCTCGCTCGCCTGCGCGTTCGCGCCAGGCTTCGCCTCGCTACTGGCGTTTCGTGCCATGCAGGGCATGACAGCCGGCACCGGTCTGACGGTCGGGCGCGCGGTGGTCCGCGATCTCTACGATGGAGCGGAAGCACAACGGCTGATGAGTACCGTGACGCTGATTTTCAGCGTCGCACCGGCGCTTGCACCGGTGCTCGGTGGCTGGATCCACGTCGCTTTCGGCTGGCGCGCGGTGTTCGGTTTCCTGTTCGTGCTCGGCCTCGTAATGATGCTGGCCAGTTGGCTGCGGTTGCCCGAGACGTTGCCGCCGCAGCGTCGTGTGGCGCTCGGGTTTGCGCCGCTGCTGCGCACCCTCTGGCGGATCCTCTCGACGCGCGAGTTCCTGCTGCTGGGGATCGCCGGTGGCCTGAACATGGGTTCGGTGCTGATGTATATCGGCGCTGCGCCGGCGATCGTGCTGGACAACTGGCATCTCGGCGAGGCGCAGTTCCATTGGCTGTTCATACCGATCATCGGCGGCTTCATGGCCGGTGCGCTGCTGTCGGGCCGGATGGCCGGTCGTTTGCCGCGGTCGCGCCAGGTCGGCTACGGCTTCGCGACCACGATCATGGCCTCGGGTGGCGCCGGGCTGCTGCATGCGTTGTCGTTGTCACCGCCGCCGATCCTGCTGCAGCAAGTGCTGATCGCACTCAGCTCGGTCGGTGTGCAACTGGTTTTTCCGGTGTTGTCGCTGCGCATCCTCGACATGTTTCCGGACAACCGCGGCTCGGCTGCCTCGGCGCAGACCTTCGTGCAACTCATCGTCGCCAGTGCCGTGTTCGGGCTCATCGTGCCGATGCTGCATGGCGCGCTGGGCGGGCTGGCTGTCGGCGTGATGCTCACGGCCAGCGGCTCCGCTCTGCTCTGGACCGGCGCGGCGCGACTCGCGCGCCGCCAGCGCGCTGTCGGGAATCCGGCATGACTGCGGCAGCGCAGCTGACGGTTGCGCCGCGGTTCTGCGGGCCGGCGGCATCGGCCAACGGCGGTTACTTCGCCGGCCTGGTGGCCGGGCTGGTCGATGCACCGGTACGAGTGCGGCTGCGGCGTCCGCCACCGCTGGCTGTCGCACTGCCGGCCGCGATATCCGCCGACGGCCGGATCACCGTGCAGCACGGTGACGAGCTGGTCGCCGAAGCGCATCCCGAGCGACTGTCGTTCGATGTGCCGCCGGCGGTTTCGCGATTCGTTGCGGACGAGGCCGCCCTGCGCTACCACGCCCGGCAGATGCCGCACCTGTTCCCTCATTGCTTCGTCTGCGGGCCACGGCGCTCGGTCGGCGATGGTTTGCGGATCTTTGCCGGCGAGGTGATGGGCCGCGACGAGCCGGGGCTGGTGGCCGCACCGTGGGTTCCCGACTCGTCGCTGGGACTGGCCGACGGCAAGGTTGCGGCGCAGTTCATGTGGGCGGCGCTGGACTGTCCTGGCTACTTCGCGACGCCGGCCGCGGCGGCCGGTCGAATGGCGCTGCTTGCCGAGCACGCTGCACGGATCGAGCGTCGCTTGCGAGTCGACGAGCCGGCGGTCGTGATCGGCTGGCGGCTCGGTGGCGAAGGTCGCCGCCACGAGAGCGGCACGGCGCTGTTCGGCGCGGACGGTGAACTCTGCGCCAGTGCCCGGGCGGTGTGGATCGAGCCGCGGACCGCCGGGCAAAGCCAGCGCGGCTGAGATCCCGCAGTGAGGTTCAGCGTGATGCGGTCGATGCGGCGAGCGAGCGGGCACCGGCCGCCGTGGCCGACGTCGCCCCGACGCCGCCGGTGAATGCCCGGTCGAGCCAGCGCGTGATCCGCCCGCCGCCGAGGCTCGCGCCGGTCACGTCCTCGAGCGAATACGCCGTGCGGCCGAGGATCGCATCGGCGGCGCGCAGCCCGCTGCGCACGGCCGGGCCGATGCCCTCGCAGAGATCGCGGGTCGCCAGCCCGACCGCATCGCCGGTCAGGAGCGCATTGCCGATCCGGCCCGTTTCCACCGCGCCGCGCAGGTAGTAGCTGTAGCCCGTAGGTTCCAGCGCTGCGCCGTGTACCAGCCGACGCTCGAGCTGGCGCGCGAAGCGCATCCAGTGCGTGTCGATCGATTCTCCGCGCTCGCGCAGCCGCTGCTTGAGCGCCCCGATGCCGACGTTGATCCAGCCGTCCCGCTTGGGCACGTACCAGGAATAGCCGGGCAGACCACCATCGAAGAACCAGAGATGGCAGTCGGGGTCGCGCCAGTCGTATGCGAATTCGTATTCGAGCGCCACCGCCTGAAGGGCCTGTTCGCGCGGCATCGCCTGGCGGAACAGTTTGCGATAGACCGGGCAGCTGGTGCCGCCCGCGCCGACCAGATACTCGGCGCGGAATGCCCCGTCGATCACGTAGGCGCCCTCGTTCGGCTCGCGTTCGATCTGCTTCGCTTCGTGGTGGATGACACGGGCACCCGAACGCTCCAGCAGCCAGGCATCGAACTCGGTACGGCGGATCGAGTGCTGCACGCAGCGCAGCGGCAGCCGCAGGCCTTTCAGGTGTACCTGCATGCGCTCGAAAGTCAGGAAGCGGTACGGATAGGTTGCCGGATCCATCTCCAGATCGCGGACCACTTCTGGCGTGATCCAGCCGGCGCAGAGTTTCAGGCGCGGAAAGACCGCCTTGTCGAGCACGATCACGCTGGCGCCGGCGCGGCGCAGGCGCCAGGCGGCACTCGATCCCGCCGGGCCGCCACCGATCACCAGTACGTCGCACTGTTCCACTCGGTTCCGGCTCTGCTCAGTCGTGGTACAGGTGAGCGCGCGTCGGCGGCAGGTCGTTGTTGTAGCGCGGCGCGAACAACACCTGGAAGAGCTGCAGGCTGCCGGTCGTGAAGCCGGTGATCGAGCCGGCGAGGTACAGGCGCCACATCCGCACGAAGCGCTCGTCGAACATGGCGCGTATCCGTTCCTCGTTCGCGTCGTACAGCGCCTTCCAGTCGGTGAGCGTGCGCGCGTAGTGCAGGCGCAGGTTCTCGACGTCCAGCACCGAGAAATCGTGCGGCTCGAAGATCTGCATCATTTCGGACAGCGACGGCGGCTGGGCGCCCGGGAAGATCCGCTTCTCGATCCAGGGATGCAGTTTCGCCGGCCGGTTGCGACCGATCGTGTGGATCAGGCCGCGACCTTGCGGATCGAGGCAGCGCGCGATTACGCTGCCCAGCGCGTCGTAGTGCTCGACCCCCACGTGTTCGAGCATGCCGATCGAGACGAAGGCATCGCAGCGGCCGGCGATGTTGCGGTAGTCGTCCTCGACGAACTCCACCCGCCCGTCGAGACCCTCGGCCCGCGCACGTTCGCGCGCGAATGCGAGTTGCTCGCGCGAGATGTTGAACGCGCGCACCTTGACGCCGTAGTGCCGGGCCATGTGCAGCGCCAGGCCGCCCCAGCCGCAGCCGGCCTCGATGACCTGCTGGTCCGGCCGCAGCCAGAGCTTGCGGCAGACATGGTCGAACTTCGCGATCTGCGCCGCGTCGAGCGTCGTCGTGGGCTCCGGGTAATACGCACAGGTGTAGGCCATCGTCGAGCCGAGCCAGAGCGCATAGAACGCATTGCCGATGTCGTAGTGATGCCAGATGTTGTCGCGCGAACCTTTCAGGGTGTTGCGGCGCGAACGTTCCAGCCAGCGTACCGAACGGGGCGAAAAGCCGCGGCCCGCGCCGCCATCGGGAACTGCGCGATACATGGCATCCAGGAAGGCGATCAGATCGCCGTCGATCTCGATGCGACCGTCGGCATAGGCATCGCCGAAGCCGATCGCCGGATCGGCGATGACCGACAGTAAGGTCGCGCGATCGCGCAGCCGCACGGTTGCGATGGTCCGTCCCGTCGCGCGCGCGCCGGGCGTCAACGCCCGGACGCGATCGCCCATGACGAACTCCAGCGGCGCCGCGCCGGCGAAACGTGCGAGCCGGTCGAGCACTCGGCCGTCGATCGAGCGAAGCGCTTCATCGGGCGCAACCGAATTTCTGGTTGCCGACCCGTCGGCTGCCTCGGGCGGCTTGGCGGATCGCGAGTTTGCCGACGAATTCATGACGCAACGTCCCTCGAAATGCCGGTGCAGGCGCGTCCGATGGTAGCGCCCTGCGCTGCGCAGACGCCAGTGGCGGAATGACAGAGAGACCGACCGCCGGCCAGGCCGATCAACCCGATGGTTGACTCAGCTGCGGCGACGCCACGTCATCACCAGCCAGATCGCGCTCATTGCGGTTAAAGCGATTCCCGGCCAGGCAGGCTCGCGTTCCACCGCCAACCAGACCAGGCCGCCGAGCAGCACCGCGGCACCGATTACGATCGCATCGCGGCGACGGTTGCCGTCGCGGAGCGTGCGCTGCAGCTCGGCGATGTTCTGCGCTTCAACCTGCAGTCGCAGCGTTCCGTCCTGGGCGCGCTGCATGGTGCCTTTGAGCAGCGTCGGTGCCATGCGCAGGGCTTCGAACGCCTCGGGCAGCTGGTTGCGGAACTCGCGCAGCAGGGTCTTGCCGCTGAAACGTTCGCGCATCCACTGGCGCAGGATCGGCGAAGCGGTCTGCCAGATGTCGAGCTCGGGATAGAGATCGCGTCCGAGGCCCTCGATGTTCAACAGGGTCTTCTGCAGCAGGATCAGTTGTGGCTGGATCCGCATGTCGAAGCGGCGCGAGATATCGAACAGGCGCAGCAGCACCGTGCCGAAGGAAATGTCCTTCAGCGGCTTGTCGAAAATCGGTTCGAGCACGGTGCGGATCGCCGATTCCATTTCGTCGACGCGGGTATCGGCCGGCACCCAGCCGGATTCGACGTGCAGCACGGCGACGCGGCGGTAATCGCGATCGAACACCGCCATGAAGTTCTCGGCGAGGTAGTGCTGGTCGCGCGGGTCGAGCGTGCCGACGATACCGAAATCGACCGCGGCGTAGCGGGGCCGTGCCGGATCGTCGATCAACACGAAAATGTTCCCGGGGTGCATGTCGGCATGAAAGAAGTTGTGCCGGAATACCTGGGTGAAAAAGATCTTGACGCCGTTCTCGGCGAGCATGCGGATGTCCGTGCCGGCCTCGCGCAGAGCCGTCATGTTGCTGATCTGCACGCCGTGGATGCGCTCCATCGCCATCACGTCGCTGCGGCACCAGTCCCAATAGACTTCCGGCACGTAGAGCAAGTCGCCCATGGCGGCGAAGTTGCGTCGCAACTGGGTCGCGTTGGCTGCTTCGCGCATCAGGTCGAGTTCGTCGATCACGGTCTTCTCGTACTCGTCGACGATCTCGGTGACGCGCAGGCGTCGGGCTTCGGCGGAGTTCTTGAAGGCGAGCGCGGCCAGCGCATGCAGTACTTCGAGGTCGCGCTCGATGACTGCGCGCATGCCGGGCCGCAGCACTTTGACTATGACTTCACGGCCGTCGAGAAAACGCGCGACATGCACCTGGGCGATCGAGGCGGCGGCGAGCGGCTGTTCCTCGAAGCTGGCGAACACCTCGCCGATCGGGCGCTCGTAGGCGCGCTCGACGGCTGCACGGGCCTGGCGGCCGTCGAACGGCGGGACGCGATCCTGCAGCTTGACGAGCTCGTCGGCGATGTCCGGCGGCAACAGGTCGCGGCGGGTCGAGACCGCCTGGCCGAACTTGACGAAAATCGGGCCGAGTTCTTCGAGTGCCAGCCGCAGCCGTTCGCCGCGCGTGGCCTGGCGGCGGCGCTGGAACCAGATCCAGGGCGAGAGCAGGAAGACGAAGCGCAACGGCCGATAGAGATGCGTCTCGCGGACGAATTCGTCGAGACCATGACGCACCAGCACGCGCTGGATTTCGATCAATCGGGTGAGAACGCGCAGCTTCATCGGTTCGCCTGATCGACGGCATCGGGCGCGCCGCTGCCGAGCCGCTGCTCGAGCAGTATCCAGCGGGCCTCGAGCCGATCGACGTCTTCGCGCAGGCGATCGACGCCCTCGAGGAACACCGCGGCTTCGGCGCGGGGTACCAGATCGCCACGCTCGTGTGCCAGGTACTCCGCGAGGTTCAGCGCGGTGGTCGAGGCGCTGCGGCGACCGAAAGCGAGCGCACCGGTGGCGAAACGCATCAGCTGGTGCGCGGGCGCATCGCCGAGCAGACGCGACAGCTCTTCTTCGAAATCCGGCCGCAGCAGCAGCGCGAGTTCGCGATAGCGTTGCGCCAGCTCGATGTCGCCGCGGATCGTGACGGCGCCGCGCTGCAGCAGTGCCTCGGGCTCGGCGCCGGCGAGTGCGATCAGGTTGATCGGCGTACCCTCGACTTGCGCCTGGCTGTCGCTGCCGTCGTCCCGCCGGATCTGCAGCGAATCGCCGGTCGATTCGACCGCGAGCCGCAGCGGGGTGCCGCTCATCGCGATCACCAGCCGTTGCCGGCGCAACTGCGCGCACAGCTCGCGGGCACGGGGCGACGCCGGGAGATTGCGGTTCAGCAGGTTTTCGACGATCCCGGTCAGCACGTCGCGCGATCGATTGTCAGTACCGGTAGCCGCGGTGCACCGCGACGATGCCGCCGGCGAGATTGTGGTAGCGACAATCCTCGAGGCCGGCATCGCGCATCATGCCGAGCAGGGTTTCCTGGTCGGGATGCATGCGGATCGACTCGGCGAGATAGCGGTAGCTGGCTTCGTCGCCGGCGACCACCCGGCCGAGCAGGGGCAGAACGCGGAAGGAATAGGCGTCGTACAGCGGCTTCAGGCCCGGTGCCGCCGGCTGCGAGAACTCGAGCACGATCAGACGTCCGCCCGGACGCAGCACCCGGCGCATCGCGGCGAGCGCCGCGGGCTTGTCGGTGACGTTGCGCAGGCCGAAGCCGATGGTCACGCAGTCGAAGCTGCCGTCGGCGAACGGCAGTTTCTCGGCATTCGCCTGCACGTACTCGACGTTGCGCACCAGGCCACGATCGAGCAGCCGGTCGCGGCCGCGATCGAGCATCGCGCCGTTGATGTCGCTGAGCACCACCAGGCCGCGTTCGCCGACCTGCCTGGCCATGCCACGCGCCAGGTCGCCGGTGCCGCCGGCGACGTCGAGGGCGCGCTGGCCGGGCCGCAGCTGGGTCTGCGACAGCGTGAACTGCTTCCAGATGCGGTGCAGGCCACCCGACATCAGATCGTTCATCAGATCGTACTTCGGGGCGACCGAATCGAACACGCCGCGCACGCGGCGCGCTTTTTCGGACCAGGGCACGTCCTGGTAGCCGAAATGGGTGGTCGATTTCTGCGGGTCGGAAGTGGTCATGGGCGTCCTGCGGGCAAGACGCCATTGTATCGGTCGCGGGTGGGTCGTGTGCGCCGCCTCACTTGGGCGATCTCACCGGGGCTCGGCGGTGCCGCGCAGGCGTTCCAGGTAGCGGGCCCAGAGGCGATCACGGTCGCGGCCGAGTTCGTATAGGTATTTCCAACTGTAGAGCCCGCTGTCGTGGCCGTCGTCGAACACCAGCCGGATCGCGTACTGGCCGACGGGCTCGATGCGGCTGATGCCGACGTTCTGCTTGCCGACCACCAGCGTTTCCTGGCCTGGCCCGTGCCCCTTGACCTCGGCGGAGGGGGAGTGCACCCGCAGGAATTCGAACGGCAGCTCGGCGCGGCTGCCGTCGTCGAAGCAGACTTCCAGCAGCCGCGACTGGCGCCGCAGCTTGATCTGGATCAGCGTGGGTATCGGCGTGGCGGTGGTGTGCATGCGGTGGGTCCCCGGTCCGGCGATGGCGGCCCGCGGCGCCGTCGCCGGAGCGGGGCACCATCTCTCGGTCTGGGTATATTTTTGCTTTGCAACAAGTGGTTGAATACGGTGAAACTGCCGCCGAAGCGTCCAGCGAGCTGACTTTAAATGAACCCGACCGATACGTCCCGACCGGACTACTTCCACAAGGTCGTGGATTGCCAGTGGGCCTGTCCGGCCCATACGGATGTTCCCGAATATATCCGCCTGATTGCGCAGGGGCGTTTCACCGACGCCTACCTCGTCAACCGCAAGTCGAACGTCTTCCCGGGCATCCTCGGGCGCGTCTGCGACCGGCCCTGCGAGCCGGCCTGCCGCCGTGGCCGGGTCGAGAAAAAACCTGTGGCGATCTGCCGTCTCAAGCGGGTCGCAGCCGATCACAAGGACGAATTCCGCGATCGCCTGGCGCCGATTCCGCAGATCAAGAACGGCAAGAAAATCGCTTGCATCGGTGCCGGCTGTGCCTCGCTGACGGTGGCCAACGACCTGATGCCCCTGGGCTACGAGGTCACGATTTTCGAACAGTTCGGCGAACCCGGCGGCTTGATGCGCACCAACATCCCGTCGTTCCGCCTGCCGCAGGGCGTGCTCGACGAGGAGATCGGCGCAATCATCGACATGGGGGTCGAGCTGAAGCTCGGCCACAAGATCGAGTCGATGCGCGCGCTGCTCGCGGACGGCGGTTTCGACGCCGTGTTCGTCGGTTCGGGCGCGCCCAAGGGCAAGGAGCTGAAGCTGCCGGGCCGGCAGGAAGCCGCGGCGAACATCCACATCGGCATCGCCTGGCTCGAATCGGTCGCGTTCGATCACGTGAAGTCGATCGGCGAGCGGGTACTGATCATCGGTGTCGGCAACACCGCGATGGACTGCTGCCGCAGTTCGCTGCGCCTGGGCGCGAAGAACGTCAAGGTGATGGCCCGCAAACCGCGGCAGTTCTTCAAGGCTTCCGAATGGGAGCTCGAAGACGCCGAAGAAGAGAACGTCCAGATCGTCATCAACCGCTCACCCAAGGCCTTCGTGGTCGAGGGCGGCAAGCTCAAGGGCATGACCTTCGACGTGATGGAGTACGACGTCGATGCCCGGGGCCGGATCACGGCCGAGCGCATCACCGGCGAGGAATTCCTGCCGGCCGACGACGTGATCCTGGCGATCGGCCAGGAAAACGCCTTCCCCTGGATCGAGCGCGATCTCGGCATCGAGTTCGACAAATGGGATGTGCCCAAGGTCGACCCGGTGACGTTCGAGAGCACGCGCCCCGGCGTTTTTTTCGGTGGCGATGCGGCTTTCGGCCCGAAGAACATCATCTGGGCGGTAGAGCATGGCCACCAGGCCGCGATTTCCGTTCATCAGTACTGCCAGGGCCTGCCGGTGGCCGATCGCCTCGCGCCGGGCGTGAACCTGCAGAGCCGCAAGATGGGCATGCACGAGTGGTCGTATTCCAACGACTACTCGCCGGTCGAACGGCGCCTGATGCCGCATGTCTCGCTGAAGGAGCGCTTCAAGAAGATCAACATCGAGGTCGAGCTCGGCTTCACCGCGGAGCAGGCTGCGGAAGAAGTGCAGCGCTGCCTCAACTGCGATGTGCAGACGATCTTCGACGCCAAGCTGTGCATCGAGTGTGATGCCTGCATCGACATCTGTCCGGTCGATTGCCTCACTATGACGCCGAACGGCGAAGAAGCTGAGTTGCGCACCCGCCTCAAGGCCCCGGCGCAGAACGTCACCCAGGCGCTGTATGTCAGCGCGCCACTGAAGTTCACCGGTCGCGTGATGGTGAAGGACGAGGATGTCTGCGTGCACTGCGGTCTGTGCGCGGAGCGTTGCCCGACCGCGGCCTGGGACATGCAGAAGTCGCACGTCAAATGGCCGCACGCCGCCGACCAGCCGTCCGCGACTGCTGCGGCAGGCCTCAAGAGCGCCTGAGGTCTTGCCGCCACTCATTCCGAGTCGACGTCACGCCATGCTTTCCAGTCGGCTCCTATCCGTTTCACTGACACTGGCCATCCAGTAGAGGGGCCCCATGTCGCCCGCTTCCCGAGTCAACGACTTCGCAATCAAGATCGCCACGGTCAACGGCACCGGCTCGGCGAGCGCCAACACGCTGCTGATGAAGTCGATTTTCCGCAGCGGCATCCCGGTGATGGGCAAGAACTATTTCCCGTCTAACATCCAGGGCTTGCCGACCTGGTACGAAATCCGCATCTCCAGGGACGGCTACGTCGCGCGCTCCGGCCAGATCGACATCATGGTCGCGATGAACGCCGAAACCTACGGCCGCGACGTGCGCGAGGTGACGCCCGGTGGGTATCTGATCTACGACTCGACCTGGCCGCGTCCGACGCTGCTGCGCCGCGACGACATCACGGTGCTCGGAGTGCCGCTGGCGCGGCTCTGCAACGAGAACTTCAAGGGTGTGCGTACGCGCATCCTGATGAAGAACATCTGCTATGCCGGTGCGCTTGCGGCTTTGCTGGATCTCGACCTCGAGAAAATCCGCGAGTTGTTGGCCGAGACCTATGCCAAGAAGCCGGCGCTGGTCGAGTCCAACATGCAGGCGATCCAGCTCGGCTACGACTATGCCAAGCAGAATTTTCCATGCCCGCTGCCGTTGCGGGTCGAGAAGATGGACCAGACCTCGGGTCACATCATGATCGACGGCAACACCGCCGCCGGTCTCGGCGCCGTGTATGCCGGCGCCACGGTCGCGGGCTGGTATCCGATCACGCCGTCGACTTCGCTGATGGACGCGTTCAAGAGCTTCGCCGACCGGTTGCGGGTCGACCCCGAGACGGGCCGGAAGAATTTCGCCTTCATCCAGGCCGAGGATGAGCTGGCGGCGATCGGCATGGTGCTGGGCGCCAGCTGGAACGGCGCCCGCGCTTTCACCGCGACTTCGGGTCCCGGCATTTCGCTGATGGGTGAGTTCCTGGGCCTCGCCTACTACGCCGAGATCCCGGCGGTAGTATTCGACGTGCAGCGTGTCGGTCCCTCGACCGGCATGCCGACGCGCACCCAGCAATGCGATCTGCTGGCCGCGGCCTATGCTTCGCACGGCGATACCAAGCACGTCTGCCTGTATCCCGCCAATCCCGAGGAATGTTTCTACATGGCGGTGCAGGCCTTCGACCTTGCCGAGCGTCTGCAGACGCCGGTGCTGGTCATGCTGGACCTCGACATCGGCATGAACGACTGGATGTGCCGCGACCTGCGGTGGGACGATGCGTACCAGCCGGATCGTGGCAAGGTCTATACCAAGGCCGATCTCGAGAAGATGGAGAAATTCCATCGCTACTTCGATCGCGACCAGGACGGCATCCCGTACCGCACCTTCCCGGGCGTGCATCCGAAGGGCGCGTATTTCACCCGCGGCTCGGGCCACTCGCAATACGGCACCTATACCGAAGATTCCGTCGAGTACCAGATCGTGCTGGACCGGCTGCTGCGCAAGTTCGCGACCGCGAAGGAACTCGTGCCCAAGCCGGTGATCGACCGGGATCCGAAAACCGAGGTCGCGATCGTTTCGATCGGCAGTTGCGACGGTGCAATCCGCGAGGCGCGCGACCTGCTGCGCTCGCAGGGCATCGCGACCAACTATCTGCGCATCCGCGGCTTTCCTTTCGGCGAGGAGGTCGAACAATTCCTGGCCGAGCACCGTGTCCTCTACGTCGTCGAGCAGAACCGCGACGCGCAGCTGAAATCGTTGCTGACGCTCGAGACGCGGGTCGAAAAGGCCCAACTGCGTTCGCTGCTGCATTACAGCGGCCTGCCGGTGTCCTCCTCGTTCATCGTCGACGGCATCCTCGCCGATCTGGCCGAGGGCCGTCGCGCCGTTGTCGGAGCCGTCAAATGACGTTCATCCCGAAGCCCAAGGTCGCCCATCCGAGCCTGCCGAAGAATGCGCTGGGGCTGACGCGCCGCGATTACGAAGGCGCGCTGTCGACGTTGTGCGCCGGTTGCGGCCACGATTCCATCACCGCGGCGATCATCGAGGCCTGCTGGGGCATCTCGGCGCGGCCGGAAAACGTGGTCAAGCTGTCGGGCATCGGCTGCTCGTCGAAAACCACGGCCTACTTCGTCAGTGGCGGCCACGGTTTCAATTCGGTGCATGGGCGCATGCCGTCGATCGCGATGGGTGCGAATGCCGCCAATCGCGATCTCTACTACGTCGGCGTCTCGGGCGACGGCGATTCGCTATCGATCGGTCTCGGGCAGTTCTGCCATGCGATCCGTCGCAACCTGAACATGCTCTACCTGATCGAGAACAACGGTGTCTATGGTCTGACCAAGGGCCAGTTCTCGGCCTCGGCCGATATCGGCACCAAGGCCAAGAAAGGCGAGGTCAACCAGCAGCCGCCGATCGACCCGGTGCTGCTGGCCATGAATCTCGGCGCCGGTTTCGTCGCTCGAAGCTTTTCGGGCGACAAGGCGCAGCTCGTGCCGCTGATCCAGGCGGGCCTGAAATACCCGGGCTTCGCGGTGATCGACGTGCTCTCGCCCTGTGTCACGTTCAACGACCACGAGGGCTCCACCAAGAGCTACGCCTATACGCGCGAGCACTTCGAGCCGGTGGTGCAGGCCGATTTCGTGCCGTTTCAGCGCGAGATCACCGCCGACTACGGCGCCGGACAGGCCATGCCGGTGGTGTTGCACGACGGCAGCCGCATCCTGCTGCGCAAGCTCGCCGAGGATTACGATCCGACCGATGCGGGCCGCGCCTACGGCTATGTGCAGGAGCACATCGCGAAGGGCGAAGTGCTGACCGGCCTGCTGCACCTGCGGCCGACCGACCAGTCCGAGTTCCACGCGCTCAACCGCACGCCCGAGCAGCCGCTGAACCAGCTGCCGTACGCGAAGCTTTCTCCGGGATCGAAGGCGCTGGAGAAGGTGCTCGCGCGTTACCGCTGAGGCGCGCTAGACTGCGCACTATTCATTCGGCTGGAGTCGACGATGGGCAAGGGTGACAGCAGGACCAAGCGCGGCAAGATCTACCAGGGCTCTTTCGGCAAATCGCGCCCGAAGGATCCGAAGCGCGGCAAGAAGGTCGCTACCAAGAAAGCGTCGACACGCAAGTAATCGAGCGCTGATATACCGGCCGGGACGAGCCGGAACCAGCTGCTGCGGCAGCAGGAGCCAGACTGAAGGCACAGGTCGGGCGGCCCGCGGGGGCGACTCCGCGGGCCGTTTTTCGATGGGCGCGCGGCTCGGGCCGGCGCAGGTTTCAGGCGTCGTGGGTCGGCACAGCAGCGCCGCGGGTTTTCCGGACCATGAGGTCGTGCACGAGCTGCAGTCCGCTGCGCTCGCAGGGCGGCAGCTCGGCGTCGCTGGTGTCGAGCGGTGTGGTGCGCTCGCCCCAGCGGACGAGATGTGCGCAGAAGGTCAGGCCACCGCCGAAGGCCGGCATCAGCAAGCGCGCGCCGGGCCGGATCCGGCCTTCCTCCAGAGCCTCGCAGAGCGCCACCGGCACGGTAGCGGCGGACATGTTGCCGTAGCGCTGCACGTTGACGTAGACGCGTTCCATCGGCACGCCGGCGCGCTTGGCGACGAACTCGATGATCCGCTGGTTCGCCTGGTGGGGCACGACCAGGTCGATGTCGTCCGCCGTGAGCCCGGCGCGGCTCAGCACGTCCTCGCAGGCGAGGCTCATGCCGGCGACGGCTTTCTTGAAAATCTCCTGACCTTCGAACTGCCAGCTTGTGTCGCCGAGTACACGGCCCTGGTTGGCATAGGCGCCCCCCATGCCGTGGATCCGCAGGATCTCGCGCGCCTCGCCGTAACAGCCGAGCTTCTCCAGCTGCAGACCTTCGTCGCGCTCGCTCGCCTGCAGCACCACTGCGGCCGCGCCGTCGCCGAACAACACTGCGACGTCACGATTTCGCCAGTCCATGAACGGCGAGATCAGTTCGGCACCGACCACCAGGGCGGTCCGCACCACGCCGGTACGGATCATCGCGGTCGCGGTCGAAAGGCCGTAGAGGAAGCTGGTGCAGGCGGTGTTGACGTCCATCGCGGCGCAGCCATCGGCGCCGAGCGCGCGCTGCAGCCCCGACGCCTGGTTCGGGCACTGATCGTCATAGCTGGTGGTGCCGACGACGATCAGGCCCAGGTCGCGACCGGCGAGCCCGGCACAGGCGAGGGCCCGCTTCGCGGCGACCGTCGCCATCTCGCCGAGCGAGACATGGGAAATGCGCCGCGTGCGAATGCCCGTGCGCGTCATGACCCATTCATCGCTGGTGTCGAGGAAGGTCGCCAGATCGTCGTTGGACAGGACACCCGGAGGCAGACATTTGCCCCAGCCGACGATGCTGGCATGGGTCATGGGTGTCCCCTCCGGGCCGATGGCGGCGCTGTGTCGCCGGGTCGCTGCCGCAGCTGTGGGCCGCTCAGGCGACCGCGCCGAGCACTTCGAGTGCGACGCGCTCCGCCGACTCGAAGGCGCCTTCCATGCCGCGGCTGCCGACCGAGGTATGTTCGCCGCAGAAGAACAGCCGCTTGTGCGGCTCGGCCACGGCGTGGCGGAACTCCGTGACCTGGCCGGGCTGGTAGATCGCCCAATCGCCGGCGGCGAACGGATCGGCCGCCCAGGAATGCGCACCGCCCAGCTCGAGCAGGCCCTTGGCCGCAGGCCGCAGGCGCTCGAACTCGGCGATGATCATCCTGGCTCCATCCTGCAGACCGAAGCGGTCGATGTACTGCGCCGCCAGGCCGCGGCACCAGACCGTCAGGCTGGTTACCTGGTCGGTTTCGCCGAACTGCTGCGCCAGCACCATGCCGAGCATGCCATCGGTCCACATCGAAGCCGGCAGGCCATCGCTTTCCCAGAACGGCTTTTTCGGCACCAGATGGAACTGCGTGATCGGAATGTAACCGAGCATCTGGATGGCCTTGTGCTGCAACGGCGCCGGCAGCGGGTCGAGCGCGACATGGCGCAACGTCGAGAACGGCATCGAACAGACCACGGCCTTGGCCTGGTAACGGGTCCCGTCGCTGCAGCGGACGCTGGCGCCGCTGTCGGTGACCGAGATCGCGGCCACGCTCTTGCCGAACAGCAGGTCGCCCTTGAGGCGCTTGGCCATCGCGATCGGCAGCATCTGGTTGCCGCCGCGGTAGACGCCTACCAGAATATTCGCCGCGTTACCGGCGCCGGCAGTACCGCCGCCGCGCGAGAACCCCATGATGGCGCCGCGGTTGACGTTCTGCCAGTTGTCGGCGAAGGCCTGCTGCAGCAACGATACGTCGTGCGAGGTGGTGCCGTAGGCGATGTTGGTGTCGAAGCCCAGACGGATCATGGCGTCGTTGGCGCCCTTGGAGGTCAGGAAGTCGTGCACCGAGACGTCGTACTGCGCGTACTTCGGGTCGTACCAGTTCTCCAGATCCTGGAAGGGCATGTGCTCCTTGAACATCGCATTCGACCAGCCCCAGGGCGGCAGTTGTTTCTGCGCAGCCGGGAACGGATTCTTCGGATGGGTCGGCCAGTTCTGCAGCGGCACATGCTCGCCGTCGATGTACAGCGCCTGGCCACTGCGGTTGGCAAACATCTTGGGTGCGAGGTTGACGATCTCGACGCCGTATTTCGCGCCGGCAGCAATACAGCGGCCGTAGGCATTGGCGATGGTGTTGCCGCCGACCTCCGGATGTCCGGGGACGTCGAACAGCGAATAGATGCGGCCGCCGACACGCTGCCGGCCCTCGAGCAGCAGGACCTTCAAGCCGTTCTCTTCCAGCGTGATCGCGGTTTCTAGGCCGGAGAGCCCGGCGCCAATCACGATGACGTCGGGTTCGCCCGAGCCGGTGGCCGCATGGGCGCGGCTTGCGGGCAGTGCGGCGGCGACGGCAGCCGCTGTGGCGGCAGAGGAAACCACGAACTCGCGACGGGTGATCGACATGATGGGGATGCTCCAGTGACTCGACGACAGTTCTACACGCCTCGGGCTGGCCCAATCAATTTGTCGGCGGCCGCGCCGCGGCCAGTGGCGTGAATCGTGGGCCGGAACGGCCCTCTATAGCGGCAGCTGGCACCGCAGGATCCGCAGGTCGGTGCCCGAACCGATCAGCAGCTGCTGGTTGAATACGGCGCCGACGCTGCCGGCGGAAATCTGCCTGCCGTCGTTCAAATAGACTTCGGTCAGGCGGGAGCCGCCTTTCGCTTGTGGAAGGAAGCGGTATATCTGGGTCGGTGCCGGGCGCTGCGGATCGCGGCGGTGCAGCCCGAGCGCCAGTAACTTGGGATGGGCCGCGATCCATACCGAACCGTCGGCATCGACGTTGACGCTGTCCGGTGCGCTGCCGAGCGGCACCTGCTCGAGCAGGATGAGATCGCCGGTGGCAGCGTTGCGCGAGAACAGCGCGAGGCGCTGGCCCGACGCTTCGCTGACGTAGATCTGCAAGCCGTCCGGGCTCATCGCCATGCCGGCAGCGGATTTGAGGCCGGTGGCCACTGTGCGCATCGTACGGCCATCGAAGTGGATCAGCTGCGACAGGCCACGGCGGAACAGCCTCTCGGTTACCCGTGTGAAATCGCTGCCGGCGCCCGAAGCATTGGCGACATAGAACTGATCCGGCCCGATAGCGACGATCGCCTCGGGGCTCCGCAGCAGCGGGTCGCGTACCGTGCGCACCGCCCGGAATGCACCAGTGGCCGACTGTTCGAAGATCTCGATACTGGGTTCGGCACCGGGTGGATGGTTGATCACGAACAGCCGCTGCGAGCCGTCGCCGGCGTGGTACAGCGACATGCCTTGTGGCCGGAACAGTGGTGGATCGACCACGAGTGCAGGGCGTGGGCGCGGTTCGGCGAGATTCAGGTCGAGCAGCATCACGGTGCCGAACACCGGCTTGCCTTCCGCCAGGCCACGACGATCGAGATAGGAAAGGTAGGCGATGCCGCGGGCCCGATCGAGCTGGATGTCTGCCGCACTGGCCGCCAGCGGCAGGCTGCTGCAGCTGCCGGCGAAATGCGGCGCGAGGGTCTTGAACTGTCCGCCGTGGCGGAGGAACTCGAGAGCGATGATGGCTGCGAGTCCGGCAGCCGCGAGCGCGGTCCAGCCGAGGCGCTTGAGCCAGGTCTTCAACGATGCACTCCGTCGCGCGCAGGCCAGTGGCGCGATCCCTGCGAAGGGCGATCATTATAGCCGGTTGCCAGCCACGGCATCGGCGGCAAGCCGTATCCGTTTGGCGTCACTGTCCGCCGAGATCGAGACGGTCACCGTGTTTGGGTGGGGCCGGCCAGCGCTCGCTGCACGGCAGCTCGTTGGCAGCGCGAGCCAGCCAGACCGCCGCCGACAACCAGCCGCCGTGCGTGACGATGATGCGCGCCGTTCCCGGATCGAAATCGCGCACTCGTTGCAGCAGCCGACCGACCGGCTCACCCCCGCCCGGTGCGTGGTGCTCGAAATTGGTGCACCATGCAGCGATGTCCTGCGTCGGTATGGCCGACCAGAGATGGCCGTCCCAGCGACCGAAGTCCAGCTCGACCAGGGCGGCGTCCACCCGATGCTGCCAGCCCCAGCTGGCCAGCCAGCGGCCGACGGCGCGGCAGCGTTGCAGCGGAGAGGTGACGACGATCTGCGGCAAGGCATGACGCCGGGCATGCGCGCGAATCCGGTAGGCGAGTCGCCGGGCGCGGCGTGGATCGACGGGCAGATCGGTGCGGCCGAGACAGCGGCCGTCGGCATCTGCGACCCGCGGGTGGCGCCAGGCATGCAGCAACAGCAGATCTGCGTGCGTGGCGTTCACTGCAGACCCGATGCGAGTGCCAGCAGTACCAGCACTTCACCACACTGCTCGGCCGCGCCCAGGGTGTCGCCGGTGTAACCGCCGAGGCGTCGCCGCAACCAGGCACGTAGCACCGCGATCAGCAGGATCAAGCCGCCGATCGCCATGCCGCCGGCGATGACCGCGGAGGGTGCCCATGCCGCGGCAAGCGCCAGCAGGAGCGCGCCACCGGCGCAGGCCCAGGCAGTGTCGATCCCGCGCACGTCGCGCGCCAGTGGTTTGGCCTTGGCATGGGCCTCGTCACCGGCATAGGGCAACAGGGCCATCAGGACCACGGCGGCCGCGCGTCCCGCGGCATGTGCGGCTACGCAGGCGGCCGCGCCCAGCAGCACATCGTGTGCCAGCAGCTCGGCCAGCAGCAGCACCCGCAGCAGCAGGCTCAATATCAGCGCCGCCGCGCCGTAGCTGCCGATGCGCGAATCTTTCATGATCGCCAGCGCCCGCTCGCGCGATGCGGTGCCGAGCAGCGCGTCGCAGGTATCGGCCAGGCCGTCTTCGTGGAACGCGGCCGTGAGCCACAGCGTGGCGGCCACGGCGAGCGTCGCGGCCACGAGTGGCGACCAAATCAGCTGCGCGGCGCAGGCCACCATCGCTCCCGCGGCACCGACCAGCGCGCCCACCCATGGAAAATATCGTACGGCCCGATTCAGCCACATGGGTTCGTAGCCGACCCAGGCCGGCACGGGCAGCCGCGTGAGGAACTGCAGCGCCACGCCACAGAGACGTAGTTCGTGGGCCAACGCTGTGCCGAGGCGGGACATCAGCTCGAGCGCCTGCTCACGCCGGC
>JACKOV010000013.1 GCA_024234075.1 Nevskiaceae bacterium
CCCTCTAGTCCTTCATCAGCTCCGAACTCTTGAGGGTGCTGTTGACTGTACCCGGAGGCATGCTCCTGCCGAATTTTCCTGAAACCGTGACAGTTCCGTGTTTTCGATCACGTTCACTGCGTACCAATGGTACGCAGCGGAACGGGCGCATCAGCGTCGCGCTTCGCCCAAATCGTTCCAGACCTGCTGATCTACGATCTGTCCCGCGTCGTCGATCTCGAAGCGATCGATGAAGCGGATGCCGCTGAACGGCCGGCCATCCAGGCCCTCGCCGGCCAGGGTGCCGTAGCAGTAGATGGTCGTGATGCCCTGCCGATCGACCGGCATCTCATCGATCCGTTCGATAGTCTTGCCTACGCTGCGATAGCGCGTCTTCGACCAGTCGACCAGGGCTTCGAGTGTCCGGAACTTGTTGCCACCGGGGAACACCATCCAAGCTTCCGGTGCGAGAAACGCCGAGGCTCCGGGCAGGTCGCGCGCTTCGAGCGCAGCAAGAAAAGCCTCGACGACACCGCGCGGGGTGTCGGGTGGCGTAACCACAGGTGGTACGACCTTGTCCTGAGTCATCTGCGACCTCCACTCTCGATCAAACTATGCGACATTCTAGGCGACGATCCGGCATGAGTGCAGCAACGATGTCGCGGCAAATCGAGCTTCGGCATCAGGCGTCTTTCAAGCTGCGCAGGCGCGCCTTGACGCCATAGCGGATGCTATCGGCTACTTCGGCGGACAACGTCTTTGCACAGCCAAACGAGCCAAACACGAGGTTCATCGACCGGCCGCCTCTGTCCCGTGCAACAGCAAAGGGACCTAACCTGCCCTTCTATCTCTACCCCACCACGGATCACATCATGGATCTCGGACTGCACGATCAGAACCTGCTGATCACCGGCGCCTCGGGCATGCTCGGCGCTGCTGCTGCGCGCGCACTCGCGGCCGAGGGTGCGCGTCTTGCGCTGCTGGCGCGCGATCCTGCCAAAGTCGAGCCGCTCGCGGCCGAGCTGCGCACGCTCGGTGCGCCGCAGGTCGCGGTCGTGCGTGGCGATCTCGCCCAAGCCACTTCGACCGATGCCGCGGTCGCACAGGCGGTCGATGCACTGGGTCAGCTGGATGGCCTGGTCGCCGCGGCCGGTGCGGCGCAGGGCGGGGTGTTCTGGGAGATCGACGACGAGGCCTGGCAGCGCCATCTCGAAGCCAAGCTGTTCGGCACCATCCGCGTGCTGCGTGCGGTTGCGCCACGGCTGATCGCTCAGCGCTCGGGTCGTATCGTGCTGATCGTCGGCAACTCGGCCAAGTATCCCGAACCGCGGATGCTGCCGGGCGCGGTCGCGAACTCAGGGCTGCTGGCGATCGTGCGCGGGCTTGCCGAAGAGCTCGGCCCGCATGGTGTGGCGATCAATGCGCTGAATCCGGGCCCGGTGCGTTCGGCGCGCTGGGACCGGCAGATGCGCGACATCGCGGCGCGCGACGGCGTGACGCCTGCGCAAGCTGAAGCGGGTTTTCTCGCCAAGGCCGCGTTGCGGCGCATGGCGACTCCGGAAGAGGTCGCCGCCCACGTCGCTTTCCTGGTCTCGCCGCGCGCGGCGCACATGACCGGCACTTCGGTAACCATCGACGGCGGTACGGTCAAGACGCCCTGAAGACCCGTCCAGCCCCACGCTAGGGCTCCACGCCGGGGATCCACAGCGAGTCCATGCCCAGCTCGCGGGCAGACCCTTCGGCCCGAGCACCACGAATCGTAGGACGTTTTGATATATTCTTCCTACCCTGAATTCCACCCCCCCATTGCAGAGCAGAGCGAACCTCCCATGAGCCCATGCGCGCGCGCATCGACTTCGAGCACAGACCATCTTTCCACGGCGGCCCAATGGAGGCGGACGGTAAGCGCTGCTGTCTTGCTGGCGGCATGGGGCGCCACGGCACAGGCTCAAGATGTCGCGACGGGCGGCGAGGAAGCCGATCGCTCGCTGGAGTTCGGCACGGTCGTGGTCTCGGCCAAACGCAATCCCATCGACTCGCTGCCGACTTCCACGGTCATCCTCGAGGGCAGCGACATCCTCGACAAATCTCCGCTGCTCCAGGGTGTCGACATCCTGCGAAATGTGCCGGGACTGCAGGTCTCGACGCTGAGCCAGGGCGCCTTCCGTGAGCGCTTCCTGCTGCGCGGGTTCGCGAGTGCCGGCGAAGCGGTGGCGAGCTTTCTCGATGGCGTGCCGCTGAACGAATCGAATGGTCATGGGGACGGCACGATCGACCTGAGCACCATGATCCCCGAGGAGATCGACCGGATCGAAGTGATCAAGGGGCCGTTTTCGGCGCTTTACGGCAACTTCGCACGTGCAGGCAGCATCAGCTTCATCACCAAGAACCGGATCGACGAGAACCTGGCGAGCCTGTCGCTCGGCTCCTGGAACACCCAGCGTGCGGCGCTGACCCTGGGGCGCACGGGTGAAAAGTTCAGCCACTACTACGCGATCGACACCTATCACACTGATGGTTTCCGCGCGAACAGCGAGACGCGCCGCACGAATCTGGCCGCCCGCTGGATATTCGAGCTGTCACCACGCTCGACGCTGCGTATCGGCGGGCGCGGCTACTCCGCCGACTGGGATGCGCCCGGCTACCTGACTCAGGCGGAGTGGGAGGCCGGTCAGTGGCAGGAGTCGAACACCATACTCGACGGTGGCGAGAAAGAACGCTACGACCTCAACATCAACTACAACTATCGGATCTCGGACAGCGACAGCCTCGGCCTGACCGCCTTCCGATATGCCACGGACTTTCATCGCTGGCGGGACAACGGTAGTCCGCAGACCGAGGAGCACAACGTGCTGAGCGGGACGATGCTCAAGGCCTTGTACAGCAAGACGGGCAGCTTCCTGACGTCGAATGATTCTCTGCTATTCGGCGTGGATTTGCTGCGCGAGGACGGCGATCGGCGTACCTGGAACAACACGACGCCCTGGGCACGCTCGCTGCTGACGGCCGATGGCGAGTACTACCAGACCACCTATTCGGCTTATGGCCAGATTGAGATGCAGCCGTTCGATCGCCTCGCCGTGGTCGCCGGCATTCGCTACGACTACTTCGACTTGTCGCTCGACCGAAAGCAGGTCGTCGCTAACCAGCTGACCGGCCTGGTGGATGTGTTCAAGAACAACATGTCCGCGGTCAGCCCGAAGCTCGGTGCCACCTTCGATCTGTCCTCGTCGCTCGCGCTGTACGGTCACGTTGGCAAGGGCTTCTATTTGCCGACCTCCTTCGACAAGTTCCTCAATACTCAGCTCGGGCCGGTCGATGTCATGTCCTATGAAACGGGCCTGCGCTTCAAGGCCTTGCCGAGGCTGCAGGGCTCGATCTCGCTGTTCCGCATCGACTCACTAGATGACGTCACGCGCGAAGGCGGGCCGACGGGGCCGCTGGTCAATTCGGGTGACATCCGCAGGCAGGGTGTCGATGCCGAGATCACGCTCGACATCACCCATGAGCTGAGCTGGCTGGTGTCCGCGTCCTACATCGACGCGGAATTCCGCAACTACTCGACGGCCGGCAACGTCCTGTCCGGCAACACACCAATCGAAACGCCGCCGTACTTCTACAGCACCTCGCTCGAGTACTTCAACTCAGCGCGGAGCGTCGGCGCCCGTCTGGCCTGGCACGGCAAGGGCGCGATCTGGCTCGACAACGGCAACACCTTCCGCTACGGCTCGTACGCCTATGGCGATGCGCAGATCTACTATGTGAACGGGCCTTACACGATCGATCTCAAGATCGGCAACATCACCGACGAGCGCTACGCGGAATACGCCTTCTCGGGCACCGCACCGGGCTCGGAGCGCTATGGGCCGGCCCGCCCGCGGAATGTGACGCTGTCCTTCCGGCTGGATCTCTGATGTCTGCGCCCAGCCTGTCCATGATAGTCCGCCGCAGCGTCATCCTCGGCTCGCTGGCGATGGCGCTGGTCGCTTGCGATGGCGCGTCGCATTCAGCTTCGGACGCCGGCACGACGCTGATTCTCGCGCGGTCCAGCGATCCCGAATGGCTCAATCCCGTCGCCGGCCATCAACATCCGGATGCCGACCTCGCGCTGTTCCGCGGCCTGTTCCGGCTGACTGAAAACGGCCAGCTCGCACCCGACGTGGCGCAGGACTGGTCGGTGACCCCGGACGGCCTGACCTACACCATCCGGCTGCGCCAAGGTGTGCGCTGGCATGACGGCCAGCCGCTCACTGCGGCGGACGTCAAATTCACGCTCGATACCATCCTCAATCCGGCGAACCACAGCGGGCTCCGGGCCCAGCTGCGCGACATTGCGCGGGTGGAGGTAGTCGACGAACACACCGCAAACATCGTGCTGTCGCGCCCGTTGGCCTCGCTGCCGGCAAAGCTGCAGGTCGGTCTCATACCTCGGCACCGGCTCGAAGGCCGGAACTTCAACACAGACCCTTTCAGCCAGGAGTCACCGATCGGCACTGGACCGTTCATGTTCCAGTCGCGCGAGCGCGGACAGTATCTACTGTACGTCGCCAATCCCGATTTCTACACCGGAAAATCCAGCATCGATCGGCTGATCTACAAGATCATTCCGGATCCGAACGTGCGACTGGTCGAACTGCTGCGCGGCGACATCGACGTCGCACGGCTAGATCCGAAGGATGTCGCGGCGCTCGACAAGAACCCGGATGTCGTCGTGCAAACACTCGACAGCGCGGACTTCCGCGTCATGATGTTCAACTACAAGTACCCGCCGTTCCGCGACCTGCGGGTGCGCCGAGCGATCCAGTATGCGACCGACCGGCAGGCACTGGTCGATGGGGCCTTGCGCGGCTATGGCGTGCCGGCCTACGGCCCGCTGCAGATGCTGCCGGTTTCGGCACCGGATCTACCGAAGTTCGACAACGATCTGCAGAAAGCGAACGAACTGCTGCGCGAGGCCGGCTGGACACCGGGCGCGGACGGCATCCTGGTCAAGGATGGTGTCCGATTGTCGTTTCCGCTGCTCGCGCCGACCAACGATGCGACACGCCAGGACCTCGCCACGCTGCTGTCGTCGCAATTGCGCAGGGTCGGCATCGACGCCGTCGTGCAGTTCAAGGACTGGAAGGCGTTTCGCATCGAAGATGCGACCGCGCTGATTCTCGGCGGCGGCGCGGCCGACGATCCGGACAACAATCTTTACCGCTATTTTTCCAGCCGCCTCGGCAGCGATGGCACGAACTTCAGCAGCTACCACAACCCACGGGTCGACGAACTGCTCGAAACCGCACGCAACACGCTCGACCCGGAAGCACGGGCGAAGCTCTATCGGGAACTCCAGCACGAGCTGATCATGGATCCGCCGTACAACTTCCTGGTCTATCTGAAGCACGTCTACGGGGTTCGCAAGCAGTGGACGGGCTTCAAGCCGCGTCTGGCCGGTCATGGCACCACACCGTTGTGGAACATCGAGGAATGGACCTATACCGGGCCGGCCGAGAGTCGCGATCTGCCGACCAGCGGCAAATACCGCGGCCTGAGCCGGCTGTGGAACACGCCCGACCCTCATGATCACGACCATGAGCATGATCATGACCACGGCGACGATCACGGGCCCGATGGGCACTGATCCGGCCGGGCACAGCCTCGGCCCCGACCTCGTCGAACCTCTCGGGATCTGAGCCATGCTGCGATTCATCGCGACCCGCATCGCAGGTGTCGTGCCGCAGCTGTTGCTGGTCAGCTTGCTGGCTTTTGGCATCGTCAAAGCGGCACCCGGCGATCCGGTCGCGAGTCTCGCCGGAGGCGTCGAATTCATGTCGGCGGCCGACCATGCTCGCGTCAGCCACAACCTCGGTCTCGATCAGCCACTGCCGGTACAGTACGGCCGCTGGCTGGCGCGCATGCTGCAGGGCGATTGGGGCAGCAGCCTCAAGGACGGGCGACCGGTCTTCGAAGTCGTGGCCCGTGCGCTCGGCTACTCGCTGCTGCTGGTCGGGATCGTCTGGACACTGATCATCGTGACCGGCATCGTGCTGGGGTATCTCGCCGGCAGTGCGCCGGAGTCCCGGCGCGACACTGTGATCAGCGGCTTCGCAGCGCTGAGCTTTGCCGTACCGCCGTTCTGGCTCGGCCTGATGCTGATCGTGGTGTTCTCGGTGGGACTCGGCCTACTGCCGGCATCCGGCAGTGCGCGAATCGGCGGCAGCGGTTCGCTCATCGATCGCGCCGCGCACTTGGTGTTGCCGGTCGCGACCTTGCTACTGACCCAGCTCGGACCCTATATCCGCCTGGTACGCAGCAGCGTGCGCGATACCTTGTCTGCAGGCTTCGTTCGCGCGGCTCGCGCCCGGGGACTGAGTCGCCGGACGCTGGTCCGGCGCTACATCCTGCCGAATGCGCTCACACCATTCATCACCTGGGCCGGTCTGTCACTGCCGCTGCTGATCAGCGGTGCGTTCGTGGTCGAGTGGGTGTTCTCCTGGCCGGGCCTGGGCCGGCTGTTCCTGCAATCGGCGATGAGCCGCGAGTATCCGTTCCTGATGGGCTGCGTGGTCGTGGTCTGCACTCTGGTGATCGCCGGCAATCTGCTGGCGGACTGCCTGGTAGCGGCCTTGAACCCCAAGCTGCGCCGGAGCCATGCCGGTGAGTGAAGACTTGAGCACCTGGGCCTCAAGGGAATACCGTGCCCTGCCCTGGGTCGCCCTGCTGCAGCATCGGCTGGCGTTCTTCGGGTTGATGCTGCTGCTGGTCATGGTGCTGCTGTCGATCTTCGGGCCCTGGTTCGGCCAGGATCCGGACGCTGCGGATGCAGCGACTATCGATCAAGCACCCAGTGGCACGCATCTCTTCGGTACCGACCACCTCGGCCGCGACCTGTTCGCACGCGTGCTGCTCGGCGGCCGACTGTCGATGCAAGTCGGGGTGTTCGCGATCCTGATCGCCGCAGTGCTCGGTGGTCTCTACGGCTTGGTGAGCGGCCTCGGTCCGCGCTGGCTCGACCACCTGATGATGCAGTTGCTCGATACGCTGCTATCGATTCCCGTGATCTTGTTCGCGGTGCTGATCCAGGCAACCGGCGAGCCCGGCGTGCTGCGACTGTCGATCGCGATCGCGTTGGTGAGCTGGATGGGCGTGGCCCGGATCGTGCGCACCGAATGCCAGCAACTGATGCGGACCGATTTCGTGCTGGCATCGATCGCATCCGGCAGTGGTGCTCTGCAGCTTGTTGCGCGCCACCTGCTGCCCAACATCGCACGGCCGCTGCTGGTGGTGCTGACCGTCAGCATCGGTCAGGCGCTGATCCTCGAAGCGACCCTGAGCTTCCTGAACCTCGGCGTTCCCGCGAATATCCCGAGCTGGGGCAATCTGCTCGGCAGCGGCATGCGCGCCGCACTCAGCGGCGCCTGGTGGGCGGTGCTGTTCCCGGGGCTTGCGATCGTATTGGCCGTGGTCGCAATCAATTTTATCGGCGATGGTCTGCGCGACGCCGCCGATCCGCGCCGGAGGTTGAGACTGTGAGCATCAGCGTGATCGAGATTCGCGGTCTTTGCGTCGACTACGCGCTGGCTTCCGGCGTGCTGCGCGCCGTGGACGACGTGAGTTTCACACTCTCACGGCAGGAAGTGCTCGGCATCGCCGGCGAAAGCGGCTCTGGCAAGAGCTCGATCGCTCTGGCATTGCTGGGGCTGCTCGACAGCACCGACTCACGGACTCGCGGCAGCGTCGACTTCGACGGACAGTCACTGATCGGACTCGACGAAGCCGGCTGGCGCGGTATTCGCGGCCGCCGCATCGGAGCCGTATTCCAATCGCCGCGGGAATGTTTCAACCCGACCATGACCATCGGGCAGCACTTCGAGGACGCGCTGCGCGAGCATTTCGGCCTATCGCGGCAACTCGCCACAACCCGCACTCTCGAGGCGCTCGAACGGGTCCGGATGCCGCGGGCGCGCGAAGTCATCGGCAGCTATGCCTTCGAGCTCAGCGGCGGGATGTGCCAGCGTGCCGCGCTCGCTCTGGCGCTGGTGCTCGAGCCGGCGGTCCTGATCGCCGATGAACCGACCGCGTCGCTCGATCTGCTCGCCCAGGTCGACATCGCCAGACTGCTCGCCGAACTGCGCACGGAGCTGGGACTGGCGATGCTGGTCATCAGTCATGACCTCGGCCTGATCGGTCGGTTGGCGGATCGCGTCGCCATCATGCACAAGGGCCGGATCGTCGAAACCGGCCCGACCGTGCAGGTGTTTCGTGAGCCGACGGATGCCTATACGCGCGAGCTCCTGGCCGCCTGCAGGCCGGCGAGTACAAGGTCGTCGATGTCTGGCACAGGAGCTACCGCTTGAGCACGGCGGCGATTCGTCTCAGTCAGGTCTCGAAGTCCTACCGGAGCACGGGTCGTTACTTCGGCTCGCGCAGCTCGCAGGTGCAGGCGGTACGCGATGTCTCGCTGGAGATTGCTGCCGGGGCGGCGTTTGCGCTGGTCGGCGAAAGCGGCTCGGGCAAGAGCACGCTGGCGCGCATGATCACGGGCCTGGAAGCACCGGATGCAGGCCGCATCGAAGTCAGCGGGATGGTGCTATTGCCGCGCACGCGACACGAATGGCAAACGCTGCGTCGTCGCGTGCAGATCGTTTTTCAGGATCCCTATTCTGCGCTCGATCCGCTGATGACGATCGGACGCAGCATCGAAGAACCTCTGATCAGCCTGACTGACCTACCGGCTTCGACGCGTCGCGGCAGGGTCGTCGATGCGCTGCACAGCGTCGGACTGCCCGACCGTGTCTACGACGCGTATCCACACCAGCTCAGCGGCGGTGAGCGCCAGCGGGTCTGCATCGCGCGTGCGCTAGCGCCCCGCCCGGACATCATCGTCTGCGACGAACCAGTGTCGGCACTGGATCGCTGTACTCAATCGCAGGTGATCGAGTTGCTGCGCGAGCTGAAACGCGAGCGCAACCTGACCTATGTCTTCATATCGCACGATCTGTCGACCGTGGAGCTGCTGTGCGATGAGGTCGCGGTAATGCGCCAGGGCGAGATCATCGAGCACGGGCCGTGTTCGCGGGTCATGGCTGTACCCGAGCAACCCTACACGCGGGACTTGCTGGAAGCTGCGCGTTACTTTCAGCAAGGACTCGCGGGAGAAGCGTGACCGACGAGCCGGGCTGCCGCGGCCGCATCCATGGCCGTGGCTCGCTGCCGAAAGGTGTCGAGAGCACCCGGCCCTCTCAAGCAGGCGTTGACGCCACCCGCTCGACCCAATATCTTGTGTCTCGTTACGGTGCCCACCACAACATGGTGGGCTGAAAAGGGAATCCGGTGCCGGCACGAACGTGTCCAGGCCGGAGCTGCCCCGCAGCGGTAGGTGAAAACGAAAGGCGCATCAGCACTGGGTCGAGCACCCGGGAAGCGCGCCGGAGTAGGCGGTCGAAGCTCAGCTTCCGACCTCGTTCACGAGCCCGAAGACCTGCCGTAGCCGCCGCGCCGCAAGGCGCGCCGAAGGCTGTCGGGCTCTCGTGGGAGGAGCAGGCGGATCAGGTTCGTGCCGTTCAGGCGCGTGCCCGTTTCGTCCTGCATTTCGATACGACGCCCGTTTTCGCTCGCGGGAGCGAAGGCCGGCGTCGGACTGCGCGGGTGGCTCTCATCCCGGATGTCCGCTTGCCGGCACGCGTTCCCGGCGGGCCCGACATCGAATCGAGGAGAACCGCCGTGAATGCCGCCCTGCCCCGCACCGATGCACCGCCATCGGCCCAAACCGACTTCCATCTGACGTCCCCGCCCGCCGCTCGACCGCAGATGCGGGTGACCAAGCGCAGCGGTGCGCACGAAGCCGTGGACGTCAACAAGATCGTCCGCGCCGTAGCGCGCTGCGCCGACGGACTGCCCGCCGTCGATCCGCTGCGCGTCGCGCTGAAGACGATCGCCGGTCTCTACGACGGCGCCACCACCCGCGAACTCGACGAACTGTCGATCCGCACCGCCGCCTCGTTCACCTTCGAGGAGCCGGAGTACTCCCGCCTCGCCGCACGCCTGCTTGCCGGCTTCATCGACAAGGAGTTGCATGGCGTCGGCGTGCATTCGTTCTCGCAGTCGATCCGCCTGGGCTACGACGTCGGGCTGATCAACGAACGCGTGCTGGAGTTCGTCGAAACCCATTCGCGCAAGCTCAATGACGCGATCGACGCGCAGGCGACCCAGGCGTTCGAATACTTCGGCCTCAAGACGCTATACGACCGGTACCTGCTCAAGCACCCGCTGCGGCGGGTCGCGCTCGAATCGCCGCAGCACTTCTGGATGCGGATCGCCTGCGCACTCAGCACCGGCGTGCACGAGGCCATCGAGCTCTACCGGCTGTTCGCGTCGCTGGATTACGTGCCGAGCTCGCCGACGCTGTTCAATGCCGGCACGCGCCACGAACAGCTCTCCAGCTGCTTTCTGCTCGACTCGCCGGCCGATTCACTCGATGCGATCTACGACCGGTACAAGGACATCGCGCTGCTGTCCAAATTCTCGGGCGGCATCGGCGTCGCCTGGCACCGGGTGCGCGCCAGCGGTTCGCTGATCCGCGCGACCAATGGCCTTTCGAACGGCATCGTGCCCTGGCTCAAGACGCTCGATGCTTCGGTCGCGGCGGTCAACCAGGGCGGCAAGCGCAAGGGCGCAGCCTGTGCGTATCTCGAGCCCTGGCATGCCGACGTGGAAGCCTTCCTCGAACTGCGCGACAACACCGGTGACGAAAACCGGCGCACACACCATCTGAACATCGCCAACTGGATCTGCGACCTGTTCATGCGGCGGGTGGAGAACGACCAAGCCTGGTCGCTGTTCGATCCGAAGGACGTGCCCGAGCTGCCGGATCTGTGGGGCGAGGCTTTCGATGCCGCCTATGTCCAGGCCGAAGCCCGCGGCCTGGCGAAAAAGACCCTGCCGGCGCGTGATCTCTATGCGCGGATGATGCGCACCCTGGCGCAGACCGGCAACGGCTGGATGACCTTCAAGGACAAGTCCAATCGTGCCTGCAACCAGACGGCGCTGCCGGGGCGCGTGGTGCATCTGTCCAACCTCTGCACCGAAATCCTCGAGGTGACCAGCGAGACCGAAACAGCCGTCTGCAATCTCGGCTCCGTCAACCTCGCCCGCCATGTCCATGGCGATGCATTCGATTTCGACAAGCTGGCGCAGACCGTACAACTCGCCGTCCGCCAGCTCGATCGGGTGATCGATCTGAACTACTACCCGATCGCCACCACGCGCGCCTCGAACATGCGCTGGCGGCCGGTCGGACTCGGCGTGATGGGTCTGCAAGACGTGTTCTTCCGGCTACGGCTGCCATTCGACGGCCCCGAAGCGCGCGCGCTGTCGACGCGTATCGCCGAAACCATCTACTTCCATGCGTTGCAGACCTCGATGGAGCTGGCGCGCGAGCTCGGTCCGCACGACGCGTTCGCCGAGACGCGTGCCGCACGCGGCGAACTGCAATTCGATGTCTGGTCGGTCACGCCGGCCGATGCCGCGCGCTGGAACACACTGCGCGAGGAAATCCGCAACCACGGCCTGCGCAACAGTTTGTTGATCGCCATCGCGCCGACCGCGACCATAGCCTCGATCGCCGGCTGCTACGAATGCATCGAGCCGCAGGTCTCGAACCTGTTCAAGCGCGAGACCCTTTCCGGCGACTTCCTGCAGGTGAACCGATACCTGGTGACGGAGTTGCAGCAGCTCGGCCTGTGGAACGATGCGATGCGCGACGCCATCAAGCAGGCCGATGGTTCGGTGCAAGGCATCGGGCAGATCCCGGAGCCGCTGCGGGCGATCTATCGCACGGCCTGGGAGCTGCCGATGCGGGCGCTGATCGATCTCGCGGCGGAACGCGGGCCGTTCATAGACCAGAGCCAGTCGCTGAACCTGTTCATCGCCAATCCCAACATCGGCCAGTTGTCGAGCATGTACATGTATGCGTGGAAGCGCGGCCTGAAGACCACGTACTACCTGCGCTCGAGACCCGCGACCAGCATCGCCAAGACCACGGTCGCGACGCCATCGACGGATGCAGCGACGTCGGTCGCCTGCTCACTCGAGAATCCCGACAGCTGCGAGGCCTGCCAATGAGCACCGCGATCGATATCCGCACCGCCGATACCCATGCCACCCTGCTCGATGCGGGGTTCGACCTGACACTGCGGCCGATGCGCTATCCCCCGTTCTACGAGATGTATCGCGCCGCGATCAAGAACACCTGGACGGTGGAGGAAATCGACTTCCAGATCGATCTCGGCCATCTCACCCAGCGCATGAGTCCGGCCGACCGGCACCTGATCGAGCGACTGGTAGCGTTCTTCGCGACCGGTGATTCGATCGTATCGAACAACCTGGTGATCAGCCTGTACCGGCACATCAACTCGCCGGAAGCCCGGATGTACCTTTCCCGGCAGCTGTATGAAGAAGCCCTGCATGTCCAGTTCTATCTGACGCTGCTCGACAACTATGTGCCGGACGCGGCTCGCCGTGCCCAGGCTTTTTCCGCGATCGAGAACATTCCGTCGATCCGCGCCAAAGCCCGGTTCTGCGACAAGTGGACCGGCTACGTGGCGGATCTGCAGCGGATCGAGACCGACGAGGACCGGCGACGCTTCCTGATGAACCTGACCTGCTTCGCCAGCTGCATCGAAGGTCTTTTCTTCTTCGGCGCGTTCGCCTACGTCTATTTCCTGCGCTCGCGCGGCCTGCTGCCGGGGCTTGCGGCCGGGACCAACTGGGTGTTCCGTGACGAAAGCGCGCACATGGCGTTCGCGCTGGAAGTGATCCGTACGGTCCGCCGCGAACAGCCGCAACTGTTCGATGAACGTTGGGCGCAAGATGTCACGGCGATGATCGAAGAAGCCGTGGATTGCGAGGCCGCCTTCGCCGCCGACGTGCTGTCCGGCGGCGTGGTCGGCCTGACCTTGAGCGAAATGCGGCAGTATCTCGAGTACGTAGCTGACCAGCGGCTGGCGGCGCTGCAGTTGCCGCCGCGCTTCCATGCCCGCAACCCGTTTCCGTTCATGGAACTGCAGGATGTGCAAGAGCTGACCAATTTCTTCGAGCGGCGTGTATCCGCTTACCAGGTGGCGGTGCAAGGCGAGATCTGTTTCGATGCGAACTTCTGACTGGAATTCGGCCTCGGATCAGCCGGGCATGGAGAAGCAATCATGAGCGATGCGGCAGAGCTGACCGAGAAGATTCCGCCGGGCGTCGTCGTGGAGGCGACGCTGGTGGAGATCGTGTTCCCCGGCGCGACCAATCACTACGGCACACTGTTCGGCGGACAGGCCCTGGCGATGATGGACAAGGCGGCGTTCATCGTCGCGTCGCGTTACACGCGACGCACCGTGGTCACGGCCTCCAGCGAGCGCATCGACTTCCACGTCCCGGTACGCCAGGGCCAGCTGGTCGAGCTGCATGCCCGCATCGTCGCCACCGGCCGTACCTCGTTGACGGTGGATGTGGCTCTGTATGCCGAAGATCTGCTCAGCGGCGCACGGCAGCTTGCGACCCGGGGGCAGCTGGTGATGGTGGCGCTGGATCCGGCGGGCAAGCCCTGCCAGGTTCCACCGCTAGCCGCCAGGTAGAGGCGCCATGCAGCCTGCCTGCGTCCCGCAATTCGTACCCAGCGATGGCTGAAGTCTCTGGCAAAGGACTCTGCCCACTCTGTGGCAGGGGCAACGATTGCGGTGTCGAAGCCGGGCGCGGCAACTGCTGGTGCTTTTCCACGGGTGTTCCGGAAGACCTGCTGGAGACCTTGCCGGAGGAACTCCGGATGGAAGCCTGCATCTGCGCAAGCTGCATCGAATCGCATCGTCGGCTGCCGAAGCCGCAACAGGCACTGCGCCGGATCCTGCGACGTCGGAGCTGAGTCCGGGCAGCCACCGGCCCGCGGGTACGATATAATCCCGGACGTTGGTGCATCTCCCGGCTTTCCGCCGGGAGAGTTAAACGGGAATCAGGAAGAGTGGGACCTTTGCGCCCACTCCAAACCTGAGCTGCCCCCGCAACGGTAAGCGGAAGGGAGCGACTCTTGCTCCCCGCGCATGTCACTGCCACTGGGAAGCCTGCTTCGGCGGCGCTCCCTGGGAAGGCGGCATGTGTCGACCCGCCAGCCCGGATACCGGCCAACACGGTGGCATGCCGCTCGCGCGGCATGCGTTTGCGCCAGTCCGCGGGGAAGCGGACCAGCGCGTTTTGTTCAGGTGTTCCACATATGCTTCCTGTCATCGTGCCTCGCGCTGCGAGCGGCCGTCCGTGCCGCCGTGCGCTCCTGCTCCTGTCCGGCTCGCTGTTCTGCAGCTCGCTCCTCGCCCAGTCTCCATCGACACAAATCGACGACACGGTCGTCGTGACCGCAAATCGCACACCTCAGTCTGCCGCCACGGTATTGGCCGACATCTCGATCCTCGACCGAACCGCCATCGAGCGCAGCGGCGTCACCGCGGTGGCCGAGCTGCTCGCCCGGCTGCCCGGCATCGAGATCACCCAGAATGGTGGGCCGGCCGGGACCACCGGCGTATTCATCCGCGGCAACGAGGCGCGCCACACGGCGCTCTACATCGATGGTGTGCGCGTCGATTCGCAATCCACGGGGGGCGCGCTCTGGGAACAGGTCCCGGTGGACCAGATCGAGCGCATCGAAGTGTTGCGCGGCCCGGCCGCCGCGATTTACGGCTCCGATGCGGTCGCCGGCGTGGTGCAGCTGTTCACCAAGCGCGGCAATGGCGCGCTGCGGCCCACGGCAGCCCTGACAGGTGGTTCGTATCGGACCGGCCGGATCCAGGCGGGTTTGAGCGGTTCGACCGACGCATTCGACTACTCACTGTCGGCCGCGCATGGCCGCAGCGATGGTTTCGATTCGCGCCCCGTGGCGGGCAGCAATCCCGATGACGACGGCTGGCGCCGCGATGCTGTGCAGGCACGCTTCGGCTATCAGCTCGATACCGTGCATCACGTCGAAGCCTCGCTGCTGGCCAGCAAGCTGCGCTCGCAGTACGACGGCTTCGCACCCGACGTCGACGACGTCAGCTACCACACCCTGCGCACCGGCAATCTCGCCTGGCAGGGCAAGTGGACCGACGATGCGGCCACCCGGCTGCAACTGGGTGTAACCAAAAGCACCTACGAGTCGCAGCCGAGCTACTATCGAACCGAGACGACGCTGCGCAACTACGCGCTGCAGCACGACCAGCGCTTCGGCGGGCAATTGCTGACTGCCACGCTGGAACGGCGTGAAGACGAATTGCTCAACCCGGCGACGCTGTTCACGGCCGTGCTCGAAGGCAAACGACACCAGGACGCAATCGGCCTGGGCTGGCGCGGCGACTTCGGCGCGCATGACCTGCAGGCGCATGTGCGTCGTGACGAAGACAGCGAGTTCGACGGCAAGAGCACCGGCAGCCTCGCCTGGGGCTGGACGTTCGCACCGCAGTGGCGGCTGACGGCTTCGGCGGCCAACTCGTTCCGGGTGCCCACGTTGTACCAGCGCTTCAGCGAATACGGCAATCCTGCGCTGGTGCCGGAAACCGGTCGTAACCTCGAGCTGGGCTTGCGCTGGACAACGGCAGCCGGCGAAGTCAGCCTCAACGGGTGGCGCAACAAGGTCTCGAACCTCATCGGCTTCGGCGCGGCCGGCCCTTGCTTCAGTGCATTCGGCTGCTATGTCAACGTCGATCGAGCACAGATCGAAGGCCTCACGCTGGCGGCCCGCACGCAGCTCGCGGGCGTGACGTTGCGCGGCTCGGTCGACTGGCACGATCCGCGCAATCTCGATACCGGACGAATCCTGCAACGCCGCGCCCGGCGGCTGGCGACGTTTGCCGCGGAGACGCAGCTCGCCGGCTGGACGCTCGGCGCCGAAGCGCAAGCCTCGGGCGAACGTTACGAGAATGCCGCCAACACCCAGCGCCTGGGTGGCTATGGGCTGGTGAACCTGTTTGCCAGCAAGACGCTGCGGCCCGGCCTGACCGTGGAAGGCCGCATCGACAACGTCGGCGACAAGCACTACGAGCTGGCACGCAACTACGCCACCGCCGGCCGCAGCGGCCAATTGACGCTGCGCTGGGCCATGCCCTGACGCAGGAGGTATCGCGGGCCATGGTCGCCACCTTGCAGATCGACACTCCGGCCTCGATGGCCGGAGCTGGATGCGAGTGACGGCCGTGGCCCACGAACCGATTCCGGGCAACACGCAGAGCAAAGGCGGCCAGCCGCACACGACCTCATGGCGGGTCGCGGCTCTGACCGGCGTACTGCTTGCATGCGGCAGCCTCGCGTTCGGCCAGGCTGCCCAGTCCATCGCATCACCGACCGCTCAACAACGATCTCGGCCGATCGTCGTTCGCGACGACCGCGGCACCGAACATCGGTTCGCTGCAACGCCGCAGCGAATCATCACCATGCTGCCCTCGCTGACCGAAACCGCGTGGGTGCTGGGCGTCGGTCCGCGGCTGGTCGGCGTGGACCGCTATTCCAACTGGCCCGCGGAAATCGCCGCCCTGCCGCGGCTGGGCGGGCTGGACGACGCACACATCGAAGCCATCGCGGCGCTGAAGCCCGACCTGATACTGGCGTCCTCCTCGTCGCGTGCGATGGAACGTCTCGAAGTGCTCGGCTTCACCGTCGTGCGCCTGAAGTCCGACAGCCATGCCGACTTGCGCCGCACACTGGACCTGGTCGCGCAGCTGCTCGGCACGCCCACGGCTGGTGCCCAGGTCTGGACGCGTCTCGAACGCGAAATCGAAGCTGCGGCAGCGCGTGTACCGGCACAGTTTCACGGCCGGCACGTCTACTTCGAAATCGGCGGCGGGCCTTATGCCGCCGGCACCGCTTCGTTCATCGGCGAGACGCTGACCCGCCTGGGACTCGAAAACATCGTGCCACCGGCACTCGGACCTTTCCCCAAGCTCAACCCGGAATACGTCGTGCGCGCGAAACCGGACCTGATCATAGGCGTGCAGCACGAGGAAGCGGCGCTGATACGACGGCCCGGATGGGGTGCATTGGCCGCGGTGCGCGACCGGCAGATCTGCGGCTTCGATACGCTGCAGTACGACCTGCTGGTCCGCCCCAGTCCGCGCCTGGGCGAAGCGGCGGCGCTGATCGCGGATTGCCTGGTGCGTCTCGGCCCGAGAGGCACACGATGACGGAAGCCGCCGCCGCATCCATTGCGCAGGCGACGATCAGCACCGATGTATTGCGGCGGCGGCGGCTGGCCGGCTGGATGACGCTCGCCATCGTCCTCGGCCTGATCGCCGGACTGGCTACCGGGTCCAACGGCTTTTCACTGCAGGCCTTCTGGAGCGATTTGCAGGGCAGTGATGCCGCATTGCTGCTCGGGCACATCCGTGCACCGCGTACCCTCGGCGCCGCACTGCTCGGCGCGCTGCTCGGACTCTCGGGCGCGATCGCCCAAGGTCTGTTTCGCAATCCGCTCGCAGATCCCTACCTGCTCGGCAGCTCGGCCGGCGCCGGCCTGGGCGTTGTGATCGTGCTCGCAGCCGCTGCACTGGGCGGCACCTATCTCAGTCCCTTCACCGTCGCCTGGGTCGAGCGTGTGGGCCTGGTCACTGCGGCTTTCGTCGGAGCACTCGTCGGTGTCGGCATGACGCTCTCGCTGGCCCGTGGCGCGGTGCAGACGCTGCGGCTGCTGCTGGCGGGCGTCGTCGTCGGCGTGATGCTGGGTGCGATCAGCGATCTTATCACCGTGGCTTCGCCCGATGCCTTGCGCGGCAAACAGGCCTTCACGCTGGGCAGTACCAGTTTTCTCGGCTGGAACGCGCTTGGACTGATGAGCGCCGGTCTCGCGATACTGGTCGCACTGGCCTGGCGTCATGCCCGGGTACTCGACGCACTGACGCTCGGTGAAGACAGCGCTGCGAGTCTCGGCCTGGATCTCGGACGGGCGCGGCTCGCGCTGGTGCTGATGCTGAGTTTCGGCACGGCGCTGGCGGTCTCGCAAGCCGGAGTCGTGGCCTTCGTTGGCCTGGTCGCGCCCCATCTCGTGCGCCGCAATGCACCGGGGCCGCACGGCTGGTTGCTGCTGGCCAGCGCCGGCATGGGCGCGGCACTGCTGCTGGTCGCCGACGTGATCTCGCGCACGCTGATCGCTCCGGAAGAATTGCCGGTGGGCGTGGTCACGGCAGTACTCGGCGGTGGCTATCTGTTCTGGCTGCTGTGGCAGCGCACCCCCCGATGAATACGCTGCTGCAGGCCGATTGTCTGCGCGTCCGGCTTGGCCGCCGCGAAGTGCTCGAGGACGTCAGCCTGCGAATCGGCGCCGGCTGGACGGCGCTGGTGGGCCCCAACGGTGCCGGCAAATCCACGCTGCTGCGCGCACTGGCGGGACTACAATCACCGGCCGATGGCCGTGTGACCCTGCAGGGACGCGACCTGTACGCGATGCGACCCGGCGAACGAGCGCGGCGCCTGGCCTGGCTCGCCCAGCAGGGCGAAGTAACCGGCGAGCTCACCGTGCGCGAGACCGTCGAGCTGGGCCGTATCGCCCACCTGGGCTTGCTGGGCACGCCGGGAGCGGCAGACCGCAAGGCCGTCGAGCAGGCGATGGCTTTCACCGAGTGCGGACAATGGCAGGATCGCCGGCTGCAGGAACTGTCCGGCGGCGAACGTCAGCGCGTGCTGCTGGCCCGCGTGCTCGCGACCGAAGCCCCGCTGCTGCTGCTCGATGAGCCGACGACACATCTGGATGCACCTCATCAAGTGGCCCTGGCGCGATTGTTCCGCCGACTGGCGCAGGACGCCGCGGCGCCGCGTGCAGTGCTGAGCGTACTGCACGATCTCGCTGTCGCACTGCAGGCGGATCGCCTGCTGGTGCTGGATCAGGGTCGCTTGCGGGCCGATGGTGCGCCGACCGATCCGGCCGTGCAGGCCGCACTGGTGCAGGTCTTCGAAGGTGCAATCCACATCGAGCCCGATGTCACCGGGCGACCTCGTGTCGACCTCGCACTGCGCGCCACGCCTTGAAAACGGCGTTGATGGTCTGGGGCGCCAGCAGCGGTGCAGGCAAGAGCCTGCTGGCTACGGCATTGTGCCGCTGGGCCGCACGCGCCGGCATCGACGTCGCGCCGTTCAAGGCGCAGAACATGAGCAACAACGCGCGGGTGGTGCCGCTCTCGGCCCATCCCGCAGGCGAGGACAGCGGCGGCGGTGAGCTTGGTGAAATCGGCGCGGCTCAGTACTTCCAGGCGCTCGCCGCGCGTATCCAGCCGCACGTGGATCTGAATCCGGTATTGCTCAAGCCGGAACGCGATACCGCCAGCCAGGTAGTGCTGCAGGGCCGGGTCGATCCCGCACTCTCGCGCCTGCCCTGGCGCGAACGCAGCGCGGCGCTTGCCGCGGCCGCTCACGCCAGCTTCCTGCGGCTGGCCGCAAAGCACGAGCTGCTGGTGATCGAAGGCGCAGGCTCGCCGGCCGAGATCAACCTGGCGCCGCAGGACTACGTGAATCTCGGCACGGCCCGTTGGGCGCGTGGACTCGGCGCGCTGCGCGCGCTGCTGGTCGTCGACGTCGACCGGGGTGGCGCCTTCGCGCATCTGCACGGCACCTGGTCCCTGCTGCCCGATGATCTGCGCCCGGCGCTCTCCGGCTTCGTGCTCAACAAATTCCGCGGCGACGCGGCCCTGCTGGCACCGGGGCCTGCACAGTTGCAAGCCCTGACCGGCGTGCCACTGCTCGGCGTGCTGCCGATGCAGCGCGACCACGGCCTGCCCGACGAAGATGGCGTGTACGCCGCACCCGTGGGCAGCGGTACCCCCGGCCCGCGCATCGCCGTCGTCGCCTGGCCACGGATCAGCAATCTCGACGAATTCCAGCCGCTCACCACGGCCGCCAGCTTGCGCTGGGCGCACAGCGCCGCGGAACTGGAGGGCGCCGACTGGATCGTGCTGCCCGGATCCAAGCAAGTCAGCAGCGATCTCGCCTGGCTGCGCTCGCAGGGCTTGGTCGAACCGATCCTGCGACACGTGCGACAGGGTCGACCACTGCTCGGCATCTGCGGCGGCCTGCAGGTGCTGGGTGAATGGCTGGCCGATCCGGAAGGCGTCGACGGTCCTGCGCACGGATCTCTGCCGGGCCTGGGGTTGCTGCCACTGACCACGCAGTATGCGGCGCCGAAGCGGCTGCGAGCGGCACCGGTGCGCTTCGGCAAGCTAACCTCACCATGGCAAGGTTTGTCGGAACTGACCTGGCCAGCCTATGAGATCCGCTGCGGTCGTACCGATGCCAGCGGCACCGCGGCTACGCCCGTACTCTTTGATGGCGCTGGCCAGCCTATCGGCTGGCAGGCCGGCAGTGTGCTCGGCGTCGCGACTCATGGCCTGTTCGAAGATACAACCGCGCTGCGCGCCCTGTTCGGCCGCGGCGTACGCACGCTGGATTCCAGCCTCGATGGACTGGCCGATCTGATCGATGCACAGCTTGGCGGCGCGACACTGCGTGCGCTGCTGCAGGTCTGAACCCATGCCTGACAGCTTCCAGCCAACACTACCACTCGCACCTTTCGGCGACGCCTCGCTGCGCGAGCGAGTACAGGCGGCACTCGATGCCAAGACCAAGCCACCGGGTTCACTGGGCCGGCTGGAAACACTGGCCCTGCAGCTGGCACTGATCCAGCGCCGCGAGCAGCCGCAGTTGCAAGCGCCGCAACTCGTGGTGTTCGCAGCCGACCACGGCATCGCCACGGAAGGCGTATCGGCCTATCCGACCGAGGTCACACGGCAGATGGTGCTGAACATCCTCGCCGGCGGCGCTGCAGTCTCGGTGTTGGCCCGTCAGCATGGCATCACCGTGACCGTGGCCGATTGCGGCGTCGCCGCCGACTTCGCCGCAGTTCCGCGACTGATACACATGAAAGTGCCCGGCGCCGAATACGGCAGCGCCGACGCCAGCCGCGGCCCGGCGCTGAGCGAAACACAGTGCAAGACCGCAATCGTGCAGGGCCGTGCGCTGGTCAAGAATCTGCCGGGCAATGTGCTGCTACTCGGCGAGATGGGCATCGCCAACAGCTCGGCTGCGGCACTGCTGATGGCACGGCTGACCGCAGAACCGCTGGCGCATTGTGTGGGTCGCGGCACCGGACTCGACGACATCGGCCTGGCACGGAAACGAGCCGTGCTGCAGCGTGCGCTGGACGTGAATGGCGCGGCCACCACGCCACTGCAGACCCTGGCCGCATTCGGCGGCCTCGAGATCGCCAGCATGGTCGGCGCGGCACAACAAGCTGCCGCAGAAGGTCGGGTGATCGTGGTCGACGGTTTCATCACCACCGCGGCGATCGCCGTCGCTGCGGCACTGCAGCCGGCGCTGCTACGAAGCTGCGTGTTCGCCCATCGCTCCAGCGAAGCGGGACACGACCGCTGGCTGCA
>JACKOV010000014.1 GCA_024234075.1 Nevskiaceae bacterium
CGCGGCGGCCGAAATCGAAGCCCGCTTCGTGCCTCACCGGGCGAATCGCTGGCTCTGCGATCTACCGGGTCTGGCGTGCGACCGGCTGAGGCGACTCGGGATCGCCTCAGTCACTGGCGGTGAGGTCTGTACGGCCTCGGATCCGCAGCGTTTCTTTTCGCATCGCCGGGATGCGCCCCGGACAGGGCGGATGGCGGCGCTGATCTGGCTGCAGCCGCGACAGGCGTGATGTTAGAATATAACGCTTGAGTACCCTGACTGCGATCATCCTGTTCACCCTGGCCAGTGGCGTGCTCAGTGCCGCCATCGCGGGGCTGTTCCTGCTGTTGCCCGAGCGGCGCCGGGTCCAGGTGCTGCCGCATATGGTCAGCTTCGCCACCGGCGCGCTGCTGGGTGCCGCGCTGCTGGCGCTGGTGCCGCATGCGATCCTCGGCGCGGGGCTGTTCCGGGTGCACAGCATCGGCGTGGCCCTGGTGGCCGGCATCGGCCTGTTTTTCGTGCTCGAGAAGTTCCTGCTGTGGCGGCACTGCCATTCCGAGGACTACGAAACCCACGAGGTCCACGAGCACCACCGGCACAAGGCCTCGGGCGTGCTGGTGCTGGCCGGCGATGCCCTGCACAACATTCTCGATGGCGTGCTGATCGCAGCGGCCTTCCTGACCGACTTCCATCTTGGCATGGTCACGGCGCTGGCGATCATGGCGCACGAAATCCCGCAGGAGGTCGGCAACTTCGCCGTGCTGCTGCATTCCGGCATGAGCCGCGCCCGGGCTTTCGCCTGGAACATCGCCACCAGCCTGACTGCCGTGCTGGGTGGCGTGGTGGCGTATTTCGCGCTGCGCCAGACGCTGGCCTGGCTGCCCTACGCCCTGGCGATCGCCGCCGCCAGCCTGCTGTATGTCGCGGTCGCGGACCTCATCCCCGGCCTGCACCGGCGTGCGGACACCCGCGCGAGCCTGGCTCAGGTCGCGCTGATCACCGTGGGGGTCCTGGTGGTGGCCCTGGCGGAGAGCCACGCGCACTAGCCCCCGGCCTTGCAAATCCGGTTCGCAGGCCCCACGTTCGCGGGCATGAGACAGGACAAACTTACTGCACGCTTCCAGCAGGCCCTGGGCGATGCCCAGTCCCTCGCGGTCGGCCGCGACAACCAGATTCTCGAACCGGTGCACGTACTGCTGGCGCTACTCGACCAGCAGGGCGGTACGGTCCGGCCGCTGGTCACCAAGGCCGGCGGCAATGTCGCGAGGCTCCGGACCGAGCTCGGCCAGGCGCTCGACCGCCTGCCCAAGGTCGAGGGGGCGCCGGGCGACATCCACATCTCGAACGACCTGTCGCGGCTGCTGAACGTCACCGACAAGCTCGCGCAGCAGCGCGGCGACCAGTTCGTTTCCAGCGAGCTGTTCCTGCTGGCCTGCTTCGAGGATCGCGCGCTGCTGGCCCGGCTGCTGAAGGAGGCCGGTCTGCAGAAGGCCGCGATCGAGAAGGCGATCGAGGAGGTTCGCGGCGGCGAGAAGGTGCAGGACGCCAATGCGGAAGAGGGCCGTCAGGCGCTCGAGAAATACACCATCGACCTGACCCGGCGCGCCACCGACGGCAAGCTCGACCCGGTGATCGGCCGCGACGACGAGATCCGCCGCACCATCCAGGTGCTGCAGCGGCGCACCAAGAACAACCCGGTGCTGATCGGCGAACCCGGCGTCGGCAAGACCGCGATCGTCGAAGGGCTGGCACTGCGCATCATCAACGGCGAAGTGCCCGAGAGCCTGAAGAACAAGCGGATCCTGGCGCTCGACATGGGCGCGCTGATCGCCGGTGCGAAGTTCCGCGGCGAGTTCGAGGAGCGCCTCAAGGGCGTGCTCAACGATCTCGCCAAGCAGGAAGGCCAGGTGATCCTGTTCATCGACGAGCTGCACACCATGGTCGGCGCCGGCAAGGCCGAGGGCGCGATGGATGCCGGCAACATGCTCAAGCCTGCGCTGGCGCGCGGCGAGCTGCATTGCGTCGGAGCGACCACGCTCGACGAATACCGCAAGTACATCGAAAAGGATGCGGCGCTGGAGCGCCGCTTCCAGAAGGTGCTGGTCGACGAGCCCTCGGTCGAGGACACGATCGCGATCCTGCGCGGTTTGCAGGAGCGCTACGAAATCCACCACAAGGTCGAGATCACCGATCCGGCGATCGTCGCGGCGGCGACGCTGTCGCACCGCTACATCACCGACCGGCAGTTGCCCGACAAGGCCATCGACCTGATCGACGAGGCGGCGGCGCGGATCCGCATGGAGATCGACTCCAAGCCGGAGGCGCTCGACAAGCTCGAACGCCGGATCATCCAGCTCAAGATCGAACAGGAAGCGCTGAGAAAGGAAGAGGACGAAGCCTCGAAGCGCCGCCTCGCGGCCCTGAACGAAACCTTGCAGGGGCTCGAGAAGGAATACGCCGATCTCGAGGAAATCTGGAAGAGTGAAAAGGCCGCGCTGCAAGGCGCCGCGACCATCAAGGAGGACCTCGAGAAGGTCAAGCTCGAACTCGAGAACGCCCGGCGCAAAGGCGATCTGACCCGGATGGCCGAGCTGCAGTACGGCCGGATTCCCGAGCTCGAGAAGCGGCTGGCGCAGGCCCAGGAAGCCGAAACCCGCGAGACCCAGCTGGTGCGCAACTCGGTGACCGAGGAAGAGATTGCCGAGGTCGTCTCGAAGTGGACCGGCATTCCGGTCTCGAAAATGCTCGAGGGCGAGAAGGACAAGCTGCTGCGCATGGAAGAGGCGTTGGGCAGACGCGTGGTCGGCCAGGAAGAGGCCGTACGCATCGTCTCCAATGCGATCCGTCGCTCGCGCGCAGGTCTTGCCGATCCACGCCGGCCGAACGGTTCGTTCCTGTTCCTCGGACCCACCGGCGTCGGCAAGACCGAGCTCTGCAAGGCGCTGGCCGAGTTCCTGTTCGATACCGAAGACGCCATGGTCCGGATCGACATGTCCGAGTTCATGGAAAAGCATTCGGTCGCGCGGCTGATCGGCGCGCCGCCGGGCTATGTCGGTTACGACGAGGGTGGCTATCTCACCGAGGCCGTGCGCCGCCGTCCCTATGCGGTGATCCTGCTCGACGAGGTCGAGAAGGCGCACCCGGACGTGTTCAACGTCCTGCTGCAGGTGCTCGACGACGGCCGCCTGACCGACGGCCAGGGCCGCACAGTCGATTTCCGCAACGCGGTGGTCATCATGACCTCGAACCTCGGTTCGAACGTTATCCAGGAATACGCCGGCGAGAAGAACTACACCCGGATGAAGAGCGCGGTCATGGAAATCGTGCAGCAGCACTTCCGTCCCGAGTTCATCAACCGCATCGACGACATCGTCGTGTTCCATCCGCTTGGTACCGCGCAGATCCGCGCCATCGTCGATATCCAGCTCGGGCTGCTGCGCCGTCGTCTGGCGGAACGCAACATGGACCTGGTGCTCGATGACGCCGCGCGCGACCTGATCGGCGAGGCCGGCTTCGACCCGGTCTACGGCGCGCGGCCGCTGAAGCGTGCGATCCAGCAGCAGATCGAGAATCCGCTGGCCCAGCAGTTGCTGCAGGGTGCGATGGGCCCGGGCGATGCGATCAAGGTCGGCGTGCAGGACGGGGCGCTGGTGTTCACCAAGGCCGCGGGCCGCCGCTGAGTCCGCTGGCCGGGTTCCGGGATGGCGCCGCGCAACGGCATGCGCGGCGCCACCGCTATACTGCCCGGCAGGGAGGAGATTCCGGATGCCGTTCTACGAATACGAGTGCTCGAGCTGCAAGTACTATACCGAGGTGCTGCAGAAGATCAGCGATTCACCGCTGCGCAAATGCCCGTCCTGCGGCAAAAGCACGTTCAAGAAGCTGATCTCCGCGCCGGTGTTCCGGCTCAAGGGCTCGGGCTGGTACGAGACGGACTTCAAGTCCGACAAGGAGAACAAGCGCAACCTCGCCGGTGGCGAGCGCGAGGAATCGCGCAGCGACGACAAGAAAGAGGCTGCCAGCTCGTCCGAGGCGCCGAAATCCGAACCAGCCAAGGCCGAGGCCGCCAAACCCGCTGCTGCCAAGCCGGGCGGGGACAAGCCCGCTGCCCGCCCACGTCGCAGCAGGGCCGCGGCCAAGGCGAAGGCCCCTTCGCGGGCGACGGCGAAGTCTGCCAAGAAGAAAGCACGTCGCTGATCGTTGGCGGCAGCGTGCCGCGGTGGAGCGGGCGTGCGCCGCGGTCGTCCGCGTTGCGGCGGTCGCCTCAGCCGTCGGTCGTGCGGCGACCGCGGGCGTTGCGGCGCTCCTCGCCCAGGTAGGCGGTGCTGGTGCGCAGTGATCTGCCCGTCTCAATATCCAGCAGGCGGCGTGGGCCGGAACGCCGGTCGTCGTGGTGCTTGTAGACGCAGCGGCAGCCCAGCGGGTTGGTGCAGCCGGTCAGCGGTAGCTTCGGCGCCTGCTCCGACAGGAAGCGCTGGCCGGCCACGAGCTGGGCCGACGGGCAGCCCGGGCGGCCGCACTCGATCGAGACGGCATGCCAGGGGTTCACGATCCGGATGCGCATGCCGGGGGTAGCCGGGTCGACTGCCGGCTTGCGCGGTCCGAATAGTTTCGCGCGGATCACCATAGGGGGAAGTAACGCGGCTGCGGCGGCTTCTGTCAATGCCGCAATTGAGCGACACTGCTGTTGCGTGGCGGCAAATTGCCCATGTATCAAGGACTTGTTGCGCAGCGGTAAGCGCCTCCGTAACATCCCCGGCCCTTATGCGCACTCACTACTGCGGACAAATTGACGAGCGGCTGGCCGGTTCGACCGTGACGGTCGCCGGCTGGGTTCACCGGCGGCGCGACCATGGCGGAGTCATCTTCGTCGACTTGCGCGACCGCGAGGGCCTGTTGCAGGTCGTGTTCGACCCCGATCAGGCGGCGATGTTCGCCGAGGCCGAGAAGCTGCGGCACGAGTTCGTGCTGCGGGTCACCGGCAAGGTGCGCGAGCGTCCCGCGGGCACCCAGAACGCCAACCTGCCGTCGGGCAAGGTCGAGGTGCTCGCGCAGCAGCTCGAATTGCTGAACCGGTCCGAACCGCTGCCCTTCCAGCTCGACGAGCAGGCTTCGGAAGAAGTGCGGTTGCGCTACCGCTATCTCGATCTGCGCCGCGAGGTGATGAGCCAGCGGCTGCGGCAGCGCCATCAGATCACCCGCGCCATGCGCCAGTATCTCGATGATGCCGGCTTCATCGACATCGAGACGCCGATGCTGACCAAGGCGACGCCCGAAGGTGCGCGCGACTATCTCGTGCCGTCGCGCACCCATCCCGGCAAATTCTTCGCGCTGCCGCAGTCGCCGCAGATCTTCAAGCAGCTGCTGATGGTGTCGGGCTTCGACCGCTATTACCAGATCGTGCGTTGCTTCCGCGACGAGGATCTGCGTGCCGATCGCCAGCCCGACTTCACCCAGATCGATATCGAAACCTCGTTCCTGTCGCAGCAGGACATCATGGACCTGATGGAGCGGCTGATCCGCCACCTGTTCAAGGCCGTGATCGACGTCGAGCTGCCGGATCCGTTTCCGCGGCTGAGCTATGCCGAGGCGATGCGCCGCTATGCCAGCGACAAGCCGGATCTGCGCGTGCCGCTGGAATTGGTCGATGTCGCGGATCTGGTCGCCGACTGCGACTTCAAGGTCTTCGCCGGCCCGGCGCGGGATCCCAAGGGGCGCGTCGCGGCGCTGCGTCTGCCCGGCGGCGGGCGGCTGACGCGCAAGGAAATCGACGACTACACGGCTTTCGTCGCGCGCTATGGCGCGAAAGGCCTGGCCTACGTCAAGGTCAACGAGGTCGCGCGTGGCCGCGACGGCTTGCAGTCGCCGATCATCAAGTTCCTGTCCGACGCTGCGGTTGCGGGTATTCTGCAGCGCACCGGCGCGGTCGACGGCGACCTGGTGTTCTTCGGTGCGGACAGCGCGCGTGTCGTCAACGACGCGCTCGGCGCGCTGCGCCTCAAGGCCGGCAACGACCTGGGACTGGCCACGGCCGGCTGGCGTCCGCTCTGGGTCGTCGATTTCCCGATGTTCGAGTTCGATGCCGACGAGCAGCGCTGGGCGGCGATGCATCACCCGTTCACTTCGCCGCAGAGTCTCGATCCGGAGGCATTGCGGGGCGATCCGGGCGGGGCGCTGGCCATGGCTTACGACATGGTGCTGAACGGTTCGGAAATCGGCGGCGGCTCGGTGCGTATCCATCGCCAGGAATTGCAGTCGACGGTGTTCGACCTGCTCGGCATCGATCCCGAAGAGGCGCGACGCAAGTTCGGTTTCCTGCTCGATGCGCTGAAGTTCGGTGCGCCGCCGCATGGTGGCATCGCTTTCGGCCTCGATCGGTTGGCGATGCTGATTTCCGGGGCGGACAGCATCCGCGACGTCATCGCGTTCCCGAAGACCCAGACCGCGGCTTGTCCGTTGACCGATGCGCCCACGGAGGTCACCGACAAGCAGCTGCGCGAACTGCATATCCGGGTGCGGCAGCCGCCAGGTCAGACGCCGCCGGGGCCGACGACGACGCCCGGCGGGGCGGCGAGGACCCAGGACTGAGCAGCAGCAACTGCCACCCGTCGCGCGAGGCGACGCTGTCAGCATGCTGACACGCTGCGGCGATTGTCCTCGAGTGCGCGAGGTCCGGCCATGACGGCCGCCCGCGTGGTCTTCGTCCATGGTCTCTGGATGACCGGTGCCGAACTGCGTTGGTTGCGGCGCCGCCTCGAGTCCCGATTCGATTTCGATACCGAAATCTTCACCTACCGCACGGTCAGCGAACCGCTCGATTCCGTTCTCGCGCGCCTGGCCACTACCGTTTCGCGCGGCGGCACTTCGCAGACCGTGCACGTCATCGGCCACAGCCTGGGCGGCGTGGTGGCCTGCCGGCTGTTCGAGCGCCATCCCGAACTGCCACCCGGACGGGTGCTGTGCCTCGGCTCGCCCCTCGCCGGCAGCCAGGCCGCCCGCCGGTTCGAGCGCTTCAAGTTCGGCCATCGGATGATCGGCGCGCTGGTCATCGCAGAGCTGCTTGGTAACGCCGAATGCCGCTGGACCATGGCACGCGAGCTCGGTGTGATTGCCGGCACCCGGCCGGTGGGACTGGGGCGCCTGGTCGCCGGTTTCAGCGAACCGAACGATGGCACCGTGGCGCTGCGCGAGACCCGTATCGAAGGTGCGACCGATCACCTCGCGCTGCCGGTCAGCCATTTCGGCATGCTGCTGTCGAACCGCGTAGCCGACGAATGTGGCCGCTTCCTGCGCGACGGGCGCTTCAGTTTGCGGGCGGCTTGAGGCCGGCAAGTCCCGCCAGTTCGTAGACGAGCTCCAGTGCCGCGCGGGGTGTCAGGCTGTCCGGATCGACGGCATTCAACCGCTCGCGCAATCGATGCGCGCCTTCGTCCGGGGTCGTGGCGGGGGGGCGGTTCTCGTCGGCATCCGTAGTGCCGGCATCGTCGGCGGCAAGCGGCGGCCCGAACGGCAACTCGGCCTGTGGTCCCGCAGCCAGTGCCGCATGCCGCGCGGCCTGCGCCTCGAGCTCGGCGAGGTAACGGCGCGCCTGCGTGATCACCTCGCGCGGCACGCCGGCGAGCTGTGCGACCGCGAGGCCGTAACTGCGGCTTGCCGGCCCGGGCTGCACGGCATGCAGGAAAACAATACCGTCGCGATGCTCAGCGGCATCCAGGTGCACGTTGGCGACCCCCTCGACTTCGTCGGCCAGCGAGGTCAGCTCGAAGTAGTGGGTGGCGAACAGCGTGAACGCCCGCAGCCGTTCGGCGATGTGCCGCGCCGTCGCCCAGGCGAGCGACAGTCCATCGAACGTGCTGGTCCCGCGGCCGATTTCGTCCATCAGGATCAGGCTGCGTTCGCTGGCGTTGTGCAGGATGTTGGCCGTCTCGCTCATCTCGACCATGAACGTCGAGCGTCCGCCGGCAAGATCGTCGCCGGCACCGATGCGGGTGAAGATCCGGTCGAGCGGCCCCAGCGTCGCGCGCTGCGCCGGCACGAACGAACCGATGTGCGCGAGAATCGCGATCAACGCCGCCTGTCGCATGTAGGTCGACTTGCCGCCCATGTTCGGGCCCGTGATCACCAGCATCCGGGTGCGCGCATCGAGGAACAGATCGTTCGGCACGAACGGCGCCTCGCTGAAGTGCTCGACCACCGGATGCCGGCCGGCGACGATTTCCAGCACCGGCTCCGCGACCAGTGTCGGCTCGCTCCAGCGCAGGCTGGTGGCGCGCTCGGCCAGTGCCGCCAACGCATCGGCCATGGACAATGCCGTCGCCGTGTCCTGCAACGCTGCGAGCCGATCGACGAGTTGCTGCAACAGCTCGTCGTAGAGCGCCTTTTCGCGGGCCAGGGATTTCTCGCGCGCGCCCAGCACCTTGTCTTCGAAGCCCTTGAGTTCGGGTGTGATGAAGCGTTCCGCGTTCTTGACGGTCTGGCGACGCAGGTAGTCGGCGGGCACACGCTCGGCCTGCGTGCGGCTGATTTCGATGAAAAAGCCCTGCACGCGGTTGTAGCCGAGCTTGAGCTGCGGAATGCCGGTACGCGCCCGTTCGCGCGCTTCGAGCTCGAGCAGGAAGCCGTCGGTGTTCGAGGCAATGTGCCGCAGCTCGTCGAGCTCCGCGTCGTAGCCGGTCGCGATCACTCCGCCGTCACGGACGAAGGTCGCGGGTTCGTCCGCGATCGCCCGCTGCAGCAGCTCGAGGACCTCCGGGTGTTCGCCGCTGGCGGCATGCAGCGACTGCAGCAGCGGCGAGTCGAGCGCCGCCAGCGCGGCGCGCACTGCCGGCAGTCGGGTCAGCGACAGACGCAAGCCGGCGAGGTCGCGCGGCCGGGCCGAGCGCAGCGCCACGCGTGCGAGGATGCGCTCGATGTCGCCGATCCCCTGCAACTGCTCGCGCAGATCTTCGTAGCGCCGTCCTTCGCCGAGCGTGCGGACCGCGTGGTAGCGCTGACGCAGCGCGACCGGATCGGTGATCGGGCGATTCAACAGGCGCCGCAGCGCCCGCGCGCCCATCGCCGTCACGGTGGTATCGAGCAGCGCGCGCAGGCTCGCGTCCTCGCGCTCGCCCGTGGCGACGTCGATCTCCAGATTGCGGCGGGTGGCGGCGTCGATCTGCAGCGCTTCGTCGCGTTCCTCGACCCGCAGTGCGCGCAGATGCGGCAGCGCTGCTTTCTGCGTATCGCGCACGTACTGCAGCAGTCCGCCGGCCGCGCGTACCCCGAGCGGCAGCACGTCGGCGCCATAGCCCCGCAGGTCGAGCGTGCCGAGCTGATCGGTCAGCTGGCGCGATGCGGTCGAGAATTCGAAATGCCAGGGTGGCCGCGCCCGCGCGGCGCAGGAAGTTCCCGGCGGCAGCGCGGTGCCCACCGCCTGATCCTCCGGCGCGAGCAACTCGGCCGGCCGCAGGCGTTCCAGCTCGGCGGCGAGCGCGATGTCGTCGTCGCCCTCCAGTACGCTGAAGCGCCCGGCCGCGAGATCCAGCCAGGCGAGACCGAAGCGCGCCCCGTCCCGTACCACCGCCGCGAGCAGCGTATCGCGCTTCTCGTCGAGCAAGGCCGCATCGGTGACCGTGCCGGGTGTCACGACCCGCACCACCTGCCGCTCGACCGGGCCCTTGGACTTGGCGGGATCGCCGATCTGCTCGCAGATCGCCACCGACTCGCCCTTGCGCACCAGTCGTCCGAGATAGTTCTCGAGCGCATGTACCGGCACACCGGCCATCGGGATCGGTGCCCCCGCGGACTGGCCGCGGGCCGTCAGGGTGATGTCGAGCAGCCGCGCCGCCCGCCGGGCGTCGTCGTAGAACAGCTCGTAGAAATCGCCCATCCGGTAGAACAGCAGAACGTCGGGGTTCTGCGCCTTGATGCGCAGGTACTGCTGCATCATCGGCGTGTGGGCGGTGTGTGTGCTCGTATCCGTATCTTTCACTTTGTCACCCGCTCGACGTCGCGGCAGTTCTGATCAAACCAAGTTCCGCGGGGACATTCCGATTCTGGCCGTGAATGCGCGCGACAGCGCCGAGGAGTTTGCATACCCCGGCTCTTCGGTCAATCGCTGGCATCGAGAGCGTTCGAGCAGGCGGGAGAGCCGGTCGATGTTGGGGCGGAGGATGAGCGCTTGAACAAGATGGTATGTTTTATGAACTAATTAAACCCAATCATACATTTCGTGCGCCCACACTGCCGGCACGTCCTTTCTTCAACCTGCCCCGGAGATCGACATGCCTCGCGTCAACATTCAGCCACAGTCCACTCCCGCCGCCAGCCAGCCCATCTTGGCGCAGATCCAGCAAGCTTTCGGCACCACGCCCAACATGTTCAAGGCGGTGGCGAACTCACCGGCCGCGCTGCAGAGCATGTGGGCGGCCTTCGGCGCCTTGGGCCAGGGAACCCTGGGCGCCAAACTCGGTGAGCAGATCGCAGTGGCCATCGCCAACCGCAATCGCTGCGAATACTGTCTGGCGGCACATACCGTGCTCGGCCAGAACGCCGGTGCGTCGGCCGCGGAGATGGGCGCCGCCCAGGTCGGTCAGTCGAACGACAGCAAGACTGCCGCCGCATTGGCCTTTGCACTGAAAGTCGTCGAGCAGCGTGCTCAGGTCACCGAAGCCGATGTGGCTCGCCTGCGGGAGAGCGGCTTGCGCGACGAGCAGATCGTCGAGATCATTGCGCACGTGGCCCTGAACCTGTTCACCAACTACATCAACGTCGCGCTGGACATCCCGGTCGATTTTCCCAAGGTTGCGCTGAAGTGAACGGTGGGGAGCCTGGCGTTGCGACGCGCCAGGCTCCCTTGCACGGGTCGGTGATCGGCCACTTTCGGACCACGGTACGCGGATCAAACTGGAACTCGGCGATGGTGCCGATCCATCGTCTGAGTTGCGCCGAGCTGGACGCTGTGCCGGTGCAGTTCATGGGCTCGAAGCGCTTGCATGCACCGCCCGTAGCGATCAAAGATCTGCCGCCGATCCCGGCTGTGCCGAGATCGGCGAGCGCTTCGGCCCGTTCGACTTGACCCCGATCGAAGCCGGTGCCTACAACCTACAGTGGCGCTGCGTTCACATGAACCCGCCGCAACCGCAGCCATCGTCGCGGGACGGGCCCTAGTCATTTGCGAGTGTGTCGTCGCCCCATGTTGCTCATGCTCATCTTGCTGACGCTGGGAGGCATGATCGTCGGCGCCCTGCTGGCGAACCACCTGATGCCGAAGGCCGTCGGCGAGCCCTCGCACGCGTTGGAGGTCGAGGCGGACGCGACCGAGTTGGATCGCGCGCTGGAGCCGATGCTGGCCGGCCATCCTGGCCACAGTGGCGTGGTGCTGATCAACGACGGGTTCGATGCGTTCGCGGTCCGCGCACTCGCTGCCCGCAGCGCCGGGCGCAGTCTCGACCTGCAGTACTACATGTGGCGCGACGATCTGTGTGGCCGGTTGCTGGCGCTGGAAGTGTGGCGTGCGGCCGAACGCGGCGTGCGTGTGCGCATGCTGGTGGACGACATGAATGCGCATGGGCTCGATCGGCAGATGCTGGCCCTCGACGCGCACCCCAATATCGAGCTGCGGCTGTACAACGCGTTCCGCAATCGCCGCGGCATCCGGCGACTGCTGGAAATGGTCGTTCGGGCGCTGCGCATCAATCATCGCATGCACAACAAGGCCTGGATTGCCGACGGTCGGGTCGCGATTGTCGGCGGCCGCAATGTCGGCGAGGAATACTTTGGCGCCGCGGCCGAGGTCAATTTCCGCGACCTCGATCTATTGCTGATCGGGCCCGCGGTGGCGGGGGCCGAGACGATTTTCGATCGCTACTGGAACAGCGAGGCGGTGGTGCCGCTGGCGGCCGTCGGTGAACGAGGCTCGAGAGGCTTGCAAGACTTTGTGAGCGATATCGAGCGGCAGGTCGACAGTGAAGAAGCGCAGGCATATTTTGCCCGGGTACGTGCTTCGTCCGGAGTCGCGGCCTTCCTGGCGAGAGAGCGGCATCCGATCTGGAGCGAGCGCGTCGAAGTGGTGGCCGATCCGCCGCACAAGTGGCGCACCGACGATCGTCAGCAATGGCTGGTCGGGCGCCTGGCAGAAATCATCGATGCCTCCCGGGTGCGCGCCTGGCTGATATCGCCGTACTTCGTGCCTGGCCAATCGGGTACCGAGCGCCTGCTGACCCTGGTGCGGCGGGGTGTTGACGTCGGCATCGTGACCAATTCACTGGCGGCAAACGACGTGCCGGCGGTGCATGGCGGTTACGCGCGTTATCGCAAGCCGCTGCTTGCGGGAGGCGCAAAGCTGCGCGAGCTTCGCGCCCAGGGCTACACCGAAACCGCCGGACTGTTCGGCAGCAGCGGTGCCAGCCTGCATACCAAGGCTATCGTGGTCGATGGGCAGCGCGGCTTCGTCGGCTCGTTCAACGTGGATGCCCGTTCGGCCGCTCTGAATACCGAAATGGGTGTGCTGTTCGACGATCCGCAGCTCGGTGCGGCGCTGGAGGAAGAATATCGGCACCTCGCCAGCCCGGCCCTGAGCTTCAGCGTGCAGCTCGGCCAGGACGATCGCGTGCGCTGGGAAGACCACGCGACACAGCCCCCCACAATCTTGAAGCGCGAGCCGGGTTCCGGTCTCGCGCGTCGCGTCGTGGCGCGAGTGCTGCGCTGGCTGCCGATCGAGTCGCAGTTGTGATTGCGCGGGCTGCCACTTCAAGCCAGCGCCGCCGCCGGCTTCTGCGCCAACCACTCGCGCGGCGCCAGCCCCACCCTGGCGGCGAATGCTCGTGACAGGGCCGAAGGATTCGCATAGCCCAACTCGCCGGCCAGCAGCTTGAGGGATCGACCTTCGCGCAGCCGGCTTTGCGCCAGTGCGATGCGCCAACTGCTCAGGTAGTCGGCCGGAGTCTGGCCCACACGTTCGCGGAACAGGTTGGCGAATGCGGTGCGGGACATGCCGGCGCGCTCGGCCATGCGCTCCAGGGTCCAGGCTTCGCCGGGGAAGTCGTGCAGGGCCACGAGCGTCCGCGCCAGGCGGGGGTCCGACAGGCCGGTGATCAGGCCGGGCTGCACGCCGGCTTGCCGGGGATGATCGAGCAACCAGCGCAGCAGTTGCAGCACCACGACTTCGAACAGGCGGTCGGCCAGCAATCGCTGCCCGCAGCGCACGCGATCGGTTTCCAGGAACAGCAGTTCGAGCGCCTGGCCGAGCCCGGGCACCTGCGCCAGCGGCAGTGCGATCAACGGCGGCAGCGCCCGCGCCAGCGGGTTGTGCGGGCCGCCGTCGAAGCTCAGTCGTGCGCAGGTGAAATCGGCGCCTTCCACCGGTGGATTGCGGAAGCGGTGGGTAAGCGGCCGGGGGTACAGCAGCAGGGTGGGTTCGTCGAAGCGCAGCGATCTGGGAACGTCCAGGTCCCGTGCGCCGGGATGGCTTACTTCGAGCTGGCCGCGGCGCAGCACGTGCAGATAGCCGTGGCCTTCGCAGGCGTCGAAACGATTGAGCCCGCAGAGCGCGCCGGAGTGATGCAACTGCGCCTGCACACGAAAGCGCTCGAGGATGCCGGACAGGCGATCGATGGGAGCGGGGGTATCCATTGAACGGATTGGTATGAATCGTGGATTAATTGATTCCGATCATACAGCCGTTGCGCCCATGCTGTCTCCACCCACCCATCACTTCCTGAGGCAAGACATGCAACCATCATCGATCTCCATCCTCACCGCGGCGCTGCTGGCGGGCTGTGCCGGTATCGCGGCCGCCCACGACGCGGGTCACCAGGGCGGCATTGCCACCCCGGCCAGCAAGGCCGTCCAAGCGCCGTTCGACATCGTGCACACCCGCCTCAGCACGGAGGGCAACACGGCGGTGTTCCACATGGCGGTTTCGGGCACAGCGGGCGCGTCCCGGCCGGCCAAATCCGGCAAGCTCGCCGGCAGCTCGGTGTTCTCGTATGTCTGGCCCACCAGCCTGGATCCGGCCGTGGTCGGCTTCGAATCCAAGGCCGGCATCCTGGCCTTCGCGGTCACCGCCCATCCCGATTTCGACGACACGCCGTTGTTCGACGAGAACGGCGACGGCAGGCTCGACAACGACGGCGACGTCTGGCATTCGCACTGGGTGGTCCTGCAGCCCGATGCGGCTTGCGGCAAGGACGCACTGAAGGTCGTGGACATTCCCGAGGGCGCCAAGCCGCGGTTGCCCAAGACCTGGCCAGGTTTACCGATCCTGCTCGACAGCCCGGGCTGGTCGCCGACGTTCGACGGCGGCAGTGTCGAGGTGCGTGTGCCTTTTGACGACATCGGTGTCGTCGGCGCGGGCAGTTTCGATGGCGTGACGGCAGCGCTGCGCGTCAACGCCAGCGTGCACAATCCGCTGCTGTGCGTGGTCGATGTTTTCAAGGTGGCTTCGGGCGATCTGTCGCTGCCGGGCAAGGTCAACCAGTAGGCTCTGATGGACAGCAGGCCCCGGCGGGTTCCGCCAGCCAACGCATTCGTGCGGCCTTCGTCGGCCGGAGAGGATTTCCACATGGACATCGCCGTTTTCGACACCCATGTTCTCCGGCCCGACGGCCGCCGGATGCACTTCGATATCCTGGTGCGCGACCAGGATCCCGACCGACGACCGGATACGGTGCTGGCCCACGGGCGTCGTTATCTGGCCGCAAAAAGCGTGCCGACGGACAGTTTGAGTGCTCAAGCCTGTCGCTTCTGTCACCGCAGATTCGCGACGCCGGCGGTCGAGGCGGAGATCGACCGCATCGGCTTCGCGATCATCGAGTTGGAGAACTGCGATTGAGCCCTTGTTAAGATGTATCTAAAATACGCCTTATGGCCGCCGTCGTGCTCTGTACCGAAGAAGAAATCACCGCCCTGGTCCATGCGTTCTACGCCAAGGTCCGCCGCGACGCGGCGCTCGGCCCCATCTTCGAAGCCCATGTCGACGACTGGGATCACCATCTCGCCAAGCTGGTCGATTTCTGGTCGGCGATCCTGCTGCGTACGGGGCGCTTTTCCGGCGCCCCCATGCCCAAGCACGCTGCGTTGCCGGGCCTGAACGCGGACCTGTTCAAGCGCTGGCTGGCGTTGTTCCTCGAAACGACCGCCGAGCAGCCCAATCGCGAGATGGGCAGTCAGGCCTATGTCGCTGCCCAGCGGGTCGCACAAAGTCTCTGGTACGGCTACCAGTACACCCATCAGCCGGATGCGTTGCCGACCAAGCTGCTCGGGTAAGCTTGGCAGATGGCTGCCGACGAAGATTTACTGCGGCTGTCGGTGCGCACCGGCCGCCACCTGCTCGCTGCGGGCCTCAAGCTTGCGACTGCGGAGTCCTGCACGGCTGGCTGGATCGCCAAGCTGCTGACCGACGTGCCGGGCAGCTCCGACTGGTTCGACAGCGGCTATGTCTGCTATTCGAATGCTGCCAAACGGCGCGACCTCGGCGTGGCGGAAGCGACTCTCGCGACCCAAGGTGCGGTCAGCGAGCCGGCGGTGCGCGAGATGGCGGTCGGTGCACTCGAGCGCACCGGCGTGGGCGTTGCGCTCGCGGTCAGCGGCATCGCCGGGCCGACCGGCGCCGTCCCGGGCAAGCCCGTCGGCACGGTCTGGTTCGCGCTGGCGTATCGGCGCGGGCAAGCCGTCGAGATCACGACCCGCGTCAAGTTCTTCAAGGGCGATCGCGATGCCGTGCGGCGCAAGGCCGTGCAGTTCGCGCTGCAACTCGTGTTGGCGCTCGAACTACCTGCCGCAGCTCGTTGATCGATACCGGATTTGTGCGCCGTCACCGCGCAAAGAACGACTGCAACGCCTGCCGGTTGCGCATACAGTGCCGTCATCGGAGCACTACTGTATGCGGCGTGGTCGTCGGTAAATATTCTGCGTTAGGGCTGTTTTGCCGCGTCCCCGTGCGAAGTGGCTGTGGGATACTTCCGCCTTAACCGAACAGGGGATGTTCCGATGGATGACAATCGCAAGAAGGCCTTGGCCGCGGCGCTCGGGCAGATCGAGAAGCAGTTCGGCAAGGGCTCGGTCATGCGGCTGGGCGATGCGTCCGCCGCGTACGACGTCGAGGCTGTGTCGACCGGCTCGCTCGGGCTCGATATCGCGCTCGGCATCGGTGGCCTGCCGCGCGGTCGCGTCGTCGAGATCTACGGGCCGGAGTCCTCGGGCAAGACCACGCTGACGCTCGAAGTCATCGCCGAGGTGCAGCGCAACGGCGGCACGGCCGCCTTCGTCGATGCCGAGCACGCGCTCGATCCCACGTATGCCGAGAAGCTCGGCGTCAAGATCGACGACCTGCTGGTGTCCCAGCCGGATACCGGCGAACAGGCCCTGGAAATCACCGACATGCTGGTCCGTTCCGGCGCGGTGGATGTCGTGGTCGTCGATTCGGTGGCGGCGCTGACGCCGAAGGCCGAGATCGAGGGTGAGATGGGCGAGCTGCAGGTCGGCCTGCATGCCCGGCTGATGTCCCAGGCGCTGCGCAAGCTCACCGGCAACATCAAGCGCTCGAACACCATCGTCATCTTCATCAACCAGATCCGCCTGAAGATCGGCGTGATGTTCGGCAGTCCGGAGACCACCACCGGCGGCAACGCCCTGAAGTTCTACTCCTCAGTCCGGCTCGACATCCGTCGCATCGGCGCGATCAAGAACGGCGAGGAAGTGGTCGGCAACCAGACCCGCGTCAAGGTCGTCAAGAACAAGGTCTCGCCGCCGTTCCGCGAAGCCGAGTTCGAGATCATGTACGGCCAGGGCATCTCCCGCGAGGGCGAGATCATCGAACTCGGCGTGGCGCAGAGCATCATCGAAAAAGCCGGCAGCTGGTACAGCTACAAGGGCGAGCGTATCGGCCAGGGCAAGGAAAACGTCCGCGAGTTCCTGCGCAACAATCCGCAGATCGCGCAAGACATCGAAGAGCAGATTCGCGCCCGGTTGCTGCCGGCCAAGGGGCCGCGCAACAACGTCGAGTCGATCGACAAGGCTACGGCGACGGGCTGAGTCCTCCCGTCCCGTCCGCCTGTCAGACGGCTAGACGGCGCCCGCCGGAACCGCCATGCGCCGGCCGCCTCGTCGCCTGTCCCGGTCCGGCCGGGGCAGACCCGGCCCTGAGCAGGCCGGCGATCCCGCCACGATCCGGCGGGCGGCGCTGGGGCTGCTGTCCCGGCGCGATTTCGCCACCACCGAGCTGGTGGGGAAGTTGCTGGGACAGGGTTACGCCGAGGGTCCGGCCGAGGAGGTCGTGGCCGAGCTCGCCGCCGAGCGCCTGCTCGACGACGAGCGCTACGCGGCCAACTATGTCGCCTGGCATGCGGGTCGCGGCCAGGGTCCCCTGCGGATCCGCCAGGACCTGTTGGCCACCGGGCTGCCGGGCGAGCGGGTGGCGCAGGCGCTCGACTCGGGCCCGGATTTCGCGGCCCTGTGCCGCCAGACCCGGGCACGACGCTTCGGCGTCGAGCTGCCCGCCGACTGGAAGGAGCGCGCCCGCCAAGCGCGTTTTTTGCAGTATCGGGGCTTTTCAGCGGATCATATCCGTTCCGCCTTTGGCCCCGACTTCGACCCGGAAGAATGACCCCCAGCAAGCCGCCCTATATGAGTGCGACGGACGTCCGTCGCGCCTTCCTCGAGTTTTTTCGCGAACAGGGGCACACGATCGTGCCTTCGAGCCCGCTGGTCCCCGCCAACGACCCGACCCTGCTGTTCACCAATGCCGGCATGGTCCAGTTCAAGGACGTGTTCCTCGGCAAGGACAAGCGCGACTATGTCCGTGCCACCTCCTCGCAGCGCTGCGTGCGGGCCGGCGGCAAGCACAACGATCTCGAGAACGTGGGCTACACGGCCCGTCACCACACCTTCTTCGAGATGCTCGGCAATTTTTCCTTCGGCGACTATTTCAAGCGCGACGCGATCCGCTTCGCCTGGGATTTCGTCACCGGTGTGCTGCGGCTCGATCCGCAGCGTCTCTGGGTCACGGTCTATCGCGACGACGACGAAGCCGCCCGCATCTGGCTCGAGGATGTTGGCGTACCGCCCGAGCGGTTGACGCGGCTGGGCGAGGCCTCGAACTTCTGGGCGATGGGCGATACCGGCCCCTGCGGGCCCTGCAGCGAGATCTTCTGGGATCACGGCCCCGAGATCCCGGGCGGCCCGCCCGGCTCACCCGACGAGGACGGTGACCGTTTCGTCGAAATCTGGAACCTGGTGTTCATGCAGTTCGAACGCGCCGCCGACGGCACGTTGACGCCGCTGCCCAAGCCTTCGGTCGACACCGGCGCCGGCCTCGAGCGCCTCTCGGCCGTGATGCAGAGCGTGCACAACAACTACCAGATCGACCTGTTCCAGGATCTGGTGGCCGCAGCTGCCGCACTTGCCGGGACCCGGGATTTCGCCAATCCGTCGCTGCGCGTGATCGCCGACCACATCCGTGCCTGTTCGTTCCTGGTGGTCGATGGCGTGCTGCCTTCGAACGAAGGGCGCGGCTACGTGCTGCGCCGGATCATCCGCCGTGCGATCCGCCATGGCCACAAACTCGGCATCGAAGGTTCGTTTTTCTACAAGCTGGTCGCGCCGCTCGAACGACAGATGGGCGCGGCCTATCCTGAGCTCAGCCGCGGGCGGGCGCAGGTCGAGAAGGTGCTGCGGCAGGAAGAGGAACGCTTTGCCGAGACGCTCGCCAAGGGCATGGAATTGCTCGAGGGGGCGATCGCTGCGCTGCCGGCGCAGATCAGTCCGCAACCCGCATCCGTAGCGGAAACGGGGACCGCCACTCGCGTGATCGACGGCGAAACCGTCTTCAAGCTATACGACACCTACGGCTTTCCGGTGGACCTTACGGCCGACGTGGCCCGCGAGCGCGGCCTCGGGATCGACCAGGCCGGCTTCGAGGCCGCGATGGCAGCGCAGCGCGAACGTGCCCGCGCCGCGAGCCGTTTCGGCGTCGATCAGCGTGCGGTGCAGCTCGATGTGCACAGCCGCTTCGACGGCTACGGGCAGACGCAAGGCGAGGGTCGGGTGATCGCGTTGCTCGCCGACGGCCAGCGGGTCGCGGCGCTGCAGCCCGGCGAGCGCGGCGAGATCGTGCTCGACCGGACGCCGTTCTACGCCGAATCCGGTGGTCAGGTCGGTGATGTCGGCGAGCTCTCGGCCGACGGGGCGTGTTTCGTGGTCGAGGATACGCAGAAGCGCGGCATCGGCGCAGCGCATGCCCACATCGGTCGCGTTGCCGAGACATCGACGCCGATCCGCGAGGGCCAGGTGTTGCAGGCACGGGTCGACGCGCGGCGGCGCGGCGCCACCGCGGCCAACCACTCCGCGACCCATCTGCTGCATGCCGCGCTGCGCGCGGTGCTCGGCACGCATGTGCAGCAGAAAGGTTCGCTGGTGTCGCCCGAGCGGCTGCGTTTCGACTTCGCGCATTTCCAGGCGGTGACGCCCGAGGAGCTGCGCCGCATCGAGCACCTGGTCAACGAGCAGGTGCGCGTCAACGCACTCGCCGAGACCCGCGAAATGGATTACGACACAGCGGTCGCCAGCGGCGCGATGGCGCTGTTCGGCGAGAAGTACGACGCCACGGTCCGTGTGCTGCGGCTTGGCGATTTCTCCACCGAACTCTGCGGCGGCACCCATGTGGCACGGGCCGGCGATATCGGCTTTTTCAAGATCGTCAGCGAGGGTGGTGTGGCGGCTGGCGTACGCCGTATCGAGGCGATGACCGGGCAGGGCGCGCTCGAATTCGCCGAAGCCAGCGAGCACGCGCTGCGCGAGATCACCACGGTCGTGCGTGGTACGCGCGAGGACGTTGCCGCCAAGGTTCGCGATGCGCTGGAGCGCATTCGCCAGCTCGAGAAGGAGAATCGCGCGCTGAAGGACAAGCTCGCCTCGGGGCAGGGGACCGACCTCGCGGCCGGGGCGACCGAAGTCGCCGGCACCTGGGTCGTGGCCACCAAGCTCGAGGGTGCCGATGCCGGCGCGCTGCGCAATGCCGTGGATCAGCTCAAGGAGCGACTGAAAACCGCGGTAATCGTGCTTGCCTCGGTCGAGTCGAACGGCAAGGTCCTGCTGGTCGCCGGCGTCACGGCCGACCGCAGTTCGCAGATCAAGGCGGGCGAGCTGGTGGGACGTATCGCCAGCCTGGTCGGTGGCCGAGGCGGTGGGCGAGCGGATTTCGCCCAGGCCGGCGGTACCGATGCGGCGCGACTTGACGAGGCGCTCGCCGAGGTGTTGCCATTTGTACGTGCCAAACTTTAAGAACGACCGGCCGCCACGGCTGACCGGTCGCGGACACAGGGAGAGGTCAGGTTATGCTCATTCTCACCCGGCGCGTCGGCGAAACCGTGATGATCGGTGGTGAAGTCACCGTCACTGTGCTCGGGATCAAGGGCAATCAGGTTCGTCTCGGTATCAACGCACCGAAGGATGTCGCGGTGCATCGCGAGGAGATCTTCGAACGCATCAAGGCCGAGCATGGCTGTGAAGGCGACGCGGCGAACGGCTCGGCTGCCGGCGCCGCGGGCGCGGGGCTCGGCAACGGCGCGGGCCTGTACGACGCTCGCTCGTGAGCTGGGCGCCAGCCAGGTTGGGTGAGGCGGGCGGGCCGGCCGGATGGGGCGGGAATCAGGCCGCGCTTTACGGCGGCAGGCCCCGCCAGTATCATTCCGCCCCTGCCTCGGGTCGTTGCGTTGCCGGTCATCGTAAGCGCCTGATTGAAAAGGAGTTTTAGTCCGGAGAGATGGCCGAGTGGTCGAAGGCGCACCCCTGCTAAGGGTGTAAGGGTCAAAAGCCCTTCGAGGGTTCGAATCCCTCTCTCTCCGCCAGCTTCCCGACCACGACGAACGCGACGACGACGAGCCAGATAGACAGACAGTTTCAAACGGT
>JACKOV010000015.1 GCA_024234075.1 Nevskiaceae bacterium
TCAGGATGTTCTTGGGTGTGATTTCGGGACGCAGGCGCGGATCGACCTGCATCCGGCGCCAGCGATTGCGCAGCGCGATCGCGACGGCGCGCTTGGCGGCGTCCTGGCCGATGATGTGCTTGTCGAGTTCGCCGACGATTTCCTGTGGGGTCAGCGCGGCCATGCGTGCCTCCGGCGAGCTGTCGTCCCTGACGTCCGTGTCCATCACTTGAGTTCCTCGATCACGAGGTTGCGGTTGGTATAGATGCAGATGTCGGCGGCGATGTTCAGCGCGCGCTCGGCGATCTGCCGCGCCGGCAGCTCGGTGTTCTCGAGCAGTGCACGCGCGGCAGCCTGGGCGAACGGGCCGCCGGAGCCGATCGCGACCACGTCGTGCTCGGGTTCGATCACGTCGCCGTTGCCGGAGATCACCAACAGCTTGCCGGGATCGCCGACCAGCAGCAGGGCCTCGAGGCGGCGCAGGTAGCGGTCGGCGCGCCAGTCCTTGGCGAGCTCGATCGCGGCGCGGGTCAGATTGCCGAACTTGTCGAGCTTGCCCTCGAAGCGCTCGAACAGCGTGAACGCGTCGGCCGTGCCGCCGGCGAACCCGCCGATCACCTTGCCGCTGCCGAGCAGGCGAACCTTGCGGGCGTTGCCTTTCATCACGGTGTTGCCCAGGGTGACCTGGCCGTCACCGCCGATCGCCACGACGCCATTGCGGCGGACGCCGAGGATCGTGGTGCCGTGCGGATTGAAGGTGTCGCTCATGCTCTGGTCTTCCTCGACTCGGGTGGACCGGGCCGCAGAACCGGCGTTCCGGTGTCGTCCGGCGTCTCGTCCTGCGACTGGGAAGGCGTGGGGGCCGTCAGTGGCGGGGTGTCGGCGGTGCGGCCCGGCCGGCCCTTGCGGTGGGCTCGGGGGTGGGCCTTGTCGTAGATGCGGGCCAGGTGCTGGAAATCAAGGTGCGTATAGACCTGGGTGGTGGCGATGTCGGCGTGGCCGAGCAGCTCCTGGACACCGCGCAGATCCTGGCTGGATTCGAGCAGATGTGACGCGAACGAGTGCCGAAAAAGGTGTGGATGGACGTGAACGGGCAGGCCCTGACGCCGCGCCCAGTAGCCCACCCGGGCCTGGATGGCGCGCGGGCTCAGCCGCCGGCCGTTGCGCGCCACGAACAGGGCAGTCTGGTCGGTTTTTGCGAGCTGGCCGCGGTCCTGCAGCCAGCGGGTGATGGCTTCGCGGGCCAGGCGACCGACCGGCACGATCCGCGTCTTGCGGCCCTTGCCGGTGACGCGGACCAGTTGTTCGGCGAGGTCGACATCGCCTAGGTCGAGCGCGGCCAGCTCGGCCAGGCGCAGGCCCGAGGAATAGAACAGCTCCATCAGGGCGCGGTCGCGGGCCGACAGGGGATCGGTCACGGCGATGTCGAGCAGGCGGCCGACCTGATCGACGTCCAGCGTGCCGGGCAGGCCGCGTTTGACCTTCGGCGCGCGCACTTCGGCCGCGGGGTTGCTGGTGACGACCTGCTCGCGGATCAGGTAGCGGAAGAAGCTGCGCACCGCCGAGAGGCGTCGCTGCACGCTGCGCGGCGCGAGGCCGCCGGCATGGCTGCGGGCGGCGAACATCCGCAAGTGCTGTGAATCGATGTGGGGCCAGTCGTCGAGCTGCTGTGTGTCGCACCAGGCGACCAGCGCCTCGAGCTCGTGGTCGTAGCCGCTGGCCGTATGGCCCGAAAGATTGCGTTCGTGACGCAGATGGCGCCCGAAGCGCTCGATCCACTGCAGGGCCGCGGGTGTCACGTCATGTGCGGCCCGTCAGCGGTACCGCTCGATCGAGTCAGCGATCAGCTCGCCCATCCGCGCGAGGAACTCGGTGCTCATGCCGGGGTGGAAGCGGTTGACGTCGCTGCTGCCGACCGCCAGCAGGCCGAGCGAGCCTTTGTCGCCGAGCGGCACCAGCGCCACCGAGCCAACGGTCGCGGCCTCGTCGCCGAACAGGAAATCGCGCTGGATGTCGCGCACCTGCCCGCAGCGGGGCTTGCCGCCGCCGAACAGGGTCTCGAAGCTCTTCAACGCCGGCTCGTCCTGCCGTACCGCGCGCAGGAAGCGGTCCGGCACACCGTCGATGCCGCGGGCGTCGAAGCCGGGCAGCACCAGCCGCGAGTTCACGGCATCGAAGTCTTCGCGCAGCGCGACTTCGATCGCGGTCAGGGTGGCCTGCATCGAGGTGGCGCGCAGCAGGCGACGCGCGAACTGCTGGATCTTGTCGGCGAGTGCATCGTTGGCGCGCGCGACGCGGATGAAGTCCTGCAACCGCTCCTCGCTGGCAGCCTGGCGTTCGCGCAGCACTTCGACCTGGCGCTCGACCAGCGAGATCGTCGTGCCGCCGCGCAGATGCGGCAGGCGCAGCTTCGCGAGGATGGCGAGATTGCGCTCGAAGAAATCCGGATGCCGCTCGAGATAGGCGGCGATGTCGGTTTCTTCGCTGGGAACGGCCGGTGCCAGGCTGGCGCCGCGGGCGGGAGTGGTCATGTGGGCTCGAGTCCTCGGAGAAATCGTTGTTGGTCGTTGCCGGCGCGTCGCATGAGTGGGCGCAAGCGGTGGTTCAGAGCTCGACCTGGCCACGAAAGGCGACTTCGGCCGGGCCGGTCATCCAGACGGGCTCGCCGGGGCCGGCCCAGCGGATGCGCAAGACGCCGCCGGGCAGCGCGACCTCGACGTCGCCCGCGAGTCTGCCAGCTTTGCGGCCGACTGCAACCGCCGCGCAGGCGCCCGTGCCACAGGCCAGCGTCTCGCCGACGCCACGCTCGTAGACGCGCAGTTTCGCATGCTGTGGGTCGAGGATCTGCAGGAAACCGACGTTGACGCTCTGTGGAAAGGCGGGATGGCGTTGCAGTGCCGGGCCGATCTGCTCGACCGCTGCGGTGGCGATGTCGTCGACGAACAGCACCGCATGGGGATTGCCCATCGAGGCGATCGCGAACTCTAGCTCGCGTCCGTCGATCTCGAGGCGGTGCAGCGGCAGGTCGCCGGGCGTTGCAGGGTGGGCGTCGAATGTGGGCGCGGATGCGGGTGCGGGCGTCGTCTGCGCTGCGGGCGGAATGAATGGCAGGGCGGCCGCCTCGAAGCGCGGTGCGCCCATGTCGACTGCGACCTGGCCGGCGGGACCGAAGCGCGCATGGACGAGGCCAGCCGGACTGTCCATCGCCAGCGCGCCGTCCTGGCCGGCACGACCCTGCAGGCGCAGCCATTCGGCGACGCAGCGCGCGCCGTTGCCGCATTGCTCGACCTCGCCGCCGTCGGCATTGAAGATCCGGTAGAAGACGTCGGTGCCGGGCCGGCGGGGCTGGAACAGGACCAGGGCCTGGTCGAAGCCGATGCCGGTGTGACGATTGCTGAGCCGGCGCCACTGCGCGCGGTTGGGCAGGCCGCAGGGCAGGGCGGACTCCTCGAACAGGATGAAGTCGTTGCCGGCGCCGTGCATCTTGGTGAAGGCGAGCGTGCTCATGGCGGGTGCGCGGTCGTGCCGCTTCAGCGCAAGGCCGCGCGGTCGCGGAAGATGCAGCGGTCCATGACGACGCGGATGCCGGCAGCCTGCGCGCGTTGCGCGGCTGCCTGGTCGACGACGCCGTCCTGCAGCCACAGCGCCGGCAGGCGCAGGCGGATGCAGTCGTCGACGATGGCCGCAACGTGCTCGGGCCGCCGGAACACGTCGACGATGTCGACCTGTTCGCCGGGTGCGAGTACCTCGCCGAGATGGTCGAGATCCGGTACGGCGCGTTCACCGAGCAGGGTCGTGGCGCCGGGGTTCACCGGGAGCACGCGATAGCCGAAACGCTGCAGCGCCGCGGCGACGCCGTGGCTCGGCCGCGCAGCGTCGGCGCTCAGGCCGACGACGGCGATGATGCGTGCGCTGCGCAGCAGCGACTCGATCTCGGCGGAGGAAGGGTTGCGGAACGTCACGACAGGACCTCTCCGCAGATTGTACCCGATGGGCCGGGCCAGGCCGGCGCCCGGTGGCGGGTGGGTGGACGGGCGGGTGCGCTGCCGCTGCCGCGGCTGCGCAGTGTCGCGGCCCAGGCTGCTACGTCGGGCACGGGGTAGCGCGCGCAGAGCAGGCCGAGGTTCGGCGCGACGCAGCGGCCCGAATAGTCGTGGCCGCCGAGCTCCTGCATTTCCAGCAACCGCACCGAGCCGTCGTTGCCGCCGTCGGGATGGAAGATGCCGACCCGACGGCGCACCGTGCGCGCGATGTTGCCGGGGATACCCAGCATGTTGCGGCCGGGTTCCTCGGAGTCGCGGATGTCGCGCTCCGTCAGCGGCGACCAGCCGAGCTGATCGACGAAGAAAGCGCGTGCGACGTCGTAGTCACGGACGACCTGCAGCGCATTGAAGGTGCGCGACATGGCCGTGAACGCCGGCAGCTCGACCAGCACTTTGCCGAAAGCCTGCAGCATGACCATGATCAGGCCGTCGGGGCCGCGGATCACGGCCTGGCGGATGCTGAAGTCGCCCAGCTGGTAGTCCGTGGGCGGGCCGAAGGCCGTCCAGCCGGCGCGTTGCAGCGCGCGGTACATGGCGTTGGTGTCGCGGACGTAGACGTTGAAGTCGAAGAATCCGCCGGTATCCCAGGAGCGCTGGGCCGGCCGCATCAGATCCGCTTCCACGCCGTGGAAGCGGATCAGCCGGACCATGCCGCGGGTCTCCTGCTCGGCCACCATCAGCACTTGCTCGATGCGGCTGCAGCCTGCGGGGACATGCCAGGCCGCGAACTGTTCGGGCGGTGCGTCCGGCAGCGGATGAGCGCTTCAGCGGCCGATGTCCATGAGATCGGAACGCAGCCGCTCCAGGTTGTGGACCGAGACCACGATCGCCTGCATGCCTTTGAACATGGCGGGGCTCTAGGGCTTCTTCGGTGGCTTGGGCTTCTGGGTCCTGGCGTAGACCTCGAGGCTGGAGAGATTGGGTTTGTCCCAGTACTCCCGCGGTGGCGCCTCGAGCATGTGCGGATGGTGTTTCTCGGTATGTGCCAGGACCTTGGACTTGAAGCCGTCCAGGGAGTCGAACGACTGCACCGTCGAGTGATAGACGATGTGGCCCGGGGTCTGTCCCATGAGCATCCACGGCAGCCACGGCGTCACGCGTACCCACGAGCCGGTGTGCTGGACCGAGGTCTTGTCGGGGTTCTGCAGGTCGGCGAGCTTGGCCGTGGTGGTGAAGAACTCGCTGACCCGGTTCATCGTACCCGAGCTTTCGCGCGGCCACTGGTCGGGTTGCAGCGCGGCGCGATAGTAGAGATTGATGTGGGTCCGGTTCTGGACCATGCCGTTGCCGGCGTCGAAGAACCCCATGCTGTACGGTTCGGGCGGCCGCTCGACCGGTTTGTTGAGGCCGCCGTAATCCGGTGCGAACTTCTTCACGGTCTCGGCGAAATAGTGGTTCCAGGGATCGTTGATGACATCGACGACCTCGACGGTCTCGTCGAGGTAGGGGTTGTGCCAGTGCGTCAGAACGTCGCCGCTGGCCAGGTCGGTGTAGAGGATCGCTTCACGGTGCAGGACGCGGTAGCTGTTGTCGGGCTGCTTCCAGGCCCGTGCCACCGAGACGACTTCGAAGCCGAACAGATCGCGCAGTGCCTCGCCGTCTCGCACGCCGGCGACCACGCCGCTGACGCTGCCCCATTTCTGTCTGCTCTCGTCGAGATTCGCATCGATCCGCACGGCGGCGAGCACATTGCCCCGTGGCGTGGTGAGGTCGATGTACGGGCCCTTGAATCCGGCCGGCACGGTGGAACTGGCCGCGGCCGGCACCTGTGGTACGGCGCTGAGCCCGGCGGCCAGCGAGCCGGTCAAAATCAACATGTCGCGTCGATCCATAAGCACCTCGGCCTGATCCAGGCCGCAAACCGTGTGTGGCCTGGCGAGGCTGCGCCGGATCGACGGGGGGGTCAACACGCGGTGCGCGCGGTTCGGCAGGCGCCGAGGGCGACGACCAGAATGCGGGCTTCACGACCGGCGTGTCGGGTCGAGTCTTGCGCTGGAGGGCGAATGCGTGGCATCCGCGGCAGTGCGTCGCGGCGTGGTGCGGGCGCGCCGCGCGCGGCTGCGGAAGGTTCAGGCCACGCGGACCTTGCGGCACTCGTCGTCGAAGCTGCGCTGCAGGCGGGCGATGTACGAGGTGTAGGTCATGACCGTCTCATCGCTGAGCACGGGGGCGAGGCCGATCGCATGGCGATGCAGGAACTCGGCCATGCCGAGCGACATGCGCAGCAGTTCCTCGGGCCAGTCGTTGCGGGAGGAGGTCGGTGCCAGCTGCGGTTGCAGCGCCGTTGCGACGGCGATCTGCAGGTCGAGCAACTGGGCGTCGGCGCGCAGCAGGTCGCAGGCGCTGGGGATGCTGCGGGTTGCGGCGAGCACGTGGCCGTAGGCGCGTTCGACCAGCAAGGCGGCATGGCGCGGCAGCTCGCCGCTGACTCCGGGCACGTTGCTGTAATCGCGCGTCGGGAAGACCACCTCGAGCGGCGCCCAGGCGCGGATGATTTCGCACAGCCAGCGGCGGTTGGCGCTGGCCGGGCGGTCGTGCGAGAGCACACCGTCGAGCCGGATGTTCAGGACGCGCTGGACGGCGCTGCGATCGCCGTGTACTCGCAGCGCCACGGAGGAGCGCAGCGGTGCGGCGAGCCAGCCGGCGAGTTCGCGTGCGGCCAGCAGGCGCGGCTCGGCGGGAGCCGGGGCAGCCGTGGATGACGGGTCGGCGGACGATGGGCGAATGGCGGTGGAGGGCGACGAGCCGGCGCGCGACGAATCTGACATGAGGAAACCCCCGGAGCGACGCTGCGAGTAAAGCGGCAGCGGCTGGCCGAAGCGTTGATGTCCGTCACGCGCGGCGCCCCGATCTCGGGCATGCGCGCGTCGTCGTCCGGTTACGTCAAATGCGGAAGCGCTCGCGCAGCTCGCTGGCCATGCGGCGGCTCACGACGAGGCGCTCGTCGCGCTCGCGCAGCCGCACGCAATACTGGCCTGCCGCGTCGCGCTCGATCGCGGCGAGGTAGGCGATGTTGACCAGGGCGCTGCGATGGATGCGCACGAAGCTCGTGCCGAGGTCTTCTTCGAGCGATTTCAGCGACTCTTCGATCAGGTCCTCGCCGGCCTCGTGGCGCACGGTCACGTATTTCTGGTCGGCGATGAAACAACGCACTTCGGCCAGCGGAATCAGCCTGGTGGTGTCGCGTACCTTGACGGCGATGTGGGTGCGCTGCGGCGCAAAGCGAGCCACCGCGGCAGCCTGCGCGAGTTGCGGGCGCGTCAGACGGCCGGCCTGGGCGAGCGCGGCGGCGAGCTTTTCGCGACGGATCGGTTTCAGCAGATAGGCGACGGCCTGGGCGTCGAAGGCGCTGAGCGCATACTCGTCGAAGGCGGTCGTGAAGATCACGGCCGGTGGCGCCGGATTCTCGGCGATGCGGCGCGCGGTCTCTATGCCGTCCATGCCGGGCATGCGCACATCGAGCAGCACGATGTCCGGATCGCAGTCGTCGAGCTGCCGCAGTGCGTCCTCGCCATCCGTGGCTTCGCCGACGACCTGTGCCTCGCCCGTTTCGGCCAGCAGCGCGCGCAGGCGTTCGCGCGCCGGGACTTCGTCGTCGACGATCAGGACGCGCAGGGTGCTCATGCCGCGGCCGTCGCGCCCGGGGAAGGCGTGCGCAGATAGGGGAAGCGCAGCGTGACGATGTACTCGTCGTCGAAGCGGCCGGCCTTGATGGTCGCGCGCTCGTCGTACATCAGCGTCAGGCGCTCGCGGATGTTGGCCAGCGCCAGCCGGTTGCCGTCGCGCATCTGCGCGCCTTCGGGCACGGGATTGCGGACCACGAGCGTGATCAGGCCGTTGGCGAACTCGCCCGAGACGGTGACGATGCCGCCGCCGCGCCGGGGCTCGATGCCGTGGTAGATCGCGTTCTCGAGCAGCGGCTGGATCAGCAGGCTCGGCACCATCGCATCGCGGGGCAGCGCGGCCGTGCGCCACTCGACGCACAGCCTCTCGCCGAGGCGCAGCTTTTCGATCCGTTCGTAGATGCCGGCGACCTCGAGTTCGTCGGCGAGGGTGATCTGCGCGCGTTTCTCGGAGAGGTTGGCGCGGAACAGATCGGCGAGATCCTGCACGGCTTCCTCGGCCCGCGCCGGGTCGCTGCGCGTCAGCGAAGCGATGGTGTTCATGCTGTTGAACAGGAAATGCGGGCGGATCCGCGCCTGCAGGGCATGGACGCGCGCCTGCGCCTGCATCTCGATGTTGCGGCGCCATTCGTGCGTGACATAGAAGTAGCGCATCGCGACGCCGGCCACCACCAGGCCGATGCCGACATTGCGCGCCAGGAAGGCGAAGTGCTGATGCGGGAACAGGTCGCCGAAAGCTTCCGGGTCGACCAGGCTGCTCTGGCCAATGAGCCAGGTGACCTCGGAGATGACCGCGATCGTCAGCGCCACGACTCCGAGTACGGTCGCCGAGCCGCGGGCCACCGAGGTGTTGGCGATGCGGCCGCGCAGGGTGCACAGCAAGGCGGCGATCACCAGGCCGATCCACAACAGGAACAGCGAGGTGCGTGCCAGATCGGTCCAGATGCCGAGGCGGGCGTTGTCGCGCGCCAGGGTGAGCACCAGGGCCGTCAATTCGACGATCAGCACCACCGCGAGCACCGCCCGCGGCGCGCAGAAGTCCGGCAGATAGAGTGCGCGGATCGCAGCGCCGGTCGGTTGCGAGGGCTCGGGGCGCGCGCTGCTGTTGCTCATGGCCGGCGGCGCTGCGCGCACGACTCCTGCTTGAGGCGGAACACGGCCGAGATGTCTTCGTCGCCGTGACCCCGACGGATCAGTTCGGCGTACTCCGTCAGCATTTCCTCGACGACCGGCAGCGAGATGCCGGCTGCGGCGGCCATTTCGCGGCAGATCAGCAGGTCTTTTTCGTGCAGGCGGACGCGGAAACCGGCGGGGTAGCTGCCGCGGATCATGTTCGGTGCGCGATGCACGAAGTACCACGAGGAGCCGGCGCCCTGGCCGAGGGTGTCGACCAGCTTCTGCAGCGGCAGGCCCTGGACCTCGGCGAAGGCCATGGCCTCGGCGACGGCGCGGATGATGCCGGCGCACATGATCTGGTTGGTGGCCTTGGCGGCCTGGCCGGCACCGCTTTCGCCGAACCAGGTGATGGTGTGGCCGAGGGTGCCCAGCACCAGTTGCGCACGCTCGAAGGCCAGCGCATGGCCGCCGCACATGATCGCGAGCTTGGCGTCACGGGCGCCTTCGACGCCGCCGCTGACCGGGCAGTCGAGGAACTCGGCGCCCTGCGCGGCCAGACGTGCGGCCGCCTCGCGTGCGGTCGTGGCGCTGACCGTGGAGGTGTCGATCACCAGGGTGCCGTGACGGATCCCTGGCAGGAGGGCGTCGACGACTTCGAGGACGTCGGTATCGGCCGAGACGCAGATTACCAGGGCGTCGCAGGCGGCGGCGAGCGCGGCCGGTGTGGCGGCGTCGAGGCAGTGCAGCTCGGTGGCGAGCGCGGTCGCCTTGTGCCGGCTGCGGTTCCAGATGCCGGTGAGGATGCCGCGGCGTGCGAGATTGCGCGCCATCGGCGCACCCATGGCTCCGAGACCCAGAACTCCTACCCGCATCCTCGCCTTCGCTGCTGGCGCGCCTGGGCGGCGCGATCGGCCAAGTCTAGCGGGTCAGCGCGGGCCGCAGACGCTGTCGCGTTCGGCACGGGCGTCGATCCGCGCCTGCGCCAGCTCGGCCTCGGACAGGTAGACGCGCTGGCCGTCCTTGTCTTCGCGGTAGAGGCGGCGGGCGGCGATCGACCGTTCGTAGCGCTCGGTCGCGTCCTTGCACTGCTCGGCGCGTTTCTTGCGCAGGTCTTCCTGCACCTGGCGGGCCGTGGCCTCGGCGTCGAGCTGGTCGGAGATCGCGGCGTTGCGGGCGGCGAACGAGTCGGCGGCGGAGGTGGAGTTGTCGCTCTGAGCGCCGGATTCCGCTGCCGTGGCGATCGGGGTGGGCGCGGTCGATTTGATGAGCTGGGCGCCGTCGACCGGCACATCGCTGTAGTGCCAGTTGCCCTGATGGTCTTTCCAGCGCCAGACGTCGGCCCGGGCAAGGCTGGCGGCGAACACCAGGGTCACGGCGGTGGCAATGAGGATGCGTGCGGTCATGGGCGGCTCTCCGTCGAGGAGACAGTATGACCAGAAGCGGGCTGGCCGAAGTTTGAACTCTGTCACATCGGGCGGGTTCGCGGCCACCCCGCAACCCGCCCGATGCACCCGCCGCCGGCCTGAGGCCGTCAGTCGTAGGCCCGCTCGCCGTGCTCGGCGAGGTCGAGGCCCTCCCGCTCGGTGTCGTCGCCCGGGCGGAGGCCGACCGTGAACTTCGCCACCGCGAAGGCGATCACTGTGATCAGTGTGGACCAGACGATCGTGAACAGCACGCTGATGGCCTGGACGCCGAACTGCCTGCCGATGTTGTCGATCTCGGCGACGCCGCCGAAGGACGGCGCGCCGAGGATGGCCACGCCGAGCGCGCCGACGATGCCGCCGACCGCGTGGACGCCGAACACGTCCAGTGAGTCGTCGTAGCCCAGCGCCTTCTTCAGGCTCGCGACCGCCCACAGGCAGATCACGCCGGCGATGAGGCCGAGGACGATCGCACCGGCGACGCCCACCGAGCCGCAGGACGGCGTGATCGCCACCAGGCCGGCGATGGCGCCGGACGCGGCGCCTAGCACCGTCGGCTTGCCTTTGAAAATCCATTCGGCGAACACCCAGGCGATCACCGCGGCTGCCGTGCAGACATAGGTGTTGAGCAGCACCAGGCCGGAGCTGACGCCGGCGCCGAGGCCCGAGCCGACGTTGAAGCCGAACCAGCCCACCCAAAGCAGCGAGGCGCCGGTGAGGACGTACGGCAGATTGTGCGGCTGGATGGCCGTCGTGCCGTAGCCGAGGCGCTTGCCGACGATCAGCGCGCCGACGAGGCCTGCGATACCGGCGTTGATGTGCACCACCGTGCCGCCGGCGTAGTCGATGGCGCCCAGGTCGGCGATCCAGCCGCCGCCCCAGACTGCGCGGGCGATCACGAGGTAGGAGCAGGTGAACCAGATCACCGCGAAGATCAGCACCGCGGAGAACTTGGTGCGTTCGGCGAAACCGCCGACCGCGAGCGCGGTGGTGATTGCTGCGAACGTGGCTTGGAAGGCGACGAACAGCAGTTCCGGAATGGTGCCGGACACGGCGTCGGGCGAGATGTTGCTGACCAGGAGCGCATCGAAGCCGCCGATGAAGCGGCCTTCACCGGTGAACGCGAGGCTGTAGCCGTAGACGACCCACAGCACCGTCAGCAGCGAGAACACCACGAATACCTGGATCGACGTGGACAGCACGTTCTTGGAGCGCACCTGGCCGCCGTAGAACAGCGCGAGGCCCGGCACGGCCATCATGATGACCAGCACCGTGCTCGCCAGCATCCAGGCGGTATCGCCGGTGTCGAGGACGGGTTTGGCGTCCTGCGCGCTGGCCAGTGCGGGCAGCAGGGCCAGCAGGCCGGGCAGGATTGCGCGCAGCCGGCGCGAAGGTGTCATCGGGGCGAGATCAATGCGCATGTGCGACTCCCAGCTCTTTTCTCAAGTGGCCGCAGTGCCGGTCTCGCCGGTGCGGATCCGAATGGCCTGTTTTATTTCCGATACGTAGATTCTTCCGTCGCCGACCTTGCCGGTGCGCGCGACGTTGGCGATGGCCTCGATCACCGGCTCGACGATCTCCTCGTCGACGGCGATCGTGACCCAGGTCTTGGGCGTGAACTCGACGCGGTACTCGGTGCCGCGGTAGTGCTCGGTATGGCCGTGCTGGTGGCCGTAGCCGTGCACCTCGCTGACCGTCATCCCCTGGACGCCGAGCCGGGCCACGGCGAGCTCGAGGTCGTCGAGCTTGTAAGGTCGGATAACTGCCGTGATCATTTTCATCGCCACCGGTATGGGCTCCGCGGGCCTGCTGCATTTCGTGCCGGACGCGGGCCGAATGCCGCGCGCGGCGTCGGCACGGCCCGCGCTATGCTGCGCAGGTACCGGCCCCCGAAGCCGTTTGCAGCTTCCGTGCCAGCGGTTGGCGACGCTCAAGTACGTGATTTCGCGCCGGCCGGGCGAGGTTGCCGCACCGTTTTGGAGCCCGTTCACGTGCGGGTTGCGCCACGGCGGAGCAGCGGCCGGACAGTTCAAGCCGAGGATCCAAGATGGAACAACCCCGAATCGAAGACATCGCACGCCGGCTGTTCGAGAGCCTGCCGCCGGCGCTGCGCACCATGCAGCAGGACCTCGAGAACAACTTCCGCGCCGTGCTGCGCGCCAGCCTCGGCCGGCTCGATCTGGTCGCGCGCGACGAGTTCGATGCCCAGACCAAGGTGCTGGAGCGCACCCGCGCGCGGCTGGAGGAGCTCGAGCGCCGTTTCGCCGAGCTCGAGTCGAAGCTGCCGCCCGGCACCGGCTGACCCCGCGCAGCGGCGGATCGACTCGCCTCGCGCGAGCCCATGGCCATCGCCCGCATCGCCTGTCGCGCGCAGGTGGGCCTCGCTGCCCCGCCGGTCGAGGTCGAGGTGTATCTCGGCAATGGCCTGCCGTCGTTTTCGATCGTCGGTCTGGCGGCGACCGAGGTGAAAGAGAGCAAGGAACGCGTTCGCGCCGCGCTGGCGCATGCGGGTTTCGAGTGGCCGGCCGGCCGCATCACCGTCAATCTCGCACCGGCCGACCTGCCCAAAGACGGCGGACGCTTCGATCTGGCGATCGCGGTCGGCATTCTCGCGGCCTCGGGCCAGGTGGCGCAGGCCGCACCGTCGCGGCTTGCCGCGCACGAGTTTCTCGGCGAGCTTGGGCTGGCCGGCGAGCTGCGGCCGGTGCGCGGCACGCTGCTGGCGGCACGCGCCGCGGCCGCAGCCGGTCGCGAGCTGATACTGCCGCGTGCCAATGCCCCCGAAATGCGTCTGTTGCCGATGCTCGGTGTGCGTGCCGGAGCCGATTTGCTCGAGGTCTGCACGGCACTCGACGGCAAGACCGTGTTGCCGCTGGCGCGCGAGCTCGAGTGGCCGGCGGTGGGCGACGGTGGTGGTGCAGCGGCCGGAGCGACGACGATCTCGCTGGCCGATGTCTGTGGTCAGGTGCTTGCCAAGCGGGCGCTGCGGGTGGCCGCAGCCGGTGCACACAGCCTGCTGATGATCGGGCCGCCGGGCTGCGGCAAGAGCATGCTGGCGCAGCGCCTGCCGCCCTTGCTGCCACCGCTCGAAGATGCCGAAGCGCTCGAAGTCGCGGCGGTGGCCTCAGTCGCGGGCTGGAGCGTCGCGACGGGCGCGGCAGGGCATGGCGCGAATGTGGCGCCGGGCACGATGCCGGCCTGGCCGGTGCCGCGACCGTTCCGCGCGCCGCACCACACAGCATCGGCCGGCGCGATCATCGGTGGCGGCCCGCGGGCCCGGCCCGGCGAAATCACGCTGGCGCATCTCGGCGTGTTGTTCCTCGACGAATTCCCCGAGTTCGACCGGCGGGTGCTCGAAGCCCTGCGCGAGCCGCTCGAGAGCGGCGTGGTGTCGATTTCGCGGGCCGGCTTGCAGGCGGAGTATCCGGCGCGCTTTCAGCTGGTCGCAGCGATGAACCCTTGCCCCTGCGGTCATCATGGCGATCACGCGCGCCCCTGTCGCTGCCGGCCACGCGATCTGGCGCGCTACCGGGCACGGCTGTCGGGTCCGTTGCTCGATCGTATCGATCTGCGGGTCGCGCTCGAGACGGTGAGCGAGGTCGATTTGGCGGCCTACCGTCAGGCGCTCGATGGCGGTGCTTCGCTACCGCGGCAGCCGGCCGAACACGATCGGGCGCAGATCTGTCGGGCGCGCGCCCGGCAGCAGGCGCGGCAGGGCTGTCTCAACGCGGTGCTTGCCGGCAAGCTGCTGGAGCATTGCGCGCAGCCGACGCGCGCGGCGCTGCAGACGCTGGCCCTGGCCCGCGAGAAGCTGGGGCTGAGCCTGCGTGGCACGCATCGCGCCTTGCGGGTCGCGCGTACGCTGGCCGATCTGGAGGATTCGGAGGAGGTGGTCGAGGCGCAGGTGGCCGAAGCGATCCAGCTGCGCCGCGGGCTGGGTGGAGAAGACTGAGCCGCCCGGCCCGGCAGTGGCTGCTGTTACTGGTTCAACTCGATCATGTAGTCGACCGAGAGCTTCACCAGATCGTCGGAGGCATCGGTGCGACCGCCCTTGGCGGGCATGACACCGTCCTTGCCCTGGAAGCCTTCGATCGCGTGCTTGTAAAGCGTCGCCTTGCCCTGGGCGAGGCGCGGCGCCCAGGCGCCTTTGTCGCCGGACTTCGGCGCGCCGCCGATACCCAGACCATGGCAGGCGGTGCAGGCCATGTCGTACAGGCCCTTGCCGTCGGTCGGCAGGGCCGCGGCACCACCACCACCACCGGTGTCCGCCGAGCCGGTCGGCGCCTCGATCGCCAGGGCGCTGTTATCTTCGCCGGCGACGGCGACCCGCGCGAGCGGCTTGATGCGCTGCTCGACACCGGCGACGTAGCTGGAGTCGGTCTGCAGGTGCGCGAGCTGGGAGCTCGTGCCGACATTGCGCGCGATCGTCAACAGGACCAGGGCGAGGACGCTCAACAGTCCGATGACCACGCTGAAGATGTTGAAAAACTGCGAGTCCTGCTTGCTCACGATCTTGTCCGGGGGGCTTTTTCGAAGGGTGGGGAGTATATACCGGGTCGGCCCGCGGTCGCCCATCGTGTAATCCCGTCGGGCGATCTCAATCTGCCGCCGACGCCGTGAAACGGTTGATGCGAACCGCTTTCATCTGGCCCGCGGCCGGAGCCCGGCGCTTATCTGGCGCATCCTGCCCGGTTTACGGCTGGGTGCTATCTGCCGGCGCCACCAGCCGGCGCAGGCGCCGGATTGCGGTGACTTGGGGCAGTTGCTGCAAGAACAGAGCCGCTTCCTGCGCCCCCAGCGGCTGGCTGACCAAGTAGCCCTGGGCTTCGCGGCATTGGTGCGCCCGCAGCAGCGCGAACTGCCGTTCGTGCTCCACGCCTTCGGCGGCGATGCGCAGGTTCAGGGCACGGGCCATGTCGATGGTGGCGCGGGCCAGTGCGGCATTGCGGCCGGTGGCGGCAAGATCGGCGACGATCCGACGATCGATCTTGACGCGATCGACCGGCAGCTCCATCAACCCTGCCGGGTTGCTGTAGCCACTGCCGAAATCGTCGATGGTCACGGCAATGCCCATGCGCTTCAGGCCCTCGATGGCGCGGCGGGCTGCGGCTTCGTCCATGAGCAGCGTGGCCTCGGTGATCTCGACCTCGAGATGGCCAGGTTGCAGCCTGGCGGCGGCCATGGTGCGCTCGATCTCGCTGAACAGGTCGGAGCTGAACAGTTGCGAGCCTGCGAGGTTCACGGCGACGCGCTCCAGCGGCAGGCCTGCCTCGAGCCAGCTCGCGGCATCGCGGCAGGCGCGATCCAGGACCCAGCTGCCGATCGAGGCCATCAGGCCACTGCTTTCGGCGATCGGCAGAAACTCGGACGGCGCGATTGCGCCGATGCCCGGCAGGTCCCAGCGCAGCAGTGCTTCCATGCAGCAGGTCTGGTCGTTGCCCGGATCCACCAGCGGCTGGTAGACGAGACGCAGCTGCTGCTCGGGAATCGCACGGCGCAGGCCGGCTTCGAGGGTCGAGCGCCGCTTCGACAGTTCGGACATCGAGCGATCGAAGAACACGAACGGTTCGCCGCGCGAACGCTTGGCGTGATACATCGCGAGATCCGCGTGTTTCAGCAACTCGTCGATGTCCGTGCCGTCCTCGGGCCACATCGCGATGCCGATCGACGGCGAGATGGTGATCTCGTGGGCATTGACCTGCACCGGTTCGGCCAGCCGTTCGAGAATGCGCTGTGCGACCACGCTGGCGTCGTTGCGGCTGGTGATCTCGGCGAGATATACGATGAACTCGTCGCCGCCCTGGCGGGCGAGCATGCGACTGTCGCGCTGCAGCGCAGCGGCGCCGGC
>JACKOV010000016.1 GCA_024234075.1 Nevskiaceae bacterium
GTCGCAGGATGACCCCGGAAAGGAGCCCGTAAGTATACGCTGCTCCGGCGCGAAGGCGGCAAATGCGCCGCCGGCCCCGCCGCCGCTGTCTCCTCAGAGCCAGCCGCGCCGCTTGAACACCAGCCAGGGCAGCACCGCGGACAGCAGCATCAGGCCGATCGCGACCCAGAACCCCCAGGCGTGGGCGGTGATCGGAATGTGCTGGAAGTTCATGCCGAAGATCGCGCCGATTACCGAGGGCGGCAGCAGGAATACGGTCACGACCGAGAAGATCTTCAGGATGTTGTTCTGGTCGATGTTGATCATCCCGAGGGTGGCGTCGAGGATGAAATTGACCTTGTTGCCGAGGAAGCTGGCGTGATCGGCCATCTGGGTGGCGTCGCGCGCGATGGTGCGCAGGCGGCTGCGCACGTCGGCGGTGAAGGTCTCGGTGGTGGCCTGTTGCGCGAACATCAGCAGGCGCCCGAGCGAGGCCAGGGATTCGCGGGCTTTGCCGACCAGGTCGCCGTTCTGGCCGACGCGATCGAGGATGTCGCGGAAGTCGCGGGTCGGACGCTTGCGCCGGGGCTGCGTGAATACTTCGGCCGAAACGCCGTCGAGATTGGCGCCGACGCGTTCGATCACGTCGGCGATGCGGTTGACGGTCGCTTCGAGCAACCCGGCGAGCACCGCGGCGCCGCTGGTGCATTGCTGGGGGTGGCGCTCGGCATAGACGATATAGCGGCGGAACGGCAGTGGATCGACGTAGCGGTTGGTGATCAGCCGGTGGCCGGCGAGGATGAAGGTTACCTGGCTGGTTTCCGGCGCGCCCGTGTCGATCTTGGTGATCACGGTCATGGTCATGTAGAGCGCGCCGTCCTCCTCGTAGAGGCGGTTCGAGGTCTCGATCTCGCGCATTTCCTCGCGCGTCGGTACGGCGATGCCGAGGGCTTTCTCGACCTCGGATTCTTCCTCGGGTGTCGGTTCCAGCAGATCGATCCAGACCGCCTCGGCGGGCAGGGCCTCGCCGAGGTGGTGTTCGCGCCGGTGCAGTCCCTGCGCGTCGAGCAGGACGATGTGGATCAGCGGCGCTTCTCGGAGGCGGCCAGGTCGTTGATCAGTGCGAGCAGTTGGCTCTGTCCGCCGGCGGCACCGACGTCGGTCGAATACTTGCCGTTGATCACGATCAGTGGCACGCCTTCGACGCGATAGCGCTTGGTTAAGTCTTCGGCCTGGCGCAGCTTGGTGTCGACCCACATGGAGCGATAGGCCTCGGCGAACTTCTTCTCGTCGATGCCGTTGGCCTTGGCGAAGGCGAGCTGCACGCGGTAGCTCGATTCTTCGTCATTGCCGAGCAGCGGGTTGCCGCCGCGATGGATGGTGTCGAACGCCTTGACGTGCAGGTCCGTGTCGCGGCCGAGTGCCTGCAAGGTATAGAAGAAGCGCGCGTGCGACTTGTGCGCGGGACCCCACATCACGGGCAGGCGGACGAACTCGATATAGGACGGCTTGTTGGCTTTCCAGCTCTCGAGAAACGGGTCGAGGGCGTAGCAGTGGTTGCAGCCGTACCAGAACACTTCGACGACCTCGACCTTGCCGGGGCCGACGTTGGTCGGCTGGGCGGGCACGATCGGCTGGTAATTCTTGCCGACCTGCCACTTGCCGGCGGGGAGACTGTCCTGGGCCGGCAGCTCCGCGAGGCGCTCGAGCGAGGCGTCGCTGGCCGAGGGGGTCTCGTTGCCGGCGTCGGCGGCGGGCTCGGACGATTCCTGGACGACTGCGGCGGATGCGCCGGCAGCCGTGCCGGTGGCCGCTGCGGCGACCGGCGGTGCTTCGGCGGCAGATTCGTCACCGGGCGCAGCCTCGGATTGTTCGGCCGCCTCGGCGGTGGGCTCGGTGGCCTGGCGCGAGCAGCCGGCCAGGGCGAAAGCGCCGAGGAGGGTCAGGCCCGCGATCGCGAGCGGCAGGGGTCGTCGTGTGCTCATCACGGTGCCTCGGTCCGATGTCGGCGGCGGAGTAGCGGGTTGGCGATCGCCGGGCAGGCGACCGCTGCCGGGCGTTGCCTCAGCGCAGGCCCTGCATGTAGGTGGCGAGGTCGCGGATGTCCGTGGCCGTCAGGCGCTTGGCGATCGTGGTCATCATGTGACCGTTGCGCGACTGGGTGGCCTTGCCGGTCAGGTCGACATAGCGCTGGCCGTCCGCATAGCTCGTCAGCTGCTTGATCGTGTAGACCGCGTGCTGTGCCTGAAGTGCCGGAAAGGCGGCGCCCGGGTTGCCGCGGCCGACCGGTCCGTGGCAGGCCTGGCAGGCGGGAATGTCGCGGCTGCTGTCGCCGTGGTGATAGAGCCGGGCGCCGTTCTGCCAGTGGCTCGGGTCGGCCTCGAGGCCGGCCGGGGTCTGGGCGGCAAAGTAGGCCGACAGGTCGGCGATGTCTTCGTCGGTCAGGCCGATGGCCATCGGGTACATCACCGGGTCGTTGCGGTGGCCGGCGCGGAACAGCAGCAACTGTTCGCGGGTGTAGGCGGCGTTCTGGCCGGCGAGGCTCGGCCATTCGGGATTGGTGCTGTTGCCGTTCATGCCGTGGCAGGCGCTGCAAACCGCGGCTTTCTCGGCGCCGGCTTCGACATTGCCGGCCGGCGGGAGCGGGGCGGGGACGATCGGCGTGGGGGCACCGGCGGCGAAGACGCTCGACACCGCCAGCGGGGTGACGGACAGGCCCAGCAGGGCAACGGCGGCCCAGGCAACACGCTTCGCGTACAACATGACTTGGACGGCTCCAGAAACAGGGTGCGGACGGCGCGGATAGTACACTAAGTCCCGCTGTCCGGCCGGGCGTGGGTCGAGTCAAGTGCCGGATTATTCAGGGTTGTCGCCGCGGAGTGAGCATGTCGGGCATGGATATGGAATGGCGTGGAACCGCAGATCCCGGCGCTGGCTTCGGCCCCGGCAGCATCGGGGTGCGGCCGGGAGCGTCGGCGTGAGCCGCTTTCCCCGGGTCGAATTCATATTGAGCGTGGCCGCGCCGTCGCAGTTGCCGCCGGACAGCGGTGCCGAGGTCGCCTTTGCCGGGCGCTCGAACGCCGGCAAGTCGAGCGCGATCAATGCGATCTGCGAGCGCAAGGCCCTGGCGCGCACCAGCAAGACGCCGGGCCAGACGCGGCTGCTGAATTACTTCCAGATCGATCCCGGCCTGCGGCTGGTCGATCTGCCGGGCTACGGCTTTGCCGAGGTGCACGCCAGCGAGCGCCGCAAATGGGCGCCGTTGATCGATTCGCTGCGCAGCCGCGAGTCGTTGCGCGGGCTGTTCCTGATCGTCGATGGGCGGCGGGGGGTGCGCGACGAGGATCTGGCGCTGATCGACTGGGCCCAGCCCGAGCGGCGCGTGGTGCATGTGCTGCTTTCGAAATGCGACAAGCTGAATCGCGCCGAACAGTCGAAACTGTTGCGCGACTCGCAGCGGATCCTGGGTGAGCGCGCCACGGCGCAGCTGTTTTCGGCGCACGACGGCCACGGTGTGAAGGCGGCGCAGGATGCGCTGGCGGCGGTGCTGAAGAGCGGCCTTGCCGCCGCTTTTCCGGCCTTGGATAAAGAAAACCCCGGTGACTTCCGAGGGAAGTCACCGGGGCCAGACTAACCCGGCACAGGTCTCGTTGGGCCGGGCTATACCCGCTCAGGGAGGGAAGCGGGGAGCACCTTGCGGCGCTCACTGGATTGGAGTCGGGGGTTCGCGGGAAGTTCCGGAAATCTCCGGAATATTATTTGTTTCAGATCAGCCACTTATGGCTTCGTTTGTGGCGCTGGCGCCACGCTTCGGGCCGTCAGAGGAAGGTCCAGGTGACGCCGAGGCTGATCAGCTCCGCACCGTCGGTGTCGGCGATGTCGAAGCGCTCGTATTCGAGCCTTGCGGCGAGACTGCCGAGCCGGGCCTGGACGCCTGCGCCGTAGGCGAATTCCGTGCCCGAGTCGTCGAGATTGTCGAGCGAGATGCCGGTGGTCCGGGCTTTGGATTCCCAGCGGGCCACACCGGCCTTGGCGTACAGGTCCACCAGCGGCAGCGGCAGCAGGCCGACGGCAAACGCGGCATAGGCCTTACCGTCTACATCGACACTGATCGGCCCCAGATTGGCGCCGTCCCTGCCCAGATCGATGTAGTTGAACTCGATGGCGAAAGCATCGAGCGGCCGGAAGCCGGCGATCAGCTTGAAGCTGTTGTCCTTGAAGTCGATGGAGGGGCCGACGTCGTCGATCTTCGACTGGGTCAAGCCGGCGCCGAGGTAGAAACCGTTGTCGGCGGCTCGGGCGCTGCCGGCCGCCAGCAACAGACCGGCTGCGATCAGCAGGAAGCCCGGCAGGGCCAGGCGGTGCAGACGGCGGGGTGCGAGGGCGAGCGGGCGGGGGCGGGGATTCATGCGGCGTTCTCCGGGTTGACGGGGGCGTCTGGTCAGACGTGTCGTCGGCCCGGAAGTTCGCCCGAAAGGCGTCGGCGAATGACGACAAATTGTTTCAGAATCAGCAGCTTGAGAGGGCAGCAGGGCGCTGGTTCAAAGCCGTGCTGCGAGGCCCTCGGAGAGGGTGCTTCGGGCAGCCGCCTGCCTCCCGGATCGGATCAGTGGGCTTCGTCCCAGTTCGCGCCCACGCCGATTTCGACGATCAGCGGCACGTCGAGCGCGCCTTCGCCGGCCGCACCCATGCGTTCGCGGACAGCCGCGGTGACCGCCTCGACCGCTTCGGCATCGACCTCGAGCACCAGCTCGTCGTGCACCTGCATGATCAGCCGCGCACGTCGGTCATGCCGGCACCACTCGTGCACCGCGATCATCGCCCGCTTGATGATGTCGGCGGCCGTGCCCTGCATCGGCGCGTTGATCGCGCTGCGCTCGGCGTATTGCTGCAACGCGCGGTTGCGGGCGCGGATATCGGGTAGATACAGGCGTCGCCCGAATACCGTCTCGACATAGCCGAGCTCGCGGGCGCGCTCGCGGGTCTCGTCCATGTAGCGCTTCACGCCGGGATAGCGCGCGAAATAGCGCTCGACGTAGTTGGCTGCGGCGCCGCGGTCGATGCCCAGCTGGCGCGCCAGGCCGAAGGCGCTCATGCCGTAGATCAGGCCGAAGTTGATCGCCTTGGCGGAACGACGCTGGTCGGCGGTCACCTGCTCCAGCGGTGTCGCGAACACCTCGGCGGCGGTCGCCTGGTGCACGTCCTGCCCCTCGGCGAAGGCGCGCAGCAGGCCCGGATCGCCGGAGAGATGCGCCATGATCCGCAGCTCGATCTGCGAATAGTCGGCGGCGAGCAGCCGCTGGCCCGGCGGCGCGACGAAGGCCTGGCGGATCCGCCGTCCTTCCGGCGTGCGGATCGGGATGTTCTGCAGGTTCGGATCGGTGGAGCTCAAGCGTCCGGTCTGCGCGACGGCCTGGTGATACGAGGTGTGCACGCGGCCGGTGCCGGCGTCGATCTGCCCCGGAAGCTTCTCGATATAGGTCGAGCGCAGCTTGGCGAGACCGCGGTAGTCGAGGATCAGCTGCGGCAGCGGATGGGAGGCGGCGAGCTCCTCGAGGACGTCTTCGGCGGTCGAGGGTTGGCCCTTCGGTGTCTTGCGCTGCACCGGGATGCCGAGCTTGTCGTAGAGGATGTGCTGCAGCTGCTTGGGCGATTCGAGGTTGAACGGCTGGCCGGCCACTTCGTGGGCCCGCTGCTCGAGCGCGATCAGCTTGTGGGCGATTTCGCCGCCCTGCACCCGCAGCAGTTCGCGATCGATCAGGACGCCGTAGTACTCCATCTGCTCGAGCACCGGCACCAGCGGCTGCTCGATCTCTTCGTAGAGCTGCTTCAGCCGCGGCTCGGCTTCGATCGCGGGCCAGAGCGTCCGGTGCAGCCGCAGCGTGACGTCGGCATCTTCGGCCGAGTAGGCTGCCGCGATCTCGATCGACACCTGGCTGAACGGGATCTGTTTGGCGCCCTTGCCGGCGACGTCCTCGTAGTGGGTGGTCTCGATGCCGAGGTAGCGCTGTGCGCAGGAATCCATGTCGTGGCGCGTCGCGACGCTGTTCCAGACATAGGACTCGAGCATGGTGTCGTAGCGCACGCCGGCCAGCTCGATGCCGTGGTTGCGCAGCACGTGCATGTCGTACTTCAGATGGTGCCCGAGCTTGCCACGGGCCGGATCCTCGAGCATCGGCTTGAGCCGCTCGAGCACGAGTTCGCGCGACAGTTGATCGGGCGCGCCGGCGTAATCGTGGGCGACCGGTACGTAGGCGGCGACCCCGGGCTCGATGCAGAACGAGACACCGACGATCCGTGCCTGCATGTAGTCGAGGCTGGTGGTCTCGGTGTCGAACGCGAACAGCGGCGCGCGCGACAGTGCCTCGATCCAGCGATCGAGCCCGGCTTGGTCGGTGATGGTTTCGTAGCGGCGCGGTGCTTCGAGCACTTCGGCCGGTGCGACGACGGTAGCGGTGGTCGTTGCACCGCTGGAGGTGGCCCAGGCGGCGCGGATGCCGCCGCCGGCGGCGGGCCGGCCACGACCCGTGCCGCCGCGGAACTCGCCGGCTGTCGGCTCGCTCGAGTCGGCGGAGGGTGCCGCGTCCGCCGGATCGTCTCCCGTGCCGGCGTCGCCGCTGGCCCGCAGTGCCTTCAGCAGCGAGCGCAGTTCGAGCCGCGTGTAAAGCGCGCGCAGCGTGGCGACATCGGCCGGGCGGCGCGTCAGGTCCTCGGCTTCCGTCGGCAGATCGCAATCGCAGCGGATGGTTGCGAGCTGGCGGGCCAGTTCGAGGGTCTGCAGGCCGGCGCGCAGATTCTCGCCGGCCTTGCCGGGCACTTCGGCAGCGTTCGCGATCAGCGCATCGAGGGTGTGGTATTGCGCCAGCCATTTGGCGGCGGTCTTCGGGCCGACCTTGTCGATGCCCGGAATGTTGTCCGAGCTGTCGCCGACCAGGGCGAGGTAGTCGATGATCTGCTCGGGCCAGACATCGAATTTCGCTTTGACGCCGTCGCGGTCGTAGACGCTGCCGCTCATGGTGTTGATCAGCGTCGTGCGCTCATCGACCAGCTGCGCCATGTCCTTGTCGCCGGTGGAGATCAGCACGCGCTGGCCGGCCGCGGTGGCGCGCCGTGCCAGTGTGCCGATCACGTCGTCGGCCTCGACGCCGGAGAGGCGCAGCAGCGGCAGGCCGAGCGCCTGCACCGCGTCTAGCAGTGGCTGCACCTGGGCGCGCAGCTCGTCGGGCATCGGCGGACGGTGGGCCTTGTACTCGGCGAACAGCTCGTCGCGGAAGGTCTTGCCCGGTGCGTCGAACACCACTGCGATCCGCGGCGGGTCGACGTCCTTGAGGAACTTCTGCAGCATGTTGATCACGCCGTAGACCGCGCCGGTAGGCTCGCCGCGCGAGTTGGTGAACGGCGGCAGGGCGTGGAAGGCGCGGTAGAGGTACGACGACCCGTCGACGAGCACGAGGTCGGCGTGCAGCGGCGTGGCGGCGGCCGACGTGCTCATACGGGCTCGCGTGCGAGCCGCTGCAGGTCGGCCGTGAACTGCTGTACGTCGAAGGTCGGCTGGGTGATCAGCCGCAGGCGATTGGCGCGATCGTAGACGTACAGCGTGCCGGAATGATCAACCGTGTACTCGCCGCGCGCGATGGCGTCGTCACCGGCGCCCTGCAGTGGCACCTTGATCGCGATCGCGCGGAAGGATTGCGTGACCTGCTCGAGCTCGGCGGGCTCGGGCCGCAGCGCGACGAACGAGGGGTCGAAGCTGCGGGCATAGGTGGCGAGCCGCTCCGGCAGGTCGCGTTCGGGATCGACCGAGATCAGCGCGACCTGCAGCTTCGCGCCGTCCTCGCCCATCGCATCGCGGACCATCCGCAGGCGTGCCAGCGTGGTCGGACAGACATCCGGGCAACTCGTGAAACCGAAGAACACCACCAGCACCTGGCCGCGGAAGTCTTCGAGCTGGCGGGGCTGGCCGTCGGTATCGGCGATGCGCAGGCCGCGGCCGTAGTCGATGCCGCTGACTTCCGTGGAATTGAAGGGCGGGGCGGGATCGCTGCTGCCGCAGGCTGCAAGCAGGCCCAGCAGCAGGCTGCCGAGCACGCTGCGGCGGGTCATGCACTTACCGTTCATCGCGGTTGTCCCGGGAGTCGTCATCCGTGTTTTCATCCGGTGCGGGAGCCGCTGGCGGTGAGGAGGCTGCGGGCTCGGCAGATGTCGGCGAGGCCGTCGGACCCGGCCGCGTGACCACGGTGGCGCTTTCGTCCGTGGGCAGATAGAGCGGACCGGTCTGGCCGCAGGCGGTGAGCAGCGGCAGCAGCAATGCGGCGCCGCCCAGCAGCGCCCGGGTCGTGACGCGATGTGCGTCCATTCAGGCGGCGGGTATGCTGCGGCTGTCGCGCAGCGCGAGCCAGCCGCGGGCGACGCGGTAGATGACCCAGAGGCCGATGGCGGCCGCCGCCAGGAAGAACGTCAGCACGCCGAGGCCGACCAGCAGCACCAAGGGCGCCGAGACGACGCCCGCGATCACGATCCACAACAGCGCGAACCAGAACGTGCGGATCTGCCAGCGGAAATGGGATTCGAGGAACGTGCCGCGGACATCGGCGCGGCGGAGGTAGTTCATGATCACGGCAGCGATCGACGGCAGCCCGAACACGAAGCTGCCGACGACCGTTGCCGGGCTCGTCAGGCCGATCAAGACCGACAGCGCATGCAGGCCGTAGATGATGTGCGTGTAGGTGACCAGCGAAGGATCGGCCGTGCGCAGGCCGGAAGCATCGTAGGTCGTCGTCGATTCGTTCATGACTGACGGACTCCTCAGCAGGCGGGAAACCCACGGGCTTCCCGACCGGGTTGCCGCCCGTGTCGGGACTGGAATAGTAGACCATCGTCGTCGGCGATGCGGCCGTCTTTGAGGGGCGACGGCTGCCGTTGCGCGACTCAGGTCGTTGGCACGGTCAGTGGTCGCTCGATCCGTGCCATGGTGATCCGCGACACGCAGATCAGCCGGCCGCGTTCGTCGGTGATTTCGATGCCCCAGACCTGGCTGCGCGCACCGAGGTGGAACGGGTGCGTGCGGCCGGTGACCCGGCCGCCGACCGGCACGGAGCGCAGGTGGTTGGCGTTGATTTCCTGGCCGACCAGCGCGCAGCGTGCCGTGTCGACCGTGCAGTTTGCGGCGGTGCTGGCCAGGGTCTCGGCGAGCACCACCGAGGCGCCGCCGTGCAGCACGCGCATCGGCTGGCAGTTGCGTTCGGTCACCGGCATGGTGGCGCGCAGGAAATCGGCGCCGAGCTCGATGAACTCGATGCCGAGGAACGGCGACATGGTGCCCGCCTGGATGCCGCGGACGCACTCGAGCGTCGTGCCGGGCTGCCAGATCGACTTCATTTCGCGTCGTCGGTGCGTCCGGCGCGCAGCAGGGCACCGATGCGCCGGTACGCCTCGCGGAACGGAATGCCCTCTTTCACGACCAGCGCATTCGCCTGCTCGGCGGCATGGATCGAAGGATCGAGCCGGATGTTCTCGGCGCGAAACCGCATGGCGTCGATGGCAGGCACCAGGATCTGGGCGGTCGCCAGCGCCAGATCGATGCCGCGGAACAGCGGGAATTTCAGCAGCTGCAGGTCGCGCTGATAGCCGGACGGCAGCTTGGCGAAGATGCCGAGCGCTTCGATCAGGCAGGCTTGCGCGGTGGCGGTGCGGCCGCGCACCAGTTCGAGCACGTCCGGGTTGCGCTTCTGCGGCATGATCGACGAACCGGTGGTGAAAGCGTCCGGCAGTGCCACGAAGGCGAATTCCTGGGTGTAGAACAGCAGCACGTCGGCGGCGAAGCGGCCGAAGTCCTGCATCAGCAGCGCGATCTCGAACAGCAGCTGTGCTTCGGCCTTGCCGCGCGAGAGCTGCACCGCCGTCACCGGCTCCTGCACCTCGCTGAAGCCGAGCGCCTGCCGGGTCGCGGCGCGGTCGATCGGCAGGCCCGGCGAACCGTAGCCGGCAGCGGAGCCGAGCGGGCTGCGGGCGAGGCGGTGCTGCACGCGGCGCAGCGCCTGCGCATCGTCGTCGATTTCCGCGGCAAAGCCCCGCGCCCAGAGCGCGACCGAGCTCGGCATGGCCTGCTGCATGTGGGTGTAGCCGGGCAGTTCGATCCGGCCGTCGCGCAGCGCAAGACGTTCGAGTGCTTCGCCGACGGCGGTGGCGCCCGCGGCCAGCTGCTCGACGACGTCGCGCAGATACAGGCGCAGTGCGGTCAGTACCTGATCGTTGCGCGAGCGGCCGAGGTGCACGCGTCCGCCGGCCGGGCCGATGCGCGCCGTCAGGCGCTTCTCCAGCGCGGTCTGGCCGTCTTCGTCGGCGAGTTCGATCCGCCACTCGCCGCGCGCATGTTCGGCGGCCAGGGCTTCGAGACCGGTGCGGATCGCGGCCAGATCCTCCGCCGACAGCAAGCGCTGCGCGCAGAGCATTTCGGCGTGCGCGATCGAGGCGCGCGCGTCGTAGGGCACCAGGCGCTCGTCGAGCGCGTAGTCCTCGCCGGCGGTGTAGACCAGCACACGCTCATCGAGCGGCGCGCCTTTGTCCCAGAGGCGCGTCATGTCAGACCGACGGCGCCTGCTGGGCCGCGGTGAGCTCGGAGGGCGTCAGCGCGTGCACGTCGGCGACGACCAGCGTGCCGGTGCCCTCGTTGGTGAACACTTCGGCCAGGATGCCCTCCGGCGCGTTGTAGGAGATCACGTGAACCCGGCGCACGCCGCCGCGGATCGCGTCTTCGATCGCCTTGGCCTTGGGCAGCATGCCGTCGACCATTGCGCCGGAGTCGCGCAGCCGCTTCAGGCCCTGCAGGTCGGTGTAGGAAATGATCGAGGTCGGATCCTCGACACGTTCGAGGATGCCGGGCGCGCCGGTGCACAGCACCAGTTTCTCGGCATTGAGCGCGGCACCGATCGCCGACGCGATGGTATCGGCATTGATGTTCAGCAGCGTGCCCTGGTCGTCGCAGGACAGCGGGCTGATCACCGGCATCAGGCCATTGTCCAGCAGCTTGCGGATCACCGTCGGATCCACCTGGTCGATGTCGCCGACATAGCCGTAGTCGACTACCTCGCCGTTGGTCGCGAGCTTGACCGGGGCGCGCTTGTGGGCGCGGATCAGGCCGGCATCGACACCGCTGAGGCCGACCGCATCGAGGTTCAGGTCGCGGCAGATCGCCAGGATGCGGGTATTGATCAGGCCGTTCAGCACCATCGAGGTGACGTCGATCGAGCGCTGGTCGGTGACGCGCCGGCCTTCGACCATGCGCGTCGGCACGCCGAGCTGTTCGGTGATTTCGGTGAGCTGCGGGCCGCCGCCGTGCACGAACACGACCTTGACGCCGAAGTAATGCAGGATCGCGATCTGCTCGATCAGCGTGCGCGTCGCCTCGAGATCGCCGAATACGGCGCCGCCGGCCTTGATCACGAAGATCTTGCCTTTGAACAGGCGGATGTAGGGCGTGGCGCTCTTGAGGGCGCGGATCGCGGCTACCTGGTCGGTACGGTGCATGATCATCGTCGAGTCTCCGTCGGCGCTACAGCAGATGTTGGCAGGGGGTGGGGTCGTCGGTCGTCTGGCCGTTCTCAGGCGAGCAAGCGGTGCAATACCGCCATCTGCGCCGGAAGCCGGTTGTAGGCTTCGCGCTGCACGATGCTGCGCGGGCCGTCGAGCACTTCGTCGGCGACCGCGACGTTGCGGCGCACCGGCAGGCAGTGCATCAGGCGGCAATCGGGTGCGGTGCGCTCGAACCACTGGTTGCACACGCTCCAGTCGGCGAGGCCGGCGCGCAGCGCCGCATCGGCGGTGGCATCGCCGTAGTGCGCCGTCGAGCCCCATTCCTTGGCATAGATCACCTGCGCGCCTTCGAGAGCTTCGGCGCGATCGGTGGTTTCGCGCAGCGAGCCGCCGCTCGCTTCGGCGGCGGCACGGGCCTTGTCCATGATCTGTGCGGGCAGGGCGTAGCCTTCGGGCCGCAGCACCGTGACGTCCATGCCGCGCATCGCGGCCATGTGCACGGTTGCGCAGGGCACGGCGAGCGGCGTGATCCGCGGATGGTTCACCCAGGAGAGCACGAACTTGCCGCGCTGCGGGATGCCGAGGTCGTCCATGGTCTTCCAGTCGGCCAGTGCCTGGCAGGGGTGATTGGTCGCCGACTCCATGTTGATCAGCGGCTTGTCGACCACCGCGGCCATCGCATTGAAACTGGTTTCAGCGAGGTCGTGGGCCAGGTTCTTGCCGTCGGCAAAGGCGCGGATGCCGAGTGCATCGGCATAGGAGGCGAGCACCGGCAGGCCTTCGCGCACGTGTTCCGCCGCCGCACCGTTCATCACCGCGCCCAGGCGTGTTTCGAGCTGCCAGGTGCCCTGGCCCGGTGTGATCACGAAGGAACTGCCGCCGAGGCGCATCATCCCGACCTGGAACGACGACAGCGTCCGCAGCGACGGATTGAAGAACAGCAGGCCGAGGATCTTGCCGGCCAGCGCGCGCGGCTCGGGGTGCTGCTCCAGCCGCTTGGCGAGTGCGAGCAGATCGACGATCTCGTCGCGGGAGAAGTCGGCCAGGTCCAGGAATCGATTCATCAGGATACCTTCGCTGTCGGTGCGTGCATGCGATTACAGCCCGGCCAGCGCCTCTCGCAGCTGATCCACATGTTGTTCCTGCAGGATGTAGGGCGGCAGCAGGCGCAGGATGCCCGGGTCGCCGCTGGTGCCGGCGAGGATGCCGCGCTCGAGCAGCGCCCGCTGCACTTCCTTCGCCGGCCGGTTGGTCCGCAGGCCGTGCAGGAAGCCCGCACCCTGATGGCCGACGACCGGCCCCACGGTGCAGGTGTCGACGATGTACTTCGACACCCGCCGCACGTTCTCGAGCAGGTTGCCGGCTTCGATCGCCTCGATCGTCGCCTCGATCGCGGCGCAGGCCATCGGGCCGCCGCCGAAGGTCGTGCCGAGTCCTTCGAGCTGCAGCGCCGCGGTCACGCGCGGGCTCATCAACAGTGCCGCGCAGGGAAAGCCGTTGCCGAGCGCCTTTGCGGTCGTGATCATGTCGGGCACGACCTCGTACATGTTGGCGGCGAACGCCCAGCCGCTGCGGCCGACGCCGATCTGCACTTCGTCGAAGATCAGCAACGCACCGACCTGATCGCAGCGCTGCCGCAGCGCCGCCAGGAACTCCCGCCCCATATCGAATGCACCGCCGACGCCCTGCACCGGCTCGACGATGACCGCGGCCGTCTGTTCGGTCACGGTGGCGGCGATAGCGGCGAGATCGCGGCGCGGCAGGTAGGCGACGTCGAACGGTGTTCGCGGGAACTCGTACCACTTGCCGACGGCACCCCAGGTGATCGCGCCGGCTCCGGCCGTGCGGCCGTGGAAACCGCCTTCGACCGCCACGACCTGCGGCCGCCGTGTCATGCGGAACGCCATCTTCAGCGCATTCTCGTTGGCTTCGGCGCCGGAGTTCACGAAGAACACACTGTCGTAGCCGCCACCGGCAAACTTCGCGAGCCGCGTCGCCGCCCGCGCACGCACGTCCATCGGCACCGCATTGCTCTGGAAGTTGCAGGACTTCGCCTGCTCGCTGATTGCCCGCGTCCAGCCCGGATGGGCATAGCCGAGTGCGGCGACCGCATGACCGCCATACAGATCGAGAATCTTGCGGCCATCGCGCGTGTGCAGCCAGACGCCTTCGGCGTGCACGACTTCCAGGGGGTATTGCGCGAAGACGGGGGCCAGGAAGTCCGGCGGGGCCGTGTGGGGTTTGATCTCGGCATTCATGGTGTATCCCGCGCAAAGAGGTCAAGAGTCGACGTCGTCATGGGCGAGCGGCCTGTTGTGAGGGTCCGGTCGGGGACGCCGTAAACCCATCCATGGGGGCTCC
>JACKOV010000017.1 GCA_024234075.1 Nevskiaceae bacterium
GTGTTGATGGACGAGTCCATCACCCGCGCGGCCGGCGGCGTCAACGGCCAGGAGATCGATGCCGCCACGATGCAGACCTTGATCCGCTCGATCGATCGCACGCCGCGCGAGCGCAGCACGCTCTATGGCGAGCCGCCGGCGCGCGACTCAGCGCAGTTTCGGCAGCACCTCGCGGCCGATGATCTGCAGCGCGTCCATGGGGTCCTCGTGCAGGCGTAAGGCGACTTCGGTCAGGCCGGCACGCGCGAACAGCCGGAAGCGCTCGATCTCGCGATCGAGATCCTCCAGGCCGCCGGTCGAGGTGAAGTATTCGGCCAGGCGGTTCGGGATGTACTCCGGCACGCCTTGCACCGTTCCCGAGCGGTCGAACCAGGCGGCGACGAACTGGTCGTAGTGGTCGCGCACCAGCTGAGCCTCCTCCTCGGTCAGACACTGCATGATCAGCTCCTTCTGCAGCTTGATCGCGCGCCACGGCAGCTCGCGACGCGACTCGCGGTAGCCCGCGGCGCGATCCTTCTTCAGATGCCAGGCCCAGAAGGTGTTCAGGCGCAGCGGCGCCATGCCGTCGGCGCGCCGGGCGACGCCGGCCATGGCCTCGGCAACCGCCGGCGCCATCACTTCGGGCGGCGTGCAGCCGATGAAAACGCCATCGCCGACGCGCGCCTGCATGCGCAGCATCTGGCTGCGATAGGCGGTGCCGTAGACCAGCGGCGGCGAGGCCTGGAGCCAGTCGTAGGTGCAGGGCAGGTTCACGCCGAAATCTTCGCCCTGGTAACCGCCGGCCAGCTGGCGGCGCGCGGCCCGCCGCACGATCTCGATGGCCTCGCGGACCGCGCGCACGATCTTCTGCGGCCGCTGGATCCGCATGGCGTCGATGTTGCCTTCACCGGCACCGATGGCCACCAGGCCGCGGCCGGCGCTCATTTCGTTCAGGGACAGCAGGCTGTTGGCGATCTTCAGCGGATGCATTTCGAACGGACTGACCGCCAGCGGCCCGAGCAGCAGTTTCGAGGTCGATTGCGCCAGCGGCACCAGCGACAGGAAGCCGTCCCAATGGGCGAAGTAGTTCGAGGTCCAGAGCGCACGGATCCCGAGCTGCTCCGCGACCTGACCGAGCTCGGCCACCTGCCGTGGTGTGAGGTTCGGTTCGAGGATGATGTCGACTTCCATGACCTGGGCTCCGTTGAACGGCTGGCGAACTCGCGGACAAAATTCTATAGCGCGGTGCCGGGGGCGGCCGTGCCGGTTCGGGCCGCGACCGTGTCACGGCTTGCGGCACACAACGATGGCTGGCTTACGCTCGCGGTGCCCGCGGCGCGATGTCGCGGGCCGGGCGGTCAGCGCTCCGCAGACGGGCGGCGTGGGTCGACCACCACCAGCACGTCGGCCGCGGCCGCGGCCAGTACATGTCCCGTCACGCTGCCGAGCAGCAAGTCCTCGACCAGGTGACGCCCATGCTTGCCGATCACGATCAGGTCGCTGCCACGGGCTGCCGCCTGCTCCAGGATGACCCGCGACGGCGCACCGCGCAGCAGGGCGGTGTCGTAGGCCATCTCCCCGGGATCGCTCGCGGCCGCGAGTCGATGCAGCGAGCTGCGGGCCTGGTCGAGCATTTCGGTGCGGAAGCGCTCGATGACGGCCGGCTCGATACCCGCGAAGTGGAGCTTGCCCTCGTAGGGAAACTCGTGGGCATGGAGCAAAGTCAGCTGCGCGCCGGGCGCCAGCTCACGGGCGTAGCGGATCGACAGCGCGGACGCGGGGGAAAAATCGACCGCCACCAGCAGTGCGGCGTAGTCCGTGTCCACCATCGGGCGGCGCACCAGCAAGACGGGCTGCCGGCACTTGCGCAGCAGCTTCGAAGCGGTCGAGCCCAGCAGCGGCGCGGGAGCGGATCCGTCGCCGTGTTGCCCCAGCACGAGCAGGTCGGCGGCGAGGGTGGCTGCGAGCTCGTGCAAGGCCGCAGCCGGCTGCCCCTCGAGTACCTGCGTCTCGATGTCTGGATCGGAACCGAGCGTGGCGGCGAATGCCGTCAGTTGCTGCTGCGCCTCGTGCCGCAGCCCCGACCGCAGCGCTTCGTCACCGCTGCCCAGCAGGCCCTGCCAGACCGAGAGTTCGTCAGTGGGCAGGACATGCGCCAATGTCAGGCGGGCGCCGCTGCGACGCGCCAGGGCGGCGGCACGCTGGGCTGCTGCGGTCGCAGCTGGCGAGAAATCCGTCGCCGCCAGGATGTGACGAGGCGCGCTCACCGGTCGGCGGCTTCCGTCGGGCTGTCGTTGGGCGGAGGCGGCTGCGGGTCTTCCTGGGCCAGCAACGGTGGCGGCAATGGATCGCCGGCCTGCCGACGCCGGAACAAGGCCGCGCGGGCCAGCACGGCGCTGGAAATCGGCGCCGTGATCGACAGCACGATGATGATCAGCCAGCCGTGCAGGTACAGCTCGTTGCTGCGCCAGGAGAGATACACGATCGAGCCGAGGGTGACCAGCCAGGCCGCGAGTGTCGAGGCGAGAGCGGGTGCGTGCATGCGCTGGAAGAAATCCGGCAGCCGGTACAAGCCGAGGCCGGCGGCCAGCACCACGACGCCGCTGGCGACCAGCGACAGGGCGACGAGCGGTTCCCAGACGGAGATCATTCGATGACCTCGCCGCGCAGCAGGAACTTGGCCAGTGCCATCGTGCTGACGAAGCCGAACAGCACCATCAGCATCGCCGCCTCGAAATACACGTCGCTGTCGTAGCGGATCGCCAGGACCAGCATCAACAGCATCGCTACGACGTACAGGAAGTCGAGCGCCAGTATCCGGTCCTGCGCGCTCGGCCCGCGGGTGAGCCGCACGAAGCCCAGCACCATGCCGGCCAGATAGAGCACCAGGGTCAGGGTTATCGCATGCTGCAGCAGGCCAGTCATTCGAAGATCTCCTTCAGCGGATGCTCGTACAGCGCCTTGAAGCTGGTGATGAATTCAGCCTCGTCATCCAGGTCGAAGACGTGCAGCAGCAAGGCGCTGCGATCGGGCGCGAGCTCGGACCATACCGTGCCGGGAATCACTGCCGTGATCATCAGCAGCGCGGCCAGGGCATGCTCGTCCCGCAACTCGAGCGGTACCTGCACGAACCGGCCGCGCGGCGCATGCCGCCGCGCCCGGAACACGCCGCGGGCGACCTCGATCGCCGAGCGGATGACCGCTGCACCGACCCGCAGTATCAGGCGGATCAGAACCAGGGGTCGCTGCATCGGACCCGCCGGCGGGCGCAGCGACGCGACCAGCCGTGGCAGCCCCAATGCCACCAGCAGACCGAGCAACAGGTTGCCGGGCGTGAACGGTTCGTTCAGCAGCAGCCACATCGCCAGCAGGCCGCTCGACAACAGCGGGTACGGCAGCAGGCGCTTCATGGCGGAAGCTCCTGGTCCACGCGCGGTTCGCTGCTGCGGGGCGGCGGTACGGGGCGTGCCGACAATACGGCCTCGACGTAGAGCTGTGGCGAGTGCAGGGCGCGGGCCGTGGCCTGGGTGTAGCGCAGGGTGGTTTCGGCACGTAGTGTGAGCAGCACGCAGATGCCCAGCAGGAATGCGAGCGGCAGGCTCTCGAACAGGTGGATGCGCGGCGAGCTGCGGGTGGCGCCTGCCCAGAAATGGCGCATGCCGGCACGGATCAGGCCGATGGTCGCGAGCAGGCCCGAGATCAGCAACATGGCGAACAGCGCCCAGGCCCGCAGGTCGCCGTCGACCAGCACCGACAACATCGTGAACTTGCCGACGAAGCCGGACAACGGTGGCAGTCCGGCGATCAGCAGCGCGCAGGTGCCGAAGCCGAGACCGAGGAAGGCGAGGGCCGCGGGCAATGGCCGTCCGGTCAGCACCTGTTCGGAATCGTCGAGATTGCTGCCCTCGGGCAGCGCCGGCGTATCGAACGGCCGCAGGTCGTCGCCGCCGTCGTCGAACCCCTCCTCGATGGCGGCGATTTCGCGGATGCGGTCGATGAGCTCGACCAGCAGGTAGAGTGCGCAGGCGGCGAGCGTCGAACTTGCGAGGTAGTACAACGCTCCGCCCGTCAGCCGGGTCTGGGCGAGACCGATTGCCGCGAGCAGAGTGCCTGAGGAAGCGATCACGCTGAAGCCGGCGAAACGACCGAGAGTCTGCGAGGCCAGCATGCCGATCGCGCCGCAGCCGAGTGTCGCGAGGCCGCTCCAGATCAGCACTTCCTGGCCAAACGGCGGCAATGCGCCGGGGGCGTTCGGAAAGCACAGGGACCACAGGCGCAGTATCGCGTAGATGCCTACTTTGGTCAGGATGGCGAACATCGCCGCGGCCGGTGCGCTCGCGGCCGCGTAGGCCGGCGGCAGCCAGAAGTTCAGCGGCCAGGCGGCTGCCTTGGCGAGAAAGGCGACCGCGAGCATGGTTGCTGCGGCATACAGCAGGCCGCGGTCGCTCTCCGGCAGCAACGGCAGCTTGTGCGCGATGTCCGCCATGTTCAGCGTTCCGGCCACGGCGTAGATCGCCGCGACGCCGATCAGCAACAGCAGCGAGGCCACCAGGTTGATCGCGATGTAGTGCAGGCCGGCGCGCACGCGGGCACTGCCGCCGCCGTGCAGCAGCAAGCCGTAGCTCGCCGCCAGCAGCACTTCGAAGAACACGAACAGGTTGAAAAGGTCGGCAGTCAGGAATGCGCCGTACAAGCCCATCAGCTGCAGCTGGAACAGGACGTGGAAATACACGCCCCCGTGCTGCCAGCGCGCGGTCGCATACACCACGACCGCCGAGGCCACGATCGCGGTCAGGACCAGCATCAGCGCCGACAGCCGATCGAGCACCAGCACGATGCCGAACGGTACCGGCCAGTTGCCCGGCAGGTAGACGCCGAAGGCCGCCGTCTTGTCGACGTGATCGATCCAGACGAGCAAGCCGAGCGCGAGCAGCAACCCGAACCCGGTCGAGACCAGGTTCATCACCGCCTTGGTGCGGCGGCGCTGCTCGCCGATCAGCAGCATCAGCGCGGCAGTGGCCAGCGGCAGCAGTATCGGCGCGGCCAGCAGGTGCGGGAGCGAGGGATCGATCGGCAGGCGGATCATGGCTGCTCTTCCCGGCCGTCGACATGATCGCCGCCACTGAGGCCGCGCAGTGCGAGCAGCACCACCAGGAACAGCGCCGTGGTCGCGAAGCCGATGACGATCGCGGTCAGCACCAGCGATTGCGGCAAGGGATCGGTGTAGTTGGTGAGATCGGCGGGCAGACCCGGTTTGACGATCGGTTCCTTGCCGGTGGACAGGCTGCCGACGCTGAAGATGAACAGGTTGACCGCGTAGGACAGCAGCGACAGGCCGATCAGCACCTGGAACGTGCGCGGCCGCAGCACCAGCCAGACGCCCGCGCCACCCATCACGCCGATCGCCATGGAGACCACGATTTCCATCAGCCGGCCTCCTCGACGTCCACTGCCGCCTGGCGCTGGGCGCGCAGTGTCTGGTGGGCCAGCGCGGTCAGCAGCAGCAGCGTCGCGCCGACGACGACACAGAACACGCCGAGATCGAACAGCGCGGCACTCGGCAGATGCAGCGCGCCGAGCAGCGGCAGGTCCAGATGCAGTGTGTGGGTCGTGAGGAAGGGATAGCCGAAGGGCAGTGCGGCGAGGCCGGTCAGCAGCGCCAGCATCAGTCCGGCACCGATCCAGCGCTGCGGGCCGAGGTTCAGGCGCGCTTCGACCCAGCGCGTGCCACTGGCCATGGACTGCGAAACCAGCGTGATCGAGACCACCAGCCCGGCGATGAAGCCGCCGCCAGGCTTGTTGTGGCCGCGCAGCAGCAGGTACAGCGCGAAGGCCAGCGCGAGCGGCAGCAGCAGCCGCACCAGCACCGCCGGTACCGCGAGGTAATCGGGTGGCAGCTCGGCCGGATCGTGGCGTTGCGAGATGTCGGTGCCGAACTGGCGCAGCGCGGTGCGTTGCTGCGCCGGCCGGGCGATCGATTCACGCGGCGGCCGGAAGCGGCGCAGCAGCGCGTAGACCGTCAGGCCGACGATGCCGAGCACGGTGATCTCGCCCAACGTATCGAAGGCGCGGAAGTCCACCAGCATCACGTTGACGACATTGGTTCCACCGCCGTCCGGCAAGGCGCGTTCGATGAAGAACGGCGCGATGCTCAGCGGTGCATCGCGGGTCAGCAGGGCATAGGACAGCACCGCGAGGGCGCTGCCGATCAGCAAGGCGATCACGAAGTCGCGCCGCCGGCGCCACCAGGCGATATCGGCGCGGCGCAGGTCGCCGTCCAGCTCGATACGACGCGGCAGCCAGCGCAAGCCGAGCAGATAGAGCACCAGCGTGACCACCTCCACGGCAAGCTGCGTCAGCGCGAGATCCGGCGCCGAGAACCAGGCAAACGTGATGCAGACCGCCAGTCCGACCAGGCTCAGCAGCGTCAGGGCGGCGAGCCGGTGGAACTTGGCCTGCCAGGCGGCACCGATCGCGCAACTGCCGCCGAGCAGCCACAGCAACACGAATTCCGGCGTCATCGGAATCCGTTCCCGATGGCCCCATTCGAGCGGCACGATCAGCGCCGAGCTGAGGCCTGCCGCGCCGGCGATCACCAGCATCCAGAGCAGCTGCGGCTGCAGGCGGCGTGTCCCGGTCAGTTGCTGGATCTTGCCGGCCAGGGCGATCAGCCGGGCGAGCAGAGATTCGAACAGCTGCCGGCCGTTGAGCGGCAGCAGTGGCACGCGGTTGCTGGTGCGCGCGCGCAGGTGTTCACCGTAGCGGGCATAGATCAGCACGCCGCCGGCCAGCGCGACCAGACTCATGACCAGCGGCAGGTTGAACCCATGCCAGGCCGCGAGGCTGTACGCCGGGAGGGTGCCGCCCACGACCGGACGTGCCGCGGTGGCGAGCGCCGGCCCGATCGACAGCGCCGGTATGATGCCGACCACGAGGCAGGCCAGCACCAGCAGTTCGATGGGCACGCGCATCCAGCGCACCGGCTCGTGCGGCGCGCGCGGCAAGTCCTCCGGCGGTGGCCCGAAGAACGCGCCATGGGCGAGGCGCAGCGAGTACAGCACCGCGAAGACGCCGGCCAGCGTCGCGGCCAGCGGCAGGGCGATCTTGATCCACGGCTGGGCGGAGACGAATACCGTTTCGGCGAAGAACATCTCCTTGGAGAGGAAGCCGTTCAGCAGCGGCACGCCGGCCATCGCGGCGCTGGCGACGATCGCCAGCGTGCCGGTGATCGGCATGCTGCGGTACAGGCCACGGAGGCGGCGCATGTCGCGGGTGCCGGTTTCGTGATCGATGATGCCGACCGACATGAACAGCGACGCCTTGAACGTGGCGTGGTTCATCATGTGGAACACGGCTGCGACTGCGGCCAGCGGGCTGTTGAGGCCGAGCAGCAAGGTGATCAGGCCGAGATGGCTGATGGTCGAGTAGGCCAGCAGGCCTTTGAGGTCGTTCTGGAACATCGCCGCATAGGCGCCCAGCAGCAGGGTCACGAGCCCCGTACCGCCGACCACCCAGAACCATTCGTCTGTGCCGGCCAGCACCGGCCAGAGGCGCGCCAGCAGGAACACGCCGGCTTTGACCATCGTAGCCGAATGCAGATAGGCCGAGACCGGTGTCGGCGCCGCCATGGCCTGCGGCAGCCAGAAATGGAACGGAAACTGCGCGCTCTTGGTGAAGGCACCGACCAGCAGCAGCGTCAGCATCAGTGGATAGAGGTTGTGGTCGCGTACCTGGTCGGCGGCGGCGAACACTGCGTCGAGCTCGTAGCTGCCGGCGGCATGGCCGATCAGCAGCACCGCGGCGAACAGCGCCAGGCCACCGCCACCGGTGAGCAGCAGCGCCATGCGGGCGCCACGCCGCGCGTCCTGCCGGTGATACCAGTAGCCGATCAGCAGGAACGAGAACACGCTGGTCAGTTCCCAGAACAGGATCAGCTGCACCAGGTTGCCGGAGACGACGATGCCCAGCATGGCCCCCATGAAGCCGAGCAGCAGCGAATAGAAGCGTGCTGCCGGGTCTTCGGGCGAGAGGTAATAGCGGGCGTAGAGGATCACCAGCAGGCCGACGCCCGACACGAGCATCGCGAACATCCAGGCGAACCCGTCGATCCGCAGCAGCAGGTCCACCCCGAGCTGCGGTATCCAGGTGTGTCGCTCGACGATCACCTCACCGGTGGAAACCTGCGGATAAAGCAGCGCGAACGAGACGAACACCGCCAGCGCGACCAGCGCGGACACCAGGGATTCCGCGTTGCGCGCATTGGTGGGCAGGAGTGCGGCGAGGATGCTGCCGAGAAACGGCAGCATCGTGACCAGCAGCAGGGATACCGGGAGTTGATCCATCGGCGAACGCGGTCAGGCCGCCGGGCCCGGCCTGGCATAGCGGCCACCGGCAGGCGTCAGCGGACCGCGCCGCATGGCGCTCGAGGCAGATGGCAGGGCTCCGGCATTACGGCTCATCGCAGATTTCGCATCCGTGGCATTCGCAGCGGTGTCGAACTCGGAGCAGATGCCGCGGCCGACCTGCAGGCAGATTGCCGCGGTCGTGGCCCGCGGCGTCGTGCCACCGGTAACACACCAAGTGATCGTACCTTCCACGCTGCGTCTGTGCAGCGTGCACGCGAAGGTCGTGGCCAGAGGAATTCGCTGGCTCGCCGAGAACTGTACACTGACTGCGGCGCCGTGGAACAGGGCAGGGATGCCGCCTGAGGGCATGCAGCAAGGAGCATCGGCGATGAACAGGTTGACTTCGAAGGTTGCGGTCGTAACGGGCGCATCGCTGGGCATCGACCACGCCTGCGCCGAACGCCTCGCGCAGGAAGGCGCCGCTGTCGCCTTGTTCGACGTGCTCGACGAAGCGGGTTCGAGCCTCGCCACGGCGCTGGCCGCCGCGGGCCATCGGGCGACGTGCTGGCACATCGACGTCAGCGACGAATCCCAGGTGCGCGAGGCGCTGCAGGCCGTGAATGTGAAGAGCGTCTTCGGGAGGTGTGGCCAGCGCAAAGCGTTGATTTCCTTGCGTTGGCGCAGCCATTGGTTGGTGGCGGACGGATGTCGGTTCAATTCCGTCCATATCGCTTCAATAGCAATGCAGCGGGCACGAGCGGCAATGGGCGGGCCGCGATCAGGCTTTCCGCTTCAAGCGTTGCACTTTGGCGTGGAAGGCCGGTTCAGACCTGGCTTTTGGAGATGCAGCTCATGCCCATGGCCTTCACCAGCGCATCGACCGAGCGGGTCGAGATGCCTTGCACATACGCTTCCCGATTCACTGCGGCGAGGGCCTTCTCGGCCGCGCGGCGCGGTTCGAGGTAGGGCGGAGAGTAGCTGCCCGAGCGCAACTTCGGGATCTTCACGTTCACCGCCCCGGCGCGCGTCTCCCACAGCCGCTCGCGGTAGCCGTTGCGGCTGTTGGTCCGCTCGGACGAGCGCTCGCCGTAGCCGGCCTGGCAGAGGTTCCCGACGTCGAAGGCCATCACGCGCTCTACCGCGTGTTCAATCATCACGCTGTTTGATTTGGCGGTAGACCCGCCTGCTATGTGGGATGAGCAGCGCGAGAGAGTCGATCTCTGAGGCGAAGACGCCCCTCAGCTCAACATGCCCTTGAGGTCCTTGAGCATCAGGAACAAGTGGTACGGGTCAGTCGGGCTAGGCTCGAATTCCCACGACTCGTACCACTGCCGCGCCGCATCGTCCTTGGCATGGACCAGCAGGCAGCGAATGCCGGCGATGTCGGCAGCCTGAGCGGTGCGCAGCAACGCATCCTTGAGCAAGGCCTGGCCCAGGCCTTTGCGCTGATGCTCCTTGTCCACCGCGAGCCGGGCCAGGATCATGACCGGCACCGGATGACGCGCCAACCCCTTCATCACTCTTGACGGCGCGGCCTCCGGATCGACACTGCCGACGGCGAGGCTGTAGAAGCCGGCCACCACGTCACCCTGGCAGCAGACGTAGGTTTGCGCGCTGTTGGCCTTCTGGTTGACGAGCGCGTAACGTTGCAGGAACTGGTTCAGCGCGGCCTGGCCGCAGTCGAAAGCATCGACCAGATCCGTCGCAAGCAGCTTGCGAACGGGTGAGTAGCCATCGCTCAACCCAGCACCCCGGGTTCACGCAGCAACTTCTTCAGGCGCGGCTTGCTTTGCACCGGGCGGTCCAGCGCTTCCTGGAACGCCTGCCACTGTGTGTCATCCAGCACGAACTGACGACGATCCGCCAGCGTCTGTGCGGCTGCCGTTACGCCTGCGTCGAGCAGAAACTCGCTCACGTTCTTGTGGCAGGCGCGCGCAGCCTCCTGCAGCAGTTGCTTGACCGGCGTGCTTGCACGAACGTCAATGCGCTCGGTCTTGGAAAGATTCGGGGTGCTCATGGTGCCCCTCCGGACTGATCTTGAATGTCCCTACTGTAGATGTCCGGACAGTGTCCTGACAAGCGATCTCTGCCGTTGACCATCCGGGTGGGGTGATACCCGGCACCAAACGACTATTGAAAGTACGGAATCGAAGCGCTGCGGGCTGCTGCGAACTCGATCGAAAAGCCTGCCGGTACCCTCAGCAGCCGTGGACGATCAAGCAGGTTTTTTCCCTTGATTGGTCACCGGAATGGCTGCTCAACCTCGTCTGCTTTCCGGGGCCAGTTCAACTCCCATCACCGGAATCGAACCCGTGTCCGTTGCCACAACCAATAACACACCCATTTACACCCATTCCTGGGAGAAGGCGATCCGCCATGCGGCGAATGGAGATCACATTCACCGCATAAGATGCGGTGATTGACTTGCGCATGCGGAGATTGCAGGTCATAATCTCCGCATGAATAGCGGCGATTACAAATACATCTGGCAGGCCAGCGACTGGCCTGCTTGGCGCTTCGATCTGGCGGCACTGGCTGGGCCCATGGCCGAGGTCAGTCGTGCCCAGGGTCTATTGATGGGGCGTCTGGCCGACGTCGGCATGGCGTTGCGCGATCAGGCGAGCCTTGCGGCGCTCACGGAAGACGTGGTCAAGACCAGCGAGATCGAGGGCGAGCAACTCAATGTCGAATCCGTGCGCTCGTCCATCGCCCGCAGACTGGGAGTGGACATCGGCGCGCTCGCTCCGGTCGATCGCCACGTCGAGGGCATGGTCGAGATGGTGTTGGATGCTACGGCCAACTGCCAGGCAGTGGTGTCGCGGGAACGGTTGTTCGGCTGGCATGCCGCACTGTTTCCCACCGGCTACTCCGGCCTTTCCAGGATCAAGGTTGGTGGCTGGCGAGACGATGCCAATGGCCCGATGCAGGTGGTGTCCGGTCCCGTCGGCCGCCAGCGTGTGCATTTCGAGGCACCGCCCGCCGATCATCTGGAGTCTGAAACCAGTCGATTCCTGGACTGGCTCAATAGCGCATCAAGAGAACCGCCGCTGCTCAAGGCCGGCCTTGGGCACCTGTGGTTCGTCACGTTGCACCCGTTCGACGACGGCAACGGTCGTATCGCCCGGGCCGTCGGCGACCTGCTGCTGGCGCGTGCCGACGGTAGCCCGCAGCGTTTCTACAGTTTGTCGGCGCAGATTCAGCGCGAACGCAAGGCCTACTACGACATCCTGGAGCGGACCCAGAAGCGCTCGATGGATGTTACCGAGTGGCTCGTCTGGTTCCTCGAAACCCTCCATCGCGCCGTCGATCAGGCGCAGCACACGCTCGATGCCGTGCTGACCAAGGCGCGGTTCTGGCAGCGCTGGGCGACCACGCCATTGAACGAGCGACAGGTGAAGTTGCTGAACTGGTTGCTCGACGGTTTCGAGGGCAAGCTCACCAGCAGCAAGTGGGCGGCCATTGCCAAGTGTTCACCGGACACGGCGTTGCGCGACATCAACGATCTGCTGACGCGGGGCGTGCTGCGCAAGTCAAATGCGGGTGGACGCAGTACCAGCTACGAGCTGAACGATCTGCCGGAGTAGCTGCGTTCCCAGGAATTGCTCTCCCTTGCCGAGGGTGCAGGCTCCCCTGGGATCAGGCAATGCATTTGCATTGATATGACAAGGCGAACGCATTACCATTCGGCATGTTCACCCCCTTCTGACCGGAGAGCGCCATGGTCGCCACCCTCGAAGCCGAATCCACGCTGACCGACCGTTACCAGACCACGGTGCCTGAAACCGTGCGTCGCGCCCTCAAGCTCAGCAAGCGCGACAAGATCCACTACAGCATCCGATCCAGCGGCGAAGTGGTGCTGACGCGCGTCGATGCGACCGAAGTCGACGACCCGGTGCTCGGTCAGTTCCTGGGCTTTCTGGCGCGTGACATCGCCAGCCATCCGGAGCGCCTGCAGGCCATCGACGCCGCCTTCGTTCAGCGCATCCAATCCCTGACCGGCGGCATCGAAGTCGATCTCGACGCCCCCCTGTCGGCAGACGATGAATGAATGCGGGCAAGCCCGCGCCCGTGGTCATTCATGGCTGGACGGTTTTTGCTCACCCGCTGTTCCTCGCACAGCTTGAAGCCTTGGCCCGGCAGATCGAGGCGTTCAAGCAAAAGGACCCCGTCGGGTATGTAAAGAAGAACGCCAACAAGCGACTGGCTGCGATCACCAAGCTGGCGTTCGACGTCGTCCCGCAAGACCCGACACGGCCGGAGTACCGACAAGGCAACACCCTCGGCGACGACCACAAGCACTGGTTCCGCGCCAAGTTCTTCCAGCAATACCGACTGTTCTTCCGCTACCACGCGCCAAGCAAGGTGATCGTGTTCGCTTGGGTCAACGACGAGGACTCCAAGCGCGCCTACGAGAGCAGCGACGACGCCTACCGGGTATTTCGCAAGATGCTGGAAAGCGGTCATCCGCCTGATGACTGGAATCAGCTGCTGGCCGAGGCCCGCGCCGAAGGGCAACGCCTCCAGAGGTTCGCCGCTGGCGTCGCACCGTAAGTCAGCCCATCACCACCTGCGTGCGCACCTCGACCTTGAGCGCACGCTTGATGGCCGCAAACACCGCCGAGATGTTGCTCATGGTCGGGTTGCCCGACTGGGAGAGCATCCGGTGCAGGCTCTTGGCAGGCTTGTGAATTTCTTCGGCCAGAGCCTCGAAGCCGACGGTGGCGTTGACGAGGTCGCGCAGGATCAGCTTGGCCGATTCCGGCTCGCCATTGACGAACAGAGTGATGGCCTCGTCCAACAGGGCTTGAGCGAAGGCCGGATCGTTCTGCACGCGCGCGGCCACGGTTTCTTTGAAATCGCGGGTCAGTGCCATTTCACTTCCCTCCTTTCTGGGTTGATGCCTTGCGGCGCTTGTAGTCGTCCCACAATGCCACCGCCTGGTCGATGTCCTGCTGCTGGCGCTTCTTGGTGCCGCCGCCGATCAGGATGATGATCTTCAAACCGTCCTTGGCCAGATAAATGCGCAGCCCCGGCCCCCAGTCGATCTTGTACTCGCCGATACCACGGAACCACTCCACGTTGG
>JACKOV010000018.1 GCA_024234075.1 Nevskiaceae bacterium
TGCCCTCCGAAGGCAGGGGTCACAAGTTCGAATCTTGTCGGGCGCGCCATATAATTCAAAGGCTTAGGCTGATCCGGCGCAATTGATCGCGGCGCATTTCAGCCTGACGGTCAGCCCAGGGTCACTCGGCGCCCTTTACGGCCGCCTCGTCAGCACTCGCAGCAGATCGTTTAAGGCGCGCTGCCCACGCTTCCCGCTACGCACTTTATCGGCGACTATTGCGATGTCCATTCGCGTCCTGCACTTTATCCCTCTCGCGCCCCCGCTCCAGCGATTTGTTAGACCTGCCTAGCCCGCCTTGAGTTCTTCACGTATCACCCGCCGAAGCGTCACTTCATCGACGCTAACAGCGCCCGCTGCTCTTCGCAGCGTCTGGTTAATCAGAGTTTGATACCCAGTACCCTCAGATTTCGCTTTTGCCTTGAAGGTCATCAGCAAATCGTTGTCCAGCATGATGGTAATGCGGGTCTTGCCCTTTGCTTCGGCCTGCAATCGAGCGAGGTGCGGAACGGTGCTGGCTCGCTTGGCCTTCGAGAAGTCGTATTGCTTACGCATAGTATGAAGCCTCTTTTCGAGTGGCCTTGCGCGCAGAGATGAGGCGAATTCGTTCCTCAGCGCGAAGTGTGTAGATAATCGTCAGCAACCTGGCTGAGGCGCTCATTCCAACCAGCACCCAGCGCGGCTCCCCAGCCGAAGCATCGTCTTCTTGGACTAAGCCAGCCGGATCGAGCAGAGCGGTCGCTCCCTCTTCGAAGCTGATTCCGTGCTTCTTGAGGTTAGCGGCTGCCTTGGCAGCGTCTCACTCAATCTTCATATGCATATCCTATGCATAACATGCAAGAATGGCAACCATTCCGTAACGACTCGCCAATTTCATCAAGCAGGTCTAACGGTTGAGCTGAGCGGCGCGCGCGCCTTCGCACGTCGCGTGCAGCAATTTGTTATGCGGCAATCACTTCGCGCAATACCTTGGGATGACGCGCCACAATCTTCAGAAGCGTCTCCGCTGCTCCCGATGGCTGGCGGCGACCCTGCTCCCACTGCTGGAGGGTTCTGGGAGAGATCTTCAGTGCTGCAGCAAACTGAGCCTGAGAAAGACCACTCTTCAGGCGAGCCGTAATGACGTCGTTTGCTTCTACCCTGTACTTGGCACCGTAACGCCCCGCCTTCACATCTCGGATGGCCTGCAGTAGCTCTTCACCGATGTTTCGCTTCGCGTCACGCGACAGCAGATCTTTCTCACGACGTGGCATGACCCATCTCCTCTGCAATCTTTCGCAGGACATGCGCCGGGATATTCTCCCGTGCGCTTTTCGCATAAATAACCAGCAGAACAACCGCACCGCGCGCCAGTCGCGCGGTGTAGATGATCCGCACTCCACCGCGTTTTCCGGCACCGGCACGAGACCATCGTATCTTCCGGCAGCCGCCCGACCCTGGAATGACGTCACCAACCTCGGGGTTGCTCGCGATGAATGCCGCAAACTCTCCACGCTCTTCCTCTGACCAGTAATCCGGCCATAGTCTCGTGAAGAGAGGGGATTCGATGATTGTCAGCATTGGAGCCGACTATACGCCACTGGCGTACTACTGAGCAAGCGGGCCCAGCTCTCACTCTTAAGGCCCACCTGTATTGGATGCGTCGTTACGTCCGTTCTCTCCAGGGTCTGCATCCTCGGGAGTGTGGCGGCCCCGAGGTCGAGCGGTTTCTTTCCTGGCTCGCGGTGCATGGGCAGGTGGCTCCCTCGACGCAGAACCAGGCGCTGGCGGCCAGCCTCTTTCTCTACCGTCATGTGCTGGAGATCAATCTGCCCTGGCTGGAGTGTGTTACGCGGACGGCTCGCTCTCGCCACATTCCGGTGGTGTTGACCCGCGAGGAAACGCGGCGGGTGCTGGCAGAACTTCAGGGCACTCCCTGGCTGGTGGCGAATTTGCTGTATGGCGGTGGCCTGCGGCTACAGGAAGCCTTGATGCTGCGGGTAAAAGATCTGGATCTTGAACGGCTGGAGCTGGTGGTCGCCGAGATACCAAGATTGCTGTCGATCCTTGGCCGCATGGCGGCTCTCCCTTCGTCCTGTTGAACGGCTCAGGAGTGCGGATGGCTCTTCGGTTGACGTCCGGCCGCTATGGTGGGGCGGTTTGAGGCGTGGATAATCGCAACAATGACACCGCCGGCACAACCGCAGGAAAACAACGATGAGCGAGCGCTTCGAAGTCGGCGATCACGTCGCCTGGAGCTCCGAGGCCGGTCATGTCATAGAGATCAAGATCGACAAGACCGGTCATGTCGCGATGCGCAAAGAATTGGCACTGATAAAGATCGCGGGGTGACGGTTCAGGCCTTGATGATCGTCGAGAGGACAGGCTGAGCAGTCTCCCCCGAATCTCAGCTGGAACCGGCTGGATGCGGCACCGCAGTCACCCCCGGCTGGGAACGGGAATCCGGCGTCGCGCGACCCTGCACGAGATAGTGGCAAATACGCCAGATGTGGTTGCCGATGCGCTCCAGCGAGCGGAAGGTATCCGTGCGCTGCAGCGCATCGGCCGAACTCTCCGAACCCGAGGCCGTCTCTCTCAACAGATCGTGCCGCACCTGGCGCGACAGGCCCGACAGCTGCATCGCGTTCGACTCCAGCGGCTCCAGATACGTCTGCAGATCCCCCTGCTGCAGCCCGTGCTGTGCCGACTGCAGGATCTGCCGGATGTTCTCCAGCGCCCAGTCATACCCTGGCTGGGCCAGATCGATGCCGGCCTGCGAGAGATCGTACAAACGGGTGCGGAACCGCAGCAGATGATCGATCGCATGCAACTGCGCGATGCGCTGGGCACCGGCCACGACGTCGTCCGCCGGCATCACGATGCGGCTGACGAAATCGTAGGTCTCGTTCAGCAATGGCGTCGTCTGCCGCAGCCGGGTCTCATGCGTGTTGTTGGTGGTGGCGCCCGAACCGGACAGCATCTCTGCATAGACATCCAGCAGCCGCGACATCACCTGCTCCAGCACCCGTTGCGAAGCCTCCAGGGCCACCGCCGGAATCGACAGTAGCGAAGCGTCCAGCCGCTGCGTGACCACCTCGCCCCGCTCGGGCAGAAGGCGTTCGACCAGTCGCGCGAACCGCGATACGGACGGCAGGAACAGGACCACGCCCACCGCGATGAAGAGCGTATGGAACGCCGCGAGACTGGTGGCACCGGGCGCCAGGCCGGCGTGGGTATCCAGCCAGGCGATCGCGCGCAGAAACACCGGCAGCAGAACGATGGCGAGGAAGCCCGCCACCGCGTTGAACAGGATGTACGCCAGCGCGGTCCGCTTGGCGTAGATCGTTCCACCGATGGCCACCAGCGCGCCGGTCAAGGTGGTGCCGATCGCCGCACCGACCACCAAAGCCGCCGCCTGCTCGAAGTTGATGGTCTGCGTATGCAGCGCAGTCAGGGTGGTGGCGACGGCAGCCGTCGAGGACTGCAGGATCGCGGTCAGTGCGAGGCCGATCAGCATCGTGATCATCGGGGCCGCGAATCCACCCGCCGGCAAGGCCGCCAGGTTGAATACGCCAGCCAGGCCCTGCATGCCCTGCTGCAGCGTATCCAGCCCCAGGAACAGCATGCCGAAGCCGGCCATGGCCAGACCCAGTTCGGCCCAGCCGCCTCGGCCGAGCAGCTTGAGCATTGCCCCGCCGCCGATCAACGGCAGCGTGTAGAAGCCGAGCTGGATCTTCAGCCCCAGGCTCGCGACGATCCAGCCCGTTGCGGTGTTGCCCAGACTCGCGCCGATGAGCACACCGATCGCCTGCGAGAAGCTGATCAGGCCGGCACTGACGAAACCGATCAGCGTGACCGTGGTCGCGGTCGAGGACTGGACCGCCATGGTGGCCAGCGTGCCGGAAATGAAGGCCTTGGAGGGCGTGCCGGTGAAATGCGCCAGCGCCCGCTTGGTCGCGCCGCCGCCGAAAGCCACCAGGCCCTGCGACAGCAGCATCATGCCGATCAGGAACAGGCCGAGGCCGCCGACGAACGGGAAAACGATGTCTTGCATAAACCTTTAAGCCAGGGAGCTGGAACCATCCAAATCGGAGAGACCCGACGATCCCCTGCGGACAGCGTGGCAGGCTCGCGTCGTTTCGCCCATGCCGGTCACGGCGCGATATGCCTGGCGCAGATGGTTGGGCATATCCGGCATCGTATAGGCCAGCACCCCGGCATTGGCCAATGGGCGCAAATGCCGAGTTGCAGCGATGCCGCTGCCCTTGGTCGCCGCAAACCGGGTATCGGGCAGCACGGCGGCGATACGCGGGTTGCGCGGCACCGACCCTGGCTCGCCCAAGTGCTCCAATGACTTCGGAGATTGACCGGGGTTTCGAACTTCGATGCGGTTTGAGTAACCGATGATCTGCAGATAGTCGGTCATCCCGCCACCTCGCCCAGCAGCTTCATGATGAAGGCCGACGGTGCCTGCTGATTCATTCCGCTCCCGATCCCCCGCCTGGCTGCCCCAGTGGCCCCACTAGCCCTTCGGCGGGTTTGGCCGCGCAATTTTGCCGGAAGATGGGCTGCGGGGTGTGGCTCCCTTCCGTCGGCAGTATCGGCAGTGGTTGCCGCCGCGAACTGCAGCTCGACGCCAACCTGCCGCTCGATGGTGCCGGACTGCCGGGCGTCACCGTCAAAGGTCCCGGCCTGCGCGGCGGCAGTCCGCTCGACTACCTCGACGAGCGCATCCTGCGCAGCGGACACTGCTTCGGAATCAATGTGCAACGACCCGTGGCGGATCGGCAGCAGCTCTTGCAGAATAATTAATCAACTGATTAATATGCGGCATGGCTGCTGCACGTCGCCTGCCTGCACCGTCTCCCCGGCCGCGCACCGCCCGGGCTCCGCGCAGCCGCGGCCGACCGGCTCGCAGCGATGCCGATGTGCGCGATGCACTGCTCGCGGCCGCGCGGCGCCTGTTCCTCGCGCGCGGCTTCGCCGCCGTATCGATCCGCGAGATCGCCGCCGCAGCCGGCGCCAACGCCGCGATGATCCGCTACTACTTCGGCGACAAGCTCGGGCTCTATCAGGCGATGCTGGAGAACGTGACGGAACCGCTCCGTAGCACGCTCGAGACGATGCGCTCGCAGAAAGCCGACGGTGAACTGACGATCGCGACCCTGATCCGGGTCTACATGCGCATGCTGGCCGAGAACCCCTGGCTGCCGCAGCTGATCGTGCAGGAGGTACTGGCCGAGGGCGGGCATTTCCGCGGCCAGTTCATCGAGCAGTTCGCCGGCCGCCTCGCTCCACTGTTCGTCGAGGTGTTGCAGCACGAGCAGGCCGGCGGGCGCCTGCGCACGGAGGTCGACCCGCAGCTCGCCGCCGTGTCGGCCATCAGCCTTTGCGTCTTTCCGTTCGTATCGTTGCCGATCACCAGTCGCGTGCTGGGCTTGTCGGTCGAGGGTGACGCACTCGAACGCCTGGCGGCACATACCAGCGAAGTGTTTCGGCGCGGGCTCGGCGCCGGAGGGCAGGATCGATGAACTCGCGGATCGCGATAGCCGCCTGCACGCTCATGCTGGTGGCCTGCTCGAACGAGTCCGGATCAATGCAGGCACTCGGCACCCTCGAGCGCGACCGCCTCGAGCTGGTCGCCGAATCGAACGAACGCCTCATCGAGACCCTCGTGCACGAAGGCGAACACGTCGATGCGGGCGCACTGTTGCTGCGGCAGGAAGCCGGACTCATGGAGCCGCGCATCGTGCAGGCCAGGGCTGCGCTGGCGGCAGCCGAACATCGGCTTCAGGAGCTGCAGCACGGACCGCGTGCCCGCGAGATCGACGAGGCCGAAGCCGCACTGGCCGGCGCGGCGAGCACCCTGCACACCCAGCAGCAGGAGTTCAGCCGGGTCGAATCGCTGGTCGGGCGCAAGCTGCTGAGTGCCTCCGAGCTCGACCGCGCCCGCGCCGCACGCGATCAGGCCCGTGCAACCCGCGACCAGGCTGTCGCCGCGCTCAAGCTGCTGCGCGAAGGCACGCGCGTCGAGCAGCTCGAGCAAGCCCGTGCGATGGTCGAGCAGCAGCGCGCCGCACTTGCAGGGCTCGAAGCCTCAGCGGCTCGCTATCTCGTACGGGCACCGCGCGCCGGCCGCATCGAAGCGCTGCCGTACAAACTCGGCGAGCGGCCGCCCGACGGGGCACCGCTGGTGATCATGCTCGCCGACGACAGGACCTATGCGCGTGTCTACCTGCCGGAACCGCTGCGCGCCAGGTTCACGCCGGGCCGGAAGGTCGACGTCACGATCGATGGCGTGGACGGTGCGCTGCCGGGCACCGTGCGCTACGTAGCGAGCGAAGCCACGTTCACGCCCTACTACGCACTCACGCAGCAAGATCGCGGTAACCTCAGCTATCTCGCAGAAATCGACCTCGACGGGGCGCGTGCCGCCGCCCTGCCGGTGGGCATTCCCGTGCAGGTCGCGGCCGCCGGCGGCGACTGAGCGGCCACGGATCGTGAGCACGGCACCGGCCATCGTGGCGCAGGGACTGACCCGGCGGTTCGGGTCGGTGGTGGCAGTCGACCACGTCGACCTCACGATCCCGCGCACGCAGATCTACGGCTTTCTCGGTCCGAACGGCTCGGGCAAATCGACGGCCATCCGCATGCTCTGCGGCTTGCTCGTGCCGACGTCCGGCCAGGTCGACGTGCTGGACCACCAGATGCCGCGGGATGCCGAGCGAATGCGCGCCAAGCTCGGCTACATGACCCAGAAGTTCTCGCTCTGGGACGACCTCACGGTGATCGAGAACCTGCAGTTCATGGCGCGGATCTTCGGCTTCGGGTCACGCGAACGGACGGCGCGCATCGCCGAGCTCACACGCGAATACGATCTCGGAAGCATCGCGACGCAACGGGCCGTCACCCTCAGCGGCGGCCAGAAACAGCGCCTCGCACTCGCCGCCGCCACGCTGCACCGGCCTGAACTGCTGCTGCTCGACGAGCCGACCAGCGCGGTCGACCCGCAGAGCCGCCGCGATTTCTGGGAAAGCCTGTTCCGGCTGGTGACCCAGGGCACGACGATCCTCGTGTCGACGCATTTCATGGACGAGGCAGAACGCTGCCACGGACTGGCCATCCTCGATCGCGGGCATCTGGTGGCCGAAGGCGCACCGCAACAGCTGATCCGGGACATCCCCGCGATCGTGGTCGAGATCGAGGCCGCAGACACCGTCGGCGCGCGCCGCGCGCTGGACGGCGACCCGGCGGTGCTCAGCATCGCGCAGCTCGGCACACGCCTGCACGCACTGGTCGATCCCGCCACCCCGACCGCCGATGCCAGGCTGCGCGGCCTGCTCGAGCAGGCGGGCGTTGCCGCGCAGGTGGAGATCGTGCGCGCCAGCCTCGAGGACGTATTCGTCGCCGCCACCGGCTTTCGCACCGCCGCAACCTCGCCGCCGCCACAATGACGGTGATGCCCCCACCATGCTGAACCGCATCGCTGCCGTCACGATCAAGGAGCTGCACCAGCTGTCGCGCGACCGGCTGACGTTCGGGATGATCATCGGCATCCCGCTGATGCAGATGCTGCTGTTCGGCTACGCGATCAACTTCGACGTACGCGGCCTGCCCGGTGCGGTGGTCGATGCCGCACAGACCAGCGGCTCGCGCGCCCTGATCGGCGACCTGCAGGCCTCGGGCGTGGTACGCCTGCTCGCCCCGAGCCCGAGCGTGCCCGACTTGCGCCGGCGCATGGATACCGGCGAGATCCAGATCGGCGTCGTGATCCCGGCCGATTTCGAGCGCCGGCGCCTGCAGCACGACCGCGCCGCCGTGCAGCTGCTCGTCGATGGCAGCGAACCGATGACCGACATGGTCGCGAGAGCCTTGGCGGCTACCCCTCCGCCAGCCCGCCAGGGCATGCAGGCCTTGCGGACCGAAACGTTCGCCGTGCGCACCGCGTACAACCCGGAACGGCGCACCGCCGTGCAGATCGTGCCGGCCCTGATCGGCGTGATCCTCAACATGACGATGGTCATCTTCACCTCGGCCGCGATCGTGCGCGAACGCGAGCGCGGCAACTTCGAGCTGCTGATCACGACGCCCGTGCGATCCTGGGAGCTCATGGTGGGCAAACTGCTGCCGTATGTATTCATCGGCTTGCTGCAGACGACCTTGGTGCTGATCGTCGGAGCCTGGCTCTTCGACGTGCCGATCAACGGCAGCCTTGGTGACCTCTACCTCGCCGCAGCGCTGTTCATTGCCGCGGCATTGACGCTCGGACTGCTGATCTCCACGATCACCCGGACGCAGTTCCAGGCCTTCCAGCTCGCCTTCGTGACTATGCTGCCGTCGATCCTGCTGTCGGGGTTCGTGTTCCCGTTCGATGGCATGCCGACGGCCGTGCGCTGGCTTGCGCAGGTTCTGCCGCTGACGCATTTCGTCGAAATGATCCGCGGCATCGTGCTGCGTGGCGCAGCGCTCCACGACCTCGGCTGGCAGGCGGCGAAGCTCGGGATCTTCCTGGTCGCTGCGCTCGCGCTCACGATGCTGCGCTTCCGCAAGCGTCTGGACTGAGCGAACCGCAGCTCAGCGCCTGGCGGAACGCCGGCGCAACGAGAACTCGATCGGCGCCACGACGATCACGCTGCGCGCCACGCCGTTGACTTCATACGGCTTGAAACGCGCCGCCCCGCCCGCACGCTTTCGATGCCAGCCGCGTAGAGCGAGCCATTGCCACTGGACTTCTCGATGCGGATGTCGCGCGCAAGTCCGTCGCCGTCGATACGTACCAGCAGTTCCACCAGGCCCTCGTGGCGTGCATGGCGGGCTGCGGCCGGATAGCGTGGCGCCGGCGGCCGCAGATATTCCACCGCTTCGACGATCAAGGGTGCACCGCTGCCAACGGGCGCAGACGGCGGCGCCGATCGCACCGGACAGGGCCAGCCGCGGCGGCGTGGCGTACAGGGATCGGGAAACCGCGGAAGCGGCCATGACGTTCGATCGGGCCGGGGGGCTAACCGCCCTTGAGCGAGCGTTGCAAGGACCGTCGCAGCGAGCCTCCCGCCGCCGCAGCGCCTCCCCGGGCGCCGGGCGATCGTCGTCGTGCGGCCCGTCCGCCGGCCGCCTCGATACGGGCCGGCAGGCCGCGAAACTCGCGCTGTGCGGCGGCCTCGGCCGCATCCGCCGCACGGCGATAGCATGCGATCAAGGCATGGCCGAATTCGGTCAATTGCGCGCCGCCGCCATGCACGCCGCCAACGGCGGTGACGACCACCGGCTGCTCGAAGGCATGGTTGAGGTCGTCGAGCAGCAGCCAGCCGCGCCGATAGCTCAACCCCAGTTCGCGCGCGGCCTGCGACAGGGAACGGCAGGCATCGATCCGTTCCAGCAGCGCGATCTTGCCGGGGCCGATCGAGGGTCCCGCCGTGAAGTCGACGCGAATCCGGGCGTGGATCGAACCAGGCTTGTCCATACGGCCGATTCTAGGTCCCTGCCCGGCATCGTGGGAGGGTCGGCAA
>JACKOV010000019.1 GCA_024234075.1 Nevskiaceae bacterium
ATGACTTTGCACCACGCGATCGGTGTCGCGTACCGCGGCGTTCAGTCGTGTGGCGACCTGGCAGAGCAAGGCATCGCCGACGGTATGGCCGAGCGTGTCATTGATGCGTTTGAAGTCGTTGAGGTCGAGGAACAGCACCGCGGCGGCGCTGGCCGTGTCGGGTGCGCGGCGCAGGTCGGCTGCGACCCGGCTGCGGAAGTTCTCGCGGTTGGCGAGTCCGGTCAGCGAATCGAAGTAGGCCAGGCGGCGCACCTCGTCCTGGGTGGCACGCTTGGCGGCGAGGGCGCGAGCCAGTTGGCGGATTTCCCGCGGATGGAACGGCTTCTGCAGAAAGAATGCCCGTTCGAGTGTGGTGTCGTCGGCGGCCAGTGTGTCGGGGTCGAGATCGTCGACGTCTGCGCACAGCACGACATCGGCATCCGGATCGAGCTGCACCAGCTCGCGGGCTGCCCCTAGGGTCGCGGTGCCGGAGGCGGACGACAGATCCAGAAAAATGGTGTCGAAAGGGCGACCGCGCTGTGTCGCGCGCCGCATCGCCGCCGCGGCCTCGCGCCGGTCGCGGGCGAACTCCGTGTCGATGCTGCGCTGAGTGGGCGCGAACGCCGCCCGCCAGCCTTGCCGCGAATCGCTCGCCTCGTCGACCACGAGTACGCGGATCAGGGGTAGCGGAGCGCTCACGGGTGCGTGGATCCTCGACAGGCCTGATCACGGTGATCACGCCGGCGGTGCCGGCGTGCGGTGACCATCGCAGAAGACTAGTGCACCCTGCGCGAGACGGGCGCGTCCTGGGTCACAGACGCGATGCCTGCCCCACCAGCTGGATCAACCGCGTGAACGGCGTCACATGCTGCTGGAGTCTGGATGCCGGATCGGCCTCGCGACAGGCCACGGCGGCGATCGTATCCGCAGAGTCCACAGCTTGCCGGCGAGAGGGCGCCCCACTTAAGCTCCGAGCGTCATGAGTCCGTTGCGGAATCTCGTTCGCAATCCGCTGCTGCGCGCACTGTTGTGCGTCGCACTCGGTCTGCGCGCCATGATGCCGGCCGGTGTCATGGTGGCGGGCGACATCGGCCATGGATTCGAAGTCCAGTTGTGCACGGTCCATGGCCTGCAGACCCTGTCGCTGCCCGGGTCTGGCGAGCCCGCCGAGCCGTCTGATGGTTCCGCGCAGGTCGACCCGGTCTGCCCGTTCGCGCTGGCCGCGGGCGCGGCGCTGGCTCCCGCGGCGGCTCCGCTGCGTCGGGCAGCCGCATCCGTGATGCAGATCGTCGAGCGCGGTACTGCCCGGAATTTCGTGGCCGCGATCCGGCGCGCTCAGTCACCTCGTGCGCCTCCCGTCCAGCTCCCCGCCTGACCCACGGCGCCGCGAGGCGTCCCACCATCGTTTGATATAGCGCCGCGTCGCAGCGCGGCGGGCAGGTGTTCCACCGTTGCCCGCTGGCGGCGCGTGGCCCTGGGGAGTTTGTCATGTCGAAGTCCTTCTTTCCGGCGCACCTGCTGTCGCTCGCGTCGCTGAGCGTCGTGGCTGGCGCGGCCTGGGCCGCACCGCCGCCCGACGAGCACGAATTGCGCGAGATCGTCGTCACAGCGTCGCGCATGCTTGCGCCGCTGGTGATCACGGTCGATGCGAAGGCGCCACGCCAGCCCGTACCGGCGCACGACGGTGCCGATTACCTCAAGACCGTTCCCGGCTTCGCCGTGATCCGCAAGGGCGGCACGGATGGCGATCCGGTGTTCCGCGGCATGGCCGCCTCGCGCGTCAACGTGCAGATCGACGGCGAGCAGCTGCTCGGCGGCTGCGGCATGCGCATGGATCCGCCGACCGCCTACGTCTTCCCGGAGGTCTACGACCGCATCGTCGTCGTCAAGGGGCCGCAGACGGTGCTGCGCGGTGCAGGCAACTCCGCGGCTGCGGTGTCGTTCGAGCGTGCTGCGCCTCGCTACGAGTCCGCGGCCTTCGCCGCCCACGGCAGCGTGCTGGCCGGCAGCTTCGGCCGCAAGGACCTCGTCGCCGATCTGGAGCTCGGCTCGCCGCGCGGCTACGCCCGGCTCTCCGGCACGCACGCGCAGGCGCAGGACTATGCGGACGGTGGTGGCCGCGATATCCACGCCGACTACTTGCGCTGGAGTACGAATGGGCTGCTCGGCTGGACACCCGACGAGCGGACGCGCATCGAGTTCAGCGGCGCGCTCAGCGACGGCGAAGCCGCTTACGCCGATCGCGCGATGGACGGCGCGAAGTTCGCGCGCGACAACCTCGGGCTGAGATTCGAGCGGCGCGAGCTGTCGGCGCGCGTGCGGCGTCTCGAGGCGCGCGCGTTCTACAACTACGTCGATCACGTCATGGACAACTACAACCTGCGCGACTTCGTGCCCACGACCCTGATGCCGGGTCGCGCGGCTTCGAACCCCGATCGCCGGACCACGGGCGCCAAGGTTGAAGTCGAGCTGGCATTGACGGCGACGCTTGCCGGCACTTTCGGTCTCGAGCGGCAGGAGAACGTCCATACCCTGCGTTCGACCATGAACGAGACGACGATGCCGTACGAGGCGATGGCACGGATCGAGGATGGCCGCTTCCGCAGTGACAGCCTGTACGGCGAGCTCGCTTGGCGCGCCGACGATCGCCAGGCCGTGATCGGCGGCCTGCGGTTCGACGACTGGACGGCGCACGACCGGCGCGCGACCTTGCGCATCGGCATGACCAATGCCGCAAACCCCACGGCCGCGGCGCGGCGCGGCGCGCGGCTGAGTGGCGGCTTCCTGCGCTACGAGCGCACGCTGGCCGCGCCGCCGGCGACGGTCTACCTCGGCGTCGGCCGCGTCGAGCGCTTCCCCGACTATTGGGAACTGCTGGCCGATGGCCGCGAGGCGATCGACGGCCTCAGTGCCTTCGGCACGCGCCCCGAGCAGACCACGCAGCTCGACTCCGGGCTGTTGTGGCAGACGAGCCGGCTGTCGGTTTCGCTGTCGGCGTTCGCCAGCGACGTCGACGACTACATCCTGCTGCAGAACGGCTATCGCAAGGGCATGCGCAGCACCACCGTGGTCCGCAATGTCGATGCGCGTACCTGGGGCGCCGAAGCCGATGCCAGCGTGCGACTCGGTGATGCCTGGAAGGTCGGCGGTTCGCTTGCCTGGATACGCGGCGAGAATCGCAGCGACGCCACGCCGCTCGCGCAGATGCCGCCACTCGAGGCGCGGCTGATCCTCGGCTACGAGCGTACGGCCTGGAGCCTGGGTGCGCTGCTGCGTGTGGTCGCTGCGCAGGATCGCTATGTCGTTGGTCAGGGCAGCATCGTCGGCCAGGACATCGGGCCGACCGGGGGCTTCGCTATCCTGTCAGTGAATGCGGGCTGGCGGCCGCGCGACGGTCTGCTGGTCGCCGCCGGCATCGACAACTTGTTCGACCGCGAGTATGCCGAGCATCTGAGCCGCGCCGGAGCGATGATCTCGGGCTTCGCGCAGACCACTCGCGTCGCCGAGCCGGGGCGTACGCTATGGTTCAAGGTCAGCGCCGATATTGAGTGAAGTCCGACATCGAATGAAAGTGGAGAGTCGCCCGATGTACAACCTGCTCGAGCTGATCGCCATCCCGCTGCGCCACCTCCGTTGGCTGCTCGCCATGTCCTTGGCCCTGCTCGGCTGCGCGTCGTCGCTGTGGCCGAACCTGACGGATGCGCACGAGTACCGCGCCGCCGGACTGAAGATCGAGCATCCGTGGTCGCGCGCGACCGCGCCCGGTGTCTCGGTCGGTGTCGGTTACCTGGTGCTCGTCAACGAAGGTGCAAAGGCCGATGTGCTGATCGGCGCAAGCAGCCCGCTCGCCGCGCAGGTTGAGATCCACGTGACACGCGTAGAGGGCGGCATGATGCGGATGCGTCGTGTCGAGCGCGTGTCTCTGCCGCCCGGTGCCACCGTACGCTTCGCTCCGGGCGGCACCCACCTGATGTTGACCGGACTGAAGCGGCCGCTGGCCGTGGGCGAGACGGTGCCGCTGCTGCTGCGCTTCGCCGACGCCGGTGAGCAACGCGTCGAGCTCAAGGTGGAGTCGCCGACCTTCGAGCCCGGCAGCGGCGGTCACGCTCATCATTGAAGCTCCGGAGTCGGTGGTGCGCACTGCGCTCCAGGTCGAGTTCGTGGTCACAAACACCATCTGATGCGCCCGTTGCGCCGTCGCGACTGGCGCTAGACCGGCCACTGGACGGGCAGCCGCCGCTGCTGCACGGTGGCTGGCGTCCGCAACCGATATCGTTATATATAAACGTATATAATGAAGGATCGCAGTCATCTGCATCCAGGGATGGCTCGCGGCAATCCACCGAGGTGAGCATCGATGCGCAGGTCTGCAGGCGTCCGTATGGTGTCGTATTTCGCGGGTTTGATTGGTAGTGGTGTCGCCAGCGCGGCCGGATCTGCCGCAGGCGTGTCCGACGACGTGTTCACGCTGGGTCAGATCACGGTCACGGCATCGCGGATCCACGAGAGCTTCGGCGACTCGAGCATCGACAAGGACGAAATCTGGCGCTTCGACACCAACTCGCTGGACCAGGCGATCAAGCTGGTGCCGGGTGTCACGGCGACCCAGGAGACCAATGGCCGCCGCAACGAGCGCGACATCTTCGTACGCGGTTTCGGCCGGTTGCAGGTGCCGCTGACCATCGACGGTGTCAGGATCTACCTGCCGGCCGACAACCGCCTCGACATGGGTCGTTTCCTGACGCCGGACCTGGCCGAGATCCAGATCCAGAAAGGCTACGTGCCGGTGACCAACGGCCCCGGCGGCCTGGGCGGCGCGATCAATCTGGTGACGCGCAAGCCGACCCGGCCGTTCGAGTCGGAAGTCCAGCTCGGCACCTTGCTGGGCCGCGACGCGGGTTACGACGGCTGGAACGGCTATGCGCGGATCGGGACGCGAACCGAGCGCTTCTATGCCCAGCTCAGCGGGGCCTATCTCGATCGCGACTCCTGGCCGCTGTCGAGCGACTTCCGTCCGACTGCGATGGAGGACGGCGGCGACCGCAACGGCTCGGCCAATCGGGATTCGCGCATCAACGCCAAATTCGGCTATGTGCCGAACGAGACCGACGAGTATTCGCTGAGCTACACCAAGCAGGAAGGCAGCAAGGAAGCGCCGCTGCACGTCAACAACAGTCCACCCGTACCGCCGAACAGCTACTGGACCTGGCCCTGGTGGGACATCGAGAACCTGTACTGGCTGTCGAACACCCAGGTCGGCGAGCAGGGCTACCTGAAGACGCGTTTTTTCTACAACAAGTTCGAGAACGGGCTGTATGCCTGGGACGATGCGACCTACACGACCCAGTCGGCGAACGGGCGCTTCCAGAGCATCTACGACGACGACGGCTACGGTGGCAGCATCGAAGTCGGCCTGCCTTTGCTGCCGAACAGCAGCACGCGCGTGTCGGCGCATTTCCGGCGCGACCAGCACGTCGAGTTCAATATCAACCGCCCGACCAGCGCCGCGTTCCGCAACGTCGAGCCGCGGCAGAAGACCCGCGAGGAAACCTGGTCGATCGCCGTCGAAAACAGCTATGCGGTCAACGATGCGCTGGAGATCCGTGCCGGCATCAGCTACGACAGCAACGAGATCCTCGTTGCCGAGGAGTTCAATGCGACGCGGGGCATGTACCTGAATCCGGTGGGCGGCAGCCATTCGCTGAACGGCCAGGCGGCCGTCAGCTGGCGCTATGCCGACGACGCCAGCCTCAGTGCCAGCGTGTCGTCGCGTGCCCGCTTTCCGACCTTGTTCGAGCGTTACAGCACGCGCTTCGGCTCGGCGGTGCCCAATCCCGATCTCGAATCGGAGCGCGCCACCAGCTTCGACCTGACCTGGGAGCGGCGCTTCGATGAGCGCGGCCGCTTTTCGGTCGCGGCGTTCTACGCCGATGTCAGCAACATGATCCAGACCGTGGTGGTCGCACCGCCGCCGAACCAGTTGACGCAGGCGCAGAACGTCGGCGACGGCGAGAACTACGGCCTGGAGCTGTCCGGCGAGCTGCGTGTCGGCGAGCAGCTGCTGGTCGGCGGCAACTACACCTGGATGCAGAGGCGGATCCGCGATCCGCTGCAGCCGGCGCTGCGTCCGCTGGGCACGCCGACCCACCAGGGTCTGCTGTTCGCGACCTGGGAGACGCCTTTCGGTTTGTCGCTGACGCCGAGCGTGGAATTCGCCGACAGCCGCTGGAGCGACGTGACCGGCGGCGGCTACCGCGAAGTCGGGGCGTATACGCTGGTCAATCTGCAGGCCCAGTACCGGTTCAACGCGCAGTTCGCCGCGGCGATCGGCGGGCGCAATCTGCTGGATCGCAACTACGTGCTGGCCGACGGGCTGCCGGAGCCGGGACGCACGCTGTACGCCAAGCTGCAGTTCGCGTTCTGATCAAGGCTCGTGCGCGCGCCCACTGGTCGTGGGCGCGCGTTCGCCGGCGAGCACGGTGAAGCCGGCTGCAGCGAAGCGGGCCCGCGCCGCGGGGCCGGCCAGATACTCGAGAAAAGCGCCGGCTTCCGGTTGCGCCCGCGCGGTCAATGCGACCGGGTAGACGATCGGAGGATGGGTCCGGGGTGGAAATTCCGCGACGATCCGTACCCGCGGCTCGGCTTTGGCGTCGGTGGCGTAGACGATGCCGAGCGGTGCTTCGCCGCGCGCCACGTACAGCAGCGCCATGCGCACGTTGTCGGCGGCTACGATCCGGGACTTCACCGCTTGCCAGGCATCGAGTGCGCCGAGTGCCGCGCGGGCGTACTTGCCGGCAGGTACGCTGGCCGGGTCGGCGACGGCCAGCCGGCCGCGCTTGCCGAGTGCCGCTTCGAGCGATACGCCCCGCTGCAGCGACAGCGCAACCTTCGAGGAGGCCGGTGCGATCAGCACCAGCTGGTTGCCGAGCAGCGAGGTCCGGCTGCCGCTTCGCAACAGGTGGCGCTGCTCGAGGTAGTCCATCCACTCCTCGTCGGCGGCGATGAACAGATCGGCGCGGGCGCCTGCTTCGATCTGCCGGGCCAGCGTCGCGGTACTGCCAAACGACAGCCGTACCTGCTTCTGCCGGTCGCGCGCATAGTCCGCCGCGACTTGCTGCAACACGTCGGTCAGCGAGGCCGCGGCATAGACCAAGGGCGTTTCGGTCTGCTGGGCCGCTGCGCGGTACGGCGCGGCGATCAGCAGCAGGGACAGCAGCAGGCGCGTGAAACCCATGGCGGTGCTCCGTGGCAAATACCGGCGTCGCTATATCGTCGTAAATATATCGAAACGACGGCAACGGTCGATGG
>JACKOV010000020.1 GCA_024234075.1 Nevskiaceae bacterium
TTGTGGGGCTCGGACTGGGATCCGCTGTTCGCGCGTGATGCGTCCAATGTGCTGCTGCGCCAGCTCGCGGCGACCGTCGATGGCCAATACCAGACGCTCGGCGCCAACGATGGCGTCTACAACCAGGAGCATTTCTTCAAGCTCGCGCCCGAGCTGCAGCAGCTCGTGGCGCACATGTCGGCGCGGGAGATCGATGCGCTGAAGCGCGGCGGTCACGATCTGCGCAAGCTCTATGCCGCGTTCGCCGCCGCGCGCGCCCATCGCGGCCAGCCGACCGTGATCCTCGCCAAGACCAAGAAGGGCTATGGCATGGGCCGCGCCGGCGAGTCGCGGATGGTGTCGCACCAGCAGAAGAAGCTCGACGAGGAGGCGCTGCGCGAATTCCGCAACCGCTTCGAATTGCCGCTGTCTGACGAGGATCTCGCCCAGCTGCGCTTCCTGCGGCTGGCCGAGGACAGTCGCGAGCTGCAGTACCTGCGCGCCCGTCGTGCGGCGCTGGGCGGTGCGATGCCGGAGCGTCGCAGCACGGTGCCGCCGGTGCCGGTTCCGCCGCTCGCCGGCTGGGCACAGTTCGCGCTGCAGGCCGACGGCAAGGAGATGTCGACCACCATGGCCCTGGTGCGGATGCTGACGGCGCTGCTGCGCGATCGCACGCTCGGGCCGCGGCTGGTGCCGATCGTCGCCGACGAGGCGCGCACCTTCGGCATGGCGAGCCTGTTCCGCCAGATCGGCATCTACTCGCCGCTTGGACAGCGCTACGAGCCCGAGGACGCTGGCTCGATGCTGGTCTACAAGGAGGCGCGCGACGGTCAGTTGCTGGAAGAGGGGATCACCGAAGCCGGTGCGCTCTCGTCCTGGACGGCGGCCGCGACCGCGTACAGCGTGCACGGCCTGCCGATGCTGCCTATATACATCTACTACTCGATCTTCGGCTTCCAGCGCGTCGGCGACCTGATCTGGGCCGCGGCGGACCAGCGCGCTCGCGGCTTCCTGCTCGGCGCCACAGCCGGCCGGACCACGCTGAGCGGCGAAGGCCTGCAGCACCAGGACGGTTCGAGCCTGCTGGTTGCGGCGACGGTGCCGAACTGCCGCGCCTACGATCCGGCGTTCGCCGGCGAGCTTGCGGTGATCGTCGATCACGGTGCGCGGCAGATGCTCGAGCAAGGCGTGGACGTTTTCTACTACGTCACGGTGATGAACGAGAACTACGCCCAGCCGAGCTTGCCCGAGGGGGCAGCGGAGGACGTGATCCGCGGGTTGTATCGCTATGCGAGCTACGGTGCCGGCGGCGATGCCGGCCGTGATGCCGACCGCGGCGGTGCCGCTGCGGGCACGGGTATCGGTGCTGGGGTTGGTGCAGAGCCCGTGAGTGCGCCTGCGGTTCGGCTCATCGGTTCGGGCACCATACTGCGCGAGGTGATTGCCGCTGCGGAAATGCTGGCCAAGGACTGGCAGCTCTCCTGCGAGGTCTGGAGCGCCACCAGCTTCAGCGAACTGGCGCGCGAAGCGCGCGAGGTGGAGCGCTGGAACCGCTTGCATCCGACAGCACCACCGCGCGGCAGCCATGTCGCCCGCTGCCTCGATGGCGGGGTTCCGGTGGTGGCCGCCACCGATTATGTGGCGGCCTGGCCGCAACTGATCGCACCCTATGTCGCCGTGCCGTTCACGGCACTGGGCACCGATGGTTTCGGTCGCAGCGACACGCGCACGGCGCTGCGCCGGTTTTTCGAGGTCGATCGCCAGCATGTGGTGCTCGCCGCGTTGCGTGCTGTGCAGCGGCGCGGTGCGGTCGGCGCCGAAGTGGTGGCGGCGGCGTTGCAGCGCTACGGAATCGACTCCGACGCGGCGCCACCCTGGAGCCGGTAAAGCACGACCGACCCGCTCCCGTGCAAGTCGGTGAGATTCTGGCGTCGCAGCTGATTCCACCATCGGCGATGGTGGGAGGTGTTGCGTTGTTCGTCGGGTTCAACTCCCCAGGGCTCAGCCCCAGAGCTTCCACCAAGGCCGCTTGTAAGGCACGACCTTCTGCTGGTCGCCGCCGTAGTTGGCCGCATAGACCTGGCGGGTCTGGTCGGCGAGTTCCTTCATGCCGAGGTTCTCGTAGGCCTGCACCATGATTTCCAGCGCATCGCGCGCGGCCGGAGCGCCGTCGTACTGTTCGATCGTCTCCTTGGCGCGCTGCGCCGCGGCCACCCAGGCGCCGCGCTTCATGTAGTAGCGGGCGACGTACAGCTGGTAGTCGGCGAGCCGGTTGCGCAGGTGGATCATGCGTCGTCGGGCGTCGTGCGCGTATTCGCTTTTCGGGTAGTCCTCGACCACTTTGCGAAACGAGGCGAAGGCCTTGCGTGCCGTCTGCGGCGGGCGCTCGTTCAGATCGACCTTGAGCCAGCGCTCGAGGAAGTTCGGCAAGCGTTCGAAGTCGACCAGGCCCTTGATGTACCAGGCGTAGTCGACCCGCGGGTGGGTGGGGTTCTCGCGGATGAAGGTGTCGGCGGCATCGAGCGCCGACTCGGACTCGCGCGCCTTGTAGTAGGCGTAGATCAGGTCGAGGCGTGCCTGGCGTGACTCCGCGGCGAACGGGTAGCGTGCATTCAGGGCTTCGTAGAGCCGGATGGCGTTGTTGTAGTCCTGCTGGTTCAGGCTCTTCTGGGCGCGCTCGTAGATGACCTCCGGGTTGCTTTGCAGCATGTCGGCTTCGCGGTTGGTGCGGCAGCCGCTGAGCAGCAGCACCGCCAGGGCCAGCAGCAAGGCGGCCCATGGCAGCAGCAATCGGTGCGAGCGCGAGTGCGGTCGCCGCACCCGCCACGGCATGGAGGAGGGCGGGAGGGCCAGGGCCTGGGCGCGCGGGGCGTGGCGGGAACGCCGGGCCGGCGTGGAAAGGTCGAGCGACGGCGTCATGCGCGGCATTATAGCGGACTCCATGAATTCCCCAGCACAGCCTCGAACCGATGCCCCGGAGGGTACGACGGCAGTCTCGTCCTCGCCGCGCATCGTGATCGACGTGCCGCCCGGCCTTGAGGGCCGGCGGCTCGACCTGGCGCTGGCGCAGTTGCTGCCGCAGTACTCGCGTTCGCGGCTGCAGCACTGGCTTGAGACTGGCCGGGTGCGGGTCGGCGACCGCGCGCTCGGGCGCCGGGACCGTCTGCTCGGCGGCGAGCAGCTGGTGCTCGAGCCCGAGTACGAGCCGGACGGCTCGGTCGAGCCCGGCGAACCGGCGGTACCGCTGCGGCTGGTGCATCGGGACCCAGACCTGTTCGTGTTCGACAAGCCGGCCGGGCTGGTAGTTCACCCGGGCGCCGGCGTGCGTCATGGCACGCTGCAGAACGCGTTGCTGGCGCTCGATCCGCAGCTGGCGCGCGTGCCGCGTGCCGGCATCGTCCACCGGCTAGACAAGGACACCAGCGGCCTGCTGGTGGTCGCGCGCACGCCGGCGGCGCAGGCGGCGCTGTCGGCGGCGCTGGCCGCGCGCGAGGTGCACCGCGAATATCTCGCGCTCTGCGTCGGCGTGCTGACCGGCGGCGGTACGATCGACCAGCCGATCGGTCGCCACCGCAGCCAGCGGACCCGGATGGCGGTGCGGCCCGACGGGCGTGCCGCCGTGACCCACTATCGCATCGAGCGGCGCTTCCCGGCGCATACCTTGCTGCGGGTGCAGCTCGAGACTGGCCGGACTCACCAGATCCGGGTGCATCTGGCGCATATCGGCTATCCGCTGCTCGGCGATCCGACTTACGGCGGCCGGCGCCGCCTGCCGCCCGGGGCGACGCCGGAGTTGCTCGCGGCACTGGCCGGATTCCAGCGCCAGGCGCTGCATGCCGCGCGGCTTGAGTTCGAGCACCCGCGCAGCGGTGCCATGCAAACGTTCGAAGCGCCGTTGCCGGCGGACTTCGTGGCCTTGCTCGCGGCGCTCGAACAGGCTGCGCCGGCGCAGCGCGAGGCTCTGGCACCGCGGCGGCGCGGGGTTCCCCGGTGAATCCGGCGGATCGGGCGAATCCGGTGATGCCGCTGTCGACGGCCCAGCCCGCGTTCCTCGTTCCCGACTGGCCAGCCCCGGCGGTGGTCCGGGCGGCGTTCGCCTTGCGCAGTGGCGGGGTCAGTGCCGCGCCCTGGGCGAGCCTGAATCTCGGCGGCCATGTCGGTGACGATCCGGCGGCGGTGGGCGAGAACCGCCGTCGACTGTGTGCCGCGCTGGCGCTGCCAGCCGAGCCTCGCTGGCTCGAGCAGGTGCATGGCACGGTGGTCCATGACGACCGGGATGCCGATGAGGTTGCGGCCCGCGCTGCCGGGGAGGGGCTCGTTGCAGCGCCTCCGGTGGCCGATGCGGCCATGACCCACCGGGCCGGCACGGTGCTGGCCATCATGGTGGCCGATTGCCTGCCGGTGTTGTTCTGCGATCGTGCAGGGACCGTCGTCGGCGCCGCGCACGCGGGGTGGCGCGGCCTCGCTGCCGGCGTGCTGGAGAACACGGTCGCGGCGCTCGGCGTGGCGCCGTCACGCCTGCTGGCCTGGCTCGGGCCGGCGATCGGGCCGACGCACTTCGAGGTCGGGCCCGAGGTGCGCGAGCAGTTCATCCTGGGCGCGCCCGC